>NZ_VHIQ01000001.1:0-188725 GCF_006494535.1 Paucihalobacter ruber
TTTAGTAGTAAAAGAGCGGGGATTATCAATGTTGTCGAAGTTTAATACTTCACCGTGTATAGTAACCTTATTCCGCTCTTTTGTTCTTTCTGATTAAGTACTAAAATTAATGAATTGTAAACTTAAGCCGTATATAATTTATTGCTAGTTCTAGCCTACTTACGAAAATCCTCGCGGATTTTCTATTCGGTTTGTATTTGCCAAATTAGGTGCTTAAAACACGCAACAAACCATATACAACAATGTTTCTTAAAACCCACCCCATTTTACGGCATCCCGTAAAAAACCCAATCCCAATCACCCTATATTTGTAAACCACACCAACCCAAACACCCCGTTTACTTTTTAAGCGGTTGATTGTTAGGTTTGTTGCGGGGAATTGTTATATTTGATAAAAGGTAAGGTATTAATGCTAAAATGGCGGGATAACGTTGTAAAAAGTGATGATACAAGAAGTTGTAGCACATTTGAGAAACCTACATATTTAGTGAGAGAAGAACTTAAAAATACAGATTGGCATACATACGGATTATCAATTTCTGACTACGACTATACGCAAAGATTAATCAATGAATTAATTGATGATAGGAATAAGCAGATTGAAATCAAAGGAAAAGAATTAGAAGTGCAAAAAATTGACTCTGAAGCAATTTCGGACTTAAATTATTACGCTTATATCGACAATTTATTTATCTGGAATTTTGGAATTTGGCGCTTACAAGGAATATTTGAGGGGATTTTAAAACAGGAATATTTTCCTGAAAAAAATATGCTTGGATTAAAATCAAAACTAGATTATACCAGAAAAGTTTCAAATAAGATAAATCAAGAGGATTATAATGAATTACTTGAATGGGGAAAGTTACGAAATGCTCTTTCTCATTTTCCACCTGAACAATACAGACCATCATTAATAAAGGAAAGTGATTTCAATGAATATCTAGAACTATTAAAAAAGGTTACGACCGAATTAATAAATGACTAAAATAAAAATTGTGAGACTTTACATAATTAGCTTAGCTTGTATTGTCTTTTATTTTTTCTTGGAGAATTCAAACATCATTTCGGAACTCGTTAAAATTTCTGATAGAGGTCGTTATGGTAGCTTCCCAACATTTTTTCTAACAGGATTATTCAAATACGGATTATTAGTAATCGGAATAAGTATTATTTTAATTTTGAGTTTTTTACTAATCAGAGAAAAAACAAAAGGAACAATTAAATAAAAAAAAACGTGCTACAACAACTGGTATAACAAATAGCTTTTAAGTGCTTAAACCAAAGTTTTTGTATATTTAAAAACATAAAACCAACTCGGAAAGGCTAGCGATTATTTGCACGCTACTTGCCATACCAGAAAACGTTAGCTAAAATTTATGGACAATTTTCGATTTAACAGAAGGCTTTTAATTAAACTACTTTGCCTAATAATTGGCGTAGCCAATGCACAAAACGATACAATTAAAAGAGCCAGAGATTTAGGTATTTCCTTTGAAGGAGTCACCGGAGTTAATAATTCAATAACTGATGTTGCAGGGGTGGAAGTTGGATATAAAACACTGGTTGAAGGTTCGGGAGACTTAATTAGAGGGAAAGGCCCGGTAAGGACAGGTGTTACTGTGATTCTTCCAAAAGGTAAAACTGATAAAAGTTATGGAGCGTCTTGGTTTTCATTGAATGGAGATGGAGAAATGACAGGATTGCCTTATATCGAAGATTATGGTAAAGGCTATGGTCCAATTGGCATAACAAATACCAATAGTGTTGGTATTGTAAGAGATGCTATTGGTGAGTGGAGTTTTAACAAATTTTCTAATTCAGATTATATAGATTTTGCATTTGGATTACCTGTTGTAGCAGAAACATGGGATGGCACATTGAATGACATCAATGGATTTCACATCAAAAAAGAGCACGTATGGGAAGCGTTGGACAGTTCTTCCGGCGGCAAAGTAATGGAAGGGAGCGTTGGTGGCGGAACGGGCATGGTTTGCTACGAGTTTAAAGGAGGCAGCGGAACCGCTTCCCGAATTTTTACCATTGATTCGGTTCAGTATACTTTAGGTGTCTTTGTACAAGCCAATTTTGGCAGAAGAAGCGACTTAATGATCCGGGGCATTCCTGTTGGAAAAAAAATTACAGATTTAGAAGCGATAATAAGTGAGCCCAAAAGAAAGGATGGTTCAATAATTGCCATAGTTGCAACGGATGCCCCTCTGCTACCAGGCCAATTAAAACTTGTTGCGAAACGTGTAACACATGGTATTGCACGAACCGGAACATTTTCGCACAGTAGTTCGGGAGAGATTTTTCTGGCATTAAGCACTTCTGTTCCAGAGTATGACGACAAATGGATGAAGGAACAATGGTCGGTGGTTCCAAAGTGGAAACTGGATCCTATCTTTGAAGCAACTGTTCAGGCAACTGAAGAGGCAATCCTAAATGCCTTAATTGCTGCGAAGGATATGGATGGCATTAATGGAAATAAAGTATTCGCTCTACCCCACAATAGACTAAAAGAAGTTCTAAACGAAAAGGATTGAACTTTAGCTAACACGGGTATATAAAACCGTTATGCTTCATGCAAATCTTCAACTTAAAAAGATCAAAATATGAGAAAGATATTATTTCTCGGAGTACTTTATCTGATATTTTTAAATCCCTCATTTGGACAGACAACAGATCCTTCAGCCATCAATTTGGCTAATTTAAACACTTATCTGGATAGTATTTTTTCGAATGTAGGAAAAAACGATCCAGGTTGTGCGATCACTATCATTGAGCATGGTAACATTCTTGTACGGAAAAATTATGGCATGGCGAACATAGAGAATCAAGTTCCCTTTACGCACCAATCTGTAGTAAGGATGCCCTATTCCGAAGCACGTGAGTTTATCTCAATTGCTGCTCTATTAATGGAGAAAAACGGAATCTTAAATTTAAACGATAAGGTAAGAACTTACTTTCCCGACCTTCCCGATTGGTCTGAATCGGTCACTTTATGGGATCTTCTAAACCATAGAAGTGGATTTGTAGATGAATGGGCCACCTTGCTGCTCATGTATAACAGTATGTCCAATCGGTTTGATACCGAACAGTTTTTAAGACTACTATATAACCAGCCCACACCTGAAATTGAACCCGGCAAAGGCTATATGTATAGTAATTCAGATTTCGGATTGCTTCGTCTGATTATGGAGAAAGCTTCGGGGAAGAATTTACCTGATTGGATTGAGAGACGCCTCTTCGGGCCTTTAAATATGAAGGACACACGCATGCAGAAAAATTCATTGGATATAATTCCCAACCGAGCTACCTTTTACGAAGGCAAAGAGGGTGGAGAATATCAGCATGCCAAGGTACAAAAAACCTCACCTGGAGGTAATTATTTCATTCTGACTACAGCCAATGATCTTGAAATTTGGGCACGCGTTGTTAAAGATCCTAACTCTGAAATAAGTGAAGCCATTAAAATTTTAATGTCAAATGTGCGGCAAATGCCCGGCAAAGAAAATCACTTCATCATTGGATATACACACCGAATCATCAACAATCAACAAGTTGAAATACATGAAGGTGTTAATGAATATAGTTATCTTATTCACATCCCGTCAAAAGGCTTATCGCTTATTACCTTATGGAATAAATATGCAGATAATTTTGGAAAAGTGAATCAAGCTATTACCGACTACCTATTGCAAATAAGACCAGAAGCATCTGCATTAACTACATTTATTACCAAGCCGATTAATGTGCCGGAAAGTGAATTGTCGATTTACACCGGCAATTACCGTTGGAAAAACAGGGTGTCTTGGGAAGGCCTTAATCAACCAAGAAAGTTCAGTAGCTTGTTTATAGCTGATGGTAAATTGATGATGAGATATTCTGGAAATTATGTCATAGAATTAACGCCTGTTGCGAAAGATATATTTTACTACATAGATGGCGAGGATGGTTTTGGTGCACAGTTTTTATTTAAACCAGAATACCACAATGGTCCATTACAATTAACTGTCAATTTTGACGATGGTTACCCAAGCGATATTATGCTAAAAGATACAGAATCAGCTTGGCAGCCTACCAAAAAGGAGTTAGCAGAATTTACGGGAAAATTCTATAGCCAACATTTGGATTATTATTGGAAAATCGAATTGAATGAAAATGGGAAACTGATACTTAAAAGTTCCAACCTTCCAGATACTGAATTAGAACCTGACGGGTTTAATCAATTTCATTATATTGGTGAATCATATCCTGGTAGCGGGTATGACAGATGGATACTATATAATAAAAATGAACAGGGTACCATAACACATTTAACAGCATGGTCAGGACGCGTCATGCACCATCGATTTGAAAAGCAATAAGCACAAAAGCACAAAAATGTATATAAAAAATAGGCGAATTAGCTCTAAATTCAAGGCTTTTGGCTCGTATCAAACTTCATTCTTAACTGAAAGTTTGGTGCTTCGAAATCGCCTACTTTTCATATACTAATCGTTGGCGTGCATTTTGTCTAATTTTTGACATGTAATATGATTATGAAATTAACATTAATCTTTTCAATTTTCTTTGTAATAACAGAAAGTTTTTCTTTTACAAAAGATACGATCTTGATTGAAAATGTGAATATTATTCCAATGACGGAAGAAATAGTTCTGACTAATCAAAGAGTATTTATTTCAGGAGGAAAAATAATTAGAATAGAATCATCTAAGGAACCTCTTTCATACAAAGTTAATATAACCATTGATGGGTCCGAAAAATATCTAATTCCCGGCCTTGCAGAGATGCACTATCATTATAGAAGCGATAATATTGAAAGTGATTTAAAACTTTTACTTGCCAATGGAATTACTACTGTAAGGAATATGGCAGAATTCAATGGGCAAGATCACATGACTATCAAGGAAAGAATCTCGACTGGAGATTTGTTAGGTCCAAATTATTTTACAACCGGACCATATTTGACAGCAAATAATTTTTTAACAATAAGAGATGTAGAAAGTACTGTAGAGGATCATAAAAAAAAAGGATATGACTTTTTAAAGCTTGCTGATAATTTACCACTCCCAATCTATTTAAAATTAATTGAAGAATGCCAAAAACATAACCTAAAAATAATTGGACATGCCCAAAGGGATCTGCCTTTAGAATTTTCGATGAGAATGAATTCTATTGAACATATTGAGGAATTCCTTTATTTAAAAGAAAACAATTCTAAAAAAGAATTGTATAAATACTCTGATCAAGAATTAAAAAATTTAGCAATTAAACTAAGAAATAGTGGAATTTATATTGGCACGACACTTACTGTATTTGATTTTATAAACAAATGTCTAAATGACAGCACTTTTACAGCATTCAAAGATGACGAATTATTAAAATATCTAGCCCCCGATCAAAGGAATGTATGGTTATCTGAAAAAAATGACTATAGAAAATTGAAAGAAAAAGAATTCAATGGTGTAAAAGCTCCAGTTCTTTTCCAGGAATATTTTAACTGGATGAAAAAATTCACAAAAGTATTATTCCAAAATCAGGTTTCCATGCTTACAGGGAGTGACACTTATGGAATGGTAATAGTTGGATTTTCGCTAAGCAAAGAATTTAGTTTTCTTCAGGATGCCGGTGTGAAACCTTATCAAATATTACTCGCAAGTACAGTCGTGCCAGCAAGGTATCTGGGACGATATGGAGTTCAAGGCACGGTCACAGTAGGGAAAAATGCAGATTTAGTGTTATTAGGTAAAAATCCATTAGAAGATATTCAAAATATAAATTCAATAGAAGGAGTTATAGCCAAGGGAAAATGGATTGATAGAACTGATATCTCAAAAATGCTAAAAGAGGTAGAGGAATCGTTTAATTGAGAATTCTGCTCACAAAACAGCCGCCAACACCGCATCATCGCAAAGATGCTGTATTCAAACAAAATCGATAATTTAGAACTCTAAATAACTAAACATTAAACCGACAACTCCGCGTGCTAAAATCCGCACACTTGCAATAAGCGAGACCGTTTCTTAAAACCCACCCCATTTTACAGAATCCCGTAAAAAACCCAATCCCAATCACCCTATATTTGTAAACCACACCAACCCAATCACCCCGTTTACTTTTTAAGCGGTTGATTGTTAGGTTTGTTGCGGAGAATTGTTATATTTGATAAAAGGTAAGGTATGAATACTAAAATGATAGGCTAAGGTTATAAAATGTGATGGTATTATACGATGTAACCAATGCTATGAAAAAAATTACTACGATAATAATAATCTTAATATTGATATTTTCTTTTACTAGAAAACCAGGCAATGAATGGAAAAACAAATCTGAACTAATTGGAACTTGGGTGAATTTAGAAAGAGATGAAAAAGGATATCTGATTTATGACCCTTGTGATGGAAACAATAATTACATTACAATTACTGAAAATAATGTGATTTACGATTTAGGACACGAAGGCCCAAACAGTTTAAAGATTAATTCAGTTAAAATATTAAACACATTAAATGAAATTGAGTTTTTAGGAATTCACGAATTTTATACGATTAAGTCAATTATGAAAATTATAGATTTTGATAAGAAATTGTACCTATTGAAATGGGAATTAACACCTAAAAATAATTCAAATGATATACGAATGGGGAAAATGATGATGACCAGAAAGGAATATGAAAAAGACTTTAGATTTATAGATAATCCTTGTGATTATGGAAAGGTTCCTGAAAAAAAATTCCTTCCAATTGAATATGACTAAATTTAAAAACGCAAAGGTTACAACACCTCATATAATTTATGCTTACATTCGAACTAACATTAACGACAAACATTCAACTAACGATTTGCTACGTCCGAAAAATCTCCGATTTTCCAGTCGCACAAATCATATAAAAACTCGTTTCTTAAACCCCACCCCATTTTACGGCATCCCGTAAAAAACCCAAACCCAATCACCCTATATTTGTAAACCACACTAACCCACGCATCCTATTTACTTTTTAAGCGGTTGATTGTTAGGTTTGTTGCGGGGAATTGTTATATTTGGGAAATAGTAGGGTATGAATACTAAAATGTCGGGATAACGTTATAGAAGGTGATGTTATTAACCGTTATAAAACATTTTAAAGCAACAGAAAACAAGCGATTTAACTTAAATATTTTGTAAATTTGGAAAGGAATTAAAACACGAACAATATGTTCAACTCGATAGAAATAGACAGAAGCAATCTAACAATAATGGGAGTTAAGTTTTCAGACTTGAAAACTTTAGAAAACACCGCAAACGCATTGGGGAGTAATATGTTTGAAGGATTTAAACCTACTCCAAAAGGCATTGAAATTATAAGGGACTATGTAACGGGAAAAATATCTCTAACAGAACTTGTAGCATTTGCCAAACAAAAAGCATATGTCTAATTCTTACAAATACATAGACCCTGACTATACCTACACAGATTCCAATACAGGACTTTTAAAGAATTTACAAGACATTACAGATTTTGATGTATTACTTTTTGTAGAAAGCGGTGCTGTAACTAAACGACTTCAAGAACTTTACGAACACCCTGTAAAAATCAAAGGTATTGATAGTCTATTTCAAATTCACAAACATTTATTCCAAGACATTTACGAATGGGCCGGAAAAAAGCGCACAGTTGAAATAAGCAAAGATGGCAAACAGTTTTTTCCTATTTCACATTTTGACAACGCTCTCAAGTACATTGACCAATTAATTACTGAATTCAAGAAAATTCCGAAAAACAACAAAAAACTATTAGCAGAGAAATTGGCAGAAATTTTAGACAATGTCAACTATTTACATCCCTTTAGAGATGGAAATGGAAGAGCACAAAGAGAGTTTTTAAGACTGCTGGCTTTAGATAAAAACTTGATGCTTAATCTTAACCCACCAGACAACAAAAGTGTTTACGAACGATATATGAAAGGAACAATTGAAAGCGACGTAATGACTTTAACGGAGCTGATTCTGGAACTAATAAACACTAATACCAAATAGCAAAACGACTTATAACAGCACCCATTTTACGGAATCTCGTAAAAACACCACAACCACCCTATTTTTGTAACACCACACCAACCCAAGCACCCCGTTTACTTTTTAAGCGGTTGATTGTTAGGTTTGTTGGGGAAATTGTTATATTTGGGGGAAGTATGGTATTAATATTAAAATGGCGGGGGAAGGTTATAAAATGTATTGATATTACACGTTAGCGGAAAGTTTATAAGCAATGAAGCCGTTATACTAAAAGCGACAAATTAAATATCTTGACTAATCAATGATTTATAAAGTAATAGAATCTGTAATTGGACATTTCCCTTCTGAATATAAATCAATGTTAGAAGAGATTTCTACCATCCGTATTGTGGACAAGGATAAGACTATCCTTAAGCAGGGAAAAAATTGTAATCATTTATGGTTTATCAATAAAGGGGCAGTAAAGGCTTATGAATGGATTGACGGAACCGAAAAGGTTTCTCATTTCTTCTTAAGTAATATGTTTTTTACCAATTATTATTGTTGGGTTACAAAAAAGCAATCTGACTTGACATACAAAGCTGTTGAAGAAAGTGAAATAATAGAAATAGACTATCCCAAACTAGAAGAACTCTGTACTCGTCATCATATTTTTGATACCATTGGAAGAAAAATGGCAGAAAAAATATTTGTGCAGGAGTATTTCAACAAAAAACTACTATTGAACTGTACTGCAAAAGAAAGATATGAGTATTATGAAAAAGAACAACCTGAAATTTTTCAGCATTTTGCTTTAAAAGACATAGCATCGTTTATAGGAGTTACTGACGTTTCGTTAAGTAGGATTAGAAAAGAACGATTGCAAAAATGACGAACTTATCATTTGTAAAGTAAATTCACTTATTGACGTTATAATTTCGCAAACTTTAAAAGACGAAATTTAATACGTATGTTAAAACTAATCACATCTACAGTAATCATTTCCATCTTAGTAGTGGTATGCGAATTGATGAAGGAAGAAAACAACAAGCTCAGAGTTGAAGTTACAAACTTTGAAAATAAGGCTACAACAAAAGTATATGTAAGCGTATTTTCTGAAAAAGATTTTCTGAAAAAGTCTATACAGACAAAATCTGTGAGCGCATCAGGCAATAAGGTAATTGTAGAGTTTGATTTACCCCAAGGTGAGTATGCAGTTTCCACATACCAAGACGTAAATGCTAATGGTAAACTAGACCGATATTTTATTGGTAAGCCAAAAGAACCCTATGGTTTTAGTAACAATGTAAAGTCTTTTGGACCACCAAGTTATAAGGACTGCAAGTTTGCCCTTGCCAATGAACCTAAAACAATTTTAATTTCATTAATAAATTAAATTTATGATAACCGCATCATTAATTCTAAATATTGTTGTACTTATTCCTGTCTGCTATTTTTTGCTGACAAATAATTTTAGAATGACAAAAACTATGGGAGAATTTACTCCTGCTCGTGGAATTTTACTTTCAATGTATATAACAATACTTTTGGCTTCCATTTTGTTGTTATTATTTTTAGATGTAAAACTTGCCTCTGCACTTTTTTTTATGCAAATAGTGTATAAGTTGCTGAGTCCTTTTTCTGTAAAGACTTTCAAAAATCCAGTTGTAATCAGCAATATATTGATTGCGATTTTTCATTTGGTAACAATCTATACAATCATAAAGGCAGACGCACTTCATTTTGATATCTAACCGTAACAAGTACAAATACACAACATCGTTTTTATGTTAAGTGGGATAATGTGATTAATTGAACACTAGTACTTTATATTTGCATTAATAATGAGTGACAGTTCAGTACCTCTATATCCACCACTTTGTAAAGCCGAAAACCTTTTAAAATAAATGACAATGAAAAAAATAGTATTTTATCTACTTGCATTAGTTTTAACTGTCTCTTGTAATGAATTGACTGAGTTTTACACAAGTGAATATAAATATAGCTATACTCGCCCCATTGGTTTAATGATGTCTAAAGCGTTTGATACTCTTAATTTATCAGGGAAAGGAATAAAAATAGGAGTGATTGACGCAGGATTTGGAAAATTCAAGACTAACGAATTCACTAAGAATCTAAATATAGTTGCGTATAGAGATTTTGTTGATGAAGACACAACTAATTTCTTTTCAAGTCGAGAAAATGATCATGGTACAATTGTAACAAAATCAATTGGTGGAAAGAATAGTCAAAATCAGGTCTACGGGCTTGCTTTTGGTTCTAAATATTATTTAGCAAAAACTGACATTTACGACAAAGAACCTATAGAAGATGAAAAAAGATTGATAAAGGCAATAGATTGGTTGATAAGTCAGGATGTTAAATTGATAAATATATCTTTAGGATATACCACTTTTGATGATGATGATAGTTATTCTAATAAAGATTTAAATGGAAAAACTGCTTTGTCATCTAAACATATAGATAGCATTCTTAATGCAAACAAGGATATTATTATTGTGGTTAGCGCTGGAAATGAAGGGAATAAAAAATGGAAACACATAACATTTCCCTCTGACGTTAAAGACGTAATAACCGTTGGCTCTACAGATTTTGACGGAATAAAAAGGTTTAAAAGCAGCGGTACAGGTGTAGACTATGTTAATTATATAAAACCTGAGATTGCGACCTATCCAATACCAATTGGCAATTCAAACACCACACCGGTTATTACAGGTCTGATAGCATGTATCCTTGAAAAGCAAAACTTAAATAGAGACTTAATAAAGGAAATAGTAATAGAGAGTTCATCAAATTATAATTCTCCAAATAAGGAAATAGGATATGGAGTGCCTAAAACCAGTCTAATTCTAGCAAAGATTAAAAAATACCGCTAAAAAATGTATGCGGAATTTAAATTTTGTTATTTATTTTTAAAGGTAAATTTAAATTATGCATACACAATCGTTCTTAAACCCCACCCCATTTTACGGCATCCCGTAAAAAACCCACACCCAACCACCCTATATATGTAAAACACACCAATCCAAGCACCTTGTTTACTTTTTAAGCGGTTGATTGTTAGGTTTGTTACAGGGAATTGTTATATTTGGGGAAAGTAACAAATAATCACTAAAATGACGGGGTAACGTTGTAAAAAGTATTGATATTATACGTTGGCAATAATTAGAAATATGAGATTTAAACACCTATATATATTAATCATATTGACATCAGTTCTTTCTTGCAAAAATAAAAATGAACAGTCTGATTTTGATATGTTTACAGGAAGGTGGACTCTTGACATTGTGGAAACGAAAGTCGATTCACTTTCAATTTGGGAGCCTCGACAAGACCATTACAAAAATCGAAAAGGTTTTATTCTTTATGACGGCCAAGGTGGAATGGGGGTACATCACGTCACAGAAAATTATGATAAATATGATTTTGAAGGGCGTGGAGGACTAGACAGCTTAACGGTCAACGACTTGAGACATTTAGCTGACAATTTTGTCTATTTTGGAAAGTACAGGGTAATTGACTCACTCAAAATCATTGAACATTATATTGAATCGACAAATTTTCAAAACATGTGGGGCACAACTGCTAAAAGGAACTATTCCTTTTCAGGTGATACTTTAATTCTAAATCCTATAACGAATATATACCCGAAAACTCGTCTCAAATGGGTTAAATTAAACGACAAGAATGATATAGCAATTACCAACAAATAATAAATTATGAAAAACATAAATTTAATCTTTCTCACAATAATTTTGGTTGGTTGCGCTCAAAAGGAAGAAAAAACGGAAAGAATTCAAACTTCAAACTTACAGGAACAACTTCAAATAACTGTTGAGGATAGCTTGGCAATTAAAAATATTATTAATATTCAATCAAAAAGTGGAAATTTTGAAGAGAGGGAAAAAATATGGGCGGAAGACGGCCGTTGGTTACAGGCATTTGGCCGAGTATTTTATGGCAAGGACACCATAACAAGTTTTGAAAAATATTTACATGCAAACGCGGGTTTCGCTACATCATTTGTAAGTGTTAGGCGTGATCCTGAAATAAAATTTTTAAGGCCTGATGTAGTTGTAGTCCATCAATATCACGAAAGGGAAGGACAAGTTATCAATGAAGTGGTAACACCAACAAGAAGAATAAACACAACCTATATCATAACAAAAGAAAACGGAACTTGGCAACTTAGAGATAAAGTAACCATGGATGAACGTGAGCGAACTACAAACTAAGGGATGAACTAAAACTATTGGCAACAATGTATAAGCGTAACGCGGGCTAAAGTTCTAAAATTAAACGGATTGAATATTAATAAACATATGGTTAAACAGAAAGTGAAGTGCTTCTAGTCCCACACTACGCTTATACTTGACCGTTGTGCTTCATTATGACCAACCAATAAGAGTCCCGTTTACACGGGCTATAAAAGTTACCCGTTTACACGGGCAATACATATGATAAAATTCTTTCGAAAAATTAGGCAAAATTTACTTACAGAAGGAAAAACTGGAAAGTACTTTAAATATGCTATTGGTGAAATTGTGCTTGTTGTGATTGGTATTCTGATTGCTTTGCAGATTAATACTTGGAATGAATATAGGAAACAAAAGCAAGTAGAAAAACAGGTTTTAAAAAGCCTATTTCAAGAAATTGAAAAAGACAAAAACGCACTTAAACAAATTGACTATAAATATAAAAAAGACTTACTTGATATATCTTATTTTAGAAAACTCTATTGGAAAGAGCAGCTTAGTATGGCAGATGCATTAGATCTAAAAAAATTTTTCGGCTTTGTTAACCATGATGTAAACCCAAATCGAATCACTTATGATGAAATGATAAGCACTGGCAAGCTCTATTATTTATCAAATGAAAACTTAGTAAACAAGATTATTGATTATTACGAACTCATAGATGGTCATATATATCAATCAAGACAAGATAGAATTGAATTTAGAGCAAATTTTTTTGATGTAAGTGATATGAAAGAATTCTGGTTAACGGTTTACGATAATAATAATAAAGAACTAGCATATAATTTCGCAAATAATCAAAATACTGAAATATATAAAACGATGAAGGTGCTAACAGAATACAGTCATGCTTTAACTAGAACTACGCAAGCATCTGTAGTTAATTTATATCAAAAAGCTCAAGAACTTCAATTATTAATTAACAAAGAACTTGATGGTACTCTAATCTTGGTTGATGACACAAGCTTTTCTGAAGGAAATGCATTAAGTAATGATGAAACTTTACCAAAAAATTTATCGGGATTAGTATCATCTGGTAAATCTACTGACGAAATTATTGAAATAATTAAAAATCAGGATAATGACAACCCCAAATTTGATATCTCAGAAAATCAAATCAATAGATTAGGATATTTGCTTATGAGACAAGAAAAAAATCAGGATGCCCTAAAAATATTTAAACTAAATACAGAATTATACCCAAAATCAGCTAATTTATATGATAGTTATGGTGAATGTCTTTTGAAATTAGGTGATACTGAAAATGGCATAAAAGCTTATCAAAAGTCTTTGGAGTTAAATCCAAACAATACCAATGCTAAAATAATGCTTTCTCAATTCGAGTAAAATAACGAAAGGCTAACAATGCATATAAAAAATAGGCGAAATAGGCGTGTAATCAAGGCTTTTGGCTCGTATCAATCTTTATGCTTTACCGAAAGTTTGGTGCTTCGAAATCGCCTACTTTTCATATACAACGCCGACAAATTTTCGAAACCAAAAGGTAAACAACATTTTACTCAAGACTATATAAACAAAGAAAAATAACTGCTAACAACAATACCTACAAACAAAAAAAGATTAGAACTAAATGAAAATTATTGAACGATCATTATTCTTCATGTCTTGGACATTAATTATAGGTTTATCAATCTATTTTTTTATAGAAAATGTAGGTGTTTATTTTACCGGGTACCGCAGTGATAGTTACATTAACAACCCTATATGGATAAGTGCGCACTTAATAGGCGGAACATTAGCGTTGCTAACGGGACCCATACAATTCTCTAAATGGATAAGAAACAAATATTTAAACTTTCATAAACTAACAGGTAAAATTTACATTATTGGCGCATTTATTGCCGGTTTATCGGCTATTCGACTGTCACTAATAAGTTCTTGTGTAACCTGTAGGATTTCCCTGTTCATTTTAGCCGTTTTGGTTCTCTTTACTACTTTTTCAGCTTGGTGGTCTGTAAAAAATAGAAATATAAAAGCACATCAACAATTTATGGTTAGAAGCTACATATGCATACTGTCGTTTGTAGCCGTAAGAATAGGTAGTATTCTTCCATTGGACTTTTTGTTTGGTCAAATTGAAGACCCAACATTTAACAGAACTGTAAATGAGTATTTCTTTTCATTTGCTCCAATAATTTGTGGTGAAATATTTTTGACGTGGATTCCAACATTAAAAAATATTAAAAGAAAAAAAGGTGCATAAATGCCGATAGCCAACAATGTATATCAAAAAATGGCTAAATATCACTAAAATCAACCTTTTGGGCTCGTATCAAAGGTTTTTCTTTAGTAAAGGTTTTGTGCTGCAAAAGCGCTTACTTTTGATCTGCTTAAGGTTGGCAGTAATGACCATGACATTCCCTTCTATTTAGAATTCATAAATTCTCTGGGACTCTGCTGTTTATACTTTTTAAAAGTCCGGTTAAAGTGACTCAAACTTTCAAATCCGGAGCTAAATGCAATTCGTTGAATAGATTCCGTTTTATGCAACAACAGTTGACATGCGTTTTCTATTCTTGTTGTATTCAAAAAAGTAATAAACGAATACCCTGAATGCTGCCTAAACCAACGGCAAAACGATTGAGGCACCATGTTTGTAACATCTGCCAATTGCTGTACTGTCAGTTTTTGGTCTAAATGTTCTAAAATATAATTGTTAACCTTGGCAAACTTATCCATATCGTGCTTTTGATGCTGCAAGAACTTATAATCTTTTGAAGCCAAAACTTTGATAGGCTCATGTTGGGTTAACTGATGCAACAGATCAATTAAGGCAACCAGCTGCTGTACTTTATTTAAGGTTGCGAACGTTGTGATAAGCTGAATAATTTTTGGGGTTGGTTCTTTAAACTGTATACCGCGTTGTGCTATTTTAAACAGCGCTCCAAAATGCTCACATTCTTTAAATGATGAAAAAATATTTGCGCTGAATTGAAATACATATGCCTTCTGTAAGTTTGATACTTCTTGATTTAAGCTAATCCAGTGATGTGGTATGTTTTTTCCAACCAAAACTAAATCGTTACTTGTAAAAGTCTCGATAGAATTACCGACGATTCTTGTGCCTTCACCTTCTAAAATAAAGGTCAGTTCTATCTCCGGATGATAGTGCCAATAAGGCGCGAAAGCTTGGGTCTCAATTGTAAAAAATTGAATAGATTGATTGGTTGATTCAATATCTATTTGCTCTAACTCAGCCCTCACTATTATGTTTTATAAACTTATTAAGTATATAAAGATATCTAATTTAGTTTAGATATGCATAGTTTTGGTTAAAATTGAAAAAAATGTTCTTTTAGTATTCACTTAATTTTGAAGACTATTAATTTATAAACGCATGGTAACCACAGAAATTTTAAATCAGCCTTATAGCCTTAAGCCAGAGCAAATCGATTTTTACCATCAAAACCGATATATCAAATTAAAAAATGTTCTAGATGCAGAAACATTAAATCACTTTAATTTGGCAATATCAAAAAAGGTTAATGAGTTAAATAAAGAATACCAGCCACTTGAGGAACGTTCAACCTATGGTAAAGCCTTTTTGCAATTGTTTAATTTATGGGAACAAGACAAGGCTATAAAGGAACTGATTTTTAGCAAACGACTTGCCAAAATCGCCTCAGATCTTATGCAAATAGAAGGTGTAAGATTGTATCATGACCAAGCCTTATTTAAAGAAGCCGGTGGTGGTATAACACCTTGGCATGCCGATCAGCACTATTGGCCCTTATCTACCGATAAAACGATTACTGCGTGGATTCCGTTGCAAGCAACACCCTTAGAAATGGGACCTTTAGAATTTAGTGCCGGCAGTCATGAAATTCTGGAAGGAAGAGAATTATCCATAGGAGATGATAGTGAAGTACAGATTGAGAAGCGTTTAAAAGTTACAGATTATAAACATGTTATTGAACCATTTGATGCTGGTGAAATTAGTTATCATTCGGGTTGGGTATTTCACCGCGCGGGTGCTAATACCACCAACCAAATGCGAAAAGTCATGACCATTATTTATATGGATAAACACATGACCTTAAAAGAGCCAACAAACAGTGGGCAAATAAACGACTGGAAAACTTGGTGTCCGGGTGCAAAAATT
Source organism: Paucihalobacter ruber (assembly GCF_006494535.1). Classification (GTDB taxonomy): domain Bacteria; phylum Bacteroidota; class Bacteroidia; order Flavobacteriales; family Flavobacteriaceae; genus Paucihalobacter; species Paucihalobacter ruber. The sequence continues at coordinate 16,379 of NZ_VHIQ01000001.1, forward strand.
GGGGAGGTGATTAATTCCCCTTTAAATCCGGTCTTGTACTAATGCCAAGTAAATTTCTATATCCATTTTGGGGAAGTGAACACTTGTGTCCAAACGATTTTTTTGAGATTCTTATTTCAAAAGGCTTTGATGGGATTGAAATTAATATTCCAATAGACCCCATTTTTGAAACCACATTTTATGACGTTTTAAATACCGTTCGGAAGAAAAACCCTGATTTTGTAGTGGTCTTGCAACAGGTGGTTGGCAAACAAAAGGAAACGCCAGAAAGTTATCTAAAAACGGTGATGAATCGGCTGGAAAGTTTGATTCATCATCAACCAAATTTTATTAATTCACATACAGGAAGAGACTACTTTTCTTTTGAGGATAATTGCAGAATTATTAGGGCTATTGAAAGCTTTTCTGAAACCAACAATATTCCGGTCTATCACGAAATTCATCGCGGTCGTTTTACGTTTCACACGAGCACAACCTTACAATATTTAGAAAAATTCCCAAATCTAAAATTTGTTGGTGATTTATCTCATTGGTGTGTTGTTTCAGAATCTATGCTGCAAGATCAAGAAGAAATCATCAATAAAATTATACCAAAAATTTATCACATCCATGCACGTATTGGGTTTGAGCAAGCACCTCAGGTAAATAATCCCTTTGCACCCGAGTGGCATGCTTATTTAAATCAATTTACACAATGGTGGCAAAGCATCATCGATTATCATCAACCCTGTAGAACCATAACAATTACGCCAGAATTTGGGCCATTTCCGTATATGCCACAAGCACCCTTTACAAAGCTGCCTTTAGCCAACCAGCACAACTTAAATTTTGAAATGAAAGCTTACCTAAAATCACATTTAAAATGAGAAAAACAACACTGTTCATCTGTCTACTTATGGTTTTTTCATGCCAAGATACTAAAGAGAATTCCCAAGGCGAGAATTTCACTAATAATGTCAATAAGGTAGCCACTACGATTGTTGATGATAGTGAAAAATTACTATTCTTTAATCATCCAATTCAACCAATCCAACCTGAATTTATAAAGTTTTCAATAGGGAGTGTCAAACCTAAAGGCTGGATTCTGGAAATGATGCAAAACGATTTAGAAAAAGGTGTCGTTGGTGCTTTAGATGAATTATATCCGGGAATCAAGTCAGATAATTTATATCATACTGCTCGCAGAGGCGGCATGGAAGATATTCCGGAAATGGGAGATTTAGTTTTGACCGGTGCCGAATGGGAAAAATCTATTATGTGGTGGAATGCAGAAACCATAGGAAATTGGTGGGACGGCTTTATAAGACATGCCTTTTTAACCGAAAACGAGGAAGCCATTCAACAATCGCACAAGATTATCGATAATCTTTTAACATCTCAAGATAAAGATGGTTACATAGGAATTTATAAACCTAATCTGCGCTTCCAACATAAAGGTTCTAATGGCGAGTTATGGGCGCAAACCACAGCTTTTAGAACCATGCTTGCTTATTATGAGTTTACCAACGAAAAAAAAGTATTAGATGCTGTTAAAAAAGCCATGCAAGTCACCATGAAGCATTATGATGCAAATTCTAAAAACCCCTTTGATTTAAAAAATGAATTTGGTGGTGTTACTCATGGATTAATGCTAACCGATGTTTGTGAAACACTTTACAGAATTACCGGTGACACTGTTTATCAAAACTATGCAACTTACTTGTACAAAGCCTTTTCAACCTATTCTATCAATCGTTCGTTTAATGATTTACGCTATCCTTTTTTAATAGAAAAGGACTCACTTTTTGAAGGGCACGCTGTTCATACCTACGAGCACATTCGTTCTATGGCAAATGCATATTTTAATACCGGTTATCCTGAATTGAAAACAGCTTATACTAATATGCTGGCTAAATTAGAACCTTGTATTTTACCAAGTGGTGCCGGTCATGGAAATGAATGGATTGCCAAACTGGAAGCAAATCCGGATGATACAGGAAGCGAATATTGCACCATGCTAGAACTCCGAAATTCTTACGGAAGCTTGCTACAAAAAACAGGTGAAGTGACATTTGCTGATAGTGCCGAAAAGCTCACTTATAATGCCATGCTTGGCGCCAGAAATAGTGATGGCACGGCAATTACTTATGGGAAAACAGATAATTGTTATGTCTTAGATGGAAAACATCATCAAGAGGGGAAATCAATTGATGACCCACGCTATAAATATTCGCCAACACATTCTGAACCCGCAGTGTGTTGTGTGCCTAATTACACTAAAAATTTGCCTACTTTTTTAGACCTGATGTATATGAAAAAAGAAGATGGCATTGCCATAGTTTTATTTGGTCCTTCTGAGCTGAAAACTTATGTAGATCAAACTAAAATACAAATTGAACAAGAAACAAATTATCCAATTTCGGATGAAATCACAATAAAACTAACAATTGAAAAACCTATAAGTTTTACAATCTATTTGCGCAAACCCAAATGGAGCAATAACATGGATATTAGTATTAAAAACGCAAGCGTTCAACTTGAAAACGGCTACTATAAAATTAAAAAAGAATGGAATACAAATGAAAGTTTTAGTATTACATTTCAAAATGATATAAATAAAATTACAGCCAATAATGGTGAAGTTTATTTACAACGAGGCCCTTTAGTTTATGCTTACAGCATTCCACATCGAGAAGAGGTAATTAAAACCTATTCTGACTCAAAATTTAGAGATTATTATTGTTTTCCTGATAATCGAGACTTTGTTAATTTAAAGCTCACCAAAGATTCAAAGTTCACATTAATTTCTAATGGAAGTTCAAATTCTTTCTATACTAATCATTGGTATTTAGAAGGTGAACTTTTTGATAGTTCATCAAGCAAAAATATAAGAGTAAACCTAATCCCCATGGGCAAGACCATCTTAAGAAGAGTAACCTTTCCATTAAAATAATAAGCACCAAAAAATGAGACGTTTTACCGCAATTATAACAATAGTTTTTCTTTGCCTTGGTTGCAAAAAGGATGTGTCAAAAGACATCATTCAAGATATAGATTACACTCAATTTGTCAATCCATTCATAGGCACAGATGGCACAGGTCACACCTTTCCGGGTCCTTCCATGCCTTTTGGGATGGTACAACCGGGGCCGGACAATAGAGATTACGGCTGGAATTATACCAGTGGCTATCAATATAAAGACACCCTGCTTCTAGGGTTTTCGCAAACACGATTAAGCGGAACCGGCATTAATGAAATGGGCGATGTACTATTAATGCCATATTCAAAATCAAAGACAGATTTAAAAAATTCATACTTTAAAAATTCTGAGAAAGCAGAAGTTGGTTATTATACTTTAACTAAAAAAGATAGTGTTAAGGTAGAATTAACTTGCTCAGAACGTGTGGCTTTTCATCAATACGGTTTCCCTAGTCAAGATGCCAATGTTCATTTGAATTTGCAACATGGCTTGCGTTTTGTTTTTGATGAAAACAATCAAAAAGGGTTGGTGCTCGATAGTGATGTTACAATTGAAAGTGATAGTACAATTTCCGGTTATGCATCCACAGAGAACTGGGTAAAACGAAAATATTTTTACACCATTCAATTCAACCAACCATTTTCAAAAATTGAAGAATTACCCAAAAGTAAAAATGACAAAGCACCCAAATTTGATTTGAGTTTTCACCTTAAACAAGACAACACATTAAAGGTTAAAATTGCCTTATCTTCAGTTTCAACAGAAGGTGCAAAGTTAAATCTACAAACTGAAATTCCGCATTGGGATTTTGAAACCATCAGAACTCAGAATAATCAAGCATGGAATACGTATCTTAATAGAATAGAGATTGAAGCACCACAAAAGCAAAAAGAAATCTTTTACACTTCAATGTATCATTTGTTTTTACAACCCTCAAACATCGCCGATGTAGATGGCCAATATCGAGGCGCTGATGATAACATAGCCTTAGCACCAAACAACGAATACTATTCAACGCTTTCTAATTGGGATGTGTATCGAGCAGCATTTCCATTATTACAAATTCTGGCACCAGAAAAAATAAATGGTATTGTGAACTCAATGTTATTGCATCACAAAGTTGCCGGTTTTTTACCTATTTGGACAGCATGGGGACAGGACAATTATTGTATGATAAGTAACCACGCTATCCCCATGATATTGTCTGCATATAATAACGGTTTTACAGGTTTTGATGCGCAAGAGGCCTTAAACGCAATGATAGAAACTTCAACCGTAAGCCACATTCATTCTAATTGGGAATTGTATAATCAATTTGGTTATTATCCTTTTGATCAGATTGATAATGAGGCGGTTTCACGAACATTAGAACACGGATTTGATGATTACTGCGTAGCACAAATGGCTAAAAATTTAGACGATGAAGAAAACGCCGTCTACTTTGAAACAAGAGCCAATTACTATAAAAATTTATTCGATCCGGAAACAAAGCTATTTAGAGGAAAAGATTCTAAAGGTAATTTTAGATCACCTTTTGACCCACTAACTGCAACCTCACCATTAAATAATCCCGGCGATTACACAGAAGCAAACGCATGGCAATATTTTTGGACGCCTGCCCAATATGACATTGAAGGGATGATTGAATTATTAGGTGGTAAAGAATACTTCAAAAAACACCTCAACACCTTTTTTACTACCGAAGCCGTAAATCCTGATAAGTTTTTAGGACAAGAAGCAATGATTGGCCAGTATGCTCATGGTAACGAACCCAGCCATCATATTATATACTTATATGCTTACACAGATACGCCTGAAATTGGTCTTAGCTATATTAAAAAAGTAATGAACGAGTTTCATAATAACACACCAGATGGTATGATTGGCAATGACGACTGCGGACAAATGAGTGCTTGGTATATTTTTAGCACGCTTGGGTTTTATCCGGTAAACTCAGCTACCGGAGAATTTATAGTTGGCTTACCACAAGTAAAACAAGCAACACTGCATTTACAAAATGAAAGAACCCTTAAAATAACGAAATCGAACGAACAATTAAATCAAATCATTCTAAACAATAACACTTTACAAAACACCATAAGTTTTAAGCAATTAATGCAAGGTGGGAAATTAGAATTTAAATAACTGCTGCCAACACCGGATTCTATGAAAAGCACTTTCCTAGCGTGTCAAAATTTATATTTATTTTATAATTCACCCCATAATGATGATTCTGTGGTATTGAAATGTTGATAACCCGCTAGCCCCCGCTACCGCGCGATTACATCGTGTGGTGTCAACCCCAAACAAAGCCCGAGTTAAACCATAAATTGTAAAGATAATCAACTCATTACAAGCTATTTTTATAAGTTGACTGCTAAGTTTGTTATATTTGAAAGAATTAACCATTATCATCACAAAAAGCAGGATAACGTTATTAAAGGTGATGATATAAGGTATTGTGGGTAATTTGATGAAAAATGTAATAATCATATTAACATTACTAATTTCTAATTTGACTTCTGCTCAAATTGAGAAAGAAAATGATACGCTCGAAATTTGGACTTTATTCAGTATTGGTAATTTCGTTAATCAAAATGCCGAAAGAATAGTTGAGAAAAAATGGCCTTTTAAAATAAAAGGAATTGCGGGAGATTCATTTATGGAAGATTTGATAGACTCAGTTGAAATTCATAATAATAAAGTTTGGACTTACCTCGACGCAAACGGATATTCTGAATCAAAGAAAAAATTTGAAACGGATTTACTAACTGAAATTAAGCAAATAAAAAAGGCCGTCGATATTTCAAATTCGGACAAAAAAGTAGTTTCTCTTTTTGAAAAATGGAGAAAAAATGGACAACAAAACTACACGGCACTGAATAAATTGACCGATGTAAAATATGAGTTTTCACTATATAGCTTTGATGTTAATGATTTAGACAAAGGACAAACTTTCGAACTGAAATACATTGTAGATTTGGACAACGAAAAAATAAAGGTTATTAAATAAAAAACTACCCACAACAAAAAACTTTGCTTATTTTAGTTAAGCCGTTTGGTCGTTGCTTGTTTGCCAGCTCTTATTTTCCTGCGGAAAATCCTCGCAATCAAACACGCAACGTTCCTTACACAAAAACGTTGCCCGCTATATTAATTTCGACCGATGTTTCCACTATAAAAAATAGTTAATTAAAACTATATATTATATTAATAATAAAAGTATAAATATCTATAATTTTTAAATAAAATGACCAACCTAAAATTAGCCTCTATTCATCTATTTGTTTCTTTCACTGTTGTATTAATTTCTTTGAGCAGCTTTACCAATAGAGCTTTTGGTCAAACTGAAACAGCATATTATCCAGTATCAGAAGTAAAGCAAAAAGATGGGAAATGGGGAATCAAAGCGAGTCCAGATTGGAAATTACAACCCAAGAAAAGAGATTGGATTATACTCCCTACCTATGACAAAATTGAATTGTTTAACTATAAAACTAAGCACGAAAGATATGGTAAATTTTATACTTATGGTGCATTTTATGCTTGGAAAGCAAACAAAATTGATGTATATACGGAGAAAGGTTTAGAGCTTATTATAAGTGATTTGTCTATAGAAGATACTATCCATGTTGCCTCTTTTGCCAGATTTGTTGGAGCTGAAACAAAACCTTTTTTGGTGAATAAATTGTGTGGATGGAAACATAAAGAAGTAATAATTCCAGCACAATTTGATTCTATTCAACTATCCTATGATAAATGGATTTATGAGGAGATTAAAGTATACAAAAATGGAAAAATGGGTTTGATGTCGCAAGATGGAAAAATTTTAGTGCCGTTGAATGAGTACGGAGATATTGGTACTTATTCAACTGTTTTTACATCAACATATAGCAAAATGGATAAAACTGGCAAGAGGCTTGAAGGAATGTATTTTGATGAGTATAAAGAGATTCCTCCCATTTATACAGAAATAAAACTTATTTCGAATTGGAAACTAAATGATGAAATTCCGAATTTCTACAGTTGTGAGTTGCCAAACGGCAGTATGGATTACTTTATAAAAAAGGATTCTAGTTTAGTTAGGCCTTCTGAAGCCATATCAAAATTAATTGAGGAAGAGGCTGCGAAACGCAAATGGTTAAATGGGCTAGTACTTTTTGCTAAAGCTGGTGCGATAGGAATAAAAGATGCAGATGAAAACTGGGTTTTGCCTATACAAGCTACAGCACTGACAATCGGCAGCTATTTAATTGAACCGGATGACGATATCATCAATGTCAAAAATGGATGGCTTACTGAGGGCAGATTCACAGGATCTGTTTCGATCACAAGATTTTTCACAGGATTGAAAGATTATGAAAAGTTTGCTATTAAGGCAGAACTGAACCCTTATAACAGTCTAACAGGAGATAATAGATCGTATTTTGATGTTGTCATTAACGTTAATAGGGCTTATAATTTCAAGTCAGGCTTTGAGATTTATCAGGGTATTTGCCCTATATGTGACGGGGATGGACAATTACCTGACGGCTATACTAAGAGTTCAGAAACCATTACTTATGACAGAGTTGTAAAGGACGGAACTACAACCATCACTCGTAAAAATTATTTGGCCAACGAAAGGGTAGATGCTTATGGAAATAAGTATGTCCGAACATATAACCAGACCTATGATAATTACAAAACAGTCAAAGAAAAAAAAACGATAGTTACTGAAACCAAAAAATATAAAACTTGTTCGGTTTGTGAAGGCAAGAAAAAGTTCAGCTATGCCTTAATTTTATGGGATGATCAAAGAAACGAGTATGTATTAACTACTCTTAAGTTTTAATTCAAAATAAGAAAAATGAAAAAGACCTTTGCCAGTTTTGCATTTTAAAATAGTAGAGACGGGCAACAGTCGTTTGGCTCAATGATGGGTGTAGTGGTTAAATCAAGTTAATACCTCGCATCAAATTTTATGGTATGTTGACAGTTTAGTGCTCCAAAATCCGCCACTGCGCCAAGCACCAAACCGTTAGTAACAATTTAATAAATGACAAGATTAATTATTCTATTTTATGGTTGTTTTTTGCTTTTTTCTTCTTGTAAGCAAAAGCCCGTATTTATTGACTTTACTTACCCGGAAGGAAAATACAAAGCTCTAGTATTGAGTTATGACGATGGTACAATTCAAGATATTCAATTAGCAAATTTATTTGACCAACACAATCTTGTGGGCACATTTAACCTTAATTCAGAATATTTAGGTACTAAACGTGGTTGGCCTCAACAAAATGGTGATACTATTTTTCAAAAATATGTCGCAAAAGATTCCCTTTTGTTTATCTATAAAAATCATGAAATTGCTGCACATGGAGCTTTACATAAAAATTTTATTGACATTACAGACAAAGAAATACTAGACGAAGTCAATATAGATATTAAAAACCTCACAGAACTTACAGATAGGAAAATCATTAGTATGGCATACCCATTTGGAAATACCAATGATAGTATTGCTAAATTAATCTCTACAACAGAAATAGTCAATGCCAGAACTGTAGATGACACTTATAAATTTGACTTACCAAAAAACTATTTGATATGGAATCCAACGTGTCATGATAGTAAAGTTTTAGACTATTTAAATGACTATTTAATACTTGACAAACCAAAATTATCTCTATTCTACGTTTGGGGACATTCATGGGAATTTGAAGATCAACATAGATGGAATAATATGGTTGAGTTTTGTGAAAAAATTGGAAAAGCTAATGATATTTGGTCTGTTGGGAATGGAGAACTAACAAAATATTTAAAAGCGATTAAAAAAGTTCAAATTAATGAATACAAAATAGTTAATCCTTTAAACAATGAGCTTGTTTGGATAAAGCTATCAACAGGAATTAAAAAACTTGAAGCCGGAGAAACCATAGAAATAAAAACTATAGCTAACAAACAGACCTCAAAAAAGAATACCGACCACGAACAGGGCATATAAAATAACCCAACTTTACAGAATCCCGTAAAAACACCTCACACCACTGCCCTATTTTTGACGTTTTAGAAAGCCAAATAACACATCTTACTTTTTAAGCGGTTGACCGTTAGGTTTGTTGGCGGTTTTAGTTATATTTGAAATAGTTAAAAAACTAGCTTGGGCATATCTTATAAGGTTGGCATAAAACGATGAAAAAAGTTCAGGATATAAACACGTTATCGGCAAGCTGTCAAACACCAATGCAAACATCAAAGAATAATATTATGAAAAAATCTGAAAAATTTAAACGACAATTTCAATTGACTCTTTGGACTTATGCTCTGTTTCTCTTTGCGACATCAACGGTGTTGGCTCAATCATTTGAAGACCTTAATCATTTGGAAGGCAACATAACAAAAACCTTTTACAGTAATGGTTCAAAAGAACAGGCTCAAATAATGGCAAAGCGTTGCGACAACGTTATATCATTTTACAAATCGCTTATCATGTTTGAGCCAGTCGTCACTTTATTGGTTTTATCGCCAGACGACTGGAGTAAATACACCAACTTTCCAGTTTATGGTATGCCACATTACAATGATGCTAAAACACTTATTGTTGCTTCAGAAGACAATAATTTTTGGAAAAGTTTTATTCCTCCGTTAGACCAACTATCAAAAGAGCTTGCTCAACAAATTTCCAAAACTTATTCTGAAAAAGGCAACTCATTATCAATGCGTGGATTTTTTGATTTGTTGGCTATTCACGAATTAGGACACGCATTTCACGAACAAGGAGGACTTTATATGCAACGCAAATGGATGGGAGAATTGTTTGCAAATATTTTACTTCATACTTATATAGCAGAAAAAGAACCCGAATTAATACCTGCTTTAACAGTTTTCCCGCAAATGGTAGTATCTTCAACAAATAAGAGTGATTTGAAATTTACCACATTAAATGAACTAGAATCCAATTACGATCTGCTTGGTCAACAATACCCAAACAACTACGGTTGGTATCAATGCCGTTGGCATTTAGCCGCAGGAAAAATTTATGATGATGGCGGTAAACAGGCATTTAAAAAATTATGGCAAATATTAAAGAAACAGAAAGAGCCGTTAGATGATGTTGCATTTGCAAACCTATTATCAAAGAAAGTACATCAAAGCGTTGCAAACGTTCAACTGAAATGGGACGAATAAAATCCAGCCGCTAACAAAGGCTTGTATAAGAAATATTGAGATCAATGGTAAATTAAAGGTCAGTGTCGGTCGAGACGGATCAGTGCCAAACTGAAAGTTAAATGCTTTAAATCCGCAACAAGCCATACACGCAAACTGTTGCCCGTAATTATGAAAACATTGAAGTACATAACATTATCAATAGTTGTTCTTTTTTATGCCTGTGGAGACAAAGAAACTAGGCTTCCTGCTGACGCATTTTATATGCCCGCCCAATGGGAACCTCAAGAAGCCATTTGGTTTGGCTGGGTAAAATACAGACCGCAGTTCTACCCTGCTGTAGCAGAAATGATAAAAGGTCTGGAAGGCCATGTGAACATCAAACTGGCTGCCGACTCAGATAGCCTCGTGAATGTTGCAAAACAAACGCTTATCGATTTAGGCGTAAACATCTCAACGATTGAGTTTCATGTTATCCCGGGAGAAGAGTACTGGATACGCGATCATGGCGCTACTTTTCTTGTCAATAGACTAGGCGAACTGGCAGCTGTTGATTTTGATTGGAACGAGTATGGTTCATTGGACTGGTGGCAATTGCGCGAACCGCAAGACGCCGACAGCATTGTTGTTTGGAAACAGCAACTCATGAAAGGCAGGAGAAGCAAGGTGGACAGCCTGATGGGTGTTGCCACAAATGCCAAAATTATAAAATCAAATCTGGTAATTGAAGGTGGTTCTATTGAATCCAATGGCAAAGGGGTGCTAATTCAGAGTGAGGCTGTGACACTTCAGCGTAATCCTGAATGGTCCAGGGAAGAAATTGAAGCAGAATACAAACGGGTATTGAACGTTGACAAAGTCATCTGGTTGAAACAAGGATTGGCCGAAGATGAACACATGTGGCATCTCCATAATCGCAAGTATGTAACCATAGGTACCGGTGGCCACACCGATGAGTTTGTGCGCTTTGCCGATGCCAACACTATTTTACTTGCCTGGGTTGATGAAGCCGAAAAAGACAAGCATCTCTTCAGCCGGCTCAACTATGAACGCATGTCTGAGAACCTAAAAATTCTGGAAGCCGCTACCGATCAGGATGGCAAGCCATTCCGAATTATAAAGGTCCCACTACCCACTGTAACCGAACGACCAATTGTTGTTAGTGAAGAAGAATCTGATTCAATTGTTTTCAGAATTCCACCAACAAGTTTCCTGCCCGAAGAACGCCCTGCAATTGGCGATACATTAATCCAAGTATCTGCCTCAAGCTATCTAAACTTTTTGGTAAGCAATGGAGTACTACTAAGCGCAACTTACACACAACAGGGAACACCGCCTGAAATAGAGGAAAAAGTAAGAGGTATTTTGGAAGAAGTTTTTCCAGATAGAAAAATTGTTTGGATAAATGCCATAGAGCAAAACTGGAACGGTGGTGGCATCCACTGCAGTACGCAACAACAACCAAGCGTACAAAATAACTAATAGCAACATTGGTAACCATGCTAACTAAGGCAGACCATACCAGAGGCAGACAGGCAGGCACAACAAAGCTCTGAGTTAACAAACAGCTACCCTACAACTATATTGCAGGCTAGGTTGGCTTACAAGCCCAGCCACGGCCACAATAACAACCCATACCACCCACACCCCACAAAAAACAAGCTTTTACAGAATCCCCTAAAATACCTCACACCACTGCCCTATTTTTGTAATTACCACAAGCATAATAACGCATACTACTTTTTAAGCGGTTGACCGTTAGGTTTGTTGGTGGTTTTAGTTATATTTGAAAACAGTTAAAAAAACTAACTTGGGCATACCTTATAAGGTTGGCATAAAACGATGAAAAAAGTTCAGGATATAAACACCTTAGCGGTCATTGTAAAAATCGATACAATAGAAACGAATGATATAAAAAATCCAGAAATGAAAATAAATTTTAGACCTATGACAGCAGACGACTGGACAAACGTTGCTGAAATTTATAGACAGGGTATTGAAACGGGAAACGCGACTTTTCAACAAGAAATACCAACTTGGGACGATTGGAACAATGGACACATTAAATCTTGTAGAATTGTTGCAGTAATCGAAAATGAAATTGTTGGTTGGGCGGCTTTAACCGCAGTTTCTGCACGATGTGTTTATGCTGGTGTTGCGGAAGTTAGTGTTTACATATCTCACAAATATCGCGGAGAAAAAATAGGAACCAAATTACTTGATAAATTAATTTCTGAAAGTGAAAACGAAAAGCTTTGGACATTACAGGCAGGAATATTTCCTGAAAACATTGCAAGTTTAAAAATTCATGAAGAACTCGGATTTAGGAAAATAGGACATAGAGAAAAAATAGGTAAAATGAATGGAAATTGGCGAGACACCGTATTATTAGAACGCAGAAGTAAAGTAATTGGTATTGATTAAAAACAACAAACCGCTAATTATTGCCAAGCCGAAAACCGTTGGTGGCAAAATTGATTAACAAAAACACTTTAATTAAAAAATAAAAAAGAATGAAACAGCTAATAATTTTTGGATTTGCATTGTTGCTCATCTGTTCATCCTGCCAAACAAAAGAAGTCGTTTCTAACGACGTATCTATCACAGGTCAAATTGAAAACCACGACCAGTCTGTTTTAAAATTCCAAGATTTTATGGGTAAAGGAAAACGGTATACCGAAATAGTGGTTCAGGATGGAACGTTTGCAATCAACCTACCAATTAACAAACCTGTTATTAAAATGTTGACCTTTGGGAGTACTTTCAAAAATATTTTTCTGCAACCGGGAGAAACCTTAGACATTTCATTTGACGCATTAAAGATTGACAGTACATTTAAATTTGGAGGAAGTTTGGCTTCTGAGAATGTATTGTTAGACTCAATAAGCGGAAAACTTAAAAAGGTAGATTATAATTATATTTACAATGAGTCTTTAGAGAATGCCGGTAAATACCTGGATTCTATGTCGGCTGCCAACAAACAATATATTGAAGCATTGATTGTAGATCAACCACTGTCAACACATTTTGAGGAATATGCAAAAGCGATGGCTGAATATAATAATTCAGCTCTTAAGATTATGTTAGGCGAACGACAAGACGAGCAGCCCAACAACTATTATGATTTCATCAATCAATTGTCATTAGAGAATGATGATTATCTTGATATTTGGGAATATCGATTTTTCTTAAGTTATTATGTTGAGATGAAAGCCAATAAACGGATACAACCGGATTCGGTTAAAATAGCTGAGCCCGATGCGCTTTTTGATGAAAGTTTAAGTGTGATTAAAGAACTTAAAAATGAAAACATAAGAGACTACGCACTATTTAATGCGTTGAATATGAGACTTAGTGAGAAAGGTCTGGTGGGTTTTGAAAACTACTACACTTATTTTAAAGAGCATAACAAAGATCCTCATTATGCAGAGCAATTAAAACTACTGTATGAGGAAAAACAATTGTTAGCACCCGGACAACCGGCACCAGCATTTACACTTGAAGATGTTGACGGTAATCTGGTTTCATTAAATGACTTTAAAGGCAAGTATGTATATATCGATTTTTGGCAAACACTATGTCCGCGTTCAGCAAGAGAATTACCCTATTTATTAAACCTACATTCAGATTACCAAGATGACAATATTGAATTCGTGAGTATCTCAGTAAATGAAGACGAGAATGTATGGCGTGACTATGTCAAGGAACATAAAAATATGGGAACCAGTCTTAGAGTCACCCAATCCTGGGATTCAAAAACCTACACAGACTATCAGGCTAATGGATTACCTGCATTTATATTAATTGACACAGAAGGTAACATTATAGATCCAAAAGCAGCAAAACCTTCATCGAAAGAAATAAGGGAAATATTTGATGAGCTTTTAAAGAGTAAATAAAATCAGGCAACCAAGCTTTTATAAGCGCAATGCGGGCTAACGGGCTACAATTAAAAAATTGAATATGAACAAGCATAAAGTTAAAATAAAAGTGAAGTGTTTCTAATCTCGCACAACGCTTCTACTTTACCGTTGTGACTAACCAATAAGATTCCCGCCTTCGCGGGCAGTAAAAGTTACCCGTTTACACGGGCAATACATATGATAAAATTCTTTAGAGGGCCGAACGGGAATCAAAGTTCTTGTAGATCTTTGTTAGTGAGGAGCCGGGTGGTGCGCAGGCTAATAAATTAAAATATATGATCAAGTTTTTCAGACATATCAGACAAAAATTACTCTCTGAAAACCTGCATGACCGGCAGGCAGGTAAGTTCAGCAGATATTTACTATACGCTATTGGCGAAATTGTACTAGTGGTTATTGGAATTTTAATAGCTCTTGGCATCAACAATTGGAATGAGAATCGAAAAAATAAACAAGCAGAAAAAATTGTATTGAATAATATTCTTGAAAATTTAGTTACTGATTCGATACAATTTAATTATTATGAAAAACAATACGAACAGATTGACAACTTACATGTAGAATTATACAAATTCGGAATAAAAAATGAAAATATTGATTCCATTCCAGAGCCTGCACTTATCAGAAGAACTTTATACTTCAAACAATTGATAGGTTCTGATTTTAAAGAAAACATTTACACTATAAAGAATACAAAAATCAAAGACGCATTAACCTCCTACACAAGTAGCATTAATGATTTGGAAAACGTCTATTGGATTGAACTTGCGCCTTTAATCAACGAAAAGCTAAAACCTTATCTTGCCCAGGAAGAACTTTACAATACAAAGAATTGGTTTGAATTGAAGAAGCGAACCTTTGAAGACTATACATTTGAGGAAATTAAAGGCAAAAATATTATCGATAGGGAAAAGTTTCTTGCGTTGTCAAAAACCAAGAAGTTCCACCAAATTTTGTTTGAGGTCAATGTGAAATGGAGTGATTTCAACACCAGGCTTAAAACAGCAATACAGGAAAATGAAAACTTGAGAAAGCTCATTAAATCAGAATTAAAAAATTATTAAATAACGAAAGCCTACCTACCGCAGGCAGACACAACAAAGCTCTGAGTTAACAAACAACTACCCTACACCCATATGGCCCGCTAGGTTGGCTTATAAGCCCAACCACCACAACCCTATATTTGTAAATCACAAATCTGCTTGCAAAGCAGGCAGGCTTGTCTAACCGGTAGGTAGGCAACAAACAATTGATTGTTAAGTTTATTGAAGGGATTTGTTATATTTGAAACAATTAACCAATCACATCACAAAATGCGGGGTAACGTTTTTACAGGCACTATTGTAAGGAGTTGTACCACATTAAAAACCAACCTATATGAATAGAATATTAGCAATTTTTATAACACTGCTCCTTTGTTCGCAAGCCTACGGACAAAAACCGAGAGCACGAGATTTGGGAGTTCCATTTGTTGGAACAACAGGAAAATTCAATGCCATTACCGATGTTGAAGGTGTTGAAATTGGGTACAGTACCATCATTTCAGGAAATGGTAAAAATATAGTTGGAAAAGGACCTGTTAGAACAGGAGTCACAGCAATTTTCCCAAGAGGAAAAGCTTCGAAATTCAGTCCTGTTTTTGCAAATTGGTATAGTCTCAACGGTAATGGAGAGATGACCGGAACGACATGGGTAACTGAATCCGGATTTTTGGAAACGCCTATCATGATAACCAATACCAATAGCGTTGGCGAAGTCAGGCAAGCTGTTTTAAAATGGTTTGTAGATACCAACTGGTATCAGGGTGAAGAAATGTGGTATACTTATCCTGTTGTTGCTGAAACATATGATGGCTTTTTAAATGATATATATGGCTTTCATGTTAAAGAAAAGCATGTTCTGGAGGCTTTTGATAACGCCAAAGGTGGGCAAATTGCAGAAGGCAACGTTGGTGGAGGCACCGGCATGATGTGTTTGGGTTTCAAAGGCGGAACTGGCACTTCATCAAGAATAGTGCAAATCAAAGATTCTACATACACCATCGGAGCCTTAGTTCAAGCTAATTTTGGAAGGCGCAATTCACTTACAATAGCCGGTGTGCCTGTTGGTTTAGAACTAAAAGATACATTAAACAATCAACTAGTGCTTCCACCTCAATCTTATCGACAAGAAGGTGATGGGTCAATTATAGTGGTTATAGCCACAGATGCGCCATTACTTCCATTTCAATTAAAACGGATAGCCCATAGAATACCCTTGGGTATAGGTAAAACAGGAGGTTACGGAACCAATGGCTCAGGAGATATTTTTATTGCATTCTCAACTGCCAACTCAGATTCATTTCAGAGGTATGAATTTTCCGGCGCAGATATTTTGCCCAACGACCTTATATCTCCTTTATTCGAAGCAACAGTTCAAGCAGTGGAAGAAGCAATTATCAATGCGATGGTTGCTGCTGAAACAATGGAAGGAATTAATGGAAATAAATCGTATGCCTTACCTCACGATTTACTAATTGAAACGATGAAGAAATATAACCGAATACAAAAATAACGTTGTACAACACATTACAACCGTTGGCATCCATTATAAAGAAAAAAATGAAAAAATATGTAACTGCATTTTTTGCACTTGTAATTTCGAGTTGTTCTAATGGCCAAACCACCATTGCTGAAAATGGCATTGAAACCTCAAATAATACAATTAACAAAGAACAGTCTGAGCTGCTTTTTGATAACACCAAATCATTCCCAAACAACACGCAATTATCGATTGCTTTAATTAAAAATGGGGAAATTGACTTTATTGGAATTGAAAGAACCAACGACACCATTAAGTTAATTGAAAATTATAAGCATACGTTTGAAATAGGTTCTATCACTAAAGTATTTACAGCAACCTTATTGTCCAATTTTGTAAACAACCAAGAACTAAAATTAGACGACCCTATTCAAGATTACCTTGATTTTAAAATTAATACCGAAAATGTCATCACTTTCAAGGAACTTGCCAATCATACATCCGGACTTCCAAGATTACCTTCAAATCTCAACCTTTTGTTGGTTGACCAAGACAATCCCTACAAAGATTACGACAAAGAAAAGCTCATAAACTATTTAACAACTGAAGTGACACTAAATCAAGAACCCGGAATAGCCTATGAATACTCTAATCTTGGTGCCGGAATTTTAGGCTTTGAATTGGCAACTATTTCAAAATCATCATTTGAATCACTACTACAAGAGAACATATTTACTAAATATCAAATGGTAAACTCTACCAGTACCAAAGCACATATAAAAACTACACTTGTAAAAGGATTAAAACCAAATGGAATAACAACTTCCAATTGGGATTTTGATGTGTTAGCCGGTGGTGGTGCCATTTTTTCTACTGTAGAAGATTTATCCAAATTTGCTTTAGCGCAATTTGATGATACAAATAACGAATTAGCACTCACCCAAAAACCTACATTTAAAATAAACGACCAAATGAGTATAGGACTTGGATGGCATATTTTAAAAAGAAAAAATGGCGGCGAAGTGATTTGGCATAATGGTGGCACCGGAGGTTACACCTCGTCAATGGCTTTAGATTTAGAAAATAAAAATGGAATAATCATACTATCCAATGTTTCGGCATTTAATGAAAAAATGGGGAATATAGACCAATTATGTTTCGGACTAATAAAAACATTGGATAAAAAATAACGAAAGCCTGCCTATCGCAGACAGGAACAACAACCTATAAAATTAATTATTGCCTTGCCGACAGGCTGGCGGCCGGCATGGCAGACAGGTATCAAAGTTTGTGCTTGGTTGATCCGCCTGAGGCGGAATTTGAAATCGCCACCATCAGGTAGCTGCAAAACTTTGCAAGTAATTATAACCACAATTAAAAAATTAGCGCTATATTTAATGTTCAACTTAAGTTCTTAAAAAACCAACACAATGAAAACCGCTAAACTAAATCACTGCAAAAAAAACATTGTTACGCTTGCCTTTATTCTTCTAACAATAGGCTTGAATGCTCAAAACAATGACCACTCGGATGCGGAAACATCTATTGCTACAACCATTCATAACAAAGATTTAAAATGGTTGCCTGCACCAGATTTCTTTCCTGGTTGCTCCTTTACAATACTTCACGGCGATCTATCTAAACCAAATTTGGATTTTTTCTTTAAGATAGAAGCGAATACTGAAGTTGTGAATCATACACATAATTCACCCGAACGTATGATTTTAATTTCAGGAGATTTAGAGGTTGAATACGAAGATGAAAACCCTGTGGTATTAAGAGCTGGCTCTTACGCTTATGGACCTGCAGGAAAGCCACACAAAGCAAAATGTCTGGATAATGGACCTTGTGTTTTATTTGTGGCTATGGTAGACCCTTTTGATGCTGTACCAATTGTAAAAAAAGATTAACGCAGTTTGTAAAATTCGTAAATAAAAAAGCAACTACTTGTAAAACCGTATAAAATTAATTGCTAGTACAAGCCTACTTACGAAAATTACCTACGGCCACCTCGCTGCGGTCATGTCTATTCGGTTTTTTCCGCCAAGGCGGATAGGTGCTTAAACACGCCTCACACGAGCGCACCGAACTGGCGAAGACAATTATTAAAACGACCTGATTTTTGTTCAACATTTTGGAACAAAATGATGCTAAACAAAAACGAGGTTGAGAAAATAATCAGCGAAGCTAAATCATACACAAAACCGTCGTGCTTCATTATGACCAACCAATAATATTCCCGCCTTCGCGGGCAATAAATATGATAAAATTCTTTAGAAACATCCGCCAAAAACTGCTCGCTGCAGACAAAACAGCAAACTACTTTAAATACGCCATTGGTGAGGTTGTATTGGTAGTAGTTGGAATTCTGCTTGCTTTACAGATTAATACTTGGAATGATAACCGTAAGTATGCGAATGATAAAATAGAGTTTTTAAATGGCATTAAAAATGAGCTTAAATTAGATTTAAAATTTGCAGACAATTTAATAATCAGATATCAAAAACAATTATCCTACTTTAACATGGTAGACACAACCTATCATTTGCACGATTTGGATATTGTTCCCTTGGCAGATTCCAGTGATGTTTTAGATTATAGAAAACTTATGGAAAAACCATTGTCTTTCAAGGCTTACAATGCCACTTATCAATCTTTTATGGCATATGGTTCAACAAAAATCATAAGAAATAAAGAGCTTTTAATCAGTTTGCAATCTTACTATACTCGTATTCATGAATTAAATTCAAGTTTATATGGAACTATAGAAAAAGTGGAATCAGAATTAAATTGGAACAGGGCTTATGAAAAAAAATACAAGCCCTATAAAACCATTAAAGACTTGAATGACAAACAGTTTATTGCCGAATTAAATTACTTCTTTGATTCCATTCATAGCTATCTCGCACTATTGTTTTATGTTAAGGACAAATCCAATGAATTGATTGATCAAATAGATAAAGAATTAAATAACAAACACTAATCTGTTTTGAAAATTTCTGCTTCATAGACTGCAACACACAACACACAACACACAATCTTCAATTCAACTTTCATCACCTGCAACAGTTCCCATGCTAGCGGGCAGGGCGAAGGCACCAGTGCCCATCAATATGCTTCTTCCATTTGGGCGGTTATCAGTGAATTGAAAATTTTTTACATTTACTAAACAACGTCACGTGCGACAAGGCGAAGGTTCTAAATTGCCCAAACGGAAACAAGCACGGGCGTTATAACAATTACCTTCTCCCGAAAATATAGAAAAAAAATCCCACGCTACCGCGCGATTATATCGCGTGGTACTTAATTTTTACCAGATCCAAATAATGCAATCCCTTAAAAAACTACCACCGGTGTTGCGCTATGTTGGTAGCAACACAAACCTGCCTGCTGTACAAGCTACCAAACCATTTAATCTTAAGTTTGTTGAGGGAATTTGTTATATTTGAAAGAACTAACCAAACACATCACAAAAAGCGGGATAACCTTATTAAAGGTGATGATAAAACGAGTAAACGACAATATGAATAAAATGAAGATTCTTTTAATTGCTCTTTTATCAGTACTAATGGGATGTTCCAAAGTTCATGAGAAAGGGAATAATGAAACACAGAAAAAGGCTGAGATTAGACTTATGGTGTCCAATTACATCAAGACTGCTGAAAACATGGATTCAAAATCTATGGTTGAATATTTTTATGAATCCGAAGATTTTCATTGCTATGTAGATGGGAAAAGATACAATTATGCTGAGATGAAAAACCTCGTTCTAAATGATTGGAACGAACTATTTAAATCATTGAAGAAATTAGAGTTCAATTATGATTCAATATATGTCTACATGTATCAGCCGGATCAAGCCATTAGTTTTTTCCAAGCAGAAGAAATTCTTATTGACACCGCAGGTAATAGATTTTCCATCCAAACAAATGTAACATTTGGCTGTGTATATGATGGGAGCAAATGGAAGATTGCATATGAACATGGATCAACAAGTGAACTGGAGTAAGTGAATTAAAGAAATGTCGTTAACAACAGCTAAGCCGCATTAAAACGATGGCTTAACAGCAAAATGTTAGCGGCAACTTGAATAAACCAGATCAACAAAATGAAATTAAGATTGACTAAAATATTGTTGACAATTTCTATCTCGACATTTTTATTTTCCTGCAATGGACAAGTGAACACCGAAAAAAAATCAACCACAAGCAATGAGCTTTTAATTGAGAAAAATAAACCAGCACTTGACAATAAAATTTGGGTAATCTATCAGGATTCAAATGAACAGTATTGGTTTGGAAGTAACGGAAATGGAATTTACCATTTTGACGGTGAAAAAATTAAGCAGTTCACAGAAGAGAATGGTCTGGTAAGCAATCAAATTAGGGGAATACAAGAAAACAAGGCAGGAAGCATTTTTATCGAAACCCCTGAAGGGATTAGCGTTTTTGATGGCACTTCATTTACCACCCTTCAACCAATAATTTCTGAAAATAATGAATGGAAATTAGAACCAAATGATTTGTGGTTCAGCTGTAATGGAAATGCAAATGACGTATTTCGTTTTGATGGAAATAATTTGTACCAACTTGAGCTTCCTAGAAAAGATTTAGATAAAAATTTTGGTATTGACACAAGCAAGCTACCTTATAACGCATACTCAATATTTGGCATAGACCGGGATAAAGATGGAAATATTTGGTTTGGGACTGTATTGGCAGGGGCTTATCGATATGATGGGAAATCATTTTTGTGGGTAAATGAAAAAGAATTATCCAGACAAAAAGATGGACGCGAACCAGGAGTACGTTCCATAGTTGAAGATAAGAATGATAATATTTGGATGGGAAATCTTTCTAGCAACTACCGAATAAGAAACAATAAATATGTAAAGAAAAGAATAGACGCTTCAATACCATTAAAAAATGGGCAAACACAATTTTTTAATTCAGGTTTATCAGATATGGATGGGAATTTATGGATGACGACCTACAGTAACGGAGTTTGGAGATATGACGGTAAAGAATTGTCTAGATACATCATTAAAAATAGTTCAGAACAAGTTATGCTCATTTCCATTTATGAAGACAAAAATGGAACAATTTGGCTTGGGACGGACAATGACGGAGTTTATAGAATGAATGGAGATGAATTTGAAAAATTTGATCCAAAAACATAAAAGCAGCCGCTAACACAAGTTATAATTAAATAAACAATCATGACCAAAACAATAATCTTTCTATTACTCTCCATTTTATCACTTCATTCTTTTGGACAAAATGAAAAAGATATGTCCTTTAAATTTTCAATTTCGCCTAAAATGCAAGAATCATTTGGAGGAACAGGTAAATTAATGGTTTATATCACATTAAAAAATAACAGACAACCAATAAGTCTTTCGGCAAATCAAGATAGTACTTGGGTATTTGGAATAAACATTAAGGATTGGAAAAAGGATCAGATATTAGAACTGGATGCTGGCTCCAAGTGGACATCTACAGCCAATTGGGAACTAAATAACATTCCTTTTGATAAATATTTCCTCCAAGTGATGTGGGATGAATCTAAAATTGAAAATCGCGAGGAACACCCTTATAGGATGTTTACCAAAGTTTTTGAGCGTACAAACGAAAGCTCTCCAACTATTGCCGCTGAATTTTTCGAAGGTAGAAAAATGTGGATATTGGAAGAGCATGAACTTATACAGAAGTTTTCAATAGAAAGTAAAGTACTTTCTAAATGGTGGAATAAGCCAATCAACATAAACACTGCTGTACTACTCCCGTCTGGTTATGCCGACAATCCTTCAAAGAAATATCCTGTTTGCTTTAGCATTGGAGGATACGGCAGCAGATATACGCGGGTTAATCAAATTGTTAGAGATTCAACGTTAAATGAGTGGTGGATATCAAAAGATGCGCCACAAATCATTACCGTGTTTCTTGATGGTTATGGTCAGTTTGGTGATTCTTACCAAATAAATTCTGAAAACAATGGCCCATATGGTTCAGCTTTGATTGAGGAACTTATTCCTGCAATTGACAAAACATATAGAACCGAAGGGACTTCTGAAACTCGCTATACAGCCGGTTGTTCAACCGGTGGATGGGTTTCATTGGCGCTACAATTATATTACCCTGATTATTTTGGTGGTTGTTTTTCTTATAGTGCTGATCCCGTATCATTCTATAAAATGCAACTTATAAATATCTATGAAAATACAAATGCCTTTTACAATAACAATTCTATTGAGCGCCCAAGTAAAAGAAATACAATGGGAGAGCCTGAATTTACTATTAAGAAAGAGGTTCAAACTGAAAACGTAGAAGGATATATAGATTCCTATATCACCTCTCGAAATCAATGGGGAGGCTGGAATGCCGTCTACAGTCCAAAAGACACTAACGGTTTGCCTAAACCCATCTTTGATCCAATTACCGGGGAAATAGACGCCTCGGTTGCAGAATATTGGAAAAAATATGATTTATTAATGTATACTCAAGAAAATTGGTCTGAATTAGGCCCAAAGATTCAAGGCAAAATTCATATTTGGATGGGTGATATGGATAATTTTTATTTAAACAATGCAATGCGTGATTTTAGTGATTATTTACAATCCACCACTAGTCCTAAATCTGATGCCGAAATAATATTCTCTCCAACTTGTGGACATTGCGATAACTTTTCTATAAGAACCTATTTAGAGGCAATTCAAAAACAAATGATAACAAAACCCAAACAGTATTAAATGGCATTTTAGCCGAGACGTTAATGCATTAGAAATAAAAATTAAAAAGAAATTATGAGCTACTATTTTAACAAAGTATTAAAAAGTAAAAGCTTCGATGAAGCAATAGAACAGGTAACGGCCGAATTGAAAAAAGAAGGATTCGGAGTACTCACTGAAATAGATATAAAAAAGACATTAAAAAATAAAATAGATGTTGATTTTAAAAACTACAAAATTTTAGGAGCATGCAATCCTCATTTTGCATATAAAGCATTGCAAAGTGAAGATAAAATAGGCGTTTTATTGCCATGTAATGTAATTGTGGAAGAACATGAAAATGGAGAAATAGAAGTCTCTGCTGTAGATCCAATAGCTTCGATGGGTACAGTTGAAAATGAGAATTTAGGCGATCTTGCATCTGAAGTTCAACAAAAACTTATTAATGTAATAAAGAACTTAAATTAAAAAACGCATTACAACACCCATGTATAATTAATTGCTTGCTTATAAATTGCTTACAAATCCCGATAGTCCCGATAGGCGTCGGGTGGGGCGAGCGTGGGCATAAAAACAAAAATAATGATTAAATTCTTTCGAAAAATCAGACAAAAACTACTCTCTGAAAACAAGTTCAGTAAATATATACTTTACGCCATTGGAGAAATAATTCTTGTAGTGATTGGTATTTTGATTGCGCTTCAGATAAACAATGCAAATAACAACAGGATAGAAAGAGCAAGGGAAATCAAATACTTAACTAATATTAAAATTGACCTATATAAAGACATAGAAAGTCTTGAGTACAATATTGAATTTAGAGAAAAAAAGTCTATAGGAACCCAAAAAATCATAGAACAAATCAACGGAATGCCTATTGAAAATCTATCAGAAACGGCTTATAATGTGGTAAATACATTGTATCAGGAAAGGTTTCAACCTAGCAACATTACCTACAATGATTTGGTAAGTTCAGGAAATATGAATTTGATTTCTAACGATTCTATAAAAATTGATTTGTTTGAGCTGACAAATGGATATCCTTCCATTTTTGGGGAAGCTACAGTTGGTTATCAGTATAAATAAAAGATATAAAAAATAAGGTCTGTAAAACTTCACAAGTTTCACAGACCTTAAATAAGTACAATTCTTTATAAAATTTAAATTGCTAGTTAGGAATATTTGCTTGGCCAGCGCAGGACATTATTGCATCCATTTCTTCCAATGTAATTAACCCTGCATCAAACCATCCATTAACTACATCAGCAACTGCACTAACAAATTGTCCATGATTTTTGTATGTTCCGGCTTCTAAAACATCGATCACGTCAGACATCATTATGCCACAAGAACCTGGTGTTACTCTATTAACCACTCCGGAATCGCATCCATCAATAGTTACGGTTGCTTCCATATTAGAGTCAATAATTTCGTCATCTTCATCTTCACATCCATCACCATCACTGTCATCGCCGCCACCGGGAGTTGTACTCCCAAAAGTGACATCATCAAATCCGATATTACCTACTGATCCACTGAAGACAACTGACTTTGCAGTCCCTTCAAAAGGAACAGCTATTTGGTCCCAATTACAAAAATCTCCAGTTGGGTCACCTGTGCAATTAATGTTCCAGTTGATAGTTAAATTTGCTGTTCCCAGTAGATTTCCGGTGCCATTAAGTCCATCATAAACTGAAACAGCTCCAGTTTGAAGAGAAGTATAGTAGAAGGAAAAACCTGTTGTAAAACCAGCCGCAACATTCATAAAAGCCTGATTTGCATCCAACCATGACATAGCGGTTGATGGTGATGGTTCATTTGCAAAGTTTCCGGAACCACCTTCATCCGCATCAATACCAGCCACTGCATTTCCAAATTCAACCCCATAGTTTGTGCCGGAAAATCCCTGACTACTGGTTCCGCCATTGTAAAATTCATTGATATAGTCCAAGT
Organism: Paucihalobacter ruber; assembly: GCF_006494535.1. Classification (GTDB taxonomy): domain Bacteria; phylum Bacteroidota; class Bacteroidia; order Flavobacteriales; family Flavobacteriaceae; genus Paucihalobacter; species Paucihalobacter ruber. The sequence continues at coordinate 41,611 of NZ_VHIQ01000001.1, forward strand.
TTCCTAAGCCTTCAAAATCTAGTACAATAATACCCCCACCCCCGCTCTTAGAGTACACGTATTGTTGCCCTCGAGCTTTAATTTGTTCTGGAGTAATTGTTGATTTAGCATTCGGATCGAAAATAGTTTGTAACTGTTTGATTGGGTCAACATTAAGGTCTGTTTCCCTTTCGCAACTTGTAATAAATACTACTGTCATAAGTAGACAGCAAATAATAATTAAATTTTTCATAATGTTTTGGTATTAAAGTTAATTAGCGGCACGACAAATAGGTGTATCGTGCTTAAACCTGTTATAAAAAAATTTGGGTAAGTGTGAATAATGCTAACAAAACCAGCTTAATCCATAGCTTGTTTTATTAGGGAGGTTTGGCACAATTGTCATAATGAAGTGTAATATGAGATTGTAAATATTTGGTATTCAACAAATAAATAATTAAATTATAGCCTCCCAAACACTCTAAAAATCCTTTTATAGAATTTAACAAGAAATCTTTTGTCCTAATAGAGATCAGAACATTTTTTTTTGGTCGAGAACAATATTGCTTTATCATTTTAATCTATGCTAAACATTTAATCAATATTTTGGTATTAAATTAATAATCAAAAATGTAATATAGATTATTATTCTAACCCAGAATATAATAACTGTTAACACAAGTAATCTTACAGTGGGGGATATAACTATAGAAATATCATATAACAATCTCAAATTACAAAATATTTTCGTCCATGTGTTTTTTAATAGGATAATCTGCACATTAATCGCTATAATTCAGTAATTTCTCTCTAAATAATTTATACCTATCTCATCATTTTAAATAAGAAACTTAATAAACTAGGTCTGTATATACTCTTTATTTTTCATACCGTTATTAATATTTTTTTAGATAAAACAAATTGTTTCATATTCTATATATATATATATATATATATATAATATTGAAACTTAAATTTTAAAAAAGATGGATTTTTACAAGAGAAAATGAAGCGGTTTTTTTATTTTGCTATCAGCTATCAGCTTCTTTTGCAAATCAACAAATCAGCAATTAAATATTATTTTAGCCTACAGCCTAAAGCCCACAGCCTAAAGCTTAAAGCTTAAAGCTAAAACTTGATAAATGCAATGGCAGTGCAACAGTTATTTAATATTTTTCTATATATTTGAGTACTCCCCATTAGTTTTTTAGCATTAAGTCCTATTGTATATCCATTTTATAGGTTGTGTGACAACATAAAACCAATAAACAAACCGTGTAAAAAAGGAATAGACCGGCCCTGTTTGGAGCTGTTGCTTTGATACTAAGGTGGGCAAACATTATACTAACCTTAAAATATTCAATGATGAAACAATTATTATTTGTACTAATTATTATTTCAATAATAGGTTGCAAAACTAAAAAAAAGAATCCAAAGTTGTTCCAGATGAAATATTACTGGCAACAATGTGTAACCGCATTTGCTTCGCCAGTCGCGTTGCTGGTGTCGGCGTATTCAACTACGTCAGAATCCACTTGGAATTGCTAACGTCAGTGACAATCCGAAAATTAACGCATATAAACCCGTAACTGACGGTTATACGAGACCGTTCCTAAACCCCACCCCATTTTACGGCATCCCGTAAAAAACCTTCACCCCACTGCCCTATTTTTGTAATTACCACAAGCCAAATAACAAATGTTATTTTTAAGGAATTGATTGTTAGGATTTATGAGAGGATTTGTTATATTTGAAAGAACTAACCCATAACATCAACATAACCCGAATAACGATATCAATGCTGATGATATTACAAGTTGGCAACCATTAAAACCGTAATCACAAAAAGCATCATGAAAAATTTAACCAAATTAACATTCTTTTTATTCATACTAATTACTCCCCTAGTATCTATAAATGCGCAAAGTACAGAAAAATCCGTTCCGATTTTTGAAAATGGCGAGGCTCAAATTGTCCCTGCATTTGAAGATTCTGAGAAGTGGATTAGACATGACCTCTGGGTTGAAACCGAGTTTGATACTGATGGTGATGGGAAATTAGATAGGATGCATGTTTCAGTTACAAGACCTTATCAAACCGATTCAGAAGGACTTAAATTGCCAATTGTATATGTATCAAGTCCTTATTTTGCAGGTACTGCACCGTTCGTTGACGGTCTTTTTTGGGATGTGAAGCATGAGCTTGGTCAAGCTGCAAAAGAGCGTGTACATGTGGAAGTTGTTCGAATTGGTGAAAGACCGATTATTTCAGATTCTCACATTAAAACCTGGGTGCCAAGAGGATATATAGTGGTCCACTCCTCATCTCCAGGGACTGGACTATCTCAAGGGTCACCGACAGTTGGTGGTGACAACGAATCATTAGCTCCCAAAGCTGTAATTGATTGGCTATGTGGTCGTATACCCGGATATTCTTCAATCGATGGCAATGAAAAAGTAGAAGCGTTTTGGTCAACCGGTAAAGTTGGAATGACTGGTACATCTTATAACGGCACTATTGCTTTGGCCGCTGCAACCACTGGAGTTGATGGACTTGAAGCCATTATACCTATAGCTCCAAATACTTCTTATTATCACTATTATAGATCCAATGGACTAGTGAGATCTCCTGGAGGGTATTTGGGAGAGGATATTGACGTACTATACGATTTTATTCATAGTGGTGATGAATCAAAACGCGCTTATAATAATGCGAATGTGAGAGACAAGGAAATGAAGAATGGCATGGACAGAATTACAGGCGATTATAATGATTTCTGGGCTGGACGGGATTATATAAATGATATGAAGCCCATGAAAGCCGCTTTGTTGATGTCACATGGTTTTAACGATTGGAATGTGATGCCAGAACATAGTTATAGAATTTATGAGGCCGCAAAAGCCCAAGGGCTGGTATGTCAAATTTATTATCATCAAAATGGACATGGTGGTCCTCCGCCCATGAAATTAATGAACAGATGGTTTACGCGTTATTTACATCAAGTAGAAAATGGTGTAGAAAATGATGCAAAAGCATGGATTGTGCGTGAAAATGATAAAAGAGAAAATCCTACTGCCTATAAGGAATATCCCAACCCAGCAGCATCTGAGGTAACACTTTATCTAAACCCAGGTGCACCAGGAAGAGGAAATTTAACTACTAAACCACAAAAAGATCAAGGAACAGAAAAATTGGTTGACAACTATTCTTTTACTGGTGCATCCTTGGCACAAGCTGAATTTACAAACCATCGATTAATTTATGTAACACCCACATTATTAAAGGATGTTCATATCTCTGGCGTACCAAAAGTCACAGTTATGTTATCAAGTAGTAAACCCGCTGCAAATCTTTCGGTTTGGTTAGTCTCATTACCATGGACTGAAGGGCAAGAATCCAAAATTACAGATAACATCATCACACGCGGTTGGGCAGATCCTCAAAACCACCAATCGATAACCAAAAGTGAACTTTTGGCCCCTGATAAGTTCTATAAAGTATCTTTTAATTTAATGCCTGACGATCAAGTAATTCTCAAAGGACAACAAATTGGTCTGATGATATTTTCAAGTGATAAAGAATTCACGCTTTGGCCTTCACCTGGAACTGAACTAACAATTGATTTAGATGCAACAACAATTAATTTGCCAATTGTGGGAGGCGTTGAAGCGTTTAATAATGCAGTAGAAGAAAACTAATCATAATTCACTAAAGAAACGTTTGCCAAGAACGTATATAAAAAAATAGGCGAGATAGTAGTAAAATCAAAAATTTTGGCTTGTATCAAACTTTGTGCTTGACCGAAATTTTAATGTTTCAAAATTGCCTGCTTTTCATATACCAACCATTGGCATTAATTTAAAAAACCTAATATGAACAAAATTTTACTCTCTTTGATTTTGACTATGAATTTAATAGCCAACACAAACGGACAAAACCTTGTCTTTATCGGTGAAAACAGTTTTCCGAGTACTGAAACATTTACTTTACAATCAAATTCGGACAACGACTATATTAATGACCTAAACATTGTATTCGCAAAAGACGGTGAAAAAAGGCTTTTAGTTGTTAGTTCAAAGTTAGTTTCGACTGTACGAATAAGTGGAAAACTTATTATTTACCTAAATGATGGGACAGTTATAACCTGTATTGACAAAGGAATTAATGACAATGTTGACGATATCGCAACTTCGGCGTATTATTTAACGAATGAAGAATTGGTAAAACTAAAAGAAAGCAATATCAACACAATTAGATACCAAATAAAATGTGCTGAATGCCTATCAAATCGAATTTATGAAGGAAACTACTCAGCATCAAATAAAGAAAGTTCAAAAACCGATTTTACAAAAATCGTTGCTGAGTTTTATAAAGAATAAAAACTAATGTTAACATCTTATAAGGGTAATTAGGTGTTAGACTTTAATATTAAACGCACTAATTTTTAACGAACATAAGGTTAAACCGATAGAAAAGTATTTCTAATCCCGCACTAAGCTTAAACTTTACCGTCACCAAAAAAACCACATTTTACGTAATCCCGTAAAAACCCCTCACCCCACTGCCCTATTTTTGTAAACAGCACAGGCCCAATAACCAACCTTACTTTTTTAAGCGGTTGATTGTTAGATTTGTTGACGGGAATTGTTATATTTGAAAAAATTGACAGCCTATTTAAAACAGACATTGGTTTCAAGACATTGACCTTGATAAACAATGCAAAAAAACTATGAAAACATATCTGCATTTATTAATAATTCTTGTGAGTTTACCAATATTCAACAGTTGTTCTAACGACGATGATTCACCAACTTGCACAGAAAATGAAATTGCATCCATAGAAATTAATAACGATTTAAAACAATTCCAGGTCTACGGTTGGGGAATTGATTTAGATAACGATGGCACAGGGCATACACTAGGCTTATGGTTAATGACGGGCGTGCTGCAACCTCAGCAAGACACCTATGCCATCACCATTAAACTTCCTTATAAACAAACCGGTAGAAATATCATTGAGGAATTTATATATTTTAGAGTTCAAAATGGCACCTCTTCAGAAATCGATGTTGTTGCCCGGGGTACATTTGAAAGTAATGTAACAGTTAATACCAATTCGTGTTTTAGCGCAACATTTTCGGGAAGCGTTATTTTAAATGGAAATGAAATTACCATTGAGAATGGCATTGTTGAACATATTTATGACGACCCTTTTGACTAATAAGTGCAGTCGCCATTAAAAATCTGAATTAACAAACAAGCTTTTACCGAATCCCGCAACAACACTTGGCACTCACTCTCCAAAGTCTCCTGACTTAGGCGTTCAATAAAAAAACACCCCGCTCCTCAAAGTCGCCCAACTTCGCCCATTCAAGCTTTATTGACGTAGCCCATACCAAAATCGCCACAAAAAATGCCATTAATTGATACAACAAAATAAGATTATAGCTATCTTTAAGCTATCAAACTCCTAACAATGTGCATCAAAATGCGGTTTAATCCCGTTAGCAAACGGGATCAGGACAATTACTAACCTGTAGCCATATTTTAGGACGAGACACCTGATAGAACAAGGTTATAAAGATGCTAAACAAACATTAGAAAACACCAAATTGCCAATAAATTAACTCTTAAAAGATGTATTTTGAATTAGTTTACGATAAAAGTTTAGCCCAAGCCAGTTATATCATTGGCTGCCAAAAATCAGGTATTGTTGCGATAATTGATCCCAAAAGAGATATAGATACTTATCTTAAAATTGCTAAGAAAAATAATTTTAAGATTACCCATATTTTGGAAACGCACATTCATGCTGATTTTTTGTGTGGCTCAAGAGAATTAGCAGCAATTACAGGGGGTGAACTTTATCTTTCAGATGAAGGAGATGAAGACTGGAAATATGAATTCCCACACAATAAGCTTAAACATGGTTACATTGTAAAGATTGGGAATATATCTATTGAGGCTTTACATACACCGGGGCATACACCTGAGCATTTAAGTTTTTTGCTTACCGACCACCCCGCCACTGATAAACCCGCCATGTTGTTTACAGGCGATTTTGTTTTTGTTGGTGATGTGGGAAGACCTGATTTGCTGGAACAGGCAGCCGGATTGAAAGGCACGCAGGAAAAAGGAGCACATGACTTATTTAATTCACTCCAAGATTTTGTAAAGATGGCCGATTTTATTCTCTTGTGGCCCGGACATGGTGCAGGTTCTGCCTGCGGCAAAGCTTTGGGGGCAGTGCATATGTCTACCATTGGATATGAGAAAATTAGAAATTGGGCACTGCAACTGCTACATGATAAGGCAAAATTTACAGAAGAACTTCTATCAAACCAACCGGAGCCTCCCAGGTACTTTGCCATGATGAAAAAACTGAATAAAGTGGAGCGAAAGCTAATCACTGAAGTGCCTAAAATCAAAAACTTAAATCAGCCGGAATACCAAGAGACGAAGAAAAAAAACTTGAAGCTGATAGATACCCGACCAAAAGAACAATTTTCAAAGCATTTTTTAAAAGGTGCCATCAATATCCCGAACAACAATTCATTTTCAACCTGGATGGGCTGGTTTTTAAATTACCAAGAGTATTTCGTGCTAGTTGCAACACCTGATGAAGTTGAAGACCTTACCCGAAAGCTCATGAGGATAGGTATGGACAATATTTATGGCTTTATTACTCCCGAGCAACTCTTAGCATTTGAAAAAGGACCTCTCAGCAGCTACAATTCTATTGATAAACAAGCTGTAAAACAAAAACTGAAAGATACCGAAGTTCAAATCATCGACATCAGAGGAAAATCGGAATACAATGAAGGCCATATTGATGGTGCTAAAAATGTATTCATGGGCACAATGGATGAAAACCTTAACAAAATAGACAATAAAAAGCAAGTGATTATTTATTGCGGAAGCGGTAATCGTTCTGCCATTGCATATTCACTCCTCACCGCAAACGGATTTAACAACATATTAAACTATGGTGGCGGTTGGTCTGATTGGAAAAGTTAAAAATATAACTAGAAATTAAATATGGACGAATCAATACGGTTTTACCACGATATCATTCAATATTTCAAAGAAAACTATATCAACCTAGCTTTTATCTTAGTATTTGTAGTGGTTGGTTTTATAATTTCTAACTTCCTGCAAAAAAGAGCAAAATTGAGGTTAACCAAGAAATCGCCCAATCACATCACGGCTAATTTCACCTCGCAAATAGTGGGATTTGTTCTCAAGTCAATAGTAGTTTTCTCTACCCTTTATTTACTTGGCTTGAGTTCCTTTACTAATAAATTGCTCGCAGGTGCCGGACTATTAACCTTTGTAATAGGTTTTGCTTTAAAAGATATTGGCGAAAACTTTTTGGCGGGAATTATTCTTGCATTTAAAAGCCCCTTTAGATTAGATGATTTAATAGAAGTAACCGGCATTACAGGCCATGTAAAAGACATTAACATTCGAGAAACTATAGTAAAAACTCCAGATGGAAAAGATGTGTTTTTACCCAACGCCATACTTCTCAAAAACCCCTTATTTAACTATACCTTGGATGGGTACCTACGATATGAATTTACAGTAGGCATTGCTTATGAAAACAACCCTACAGAAGCTCTTAAAATAATTATTGACAGTGTAAATAATGTGGAGGGGGTTTTAAAAGATGACAAAAAGCCTTTTATAACTATTAATGAACTGGCTACAAACTCAATCAACATCAATGTGAAATTCTGGATAGACACTTTTAAATCTACCAGACGCACTGTCCATAATAACATTCGTTCGCAAGTGATGAATGACGTTGTTAAAGCACTAATAGCAGGCGGTTTTAGTTTGCCTGCATCCATTGTGGAGATAAAAAACTACGAGCCCTATGGAGATTTGAAGCTGAATGTAGAACAAAAATAAACAAACAATGAAAAATTACAGAGAAACATTATCACAAGTAATGAACCAGCTAAAAGAAAAGGGATATAACGGCAATATTCCAACAGATGACTTAACATCACTAAATCCTTCTGATTGGAATATTGACGATATATATCGTTTCGAAGGAAACAGTAATCCGGCAGACAATAATATTCTTTATGCCATTAGCAAAAAAGACGGCACACAAAAAATGATGCTAATCAATGCCTATGGTGTTGATGCAAAAAGTGACATCAATAATTTTATTGAAAAAATAAAATAAGCAGAATCTGAAAAGCTTTTTAAAGCCTGTCAACTTCGCGACACCATTCACACTTACTAACGTGGCCAATGCCAAAAGCGCCACAAAAAATTAATTAATCTATATAACAAAATAAGATTATAGTTATCTTTAGGTTATCAAACACATCATCATGTGCATCAAAATGCGGTTTAATCCCATCGGTACAATTATTAACCCGTAGCCATATTTTAGAACCAGACATGCGACCAAAATTGCGTTAAAAAAACAACAGACTAATGACATCAATACCTCAACTATTTTTATTAATTCTATTGGTAACTATGATGGGTTGCAATCAATCAGTCGAACAAAAAAATACGACACCTACTCAAGTAAAAACTGAATTGGTTGATTCAATAACAACAGAAGATGTAACTTTTGAGAGTGAAGGAGTTAAATTGGCAGGTACAATTTATAGCCCTAATAATCCGCATGCAGCGGTTGTGATTGTACACGGCTCTGACCAAGTACCACGAATGACAAAATTTGCTGAACTATTAGCTAAAAAAAATATATTGGTATTTACTTATGATAAACGCGGCGTTGGAGCATCTGGTGGCGTTTATGCCGGACCGGAAGTAGGCACCAATAACATTAGTGTTGAAAATCTCAACCTATTAGCAAAAGATGCAAGTGCTGCTGTTGATTTAATACATAACAAAGTGGGAGATTTACCTGTTGGACTTATAGGTGCGAGTCAAGCAGGATGGATAATTCCAATTGTTGCAAATAAAAATCCATTAGCAGAATTTATGGTTTTATTTAGCTCCCCTACAATAACGACTCTTGAGCAGCTGAGATTTCAGTTTTACACCAATGGAAGAACAGATTTTTGGGATCACCATACAGAAGAAGATGCACGAGAACACATTAAAAACGACCCTGACAAATATCAATTTGAAGCTACTGACCCAAAAGAGAGTCTGAAGGCTCTTTCAATCCCCGGTCTTTGGCTTTTTGGAGAAAAAGATATCCAGATTCCTGTAAAAATGTGTATTGAACATCTCAATACCTTAAAATTAGAAAACAAAGATTTTGAATATGTTGTATTTCCGTCGTTAGGACATGATAATACTAATACTGAAACAATAGACATTTCAGTTAACTGGATCAAACAAAAGTCTTTAGAAATTAAAAACAATAAGTAAAAATTGGATACGAATAAAGCACTGCCTACAACAATGGTAACCGTTCTGCCTAAGGCAAACCATAACACAGGCAGGCCGGTGCACAAGGCCATCATTTAATAAAACTGCGTTCTGCGAAATCTTGCCACTTTTAAGCGACATTAACCCTTGACGGCCATACACTTCTTACAACTGCTCATAACAGAAAAACGTTATGCGTCAACCCCCCCCACTTTTTAAGTATCTGATGATTTAGTTATGTCGAGGTTTTAGTTATATTTGAGACAAATAACTTTTAATAACTAACCCATAGTACCTACCCCTAACCCCTCCTTTGGCGGACAGGCACTCCCGGGAGGGGAGCGATGAGGGCTGTGATTAGATGCTGTCGTTATATTGATGAACCATTCCCCTCCTTGGAGGGGATAAAGGGGTGGGTAAAGCCAAAAAACTAATGATCAAATTCTTTAGACATATTCGTCAAACTTTAATTGAACAAGGTAAAATGGGCAAGCCTGCCGGCCGGACAGGCAGGTATTTTAAATACGCTATTGGTGAAATTGTACTAGTGGTTATAGGGATTTTGATTGCCCTTCAAATCAATAATTGGAACGAAAGGCAAAATGATTTAAAAGTAGAGCGTATACATATGAAAAATCTCGTTGAAGATTTGAAAGAAGATATCAAACTCTACCATGAATACCGTCATCGCAACGGCAAAATATATGGTTTAATAGATTCTATTGTGCCCAATATAAAAAGTGAACATCGAAAAGAACATGTCGCTAAATTAGCCTATTGGACACGCCTGGTGACCTTAGAATGGATGGTATTAGAGCCGGTAAACCGAACATACGAAGAAATGAAAAGTTCTGGACAGTTAAGGCTCATCCATGATACCGACATCAGTAAACAGCTCTCAAAATATTATAATTCTTTTTCAAAATTTGAAATACTAAATAATGCAGGGTTGTCATGGGCGGAACAATATGTAGAATCCCTAGGGAAAATTTTTGATGCCGAAGTTTTAATGAAAGTAATGCTTAAACAGCAGATTGTAATAGCACAACCTAACCAAATGTTAACCGAAGACCCTGTTACCATAAATCAATTATTAAATGCCCTGAACTTTTTTCAAGGTGCCATAATCCGAGGCGACAAGCAAAGCCTGGAAAACGAGCAAAACGCCTTGAAGATTATTGACCAAATTGAAACCACATATAGATTAAGCCGTGATTAAATTCTTTCGAAAAATACGATACAACCTTATGAGCAAAAACAGTACTGGCAAATACCTAAAATACGCCATTGGCGAAATACTTCTGGTGGTGATTGGAATATTAATAGCCTTACAGATTAACAACTGGAACGAATCAAAAAAAAACAGAGCTTATGAAGTAACCATGTTAAGGGAAGTGAATGAGGCACTTGAAATAGATCTCACTTTTTTGAATGAGAATATATCCTACCTAGAAAGCGCTCTAAAAAGTTATTATGCCTTAGGTATTATGAAAAATGAGGTGTCGCAATATAGAGACTCCCTATTTGAACATCTAGATAAAGTACGTGAATTTGGAATTGTTTTAAACCTTAATATTAGCGCCTATGAGGCCATAAAATCAGGAGGACTTGACAAAATTAGTGACCTTACCATCAAAAATCAGTTATCAAAATTGTACGGTGTTGATATTCCATTTATGGAGTCTTGGATAAACGAGGTGCTGAGAACCGAACTCTACAATAAAATGGAATTACTTAACAGGCTTTTTTATATAAAATCAATACCAAAAAATGGAAGATTAGTCGATAAATTAATTATTGAAGATGAAACCATTATCTATAACAACCCTGATTTTGATAAACTTTTACGAACAAGTTGGCCTTTGCAACAAACCATTAGACGTCTAAAATTAATTCGTGATGACATGACAGAGTTGAAACAGCACATTAATCAAAACACAAAATCGTAAAATTGTGATCAAATTCTTTAGACATATTCGGCAAACTTTAATTGAACAAGGTAAAATGGGCAAGCCTGCCGGCCGGACAGGCAGGTATTTTAAATACGCCATAGGCGAAATCGTTTTGGTGGTGATTGGGATTCTAATTGCGTTACAAATCAATAATTGGAATCAGCAAAGAATATTAAGAAACCAATCGCAACAAGTTTTACTAAATCTTAGAGAAGAAATAAAAGAGAGCAAAGCTGAACTAAAAGAAACAACAAATTTCCTGAAGCATAGAATTGACAATCGTCTTGAATATCTTAATAATACTAACTTAGATGAATCTGATGCTGAGAAGATAAAAAAGATAAGTAATATGATGTTTTTCTATACAGATAATCTTAAACTTCCAATAACCGAAAGCGAACTTGGACCTGACAAAAAGATCATTCAATGGCCTGAGCTTACAAAAAGTTTGCAGAATCTTTTTGAATCAATCCAATATTATAATAAAGGAATAGAGTACATTGAAAATGATATACATTCTAATATACTGCCTTATTCAGTTAAACAAGGAGTAATTATTGATTTAATAGTGAGCAATGGGATGCTAAAACCTCGAGACTACTTAAACGCAGATGTATATAATACTGAGAATTTCAGGAATGTAATAGCCAGTAGTACTTTGATGACCTCTGCCCTATTAGAAGGCGCAAAAAAAGTATTAGATAATTATGACGAAGTGCTTCTTATCATTAACAAAAAGTTGAATAAAAATTAAAAATGATCAGAGAGCCTGCCTACCGCAGGCAGGCACAACAACCACTAACCAATGATAAAATTCTTTAGACATATTCGTCAAACTTTAATTGAACAAGGTAAAATGGGCAAGTATTTTAAATACGCCATAGGCGAAATTGTATTGGTAGTTGTTGGAATCCTTTTGGCGCTAAGTATCAATAACTGGAATCAAGAACGAATTTTAAATAATGAAAATCAAGTTATTCTACGAAATTTAAATGAGGAGTTTAGTGAGAATTTAATCCAATTAGAATCTAGCATCAGTGATTTCGATCGCATCATTAAAGCATTAGATGAATTACTTACAGTGATGAGAACTCAAGACGGTAAGTTGACCGATGTTGAATTTGACAGGCTATTGAACAAAACATTTTTCACCCCAAATTGGACACCTAGTTCCTTTGTACTGGTAGAATTAAAAAATTCTGGTGCATTATCTAAACTCAAGAATAACAACCTAAAAACGCTTCTTTTTAAGTGGGAAAGAGAATTTGACAAAATGAAACGAAGTAATGAAGGATATGCACGGTACGGATTCGATTATATCGAATTTATTACCAAAAATGGTTCTGTTAGAAATTTAGATGCCTTATCAGAGTTGACTAAAAATCTCCAAAGATCTACAATTGCCGTAAACAATCCTGAACTTTTAAAGATTCCTGAATTTGAAAATAGAGCTGATAATTTTTATTTCCTTGCTATAAGTTTAAGGGGACATTTTCAATCTCTTAGAGAAATAATGATAGACATCATTGAAAACTCTAAAACCGATTTAAATAAATGATCAAGTTCTTGATAAAATAACAAAAGCCTGCCTACCGCAGGCAGGCACAACAACCACCAACCAATGATAAAATTCCTTCGAAAAATACCATTAAAAATGCTTATACCGGCCAACTTGGCGCCTGCTCCCTATAAAAACTACAAATGAGAAGCTCGTGTTTCTCAGATTTTTTGAAATGAGCCATCAAAAAAACCATGCATGAGAATTAAATTTAAAATAAACATAATGCAGAACAAATGAACCAGAATGAACTATCCCAATTATCTGACAAGGCATTACTCGAATTAAAAAACAACAGCAAACCCAGACCTATTATAGATGCCTTTTTTATCGGGTTTTTGGTAGGCATCATCATTTATAGTGCAGCTGCTAACTCTTGGGGCTTTCTTACCTTAATTCCATTATATTTAATTTATATTTTCTTGCAAAAACCAAAGAAATACCAAGCACTAAAGAACGAATTAAAAAAACGAAACTTAGAATAACCAATACAGTTACATTATTAAAAGCAATTTGTTTTCTAACTGATACTTACTTGATTTTTCGAAAAATTCCGAAACAGAGCAGCCTACATGACCAATGTCATTTTAAACTAAATAATAAATTCAGCAAGTACGTTCCCTCTTGCAAATACCTCAATTAAATTGTAAATTAGTGGCAACATCATGAGATGTGCTTAACAAACTAAAAGACTACCAATAACATATAACAATTTAAAAAAAACAACTTGAAAACACAAAAAACCATTTTAGTCCCTACCGATTTTTCTGAAAGAGCCAATAACGCACTCGAGCAAGCTGTTCACCTAGCCGGTAAAATCAATGCAAAGCTTGTAATTTATCACGTTTATCATCGCCCGTTAGCCGAAGAAAGTCATAAGTTCACCCTTACCGATTTGGAAAAAAAGATCGATAAGCAATTTAAACAATTGGCCGACCAAATTCCGGGATTGAAAAAAATTCCGCATGAATTCAAAAAAGAATTGGGGGTTTCTGTTGATAACATCGCCAATAAAGTCAATAATAATGGCATCGATATGCTGGTGATGGCCACTAAAGGCGCCAAAGGCATTAATGAAATTTGGGGCACCAAAACTGCAAAACTCATTAAAATGATAGAGACACCTGTTTTTGTAATTCCCGATAACACCAGCTTAAAGCATTTAAAGAAAGTAGCACTGGCCTGCGATTACAGTTTAAAAACCGAAGCCGAGTCCATTGGCTTTCTAACCAATTTGGCTCATGAATTAGAGTTTTCTATAGATGTGGTTACCTTAAACCGTGAGGAAAAAACCATGACCAAGAGTGAACACGCTAACCGCAATGAACTTATTGAACAAATGGGCAATGTAGAAGCCTCTTTTACCTTTACCCAACACCCGCATATAGATAAGGGTATCATGGACTATTCTAAGGCAAATAACATCGACGCCGTTGTGATACTCTCTAAAAACTACTCTTTTATTGAGAGTTTGTTTCATGAAAGCCTCACCGATAAAATGGTCTTTAACAGCCCCATTCCGTTAATGGTAATTTAATATGTGAAATTATGAGTAATAGTATCAACAATCTTGAAAAGCTAACCGATCAAATCTATCAGGAAGGCATCGAAAAGGCCGAGAAGCAATCTCAAAAAATGCTTCAGGAGGCCGAAGCTGAAAAGGCTGTGATACTTAACAATGCAAAAGCAGAAGCCGAAAGTATTTTAGAGGAAGCGCAACGCGAAGCCAAGAGATTACAGCACAGTGTAGAAAGTGAATTAAACCTTAAAGCCAAACAATTTATAAGCGATCTTAAAGCCAAAATTGAAGGCTTGCTCTCTCAAAAAATCATTGAAACTACCACCAAAGAAGCACTGGCCGATGTAGATTTTATGCAATCGGCCATTACTGATGTTTTAAAACACTGGAAGGAGACAAACGATCTGGAGCTTATTTTACCCAAAGGTTTGGAAGACAAGCTTAACGGTGCATTTGTTCGCCGAATCAAGGAGCTCACTCCCAATATGACCATTACCTTTGAAAGTACTTTAAACGGTGGCTTTCGCATTGCCAAAAAAGCCGATAATTATCAAATTTCATTTAGTGACGACGACTTTATAGAGATTTTTAAATCATACCTATCTGAGCAAACTAACAAGGTTTTGTTTAAAACATCTCAATGAAGTACTACTACCTTATATCGAGTTTACCGGATATTTCCCCACATTCGGATGCGTCAAAACTAGACTTCGATGACCTTTTTGATACAATCAGGCGCAATCTTAACAAAGAAGACAGGCGCTTTATGCGGTACCTGATATATCCAAATGATTTGAACAACCTGCTGTCTATGCTGTCTCATGAGTATCGGGATACGCAAACCGTACATTTTAAAAAGCCTAGCATATTCTATCCCGAAGAAATTAAAGCCTACAAACTCACCCGAAGAAATTTTCCCGATTTTATGAATGATTTCCTGTCGGAAAACGAAGACCGACTGGCCACTATGAGCCTTCGGGAGATGGAAGACGCCATGTTAGACAGGTTTTACAGCAAAGTATTTAGCCTTAACAACCATTTCTTAACCAATTATTACAAGTTTGTTAGAGAATTAACATCGCTTACTGCGGCATTTCATTTTAACACCTACTCTTTTCTGTCGCAACCCAACATTCACGACGCCGACAGGTTAATTTTACAGGTGGGCCCCGACAGATCGCCGTCGGCTATGGTTATTAAAGATTACCCTTATTTAGAAGAACTCATTAAAGTGTTGTCAAAACATCAACCTGAAAAAACAGAGCGATTTATTGACAGTGTAATTTGGAATTATCTCGATGACACCACCGAAGGTGCGTTTAGTCGCGAAGCTGTTTATGCCTATGCGGTTAAATTACAACTGCTGCAACGCTGGCTTAAGATTGACCCAAAACCCAATAATGAGGATTTTGAAAAACTGCTTGATAAAATTATTAATAACAACCCAACTGAAAAAACACCCACGCTATGAATACAGGAAAAGTAACCGGCGTTATTTCCAACCTTATTTTTATTGAGGCGCACGGAGCGGTGACCCAAAACGAAATATGCTTGATTCATTCCGAAAACAAGCAACTCATGGCCGAAGTCATCAGGGTTACGGGCACACAGGTCTCTGCACAGCTTTTTGAAACGAGTATGACCATTAAAATGGGGAGTTTGGTAGATTTTACCGGACGAATGCTGGAAGTTGAACTGGGTCCGGGCATCCTTTCTAAAAAATACGACGGACTCCAAAACGACCTCACAAAAATGAGTGGTTTGTTTATTGAAATAGGCCAGACCACGCCACCTTTAGACAGCGATGTTTATTACAACTTTACCCCATTAATTCAACCGGGCGAAACGGTGCACGCCGGCGACTGGCTGGGTAGCGTGAAAGAAAACTGGATAGACCACAAAATCATGGTGCCATTTGTACTAAAAGGCGCTTATACGGTAGTGTCGGTGGTTAAAAAAGGCGACTATCTCATCAACGATGTGATGGCTGTTTTAACTTCGGAAAAAGACGAAAAAATAGAAGTTACCATGGTACAAAAATGGCCTGTAAAACGCGCCATCAATGCCTTTCAACAAAAAATAAGACCCCATAAAATTCTTCAAACCGGTTTGCGGGTTATCGACACGCTTAACCCTATGGCCGAAGGCGGAACCGGCTATATTCCGGGTCCGTTTGGCACCGGTAAAACCGTATTGCAACAGGCCATCGCCAAAAACAGCAAGGCCGATGTACTCATTGTGGTGGCTTGCGGTGAACGCGCCAATGAAGTAGTTGAAATATTTACCGAATTTCCAAAACTAACCGATCCTGATACCGGTAGGACTTTAGACGATAAAACCACCATTATTTGTAACACTTCCAATATGCCCGTAGCCGCGCGTGAAGCTTCGGTTTACGTGGGAATGACACTGGCAGAATACTACCGCGCTATGGGACTAAAAGTGCTTATCCTGGCCGATAGTACCTCAAGATGGGCGCAGGCACTAAGAGAGATGTCTAACAGAATGGAAGAGCTACCCGGACCCGATGCCTTTCCGGTAGAATTACCGGCCACCATTGCCAATTTTTACAGCCGCGCCGGAATTACCCAACTCAATAATGGCGCCTGGGGATCGGTGACCTTTATAGGAACTGTGTCGCCTGCCGGTGGTAACTTTAAAGAGCCTGTTACCGAATCTACCAGTAAGGTGGCACGATGCTTTTACGCGCTGTCGCAAAAACGCGCCGATGCCAAAAGATATCCCGCTATTGATCCCATTGCTTCCTATTCAAAATACCTGGATTATCCTGAGTTTGTTGAAAACACCGATACGTCTTTACAAAAAGGCTGGGTGGCTCTGGTTAAAAAATGTAAAGACCTTATTCGCAACGGACTCGAAGCCAGAGACCAGATTAGCATTTTGGGAGATGATGCCGTACCGGTAGAATATCACGTGGTATTCTGGAAAAGCGAAATGATTGATTTTGCGCTCATCCAACAAGATTCTTTTGATGATGTTGATATGAATAACTCACTCGAAAGACAGCGATACATGTTTAACAAGCTCATGGACATAGGCGACATGGAATTTACCTTCACTGAATTCGAAGAAGTAGCCACCTTTTTTAAGCAACTCATTAATATCCTCAAACAAATGAACTATGCGCCGTTTGATTCAGCTCAATTCAAAAAACACAAAAAAGAACTCGATAAGGCTTTGTTGCATAACGGAGAAAAAATGGTAACACAATTATAACAGCTATGGGATTTAAGCGCATTTATACTAAAATTTCGAATATCACCAAGGCCACCTGCACCCTAAAAGCCGAAGGCGCACGCTTCGGTGAGTTGGCCAAAGTTAACGGCATGCCCGCACAGGTGATTAGCGTGATGGGTGAGGATGTGACACTGCAGGTATTTTCGGGAACAGAAGGTATTTCGTCTCATTCTGATGTAATTTTTACCGGTTCGCCACCGATTTTAAAAGTAAGCGACTTGCTGGCAGGCAGATTTTTAAATGGCTATGGTGAACCCATTGACGGCGGTCCCGAACTTCGTGGTGAAACACGTGCCATTAAAGGTAACGCCGTAAACCCGGTAAAACGCTCCAAGCCTTCCACCCTACTGGCAACCGGTATTGCAGGCATAGACCTCAACAACACCTTGGTTACCGGACAAAAAATACCATTTTTTGCCGATCCCGATCAACCCTATAATCAGGTGCTGGCTGAAGTGGCCATGAGGGCGGAAGCCGATAAAATTATTTTGGGCGGTATGGGCTTGTCTAATGACGATTACCTGTTTTTTAAAAACACCTTTAGCAAAGCCGGCGTACTTAACAAAATTGTTTGTTTTATCAACACTTCCGAAAATCCGCCATTAGAACGGCTGCTTATACCCGATATGGCCTGCACGGCGGCTGAATATTTTGCCAACGACCAAAAACAAAAAGTGTTGGTGTTGCTTACCGATATGACGCTTTATGCCGATGCCCTGGCCATTGTAGCCAATAAAATGGATCAAATTCCGTCTAAAGATTCCATGCCCGGTTCGCTGTACAGCGACCTGGCGAGTATTTATGAAAAATCGGTTCAGTTTGCCCATGGCGGTTCTATCACAATCATTGCCGTGACCACCTTGAATGAAGGCGATATTACCCATGCCATTCCTGATAATACCGGTTACATCACCGAAGGACAATTGTTTTTAAAGCAAGATGCCGATATTGGTAAGGTGATTATAGATCCGTTTCGTAGCCTTTCAAGACTAAAGCAAAATGTGATAGGTAAAAAGACCCGGGAAGACCATCCGCAGGTGATGAACGCGCTGGTGAGACTGTATGCCGATGCCATGGATGCCAAGACCAAAAAAGAAAATGGTTTTGACCTTAACGAATACGACAAGCGCTGTCTGGCCTTCGCAAAAGATTATTCAAGAAAATTGCTGGCGGTAGATGTCAATATTCCCATAGACCAGATGCTCGATACCGGATGGCAATTGCTGCAAACCTATTTCAAAAAATTTGAAGTGGGCATCAAAGAAAATATCATGGATCATTACTGGGACGATGAAAAAACCGTAAACGCTTAACTGAATGGCCTTAAAGTTTCACTATAATAAAACCACTGTACAGCTTTTTAAGCGACAGCTTGCCATCAGGCAAAAGGCCTTGCCCATTCTGAAAAATAAAGAAACGGCCTTGCGTTTAGAAGTGGTGAAACTCACAAAGGAGCTGGAGGACATCCAGCTGCAACAGCGAGCATTAGATGACAAACTTGAAAATTACAAAGCCTTTTGGGCCGAGTTTCCCGATATCTTATTAATGGATAAGATTGACATCTACAAGAAAAAGGTGATTGGTGTCAACATCCCCGAAATTAAAACCATTGTATTTAAAATAGCCGATGTAAGCTGGTGGAACATGCCGGCATGGGTGCCGGGCGGCATCGCACTGCTGAAAGAAGTCATTAGACTAAAATTAAAAGCCGACATACTGCAACAACAAACAGACATTCTGGATTTGGCACGAAAAAAAACAACACAGAAAGTCAACCTGTATGAAAAAGTACAAATTCCCGAATATGAAGAAGCCATCATGAAGATTAAGCGCTTTTTGGAAGACAAAGAAAACATCTCAAAGGCCGCTCAGAAAATTGTAAAAAAACGAAAAGACAGTAAGGCAGTATGAAAGCTTCATTTAAAAAATTAACCCTTTTGGTCTTTCACCGGCAGCGACAACAAATCACAGAAATGCTGCAAGATATTGGTGTGTTACACATTGAGTTCAATAAAGATTTTCACAGTGACGACCTGGAGGTTTTAGAACAAGAAAAGAATAAACTCATAAAAACAATAGAAATCATCGAAGCGCATGAGGGCAAAAGCGCTGCTAAAACTGATAGCGACACAATTCAGGTTAATTGTGCAATTACAAATGTGCTAAATCTTAAACACCGTATGGAAGCCACCATTCTTGAAAGAGAATCGCTGCTAAGGGACAAACTGCAACGCATTCCGTGGGATGATTTTGATTTGAGTAAAATTGAGCGTTTAAGAGCCCACGGTATCAAAGTGAAGCTGTGTGTTGCTAACAAAAAAGAATACGAAGCCTACGATTTTGGTGATCTCATTCACAGGGTAGTTCAAATTAGTTCCAATCAGGTTTATTTTGTGGTGATTGGCAAATCTGAAAAACCAATTCCGTTTGAATCGGTTAAAGTCCCCAAGCGCACCTTATCTGAACTGATAGAAGCCGAAGAGCAATTACTAAACGAGAATGAAACCATACAACAAGAGCTTGCTTCTTATGCCGCTTGCCTGCCCAATTTAAAAGCACGCTTAAACAGTATTGAAAACCAATTGACTTTTGCCATGGCGCAAGGCAGCTATCACGAGCATCAAAAAGGCAGTATTTTATCGCTCACAGGCTGGTTCCCTTCAGAAACAGAACCTGATTTAATCCAATACCTGAAAACCGAACAATTAAGCTATGCGATAGAGGCGCCCAAGCCTGAGAATGATGTTCCGGTGAAACTTAAGAATGACCGTTACTCCAAGCTCTTTGAACCCATAACAAACATATTCGAACTACCCAATTACTACGAGTGGGATCCAACACCTTTAATCGCCGTGTTCTACCCTATCATGTTTGCCTACTGCCTTGGCGATGCCGGATACGGACTCGTTTTCTTTGTAGCAGCACTGGTAGGTTGGTTTGGCTTTTTAAAACATGCCAGACGCATGGCCTTGCTCGGTATGGTACTCGGTCTTATGACCACGGTGATGGGTTTGGTGAAGTCGGGCAGTATTTTTGGTATTCCAACCAATTCAGAGCAGTGGGAACTATTTCAAATGCTGGGTAAATACGTGCTGATACCCGATGATCGCGATTTTATGTTCAATGCCTTTAATGTGGCTTTAATGATTGGTGTGGTACAAATCTTTCTGGGGATCTTCGTTTCAATTTATAACAAACTGCGCTACGATCATTATACCAAGGCCATTTCGCAAATTGGGAAACTGTTGATTGTAACAGGACTTATCTGGATATTTTTGGCCGATATGCAGGAGATTGCAGCATTGCAACATTTTGGAATGTTGCGCAATATATTATTGATAGGGGGTATACTCCTGGTGCTCTTTTTCCACGATATGTCGCAATCACTGCCCGCCAGAGCCGCCAGCGGTTTATTGCCACTCTTTTTTATTTTTACCGGTGTGCTGGGCGATGTGCTGTCTTACGTGCGCTTGTTTGCCTTAGGCGTGGCCTCATCTGTATTGGGTTTGGTGGTGAACCAAATAGGCATGCAAATCATGGAGAACAGTTGGTGGGGCCTAATAATAGGCGTCGTTTTTCTCTTATTTGGGCATACCCTTAATTTTTGCATAGCCGTGCTGGGATCTTTTGTACATCCGCTAAGATTAACCTTTGTGGAATTTTATAACAACGCCCAATTTAAGGGCGGCGGAAAAGCCTACCAACCATTTAAAAAACAACCTGTAGAACCTTAATAACACATATATGGAAACATTACCTTTAACACTCGCATTTATTGGCATTGGACTCTTAGTAGGACTCTCAGGATGCGGCAGCGCCATGGGAACCGCCATTGGTGCACAAGCCACGGTAGGCGCTTTAAAAAAGCGACCGGAATCCTTTGGTTCGTTTATTGTACTTAGTGCACTTCCCGGTACACAAGGACTTTATGGCTTTGCCGGATTCTTTATTTTACAAGATTTAATCAGTCCCGAAATGACCTTGTTACAAGGCGCGGGAATTCTTGGTGGCGGTCTGGCACTGGGTATTGCCGGATTGATATCTGGCATGTATCAGGGCAAAGTTTGTGCCAGCAGTATTGATAGCATTGGTTCAGGAAACGATGTATTTGGACGTGCCTTAATATTGGCCGTGTTCCCGGAGCTTTATGCCATTATCGCGTTTGCATCGCTGTTTTTGATTCGGGGGATATTGTAAAGTGCAACCTGACTCATACTTGGTATGACATAAGTAACAATTCTAATAGGCACCTCCAATTAAAAACGTTATATTTTATAAAAATGAAATACAACAAATACACCAAAAACTCCATATTAGTTTCAGAAATCGGACTTGGCGCCTGGCAGCTAGGTCAAAACTCCGGCTGGAAAAGCATGTCTGAAAGTGAAGCCATACAACTTGTTGAAAAGGCTTTTGACTTCGGTATTAATTTTTTTGATACCGCACCTAATTATGGTCACGGTTCGGGCGAAGAACGCTTGGGCAAAGCCCTTAAAGGTAAAGACAGAAGCCAAATTGTGATCAATACAAAATTTGGGCATACCCATACAGGTACTTTAAATTTTAGTTCAGATTACATTAGAGAGTCGCTTGAAGGCAGTCTAAAAAGACTGCAGGTAGATTATGTTGACTCACTTATTATTCACAACCCACCTTCAGAATATTTAGACGGCCATAAAAACGACCATTATGAAGTACTGGAAAGATTAATTGAAGAAGGTAAAATTAAAGCCTACGGCGCATCCATAGATACCTACGACGATATGAAACTGCTCATGGACACGACCAATGCAGAAGTTATTGAGGCTTTCTTCAATATCTTACACCAGGATGCGGCACGGGCGTTTGACATGGCCAAAGCCAAAGAAGTAGGTATCATTGTAAAAATTCCACTCGATTCCGGTTGGTTATCGGGTAAATACAATGCACAGACTACCTTTAACGACATTAGAAGTCGCTGGTCTAAAGAAGCTATTCAAACCAGAGCAACACTGGTTGAAAAGGTAAAGCATCTGGTTGGTGCCGATAAAAACTTAGCGCAAACAGCCATTGCCTTTTGTTTGGCCTATGATGCCGTTTCTACGGTAATTCCGGGTAATGTTAACATCGAACAACTAACGAGTAATGTTCGTAGTGCCAACATTTCCATTTCAAAAGACCTTAAAGAAAAGCTCGAGAATTTATATCAAACCGAAATCAAAGCCCTCAATCTGCCTTGGTAAAGACGACCATAAAACAGTACAATCAAGATGCCATGGTATAATCAATTCGCCAAATAAAAAAAATTATGACTACAAGAGCGTCTGTCTTATAAAAAACAAATGACCGAATTAGAACTGATTATTGACCTTCATAAAAATTCAGACAGACAAGGACCGGGAAGCGAAAAAGACAGCTATTTTTCGAGTACCGAATTGTTAAGATTACCCCCAGATTTCGTTATATTTGAAAGACCATTTATCTAATCATTTTCTAAAAAGTAAATGACCGACTTATTCTTAAGACCCATGAACAACCAACCTTATAAAGTGTCAGAATTATAACTTATTACAGCAGCAAAAAGTCAAATAAAAAAATAAAAAAATGCCGTTTAAAAGCTTGTATAGAGGAAAAACTGTATTTAGAATTGAAGCCTTGAGCGATGCAGTTTTTGCGATTTCAGTTACCTTGTTAATAATGAGCCTCGAGGTACCAAAAACCTACACAGAGCTGGAATTAATCATCAAACAGTTTTTACCCTTTCTGGCCACTGTGTCGATGATTTTTTTTATTTGGTGGCTTCAAAATAACTTTTTCAGAAATTATGGTTTAGACAATGTTACGGTAAGGTTTCTCAACCTATGCCTATTAATTATCATCCTTTTTTATGTCTTCCCATTAAAATTTTTATTTACCCTTATTGTTTCTTCTATCTTTAAGATCAACTATTTTGAATCGATTTCAAATAATTCACTTGTTGTTATTACCGAGTCCGACCTTCCAAATTTAATTATGTTTTTTAGTGTGGGTTATGCATTGGTTTGGCTCATCTTTTTTTTGCTATATCGCCACATATGGCTTAATAGAACAAAACTGAAGTTATCCCATTTAGAGTTCATTGCTTTACTATCGGACAAAAGAGATGCCCTTTTTCAATTGACAATTGGGTTAACCTCCACACTTTTTGCAATTCTAGGTTGGACCATTGGCAGTCAAATTACATTTCTTACCATTCCGGTTTGGTTGTTGGTTAATTA
Organism: Paucihalobacter ruber; assembly: GCF_006494535.1. Taxonomy (GTDB): domain Bacteria; phylum Bacteroidota; class Bacteroidia; order Flavobacteriales; family Flavobacteriaceae; genus Paucihalobacter; species Paucihalobacter ruber. Next base: position 65,479 of record NZ_VHIQ01000001.1, read on the forward strand.
CTTCATGACATCTAGGGCCAAAAATGCGCTTAGAGATTAATCAATTCCATTTTTTCATTATTCTTCCTTTTTGCTGAATAATAACTAAATTAGCTTTTGTTACAACGCTCTCAATGTCATTGTTCTACAACTATTACAATAGTTTTGAAGGATGATATAAAGAAAATCTAAAATTATAAAGACCCCGGGTAAATTCGCCACACTTTAACTGCTAGAAATAAGGTTTTAAAAAAATATTAGTAACAATTTTAAGAGCTAAGTAATCAACAACAGCTGTTTGTTTTGTAAGCAGTTATAAGTTTTTCCTATGCGGAATTCTTCAAAAACGGCAATCAAGACGTAAAGATCATTAGCATAACTAATTAAAATTTTAATTGTTCATATAGTTCACTGTTACTCATAACTCACAAAACATTGGTTCAGCACTGTTATTAACATCAATTTGCCGATGTGATCAACCAAAATTCTTGATAACATCTCTCTGCATCAGTTATGTTTGAAGCCTGTAGTGTTCATAAATAGTCGCCGCTGCACTGCTTTAAACTAACTATAACCATCAGCACCCTTTAGCTTCCATAAATTACAAAGTGAAATTTATGTAAAGCATTTACTAAAATGTGTAACATAAAACCGCTGTAAGGTTTGTATTTTACAATGTTGCGAAAACAAATTCGCAATAATAAATCTAAAGCCACATGAATAATTTAAAAAGACGTATCGATGCCTGTTTGGCATGTGTGATAACATGTGAATTGTGCATTACAGATTGTATAAAAGACAACAATCAAGCATGCATTATTTTATGTCGGGATTGTGCCGATATCTGCGCATTACATGCAAGATTTGATGCAAGAGCTTCGGTATACGCGCACGAATTACACGCCTTATGTGCTAAAATATGTACGGCATGTGCCGAAGAATGTGCTAAACATGCAGCGCATCACGAAAGCTGCAAAGCATGCGCAGACGCCTGTAACACCTGTGCAGAAGTTTGTAACGAACTAGCTTCAGTTAAAAAGTAAATTAACCTGCATGGGAGGCATAGACATCTTCCCTTTTTTATCCTTAATGACTTTGATTAAGTAATACAAGTCTTAATATAAAACTATACTGATGACACATACAAATTACGATACAGTTACCGAAGCTATGGCCGAACTTAAAAAACTGGGGTATACCATAGATTTTTCAATGCTTACCGATGCAGAGTGCATTATTTGCAATCTTACCGGAACAGCACTTTCGCCCAATGATTTTGAAATAGATCATTTTTATAGATTTGAAGGCAACAGCGACCCCGGTGATCAAATGATTGTTTATGCCATTTCTTCAAAAAAATTGAATTTTAAAGGAATTCTAGTCAATGCTTACGGGCTGTATGCCGAAAATACTTCCTCGGCTATTGTGAAAAAATTAGATACCCATCCTAACCATTAAACCATGGATATTATTGATAACATTATACACTATTTTAAAAGTGAAAAGCAACAGAAAAAACATGCTTCCCCAAAAGGAACTTGCTCAATTTGCTGGGGATTTCAAGAATATGATGGAAAAATTAGAACCCTGTTAAAAGACAGGCAAATTAGCATCAATAATCATAAAGACAGTTATATGATCATTCAAGACTTTATGAAACACAATTTAGAGGAAATCAAATTAAAGGAAGGCATCATAACAGAATGCCCAAAATGCAGCACTCATAAAGCCAAATAGGCAATAATTATAACTACAAAACAACAACCCCATCAAAGATGAAGGTAATAAAGGAAGTTATACGTGATTTCAGCAAATAGATGATATGTTAGAACCAACAGTAGCAACCAACGATTATTTAGATAATCACTACATACACAAAAGCAATTGGTTAAGACCAGCCGTTCTTGGACCTAATGACGGCATTTTATCAACTGCAAGTATAAAGGCATAGCTTGCTGCAACGTCCTGCCATGTCTCTTCCCCACTCTGCAAATCGTCCAATATTCGCGGTAGAATTAAGCACCTAATTCAAGAAATTTATTTGAACCAGTTGCAATTAATCAATCAAACAGATGCTGACTTTGATAATCATCAATAACGCGGCGATTATAGAATAGATACCTCATTAAACCTGAAGTTCATGGTCAAAATCTCGTGATTTTTTATTAACTTTATAGCACAACCGCTACACCCTGCTTACAGAAATGACATAAAGCCTTCAACAGGCGTATTGACAATAATTAAATACTATTATTATGAAAAAAGTAACAGGAATATGGATTGATAAACGGACCGCAAAAATGTTGACTCTTGTTGAGGATACAGAAAATTTTCAAACCATCAATTCATCCATCGAAGAATTTCGACCAAAAGGAGGCAGCGGTACAAGACTTAAAGGCGGGCCTCAGGATGTTGTTCAAGACAGCAGATACAATGAACGAGAAAAGCAACAAGAAAAAAGGTTCTTTAAAAGTATTACAGATGTTATAGACGATTCTGATAGCATCGTGATTTTTGGACCTGCAGAGATGGGTGAAAAACTTTATTCAGAGATATCAGAATCCAACCCAACCTTATATAAAAAAATAAGTGAGGTAGCACCTGCTGATAGTATGACGGATAACCAGGTAAAAGCCTGGATAAGAAATTACTTTAATTAGTAAAATGTATTTAGTAGGCTAATATTACAAAACAACTTCAAACTTAATATCCATGGAACCAATATTTAAGGGAAAAGTCGCCATAGTAACCGGGAGTAGTTACGGGATAGGAAAATCAACCGCCATTTGTTTCGCTAAGAAAGGAGCATCGGTAGTATTATCAGATTGGGCAGATGATATCGATACATTAGATACCATCAAAGCATTAGGCGCCAAGGCTATCTTTGTAAAAGCTGATGTTTCGAATGAAGAAGATGTGAAAAGAATAGTTTCTGAAACTGTTAAACATTTTGGCCGACTGGATTATGCGTTCAACAATGCCGGTATTGAAGGAGAACAAGGCGTCATTCACGAATCTAGTAATGACAACTGGGAAAAAGTGATTGGCATTAACTTAACCGGTGCTTATTATTGTATGAAATACCAAATTCCCGAAATGCTCAAAACAGGCGGAGGATCGATTGTTAACAACGCGTCCATAGCCGGCTTAGTGGGATTTAACGGTATTCCCGCCTATGTAGCGTCAAAACACGCACTGGTTGGATTAACAAAAAATGTGGCACTTGATTATGCTAAACAACACATAAGGGTCAATGCAGTTTGTCCGGGTGTCATTCAAACCCCGATGATCGATCGATTTACCGGTGGAAGTTTAGACGCTACAGCACAATTAATAGCGTCAAAGCCTATTGGCAGAGTTGGACTTCCGGAAGAGATAGCCAACACGGTGGCTTTTTTGTGCTCTGATGACGCTTCGTTTATAACAGGGCAAGCCTTGGCCGTTGACGGCGGTTGGGTAGCGCAGTAAAAATTGATTGAGTTTCCAAATTCAAAACAAGGTGAAAGAACTGTTTAGATCTAAACTTTTGTGTTGTAGCAACCGTTGGCACAACAATGACGGTAAAGTCCTTCACACCTATACATCAAGAACCAATGATTAAAAAATAAACTCCAAAATCAGACAACTTATAAGAGCAAGGTAGTGGTTCACCAAAGCAAAGTTCTTATAGGTATGATACTGTGTTGTTCGAATCTTTTCAAACCCGGCACCATCAACTTATTTTTTTAGGCCTTAGATTATTAAATTTTTTAAGGGAATTGGTTATATTTGATATCAACATCTCTCCCATTAATTTAGTACAAATTGTAAAGCGTTTTAAAAGTATTGATAAGAAGCGTTTTACGCAATCACAGCTACGCTGAAGTTAAGGAATAGAAACTATATAACCAACCAACAAGATTCACTCCAGATAGTCCCGATAGCTATCGGGATCGGGATTCACGGGCAGTAAAAGTTACCCGTTTACACGGGCAATAAATATGATAAAATTCTTCCGTCACATTCGTCAAAACTTATTTTTGGAAAACCTGCCTACCGGACAGGCAGGCAAAACAGGCAGGTACTTTAAATACGCCATAGGCGAAATTATTCTTGTTGTAATAGGAATTCTTATTGCATTAAGCATTAACAATTGGAATGAAAATAGAAAAGACAGAAATTTAGAAAAAGAATTCTTAATTGCTTTTAAAGAAAGCCTAAATAGGGATTTAGAAAGGAATTTATCGAGTCAAAAAGTTAATCAAAACGCACTGCAATCAATGCAGGTTCTATTAGAGCATATGGAGCAAAATCTACCCTATAATGATACGCTAAAATATCATTTTGGGATATCAACTAATTTCCACTTTTGGGATTTGAGTGAAAGCGTATTCAAATCTTTAGAAGCAAAAGGTTTGGATTTAATATCTAATAACAATTTAAGGGATTCCTTAGCATTGGCTTATGGTAATAATAATAAATCCATAAATTTTGCTGGTTTTAGATACCACGATTATATAGATCATGCCATACTTAATATTTTTAATAAGCATTTTGATATGGCTTGGGGCAATGCTGAAAATAGTCCTGCAGCAACTGTTATGACGCCACTTGACTTTGAAAATCTAAAATCGGACAAGGAGTTTAACTATTTTTTAAAGACTCTGCCCAATTTACATTATTATAAGCTCACCGTACCCTTGCAAAGTACAGAGCACTTATTAAATAGATTACTTTTTCTTATTGATAAAGAACTAGAAAAGCTTAACTGATATATATGTTAAAATTCTTCCGCAACCTCCGAAAAAAACTGATTGAACAGAATAAAGTCCGAAAATATCTGGCCTACGCAATCGGCGAAATCATCCTAGTGGTGATTGGTATTTTGATTGCACTTCAGGTTAATAATGAGAACGACCAACGTAAAGCTAATAAACTTGAGATTAAAATTTTGAAAGAAATTCAAATCAACTTACAAAATGACATACTTGAGATTAGATCGGATATTGAACTAATGGAAGATCTTACCAAAGGAGTTACGAATATCAAAGATTTCATCAAATTGAATGATAAACCTACTGATTCGTTTAACAGAAATTGCGCATTGCTTCGCCTTACACCCCATTTTAATCCAATTACCAGTGGTTTTAAGTTACTTCAATCTCAAGGAATAGGATTAGTGAGCAATGATAGTCTTAGAAATGCTATTTCTTTCCAATACGATATGCTTTATCCCTATTATAAAACTTACGAGGAAGAACGATCAAGATTCCATTCTATGCACAGTGAACCAATTCTTTTAAATTACTTTTCTATGTATTTTAATGAGCAAAATAGCATGTACCAACATGGTTTATTTTTTGAAACTAATACTGAAGACTATTTAAAATTGAAAGAAGATAAAAGTTTCTTAAAGATCATTACCGCAATTTCATTTGAAAACGAAATTATAAAAAGCCGAGCAAAAAAAGTTGAAAACAGTATTATTGAACTCATTGAAAATATTAGTATTGAATTAAAAAATAATTAAAGTCTGCCTAGCGCAGGCATTCACAACACTACTAACCAATAAGATTCCCGCTTTCTCGGGAAATAGAGTTACCCGTCTGCACGGGCAATAAATATGATAAAATTCTTCCGTCACATTCGTAAATCCCTTCTTATGGAAAACCTACCTACCGGACAAGCAGGCAAAACAAGTAAGTACCTAAAATACGCCATAGGCGAAATCGTCCTAGTCGTTATTGGAATTTTAATTGCACTACAAATTAATAATTGGAATGAGGAGCGAAAATTAAAAATAGAGATCAACAATTATCTCACCCAAAAACTTGAAAACTTAAAAGATGATCAAGAGCGACTTATTGATATGCGCAACTATAGAATAAAGGCAGAAAAAACAAGTAAAGCGCTTCTGGATACCGGACTAAAAAACGCCAATGTATTCGACGTTATTAATGGAACGGTCTTAATCTCTGTTGAGCGCAGATTTGTATCTACGATTGAGCGAAATGAGAGCTCAATTATTAAATATTACTCAAGTGCTAAAGAGGCAAAAATTAATAAGTTGGAGCAAAAATACATCAATGAGTTAGAATTGATGACCTTTGAAGAAAACCGATTAAACAATTTTAGTGAAGCCATTGAAATAGATTTGTGGAGAAATGGATACCTGGTAGAAAACCGCGATTTGATTACCACGATAACAGAGACCAAAGACGCTTCCAGTTTCACGGAAGACATTCCCGAATTCATTCTAAATGATGCCAACGGATTAAAGTCGTTAGAAGGCATGTTTAGAAGAAGCGAACTGGCTGGCCCTAGTATTGTTCTAAAATTGAATCAGCTTATCGAAACCAATCAAGAATTAAGAAACGAAATTCAAAACTATTTAAACAATCAGTAATGATTTAAATGATGAAATCAATGTGTTGGATATTTAGAATATGGAAAGAAAATATTAATACAAAAATTAATCGGAATGAATTGTTTTAGATCACTACATTCGGAGAAAACAAATAAAAAACAGATGTATCATGTATCAACTTGGCAAGCTTAATTCAGAAAAGAAAGGTCATTATCATATTATTTTACAAAGTATATTTCGTCACTTTTCGCATGTTTGTATTGTTCTAATATTTATCTCGGTTTCACTGTCATGTGCTCAAAGCAAAGAAAAAAATGAAATCGACCAAAGACCAAATATTGTATTGATAGTTGCAGACGATTTGGGGTTTGGTGATATTGGGTGTTATGGTGGAGAAATTGAAACTCCAAACATAGATGCCCTTGCCTCTAACGGTATTAGATTTAGTAGTTTTCATACAGCACCCATGTGCGCTCCTACACGTGCGATGTTACTTTCAGGAAACGATAACCATATTGCAGGAATGGGAGGTCAAGGGCTCGTGACCGAAGTTTTTGGTTATGAAGGGAAATTAACAGACCGTATAGTTACCATCCCGCAATTGCTAAGAGATGCAGGTTACCACACCTATATGGCCGGGAAATGGCATTTAGGAATAGAACCTAATGATAATCCTCATCGAAAAGGATTTGAACACTCTTTTGTACTACTCGAGGGCGCCGGTAATCATTACACCAATCAAAGTGCCTTGAATAACGGAATTTCCAGCTACACTGAAGACGGTGAACCAACAAGGTGGAAAGACGGTAATTATTCAACCAATTATTATACCGATAAACTTATTGAATATATAGGCCGCTATAAAGCAGATGATCAACCATTTTTTGCTTTTGCAGCTTATACATCACCACACTGGCCTTTGCAAGTTGATGAAAAATATTGGAAAAAGTATAGTGGCCTCTATAACGATGGTTATGAAAAACTAAGGGAGAGAAGATTAAATAGCCTAAAAAAAGCAGGCATTATTCCACAAAATGCAATTCTCCCTCAACTGCATGAGCAAATTAAACCATGGGATTCACTCTCTGAAGTAGAAAAGATGAAAGAAGCCAGAAAAATGGAGCTATATGCCGGCATGGTGGATAATTTAGATGATAATATTGGAAGACTCATTACATATCTCAAAGAAATTGGAGAATTTGAAAACACATTGTTCGTTTTTATATCAGATAACGGTGCTGCTCATAGAGATTTTATTAATGCAGAAAACTATAGCTCATTGAGGGAATATTACAATGATGATTATGAGAATATGGGAAAAGAAAACTCTTATATTTCATATGGGCCCCAATGGGCTGAAGCCGGATCAGCACCATTCAGATATTTCAAAGATTACGCAACCGAAGGCGGCATTAACACAACCATGATTATTAGTGGCGCTAAGGTTACCAGAAAAAATAACATTCACACCGGATTCTTGAGTTTGTTAGACTTGGCCCCTACTTTTTATGATATCTCCGGAGCAACCTATCCTGAAAAATATCAAGACAAAGAAATTTATCCGCTTAGGGGTAGATCGCTGTTACCATATATATCGGGTAAAACCGATGTTATTCATGCTCCAGACTATGTTTTTGCATTAGAACATTACGGAAATGCCATGCTCCGAAAAGGAAATTGGAAAATAACCAATTTCAAAAGGCCATTTGAGCTTGAGAATTTCGCTCTTTACAATCTTTCGAATGATATAGGTGAGCAAATTGATCTCAAGAACACTCAAAAAGAAAAGTATGAAGAGTTGTTGATGGAATGGGCTAAGTTTTCAGAGGAAGTGAAAATACAAATACCGGCTCCTTCTTCAAAATAACAGATGATTTTGTCCAGCTCTGAGAAGTCTCCCAACTGCGCAATACAATTAAACCCCACTGGTCATTACAGAGTATACTTAAATAATTTAACCTGTATTTAGTTCCAGCATATACAAAAAGTATTAAGAAAATTGAAGGCAATTAGTTTGAAATAATGCAACTTACCGAGAAAATTTAAAAAATTAGATTTAAGTATTTCTTAACACATTGTAGTATTACCTTTGATTTATAATTGGTAAAAAAATGCTTGTCTTTAAGTGTTTTATAAGTGGTTTGTTATTATGGCTGTCTACAGGCCATTATCAAGAATTTAATACGACTCTTTCAAATCATGAGACGCAGTTAGATACTGTTATCTCACCAATACACAAAAAGTATCAAGCCTTAATTGTTGAAGTTGATTTCAATTTACATCAGGCAAATTGGCCATTTAAAACATTAAAAACACCGGTTGCTCCTTTAAAAAACAGGGCACTGCCGTATAATGCCGGCATCTTCAACCATCGGCTGTTATACTTCAATATTAGTAACACTATTCCATTACAATTAACAACGAGTAAACTCATATTTCCTTTTCATTGTTTTACATAAAAAATTAATTGATTTTATTGTTTAAATCTTTTCCCTCTAGCTAGGGGCTAAGGTTTACTATCACTATTTCAATCTATTAATTAAAAAAATATCACAATGAAAATTTCAATGATGGTGATAATAATAGTCACTACACTCTTTTGTTTATTGCCCTATGTTTGGTTTATAATGTCAGGACAAACATCCATCAAAAAAAAGGAAAAACAATTTATAAAAATTATAAAAGATCTCAATCTTTCTTTTGAGATTAAAGAACAATGGAACAATAATTTTATTGGATTCTGCCAACCAAAAAACGTTCTCATATTTATAAAATTAAATAATCAGGAACACAAGCTATTTAATATTGAACTCAAACAAATAAAAAGTTGTCAAATCCTTGCAACAGCTCAAACCCTTGTAAAGGACAATAAAAGTGTTTCTAAACTTCGGGGCTTGGATTTAGAATTGATAATGCAGGCAAACCAAGCACCATTAATTCTCAATTTTTATGATTCGAACGAAGAATTTACAGAAGATTTGGAATTAAAGCGTGCTCAAAAGTGGGAATCCTTGATTAACCAAAACACATTAAAACCAATAGTGCCTCCTAAAGCGGCCTAAAGTAACATTATTAACAGACCCGGTCTTTTGACACAAAATAATTACCTAACTTGGCTAATGCCATATCTTTTTAAAACATATATTAAGAAATTATGATAACCTATATTCTTTTTGTTATTGGTTTTGTTGTACTTATTAAAGGCGCCGATCTGCTTGTAGATGGTGCCGCTTCTATTGCTAAAAAGTTAAAAATCTCCAGTATTGTTATAGGGTTAACAATAGTTGCTTTTGGTACTTCTGCACCGGAACTCATTGTTAATATTTTTGCCAGTGCCAGTGGCAATACTGAAATTGCCATTGGTAATATTTTGGGAAGTAATATTGCCAATATCTTATTGATTTTAGGAATATCCTCCATTATTTATCCGCTTGTTACAAAAGAAAACACCGTGTGGAAAGAGATTCCGCTATGTTTGTTGGGGGCAATCATTTTAGGCGTTATGGCCAACGATATGCTCATTGACAAAACCTTGTTTTCCGGTTTAACAAGAATAGATGGTATTGTTTTAATTGCATTTTTTATCATATTTCTATACTACACCTTTGGAATCAGCAAAATAAGTGCTGATACCGAGGAGACTGAAATAAAAGAGTTTGGTTATTTAAAATCCTCTGTATTTATAATCCTAGGATTGGTTGGGTTGTCTTTGGGTGGCAAATGGATTGTTGACGGTGCCGTAAAGATTGCCGAATTATTTGATATTAGCCAAAGCCTTATTGGACTTACGGTAGTTGCCATAGGTACCTCATTACCCGAATTGGCTACCTCGGCCATTGCTGCATACAAAAAACAAACAGACATTGCCATTGGCAACGTGGTGGGCTCGAACATCTTTAATATATTTTGGATTTTAGGTCTGAGTTCGATTATTCGTCCGTTGCCATTTCAGGTTGACTCCAATTGGGACATCGTAATGACAATCTTATCAAGTTTACTGCTATTTGCTATCATGTTTATAGGAAAAAAACATACAGTAGAAAGATGGCAAGGGGTTGTCATGATTTTAATGTACGTAGGATATATGGTGTTTTTAGTAAGTAGTAAATAAAACATGTGTTTTGAAACTTTTCCTTTGTTTTGCAAAGCCTTCAAAATTAGTAGCACATTGAAACCTTCACCTTCAAACACTTTATAGATCTAACAACAATAACAAATTATTAACCATCAACTTTCTCTTTTTAAACAATTGAATGTTAGCTTATTTAAAGTTTTATTATATTTGAGAAGCTGTAACTCATAACATCTCATTTACCCGGATAACAGCATTAAAGATAATGATATAACACGTTGCCAACAAGTTTGACGCAACTCCTGAAAGTGAATTAAAACAAGAAAATTTCGGCTGGTTTAGAACAAATAGGAATTAGAAAAACTGACTATCTACGCGGACTAAAAAGCGGAACTAAAAAATGTGTCGGACATTAATGCTCGCCCGAGTTTCGGGATTCCAGCGAAATTTAAGTAAGTCATCATCTTTTGGCTGAATAGCAGAACGGCAAAATAGAACGTGACGAGCAACACGCAGAAGAGAGAATAGGATTTTAATAAGATACATTAGAATAATAGAAGAATATAAAGGAATAGATAAAAACCAGTTGGCAACACCGGCTATAAAAAATAGCTGCAAAGTGCTTAATTCAAAGTTTTTGTGTATTTTTAAAATCAGTAATTAAACGGAAAGGCTTGCGAGTATTTACACGCTACTTTTCATAGCCAAACACGTTGTGTGCGATTATAAACCGATACGAGAATGACAATTAGAACGACTGTTTTATTGACAATTTTATTCATTAGCAGTTTGACAAATGCTCAAACTCAAACTTGCGACTGCGGAAAAGACTTCGAATTTTTAGCGACAAGTTACATCAAGGACTATTCAGGTATTCAGGACTTTTCAAAACAATATCCTGACTACTTGCAAACTATTGACAAATTAGCTAAACAAGCAAAATCTATAAAGGACATTAAAGGTTGTGATAAAATAATTGGCAAACTCATCGCTTATATTAATAACGGACACGTAGTTTACGGACAAACCAAAGAAAATCCTTTGTATGGAAAAGGAAAATCAAAACCTTCGCAAGGTTCATTAGACCCCACATTAAATTTCCTCGACAATAAAACAGTTTTGATCCAAATAAAAACTTGCGACCTATCATACAAAAGCCTTCTTGATAGTCTTGTATCCAGTAATAAAGCCAAACTCGACAAGACGGAACATTTTATTTTGGACTTGCGTGGCAATGAAGGCGGCGGTGACGCAACTTTTGAAACAATTATTCCTTACTTATATACTAATCCAATTCTAGTTCATACAGCACAACTTTGGACATCTGAAAATATCGTTAAAATGTTTGACGAATTTTTAAATAATCCCGAAATTCCTAAAGAAAGCAAATTACATATTCAAAAGATTGTAACGAACGCAAAAGAAAATCCCAATACCTTCGTGTCTCTATCTGAGAACAAAGTTGATACCTTGATTATTAATTCAGTATCAGAATTTCCAAAAAAAGTAAGCATCATTATTGACCGTGACTGCAAAAGTTCAACAGAACAATTTCTATTGCTTGCAAAACAAAGTAAAAAGACAACAATTTACGGACATACTAATAGTGGTGGAGCATTGGACTACTCAAACTTAAACTTCATTTTGACACCATCTGGTTATTGGTATGCTTCTGTTCCTACCACAAGGACAACAAGACTTCCCGACAACCCTGTTGACCCCAACGGAATTAAACCAGATGTATTAGTTGACAAGAAAATAAAAGACATAATTCAATGGTTAAGACAAAAATAACGGCACATAACAGCACCTACCCAACCTGTCTGCCGACAGGCAGGAAGTGGGGGTTCAGAGATTAAATCATCCCGATGGCTATTGGGATTGTGCTTCCCTGCCTTGCCGCCAGCCTGCCGGCAGACAGGGCAGGCAGGTATCAAAGTTTGTGCTTGGTTGATATGCCTGAGGCGGACTTCGAAATCACCACCTTCGGGTAGCTGTAAAACGTTGTGCTTTATTTTAACCAACCGCTAACCAATTAGATTCCCTCTCAATAGATATCAAAATTTGCAGTAAAAAGCAGCTACCGGCTGTATGTTAAAGGCTAGTGGCCAACAGCATTACATTGCTATGAATTAAATACCAATCCAAAAAATACAGATAGGTAGTTAAAAAACAATACCTTTATAATTCATTTTTCATAAATCTAGTTATGAGCGTTATTATTATTGCTTTAGTCATCCTCACCATTGTTTACTTTATTTATATCTACAACACCCTTATCAAGCTCCGTACTATGGTCAATGAGGCCTGGAGCGGTATTGATGTGCAGCTACAAAAACGTCACGATTTAATTCCCAATATTGTACAAGTGGTGCAAGGTTATGCTACTCACGAAAAAAACCTATTTGAAAGCATTACAAAACTGCGTAACCAAGGTATTAAGGCAGATAATGTAAAAGAGCAAGAGGCTGCCGAGGTAGGCCTTTCTAAAGCCTTGGGAAATTTGTTTGCAGTAGTAGAGAATTATCCCGAATTAAAAGCCAACCAAAATTTCCTCGAGTTACAGAAGGAACTTTCGGTTGTTGAAAACGATTTACAGCGTGCCAGAAGATATTACAATGGCAGTGTACGAAATTACAATATCCTTATTGAACAATTCCCATCGATGTTGGTAGCCAAAGCAGCCAATCATACCACTAAAGACTTTTTTGATATTAAAAATGAAACTGAGCGTGTGGTTCCAAATGTTAACTTTTAAAATCTTAGAGATGAAACATCCATAATCAACCTAAAACACACATATAAATCATGATTTGGATGTTCCACCTGCCTGCCGGCAAGGCAGGTTTGACCATTTAAAAACAATAAATATAAACACATGAAAAAAGTACTATCTCTTTTGGTGATCGTTTTTTGCCTAAGTAAAAGTTTAGCTCAAGAGCGAATTCTTTCTTATCACACCCAAATTACCGTTGAAGCATCCGGCGATTTGCTGGTGCAAGAGGATATTACTGTTATTGCTGAAGGAAATGACATCAAAGGCGGGATATACCGAACTTTTCCCACAAAGTACAAAGACAAATTAGGCACGCGGTTTAATGTGGAATTTCAAGTGATTGAAGTGCTTAAAAATGGTAACCCGGAACCCTTTTTCACTGAAACAAAAGGTAACGGCGTTATTGTTTATATTGGCGATAAAAATAGATTATTGTCGGCTGGTGAATATGCCTACACCTTAGTGTATAAAACTAACAAGCAAATAGGATTTTTTAAGAATTACGACGAATTGTATTTTAACGCCATAGGCGGCGATTGGATGTTTCCTATTGAGGAAGCCAGTGTTTCTGTTGAATTACCTAACGGTGCAACCATATTGCAAATGGACGCTTTCTCAGGTGTTGCAGGTACAAAGAGCTGCGATTGCGATATGGTCTCAAATAACAATCGTTTAACAATTACAACCAACCGTGTATTAATGCCTCAAGAGCAACTCACCTTTGCAGTAGCCTGGCCTAAAGGCTTAATAAAAGAACCTGGTACCATTGAAAAATGGTGGTCTTTTTTTAAAAGCAATTTCCACGTTTTGTTTGTGCTACTAGGATTGTTTTTTGTGACGTCAATTTATTACAAGGCTTGGAAAAAAGTAGGTGTTGATCCGCCAAAAGGCACTATCATTCCTTTATTTGATCCGCCCGCAGGCTTTAGTCCCGGAGATATTGCAGTACTTCATGTATTGAATATGGCGCAGCGAATGGTAACGGCTTCTATTGTAAGCTTGGCGATAAAACAGCATATCAAAATCAGCTACATTAAAAAGAAATACAGTCTTGAAAGAGTTTCAACAGATACCGGTGCATTAACCGAAGAAGAAATAGCCATAGCCAATGCCTTATTTTCTAAAGAAGCTACGATTACTCTCGACAATAAGAACCACGCCACCTTTACCAAGGCAAGAACCGATGCTTACAATGCCATCAAGAAGAAATTGAAACCTACGTATTTTAGCTTCAATTACAACCATCTCACCAAAGGTATCATTGCATCAGTCATTATGGTGGTATTTGCGTTTATATTATCGCCTTCGCCGGTAATTCCTATTTTGTTTGCGGTTGTTTTAATTATTGTCCTGGCCATTTTCACCTATCTCATCAAAGCGCCTACTATTAAGGGAAGAGCTGTAATGGATGAGATTGAAGGTTTTAAAATGTACATCAATGTGGCAGAGCAAAAGCAACTAGACGCACTACATGCTCCCGAAATTACACCCGAACGATTTGAAGCCTTATTACCTTATGCCATAGCGCTGGGCGTTGAAAACCAATGGGGAAAGAAATTTGAGAATGCACTTAGCAAATCCTTACAAGAAACTAAAAGTTACAGTCCATCGTGGTACACCGGCGCGGCAGCCGGCATGGCATTCTCTCCTGCGCGATTTAGTAGTGATATGGGGAAAAGTTTTTCCACTGCCATTTCCTCAGCATCTACACCTCCCGGAAGTTCATCGGGTAGCGGTGGTGGTGGTTCCTCCGGTGGCGGCGGCGGTGGCGGTGGCGGCGGTGGCTGGTAGTTAACTTAACAGGTCCTAAAGTTATCGACGTTTTAAAAGCCTCTGTGCCATTTTATTAGGCAATGAATTAAGTAAAATATTTAAGATTTTTAATGATACGCCATTAGGCTTATCCTGAAACACAATAAATCAATCCTTGTCCTTGCTTTTAAATATTGAAAAGAATCCTTTTCTTTTTTTCTTGTCTTTATAGTTATTAGGTTTATTAGGGTTGGTAAATAATCTTTTTAAAAAATTGTCTCTTACGGTTTCTTCACACTGGGTTTGTGCTATGAGATGTGATGGTACTGTTTCAAATTTTGCACGGGTAATTTTATTGTATTTTGAATCTGAATTGAGACTGCTATAAAATGTGGCAAACATGGGCAAAGCGGCATTGGCTCCTTGTCCTAAGCCGGTATTTCTAAATGGAATATTCAAATCATTTCCCACCCAAACCACTGTAGTGAGTTTAGGAGTAACGGCAACAAACCAGGCGTCTCGGTTGTCTTGGGTAGTTCCGGTTTTTCCTGCAATATCGTTGTTCAACTTATAAGTAGATCTTATTCTCGAAGCAGTGCCTTTGTTGACCGTTGCCTGCATCATGTCTATCATTAAATGTCGGGTATCGTTAGAAAATGATAATTCTTTGGTAATATCGGGTGAGAACTTGGCAATTACTTTACCGTCTTTAGTTTCAATCCTGGTAATAAAAAATGGTGCGCTCACATAGCCGTTATTGGTATATGGGGTGAATGCTTTAGCCAATTCTATTACCGAAAGCTCTGCCGTTCCCAAAGCCAAAGAGGAAACTTCGGGTAGCGTTGCGCTGATGCCCATTTTTTCGGCTTGTTCAATAACCTTTTCAATACCGGTTTCCATGAGCACTTTTACTGCAATAGTATTAACAGAATTACTAAGCGCATATTTCATGGAATAATTTAAATAGGGGTCGTCATTTTCAGGTTTTGAAGCATTTTCAGGCGTATAATCTCCTGGATAGGTTACTGCTTCCATTGAAAAGTGAGAACAGGCATCAAAACCGTTTTCAAGTGCAGCTGTATAAACAATGGGTTTAAAGGTTGATCCAACCTGACGCCTGCTTTGCGATACATGATCAAATTGGTTGGCACCGTAATCAATACCTCCAATCCATGTTTTAATGGCACCTGTTTGAGGGTCTAACGACAGCATACCGGTGTTGAGCAGTTTCATATAGTGGACAAGGCTGTCAATTGAACTTGCCTTTACTGTTTGAATAGAATCCCAGTCAAACAGTTTCATATCTCTTTTAAAACGTAATGAATCATATATAGCTTCTTCCTTAAAACCCTTATCAAGCATTTGTATGTAAATTGGCAATTTTTTTATTTCATTTTTAACTAAAGTTGTGTTTACAAGCCATGGCGCCTGATTACCCCAAGAGTCTTCAAAGGCTTGCTGCAACTTGCTGATATGAGCTTTCATTGCTGTTTCGGCATAGGACTGCATTTGATAATCGATGGTGGTATAAATCTTTAAACCATCATTATAAAGGTTATAAGGTTTTCCTTTCTCGTTTTTTAAAGTGTCTAGAATTTTAGTAAGTTCTCTGCGTAATTCTTCCCTAAAATGAGTGGCTAGTCCACGATCGTGATCATAATATTGAAGGTTTAACTGAAGTGGCGTTTGATTGGCGTCTTCAGCAATATCAGGATCGAGGTATTTGTACCGCATCATTTGGTTAATAACAACATTTCTTCTGCCTAAGCTGCGCTCCGGATGCAACCTGGGATTGAAATAATTTGAAGCCTTTAGTGTGCCCACCAAGGTTGCTGCTTGTTCAATACTCAAATTTGAGGTACTAGAATTGAAAAACTTATGAGAAGCACTCTCAATGCCATAAGTGTTGTCGCTGAACGGAACGGTGTTTAGGTATAAGGTGAGAATATCTTCTTTTGAATAAATCTTTTCTATACGACGCGCAATGATTGCCTCTCTAAATTTAGTAACCACCATGCCTGTTTTACCAAGATCTCTTCTTCCATAAAGGTTTTTAGCCAACTGTTGTGAAATGGTACTTCCGCCACCGGAAGCAGCATCCTGAAGTAAAATAGTTTTAAAAAACACCCGCATCAAACTTTGACCATCTATACCGTTGTGGTCGTAAAATCGAGAATCTTCGGTAGCGATAAGAGCATGAATGAGATGGTCCGGAAAGTCCTCATAGGCAACAGACTGCCTGTCGAAACGATAATATTTTCCAAGCAGTTCACCATCGGCTGAGATAACTTCTGTGGCTTCGCTTTGTCTAATTTCTGAAAGTTCTTGTTTTGTGGGTATTGGTCCCCAAAGCCCCATTAATACACTTAAGTAGAAAAGAAAGAGCAAAGTAGCTGACGCTGCAAATAGATACAGCAAGCGTTTTACCAATTTGCTTTTAAAAAATTTCAACAGTTCTTATGTTTCTTTAAAATAAACGACTTTTAATTAGGGCTATTGTTTTTAAAGACTAATTAAATTGAAAGTAATGGTTTTTAAATTGCGCAACCTTTTTGTAAAGGCCTCTTAAAACTGTTCTAAAAACTGAATGCGCTTTTTAATAGGTGGATGCGTAGTGAACAGTCCGCCAATATTGCCAAATAAATTGGCAGACGTATCTTTTGGTGTGTTTTCGATGAAGAGTTGTTGTACCTCTTCGCTTTTGGTTTCTACGTGGTGGTTAGGTGCTATCTTTTTTAAAGCAGAAGCCAAGGCCCATGGTTTACGGGTCATTTCTGCGGCACCACTATCGGCCATGTATTCTCTTTTTCGGCTTAATGCAAACTTAAATAACAGGGAAAATAAATAGGCAACGGCAGAAATTACTAAAATCAAAATCATTAGTTTACCCGAGTCACGATTGTTACGTCCACCCATACCACCGTACAAAAAACTCCTAAAAGCGATTTGCACCACAAAGGCAAAAATGCCCACAAAGATGATACTTACCACCAGCAAACGCACATCTTTATTGCGAATGTGCATCAACTCATGGGCAATAACGCCTTCAAGCTCATCGTCATCAAGGGTTTCAATAATGCCGCGGGTAAGGGTTACGGTATAATCTTTTTCTTTAAGTCCGCTGGCATAGGCATTGAGTGCCATGCTATCAATAATTTGCACTTTGGGCATTTTCATGCCCACACTCATACAAAGGTTTTCAACCAAATTGTAAACCCTCATGTTCGATTTTCGCTCTAATGTTTTAGCGCCAGTGGCGAGGGCTATCATTTTCCCATGAGCAAAATAGGCAATTAGAAACCAAACCAAAACAACAGCTGTTACAAAAGGAACGGCACCCAAAAAGATATCTATTGCTTTATCCGGATTTGGATTACTATATTCGTCATAACTCAGAAAATAAACTACGGCAAATACCGCCGCTAAAATTAATAACGGAAAGGCAATAAGAAGCAGAATAGATTTCTGATTGTTTCTGCGGATTTGTTTCTGAATTCCAACGAATTTCACCTATTAAAATTTAATTTCAGGAGCTCTGTCTAATTCAACTCTTTGGGCTTGACCTAAATCGAACATCGGTTCTGTTTTAAAACCAAACATACCGGCAAAAATAGTATTTGGAAATTTTTGAACGGCAATATTCAATTCTTTGGTAGCCGCATTAAAGAATCTGCGTACAGCTGCTAATTTATTTTCAATGTCAGAAATTTCATTTTGTAACTGTATAAAATTCTGACTCGCTTTTAAGTCCGGATAAGCTTCCACCTGAATGTTTAAACCTTTCAGTGCCGTACCAAGTTCTTGTTCAGCCGCAATTTTTTCATTAATACCGGTAGCGTTCATGGCACGAGTTCTGGCGTTGGTAACAGATTCGAGCGTTCCTCTTTCATGTTCCATGTAACCTTTAACAGCACCGAGTAATTGCGGTATAAGATCGTGGCGTTGTTTTAACTGCACATCAATATCTGCAAAAGCATTTTCGCGGTGGTTTTTTAAGCTTACTAAAGAGTTGTAAATGGCAACAATCCAAATTACCACCACGGCGATAATTCCAATAATAATTAAAAGTGTCATATAAGTGTATTTTATAATTGATTATAATCGGTTAATTCCAAAGGTACTATATAGACGCCGAAAAAACAGAAATGTTTCAATATAATTTAACATTAGGTTTCAACTTTAAAATGCACACCCCATTTCATAAAAATAATCTAAACAAATCTTTATTGTATAGGTGTTTAACTAGCGTAAAGTCTTTAGTCTTGGCATTAAAATTATAACTTAATCCCATACGTTTGATAAAACTGCAAACCGCATACAGCCTTCGACTGTTATCCAACAACAACTTCAGGATTTTTAACTATCTAACTACAATATTTTTTAAAGGATTTGTTACATTTGATAAAATTAGTTAATCACAATATCTTTTTTATAATAAGATTAGAAATGACGATATAAAATATTGAAAACATTAAAAAAAATACTTCTCCTTTTAATGATAACTATTTTTATTTATACCTGTTCATCGTCAAAAGATAAAAAAATAAGATATTTTGATGAAAATAATGTAGAAATAAGCAAATCTAAGTTCAATCGCATACGTTCAACAAATAGATTATTAGATTTACCGGGAGATTCTATCAACCAAAAAAAACTGACTAAAAGAGAAAACCGCGGAAGAATTGATGACCGGGCAAGTTTGGAATTATTGCTTGAAAATGCAACCAATCGAGAAATTGACTCAGTAAAACCCATTGTTGTTATTTATTATCCCGGAAAAGACCCTTGTAATAGCAGCGGAACTTCAGATAGTACGTGGGTTAGAAATTGGCACGGACAATTAGAAAAAGGCTTAATGCAAGTCGCCAACGTAAAACCCATTTATATTTATAAAGATAACGACGGACTTGAAATGTACAATGGCTTAATAAATTGGTATAAGGATCCGGAAAGAACCATTGAAAAATTATTTTTTAAACATCACTATCCGTGTAACAGTCTTGTGGTAATTGCTGCAAATGGCAATTATGTTAGCTACTTTGGAGAATTTGGAATGGAATACGTTTGGAAAGCCACCCAAATGATGAATAAATAATAACTGCACTTTGCGAAATCTTTTGACTTTACAGTACATTTGAGCCTTCACCTTCAACCACCTCATAGATCTAACTACAACCACTAACCATTAATCATAAACTTTTTCGTTTTGAGCAATTGATTGTAGGGTTATATTAAGTTTTGGCTATTTTTGATCGACAGTAACTGATAACATCTCTTAGTTCGGCACAACGGTATTAAAGATGCAGATACCAGGAGTTGGCGATAATTTTAGACCAAAATCAATAAAATAGGCATTAAAAATGTACCTAATAGACAAACCATATGTTTCCGATTTTTTAATCGACACCATAAAAGAAAATAACTATCAGATAATTGCGACAGAATGCGCAAAAGAATTGGTGACCGATGCTTCATTAAATTGGATAAGCGAAGAAGAAGCCATTGCAACCTTAAAAAACAACCCTTCTCAACGCATATATTCCAATTCAGAAAATGCCCTTGGTTGGATAAAAGAAAACATTGCGGAAAGTGAATTGTCTAAACAAATCAATATTCTCAAAAACAAGGCAGAATTTAGGGAGCAGATTAAAGCCGTATTTCCGGATTTTAAGTTTCAAAAAATAAAGTTAGAAAACATTCAAGAGGTGGTTACGGAAGACTTATCATTTCCATTTGTTATAAAACCGTCCATTGGTTTTTTAAGTATTGGTGTCTATATCGTAAATGATGAAACCGAATGGATTAAGGCAAAAAGGGAAATAACATCGCAAAATTTTAAAAGTATTTTTCCGAAAAATGTACTTGATACTTCATACTTTATTCTTGAAGACTTTATTGAAGGTGAAGAATACGCCATAGATTATTATCACAATGAAAAGGGCGAGGTGGTTTTATTAAATATATTACACCACGTTTTTTCATCTGGAACAGACACAAGTGACAGAGTTTACTCAACTTCTAAATCAATAATCAATCAACATAAAGCTGGATTAGAACAGTTCTTAAGCATTATAGGCAATCAACTCAATTTGACAAATTTTCCGGCTCATGCAGAGGTAAGAATAGATAACAACGGAACAATCGTTCCCATTGAAATCAACCCTCTTCGTTTTGGTGGTTGGTGTACTACGGGCGATTTATCGGGAATTGCTTTCGGGCCAAATTCCTATAAATACTATTTTGAAAATGCTTGCCCCAATTGGGATACTATATTTAAAGGTAAAGAAAATAAAATATTTAGCATTATCGTTTTAGATAACAATTCAGGGATTAATCCTACCGATATTGCTGAATTTGATTATAAGAAACTTGCTAATGATTTAGAAAACCCATTTTTAATAAGACAACTAGATATTAATAAATATCCTCTTTTTGGGTTTGTTTTTACAGAAACTAATTCCAAAAATAAAGAGGAGCTATACAATATTCTCAATTCAGATTTGAGAAAATATATCATTATTAAAGAATAAAAACTACCACCAACAAAGATGCATTAACATATACAGGTGAAGTAAATTGATAACTTTATGCTTTGGAATCTCGCATAACTCTTATACGTGGTATTATTAACACCTATGAAAAAAACACTTCGAATATTAATTCTAACTACTACTATTTCAAGTTTTTCGTTTTCACAAAACAAGAAAATTGATAATGACAACTTCAAGTACTTTGACGAACATTATAACCCAATTTCAAAAACTGAATTTGACAATAAACAATGGAAGAACAAATTATTAAATATTCAAGGAGACTCTATTAACCATAAAATTCTTTCGGCAAGAGAACATCAAGGAACATTACAAAATAGAAGATATTTAGATTCACTTTTAACCATATCAACCAATAGAAAAATTGATTCAACAAAACCTTTGGTTATTGTTTATTACCCCGGTAAAGATCCATGTAACTCAAGCGGTTCTGCCACCAGAAGGTCAAAAAAAAGTTGGTACAACCAGATGGAAAAGGGTATTCATAAAATAAGTGAATCTAATATAATTT
The DNA here is from genome assembly GCF_006494535.1 of Paucihalobacter ruber. Lineage (GTDB taxonomy): Bacteria > Bacteroidota > Bacteroidia > Flavobacteriales > Flavobacteriaceae > Paucihalobacter > Paucihalobacter ruber. The sequence goes on from NZ_VHIQ01000001.1 coordinate 87,466, forward strand.
ACGTTTATAAAACTGAAGAAGGATTGTATGGTAAAAACGATGGTTTTAAAGAGTGGATAAAAGACCCTGAACACACAATTGAAAAATTATTCTTTAAACGACACTACCCTTGTAGTAGTTTTGTAGTAATTTCTGAAAATAATGATTTTTAAGTTATTTTGGTGAATTCTCTAAAGCTTACATTTGGAAGGCTGTCGAAATAATAACAAATGAATAACAGACGTATTTCAGAAGGCCTTATATAGCTTATTGCATATAACTTACTTAGGTTAAAGTTAGTGATTAATTGCTAACTTTACAGCTTATCTGAAAATCCTCGGATATTTAACCGCAACAAGCCGTACAAACAACACGTTAGGCGTATAGAGAACAATGATGAAAAGAATATTCCTAACTATAATTATTCATACCTTCCTTTTGCAATCCTGCAGCGAACAGACTAAAAAAATTGATTTACAAAATAAAACTTCAGAAAGTGAAATTGAAAAAATTAATACTGTAACATCAAATACTTTTAATATTTCGCCCTTCACAAATGGAAACGACCAAATAAACCAAGTTGTACGAGTCGTATTTCAAGATAGCAAAGGACATATTTGGTTTGGCACAGAAAACGGTGCATTTAAACTTAAAGATAATTTATTAACTCACATCGAAAGTATTAGAAGCGAATTAGGAAAGGATGTAACCATCAAAGATATTACCGAGGATAAAGATGGTACAATATGGTTAGGGCATACGGATGGAATTACCAGTGTTGCTGGAGAAAAAGTGACAAATTATTACGAATCCGATGGTTTAATCAATAATGATGTTTGGTGTATTACAGCGGATACTGAAGGAAACATTTGGATAGGAACAATAGCAGGTGTCTGCGTATTTGACAAGAAAAACTTTGTAAATTTCGAGTTGCCGGAGGGCATAAGGGACACAACTGTTGGCGTATCAAGTACCAAGATGGTACATAACATATTAGAAGATACCAAAGGAAATTTATGGATAACCTCAAATGCAGGACTTTTTTCCTATTCAAATAATAAATTAACCCATGTTTCAAAAGAATTGGGCATCAATACAAATTTTGTAAATATGCTATTTGAAGATAGAACGGGAGGTTTATGGATTTCATCAAAAGGAGGATTATACTATTTAAAAGATCATGTAGCAAAGAATATTATAAATAAAAACATTGAAATAGGAAAAGGCATAGGAAGTATTGCAGAAGATAAAGATGGAACAATTTGGTTTGTAGTCAATCAACATTTTTTATACACCTATAATGGCAAAGATCTCACAGAATTTCAAAAATCAGAGGAAAATAAAGGGCCTGTAGTGTTTCAAATCTACAAAGACCAAGACCAGAGGTTATGGTTTGTTGGTTTTGGTGGTGCCTATCGATTAGAAAATGGGAAATTCCTCAATATAACAAAGAATGGACCTTGGTAAAACATACAAACGCACAATAGCACCCGCAAGACATTGGTGGTTCAGTGTTACTCAACCAAATTTATAAATCATCAAGATCTGCTTCTCTGCATTCACATTGGCACTGTAAATAGACGCCTTTGGGTAACTGCAAAACTTTGTTCAGCGTTAGACTATTTAATTTAAAACCAAGAATTAAGAATTGAGATATCTCAAAAAAAACATTACATTTAATTTTTTAAAACAATGCCCTTATGAAGATAAATCAACACTCATGAAAAAGCTAGTTGCAGTAACAGCATTTCTTTTAGGAACGTTTAATATCGTTGCTCAAATAACAAATGTTGAGATAAAGTTTGATTTACCAATAGTACTAAATGAATCATCAGGAGCTATATTTTTTAATAATCGGCTTATTACCCATAATGATGGGGGTAATGAAAACAAACTGTATGAATTAGATACCATTTCCGGATTAGTTACTAGAATCGTTACCATTATCAATGCTACAAATGTAGATTGGGAAGACTTGGCGCAAGATCAAACATCCATCTACATTGGCGACATAGGCAATAACAGCGGAGCTAGAACCGATTTAAAAATTTATAAAATAAATAAAAGTGATTATCTACTTTCCACCGATGTATCAGCAGAAATTATTAACCTTAGCTATGCCGATCAAGTAGATTTTACCCCTAACCCTAATCAAACAGAATGGGATGCAGAAGCACTTATGTCTTTTGATAACAATAACTTATTATTGTTTACTAAAAATTGGGTTAATGGTACAACAAAAGCCTACCCCATCCCAAAAAATAGCGGCACCTATGCTGTAAACGCCTTAACGACAACTTTAACCAACGCCGGGTTAATTACAGGGGCAACCTATAATCCATTAACAGAAAAAATATATTTAATAGGTTATAATTTAACCTTACAACCTTTTGTTTGGGTTTGCGAAAACTTTACAAACACTGATGTTTTTTCAGGTATTAATACGCAAACGTTTCTTACCGGACTGGGTTTTGAGCAAGCCGAAGCCATCACCCATATTAACGCTAACAGGTACTTTATAACATCCGAATCATTTAATATATCGCCCTTCTCAGATACTGCCAAATTGATTTCATTTACAACAAACGACAATGTTTTATCTGTTGTAGTACAAGCCACAAGGGGCATTAATTTATATCCAAATCCTGTCAAAAATATATTGTTTATTGAGGGACAAGAACTTAATTTAATTGAAATTTATGATACCAAATCTGCACTTGTGTATCGAGGTTTTGACCAGACAGTAAATGTTTCGGCACTTAATAAAGGGCTATATTTGATTAAGATTAATTTTAAAGATGGTACAAACACTATCAAGAAGATAATTAAGGAATAATTCCTGTCTTGTACCACTTTTGATAAACCCAAACAGTGGCCTCAATCAAAAACAGACCTTAACAAATTTGCCAAAAAACTCCCAAAACCTCAGCCCTATTTTTGAAGAAGTACAAAGCTGAAAATTCATTTTTTAAGCAATTGATTGTTAAGTTATTTAAAGGTTTTAGTTATATTTGAGACAATTAACTATCAATATCACCATTGGTAGGATACGGTTATAAAAGTTGGTGATGTTTGAATTTGGTGGCAATTTGAGAAAACGAGAAAACAAAATGAACCTAAAACAATTAGCAATTGTACTTTTAACAATTGCTCTGATAAGTTGTAATTCGACACAAAAAGAAAAAAACTCAGATAAAACAGAAACCTATCCTGATATTAAAATTGTCGGCGCCATGAAAAATGTAATGTGGAAGGGCGAGTTAGGCAGTAGCATTGATCTCGACAGCATTTCAAACAAAAACGGACTTTATGGACTTGGACCGGTGAGCTATTTAACAGGTGAATTGCTAATTAACAACGGAATAAGCTACGTCTCAAAAGTAACTTCAGACTCGACCATGACCGTTAAAAAAACATACGATACTTCTGCTCCCTTCTTTGTTTATGGAAATGTAACGAAATGGCATGAGATTGAATTGCCTTCAAACGTGAAATCAATTCGAGATTTAGAGAAGTTCATTGGCGACAAAACAACAGAATTCAAAAGACCTTTTGCTTTTAAATTAATCGGTCAGGTTTCAAATGCTATTATTCATATTCAAAATTTGCCTAAAGGAACAAAAGTATCATCGCCAGATAAAGCACATCAAGGACAAATAAATTACAATATTTCAAATGAAGATGCCGAAATAATTGGATTTTTCTCGACTCAACACAAAGGTATTTTTACACATCACGACTCATTTTTACATATGCACTTAATAACAAAAGACGAAAGTAAAATGGGTCATTTAGACGAATTGGAAATTGAAAAAATGAAATTATATCTCCCACTGAACGAAATCTCCACATTTCGTAGCAAAACTAAATCTCAAAGCCCATAAAACTCCTCAAACGGTTAACCTTATTCAGAGCGCTACAGTCTATAAATCCCAAAAATTACAAGAAACTAAAAGCCCTTCTGTTAAACCCTAACACCACACCGCTATCTTTAACCATTTTTACGTAACTTTCTCGCATATTAAATCCAACACATCATGCTAAAACACCTATGGCTGCTGCCGGTCCTGCTCTTATTGGGCTGCAACAGCAATACCAAACCCACTGAGGCTGCGAACCTTATTTTTAAAAACGGCAACATCTATACCGCCAACGATGCCCAGCCCACCGCGAAAGTGGTGGCCGTTACCAACGGGCGCATTAGCTATGTGGGCGATGACGAAAGCGCCATCCCTACCAATGCCGCTACCCAAACCATTAACCTCAACGGCCAAACCCTTACACCGGGCCTCATTGAAGGTCATGGGCATATTTTAGGTATTGGCTATAACGAGATGAATATAGATTTGCTTAACGTGAGCAATTACGATGAGCTACTGGAATTGGTGGCTGCAGCCGTCAAAAAAGCCGAACCCGGACAGTGGATTGTGGGTCGCGGCTGGCACCAAAGCAAATGGGTGCCGCAACCCGAGATACTGGTAAAGGGCTTTCAAACCCATGAACGCCTTAGTGCCATCACACCCAACAACCCCGTATTGCTACGCCATGCCAGTGGACACGCTTCTTTTGCCAATGCCAAAGCCATGGAAATTGCCGGCGTTAAGCCCGAAACTGTCGCTAGCCTCTCTGCAACGCTTAAAGAAGGCGAAGGCGGCGAAATTATTGTTGATGATCAAGGTGTTCCCACCGGTATTTTAGTGGAACGCGCTACCGGCTTAATTGCCCGATACATTCCCGCCAACGACCGCGCTCAGGATAAGCAGGCGCTGGTAATGGCACAAGAGGCCTGTTTGCGTTTGGGGATTACCGGTTTTCACGATGCCGGACAAAACCGTCAGGTAATTGATTTATTGCAGGAACTTCGCGACGAAAATGAGTTATCGGTGCGTATGTACGTAATGCTTACAGGCTTTGACGAAGACCTTCTCAACGAGTGGTACCAAAAAGGGCCAATGATTGACAGTACCGAGCATTTGCTTGACATTCGCTCTATCAAACTCAACTGCGATGGTGCCCTGGGCTCACGCGGTGCATGGCTCTTGGAACCCTACAGCGACCGCCCCGACCATTACGGTCATGAAACCCTGCCCATGTCTTTTGTAGAGAGCACCTCTAAAAAAGCACTGCAACACGGGTTTCAGGTCTGCGCACATGCCATTGGCGACCGCGCCAACCGCGAAATCTTAGACCGCTACGAAATTGCTTTTAACACATACCCCGATAAAACCCAAGACCACCGCTTTAGAATAGAACACGCCCAGCACCTCAATCCATCAGATATTGGCAGATTTGCCGAGCTAGGGGTGATTCCTGCCATGCAGGCCATTCACATGGCGTCAGACCGACCTTGGGCTATTGACCGTTTGGGAGAACAGCGCATTTTAGAAGGCGCTTACGTATGGCAAAAACTGCTGCAAACCGGCGTTAAAATTGTTAATGGTACCGATGCACCGGTAGAGCCCTTAGACCCACTGCCCAGTTTTTACGCCTCGGTATCGAGACGTACCTTAGCCGGTACTCCCGAAGGTGGTTATGAACCCGACCAAAAAATGACCCGTGAGCAGGCTTTAAAGTCGTACACCATTTGGGCCGCCTACGGCGCTTTTATGGAAAACGACAAAGGTAGCATTGAAGTAGGCAAACTGGCCGACTTTACCGTATTCGACAAAGACGTTATGACCATACCCGAAGACGATATTTTAAACACCACCGTGCGCATGACCGTGATTGGTGGTGAGATTAAATATCAAGCAGAATAAGAATTAAACAGTATCACAACCTATGAGAGTATTTCAATTAGTTACACTGCTATTTTTAACAAGCATTGGCCTGATGGCACAATCTGAGGCAGACAAAGTACAGGCTACGGTAGATAAAGCGAGTATTGAAGGCCATATCTATTTTCTGGCAGACGATTTGCTAAAAGGTCGTGAAGCCGGCACTGCTGAAAATAAAATAGCCGCTTCATATCTGGCCAACACGCTGCGCAGTTACGGCGTACAACCCAACCCCAAAACAGACAACTACTATCAGGAAGTTCGATTAAAAAAGACCTCACCACCCAAAAATGTGAGCATCAGCCTTAACAACCAATCCTTACCCGATTATGCGATACTCAGCGCTGCCGAGTTATCGGTAAACAACAATGCTGTTTATTTGGGTTACGGTCTGGAAGCTGATTACAGCAATAAGGATGTAACCGGTAAATTGCTTATTCTAAAAAGTGGAAGTGCCGAGACCAACGACTCTCGTGCGGCCTTTAGATTGAGACGTCAAAAACAGCAATTGGCACGAGAACACGGTGCCATTGGTATTGTGGAACTACTAAATGCCGAAGCACAAATGTGGAGTATTATTGAACACAACTTTAACACCAGCCGTTTGGCTCTTGAAAACAACAATGATACCAACAGCGAGACCAATAATAATACCTTTGCTTATGTTTGGGTATTAGACACCGATAGCAAGCTGGCAGCCTCCCTTACACCGGGTACCAGCGTACCGGCCAAAGTAAACATGAGTGCCCCTGTTGAAGAAAGCCTGATTGATTACAATGTGATTGGTGTGGTTGAAGGCACCGACCCCCAGCTAAAAAACGAATACATCATCTATTCTGCCCATTATGATCACGTGGGTATAGGCGACCCCGACGACACCGGCGATACCATTTACAACGGTGCCCGCGATAATGCTGTTGGTACGGTGACTGTGTTGAGCATGGCCGAGAATCTGGCCAAATACCCTACCAAGCGCTCTGCCCTGTTTATTTTGTTTACAGGAGAAGAAAAAGGACTACTAGGTAGTGAGTTTTATGTTGAGAATCCGGTATTACCACTGGAACAAATGGTATTTTGTTTTAACAGCGACAATGCGGGCTATAACGATACGTCTTTAGCCACCATAGTAGGTCTTAACCGCACTACCGCCACCCAACACATCACCACAGCCGCGGAAACATTTGGCCTAACCGCCACGGACGATCCCGCACCTGAGCAAGGTTTGTTTGACCGCAGCGACAACGTGCACTTTGCCGCAAAAGGCATTCCGGCGCCCACCTTTTCGTTAGGATTTACAGCCTTTAACGGCGATGTGACTAAGTACTACCACCGTCCCGGTGACGAAGCCGATACCTTAGACTATGATTATCTCTACAAGTTTTTTCAAGCCTATGTGTTATCCGGCAGAAATATTGGCAATGCAGCCGAAACACCGTTTTGGGTTGAAGGTGATAAGTACGAAGCGGTGGGAAAAACCTTATATGGGTTGGATTAATGGCTAACTATACACGAATACTGTTTTTGATTACGCTGTGAATAACTCTTATGACTGAGATTTGTGAGCCACGAATGCACGAATAATCATTTTAGTTGCTCTGTGAAGTTTTTAACTTCATATAGAGAATGACTTAAATGTTAAATTCGTTGGCTTCGAAGTCTCCCGTCTTCGGAGCGTGACCTCGGACTGCGAATATTTTTTTATATTAGTCATCTCGATACAACACGATGAACTAGTGAGAAATCTCTTAATTGTTATTTTCATAGGGCTTTTTCAAGCAGGCATCGCTCAAAGTATCAATAGCCATAAAACCTTTACCAAAGATTCGGTGTATATAGACCTGATCAATCCGTTTTACGCTCCTGTAGAGTTAACCATAGAGGCCTTAGAATCGATGGCGCCTTATATCAAAATTAAAAAGTATGCAGTATTGCAGCACGGGGATACCATTAAAAATGCGCTGGCCATACTAAGAAAACATGTAAAAGACACGGCCCGGGTTGATGTTACCCTTTATGTGAGTTTTAAGGCCGGCTTTGGTGATCCCAACGACCAACCCGACGATTCGCTGTATTTGTTACCATATCCAAAAGGCAAACGCTATAAAATTGTGCAGGGCTTTGGCGGGAAGTTTTCTCATAACCTAAAATCGTCTTTCCACGCCATAGATTTTGGATCACCCATTGGCGACACCATTACTGCCGCCCGGGGCGGAAGAGTGTTTTTGGTAAAAGAAGACTCTAAAGAACATTGTCGTACCCGCGCTTGCATGAGCAAGGCCAACAAAATTTTAATTCTGCACAGCGATGGTACCATTGCCAATTATGTACATCTTAATTTTAACGGTGCATTGGTGGATGTTGGAGACCTTGTAACAGCAGGTCAACCCATTGGCATTTCGGGTATGACCGGTTTTACTACTATACCGCATTTGCATTTTGTGGTACATAAAGCCCGTGGCGAAACCGTACCCGTTTACTTTAAAGGTATTGGAAAAACACCGTTAAAACAAGGTAAATTCTACCAACGCGCGCAATAATTTTTAGTTAGAGCGCTTCACCGTTACACTGGTTCTTAAGGGTGAATTGAGCCAGTTTTTTTGGATGTTGTCGCTTTCGTTTTGTTTAGATAAATTGATTGGCAAATCGTTGATCATAGACACAAATTTAATCCTGAAATAATAACTAAAAATTATACTGTTCAAATTAAAGGCACACTATAAATATAGCGTGCCTTATTTTGCAAATCCTAAAATCGTTAAGTACTTACTAAACTAGTTTTTTTATAAATTGTTTTTTAGCTTATGCCACAACACTTAGTGTTTTGTGCTCTTTGGTTGGTTTAGAACCAACTTCAAATTGATTGGCTGTATTTTTCTCACCGCCTGCCTTTAGTGCTTTTTCACCTGCAAAGAACGTTTTATGATCATCTCCTAAGTCAGAACCTGCCATTCTTTGGTGTTTGACACAAGACACTTTTTTTCTAATTTCTTGCCGTTGTACACCTTGTACATAGGCCAACATCCCTTCTGGTCCGTAATAACCTTCGGTTAAATCATTCATATGCAATGCTGTTGTATGATAGGTAGGTAGGGTAATTAGGTGATGAAAAATTCCTGCTTCTTTAGCTCCGTCTCTTTGGAACATTCTAATTTTTTGATCTGCACGAAAGCTCAATTCTGAATTATCGTACTTTACATCCATTAAATTATTCCTATCGTAAGCCGTCATGTTTTCACCTTCAGCAAGCATTTCATCAAAGACTTGATTGCGGAAGTTTAATGTCCAGTTAAAAGAAGGCGAATTGTTATACACCAATTTAGCATCAGGCACAACTGATCTAATTCTGTTAACCATATGTGCAATTTGTTTCACATTAGGGGTTGGTGTTTCTATCCATAATAAATCAGCCCCATTTTGCAAGCTGGTGATACAATCGAGCACCACTCTATCGATGTTTGAACCGTCTTTAAATTTATATAAGCCATTGGCAAGTCGAGTTGGACGCACCAGTTTCCCATTTCTTTTAAGTAAAACATCATCTTCTTTTGCCTCTTCTATCGCAACATCTTCAGCTTCAACAAATGCTAAATATTGAGATGCCAAATCACCCGGTTCTTGACTCACAGGTAGTTTTTGAGTTAACCCGGCACCTTCAGAATCTGTGCGTGCCACGATAATTCCATCTTCAATCCCTAGCTCTATAAAAGCATATCTCACTGCATTTAGCTTTGCAATAAAATCTTCATGAGGCACTGTAACTTTTCCATCTTGATGTCCGCATTGCTTGGCATCGGAGACCTGATTTTCAATTTGAATAGCACAAGCACCTGCCTGAATCATTTTCTTTGCTAATAAATAGGTCGCCTCTTCGTTACCAAATCCGGCATCGATATCTGCAATAATTGGAACGATGTGCGTTTCAAAATTATCTATTTCATTTTGAACATCTTCTCCTTTTTCAAGTCTTCTAAACAAATCATTCAGCTCAATGGCATCTGCCTGACGCAAGAAATCATAAATTTCTTCAATAAGCCCCGAAACTGCTGTTTTCTCGTGCATAGATTGGTCTGGTAGTGGTCCAAATTCAGAACGCAATGCGGCAACCATCCAACCGGATAAATACAGGTAACGTTTGCTGGTTGTTTTGTGGTGTTTTTTAATCGCAATCATATTTTGTTGCGCCACAAACCCATGCCAGCAGCCTAGAGACTGTGTGTAATTTAAAGGGTCTGCATCATAGTCTGCCATATCTTGTCTCATAATGGCAGCTGTGTATTTTGCAATATCCAATCCGGTTTTAAACTGATTTTGAACCACCATTCTTGCGGCACTTTCCGGGTTGATGGCATTCCATGTGCTGCCATATTTTGCTTTAAGGTCTCTCACTGTTTGCAACGCTGAATAATAGTTGCTTTGTGCTAAATTTTTCATAATTTTACGATTGATTATTAATGTTTATTCCAAATTTTGATAATTAAGTCTCGCACACTATTGCCGTAGTTGCGAGACATTTTTTTTATATAAGTTGATATGCTGAAAGGGTTAAGAACTCTTCAAATTCTTTCTGTGTAACCAAGCGTTTAAAAAGCGTAATAGCATCGCAAAACTTGGTGTTTCTAATTTCTCCTTCACCGACTTCGGTAATTATTTTTTCAACTTCATCATCAAACATTTCATCAAATAAATCCTTATTAAAAACTCGACCGTCTTCTAAACAGGCTTCGTTTTTTAACCATTGCCAAACTTGTGTTCGAGAGATTTCTGCTGTCGCAGCATCTTCCATTAAATTATAAAGTGCAACAGCTCCAAATCCTCTTAACCAAGCTTCTAGATATAAAATACCAACGTTAATATTTTTTCTTATTCCACCTTCGGTAATAGTTCCTTCAGGAATCTCTAACAAGTCTGCTTCTGTTACAACCACATCTTCTCGTTTATTGAAAATTTGATTTGGAGTTGGCATATATTTGTCGAATTCCTTCATAGCAACTTCCACCAATGCAGGATGCGCAACCCAAGTACCGTCATGACCATTTTTGGCTTCTCGCTCTTTATCTACTCTTACCTTCTCAAGTGCCACCTTATTGGCTCGCGGATTATTTTTGATTGGAATTTGTGCGGCCATACCACCGATGGCATGAATTCCTCTTTTATGACATCGCTGAATAACCAAGTTAGAATACGCCGCCATAAAAGGTGTGGTCATGGTTACCTGATCTCTATTGGGAACTACAAAACCCGGATGATTTCTTAACTTTTTGATGTATGAAAAGATATAATCCCAACGTCCACAATTTAAACCAACAATATGATCTTTGAGCTCATAGATATATTCATCTAACTGAAAGCTTGCTGTTATGGTTTCTATTAATAAAGTAGCTTTAAAGGTGCCGTTGGGAATGTTTAAATAGTCTTGAGCAAACTCAAATACGTCATTCCACCAACGCGCTTCTAAATAGTGTTCCAATTTTGGCAAATAGAAATAAGGTGCAGATCCGTTTTCCATTAAAGTTGTACTATTATGAAAAACATAGAGTCCAAAATCGAATAAGCTACCCGACATTTCCTCTCCGTTTAACAATAAATGACGCTCATTTAAATGCAGCCCTCTTGGTCTTACTAAGAGCACCGCAGTTTCCTTATTCAACTTATAGTGTTTGCCTCGCGCCTCATCAATCAACGTTATGGTTTTATGGTTGGCATCGAGAAGATTTTTTTGCCCTTCTAGCGTGTTTTTCCAACTTGGAGCATTACTGTCTTCAAAATCTGCCATAAATGTTTTGGCACCGGAATTTAAGGCGTTGATAACCATTTTACGATCTACAGGACCTGTAATCTCTACACGACGATCTAATAAATCCTCAGGAATAGGTGCTGCCAACCAATCAGATTCTCTAATTGCTTTGGTTTCTTTGGGAAAAGAAGGAAACTCGCCCTTATCGAAAAGGAGTTGTTGTACTTCTCTTTGCTCTAACAAGTTCAAACGTGAGGAATTGAAATTTTCATGCAGCGCTGCAAGAAACTCTAAAGCCTCAGCAGTTAAAAGTTCCGGATAGAAATTGGTCACCTCTGGCGCAAATTTCAATTTTTGTTGTGTTGATACTAAAATGTCCATGCTTTTATATTTTGATGTGACAATGTTACAATCTATTTTTGAAAAAAACAAGCGAACGTTCGCTATTTTTTTATATTCGCTATTTAATTAAGTTCGCAAATAATGTTATATTTGTGCTTATGGAACAAGATTATATTAAATTAATATTTGGTTTAAAACTGAAGCAAATCCGCACAGATAAAGAACTTTCGTTGTTTGGACTTTCAAAACTATCCGGACTTTCAAAATCGTATTTAAACGAAATTGAAAAAGGAAAAAAATATCCTAAACCAGATAAAATTGCCTTATTATCGGAATGTTTAGAAGTGCCGTATGACGAAATGGTCTCCTTAAAACTCGATAAAAATCTAGCTCCAATTGGGGAGATTTTACAATCGAAGCTCTTAAAAGAAATTCCTTTAGAGTTATTCGGCATTCAAGAAAGCACCTTAATAGATATCATTTCTAATGCGCCTGCAAAAGTCACGGCCTTTATAAGTACCATTATAGAAATTGCAAAGAACTATAATTTTAGCAAGGAAAGTTTTTATTTGGCCTCAGTAAGATCGTTTCAAGAAGCCAACAATAATTATTTTGAAAATTTAGAGCAAGCGGTTTTAGCGTTTGCTAAAACTTATCACGTTGATTTAACCCAACCACTAAATTCGTCAGAGTTAGAAGATATCTTGGTTGAAGAATACGGTTACAGTATTAATAACACCGAGTTGGCATCACATACAGAGTTGGATAATTTACGTTCCATTTTTGTACCTAAAACCAAAACACTATTACTTACCAAGCATATTGATGATGCTCAAAAAACATTTATTTATGCTAAAGAAATTGCCTATAATTATCTCAAAATAACTGAGCGTCTTTACACGTTTTCATGGATTAAATTTGAAAATTTCGATCAAGTTCTAAATAATTTTTACGCCTCTTATTTTGCGGGTGCCTTAATTATTCCCAGAGCACAATTGGTTTCAGATTTGAAAATCTTATTCTCCAAAAAATCTTTCAACATTTTAGATTTTGAATCTATTATTGGTAATTACAATGCATCACCAGAATCTGTTTATCAGCGATTAACCAATATTTTACCTAACGATTTTAATCTTAAAAGTTTGTTTTTTTTAAGATTTTCTCATCAGAAAGGCAGCGATGACTTTCAGCTAAATAAAGAATTACATTTATCTAAACAGCAGTCGCCACACGCCAACGAAATTAATGAGCATTACTGCAGACGCTGGTTATCTTTAAAGGTTTTGAAAGAGATAAGCACGAATAATCATCCTCATGTTTTAGATGCACAAATTTCAAACTATCCTGATGAGGACAAAAGCTATTTTGTATTATCCTCTGCAACTGCAGACCCTTTTAAGTCGGATGCTTACAGAAGTGTAAGTGTAGGTATAAAAATTAATACGCAGTTCTATAGGAAAGTGGCTTTTGCCGATAACAAATCCTTAAAAAGAATACAAGTTGGTGTTACATGTGAGCGCTGTTCTATTAGCGATTGCGATGTAAGGCAAGCACAACCTATTATTATCAAATCGAAACAGAAGGATAAAAAAATTGAGGATGTTGTTAATCTAATTCAACACAAATACAGCAATTAAAACATTCTGCTTTTAAACTAAAGTTATGTTTTTCTATGTTATGCATTAACATAGAATAGAAACAACAAGAAAGAAATGTTTTAATATATTTATTTATAAGATGTTACCACCACACCGCATTTACATTTTGTGGTACATAAAGCCCGTGGCGATACCGTACCGGTTTACTTTAAAGGTATTGGTCAAAAGGCGTTAAAACAAGGTAAATTCTACCAACGCGCGCAATAATTTTTAGTTAGTGCGCTTCACCGTTACACTGGTTCTTAAGGGTGAATTGAGCCAATATTTTTGGATGTTGTCGCTTTCGTTTTGTTTAGATAAATTGATTGGCAAATCGTTGATCATAAAATATTGATTGTCTGGCAAAGGCTTACCTGGAAAAACCTCTTGGGCAAAGAATTCACGAAACTGATAGCCTGTTAGCAATTTGGGCTCGTAAATCTCTTGACCATCTAAATCTCTTATTCTTTTCAATTCTACAATCAGGTTCTCAACATCAAAACTACGACGTTCTACATCATCCCTGAAAAAAGGTCGCACCCATAACTCAATCGATGTATTGGTACGCGGCTTGATCTCTTCAACGTATAGCTTGACATTGCCGTACTTCATATTAAAATTACTGCGCTTAAGTGCTATTAAATCGATGGGTTTTGTAAAATCAATTCTGAATTTGTACTCATCGGGATAAAAACCAATTTCTTCTTCTTTTAATATATTAGGATCGGTCATCACAAACCGGTTGTTAAAGGTGATGTAATTGAGATACATTTGGCTGTCTTGCCTTCTGTATTCAATAGCTAGATTAAACAATGCGTTGTTTCTATCGGTATCAAACATTTCGTAATTAAAACGATGAATGGAAAAATCTTTAAGAGAAATAAGCAGATAGCCAAATACTTTATGATTAAGTCCCTGAACTTGAGGATAGGCCTGAAATTTAATGCGTACCAAAGGCTCATCGTCCAAATAAGTAATACCGTCTCTTCGTAAATTATGATTGTTGATAAAATGAGATTTAAACGCATACACAAACGAAAATGTAAACACGGCGTAATTGCGAATGGGATTGTGAACATTTAAAATGGTAAGTTCGTTACCACCATTGGCTCTGATAGAGGCATTTTGTATAAACTTTACCTCTCTGTCGTAGGGAACGATAAATGCGGAATCCCGCTTAAATTGAGAATTAGATTTGTAGGAGTATATTGACGACTTAAAACTATTGAAAGCTTCGGTAATGTTTAAAATACCCTCATCGTACATTTCAATAATCCCTTCGTTAAGATTGTAATACTGCTCATTAAAAATTTGATAGTCTCTGTAATACCCTAATACCGAAGACTGTTGACTGCTTAAATTAACCGGTATGTTTTTAATGGCCCGATATACAATTTCATTGGCTGTGAGCGCTCTTGACGATTTTACCAAATTTGATGCAGCTTCTGCTTTACGTCGTTTTGCTTCGTCTCTAACAATCACCACTTCATTGAGTGATTCTGTAGTGGGTTGTAAATAAAAACTGTTTATCTGTTCACGTAATAATGCAGACACCTCAATTTCAATGGAGTTATATCCAATACTGGTAATGATTAAAACAGTTTCCATCGATTGAAATCCCAGAGGCAGCCTGAATTCGCCTTCAGCATCTGCAATTAATCCTTGTCTAGAATCTTTAATTCTTACTGTTGCAAAAGAAATGGGTTCTTGACTAGCTGCATCTTTCAAAGCCACCTGAAGATAATCTTTGGTCTGGGCTATTAATGAAGTTAATAATGTATTGGATACTAAAAATATAACAATACATAATCCTCTCATCATTGAAGTATTTAATTTTTTACCGTTCCAGTAAAAAAACTAATATCGCTGCGTATGGGATTACCTGTCGTGCGCCTGAATGACGCAATTTGCCCACAATGCCAGATAGCATCAGAAATTGGTCCGTTAATCAAGAACCAAAACGGCATTTCCCGATTGATAAATTTGATGGGATATTTGGACAAATCGGGAGAGGTTCTTAAAATATCTGCGGTTGTTTTAAGATGCTGAAGGGTTTGTTGGCGAAGCATTACATAATCTAATTCTTCTATATTACTTGGTGGTACACTTATCTCTTGTAACGCTGTATTTCGAATCAGTATGGTCAAATCAAATATATGCTGAATGGTTTCTATGGTGGTACGACTGCCGTCTGAAGGCTTGTAATTTAAATCAGCTTCTGTTAGACCTTCGGTGGCCCAGTAAAACCTGAAGCCCAATCCGTCAATCATTCTGGCGGCTATAGCACCTTCTGAGTAAACCTCGGGGTGGTTGGGTATATTGCGGTATGGCATATCGCTGTGTAGTGTTTGTGCGTTTAATTGAATAACTAGACTCAATAATGCGAGGGTAAGTAGTGATTTCATTTAATAAAAATATATAACATCAAACAACTCAATTCAACAAGATGTTGATAACGTAATACTTGTCTAAAAACAACGCATCAAAAATCAGTCCATAACAGGTTTCAGGCGTTCCTCTTTAACAATCCCGTACTTATCAAACAAATACACCAAGGCGGTCATGGTGGCGGCACCTAGCTCCAGTTCGCGTTTGTTAACGTGCTCGAAGGTATCAATGGCCGCATGGTGGTGATCAAAATAGCGTTGCGAGTCGGGACGTAAGCCGGCCAGTACATTGGTATCGGACTTTAACGGCCCCACATCGGCACCGCTGCCACCCTTCTCGAAATAATGAATAAGATAGGGTTTAAATAAAGATTGCCAGCTTAGTATTTGCGCGTAGTTGTTATCGCCTGCCTGAAAAGAAAACCCGCGTGGGGTAAAGCCGCCCGCATCGCTTTCCAGTGCAAAGATGTGGTTTTCGCCATTGCGTTTGGCTTCTTCGGCGTATTTGGTAGCACCGCGAAGGCCGTTTTCCTCATTCATAAACAATACCACACGAAGCGAGCGCTTGGGCTTGATGCCTGAAAGTTTCATCAATCGCAACACTTCCATAGACTGTACCACACCGGCACCGTCGTCGTGAGCGCCATCGCCCAAATCCCATGAATCGAGATGGCCGCCTACCAGGATGAATTCGTTTGGAAACTCAGAACCGGTAATTTCACCAATCACATTGTAAGACTGCACATCGGGTAATTGCTGGCAACTTTGCTTAAAATAGAACTGTAAGTTAGGGTTATCAGCCAATAAAGCGCTTAATTTTTCAGCGTCGTTGGTACTAATCGCCGCCGAAGGAATGCGTTGCTCCACAGGCATATCGCCATAACTCATGGAACCCGTATGCGGATAATCGTCTAAACGCAAGTTCACCGAGCGCACAATAACACCGGCAGCTTTGTATTTAGCCGCTTCCATGGCACCGGCATAACGCTGATCTACACAACCGCCGTAAGAATCGAAAGTTTGGATTAAATCGGGCTGCATGGGTCGGTTAAAAAATACTATTTTACCCTGAATGGCTTCGGTACCCAATGCCGCCAGTTCTTCGAAGGTTTTGACTTCAACAACGGCTGCTTTTAAGCCATTACCCGGTGTTGCCACCGAGCCGCCCAAGGCGCAAATATTCACCGCCATTTGCTCACCCGGGACCGATTCAATATAAGCGTATTCCTGAAGGCCTCGAACCCATTTTGGAACCATGACCGGTTGTAGCCAAACCTTGTCTAAGCCCATTTCTTCCAATTCAGATTTGGTGTATTGCACCGCTAGTTCAGCGTTTTCACTACCCGATAATCTGCCGCCAATTTTATTAGACAAATGGTCTAACCATTGGTAACTTTGGCCATTAGTTAAAGCAGTTTTGTAAATGGTTTCTAATACTTTCTCATCGGTTTGGGCTTGTAACTCAAAACCTAAATAAAAAAGAAAAAACATTGAAGCTATTGGTTTAATTAAAGTGTTCATAGGCTATTCTTTACTAAGTTGTGCTTTATAATGTTTAAGGTTGTTTTTATCCTCATCGCTGAGTTCTGGGTTTTGAACGTCGGTATACTTGCGAAGTTCATCCAGCATGATTTTGGTTACCATGTATCTGGCTGTATGTTTTTCGTCGGCAGGAATCACATACCAGGGTGCATGTGGTTTAGAAGTTCGGTTAATGGTGTCTTCAAAAACCACCTGATAATCGTCCCACAGTTCGCGTTCTTTTAAATCATCTGAAGAAAACTTCCAGTTTTTACTGGGTTTTTCGAGTCGTCTTAACAGGCGTTGTCGTTGTTCTTCTTTTGATAAATTCAAAAAGAATTTAAAAATAATCGTGCCATTTTGAGCGATAGTCTTTTCAAAATTGTTGATTTGATCAAACCTGTTGTTCCAAAATTCTTCGGTAATGTCTGAAACGCTCTCAATTCCCGGGATATTTTCATTTAAAATATAGTGTGGTTTTACGCGAGTAATGAGCACATTCTCATAGTGAGTGCGATTAAATACCCCAAACTTGCCCCTTGCGGGTAAGGCCACATAATGCCGCCATAAAAAATCGTGTTTTAATTCCAAGGCCGAAGGTGCTTTAAAACTGTGTACCACTACACCACGCGCGTTAAAATCTTTGAACACTTCTCTAATAAGACTGTCCTTACCCGAAGTATCAATGCCCTGCAAACAAAACAACACCGAGTACTTGCCGTGGGCGTACATGACGTCTTGCCATTCACCCAAAATACGCCGCACTTTACGCAACTGTTTTTCGGTTTGTTTTTTGCTCATTTCCAAATCTACCATGGTAGGTAATTCGGAAAGCTTGATGGCATTTTCTACTTTAAATTGGCTTGGATTAAATGTTTTCATGTATGCTTTATTTACTGGCGAACAATTGAACGTCGTTTTCAGAAATAGTCTCACCACCTAAAATAATAAGGCGTTCAACCACGTTGCGCAATTCGCGAATGTTACCGGTCCAGTCGTATTTTTGAAGCAATGCAAGAGCTTCGGGTGTAAACAACTTTTTAGCGTTGCCTTGTTCTTGAGCAATTTTCTCCGCAAAGAAATCTACCAACAGCGGAATGTCTTCGCTGCGTTCATTCAATGCAGGCACTTCAATTAATATAACAGCCAGACGGTGGTATAAATCTTCTCTAAATTTACCTTTGGTTATTTCTTCCTTTAAATTTTTATTGGTGGCCGCGATTACTCTTACATCAACCTTGATGTCTTTATCGCTACCCACACGAGTTATTTTACTTTCTTGTAAAGCTCTTAACACCTTGGCCTGGGCAGATAGGCTCATATCGCCTATTTCGTCAAGAAAAATGGTGCCTTTATTAGCCGACTCGAACTTACCTTCACGGTCTTTAACAGCGCTGGTAAATGCCCCTTTAACATGACCAAATAGTTCACTTTCAATTAACTCACTCGGTATAGCAGCGCAATTAACTTCAATCATCGGGCCTGAGGAACGCTCGCTTTTTTGATGCAACCAGTGTGCCACTAACTCTTTTCCAGTGCCATTAGGACCCGTAATTAAAACACGCGCATCGGTGGGCGCAACTTTATCAATCATAATTTTTATCCGCTCAATGGCTGCACTTTCGCCAATCATTTCGTAGTTTTTGGAAACCTTCTTTTTGAGAATGGTATTTTCTTGTACCAGATTTTTGGTGTTTAAAGCAATTCTAACGGTGTTGAGTAATCGGTTTAAATCGGGTGGTTTTGAAATGTAGTCAAAAGCACCAAGGCGCATGGTTTGCACGGCCGTTTCTAAATCGCCGTGACCCGAGATCATCACAAAAACAGATTCCGGTTTAATTTTTTTGGTAGCTTCAAGCACTTCAACGCCGTCCATTTTAGGGAGTTTGATATCGCATAATACCAGATCAAAATCGGTTGATTTAATTTGCTCCATGGCATCAAGACCGTCTTCTGCTTCAAATATTTCGTATTGATTATTTTCTTCTTTTAAAATTTTAACTAATACCCGACGAATGGCAGATTCGTCTTCAATTATAAGGATTTTAGACATAGTTTTTAATTTTTATCAGGGCTTTAAATAATTTAATTTGTTTGTTTTAAATACACATCTCGCTGAGGGAACGGGATGGTAACCTTATGTTCAATGAACAGTTGGTTAATTCGGTAACGTATGTCGCTTTTTGGAAGAGCCGCCGTAAAACTATCGTTTACGGTAAAAATTAGTCTGAAATCTAACGAACTTTCTCCAAAATCCATGAATAAAACAGCAGGTTCAGGATCTTTTAAAACCCTTGGATGTTCATGGGCTGCTTGTAATAATAATTTGGTTACCAGGTTAACATCACTGCCGTAAGCCACCCCAACCTCAACAAATTCTCTAGTAAGTGCACCATTTTCAGTCCAATTAAAAAGAATCGAGGTGAGATATTTATGGTTAGGAATAACCAAAACCTTATTGCTAATAGTAACAGCACGAGTGGTTCTTAGTTTGATGTCTACCACACGACCTACTTTGCCGTCTATTTCAATGATATCGCCCACATGTACCGACTGATCCACCAAAATAAATATCCCCGAAATGATGTCTTGAAAAAACGTTTGAAGTGCTAGACCAATGCCTACCAGAAGCGCTGCTGAAGCCGTCAACACGGCCGTAAGTTGCGCTCCCATGTTTTGAAGCGATACTAAAACAACTACCAGATAAATGAAAAACTTGGTAAATGAAAAAACCGAATTAAACTTTAGCTTGTCTTCATCCGGTAGTTTACGCGTAACAATTTTTTTAACAAACTTTAAAATAAATGCGGTTATGATAAAAATAACCAGGATAACTAAGATGCCTTGAATTGATATACTGAAGTTTTCCCCTAACTGAATGGATTTATTTAAAAAGTTTTTTATTTCGTCCATTTTAATATTTTAACCATTTAAACAGTTCTTTATAACTGGGTTTTTTGCCATACATAAGAATACCTACTCTGTATATTTTAGCGGCAAACCATACGGTAAAGATAAAGGTTCCTATTAAGAGTAGCAACGATAACAGCTGTTGCCAAATGGGTACACCAAACGGAATTCGCATGAGCATTACTACAGGTGAAGTGAAGGGTACAAATGAAAAGACTGTTGAAACGGTACCATGCGGATCTTCAATCACCGTAAAAACACCCACATAAACAGCCAGAATTAAAGGCATTAAAACCGGCATCATAAATTGCTGGGTGTCGGTTTCGTTGTCAACTGCCGCACCAATAGCGGCATAAAGCGAGCTGTAGAGCAAATAGCCACCGATAAAGAAAAACAAAAAGGCCACTACCAGGTTGGCTATAGGTAAATTTTGAATGGCTATCAACACATTCTGAGCCATATTTTCGGCCTGTGGTGATTGCATAGCGTCTTGCGCCATGGCCATCTGGTCAGATTGCATTTGGGTAATATTAACACCAAATATAGCACTAACAATCGTTAATATGATACCACCCAATACCACCCAAATAACAAATTGTGTGATGCCTGCCAGTGAGGTGCCTATAATTTTTCCCATCATCAGTTGAATGGGCTTCACCGAAGAAATAATCACTTCTATAATACGACTGGTTTTTTCTTCTATCACACTACGCATGATCATGTTGCCGTAAATAATGATAAACATAAACAACAAATAACCGGCAGCACCACCAAAGGCCAACTTTAATAGGTTGTCTATTTTAGAAGACTTCTGTCCGGTAAAACTCTCCTGATTAATTTCAACCGAGATACTGGAGGACTTTATTTTTTCGATATCTACCCCTTGCGCTATTAACTGCTTGTCGGTTAGCAATTTTTCTATTTTATTTTCCAATGCACTGATCACCGTTAAGGAAGGTGATTCTTCAGAATAAAATTTGACTCCTTTTGAAATATCACTTGGGTTATCGGCCTTCGGAATGTGCAATAGTCCGTAATTTTTATTAGCCTTCACCAACTCTAATGCCGTATCTAAGGAACTATTTTCAATGATCTGATAGGTTGTAGTTTTGGTATTTTCAAATGCCTCGACCAACATACCAGTTTCATCTAAAACACTAATAGTACGCTCTTTATTGCTGTTTAGCTGCGCCAAATATGCCACAACCGAAAAAAGTGCCACTACAATTAACGGACTCAAAATGGTCATAACAATAAACGACTTGTTTTTAACCTTGGTTAAATATTCCCGCTTGATAATAAGTGATAAATGATTCATTATTAATGATTTTTTACCGTTTGAATAAATATGTCATTGGCCGATGGTACTACCTCAACAAAGTGATGTACTTCGGCCTGTTGCGTTAAATAACTCAACAATTCGTTGGGTGAGGTTTGTTCTTTTATCTTGATATTGAGTTTAACATCGTCGTTTAAATTTTTAAAGGTTGCCGGTAATACCTCAAAGTGCATTTCTAGCTTTTTAATAAGCGCATCAGAATCGGTAGTTTGAAGTCCAACCTCGTAAGTATTGGTTTTAAACTGCTTTTTAATATCGATAAGCTTACCATCCAATATCTTGTTAGACTGGTGAATAAGCGCAATGTGGTCGCACAACTCTTCAACCGATTCCATCCGGTGGGTTGAAAAAATGACGGTAGCGCCTTCATCGCGCAATCTTAAAATTTCGTCTTTAATTAAATTGGCATTTATGGGATCAAAACCGGAAAAAGGCTCATCAAAAATCAATAACTTGGGTTGGTGCAAGACCGTTACCACAAACTGTATTTTTTGCGCCTGACCTTTACTGAGTTCTTCAATTTTTTTATTCCACCACTCCGAAATATCAAACCTATCAAACCAATACTTGAGTCGTTCTTTAGCCTCAGCTTTAGACAAACCCTTGAGTTGCGCCAAATACATGACCTGCTCGCCCACCTTCATCGATTTGTAAAGTCCTCGTTCCTCCGGTAAATATCCTATATCTTTAATGTGTATCGGGTTAAGCGGCGCACCATCCAAAAAGACCGCGCCACTGTCGGGCATGGTAATTTGGTTAATAATGCGTATGAAGGTTGTTTTACCGGCTCCATTAGGACCTAGTAATCCAAATATACTTCCCTTAGGGACCGACAATGACACATTGTTAAGCGCTGTAAATTTTCCAAAGTTTTTAGAAACATTTTCAGCTACCAGTAGTTCATTCATAAAAATTGATTAACAGAGGTTTTTAATTTTTGTAAATATATTAATACTCGCGCATTTAACCCGATGATAAGTACCTTTTTTAATGATGTTTTTTTGAGAAATTAAGATTGTTTAAAATTATAATCCGATAAAAATTTCCAGCATGTAAAAGTTAAACAAAATCTAATTTAGGCTGAAATAAATCTTATTAAAAAAACAAAACCCACCCTTAATTTGACTTAAGGATGGGAAAAAATTGCTATGAAAAAGAAAAATTACCACTAAACTAGTTTAGTGACTCTGCAAATATAATACTTTTTGTTTAATCTTTAGAAATTAAGAAAACATATCTTTAACTTTTTCAAAAAAGGATTTATCGTTATGGTCTGGTTTTGGCTCAAAGTGCTCATCTGTACGCATTTCCTCAAAGAAATCCCGTTGCTTTTTGCTGAGTGTTTTTGGTGTCCAGACGTTGACATGCACCAATAAATCACCCTTACCATAGCTATTAATGCTGCTAATTCCTTTACCTCTAAGTCTTAATATTTTACCCGATTGCACGCCCGGTTCAATTTTTATACGCACCTTGCCGGTAACCGTATCAATGTCTTTAGTAGCACCTAAAATGGCATCGGGCAGACTCACATATAGGTCGTAATGAAGATTATCGCCTTCGCGCTTTAGGGTTGGGTGCGATTCTTCCTGAATAACCACCAATAAATCGCCCGGAATACCGTTGCTACCCGGTGCATCGTTACCCTTTCCTGTAACTTTTAATTGCATACCGTCAACCACACCAGCGGGTATTTTAACCGATACTGTTTCTTCTTTAAAAATTAAACCATCCGCATCGGAACCGGCAGATTTACTATCTATAATTTGACCCGAGCCACCACAAGTAGTACAAGGCGAAGCCGTTTGCATACGGCCTAAAATGGTATTGGTAATGCGTGTAATCTGACCCGAGCCGTTGCAAGTTGGACAAGTTTTATAAGTCGTACCCGGTGCAGTGACCTTGCGTTTAACCTTTAATTTCTTTTCAACACCATTGGCTATTTCATCTAAGTTAAGCTTTACTCGAATCCTTAAATTACTGCCCTTGGTACGTCTTTGTCCGCCACCGCTAAATCCGCCACCAAAACCTGAAAAACCGCCACCGCCAAAAGCGCCTCCAAATATATCGCCAAACTGACTGAAGATGTCATCCATATTCATGCCGCCACCGCCAAAGCCGCCGGCACCGTCAAAAGCCGCATGCCCATACTGATCATATCTGGCTTTTTTATCGGGATTACTCAAAATTTCGTAGGCCTCGGCCGCTTTTTTAAACATGGCTTCGGCTTCTTTATCGTCCGGATTTTTATCGGGATGATACTTTAAAGCCATTTTGCGGTAGGCCTTTTTAATTTCGGCCGCATCAGCACTTTTGTCTATCCCTAATATTTTATAATAATCTTCTTTCATGTAAATCTTATTTTGTTGTAACGGTTAATTACTGCCCAATCACGACCTTTGGGAAACGAATCACTTTATCTCCCAGTTTATAACCTTTTTCTAATATATCAACAATTTTACCTTTTAATTCTTCGGAAGGTGCCGGTATCTGCGTGATGGCTTCGTGGATATCGGCGTTAAAATCGTCACCCGGTTTTAACTCCATTTGCTCTAAACCTTTGTTTTTTAGTGTATTGTTAAGTTTGTTTTTTATAAGTTCCACACCTATCAACAACTCCTTTTCCTCAGTTTTGGATATTTCGGCATATGCACGGTCAAAATCATCCAACACCGGAAGTAATGAAACTATCACTTCCTGACCGGCAGTTTTAAAAAGGTCTATACGCTCTTTAGTAGTGCGCTTTTTATAATTTTCGAACTCAGCGAACAATCTGAGAAATTTGTCTTTTTCTTTAGCTAAATCTTCCTTTAGCTGCGCTTCAACATCAATGGTTTCATTTGGCATATCGTTATTTTGCTGTTGATCTGAGATCTTTTCTGTTTCTTCTTTTTTCTTTTTTGTTTTGGCCATTTTTATATTGTTTAAAACCTGAAATTGTAGGTTTCAAAAGTACTGCCAATATTATTAAAATGTCAAAATGTCATTAGTATTTTTTTGAGTGCTTTTATTTAGTATCTTTTCGGCATGATTAAGTTGTATTTTATAGGTTTAGGAATTCTTGTAACAGCCATTATTGCCAATGCCATTGTTGTGAAAATTGGCATTAAATCGTGGTACTACTTTATCAATCTTTTAGCAGAACACCAAATGACTGCTTTTAGCAAAATTGGTATTTTAGATTATATCTGGTTATTTATTGGCTATCCTTTGGTTTTGGCTCTGGGATATTTGGCCGGTTCAAAATTATACCACCTCATTTTTAATTAGTTATTAAACTTAATATGGAAAAAACAGTTTCTGAAGCCATCGCTTACCGAAGGTCTACCAGAGTTTACAAAAGTGAAGCCATCGATAGCGAAAAAGTCAAACAGTGTATACAAAACGCCGCACTGGCTCCCAACAGCAGTAATTTACAACTATGGGAATTTTATCATATTACCAACCCTGACACGCTATCTAAAATTTCAGCAGCCTGTTTTAATCAAAATGCGGCCAAAACAGCCCGGCAAATGGTGGTGGTGGTTACCAGAAAAGACTTGTGGAAATCACGTGCCAAGGCCAATTTGCAATTTTTAGACAATAGTTTCGCTAAGGTTGAACTAACCGAAAAACTGGAACGACGCAAAAAGCAGGCAAAAGATTATTACGGCAAGGTGATACCAACCATTTATTTTGACATCTTCGGAATATTAGGCTTTTTAAAATATATCATCTTTCAAATTGTTGGTATCTTCAGACCTATTTACAGGCAAACGCGACTTAGCGACATGCGTATTGTTGCCCATAAAAGCGCAGCATTGGCAGCCGAAAATTTTATGATTAGTATGGCCGCCATTGGTTACGATACCTGCCCGATGGAAGGCAGCGATACCTTGCGGATTAAAAAAATACTTGGCTTACCATACGGCGCCGAAATCAATATGGTAATTGGCTGCGGAATTAGAGACGAGGCAGGTATTTATGGGCCCAGATTTAGAGTACCATTCGAAGCTGTTTACAAACAAGTTTAATTGCCTTTAAAACTGGCAAGCCCAGATTTTAGCCATTCCAAGTAAGTTCCGGCATTTGGCGTGTAGGCAATGGTTTCGTTTAACAACTCCATTTCGGGATTTACTAGGACATAGTAAGGCTGAGAATTATTCTTAAAGTTAATGGTCTGTAAGGTCGCCCATTTATCGCCAATGGTTTTGATGTCTTTTATCTTTCCGTTAGGTTTTAAATAACTAAACTGTTCTCCTTCATCTAAATCACGCTTGTCGTCTATATATAAAGAAATGATGATATATTCTTCTTTCAACATTTTATAAACCTCGGGCGTACTCCATACCTGCTCTTCCATTTTTCGGCAATTAACGCATGCCCAACCCGTAAAATCAATCATAATAGGCTTATTGGCAGCTTTGGCCGCTGCAACACCTTCATCAACCGATTTATAGCATTCTAAACCTAGCGGACAATCACTTTCCTGCTGATAATAGCTGTAAAATAACGGCGGTGGAAATCCGCTTAACAACGATAAATTGGCAGCTTTGGAATTGGTTAAACCAGGAATTAAATAAATGGCAAATGCTACAGTTAACAAACCAACAGCGATTCTCGTTTTGCTTAGTTTTTGCAACGGACCGTCATGAGGAAATTTAATTTTTCCGAAGAGGTACAAGGCCAAACCGATGGCAATTAATAGCCATAAACCGATAAACAATTCTCTTTTAAGGAAACCAAGATTCAATACTAAATCGGCATTTGATAAGAATTTTAAAGCCAATGCCAGCTCAATAAAGCCTAAAACCACTTTAACGGTATTGAGCCATCCGCCCGATTTTGGCAAAGAATTTAACCATTTAGGGAACATGGCAAACAAGGTAAATGGCAAGGCCAAAGCCAGACCAAAACCGCTCATTCCCAAAGATAGTTGCATGGCACCGCCATCGGTGGTAAGGGAACTACCTAATAACGATCCTAAAATTGGTCCGGTACATGAAAACGAGACAATGGCTAGGGTTAACGCCATAAAGAAAATACCAATGGCGCCACCAACTTTATTGGCTTTACTATCTAAGGCATTGCTCCACGATGCCGGTAAGGTTAACTCGTAGTAACCAAAAAACGAAAAAGCAAACACCAAAAAGATAATGAAGAATATAATATTTAAGGTAGCATTGGTGGAAATATTATTTAAAATCTCAGGATCTACAGAGTCCAATAAATGAAATGGCAAACTCAGCAATACATAAATGAGAAAGATAAAGAAACCATACAAAATTGAATTCACCAGTCCTTTTTTAGGATCGGAAGCGCTTTTGGTGAAGAATGACACGGTTAGCGGAATCATAGGAAATACGCAAGGTGTGAGCAGTGCAATTAATCCACCGATAAATCCGAATACAAAAATCATCCAATTACTTTGCTCCTCTGCATCCTGTGGCTGATATTGATCCCACCCTGATATTTTTAAATCCAAGGCTTCAGACATGGCTTTGCTTTTTTCGTCAATTTCGGCAACGGGTAATGCGGCTGCTTCAAAATCATCGGAAAGTGGAACAATCAAAACATCGTCTCCTGTAATACATTTTTCGTCATTACAAGTCATAAAAAACACTTCAACCGTGATGCTTTTTAAGTCGGGATTTGTTAATTGAATAGTTTGGACAAATTGGGCCGAGTTACTAAAATACTTCACATCAACCTGAAATACTTCATCAAAATAAGGCGCTACATCAGGCTCTGAAGTCTCTCCGATGAGTTGGTAATCTATACCACTGTCTACAAAAGTAATATCGGTAGGTAACGGACCTTCTTCAATGTGCTGGGAATACAAATGCCACGTATCGTCTATGGTGGCATTTAAGATGATTTTAAACTCGGTATCGGATATCTTTTGGGCTTCGGCCTTAAATTTTACAGGCTCGAGGATGTTATCAAACTGTGGCTGACTTTGGTTTGAAAGCCAGTTATTATCCTTGTCATTTTGCGCAAACAGCGAAAACACCGATAACCAGGTGAAAATTATAACGTACAATGGTTTCATTGATGACGATTTGAGTGGTTGAAAAGTGCAACAAAAATAATATGACGCATTTAAATTTGCATTAAAGATTTGCTAAAATAAGTAAATTCGAGAATAACCTTGAAAAATGAGGGTGATTAGGATTTAGATTCTACACTAAAGCCTTCGTATTTCCATCGGGAGATGCCGCCTTGTAATTCGTAAATTTTTACAAATCCGGCGTTTTCTAATTTTTTGGCACATTCTGCGCTTCTGCGTCCGGTTTTACAATACAATAAAACGGGTCTGTTTTTGTCTAATCTGCTCACTTCGTCATCGAATGTTGGCGAATTAAAATCGATATTCTGTGAGTTAGGAATGGCTTCAAGTGTATGCTCTGTAGAGGTTCTCACATCTACCACCTGAACTGACTTATCATTTTGAAGTTCTAACATTTCTTCGGGCGACACCAGTTGAACCGCTCCTTTATCTTCTTTAATGCAGGAAGCCAGCGAGAACGTCAGAAATAAGATAGTGAGATGTTTTATTTTGAAATACATTTTAAATTATTGTACTGAATCGATATCGCCTTGCCATTCCATAATACCACCCAACAAATTATAAGTTTCCTTGAATCCTAGCTTTTGCATCACATCGCAAGCCTGTGCACTTCTTCTGCCCGATCGACAATACACAAAATATGTTTTATCCTTAGGCAGTTGTTCTAACTCATCAATAAAACCTTGACCTTTAAATATGTCTATATGAATGGCATTGGGAATCACACCTTCAGCAACTTCGTCTAAAGTTCTAACGTCTAAAACCACAGCATTATTACTTTGATTGAGTTGATTTGTCCACTCTTTTTGAGTTAAATCGGCCATATTTTAATAAATTGTTGAACAAAATTAACACTTTTTAATAACTTTAGACGTAAAAAAACCCGAGTTGTTACATTCGGGTTCATAAAAAATTGAAAGCTTTACTTATACTTTAATTGTGCAACCTATGGCTCTGGTTTTGGTTTCCGACACTTCTTTTCCTTTAAGCAAGGCATCAATGGCATTTTCAACATATTTAACCTGTACTGCGGATGCATCTTGATAATTGTCGTCTATAGCACCAATATATTTTACCTGATTGCCTTTATTGGTTTTTTGCAATATGTATACGTGAGGTGTTTTGGTAGCACCGTACTGCGGATAAATTTTTTGACCGGCATCCATTAAATAAGGAAAGGTAAAGCCTTTGGCCTTTGCTCTGGCTTTCATATCTTCCATGCTGTCTTTTGGCTGTACTTCGGGATTGTTGGGCATGATGGCAATTACCGGATAGCCAAGTGAAGCAAATTTTTTGTCTAGCTCAATAATTCTGTCTTCATAGGCAACGGCATACGGACAGGTATTACAAGTAAAAATAACAATAAAGCCTTTGGCGTTTTTGTAATCGGACAAGGACACCATTTTTCCGTCAATATTTTCAAGAGAGAAATCGGTGGCAATGTCGCCAATATCATAACCTTCGTTATCGTTTAAATTAGCAAAAGACAGTGTTGCAAAAATGGCTACAACACCAAGTAATGTTTTAAATACTTTCATAATTTTAAAATTTTAGTTTATAAATTGTTTTAACAGCGTTTGTAATTCTTGCTTGGAAAACGACTTTTCAAAAAATTGTCGTTTGCCTTGCCTGTATATGAGTGTTGCAGGAATGGCACCACTCCAACTTTCGTCTACTTGCGGAATCCAGCTATTCATATCCATATCGTTCAGCGCAATAACTTCAGATTGTAAATTCTTGTCAGCAATGAAGGGTTTTAACTTGCTTTCAAACTGCCTCGGAAAATCAAGACTTACCAAGATAACTTCAACCTCTTTACCTTGATACTGTTTGGTAATCTCTTCAAAATAGGGCAACTCTTTAACACAAGGCGCACACCAGGTGGCCCAAAAATTAATGATGTAAGTTTTATCGTCGGTTTTATTTAAGTAAGGTTTTAACCCTTCAAAGTCAACGATTTTTAATTCCTCAGTTTGAGCGTTAACTGCAACCTGTGCCATGTTTTCCTTTTTATCGTTACAAGAAAAACCCGCCAATAATAAAATTCCTATGAACAGTGTACGCTTAAATAAATCCTCAACTAAATCAAACATTACAATTATAATTTGTACCCATAAAATTAAAGCCTCCTTTGCACTTGTTTAAAAGTTTAACAAAAAATTAGGTTGTTAAATCTTGTTTGAACAGATATTCATCATACATTTGTATATACAAATATTGTACATGCAACAATTAGAAGATATATTGAAAACAAAACAGCCAATGCCGCTTTCGAGAAAAACGGTTTTGAATGTGTTTCATTTAAATTCTATTATAAAAGACAAATTATTATTGAGTTTAAAGCCGTACGATTTGTCAATTGAACAATTTAACGTGTTGCGCATATTAAGAGGTCAGAAAGGTCAACCTGTGAATCTGCAGGATATACAAGACAGGATGATTAATAAAATGAGTAACACCACCCGATTGGTTGATAAGCTTATTATAAAAGGTTATGTAGAGCGTTTTGTTTGTGAAAACAACCGACGAAAAGTTGAAATTTTTATTACCGAAACGGGTTTAAAGCTCTTAAAAAACTTAGATCCTGTTGTTGACGAAACTGAAAAAAGTATTACGGCTGCACTCAACGCCGAAGAACTAAAAATATTAAACACTTTAATCAATAAATTAAAATAAACAGTAAATTAAAAATTATGAACAAGAACATTCTTAAAAGCGCATTTGTTGCCGTATTGGCACTAACATTTTTCTCTTTCACCAACCTATTGGTAAAAGAAGTAAACGTAAAAGACAGTAAAATTACCTGGAAAGGTTATAAAGTAACCGGTGATCACGAAGGCACCATTAACTTAGCATCAGGAACTCTAATGTTTGAGGGTGATAAATTAAATGGTGGTAAATTTACAGTAGACATGACTACAATTACAGTGACCGATTTAACAGATGATTCTAAAGGAAAATTAGAAGGTCACCTAAAATCTGACGATTTCTTTGGGGTTGAAACTTTCCCAACTGCTTCATTCGTAATAACCGGTGTTAAAGGTAGTGCGGGTAAATATGTTGTAACAGGAGATTTAACCATCAAAAACAAAACAAATCCGTTAACTTTTGAAATGACCGTGGCCAACAATCAAGCCAATGCCACTTTAAAAATTGACAGATCTAAGTTTGACGTAAGATATGGCTCACCAAGCTTCTTTAACGACCTTAAAGACAAAGCCATTTACGACGAATTTGATATGAACGTTACTTTAATGTTCTAAAATACCCAAATGATTAATAGCACCACAAAAGAAATCCTGCCAATCGGCAGGTTTCTTTTTTTTTGATTTGTTTTAATTAAAATTCGTTTTATATTTGACCTGCGAATAAAACACATGAAAACAACAATTAATAATACTTGGTGGTGGTACCCAACAAACTTCGGTTCGTGAGGCGCATTGCATTGTATTATTCAAAATAATAAGGCTTGTCAAATCACGACAAGCCTTTTTTAATTCCTGTTAAAAAGGAAAATATAATAACGTATGATGGCAGAAACGAAAGCTTTCAACAAATTTTGACAAAACAAATGAATACATTCAGTTTACACACTCATTACAAACATATCTTAGCAGACACCATTACACCGGTAAGTATTTATCTCAAAATTAGAGATCAATACCCCAACAGCATTTTACTGGAGAGCAGCGATTATCATACCAGCGACAATAGCTTTTCGTACATTTGCTTTAACCCCATTGCTTCCATAGAAGTTAAACATGAGAAAATCTTTCAGTCCTTCCCCGACGGTAGTTTTGAAATTGGCGATACTACAAACGTAGATGTAGTAACTGAAATTCACAAATTCACACAACGTTTCAAAGTACATTCCGAAGCTACTTTTAAATTTATCAACAATGGTATTTTTGGTTTCACGGCTTACGATGCGGTTAAATATTTTGAAGATATTGATATTTCAAAAAAACCAAATCATCTCGACATACCAGATATCTATTACGCCGTTTACCAAAACATCATAGCCATTAATCATTTTAAAAACGAAGCTTATATCTTTGCGCATTGTTTTGATACAGAGCACAATTTAGAGGATATTTTGCAGCTCATTCAATCAAAAAATTATCCAAGTTACGAGTTCAGCACGCATGGTGAACCAAGCTCTAACCTCACTGATGATGCGTACATAGAACTGGTAAACAAAGCCAAAAAACACTGTAATCGCGGCGATGTCTTTCAACTGGTATTATCGCGTAAATTTTCTCAAGATTTTAAAGGCGACGAGTTCAATGTTTACCGCGCCTTGCGAAGTATCAATCCGTCGCCCTATCTGTTCTACTTTGACTACGGCAATTTTAAAATATTTGGCAGCTCACCAGAGGCACAGCTAATTGTAAACGAAGGTCTTGCCGAAATTCACCCTATTGCCGGTACTTTTAAACGCACCGGTAATGACGAGCAAGACGCCGAATTGGCTAAAAAACTCACCGCCGATAAAAAAGAAAACAGCGAGCACGTGATGTTGGTGGACCTGGCCCGAAACGATTTGAGCAGACACGGCAGCCAAGTAACTGTGAATACCTATCGCGAAGTGCAATATTTCTCACATGTGATTCACCTGGTAAGTAAAGTCACTGCTAAAAAACACACTGAAAGTTCTACCATGCAAGTGGTAGCCGACACTTTTCCGGCAGGAACATTAAGCGGTGCTCCCAAACACATGGCTATGCAGCTTATTGAAAGATATGAAAACACCAGTAGGGAATTTTATGGCGGTGCCATTGGTTTTATGGATTTTAACGGCAATTACAACCACGCCATCATGATAAGAACTTTTTTAAGTAAAAACCATCAATTGCACTGGCAAGCCGGCGCCGGTTTGGTAGCCAAATCCAATCCAAACGACGAATTACAGGAAGTATTTAACAAATTGGGCGCCTTAACCAAAGCCATTGAACTAGCAAAAGATATTTAATATGAACGTATTAGTTATAGATAATTACGACAGCTTTACCTACAATTTGGTGCATTACCTGCAGGATTTAGGTTGCCACGTTACCGTTAAGCGTAACGATCAGCTTAATCTGGAAGATGTTAAACCTTTCGATAAAATATTGTTGTCACCCGGTCCGGGTATTCCTGATGAAGCAGGATTGCTAAAACCCATTATTAAAACCTACGCCGCCACCAAAAGTATTTTGGGTGTTTGCCTCGGGCAGCAAGCCATTGGAGAAGTTTTTGGTGGCAGTTTAACCAATCTCGACGAAGTGTTTCACGGCGTGGCCACAAAAGTGCACATCACTGTTGATGATGAGTCGCTTTTTAAAGACTTGGACAAAACCATTGAAGTGGGTCGTTACCATTCTTGGGTAGTCGATGCTAACTTACCGGATGTACTGGAAGCTACTTCCTTTGATGACAACGGACAAGTAATGTCGTTACGCCATAAAACATTTGACATTAAAGGGGTACAATACCACCCGGAGTCGGTTTTAACACCACAGGGCAAACAAATATTAAAAAACTGGATAGAACATAAAGCATGAAAGCCATACTTAACAGACTGATCAATCACGAAAGCATTTCGAGCGAAGAGGCCAAAGAAGTTTTGGTCAATATTTCAAAAGGAGCTTATAACCAGAGTCAGATTGCCTCTTTTCTCACGGTTTATATGATGCGCAACATTACCCTTCAAGAACTTAGGGGGTTTAGAGAAGCACTGCTGGAACTTTGTATTCCGGTGGATTTATCAGATTACAACACCATCGATTTGTGTGGTACAGGTGGCGATGGAAAAGATACGTTTAATATTTCAACACTCGCTTCGTTTGTAACGGCGGGCGCGGGAATTCACGTGGCTAAGCACGGTAATTACGGGGTGTCTTCGGCTTGTGGCTCTTCAAATGTCATGGAATATCTGGGAGTGAAATTTTCAAACAATCCCGATTTTTTAAAATTAAGCATAGAAAAAGCCGGTATTTGTATTTTACATGCACCGCTATTTCATCCTGCCATGAAAAATGTGGCACCCATAAGACGTGAGTTAGGTGTGAAAACTTTTTTTAACATGTTGGGTCCAATGGTAAATCCGGCCTTTCCCAACAACCAAATGGTTGGTGTATTTAATTTAGAATTGCTAAGGCTTTATGCCTATTTATATCAAAACACCAACATTAACTATAGTATTGTACATGCGCTGGACGGCTATGACGAAATTTCGCTCACCGGAAACACCAAAATCGTCACCAATCGCCAGGAACAAATGCTTTCACCCCAAGATCTAGGATTAGACAACCTTGACCAAAATAGCATTCACGGCGGCAATTCTATTGAAAGTGCCGCTAAGATATTTTTAAATGTTATAAGCGGTCATGGCACCGAAGCACAACAAAATGTGGTTTGTGCCAATGCAGGTTTGGCCATTGCCACGGTTAAAGGCATGTCGCATCGGGACGGCTTCGAACTGGCCAAAGAAAGTTTAATCTCAGGCAAAGCCAAAAAAAGTTTAGAAACACTTATTCAATTAAGCAAGAATTAAATGACCATTTTAGATAAAATCATCTTTGACAAACACAAGGAAGTGGCGCTTAAAAAGCAACTGATTCCGGTAAAACAATTGGAAGCCTCTGTATTGTTTAGCAGAAACACCTTGTCGGTTACTCAGCGTATTAAAGAAAGTGACACCGGTATTATTGCCGAATACAAAAGGCGTTCGCCATCAAAAGACACCATTAACAATGCCTTAAACGTTTACGATGTTGCGCAAGGCTATGAGCAAGCAGGCGTTTGTGCCATGAGCGTTTTAACCGACGGGAAATACTTTGGTGGTAGCCTTGACGATTTACTATTGGCACGCGCCAATTGCCAATTGCCGTTATTGAGAAAAGATTTTGTTATTGACCCTTATCAAATTTTAGAGGCCAAAGCCTACGGTGCCAACATTATATTACTGATTGCAGCTGTTTTATCGAAGGATGACATTACTAATCTTTCCAAATTTGCCAAAAGCCTAGATTTAGAGGTATTGCTGGAAGTTCATAATTTAGACGAACTACATAAATCCATCATGCCAAGTCTTGATTTGATTGGTGTTAACAACCGAAATCTTAAAACTTTTGAAGTCAGTTTAAACACCAGCAAAGAATTAAGCACCGAAATACCCGACGACTTTGTGAAAATTTCAGAAAGCGGCATTAGTAATATTGAAGCCATCAAGGAATTAAAAACTTACGGCTATCAGGGTTTTTTAATAGGAGAAAACTTTATGAAAACCAACGATGCCGGCGAAAGTGCTGCAACCTTTATCAAAAATCTCAAGTCATGAAGTTAAAAATCTGCGGCATGAAATATCCCGAAAATATGATTGAGGTAGCATCTGTTGCACCAGATTATATGGGCTTTATTTTCTACGAAAAATCGTCGCGTTATTTCACAGGGACCATACCACAATTACCATCAAGCATTAAAAAAGTGGGGGTTTTTGTAAAAGCTTCAGATACTGAGATTATTCAAAAAATAAACTATTATAGATTAGATGCCGTTCAATTGCACGGCGATGAAACGCCTATGTTTTGCAAAGCCCTACGGCATCAGCTTAAAAGAACATTCCCATTAAAAACTATCGAGATAATTAAAGTATTTTCAGTTGGTAACACCTTTAATTTTGATCAATTAATGCCATTTCAAGATCATTGCGATTACTTTTTATTTGACACCAAAGGAAAGCTACCCGGTGGAAACGGGGAAACTTTTAACTGGCAACTATTAGAACATTACACTTTTACCAAACCTTACTTTTTAAGTGGCGGGATTGGATTAGAAAATATTGAAGCTTTAGAAAAATTTAAAAATAAGGCCATTTCAAAATATTGTTACGCCATTGATGTGAATAGTAAATTTGAAATCGAACCAGGACTAAAAGACAAAGAAAAATTACAACAATTAAAAAACACGCTATGAGTTACAACGTTAATGAAAAAGGTTATTACGGCGAATTTGGCGGTGCCTACATCCCCGAAATGCTCTACCCCAACATTGAAGAGCTACGCCAAAATTATTTAAAAATCACCGCTGAACCTTCGTTTCAAGAAGAATTTCACGCTTTGTTAAAAGATTACGTAGGCAGACCAACGCCTTTGTATTACGCCAAGCGGCTTAGCGAAAAATTCAACACGAAGATTTATTTAAAACGCGAAGATTTAAACCATACCGGTGCACACAAAGTAAACAACACTATTGGCCAAATACTATTGGCGCAACGTTTGGGTAAAACCCGTATTATTGCTGAAACCGGTGCCGGACAACACGGCGTTGCTACTGCCACCGTTTGTGCCTTGATGGGCATTGAATGCGTGGTGTATATGGGTGAAGTAGATATTGCGCGACAAGCACCCAACGTAGCCCGAATGAAAATGTTAGGCGCCAAAGTAGTACCGGCAACGTCGGGCAGTAAAACCTTAAAAGACGCCACCAACGAAGCCATGCGCGACTGGATTAACAATCCTGTTGATACCCATTATATTGTTGGTTCGGTGGTTGGTCCACACCCGTATCCCGATATGGTAGCGCGGTTTCAGGCGGTAGTTTCAGAAGAAATTAAATGGCAGTTACGAGAAAAAGAAGGTCGTAGCAACCCAGACTATGTAATGGCTTGTGTTGGTGGTGGTAGCAATGCCGCAGGCGCTTTTTATCATTATTTAGATGAAAAAGACGTGAAGCTCATTGCTGTTGAAGCCGCGGGCAAAGGCGTTGATACCGGCGAAAGTGCCGCAACCTCGATCTTGGGCAAAGAAGGCATTATTCACGGAAGTAAAACCCTGTTGATGCAAACCCACGACGGCCAAATAACTGAACCATATTCTATTTCGGCCGGTTTAGATTATCCCGGTGTTGGCCCTATGCATGCCCATTTATTTAAAACCGGCAGGGCCGAATTTATAGCTATAACCGATGACGATGCCATGACCTCCGGATTGGAATTAAGTCAGTTGGAAGGCATCATTCCGGCGATAGAAACCTCGCATGCGCTGGCAGTGTTCAATTACAAAAAATTCAAACCAAACGATGTTATAGTGATTAATCTTTCTGGCCGTGGCGACAAAGATTTAGATACCTATATTAAATATTTTAAGCTTTAATTATTTAAGAAGTAATGAACAGAATTATACAAAAACTACAGGAACCTCAAAAACTGCTGTCTATTTACTTCACAGCAGGTTATCCGGAATTAAACGATACAGTCACCATTATTAAATCTCTGGAAGACAACGGTGTTGATATGATTGAAATTGGCTTGCCTTTTAGCGATCCTTTGGCAGACGGACCGACCATTCAGGACAGTTCAACGGCAGCTTTGAAAAACGGCATGAGCAGTAACTTGTTGTTTGATCAGTTGACCAATATCAGAGAAATCGTGAAAATTCCACTAATCATTATGGGGTATTTTAATCCAATATTGCAATTTGGGGTAGAAGACTTTTGTAAAAAGTGTCAGGAAGTGGGCATAGACGGTTTAATTATCCCCGATTTGCCGGCCGATGTTTACAACGAACACTACCGTCATATTTTCGAAAAATACGGCCTTATCAATATTTTCCTGATTACCCCGCAAACTTCGGAAGAGCGCGTTAAATTTATCGATGGTATATCGAACGGATTTATCTACATGGTGAGTAGCGCTAGCGTTACCGGGAGCCAATCAGGCTTTGGTAACGAACAAGAAGCCTATTTTAAACGCATTCACAACATGCAACTTAAGAATCCGCAAATAGTTGGTTTCGGTATCAAAGACAAAGAAACCTTTACTCAAGCCACGCAATACGCAAAAGGCGCCATTATTGGCAGTGCATTTATTAAAAATCTTACGTTTAATGGAGTGAACTCAATAGAACTTTTCACAAAACAATTTAAGGCTTAAAAAAAGGTATTTGAAAGACACTTTTCTCTGTAAAATATTTCAAACTACTTAATTTCAAAGTGATAACCTTGCAATAATCATTTAATTATTTGAAATTAATGTGATATATGTAATCTTTATCAACTCTTGTGTAACATGAGACATGCATTGCTGCCTTAACTTTGCAGTAGTTATTAATCGCATTTAGTTATTAATTACTGTTAATTAGTTATTAGGATTGCAATTTCTCAAATGTAGTAGGGGGCTATATAACACTTAAAGTTTATAGGACATTTGTTGAATTAAAAAAGTATAGGGCTCTCAAACCCTATACTTTTTATTCTAATTAATTAAATTAATGAGACGACAACATAAACAATTTAAAGACAAAAACAATGAAACGCTCACTTTATTACACAACAAGTTTTTTAATGTTAACCTTATTTCTACTTAATTGTAAATCAAATGATAAAAAAGTAGATGATACTAACAACATTACTGAAAGCACCACAGCTCAACTTAATGAAGAGCAACAAAAATTAAATGCCGAGTATAAAGCATTTAAAACTTATGCTTTAGCTGAAATTGAAGAAAACGACGAAAATATTGAAAAATTACAAGCTAAAATTGACGAACCGGGCAAAACTCTGGACGAAGCCAGAAAAAGACGTATTACTGATTTGAAAGAGCAAAATACCGAACTTAGAAATCGATTAAACAATTACAATTTAAATACCAGCGATTGGCAAAGTTTTAAAACAAATTTTAATAAAGATTTAAAGAGTGTTGGAGATTCTTTTAGAGATTTATTTTCAGCAAACTGAAAAACAAAAATCCATTAAATTAGAAAAGTTAAAAGCAATTTCATTTAATGAAGTTGCTTTTTTTTCTTGACGTTTAAATCACCTATATCAATTAAGTATTTGATAATTATCAACTTTAAATCAAATATTTTTCTCATCTTTACATTACATTGACATAGTAAAATAATTAAAAAAAGTTGTAATTTCTCATTTATTGAAATCGAAATAAAGACGAAGCTAACACTGTTTTACCTGTTACCACACTACAATTAAAGGATGTAGATTTTACAAATTGTACTTATACCATTTTAAGCAAATGAAAGCGTTAAAAACAAATATTGAATTAGAAAAGGCGACATCGCATATCATCATTGAGATCATTGAATATCTGCCAAACGCCGTAGTGAGTAAAACCATCATAAAAAAAATAACGGGTAACATTACCGCTACATCTTTTGATGCCGGTGAAGAACTGGAAGAAAAGTTATTACCATTTGATACTTATATTCAAATTATTGATGGCGCCGCATCACTTAACATGAACAAAAAAAACTTTAACCTTATTAAGGGAGAAGGCATCATCATACCCGCCCATACCCAACATCATTTTTCGGCTAAAGAACAATTTAAAATGATTTCTACGGTAATTAAAAGCGGTTATGAAGATTGATCAATAAATGGTATTTTCATAATGCTGTTTAGAATAAATTATAATTAATCAATCCACATAAACTATGAGACTTTACATTAAATACATGGTAAGTCTTCGTTGTAAAATGGTAGTCAAGGAAGAGCTTAAAAAATTAGGGATTCCGTATGCCAGTGTTGAGCTTGGAACTGTTGATCTACTTTCAAAAATCACCCGAAGACAGCGCGAAATACTTAAATCAAGTCTTGCCGGATGCGGACTGCAATTACTGGATGATAAAAAACAAATTCTTATAGAAAAAATAAAAAACGTTATTGTTGAAATGATTCATTACACTGATGAATTGCCTAAGGTAAATTATTCCGATTACATCAGTGAAAAACTTAACCTTGACTACACTTATCTTTCCAATTGCTTTTCTGACGTGAAAGGCATTACCATACAGCAATATATTATTTTTCACAAAATTGAGAGGGTAAAAGAATTATTACTGTACGACGAATTGAACCTTACAGAGATCTCGTACAAGCTTAACTACAGCAGTGTTGCCCATTTATCAAATCAGTTTAAAAAAGTCACCGGACTCACACCTACGTATTTTAAAACTTTAAAGAAAAAAAGAAGACAAAACCTTGAAAATCTGTGATTTTTACAATCTATTACCTGTTTTGTGTAACACATTATTCTTTAAATATCTTCACCTTTGTAATACAAATAAGCCACTAATAAACAGTAACTGTTAGACTTATTTTTAACAACCTAAAGAATAAATTAATCAAACATCAAAGTGAAAAATAAAAAAAGCGACCAATATGCTAAAGTTGGAAAAATCGTAAAAAAGTTAGATGAAATTATCAGAAATCAAGATAATGCATCGACAAAAAATACGATAAAGATTTTGGATCTATCGAAGGCCTTATAAAAAATCGGATCAAAAATATTGCCTTCAGAATTACATATAATTAGTTAGTTGGTGGTTTGATAAGAAGGGTTGTATCCCTTGTGAATGCAACTCTTCTTTAACTAAAAACCAAAACTAAAAACAAAAAAATAATCATTAAAACTTATCAAAATGGGAAATTTATTATACACAATCGCAGTCATCTTACTCATAGTATGGGCTGTAGGGTTTTTTTCTTTCAACGTGGGAAACATCATTCATATTCTTTTAGTTATAGCCGTTATAGCCATAATTTTTAGACTTATTCAAGGCCGAAGACCTCTTTAAAACTTAATTAAATAATATTAAAAATCTACTTAAAACAAATCAAATGGAAAATTCAAACAGTACCGGTAAGATAGTTGGCGCGTTAATGATAGGCACTTTAGTTGGTGCAGCTATTGGCGTTTTATTTGCACCTCATAAAGGAAGCAAAACAAGACACAACATTGCAAATGGAGCTAAAGACCTTGCAAATAGCGCCAAGGATCTTGCCAACGACGTAAAGCACAGAGTAAGTAGTGGCTACGACGAGCTTGTTCATCAAGCTGAGAAAGCCACTTCGTACGCCGATGGCCAAGCTAAAGCCATAACAAACACAAATAAGCAAAAAATGTAAGTGTTCTTTTAAACACTCTATCGAGTGACTTAACCTAATCTATTAATTGGCAATAAGCCGGGAAGCTAAATACTTTTCGGCTTATTCTTTAAAACAAGATACAACCTCATGACAGATACCACAAAAATAGAAGCCCTAACCGAAGATTTAAAAGCGTATTTACAAACTTCAAAAAGTTTACTGCAATCTCAAATCACAGAAAAAATTGCAGTATTAAGTGCTAGTATCATTCAACATGTCATTACCACTATTGTAGTAATCTTTTGTTTACTTTTTTTGAGCATAAGTCTTGGTATTTATTTGTCTATTTTATTTGATAGTTATCTATTTGGCTTTTTGAGTGTATCCGGCGTTTACATGATAATTCTTGTTCTATTACTTCTAATTAACAAACAACTCATACGTAACCCCATCATTAACAGGATTATTTTTAAAATCACAAATAACCAATAAGATGAATATTGATAAGCTCTCACAACACCAATTAATCCTTAAAAACATAGAACAACTTAAAATTGATAAGGACGAAAAAGAAGACAACGTAAAACAATCTTTTGGTAATTTGGTTGATTCACTAAATCCGTTTTCTATTGCAAAAAATTCACTTCACGAATTTGTTACAGATCAAGATGTAAGAACCGATTTAACATCAAGCGGATTGCAACTTGGCTTTACACTTCTCAGCAATAAGCTCTTCGGAAAATACAATAGTACAAAAGGATTTGTGGGAGCCGTAATCACCGAAAATATACTTCAAGGCATTGTAAAACAAAATATTCCTACTTTTATTTTGGCGTTTAACAAATTTTTCTTCTCAGAATCTAAGCGAAATAATTAAGTTTGTGAGCCTCATATTTCGGTAAATTTGAAATCATCAATGCGTTCAAATTTAATCGTTAATTCAACTAAAGCATTCTTTAAACTTTTGATCTGTTCAATAGTTCAAAGTTGAAGGTTATATTTATATCTAATTGAATGGTGCTAATTTTCTTACCATTTAAGAAATTCAAAATTTTTAATAGTAATTTAGCCTTCCAAATGAAGCAAATAATCAACGATTGGAAGTTAATCCTGGTGCTATGCCTGTTTTTAGGCCTAGCACCCTTTACACCCGAACCTCATTTATGGGGTAAAATTAAATGGATAGCCGGTGGCGCTAATGGCATGCAACTTATCGATTGCTTTGATGTTTTGTTTCATGGATTTCCGTTTTTGTTGCTTTTAAGATTGGTAGTTATTAAATTGAGCAGTACAGATAAGAAAAATGAATTTCGTTGATTATTTATTTGCTATAAAGTAAATTATTATTTACCTTTATGGTTTGATTTTTGACTTATCTAAATGAAATGCTCAGAACTCTACCGAATACTAACTAAGGACGGTTGGTATCCTATATCGCAAAAAGGCTCACATATAAAAATGATTCATTCAACAAAAAAAGGAATGATTGTATTTCCTAATCACGGAAGTCAAGAAATTGGCAAGGGACTTGAAAAGAAAATTCTAAAAGATGCCCAAATTAAAAAATAAAGAAATGGCAAAGGAAAAAATTACAATGTTAGTTGAAAAAACAGAAACAGGTTTTTCAGCGTATTCTAAAGACTATCCAATATTTACAACCGGGCAATCTATTCCCGAATTAATCAATAATGCTTATGAAGCTATTAATTTTTATTTTGACGAGACAAGCACTCAAATAAAACCACAAGACATTAAATTTGAAATTGATTTCAAACAATTTTTCAAGTATTATAAGGTTTTAAATGCGAAATTTTTAGCTGAAAAAATTGGCATGAACGCAACCTTACTGTCGCAATATATTTCAGGAACAAAAAAACCATCGGCTAAACAAACCGAAAAAATATTAAAAGGGATCCACCAAATAGGACAAGAATTATCAGGAATTAATTTACTGCAAACCGCATGATTTAACAAATACTACTGTTCAGATCTTGAATTGATAAAATGCTAATTTCAAAAAAGTAGTTAAAAAATCATGGCAAAGCTCGCCATATATTGATTAAATCGTTTACCTTATAATATTTATCCAAACACCACATATGCAACAAATAGAAAACATTGAATTAAAATATTTAAAACTCGAAGACTATCCCGAATTTAAAGAAGCCATGATTGCCGCTTACCCCAATATGCCTGGCGCCTATTGGAGAGAACATCAAATTGAAAAATTAATCACCGACTTTCCCGAAGGTCAGGTTGTCATTAAGGTAAACGATAAAATCGCCGGTTGTGCATTATCAATTATTGTAGATTACAATCAGTTTGACGACCATCATACTTATAAAGACATTACAGGTAATTTTACCTTCAGCACCCATACCAATCACGGCGATGTGATGTACGGTATTGACGTGTTTATCAGACCTGAATATCGCGGATTGCGATTGGGGCGCAGATTGTACGACTACCGCAAAGAACTGTGCGAACGACTCAACTTACGGGGCGTTGCCTTTGGTGGTCGCATTCCCAAT
Organism: Paucihalobacter ruber; assembly: GCF_006494535.1. Classification (GTDB taxonomy): domain Bacteria; phylum Bacteroidota; class Bacteroidia; order Flavobacteriales; family Flavobacteriaceae; genus Paucihalobacter; species Paucihalobacter ruber. Next base: position 130,536 of record NZ_VHIQ01000001.1, read on the forward strand.
TACCACAAATTCTCAGAAACTTTAAGTCCGAAAGAATACATAGAAAAAGTAAAACAAAAGGAAATTCACGATCCGGTATTGAATTTTCAAATATCCAACGACTTCCACCCTACCCGAATTTTAAGAGGTTATCTGGAAGGCGATAAATCGTCTCAGGAATATGCCGTTTTGCTGGAATGGGACAATATTTACTACGAAAAACCCGACCGAAAAGCCGCTACCGTTAAAAAAATTGTGCGTCTGGGATTGATTCAATGGCAAATGCGATTGTATAAAAATTTAGACGATTTAATGCAACAGGCTGAATTCTTTGTCGATGCTGTTTCGGGATACCGAAGCGATTTTGCACTCTTTCCAGAGTTTTTCAACGCACCGCTCATGGCCGATAACAATCACCTGGGTGAAGCCGCAGCTATTAGAGAGTTGGCCAAACACACCGAAGAAATTGTGCAGCGTTTTTCAAAGCTGGCCATATCTTACAATATCAATATCATTACCGGCAGCATGCCTGAAATGGTAGACGACCGCCTTTACAATGTGGGCTATTTATGCAGAAGAGACGGCAGCATGGAACGCTACGAAAAATTGCATGTAACACCCGACGAAGCCAAAGTCTGGGGTATGACAGGCGGTTCGGAACTTAAAGCCTATGATACCGATTGCGGCAAAATAGGCATTCTCATCTGTTACGATTCTGAATTTCCTGAGCTAAGCCGATTACTGGCCGATGAAGGGATGGATATATTATTTGTCCCATTTTTAACCGATACCCAAAACGGATTCTCTCGTGTGCGCCATTGCGCCCAGGCGCGAGCCATAGAAAACGAATGTTATGTAGCCATTGCCGGTAGCGTTGGTAATTTACCTTATGTGGATAATATGGATATTCAGTTTGCGCAGTCTATGGTGTTTACACCTTGCGATTTCGCATTCCCCTCAAACGGTGTGAAAGCCGAGGCCACCCAAAACACAGAAATGATATTAATAGCCGACGTTGATTTAGATTTACTGCGAGAACTCAACCAATTTGGCAGTGTGAGAAATCTAAAAGACCGAAGATTGGATTTGTTTGAGCTTAGAAAGAAATAAAGAGCCTTAAATGATATTATTTCACAAAGATTCGCCGAGAACCACCGAGATTCACTGAGAAAATTTGACACGGATTTCACTGATTTACACGGATTCCATTCTACCTGATTAGAATCTATACATCTGTGATAATCCGTGTAATCTGTGTCTCAAAAAAAATATGTAATTAAAACTCTGTAAAACTCTTCGAAACCTCTGTGAAACTCCGCGGTACAATTCAAGGTTTGATCATTTCACAAAGATTCACTGAGAACCACCGAGATTCACTGAGAAAATTTGACACGGATTTCACTGATTTACACGGATTCCATTCTACCTGATTAGAATCTATACATCTGTGATAATCCGTGTAATCTGTGTCTCAAAAAAAATATGTAATTAAAACTCTGTAAAACTCTTCGAAACCTCTGTGAAACTCCGCGGTACAATTCAAGGTTTGATCATTTCACAAAGATTCACTGAGAACCACCGAGATTCACTGAGAAAATTTGACACGGATTTCACTGATTTACAAGGATTCTACGCTACCTGATTAGAATTTATACATCTGTGATAATCCGTGCAATCTGTGTCTAAAAAAATATGTAATTAAAACTCTGTGAAACTCTGCGAAACCTCTGTGAAACCTCTGTGAAACTCCACGGTACAATTCTATTTTAATTATTTCACAAAGATTCGCCGAGAACCACCGAGATTCACGGAGAAAATTTGACACGGATTTCACTGATTTACAAGGATTCTACGCTACCTGATTAGAATTTATACATCTGTGATAATCCGTGCAATCTGTGTCTAAAAAAATATGTAATTAAAACTCTGTGAAACTCTGCGAAACCTCTGTGAAACCTCTGTGAAACTCCACGGTACAATTCTATTTTAATTATTTCACAAAGATTCGCCGAGAACCACCGAGATTCACGGAGAAAATTTGACACGGATTTCACTGATTTACACGGATTCCATTCCATCTTATTAGAATCTATACATCTGTGATAATCCGTGTAATCTGTGTCTCAAAAAAAATATGTAAGTAAACACCGCATAACTCGCGGCACAAAATCCGCCCGCTAAATGCTAAACATAACTTGCTGCAGCCACCAAAGCCTTAGCAATACCGTCAGGGTTTTTGCCGCCGGCAGTTGCAAAAAATGCTTGTCCACCGCCACCACCTTCAATATATTTACCAAGTTCTCTAACCACCTGGCCTGCATTCAGGTTACGGTTGGCTACCAATTCTTTTGAAATGTAGCAACTCAATAAAGCCTTGCCTTCATTACTGGCGGCTAATAATAAAAACAGGTTGTTCATATTGCTGCCAAGGCTAAAGGATAAGTCTTTGATAGTAGCAGCATCAGCATCGATTTGTTTGGCCAAAAACTGCACCCCATTAATGGTGGTAAGTTCGTTTTTTAATTCGCCTTCAAGGCCTTTGGCCTTTTCCTTCATTAACTGCTCAATCTGTTTTTTAAGCTGTGCATTTTCGTCCTGTAATGCCTGAACGGCTTTAACAGGCTCCTGGGCGTTATTGAGCAAACTTTTTACTTCAGTAAATGTATGTTGTGCATCTAAATAAAACTGTTTTACAGCAAAATTGGTAATGGCTTCTATACGTCTAACACCGGCTGCAACGGCACCTTCGGATATAATTTTAAAATGCCATAAATCGGCCGTATTTTGCACATGAGTGCCACCACAAAGTTCTATAGATTTTCCAAATTTGATGGTTCTAACTGTATCGCCATACTTTTCACCAAATAAGGCAATGGCACCATTTTCTAAAGCTTGTTGAATGGGAATGTTGCGATGTTCTTCTAAGGCAATTTTTGCTTCAATTCTGGCATTGACAAAGTTTTCGACTTGTTCAATTTCTTCACTGCTCATTTTGGCAAAATGAGAAAAATCAAAACGCAGTTGTCTGGCATTAACAGCACTTCCTTTTTGTTCAACATGCTCACCTAATACTGTTCTCAAAGCCTGGTGCAGTAAATGGGTACCTGTGTGATTACAAGCGGTTCTGTAACGAAAAGTCTCGTCAACCACCGCCGTAAACGCATCGTTTAAATGCTTTGGCAATTCTTTGGTGAAGTGAATAATAACGTTGTTTTCCTTCTTAGTATCAATAATATAAGTTACATCACCATTGGTAGATTCTATATAACCCTTATCGCCTACTTGTCCGCCACCTTCGGGATAAAACGGTGTTAAATTAAATACCAGCTGGTACAAAGTACCTTCTTTTTTAGACACCACTTTTCGGTAGCGCGTAATTTTAACGGGAGCTGTTAGCTGATCGTAACCAACAAATTCTTCAAAGGCATCGTTAGCCAATATCGTCCAATCATCGGTGGTCATTTCACCGGCGGCTCTGGAGCGGTCTTTTTGCTTCTTCATTTCAGCCTCAAAACCAACTTCGTCTATTTGCTTGCCTTCTTCCTTAGCAATTAAAGCGGTTAAATCTTTTGGAAATCCAAAGGTATCGTAGAGTTCAAAAACTTTTTCTCCTGATAACACCTCGCCTTTGGTATCTTGTATCATTCGGTTGAGCAACACCAAACCTTGATCTAATGTTCTTAAGAAGGATTGTTCTTCTTCCTTTATCACATTTTTAATAAGCGTTTGCTGTGTTTTTAACTCAGGAAACGCTTCACCCATGGTATTGGTGAGTACTGTAACCAATTTGTAAATAAACGCTTCTTTCTGGTTCAAAAATGTGAATCCGTATCTAATGGCACGTCTTAAAATTCGTCTAATCACATATCCTGCGCCTGTGTTGCTTGGTAATTGCCCATCTGCAATAGAAAAAGCAACGGCTCTTACATGGTCTGCAATGACTCTGATAGCGACATCAATTTTGGTATCATTGCCATAGGTTACGTCTGTAATGGTAGCTATTTCTTTAATAATGGGCGTAAAAACATCTGTATCGTAATTAGATTGTTTGTTTTGAAGCACCATGCACAAGCGCTCAAATCCCATTCCGGTATCAATGTGTTTGGCGGGTAGCATCTCTAAACTTCCGTTGGCCTTGCGGTTGTATTGCATAAACACCAAATTCCAAATTTCAACTACTTGCGGATGGTCTTGATTAACGAGCGTCTTTCCGTCAATCTTTAATTTTTCTTCAGCATTTCTAATATCTACATGTATTTCGCTACAAGGCCCGCACGGACCCTGATCGCCCATTTCCCAGAAATTGTCCTTTTTATTGCCTTTTAAAATACGGTCTTCAGAAATGTACTGTTTCCAAATATCGTAAGCCTCTGTATCCATTGGGATGTTATCGGCTTCGTCTCCTTCAAAAATGGTGACGTATAAAATATCTTTATCGATTTTAAAGACTTCGGTAAGTAACTCCCACGCCCAGGCAATGGCTTCTTTTTTAAAATAACCGCTTTCAGGATGCGCCGGATCCCCAAAACTCCAGTTACCAAGCATTTCAAATAAAGTGTGGTGGTAGGTATCGTAACCAACTTCTTCCAAATCGTTGTGCTTACCGCTAACGCGCAAACATTTTTGTGTGTCGGCAATTCTGTTACTCTTAGGTGTGGCATTTCCCAAGAAATATTCTTTAAACGGTGCCATGCCGGAGTTGACGAACATCAACGTTGGATCGTCTTTTACCACCATTGGCGCCGACGGTACGATTAAATGGGATTTATCCTGAAAAAACTCTAAAAATTTACGACGTACTTCCTGCGATTTCATGGAGGTAATTAACTGCTTTGTGTTGTTAAATTAAATTTAATGCGAAACAATCTTTATATTTGTTCGTTACTTTTGTTTTAAGGGTGTAATTAAAGCACTTTTAAACAGTGCAAAAATAGCATAATTTAGCAAATGAGTAAGGTAAAATACTTCTACGATCCCGAAACCTTAAGCTACAGGAAAATTGAGCGAAAAAAGGGTACAACCTTAACATACGCCGGCTTATTTTTACTGGCATCGGCTTTGTTTGCCTTTTTGTTTGTGTTTATCGCTAGTCAGTTTATCGAATCGCCTCGTGAGCGTGAAATAGCGCGGGAATTAGACAATATGAAGTTACAGTATAAATTGCTTAACAACCGTCTGGATGCCGCTTATGCCGCGCTTGAAAATGTTGAAGACAGAGATAATGCCATTTACCGACATTATTTTGAAGCCAATCCTATTCCTCTTGAACAAAGACGCGCAGGATTTGGCGGTATTAACCGATACAAAAAATATGAAGGTTACGACAACTCTAACCTTATTATCGAAGCCAACAAAAGATTGGACGTGCTGGAAAAAGCTATTGTTGTGCAATCCAAATCTTTAGACGAAATTGCTGTTCTGGCCACAGATAAGGAAAAGTTTTTAGCAGCCATTCCCGCTATTCAACCGGTAAAAAATGAAGACTTAACAAGAATGGCCTCGGGCTTTGGCTATAGAATAGACCCTTTTACAAAGGTTAGAAAATTTCATTATGGTATGGATTTCACTGCACCAAGAGGAACCCCTGTATACGCCACCGGTGATGGTGTGGTTGAGCGCGCCGATAATAATGCCAGTGGTTATGGTAAACATATTCGAATAGACCACGGCTATGGTTATGTATCGCTTTATGCCCACTTGTACAAATACAATGTAAGGGCGAACCAGCGCGTAAAACGCGGTGATTTAATTGGATATGTGGGTAGTACTGGCAGATCTGAAGCACCTCATTTACACTATGAAGTATTTAAAGATGGTGAACGTATTAATCCTATCAACTTCTATTATGGCAATTTAAGCGCCGAAGAATTTAATGAACTGCTACAACAAGCTTCACTTGAAAACCAATCATTAGACTAATCATGCATATTGAATTACCCGAAAAACGCTATTACAGCATTGGCGAAGTAGCCAAGGCATTCAATGTGAATGCCTCCTTACTTAGATTTTGGGAAAAAGAATTTAACGTACTTCAACCTAAAAAAAACGCCAAAGGCAACCGAAAGTTTACTCCCGAGGATATTAAAAACCTCAAACTCATTTACCACCTGGTAAAAGAACGCGGATTTACTTTAGAAGGTGCTAAAATTCACCTAAAAGAAGAAAAAAAAGAAACACTCAATAATTTTGAAATTATCGGTAAATTAGAAGGTATTAAACAACAACTTATCAATATTAAAAATCAACTTTAAAAACACAGCATCATGAAAAAATGGTTAATTCCTGTAATTGTACTTGGCGTAATTGGATTAGGATTATACACTTGGGCTAAAAACTTCAATAATACCGCTGTAACACTTAAAGAAACGGCCACCAAAACCTGGGGCGATGTGGAGAGCAGTTACCAACGCCGAAACGATTTAATTGGCAACCTGGTTAAAACAGTGCAAGGTGCGGCCGATTTTGAAAAAAGTACCCTCGAGGCTGTTATTAAAGCAAGATCTGAAGCTACAAAAACTACTATCGACCCTGCCAATATCACTCCTGAAGATTTGGCGGCTTTTAACCAGGCACAAAGTGGTTTGAGTAGTGCTTTATCCAGATTACTGGTAACTGTAGAGCGCTATCCCGATTTAAAAGCCAACCAGAACTTCCTGGAATTACAAAGTCAGCTCGAAGGCACCGAAAACCGCATCAATATTGCCAGAGACCGCTTTAACGAAGCCGTAGAACCATATAATAAACACATTAAAACCTTTCCTAATACATTGTTAGCAGGTGCCTTTGGATTTGAAGATATGAACTACTTTAAAGCTGAAGCAGGAGCTGAAATTGCTCCCGATGTAGAATTCGATTTTAAATAGAAAAACTTCATGTCTCATATAGAAGATTTTTTATCTCACGAAGCGGAAACCGAAATTGTTGAAGCCATCAGAAATGCCGAAGCTCAAACCTCAGGTGAAATAAGGGTGCATATTGAAAGTAAGTGCGATAACGATCCCTTTGAGCACGCGCTGGAAGTGTTTCACGAACTTAAAATGGACAATACCAGGCTGCAAAACGGGGTGTTAATTTACGTAGCCGTTGATTTAAGACAGTTTGTGATTTATGGCGATAAAGGCATCAACGATGTGGTACCAATTGGCTTTTGGGACTCTACACGAGACGCCATGCTCGCGCATTTTAAAAATGGCAATTACAAAGACGGACTCATAAAAGGTATTGAAGAAGCCGGTAAAATGCTGTCTAAATACTTCCCATGGGAACACGGCAACACCAACGAACTATCTAACGATATTTCTAAAGGTTCTTAGCACTAATGAAGTTAAAACAGTACCATTTTAAAAACAATGTCAGCTTTAACTTGATTAGACAAAGATTACTTTTGTTATTGTTGTTAACTTCTATTCAGTTGGTAAATGCGCAATTTAAAATTCCTCCAATACCCGAAAAACAAACCAGCGTTTACGATTACTACGAATTGTTGAGTCCTACCGAAAAATCGTATCTCGAAGACAAACTTGTTAAATATTCTGATACAACATCCACACAAATTGTCATCGCCATTATTGCCAGCACCGAAGGTGAATACATCAACTATCTGGGCGCACAATGGGCTCATTCCTGGGGCATTGGTCAGGCCAAAGAAGACAACGGTATACTAATTTTATTAGCCAAAGACGACCGCCGCATTGCTATTAATACCGGCAAAGGTGTTGAACATTTACTCACCGATGCCATGAGCCGGCGCATTATAGAACGTGACATCATTCCTTATTTTAAGATAGACGATTATTACGGCGGACTTAACCGTGGTACCGACGCTATTTTTGAGGTGATGCAAGGCGAATACAAAGGCAGTCGAAAACAAGACGAAGCACCGTTTCCGGTAGGTTTTTTTGTAGTATTACTTTTTATATTTATCATACTTATTATAGCTATTTCAAAATCCAAACACAATGGTGGCGGTTCGGGCGGTCAGTATCGCTCAACGGGAAGCTTGCTCGATGCCATTATACTCAGCAATATGGGTCGCGGTACCTATCGCAGCAGATCTTCGGGTAGCTTTGGCGGTGGTAGCTTTGGCGGTGGCGGTTTTGGAGGCGGCTTCGGTGGTGGAAGCTTTGGCGGCGGCGGTGCCTCGGGTGGTTGGTAGAATTTCGAAATCCTAATTCATGAAGTACAAAATAATCTTTGTTTCTTGTTGGTTGAGCATCACCGCAGGTTCATCGCTCTTCTCACAAGGTAAACATCTGTTTATACTATCAGGTCAGTCTAATATGGTAAGACTGAATGTTGAGGAATCTTTTCAACCTATCTTAGAGGAAACATTCGGTACCGAACATATAATCATTGTTAAAGATGCCATGGGCAGTCAGCCAATTAGACGTTGGTATGTAGGGAATGAATCTAACGAAAATCCCGATTTATATCATAGACTAATAAAAAAAGTAACTACCCCAATTAAAGATAAAACGCTTGCCAGTATAACCTTTGTTTGGATGCAAGGCGAACGCGATGCAAGAGAAGCACTGGGTGATATTTACGAGGCAAATTTTACAGGCTTGTACAACCAACTTTGTAATGATTTAAACACGAAACAAATCAATGTGGTAATAGGTCGTTTGAACGATTTTGATATGAATAATAATAGTTATCTGCATTGGACAAAAATCAGAGCAGTTCAAGAACAATTGGCTAACTCAAATCCGCGTTTTGAATGGGTTAACACCGACGATTTAAACGATGGTTTTGATCGCGAAGGTAAAGCCATAGAAAACGATTTGCATTTATCTGCCGAAGGTTATATGGTTTTAGGAAAGCGATTCGCCGAAAAGGCCATTATACTTATCGAAAAGTTTAAATAAATCGCTAGTTTAATCGTAAAAAATAAAATCGCCGCCACTGGTATCTCCCTTTTTACCCAGTGTATTAAACTTCCAGCTAAAGCTCAGCATAAAATACTGGCGTAGCACAGTGCTTTCGGTATCTTGAATAAAATCGCCGTTGGCAACCCTTCTAGCATTGGTATTCTGATTGAGCAAGTCATATATTTTAAGAGTTAAAATAGCCTTGTCTTTCATAAAACTATAAGCTACGGTACTATTCCAAAACCAAGCACTACGTTGAAAACCGTCGGCTACATTGGGATTGTAATTAAAGGCAATGTCGTTACGCCATTCAAATTTTTTGGGTAAAAAAGTGGCTGTAGCTAAGCGCAAGGTATGACTCACAAAACTCTGATTATCTATGGCTTCTAAATCAAATTTATTTTCGGTTAAGTTTAAACTGTAATTAGGCCTTAATTCAAACAAATCTTTCCAGTTAAAGGTGAAACCCACACGCGGACTCACGGTTAAATTAGTGGAATTGTACTTCACCTCATTGTTGAAATTAACTGCATTTCGAAAGGTTGTAAATGCGCCAAAATTAAATTTGATGGTACGCAAAGAATCTAAAGTTGCTTTTTTACCCCAGCTTACATCGCCGTAAACATTGTAATTACCATTAACATTTTCGTAAGTAGTGGTTCTTACCAAATTTTCATCTATTACAGATTTGGTGACTACATCATCAGTTTGGGTACTAAAATTTAAATAACTGTAAAAACCTGAACCACTTTGCCAATCATAATTGGTATAGCTAAACGACACATCATGAGAGTTGGTGGGATTCAATTCCGGATTACCGGTAATGATGTTCAACGGATTATTCACATTTTGAAACGGCTGTAACTGATTAATTGAAGGCGGTCTGTTACTCAGCCTATAATTTACATACACATATGCAGATTCTGAAAGATTGTAATTAACATACGAATTCATTTCTATGGCGTCAAATCTTCGGTTGAGGCTTAAGTCGGGTCTTAACTGGTCACTGTTGCCCAAAGTTCTGTTGACGTAACCAATATTAAAATTAGCCGAAAATTTATCAACCCTGTACTGCAAACCAATACTGGGTTTACTCACGGTGTTGGTATTGGTGAAATCTGAACTCAAATCGGTATTAAAAACATCAAAGTCTTGGGAAATCTCATTAAAATCGAAGGTTGAATTTTGATTTTCACGCCTATTGTTGGTGTATTCATAAGCCAACGATAAAAACAACTTTTTAGCTATTAAGGCTTGTCTAAACGTTACATTTACTCCTAAATCGTTAAAGGTCTCATCTCTTTGGGTGAATTGATTTCTAATCACATCTTCCTGATTGGCATCTTGAAACAAGGCTTCAGACTGAAGAAATATCTCATCATCGGCGGTATTAAACGCTGTGTTAAAACCAAATCTCAGCGAGCTGCCCTTGTTTCCCAAACGTTTGGTTAAATCTACCCGATTACTGAAATTTCTGCGTTGATTATCGCTAAAATTTTCTGCTGAAGACGTATTGATCAACTCATTATTGCTATTGAAGGATTCGGCAGAAGACAGACTGCTGGCTTGCGATTGTCCGTAAGAAAAAGCGGGCCGAATATTCAATAATAAGGTAGAATCAATTTTGATATCTAATCGCGCATTCACCGAATGGTTTTGGTTATCGGTTAGGTCGCTGCTTCTTGAGTTCGAAAAAAACCGGTCGTCTGGCAAAATAGTTTCGCGATTGGTAACTGTTTCGTTTTCTGAGTTGCTATTGCTGTTAAAATAATCTGCAGAAATATCAACCCCTTTACTGATGACATCAGCATAATTAGCGCCAATATTTGAAGAAGTTACAATGCCATCACCACCACCAAAACTCCTACCATCAATATTAAAACTGCCGTTTGAGCTCACCGACATAAAACTGGCATTGCCAAACATTTTTTGAATTTCGCCAAAACTAAAACCCGGTGAATTAATATTATTGCCACCTGCCAAAACGCTCACACGCCGGTCGTTATTAAAGTAGTTGTAGAGACCTGCAAATTCGTAGCGGTCGTCGGTGCCATAACCTGCTGCCAATCGCCCAAAATGTCCTTTATTATTTTCTTCAGAAATGGTAAGGTTAATGGTTTTACTGGTTTGGTCGCCATCTTCACCGGCGTAGGCTTGGGCTTGAGATTTGGTATCTACAATTTGAACTTTCTCTATAATTTCTTTGGTGAGATTTCGGGTGGCAATGGTGGCATCATCGCCAAAAAAGGGTTTACCGTTAACTAAAATTTCAGAAACCGGCTTGCCATTTATGCTGATGTTGCCTTCTTCATCTACCTCAACACCCGGTAATTCTTTAAGCAAATCTTCAACAGTGGCATCTTGTTTGGTTTTAAAAGAGCTCACGTTGAATTCTAAAGTGTCTTTTTTAATAGTCACCGGCGCGCGCGATTTTATCAATACCGCATCCAGTTCGTTGGCGGCTTTCATTGAAATCGATTTTAAATCGGCTCCGCCTTTTTCAAGGTCAATGGTGGTTACAAAAGGTTGGTAACCCAGATAAGAAACTGTTAAGTTACATTGTTTAAAAATGGATTTCCCTTCCAATAAAAATACACCGTTTTTATCTGAAATGGTGTAGCTAATAAGCGTACTGTCTGTAACCGTTTCTAAATAAATAGTGGCCGATTCTAAGGGCAATTGCTCATCTGCCGAAACTACTTTACCCGATATTTTATAGGTATTATTCTGGGCATAATTAAAAGAAATAAAAAAGCATAAAACAAGGGTAATTAAGCATTTACTGTTCATTAATTGATTGATTGATGAATGATTGCTAAAGAAACGATTATATTTTTAGTTTCGTATGAATTTTCTTTAAAAAATTCATTTTTCAGCGTATAATCAATTAATTACACAAAAAAATAAAAAAAGTTAAAAAATTAAGACGTTAATTACAAAAATATCTAATCTTACTTTTTCCGCATATAAATACTAATAGGCACACCGTGAAAGTCAAATTGCTCGCGCAGCTTGTTTTCTAAAAAACGCTTATAAGGTTCTTTAACATACTGCGGTAAATTGCAAAAAAACGCGAACTGTGGTTGGGGTGTTGGCAATTGTGTGATATATTTAATCTTAACATATTTGCCTTTAAGTGCCGGTGGTGGATTGTTTTCTATAATAGGCAACAACACCTCGTTAAGAACGCTGGTTTTAATATTTTTAGATTTGTTTTGATACACCTCAACGGCTGTTTCAATAGCTTTATAAACGCGTTGTTTGGTCAATGCAGAAATAAAAATAATTGGCACATCTGTAAACGGTGCTATTTTTTCTCTGATTTCTTTTTCAAATTCTTTGGCTGAATTGGTCTCTTTCTCTACCAAATCCCATTTGTTCACTAAAATCACAATACCTTTTCGATTGCGCTCGGCCAGCCAAAAAATATTCTGATCTTGACCGTCAAAACCTCGCGTAGCATCCAAAACAAGTAAACAAACATCGCAGTGCTCTATGGCGCGAACACTTCTCATTACAGAGTAGAATTCCAAATCTTCTTTTACTTTAGATTTTCGTCTGATACCGGCGGTATCAACCAGATTAAATTCAAATCCAAATCGGTTGTATCTGGTGTCAATGGCATCGCGGGTTGTACCGGCAATATCGGTAACAATGTAACGCTCCTCTCCTATTAAGGCGTTGATAAAAGACGACTTCCCGGCGTTGGGTCTGCCCACAACGGCAAATCTGGGTAGATCGTCAACTCGAACATCCTCTTTTTCAGGCAGGGCTTTTACCACGTCGTCTAACAAATCGCCTGTACCACTACCGTTAATACTTGAAATTGGATAATATTCGCCTAAACCTAAAGAATAAAATTCAACAGCCTGAGCCAAGCGGTCGTTATTATCTACTTTATTAATCACCAGAAATACAGGTTTATCTACTTTTCTAAGCAAATTAGCCACTTCTTCGTCCATACCTGTAACGCCGCTTTCTACTTCAACCATAAAAATGATGGCATCGGCCTCATCGATGGCCAGTTCAACCTGCTTATCTATTTCAGCCTCAAAAACATCGTCGCTGCCCTTTACATAACCGCCGGTATCAATTACCGAAAACTCTTTGCCATTCCAGTCGGTACGGCCGTAGTGGCGGTCTCTGGTAACACCACTCACAGCATCAACAATGGCTTCTCGGCGCTGTATTAAACGGTTAAATAAGGTAGATTTACCTACATTGGGTCTTCCTACTATGGCAACTATGCTACTCATGGCTTTTAAATTGTTTGCAAAGGTACTATTTAAATTTAAAGAAAAATGTGTTACTTTTCATGCACCTAACATCATCAATTTATGTCAACAGCCAACGATATTGTTTTAAGACCGCGTTTCAAGAAAAATATTCAGTTTCATCATGAAGTTATTCTGAAACATTTCGGCACAAAAAATAAAGAGAATTCGCCTTTTGTAGTTACCCGAATAGACGACCACGTGTTTATTAAATACCCCAAAGCCCAACAAAAATTCTGGACACCTGAGCTTCATCTGGAAATTAATTACAAAGACGAACAATCGGCCGAACTCCACGGACTCTACGGTCCAAGTCCAACAGTTTGGACACTCTTTATGTTTTTACACTTTTTAGTGGGAACCGTATTTGTAATTTTTGCCGTTTGGGCCTACACCAATTGGAAATTAAATTACGACTACTACCTCCAAATGTTGGTTTGTGCCCTGATGGTGATGGCATGGATTGCTCTTTACGTTGCGGGACGTATAGGTAAAACCGTCAGCAAAAGCGAGATGCATGAATTAAAAAATTTCATGGAAACAACCATATCCGAACTTTAATCGTATATGTTAAAAGCTCTGGGGTCTTAATAATCTTATCTTAATACTTCAGTCTTAATACTTAATACTCATATCTTAATACTTTTACCATCATGAAAAAACACCTTTCAGCCATCATTTTCGGAATCGCAATTGTGATCGCCGCGTACTTATTAGGAAATGCCGTTATCAATAGAAATAATGCCCAAGGAAGCATCTCAGTGACGGGTTTGGGTAATGCCGATTTCTCATCGGATTTGATTGTTTGGGAAGGCTATTATTCAAGAGAAAACATCGATTTAAAACAGGCTTACAAAGATTTGGAAGCCGATAAAGCCATCATAACCGATTATCTTACCGGCAAAGGCATTACCAAAGAAGAAATTGTTTTTAAAGCGGTTAACAGCCGAAACAACACGCGCTCAAAATACTCAACCGACGGAAAATACATGGGTGAAGAATTTTTGGGCTATGTGTTAACCCAATCGTTACAAATAGATTCAAAAAACGTTGAAAACACCGAAAAAGTCTCACGAGAAATTACCGAACTGCTCAACAAAGGCATTCAATTTTACTCGCAACCACCACGCTACTACTATACTAAATTAGCCGATTTAAAAATCGAAATGATTTCTAAAGCCACGCAAGATGCCTATACGAGAGCACAAAAAATAGCTGAAAATTCAGGCGCTCAGTTAGGCGAACTGATTACAGCTAAAATGGGAATTTTTCAAATTACGGGGCAAAATTCAGACGAAGAATACGCTTGGGGCGGTACATACAACACCTCATCTAAAGAAAAAACCGCATCCATCACGATGAAATTAGACTATAAGGTGAAAAACTAATTCTGATTATATCCAAAACGTTTCAGCTGGCGCTCATTACTGCGCCAGTTTTTGTTGACTTTTACATACAATTCCAAATGCACCTGCTTTCCGAAAAATTTCTCTAAATCTTTTCGGGCCTCTACACCAACGCGTTTAAGTGCACTGCCTTTATGTCCAATAATGATGCCTTTTTGGGTATCGCGCTCTACCATAATTATCGAACGCATTCTGATAATATTGTCAGACTCGAAAAACTCTTCGGTATCAATTTCAACCGAATAGGGTATTTCTTTTTTATAATGTAACAGTATTTTCTCTCGGATGATTTCGTTAACAAAAAAGCGCTCGGGCTTATCGGTAAGTTGATCTTTGGGGTAAAATGGCGGCGACTCGGGTAATAATTCAATAATACGATTAAACACTTCCGGCACACCAAAACCATTTAAAGCCGAAATGGGAAAAATCTCGGCATTAGGCACCTTTTCTGTCCAATAGGCCACTTGGGCCTCAAGAGTTTCCTGATTGGAATTATCAATCTTATTCAGGAGTAGCAATACAGGAATTTCACTATGTCTTATTTTATTAAAAAAAGATTCATCTTTTAATTCTTGTTCGCCAATTTCAACCATATAAAGCAGTACATCGGCATCTTCAAAAGCCGACTTAACAAACTGCATCATAGATTCTTGTAACTCATAAGCAGGTTTTATAATTCCCGGTGTATCAGATAATAACACCTGAAAATCTTCACCGTTAACAATCCCCAAAATTCTATGTCGCGTAGTTTGTGCCTTAGAGGTAATAATCGATAATCTCTCGCCCACGAAGGCATTCATCAGGGTAGATTTCCCAACATTGGGATTGCCTATAATATTTACAAATCCGGCCTTATGCATCTCTTAATTTTTCGCAAAGTTACAACCTTTAAAGTTAATTGTGCTTCATCTTTTTTAGCATCGCTTTATGATGAAGGTCATAATTACCAACGCTTAAAAATGATAGATTTGTTTACAATGAAAATTTATAGCCATGACCGACTTACAAATTGCCAAAAAAGTTCAATTACAACACATCAACACCATTGCGGAAAAACTGGGTATCAACCCTGACAATATTGATCCCTACGGAAAATATAAAGCCAAATTACCACTAAGTTTAATCAATAGAAAACAAGCCGAAAAAAGTCATTTAATTTTGGTTTCGGCTATTTCACCAACACCTGCAGGCGAAGGTAAAACCACGATTTCCATTGGTTTGAACGAAGGTCTCAATCAAATTGGCAAAAAAAGTATTGTAGTGTTACGCGAACCTTCGCTGGGACCCGTTTTTGGCATTAAAGGCGGCGCTACAGGCGGCGGTTATTCACAGGTGTTGCCCATGGAAGATATCAATCTACACTTCACGGGCGATTTTTCGGCCATAGAAAAAGCCCACAACTTACTGGCAGCCATTATCGATAATAACATTCAAAGTAAAACCACCAGTGTCAATCTTGATCCGCGTACCATTTCATGGAAACGCGTGATTGACATGAACGATCGTGCCTTACGCAGGGTCATCGTTGGCTTGGGAGGAACCACCTCGGGAGTGCCAAGAGAAACGGGATTCGATATTACAGCCGCATCCGAAATCATGGCCATTTTGTGTTTAGCCGAAAGTTTAAGCGATTTAAAACAGCGCCTCGGCAATATTTTTATTGGATACACATTCGATAAAAAACCCATTTATGCAAGAGATTTAAAAGCCGAAGGTGCCATGGCAGTACTTCTGAAAGATGCCATTAAACCAAATTTGGTGCAAACTATTGAAGGCAACCCGGCCATAATTCACGGTGGACCATTTGCCAATATCGCACAAGGCACCAACTCGGTAATTGCTACACTTACCGGAATGAGTCTGGCCGATTATACCGTTACCGAAGCAGGTTTTGGATTTGATCTGGGTGCCGAAAAATTCTTCGACATCAAGTGTCAAAGCGCCAAACTCAACCCAAAAGCCGTGGTGCTCACGGCTACGATCAGAGCTTTAAAATATCATGGTGGTGCCGATTTAAAATCGCTTACTGCACCCAATGTGGAGGCACTAAAAAACGGACTCCCTAATCTGGAAAAACATTTAGAAAATATTTTAAAGTTTAAGGTAACACCCATCATCGCCATTAACCGCTTTGCTACTGATACCGATGAAGAAATTGCAGTCATCAAAAATTTTGCTGCTCAAAAAGATATTCCCGTTGCTTTAGCCGATGTTTGGGCAAAAGGTGGTAAAGGTGCCGTAGAATTGGCGCAACTGGTAGTTAATGCCATTGATAAAAACACCTCACAATTCACACCATTGTACAAGTGGGAAGACAGCGTTACCGGTAAAATAGAAACCATCGCCACCAGAATTTACGGCGCAGAACACGTAGATTACACGTCGCGAGCCAGGGCCGACCTAAAAAAGATAGCCGATTTGGGCTTGGAGGGTCTACCGGTTTGCATCGCTAAAACCCAAAAGTCTTTGTCTGACAATCCGCTGTTATTAGGCCGGCCCAAAGACTTTATCATCACTGTAAGAGAAATTGAAATTGCAGCCGGCGCCGGATTTTTAATTCCGATCACAGGCGATATTATGCGAATGCCCGGACTACCGCCACATCCTGCAGCAGAGAACATCAGTATTGATGATGATGGGGAGATTAGTGGGTTGTTTTGACAGTTTTCTATAATAAAGCCAACTCACTGAAAATTATTTGATTTGCTTATCAATCCATTTTTTAGGATTCAAATCAATGTACCGTGATATATTGTAGTATGCCTTTGAATTTCTTATAATGCTATCATGAAATGATCGTTGCCAAACAAAATTTTCAAAGCCGCTGCCGTGAATTAATTTTGAAGAGGTAGTTTTTAAAGCCCCAATTAAACTTGATAAAGATTTGATTTTTAATTCTTCATCTTTCACTCGCGAACGATCAATTTCGATAATCAAATGAACATGATCCGGCATCACCACATAATTATGAATCTCGATATATGGATATTGATTGGCCAGCCATTTTATCTGCGATTCTACAATGAATCCGAATTGATTTAATTTCAATCCGGGCGATTGATATACGGGCGACTCGCGAGTCGCCCTATCTGTCTCCCCATCAATCGCACCATCCTGAACGGGCAAGTCGCGACTTGCCCCATTCTGAGCTGCCCAAAAGCAGCAAATTCTATCCTTCACGCAAATTGTGACGAAATAGAGACCATTCTTTGAATAATCATAGCCTATCATTCTATTTCGCTTTCTATTTTTCATTATTGATTGATTATCAATTATAAAAATAAAAAAATAATCGAAATATTGAAAGGTGCGACTCGCGAGTCGCCCCTCCTACCCCACCATATGTAGGGGCGACTCTCGAGTCGCCTCTACATATTTCTTCTATACTGCCCACCTACCTCAAACAAGGCATGGGTGATTTGGCCCAAAGAACAATACTTGCAAACTTCCATCAATGCTTCAAATATATTGTCATTATTGATGGCCTTTTGCTGAAGATTTTTAATCATTTCTTCTGTATGATGCGCCTGATGTAAATTTTGAAGGGTTTTTATTTGGTATTGTTTTTCTTCTTCCGTGGCACGAATGACCTCCTTAGGCTGAATGGTTGGTGAACCTTTACTGCTCAAAAAGGTGTTGACACCAATTATTGGAAATTCGCCGTTGTGCTTTAAGGTTTCGTAATAGAGACTCTCTTCCTGAATTTTTGAACGCTGATACATTGTTTCCATAGCACCCAAAACGCCACCACGTTCGGTAATACGGTCAAACTCCAACAATACAGCTTCTTCTACCAAATCGGTTAACTCTTCAATAATAAAAGCGCCTTGTATGGGATTTTCGTTTTTGGTAAGTCCCAGTTCTTTATTAATGATCAATTGAATGGCCATGGCACGGCGCACACTTTCTTCGGTGGGTGTGGTAATGGCTTCATCATAAGCATTGGTATGCAATGAGTTACAGTTATCGTAAATAGCATACAGGGCTTGTAATGTAGTACGTATATCGTTAAAATCAATTTCCTGGGCATGTAAACTTCTCCCCGATGTTTGTATGTGATACTTCAACATCTGCGCACGTTCGTTGGCACTGTATTTATTTTTAAGGGCTTTTGCCCAGATACGCCTGGCCACCCGACCAATTACGGCGTATTCGGGATCTATTCCGTTACTGAAAAAGAAGGATAAATTAGGCCCGAACTGATTGATGTCCATACCTCGCGACAAATAGTACTCTACGTATGTAAACCCGTTAGACAAAGTTAAAGCCAACTGTGTAATTGGATTGGCACCGGCTTCGGCAATGTGATATCCCGATATGGACACCGAATAAAAATTGCGAACTTGATTTTGAATAAAATACTCTTGAACGTCACCCATTAAGCGCAAGGCAAACTCCGTTGAGAAAATACAGGTGTTTTGCGCCTGATCTTCTTTTAAAATATCGGCTTGCACAGTACCGCGAACCTGAGCGATGGTTTTTGCTTTAATTTGGTTGTAAACCTCAGCCGGTAATACCTGATCTCCGGTAACGCCTAAAAGCATTAAACCCAAACCATTATTACCTTCGGGTAAATCGCCATTGTATCGCGGTCTTTCAACACCTTTATCTTTGTAAATGGCGTTAATTTTGGCTTCTACCTCTTTTTCAAGCTGATGTTCTTTGATATAAAGTTCGCATTGCTGGTCTATGGCGGCGTTCATAAAATAACCTAATAGCATTGGCGCCGGACCATTGATAGTCATACTTACCGATGTCATGGCATCTGCTAAGTTAAAACCGGAATAAAGTTTTTTAGCATCGTCTAAGCAACAAATACTTACACCGGCATTACCAATTTTGCCGTAAATATCGGGGCGGTAATCGGGATCGTTGCCGTAAAGCGTTACACTGTCAAAAGCAGTAGACAATCGTTTGGCTGGTAAACCGGCACTTACATAGTGAAACCTGCGGTTGGTACGTTCGGGTCCGCCTTCACCCGCAAACATTCTGGTGGGATCTTCACCGGTGCGCTTAAAGGGATACAAGCCTGCTGTAAACGGAAATTCTCCGGGTACATTTTCCTGCAAAACCCATCGCAAAATATCGCCCCAGGCACTGTATTTTGGTAAAGCTACTTTGGGGATTTGTAAATGCGATAACGATTTGGTATGGGTTTCAATTTTTATTTCTTTATTTCGAACCTTAAAACTGTAAATAGGCTCTTTGTAGCGATTAACTTTGTGGTTCCAGTTGGTTATGACTTCCCAGTTATACGGATCTAAATCCATTTTAACCTTATCAAATTCTTTAAGTAATAAGTCTAAAAAATGTTGATCGGTCTCATTTTTAGCTTGCTTTAAAACCAATTCATGGTTCACGCCCAATTTTTCCAGAAGCGATGCTTCGGTATCTGCATCATTAATTTGTGCTACTGTGACTATCGTTTTAAAAATACCGTATAATTTTTGGGCTACTGCTTCCTGTTCATTGGCGGTTTTGTCGTAAGCGCGGTTGTTTTCTGCAATTTCAGATAAATAACGCGTTCTGGCCGGTGGAATAACATAGCGCTTTTCGCTCATTTCCTTCGAAATTGTAAAGGTAGATGTTAAATCTGCCTTGGTTTTCTCAACCAGCAAGTCCATGACGGCTTTATAAAGCGTGTTCATTCCGGGATCGTTAAACTGCGAAGCAATGGTGCCATAAACCGGCATGGTATCCGGGTCTTCGTGCCATAGGTTGTGGTTACGCATGTATTGTTTTTTCACATCTCTAATAGCATCTAAAGCACCGCGTTTGTCAAATTTGTTGATGGCTACTATATCGGCAAAGTCGAGCATGTCTATTTTTTCAAGTTGCGTGGCCGCACCAAATTCGGGAGTCATGACGTAGAGAGACACATCGCTATGCTCCAGTATTTCGGTATCGCTTTGTCCGATACCTGAGGTTTCAAGAATAATTAAATCGTAATTGGCAAACTTAAGCACATCAATGGCTTCTTTCACATATTTTGAAAGCGCCAGATTAGATTGTCTGGTGGCCAGACTCCTCATGTAAACACGCGAATTGTTAATGGCATTCATTCTAATACGGTCGCCTAACAAAGCGCCGCCAGTTTTTCTTTTAGATGGATCGACCGATACAATACCAATGGTCTTTTCGGGAAAATCGATTAAAAATCGTCTAACCAGCTCATCTACCAACGAGGATTTTCCTGCGCCACCGGTACCGGTAATTCCCAACACCGGACTTGAAGAAACGGAATTTTCTGATGGAGCATTTACCGCCGTAAACAATTGATCAAACTCATCATGTTTATTCTCGGCAAAAGAAATCAACCTGGCAATGGTGGTGACATCTTTATCTTTTAAAGAGTTTTTGAGTTCCTTTCCCTTCGGAAGTTGTAAGGCCGGACTTTCGTAATCAGACTTTTCAACCAAATCGTTGATCATACCTTGCAAGCCCATTTCACGTCCGTCGTCTGGCGAATAAATGCGCGTGATGCCGTAATCCATTAACTCCTTAATTTCAGAAGGCAAAATAACACCACCGCCACCTCCGAAGATTTTAATATGTCCGGCACCGCGTTCCTGCAGCAAATCGTGCATATATTTAAAATACTCGTTGTGACCACCTTGGTAAGATGTCATGGCAATGGCATTGGCATCTTCTTGTATGGCCGTGTTAACAACCTCATCGACACTGCGGTCATGACCCAAGTGAATGACCTCAACGCCCGTTGACTGTATGATACGACGCATAATGTTGATAGCGGCATCATGACCGTCAAACAAAGACGCTGCAGTTACAATTCTGATATTGTGTTTTGGTTTATACGGTGCAATTGGTTCCATGTTCTGTCTAAGGATTTAAAGCCCTGCGAAATTACGGAATATTCAAAAAACCAAGGTTTATTTTAAGAAATTTAAAACTTTTTAAAATGAAAAAGCCGTTTGGTTAATTTTTTAATGTTTACTGAATTGTTTTCCTATTAAGTATCTTTACCGCTTTAAAAATTAAATAAAATGAAAAGAATATTCATAAGCTGTTTTGCTGTATTTACTTTGTACTCCTGTGCCGAATTACAACAAGTATTAAACGAATTTCCTGATACCGGTAGCGTTATCAACAACGCAGACATCGCCGCAGCGCTTCAGCAAGCTCTAAATCAAGGTATTGATAAGCAAGTCACCAAGCTTACACAAACTGATGGTTTTTTTAAAAACGAATTGGTAAAAATTATGCTACCAGCCGAACTTCAAAAAGTGGATAAAGGTTTGCGTGACATTGGTCTTAGTAATTTGGCCGATGAAGGATTAAAAGTACTGAACCGTGCTGCCGAAGACGCCGTAAAAGAAGCTACGCCCATATTTGTAGATGCCGTAAAAGGCATCACCTTTAACGATGTACAAAATATTTTAATGGGTGATAAAAATGCCGCTACCAGCTATTTAACCGATAAAACCCAAATGGCTTTATACGATAAATTTAAACCGGTCATCAACCAATCGTTTGCCAAAGTTGGCGCCGATGATATTTGGTCTAATTTAATTTCGAGATATAACGCCATTCCGTTTACAAACAATGTCAACCCCGATTTAACCGACTACGTAACCAACGAGGCATTGAAAGGTGTTTATACCATGATTGCTGTTGAAGAAGAAGAAATTAGAAATAAAATTTCTTCAAGAAGCACCGATTTAATGCGCAAAGTATTTGCGCTTCAAGATAAAAAATAAGCTATTTAATTAAGGCTTAATTTAATGCTAATGTTTAGATAACATTGAAATCAATATTTCATTGCATCTTTGTAATGCGAATAAAGGAAAATACATTTATCTTTAATTTGGATTAGCAAAAGTTGGTTTTAAAAGTCGGTTATAGTGACCGACTTTTTTTATTAAAGTTTTTTTAAATCGTATTAAAAAAATTACTAAATTTAAAAATACTTTAATGATGGAAACGCTTAAAAACATAAACGAAAGACGCAAACAGTTGCTATACCACTACAAAACGCTTATTGAAGAGTCTTACAATTTGCGCGAAACTGATTGTGCTTTGAGCGATATTCAAGAGTATAATGCTATTAAAACACTTGAGGAGCTTAATATGTTGAATTTTCTTTCGAGATAATAGTGTTATAATATCGTGTAACCAACAATGAAAGAAACACCCGAGTAAGAAGACGTTATAAAGCCAGATTCTTTATTTATATTTCTAGGAGCTGAATATCTGAACTCTAATGAAACTTTATTATTATAATCATATCCAAAACCCAGTAATAAATTACTAGTCGATTTTACATTTAACTCTAAATCGGGTGTTTGAGAAAATGAGAAATCGCTATCTAAATCTATAACCACTGCAATACCAACATTTCCAAATAATCTAGACTTATTATCTAAAAAGAAATAATGCCTAAGGGCGATTGGCATTTCAATATAATTATATTTAAGGGTAACCTCGTTATTTGTTACAACGCCACCTGACGAACTGTTTTGATTTACTCCTGTGGCTTCATAAGATTGATAAGAGGGTTCAACAAACAAACTCCATTTATTTCTATTAAATGGTAAAACATACTCTACTTCACCTCCAATTCTGAAACTTACTTGTTCAGGGAAATCTGCAGATATTAGATCTGACTGTCCAGGTCTTGCTTCAAATTTAAGCTCATTTTTAAAACTAGTAAAGCCTGCTTTTATTTTAAAATTAAAATATCCTTTTCCCTTTTCATCAGCGTAGATAATTGGTGAAATTTTCTTACACTCATTATATTTTTTAAATAAATCAATTAGATTTTTTTTATCATAGCTTAAACCTCTAGTATCAGATGAAGTTAAATCATCACATTTCAAATCGTAGTATAAGGCACTTCTGAATTCAGCATTAACAGCAACATTAGATTGGTCAATCTTATACTTTTTATAAACAAGTGGTTTTATTTCAGTTAGCTCACCCAAGTCGTAAAAAAATCGATTAACATTCTTACCTTCATAATAATACAAATTGGCCCCTCCTTTTACCAATTGCCTTAAAAATATAGTTCTAGTTTCAAACTCAGGTTCCTTTTTATTAGACATGTAAACCATACTGTTTGAAGACATATCTAAATCTACAGTAAATCTTTTGAATACTAAATTATACCCAATTCCAAACTCTTTAATCGTTCCAGTTGTGGCTCGAATTGTTTCGCTGGCATCTTCTGAAATTTTGTAAAAAATTTCTTCTGGATTACCTAACCATTCAGAATTTTTTATTAGGCAATCTACTCGGTTTCCATTATTGTCAATAATATATCCAGGTTCGAATTTAACTTGAGCATTAACGATAGAAATAAAAAGGACATTAATAAAAAATAATTTAATTTTCACAGTCTTAAATTTTAGAAGGGCAATATAAAATTATTGTAAGAAATTTTCTAATAAACTATGCAAAAATTAATTGAATAAAATAATCAAAACATTTAAATAGTCTCGAACCATACCAAGAAAACATTTCGCCATCTGCAATGATGACATCTTTTTCAGGAAACAGGTTTTTAAATTGTTCAAGATGATTTTTTTTAAAAGGAAAAGGTTCTGAAGATAACAAAATAACTTCTGCTTGTTGTAAATCTTTGTCAGTTAATTCTATTTCAGGATAACGACTTCTAAATTTGAACACATTATCAAATCCGGCTTCCTCGAGCATTGCGTTGATAAAAGTGTTATTAGCTACTACCATATAAGGTTGCTGCCAAATAAAATAGGCAGCTTTTTTCCTTTGAATTTGAGTGAGTTTTACTTGGAATTTAGTTCTATTGGCAAGAATTTGTTCAATGAGTTTATTGGCAGATGGGGTTGTATCAAACAATTCACCATAAAACTTTATAAGTTGTAAAGCATCATCAAAAGTGTTGACATCGCTAACTTCAACCCTTGCAATTTTTTCAAGTTCCAACACCATCTCCAAGGTGTTTTCTTCTTTATTACAAAGAATCATATCCGGTTGAAGTGCTTTTATCTTTTCGAAGTGAACTTGTTTAGTGCCGCCAACTACTGTTACTTCTTTTCGCAAATTTTTTGGATGTACACAAAACTTGGTGATGCCAACCAAACTGGATTGCAATCCTAAATCTACCAATAATTCTGTTTGACTTGGCACTAATGAAATGATACGGCTTGGAATATTTTTAGATTGTTTTTCGTTAGACTGATTTTTCATGGTTTCTCGCAAAGACGCGAAGGCGCCAAGAATTATTTACATTTAGGTTGATTTCTTAAAATCACAGTCATTGATTGCTGTAATTTAGAAGCTTGCTCGGCAGCTTTTTCAGCATAATCTTCAGCAGAAGAAGCATAAATAATTCCTCGAGATGAATTAATTAGCAATCCTACATTTTGAGTCATGCCATATTTACAAACTTCTTCTAAGCTACCACCTTGAGCGCCAATACCGGGAACCAATAAAAAATTATCGGGAATAAGCTTTCTGATGTCGGTTAAATATTCGGCTTTTGTAGCACCAACCACATACATTAAATTTTGAGAATTTCCCCAGGATTTTGAAGTGATAAGAACCTTTTTGTATAATTCTGTATGGTCTACAGTCTTAGTTTGAAAATCAAAAGCCCCTTCATTTGAGGTTAATGCCAGTAAAATGGTGTGCTTGTCTTTAAATTCTAAAAACGGCTCCACCGAATCTTTGCCCATGTATGGCGCAACGGTTACACTGTCAAAACCTAAATCTTCAAAAAAGGCTTTGGCGTACATTCGGCTGGTATTGCCAATATCGCCGCGTTTGGCATCGGCTATGGTAAAAATTTCAGGATAATTTTTATTGAGATAATCAATCGTTTTTTCTAAAGCCTGCCAGCCTTTAAGTCCGTAAGCTTCGTAAAATGCCGTATTGGGTTTGTAAGCCACACAAAACTGATGTGTTGCATCTATAATTGCCTTATTAAATTCAAAAATAGGGTCTTCTAACTTTAGTAAATGCTCGGGAATTTTATTTAAGTCAACATCTAATCCAATACAAAGAAAAGATTGCTTTTTCCGAATTTGATCTACTAAAAATTCCTTGGTCATTGATTCTAAAATTGTAATTCAATTGGTCAACCTATATCAGGGACGTACACATTTCTCTTCTCTCTTCTCTCTTCTCTCTACTCTCTTTTCTTTAAAAAGTCAAAGTAAATTAACCATCTCGAAAGTTACATCACATCTTCCGAAGCCTTCAATTTCTCTGTATTCTCAACCAGCATTAATTCGTCTAAAATCTTCTGAATATCTCCATTCATGATGTTTGGTAAATCGTAAAGGGTAAGACCAATTCTATGATCTGTAACTCGACCTTGCGGATAGTTATAGGTTCTGATTTTCGCACTTCGGTCTCCCGAGGATACCATGCTTTTACGCTTTTCAGAATCGGCTGCTTCTTTTTTGGCCAATTCCAGTTCGTATAATCTGGAACGCAAAACTTTTAAGGCCTTTTCTAAGTTTTTATGCGATGATTTTTCGTCCTGACACTTCACTATCATTCCCGTTGGCTCGTGGTGTAATTTAATGGCCGAATAAGTGGTATTTACAGATTGACCTCCAGGACCTGTAGATGTGGTGCGCTCAATTCTAACTTCGCTCATATCGAGTTGCACATCAAATTCTTCGGCCTCAGGTAACACCATTACGGTTGCTGCACTGGTATGAACTCTTCCCTGAGTTTCGGTTTGTGGCACACGCTGAACGCGATGTACGCCGGCTTCAAATTTCAAGGTACCGTAAACATCTTCACCATTGACTTCAAAAATAATTTCTTTGTAACCACCTGAGGTACCTTCATTAAAATCTACTACATTGACGCTCCAACCTTTGCTTTCGCAGTATTTGGTGTACATTCTGTATAAATCGCCTGCAAAAATACTGGCTTCATCACCACCCGTACCTGCCCGCAGTTCAACAACGGCATTTTTAACATCTTCGGGCGATTTTGGGATGAGCATAAATCTGATTTCATCTTCCAAATCGGGTAATTGTACTTTGGCTTCTTCAAGCTGCATCTTGGCCATTTCAACCATTTCGGCATCACTGCCATCGGCTATAATTTCTTCAGCTTCGGTGATATTATTTTGTAAATCGATGTAAATCTCACGTTTTTCAACGATGAGTTTTAAATCTTTATATTCTTTATTAAGCTTGATATAACGCTGCTGGTCTGCCATAATATCAGGCTGTATGATTAAATCACTTACCTCGTCGAATCGTTGTTTTACTATGTTTAACTTGTCTATCATAAAAATTATTAATCGCGCCGCAAAAATACGATATTTTCAGCATAGAAAAAGTACACTATGCGGTAATAGATTCAATAATTAAGAGGTTAAAAATCAATGGCTACACCAATACCCAACAATTGTCGCCACTGTAATTTAGCACCACCTTCTTCGGTAATATTATTTTCTTGGTCAATCACTTTTGTGATTTTTATGTCGTTATCATAGCGCAAATGCGAAATGAATGAAGCTTTCATATAATTATTCACCTTAAAATCAAAAATTATTTCCCAATCTACGTCTATGTTCCCAAATGAATTAATGTAATCTGAATATAAACTTAAAATGTTTCTTACTTTAACATTTTCATAAGGTTCAAATTCGTAGATATTATTCAACAAAAATCCGAATTCCCGCCTCAGCCGTTTGCCTCGTCTTATGATATTTTCTTGATCATCCAAAACTGCCGGTTCAACACCAAAAGCACCCGAGTTGGCCAGCCTTTGGTCTAAAACAAAGGTTGCCTTAAGTGTTAAAGGCGACATATACAAAGAAAAATGTTTTAGTTGTTTACCATACTCTGCCCCTAATCCAAAAAACAAATATCCCGGTGCCATAAACTGAGAAATGGGTGTTGAAGTATTAGGATAGTTAAATCCATTTGAAAATTGGGTAGCAAAACTAAATCTTGCGGTTCCATACCAATTACTCAGTGTATCAGACTGATAACCAACACTTGAAATGATTTCAATAATATCGTCGGTTTTTCTTAAGCCTGTATTTTCTTGTGTATTGATACCGTATCTGGCGTTTATAGAATTGTTCCAAAACATGTATTTATACTTGTAATTGGCAGATCCTCTGGTATACACTGTGGCTGCAATAGAATTAACCCCACCGGCATTCCAATTAGTAAAAGATACCTGATTAAATATTAAACCGGCTTCTTTTTTAACGGTCCATGTTGGAATTAGTAATTTATCATCTTTCGCTTTAAAAAACACGGAATCGGGCTGCGCTTGCACCAACTGCATCACAAATAATAAAACAAAAAATGAAAACCGAAAAACTTTATGCGTATTCAAAAGTACCAAACTCACTATTAATAGTTAATTTCTTTGTTTCTGAAGGTAATACCTTACCAATAATTTGTGCTGCTACGTTAAACGTTGCAGCAATATCAATTATTTTTTGAGCGACATTGGGATTTACGTAAAGTTCCATTCTATGACCACAATTAAACACCTGATACATTTCTTTCCAATTGGTTTTAGATTCCTCCTGAATTAATTTAAATAATGGCGGAATTGGAAATAAATTGTCTTTAACCACATGAAATTTATCTATAAAATGCAAAATTTTAGTTTGAGCACCGCCTGAGCAATGAATAATACCACCAATATCTTTTCGATGTATTTGCGTTAAAATAGCTTTGATAACTGGCGCATAGGTTCTTGTAGGCGACAGTACCAGTTTACCGGCATCAAGTGGCACATTTTCGATGGCATCGGTAAGTTTTCTGCTACCGGAGTAAATCAAATCATCAGGTACGGTGGGATCAAAACTTTCGGGAAATAATGCTGCTAAATATTTATCAAAAACATCGTGCCTGGCCGATGTAAGTCCGTTACTACCCATGCCCCCATTATATTCACTTTCATAGCTAGCCTGACCGTAAGACGACAATCCAACAATAACATGTCCTTCGGAAATATTAGCGTTATCAATGACATCACTTCTCTTCATTCTTGCAACTACTGTTGAATCTACAATGATAGTGCGAACCAAATCTCCCACATCGGCAGTTTCTCCACCGGTTGAATGGATATGAACATCGTGCTTTGCTAAATCAGCAATGAGTTCTTCTGTACCATTGATAATTGCTGAAATAACTTCACCCGGAATTAAATTTTTGTTTCTACCTATAGTTGATGACAACATGATATTATTGGTAGCACCAACACAAATTAAGTCGTCTACATTCATGATGAGTGCGTCTTGTGCGATTCCTTTCCAGACACTTAAATCTCCGGTTGTTTTCCAATACATGTAAGCCAGTGCACTTTTTGTACCTGCGCCGTCGGCATGCATTACCAAACAATAATTGCTATCTCCGGTTAAATAATCGGGTACAATTTTACAAAAAGCCTTAGGAAATAAGCCTTTATCTACATTTTTTATAGCGTTATGCACATCTTCTTTTGAGGCTGAAACACCTCTTTGGGCGTATCTTTTGCTAACCGAATCGCTCATGGCATTAAATTAAGCCACAAAAGTAAACAATGTGATGAATTATTGGCTATTTATCCTGTTTCAATTACTAATTGTTGACATACTTTTTGAAATTTTGATTTATTAAAAAATCCCTGTCAAAAAAATGACAGGGATTAAAATTTAAATAAAATATTTTAATGAAAAAATTAGAAGCTTAAAGTTAAAGTATTTGAACACGTTCCGGTACCTGCCTCGCAAACCTCATAAGTAAGGCTTCCACCACCTCTAAAATTTGTTTGGTCTACATAGGATCCAGAGTTGCTTACAGTTGCTATTTTTGTTCCGTCTCTAAAAATATCAACTTGAGTTGATGTAGCACCAGTCCAGGATAAATCTGCTCTCCAGCGGCCTGATACTTTTGATCCAGAACCACTTAATGCAACAACATTTGTGTCTCCTCCTGTGTCTCCTCCAGTATCTCCTCCTGTGTCTCCTCCTGTATCTCCGCCTGTATCTCCACCAGTGTCACCTCCTGTATCTCCTCCTGTGTCACCACCACCACCAGCTAAACTGTATAGCATATGATTATTAGTAGTTTTACTATTGTTAACTATATTTTTAGTGCTATTTGACGTTAGGAAATCATACACTTGTTGCGGTGTTGCAGATGTATTAGTTTGCAAAAAAAGCGCTGCTGCACCTGCTACATGAGGAGAAGCCATACTGGTTCCACTAATAGTGTTAGTTGCTGTATTGCTTGTATACCAAGCTGCTGTAATACCAGCACCGGGAGCGAATATATCTACACAATCACCGTAATTAGACCATGATGTCTTAGAATCTGTAGTAGTAGTTGCACCTACCGTATAGGCATTTGCTGCCCTTGCAGGTGAATAATTGCAAGCAGGTTGCTCTCGACCTCTTCTATCCCCGTTACCTGCAGCCACAATAACACCTATACCTGCATTATACATTCTAGCAACAGCATCGTCAATTGCTGTACTTGCACCGCCACCTAAAGACATATTAGCAACTGAAGCACCATTAGCGTTTCCGGCCACCCAATCCATACCGGCAACCACACCAGTGGTAGTTCCAGATCCGTTACAATCTAATACACGAACGCCAACAAGGGTTACATTTTTAGCTACACCATAAACTGTACCACCAACTGTACCTGCTACATGCGTACCATGGCCGTTACAGTCTTCACTATTCCCACCAAAAGCATCAAATCCTTGCAGTGCACGGCCGGCAAATTCCTGGTGACTTGTGTTTATACCGGTATCAATAATGTAAGCTTTTACACCGGTACCGTCGGCTTCGTAAAAATAAGTTTGATTTAATGGAAGTTCTCTTTGATCTATTCTATCTAAACCCCAAGTTGCGCCACTTTGAGTTGTACCAAAAGCTTCCATTATCTGATCTTGCTCGATATAATCTATGTTGGGATTATTCTCTAATTTTAACACTTGCTCTTGGGTAAGTTTTGCACTAAAACCATTTAAAACATGGCTATAAACACGTTCTACTTGAACTCCTGCTAGATCGGCACCGGCAAGAAACTCACGTGTGGCTCCTTGCATAAAATCTTGACCTTCTTGGTATTCTAAAGGTATGGTTCTTTCACTTGGCACATTTTTGTATACCACAATATATGTGTCTGCTACAAATTTACTTTCAGCGTCTAGGCCGGTTACAATTTCAGATTGCGTTTGAAAATCTGTTGTTGGCTCGCATGCAAAAAATACAGCCATTAACAACATACCAAACCAACCTAAATTACCCAATGATTTTGTTTTTTTCATAAGATTTTAGATTTTAATAAATAGTAATTAATGATTATTAGATGCCGAACTTAATTTTTAAAATTAACATTTCAAAGAAATTATTAATATTTTTTTAACAAATTATGTTAATTCGAGGTAACTAATAACAAAAAATCTAAGAACGAAAAAATTAGAAAGTAGGCTATTTAGAGGAATATTTTTCTACCACTATATCCAAAAAGAATGATAGAATTATTAACCATCTATCCTGTTTGAATTGATAACAGTTGGGAGGTTTTTCATAAGTTTGGCCTTTTTACGGGCACCACCAAAATAAAAATTAACTCCGAATGACATTCTAAAAAAGGTGTCGTTTGAGTCGCCAAACTCCAAACCATCTAATGTATCATCAAATTGATAGTTATAATCAGAGGATAATGTTAAACCAATAAAATCAACCACCATTACTTCTATCCCTGCTCCAGCCTGAACTTTTTGCGAAGTTTGTTCAAAATAATTTGAAGCTGTTAAGCCAGAACCAAAAAACACATAAGGTGAAAATCTTTTATAAGGTGTTAAAAAAATATGGGCATTTAAATCAAAAGACATAAACCCATTATTTGGCAAATCTTTATTGGCCAGATTGAATTTATGATAATCTAATCCCAAATAAATATGGGGTGTAATGTATCTTTTATAGCCGCCTCTAAAATAAATCTCGAATTGCGGATTAGGAAAGTCGTTATTAGGCACTGCGCTGCCCACACCTATATCTATAATATTTGTGCCTCTCATATCTAAAAGTGAGGCCTTTTTAAATGTTTTGTAGGCTTCTTGATCGAGAGATTGAGAATACATACCAAAAGCTAAAAACAACAAACAAACAATTGATAAGAATATCTTTAATTTTGAATTTCTCATGGCTATTAATCGTACTAATTTAAATAAACTATACCATCCATCTATTAAGCTTTCAATCTATCTGGCATAAACTTTATGCAAATAAATAAATTATAAACGAAATTAACGAGACTTCTCTCCAACAAAAAAGACGATAGGAAAGATTCCCTATCGTCTTTTTTATGTAGTGCTAATTTTGCCGCTTGGCAGGATAGCATTCAAATCTTGACTAAGACTGTACCAAAATTTCCACTCTGGCAATTGCATCCTGCGAATCGTTTTTGTCGACGTTTTCTCTTTCGTCAAGTGTTAACAAAACCGTCGCAAAAATTAAAGCCGCTACACTAAGTAGTAACTTTTTCATTTTTACAAATATTGATTAATAGCATTACAAAGATAACAATTTAACCATCTGCTAATGAATGAACGGAGTTAATTTTTGGTAAAATCTAGGTAAACTCGATAAGTTGCAAAAATGTTAGGTTAAAATACCTATCCAACAAATTACGTCAATGAATTTTAACAAAAAACCGCCAAAAAAAAAATTTGACGGCTTTATAATTAAGCGAATTTAACTATTTGGTAAATAATAATTCTCTGTATTTGGTGAGTGGCCAGATTTCGTCATCAACCATTAATTCCAGCTTATCACAGTGATATCTAATTTCCTCAAAAAACGGTTTTACTTTAAAACAGTAGGCATCTGCCTTTTTATCAACCGAGACAATATTATTGGCCACTTTTCTGGCTTCAACCATCTCGGTAATTTTGGTATTGATGGTTTCAATATGCTCTGATATGTTTTCAATCAAACTCATTTGTTCCTTGGCCAGCTTTTTAAACGAAGTACCGTAAACTTCTTTTAAGCCCCGCACATTTTCTATCAACATATTTTGATATCTCACGGCTGTAGGTACCACATGGTTTCTAGCAATATCACCTAATACACGGCTTTCAATTTGAATACGTAAAATGTATTCTTCCATTTCTATCTCGTACCTGGCTTTAGATTCCACTCTGTTCATCACATTGAGTTCTTCGAATAGCGACAGTGCCCTTTCTGAAATTTTCGCTTTGAGTGCTTCAGGTGTAGTTTTATTATTGCTTAACTTGCGTTTCTTGGCTTCTTTTTCCCATTCATCGCTGTAGCCGTTGCCTTCGAATAAAATGCGTTTAGATTGCTTGATGTATTCTCTTAAAATATTAAAAATGGCATCGTCCTTTTTCATGCCTTTAGACTCTATTAGCGCATCTACTTCAGCTTTAAAATCAATAAGTTGTTTGGCAACAATAGAGTTTAAAACGGTCATGGCACTTGCACAGTTGGCACGTGAACCAACAGCTCTAAATTCAAACTTGTTACCGGTAAAAGCAAAAGGTGATGTACGGTTTCTGTCGGTATTATCCAATAAGATTTCCGGAATTTTTCCAACTACGTTCAATTTTAAATCGGTTTTTTCCTCAGGCGATAGTTTACCTTTGGTAACCGTTTCCAGATTCTGTAATACTTTGGTTAGTTGCGCACCTATAAAAACTGAAATGATGGCAGGTGGCGCTTCGTTGGCTCCCAAGCGGTGATCGTTACTTGCAGATGCTATTGAAGCTCTTAACAATTCTTCATTTTCGTTAACTGCTTTAATGGTATTGATAAAGAAAGTTAAAAACTGAAGGTTACTCATAGGCGTTTTGCCGGGGCTTAATAAATTAACGCCCGTATCTGTACTCAAACTCCAGTTATTGTGTTTACCACTTCCGTTAACCCCGGCAAATGGCTTTTCGTGAAATAAAACAACGAACTTATGGCGTTCGGCTACTTTTTTCATGACATCCATTAACAGTGAGTTGTGATCGACGGCAAGGTTAGCCTCAGAATAGATTGGTGCCAGCTCAAACTGATTTGGCGCTACTTCATTATGTCTGGTTTTTACAGGAATGCCAAGCAACATGCATTCATGTTCCAAATCTCTCATATATGCCATAGCGCGATTTGGAATGGTTCCAAAATAGTGGTCGTCTAATTGCTGCCCTTTAGCTGATGAATGACCTAAAAGTGTTCTACCCGTTAGCATTAAATCGGGTCTTGAATTTGCTAAGCCACTGTCAATTAAAAAATACTCCTGTTCCCATCCTAAAGATGCGTTTACTTTTTTAACGTTTTTATCGAAATACTTACAAACGTCTACAGCAGCTACATCAACAGCCTGAAGCGCACGCAACAACGGTGTTTTGTAATCTAGCGCTTCACCTGTATAAGCAACAAATATAGTTGGAATGCAAAGTGTTGTACCATATATAAAGGCCGGCGATGTTGGGTCCCACGCGGTATATCCTCTGGCTTCGAAAGTATTTCTGATACCACCATTTGGAAAACTTGAAGCATCAGGTTCCTGCTGCACTAACTGACTGCCTTCAAATTTTTCAATAGCAGTTCCGTTTCCGATTGGCTCGAAAAAAGCATCGTGTTTCTCTGCAGTTGCACCGGTTAATGGCTGAAACCAATGAGTATAATGTGTAGCACCTTTGGCAATGGCCCATTCTTTCATACCTGTAGATACATGGTCTGCCAAATATCTATCAATTTTTGCACCTGTTCGTATTGCAGATAAAACACTTTGATACGCCTCCTTTGTGACATATTGTTGCATGACATGTTCATTAAAAACATTAAAGGCAAACAGCTCGCTACGGCGTTTAGTTTCTTCTATTTCTATTGGTTTTGCGTCAAGAGCTTTCATGATGGCCTGAAAACGTAGTGTAGACATAATTGTTAAGATTTTAAATTAAGATGTAAAATTACACATTTTAATGCATAAAAATTATCAACCCCTAAAATTAAAGGGGTAAATTTTATTAATATAATATTTTTAATTCATATACCTATATTTTTATATAGGCTTATCCTAAATTCTTATCTTTGCATCGCTATTGACCTAATTAATACTAAATACAATGAGCAAGGCGAAATTAGAATACATTTGGTTGGATGGGTACTACCCCACACAAAACATGCGTAGTAAGACTAAAATTGAAGAAAATTTTAGCGGAAAGTTAGAAGATTGTCCTATTTGGTCCTTTGATGGCAGCTCTACCAGACAAGCCATCGGACATTCATCAGACTGTTTATTAAAACCTGTAGCCATTTATCCCGATCCGGGAAGAGAAAACGGTTACTTGGTAATGACCGAAGTCTTAAATCCTGATGGTACACCTCACGTATCAAATGGTAGAGCCACCATTGACGACGATGATAACGAATTTTGGTTTGGCTTTGAACAAGAATATTTTATCATGGACAGACATACCCAATTGCCATTGGGCTTCCCGGTTGGTGGTTATCCTGCTCCGCAAGGTTTATATTATTGTTCTGTAGGTGGCAGAAACACCCATGGCAGAGAATTGGTTGAAAGACATGCCGATTATTGCATTGCGGCCGGATTAAATTTTGAAGGCATCAATCAGGAAGTGGCTTGCGGACAATGGGAATTTCAATTATTTGCAAAAGGTGCTAAAAGAGCAGGGGATGAAATTTGGGTAGCCAGATATTTACTGGACAGATTAACTGAAGATTACGGCTATTATATAGAATACCATCCAAAACCATTAGGTAAAGAGATGGATTGGAATGGTTCTGGTATGCACGCAAATTTCTCAAATCACACCTTAAGAACCTGTGGTTCAAAAGAAGTTTACGCAAAAATATGTGAGGCCTTCAGACCTGTAGTAGAAGAACATATTGCCGTTTATGGTGAATACAACGATTTACGTTTAACCGGCCAGCACGAGACTGCTTCAATACACGACTTTAGCTATGGTGTTTCAGACCGTGGTGCCTCGATAAGAATCCCTATTATTACAGTTGAAAAAGGTTATAAAGGCTGGTTGGAAGACCGTCGCCCGGCCTCTAATGCAGACCCATATAAAGTGGCTGCAAGAATTATAAAGACTGTAAAAAGCGTTGATGTTTAAGTTTTTGTTATTTATTTGGAAAAGAGACTGTCTATTGGCAGTCTTTTTTATTTAATCGAAATGTAAATAAAAACCATATAAGCCCCAAATAACAAAAACCCTTTATATCTCGAAAGCTCATAGCGTTTGGGCAAAAACACCAAGGGTAACATAACAGCTGCAATACCAATCATCCAAAAAATATTAGAGGCAAGAATTTCCGGAGTATTCGGGTTTACAGCAATAGGTTTAATCATGGCTGTTAAACCAAGTACTGAACAAATATTGAAGATGTTTGAGCCTATTAAATTTCCTAAAGAAATTGCTTTTTCTTGTTTAATAGCAGCTATAATAGAAGCCGCTAACTCGGGCACCGAGGTACCAATGGCAATTACCGTAACCGATATGGCGTAATCACTCACCCCAACCGACTGTGCCAATTGCTGTGCACCTTTTACCAGCCATTCCGATCCAAAATACAAAGCCAATGCACCAATTATCAACCAAATAGTAATTTTTATTCCTGACACAAACTGAAGTTTATCGTCTACCTCTTCTACATCTACATTTTTACTTTTTAATGAAGATCGCACCAAAATCACTAAAAACACAATGAGTGCAACCATTAAAATAACCCCTTCCAGTAAGCTAAGCACGTTATCATTTTTTAGGAAAAAATACAATACAATCGACACCAACATCATCATTGGCCAATTAAGCCTGTAAAAACTACGATCAACTACCAAAGGAGAAATCATGGCTGTGAGACCTAAAACCAAACCGATATTAGCCACATTTGAGCCTATCACATTCCCAAGAGCTATATCTGAATTTCCGGCCAGCGCTGCTTGTAAACTCACCAATAACTCCGGTGCAGAAGTGGCAAATGATACAATGGTCATACCAATTACCAACTTCGAAATATTAAACTTAAAAGATAAAGCTACAGAAGATCGTACCAAATACTCGCCACCAACTACCAATAAAACCAACCCAGCCAGAACCAATAAAATACTCATATCTAATTATTATGCGTGTACGAAGATAAAACATCTCTATTATACCCAATATTTTTTATTAAAATATTAAATTCCTGTCATTATAGTTATTTAACTATTTTTTTAGTTATAAAACGGTATTTATAGTTAATTTTGAAACAAACAATAGAACTCATGCAAAAATTAACCAACAAAGAAGAAGAGATCATGCACATTTTGTGGCGGTTAGAAAAGGCTTTTGTCAAAGATGTATTAGCCGAAGTAAAAGATGAACAGCCACATTATAATACACTTTCAACCATCATTAGAAATTTGGAAGAGAAAGGCTACGTAGCACATCTCGCTTATGGCAAAACACATCAGTACTACCCTATTGTTGCCAAAGAAGATTACAAAAAACGATTTATGACCAATGCCATTGAAAACTATTTCAATAATTCCTATAAAAATGTGGTGTCGTTTTTTGCTAAAGAAGAAAAAATTAGTGCCGACGAACTTAGAGAAATTATAGACTTAATTGAAAAAAGCAAGTAAATGAATTACCTATTAAAAATAAACATACTCATAGTTGCTTTCTTTTTGTTTTACCTATTACTGTTAAGACCAACAACATTTTTTAAAAGCAACAGATGGTATTTACTCACAGGATTAATATTAAGCGCCATCTTGCCTTTTGTGGTTCTAACCAACTATCAATATTATCAACCTGTAGAATTACAGAACTTTACCATTCAATATTCTGAAGCACCGGTAAAAATTAAACAAGTTCAAGATATACCTTTTAATTATCTACCGTATCTTTTTGGAGTTTATATTGTTGGAGTCATTGCACTTGTAATCAAGTCGGGCGTTAGTTTATTCTCGGTTGTAACATTGATTTTCCGATTAAAACAACATGCACAGCACACTATTTTTACGAATAAAACCAATGCAGCATTTTCTTTTTTCAAATTCATTGCTGTAAATCCTGAAAAATTCACCCAAGAAGAACTAAAATTGGTTTTAGACCACGAGCAGATTCACGTCAAGCAATGGCATTCGTTAGATATTGTAGTTGCTCACCTATTTGCTGTTTTACTGTGGTTTAATCCGTTTGTGTGGTTGTATAAAAAAGCCATACAAGAAAATTTAGAATTCATCACCGACAGTGAAGTTATAAAGCATTCCGCTTCAAGAAAAACCTATCAAAAATTATTGCTTAAAACTTCGTTACCGGATTTACAACCCATTTTTTCAAATACATTTTATAAATCATCCATCAAAAATCGAATTGTTATGTTAAACAAACAAAAGTCTCATCAACTACTTCAACCCAAGTATGCTTTACTTATTCCTGTCATTGCTGTTTTCCTGACAAGTATGAATACTAAAACGGTCTATGTACCGATAACGAATGAAATCGACTCTGATGTCATTCAATCTCAAAAAGACATCAGGATAGTTTTTGACAAATCGCTCACCGGTGAGCAGTTAGAAACCATTAAATCCGATTTAAAAAACGATGGTGTTACTATGGTTATCAAAAAAATAGCCAGAAATTCCAAAGGCGACATCTCTGAGATTAGTATAGATTTTGAAACTGTAAACGGCACCGCCAGTTACGCTGTTACTGAGCCCGATGGGATTGAACCTTTTTATTTTGAGATGTCTGCTGAAGATGGTGGTTTTGGGGTTTATTCGATTGCATCTGATAAAAATACCAAATGGAGGCTGAAGCAAACTAAACTAATAAAAAACCATTCTAATAACCCAGATACTTTGGTGTTTAGTCTAGATAGTTCTAAAACACTAAAAAATATTCAAAAAATAACAAATAATTTACTACAAACAGATAGCATGACAACTATTGGTTTGTCTTATAAAAGTGCCAATTCAACCAATTCTAACGAGAATGTCGCATTTTACATCAATGATAAAATAGCCAATGCTGAAGCATTGAAAAATCTTCAACCCGACAATATTGAAAGCATCACGGTCATTAAGGACAAAAAAGAACTTAAAAAATTAAATCACGAAGACAAAGATGGTGTTATTAAAATTGTGATTAAAAACCCATGGTCGATTAGTGTTAATCCTATAAGTATGTCAGAAATTCCACTAAAGACAAACTTTGAAAATGATACAACAAATCTCTTATCATTCAAAAAAGAAATGATAAAACACAGTTGGTTTCTTGATAATTTTAATAGTGATATCAATGCCTCTAATTATTCAATTAATCCAAATAATATTCACTCTCCGACAATTGTTGTTTACATGTTGAATGGAAAAATTGTAGATGAATCTAAAATTAAAAATCTTAAACAACAACAGATTCAATCAGTTGAAATTCATAAAAAAAATAAGAAACTTGATTCTATGGGATTTTCAGGAAAAGATGGATTGATAGAAATTAAAACCCAACCCCTATCCAACCATCTGCTTCAAAATCAAAAAAACAGCAGTACTTATTATCGGGTTGATAGTGCGCAGTACACAGACGATAAAGACGCCTCAAAAAACAGCATTACCCAATATCTTTATAAAGAAACCACCAATCAGGATTTACAAGACCAAATCAAGAAGCTTAAAGAAGTTGGCGTCACCATGAGTTATTCAAAATTAAAAAGAAATAAAAGCGGACACATCACCAATATTAAGGTGAAACTTCAAAATGAAGACGGACAAGAAATTGAAGACACCTTTTCTGAAAAAGATGGTGCTGTTGTCATGGAATACGGCATGAGTAACGGCAAATTAAAAATTTCTAAACTTACCGAATAACCGTATTTGATCAAACAAATAATTGACGCCTTAATTCGATATTAAGGCGTTTTTTTATTGTATTAAAATCTTTTTAATAACAGACGAGCCCTGACTCGATAGCCTAATTAAGTACATTCCTGAGGACAAATCTAAATTAATAGTACTGTCATTAGAAATTTGTTCAGTTTTGAGTTGTCTGCCTTCAAGCGTTAACACTGTAATTTCAGTTTCGGCTGTAATTCCTTTAATTTCTAAATAATCTTTTGCCGGGTTTGGATAGATGTTTAAGGTACTAAAACTGCTATCTGAAATACTTAATTCCTGATTCCAAACTTCACCTACCTTATTTCCCCAGATGTACTCCACCAACTCTGGCAGATCTATAAATGGATTCCGATTGCGTTGCCATTCGTAAACAATATTGTTGCGGTTCATTTCAAAATCATCGGGAGCGTCGTTTCTATGCCATGTTAAAATGGTTTGTAAATCTCCCATTTGTCCAACCACTGACGGGAAACCATTTTCTATGGTTAAGCCGTTATATCTAATTTCCAAATAAAGAACGCCTCTTGCAACATCTCCTTTAAATCCGCCTAAGGTGCCGCTTGGACCATTATATTGACCATAATGCTGATTACCGCGACTACTATTTTCAGCAGCATCAACAGCGCGCAAGGCATGAGCATCTGAATTGCCATGTCTTAAAGAGTCGGCATTGGTCATCCAGAAAAACTCGATACCATCGGCAATTTCATCGTCTTCAATGCTATTAAAACCGCCCAATGATCTTGGAAAGGTATGTTCTCTATTCCATTTACCAACGCCACTTGAGCCGGTTTGAAAATCTAATTTGGGCTTACCTTGCTCGGTATATACCAGCCAGACCTCATTACTGTTAAGAGGATTTTGGTCGGCTGCTTTTAAAATATCAATCACATCGGCGTAACTGTGAATTCTTACTGTATTTTGATCGGCAATGATGTCTTTCAAAGCCTGACGTAGATCTTCGCCGGCAAGTCCGTTTAATGATTCGTAATAGCCTTCCGGCTGTGCACTTTCAACAATACCATACGTAGGATTAATTGGTGTACCCCATGGCGCCACTGTAAAATCGTTATCTACAATTCTAACCTCAATTGCTCCATTGTTAGGTATGTATGGTTCTTGCAGATTTAAAAATCTGATGAGGGCTACCTCATCACCTTCATCTAAATCATCGTCAATTATTGTAATGGTTGAAGACACTGTAGTTTGCCCATTAGGAATGGTAAGTGTGGTGTTTCCTGTAAAGTCAGATTCATTAAAACCTTGGTTATTCAAAGAGAATTCAAAGGTGAAATCTTCACTTACCGGGAAATCGGCTGTGAAAGTAATATCAAATGTATCGCCTTCATTATAGGTTGTTTGAGGAACTGAAATTGAAATACCATTAAAAACAATACCGCTACCATCATTATTTTGTCTTGGAGTTGGTGTTGTAGCCTCATAAAACACATTTCCTTCGCCATCAACAAAACGTTGAATTGAATTGGTATTATTATTTGGACCTTCGTTAATTTGCTCATCTAATCCCAACAATTCAAGTAAACCGGTTGCAATAGGATCATTAGTTCCATAAACCAATGCATCTACTAAATTTTCTTGTGTTGCAAGGGTTTCTCCAGGAAAATCATCGATACTCGCTTGGTAAATGGCCACGGCATCTTCGCCATTTTGTATAACACTTACAGGAATGATATACTGCGGAAAAGGCACCACTGTGGTACTTCCTATTAATAACAAACCATTACCGTCAGTTACGTAACCGGCCAAATCTAACGCCAGATAACTGCGATTCCCTCCTGAAGAAGATCCATTAAAAAACACAACTATGTAACCGTCTAGTGGAAAATTGGGTGTTTCTGACTTTAATTCTAAAAATTCTTTATCGTCTACTCCGGGCGTATCACTATCTAATTCATTTATTACTAAAACTTGAGCAAACATAAAACTACCTAAGAAAAAGGCAGCACAAGACAAAAGATACTTCATAAGATACTATTAATTTTTAGGGAGTGCCATTAATGTGAATGCAAGCATTCTAAACAAACAGCAATGCAAATATAGAAATTGTAGACTCTTTGAGCTATTTTAAAATATTACCAAATAGTTAGTAAAGTCTAAGCCTCTACTAAACAGGAAACTCGATTAAAAAAATTTAGCACAAAAAGATAAACAGTCTTTAAATAGTCTTTTTCATGATAAAAAGTCCCTTGAATTTTAAAAATGACACAAAAAACACCCTTCAAAAGTTATATTTACAAACCATTAATAGTTATATAAATTACATTATACAACTATTAATAAGGCAAAGTATAAAAGATTAAAACAGTTATCCTTAATTTACTTATATGTTTAAATTCAATTTCATAATTTTCTATATTTTGATTTGGAAGCAAAAACAAAAATCTAATATCTTCAAAATTCAATAAAAAAAGTAAAGCCATTAACTCCACAAAATCTGTAATTATGATCACACTTGTTTCTATGTTTGTAACAGTTGTTTTTGCTGTTGTTTTTTAAAAAAAGTGAAGTAAGACTTAGTTCTAGAATAAGTTTTACTACTTTTAAACAACATAACCAATTATAGAAATGAGTAAGGCAATTTTCAAGATTTTGGCAAAGGTTAATAAAGCGCTACTGCCAAGTTACACAAAACAGCAGTTAGACCTTGCTAAGGCAAAAAAATGGCAATTGGCCATAATTGGCTGGCGTTATTATGTCACTAAAAATGCCTTAGATTGAAAATGTGTAACTTTAGCACTACCTAAAAAGCAAACAATTGAAAAATTTATCGACAGTAGTTTTAATTTTAATAACGGTTATAAGTTATTCACAAACCCAAATTGTTGATTTAGATACCAAAGCACCGGTATCGTTTGCCACAGTCATATTTGGTAATGGTCAAGGTCTCTTTGCAGATGATGAAGGGATGTTTGTTTTTAATGAAAAACTCTATCCCGGCGTTGACAGTTTAACCTTTTCTGCCTTAGGATATTCAAAACTAAAAATAGCTTCGAAAGAACTTACCGAGACTATCTTTCTAAAAGCCGAAATAGCCGCATTAGACGAAATTGTATTAACAGCCAACACTAATAAACCATTTAAAAAAGAAAACATTAAGCCTGTTCTAGATAGCGATTATTACAATTGCTGGTTACCAACAATAGAATCTGAAATAGCGGTGTTATTTGAATTTAACGATCAAAAAATCCGTAAACTAACGACGGTTTCATTCCCTATTACACCGGAGTCTGTTGATTGGAGTAAACGCAACAAACCCAATGCCGAGAAATACACGTTTTCAACTTTGTTTAAAGTAAAGTGTTACGAAAACCGCAATGGTAAACCCGGTAAAGAATTGATCAACAAAAATCTGGTATTTATTGCCACCGAAAAAGACGGTAACGCGTACGAATTTGATGTGAGTAAACACAACATTTTTATCCCAAAAAACGGCATTTTTATATCGCTACAGGTTCTGGGTTATACCGATAAAAACGGTAAACTACTGCCAAATAAAAAATACAAAGAAATTAAATCGAATAACGAAATTATTTACATACCTACCAATTTTAGGCCCTTATTACCGTTTACCAATGAAATTGATGGTTATCGTACCTTTGTAAGACGCATTTTTATCGCCGATAATGAATGGGTGATTTTTAAAAAAGGCAGTGGCATGACCTCTAGTCTTTTAGATAAAAACCTTAACAATTACGGTATTGGAATCAGTTATAACACCTATAAAGAATGAACCAACCCTGGCACTATTATCTAATGGCTGTAATGTACATTTTTGCAGGCATTATGCATTTTATCAAACCTAAAATTTATATGCGTGTCATGCCGAGATTTTTGCCTGCGCACAAACAATTAGTTTACTACAGTGGTATTGCCGAAATTATTGTGGGTGCAGCTCTATTTATTCCAGATCTAGCAAGTTCTGCCATTTACGGCATTGTTGTCATGTTATTGGTTTTTATGCTAGTACACGTCAATATGATATTCGATAAAAAAGCCGCAGCAGGCATACCATTTTGGATTCTGATTTTAAGAATACCGCTTCAATTTGGACTGATGTTTTGGGCGTATCAATATTTGTAAAACGACTTCACTCCACCGGAAAATCAAAATACGTTTCAGGAAAAGGCTCGTTTCTTAAGGTAAAGTGCCACCACTCCATTGGATAATTTCTAAACCCAAAACGCTTCATCGCTTCTTGTAATATCTGGCGATTTTTAATTTGAGAATTGGTAAGATTTAAATAATTAACACCTGAAGCCTCTCCAAAAAAATCGAAAATGGTTCCCATATCAATCAATTCGCCTGTATTGCCGTTAATAAGACCTAAATCTAAAGTACTACCACGGCTATGCCCCGATTTCGAGGCAATATAGCCATCCCTAAACAAATACTGTTTTTCAACCTCAGGATAAAAAACACTTTTCATTAAGGTATCATTTAAGTCATTGGCCCAGCGCACAAAATGGTCTACCGCAGCTTGTGGTCTGTAGCCGTCAAACACTATCAAACATAAATTTTGAGACTGTAAATAGCTTTGAACCTTTGCCAAAGCGATGGCAGTTTCTCGAGTTAAAATTAGTTTATTAGCCCGATAGCCGTCAATGGTATCGCCTACAAAATTATAATGACTGTAATAACTAAGCTTTACTCCAATATCCGGAATGATGTCTTCTACATACACAAAACCATCTGGTAGTTGCGCTTTCAATTGGCCCGAAAATAAAAGCGAACCAATGAAGAATATAAATAATTTATAACGGAACGAGAACATTAAAAAGCTTTTAGCTAATTTAGTTAAAAATTAAACGATGCGTTTATTCAATTCTGAAAAAATACAGATTAACCTCCCAAATGCCGAATTAATTTATTATCCCGAATTTTTCAGCAGTAAAGAGGCCGACCACTATTTCAAAGAGCTTTTAAACCAAACCAACTGGCGGCAAGACGATATTAAAGTTTTCGGAAAAACCTATCAACAACCGAGATTAACGGCACTTTACGGCGATAGCGGGAAGCCTTACTCCTATTCGAACATAACAATGTATCCCGAAATTTTTACTGCAGATCTTAAAAATATTAAAACCTTAGTTGAAGAAGCAAGTCAGCATGAATTTAATACCGTATTGTTGAATTTATATCGCAACGGACAAGACAGCAATGGCTGGCATGCCGATAATGAAAAAGAATTGGGTAAAAATCCGCTCATAGCCTCGGTGAGTTTTGGTGCCACCAGACCGTTTCATTTTAAACATAGGAAGATTAAGACCGAAAGACATCAACTTATATTAAACCACGGAAGCTTACTTATCATGAAAGGTGAAATGCAACACCATTGGTTGCACCAAATTGCTAAGACTAAAAAACCAATAGCCCCCAGAATTAATTTAACCTTCAGGTGTATAAATTAGAAAACCGAGGTCCCTCAACCTCGGTTTCCCTTAATTTGCTTTATCGATGCAGTAGATTTAGGGTCTCTAATATCGTTTGCATGCGCAAATATTAATTAATTAATCCATTGAACTAAAAACTAAATTTT
Source organism: Paucihalobacter ruber (assembly GCF_006494535.1). Classification (GTDB taxonomy): domain Bacteria; phylum Bacteroidota; class Bacteroidia; order Flavobacteriales; family Flavobacteriaceae; genus Paucihalobacter; species Paucihalobacter ruber. Next base: position 175,467 of record NZ_VHIQ01000001.1, read on the forward strand.
AGTACACATCAAAAGTAAAAATGTTTTTCAATTATAACGATTAAAAACATATTTAATCGTTGTATTACACTATATTTTAACATTTAAAGATGAAATATTGCTTTTTATCGATGAAATGCATAGTAAATTTAATTTAAATTTGTCGACTTTAGAGTCGATGATAAGTCAAAATACATCCTTTGGATACTATTTAAGAAATAATTTATATATACATAAAGAAATAATTTTAACGACACTCGAAGTGTTATGAATTCTTTTAATTAAATTCGAAATGTATTTAAAAGCGCATAAAAACTAATTCCTTATTCTATGAAAAAGTATTTAATTCTGCTCATTTCAACTATTAGTTATTGTTCTTTAGCTCAAGAAAGTGAATTGATAAGTACCGACGTTTCAATTAACAAACACATTGATGGTACATTATTGGAATTGCCCGAGAGTAATCTTAATACTGTAGCCATTCTCATTGCAGGTTCAGGACCAACAGATCGCGATGGCAACCAGAATTTTTTAAAAACCAATTCGCTTAAATCCTTAGCCATTGCTCTAACGAAGCAGGGCATTTCGACCTTTAGATACGACAAGCGTATTGTAAAACAACTTCTAACCAACAATATAGACAAAGATATCATGTTTGATGATTTTGTAACAGATGCCGTTAGCGTTCTTGATTATTTTAAAAACCAAAATAGGTACAAGAACTTCGTAATAATCGGTCACAGTCAAGGCAGTTTGGTGGGGATGCTGGCTGCTCAACAAGGTGCTACAGGCTTTGTTTCTTTGGCCGGTGCCGGACAAGAAATTAGTGAAGTCATTACCGAACAAATCACTAAAACCGCACCTATGTTTGCCGAAGACACCAAACGCGTTTTTGATATTATGAAAACAGGTCAAACCACAACCGATTATCCGCCTGCCTTATTCTCAATTTTCAATCAGGAAATTCAACACTTTATCATGAATTGGATGCAATACAATCCGGCAGAAGAAATTAAAAAACTCAACATACCAATCTTAATTGTAAACGGCACAAAAGATTTGCAGGTTTCGGTTGAAGAAGCACAGCTGTTAAAAGATGCGGCTCCAGACTCACAACTTAACATCATTGAAAACATGAACCATGTGCTGTTCACCATTGAAGGTGACGACCTCGAAAACTCAAAGTCTTATAATGAACCCTACCGAAAAGTTAATCAAGTACTTATTGATGCCGTAAGCAACTTTATATTAAACCTTACCAAATAAAAAAAGCACCGCCGAAACGGTGCCTTTTACTAACCAACCAACTAAACATGAAAGTTGTATTATTTTCAGAATACAACCATGTTATTTATATCAATTAAATATCAAATCTTGTGCCATAATTTATTTTTATAGCATAATAAAAAGTTAATTTCTAGCTTATTCAAGTCTTTAAACCATAAATAATGAGGTTTTAAAAACTTTAAAACAACAGAACACCTCTATAAACTTTTATTTCTCATACTATTTGTAAATATAATTTATTTTTATATCTTTATGATATCATTTTAATACTATTACTAAATTTAAACTTCAACCTAATGAAAGAAGAAAAAATTATTGAACCCGCCAATGGTTATTTAATGCTATTTGTATTTTTAACCATGTTTTTTGGAAGTATTGCATTAATTGTAGCTTTCCGTCACCCATTAATTGTATTAATAATAGTAGCCTCTCTTATCATGGCCTTTGGCTTTGTAATGGTACAACCTAACGGCTCCCGAGTTCTATTGCTATTTGGCGAATACATCGGTACTATTAAAAAGAATGGATTTTATTGGGTAAATCCGTTTTATACTAAACAGAAAATTTCGCTAAGAGCAAGTAATTTTGATAGTGAAAGGTTAAAGGTAAACGACAAACTAGGCAACCCTGTAATGATTAGTACTATTTTAGTTTGGCGCGTTACCAACACCTACAAAGCAGCCTTTGACGTTGACAACTACGAAAACTTTGTACGCGTTCAAACCGATGCCGCAGTTAGAAAATTAGCCAGCATGTATCCTTATGATAATTTTGCCGACGAAGGCCACGACGAAGACATCACCTTACGTTCAAGCGTTAACGAAGTTAGTGAAGCTTTAGAAAAAGAAATAGAAGAACGTCTTCTAATTGCCGGCATTGAAGTGCTGGAAGCCAGAATTGGTTACTTGGCATACGCTCAGGAAATTGCAAACGCCATGCTCAAAAGACAACAAGCTACCGCCATAGTTGCCGCACGTCATAAAATAGTTGAAGGCGCCGTAAGTATGGTTGAAATGGCTATTGATCAACTGAGTAAAAAAAATGTAGTAGACTTAGATGATGAACGCAAAGCTGCCATGGTAAGCAACTTAATGGTAGTGCTTTGTGGCGATAAAGAAGCAGCACCTGTTGTGAATACAGGAACTTTAAATCATTAATTTAATGAAAGAATATAAAACCATTTCACCAAACTTGGGTATTACTAAAAGAGCACAAAAACTTGAGGATTTACTCAATCAATATGCCCGAGAAGGTTGGCAGTTAAAATATATTAATCAAGCACAGAGCCTGATTATTTTTGAAAGAGAAAAAAACAGATAATGTACAACGACAGACCCAAAATAAAAGTCCCATATGAGTCTGTAGATTACGTACTGGAACTTGCTTGTATAGCCTTATTAATTATGATGTGGGCTTATACTTTTGTAGAATATACCACTTTGCCTGATATTATTCCAACACACTTTAACAGCGCGGGAATTGCTGATGATTACGGCAGTAAATCTACCATATTTATCATACCTGTCATAGGTAGTCTAGTGTATTTCTTGTTGTTTTTACTTAACCTTTATCCGCATATTCACAATTACAGCGTTAATATCACACCCGAAAATGCACTTAAAAATTACAGATTTAGCACCAGGTTTCTAAGAACTGTTAATGTATTAATGTGTTTGCTATTTGCGTATATTACCTACACTATTGTAGAAAGTGCCACAGCAAGCCAAAATGACATTGGCACTTTTTTTCTACCTGTAGTTATTGGTATCAGTGTGCTTTTACCGGTATCCGGATTATATTATCAAAATAAGATTAACAGAACCAAAAAATAATGTCTAAAAAGAAGGCCTTTGCGCTTAGGATAAATGAAGAATTATTAACTGCCGTCGAAAAATGGGCTGCAGACGAATTCCGTAGTACCAACGGACAAATTGAATGGATGCTTTCTGAATTTCTAAAAGAACATAACCGACATCCAAAAAGTAAAAAGTGACGAAGAAGTCACTTTTTTTATGAACATTATTTTGGTATTTTGCAGTCCTAACCAACATCAATATGAATAATCCACCAATATTTACCAACGATGCCATTGTTTTTGGCATTTTAATGTTATGCCTTGGCTTTGTTTTTTATACCGAATCTATCAAAACCGGCTTCTGGAAAAAATTCTACACCATTGTTCCCGGTCTCTTAATGTGTTACATGCTGCCGGCTATTTTTAATTCGCTGAATATAATCTCAGCCGAAACAACACAAACCTATTATATAGCCAGCCGATATTTATTACCTGCTTCACTGGTGTTGCTTACCATTAGTATAGACTTAAAAGCGGTTTTTAACCTTGGCTGGAAAGCATTGGTCATGTTTTTTACAGGAACTATTGGCATTATTATTGGCGGACCAATTGCAATTTTAATTATTTCAACCTTTTCACCCGAAACGGTTGGTGGCGAAGGATTTGATGCGGTTTGGCGCGGATTGGCTACTTTGGCCGGAAGTTGGATTGGCGGCGGTGCCAACCAGGCTGCCATGCTTGAAATTTATGAATATAACCAAACACTTTACGGCGGTATGGTATTGGTTGATATCGTTGTGGCTAACATTTGGATGGCTATTATTTTACTGGGAATTGGTAAACGCGCTAAAATTGACAAATGGCTTAAAGCCGATAATACAGCAATTGATGAGTTACAAAATAAAGTAGAAGCCTTTAGCAAAAGCGTAATGCGCAATCCTACACTTACAGATTATATTATTATTCTTACGTTTGCATTCGTAGCTGTTGGCATAGCGCAGTTTGGCTCAGAGCATATTTCCAGTTTTTTAAATAACAATTTTGAAGCAGTGAGAGACCCAAAAAGTGCCTTATCTTCTTTTGGCAGCGGTTTCTTTTGGCTAATTACTATTGCTACATTTATTGGAGTGTTCCTTTCTTTTACCAAAGCCCGTAATTACGAGGGCGCCGGTGCCAGTAAAATAGGAAGTATTTTTATTTATGTATTAGTAGCAACTATTGGAATGAAAATGGACTTGGGTAAAATTTTTGAAAATCCGGGATTAATTCTGATTGGCTTAGTTTGGATGACCATTCATGCCGGCTTACTTATTATAGTAGCCAAATTAATTAAAGCACCCTACTTTTTTCTTGCCGTTGGAAGTCAAGCCAACGTTGGTGGCGCAGCTTCGGCACCGGTGGTTGCAGCGGCATTCCATCCTTCACTTGCCACCGTAGGTGCACTGTTGGCGGTGTTTGGATACGTAGTTGGAACCTATGGCGCTATTTTGTGTGCAGAGTTGATGAAAATTGTAGCTGCAGGTTAGTAAAAAATCAAATAATAACAGATATTTGCCAACCTTAAAACGTTTAAACCATGCGCAATTTTATTGTTTGCCTTTTGATTTTATTAAGTGTTAGTTGCGAAAAAAAACAACCCGATTTAATCTTAAGTGGCACCATCAAAGATTTAAAAAAAGGAACTTTATATCTGGAACGATTTCAAGATACTGCCTTTCAAATTATAGACTCGGCCACGTTTCAAGGAATCAACACCTTTAAATTTGAACTAGATCTACCCGAAGCTGAAGTTCTATTTTTGAGACTAAACAAAAGTAAAGACGAAAATAATGCTTTGGCAATTTTCGCCGATAAGGGCGCCATCGATGTAAGCTCTACTTTAAAAAACTTTGTTTTAGACGCTAAAATTTCAGGGTCAAAGCAACAAGATATCTTAGAAGAATATCTTAAAACTTTGAGTAGATTTAATGAAAAAAATCTTGATATCATCAAAGAACAATTAGATTTGGCAACTCAAGATTCTACCTACATCATTGAATATGACGAACAATATAATAAGCTTATAAGAAGTAAATATTTATACACCATCAATTTTGCCTTAAGCCATAAAGACAGTGAAGTTGCTCCCTATTTGGCTTTAACCGAAATACCCGATGCCAACATCAAATATTTAGATACCATTTATAAAGTTTTAACTCCCGAAATTAAAGACTCCCGTTACGGATTGGAATTAAAAAAGGTTTTAGACGAATTTAGAAGTTTAGAGAATTAGATTGTTTAACCTAACCATATCTAACTTCCTATTTCTCGAAATTACTAAGAGGTTTTAAGCTATAATTAACTTGCGCAGAAAAGGAAAGCACAGACTTCTTCCCTATTACAAAAAAAGAAAAACTCCAATAACTTTTGAAGTATTGGAGTTTTTAAGAGCCGATAGAGGGACTCGAACCCACGACCTGCTGATTACAAATCAGCTGCTCTAGCCAGCTGAGCTACATCGGCGAAAAATTTGCGCAAATTTAAATTAGAAATTCAAATTCGCAAATCTTCTACTTTAAATTATTTATTTTATTTATAAGCGCACGACCCTTAGTTTCAAGCTCTGCATTGATAGCTTTAAAATGAGCCTTTTTGTTGTCAACGCTACGGTCGTTTACCTTGGCTATTAAATCATCAAACACTTCGATAGCTTCATCAATAATGGCATCGCCATCTTTGGTTGCCGAGCTGGCATTGGTTAATTCCCAAACATAAACGGCTTCAATAATATCACCTAAAACATAGTTGATGTCTTTTTTTAAATCTCTTTTACTTGGCATGATTAAATTATTTTATGGGTACAAAAGTAGTAAAACTGTGTTCATTGTTAATTAAAATTCAATAATTTCAACTAAACATAAACTTCTAATAATTTGGCGCGCTTTGCTGAAATTTGATAAGTTTTTAAAATAGCCGGCAATAATAAAGTTTCTCCGGCTTTTATTTGAATGCCTTGGTTATTGTAAATTATATCGGCTTCACCTTCAACACACATATAAATCATAAACGAATCGTTATGGTTTTCTTTTTGTAAAACTGTATTTAAATTGATATAATTGGTGGTAAAATATGGACAAGATACCATTTGATTAGGTTGATTTTCGGATTGATCATAACCTACTTTATAATTATTTGGCATGTTGAAATCAATCGCATCTATGGCCAAATCATTGTGAAGTTCTCTGGCGTTTCCTTCATCATCAACTCTATCCCAATCGTAAACTCTATATGTAATATCACTGGTTTGTTGTATTTCGGCAAGCAAAACTCCTGCGCCAATGGCATGAACGCGACCAACTTCTATAAAAAAAGTATCGCCCGCATTAACCGGCTCAAAACTTAAAATTTCTGGAAGGGTTTTGTTTTCTAAATGCTCAAGATAGGTTTCGACGTTCATATCTTGGTTAAAACCAACTATAAGATTAGCTCCTTTATCGGCTTGCATCACATACCACATTTCGGTTTTACCAAATGAGTTGTGTCTTTTTGATGCCAATTCATCATTGGGATGCAACTGAATTGACAAATCCTCTCTGGCGTCGATAAACTTAATGAGTAATGGAAATTTGGTTCCGAAGGTTTTAGCATTCTTTTCACCCAAAATATCCTTAGGAGATTGCTCCAACAACCACTTTAGAGATTTTCCTCGGTACATGCCATTACAGATAATTGAAGTATCTCCTTCAACATCGCTAATCTCCCAACTTTCTCCAAGTTGTTCTGATTGCGAATCTTTACCTAAAACAGACGTTAATTTGCTGCCGCCCCAGATTTTTTCCTTTAATATGGGTGTAAACTTTAATGGATAGAGTTCCAATGAGCTGTATTTTTAGTTTCCTGAATAGCTTACAAAGTTACGAGGTGTTTCGTAAAGTGTGACTTCAAGGTCCAAATTTTTTCCAAGTTTAGCTTTTATTTTATTGTAAATAACAACAACAATATTTTCGGCAGTTGGATTTAACTCTTGAAATTCCGGCACATCCAGATTGAGGTTCTTGTGATCAAAAGCGTCTTCAACTTCGGCTTTTATGATGTCTTTTAAAATTTTCACATCTATAACATAGCCGGTTTCAGGATCAATATTACCAGTTACACTAGCAATTAATTCATAATTATGCCCGTGGTAATTTGGGTTGTTGCATTTGCCAAATACCTCATTGTTTTTTTCAAAACTCCAGTCTTTTCTGTACAATCTGTGAGCGGCATTAAAATGGGCTCTTCTACTAACGGTAACTCTCATTGGGCGCAGTGATTAAAAAGTTATAAAACTTGTCAAAAATAATTTTAAACCAAGCTGTGTAAAGCTCTGGTTGTTTTGCTATATCGGCTTTTACGTCGTCTAAGGTCATCCACTTCCACCCAGCCACCTCATCTAAATTAATTAATGGGGCATCATTATAGGTTCCAACCAAGATATGATCAAATTCGTGCTCTGTTAATCCGTTATCAAAAGGGGCTTTATAAATAAAAGACATGGTTTCTTTTAGTTCGGTCACAAAACCCATCTCTTCTTGCAAACGTCTTTTACCGGCTTGTATATTAGATTCACCTTCACGTTGGTGACTACAACAAGTATTGGTCCACAATCCAGGCGAATGGTATTTAGTTAATGCTCTTTGCTGAAGCATTAATTCCTTTTTATCATTAAAGACAAACACTGAAAAGGCCCTGTGCAATACAGCTTTTTCGTGCGCCTCCATTTTAGGCATCAGCCCGATGGGTTCATCGTTTTCGTTAACGAGGATGACTTTTTCTTCATTCATAGCATACAAAGTTACCAACTAAAACTACAAAAAATTCTAATGTTTTCATAAAATTAAAATGCTTCAACCTTTGCGTTTTAAATGTATAACGAAGTGTTATCTTTGCACCACTTTTGCTAGAGGAATATGACATTTATTGAAGAAATTAACAGACGAAGAACTTTTGGGATTATTTCGCATCCCGATGCTGGTAAAACAACACTTACCGAGAAATTGTTATTGTTTGGTGGCGCCATACAAGAAGCCGGTGCCGTTAAAAATAACAAAATAAAGAAATCTGCTACCAGCGATTTTATGGAAATCGAAAAGCAAAGAGGTATTTCGGTAGCCACTTCGGTTTTGGCTTTTGATTATAAAAATTACAAAATCAATATTTTAGATACACCCGGACACAAAGACTTTGCCGAAGATACATTTAGAACACTCACAGCCGTAGATAGTGTAATTGTAGTAGTAGATGTCGCCAAAGGTGTTGAGGAACAAACCGAAAAACTAGTTGAAGTTTGCCGAATGCGCAATATTCCGATGATTGTTTTTATCAATAAATTAGACCGCGAAGGAAAAGATGCCTTTGACTTGTTAGATGAAATCGAGCAAAAATTGGGTCTAACTGTTTGTCCGCTGAGTTTTCCTATAGGCATGGGCTGGGAATTTAAAGGAATCTATAATATCTGGGAGAAAAACATCAATTTATTTAGTGGCGATAGTAGAAAAAATATTGAAGATACCGTTGAAATTTCAGATTTAAATTCAGGCGAAATAGACCGATTGGTTGGTAACAAAGCAGCTGATAAATTACGCGAAGAACTGGAACTTGTAGAAGGGATTTATCCTGAGTTCGACAAAGAAGCCTATTTAAAAAGTGAATTGCAACCGGTGTTTTTTGGTTCGGCTTTGAATAATTTTGGTGTAAGAGAACTACTGGATTGTTTTGTTGAAATTGCACCAAAACCAAAACCCAAGTACAGTGAAGAGCGTTTGGTAGAGCCTCAAGAAAATAAATTTACAGGATTTGTGTTTAAAATCCATGCCAATATGGACCCCAATCACAGAGATAGATTGGCATTTATTAAAATAGTTTCCGGAAAATTTGAACGCAATACACCCTATTTACATGTAAGACACAATAAAAAATTTAAATTTTCTAGTCCGAATGCCTTCTTCGCCGAGAAAAAAGAAATTGTAGATGTTTCTTATCCCGGCGACATCGTTGGTTTACACGATACCGGAAATTTTAAAATTGGCGATACTCTTACCGAAGGCGAAGTGATACATTACAAAGGTATTCCAAGTTTTTCACCAGAACATTTCAGATACATTAATAATGCAGACCCTATGAAGGCCAAGCAGTTGTACAAAGGAATTGACCAGTTAATGGATGAAGGTGTGGCGCAGCTTTTTACGTTAGAACTAAACGGCAGAAAGGTAATTGGAACGGTTGGCGCTTTACAGTACGAAGTTATTCAATACAGATTGGAGCATGAGTACGGTGCCAAATGTTCTTATGAAAACCTAAGTGTACACAAGGCATGCTGGGTTGAACCAGAGGATGAAAAGAACGAAGAATTCAAAGAATTTCTTAGAGTAAAACAACGGTTTTTGGCCAAAGACAAACAAGATCAACTGGTGTTTTTTGCCGATTCTCCTTTTTCGTTACAAATGACACAACAGAAATATCCAAGTATTAAATTTCATATGACTTCAGAATTTTAGACTGTTAATAACCTCTTAATAATTTAGAACAACATCAAAAATAAAAATCACTGTAATTGAATACTTTTATGTTCTAAAATAAATTGTGATTTTTTTGGGATTCAAAAGTTTAATAGTCAATTGTATTGTGTGGCTGCTGTTTTCGGCTGCAACATTGCATGGGCAAAATAGCACGATTCAGCATACAGTAAAAAAAGGCGAAAATGTTTATCGGCTATCACTTAAATACGGCGTAAGCATCAATGATATATACCGCTTAAATCCTGACGCCCGCGATTATATTAAAACTGGTGAAATTTTATTAATTCCTACAAACACAACCAGTCAAAATGCTTCAGAAGATACTGCAGTAAATGGTGTTTATACAGTTAAAAGAGGTGAAACAAAATTTGGCTTATCAAAAAAGTTTGGAGTTTCAATTAGCGAACTGGAAAACGCCAATCCATTCATTAAAAATGGGCTCCAGGCTGGGCATCGCTTAAAAATACCAAACGGCAGTAATCAGACAGAAACGGCAGTTTCAAATGCAGACGGTTCACATAAAGTTTTAAAAGGAGAAACCCTTTGGGGTATTTCACGTCTATACAATATGAGTTTAGACGAGCTGAAAAAAATTAATAATTTTAAGACAGGTCAAATTTTATTAGAGGGTGAAGTGCTATTGGTTGATAACAAACAAAATATAACAAACAATAACACTTATACAGTTCTAAAAGGAGACACCAAGTACGGTTTATCTAAAAAATTTAATACTACTGTAGGCGAACTGGAGCGCCTGAACCCTTCAATAGTAAGCATGTTGAAAGCGGGTGATGTCATCGTTTTTGAATCATTAAAAAATGAAATTAAAATTACGAAATCAGAAGAAGATTTAAGCATTGAATCGGAAGAAAAGGAAATCGAGGCCGATGATAACTGGTATGTTATAAAACCTAAAGAAACACTCTATAGTTTGTCAAAGAAAACAAACATGTCTATAGATGAATTAACAACAATAAATCCTAAACTTAAACAAGCTGTACTAGCCGGAGACAGTATTAAAATCAAAAACTCTATACCCGACAAAATCAACGAAACATTGGCTGCTACTGAACTTGAAGGTCGATTTCAAACAAATATATTTTGGTATCATCCCGAATCGGAGTCAGGCGAAAATATTTCAAAAAACAATAATGACTATTATACAGGCATTAAGAATGCTATTAGCAATATTTCTTCTGGCCTCGATAAGGTTAAAGTAATAACAAATTCATCATTTGATCCAACCTCTGATAATTTGGGGACTAAAACAGATGAAATATTTCATATTATACCTCAACCGAAATTCAATAATAATATTGCAGATCTAGGTAATTTTGAATTTCGTTTTTTCGAAAATAGTTCGCCCCAAACAAAAATGATAAAATCTCTGGTGTCTGATTCTCAAATGAGAATCAAAATGCTTTCCTTTTTGAATTCTACAAAAGCTAATATAATTTGTGTTTACGACGACGAAAATTCAGATAATATACCTCTAATTGAAAATTCTATTCCTAGTATTAAATTGATGAAATTGAATAGAAATGGAAGTTTCAAATCTAATGATTTACAAAATCTTTTAGATTCAAATAGAATAAATTATGTCATTATTGAAAGTAAAAAAACCGGAGCCTATTTAAATGTGTCAACCCTGCTATTAAAAGAACTTTCTAAATATAACAGTCAGTTAGCAGTACTTGATCAAAAAAATATTCCTGATGAATCTGATGTTTCTATTAAGCGATTTAAAATTTTAAAATTGATGTATCCCATGGCTTATAATCCTAATTATATAGATAGCAGAAACCTGATAAATCAAATAGGGTATATGGTAAATTATGACGTTATTAACCGTATTTCTTCGCAGGGAATAAAAGGGTTTAGTAAAATATCTGAGGTTTTAGGATCGAGTTTTAAATATGTCATCATTGGTGATACAATTCAAAATACAGCTGTTTCAATCTATACTTATGGCGAAAACTCGAATGCTGAATTATTGGGAACTTATTAGAGGAAATTCAATTTAATCCGTTAATTATAATAAAAAAGTAAGAATTATTTTAAATATGTTTCCCGAAGGCACTGATTATTTTTGTTGTTGTAAAATTTAATTTTATACCTTTGGTTAAAATCACAAACTTAATTTTATATGAACTCCTTTATAATGTTAGGCATTTGACACAGGTTCAATTTTCAGATTACAGGGTCTTTAGTTTATACTTTAAAATAACTTAATGAATGAGAGCATCCCTATCTAAAAAGTGGTTTATTTTCTTTCCGTTTTTACTAAATGGTCTTGTATTATTGGGACAATGTCCTACGGTTAACTCTACATCGCAGTCATTTTGCGATATTGAATCATTACTAGTATCAGATTTACAAGCCAATGACGAAGGTGCTGGAATAGCATGGTTTAGTACTCCTGATTCTACTACACCCTTGTCAGGGAACGTTTCATTGGTTAATGGTGGTATTTATTACTTAGATAACGCATCTGGTGATTGCGGTAATAGAATTGCAGTTACAGTAAGTATATTAGGCCCTCCAACAGGCTTAAACTTTCAGGGTGTATGCGTGGAAGATCCAAACGAAGCGACAATAGATGATTTAGAAGCATTTGGAAACGATATCAACTGGTACGCTTCTTCTTCAAGCACTATAGTATTGGATTTAAATACACAACTTACAGATGGCGCAATTTACTACGCCAATCAATCCAATCCCGAAACTGGTTGTAGGACATCGCGTTTGGCTGTACAAGTTAATATCGGCATTGTACCCGTACCCGTAGGTGATGCTATACAAGAATTTTGCTTAGGTCAAGATCTGGTTCCCACAATTGCCGATTTACAGGCCAGTGGCGAAAATCTCTGGTACGCATCAACTTCCTCAGCTTCACCTTTAGATCCAAGTACACCACTACAAGATGGTAGATCCTATTTCGCTACAATCATAGATCCGCCATGTGAGAGTATTAACCGACTTGAAGTACAAGTAATACTTTTAGAGCAAATTAGCGCTGGAACAGACGCAATCCTAGATATTTGTATAGATACTAATGAAACATTTGATCTTTTTCAAAGTCTGGGTGGTTCCCCTGAACCAGGTGGTACTTGGTCACCCACACTTAGCAGTGGAACTAACATTTTCGATCCTAGTATAGATCAGGAAGGAGTATATACTTATACCGTTTCAAACCCAAATAATCTATGCCCTGATGATAGTGCTACAGTAACCGTTAGTTTTATTAATCCTCCAATTGCAGGTACAGATGCCGCTTTATCAATTTGTGCTGATGATACTTCTACTGTCGATCTTTTTAATAGCCTTGGCGGAACACCCGATACCAATGGCACCTGGTCGCCTGCGCTGAGTAGCGGCACCGGAGTTTTCGACCCCAGTGTTGATCCCGAAGGTACTTATACCTATACAGTGGTTAGCCCAAACAGTGCTTGCGCTGATGCTACTGCAACCGTTACCGTTAGCTTTGAAGTTCCTCCATCGGCAGGTACAGATGCCGGTTTATCAATTTGTGCTGATGATACTTCTACTGTAGATCTTTTTAATAGCCTTGGCGGAACACCCGATACCAATGGCACCTGGTCGCCTGCGCTGAGTAGCGGCACCGGAGTTTTTGACCCCAGTGTTGATCCCGAAGGTACTTA
>NZ_VHIQ01000001.1:188735-803566 GCF_006494535.1 Paucihalobacter ruber
ATTTGTGCTGATGATACTTCTACTGTAGATCTTTTTAATAGCCTTGGCGGAACACCCGATACCAATGGCACCTGGTCGCCTGCGCTGAGTAGCGGCACCGGAGTTTTTGACCCCAGTGTTGATCCCGAAGGTACTTATACCTATACGGTGGTTAGCCCAAACAGTGCTTGTGCTGATGCTACTGCAACCGTTACGGTTAGCTTTGAAGTTCCTCCATCGGCAGGTACAGATGCCGGTTTATCAATTTGTGCTGATGATACTTCTACTTTCGATCTTTTTAATAGCCTTGGCGGAACACCAGACACCAATGGTACCTGGTCGCCTGCGCTGAGTAGCGGTACCGGAGTTTTTGACCCCAGTGTTGATCCCGAAGGTACTTATACCTATACAGTAGCTGCATCTGACTGTGGACCCCAAGATTTTGCAGAAGTCACAGTGTCTTTTTTGCCTAATCCGGATATATCAAATTTAGTTATTCTTATAGATGATATCTGTGAAGGTGAAGATGTTACTGTTTCTATATCAGGCATGACAAATTTAGAAAACGGTAATTATTCCATTAGTTATGAAATCTTAGGAAGTAATAATTTTAACAATTCGGTAACAGAGACCGCTACAAATGGTGAAATCAACTTTGTATTAAACTCAGAGCTATTTCCTTCAACAGGTTTACATACCTTTAACATCTTGAGCTTTATTTCTGAAAATAATGGCTGCCCTTCAAGTTTTGATATTGAATTATCAGAAGTATTTGAAATCTTTGAGAGTACACTCCCGGAATTAAATATGGAAGGAAGTACTTTTTGTACAGATGAAACGCCTACAATTGAAGATTTAACCAATCGCCTAATTGATAGTAATGGAGTTGAATGGTTTGAATCTGAAATAGCTACTAATCCGTTACCAAGTAGCACTCTTTTGGTAAACGGAGTAACTTATTATGGATCTATAAAAAACCAAAATGGTTGCAGGAGTTTAAGAAGACTGGCTGTTACAGTAGTTTTAGACGACTGTATTGAAGAATTGATTATACCTGATGGTTTTTCACCTAATGGAGATTCTATAAATGACACCTTTCATATTGTCAATTTAGATATATTGTATCCTAATTTTAAATTAACTATTTATAATAGATACGGAAACAAGTTATATGAAGGAAATATTAATACACCAAGATGGGATGGTACAACTTCAAACAGTCGTATAGGTGGTGGTATTGTTCCCGTGGGAGTTTACTTTTATATTTTGGAGTTTAACGATGGCATAAGGGATGCCAAGCAAGGACGCGTTTATTTAAGTAGATAATGAAAATACATATTTATATATTATTTTGGTTTTTGACACTTCTAAAAGTAACATTATCTTTTGGGCAGCAAGATCCTCAATACACTCAATATATGTATAACATGAGTGTCATAAATCCAGCCTATGCCACAGATGACAATGAGATGCTGAATTTTGGGCTTCTGTATAGAACGCAGTGGGTTGGTGCAGTAGGCGCGCCAAGTACAGCAACTTTATTTGCTCATAGTAAATTTAGTGAAAATTTTGAAGGAGGCATATCGGTTGTGCACGATCAAATAGGCGATGTTGTCAAAGACACCAATATATTTCTTGACCTGGCTTATGTAATACAAGTAGGTGATAATACCAAATTATCTTTTGGGGTAAAAGGTGGATTTTCATTTTTCTCGACCAACTTTAACGGCTTTGTTTATTCAGATCCGCTTCCCGATCCGGCTTTTGCGGAGAATATTAGTCAAGTTTTTCCAAACATTGGTGCTGGATTATATTATTTTTCTGATAAATTTTATTTCGGCTTTTCTGCTCCAAATCTACTAGAATCTAAACATCTTGAAGATAATAGTGGCATAGTAACACAAGGCTCTGAGGCTATTCACTTTTTTACAACAGGTGGCTATGTGTTTGATTTGAATGACCGTCTTAAATTTAAGCCTGCATTTATGGCAAAAAGTGTTATTGGCGCGCCGTTAAGTGTTGATTTAACCGGAAATGTTCTTATCAACGAAGCTGTTGAAGTTGGAGTTGGATATAGACTAAACGATGGAATAAGCGGATTATTTAATTTTAAAATTTCGCCTACATTAAGAGTTGGATATGCATATGACTATACTATTTCTAATTTAGGTCGTTTTAATTCTGGCACTCATGAAATGATACTTCTTTTTGATTTATCAAAAACAGGTAAAGGTTACGACAAGTCACCAAGATTCTTTTAAACTAATTGAAGATGTATTATAAACTTATTTTATTTTTCTTAGTCTTCTCCATACAAAGTGGTTTTAGTCAGAATTCAAAATTAAATCAGGCTAACAAACTGTTTAATCAGCGCTCTTATATCAAAGCCGCAGAGTTGTTTGAAAAATTACCTGAAACCTATCAAACCTTAACAAAACGGGGAGATTGCTTCTATTATAACGGTTTAACAGAAAAAGCAGCGACCCTTTATTTAAAAGCAGCAAATAAATATCCCGATAGTTTATCAACTGAATATCAATTTAAATTAGCACAAAGCCTCTATGGCGTTAAAAAGATAAAACCAGCTGATTCTTTAATGGGATTGGTTAAAAACCAATCAATAAACACAATAAATTATAAAGAAAATCTAAATATTGGCGTCCCCTATCTTTATACCCTTACAATGATTAAATCGGGTAGCTTGCCCGGTGATTTTGGTACCAATTTTTATAGGAATGAAATCACCTTTGCATCCTCTCGTTCTGAATCCAATAAAACTTATTCTTGGAACGAAAAACCATATTTAAATATTTATAAAGCTAAAGTTGACGACGAATTGAATTTATTGGATATAACCGAATTTAGTAGTACTATAAATACCAAACAACACGAAAGCAGTGCCGTAATTTCATCAAATGGAGAGACAATCTATTTCTCCAGAACCAATAACAAACGGCACGATGTTAATGGTCAAAAAATTGCAACTGTTGGAATATTTACAGCAAAATTAGTAGATAATGAATGGACAAACGCAGAGATTTTACCTTTTTGTAGCAACCTTTATTCCACGCAACATCCTGCTTTAGATGAAGCTAATAACAGGCTCTATTTCTCAAGTGATATGCCAGGAGGTTATGGTTCTTTCGATATATACTATGTAGATATCACAGAAAACGGATTTGGTGAACCGGTAAATTTAGGAGCAACGATTAACACACCTTATCGTGAGCAATTTCCGTTTATAAGTAAAGAGGGGATATTATATTTTGCTTCAGAGGGGCATCAAGTGTTGGGCGGCTTAGATATCTTTTTTTGTGAAACTCTTGATAACGGTGATTGGTCAACACCTCTAAATTTAGGACCTAGTATTAATACTGAATTAGATGATTTTGCTTTTATTGTAAATTCAGACACCAATAAAGGGTATCTCTCATCTAATAGAAGCGGTAGTGACAAAATTTACGCTTTTACCAGAGAAGAAAATGACAGAAAGATTATTGTTGAAGGATTTGTACGAGACAAAAATTCCAAAGAACTATTACCGGGAACTATGATTACATTATTTGATGCATTGCGCAATCCCATCGATTCTGTGAAAGTAGGCAATGATGGCTCTTACATGTTTAAAACTAAACCGAAATCTAGCTACTATATTGAAGGATTCAAACCACTATATATACCCAATGAACAATCATTTAATACAGATGATACCGGCCGAATTGAATTAAACATAGAGCTTGAAATAGAGTCCTATGACGATGCCGAAGAAATTGTTGTGCAGCGTGAAGACGGTTACGTATACATAGAATTAGAAAATATTTATTTTGACTTGGACAAATGGGATATTAAACCGCAGGCAGCAAAGACTTTGGACGTATTAATAGACCTCATGTTAAAATATCCAAGGATGGAGGTTGAATTAGGCGCCCATACAGACAATAGGAGTACCGAAGAATATAATCTTAATCTTTCAGAAAACAGAGCTCAGTCTGCATTTAATTACATAGTTTCAAAAGGTATTAAGAAATCAAGATTGAGCGCTATTGGATATGGCGAAAGCCAATTACTAGTTAATTGCGGTGATGAATGTACCGAAGATGAACATGCCATCAATCGCAGATGCGAATTCATTATCACTAAATAGAATGTTTTTCCAATAATCCCGAATGGAATTATAACAACCATCAAAAAAGTGCTTTTTATCGATTTTTATTGTTTTTTATCGATATATATCTTACATTTCTAACTTAAAAAATAATTTTCATTGAGTTTCAACCCCAAATTGAACTAACCATGAATGCTAATCCAAACGAATTCAGTAATGAAGAAATTACTGTAACCTTTAATCCGAGAAAGTGTATCAACGCCGAAAAATGTGCTAAAGGGTTGCCTAGTGTTTTCAGGCAGGCCGTGATACCTTGGGTAAAATTAGATGCCGCTTCTTCCGAAGAAATTATTAATCAAGTTAGAAAATGTCCATCAGGGGCATTGCAGTGTTATAGAAAATCTCAGGAAGTTGCATAATAAAAAACCCTTAATCTTTTTCAGTTAAGGGTTTTTAGTGTTTTTAAGCCTGACCGGTTGGTCCAAAATTAAGCGGTATGGGTGGTTGTTCGTATTCTTTTATTTCACCATGCGCATTTTCAAACCTACTAATATTTTCACCTAATGCCTTCAATAATCTTTTGGCGTGCTGCGGTGTTAATATAATTCTAGACTTCACCTTACTTTTTGGTGTTCCGGGCATAATGGTTACAAAATCTATTACAAACTCAGATACCGAATGGTTAATAATTGCCAGATTTGAATAAATACCTTCTGCAACTTTCTCATCAAGTTCTATATTGATTTGTCCTGGTTTTGATTTATTATTGTCTTCTGCCATGATTGATAAGGGTATTAATAAGAAAACAGATTCCCGCTCCTGCCTGCCGGTAGGCCGGTTTGCGGGAATTTGTTAATTATAATTCATTTCTTCTTTAGCTCTCATCATTTGATTGAACTCTTCTTTTGAGCCAACAATAATGGTGTCATATCTTCTAACGCCTGTACCTGCAGGTATTTTGTGACCTACAATAACGTTTTCCTTCAAACCTTCTAAGTCGTCTATCTTACCACTAACTGCAGCTTCGTTTAGTACCTTGGTAGTCTCCTGGAAAGATGCCGCCGAAATAAACGACTTGGTTTGCAGCGAAGCTCTGGTAATACCTTGTAAAACAGGTGTAGCCGTTGCCGGTTGAGCATCACGGGCAGTCGCCAATTCTTTGTCCTCTCTTTTCAAGATAGAGTTTTCATCTCTAAGCTCTCTAAGGGTTAGAATTTGTCCTGGTTTTAAAGTGTCTGATCCTCCTGCATTTTCAATAACCTTCATTCCAAAAATCTTGTCATTTTCTTCAATGAAATCGGCTGTATGTACCAATTGATCTTCTAAGAACAAAGTATCACCTGAATCGATGATTTGTACCTTTCTCATCATTTGACGTACTACAACCTCGAAATGCTTGTCATTGATTTTCACACCTTGAAGTCGGTAAACTTCCTGTACTTCGTTAACAAGGTATTGCTGTACGGCAGATGGACCTTTAATAGCTAAAATATCGTCTGGTGTAATTGAACCATCAGATAAAGGTATTCCCGCTTTTACATAATCGTTTTCCTGAACTAAAATCTGGTTAGATAGTTTAACCAAGTATTTTCTTATGTCTCCGGTTTTAGATTCAATAACTATTTCGCGGTTACCTCTTTTTATTTTCCCGAAAGAAACCACACCATCAATCTCACTTACAACAGCAGGGTTTGATGGGTTACGCGCTTCGAATAATTCGGTAACACGAGGTAAACCACCTGTAATATCTCCTGCTTTAGCAGATTTACGCGGTATTTTAACCAATACTTTTCCTACACCAATTTTTTCACCATCGTCAACCATCAAGTGTGCACCTACAGGTAAGTTGTAAGAGCGTAAAACGTTGCCTTTGGCATCTTCAATATGTAGGGTTGGTATTAGCTTTTTATTTCTGGCTTCTGAAATAACCTTTTCCTGGAATCCGGTTTGCTCATCGATTTCAACTTGGAAAGTAGAACCTTGTTCAATATTTTCAAAGTGAACTTTACCTGAAAATTCTGAAATAATTACACCGTTATATGGATCCCACTGACAAATTACATCACCTTTTGATACTTTACTACCGTTTTTAATGTAAAGGAAAGAACCATATGGAATGTTATTGGTACTCAATGCAACCCCGGTATTTGGCTGAATTAACTTCATTTCTGAAGTTCTTGAAATTACAACATCAACATCATTACCGTTGGCATCTGTACCTTTTACAGTTTTAAGATCTTCAATTTCAGCAATTCCGTCAAACTTAACAACCAGTTTGTTTTCTTCAGAAATATTACCGGCAATTCCACCTACGTGGAAAGTTCTTAAAGTAAGCTGAGTTCCGGGTTCTCCAATAGATTGTGCTGCAATAACTCCAACGGCTTCACCTCTTTGTACCGTATTACCGGTAGCTAGGTTTCTGCCGTAACATTTCACGCAAATCCCTTTTTTAGATTCGCACGACAACGGTGAACGAACTTCAACCGATTCAATCGGTGCCTGCCCAATTCTTTTCGCAATCGCTTCATCTATTTCTTCACCGGCCGATACCAACAATTCGTCATTTAGCGGATTGTAAACATCGTTCAACGAAGTTCTACCAATAATTCTTTCTTCAAGAGATTCAACAATCTCTTCATTTTTCTTTAAGGCAGAAACTTCAACACCTCTAAGCGTTCCACAATCTTCTTCATAAACAATTACATCTTGAGAAACGTCAACCAATCGTCTAGTTAAGTAACCCGCATCGGCAGTTTTAAGAGCCGTATCGGCAAGACCTTTACGCGCACCGTGGGTAGAAATAAAGTATTCAAGAATTGATAAACCTTCTTTAAAGTTCGATAAAATCGGGTTTTCAATAATTTCTCCACCGCCGGCATTCGATTTTTTAGGCTTAGCCATCAAACCACGCATACCGGTTAACTGACGGATTTGCTCTTTAGAGCCTCGGGCTCCAGAGTCAAGCATCATATAAACCGAGTTGAATCCTTGTTGATCTTCTCTAATACGCTTCATTGAAAGTTCAGTCAGCTCAGCGTTTGTTGAAGTCCAAATATCAATAACCTGGTTATAACGTTCGTTATTTGTAATTAATCCCATGTTATAGTTAGCAACAATACCTTCTACCAATTGGTTGGCAGAATCAATCATAGATTGTTTTTCGGCCGGGATGATGATATCTCCTAAACTAAACGACAAGCCACCTTTGAAAGCAAAGTGATAACCCAAATCTTTAATTTCATCCAAGAAATGAGAGGTTACGGGCACACTTGTGGCGCTTAAAACTCTACCAATAATATCTCGCAAAGATTTTTTAGTTAAAACTTCATTGATGTATCCTGCTTTTTCGGGTACTTTTTCGTTAAACAACACTCTACCAACTGTGGTTTGAATGATTTGCTTTACAAGTTCTCCTTTTTCGTTAAAATCTACCGTACGAACCTTAATACCGGCATTTAAATCAACGCGTTTTTCATTATAAGCAATCACAACTTCCTCAGGTGAATAGAATAATAAACCTTCACCTTGAACCTTGTGCTCAGGAGTTGATTTGCGTTCTTTGGTCATATAGTAAAGACCTAAAACCATGTCTTGAGAAGGCACAGTAATAGGAGAACCATTGGCCGGGTTAAGAATATTGTGTGAAGCCAGCATTAACATTTGTGCCTCTAATATTGCTTCAGGGCCTAATGGTAAGTGTACAGCCATTTGGTCACCATCAAAATCGGCGTTAAATGCTGTAGTTACCAACGGATGCAACTGGATAGCTTTTCCTTCAATTAATTTAGGCTGAAAGGCCTGAATACCCAACCTGTGTAAGGTAGGAGCGCGGTTTAGCAATACAGGATGACCTTTAATTACATTTTCGAGAATATCCCAAACAACCGGTTCCTTTCTATCTATAATCTTCTTGGCAGATTTAACTGTTTTTACGATACCTCTTTCTATCAGTTTTCTGATGATAAAAGGCTTGTAAAGTTCAGCTGCCATATCTTTAGGCAATCCGCATTCAAACATTTTTAATTCCGGACCAACCACAATAACCGAACGCGCAGAATAATCAACACGTTTACCTAAAAGGTTTTGTCTAAAACGACCTTGTTTACCTTTTAATGAATCGGAAAGTGATTTTAGGGGTCTGTTAGAATCGGTTTTAACAGCAGAAGCTTTTCTTGTGTTATCGAACAACGAGTCAACAGATTCCTGAAGCATACGTTTTTCGTTTCTAAGAATTACCTCAGGTGCTTTAATTTCAACCAGTCTTTTAAGACGGTTGTTTCTAATAATAACACGTCTGTATAAATCGTTTAAATCTGATGTTGCAAATCTACCACCATCAAGCGGCACCAAGGGACGAAGTTCCGGCGGAATAACAGGAATTGCCTTCAAAATCATCCACTCAGGCTTGTTTTCTCTGTTGTTATTAGACTCTCTTAAAGCCTCTACTACCTGAAGTCTTTTAAGGGCTTCGGTTTTACGTTGCTTAGAAGTTTCGTTGTTGGCTTTATGTCTTAGCTCATAAGACAGTTCTTGTAAATCTATTCTAGCCAATAACTCAATCAAACATTCAGCACCCATTTTAGCAATAAACTTGTTAGGGTCTGTATCATCTAAGTATTGATTTTCCTTTGGAAGTGTTTCTAAAACGTTCAAGTATTCTTCCTCAGTTAAAAAGTCCATTTTCTGAAGTGGTTCACCTTCAGGAGACGTAGCATTACCAGGTTGAATTACTACATATCGCTCGTAGTAAATAATCATGTCCAGCTTTTTTGAAGGTAAACCTAAGAGGTATCCAATTTTATTAGGCAATGAGCGGAAATACCAAATGTGTGCAACGGGCACCACAAGGTTAATATGACCTACTCTTTCTCTACGTACTTTCTTCTCGGTAACTTCAACACCACATCTGTCACAAACGATACCTTTGTAACGAATACGCTTATATTTTCCGCAGGCACATTCATAGTCTTTTACAGGACCAAAAATGCGCTCACAGAACAAGCCATCTCTCTCCGGCTTATGAGTTCTGTAGTTAATTGTTTCAGGCTTTAAAACTTCTCCACGTGAAGCAGCCAAAATGGATTCAGGAGATGCTAAACCAATAGAGATTTTGTTGAATCTCTGAACGGTACTTTTATCTTGTTTTCTTGCCATTTTTATGGTATATGATTTTTTGTGCGGCTGCAAAACAACCACAAATTGCTTCTTATTATTCTTCTAATCTTATGTCTAATCCAAGACCTTTTAACTCGTGCATTAACACGTTAAACGATTCTGGTAATCCCGGCTCGGGCATTGGCTCACCTTTTACTATGGCTTCATAGGTTTTGGCTCTACCAATTACGTCGTCTGATTTTACGGTTAAGATTTCTCTTAAAGTGCTTGATGCGCCGTAGGCTTCTAAAGCCCAAACTTCCATCTCACCAAAACGCTGACCACCAAACTGAGCTTTACCACCAAGCGGTTGCTGGGTAATTAAAGAGTATGGTCCAATAGATCTGGCGTGCATTTTATCGTCAATCATATGACCAAGTTTAATCATGTAAATAACCCCAACAGTTGCTGCTTGATCAAATCTTTCACCGGTTCCACCGTCATATAGATAGGTATGACCAAATCTTGGTACGCCGGCCTCATCAGTTAATTCATTGATTTGATCTAGGGTTGCCCCGTCAAAAATTGGAGTAGCGTAAGTTCTACCTAATTTTTGTCCGGCCCAGCCAAGAACTGTTTCGTAAATCTGACCAATGTTCATACGAGATGGTACACCAAGCGGATTAAGTACAATATCAACAGGCGTTCCGTCTTCCAAGAACGGCATGTCTTCCTGACGAACGATTCTCGCAACAATACCTTTGTTACCATGGCGTCCGGCCATTTTATCACCTACCTTTAATTTACGTTTTTTAGCAATGTAAACCTTGGCTAGTTTAATAATTCCGGCAGGTAATTCATCACCAACTGAGATGGTAAATTTCTCACGACGTAACGATCCGTGTAAATCGTTTTCTTTGATTTTATAATTGTGAAGTAAATCTGCAATTAAATCGTTACTATGGTCATCTGTTGTCCATTTTCCACTGGTTAAATGCGAATAATCATCAACAGAATTTAACATTTTTAAAGTGTACTTTTTACCTTTAGGGATAATTTCTTCACCTAAATCGTTATAAATACCTTGAGCAGTTTTTCCATTTACGATGGCAAATAGCTTCTCAACGAGTACATTCTTTAAGTCATCAAATTTTTGATCATAAGCAGCCTCTAAGGTTTCGATATCTTCTTTGTCTTTTGCACGCTTACGCTTATCTTTAACGGCTCTTGAGAATAACTTCTTGTCAATTACTACACCATTAAGTGATGGAGAAGCTTTAAGAGATGCATCTTTTACATCACCTGCTTTATCACCAAAAATAGCGCGAAGTAACTTTTCTTCGGGTGTTGGATCGCTTTCGCCTTTAGGTGTAATTTTACCAATAAGGATATCACCCGGCTTAATTTCAGCACCAATTCTAATCATACCGTTTTCATCAAGGTCTTTAGTAGCCTCTTCTGAAACGTTAGGAATATCGTTAGTAAGTTCCTCGTTACCCAATTTAGTATCTCTAACTTCTAGAGAATACTCGTCTATATGAATAGAGGTAAAAATATCGTCTCTTACAACTTTTTCAGAAATCACAATCGCATCTTCAAAGTTGTATCCCTTCCATGGCATGAATGCCACTTTCATATTTCTACCAAGAGCTAATTCGCCATTTTTAGTAGCATAACCTTCACACAGTACCTGACCTTTTTCAACTCTATCGCCTTTAGTGACAATAGGCTTTAAGTTAATTGAAGTACCCTGGTTTGTTTTTCTAAACTTAACCAAAGGATAAGTTTTTATATTGCTATCAAAACTAACCAAAGCTTCATCATCTGTTCTGTCGTACTCGATTACGATTTTATCGGCATCAACATAGGTTACCTTACCGGCACCTTCTGCATTAATTAATACTCTGGAATCTTTAGCCACCTGTCTCTCAAGACCGGTACCTACAATAGGTGCTTGTGCTCTTAACAAAGGAACAGCCTGACGCATCATGTTTGAACCCATCAAGGCACGGTTAGCATCATCGTGTTCCAGGAATGGAATAAGAGATGCCGAAATAGATGCAACCTGGTTAGGGGCTACGTCGGTATATTGAACTTCGCTTGGTTCAATTACCGGGAAATCGCCTTCTTCACGTGCAATTACTTTGTCATTTTGAATTTTGCCGTCGGCATCAACTATGACGTTAGCCTGAGCAATTTTCATATCTTCTTCCTCTTCGGCACTCAAATAAACCGGTGTGTTTTTAATGTCAACAACACCGTTTTCTACTTTGCGATAAGGCGTTTCAAGGAATCCCATAGAATTCACCTTGGCAAAAACCGAAAGAGATGATATAAGTCCAATGTTTGGACCTTCAGGAGTTTCAATCGGGCATAAACGACCGTAATGCGTGTAGTGAACGTCTCGAACCTCAAAGCCGGCGCGCTCTCTTGAAAGTCCACCCGGGCCTAGAGCCGAAAGTCTTCTTTTGTGAGTAATCTCTGCCAGTGGATTGGTTTGATCCATAAACTGAGATAACTGGTTGGTACCAAAGAAAGAGTTGATAACCGATGACAGTGTTTTAGCATTAATCAAATCGATTGGTGTAAACACTTCGTTATCGCGAACATTCATGCGCTCTCTAATGGTACGAGCCATTCTTGCCAAACCAACACCAAATTGAGATGACAATTGCTCTCCTACGGTTCTAACACGACGGTTAGAAAGGTGATCGATATCATCAATCTCTGCTTTAGAATTGATAAGCTCGATTAAATATTTTATAATGGTAATGATATCTTCTTTGGTAAGCACTTGCTTATCCATACCAATATCAAGACCTAGTTTTTTATTCATTCTGTAACGACCCACTTCTCCCAAAGAGTAACGCTGATCACTAAAGAACAATTTGTCGATAATGCCTCTGGCTGTTTCCTCATCGGGTGGCTCGGCATTTCGCAACTGGCGATAGATGTGCTCTACAGCTTCTTTCTCTGAGTTAGTTGGATCTTTTTGAAGCGTATTGTGAATAATGGCATAATCGCCCTGTTGTTCGCTTTCTTTATGAAGTAAAATAGTTTTTACATCGGCGTCAAGAATTTCTTCGATATTGTCTTTATCGATAATGGTGTCACGATCTAAAACAATTTCGTTTCTTTCAATAGAAACCACTTCACCTGTATCTTCATCAACGAAGTCTTCGTGCCAGGTATTTAACACCCTTGCAGCTAATCTTCTGCCAATGTATTTTTTAAGTCCGGTTTTAGACACTTTAATTTCTTCAGCTAGGTCGAAAATTTCTAAAATATCCTTATCACGTTCAAAACCTATAGCTCTGAATAACGTAGTTACCGGTAATTTTTTCTTTCGGTCAATATAAGCGTACATAACGCTATTGATGTCTGTAGCAAATTCAATCCATGAACCTTTAAAAGGAATAATTCTAGCCGAGTAAAGTTTTGTGCCATTGGCATGAAAAGACTGGCTGAAGAACACACCCGGAGATCTGTGTAATTGCGAAACCACAACGCGTTCAGCACCATTGATAACAAAGGTACCACTAGGTGTCATGTAAGGAATGGTTCCTAAATAAACATCTTGAACAATGGTTTCAAAATCTTCATGCTCTGGATCTGTACAGTACAGTTTAAGTCGCGCTTTTAAAGGCACACTGTAAGTTAAACCTCTCTCAATACACTCTTCAATGCTGTATCTTGGTGGGTCTATGAAGTAATCTAAAAACTCCAGAACAAACTGGTTACGAGTGTCGGTAATTGGAAAATTTTCCATGAAGGTTTTATACAAACCTTCGTTACTTCTTTCTTCGGTTTTTGTTTCTAACTGGAAAAAATCCTGGAAGGATTTAATTTGGATATCCAAGAAATCGGGATATTCCGTTCTATTTACTATAGAAGAGAAATTGATTCTTTCAGCTGTATTTGCTAACATCTATGAACGAAATTTTGATTAAAAAATATTAGTTTTTTTGTGTTACACATTAATAACACAAAATGGTTTAGGTCTTAGAGAGCTTCTCTAGACCTAAACCGAAAATTGTTTGCTTGCGGTAGCTTACTTAAGCTCAACCTCAGCACCGGCTTCTTCTAAAGAAGTTTTAAGACCTTCGGCCTCATCTTTAGAAACGCCTTCTTTGATAGCACTAGGAGCACTATCAACTAATTCTTTAGCTTCTTTTAAGCCAAGACCTGTTAATTCTTTTACAAGTTTAACAACTGCTAATTTAGAAGCACCAGCTGATTTAAGCATTACTGTAAATTCAGATTGCTCTTCAACAACTTCAGCGGCAGCACCGCCACCGGCAGCAACAGCTACTGCAGCAGCAGCAGGCTCTATACCGTATTCTTCTTTTAATATTGTAGCTAACTCATTAACTTCTTTTACTGTAAGGTTAACTAATTGTTCTGCGAAATCTTTTAAATCTGCCATTTTCTATCGTTTTAAAAATGTTTTAATAAATTATAATTTGTTTTAAGTGCGTACTAATTTGTTCCTTATTTTTCTGATAAGGTTTTAAGAATTCCTGCCAATTTACCGCCACCAGACTTAAGTGCTGATACAACGTTTTTAGCCGGTGATTGTAATAATCCAACAATATCACCAATTAATTCTTCTCTAGATTTGATATTTACCAGAGATTCTAATTGATTATCGCCTAAGTAAACTGTCTCTTCAATATAAGCGCCTTTTAAAAGCGGTTTTTCTGATTTTTTGCGGAAAGCTTGGATAACTTTTGCCGGAGCGTTACCAGTCTCAGCATACATTACAGAGGTATTACCTTTAAGTACGGTTGGTAAATCACCAAAGTCCTTTTCAGATGCATCCATAGCTTTATGGAGCAAGGTGTTTTTAACCACCGCCAATTTCACATTTGCTTTAAAGCAAGCGCGACGTAAGTTAGAAGTATCTGCTGCATTCAATCCTGAAATATCGGCCAGATAAACCACAGGATTTTCCGCCAATTGAGCAGTTAACTCTCCAATAACGTGCGATTTTTCTTCTCTTGTCATAATAATAAAAGTTTAACTACTAATTAATTTTAGGATCTACAGCAATAGATGGGCTCATGGTGCTAGACATAAAAATGCTCTTAACATAAGAACCTTTTGCAGTTGAAGGTTTTAATTTGATTAATGTTGAAATTAATTCTTGCGCGTTATCTGCAAGTTTATCGGCGCTAAAAGATGCCTTTCCAATTGGAGCGTGCACAATACCGGTTTTGTCAACTTTAAAATCAATTTTACCTGCTTTTACTTCACTTACAGCTTTAGCAACGTCCATAGTTACAGTACCGGTTTTTGGGTTAGGCATTAAACCTCTAGGACCGAGTACACGACCTAAAGGACCTAATTTACCCATAATGCTAGGCATAGTAATGATGACGTCTACATCGGTCCAACCGTTCTTGATTTTATCAAGATACTCGTCTAACCCAACAAAATCTGCACCAGCTTCTTTAGCTTCTGCTTCTTTATCCGGAGTTACCAATGCTAAAACTTTCATGTCTTTTCCTGTACCATGAGGCAAAGAAACCACACCGCGAACCATTTGGTTAGCTTTACGTGGATCTACGCCTAATCTTACAGCGATATCTACAGAGGCATCAAATTTGGTATAAGTAACTTCTTTTACCAGGTTTGAAGCTTCCTGCAAAGAGTAAAGTTTGTTTTTCTCAACTTTAGCTCTTGCTTCTTTTTTCTTTTTTGTTAATCTTGCCATTTAATTAAGATTTTAATTTGGAGCTTCTCCGCCCTTAACGGTTATACCCATTGATCTTGCAGTACCTGCAACCATTTTCATGGCTGAGTCAAGCGTAAATGCATTTAAATCTACCATCTTGTCTTCTGCAATTGCTTTTACCTGATCCCAGGTAACTCTAGCTACTTTCTTTCGGTTTGGTTCTCCAGATCCCTTCTTAATTTTGGCCGCTTCCATTAATTGCACTGCAGCTGGTGGTGTTTTGATTACAAATTCAAAAGATTTGTCTTTGTAAACAGAAATAACCACAGGTAATACTTTACCTGGTTTATCTTGGGTTCTAGCATTAAACTGCTTACAGAACTCCATGATATTAACGCCGGCAGCACCTAAAGCGGGTCCAACCGGTGGCGAAGGATTCGCAGCACCTCCCCGGACTTGTAACTTAACTAATTTGCTTAGTTCTTTTGCCATTTTTCTAGTTTTAATTGCGATTTGCTATTTGGAAGCTATAACAAAAACGCTATTTTATGTGTAACAATTATTAAACTTTTTCTACTTGCATATAACTTAATTCTAGTGGTGTTTTTCTTCCGAATATTTTCACCATTACTTCAAGTTTACGCTTTTCTTCATTTATTTTTTCAATAGTACCATCGAAACCGTTGAAAGGACCATCTATTACTTTTACAGTGTCACCTTTCTTAAATGGTATAGCCATATTTGCATCTGCCTCCATGGCCAATTCATCAACCTTACCAAGCATTCTGTTAACTTCAGATTGTCTTAACGGCACAGGTTCTCCTCCTTTGGTTTCACCTAAAAAACCAATGACATTAGGTACAGATTTAATAATGTGCGGAATCTCACCACTTAAATTGGCTTGTATCATGATATAGCCTGGGAAATAAACCTTTTCTTTTTGAATTTTCTTACCGTTTCGTATTTGAACTACTTTTTCTGTAGGAACTATTGCCTGCTCTACATAATCTTGTAATCCTAAACGAGCAATTTCATTAAGAATATAATCTTTAATTTTATTCTCCTGGCCACTTACAGCCCTAACTACATACCATTTTTTATTTTCAATCACCTCAGCCATAAATTCAAGTTTTATTTAATCCAGCTAAAATAGGTTTCAATAAGATTGCTAAACACAGTATCGACACCCCAAATAGCCAAAGAAAAAATTATTGAGAACACAGCTACCATAATCATTAATTTTTGTCCTTCTGCCCATGTAGGCCAGGTAACATGATTTTTTAATTCACCAAATGATTCTCTAACGTATGTAACAACATTTGCCATTTTATTTCTTTTTTTTATTGGCTGACTTTAATAACTCTATTATCCTGGTCAACCTTCTTGCCAACCTTTGATTGAAAAGATTGACAAATTTTTATTTTTTGCACGGGTTGAGAGACTCGAACTCCCGACACCTGGTTTTGGAGACCAGTGCTCTACCAACTGAGCTAAACCCGTTTATTGAGGTTTCACTAACGGAATAAATTATAACCTGTAGGTTAAATTTGTGCCCGTTGGTTATTCCACCTTATAATACAAATCAAGGCATTCGCCATTGGCGAATACCTTAATTTGAAGTTATGTTTGATTAGTCTAAAATCTCAGTAACCTGACCTGCACCTACAGTTCTACCGCCTTCACGGATAGCAAAACGTAAACCTACGTTAAGTGCGATAGGCTGGATAAGATCAACTGTAATAGTTAAGTTATCACCAGGCATTACCATTTCAACACCATCAGGTAAAATAATGTTACCTGTTACGTCGGTTGTTCTAACATAGAACTGTGGACGATAGTTATTGTGGAATGGCGTGTGACGACCACCTTCTTCTTTTTTAAGGATATAAACCTCTGCTTTAAATTTAGCATGTGGCTTAATTGAACCAGGCTTGCAAATAACCATACCTCTAGAGATTTGAGATTTCTCAATACCTCTTAAAAGGATACCTACGTTATCACCTGCTTCACCTCTATCAAGGATTTTACGGAACATCTCAACACCAGTAATGGTTGAGGTTAATTTTTCAGCTCCCATACCAATGATCTCAACAGGATCACCTGTGTTAGCAACACCAGTTTCAATTCTACCAGTTGCTACCGTACCACGACCTGTGATAGAAAATACGTCTTCAACAGGCATTAGGAATGGTTTTTCAACATCACGAGGTGGTAATTCAATCCAATTATCAACAGCATCCATTAATTCTAATACTGTTTTAGACCATTTATCATCTCCTTGAAGAGCACCTAAAGCAGAACCAGCAATTACAGGGCTGTTATCTCCATCGTAATCGTAGAAGCTTAATAAATCACGAATTTCCATTTCAACCAGTTCTAATAACTCTTCGTCATCAACTAAGTCAACTTTATTCATGAAAACTACCATACGTGGAATACCAACCTGACGACCTAAAAGGATGTGCTCACGAGTTTGTGGCATTGGACCATCAGTAGCAGCAACCACAAGGATAGCGCCATCCATCTGAGCAGCACCAGTAACCATGTTTTTTACGTAATCCGCGTGACCTGGACAGTCAACGTGTGCATAGTGTCTGCTAGCTGTAGAGTATTCTACGTGCGATGTATTAATAGTAATACCTCTTTCCTTTTCTTCAGGAGCGTTATCAATTTGATCAAAAGATTTTACCTCTGATAAACCTGCTTCAGCTAAAACGCGAGTAATAGCGGCAGTTAAAGTTGTTTTACCGTGATCAACGTGTCCAATAGTACCTATGTTAAGGTGCGGTTTGGAACGATCGAAAGTTGCCTTTGCCATGTTTAAATTATTTTAAATCTTATTAAATATTAGTGTTCAAATTTTACAATTTTGAGCCTATGACGGGTCCCGATAGCTATCGGGATGAACCCCTGCCTGCCGGCTAGCAGGCGTGACCTTAGTCACTCGTTTAATTCACAATTTCAAGTTAATTTGGGAGACCATCCCAAACTTACTATTATTGAGCCAATGACGGGATTTGAACCCGTGACCTCTTCCTTACCAAGGAAACGCTCTACCCCTGAGCTACACCGGCGTAAAGTATTTAACTCCTCTTCTTGATCTGGGAAGAGATTCCTGTCTGCACAGGAATTTTAGAGCGGAAGACGAGGCTCGAACTCGCGACAACCAGCTTGGAAGGCTGGAGCTCTACCAACTGAGCTACTTCCGCATTCATCCCTACGAAAGTGGGGATCTAAATTCTATAATTTTAATGACCGATTCAGACTTATCATCAATTCCTTTTAGAATTTCAAATTATAAGTTTGAGACTCCCGCTTTCGCGAGAGCTTTGGTGGGGAGAGCAGGATTCGAACCTGCGAAGGTAGAAACCAACAGATTTACAGTCTGTCCTCGTTGGCCGCTTGAGTATCTCCCCAATAAAATGCTTTGGATTGTTTGTTGTTTGATTATTTCTAATCTAATAACAATCAATAACTTCGCTATTTCAAAGAGCCGATGGAGGGACTCGAACCCACGACCTGCTGATTACAAATCAGCTGCTCTAGCCAGCTGAGCTACATCGGCATTTTGCTACCATTTTGGCACCAAAAAAAGCCCGTTATTTCTAACGGACTGCAAATGTAGCGTTTTATTTCTTTATACAAAATATTTTTATAAAATTTTTCTTAGATATGATTTCTTAGTTTTTGTTTGCGTTTTTTAAGCTGTCTTTCTAATGAGGCAGCTGCGGTATCGGCACCTTCTTCAAAAGATTTACACTGTTTTTTGACAACAAAAGTATCTCCGGGAACTTCAACTCTCGCTTCGAATATTTTATTTTCTTTATCGCTGGTGTTTTCAACTTTTAGATAAACATCTGCCTGAATTACCTTATCATAAAATAATTCTAACTTATCCATTCGTTTTTGAATAAAATCTATGAGCTTTTTGTCGGCTGTAAAGTTGACAGATTGAGTGTTTACTTTCATAAGAATAGGTTTTTAATTAAACTAAAATTATTTGTTGCGTGGATGCGCAGCTTGATATATTTTTTTTAACTCGGCTATACTGCTATGGGTATAAACCTGTGTTGCCGCCAAGCTAGTGTGTCCTAACAATTCTTTCACTGCATTTAAATTGGCTCCTTCGTTGAGCATGTGCGTTGCGAAGGAATGTCTCAACATATGTGGGCTTTTTTTGACTTTTGACGTTACCAAAGAAAAACACTTTTTAACGGTATTGTAGACCTGACTTTCTGAAAATTGATGCCCTTTTAAAGACAAGAAAAGGAATTGATTATTGACAGCATCTGTAATTTGACTTCGGTAAACCAGATATGTTTTTAAATTTTCTTTAACCGAAGCTATTAATGGAATATAGCGTTCTTTATTCCGCTTACCTAAAACTTTTAATATATCAGACTCCAAATCGACGTCAGACAGTTTTAAGTTAATAAGCTCTGAACGTCTCATACCGGTGGCATAAAGCAATTCAATTATTAAACGATCTCTTAGCCCTTCAAAACTATTTTCAAAGGCTATTTCATTGAGAGCTGTTTCAACTTCTTTTTGAGAGAATGGAATTTGAACTTTTTTTTCTGTTTTAAGTGCTTTATGAGAGGACAATGGGTTTGTTGAAACTTGTTCAATCTTCATTAAATATTTGAAATAGGTATTTAATGAAGAGATTTTTCGGTTGATTGATCGATTAGATAAACCCGTATTAACCATTAAAACAATCCAACTTCTAATTTGACTGTAGTTAACTTCGGAAACTTTGGTATGGTATTGTTCTGCATTTAAAAAATCTGAAAAGCTTTCCAAATCTTTTAAATAGGCAGTAACGGTATGTTTTGCATATTTCTTTTCGAGAAGTAGGTAATCTTTAAATTCAGCAAAAAACATACGTTGGTTTTGAAGCGAATTTAAAGGTAATAAAATTTTGTTGAAATTTTAAATAGTAATAAGTTTTTTGATAAGACTTTAACGCATAAAAAAACCCTGAATAACTTTCAGGGTTTAAAACTAAATATCTTGTTGCGTTTTGAGTCTTTGTATGTACTGTGCTCTTTGAACTTGAGATCTTCTCTCAACAGAAGGCTTGGTAAATTGCTTTCTTACTTGCAACTGACGCTTAACGCCTGTTTTATCAAACTTACGCTTATAACGCTTTAGCGCTCTATCTATATTTTCTCCTTCTTTAATTGGTATAATTAACATAATAGCTTAACCTCCCTTCTTTTAAAATTTGTGGCTGCAAATATATAAAGTATTTATTTATGTGCAACACTTTTTTTAAGTAAAAATCAACTCCTAATTCAATTATTAACTACAGGTCTATAACTCTTTTTATCAATTATTATTTTAGCGATAATCTCTCTTAAAATCTCTGAGGTTCCACCACCAATAGGTCCTAATCTACTGTCTCTCAATAATCTTGCCAACGGATATTCTTCCATATAACCATAACCACCTAAAAATTGCAAGCATTGATAAATCACCTCATCAGCCATTTTGGTTGATTGCAACTTAGACATAGTAGCTTCTTTGACTACATATTCACCTTTATTAAATCGGTAAGCAGTAATGTAATTGAATTGTTTACAGATTTCCATTTCTGTATAGCAATCGGCTAATTTGTGTCTTAGTGCTTGAAATTTATCAATGGTTTTACCAAAAGCGGTACGTTCAGACATATATTGCGTGGCATATTCTAAGGCAAATTCAGCTCTGGCATGGGCGTTAATACCCATTATTAAACGCTCTGAAGCGAAATGCTGCATGATATAGTTAAAGCCTTTATTTTCTTCACCCATTAAATGTGATACGGGAATCTCAACATTATCAAAAGCAATTTCTCCAGTATCGCTAGCGCGCCAACCCAATTTATCGAGTTTGGTTGCTGAGACACCCGGAGTTACTCTATCAATTAAAAATATACTGATACCTCTGTTCCCTTCGGAAGGATTCGTTTTGGCAGCAACAACTAAATAATCGCTGTAAACACCGTTGGTAATAAATGTTTTTGAACCGTTTATGATGTATTTGTCGCCTTTCTTTTCAGCCGTAGTTCTCATACCTGCTACGTCGCTACCGCCAAAAGGTTCGGTGATACACAAGCAGCCTATCATGTCTCCTGTAATACTGGCCGACAAATATTTTTGTTTGATAGCTTCGCTGCCTTCAGCATTAAGATGCGTCATTGCCAAATAAGCGTGAGCCCACATGGCCGCCGCAAAACCTCCCGAATTAATTTTTTGTAATTCTTCCAGAAAAATAACGGTATAGAAAAAATCAAGGTTTAATCCGCCATAAGCCTCTGGGTAATTAATGCCAAAGAAACCCATTTCGCCCATTTTTTTCCAAATAAAACGTTCTATGGTACCCGATTTTTCCCATTTTTCAATATGGGGCACCACTTCTTTTTGCAAAAAATCTTTTAAACTCTCTCTGAAAAGTTCATGCTCTTCAGTGAAATACAGGCTGTTCATAACAAGTTTTTTTTAGAGCGTCAAATATAATTTAATTATCTCTAATTTATGGATAGGGAAATCTTTAACTTTTGTTAATTCGTCAAGAGATTGGAATCCATCCCGGAGGGTTCTGGTCTCGATAATATTGTATGCTACCTCATAGTCTATATATTTAATGGTAACTAGTTCTTCAACCTTGGCGCTATTTAAATTTATTTTATTGATTTGCGCCGGTGTTTTAACCGTAAAGTGGTTGGTGATTTTCTCAGCAAGTTCGGTTGTAATACCATAGACTTCGGTTAGCTGAATATCTGCAATAAAACCATCGGGCTGTATGTCTCTGTATTCAATTATTCTCTGAGATAGTTTCTCACCAATACCATAAACACGCTGTAACTGGGCGGCTGTTGCTTTATTGAGATCAATTTTTTGTTCGGTTGGTTTAGGGTCATCTGAAAACTTCTTACTGTAATCATTATTAAGTTGACCTTGATGTCTATATGAATTACTCACCCATTCAGGAAACTTGAAAAAAGGAGAAATAATATCTAATAACGAATCTGATATTAGAGTAACGTTTTGAAATTCTTTTGCCGAGTTTACCCATTTATCATTAGCACGAAATTGTAGTAATCTGTCGATTTCTGCAGTTGTCATTCCAAGCGTATAACCTTTATAATCGGTAATGAAGTTAGGATTAAACGGATATATTGTTGGCTGACTTTCATTTATTTTAACCTGTTTGAGCGAATCTATTTGTGCATCGTACTTAGCAACAAGGCTTGGGTTAATTTCAACCTTACGTACATTATTATTGGTATTTAAAATCAATAACTGCAAAGAAACAATAATTAGAATAAGCAAAAAAATCCCACTTCGTTGTTTTCTGGAAAACACAAAATGGGATTTAAAATTGTTCATTACTTTTTACATTTCGTCTTTAAAATCAATAGCACCATCCTCAATGGCATCTCGTTTTCTATTAATGGCACTCATGTAGCGTTTTAATTCCTTTCTCACCACAGGCGTTAAAAGAATTACACCTATAATATTAGGCACTACCATCGCAAAAATCATGGCATCAGAAAAATCAATGACTGCACCAAGACTAATAGAAGAACCAACTACTACAAAGAATAAAAATAATAATTTATACACTAAATCGGTAGTTTTTCCTTTTCCAAATAGGTATTTCCAGCCTTGCATACCGTAATAAGACCATGAAATCATAGTTGAAAAAGCAAATAAGATCACCGCAATGGTTAAGATAATTGAGAAATTTGGAATAACTTCGTTAAATGCAGTGGCCGTAAGCTCTACACCTTCCTTAATTTCAACGCCGTATTCCATAAACTGACCATCAAAATTGGTAATAATAATCACCAAAGCTGTCATGGTACAAATAACAACAGTATCAACAAACGGTTCTAGCAACGCAACAATACCTTCGCTTGCCGGATATTTTGTTCTTACGGCCGAATGCGCAATAGCAGCTGAGCCAACACCGGCTTCATTTGAAAAAGCACCTCTTCTAATACCTTGAATCATGACGCCTACTAAACCACCTGCAATACCTAATCCGGAAAATGCGCCTTCAAAGATTAAACTAAACGCCGCACCTATTTTAGTATAATTTGCTGCTAAAATGATAAGAGCCGCTAACACGTAAATACCGGCCATAAATGGCACAACTTTTTCGGTTACTTTGGCAATTCTTTTGATTCCACCAATGATAACTATGGCAACCAAAAAAGCCATTACAATACCAAAATACATTCCGGCATTATCCACGCTTTGCAAATCGAACAACTGAATAAATTGGGCAGCCGCCTGGTTAGCCTGAAACATGTTACCACCACCAAACGAACCTCCAATTACAAAAATAGCAAATAAAACAGCGAGTACTTTTCCTAAGCCGGCCACTTTTTTCTCTTTTAATCCTTTGCTTAAGTAATACATGGGTCCACCGTAAACCGTGCCATCTTCACCTACATCGCGATATTTAACCCCTAAGGTGCATTCCGCAAATTTTGATGCCATTCCTAAAATACCTGCAACAATCATCCAAAAAGTTGCACCTGGTCCACCAATTGAAAGTGCTACCGCAACACCGGCTATATTACCCAAACCAACGGTTGCAGAAAGCGCTGCCGTTAAAGCCTGAAAATGTGACACTTCTCCATCGGCACTTTCGTCTCTTAAAGTTTGAAGAATATCGGCTTTCTCATCATGGATATCATCCCCATAAAGCTTATCAACACCGTGTTTTTCAATATCTTCATATTTACCTTTAACTACCCATAAGGCTGTTTTAAAACCTGTGATATTGATAAATTTAAAATACACAGTGAAAAAAAGCGCACCGCCTATAAGCACAATTAGAACCCAAGGAATTCTATACTGTTCTGAAAAAGGAATTTCATAAAATATAGCTTCAACAAACCAACCTGTATAATCTTTGAAAATTTGGTCTATTTTTTCGGAAGTTGTTTGTTGTGAAAAATTTAAAATAGGAAGCATTAATGCGAAAGCACTCAGAAGAAATCTCTTCATAAACAGTTATCTTTAGTTAGTAATTGGATTTGGGGGTCAAGTTGCTAAAAAAAATTGGATTTGTAAAAGAATTGGTCTTAAAAAGTCAATTCTGTATATAATAAATTATAAAGAAAACAATATGTCACGCAAATGAACAATTCCAATATAATTTCCATTTTCTTCAACAGGTGCCACATTAATTTTTGCTTTTGCCAGCAATCTGGGCACATATCTAGCATTTAAAGTAGCCGGAACAGAGATAACAGGTTTAGACATGATTTCGTAAACGCTTACCTCGTCGAGACTTAAATCAGGTAAAATTACGCCTCTAACTATATCTGCAACAACTAAAATACCGTTGGCATCTTGTTCATTGCGCTTTTTAATAATTAAAGTATCTACGCCGTGTTGCTTCATTTTATCAATGGCTTCTCTGGCACTGGCGAGTCCATCAATGTAGTAAAG
The DNA here is from genome assembly GCF_006494535.1 of Paucihalobacter ruber. Taxonomy (GTDB): domain Bacteria; phylum Bacteroidota; class Bacteroidia; order Flavobacteriales; family Flavobacteriaceae; genus Paucihalobacter; species Paucihalobacter ruber. The sequence goes on from NZ_VHIQ01000001.1 coordinate 213,043, forward strand.
ACTCTTAGAAGCAATTTCTTTTGCACTTTTATAATCGCTCATATTAAAATATTATAATTGTTCTTCTCTAAGTTTGTTTTTTATGGCTTCGATTTGTCTATCGAGACCAGCCACTTTGTCAATACTCAATACCATGGCAATACCATTGCCGGGTTCTTCAATTTTACACTCTTCATTAAAACCATCCATTATGGGTTTAACGATGTGTTCTTCAACCAAGAATAAAATTACATCGGTTTTATCGGCTACAGAAATACCAAATAACTTGGTTTCTTCAATTCCGGTGCCTCGACCCGAAAGTATAACATCTCCGGTTGCGCCTTTTGCTTTGGCGGTTTCTATAATATCGTTGGTGATATTCGGATTCACCATTGTAACTATTAATTTAAATCTCATGCTGATTTATTTTTTTTAAATTTAATCATTATTTCTATAATCTGGGCATAACCCAAAACTGTAATCATTGGAAAAAGACTTGCAAAAGCAATAAGTCCAAAACCATCAATAGCAGGATTTCTTCCAGGAATTACCGCAGACAATCCCAAACCCAAGGCTGCAACAATAGGTACAGTAACCGTTGATGTAGTTACACCACCACTGTCATAAGCTAGTGCTATAATGTCTTTTGGTGCAAAAATTGTTTGAATGATCACTACTATATATCCGACGAGAATGTAAAGGTACAATGGTGTACCCGATACAATTCTATAGGTACCAACAGCCAAAGCCACGCCAACACCAAAGGCCACTGACAACCTTAAGTCTCTTTTATTGATAACACCACCCGAAACTTCGTTTGCCTTAATAGCCACAGCAATTAAGGAAGGTTCAGCGATGGTTGTTGAAAAACCAATTAAAAAAGCAAAAATGTATATCCAATAATAATTTAACCAAGCGTATTCACCAACAAATTTTTGACTTATAAAATCCGGAGCCGATAATTGGGTGGCCATAATTTCACCAACCGGGAATAACGCCTGCTCCAAACCCATTAAAAAAAGTGCTAAACCAATAATTACAAACAACACCCCCAGTAAAACTTTTTTAAGATTAGGAATAGATTTTTTAAAAACAACTATTTGAAAAAATGCAATTAATACAACAATGGGTGTTACATCAATTAACGTGTCTAAAAAAGTTGATAGCAATGTTTGTAAAAAATTACTCATGAAGCAAAAATTATCATTCCGTATCCCATTACAAAAATCATTGGCAGTAGAGAGGCAAAAGCGATAAGCCCAAAACCATCGGTTAGCGGACTTCTACCCTGAATAACAGTTGCCAATCCAACGCCAAGAGCTGTTACCAAAGGTACAGTAATGGTAGAAGTCGTTACGCCTCCGGCATCATAAGCTATACCGATAATTTCTTTAGGTGCGAAAACTGTCATGACCATCACCACCACATATCCTCCAATAATAAGGTAATAAATTGGCCATCCTTTAATAATTCTTAAAACGCCAATTAAAATGGCCAAGCCTACAGAAACCGCAACTGAAATACGTAATCCAAGCGCATATGATGTAAGTTCTTCAGGAGGTAATAATTCAAATTGTACTGCAACTTCTGCGGCTTCTTTTGCGACGGCGATGAGTGCAGGCTCTGCTATGGTAGTTGAGAAACCCAGTAAAAATGAAAAGGATAATAACCAGAAAACACTTCCTTTTTTGGCTAAATCATAAGATAAATTTTCACCAATGGGAAATAAACCAATTTCTAAGCCCTCAACAAAAAACATCAATCCAAAAACTACCAAAACCAAACCGACCAAAACATTCGTTAAATTTGGAAATGGTTGTTGCAATACCGCTAACTGAAAAAACATCACTACTGCTATAATTGGAACCAAATCAAAAAACGATGTTTTTATTTTTTGAAATGATTTGAGCAGTATTTTTTTCATAGAAAATGTTACAAGTTAAAATAGATTGTTTACAGATCAAAAACAGAAGAACGCTTGGTGTAAACCAAATCCTTAATTCGCATCCAGAACGCTAAAAACAAATAAAGGGCAAAGCCAAAACCCAAGGTCACAAATGTAAGATACATAAAGGTAGTGCGAACCACCTTGGCGCGAATGCCCATTCTATCAGCAATACGCTGACAAACATAGTAACCTCGTTTTTGAAAATAGCGCAATAAATTATAAAAAATGCTCATGCTGCAATTTAGCAAATTAATTTGTGATTAAGGCACAGCCAATAGCGCAATGCAAACATTTTTTTGAATCGCAATAGTTGTTTTTTAGTTGAAGAAAAGCTTGAGAATCCATGGCATTTTTAACCACAGGTTTAAGGGAATTAAATTTTTTAATGATACTGTTATCTTCAGGTTTGATAGCATTGGCCAATTCAAAAATTTCTTCGGTTTCTAAAACTCCCTTTTGATGATTGTAGCAATATTTAAGCGGAATAATAGTGTTGATAAGCAATAAATCTATAAACGATTTGGTAAGCCTTTTCTCTGAAGTTGTAGAACTAGTTTGAAAGGTGTAATGAGTTTTCCAATATTCTGAAACGCCTACTTGAAAAAGCTCATAAAAATTGGTTAATCTATTTGTGGCAATTACATTTGAAAATAAGTTATAATGCTCACTGTATAATTGTGCTAATTGCACCAACCGAATAGTAGGAAAATTTGAGGGTCTCAATCTAAAAAACTGCACCTGTGCTGCAGCAGTATTCTGCAAGGAAAACTTTTGAGACAGATATTTATAAGTATTTTTTAATTGTATAAAGTAAGCGTCTTCGATAGTAGCGTCTAACAATCCGGCTTGCCCCAAAAATAAGGCTTCTAACTCTAAGGGATTTGACTGAAGTTTTCTAACGATTGAAAAATCGATGGATTTGGCTACACTCTCAAAAGCATCGGCGTTTACTTTTAATCCGAAATTTCTAAACAACATTCTAAACAGTACTTCTTCCCAATGCTGCCTGGTTTGATTGAGTAAGACATCTATTTGTTGCGATTTACGCTCGAGACGCTCGATGTAAAGTCTTTCTTTCCAATTGTCAAGAATAAAATCATCAACTTCTGCAAAATTGTTTTCACAGGGAATCCATCGTTTTTTAGCTGAAAATAATTGATGATAATTTTTTAAAAGTTGACTAGGGACAAAGTTTTTTAGTTCCAGCGTTGGAACCACACTTTTATTTTTTCTGAAAATATCTGCATCGTGAGCCCAAACTACATGTAAAATAACATTGTCGTAAGCCTTGTCTGTTTCGTGATGGTGCGCGTACCAATCAGAAGATTTTAAATGTATTTCAACATTACCGGCCCAAAGCTGTTCACCTATTTTAATTTTTGCATTAAAAAAATCAGGGCCTGAATTGTGATTATGCTGCCCAACATCAAAAATCTGTAACGGCTTACCGTCAATAGTTTTGACATTAAGCACGTCAAATTTTTTGAACTTCCAGAGAAAATGAATAAAATCTTCTTGCATTTATCTAAATTAGTAAAAAAAATAAAATACTCAAAATAAATGTTTTAGATATAAAATTCGCAATATTTTAAGTATTTAATTGAATTGTATGTTTTTTGTAGTGGTGGTTTTTAGAGAATCAATATTTAAATAGTTTAAATTAGGCCGATAATTTCTTGTATATCATTCGATTTTTTTTGATCAAAAACACCCCGATGTTTTTTGATATTCCAGATAATATTCATTTAACTTTTGAAAAACATGATTAATAGCAAATCTTTTACCTTAGGGTTAACCCTTTTGTTTTTTATAACCTCATTAAATGCTCAAGTAGGCATTGGCACTACTGATCCTCAAGGGGCTTTAGATATAACCTCTACAACAGATGGTTTGTTAATCCCGAGAGTAGCACTTGTAAACCTCGCGACAGTTACTGTAGTTACACCTACAGAATCTGAACTTGTATATAACACCGCCACTGTTAACGATGTAACTCCCGGTTATTATTACTTAAGTACTGCAACCGGTCCTTGGGTGAGAATTGGAGGCGCTACCGGATGGTTAACCACCGGAAATGCAGACATTGTTAATGGCACTAATTTTATGGGCACAACAAATAATGTTGATGTAGCTTTTAGAAGAAACAACTTGGCTTCTGGGAGATTAGCTGAAATAAGCACTTCTTTTGGTTTAGGCGCACTCAATAGTACCGTAGCTGGTGAGAATGTGGCTTTTGGCAATAATGCTTTGCGTTTAAATACTGGAATTCAAAATGTCGCTTTAGGTTATAATACCTTAGCTTCAAATGTTGACGGGCGTGAGAATGTAGCAATTGGGTTTCAAACCTTGCAATCCATTAATTTTAGTTTAAGGAATATAGGTATTGGTCACAATGCTATGAGGTTAATTAATCACGCCGGAGCTTCTGAGAATGTTGCAATAGGTTGGCAATCTATGCAGGATAGTCCTACAAATGTTCCAGTAGGTTTTAATGTTTTTGTTGGTGCGCATGCGGGAAGAAGATACACAAGCATTAAATCAGTAGGTATCGGAAACAGAGCTTTAGGTAGTATGAATGGTGGTCCTAGCAATGGAATAGAAAACACTGCCGTAGGCAACGAATCTTTGGCGTTCAATACAACAGGAAATTTTAATACTGCTGTAGGTTCAGAATCATTGCGACTTGCTACAACTGGTTTTGAAAATACTGTAGTAGGATACCACTCCGGACGTAATATAGAAAATGGCGCTAGAAATGTTATAATAGGTTTTGAGGCTGGTAAAGGCATGAGTCAAGCAGGTAGTAACAATGTAATAATTGGCCAAAAAGCTGGTATCAGTGCCGGTACCGGAAATATCATGTTAGGCTATGAAGCTGGTTTCGCTGATAATGGAAGTAATAAACTATATATTCATAATGCAAACGCCAGTGCCGATGCTTCACTTATTTATGGGGAATTCAATAACAACATATTAAGAACCAACGGTCAACTCCAAATCGGTAATCCAGCCGGAACTGGATACGCTTTCCCAACCAGCGACGGTACTGTCGGACAATACCTGCAAACCAATGGCAATGGGGCGGTTTCATGGGCCAACCAAAGCGATTCTAAATCTGTTATGAGAGCAAATATAACTAATAACCAAGGACTTGATACATTAGGCTGGCAAAAAATATTATTTAATAAGGTACTTTTTGATACCAACACAGAGTTTAATACAACCAGTAGCAGATTTGTGGCGAGCAACGCCGGTTACTACCAAATAAATGCCGGATTTCACACAAACGGCCAATCAAATACACAATTTTACGCCATTGGGGTCTATGTAAATGGAAATTTATATCAAGAAACTTCTAGTAATCATCACAATAATGGTTTTGTTTCAAGAAATATAAATTGTATTGTAAGTTTAGTTGCAACTGACTATGTGGAAATTTTTGTTCGAAATTCGCAAGCGGGCGATGTGCAGATTGACAGTTTTACCGGTAAAACCTTTTTTGAAGTTCAACAAATTAGATAAATAAATCAAGTTTTATGGTAATTCTGTTGTAAAAAAACTACTCAATATACCCCATCTTCCGCATCCAGTCGTCGTTAAACATTTTGCCTACGTAGCGACTGCCGTGATCGTGAAATAAAACCACTACCACATCATCCGGTTTGAAATGTTCTTTCAATTGCAACACACCTTTAATGGCTGCACCGGCCGAATTACCTAAAAACATGCCTTCTTCTTTAGCCAGGCGTTGCGTATAAACGGCCGCATCTTTATCGGTGACTTTGGTAAAGCCGTCAATCAAACTAAAATTAACATTGGCAGGTAATATGTCTTCGCCAATACCTTCGGTGACGTATGGATAAATTTCGTTGTGATCAAAAATACCGGTTTCATGGTATTTTTTAAAAACACTGCCGTAAGTATCAACACCCCAAATTTTTACATTGGGGTTTTTCATTTTTAAATAGCTGGCAACGCCTGATATGGTACCGCCGGTGCCAACACCTACAACAAAATGAGTGACTTTACCATCGGTTTGATTCCATATTTCTGGTCCGGTAGTTTTAAAATGCGCTTTGCAGTTACTAGGATTATCATATTGGTTCACATACCAAGCGTTTGGCGTTTCTTCGGCCAAACGTCTGGAAACTGAATAATAACTTCTGGGGTCTGTAGGTTCTACGTTGGTGGGGCATACAACCACCTCAGCACCTACGGCCTTTAATATGTCTATTTTTTCTTTCGATTGTTTATCGGCCATTACAAAAATACACTTATAGCCTTTTACGATGGCTGCCAGTGCCAGACCCATACCGGTATTTCCTGAGGTACCTTCAATTATAATTCCGCCGGGTTTGAGCCTACCATCTGCCTCGGCATCTTCTATCATTTGCAATGCCATACGGTCTTTTACAGAATTACCGGGATTAAACGTTTCGTACTTGGCAAGCACCAAACAAGGTAGTTCTTCTGTAAGCCTATTTAATTTAATCAATGGCGTATTACCAATGGTTTCTAAGATATTTTTTGCGTATTCCATGATTGCGATTTGCGCTGCAAAATTAAGTTAATTGCACAAAGTATAAAGTTATTAACTGTTTTTTTGCGTTAGCGATTGCAGCGGTACCCTTTTATGGCCAAAAAGCCATAAAAGGTTTAGCGGAAAGCGCGGCGCTACCCAAGCCAACTTGGGTAGGGCAACGCCCTAATTATTGAAATCTAATAGCTTTTACGGCTGATATTTTACTGATAATTGCAGATGGAATTAAGAGCATGAGCAAACAAATTACAAAGGTACCAATGTTGAGCACCACAATGTAATTGAGATTTATGTAAACAGGTGCTTCGGTAACGTAGTAGATGCTTGGGTCTAACGGAAACAACTTAAATTGTTGTTGTGCGAATAAGAGCGCTAAGCCAATGAGATTTCCCCAAAATAGACCAATACCAATGAGATAGGCTGCATTAAAAAGGAATATTTTCTGAATATTTTTGTTGCTACTTCCAAGGGCTTTTAAAATTCCTATCATTTGGGTTCGCTCTAAAATGAGGACCAGCAAGGCAGTAATCATATTAATACCTGCTACTAAAATCATAATACCTATAATGCCGTAAGTGTTACTGTCGAAAATCTTGATCCATTCAAAGATTGTGGCGTACTTAGTAGTGACCTTTGTGGCATTTAGCAATGACGGTGTATTTTGATATATTTGAATAGCAGTTTCATCGAGATTTTTAAAATCTTTTACAAACACTTCAAAATGACCTATTTCATTGTCAGCCCATTTGTTAAGCCTCTGTAGATGTTTGATATGACCAATAATAAAAGTTTGGTCTAACTCTTGAAAACCGGAGTTAAATATGCCTATAATATCGTATTTGATGATACGGGGCGCTTTGTTAACGTCTTCGCCAAAAACAGCCTGAAACGAATCTCCTACCTTAAACTGCAATCGATCGGCCAGATATTGCGAAATTAAAATATCATTGCTGTAATCATCTCCGTATTGTGGAATACTGCCCGCTACTAAAAAGTCTTTAAGGTAGTTCCAGTTGTAATCGCTGCTAACTCCTTTGACAATAACGCCTTCAAAATCGATTGGAGTTCTTATAACTGTGAATTTATGAACAACAGCCTGAATGTGCTCTACCTCAGATACCTGACTAAATTTCGGATAAAAATCATGTTTTTTAGAAATAGGTCTAAGAGATTCATTTGAGGCATTATTGTCGTAATTAGCAATGATGATATGGCCGTTAAAGGCCACCACTTTTTCTCTAATTTTTTGCTGAAGTCCTAATCCCGTTGAAATAGCAATAAGCATTACCACCACTCCAATAGCTATTGCGGTGATACCAATTTTTATTATTGGTGCCGATACACTACTTTTATACGACTTTGTACCGATAATGCGTTTAGCTATAAAAAGTTCGAGGTTCAAATGTTATTGGGTTATTTAGTTATTTAGATATTAGATGAAAAGTTTAGAGATCAAAAATAGAATTTTATTACTGAATATTGCATTTTATAGCTGCTGCTTTATTGCATGCCTGGGAAATAAGTCTGTTGAAATAAATGATGATACTGCAATTGTATCAAAAGAAGTCCATTCTGAGCCTATTAAGGTTGGTGCCAATCAAACCGAAAAATATCTGCCTTTATTAAAGAATAAACGAATCGCGGTTGTGGCCAATCAGACATCGGTGATATTTAAAAATGAACAACAAAGCCAATACACCCATTTGGTGGATTCATTATTAAGTTTAGGTGTAAATATCATAAAAGTTTTTGCGCCAGAACACGGTTTTCGCGGCACGGCCGACGCCGGTGAACTGATTAAAGACGGCAGAGATTCCAAAACCGGATTGCCAATTATTTCGCTTTACGGAAATAATAAAAAACCCACAAAGCAACAACTTGAAAATTTAGACCTTGTTATTTTTGACATACAAGATGTTGGGGCTAGATTCTACACTTACATTTCCACTTTACACTATGTCATGGAAGCAGGCGCAGAAAATAATATTGAAATTTTGGTTTTAGACAGACCTAATCCTAACGGCCATTACACAGACGGACCAGTTTTAGAACCGGAGCATCAAAGTTTTGTAGGTATGCATCCGGTACCGGTGGTACACGGAATGACCATAGGAGAATATGCACAAATGATTAACGGTGAAGGCTGGCTTAATAACAAGACACAAGCTAAATTAAGTGTTATACCGGTTGCAAATTACAAGAAAGTTTTAGCTTATAGTCTACCTATAAAGCCGTCGCCTAATTTACCAAACGATACTGCTATTAATCTATACCCGAGTTTGTGTTTTTTTGAAGGCACCAACGTTAATGCCGGTCGTGGAACTTCAAAACAATTTCAAGTGTTTGGTAGTCCGTTTTTAGATAAAGCTGTTTTTGAATTTAACTATATTCCTCAACCCAACGAAGGTGCTAAAAGTCCAAAGCACATGGGCGTAATTTGCCATGGTATGGATTTAAGTGAAAGTGAAACCTTAGATTATTTAGATTTGAGCTACCTGATTATGGCCTATAAAAACACTAATGATCAATCTAAATTTTTCAATGATTTCTTTACAAAATTAGCCGGCAATACCAGCTTACAAAAACAGATTGAAACTGGCATGAATTCTGAAGAAATAAAAAAGACCTGGCAACAAGGATTAAATGATTTTATTAAAATGCGCCAACCTTACATACTGTATGATTAATCATTATCGTTTGAGGCAACTTTTGTGATGGCCGTTTCTAATTCTGCACTAAAATCTTTTAGAACTTTTACCACAAATACAATGCGCAAAGGTGATTGCACCACTACCACCACATGTTTGCCTTTACTCAATTTATTAAGTGGCAACTTATATTCGGTATCGCCGATGTAAAAATCTACCTCACGAGCGTAATCTTCGTGATTGATGGTATAGAGGTAATTAATTTTTTTATCGCTTTTTAAAATAAGTGTATCGCGGGTTTGATTCAAATCGTGATAAACACTTTTTGCCGTGACGTTTACGTTTTTTTCGATAATAGCAGAAGGTTCCTGCGCTTTCGCCTTTGATGCTCCAGAAAGCAACATAGCTGTTAAAAGTAATTTTGTTTTCAATTGCCTAGCATAAGTGTTAAACTTAATGCTGAATTAATAGCGCGTTGTAAAATATCCCGACTACTAACATAATTCAAGAAACAGGTAATTTCAGAATTAATTCCACCAACAACAAAAAAAACGGCATGAAATGCGCAAGAGCATCAGAAATAATTTAAAAAACTTATTATTCCGAAAGTAAGGCTAATAATTTATCGGGGTAGTCGGTGATGATGGCATCAACACCAAAATCAATCATTTGTTGCATGTCTTCAACCTTGTTTACCGTCCACGGAATGACTTGAAAACCTTCAGACTGCAATTCTCTTACCAAACTTTGATTTAAAAGTTGGAAATACGGACTAATTATTTCGGGTGTAAAACTTAGTGCAGAAGATTTTTCAATAATACTTTCATTGCCATCAACTAAAACTGCTACAGGCATTGTTGGTGCCTGACGCTTCACTTCCTCTAAAATCCTTAAGTCAAAGCTCTGTAGATTTGTTCTTTCAAAAACATTGTTCTTATTAATTTGCTCTAAAACCAAACGGACAAATTCAGCCGGTTTCGGAGTAAAAATGCCATCGTAATCGGGCTGCGCCTTAATTTCGATATTGTACTTAATCTTTTGATTTTTTGATTCAATTGCCTTAAAAACCTGCTCTAGAGATGGTTTGTAGGCTGTTTGTAATTTTTGATCTGGGAAATTTGGGTGCCATTTACTACCACAATCAAACTGTTTAATTTCGTTAAATGTTAACCGGTAAATATTGAATTGTTTTGATTGAGACTCTAAAATTTCACTACCGTCTGGCCTTAAACAAATTAATGGATTCATATATGGCTCATGAGACACCACTACAATCCCATCTTTACTCACTGCCAAATCTAACTCTAAGGTATGAACACCTAAATCAACCGCATGTATAAAACCTTCTAAACTATTTTCAGGTAAGAGTCCGCGACAACCTCTGTGACCTTGAACCTCTATAGTAGACTTTGATTGGCAACTCATAAACAGTGCTAGGATGATAAAGGATTTAATTCTCAGCATCAGACGAAAGTGTTGGTCGATCGTATTTTTGAAACGGCTGTTTGAGTAATTCAACAATATTGGTGTTTTTTTGTTCATCGGGAAAAACGTCAACACCGTAAACCAATTTTTCGCGATCTAAGTACCTATAAGTACCTAACATCCTATCCCAAATACTAAAAATATTACCGTAATTAGAATCTGTGTATGGTAAACGATAATGGTGATGAATCTTATGCATATCGGGAGAAATAAAGAAGTAACTAATGGCTCTGTCAATATGCTTAGGCAATTTAATATTGGCATGCGTAAGCTGGGTAAATACCACCGACATAGATTGATAAATCATAACGATAGCAATAGGTGTTCCTACCACAAAAACGCCAAATAAAGTAAACACAAAACGAATGACACTTTCCACCGGATGATGTCTGTTACCTGTAGTAGTATCTACCTTATGATCTGTATGATGAACTAAATGAACCATCCATAATGGTTTTACTTTATGCTCAACATAATGCGCTAGGTAGGCACCAAAAAAATCTAATAATAAGACACCTAAAAACACATACAGCCACAGAGGCATTTGGGGCAACCAGTTAATAATACCAAACTCATTGGCCTTAACCCAATCTGCGGACAGCAATAACAAAAAAGCCAATCCAAAATTAATAACAATGGTTGTAAAGGTGAAAAAGAAGTTTGGTATGGCGTGTTGCCATTTTTTATAATTAAACTTAAATAAAGGTAAGGCACCTTCTAACATCCAAAACAATGTGATTCCGCCAACCAATAGTAAACTTCGGTGCAATGACGGAATGGATTCAAAATAATTTAAAATAGCTTCCATTTTATCTTAAACTAGCTTTAATAATAGTGTCTGCTTTGTTCAAATTTATTGATGAAACCTGTGATTTCCAAACAGCAGCCTGTTCATTGTCCCTTCTAATTTTATGGGCCGTGTAATTTAAAAATGCCTGAAACGTCTTATTGCTTTCGTAAATGGTGCCTTTATCCATTTTCTTCAAAATTCTAATAACACGTGGCGCTTTACCCTCAAGTAAATCGGCTTGTAGTTGAAGCATTTCTAATCTTTGCGCAAATTCATCTTGTTTATTAATAGATTCCATAGGCAATAAGTCTTCGGCTTCCTTCATATAAATTTTAGCTAAATTAATAATATTCGGTCTAACTTTGGCCTTATTGGACGCCGCAAAATCTAAATATTTTGAAGCCAAAAAATAAGCTGTGAGAAAGTTTTTGTTATCCTTATAGTTTCTGAGTTCCTGAGCTAAAAACTCTGTATTAAAGGCATAATCTTGTATGATTTGGGATAAGTTAAATTCGTCATCATAAGGCATTGTAACATTAACAATATTGCCGTGAATATCCATAACTTTTAATGACGCATCACTTAATTTGTCTATGTAGCTTTGCGGACGCTTGTTTTTTATTTTATCGTATAAATCATCGTAGACGTATTCAGAAACCACCACAGGAATAAAGTACTCCCAAATGGCCTTGTTGAGTTCTAGTTCCTCGAACAAATTGTTTAGCACTATCTTTTGATTGTTATTATTTACAACAACTACGGGATAGTTATTAAACGTTTCTTCTTCCCAAATCATCAGTACCATTTTGTTTTGAACCAAAGCCAGATTTTGGGCAACTTTAAGATTACTCATCCATTCTTGTGCGTTTGATATCAAGGATGTAAACAAAAAGCAGACGAAAACATATCGATGTAATATTGATAAAATCATATTTGAATGCGTTTTTTCATTTGTTCAACAATATTAAATGCCGCCGGACAAATGGCAACATTTTTCAAGGTAAGATTACTAATTTGCTGAAATTTCTTTCTATCGGTGTGTGGAAATTCTCTGCAGGCTTTAGGTCTAACTTCATAAATACTGCAATAGTTATCAGCACCTAAAAAAGTGCAGGGCACCGATTGCAATACGTAATCGTTATCTTCGTCTATACGTAAATAATTGTCAATAAAACTGCTGGGTTTCATTTTAAAAAACTTCGAAATGCGCTCAATATCCTTATCGATAAAAAGCGGTCCGGTGGTTTTACAGCAGTTGGCGCAGTTTAAGCAATTGGTTTTGCTAAACTCTTCCTCATGCAATTCCTGCATAAGGTAATCCAAATTTTTAGGAGCTTTTCTTTTAAGCTTGGCAAAAAAGGTATTGTTCTCCTTATGCTTATCTTTAGATAGTTCGGGCAGTTGTTTAATGTATTCTTGCATAATGTAAAAATAACGATTTACGAAATATAAATTATAAACCAGACACGCCAGAATTAATTTAAATGTTAAAAATTGACTAATCAAAAACCATGCAATTTAATTTTAATACAGATATTTGTTCCATTAGTTTAAAAAACATGAAGGATCTTTTTGGAAAAGCGCTGTTAGATTACCAAACCGGTAATTTTACAGTAAATCTTATAACAGCTACCAATATTTCAGATGAAGATGAATTGCCGCTATCCTATTTGTTTAGAAATTTTGAAGAAATGCCTAAGCTCGAGCAAAAGGCATTAGAGCTTTCAAAAGGAAAAATTCTGGATGTTGGTTGTGGCGCAGGCAACCATAGTTTGTATTTACAAAACAAAGGACTTCAGGTTTGCGCCATTGATATATCGCCCGGTGCTGTTGAAGTTTGCAAAATGCGTGGTGTGAAAAGGGTTGCATTAAAATCTGTTTTAAATGAAACCGAAACGTTCGACACTATCTTACTATTAATGAATGGCACCGGAATTTTTCAGGAGTTAAAGCAAACTCAAACATATTTAAAGCATTTAAATTCTTTGCTTAATGACAACGGTCAAATCCTCGTTGATTCATCAGATATTAAATATATGTACGAAGACGATGACGGCGGATTTTGGATGGACTTAAACGCCGAATATTACGGTGAACTTGACTACTTTTTAAGTTATAAAGGTGAAACAGAAAAGACCATGAAATGGCTGTATTTAGATTTTGAAACCCTTTCGCAGGAATGTAAAAAAGCAGGACTATTCTGCGAAAAGATAGTAGACGGTGAACATTTTGATTATCTGGCGCGATTAATTCCTGCGAAAGCAGGAATTTAAAAGTCGAACTGATACGTTGCTCCCGCCAATACCTGAATGCCCTGAACCGGGAAATTAGCCCAGTTTTGATAGTTGTTATTCAGCATATTGTTCACTTTTCCAAAAACTGATAATTGCGAATTTATTTTATAACCAACATGAACATTGGTATCAAAAAAACTTCCTAAGGTAACTGACTGTGGTTCCACAGGAAGTAAGGTTCCCAGCACTTCCAGCTCGTCTTTGCGCTCTCCAACAAAAAACAAACTAGCACCGGCAAACCAATTCTCGTCTATTTGTGCGTTGATAATAGCAGAGGCTTTTAAATCGGGTAGGTTCCATGCCTCAGCTTGGGTAGTAAGGTTGTAATTAAAATATTCGCCTTGCAAAATCATACTAATATTACGGTTAAAGTCAAAGGTGAGTTCGCCTAAAAGACTAATGGTTTTAACATCGTCATAAACAATACCAAACGAATTACCGTTTTGATAAGAAGTTGTTGCGCCCGTAAGAAAGGGATTAGATTTAAACAAGGGCTTAAATTTTTCATCCTTATAACTACCACCAAGGTTGTAACTAATGGCACTGCTTAACTTTCCTTTCATACCCAAAGAAAAATTATAAGTTTGATCTGTTGGAACGATGTTAAGCGTTGGTGAAACAAACGGATTTTGGGTAGCGAAATCGGCATAGGTGTTTTGAATTAAATCACCTGTAATATCGGCATAAGCGATAACAATATCACTAACCACATTATAAGTAGCATTGATATTTGGATAAATAAACAACTTACTTTTATTAGCTTCTGTATCGTTTAAATAAACCAAATTAGCGCCAATACTCACTTTTAAATCGTCTTGTTCTAATTGGTAGGCCGACTTTAATCCGATGTTAAAATTGCCGTAATCTAAACTTCCACTACCAAAGTAATTGTTATCAAAATTTCCGCCTAAAAAATCAATTTTAAGTGTTGAATTAATAGCATCGTAACCAACAGGCACATCAAAGTTTGTCGAGGCAACAAAACGATTTTCAGAGGAATTTTCATCGTCTGTAAACCTGTTAAATGCAACCTTGGCATTGTTAATAATGGCATCGTTAAAATTTAATTCACCGTCAATTCCAACATTGTTAAAAACGTGTTTAGGATTAATTTGCGCAATGTCGTCATTGGTTAATAAACCCTCGGGTAAACCATACCAATTAAAGGTATTACGCTTAAAAAATCCTTCAATTTTCCAATCGAAATCTCTTTCCATTCTTTGGAAATAGGCCGACAAACCAGATCTTGAAAAATTATCATCCAGCAACACTTCATCTATACCACCTTGAGATGAATGATGCGTTAAATGTCCACCTACATACTCATTATTATTAAGTTGATGATTAATAAAAACTTCGCCTAAAATGCTAGTGTAACTACCAACACCCAGTGAAGCGTAATTATCGTAAAGTTTTTCAGCTTTTTTACGGTCCACTTCCGCTGCTCTGCCCTTGGCGGGTGTAAAAGTTGATGCTACCGGAATTGAAAAAATATTATATCTAACCTCTTGCTTTTTTAGGTTACCATCTTGGTCTAAAACAGGTACGGCCTTTAACTTAAACGCATCTGAAATGGTTGGCTGATATGGCCTTACAACATTAACAGATTGCGGATCGATGGTGTCTTTAGTGCGTTCCTGAGCTATAACATTCAAATGAGAGAGAACACAAAGAATCAATATGATGATGAGTTGCTTTTGCATATTTACAATCTTAAAGTAGGTTTAATCGTTATTGGTTTCTACCGAAGCATTGGTTTTGGCAGCTGCTTCTTTTATTGAATTTAAGGTTTCTTGAGCCTCTGTCGTAACATCTTCAAACTGCGTGAAATTTTTAAGAACACTTTCTAAAATATAAGTAGCCTGGAAGTTATCGTTAAGCGCACTGTAGTTTTTTGCCATGACAAGTAAACCTTTAGCACTAAAATATTTATAGCTGGAATAATCTTTAGCAAGCCTTTGAATCAGCGTATTTGAAGCTTCAAATTGCCCATCTAAATTTTTAAAATAGGCATTGTGGTAAAGTGTTTCGGCCATCAGCGCTCCCGAGGCCGTTTTCTCCAACTGGGCATAGGCTTGTCTCGCCTTTTCAGTTTTACCCAGCTCAAGCGATGTTCGCGCTACAATGATTTGGGCATCGTTTTTTATTTTGCTATCTGTTGTTGTGCTTAATACAGACTCGGCGTAGTTTAACGCTTCATTAAATTTTTTGATTTGATAATAGGCATTCATTAAATTTGACTGCGCAAACACTTTATTTTGAGCATAACTGGCCGAGTTTTCCAAACGTTTTAACACAAGGATAGCATCGTTCCAGTTGCCGGTATTTAAGTAAATTTCAGATAATTTTACCATGGCTTGTTCTGAATATTCGTTAGCACTTTGCTCCAATACATAGCTGTAATGCGGCTGTGCATTTTCAAATAAATTATCGGCGTAATATAATTGTGCCAAATAAAAATGCGCCTTTAAACTGTGAAGACCATTTGGAAACGAATTGATATATCCATTAAATTGTTTGATGGCCGACTTTGCATTACCGTCTAAATATTGTTTTTCGGCTGCGAGATAGGTTGTATTGTCTAACTCAGCATCTGACACCTCGATAAAATCTAGTGTTTTCACCCACTGTGCATACTGGTCAACTTGACCAATATCAATATAGATAAGTCTGGCAGTAGCAACGGCTTGATTGGCTTCTTCAGTATTGGGATAATCTCCCGCTACTTTTTTAAATTTCGCCAAAGCCTTGCCGGTATTGTTATTATTGTAATAAACCAAACCCTGTCTAAGCAAGGATCGCGGGATAAACACACTGTTTTTGTACTCTGAATTTAGTTGATCGTATAGTTTTAAAGCGTCGTTGGTTTGATTGGTTTTTACCAAAGTATTGGCCAATTCAAACATGGCGTCATCTCTTAATCCGGAATTTGGATAAGTGCTTATAAAACTTTTAAGTCCGGAAATCTTTTCATTTGTCTTACCCGAAAAACCCTGACTCATGGCTATTTGAAATGCCGCGTAGTCCTTTTCGATACTGCCAATTTTATTAGCTTTTTCGTAAGCGTTAATGGCTTGTGGGTAATTGGTAGCCATAAAATAGCTGTCTCCTAATCTCAAATAGGCATCGTTTAATTGCGAAGTATTCTTGGCATTTTTAGTTACAAAATCATCAAAATAGTTGGCAGCCTGATTATAATTTTTCAGTTTAAAATACACATAAGCCAGACTGTAATTTAGATCTTCATATTCAGGTGTCGCCTTTGCTTCGGCATGTTGTTGAAATTGCTTTAGGCTTATTAAAGACTCTTGAAAATTATTTAAATGAAATTCGGTTTCTGCCTTCCAAAACAAGGTGCGGGCTAAAATATTTTGATTTGCGGGCTCAGACACCGATTTATTAAACATACCGAGTGCTTCGGTATATTTGTTGTCGTTATAAAGTTCAAGTCCTAAATAAAAGGCCACTTTTTGCAGGGCTTCCCTATTTTTCGTTCCTCGTTTAGACTCAAGCAGACTTAATGCTTCTCTGTAATTTTTTGAAGTGATGTAAGAATCTATGAGCAAGGTTTCTATTTCATCTTTATAACCCGTATTAGGGTAAGCTTCTAAATAGCCATTTAATACTTGAGGGACAGATTGATACGGGTTTCCGATTTCGTAACTTAACTTAGCGTAATTAAGCCAAGAATCTTCCTTTATTTTAGCGTCAAAGGACATTTCGGAAGCATTCTTAAAAGCGTTCAATGCTTCTGTTTTTTTATCGAGTTTAATATAGCTTTCACCCAAATGATAGTAGGCATTTTGAGAAACAGCGTCTCTTCCGTCTACAATTTTATTAAATTCAGAAATAGCATTTTCAAAGTCGTTTTGCTTGTAATAGGTGTAGCCCAGTTGGTAAAAATCGGTATTGTTCCATTTACCCTTTTTACCTTTATAAGCCTTTAGGTATGGCAAGGCCTCATTGTATTGTTCTAAATTGAAGTAGCTTTCACCAATTATTTTTGAGAGTTCTGAAACTTCTTCAGCATTACCTTTGGGCAATTGTTGTTTGGCCAAATTAATGGCTTCCTGAAACTTTCCCAATTTAAAATTTAAATCGGCTTGATAATACGACAGTTTCTCCTTGTATTTCTCGTTATCGCTTACCTGCTCAAAATAAGTATTGGCCGTATTGTAATCATCACCCTGATACGCCATAAAACCAATATAATACTTGGCTTGTGCACCATAGGTTTTTGAGGTGGTAACGCGTTGCAGGTAGCGTTCGGCGTCTTTCTTGTTTCCAATACTAAAGTTGGTGTAGCCGTAGTTGAAATTAAAATTTTCTTTATCGCTAAAATTGAGATTGGCCTCAACAACCTTGTCATACCATTTTTTGGCGTAGGCGTATTTCTTTGTATCGAAATAATAGTTGCCAATATCTAAAAAAGCCGTATTTCTCTTGGTAGATGTTGGATATTGCTCAACAAAATTCATTACCAGTTGTTCTGCATTAGATTGGTTGAGCCTTACCGCGCAATTGGCTATGTAATAAGCGCTTTCGGCTAATAAAACCTGTGTTTTGGCTTCAGCTTGTACCTTTTGAAACATATGCTGAGCCGACAGAAATTGTTTGGCATTGTAAAGAGATAAACCCTTTTGATAATTTGAAAAATCATTGTCGAATACAGCGGTTTGTTGTGCTGTAAGACAATTAAAGACCAATAATACCGTTATGAAAACGAGAGATTTGAGATAACTCATAAGTTGAAAATATCTTAATGTGATGTAGTTTTGATTGATGTTTCAAAAGTAGTTTTAATTAGTACTATAACGCAAAATAAAGCCGATAATTATAAACGAAGTTATTAAAAGTACAACCTTAATTAATCGAGGCTTTCAACAATAACTAAAGTTTGATAATTGCCTGAATAATGATACTTTTACAAACCAACAAAATAATCTGTTAACATGCCCGAACCCGTATTGCAACTCTCAGATGCCACCATTTACCAAGGCGATAGTATGGTACTACAACATATTAACTTTGAAATGAATAAAGGTGATTTTGTCTATTTAATAGGAAAAACCGGAAGTGGCAAGAGTAGTTTTATGAAAACACTCTACGGCGATTTATTACTTAAAGAAGGAAACGGGCATATAGTTGGATATGACTTAGCAACTTTAAAAGAAAAAGATATTCCGTTTTTAAGACGAAAATTAGGGATAGTTTTTCAAGATTTTAAGTTATTACCCGATAGAACCGTAAACAGTAACTTAGAATTTGTTTTAAAAGCCACCGGCTGGAAAGATAAGGCCGCTATTGGTCAGCGCATTGAAACCGTTTTAAACAAGGTAGGCATGAAAACACAAGGGTTTAAATTTCCTCATGAATTATCGGGCGGAGAACAACAGCGCATTGCTATTGCGAGAGCACTTTTAAATGATCCCGAACTTATTTTAGCCGACGAGCCAACCGGAAATCTCGATCCGCAAACCAGCATAGAAGTTATGGAAGTGCTGCAAGAGATCAATAAAAACGGTAACACCATTTTAATGGCCACACATGATTATGCCTTACTGTTAAAATACCCCAGCAAAACCGTGAAGTGCGATGATAACAGGGTTTTTGAAGTAGTGCAGAGAACTCAGGCTAAATAAATTGAATGTTATCTGTACTTATTCCCAAATATCGTATTAACGTAATACAACCTTTTCAGCTATATAACTATTACAATTAACGTTTATATTTACAATAAAATTTTAAACTTAGCCTCTTTTTGGTAAGAAGAAAACCTTTTAGAATCTTGTCTCACAATTTAAGGTTTAACTTATTCTATAATTTAATAACCAGTGAGTTATTCAATGGTTTTTTCATAAATATGCGGATTTTTTCGAATTCCTTTTTTAAATACTTTTCTCACTAGCATTCTCAAATTCGCATCGATATCCAAAATCACATTGGTAAAGGTATCCTCAGGCCTGCCTCTAAACTTGGTAACATGAAATCTGTCTGTTTCTCTTAATGAAGATTTGCTAAAATAATAATTTGAAATACAACATCTACTTACATCTTTTAAAACTTTATTTACTGAATGCCATGACTTATCGTGTGTTGCCATTACCACCAATCTATTGAATTTACTTTCAATCACAGTGGGAGACTGTTTGGGTCCGTCCGGCCAAAGCTCCAGGTTACCACCGTTATCCAATTCCCAATCTGGAGCCACATAATATAACAAGTTTAAAACCCGCCAACGGCTTCTTTCAGAATCGTGCGAATTATCGAGATGTGGATGTAAAAAATTGTTCTTAATCATTAAAGACAAGCCACCGGCGTACAACGACTCGTCTGCATATAAATCTTTTATCTCGCAAATTTCGCCAATTAATTTAACAATTCTTTCATCTTGAAAAGCATATATCACTTGTTCTAACAGCTCATGATGTTTATCCATTTGAGCAGAAACGTATTTATACTCCCGCAGGCTTTTAAGGCAACGCATTTCATCAGGCTTAGGAAAAACTTTATAGCATTCGAGTGCCATTTCTTCAGGCAAAAGATCGTCTAGATAAAAGTATCCTATAGTTTTCTTTGATGTATTAAACTGAGTAGTTAAATAGGTTTTATTTGCGACTATTTGATTATAAATTATATCAGAAACAATACTTTTAGTGCTTACAGCCATGATTTAATTATTCACGTTTGGAACAAAATAAATGTTTTTTATTTGTCTATCTACATAGAACATCAAAAAAAATGATCGTTCATAATAAATAATGTAAATTTGGTTATGAAACTTTTCATAATTAGAACAGTTGTTTAAAACCTATCGTTTTAATTAAAAAAATAAAATGTAATTACGTTGCTATCAATACTTATTCCTGTATATAATTTTGATATCGAATCACTTGTAACTAAACTAACATTACAATTACAAGATATTTCTTATGATTATGAAATCATCATTTTAGACGACGCATCAACAGATACTTCTATCAAAATAAAAAATGAGCGGTTAGGTGTACTTAAAAACTGTCGATACGTCACAAACAACACCAATCTTGGCAGAACTTCATCAAGACAAAAATTAGCAAATCTGGCCCAGTATCAATATTTATTATTTTTAGATGCAGACGTCTTGCCAAAATACGACGATTTTATTGCAAGATTTAGCATTAATAGCCAATTGGCCGATATGATATTTGGAGGTGTTGAATATTTAGATAAATCATACTCTAAAGACAACTCCTTACGATGGAAATATGGCAAAAACAGAGAACAAAAAAACCAGATTATAAGACAGAAGTCTCCATATTTATCAATTATTTCAATGTGTTTCTTAATAAAGAAAAATGTGTTTTTGAACGTGAATACTTATCATGAAAATCTTTATGGTTTGGATGTATTTTTTAGTTACCAATTAGAAAAATTAGACGTAACAATAGTTCATATAGATAATCCAATTTTTCATACCGGGTTGGAAGAGAACACCAAATTTTTAGCTAAATCTAAAGAAGCTATGGAAACTCTTCATAATTTGGTTAGTTTGAAAAAAATTCCCGACAACTATAGACCAATTCAAAAAGCGAGCAACGTATTAATGAAATATAAACTTTCTCTTATTTACATAAGGGCTATGGAGACATTTGAAAAGATGGTTTTAAAAAATCTAAATAGCCAAAATCCTTCGTTATTTTTATTTGATTTATACCGTTTATATCACTATCATAAATGTTTTAATAAATAGAAACCTTTAGACTATGCCTAAATTTTCGATTGTTATACCGCTATACAATAAAGAAAAAGAGATTTCTAAAACTTTAAACAGTGTTTTAAATCAATTGTTTACAGATTTTGAAGTTGTTATTGTAGACGATGGCTCAACAGACAACAGCTTGGCCAGGGTAAAAGAATTAAAAGATGAACGACTTAGAATACATGAAAAGCATAATGAAGGTGTAGCTAAAACCCGAAATATAGGAATTGATTTAGCATCAGGAAAATACGTTGCTTTTTTAGATGCCGATGATTATTGGGAACCGAATCATTTATCGGTAATAAATGATCTTATCAATGAATTCCCGGGTTTTCACTGGTTTGCCACCTCATATTTTAAACAATACAGCAAGCGCGTTAACGTCAAAATGTTCTCCCCTATTTTTAATACAGAGTTTGAACGCGGCCCTATTGATGAATTTTTCAAATATAGCGTTGTTGATTCTTTAGCATGGACATCGGCAGTAGTTTTTGAAAAGCACTTTTTAACTGAACTTGGCATGTTTAATTCACAAGGAATTCACGGTACAGGTGAAGACACTGATTTATGGATTAGAGCCGCACTAAAATCGCCACTGATATTTTCTAAAACATTTACTGCCTACCATGTGATGCACGCAGATAACCGACTTTCTAACACTAAAACGCATTTAAGAAAATTTATCAATTTTGATAATTACGAAGCTTATTGCCGAGATTACCCAGGACTTAAAAAGTATTTAGACCTTAACAGGTTCGCCATTGCAATACATTATAAATTGTTAGGTGATTTAGACAATTATGAAAATCAGATTAAAAATATAAATCCAAACAGCCTCAATAAAAAACAAAAGCTGCTTCTCAAATTATCGCAAAACATGTTGAGGAAGCTTCTAATTATTAAGCAGAAACTTCAAAATAATGGCATATATTTAACTGCGTTTAAATAATTTAAACTCCTCAAATTCTCTTATATAATCTGACTCTTCATAAACGTCAGACACCAAAGCCAAACAAACAGAACCAGAAGAAAAATTTTCCAATTCTCTCCAAATACCATTAGGGATGATTAGACCCTTATTGGGTTTATTTAGATGAATAATTTTTTTATCTTTTCCGTCGTGCAGCACCACATCAAAACTTCCGCTCACCGCAATTAAGCACTGCTTTAATTTTTTATGCGCATGTCCACCGCGCGAAGCATCACTAGGCACATCATACAAATAATAGACTCGTTTAACTTCAAAGGGTAAAGTGTTTTTTTCTACAACCGACAAATTGCCACGGCCTTCAGGGTCTGAAATCTTCGGAATATCAATCAATTCAACAGTTTGAAGTGTGCTTAAATTTGGTTCAAGAGTTGCTGCCATTGCTGTGCTATAGGATCTTTTGTGAATAGAACAATGCTATTTTGAGCATTGGTTTTACATAACTTATATAATTCAGGCTCAAAGATAAAACGATTAAATGCATTTGCAAGTGCATCGGGATTATCATTTTCAACTAAAAGACCATTAAATTCATTAATTATAATTTCGTTAGGACCACTGTGGCAATCAACTGAAATCACGGGTGTTCCAACCGAAAGTGACTCGATTAATACTCTGGGAAAACCTTCGTAATTGCTGGTTAAAACTAAATATTTGGCATTTCTCATCACATTTTCCACAGATAAAGTGAAATCAAATAGCTTTACTACTTTCGACAAATCTAATGTGTTTATTTTTTGTTTCAACCAACTCTTATCGGGTCCGTCACCGTAAATTCTTAGTTCAATGTTCTTTTCAGGTAAAACTGACTTTGAATAAGCTTCTAGTAACAGTAAAAAATCTTTTGCGTGATTGTCTATTCTTCCTGTAAATACAATATAATTTTCCGGAACAAAATTGGGTGCAATGACATCCGTCTCTACCACATTATAAATGCTCATTGCTTTGTTAGTATTAAATTGAAGATTTATTTTTTCACTTATAGCCTTCGAAACTCCAACTATTTTACTGCTTTTTTCGATCATTCGTTTAGTTAGCCATTTACTTTTAGGAAAATAATTATCAACGAAAGCACTTCTTACTACATATACTACTTTAAATCCCGAATAAATATACAACAGATACATTAACTCTTTAAAAAAACTACTCCTGGTTCGATTGTCAATAACAACATCTATTTCATTTTCAACTAAATAATTTCGTAATGTTCTTAGGTGTAAAAACCGTTTTAGAACTTTATCTTCAGTGCTTTTAAATGCTCCTAAATTAAATAGTTTACCGGCATACGCATATAATACATCATTTGTAATAGTTACGAGGTGCACCTCGCAGTTTAGACCATCTAATATCTTTGTAAGTATGGCAGTAGATTTCTCGGCACCGCCACGGGCAAGTGAGATACTTATTACTGCCACTTTTAGATGAGACAGTTTCATTTTTATGTTATTTTTGAACAATTAATGTGCGTAAATATACACCATTTATGAAGATTTTATTGGTAGGTGAATACAGCCGATTGCATAATTCCTTAAAGGAAGGATTGATGGTTCTTGGACACGAAGTTACCTTAATCTCTGCAGGTGATTATTTTAAAGACTATCCGTCTGACATTAAATTAAAACGACATTTCGAAAAAGGCCTTTTAAAAAAATTGAAGGTTGGCGTTTTTAAGTTATCTAAAATTGACATGGGCTCCTTATCGTTGAAACAACAATTTTTTAAACACTCTGAGGAATTAAAAGGTTATGAGGTGGTGCAGCTTATCAATCAAAATCCCATAGGCATTCAAGCCAATCATGAACAGCAAATTATTAATTTTCTAAAAACCCATAACAGTAAATTATTTTTACTCGCGTGCGGAACCGACTATATAAGTGTAAAATATGCCTTTGAAAAAAAACTAAAACATTCGCTTTTTAGTCCCTATTTCGATGGTAAAATCACGAAAAAAGCCTATCAACGCATTTTTAATAAAATTTCAAAACAAGGTGAAACACATTTTGAATTTGTTAGAACACAATGCGATGGGATTATTGCCAGCGATTTAGATTATCATATTCCTTATAAAGGAGAACCCAAATATTTAGGCATGGTTGCCAATCCAGTAAATATTGAAAAGATTGAGTATACCCCTTTGGTAATTGGCGAAAAAATCGTGATTTTTCATGGCATCAACAAGACCAACTATTTTAAAAAAGGCAATGATATTTTTGAAACTGCTTTGGCCGTAATTGAGCAAAAATTTGGTGATAAGGTTGAAATTGTTACAGTTGAAAATTTACCTTATAACCAATATATCAAAGCCCTTGATGATTCTCATATTTTGCTAGACCAAATTTATGCTTACGATCAAGGTTATAACGCCTTAGAAGCCATGGCAAAAGGCAAAGTAGTGTTTACCGGTGCCGAACAAGAGTTTTTAGAATACTATG
The DNA here is from genome assembly GCF_006494535.1 of Paucihalobacter ruber. Taxonomy (GTDB): domain Bacteria; phylum Bacteroidota; class Bacteroidia; order Flavobacteriales; family Flavobacteriaceae; genus Paucihalobacter; species Paucihalobacter ruber. The sequence continues at coordinate 237,888 of NZ_VHIQ01000001.1, forward strand.
GCTTAAATGAAGATGAAGTTTGTATTAATGCCTTACCAGATGCCGAAAAAATTGCTGAAAAATTAGAGTGGCTTATTTCAAATCCGGATCAAATCATAAAAATCTCACATAACGCAAGAGCATTTGTAGAACGTGAACATCATTATATAAAATGTGCAGAAGGCTATCTAAAGGTTTGGGGATTTTAAAATTTGTTCTTCCTTAAAAAGTATAAATATACAGGTATCAAAACAATCACAAAATAGAAAACATACCTAAAAAAATGTGCCATCACAACGCCTTCGGTACTAAAGTGTTTGATTAGTATAATAGATAAAAGGTAAAAACTGGCCAGGGATAGAATTTCGGTAATTACAAAACTTTTAACCATGCGCTTTGCCAAAAATTGATGCGCGATCACCAAAGAACACAAACGCACAAAATCGCCCATTAATTGCCATTTAAACAGTGGTGACATACCGGTAAACTCGGGATAAATTAATTGAATAATAAAATCTCTAAACACATAAATCAACAACATTCCTGCACCAAACAGCGGCAAAATACTTTTATAAATATGCCAAACTTCTTTTGTAAAATCTACCTTGGTTTGTATGGCAGCAAATCGAGGAATAACATATAGTGTAAACAAACCTGTAGAAAACACCATGTAATTTTTTGAAATGAAATTAATGGCCGTCCAATAACCGGCTTCATCAACATTAATTTTATCCTTAATCACAGTTCTTATGTCGAGCTCAACATAATTTAGCAAGACAGTAGACACAAAAGACATAATGGTAAAAGCCAATAAACTATTTTTAAAAGACCAGTCTATTTTTAAATTTTTAAACTGAATGTACTCTTTTAAAACACCACCAAAAATTGCAAGCAGCGTTAAAAGTTGTATCACCGGTGCTAAAGCAATGGCAACCAAAACACCATCTAAATCAAACCTAAATAAAAATATCACTAATAAAAGTGCCGATAAAACGTAGGCGATAAACTCAATAAGCGCATATTTCTTGTATGCCGACAATCCGTTAACCACAGCATTAAAAATGCGCTGCATGGCAAATACCGGAGTTAACACAGCTAATAATTTAAACACATACGAAAGTGAGGCATCGTCCAATAGCTTTTCGGCAAAATAATTAGCTCCAACAAATAAAATTAACCCGGATACTAAAGAGCCAATGCCAGCAAACAAAAAAGAAGTTGAAAATAATTTTTGAAGTGTTTGTTCATCCTTTTTATACTGCGCTACATATTTTAAAACGCCACTAAAAATGCCTAGTGTAGTGAAACTGGTAAGCATTGCTGTAATATTCCTTAACTGACCAATTTTGGCAATCCCGGCTTCTTTAACAGTAAGCGCCAATACATGTTGAATAGCCATTGAAATGATCAACCTAAAAACAATAACAACAGAGTTTAAAGAGGTGATCTTTAAAACCAGGTTGTTTTTTATAAAAGAAGGTAACTTCACAATGATTATTTACAGTTTCTCATCTTCGTCTGTTAAAACTCCAAAAATAGGACTGCTAAAAATAAGAAGAATGATGCCATATTGCATCAGGTAAGCAACAAAATGTCCCATCACTGCTCCTTTCAAACCAAAATTATCGATAAGTGTAATTGAAGACACATATAAATTCACAAACAAAAACACTTCAATAATTATAAAATGCCAAAACATTTTTTTCGCTAAAAAGTGAAAAGCAATTACGGTTGATAACACCTTTACCAAGTCTCCCAGCAACTGCCATAAAAATAAGTCTTCAACAGGTTGAAATGACGAAGAGAATACCAGCCGCACTATATATGGCTTCAATAAATAAATCAATGCCAATCCCATCATCACATATGGTAAAAAGGTTTGATAAAAGTTTTTTACTTCGGCTTTAAATGCAGCTTTTGTGTCTAATTTTCTAAATTTAGGGATGATATACAAGGCCATTATAGAATTAACGAACATAAGATAATAATCTGATATCCTGTTCATCGCCTCCCAATATCCGGCAGCTTGCAAACCTAATTTTGAAGTGATGTAGTTTCTAATTGCAATGTAGGTAATGGGCAATGCTACAGTAGTAACCAAGGCCACCATTACATACGGCGATAATTTTCTTACAATATTTAGATTAATGCGGCTAATCTTAATATCGGTTGCTAAACTCCGTTGGTTACTAAAACCAACTAATGTGATTAAAAAGCCCAAAGATGGCGTTAAAACAACGGCAATTAAGGCGCCATCAACATTGTTTCTATATATGAGCAATAAGGTAATCAGCAAGCCAACAACCTGACCTAAAATATTAATTACCAACATCATTCTGTATTTAGAAAAACCATTCATAATGGCATAACTAAACATATTAAGCGCATAAAATGGCAAGGCAATGGCTAATATTTTTATAACATAAGCGTAGTTATAATACTTAGGAAACAACATGCCGTTAATCCAGTTGGCTTGGTAGTAACAAATTAATGCCAGCAGCATGGTAATAAAAAAACCGATATAATAGGCTGTCGAAATGGTATTGCTAAGTTTTAAAACGTCGTGTTTAACTTTGCTGACTTCGGTTACAAAACCGCTGTAAATACCGCCGATACTAAGCGATTGTAAGGCCTTGAGAAAATTTCGCATATTGCCGATGAGTGCAAAACCTTCCGGACCAATAAAAATGGCTATCATTTTAGAAACAGCTATTCCGGAGATAATTTTGAGAACAATAACTACCGTATTAAGCCTTGTTGCTTCGGGGAGAACCTGATTACTGATGTAGGTTAATATTCTTTTCAATTAGTAGTTATTTAAAACTTCTACCACTCTTTGTACCTCGTGTGGCTCCAAGATTGGGGACATTGGAATGCTCACTATGGTACTGTGAATTTGCTCTGTTCTTGGCAAATGTAAGTTTTTATATCTTGAAAATGCCAATTGCTTATAAATTGGTATTGGATAATGTATCATGTAACCAATGTGATGAGCCTCTAAAAACTTTAAAAATTGTTCTCTGTTTGCCACTTGTATCACAAATACATAAAACACGTGTGCGTTAAAATCTCCTACCTTAGGCAGTATTATTTTTTCATTTGAAATACCACTGAGATATTGTTCAGCTATACCTCGCCTGGCCTTATTATCGGTATCTAGATGTGGTAATTTTACATTTAGAAATGCCGCCTGAATTTCGTCTAATCTGCTGTTGTAACCATTGATTTCATGAACATATTTTTGATGGCTTCCGTAGTTTCTTAGTTTTTGAATGCACCGAAACAAGTCCTCATCGTTGGTGGTTACAGCGCCGGCATCGCCGAGCGCTCCTAAATTTTTAGTGGGATAAAAACTAAAGGCCGCAGCAGCACCTAAATTTCCTGCTTTTTTATTCAATTGCCTATTTATGGCTCCATGTGCCTGAGCCGCATCCTCAATAAGCAACAAGTTGTGTTGCTGGGCTAACTGTTGAATTGGTTTTATATCAACCAACTCGCCATACAAATGCACCACAATAATGGCTTTAACCCTATTGTTGATTTTTTCTTTTATAGTTTGGACATCTACATTAAAACCATCAGCTTTGGGCTCGGCAAAAACCGGTTCTAAATCGCAATTAACCACCGCTTGTGCTGTGGCAATGAAGGTGACAGAAGGAATGATCACCGCATCGCCCGGTTGCAACTTACCAAGTTGTATATAAGCCTTTAAAATTAAGGTTAAGGCGTCTAAACCGTTGGCCGTTCCCAAGCAAAATTTGGTACCGCAGTAGTTGGCAAAATCATGTTCAAAAGCGAGCACTTCCTGACCTAAAATGTATTGCGAATTATCGAGTAAAGCATCCAGTTTTTGATGAAACAAGTCTTTGTAGGGTGCGTTTATTTTTTTTAGATCTAAAAAAGGAATTGTCATAGATTTAAACTTAAAAAATCCTGAAGATAGAGTGAACAGCCCAATTCTTCCTTTTGTTTTAGTAATCCGGGATTATAACCCAACTCATTTTGTTCTGTAACCGTGCCCATCGAAAAATAGCGTTTACCTTCGTTTTTGTATTGATGGATTAAATGTATAAACAAATATTCGATAGCACGATATTTTTCGCCCTTTAAACTTGTGGCACCATACTGCGATTTCACCACTTTTCCGGTGTCAAAAATGGTGATTCCTGCCAGTAATTCTTCCTCTTTATAGAGGTTGAACTGCTTGATTTGTTTGGGAAATTTACTTTGCAAATATTGTATTTCTTCTAAAGCATGTACCGGCTTTACCTGATGTTTCTCCTGTAGCCGAGGCACGAGAATTTGATTCCAAAAACCTGAGAAATCTGATGTCTCTCTTATTTCAAAACCTACTATTGAATTTCTGTTATAATGCTTTAATTTGGTTTTATGAATGTTAAGTGGTTGTGCATAATCTACAGCCAAAACCATATCGCTTCTGTAAACAGAAGCCTGATGTTTTATGAGCTGATGCTTTAATTTAAGCAGCATGTTGTTTCCATAAAATTGTGGTACGGTTTTAATAATTGCATGAAGGTACCCTTTACTTTTTAGAAAAGCCATCAGTTGAGTTATTAAAATACCTATAGCTTCTGCGCGAAATTTATTATCGAGAATAATGCTTCCATAGGTTAGCCCTTGATGAGAGTACCACTTGTTTTCTGTATGGTTTGCCGGACAAACCGCTACAAGATTATCGTCCTCAAAAATCAAAACCGAAGCATCTGTAAATCGGTCGCTATGGTATTCCATAAAATCGCGATGAAACAAAAAAGTGGCATTATCACACTTTTGAATAAAATTATTCCAAAGTGAATAAAAATCTGAATGATATGTCTCAAAGCGAAAGTTCACAAATCAAAAATAGTACATTATTTATGGATGATGTCATTTATCATTTTCGAAAATAGCAGGGCACCACGTTCGTTGAGATGGTCGGCATCAAAGAAGTGTTCTCTATCAAAACGCCAATATTCTAAAAAATTGTAATAAGAAACATGATCGTATTGATTTGCCAACTCTAAACCCGTATTGACGGTTGCTTCTAATTGCTGATAATTGAGATTTAAGTAATACGATTCAAATGCCGGCGGCGTTACCATAATGACATCCACCTTGTTTTGTAAGCACAAATCAGCTATTTCCTTTAAGGTTTTAAAATTGTCATCAAATAGGTTTTTTGATGTGGCCGTATGTTTTTTGGCAACCAATGCACCAGTTTTATATAAATCTTTTGCCTGAGACGAATGCGCATCCATACCCCAACCAAAGGGATTACAGGTTACCGAAGCTTCACTTTTTAGGTAGTATTTGTAAATGCGTTTAAGATTTTCTTTAAAACTAATGCTTAATATTTCTGAATGGTGTTTCCAGTAATACTCTAAGGGAATATTGGTATACAAAGCGTAATCTTTATAGCGCCAATGTTCATTGGTTTCAGATAAGGTTTCGAACATAGAATCGTATGACAGCCTGATGACAACAGTGTTCAACTGTGTCATTTTTGGTAAGTAATGTTTGAGAATGGCCAAATCTATATCAAAAGACTGCGATACATGACTCATATTAAAGCTTTGCTGATCCATCCACTCAGGATTTAAACCGTAGTAGGTATGGGAGTTTCCTAAAATGAGGGTTTCAATAGCTTCGGAATGCTTTTCAATATAGTTAGACTTAACTTTATAGTTGTTGGGAATGGATTGCAAGAATATTTCCATGGCTATCAGCAAAACCAACAAAGGCATTAAAAATAGTAATATGTATCTTAAAAATCCTTTCATCTAAAACTGAAAATAAATAAACTCCTGTTCACTCCCAAAGAAATAAAAAATACTCAAAATAAGAAGGTAATAAAATGTCCATCTCAAGGGTCGTTTCCAATTAGTGGCCAATTTTTCTAAGGCGAAGTTATGTTCTCTGGCTATCCATTCAGTTGCCAGCATAAATCCAACCAACAAAAAAGTAGTAAAGGCCATCATATTATTGACGAAGTTAGGAATTTGCCAGATACTTTCAGACCAAATGGCATCGAGATAGTTAAAGGCATGACTTAGGGTTTCGGCTCTAAAAAATATCCAGGCCAATGTAGTTAATATGAAGGTAAAAAGTATGGATAACAGTTCCTTTAAGTTAGGAAGTAACCTGTTTACCGCCACTGTATCTGTGTAGGTTCGGGTGGTATTAAAAAACAACAAGGGTACATAACAAAGCGCGTGAATGAGCCCCCAAATAATAAAAGTCCAGTTAGCACCATGCCACAAAGCACTGATTAAAAACACTGCAAAAATATTGCGAACCACCATCGCTTTTGTACCTTTTGAACCACCTAAAGGAATGTAAACATAATCTCTAAACCATGTAGATAGCGATATGTGCCATCTGCGCCAAAACTCGGCTATATTTCTTGAAAAATACGGAAAGGCGAAGTTCTTCATCAAATCAAAACCAAAAAGTCTGGCTGTACCAATAGCAATATCTGAATACCCTGAAAAATCCCCATAAATTTGAATAGCGAAGAAAAATGCACCAAATACTAATGTTAAGGGGTTGTAAGCCTCCGGATTTGAAAAACAATCATTAACAATTAAAGCGCACTGGTCGGCAATGACAATTTTTTTAAACAAACCCCATAAAATTTGTCGCAACCCGTCTATCGCTTTTTGTTTATTGAAAACCCGAATGGTTTTAAATTGTGGCAAGAGGTTTTTAGCACGTTCTATCGGGCCTGCTACCAACTGCGGAAAAAAGCTTACAAAACCGGCAAAGGCCATAAAATTATTGGTTGGCTTTAGTTTTTTGTGATAAATATCTAAGGTATAACTTAAGGTTTGAAAGGTGTAGAAGCTGATACCAACCGGCAGAATAATTTCTAAACCTCTTAACTCAAGTGGCTTTCCTAAAAAGCTAAACACCTGGTTAACATTATCAATAAAAAAATTAAAGTATTTAAAAAACCCCAGTAAACCGAGGTTAACTACCAAACTTAAAGACAGCAGTATTTTTCTTTTAAAGGACTTTTCAGCTTTAAATAAAAGATTGCCAATTATAAAATCAACAATTGTACTAAAGGCAATGAGCATTAAAAAGCGCCAGTCCCACCAACCGTAAAACACATAACTGCTCAACAGCAGAAATGTATTTTGATATTTGAGATGATAATTTTTTAGAAGCCAGTAAATGCCAAAAACCAATGGCAAAAACACGGCAAAATCTAAAGAATTAAACAGCATGCAGTTGATTTAGTTTAACAATTGCCCTTTAAGAAACAACACAGACAATTTAAACGTAAATATACACTTTCTAGGATTTGTGCTTAGACAAATAATACATATTGATAGCAAATATAGCCGCATTTGTAATTACAATTGGCCAGGAGGTGCTGAGCATAAAACCATAAATTACAAATAAAACGGCTCCGGCCGAATTGACCATTCGCAGTTTACGCATGTCTTTCATGGTAAATGACAGCAACAATACAAAAGAAGCCAAATAGCCAACCCATTCGGTAATATTAACTCCTAAAAACTCCAAATTAAACCGTTTTAAAGCGTTTTCTATCTACTTCTTTTAAGTATATTTTACGGAGACGAATGTGGTTTGGCGTTACCTCAACGTACTCATCTTTTTGAATATATTCTAGAGCTTCTTCCAAAGAGAACTTAACGGCAGGTACAATCTTGGCTTTATCGTCGGCACCTGACGAACGCACGTTACTCAATTTTTTGGTTTTGGTAACGTTAACGGTCATATCGTCTCCACGAGAGTTTTCGCCAATAATCTGTCCTTCGTAAATATCTTCTCCCGGATCGATAAAAAACTTACCGCGTTCTTGTAATTTGTCGATTGAGTAAGGAATGGCCTGACCATTTTCCATAGACACCAAACTACCGTTTTGACGCTCGGGTATACCACCTTTTAAAGGTTGATACTCTTTAAATCTGTGTGACAAAATGGCTTCACCGGCAGTAGCAGTTAATAACTGATTTCTCAAACCAATGATACCTCTTGAAGGAACGATGAATTTGATAATCATTCGCTCTCCTTTGGTCTCCATACTGTACATTTCGCCTTTACGTATGGTTACCATTTCAACCGCTTTACCTGATAAATTTTCAGGTAAATCGATGGTCATTTCTTCAACAGGTTCACATTTAACACCGTCAATTTCTTTGATGATTACCTGCGGCTGACCAATTTGAAGCTCATAACCTTCACGACGCATGGTTTCAATTAATACAGATAAATGCAGTACACCACGACCAAACACCATAAATTTATCGGCGCTATCGGTTTCTTGCATGCGCAAAGCCAGGTTTTTTTCTAATTCTTTGGTTAAACGCTCTTTGATATGTCTTGATGTTACAAATTTTCCGTCTTTACCAAAAAATGGAGAGTCGTTAATGGTAAACAACATGCTCATAGTAGGCTCGTCGATGGCTATGGTTTTTAAACCTTCGGGGTTTTCGAAATCGGCAATGGTATCACCAATTTCAAAACCTTCCAATCCAACCAAGGCGCAAATATCACCTGCTTGAACTTCGTCTACTTTTTTACGGCCTAAACCTTCAAAAATGTGAAGTTCCTTTATTTTGGATTTGGTTATTTTTCCATCGCGCTTTACCAAAGAAATATTCATCCCCGATTTTAAAATACCGCGTTGTAGTCTGCCAATGGCAATTCGGCCTGTAAAAGATGAGTAATCTAATGAAGTAATTAACATTTGCGTGCTGCCTTCTTCTATTTTAGGCGAAGGAATATGTGCTACCACCATGTCTAAAAGTGGCTCAATATTAGTGGTTTCGTTTCTCCAGTCGTCGCTCATCCAGTTATTTTTAGCCGAACCATAAACCGTTGGAAAATCTAACTGCCATTCTTCCGCACCCAGTTCAAACATTAAATCAAAAACTGCCTCATGAACTTCTTCAGGTGTACAGTTTTCTTTGTCAACTTTATTGATTACCACGCAAGGTTTTAAACCCAAATCAATGGCTTTTTGCAGTACAAAACGGGTTTGAGGCATAGGACCTTCAAAAGCATCTACCAACAGCAACACCCCATCGGCCATATTAAGAACACGCTCTACTTCACCTCCAAAGTCTGCGTGACCAGGCGTGTCAATAATATTAATTTTTGTATCTTTATAAACAACAGAAACGTTTTTAGAAGTAATGGTAATACCGCGTTCGCGTTCCAGATCGTTGTTATCAAGAATTAAATCGCCTGTGTTTTGATTGTCTCTAAACAACTGGCAATGGTACATGATTTTATCCACCAAAGTAGTTTTACCATGGTCTACGTGTGCAATAATTGCGATGTTTTTTATATTGGTCATAATGCCCGATTTTAAGCGCGCAAAGGTACGCTATTATTTGTCATTTGGTTAATTAAATGTTATAATTTAATACTACGGTAATTTTGGCTTTTTTATTACGTTAATAATTTGATTAATAGTAAATACCATTTAACCAGCCACACTTGGCAGTTTCCAGCTGTTTTTACAAAATAACCTAAGTTTAACTTTTAAATTTTTACAGCTAATGAATACGTTATTTAAGTATGCAAAATTTATTCCATATCTATATTTTATTACCATTGTGGCATTTTGGTTTACTGACGTTAACCAAAACGAAGGCATTGTGGCCTACCCCATTTTACTTCTTGGGATTCCGTTTTTATGGCAACTTATAAAGCCCAATGAAAAGCTCAACCTAACATTAGGGTTGGTTTTTGTTTGTTTATCGTCTTACATGATTATTGCTTATCTTTCGAAGATTTTTGGTTTTATAAATATTAATAATGGCATTTTATCGTTTTTGTTTTACGGCGGAATGTTTGTAATTGGTAACTTTCTTATGGCTTTGTGGATTGTAAAAAACAGTCTGCATCGAAACATTTAATCTGTATCTTTGTGCTTTAAATTTTGAATAGTTTACCATGAATTTTGAAGCACTTCCGAAGATAAAACACACCAATGCCAACAACTTTTTCCTATTAGCAGGACCATGTGCCATTGAAGGCGAAGACATGGCATTGCGTATAGCCGAAAAAGTAGTGAGCATTACCGATAAGCTACAAATTCCATATGTATTTAAAGGAAGCTTTAAGAAAGCTAACCGCAGTCGTGTAGATAGTTTTACAGGTATTGGTGATGAAAAAGCATTGAAAATACTTCAAAAAGTATCGCAAACTTTTGATATCCCAACCGTAACCGATATCCATGAAATTTCTGATGCTGCTATGGCAGCCGAATATGTGGATGTCTTGCAAATTCCGGCCTTTTTGGTTCGCCAAACAGATCTTGTAGTGGCAGCAGCCAAAACCGGTAAGGTGGTGAATCTTAAAAAAGGACAATTTATGAGTCCGGAAGCCATGAAACACGCCGTTACCAAAGTGCACGACTCGGGCAATCCATATGCATGGATCACCGACCGCGGTACCATGTTTGGCTATCAGGACATGATTGTTGATTTTAGAGGCATCCCAACCATGCGTCAATATGCACCAACGGTTTTAGACGTTACACATTCGTTACAACAACCCAACCAAAGTAGTGGTGTTACCGGCGGACGACCCGACATGATTGAAACCATAGCCCGTGCCGGCGTAGTTAATAATGTGGATGGTTTATTTATAGAAACCCACTTCGATCCTAAAAATGCCAAGAGTGATGGCGCCAATATGTTACATCTCGATTATTTAGAAAAATTACTGAGCAATTTGGTGGCTATTAGGAAAACTGTGAATGGGTTTTAAAAATCCCATTCACTACCCGCACTTTGAATGTCCGCAACTTTTACATTTTAAACAACCTTCTTCAAATACCAGGCCTTCAGGATCGGAACAATTGGGGCATTTTTTGTCTTTGACCTGTGTTCCTTCAGGAATAAAGCGTTTGAGTGCTCTTGCTACGCCGTTTTTCCAGGTGTTGATATGCTCATCGTATAAATTGAGATTATGAATCAAATCAACCACGTAAGGTATGGGCATGCCATGGCGTAATACGCCCGAAATAAGCTTGGCATAATTCCAGAATTCCTTATCAAATGAGCGGGACAAACCTTCAATAGTTACTTTATAACCTTCGGCATCAATGTATTGAAAATCGTAACGTGAGGTGCCGTCTTCGTTGCGGTTTTTGATCACCCAACCTTTGGATACCCATTGCGGCAGGTTAAAGGCGTCTTTCATTTTACCGGTGAAAATTTCATAAGGTTTGCCTTCAACCAAACCAATAACAGCCAGCCATTTTTCTGATTCGTTGTGGAAACGCACCACTTCAGCTTCAATTTTATAAGGGCGTTTGGCCACAAATGTTTCGGTGATGTATTTATTTTCAGGCTCTTTTTCCTTTTTATCATCCGATGAAATTAAAATACCACTTCTAGAGCCGTCGCGATACACGGTTATACCTTTAAGTCCTTTTTTCCAGGAATCAATGTAGATATCGCCCACCAAGTCTACGGTTACTTCATTGGATAAATTAATGGTTGAACTAATAGAGTGTGTGGTATATTTTTGAACCAGCGCTTGCATTTCAACGCGTTTTTTCCAGTCAATTTCAGGTGCGGTGGCACCGGCATACGGACTCTTACTAATATCGGACTTTCCTGTAACCTGCATCCAGTTTTCCAGTTTTTTATGGTAAACGGTGAATTCCTGAAACGCATCGCCCATATCATCTACAAAGTCTACTTTAGCGTTCTCATCGGCATTGTTTACTTTTCGGCGTCTCACGTACGACAACATAAACACAGGCTCAATACCCGAAGATACCTGAGCCAGCATGCTCAATGAGCCGGTTGGCGCAACGGTACTAATAGAAATGTTTCTTCGGCCATTTTCCATCATTCGTTCGTAAACATCGGGAAACTCATGGCCGAGCATTTGCACAAATTCTGAAGTATCTTCAATATTTCTATTAAACCCTTGAAACTGTCCGCGCGTAATAGCCATATCAATACTGCTGTTAAACTCGGCTGTCATTTTGGTTTTCATAATATCATCAATCACCTTGAGCGCCGCATCGGTATCAAATTTGATGTTTAAGGCTGCTACGGCGTCGGCTAATGCTGTAAAACCAAGCCCTGTTCTTCTACCCTTTCGGCCGGTGTCGTAAAGTAATTTCCAGGTTTCGAGTTCCACCTGCTTGATGAAATCGGGTTCTGGATCGGCTTCAATTTTGGTAATAATTTTTTCAACGGCTTCCAACTCCAAATCCACTAAATCGTCCATAAGGCGTTGGGTTTCGTATACTACTTCATAAAACTTTTTAAGGTTGAATTTTGCTTTTTTGGTAAACGGTTCCTCTACAAAACTGAACAAGTTAACCGCAATCAATCTACAGCTATCGCCACCTTGCATGGCAATTTCTGAACACGGATTGGTAGAACTGTTTTTAAATTCGGGATACACCGATGAGGTGGAATAATGATGCTGACGGTCCCAAAAAATTAATCCCGGCTCGGCAGTGTTATGGGCGCAAGTAATGACTTTTTGCCATAGATCGCGTGCATCAACTTGTTTAGAATATTTAGGTGTTTTGCTATCAATGGGCCATTGTAAGGTAAATGGTTGATTATTTATCACGGCTTGCATAAATTCATCACTCAGCCTCACCGAAATATTGGCACCGGTTACTTTGGTTAAATCTTGTTTAATGGTAATAAAATCTTCAATATCGGGATGTTTGATGTCCATGGTAAGCATCAAGGCGCCGCGACGCCCGTTTTGCGCCACTTCTCTGGTGGTATTTGAAAAGCGATTCATAAACGAAACCGCTCCTGTTGTAGTGCCGGCGGCGTTAGACACCTGAGCGTTTTTAGGTCTAAGTTCAGACAAATCAACACCAACACCACAGCGTCTTTTAAACAATTGTGCCAGTTGCTGATCTGTATAAAAAATACCTCCGTAAGAATCTAGTACCGATGGTACCACAATACAATTAGACAAGGAAGCGATGACCTCCTTGTTTCCCAAACCAAACATGACACTCCCTTGCGGAATCACATATTTAAAATCTTTAAAATGCTGGTAGATTTTGTCGGTGGTCAGTGGCTTTCTGGTTTGACCGTAGGTTGATAAGTTTTCCGTGATTTTTTCTTTAGCATCGTATTTGGCTTCAATTCGGCCAAATTCCACTGCCATGCGTTGGTGCATCTCATCGGGCGTTAGCTCCAGAAAATTGCCCGATTTATCCTTTAAGCAGTATTTATTAATCCATGTAGTAGCCGCCAATTCGTCGTTGCTAAAGTATTTTAAAGATGCATTTAAAACTTCTTGATAATCATAAATTTGACGAGTAGTTGCTGATGGATTCATTGGTTTGTAATGTTTAAAATTAGGTTTGGAAAAACACAAAATTAGGTAGCAGCCAGCCCTAAAACATGATAAATATCATGTTGTTGATAAGTGTTGGAGAATGTTGATTAATCTAAAAACCTTAGCTAACCATTAGTAGTTGGTAGATTTATTAGAACGAATAAGTTTAAACGGATTCCTATTAATTTCCAACTGTTTTTGAATCCCGTAAACTACCACATCGTCATTAATATCATCAACAGACTTGTATCTTAATGAGCGAACAGATTTCCTGTTGGTATCTACAAAATAGTTGGTGTATTGGTCCATTTTTTCAAAATGCCAAAAGCCCAAATCTACGTAATCTTTAGACTGATTTAAAAAGCACAGAGGAATGTTGTTACAATAATAAAACGGAATGCGCCATTTAAATAAGAGTTGATTGTTTGGAGCTACGGCTTCGATGATGCTTTGCAGTTGCAGCAAGATAGACCGGTATGGTTCCTTTCGATTTAAAATGTAGGCTTCGGCGGGTTTCATATGGAATCAAGTTTTTATACCAATAAAACATTATTTTCCATCCACAAAATCCTGTAAATAGGCAAATCGCGGTGTTAATTGACCATTTTCGGTGATCTTAGCGCGTTGTAACACACCATCTTTGTCATTGTTAAAAAAAGCAGGCAGTACACTTTTTAAGAAGACTTCTCCGAATCCTTCGCTGGCATCTTTGGGTAATTCGCAGGGTAAATTATCAACAGCCATAACGGTGATGGCTCCGTCGGCATTAAAAGCCACTTCTTGCTCGCTTTGCGGATCATAACCATAAAAGGGTTCGGCAATGGTTGAAGGGCGAATGGTACTAGCCACCGGACCATCAATATCGCAAGAAATGTCGGCCACTAAATTAATTTTAAAATCCGGCGACTTTGCGTCTTCGCGAGAGAATAAAAACGGTGCATTATTACCGTAAAAATGTCCGGCAATAAACATATCTGTTTGTTTGGCGAATGGCATAAAATTACTTTCGTAACCACTTGGATCTGCGTAAAACTCATATTTATCACCTACCTTACCATCTTTGCGTTTGTTGTACTCCATCACATCAATCATGGTATAAACAGGTTCAGTAAAGGCCATGGTTAGGTATTGTGCGTGCGATACTTCTTTGATGTTTAAATGATCTAAAATCTCCTTGGCACCAAAAGCCACTTTACCACTACCTGTAAGTAAGATTTTGATATTTGGTATTGAAATTTGATCTAATTGTGCTTTTACAGCCTCTAAATCTGCCAAGGTTTCAACCTTAGGTAAACTGAACAATTGATCACGTAAGCCTAATGCTCTGAATCCGTTATAAGCACCCACGAGTCCGGCGTACCTGCCAAAGCCTATCAAGCGATTGCTGCGCTCATCCACCAAGGTTTCATGGTCGTAAAGTGTGATATTTTTCTCTAAAATGGCGCGAAGCAAATTTCGGTTATAGGGTTGTTTTTTAATGGTATGACTAAAAAAGAAATACGATTTATTTGGGATAAGTGATGAAATGGGCACTTCCTTTACGCCAATCATGACATCGGCGCCAGACACATCGTCTAAAACTTCAAAACCCAGTTTTTGATAAGCTTCATCCGGGAAAATTCTAATGCCGGAACGTTCAACCATAAATTCTGCTTCAGGGAATTGCTGTTTGGCTTTTAATAAGGTTTCGGGTGAAAAGACCACACGGCGGTCGGGTGGATTTTTACGTTCGGTGATGATGGCAAATTTCATGATGACATTAGGTTTAATAACTGACAAAAGTGCTGAGAAATTAATTTGGAATAGTTTTTGAACAAAAGTAAGAGATTTAAAAGGTTGCGCAAGTTTTTTTGTAATTTCGCAACCCGCTTTTCAACCATAGCAGGCTGATGAGTAAAAAAAAGTTCTTTTAAGGGGTCGACCGGTTTTGACAGCGAGATTAATAATCTGGTAAGCACGTCGTGTAATGACTTTGAAACACGTAAAAGGCTAGGTCAACATTTTAAACGGCGAAGATAACTACGCTTTAGCTGCTTAATCCGAATCACAGTAGGATGAGCCTTGTCACGCCAGGCGTGAAAGCTAAATGTCTCTGGAAAGCCTTGGTTGGTGGCGTTCCGCCAAGAGGCATCGTAAAAATTAACTAAGATTGGGTAGTGCTTTGATGCCCTTTCGAGATTAAGAAGCTAAGTTGTAGGTAGAGTGTTTTTAATCAGCTTACAATCAAAAACCAAGAAAAAACTAAGCGTGTAGAAAGCTACTTTGTTACTTGTTTGGACGAGGGTTCGAATCCCTCCGACTCCACATGAAGCGCAGACAGATTGCGGATTAAAATAAGAATACCTGCCAATTGAACTTGAGCAGGTATTTTTGTTTTAATGATTTATAATCACTTTTCTAAATATTTAAAAATTAGGTTAGCTTATTTTAAAACAACTACCTTCTGTAAAGAAAACTGATTGACTATCAAATGCTCTTTAACTCATCGAGTAGATTCTTACTATACCTAGCTAAAATTTTAACGTTGATATGTTATTACTTTATAAACACCCGGTGTAGTAAAAACTTTGTTCGTGGCAGGGGAATAGGCGTCTGGTTCTCCTTCTTTTTTGTTTGCTTCAACAATTTTTTCTTGTGTTTCAAAAGTTCTTCCAAATACCCTCAATCTAGAATTATGAAAGGTTTCATCTCCATTCAACATACGTGTTGTTACCCATTTTTCTTTTTCGAATCGACCCTCAAGTACTTGACCAATGTAGCCGATGGTGTCCCTCTTTTCAGATGTGAAGTAAACCGTTAAGTTCATACCAATTACAATAAACTCGTTATTATCAGTATGGATTATAATCCCAAAGGATGGTTCTTTAGGTTTTTCATACATCACTTTAACTTTATAGTCGCCAAAATACAAATCTTTATATGTTTCATCTCCTTCTTGGAGTACAGCTCTCATTTTACCAGTTCCTTGATATTCTTTAATTAAGGGCTGTACTTCATTCAAGACTTTGTAAGACTGTGTAAATAAAAAATCATTTGCAGCATCTTCTACACCAAATGGCGAGTAACAAATTGCGTCGTGGTCACCAAAGGCATAAAATGCTCTTCCTACTTCAGATGTAGATTCAGGAATCAATAAAGGATTATCTTCTCTATGATACATTGCCACTATTTCTTTAAAATTAGGCAAATAAATATCCGGAGATTGAATATCAATATCTGGTGCAGCTGCTTTCCAGATATCAATCACACGAGAAACAGGACCACCGTTCGGATAAACACCGGGAAGATCATCGGGCTTTTGAACTATCCAGGCATTAACCATCATCGGCAAATTGTATGCATCTCTTCCGGCCTTAGCCACATAATTGATATATTGAGCATAATACCAGGTCGTGAAAAATGTTTTTGCTTCTGGAGTATTTCCAAATACTTCAATCCAAGTACCACTTTTTTTAAAATTGGTTTTACTCCAAGCATTTTTAATATAATCATCTAGCTTATTACGATGGGTTTTTAAGTAGGTCATTAAACTTTCAGGTACTTCTTTTTCGAATAGTTCCAATGATAATTTATTATAATCTATGTCTTGAAACATACCAACCTCGTTTTGAGGTTGCATTAAAATAACTGTTTGGTTTTTATCATACTCCCTGACATGTTTCATCAACGCTTTAAACGCTTTTGCATCTGCCAACTTCGTAGCCTCACAAAATGGCGATAAGGTTTCAATTTCTAAACCGTCTTTAGTTTTAACTCTAAAAAATCGCTTGGTGTCTTTTTTAACCCACAGTGGTGCATAACTCGATTCACCATTTTTCCAACTGGCAAACCATAAAAGGCAAACCTTTAAATTATTTTTCTCAGCATTCTCAATAATTGAATTGACTAATGTAAAATCATAGACACCTTCCTGTGGCTCAAACTGTTCCCAAGCTAAAGTGACAAATACAGCATTTAAATTCATTCTTTTAAGCTTTGGAAACAAAGGTTCCATATATTCAACTGTAGATGCTGACGAGTTGTGGACTTCTCCGGCTATCATTAAAAAAGGCTGGTTGTCGACGATTAATTGCGTTGCCGAACCCTTCTTAGCAAGGTGAGGTATATTTTGTGCTAATGATTGCATCATCACGAAGACAAAAAAGAAAATTACTTGAATTAGCTTCATTTTAATAGTTATAAATAGATGAATAATTTTAAAAGTAAAGCCCATTATAGAACAATGAGCTTTACCCAATTCCAGGATTACAAAAGATTAATAAAAAATTAGCTTTTTACCCATAACGCTGTTATCATTTACAGCTTTTATAATATAGATACCTTTTTGCTTTAAGTTTTTAATGGTGTTTTTACCATTGATAGTTTCGCTTATCAATAATCGACCATTGATATCAAAAACATAAACCTGAGTATTATACTGCTCTTTATCAAATGTAATTCTACCATCACTATCAATATAGACGAATTGGTCTATTATGTCTAGTGAATCTACACTTAAAGCAGATTGGTTAGCGAAGTAAATATTATCTATGTAGACCCCAATGGATGTGCCTTCTGCGGGATAGAGAATTATTTGTGTTAATTCGTTACCAGCAATACCATCCAGATTAATACTATACTCAACCCAACCTGTTAAAGAGGCTGACTCATAAGTTACGTTGCCACCAAAAAAGGCACCAGAATTAAATTGTATTTGTGCACCCGGAGCATTATTAGGATTGTATACAGAAAAAAACAGCTTATCTCCTGTTTCCGGTGTAAAAGCCGGGCTAGGAAAATACTGAATCTCTAACCACGGAAAAGGATTCTCTGTTCCAGAAAATGCACAATTTGCACTGGAATTGACATCATCAACTATAGGATTTGCAACTTCTCCACCATTTGGAGATTCAAAAAACATTCCAGATGACACTTCCTCATTATAAACATAAGTTGGGCCTGATGATGGTGGTGACAAAACCGATTGATCGTTGAAATAAATATTATCTATGTAAACCCCAATGGAAGTGCCTTCTGCGGGAAAAAGAATAATTTGTGTTAATTCGTTACCAGCAATACCATCCAGATTAATACTATACTCAACCCAACCTGTTAAAGAGGCTGACTCATAAGTTACGTTGCCACCAAAGAAGGCACCTGAATTGAATTGAATTTGTGCGCCTGGAGCATTATTAGGATTGTATACAGAAAAAAACAGCTTATCTCCTGTTTCCGCTGTAAAAGCCGGGCTAGGAAAATACTGAATCTCTAACCACGGAAAGGGATTCTCTGTTCCAGAAAATGCACAGTTTGCACTGGAATTGACATCATCAACTATAGGATTTGCAACTTCTCCACCATTTGGAGATTCAAAAAACATTCCAGATGACACTTCCTCATTATAAACATAAGTTGGGCCTGATGATGGTGGTGACAAAACCGATTGATCGTTGAAATAAATATTATCTATGTAAACCCCAATGGAAGTGCCTTCTGCGGGAAAAAGAATAATTTGTGTTAATTCGTTACCAGCAATACCATCCAGATTAATACTATACTCAACCCAACCTGTTAAAGAGGCTGACTCATAAGTTACGTTGCCACCAAAGAAGGCGCCAGAATTAAATTGTATTTGTGCACCTGGAGCATTATTAGGATTGTATACAGAAAAAAACAGCTTGTCTCCTGTTGCCGGTGTAAAAGCCGGGCTGGGAAAATACTGAATCTCTAACCATGGAAAAGGATTTTCTGTTCCCGAGAATGCACAAGTTTCACTCGCATTAACATCATCTTGAAGTGGATTGGTAACAATTTCGCCATTTGGGGATTCAAAAAATATACCTGACGAAACAGATTCGTTAAAGACAAAAGTTTGTGAATTGACAAAACGTGGTATTAACGATACTAAAATAAAGAGATAAAATGTAATTTTTGTTTTCATTTTGATTGGATTTAAAGTGTTAAACAACTATTTAACTAATTTGTAATGCTATAAATGATAAATTATTAATCAATTTCTTTTAATGATATTTCGTCTAAGTATATCGTACCAGTGCCTGGTTGAATAAATTTAAATTGCGTCCATGCATTGTTAGCTGTACCTTCGGAATAGACATTGGTTAAATCACCAGTTTGAAATGTTATTGTTTTAAAGGACCATTCACTTCCAACTTCTGGAATAGGACTGTACCAAGCAAAATTATACCAACTTTGCAAGTCACTTTCATTAGAGATTTCGGCAGCGGTGATTGTGTTAAAATCGTCACTTTTAACCCAAAAGCTGAATTCATAAGTTTTGAAACTTTGAAGAACTGCATTCGGAAACCCCTGAACCCCTTTGGTAAATAGCTGTGACTCTATACCAGCCGCATTGATTTCAATTTTAGCATACCCATTCGTTTCGTTGGCACCTGCACCGGGAATATTTTCAATACTAAAAACCATGGCATCTGTTCCATTTGAGACCCAGTTTTGCCAAATTTCTGATGCATAATCTGTGTCCTCAAAACTAAATACAGACCTAGGATATTTTTCATTTCCAATCTGTATTGCAATTTCTTGTGTGTCAACTATACCATTTAAAAATGTAACCTCTAAAGTACAGGTAATAGGCCCTTCTTGTGAAAAAGTAACATTTACTTCTGCCTCTTGTGATGTAGCTGGCGAACCACCCGGGAAACTCCAAACTCTTGATTGTACACTACTAGAATTGTCTGTAAAGGTTATGGTCTGCCCTGCATCTGCCTGAACTGCGCTCACATCATAGTTTATTAAACCACTACCAACCTGGACAAAAATATTTTTTGTTTCAGTAATGCCGTCTATAAAGGTATTTTCAATGGTACAGTTAATGAGTCCTACTTCGGAAAACTGCACGCTAACTTCTCTTTCTGTTGAGGTGCTCGGGTTTCCACCTGGGAATGTCCAAACCCGAGATTTAACGCCGGTTGAATAATCTGTAAAAACAACGCTTTCTCCTAAATTAGTTGAATTAGTACTTACATCCGGATCAAAGAATATTTCTACCGATGAGTCATCATTTTTATTACAACTGGAAACAGCCAAAACAATTATAAAAATTGAGAAAGTAAATCTTAGTTTCATGATTTTTAATTTTATATGTTTTAAAATGATTCTATTAAATTTTGTAAACTTTCAGTTACATTATCATCACTCATGTAATATTGGGCAATACTATTTTGTTGGTATTGGTCAATAGCCATAGCAATACAACCAATGTTAATGTCGTAAGGATTCCAGTTTGGCGCTGGAACATTGAGACCATTTGGTAAATCTTCCAGTCTAATGTTATCAGGAAACCCCAAAAGAGGATGATAATATCCTAACGAAGCATAATTCCTTAAAGATTGAATGGCTTCTGTGGGGATAAATGGTATAGCTAAAGCTGCCCCATAGGGTGCAGGTGAAATCTGAATGACTTCATTTGAATTAGCCCCTGAAACTGATGAACCCTGGTTGCCAATGTATCTATCCCAGTTTATAAACCCACTACTTTCAATTGTAGAAATCGTACCACAGGCAGTTAGTCCTATATATGATTTTCCAAAACGGCCAGCTGAAGTAGATGCATCGCTTAAATATGCCAGCGTACTATTGGTTCGATATGGCTCTATGGCACCTGTCCATAATTGCAACCAATTATATGTAAAGCCGGAGCCAAACCAACTTGGGTAAAACCCATTTATTTGTGCTCTAAAAATTCGGTTTAAATCCAAATTATCAACCTGCCCTGAGGCTAAAGCTTCTAGGTAAATTAATTCGGTTTCTTCTGAAAAAGCATCACCCCATACTTGTCCATTTTTATTACCACTCGATGAAAACCCCTTTGTAATTCTCCCAAACTTATAGTTATCATTTGGATTATTGTGAATTGCATTGGCCCATTGAGGTCGATTAAGTAATGTATTACAAATATTTACAATTTCGGCATCTGCTGCATATCTCTGTTTTACAGTTCTTATTCCGGCAGCACACATTGCCCAATCAATTGTGCTTACTGCTTCAGGACTATGATTGTATAAACCACTTCCGTTAGCATCAAAATAATGATAAGGAAAACCAAATACACCTTCTGTACCGTCATACCAATTTTGGGCTTCTTGCCACTTTAGCATTGATAAAATTCTTGTTTTCGCATCGAATGGTGTGATAAGATTTTCTTGTTCTGCTAAAATATAATTAGCATATGAGTAGCCTATCCCTGACAAGGATACTTTATTGGTATCATAGGACGATTCCATTACCACTCCTTTACCTCCTCCTAAATCTTTATAATTCCATAGAAAATAATTGATACTTGTGGTTTTAATCCAATTTAAAAATTCATTATCATCCATAGATGGTACAAATGGCGTGGTTGTGGTGTTTGTAATATAGACATCATCAATACCAATGGCGCCATTTTTAAAAGTTGTTAAATCTTGATTTTCTCCATTGATTTTAAAAGCTAAAGAATGTAGTTCTTGACTGGTTAACGGGAATGTATAAGATAGCATGTCTTCTTCATCAATTTCGAAGGTTTTAGCGTCAATTAAAGTGCCCCCAATATTATAAGCCTCTACAGTTAGATTAATAGGTGTATGATAGCTAACTGCTCTAAAACTAATACCGGTGAGACCGTTTAGAAACACTTCTGGAACTGGAGTTCTATTTACCAGTTTGCCGTGAATCGCCATTACAAACTCTACATAATCCGAATTGTTTTCAATCCTATTGAAGGAGATTTTATGCAAGGCATTGTATCCATTTCTCAATATTTCTGAGGAAACACTAACATTTTGACTTTTTCTAATTACCCATTCAGAGTTCACCTCTGTGCTTCTACTTTTAGCCATATCTGCTGTGTAGATGGCAATACCGGGAAAATGTATAGGCTTATCTAAATTTGGTAATACATATACCGCGTTTGCCGGATCATTATTGTTTGATGAGTCATTATTATTGTCTGGTTGCGATTCCTCTACAGAATCCTCACATCCTAGGCAACCAATTAAAAACATAGAACACAAGACAAGTGAACTGACTTGATTTAGAATGCGATATAGTTTTCTGATTGTCATTACGAAATGTATTAGTAGCCAGGATTTTGCTGTAGATTACTTTTTAAAATTTCTTCTATAGGAATTGGCCACAGATAATGGCTTTGCGGGAAGCTTCTATTTCCCGTGCCACCTTCAAAATAAAAATACCTGTAAGATCTTGTACCTGTAGACGGATTGTTTATGGGTTCTACAGCAATAATATCTTTGGCAAAATCAACCTCTGCATCAAGCCAACGACGAGCATCGTACCAACGATTACTTTCAAATGCAAGTTCAATTTTTCTCTCGTGCTTAATTTTTTGTAATAAATCCCCAGAACTATTTATAGGAGGCATATTCACTCCAGGTCTTTGTCTTATTTGGTTAATGTAAGTCACTGCAGTGGAGTAATTACCTAAATGATATTGTGCTTCAGCATAGGTTAGATAGAACTCAGATAGTCTCATATATATCCAAGGTTGGCCACCACTTACACCATCGTTTAAATTCCAACTTTCATCCAATGATTTTCTAATACCATATCCTAACCTATGTCCATTCCACCAAAAGTCTACATTAGGATCTCTACTGTCTTTACCACCAGTCCACATTTCTAAATTTCTGCCTTTAAATTCTGTATTATCGTAAAGCACAGAATATCTTAACCGAGGGTCTCTATTTTGATACGGATTATTAGGGTTATAATCGTTAGCATTAGGATTAATAATTGGTTGTAAATTATTGGGAGCACCTGTATATCCTAAAACCGGAATGTGACCCGATACAGTTTCGTATTGATCAATAAATTCTTGACGTGGGTTCTCGCTTATCCAGCCTCCGTCACCATTAGGAAAACGCCACTCGTTGATATTGTGGCCTCCTCTGTAATGAAAATAGAAATCTGAAGGCTCATCAACTAACTCAAAACCAAATTGGTCTAAGAATTGCTTGAAGAATATAACTTCTGAGTCCATAGGATTCAAAAATAATCCTTGATAGTCCGAAGAAAGTGTATACTGACTTAGATTAAATAACTCTTCGCAAGCATCTGCAACTTGCTGCCATTTTGAAATATCGTTGGCAACATTAAAAAGCGGACTTGCATTAAACATTAAAGCCCTTATTTTAAGCCCAATAGCTGCGCCCTTAGTTATTCTTCCAAAGGAAGCTCCAATGGCATCACCTCGATTTGGTAAATCGACTATTGCTTCATCTAATTCATTTACAATGAATTCTACACAATCATCAAATGAGGCTCGCGGGACATCAAAATTAGAATTTACGTTAAATGTGGTTGTAATTAGTGGTACACCGCCATATCTTGATATGAGCTCTGTATAAAAATAAGCTCTTAGAAACCTAATTTCGGCTGTAAGTTGCCTAACACGATCCTCCTCACCGGTATTGGGTTCATACCGGTCTATATTCTCCAAAAATATATTTTGATTTCGAATGGCTTTATAGGCATCTAACCAAAATCCATTAAAATAGTACATATTAAGTGATCCAGAAGTCAAACCGCCTTGGGTATATTTATCTAAAAATCGAGCTTCGTGCATGTGGTAGCTCTCATCAGTTATACCGGTCATGCGTAAACCACCTGCCCACTGTGGAAAACCATGGGGTAATTCGTTATAACGGTCATTCACATAAAGCTCAATTAAGTTTAGGTCCTCCCAAACATTGGCTTCTGAAATTGAATCTAAAGGTTTAAGATCTAAAAAATCGTCTTCACAGCTACTTACAGGAAGTAAGATTAAAATAAGAATAGCGAAACGTATATTTTTCATAATTTACAATACATATTAAAAGGTTACATTAAAACCTGCCGTTAACAATAATTGTTGAGGATAGAACCATCCTGTTGATGACACACTTTCCGGGTCGTTAATTTTTACATTATCAAATAATATCAATAAGTTGTGACCTGAAACAAAAAACCTAAAACTATCAAGACCTAATGGTTCTAGCCATTTTTTGTTTAGTGAATAGGATATATCAACATTTTTTAACCTTAAAAAGGAATTATTTCTAATCCATACTGTAGACACTTCTCTAAAACTACTGCTCGCCGTGTCGAATGCTCCGGGAAAAGTGGCATTTGGTGTTCTAATTTCTGAGCGCCAGCGTTCTTCATAAAACTGAGATTGCTGATTGATATCGAAGGGTCTATAAATGGTTTGAGCAAGCGCTTGACCTTGGAAAAGAACATTTAGAGACAAATTTTTCCAGTCTAACCCCATTGTAAATCCATAAACAATTTTAGGTGTTGGCGAGTTTTCCAAAATAATTTGATCCTGCTCATTAAGAACACCATCTCCATTTTGGTCTACGATTCTTACGTCACCAGGCTGGGCATCAGGAAAACTAACAGAATTGTCAATTTCTTCTTGATTATTGTAGATTCCATTGGCCTCGTAGATCAAAATAAAGTCCACAGGTCTTCCTGTTCTTCTTTGCCAATCTGGCACATTAGGTGGTTCGTCTATAAAAATAATTCGACTTTCAGCAAAGGTAAATTGACCTCCAAAATTATAACTAAAGTCATTTATTGTATTTTGATGGTTGAGTTGAATCTCAACACCCCTATTTGACACTTTACCAATGTTTTCGTCGGGCAATGTTAATCCGGCATATACAGGAATTGAAGCATTTCTAGGTGCTAAAATATCTGATCTCCTCTCATAAAATACATCAACACTACCCTCAAGTAAACGATTTCTCAATCTGAAATCCACGCCAAAATTTAATTTTTGAGATGTCTCCCATGTGATGTTTGGGTTAGGAGTTGTGCCCGGTGATAGTCCATTATAGCGTTGTGGGTCTTCACCAAAAATATAAGAGTTTCCAATATTGTAAATCTGGAGAAATTGGAAATTGTTAACACGGTCATTTCCTAACAAACCCCATGAAGTTCTTATTTTTAATTCAGTAATCAGTTCACTATTAAAAAAGTCCTCTTCAGAAACTCTCCAACCTAAGGATGCCGCCGGGAAAAATCCAAATCGGTTTCCTTTAGCGAAATTTGATGAACCATCATAACGCATGGTAACATCTACAAGATACTTGTCGTCAAAATTATAATTTATCTTCCCGAAAAAGTTCTGCCTCGCCGATTGATAACCACGCCCCCCATTGTTTTGATTTTCATCTGCACCACTGAATAAAAAAGGTATATCTTCTGAGATTAAATTTTGTCTCGACGCAAATATAAACTCACCTTCTTGTTTAAACTGTTCATAAGCAACAAAGGAACTTATACTATGTTTTCCGTAACTTTTATCATATCCAATCTTAAAATGAAATAATTGATTGAGCTCTTCACTGTATTGTTGAAATAAATTGATAGTACCGGTCTGAAACTTCAGATTAATGTACTCGCCACTTTCTTCATCAAATTCATATTGATCAAATGGTTTTGACAAATCCTTTCTAGTTGTTGTATAAAAATCTACCGTTGCATAGGTGTCTAGGTACAACCCTTGAGTAATAAAAGGCAATTCCCAACGTAGTGCAAACTTAGAATCAAATTTTTTAGTTTGAGTTCGCTTACTTCCGCTGTCGCCATTCACCAAACTAATTGGGTTTCCGGCAGATGTTTTCCTAATAAGGCCATTTTCAAAATAGGGAAACTCAAAAGGAGGCTGAACAAACACCTGTCTTACCAACCCATCAGTATTAAGTGTAGGCCTATTATTATCACCAATTCGCGCGGCTAGATCAAGACCCATTTTTATGTTTTTTCCTAGACGTGTATCGATATTAGATCGAATATTATATTGCTTATATCCGTATGCATCGCCTACGTATATTGCATCTTGGTTTAAATATTGTCCTGATATATAATACTGCGTGTTTTCACTACCTCCACTTACGTTAATAGCATGTTGAACCTGTGGTGTCCAATTATCCGTTACAACATCCCACCAGTCTGTATCACCCCATTTAGTCCTATCTATGCTTCCATCCCTATACTGCCTAATGATATCTTGAAATTCTTGAGGTCGATTATTTCTTTCATTAATTTCGTCAACCCAAGTTAAATATTGATAGGCGTTCATAAGGTGCGGTCGTCTTGTGGGTTGGGCTAACGAGTAATGCATGTTATAATTAAATACGGGTTCACCTGTTTTCCCCCTTTTAGTAGTTACTAGAATAACCCCATTGGCCGCCTGAGCTCCATAAATGGCTGCCGACGCATCTTTTAATACTGAAATGCTTTCTATGTCATCTGGATTTAATCGTTCAAAACTGCCACGGCTAGGAACACCATCAATTACATAAAGTGGCTGTGTGTTACCTGTTGTTCCAATACCACGTATTCTCACATCAATTTGATCACTTCCAGGTTCACCTCCTCTTGCATTAATAACCAAACCAGGAATTCTCCCTGTAAGATTGTTTGCTAGATTTGCTGTTTTACTCTCCTTTATTTCCTCCGTTCTAATATCAGATACAGCTCCTGTTAAGGTTACTTTCTTTTGCCTGCCATAACCTACAACAACGACTTCTTCAAGGCTAGCCCGACTTTCTTCTAAAACAATATTGAAGTTAGTATTTTCATTTACAACAATTTCCTTGGTTAAATAACCAATGTATGAAACTACCAAAGTTGAACTGTTATCTTTAACGGTTAAGTTGAATTGACCATCAATATCCGTTTGAGTTCCATTAGTAGTTCCCTTTTCTAATATATTTGCCCCTGGTAAAGGTTGACCGTTTTGCTCAACAACAACTCCTGAAACCAATAGTTTCTGTGGGGTATTGTTAACTGTTGTCTGCTGCTCACTTTTCTCTATAATTATGGTATTATTTTCTGATAATTTGAATTTTATATCTTTCCCTGAAAAGCACTTTTCTAAGAGACTTGATATTTCAATAGTACCCTTTTTCAAAGCTACTTTTGGACTATTTATAAATAAATCTTGCGGATATAAAAAACGATATACTGTCTGATCTTGAATCAAATTGAACACCTCATCAATTGATATTACCATATCCGCCTCTATCGTTACTTTTTCTTGAGAAAAAGAATCTGTAGGATTCAAGCTGAAAACAGTCGTACACAGTAAAAAAACAATAGCTCTCATAGAAGTATGTAATAGCGAGCTTATTATAAAGCTGCGCGACTTAATTAATTTAATTTTCATAAATTCGTCTTGTGATAATTAGACTTTGTCTTAGTTATTGCCTTTTAGAGGAACGAAGTTGATTCACCGCAAAATGTTTGACTTCGATTCCTCTTTTTTACAATTTATTTCAATATAATATGCTTATCTTCTATGTCATAATCATTGATAACACCAAAATTCTTTATTGTTTTCAAAATCTCTTCAATATTTTGATCTTTCCCTAAAACCCCATTGAAACCTGCCTTTTTGATACTATCATTGGCAAAATATATCTCGACATCATACCAACGAGACAGTACTTTCATTATGTCAGCCAATGGCTTTCTGCGAAAACTTAAAACACCATCTTTCCAAGAAACTTCGTTATATACGTTAACCTCAGAAATCGTCATTGAATTTGCTTCAAGATTAAAATTAGTTTGCTGACTAGGTTTTAATATTTGATTGGAAATGGGCGTGTTCACAGAAACCTTTCCTTCCACAAGTGTGGTGTAAATATTTGTTTCGTCTCGGTAAGCCTTAATGTTAAATTCTGTGCCTAATACTTCTATTTCTTGAGATTGGTTATAGACTATAAATTTAGTCCCATTATGTGCTGAACTAGGAGATACATCAAAATAAGCTTCGCCATATACAAGTTCAACTTTACGCGTTTCATTTTCTTTAAAGTTTATAGGATATTTTAATTTTGACTCTGAATTTAACCAAACTTGAGTACCGTCGGATAATTTTATAAAAAACTGACCACCTCTTGGGATTGTTAAATAATTATATATAACTTCTTTCGTGTTTTTTTCTCCAGTTTGATAAATAATACCCTCTCCATCACTGCTAGCGTTTTGCAATTGAAAAGACACTCCTTTTTCTAATGTCACTTGCGTACCATCTTCCAATGTAAGAGTAGCCTTATCTGTACCAGGTTCGATTGAATTTACAACAGCTGGTTCTACAAGTTGAGTATTAGCCTCTCTTTGAAAAAAGACAGTTAGTGTTATAACTAATAAAATTGAAGCGGCGGCGGCATATTTTATTATACTTCTAAACTTATTGATACGAACAACTTTTTTGTCCTTATCAATTAATGCTAGTAATTGTTTTTTTGAATTCTTCGAATCGAATTTTTGAAGGTTAAAGTTTATAGCATAATTGGTTTTTACATAATAATAAAACTCCTTTTGATGAGCAGACTCTTCAAGCCACAATCCTAATTCATCCAATTCTGAATTAGATGCCTGATTTGATAAATATTTTGATATTATAGTTTTAATTTTATCCGATAACATTACCTTACATTATTTACATTAATAACGACACAAATTTGCATAACCCTAACTTTTATTGTGGTTTTTTTTTATTTTCGCAACAAATCACACCAAATATTACTAAAATCTCATAATGGATTCCAACTATTCAAATGATTTAGAACTTATTGCTGCTTTGAAAAAGGGTGAATCTAAATCTTATAGTTTTTTAGTTGATTTATACCATCATCGACTCTGCGTATATGCTTATGGACTCACTAATGACTTAAGTCAATCAGAAGATATAGTCCAAAACGTTTTTATTAGTATCTGGAAACAGCGTCTTAATCTTAAAGATGATTTTTCGGTAAAAAATTATCTATACAGATCGGTTTACAATGAATTTATAGACCAGTATAGAAAAAAAAGAGCTGTTGTGGCGCTTGAAAAGAAATATATAGATGCTTTAAGTACCATTGTTGAAGAAGATGAAACTTCATTGGATAAGCTTATGGCCCTGGTGAAACTGGAAATAGAGAATCTTCCACCAAAATGTAAACAGACTTTTATACTCAGTAAACAAGAAGGATTGACCAATATTGAAATAGCAGAATATTTAAATATTTCTATCAAATCTGTTGAAGCACATATAACCAAGGCTTTTACTATTTTAAGAAAATCTGTTGGCGACAAGATTAATGGACTTTTGTTTTTATTGTTCGGGACTCAAAAAACAAGCCATGCTTAGTATTCCTTTTTGAAACCTTTTATTGACAACTTGCTTCATAAGATTTTATAATTTTTAAGAGTTCCAATAGACTAACTCTTCATTATTTGAGTGGGTATAACCTATTAATCTTCTCTACGGGAACTAAAATCCCTCCGACTCGACCTTCGCCCTCCGAAGCTTTTTTGCAGAAAAAGCTTCGGAGGGCTTTTTATTTATAAGCCGTATTCTTAATTAAAATTTTAATCCTAATTGCTTCGGAGGGCTTCGGTGGACGCAGTCCACAGCTTTACGAAGTTTGCAACTTCCCACAATCAAAATCAAATAAAAATATAAGATTGAAGATAAATGGAACAAACCTAATACTTAGCAATAAAACCCTAACTACAAAATTTTTGTTAAGATGCTAAGGTCTAAATTCAATCTATCGCAATTAGATTACCGATTCGTGCTATAACACAGCTGAAATCTTATAATAAATACACAGCTTATAATTTTGAAAAATCCCTAAAACACAAATAACCACTCTCATAAAAGGCTATTCCTCGAGACCATTCTCATCAAAATCATTACTAGGTGTCATATTTATCTTAGTGTTCAGTTGGGTTCTTACTGATTTGACCGTACTGTCCTCTATATAGATGAGCATAAGCTCATAATAATTGTAATCTTCAGGAATTGTGATGGCTTTAGAAACACCTTTCCCTAACTCTTTTAATGCTAGTTTATTACCATAAAGGTCTTTTTTTACTAAAACCCATTCAAATGCATCATTATATTTTATGGCATCCGGGTATACCCAATTATTATCTTGTTGCATTACTGCATGATAAATAACAGAATTGTTTGGAAAGAGTAAAATAGAAGGAACAAGAATTCTGATTACTTCTGAATCTTTAATTAAACTATTATCGGTATCTCTGGTTATTAATTTACTGTAAATGGTTTTTTTTCTTCCTTTAAAATCAAGTAGGCCATCAAAACTAACCTTATTATTTTCCCATTGATCTTGCCAATTTCTTAATACAACCCCTGTGTTTTTTAGTTCAGATTTAAATTTGAAAAACGACTCATTATCAATATCACTAATTTGATATGAAATTTTATTACTTCTTGGATCACTTTTAAATTCGTTGAGCACATTAATATCATTTATCAGAAAGCCATAAATGTCGGTTGCAATTCCTATATCCTGCATATAATCAATTCTATCCAATGTTTTGTTATCGAGCTCAATATCCATTATAACAGGACGACTTGAGTCAATTTTCTTGATGTCTAGAATTAATTCTCTTAGCCATTCGAGATATGCCTTTGTCTGATAAGATAAAATAGGTTCGTTATATGTTTTAATTAATTTTGACCTATTGTCATTTCCTAAATTCCATGATAGAATATGCTTTTCTCCTTTTAATTTTTTTACCTTATTGAGAATATTAATTCTTAGTTGCCGTTTTGCCTCGTGGTCTGCGGCAAAATCGAGATCACTTGGTAGCCAAAAGCTGAATATCAAAGACATGCCCATCTCTCGAGAGATATTTATTACATTGTGATCGTAGATAGTTAAACCTTCGTATCTAATAGTATGAAGTCCCACTTTTTTCATGAGTTCAAAATCTGTTACCAGAACATCCCTACTTGGCACGTAGTTATTCGCCTTCCAATTTTGTCCTTTTTTATAGGCTACACCAGTAAATACCTTTTTTGGCAATTGCTGAACGGTCTCTTTTGTCTTTAATTTATTTATTCTAATGGAATCATTAAATAAATATGATGGCAAATCATGGGCATAATTAAATTGAAACGGCGCAAAAGAATTTAAGGTCCAATCTAATTTTTCTGTTTTGACATTTAAATTATTAGGTACATTATTATCCACATTACTATTGAATAATACAATGGCTTTAATTTCTGTGAATTTCTCATCGATGGATTTTAATCCCTCTTCTAACCAAACCGCTTGATTACCGCCTTCTTTCAAGGATCCGAATTCAGCAATCATTACGGGTTTTTCGGTGAATTTTTTAATTTCGTTGTGGAATGGATGATATAATTCCTGAAATGAATACCAATGTTGATCCTCATTATATATTCCATAATTTAAGCCCGTAATTCCAATCCAATCAACATAATCATCACCCGGAAAGTAGTTTTGCATACCCTCTGATTTCCATGG
Source organism: Paucihalobacter ruber (assembly GCF_006494535.1). Classification (GTDB taxonomy): domain Bacteria; phylum Bacteroidota; class Bacteroidia; order Flavobacteriales; family Flavobacteriaceae; genus Paucihalobacter; species Paucihalobacter ruber. The sequence goes on from NZ_VHIQ01000001.1 coordinate 269,480, forward strand.
ATTCCAGACCCAAACTGCATTATCCGAACCACAATCTTCAAATAGTTTGTAAATATGTGTCCAAGCTTCTATAAAGTCTTCGGGTGAATTTCCACCTGTAGTGGACCAAGGGTAAAAAGGATTATCAAATTCATGACCAAATCGAAGAAAAACCGGTTTGTTAAATGATTTCAAATAGTTAGCAAATTTTAAGACGTAATCATCAAAATGACCATTTTTTATATATTTTAAAATATTCTTTTCATTTTTCAACTCAGGCAAACTATCGCTTCTCGCAAAATCTGAGGCCCAAGGTTCCCAACTTATCATAGGCAGGGCATTCATTTTGTAAATCTCAGAAATGATTTTCGTATTGGAGTTTATACTGTCCCTATCACCCCATGCAACATAAAATGATATGATATCGAATTTTACATTTTGCTTTTTCTCCAAATCTGAGATCTGTTTGTAATCGGATAAGCCATTATCTTCTAACGGATTAAAAATACCTAAATAGCGCCTTGAAACTGTTAGATTTTCTGTGCCATCTACAGCTTCCCATTGACTTTTTCCATATTGAATTTGAGCGAATACAGAAAAGCATAAAACACCAATTAATAAAGGCAAAGCAATTGGCCGTATGTTACGAAAAAGATAGTTTGAAAACTGGCGATAATAGCCTTTAACATTTATAGAGAATTCAAGAGCTTTTTTATGAAAGCGTTTTCTTAAAATAGTATTTTTATTAGTTACTTGGTTAGTTAAGTATAAACTAAATATCATAAAACCTGCATTGAGAAGTGCAAATCCAGCCATTATTATGGAAAAAGGCGTTAGGTCTTTATTAAGTCCATAAACAACTGCACTAATTGATAAACCAGCAACAATTAAATTAGGTAATATTATTTTATAGTTTGAATTTTCTTCGCTTCCCTTTGGGGTTGGAATATATGGAACATTTTTTCTGAAAATTGTATATACAAAACCCAGAAAATAGTACCACCAGGAGGTTATTTGTAAAAGACCTCCTACAAAATGAAACCCTCTTTCTCTTTTCTCAATTAACCATTTCTGAATATAAATTCTTAAAAAAAAGATGCTCATCAGCAAAGGGAGAACGATGATACCAAAATATAGGACATTTCCACTCCAAGGCATTTTGAAAAAAACAAGTGATAGTATAGGAATTAAAAAATTTATAAGATATAAAACACCGGCTAAGTAATGAAGCGGAAGCAACCCATAGTGCAACTTCTGACGCATTGTAAATTTTGTAAAAAGTTTAGGGTAAACAAAGAATAGCAAATCAAAAGACCCTCTAGCCCATTTCAGCTGTTGTTTAAAATAAGACGTGAGACTATTAGGCACAAGTCCTCTCGCTAAAACCTTTGGAACATATACCGAAGTCCATCCCTTTGAATGCAGAAGCATTGCCGTATGCATATCCTCTGTAAGTCCGGGAGCATGGCCGCCGATACTATCTAGAGCAGCCCTTCTAAAAGTGCAATTGGCGCCTATTGCATTCACAGTTCCATATGAATTCATCGTCATCATCATAGGACCGTAAAATTGATAGGTCTGTTCAGCAGCACCTCTGGCTACCAAGGTATCATCGGTGTTATAATATGATTGGACAATTTGAACAAAACCAATTTTTGGATCATTAAAAAATGGTATAATAGGGTCTAAAAAGTCGCTATTTGGAACATGATCCGGATCAAACACCACACAGATATCTCCGGTGGCAATTTTTAAAGCATTATTGATATTACCGGCTTTTGCATCAATCCGGTTATCTCTTGTAACATGAGTTACACCAAGGTCTTTACAAACTTGCTTTAAATAAGCATCGTTGGCCTCATCACACAAATAAGTTCTATGAGGATAACTAATATTTTGTATGGCTTTGAGCGTTTCAACAATCATTTCATAAGGTTCTCCCGGAAAAAAAGTGGTTAAAATATCGACTGTGAATGTCTCTTTTGAAGTGGGTGGTTTTGGTATAGAAATATTCCAATAGCAATACCAGATGTATAGAACTCTTAAAATTCCATAAAATATGGTGAAGCATAATAACCCATATAGCAACGGATGCAATTGAAACTCCGGTAGTAAGAACCAATACAAGAAATTAATTATCGAAAAACAACCAATTAGAATCATAAAACGAATAATGATTAATTCTATTTTGGTTGGCTTCACTATACCGGCTATATCATTCATTTGTTTTACCTATCACATAAAATGGCGTATTGCAGGATGCCACAAAACCATCTTGATTTTCTAAATATGCGTATAATCTGTACGGACCTTCTTCCATTGGTGTTTCAAATGTTACTGTTAAGCCACTTTCAGAAGCTATGGCATCGGTTATTTTTTTTGGTTGTTTTATTTCCTCACTGATACCCTCCAAACGGCAATAGTCAGGATACAGCTCCCAGCTAATTTTAAGACTGTCATTAATCAATTTTTTTAATTTCAGTTCGGCTTTTGTAAAAGTATCAGAAGGTAATACAATGCTACTTGGAGCACCTCGACCATCTAACAGCATATAGTCCAAACCAATGTCCTGATTTTTTTTATTTTGTCCGGTCCAAACATTATTTAACGTATATACCATTTCCGATTTTTCGCCATTTTCTCCAAATAAGCTAAACCATGTTTTAGAACATTCGTGTTTTTGTCCCCAATGAAAAACTAAAGATCCTTGACAATTATCACCTGCATTCTGAATGTCATAATATCTAGTCCTAAGTTGTTCGTTTTTTTTTGTACTTGTCGGCTCAATACTTGCTCCCCATTTTGTGTAAGCCGTCTCCCAATAGCCATCTATACCCCATTCACTGATGTAATAAGGAAATGATCCGGACAAAATAAAATTCATTGATTCTATGTGAGATGGAACTTTGTTTATTGTTCCAAAAATATTATACCCAAGTAAATCTAATTTAGGAGAATGCCTCGCTATTGCAAGGATGTCTGTTCTTCTCTGAACTGTTGTACTTACCAAGTGATTAGGGTCTTCTAAATGAATAATTTCAATTAAGTCATTATAAGTTTTAATAAATTTATTCGGAAACAACTTTACAGGATATCGCACTTCATTTCCCAAATTCCAAAAAAGTAAGGCCGGATGATCCCGAAATTTTTGAACTAAATATTTAACCTGAAGCTTAAGTTCTTCATTCTTTGCATCATCGTTGTATTCTGGAAATTGTTCATCATATTTTGGTAATGGGATATCCACAATAACAGCTAAACCATGCCTATCAGCTTCATCCAATACCGATTGTAGATTTAGGGTATCGTAGACGCGAATTGTATTTGCACCATTGTTAGCTAATTCTTCAAAATGAGAATTGCCTGAAGCTCCCTTAATATAGAAGGGTGCTCCGTTTCTATATAATTGAAAAGAGCCTTCAACTTTTTTTATGTGAACGCTTCCGGCTTGGCGGTTACTAGGATAAAAACCACCCCATGAATATAAGGCTAATATTAGGGCGAAAAACGTTAAAAATATAAAGTCGAAAATAAAGTTTAAAATGTATGAATATTTCATTTAATGTTGTTACATAAATTTTAAACAACTGTCTAAATTTTTTAAAATAGCTGTTATTCTCATAAAAAACAAAAGTGAGCAAAGTTAATGACATTCCGCACTTTACGGTGAAAATATAGAATAATACTTTCAAATTAAACAGGTTTATTTCAGAATATAGACAAAAAGCAAATTGCCTCGTTGATTTGAGTAATTAGAAAGGAATTATTTAACATGAGTTATATTTAAGCCGAAAGTTTATTATTAATGATTTCTAAATTTAATGATATTATGGTTTGTGTTTAAACAAAACTAAAGTTTTAAAAAGTATCATTTTTACGGAATTCCTCATTTTACCAAATTAAACTCCTTTTGCTCGTTCGTTTAAAATTACAGCATTCGTAAAAAAGTTAAGTACCGTTAGATCATTCCATTTGATAACCCATCAAGTTTACTTGAATGGTTTTTATTTAAAGTACCTGACTTGTAAAGACAACCAGTTTTATTTGCAACTATGGAATCAAAGGAACTAAAATCCCTCCGACTCTACATGAAGCGCAGACAGACTGCGAATTATAATAAGGATAAAGAATGTTAAATATACTATGTCAAATTTAAATCATAATGGCTTTTTTACCCAAAGGCAATTGACCCATGAACCTTGTTAAACTGGTGCTTAAGGTCTTAAAGCAATTGCCAAAAAGAGTCTTAATTTAGTTAGATATATAAAAAGTGTTTTTCCATGGTAACTTCAAAAAAAAACCGTCCCAAATTAATTTTTGAGACGGATTTTTTTTATTTAAATAAATTTCAAGAATCCTACTTCACAATTTTTCTATTAATAGTGTTGCCGCTATTAAAGTCTATTTGAACAATATAAACCCCATTAGAAAATGAGAAAGGTGTTGCTAAATCTTGCATTCCCAAACCTGACGAGGTATAACTTAAAATTTGCTTTCCTGTTATATCAAATGCTCTAATTGCATCAAAATCTGTGCTGGTCTTAATATGTAATTGACCATCGTTAACATAAACAATAGTAGAATTATCAAGCATTGTATTGTCATCAATACTTAAAGTATTATTAGTATATCTCAAGTTAAATCGATTATTATAAGTCCCTTTATCTGACGAAAAATTATAGGGAGCGACTTTTAAATCATGGGTAATATTTAAGAATTTATCTTCTAAATATATATCCTTATCCGCTACAAATTCTCCGCTTATTTGGTCAATTACAATACTGTACTGGTCGCTTGAAGGTGCCGTAAAGCCCAAAGGAACCAAATCAGAAATGTCTACCGGTGCAGGACGGCCTTGTATTACTAATTCTTCGTTAGTGTCTAAAAGCGAATAAAACAGTAAACCATTCTCATCTCCCAAAGTGGTGTCATACATACGATCTTTGTTATAAGTAGCGCCAGCAACGTATCCCACGGCTATGTTATAGTGCGAATCATTTGATTCATTAATTATACTTAACCACATCACAGATTTTTGGGCTTCAAGTGATGTTGATAATTCGTTATCTTGTGCAGAATTACGATAAAACTGGCTGTTGTCATAGGCTGGAAGACCATTTTTATAACGTTGCAGATTATTGAAAGTCACACTTCCAACACCTGAAATCCCTTGAACAAAGAAACCTTGACCTGAGGCAATTTTACCATTAAATCCTGGTGGGATTGCAGCTGTTCCATTATAAATAATGTAGTCATTGGGATTGTAATTTTGTGAGAAATTTTGATAAAACGGACTGGAATATGAACCAATTGAAGAACCATGAGTCCAAATTCTAACAGTACCTTCTATGGCAGTATTTGCCAGAAGAAAGTCTTCAGCATTAATTGAAGAAGGATATGGATTCCCTAATAAGTTCCAATAATTTGTGGATGGTGTAGGATTTGCGGTTCCAGAAAGGGATTTTGTATAAACACCATTATGTGGTGCTCCCTCAAATGTAACCGTAAAATCATTAGCGTTATTAACTCTTGAGATATAACCCTCTCCAACATTCATAGTTCCAGATGCTGCCGTCCAATTCCCGAAAGTACCATTGGGATTAGCCACGTTAGGGTTCCATTGAAATTGAGGGGTTGAGTAACTAGATAAACCTGAAACATCAAAATCTTCCACTGGTGAAGACCAATACACATAATCAAACGGTTTTAAATTGGTTGCAGTTCGTTTATAAATTATTTTACCTGAGTTATTAGCTGTTTCATTAATTTGAACCAAACTACCGTTATTTTCAATGATTAATTTTCCAGCTTGTTGTGCAGGAATATCCATTACACCGGTTTGGTTACCATCTTCATCAAAAATTGGAACGTTGAATTCTGCTGGTTTAAAAGGTTCCAAACTTAAAGCGTTTTGCAAAACCATGACATCATTAGAGGCTATAGTAATGGTTACATCATTATTAATCTTACAATCGCAGCCCTGAAGTTTATCACCCAATAGATTGGTTGAACTATCGTAATCTGCAGCAAAAACTAGACTGCTAGTATTATTAGGAGGATTATTCCATGAGTTTCCATTCCATACCGATGTTTGACCACCTAATTTCAAAACAGCCGATGCGGCTACAATAGCGCCAAAGTCGTTAAAAACTTCCACTTTATAAGTTGCGAAATCTGAGTTTTCTACAGGCCCTGGTATGGTGTACGAACTAGAATTGGCTCCTGGGATAACAATATTATTTTTTTTCCATTGATAAAAAATTGGTGTTGCACCACCTCCATCAACACCTGCGATAACAGAAAAGGTAACATCATCGTTATAGGGTAATTTACAAATGTTAACCGGGTTTGGCGCTGAAATAATAACTGGTGCTTTAATTTTGAATGATTCTGTATTGTAAGCAATAAAAGCCAAGTCAGCACCGCCACCGGCAGACATAGTTAAAGAATGCACATTCGAGTAGTTGTTGATATTGATACCAAAATCTGAAAAACGGAGACCTAACATACGTATATCTCGTGTTCTTTGATCAACCCTTCTATTTCCATTTGGTGTTGCAATGTCAATATCTGTATTGTTAGGAAAAGTGAATAAATCTAATCGATACGTTCCAATAGGAGAGAAGCTTGCCAAAGTAAGTCTAATGGGCGTGCCTACAACATTACCATCAATATCTGAGAAATAGTAAATATCTGATCCGTTGGGTTGAGCAATTTGGGTAAAAACAACATCTGGAATGTTATCTGTAAAAAATGTTTCACTTGGACCAGGCTGAATGTTATCGCTAGTAAACTTAATAGATGCTTGTGTATTAAAATTGGTAATACCGGTTCCTAGGTCTAATCCATTAAGTCCGTCAATCAATACGTCATAGCTTGTTAATCCATCAATATTTGGTGAATTAGGATTACCTAATGCATTGTGAGCAGTACCATCAATGAGATCTGCCATAGCAAGGAACAAATTATTGTGAGTTCTCCCAATAACGCCTCTGGTGGAAAAAGCTCTGTAATATTGTGCGTTAAATGAAACATTGTTGGCGCTTAATGAAGCATCATTGACACCAGTAGAATAGGTAACGCCATTAAATTCAAATCCTAACAAATTGTGACTAGTATTTGGTTGATTAGCACTATTGTTGCTAGTGCTAGAAGACTCCCAGAATCCGTCGAAATCTGTATAAATTTTATTGATTCTTATACTATCGTCGTTGTTTCTAATTATTGGCGCTACATATATTAATGATAGGGCACTAGGTGCTGATGCATTACCATTTACCACGACAGTTGGTGCTCCGGAACGGTTGCCAGTAATGTTTAAAACAATTTCGGTAGTTGATCTAGAAGTAATTGTAAATCCTGCTGTACTACCTCCAAAATTTACGGTGGTATTTGCATTGTTTGTGAATCCTGTTCCTGTTATAGTAACAGTAGAACCATTGGTAACTCGTAAGGGAACAACATTCGTAATTGTAGGTTGAGCTTGAATAAAAATGGTTGATATTACTGTTAAAAGAAAAAGAACAAATCGAGTTTGGGACATTTGATTTTTTTTCATGAGTTTTGTATTTTTATTAATACATTTTTTTAAATCATAATTTTTTCGTTTTAATTATTGTGTTATATTTTATTCAATAAAATTCTTTCAATCGGCAAAAATTTAGTCGTTAAAGCTTATCACCTGAAAGCAAAGCACATACAAACATAGTAGTTGAAAACGAAAAATCGATAAATTATCCAATAAAATCGATGAAATACATCATTTTATGTAAAATCAATGTTTTTGTGGCGATATTTTACAATCCTAACTGTTCCAACTCTTTATAATATGTTATACAATTCTTTAATAAAGGCTCTAAGTGTTTAGGAAATGCTTCTATTTTGGGGTGATAAGGTAGAAACCCCCTTGAGCTGTGTACATTAGTATACCAGTATTTTGCCCAGCAACCATCTTGAGGGCTAGCGCCGACTGGCCAAATTAATATCGATTTATCAAATGGAATAACAATAAAGTCGCATAACTTTTGAATTTGTTCTTTGGAGTTGAGCGCTATCTTAGTTAGTGACGATTTTTAAAGTTAGTTGATTTGTTAGCAGTATTTTTGTCTATATTAGCTATGGTTTGAGAGAGATACGATTGGGAGTTAAGAGTTCACAAAAACTAATCTAAAGTAACCAACCGTTCTGATGAAGAGGACACCTTAATTTAGAAAAGTCAGAATAACCGGTCACTTAATAAACATTAAAAAAAATAGACGCTATTGAAATACATTATTCTATTTATTTCGTTATGGAGTTTTAGTGCGCTTTTAAATGCTCAGGTAATTCTGGATTCTATTCCGGAGTACACTAACAAAACCTATTCCCAACGCTGGGAACTGGAAAGCGATCAACGGCGCGGCACCTTCAGGTTGATGTCTTATAAACCTATTTTTGTAACGGCAGCAAGATGGTCAAGCAATCCAAATAACCTACCCCAAAGTGAAAACCCCGACTATTCTGCTACCGAACCTAACGAATACAACCAGCTTGAAGCCAAATTTCAATTGAGCTTTAAAACCAAAGTACTACAAGGAATGTTTTGGGATAAGGGTGACCTTTGGATAGGCTACACCCAAAAGGCACACTGGCAGGTTTACAACGTTAACATCTCAAGAGCTTTTAGAGAACTGAATTATGAACCTGAATTGATTTTTAAATATCCTGTGAATGTAAAGTTTATGGGCGGACGCTTTAAATCGGTTGGAATGATGTTTAACCACCAATCTAACGGTGGTAATTTACCCAATTCAAGAAGCTGGAATAGAATTATTTTTCACCTTGGTTACGAATGGGACCGATGGATTATAACCTTACAACCCTGGATAAGACTTAATGACACTGATGATGAAAATCCGTTAATCACCAACTATATAGGTAATGGCGAAATTAACGTGGCCTATTCATACAAACGACATCAATTTTACAGCATTATCACCCATCCTTTTGACCGATGGCAAGGTGGCAGCATACAGTTAAATTATGTGTTCCCCATTAAAGGTAATCTTCGCGGACACGCGCAATTATTTGAAGGCTACGGCGAGACTTTAATTGATTACAACCACCGACAAACCACCTTTGGACTTGGCGTTTCTTTTGCGAATTGGTAAACATCTGGAATAGCTATATCTATTTTTACAACGCCAACCGCTCCAACTCTCTATAATAAGGCATACATTCCTCCAATAAAGGCTTTAAGTGTTCAGGGAATAATTCTGTTTTTGGTTGGTAGGGTAAAAACCCCGTTGAGTTGTGAACGCTGGCATACCAATATTTTGCCCAGCAACCGTCTTCGGGTCTGGCACCGGCAGGCCAGTACAGCATGGCTTCTTCAAATGGAATGCCTATTAACTCACATAACTTTTGCATCTGTTCTTTAGGGTTGAGTAATACTTTTTTAGCATCTAACACCACCACCGGAATATTATGCGATTGAAGATAACGAAGTAAATCTACATGCAATTTGTAGCCAACGTCGTGTAATTGCGGATTAACAATCACCTTAGCGTAAGAAGGCAGCATTTCCTCAGGATGACGCGTTAGAATAATATTCACCATATTTTTTAAAAATCCGTAATCCAATCCCGGTAAATGGTGGGTCATGTTTTTAAAAAACAACACCGGTTTTGATGCTTCGGTGAGCATCATCTCCACTACTTTTTCACCACTTGTTTCCATAGTGTTTATGATGTCTTCAGCACCGGGATGATAGGCCTTGGCAGCAGGATTATTCTTAAGGTAGTATCCGTAGAGTGGTTCGTCAAAGACCATGGCATCGCTGCGTTGAGCGAAACTGTACATTAAGGTGGTTGAGATATTTCGCGGACCAGACCAGAGTGATATGCGTTTGATTGTATCTATTGCCATTTCCTGTCAATTAAATTGTTGCGATACCAGTTGCGCGTATAAATTGCTTAATTCAGCTGTAATATCTCCGGGGGTTTTGGTGCCAATGGGTTTTCCGTCAATTTTTGTTACCGGTGTGAGTCCGCCAAAAGTGCCGGTAACGAAGGCTTCATCGGCTCCATAAACATCAAATAGCGAAAAGTTTTTTTGATGGCAAACAATTCCTTTACGTTCACACAACTCAATCACCTTACCTCTTGTAATTCCGTTCATGCAGTAGGCACCGGTTGATGTCCAGACCTCATCGCCTTTCACCATAAAAAAATTGGTAGCATTGCAGGTGGACACAAATCCGTGGATGTCTAGCATGAGTGCTTCGTCTGCACCGGCTTCGATGGCCTGAATAAGCGCTTGCACTTCATGTAATTTACTGTGGCAATTTAATCTTGGGTCTAAATAATCGGGTGAGCCGCGACGATAGGTAGAGGTAAATAACGTAACGCCTTTATTTTTGGTTTCAGTAGATGCTTGCTTGTGTTCGGCAATAATCACCACATTTGGCCCTGAAATAGTGAGTCTGGGATCTTGCGAAGGCGTTTTTTTAATTCCTCTTGTGAGCATGACTCGCACATGAATATAATCTTTCATTTGATTGGCATCTAAAGTTTGCTGAATTTGCGCCATCAGCTCTTCTTTTGAAAATGGTATATGGATGCCAATGACCTTGGCCGATTGCCATAATCTGCTAAGATGGTCATCTACAAAAATCATTTTACCGTGATGCACCCTAAAGGCTTCCCATACGCCATCGCCCACCAAATAACCGCTGTCGAAAACAGAAATTTTAGCATCGTTTCTGTGGAACAGCTCACCGTTAATGGAGATGAGTACATTGTTATTTCTTTCGTCTTGAACAGCGTTATGCGTACCGTGAATCATAGATTTACACCTTTTTTAGTTGATGACTAAATGTAAATATAATTTTTAAAGTTCAACCAAAATTATGTTGAAGAAATTGAAATTCTAATCAAAAACCGACAAATCCCAACGGTCTGCCCATTCCAGATAAGGAATGTTATTCTTGAATTTTACCGGTAACCAAATGTAGCGGCCATCAATATGGTTTTCTGGTTTCCATCGGTCGGCTGTAAAAATAAAAGCGTCTTTTTTGCCTTGAACCGGAATGATGTAAGTACTCTGCGACCAAAAGGTGGTATTAACTTGTTCTTCTGTACCAACACAAGGATTACCTAATAAAGCCCACTCTCCCATTATAGCGTCTGCAACCGACAGTCGTGCCGGATTGGGATCCCAACCGGTGAGATCTGAGGTGAACATATAGTATTTTTCATTTTTCTTTAGAATCGCCGGCGCTTCGTTGCGTTCGCCGGGTAAAATTCGGATGTATTCACCTGAAAGCGATAAATAATCGTCTGACAATTTAGAAATCAACATGGTTTGATTTTCTTCGGAAGCTGTAATGTGATAAGCCGTTCCATCATCATCTACATAAACGGTCATATCTCTCGACATTTGTCCGCCATAAAAATCGCGCTTAAAGAGCTCTCCGGATTTGGCTTGATCAATACGAATTTGTTTGGTTAATTTTTGATTCTCGTTAATTTCCGGAATGCTATCAAACTCTTCTTGGCTCATATTTAATGGCAAAACGCCGGCATGGATTCTAAAGCTATCAATGTATTGGTATGGACCGGTGATATGATCTGAAACAGCCACGCCTGTTAAAGCAGCTTTGTACTTTTCGCCCTTTAATTCGTGATGAAACCACATCACAAACTTATTGGTTGTTTCGTTGTAAATAACCTTAGGTCGTTCTATGGTGCAACCTTCCTGCAACTTTGAAAGCGTATCTTTTACCACCTGTAATGCCACGCCTTCATTTTTCCAATTGTATAGATCTTTGGAAGAGTACACCCTAACTCCCACAAAGGCCCTGCTGCCGTCCTTGCCGCTTCCTTTGTGTTCGCCAAACCAGTAATAGGTATCGTTGTGATATAAAAAGCCGCCGCCGTGAGCATTGATATGCTCATTAGTATCATCTAACCATAATTCTCCGGGAGTGAAAGCATTGTATTTTGAATTGTCTGAATTACAGGCAAACAAAGCGATAAATAGAATAGCAACCAACAGGCGATTACAGCCAAATTGTATCATCAAACAAAGATTTCTTTTATTCATTTTTAAGCACATAAATTCTAGCGTAATCAATTTCATATTGACGCGGAAATTCTGTTTGATCCAATTGTTCCAAATCGGGATGCGGATTGCCGCCAACAGCCAGATTGATCCAATAATTACAAGTGTTTCCCATGAAAGGATATGCTCTTACCGAGGTATCTTCATTTTTTGTATTTAAGGCAATTCTCGACATAAATACATCATCGAGATATACACTTAAAAATCTGCCATCACCAATTAATTTCCAAACATGGTATTGTTGCAGCCAGGTTGAATCAGCTTTAAATCCAATAGCTTTTCCTTCGATGATATTTTTTAGATATGAGTTAGGTGCGTTTTCTTCTTTATTGCCTTGCCACTTGGCTCCTTTTTTACCTTTTACGGCAAAGTTTGCCATCATTCGTCCGTTGTAGTATTCCATAATATCGATTTCTCCACCATGTGGCCAGGGACCTTCACCTGTGGTCCAAAATGCCGGCCAAACACCGTAATCTTCTTCACCCCCATTTTTTAGTGGCAATTTAGCTCTCATGATCATCATGACGGAATCGTATTTTTGATGGTATTCCTTTTTTGTAATAAAACTGGCCGAAGTATAATCGGCGTATTCCCGATTGATTTTCCAATTGGAGCTGGTTTCATCATAATCCGGATTTTTAACGCGTTCTTTATTAGCGGTTATCACGAGTCTTCCACCGGAACAATAGCCATTTTTAGTCTGATACCACTGGTGTTCATTATTTCGAACAAAACCGGTTTCGGCGCGCCAATAGGTTTCTTTCATTGGGCCTTCGTGGTTAAATTCGTCATTAAAAACTAACTCATAACCATTAATTTTTTGAGGTGGCGTACTATTGTCAGGTTCGAAAGGATTTATTTGAATGACTTCATTAGTGCTTTCAATTTTCACTGATGATATATTTGAACTGTTTTCACAACTACAAAAAAGCATCATGGTTGCAAACATCAAAACAACTAAAGGTAATTTTTCATTAAAAATCATAGGTAATTTTTGAGCGTTATTTCTTTATTTGATGGGCATTACAAAAAATGAATAGGTTCTGTTTTCTGCTTTAATGCGATATTCTTTGCGTGGCATAGCGCCCCAGCTATTATCGCCACCAACACCCATTTGAATGGCATCGATATTGATATTCACCAAATCTCTTTTCACGATATCGGTGGTATGCCGTTGTTGTTTTGTTTCACCGGCATCAAAATCGGAATTGTACTGATGATGCGCACTAAAGCTTAAATGTTCAGGTCCTGTTATTTTAATCCCCTTACCTTCTGAATTGGTGAATTGCACCCAGCGTGTTTCAGTTTTATAACCGTTTTCTTGCGGACGAATGTACGGGAAGTACAAATCGGCTACTTCTGCTTCATATAAACCCACCAGTGCCGATGTTTTTCGGTCTTGATAATTTTCGTGCGGACCGCGTCCCAGCCATGCTAGGTTATTATATTGATTATCTACAATAACATTGGTACCGAATCTTGGCATAATAGGCAGTGTTTCCTGAACATTTTCAAGAGACGTGTTCAATTTAAAACTACCGTCTGCATAAAATATATAATCCATCACCACCTTAGCATCTTGTGCATCGGGTAGATTATAAATTACTTTTACGGCGTGAAGTTTGTCATTAACAATACTACTTTCAATACTTTCTAATAATTGATTTTCAGAAGCTTTTTTCCAAACCCCTAATTTTTGTGGCATTTTAAATCCGAAGTCGTTATCGGTAGCAGCGCGCCAAAAGTTTGGGCTGAATCCTTGCAGCAATACGTTTCCGTTGCCGTAATCTAAGGTTAACATCTTGCCGGTGTTATTGTCAAATTCAACACTAAAATTGTCATTGGCCAGTGCTAAAATCTTTTCGGTTTTGGTGACTTCAATTCCGTTTAAACCTTCAATTTGATTTGGTATAAATATGCCTTTTTGCAACTCAAGCTGTTCATACGCCATGACATGTCCCCTAGGAATGAGACTGCCGGCCTCAGATTTTTTAGCATAAACATTTAAATGGTAGTCGGCTGAAGCATTGGTTAAAGCAGGCAAATTAATAGTGATGTCTGCAACTTTTTGCGGTTCTACATCGAGTTTTTCTAAATTACCTGAGGCGATCGTTTTTCCATTTTCGAGCAAATCCCAAGACAAATCGAGGGAATTTAAATTTGTAAAATCGAACTTATTGATAACTTTTATTTGACCTGATTTTAAATTCACAGGCTTAAATTGCACATACTGGTAAACCTTTTTCACTTCAAGTGTGGTTGGTTTAATAGAACGATCGGGGTTAACGATTCCGTTCAAGCAAAAATTACCATCGTTTTGCAAGTGAGCACCACCCAAGTCGCCACCATAGGCCCAATAGCTTTCACCGGCCTCGTTTTGGGTTAATAAACCTTGATCTACCCAATCCCAGATAAAACCGCCTTGCATAGTGGGATAGCTTTCAATTACATCCCAATAGTCCTGAAAATTACCCAAACTATTACCCATAGCATGCGCATATTCGCATTGAATGAGTGGTTTTTTACCATCGGTTTCAACATATTTTTTCATTTGCTCGATGGTCCAATACATGGGTGCTTCAATATCAGAGTTTTCCATACCAACAGCACCTTCGTATTGAACCGGTCTGGTCTTGTCATTTTCTTTTAACCAGGCATAAGTATCAAAGAAATTTTCGCCATTTCCAGCTTCGTTGCCCAGAGACCAGATGATGATGCTCGGATAGTTTTTATCCCTCTCAAACATTCTAACCGTTCTGTCCATATGCGCTCCTTTCCATTCCGGAAGATAGGCCGGATGCACCAGTTTCTTTTCAGGTTCTCTATTGACTTCGGCAGTTACACCCATTCCGTGCGTTTCAATATTAGCTTCATTAATTACATAGAATCCATACATATCGGCCAATCTGTAAAAATGTGGATCTTTTGGGTAGTGGCTGCATCTAATGGCGTTAAGGTTATTTTGTTTCATAACTTCCATGTCCTTCTTGGTAAGGTCTTTACCAACCACATGTCCGGTTGTATCATCATGATCGTGGTGATTTACTCCTTTAATCAGAATAGGCATACCGTTAACTAAAAGCTGACTATTTTCGACTTTTACGTTTCTAAAACCTACTTTTACAGCCGTAGATTCGCCACTAAAAGTCATTACCAAATTATAGAGATTTGGGAATTCTGCATTCCATGATTTTACATCGGAAATCGTCGTGTTAAAATTGAAATTGCTTCTTCCAGATTCCAATTTAACAGCTCTATCTTCTGAAAACACTTCGTTATTTTGATCATCTAAGAGTTTCACCGAAACCGTTTCATCGATGATTTCATTTGAATTGTTATGAAGCTGAACATCTAAATTAAAAACACCATCGCGATAGTTGTTTTCTAAATCGGCAATAACTCTAAAATCTTTGATGGTAGCTTTATTTGTAGCATATACATACACATCTCGCTCTATCCCCGAAAGTCTCCAAAAATCTTGATCTTCCATATAACTGGCGTCGCTCCATCGCAACACCTGAACCGAAACAGTGTTGTTACCGGGCTTTACTTTAGAGGTAATATCAAATTCGGCAGCGGTTTTACTGCCTTCGTTATAGCCCACAAAATCTTCGTTAACCCAAATGTACATGGCGCCACTTACACCTGCAAAGTGCAGGAAAATATCTTTGCCATCCCAATCGTTTGGAATGATAAAACTGCGTTTGTAAGTTCCGTTATTGTTAATATCATGAGGAATATATGGCGGATTGGCCGGAAACATGTATTTGATATTGGTGTACACAGGAATACCATAACCTTTCAACTCCCAATTTGAAGGTACTTCAATATCATCCCACCCTGAAGTGTCAAAATCATTTTTATGAACATTTGTAGGTCTTGCCTGAACGCTATCGGCATAATAAAAATGCCAGGTACCGTTAAGCGACACATAAGCCGGTGAATTTTGCCAGCTATCATTTGATAAGGCTTCGTTGGCTGTTGGATAGCGATAAAAAGTAGCTGTTGGCTGCGCTCTGTTTATTTCAAAAATTTCGGGGTTTTCCCATTCGGGATTTTCCCATTTTTCAGCTGTATATGTTGGTTTTTCTATCATTTTGTTCTGGCATGATATAATGCTTATAAAAAGCAGTACCAAAGTTAAGTGATGTATTTTCATAATATTAATATTTTAATATGGTAATATTTCAATTGATAATTTTACTTAGTTGTAACCATTTTAAACAAGCTTCAGTCCAAAATTGACTCGTTCCTTTGTTTCCTAATCCAAAGCCATGTCCGCCACTTTCGTAAATGTGCATTTCGGCAGGTACATTGTGTTTTTTCAAAGCAGCAAGATAAACCATACTATTTTCAAAAGAAACACCGCCATCATCAAGTGCGTGGACTAAAAATGCCGGAGGTGTTTGAGTTGTCACGTGCTTTTCGGGAGAATATTTATCATTCAACTCTGAAGAACTATTTTTCCCTAATAATTTATTTCTTGAGCCTTTGTGCACAATTTCGTCAGTCATTGAAATTACCGGGTAAATTAGCATTGAAAAGTTAGGTTTTGCACTTGTCGTATCTTGAGCTTGATAGGTCTTTTCATCGTATTGCGTTGACAAAGTCACCGCAAGATGTCCACCGGCAGAAAAACCTATGATGCCGATTTTATCGGGGTTTAAATTCCACTTTGAGGCATTTCTTCGAATAAGTCTAACAGATTCTTGAGCATCTTGTAAAGGACCAACGGATTTGTTCTCCATGATATCATCACTTGGCAATCGATATTTCAACACAAAAGCGGTAATGCCTAACGAATTAAACCATTGCGCCGGTTTATAGCCTTCTTTATCAATAGACAAATACGCATAACCTCCTCCCGGACATATGATTACAGATGTTCCATTGGGGTTTTCCGGAATAAAAACAGTAAGTGTGGGATTGGTAACTTTGCTTATTTTGCCTATTTCGTTTTCGTAAATTTCTTGATAATCCCTATTATTAATTGAGTTTGGAATGCCATTTTTCCAGATTTCAAATTCATTTGATTGTGAAAAAGAAGTTGTTGCCATTATAAATATTATAACATAGATTTTGAATTTTACAACCTTTAGTACTTGACCCATAGAATTTTATTTAAATACAGATTCAGTTAGTGTAATTTCCAAAATCGTGGTTGCAGAATTTAATGTATAATCAACATCACTTATTGTGATTGATTTGTCTTTGTTCTTCGACCATTTAAGTTCTTTGCCATCCATAAGATTGGTCACTTTACTTACCTTTTTACTTCCCAATGATTGCGTTGTAAAAGTATTTGTGTTCAAATCTCGATAGCCTTCGTAAATATGACAGTAGATTTTATTCTCTTTAAAAGTAAAACCATATTCGCCAAAAAGTGGTTGCCAAGGCCCACCTCTTGTTCCATAAACGGCGTTACCAACTTTCGATAGCCAATTACCCGTTTTAAGCAACACCTCTTGCTGGTTTTGAGGAATGACACCTTCTCTATCCGGAGCGACATTTAATAATAAATTGATATTTCTAACCACACAATTAGATAAATAAACAGCTACCTCTTCAAAAGAAAAAATCTCTCTATTGGGTCTGTAACCCCAACCACCTTTTTGCAAACTCACACATTTTTCGCCGTAATGTTCAAAACGAATATCGCCTGTAGTAGCACTTACGCCTTCTTCTGCATGCACATCACCCACCCAAGAAAAACGCTCGTTTACAATCAAATCGGGTTGGTATTTTCGAACCAATCCCATAATACCTAAAGCTTTGCCGGTAGCATCGTCTTTGGTGATATATTTTTTATCAATAGGCCATTCGTTGTTTGGATTTTGAAAATATCCGGGATCCCAAAAACGCTTTTCTAATTCAGGGTTGATTGATTGACCCAGCCAACCGCCATCCCAAAACATATAATCTATTTTTCCGTAATTTGTAAAAAGGGTAGTTACTTGCTCATAGACTTCCTCTTTCATATCGCGTGCGTCTTCTTTGTGCCATGCAGCTGTTTTATAGCCCCAAACGTTGGGTTTTACATCTTTTCCCGTGACGTCATAATAGCCGGGATATCGCCAGCTCATAGGCGAATAATACATACCCACATGAAGTCCGGACGCTCTTACTGCATCGGTATATTCCTTGATAAAATCTCTGCCTAAATCTTTTTGACTTGTCCAGCTAAAAGGGTGTTTGCTATCAAAAAGCGCGTATCCGTCGTGATGTCTCGTGGTTAAGGCCATATATTTCATTCCTGCTTTTTTTGCCAAAGCCGCCCATTCATTGGCGTCGAATTTTGAAGCTGTAAAACCCTTTTGGGGGTTTCTAGCTCTTCTTTGATAATACTCATGTCCCCAAGCTTCTTGATGTCTTACCCATTCAGCACCTTCATCCATAGCAGCATAAACTCCCCAATGAATAAACATCCCAAACTTGTCGTCTAGAAACCATTTCATTTTATCATTGGGTAATTGCGCTACGCCATCTTCTTCTTTTAAAATGCGTTCAGGAATCTTCACAAATTCTTGAATCGTTGGTTCGGGCGCTTCTCCTAAATATTGAAGTTCTATTTGATCTGCAAATCCAAATCCATTTCCTGAGGGATGTGTTAAAGAAATGAGTAATTTATCTGTGCTATAAGCCGTTTGAAAATCGAGACTTACCCGGGTGTATTCCGTTTTTGCACTTGATACTGATTTTTCGGGACCGCCAAAATCACTCACCACGAGTTGTACTTCTTCAGCACCTGAAGTTGTTTTTACATAGGCCGAAATACGGTACAAACTGTTTGATTTTACTTTCGTTTCTTGAATACAAAACCCTCTTTCTGGGCCAATTTTTACAGCGTATTTCCCCGAAAATGCATCTTCAGTAATTACAGCACTTCTCGTTTTCCAATGATTCCAACCGCTTAAGTTGCCCGTTTCAAAATCTGCATTGATTATGAAATTGGTGTGGTCTTCATTTTTTGACGATTGCGCTTGCGAATAATCCATCATAAAAATGATGGTAATAAACATTAGAAACAATCTGTTTAAATTTTTCAAAATACAATAAATGGCTATAATTAATATTTAATAAGTTTTACAGTTTTAATCTTTTGTTACCTGACTTCCCCACCAGTCTTCATTAGGCTTAAAATCTTTTGTCAACATATTTTTACGTTGTTGTTCTAATTGTTGTTTGCGTTTGGTGGCTACTGTATTGTCATATATAATGCGCTCTTCTATGTTGAAATCAGAATCGGGTATCGGAAATTTAGCGTTTACGCTTTGTAACCAATTTAGTAATTGTTGCTCTAATTGAAGTGTTAATTCCGGATTGGTTTGTGCTACATCCTGTGATTCAAAGGGATCTGTTTTAAGATTGAACAACAGGTTTTCGCCCGTTTCGTATAAATGAATTAACTTCCAATCACCTAATCTAACCACAGATGAAGGATCGCCACCCTGATTGCCATAATGCGGATAATGCCAATAAAGTGGTCTTTCAGGTAAGTTGGAATTGCCTTCCATCATGAGTTTTAAACTCATGCCGTCCTGATGTTGATTTGGCATTAATTGAATCTTGGCAAAATCTAAAATAGTTGGATATAAATCGGCAGCAGTGACAGGCGTATCTATAGTTTTCGGATTGGAATTTAACCATGGTACATATACGATGAAAGGTTCTCTAATACCACCTTCCCAATGATAACCCTTACCGCCTTTAAAAGGAAGGTTTGAAGTTGAAAAATTATCACCTGAAGACACACCGCCATTGTCTGAAGTAAAAATAACAATGGTGTTTTTGTCTAAACCCGAAGTTTCTAAAGCTTCCAATACAATGCCAACGGCATCGTCCATGGTTTCAACCAGTCCGGCGTAAATGGGATTATCTTGCACTTGCCTGATTGGTAATTTTTTCTCCATGACAAATCCAGAGTCTTGAATACCCATATTCTCTGCTTTTTCGCGGTATTTATTCCATTTGTCTTGGGTGGTTTGAATGGGTCCGTGAACTGCATAAAACGACAAAAATGCGAAAAATGGTTTATCTTTTTCTGTGGTTATAAAATTGACTGTTTCTTGGGCTAACCTTATTGTTAAATTTTCTCCCGGTTCTTTGTCTTCCAACTTTGGATTCTTGAAAGGCGAAAAATAGCCGCCCGGAGGACTCCCTTTATCGATACCGGCAATGTTTATATCAAAACCGTGATCTTCAGGAAAGGATCCTTCATCGCCTAAATGCCATTTTCCTGAATAGAACGTATTGTATCCGTTACTTTTTAAAACCTCAGCTAAGGTCGTATCACCTAAATTTAAAGCCATAACATAATCGGCGGGAAGCATTTTATCGTGACGGTTAAGAGAACGCCAGTCGGTGCCGGTTTTGGCACCAATCCAATCGGTGATGCCATGTCTGGCAGTAAATTTTCCTGTTAAAATACTGGCGCGCGACGGACTGCAAACGCGGCTGTTGGCATATCCTTGTGTAAAGATGGTGCCTTTTGAAGCCAAACGGTCTATATTAGGACTTTCGTAAAATGTGCTGCCGGTGTAGCCAAGATCTGAAATTCCAAGATCGTCAACATAAATGATTAGAATATTTGGCTTTTGAACCTCTTCAGGAGATTGACATGACGTGATCAAAGTTAAAACACAACTTAATAAAAGAATATACTTCATATTGTTATTTTAAAAATTTAAAAATCTCAGATTCTGTTCTGCTATTTATCATTAATTGAGATAGCTCGGTGACAATTTCGGGGAACTGATTGGCTAAATCATTTAATTCGCCCGGATCTTTTTCCAGGTTGTACAACTCGTAAGGCCTTTCATCTTTTATGTTGTATCTCACCAATTTCCAATTGTTCTTTAGCAATGCTTGTCGCCCTCCTAATTCATGAAATTCCCAATACAAATAATCATGTTGTTTTTGGTTTTCACCGCCTTTTAGAGTTGGCAAAAACGAAACACCATTGGTTATAAACATTTGATCATCTGAAATAATTTCTGCAATTGTTGGCATCACGTCCCAAAATGCAGAGATATGATTGGTAGTTGATCCTTCTTGAACCGTACCTTTCCATTTAACAATCATGGGGACTCTTATACCACCTTCGTATAAGTCTCTTTTATACCCTCTAAAACCGGCATTACTATTAAAAAAATCGGGATCGGCACCGCCTTCTTGATGCGGACCATTATCAGAAGAAAAGATAATTATGGTATTTTCTTCCAATCCTAAGTCTTTCACTTTTTTTAGAATGTCACCAACCTGATCGTCTAACAGCGTCATCATGGCAGCGAATGCAGCATGAGGATATGCTTGCGATTCGTATTTTCCATCTCTGTAATCTTCATCACCATCATATCCTTTAAATGGTTTTTCGGGTGAGAATTTATCGATGAACTTATCCATGTATTCCTGTGGCGCAGCCAACTCAGCATGAGGAATAATACTTGGATAAAATAGAAAGAATGGTTTGTCTTTGTTGCTATCGATAAACTTCAATGCCTCTTCATGAATCAAGTTAGGCGCATATTGCTCTTTATTTCTTCCTATGTTGCCTTCTAATAGAATTTTTTGATCATTTTTCCATAAATGATAAGGATAATAATGATGTGCCTTGCGCTGGCAATTATAACCATAAAACTCATCAAACCCCTGATTTAATGGATCCCCATCCGAACCTGGAAAGCCCAATCCCCATTTTCCAAAAACACCCGTTTTATAGCCTTTATTTTTGAGCAATTGGGCAAGTGTAAAGGTGCTATCTGGCATCGGTACTTGTCCTTCTGGTCTTATTTCTTTATTACCTCTTATAGGTGTGTAACCGGTATGCAATCCAGTTAAAAGCGCAGATCTGGATGGTGCACAGACAGGTGACCCGGCGTAGTGTTGGTAAAACAACAGTCCTTCTTTTGCCAATTGGTCAATGTTAGGTGTTGAAAACTTTGTTTGGCCGTATACACTTAAATCGCCGTAACCTAAATCATCTGCCAAAATATAAATAATGTTGGGTTTTGATGTCTCAACACGTAAATTAGATGCCTGTGCTGCTTGTTTGTTTTGATCTTTACATGAAAAAAAACAAACCATCAAAAAAGTGCCTAACCATACATGCATTAATTTCATTACAACTGTTTAATTTATTATTAATTTTTGAGTAAACTCAGTCCCATCATTTGATTTTAAGTTCAGAATAAAAACGCCCTTTTTAAAGCCCGATAAGTCAATTTGAAATTTTTCTGAATTTACATTTTTTTGCTCATGAATTAATTGTCCTTGAACATTATAAACCTTGTAATCAGATATAAAACTATTAGATTTCACATTAAAAACACCATTAGAAGGATTGGGGTAAATATTATTATTTTTAAAGATAACATCACCCGCATTTAAAGTTTGATTTTTGAGTAATACAATATTATCAACAAACCAACCCGGTGTTGATGCCCCTTTTTGAACGTAAAAGGTAATGTTGTTAACACCCTCGGGCACTGTGAAGTCTAATTCAAATGGAGACCATTGTGTTTGTGTGGTGCTTTGGGCAGAGGCTATAACGGCATCGGTAGCGGTGTTTCTGATTTGTATGTTAATTGGTGCGGAAGGTGCGACAAACCATCTGTTATAGAGTGATAAATTATATTCAGCGCCGGGTTCTACTTCAACAGCCTGAAACAAAGATCCGGCATTGGCAAGAATTCTTCCAGAAGTAGTGCCTTCAAAAACATTTTCATTATTAATAATACCGTTATTGGTTCCACTCCAACCTGTTAAATCACCGGTTTCAAAAAATCCATTAAAAATCAAATTATTACCAACCGGATTAACCACGCCGTAAAAAATGTCGAGGTTACTATCTTCGGCCAAAGTAGTTTCTGTAATAGCAGGGGTTGAAACTTCATTAGCGTAAAAATTACCAACATTAGTCAGGTTACCGGAGCCATCGTAATAATCGGCAGTGCCTGAAAACGGCTGGAACCAAACATAGCGCTCAACATAATCTAAAGATTCCAAATATGGTAAAGCTAACTGCATGAATTGATAATTAACAGCATTGGTACGGTTGGGATTGGCATTAAATTCGGTAATCCAAATGGGCAGACCGTAAAGGTTGTAAACATTGGTAAGGTAATTTTTAAAGCGGTTAAAAATTTGATTGGCATCTGCATTGGGGCTGTTTTGCGGATTAGAGCCCCAGTCGTACCAGTGCACTGCAATAACGTCTATTCTAACATCTTGTTCGTTGCATTTGTCGTGAAACTCTTTTAACCAGCCAAAAGGTGCTTCTTCTCTACCTGCCGGTGACACCATTCTCAAACCGGTTTTCATAAGATTTTTGTAAAAACCAACGGCTACATCGGTTTGGCAGAGGTTATTAAATTGACCTGACTGTGCATTACAATCGTCCGGTTCGTTGAAGCCTAAAACATGTGTAGCTTTATATTCATTTTTATAGATTTCAATGTCTTCATCATCGTTTGCAGCACCCGCACCCCAAGCCATAGGCGCATATTCAAGATCTAATGTAGCGTCACCTGTATTATTCCAACGGTAAAACCATGTGTTATTTAAGGCGTTATCGGTAATATTGCCGCTTCTTCCTTTTTTCTCAACCCAATTCCAAGGTAAAACTCTTATAAACGAAATATTATTAATTAAATAAGCGGGAAGCTCATTTATAAACAAATCTTCTTCTAAGGCGACGTAGTTTTTACTTCTGCCTGTTCCATCTTCAATATCGGCAAAGGTTACCATATAACCTTTTTTCAGGAGAAAAGAGGATGCATTGTTGTTCATTCCATTTGGAATATTGGAGCCACTGTGAATGATATCTACTGAAAGGTTTGCCGAGGTACCTTGAAGATTTTCGTCGGCGTATATGTTTAACGGTGTTGTGTTTAAATTATTACTGCGAATAACAGCACCATTAAAGTAATGCTGATCTATTCTCAAATTAGCCCCATAAATGGCAGCTGCATTGTTTACGAAAATTTGATTTAGATGGTTATCATGCACAGCAAGCGCATTTAACTGGGTTGTTTTTACCCAACCTACACCATCATTTAAATTAAGAGTAAAATTGCCCTGTAAAGCATTTGCATTGGTTAACTCAAGATAAGCATCATATTCAATTGTTATTTGTCCGTTAGAAATGGAATGAGCCGAAACTTTTGCCGAGTTCAACGTTAAGCTCCCCGAACCTAAATTTATGGTGCCGTTGGCCGTAATTTCAGAAGTAACATTGGAGATGCTTAAATCTAGGTTTATGGCAAGACCAGGCTCGAGAGTTCCATTGGTCGGTGCGGCATTTGTATCGACATCGTTCCAGTTTAACTCATCAAAAAAATTGTTGTTGCCGGCTGTTCCGGTCCAAACTAATTGCTGAGCAATAGCAACTGATGACAGCAGAAATGTTAGAACTAAAACTAGTTGTTTTTTCATAGCTTTTTTGAGTCCTAGTTCTCAAACTTAATTTGTTCAATCTTTTCATAGCCATCGCCTCTAATGGCTTCAAAGCTTTGTTTCATTTCTTCCAGTTTTTCGGGGTTTGAGTTGGCAAGGTTGTTTTCTTGCGACCAGTCTTCGGCTAGGTTATATAGCTGAAACTGACCTAAAGTTCCGGTTTCTACACCTTTATTTTGAAGAAATTTTGGCCCTTTGTACGGTGGTATCATCACCCAATCGCCTTTAATGTAAGCGGTTCTTGAGGTGGCTTCAATAATTAAATCTTCGCGACCGTTATTGCTTTTTCCTAGAAAAACGTCTATAATATTTTTACTATCCGGCGTGCTTGTTTCTTTTCCTGTTAAAGCAGACAAAGAGGCTGCAAAATCTAGTTGCGACACCAAAGCATCGGATACGCCGGGTTGAATTGTGCCTTTCCAATAGGTTATAAACGGTACGCGCGTTCCAGCATCAAACAAACTGTATTTACCGCCACGTAATCCGGCTGAAGGTTTGTGGTCGCCCAGTAATTCTATAGCCTGATCTATATAACCATCGTCTAAAACGGGTCCGTTGTCACTAGAGAAAATCACCAAAGTATTTTCGAGTAATCCGGCTTCTTCCAGAGTTTTCATAAATTCCCCTACTGCCCAATCGGCTTCAATAATAACGTCACCTCTTGGACCCATTCCTGACGTACCTTCAAATCGTGGATGCGGCGTTCTTGGTACGTGCGGTTGTTGCATAGCGTAGTACAAAAAGAATGGTTTGTCTTTATCTCTTTGCTCATTGATGTATTGCTGCGCTTTTTCAAGAAAATGATCGGCCATATCCACATCGCTCCAGCGGGCAGCGGTACCGCCTTTCATAAAACCAATTCGTGGCACGCCGTTTACAATGGTATTGCTATGTTGAGGATCGCCCGTCATATAAACCAAATCGGGATTGTCGGTGCCGGTTGGTTCGCCTTCAAAATTTTGCTCGTAACTCACTAATATGGGATCGTTAGGATCTAAATTTTCAACCAGACCATTTTTCAAATAAACAGTTGGAACTCTGTCTTGAGTTGCAGCCATAATGTAGCTGTAATCAAAACCTACTTCGTTTGGTCCCGGTTTTACGGGTTGGTTCCAATCTACATCGCCCATTCCTAAGCCTAAATGCCATTTTCCAACAACTGCAGTTTGGTAACCATTAGCTTTTAAAGCTTTTGGCAGTGTTACCATGGTAGTATCGATGATTAAGGGTGCAGTGCCAGGGAGAATTTTGGCGTCTTTATTCTTCCAAGGATAGGTTCCTGTAAGAATAGCGTAACGGCTTGGTGTGCAAGTAGCAGAAGATGCATAACCACGAGTAAACTTCATACCTTCATTAGCTAACTTATCGATGTTGGGCGTTTCAAATGCGGTGGCGCCGTAGGAACTTAAATCACCATAACCCAAATCATCCAGATAAATAAGTACAATATTAGGTTTGGTGTTTTGAGTTTCTGAAACGACTTCTTGTTTTGGTTCGTTTTTGCATGAAAGCATCAATAAAATGATACTGAGGCCAGAAAGTTTAAATAATTTCATCATCGTTGTTTTAATCTTCATTTGGTTTTATAAATCGGTTAGGGTTTAAAGCATTATACTCATCATCGGAACCTAAACCCAAAAAAGTTGGATTCATCAGTTCATTGTTCCAATTATTATAGTGTTTTAAAAGCTCTTTTTGTAATTGGGTATTAACTTCGGCACTAGTGTTGTCTTCACTAATATTGGTGCTTAAATTGAATAGTTTTTGATTACTCTTTGCATTTATTAACTTATAACCGTCGGTATGTCTAACGGCAAACTGATTATGATCAAACTTTCTCCAGAAGAAATAATTGTGAGGAGCAGTTTTAATGTCACCATTTAAGTATGGAATTAAATTAACGCCATCAATAGTATTTAAAGTTTTTATAGGCTGTTTGCTTTGAGCAATGGAAGTGGCGAAAATATCCAAAGCGATTATTGGATTATCATAGACACTGTTAGGCTTAATTTTCTTTGGCCACATCATGGCAAATGGCACTCTGATACCTCCTTCAAATAAGTCGCTTTTTCCACCGCGTAAGATACCGTTATCAGAGGCATTGTGATATTCGGGACCACCGTTGTCGGATAAAAAATAGATAATGGTATTTTCTTTTAGACCCAACTTTTCGAGTTGGTCTAACACCAAACCAATACCATCGTCCATGGCGCTTACCATAGCGGCATAGGTTTTACGTTTGGTATCTTCAATATGATTAAAACGGTCTAAATATTGTTGTGTTGCTTGTAAAGGCGTATGCGGCGCATTGTACGCTAGATATATAAAAAACGGCTCACTCCTGTATTGGTCGATGTAGGCAACAGCTTCTCTTGACAAAGCATCGGTGAGATAGTCGTGTTCTTCAATTCTTTCGTTGTTTCTAAGCAATTTTGTTCTGTAAGGGTCGAATTGCGCTTTAACCTCATATTCATTACTTAGCGTCCATTCTTCTGGGAAATAACTATGGCCACCGCTTAAAAATCCGAAAAATTCATCAAAACCGCGATTGTTGGGTCTTAAAGACTCATGGGCGCCTAAATGCCATTTGCCTAAAGCAATGGTTTTGTAGTCAGATTTTTTAAGGGCATCGGCTAAGGTTTCTTCGGATAGTGGCAATCCCATTTCCACATCGTTGGGAGCGAATAATGGATTTCTACCAAAGCCAAATCTATCCTGATAACGGCCTGTGATTAGTCCGGCGCGACTTGGACCACAAACCGGATAACTAACGTAAGCCTCGGTGAATTTGACACCTTGAGAGGCAATTTTATCAATATTTGGTGTTGGAATATCCCGGCAACCGTTAAAACCAACATCGGCGTAGCCTAAATCATCGGCCAAAATAACAATAATGTTGGGTTGACTTTGCAAGTTAATGCGCCCATCCTGGGCTGTTAAAAACAACAGCCCAAAAACAGACACTAATGAAGAAAACAAACTTACTTTCATTCAGATTTTTCAACTTAAAAAAATCATTAACTTAATCACTTCAAATTTAGAATTCCTTTATAAATACAGTAGGGAGATAATGCTCAATCTTAGGTGGTGTATCGGTCAAGATGAAAATTATGGCATTGATTATAAAGCATCTTTAAATATTTAAACTTTTTACAGTTTATATATATTGACAACTTAGTGAGCCACCGTTTTCATTTTCCTCAATATAACATAGCCTTGAGTCCATTAAAAATCACCTTTTACCATCAACCTTAAATTCTTGTGTCCATTCACTTGCAAAGCCCCATTGTTTGATGACGCGCATTCTAAAATACATCGTCTCTTTTTTTGGGTTTGGAATGTTCAAAACGCCTTTTATCTTGGTGGTTAATTTGTTTGAATATACATTTGGCTCTGAACCATATTCCACTTCGTAAGCATAATCGTAAGGCGAAACGCTATAAGCGATAAATAGATTTTTGTTCGAATATTTATAATTCCAAACAATTGGCGGTAATTCATCTTCATCTTTAACTAATTCAATAGCAGTTGAAGCTTCACTTTCTCCTTTGCTATTGGCGGCAATGACTTGATAGGTCCAAGTTTCACCTTGCTTCACCTTATCATCTTCTATTTCTATAAAAGAATTAATGGTTTTAGGGGAATGATATACCGTATCACCTTGGGTGTATTGAACGTAATATTCGTTGGCATCTTCGTTTTTTTCAAAAAAGATTCGAACTCCAGTGTTAGCTGTATTTACAAATGTTATCTCAGGTTTTTTAGGAACTTTTAAATGAACTACTTGTTCTAGAACCTTGTAACCTTGCGGATCTACAAAGGATACGTTTATCATGCTTAGGGCCTCTTCAGAATTCCATGTTATCGGAACTTGAAACGGAGCATCGCCAGGAGTAATGGTTTTTATAGCTTTTTTCTGTGTTTCAATAACTGTTAAGTCATTATTGTATAAGGTGCATTCTACTTGATAATTTCTCAATACATTAGCCGGAATATCCAGTTTTTCACAAAGAAGTTCCAAATCCTTCAACTCCAATTTTCTTATGCCAAAACGATCGGAAATTGTATTTTTCATATTGAAATATGAATATTTTAAACACTGAAAGCCAAATAATTTCGAGTTTTCGTGAAAATTTAAAATTTAAAACTGGGGTTACTCTTCATTGTTTTATAATCATTCAAAGACAATAGTATCTGGTTTGTAGCGTGATCCTTTGCGGTGTTAAACCTTCCGAAGTAGCTTCAATGGTAACTTCTCCTTCTTCTCCTTTTTTGCTTTTCACTACCAATAAACACATCCCGTTAAATGCTTTTCTATAGTTGGCTTGAAAAGGTTCTGTGGAAGCTGCATTGCCGTTTCCTACCGCGACTATGCTTGCTGGTCCTGAAACTTTAAATTCTACTAAATTATCAGCCAAGGGATGAAAAACCCCATTTTCATCTTCTATTTTTACAGTGATAAATGACAAATCTTCGCCATCTGCATGAATGTCATTTCTGTCTGCTTCCAGTGAAATTTGTGCAGGAACTTGAGCGGTTTTGATAGATTTTCTAGCTACTTCTTTATCATCAATATAAGCCACTACTTCGATTTCTCCAGGTTTATATGGAACATTCCAGCTCAATCGATACGGTGAGTCATAAAATTTTTCTTGGCGATTCCAAGCATAAAAATCCACTGGAATACGTGTTTTATCGACCCCTTTTGTTTTCTTGCCCATGGATTTTCCGTTCACGAATAATTCTACTTCTTCGGCATTGGTATAGCAAAATACCGGAATTTCGGTTATCCCTGAATCCTCCCAATTCCAATGTGGTAAAAGATGCACCATTGGCTTATTTGTCCACTGACTTTGATAGAGATAAAATCTGTCTTTAGGAAAACCGGCCAGATCCACTGCGCCAAAATAGGAACTTCTGGATGGCCAATCGACGTCCCAATTGCCGTGAGTTAAATTGTCTTTTCCGCCATAAGGCGTAGGCTCACCTAAGTAATCGATGCCTGTCCAGATAAATTCACCTATGTTATTGGGCATAGCATCTTGCGCCATAAATTCAATATCGGGTGGATATGCCCAAGGCGGACTATTAAAGTCGTAAGAATTAACCTGTAACGAAGGATGTTTATCATACTTTTCTAAAGGCAAATGATACACCCCTCGAGAAGATACCGTAGATGCGGTTTCTGAACCATAAACAATCATGTTTGGATAATTCTTTATAACTTGTGCATATTGTGTAGGTTTATAATTGGCCCCAACCAAATCTATCGCATTGCCTAAACCATTATTTAAAGCGGTTGTTAAAATATTAAATCCGGCAGTGGTGGGTCTGTTCGGGTCCTCTTCTTTGCATATTTCCACTAGTCGTTCTGCAACAAGGTGCCCATCTTTTTCTTTTTGTTCACGCACTTCATTGCCAATGCTCCACATGATGACAGATGGATGATTGCGATCACGTTTAATCATATCCCGTAAATCGGTTTCATGCCATTCGTCCCAATGATTGCTGTAGTCGTTTTCAGTTTTGGGCATAGCCCACATATCAAACGCCTCAACCTGAACTAAAATTCCCATTCTATCACAGAGTTCTAATTGCTCTTTAGAAGGCGGATTATGCGCGGTGCGAATAGCATTGACACCCATGTCTTTCATGATTTGCAACTGTCTCTCAGTAGCGCGAAGATTTACCGCTGCTCCTAAAGGCCCTAAATCATGATGTAAGCAAACACCTTGTATTTTCTCCTGCCGGCCGTTGATAAAGAACCCTTTCTTTGAAAATTCAATACTTCTTACGCCAAACGAAGTCTCATAACGATCGATTTCTTGATTATCCTTAACTATAGTGGAAACGCTTTTATATAAATAAGCCGCATTGATATCCCATAAATTGGGATTTACTATGGTTAAATTGTGTTTATTAGTTGAATTTTTCTTATTAGCCCACTCTATTTCAGATTTGTTGGAAGCAACTTCCTTTCCATTTTCATCAAAAATTTGGGTGTGTAAAAAGTAATCTCCTTTATTTGAAGCATTTTTGTTATTAATTTTAGTTTCAACTGAAACAGTAGCCTTTTCTGAAGAAATTTCGGGAGTGGAAATATGTGTTCCCCAATGCGCAATATGAATAGGGTTTTTGGTTTCTAACCACACTTTTCGATATATCCCCGCACCGGTGTACCAACGCGCAGACAGCACATCCTGCTCCATGTGCACTGCGACCAAATTTTCTTCGCCAAATTTAACATAGGGTGTAATATCTATTTCATAACCGATGTACCCGTAAGGGCGATGATAGACTTTTTTACCATTGATATAAATGGTGGCATTACTCATGACGCCCTCAAATTCAAGGCTTATGATACTTCCCTGTTTCTCTTTGTCAACGAAAAATTTTTTGCGATAAACTGCCTGCCCATGTATTGGTAAACCTCCTGTACGTGGATTGTATTCAGGTTTAAAAGGCCCTTCGATGGCGTAATCGTGAGGCACATTTACGGGGCGCCATTGGGAATCATCGTAATCAAATTGTGTTGCGGCGGAATCTTCTGTTTTTTGAAATAGCCAATTTTCATTAAAAGACACGCGTTCTCTCGTTTGTAAAGGGGATTCTTTCTTGTGCGTAGAACACGACAATATCATTAGAATAAATAAGCTTTTTAATATTGATTTAATTATTTTTAATTTCATTATTTTACAAATATGCCAATCCTCAAATTTTTAAGTTTTAATCAACTTTAGTTTTACTTTATAATTTTAATGTTCTAAGGAAACATTTAGGTGTTTTATTAATTTTGTATAAAGAAAAGCATTAATCTATGCTATTAGGGGGTGCTAATTGTTCAATCAATGGGTAAAAATGGTCTAGATTTAGGCTAATTCTTTACATTTACAGCAGATGATAATCGGCTAAAGTTCTAAGACGATATTATATTTAATGCCATAAACGTCAATAATGAAATATATCTTACTGTTTTTAATAATTTGTTCTCAATTTGTTTTAAGTCAAGATGAAGAAAATAACTATGTTGTTGAGTTTGTAACCACGAAACAGGGCTTGTCTCATAATTATGTAACCGGGATTGTTAGCGACGACTTAAATATTAAGTGGATTGGCACAGAAAATGGCATTACTAAGTTTAATGGCTTCGATTTTGAATACATCAAACCGGGTGAAAACTTTACCGAACTGTTAAACGAGAATGTAGAAGCGCCATTGTTTATCGACAAAGATTCTAATCTGTGGATTGGCACCAAAAGTGGCGGTATAGCCTGCTTAGATATTAAACATAATACCGTAAAAAATTATAACAATATCTTACGCCAACATATGTCTGGCGATTTAAGAGTAACAGCCATTTCTCAAGATATTAATGGTTATATCTGGGTTGGCACCTGGAGCGATGGTGTGTTTGTAATAGATCATAAAAACGGAAAGCTGATAGATTACCACCCGTTTAATCAGATAGTTTACACTATAGTAAAAGATTTTAATAATAACATCTGGTTTTGCGCAGGTAACCGACTCTATCTCTACGATCATTTTAACAAAAAGCTCAAACAACATTTAATTCAAGGTCAAATAAGTGATATTCTGCCGGATGCCAAACGCAATAAATTGTGGATTACCCTAGCGGGCAAAAACCAACAACTATTCAGTTATAACTATAGCACCACCGAAATAGAGGTCATGGATACGGATGTTGAAAGTAGTTTTTCCAGAAAGCTTATGCTCGATAATTACAATAGACTCTGGATTGGCACATGGGGAAACGGCGTTTACAGAAGCGATAAGAATGTTACGAATTTCAAGAAGGTTGATTTAACCGGAGCTTCACCCGATAAGGTTGCAGGCAACTACAGTACAGTTATCTGTCTGCATCAAGATGAGAATAATGTTATATGGCTGGCCACTACCAACGGTGGCTTGGTTAAACTTGCCGAAGGAAATGGTTTTAAAAACGCCAATGAGCTGATTGAAGACCCATACTTAAAATCACATTTTAACTGCACAAGTCTTTACAAAAACAATACGCAAATTTTTGTAGGAACTAATAACGGGTTATTTTCCGGTGATACTTTTGAAAGTTTAACACCGGTTGAAGGTTTAGAAAACATAAGAATCAATGTTATATACCCGCATAAAAACCAGTTATTTATAGGCACCGGTGGGTCATTTTATATTTATGATTTAAATAAGGAAAAGGTAGTTTTCGAATCAGCCGATATCGGTAAAATTACTACATTTTTCATTGAAGATAATCGCATTTACATAGGTACCCAACAGCGAGGTTTGGCTGTTGGACTACTCGATAATTTAGAAGATATTGATACTTTTGAGTTCTTTTCTGAGCGCCTGCAAAACAACCGAAAAATTCTAAGTAATCGAATTACATCGATTCAAAAAGATAACCAAAATAATTTATGGATTAGCACTTACAACGGACTTCATAAATGGGATGAGACCGGGAATCGTTTTATTCATCAATCTGAACTGCTAGAAAACTCACAATCTATCATTATTATTAATCAGCTTTTAATAAAAGATAATCTGCTATGGCTGGCAACACCAAACGGATTATTCAAATTAGAGCACGGTCAAAACAAATTAAAAACTTTAGAGGTTTTAACTCAAAAAAACGGACTCAACAGCGATTTTATTTGCGCACTCACATTTGACGATCAGGAAAATTTATGGTTCAGTACACATACCGAAATTGTAAAATATAACACTAAAAATAAAGACCTTACAAGTTATGCCTACATTAACGGTGTAAAGACTACCTCGTTTAATAACCGAAGTTTTCACAACTACCAAAATGAAACCCTATATTTTGGCGGCATTGATAATATCACCTATTTCAATCCATCTGGGATTAAATATTTTAATGTAGTCCCAGAAGTGGTGTTTACCAATTTAAGAGTTAACAATGAATTGATTCAGTTTAATCCCGGCAATACCATACTCGACGATAATTTTAACTATGCCAGCAACATCAAACTAACGCATCAACAAAACTTTTTTTCCACAAGCTTTGTTGCCAACGACTTTTTAGGCGAACTCAACACAAAATACAAATATCAACTTGAAGGCTATCAGAAGCAATGGATTGACCTTCAAAACAGAAACGAAATAAATTTTGCGGGATTAGCTCCTGGAAATTACACTTTAAAGGTGAAGGCCACCAGAGACAATCAAAATTGGAGCGAAGCAAAAGCTTTAAATATCACAATATTGAGTTCGCCATGGTTAAGTCCATTAGCCATATTTGTATACTTGCTCATAATTTCAACCATTATTTACTACCTTATAAAAACTAATAATTATCAGCTTAAACTTAAAAACAATCTTGAAATTGCTCGTATAGATAAAGAAAAAGAAGTTGAATTAACCGAAGCCAAACTCACCTTTTTCACCAATATTTCCCACGAGTTCAGAACTCCGTTAACCCTTATCATCACACCCCTTAAAGAACTTTTAGACGACGACAGTCTACCACCTAAGGTTGTTAAAAATCTAAGTTATATTGATAGAAACACCAACAGACTATTAAACTTAATCAACCAGTTATTAGACTTTAGGAAGGCAGACCGCGGATTGTTAAAACTGGATGTTTCTCATGGCAATTTTGTAAGATTTTCAAGAGAAGTACATTTGTATTTTAAAGAAGCGGCAAAAGCTAAAAACATCAAATACAAGTTTAAAGCTAAACAAGATGAAATTCAATTCCCGTTTGATCGTAATAAAATGGAAATTGTATTGTGTAACCTACTTTCTAATGCTTTAAAATACACAAAACCGGGCGACAAAATAAGGATGGAAGTTAGCAGTGATAGCGATTACTGTATCATTTCAATAAAAGACAGCGGTATAGGTATGAAGGAGGAAGATTTAGAAAAAATATTTGATAGATTTTTTCAAATTAAGTCCGGTAGCACGGCACAGCTCATTGGTAGTGGTATTGGCTTGTCTTTTTCAAAAAGAATTGTAGAACTACATCACGGTAGCATAAGCGTTAAAAGCGCACCCAATATAGGTACCGAATTTATCGTAAAACTTTCTATGAATCCTCAGTTATATGAAGGCATCATCAACGAAAATTTTGTGACTACCGATAATATGAAGGCCTACGAAAGTCTTGAAATAGAGAACCCTATTGACAATCTCAATATCAACGCCAAAGAACATTCTGTATTGATCATAGACGATAATGTTGAAATTCTGTCCTACCTCAAGGGCATCTTATCAGATAAATATAATATTATAGAAGCCACTAACGGAGACGAGGGTTTTGAAATAGCGTCAACCGAAATCCCGGATTTAATCCTAAGCGATGTGATGATGCCGGGCAAAGACGGCATCACACTTTGTAAAGAATTGAAATCTCAAATTATTACTTCTCATATACCCATAATTTTATTAACTGCCAGAACATCGACTGTTTTTGAAATTGAAGGGTTAAAAACTGGCGCAGACGATTATGTCACCAAACCATTTAATGCCAAAGTTATTAAAGCCAGAATTGCCAGTTTATTAGAGAACCGCGAAAAGTTAAGGTCTCACCTACTTAACAAAGTTCGTTTTGAACCAACCTCAAACAACACCGATACTGAAGATACTGAAAACGCATTTATAAACAAGGCCATCCTATTGGTAGAAGAAAATATCGATAATGAAGCCTTTGGTATCGAAAGCATGGTTGATGCCTTAAACATGAGTCAATCCACTCTATATAGAAAAATTAAATCGCTCACAGGATTATCGCTCACCGCGTTTATAAGATCGGTTAGATTAAAAAAATCTGCTTATTTAATTTTAACCACAGATTTAAATTTAAATGAAATTGCATACGACGTTGGCTTCAACGACTATAAATATTTTAAATCATCATTCAAAAAACAGTTTAACTGTTTACCTTCCAAATACAAAGAAATTATTCAAGAACAGCGTTAATACAACGTTTTCGTACGAATGAATGATTTGTACCCCATGATTGATTTATATCACCTTCAAACTTTGCATGGTTAATTTCATCTTTGTATGGTAGTTAAACCATTAAGGCTAATTAACCAAATTAAACAATATGAAAATACCAATTCTTAAATTATTGCTACTCATGTTAGCGGGGCCTTTTTTATATGCCCAAACAACAATAACCGGTACTGTGAGAGATAATATAGGGCAACCCTTACCGGGCGCCACTGTAATGATAGAAAACACACAAAGAGGTACCACTACAGATTTTGATGGGTTGTTTACAATTGAAGCTTCTAAAGGAGAAGTATTGGTTGTATCTTTTATTGGTTTTACAACTCAGAAAACACGAATTGATGACAGAACCTCCTATGATTTTCAGTTAGCTGAGGATGCTGCGCAATTAGATGAAGTAGTTGTAGTAGGGTATGGCACACAGAAAAAAGTTAACTTAACAGGGTCTGTACAAACAGTTAGTTTTAAGGAAGAAGTTAACCAACCTGTAACCAACTCAGGCCAATTATTATATGGTAGATTTTCAGGAGTTCAATTAACACAAACCGGTGGTAACCCGGGATCAGACGGCTCGTCTATTGTTATTAGAGGTATTGGTACTTTCGGAAATGCCACACCGCTTGTAGTAATAGACAATATCCAATACGACGATTTGGCTGCATTCAACAACTTGGCGCCTGCCGATATCGAAAGTATCACTGTTTTAAAAGATGCCTCCGCCAGTGCCATTTACGGTGCCCGCGGTGCTAACGGTGTTATTTTAGTAACTACGCGCGGTGGTCAAAGCGACCGTGCAGAATTTAGCTACAACGGTTTTTATGGTTCTCAAGCCGTAACTGTACAGCCAAAATTTTTAAATTCTCTGGATTATGCATTGTTAATTAATGAAAAATTTAGAAATCAGGATGGTCCCGGTTTTATTCCGCGATATACAGCAGAACAGATTGAAGCTATCAGAACAGGCTCTTTACCCGATCAATTTGCCAATACGGACTGGGCAGATGCTGTTTTACAAAATGCGCCTATTCAAAATCACAACTTTTCTTTCTCGGGCGGCAATGAAAAAACAACCTTTAGAATATCTTTGGGATATTTAGGGCAAGAATCTATTATTAGAAGTAAATTCCAGTCGCAACGTTATAACCTGAGTTTAAATTTAAATTCTAAAATAAAAGATTGGATTTCCGTAAACAATGTTTTCAATGGTTTTTGGAGACGTAACGAAGGTCCTGCCGGCGGACAAAACGCTTTTGATGGTGATAATGGTATTATCTTTTCGTTCCAAAGAACAGCCCCTACCATTCCTTTGTTTTACAGCAACGGCGAATATGGTATTGTAGATGGCAACTGGCTGGGAGATAACCCGTCATTTCAAACTCAAAACCCATTAAGAAGAGGTTTCTTTGGCGATTTTAACAGCGATAATATTAACATCTCGAACAGAACCGCTGTTAAACTAAACTTTACCAAAAATTTATCTTTCGAAACCAGCGGCAGTATTAATGCCGTTTACGGACAAAGTTCAAATTTTACACCGAGGTTCAGATTAAACGACTGGGAAGGCAGAGAAGTCAACTCAGGGTTGCTGAATTCTTTAAACAATAGCACCAATTTTGAATATCGTTTGCTTAACGAAAATATATTAACCTACAACAACAGCATCAACGACATTCACAACTTCACAGTTCTACTTGGGCATTCGGTTCAATATTTTAGAACAGATGGATTTAGTGGCAGTATTAGTGGTTTTCCAACTGACAACCTTCAGGAATTTAATGCCGGTGGTATCGTAGAACCGGCCGTAAGCGGTGGCGCAAGTGAAGAGGCTTATCAATCATTTTTCGGAAGAATTAACTACAATTATGACGGCAAGTATTTAGCCGAATTTAACTTAAGACGCGATGGTTCTTCAAAATTTGGACCAAGAAATAGATATGGTAATTTCCCTTCTGCATCACTTGGTTGGAATGTGTCTAGAGAAGATTTTATGGAGCAATTTGATTTTGTTTCAAACTTTAAATTAAGAGCCAGTTGGGGTATTAGTGGTAATGACAGAATTGGCAATTACATATTTGAGCAAGCCTACAATCCCGGTTTAGATTATGTAATTGGAGATAATAACGAAGTATCAGGTGTGGCCGTTACCAGTTTAGCCAATCCAACCATTAGATGGGAAGAAACAGAGCAATACAACATTGGTATGGACTTAAGTCTGTTTAAAAATAAAGTTGAAGTAATAGCCGATTTCTTTAACAGAAACAGTAAAGATATTTTATATACCAATTTCCCTGTACCAAATACGTTAGGAGTAACAAATTTAGGCGCACAAAACGCGGCTTCCATGATTAACCGCGGATTGGAACTAGCAGTGAATTATCGAGGTAATATAGGCGATTTAAAATTTAATGTAGGTACCAACCTTACCAAATTCCTTAAAAATGAAGTTACCGGTTTAGGTGTTGGGGGCGAAGAAACCATTACCAACATTAATATCATCCGTATTGGTGCACCTTTTAGAGCGTATTATGGCTATCAGGCCATTGGCATTTTCCAAAGCCTGGAAGATATAGCCAACTCTCCTACTCAATTTTCCAACGTTAATACCGGCCCGGGTGATATCAAATATGCAGATATTTCAGGGCCAAATGGCGTACCTGATGGTGTAGTAGATGCTTTTGACAGAACCATAATTGGAAATCCAAATCCGGATTTATTAATCAACTTTAACGCCTCTTTTGAATACAAAAACTTCGACCTAAACTTGTTATTTCAAGGTGTTAGTGGCGTAGATAGATTATTACAGGGTAATGGTAACCTACCAATGGTTGATGACAGAAGTAACGTATTAACTTATTGGCTAAACAGATGGACGCCGGAAAACCCCAGTAACAACTTACCAAGACTTGGCGGTCAAAACAACGCAGAGGTATCTACATTCTACATTCAGGATGCCTCTTATTTAAGACTTAAAAACTTTGAATTTGGCTACTCAATTCCTAAGAAGGTGTTAGAAAAAATAAATGTTGACAAAATGCGCATATTTATAGGTGGACAAAACCTCATCACCTTTACCGGATTAGAAAACTTCGATCCTGAAGGTGGTAGCGGCGCGCAAAGCAACAGAAACCCACCACTTTATAAAACTGTAACCTTAGGTTTAAATTTAAAAATGTAAACAAACTATGAAAAAGCTTTTAATTATTCTTTTGTCTGTAACACTGCTTCAATGTAGTGAAGACTTTTTAGACCGCTCTTCTTTAACACAAATTGCCGAAAACAATTTTTGGACCAGCGAAGCTGACGCGTTTTTAGCACTAAACGGCGTATACGACGTGTTACAAAGCAGATCCATGTACGGTGGTAACCTTAACGGATTTCAAGGTATTCCCGGATTCGACGGGTTTGGCGACAACAGTTTCAACGCCTTTAAATGGGAGGGTCCCGGTCTATTCATGGAAGGTACCACAGACCCAACTTTCGGACCAATATTGAATATTTGGAACGACCACTATCGCGGTATTGCTCGGGTAAACGCTGTAATATTTAATTTAGAAAATGTGTCTGATGAGGTCATTCCTCAAGTTACAAAGCAAGAATTATTAGGTCAGGCGTATTTTTTACGGGCTTTATTTTATTTCAATCTTTCGGTTTACTTTGAAGAGGTGCCACTTATTTTAGAACCTCAAACCTTAGAAACAGCCTTCGTAGCTAAAAATACCTACAATGAAATTTATGCTCAGGTAGTCGCAGATTTAACATTAGCCTCAGAATTTCTTCCCACTAGACAACCAGACGAACTATTTGGTTATGCCACAAAAGGCGCCGCTCTAGGACTGTTTGCGAGAGTTCAACTATACAATCAAGTTTACGATGGTGAATTTGGAGTGCTTAATTTAACCAACCAAGCTATAGGATTAGGTTACTCATTATATTCTAACTATGCTGAATTATTTACTGAAGCAGGCGAAACATCTAATGAAATTGTTTTTGCAGCCAGATTTTTTAGAAATGCCGCTACCTCAAACGGAGAAAATTTTTCTGCCACCTTTTTAGCTTCGCCTAAAGGTGATATGCGCCCCATGAGAAATTTAGTATTTGATTACTACTGTACAGATGGTTTGCCAATCACAGAATCACCTTTATACAATCCTAGTAATCAAGGTGCCAACAGAGACCCAAGAGCCAATGCCAGTATTTATTTTGTTGGTGACCAATGGTTAGACGAACCGGTTAGAGCGTTTACAGGCAACAGTCCAACCGGCTACGGACAGCGCAAATACATCAGACGTGGCCCGGGGCCTGACGGTACAGCCGTATTTGGTGACGGTTCACAAGACTTTTATATTATTCGTTACGCCGATATACTGTTAATGCGTGCCGAAGCATTGGTTGAAACAGGCGATCTCAATGGAGCTGCCGCACTAGTTAACGAAGTGAGAGCGCGTGTTAATATGCCGAGCGTACAAGATGTAGAAGGCATCGGTTCTCAATCGCAAATACGTGATATTGTACGTCACGAACGTAGAGTAGAACTGGCGTTTGAAGGCTTACGCTTTATGGATTTAAAGCGTTGGAACGAGGTTGAGCAAGCCGTTGCAAGAGCCGCTGCAGATCCGGTTGGACCCTATAACCCACAATATTTAGGTAAACGTTCAGAAGTGTTTCCAATTCCACAAGCTGAAATTGACGTCAATCCTAATTTAGTACAAAACCCGAATTGGTAATTAATAAAAATTAAGCAACAATGAAAAAGCAATTATTATTTTTAGCAATCATCGCAATATTTTTTAGTTGCGAAAAGAATGAAATTGGAGATTTTGGACCATCAGAATTTTCAGAAATGACCAATAGTGCCGACAACAAGCGCGGCGTTGCATTTACCAATAATTCACAGCGCTGGTCACACAAAACCAGCGAAATGAACGCCCACTGGATGTACAGCTGGGGCAATGTATTAAGAGATGAAATTCCTGAAAATGTAGATTATGTTCCCATGTTTTGGGGTGCCGGCTCAGTAAACGACGCTAATATTGAGCGTTTAATTCAACTAAAAAACGAAGGCAAAATAAAGTACATCATGGGTTTTAATGAGCCCGACGGTGCTTCGCAAGCCAATATGACGGTTGATCAAGCCATTGAACTTTGGCCTCGATTAGAGGAAATAGGTTTACCGCTTATTTCTCCTGCTACTGTGGACCCATTAAATCCATGGATGCGAGAGTTTATGGAACGTGCCGACGCACTTGGTTATCGTATAGACATTATTGCACTACACAGTTATGGAGGCATTAATGTGGGTGCATTCATCAAGAAATTAAAAGACACCTACAACGCCTATGGCAACAGACCAATTTGGATTACAGAGTTTGCGGTAGCCGACTGGAATGCCACTTCTCCTGCCAACAATCGCTATAGCGAAGCACAGGTCATGAACTTTATGTCTGAAGTACTACCTGCTCTCGACGCTATAGAATGGATTCACAGATATGCCTGGTTTAGTGGTGTACAAGCGCCGTTGAGAAGCTCTGCATTATTTGATGAAGACCATATGATTACACCGGTTGGTCAACTATATGCCAGCATTAGTCCAAATCCAATAATTGGTCCCGGCGTTGATACCGAATTTGTGGTTGAAGAAGACGAAAATGAATTAATTGTAAACGGCGGTTTTGAAACCGGGCAAATTGTACCATGGCAAGGATTTAAAAACGACGTACAATCTAGTGCCACTACAGAGCCACATTCAGGAAATTTTTCAGGCAGATTACAAAACAATGACGCCTCTCTATTTCAAGAAACAGTTGTGGAGCCCGGACAAACTTACGTTTTAAGATTTTGGTCTAAATGGATACAAGAGGTTCCTAACACGTTTTCAGCTGCTATTAGAGACAGAACCGGAGGTGTAAACAATTTATTATTCACATTGTCTCCAATGCCGCAAACCGATGTTTGGGAAGAAACGGTCTATGAGTTTACAGTACCTGAAGGTGTTACAGATGTTCGATTTGTCTTTTTTAAAGGTCAAGTTAATCCGCCGTTCCCAGCATTTTTCTTAGATGATGTATCATTAAAAATTAAAGAATAAAACAACAAAAAAGCCTGTCATTATAAAAATGGCAGGCTTTAAATCACTTAAATATTAACCATTAAAT
Source organism: Paucihalobacter ruber (assembly GCF_006494535.1). GTDB lineage: Bacteria > Bacteroidota > Bacteroidia > Flavobacteriales > Flavobacteriaceae > Paucihalobacter > Paucihalobacter ruber. Next base: position 311,155 of record NZ_VHIQ01000001.1, read on the forward strand.
TTTATCATTATGAAAAAAATTACTCAATTACTTGCATTTTTATTCGTGGCCACTATTAGCTATGGACAAAATCTACTTCTTGAAGGAGGTTTTGAAGGGATGCCAACTGGAACCCCTACAACACCATGGACCACTGGGCAGGCTAGCGGAACCACTGTCAACAATAACCCAGCCATTGCACGTACCGGTGAGCAATTTCTAAATTTACAAAACGATTTTAGAAACATCAGACAGGCCTTTACTGCAGAGGCAGGCATAACTTACACCTTGAAGTTCTGGAATCAATTTGTTGGAGGACAAGGCCTACCGGAATCCACTGATGGTATTTTTGTTTCAATAAGACAAAATACCGGAGGTGTTAATGGAACACCATTTGAACCAAACATAGGATTCTACATAGACCCTAGTGCAGGAGATTTAAACTGGACTGAGTTCACACTAGAATTCGAAGCACCACAATCAGATTTGCTTCTATACATATTCAAACAAACAAGAGCTTCTGGAGGTCCAAATAACGGAACAAGAATGGACGATTTTAGCATCACAGAAAATGAACTATCAGTTCAGGATCTGGCACAATTTGGATTTACAGTTTATCCAAACCCAGTAAAAGATATGTTGAACTTAAATGCACAAGCACCAATCGAAAAAGTTGAAGTTTTTAATTTGTTAGGACAGCAAGTATTAACTACAAACTTAAATAAAACGAGTGCCCAAATCAACGTTTCAAACTTAACCGATGGTGTTTACTTAATGAAAACTTACATTAACAATGTAACAGGCACCTATAAATTTGTAAAGGAATAAAGATTAAAGATTAATAGCTAAAACCCAAAAGGCAGGTGCGTTCTAACTAACCCTAAAACGAAATAAATATTTATTGCGCCTGCCTTTTAATTAAAACAATGAAGTATCTATAGATGGAAAAAAGTCTTTCCCTTTACCTCTTAGCAGTTTTATGCCTGTTATCATGTAAACAAAACACTTCGAATGAGGCGCTATTGGTGGTGGCAGATAAAACATTAAAACCAACACCAAACGTCATAATTATTTTACTAGATGATGCCGGTTACGCCGATTTCGGTTTTATGGGAAGTGAAGACTTAGACACACCAAATATAGATAGTTTAGCTAAAGACGGTATAGTTTTTTCTGATGCACATGTTAGTGCCACAGTTTGTGCACCTTCAAGAGCAGGTTTAATGACCGGTCAATACCAACAGCGCTTTGGTTTTGAAGCCAATCACACAGGTGACGCCACCACAGGCGATATTGGTTTGGCTAAAAACGTGCTTACCATGGCAGATGTCTTCAAGAAAAATAATTACAAAACCATAGCCATTGGTAAATGGCACTTAGGCGCCAAAGAACACAACCATCCAAACAACAGAGGTTTTGACGAATTTTACGGGTTTTTAGGTGGCGGTAGGTCGTATTTCCCAATGAAAAACCCTTCCAACGAACACCTGCTCCAATTTAATAATGAACGCGTAACTTTTGACGGTTATCTAACCGATGTTTTGGGCGATAAATCGGTTAGCTTTATTGAAGAAAACAAAGACCAACCGTTCTTTATGTACTTATCGTACAACGCCGTGCATACTCCTATGGAAGCCAAAGAAGAAGACCTAAAAAAATATGAAGGGCACGACAGACCAGTTTTGGCAGCCATGACCTGGTCTTTAGATCAAAATATTGGTAAACTCAGAGACAAATTAGAAGAGCTCAATTTATTAGACAACACCCTTATTTTCTTTTTAAGTGATAATGGTGGCGCTCATAATAACGATTCAAAACACGGACCATTAAAAGGATGGAAGGGCAATAAATTTGAAGCAGGTCATCGCGTACCTTTTATAGTAAGCTGGCCTTCGGTTCTTAAAACTAACGGCACTTTTAACGGTTTAACCTCATCACTTGACATTTTTAGTACCGCAATATCTGCAGCCGGCATTAAACCCGAAGAGAATCAAATTTTAGACGGTGTAGATTTATTGCCATTTCTAAAGGGTGAAAAAACAGGTAACCCACATCAGGAGTTATACTGGAGAAAATTGGATGAAGCTGCCGCACGCTTGGGCCAACACAAATTAATTAGATTAGAAAATTACGGAACTACGCTATATAATCTGAGTGAAGATTTAGGTGAAATGGATAATTTAATCGATTCTCAAAAAGAAATCCATCAAACTTTACAGGACAATCTTTTGAAATGGGAAGAACAAATGATGGCTCCCTTATGGCGTGAAGGAGATGCGTGGGAGGACGTTACCTATCACATTCACCAGCGATTGATGGAAAACAAAGAAGTATTGTTTAAAGAGCCAAAAGAAAAGAAAACAGTGGCCCAGGCTAAAAACAATAACCCTTAATTTAAAATTCTTGTAAATGGCGTTTAATCAGTCAAATACCTTAAAATCTTGACAAGCAATTATTCTAAATATTCCAATACTACTTTATTAATTTTATCAAGTTATTTATAATGACTTCAAAACTTCTTTTTGTTTGTTTACTTTTAAGTTTGAACTGCTGTTCTCAACCCAATGAAAGCAATTACTATTTTCATCCTGAGTTAGGTAATGACCAAAATAATGGCACCAATAAATCACAAGCCTTTAAGAGCCTGAAAAAGCTAAACAGTTTAAGCTTAAAGCCCGGCGACACTATTTTTTTAGCATCAGGAACCACATTTAAAGAGACATTACTCCTCGCAAAAATAAGTGGCAAAAAAAATAATCCAATTGTTGTAACTTCTGTTAGTTGGGATAACTCTGAAACGGTTCAACCTGCGGTAATTGATTTTAAAAATTTTGAAGCAGGCATACATATTGAAGATGCTTCTTTCATTAATATTTCAAATATCAAGCTTACAGGCAATGGATACGACGCTAATACACCTCAAGATTTCAATAGACGTTGTGGTATTTTATTGACGAATAAAGCTGCAACTATAGTTGAGCATATTTACTTGGATCATTTAGAAATTTTTGATGTTTTTTATGAAAATAAAGGTTTTGTTCGGGGTTTAGAAGAGGTGAAAACCGCCAATGGCACCCAAAAATACGGTTGGGGAATAAGAATTATCAATCAAAATGAAAATGCGATTATAAAAGACATCACCCTCAAAAATAATATTATTAATAATGTTGCACATACCGGTATTAAACTCACAGGTAATCAAAAGAATATTAGCAATATCATTATAGACAATAATGAGGTTAGTTACACCGGCGGACCGGGAATTCAGATGTCTGAAGTGACAAATGTTCATGTTCTAAACAATGTTGTTACATATTCCGGCAGTGATAACGATACCAGAAAATGGGGTCGCGGCAGCGGATTATGGACCTGGGGCTCCGACCATGTATTGATAGAAAAAAACAAATTTATGTACGCCAACGGTCCCGGAGACTCTGCAGGTGTTCATATAGACTTTAATTGTAACGACATTGTTATTCAATATAATTTAAGCGCACACAATGCCGGTGGATTTTGTGAAATACTGGGCAATAACTACAACTGTGTGTACCGCTATAATGTAAGTGTAAACGACGGCCATAGAATAAAAGGCGAAAACGGCGCCTTTCAAGAAGGAAAACTATTTTGGCTAAGTGGTTACCAAGGCAATAAAAGCCCAAGAAAAGGACCCGTAAACTCTTACTTTTATAACAACACCATGTACGTTGACGAGACAATTATTTCAAAATTTGCGGTTGACAATACTTCAAAAGGCATTTTAATCGCTAATAATATATTTTATCTGTTAGGTGATTCTAAAATGGTAAAAGGCGATCAATATGTACCTGATAACAGCAATAAAACGGCCAGCGAACAAGTCTTCTTTAAGCACAATCTGTTTTTGAGTGAAGAGAACTGGCCCAATGAAATTGGCTTAACCGATGAAACGCCATTTTATGGTAATCCTGAATTTTTAAATGCAGGCGGACTAACGATAGAGGACTATTTACCAAAAGCTAGAGATTTGGTCAAACAAAAAGGACTCCTAATAAACCCTTTACCGGAAGACGATTTTTTTACATCAGAATCGCTTCAACTTAAAACTGATATTTTGGGTAATACTATTGGTAAAACACCAAGTATTGGTGCCATAGAACCAAAATAAAACGATACAACGTTTTAGTCTTATACGATTTGTCTGATCAGAAATCGGTTAAATTGGGTTTTAAATGGGAAAACTCCTGGGGAATAAGAGGATTTTCGAGTAAAATCACGTTGCGGTTTTGGAGGCCTAATTCTTCAACAATATTGGCGTAATAGCTATTAAAGATTGTATCTAACACACCCGATTCTGTTATTTTACTTAAGCCAAATTCAATACGCTTTGCTAAGTCAGGCATTTGCGGATTAACATAAAACACCAAAGGGAATGGATAGAAAAACATCGTATTTTCATCTTGTGTTAATGTTTTATATTTTGACGCACGGCTTTTAAAAACACTTCGAACTTCATTCGCGCCAAAGCAGGTATAATCAAACTTTCCATCGGCCAAACGCTCAAAAACATCATCAAAATCGCCTTCTTCTGCAACATTATATCTGTTATGCCTAAATATCGTGGCATCGCTCCAAGAAACAGGAACACCATTTTTTAACTGCTGCAGTTGAGATAATGAAACAGTCGAATGAAACTTGTTCATATCAGTTGTTTTTATAATAGGAATGCGATAACCCAACAGATTCCTTGCTATTGGTTGTGCAATCATGATAAAATCTCCGGGGTTAAATTTCTGATTACCGGCGACGGTTACAAATAAATGATGTTGTCTTTTGCTAAACACATCAGATTCTTCTAATCCGGGATATTCGGTTACACTTTCTTCAATTTTAAACAAACCAAATTCTAAAACAGTAGCTGTTAAAATAGCATTGAGCACCTCGCACTCGTAATCTTTTCTAATTTCAGACCTATTGCCATTCCAGAAGTCAACAATGGTAGTATCGGTTTGTTTTACTTGAGGTTCTAGCATGGTTTTTTGATTATTTTTTTGATTACAGAACATCAGCATCAGAAAAGCAATACCAATATTAATAATATTAAACATGTTTAAAGATAAAACTATTTGCTAAAAAATACCCTCATATAAAAGGCATAAATGATATATATCATTTTTAATTCTCTCATATAAACGTACATTTAAAAGCAACATTAAATACAAACAGATGAAAACAACAGTAAATACAACTATGGTTGACAAAGCAGTTGATTTTCTAAGAAAAGCTGCTGTAGAACTTGAGGAATTACAAGTTCAGGCGTCACTGGGAAAAGCAGAATTAGAAGATGCGTTTGAAGATGCTAAAAAAGATTTCAATCGGTTTGTTCATGATTCAAAAACCAAAGTGCAAAAGAGTCAGGATAAATATGAAGAAATTAAAACCATGTTTGAAGAATTAATGGTTCAATTAGCACTCGGAAAAGCAGAAACTATAGATGCTTTCAAAGATCAAAAGAAAAACATTCTTTTAAAACTTCACGACATTGAAGTGAAAATTAAAACCAACGACACTTTGAATAAGGCTTACAACCAACTATTAATGGAAATAGACAAATTCAAAGTAAAACTGGATATTTTAGAGAATAATTTAGAAGACACTAAATCTAATTTTAAAACCACTTACGATAAAGGAAAACAAGAGTTTTTAGAATTTGTACAGAAGTTTAAAAGTGACCACGAAGCGCAGAAAGAAGAAACCCAGTGGGACCATTTTCAAGGGGAAATGTCTGAAGCCTTTCATCACTTTAAACAAGCCTTTTCAAAATCTTAAAGTTGTTTGATTTTAAGCAGATGTAAACCTCAAAACGCTTCAATTTAAAGATAGTGTTTTGAGGTTTGGTTTATTACCACTTATGGTAATCTTTTTTTCTGATATCCTGCAGCATTCCAAATCCTATAATAAAGGTCAACACAAAACCAAGGATACCAACAACCGAAATTTCTTTCCATAAAGGCGGAATATTGGAAATAATGAACAACGAAGACCCAATAATTAGCGCCACCATAATAAAAGCAGATACCAACTGAGTGGTTAAACGTCTCAACGTATGAATAATGGGATCTACACCTTTGTGAGTTAAATCGACCTCTACTTTGCCCCTGTTTATTTTTCGGATGGCATTCTTAAGATCTCTGGGGAAGTCTTCCATGTAATCGGCCAACTCGTAAATTGAATTGAAAACCTTTTTGCCCATCAATAACGGACTATAATTACGGGTAATACTTTTAGAAAGGAAAGGTCTTACCATTTCAAACTGATCTAATTCCGGATCTAATTTTTCGAGAACACCTTCTAACGTAACCAATGCTCTTGCAAACAGATAGAAATGGGTTGGCACCTTTAAACCGTGAGCTACTATGATGTCTTTTAGCTCCAGCAATAAGGTGCTCATTTCGTTTTTATGGAGGTCTTTCGCGTAATATTTTTCAACAAACTCATTGATATCAAACTCCAAAGAGCGCATATCGTTAATAACCGTAGCATCGGATAATTGCTGAATAGATTGAATTATTTGTTTAACATTTTTGTTAGAAATAGCAGTAAATAGTTTACCAAAAACCTTGATATCTCTGGGTAAAATAGTTCCCATCATACCAAAATCCAAAAAGCAAATATGCCTGTTTGGTAGTACTAATAAATTTCCGGGATGCGGATCGGCATGGAAGAAACCGTACTCGAACACTTGTTTAAAAAAACTATTGCTTAAACGACGCGCAATCAATTTGGTGTCGATATTTTTTTCGGCTAATTTTTGAAGTCTATCAATTTTTATTCCTGCAATAAACTCCATTGCAAGTACTCTTTCGGTAGTAAAATCTTTGTAAACCAACGGGGCGTGTGCAAATTGATCCAAGCTGGTATCATTACTAATATGGTTATAAAAGCGTTGTATATTAACAGATTCATTAATAAAATCTAATTCTTTTAAAATGGCACTTTCAAAATTTTTCACCAATCCGATAGGGTCAAAACTTTTCAAAGACGGTATTCTATTCTCAAGAATTTCGGCGATGGAATACATCACCTTAATATCTTCTAAAATCACATCTTTAATTCCGGGTCGTTGCACCTTTAAGGCTACGCGTTTTCCTGAATGCAAAATTACCTTATGAACCTGTGCCATTGATGCCGAAGCAAAAGGGTGCGGCTCAAACCAGGCGAACAAATCGTCAATATCTTTTTTGAGTTCAGACACCACTACTTGTTTTACAGTATCATCGCGCATAGGCGGCACATTGTCTTGTAGTTTTTCAAACTCCAGCACCAATTCAAAAGGAATCAAATCTGGCCTATTGCTCAACACCTGGCCAAACTTGATAAAAGTGGGTCCGAGCTCTTCGCAAACCAATCGCATTTTTTCCCATTTGGTATATCTTAAAGCCTGCGTTTTGGTTTTTTGCGGAATTAATTTTTGAAGAAAGGCGTATTTCTTTTTCTCTTCAAGATGCTGCACCAAATCCTCAAAACCATACTTGAGTAACACCTTCAGGATTTCGTTATATCTTGAAACGGATTTGTACTTGCGTTTTATGTTGGCAATAAAGCTCATGTTATTGTTTGGCTTCCAGATGATTTAATCGGGCTTCTAACAAAGCAATTTTATTTTCAGACTTTTCTAACTTGATATTGAGTGCTGCTATTTCGTCTGTATGGGCTATGTTTATTTTCTTATAGAATTTAACAATAAGTTCTTCAATTTTTTCTTCAAGTTCTTCCTTGGCCTGATTGGCCTTTAGAATAAACTTATCAATAAATTCAACCTCATTGCCTTCAGAATCAATGATATCTTCCTTCGCAAGTTTATTAAAGTGCTCCTTACCCTTTTCAGACATTTCGCCAATTTTCTCAAATAAATTGTGCTCTCTGGCTAAAACGTATAAACTGGACGACAGCGTTAATAATTCAATAATTGTTTTAGTTCTCATGGCGTAAATACTTGGTTTATTCTACCAATAAAAGTATAACATCTAACACACATTAAATATGATGATGGTCATTTCAGCTCTCGATTTAAGTTGTTAAATTTAAAGATGTAAAAGTCTAAGACATGAAAGCAAATACTATTTCAGAAATAATGACCAAAGAGGTTATTTCTGTTACTCCTGAACAAAAACTGTTAGATGTAAAACACATTTACGAAAAAGAAAATTTCCACCATCACATTCCGGTTGTTAACAACAACCAGTTGGTAGGAATGATTAGTCTGGCCGATTTTATGTATAGTATTAACGGTGCCGGACTTGATGACGATGATATGATTTACACCGAAAAACAAGTCCAGGATATCATGATGCCCAACGTTAAATGTGTTGATATCAATGCAACCATCGATGATGTTGCCGAAACTCTAACAAAAGTTAGATTTAGAGCGCTACCGGTTGTTGAAAACAAACAATTAGTAGGCATTGTTACAACCGCCGATATTATTAGACACTATTTGACCAAGCAAAAACAGCCACTTCATTGACATCTTTGTTGAATTGAGTTGTTGGTGATTCATACCAGTCAAATTTGATCTATTAGCCGGAAATTTAAAATAACTAAATGAAGCAGATATGATGGGTACCGGAAACATAGAGCGTTTTTTTATTGAGATTGGTGATTTTTCATATTTCACAAAACGTTTCTTTAAGGAAGTTTTTACCAGACCATTCGAGTTTAAAGAGCTGTTAAAACAGTGCTACAATATTGGTAATAAATCGCTTTTACTGGTAAGTGTTACCGCTTTTATCATAGGATTGGTGATTACCTTACAAACCAGGCCAACCCTACAGGAATTTGGTGCAGAAGCCTGGATGCCATCTATGGTAAGTATTTCAATCATTAGAGAAATTGGTCCGGTGATTATCGCCTTAACCTTTGCCGGCCGAATTGCCTCAGGCATTGGTGCAGAATTAGGCTCTATGCGCGTCACCGAACAGATAGACGCTATGGAAGTTTCAGGTACCAACCCGTTTAAATATTTGGTGGTTACACGTGTAGTAGCGACAACGCTAATGCTACCTATTTTAGTAATTATTGGTGATGCCATAGCGTTATATGGTTCTTTTATAGTTGAAAATTTAAAAGGTGATGTGTCACTCACGCTTTATTTTACCAAAGCCATCAATGCACTTTCATACACCGATATCATCCCAGCAACCATCAAAACCTTTTTCTTTGGTTTTGCTATTGGCATGGTAGGATGTTACAAGGGTTTTAATTGCGAAAAAGGTACCGTAGGTGTAGGTTTGGCAGCCAACTCAGCCGTTGTTTTTGCCTCTATGCTGTTGTTTATATTAGATTTTATAGCCGTATTCATAACCGATATATTCTTTGAAATTTAAATGATAAGTCAAACTCCATATAGTCAACTTAAGCGCGACATCGCCTCTAAAAAGCATCCCATTTTAAAAATTGAAAATTTAAAAAAGGCTTTTGGAGACAATGTGGTACTTGACGGATTTAACCTTGAGCTCTTTGAAGGTGAAAATTTGGTGATTATGGGAAAATCAGGCAGCGGAAAATCTGTTATGATTAAATGCCTGATCGGACTTACAGAACCAGATTCGGGCTACGTAGAAATAATGGGGAAAGACCTGCTATCTCTCAATCAAACCGAACTAAACGAACTGAGAACCGAAGTGGGCTTTTTATTTCAAGGCAGCGCTTTATACGATTCAATGACCGTAAGAGAGAATTTAGAATTTCCGTTGCGCCGTCATAAACAAAAATTTGGTGTTGTAAACGATACCACACCATTGGTTGAAGAAGCGCTCAACAACGTTGGGCTACTAAGCGCCATCAACCTGATGCCTGCTGAACTTTCGGGTGGTATGAAACGCCGCATTGCCTTGGCAAGGACCTTAATTTTAAAACCTAAAATAATTTTATACGACGAGCCAACCAGCGGCTTAGACCCCATTACCTCAAAGGAAATTATAGAACTCATGCGCAACATTCAACGGCAATACAACACCTCATCGCTCATTATCACGCACGATGTTGATTGTGCGCGTGTGGTGGCAGAACGCATCATATTGCTAATTGACGGTATTAATTATGCCGAAGGTAGCTTTAACGAACTATCTAATTCTAAAGACGAAAAAATTAGAGCATTTTTTAAAAACTAAAACACATGAAACACCCATGTAAAAATATTGATACAAAGAAGTATGTTAATAGTAGGGCGTTCCATGTACCATTGAAAATCAATAAATATTAACACATGAAAAAATCCACCGGCGAAAAACTAAAACTAGGCCTATTTGTAAGTATAGGTTTGCTCATCTTTATCGTTGCCGTGTATTTTATTGGACAACGCCAGAATTTATTTGTGAAAACCTTTACCATCAGTTCAAACTTTACCAATGTTAATGGTTTAATACCGGGTAACAACGTGCGATATTCAGGTATTAACGTAGGAACCGTCAAACAAATACAAATGCTCAACGATACGGTGATTAATGTTCAAATGGTTTTAGAAGAAAAGATGATTAATCATATCAAAAAAGACGCTATTGCCACCATTGGCACCGACGGATTGGTAGGTAATATGATTGTAAATATCATTCCCGGAGAACAAGGTACCAGTCCGATAGAAGAAGGCGACGTTATTAAATCGTTTACCAAGATTGGAACCAACGAGATGCTCAACACCCTTAACACTACCAACGAAAATGCCGCATTGCTTACTTCTAAACTTTTAAATATAGCCAACGAAATTACAGACGGAAAAGGCACTTTGGGTATGCTCATTACAGACACGATTATGTCTAAGAACCTCATTGAAACCGTTAATTATCTTAAGCTAACCAGCATGGAAGCCAACAAAACCATCAAAGAGCTCAATGGTCTCATCAAACAGGTTGATTTAGAAAACAGCCTTGCCGGCGTAGTGCTCAACGATACCGTAAGTGCCCGACAATTAAGACATACCGTTACCAATCTTGAGAACTCCAGTAAAGACATACAAACTGTTTTAAGTAATTTAAACACCACTATTGAACAAATTAAAGATGGTGAAGGTGCCTTAAATTACTTGTCAACCAACGAAGAACTGGTAGAACAACTAAAAGACATTATTAACAACATCAACGAAGGCACCGATAAGTTTAACGAAAACATGGAAGCCCTGAAGCATAATTTTTTAACCCGCAGTTACTTTAGAAAACTGGAACGAGAAGAGAAAAAAAAGGAGCAATAATAAAGATTTGACATAATCAACTTTAGTAGATTCCTTAAGAAATTATTTGAGAAACTACAACATTTTTGTTATGAATGAGATATTGTTATTTCTTATAATTTAATTCAATTTATGCCTTTTAAATTCTCCTGAAACTTTTAAAAAAATATGATAGTTAAACTAAATACTAAATCTCAGATTGCTCAAATTTCATTTAGCCTTTTCTATCTGAAAAATTGTATATTTAGCCGCTAAATATTGATGACGTTTTTATTTTAGTAAAATCAATTATTAGCAATAATCATGTATAATTTCTATGTGATAAAAGTTCAAATTAAAGCGTTATATATAGGTTTGTTTTTATTATTGTAATTCTATTTCTTGATGTTAATTAAAAAGTCGATAGTATTGAAATTACCTAATATATAGCCACTGATTATTAAGTTTTAGTAAGAATAATTTAATAAAGAAACAGATTTACCATGTGGTATCGCATATAATCCTAAAAAATACGGATGCTCCCAGATAAGGAACTACCAATACCTTAAGTGTAAAATTATTTACTTATGACCTTAGTTATTCACTATAAAAAAATCCACTAATTACAAATTAGAATTTATCTTGACTTTTTTAAAATATATTTAAATGTTTAGCAAATATTTAGCCTTTGTTTTAATCGTAATTCTTTATTGTAACTGTAGTTATGCCCAAGAGCATGAAAATGTTAAAAATAAAGATAAAATTCATAAAGTAGCTTTAGTTTTTGGCTATACGCATATACCGTCGGCTTTTGAGGAGGGTGATGAAAACGGGTCTGTATTTGTGCCAACAATTGGTGTTGATTATTTTGTGCAATTTCCAAAAGGATGGAAACTTGGAGCGGTAGTAGATTTGGAATTGGGTAATTATTTAGTGAATTTTAATAGAGATGATTTAGAAAGAGAACGGGCACTAATTACAGGTATTTTAATTGGTTATGAGTTTGAGACCCGATGGAGTTTTTCACTGGGGCCCGCAATAGAATTTGAAAAAAATAAAAATTTATTCATTCTTAGATCTAGTCTTGAATATGAATTTGAACTAGATGAAGACTGGGGACTGTTCCCGGCCATCAATTATGATTTCAAAGAAGAATATAGTACCTGGTCAATCAACTTGGGGATAAGTAAACGTTTTTAACCTTTATAATTAATCCTTTGAATTACGCCAATATTCTGTTCGAAGTCTTCTTCCCCGTGGCACTAGCTGTAATTATGCTAGGAATGGGAATGAACTTGGTTCCTAATGATTTTATAAGAATAGTAAAATACCCCAAAGCCATTCTAATTGGTCTAACTAATCAATTTGTATTTTTACCCTGTATTAGTTTTTTTCTGGCCATAGCTTGTAATTTAAGCCCATTAATGGCCATAGGGTTAATGATTTTAGCTTCTTGTCCCGGTGGTCCAACCAGTAATTTAATCACGCAAATTTGCAAAGGAAACGTTGCTCTCTCCGTAACACTTACTTCTGTCGCAAGTGTAATAAGTGTATTAACCATACCTTACGTACTTTCTTTTTCTCTTGAGTATTTTGGAAGTAAATCAGATAGTACCATTAAATTACCCATATTAGATACAATTATTCAAATTTTTGGAATCACAGTATTACCTATTTCTATAGGGATGGTTGTTAGAAGATTCAAAACAAAATTTGCCATAAAAATGGAGAAAACAATGCGCTTGGCATCTACCTTGATTTTTATTGCTGTCTTTATGACAGCCGTAGCGGTAAATTTTAATTTAATAGGTCAAGCCATGAGGGAAGTAGGATTGGTTACTTTGTTATTAAATATTTTAACTCTTGGGTTGGGTTTCTTAACTGCCAAACTATTTAAATTAAACTTCAAAATGGCGATATCAATTTCAATAGAAAGTGGTATACAGAACGGAACTTTAGCATTTGTTATCGCCACAACAATATTAAGAAATACTGAAATGAGCATACCAACAGTAGCTTATGTGATTTGGATGTACATAATCAGTGGAATTTTAATGTGGAAACTTTCAAAAAGTTCTTATTAAGAACAAAATCGGACTAAACATTTAAAACATTAAATAAGTGTTTTTAAGAAATATTTATTAATTGTTAGGATAATTTGCAGGGATTTGTTAGCGAAGAGATCAATTTTTTGTACCCAGATTCAATTAAAGATAATTATTTTGTTCAAAAAGAAACTTAAACCATCCATATAAAGCCTTGTTATACAGATTTATAATGTTTTAGACAAAATTCATAAAAAATCATATAGTGCTTACCTCTTAAAATATATGACAAGGAAAGTTTACTGACTTAAAAAACTTTTATTAGGTTTTATTTGATTAGTTACTAAACACATAACATAAATCAATTTAATCTATTATAATGAATTCTTGATAGAGCAAATTAACTATATTAGTACAAGTAATATTTAGTTATGGAACTAACGCAGGTTAAAATAAAAGAACTCGTATCCTTATACTTTCCAAATCTCGGAGATGCAGAAATTGACATTTTTTTATCTATCTGTAAATATGGTGAAGCAAAAAATAAAGAGATAATTTTAAAAAGAGGACGGGCTGATAAATATTTGTTATTAATCTTAAAAGGCTCTGCAAGAGCATATCAAACAACCAAGGAAGGAATCGAAATAACAAACCATTTAAGATCAGAAGGGTATATTTTTGGAGAAGCCTTGGTTTTTAGTGAAAAATTACAAATGTTGGATATTGAAGCTATTGGAGAATTGCATTATCTAAAATTTGATATTTCCGAATTAGAAAGATTAGGATTTAAAAATGAAAAAATTATGTATTTCTACCTTAATAATATTCTTAAAGAAGCTATATTAACATTATCACATCGAATTAATACCTTCGTAGCACTGACGCCTGCAGAACGCTATAAAGACTTAATCGAATGGAATCCAAAGTACTTAAAAACTACCTTCGATAAGCATATTGCAAGTTTCTTAGGCGTAACTCCACTCACTATTCACCGAATTAAAAAATCTTGGCAAAAACATATCAAATGATATTTTTATTGAGATTTATTGACCATTATTTTGTCATAAGTTACTATTACTGTTAATTACTTGTATTTTAATTAAAATTAATGATTGCTCATTTAGCTTTAACTGGGTCTATTTAATTATTTACAAGTATAAAGAAGGGTTTGTAGTAAACACTTAAATCATAAATAATTAATTGATTCAAATATAAAAACTATGACAAAAACACTTTTTACACTACTTTTAGTAACCTTTTTTGGGGTCTCTAGTGCTCAGAAAGCAAAAAAACCAAATATTTTGGTGATTTGGGGAGACGATATTGGTTATTCCAATATTAGTATTAATAGTCAAGGCATGATGGGCTATAAAACACCTAATATCGACCGTATTGGTCATGAAGGTGCTGTTTTTACCGATTGGTATGCACAGCAATCTTGCACGGCTGGTCGTGCGGCTTTTATTTTAGGGCAACATCCTTTTAGAACGGGTTTATTAACCATTGGAATGCCTGGTGCAGATCAAGGGATACAACCAAATCAACCTACCATTGCAGAATTATTAAAACCTCAAGGGTATACGTCTGGTCAATTCGGAAAGAATCATTTGGGAGACCGTGATGAAATGTTACCAACAAATCATGGTTTTGATGAGTTTTTTGGAAATTTGTATCACTTAAATGCTGAAGAAGAACCAGAAACCTATTATTACCCAAAAGACCCAGAATTTCATAAAAAATATGGACCACGTGGTGTTATTCATTCTTATTCTAATGGTAGAATAGAAGATACAGGGCCAATGACTAGAAAACGTATGGAAACTGCTGACGAAGAATTTACAGCAGCAGCCATTGCATTTATTGAGAAAGCGCATAATGATGGAAAACCATTTTTTGTGTGGTTAAGTGCAACTCGTATGCATGTATGGACGCACTTAAAAGAAGAGAGTGTTGGCGTAACAGGGATAGGGTTGTATCCAGATGGTATGGTAGAGCATGACAAGGCTATAGGAACTGTTTTGGCCAAATTAGAAGAATTGGGTATAATAGATAATACTATTATTATGTATTCTACTGATAATGGTGCTGAAAAATTCACTTGGCCAGATGGTGGCACGACTCCTTTTGCCGGTGAAAAAGGATCTACCTGGGAAGGTGGCTTTAGAGTACCTTGTGTCATTCGTTGGCCGGGAGTAATTAATCCAGGTACCATAGATAATAATATATATTCACATGAAGATATGATGCCTACTTTATTGGCAGCAGCAGGTGTGCCAGATATAAAAGAAAAATTATTAAAAGGTCACAGTGCAGCAGGTAAAACTTTTAAAGTTCATTTAGATGGTTATAATTTATTGCCTTTCTGGAAAGGTGAAACAAAAGAAGCGCCTAGAAAAGAGATTTTCTATTTTGATGCTGGAGGAAATTTAAATGCCATTAGATATAATGATTGGAAATTACATTTTACCTATATGGAAGGCTCAATTAATGAAGGTTTTAGAAAAACACCATCGTGGCCTTTAGTTATTAACTTAAGAGCAGATCCTTATGAGGTCTCTTGGAAATCTGCTTTATATACTAGATGGTATGGTGATAATATGTGGATGTTTGTGCCTGCACAGGCTATAGCCGGTGAATTTTTATCGTCGTTCAAAGAGTTTCCACCTGTTCAAGGGGGTAGCTTAAGTATTGACAATGTAGTAAAAAAGATGGGTTCTAGACCTGGAAATTAAACTATAGCTTTACAAAATATTAGTATTAAGATTGGTGGTTTTTATACAATTGTATAAAGGCTGCCAATCTTTTTTAAACTAAAAAATCATGAAAAAAATATTAAACATTCTATTCATTTCATTGGTTTTTATTTCCTGTAAAGAGAAAATAAATTCTACAGAAGAAATAACGACAATTATAGATGAGATTATAGATCCTCTACCATCATGGAATGATGGAGATACTAAAAAGGCTATAGTTGATTATGTTAATGCTGTAACAGATGAAGGTAGTGAGAATTATATACCTGTAAGTGAGCGAATAGCAACGTTTGATAATGATGGTAACTTATGGTCAGAACAACCTGTATACTTTCAGTTGTTTTTTGCAATTGATAGAATAAAAGCTTTAGCACCCAAAAATCCTGAATGGAAAAAAATACAGCCCTATCAGTCTGTACTCGAAAATGACATGAAAACCTTAATGTCTTATGGGGAACACGGGCTTATGGAAATAGTAATGGCATCACATGCTGGAAATACTGTAGATGAGTTTGAACAAATAGTAAAAGATTGGTTGGTTACCGCGAAACACCCGCGTTTTGACAGACCTTATACCGATTTGGTATTTCAACCAATGCTAGAATTACTCAATTATTTAAGAGATAATGATTTTAAAACATTTATCGTTTCAGGAGGTGGTATCGAGTTTATCAGACCTTGGGTTGAAGAGGTTTATGGTATACCTAAAGATCAAGTTGTTGGGAGTAGTATAAAAACCGAATTTATTATAGAAGAAGGGGTAGCACAAATAAAAAGATTACCAGCCATAGATTTTATTGATGATAAGGCCGGAAAACCACTTGGTATTCATAAATTTATTGGTAGAAAGCCTGTATTTGCATCGGGAAATTCAGATGGCGATTTACAAATGTTACAGTGGACAGATTCAAACCCTTACCGATCATTTCAATTGTATCTTCACCATACAGACTCGATAAGAGAATGGGCTTATGACAGAACATCTTCTGTTGGCAAATTAGATAAAGGTTTAGATGAAGCCAGCGAAAAAGGATGGACAGTTATTGATATGAAGAATGACTGGAAGGTGATCTATCCATTCGAATTAAAAAACTAAGATTCATACATAACACAAAATTAAAACTAAGTAGATTATAAGAAATCTACAAGATTGATTTTGTCTTTGAATATTCTAAAATATCAAAAAATATGTCAACTCCAAACGAGAAAAAATCATTTATCGACAAGCTAAAATCTATTTATAATTTAAAATACTTTGCTATCATTATTTCATTCTTAATTACCTTAACGGGATTAATAGCAATCGGAATTGGATCTTTACGATTATCTAATGGTTTACTATCAGTTTTTGGGTTATTTAGAGGACAAGAAGCGCATCCGGGTGTGCATATTATTGAGGCTGTAGACACTTTATTATTTTCAGTAGTTATTTTAATACTAGGTGGTGGTATATTTAAACTCTTCGTAGGTGATGAAGACACGTTTAAAGAATCTATAGTGTTTTCAAAAATCAAAACCTTTAAAGATTTGAAAATACTTCTTTGGGAAACTTTATTATTAACACTAACCGTTTGGTGCTCTCTAAGTTTTTTCGCTCATCCGGATGACTTAAGGTACACACAACTTATATTACCATTAACTATAGTATTGTTAGCTATAGCTTTAAAATTAATGAGAGACACTAAAGAATGAAATAACTAAATTTAATCATATTGTATTAAATTGAAAACTTGAGCTGATTCTATGAAGCGAATATTTTTTACTTTTATTGCTTTCACGACTATTAACTACACCATTTCAGCTCAAGACAGCATTGTAAATCAAAATATTAATATAAATCAGCAGTATTGGTTGGATTACAATTTTACTAGTATTATAAACGAAAATCAAAGCTTAAGTACCGAAATAGGTTTCCGAAAAATTATCCCTGAAGTATTCAATCGCGTACAAGGAATTTCAGTTTTAAATATCAAGAACAACAATAAGTTATTTGATTTTAAAAAAGAAAGCCCATTAATTAAGTCCTATCATTTGGGGGCAGGATTAATCTATACCCAAAATTATAACGCTAACGATAATTTAGAACTTCGATTAATTCAAGGAGTTAAATTTGAAATTCCTACAATCAAACCAATAACATTATATAATTATGTTCGCTTGGAAGAGCGATTTCAAAATAAATTTAATAATTCGGGTTGGAATAGTGCTTTTAGACTACGCTACAGACTATCAACAATTATTAATTGGAAAAAACATTTGTTACAATTTACCGAAGGGTTATATATCCCATTACAAACTGAATTTTTTTTTAACTTAAAAAAGGCAGACCGATTTAATGATTTAGTGAGAATATCGCCAGGTATAGGATATAAGTCGAAAAATGACTGGAGATACGAAACATATATCATATTTAATAGAACCAAAAATATTACTGAAACAAATAACACATCCAATGATTTTATTTTAAGGTTAAGAGTTTATCAGGGTAAACCAACAAAACAAATCTTAGATATCAACGAAGATGATACATTTTAAGACTTTCAAAAAAACATATTTAAACTTTAAATTTTACCTTAGGTCAAAAAAGGTTCAATAATGATAAATAAAAGATTGCTACAATTTTTAATTTCTTTTTTATCATTGTTTTCTTGTGCACAACAAGGAAACTATAAATTTAATAATTATGGCAACCGATCTATTCTATTGGGAGGTAACGTAACCGGAAGCGTTTCTGATATAGGATTAACCTATTATAACCCAGCACGATTAACAGAAATTGAAAATACAGGATTTGAATTCAATGCAAAAGCATATCAGTTAAGTTCACTTAAGGTTTCAAACTTATTTGTTGAAGAATCTAATATTAGTTCTACAAATTTTGATGGTGTACCATCCATGGCCGGTGGTACTTTTAATCTCTTTGGAACACGTTTTGCATATTCATTTATTTCTAAAAGTAGAGCCGACAATAATTTAAGTTACAACAGTGACATTATCAGAGATCAAATTTTAGATATATACCCCAACACGCAAGCCTACAGAGTAACAACTAACGTAAGAACAAGAGTTAAAGATGATTGGTTTGGATTAACTTGGGCAAAAAAAATGAATCAAAATTTTAGTTTAGGCATCTCTCTATTTGGTTCAAGATATGAGTATAATGGTGGCAGCAATGTAAACCACACCATTCAATCTAATGAAAACGTTGCATTTTATCAAAATACTGTAGGGTTTTCTCAAAAATCTTACGGTTTGTTTATGAAAGTTGGGGCAAATTACCATGTTGCTAAAATTGATTTTGGAGTAAATATTAACTTACCATATATAGAACTTCATAGTAATGGAGATTTTGATTATAACAAAGTAATTTCTGGAGCTACAAATGAAATTAATCAATTTTACAATTATAACTACGAAAATTTATTAGCACAACGCCAAGAACCATTAGGTATATCAATAGGCACAGGCATTCCTGTTGGAAAAGGGAAATTACACTTAAACTTGGATTATGTTAATGGGCTATTAATTTATGATCGACTTATTATTCCAAATATAGAAATTGGCAACAGTACTTCAACTGAAGTATTATTTAAAGAAGAACGAAGGGATGTTGTAAATTTTGGAGCTGGCATAGAAATATATATTAATGAAAGATTTAAATCCTTTGCAAGCTTTACAACAGATTATAATGCATTTATAAGTAACGCCAATATATTTGATTTATCAACTGAAGATTCGAGAGAAATCAATATTGGTGAAAATTTTATTCATTATAGTTTGGGTATTGATTTAAAATTAAACTTTGCAAGTGTAATTTTGGGCACAACATACACCAACAGTACTGCCAAATTTGTAAACCCCGTTGATTTGAACCAAAGTGAAACAAATAATTCTAATCAATTGGCCAAAATCAATTATAAACGCTGGCAATTTGTTGTAGGTTTAGAAATTCCGCTTTTTGAAAAAAATGATGCTATAAATAAAGAAAAATAACTCTGGTTTAGCGTTTATTCTAAACTCTTCATAATTTCATCAACGTATTTCTTGGCAGTTTTAGCGGCATTATTAGGATCATCTAAGTTTGTTGTTACAATTGCCACAATTTGATCATCGGCTGATTGATCAAGATTATAGGCTACAGTTTCAAGCACATACTTTGTATAAGTTTTTGTTGATGTTCCTCCAATAGGAACGTAACCACCAAATGAATCGTAATAAGACCCGTAAGCATAAGGAACTGAATAATAATTATAAAAACTACCGTAATGCGCCGGATAAAAATTTGAATAAGAGGCTCCAAAATAAACACCATTTTGTGTTGTGGATGTCGTTTGTTGTTTATCTTTTATTACAGTAATTACTACAGCGTCAAAACCCTCATAACCCATAATCTCTTTTATAAAAGCAACACGCTCTTCTGTAATTTCCCTGTTGGGATATATTTTTGGGGCTTTTGTAAAACTCTCTGTGGCTTTGATCCCCTTGGCTCTTAGTTGTTCGGCTATTTCCCTTTCGAAGGCCATGCGCGCATTATCATCGGCAGTTCGAGCAATAACCAATACATTTTTTTTCTTAAACTCATTTATACGATCACTTTCTGCCTTCCATGCATTTACAACTTTTACAGAAGAACATGATTGAAACAATAACAAAAAGAATATAACAATTACTGAAACTTTATTAGACATATGATTAGGAATATTTGTGCTTAGTATTAATAGTAAAATCTACTGTTATTTATCAAAACTTTTTGCAATAGCTTTAACATATTGCTTTGCTGTGGTTGCGGCATTATCTGGCTCTTCTAATTTAGATGTTATGACAGCAACCAATTGTTTGTCTTCAGGTTCATCTAAATTGTAAACTACTGTCTCTAAAACATAATTTTTGGCTGTGTATGTCGTACTAGATTGCTCAACATAGTTTCCAAGTGTAGAATAAGACATTGGATGTCTATAATAACCATAAAAACCATTATAATATCGTGGATAATAGCCATAATAAGTGCTACCTGCATAGTAACCACCATCCGTCACTGTTTTTGTGAGCTCTTGTTCTTCTTTAATAACCGTTAAAACCACACCAAGAAAGCCATTATCCATAATGATCGATTTAATTTCTTTCTCGGTTTCTTCCGTGATTTCTTGGTCAGGTTTTAACTTTGGAAATTTTTCAAAACTGGCTGTGGCGTTGATTCCTCTAGAGGTGAGTTCTTTTACAATTTCATTCTCAAAGGCAATTCGGGCCGACATATTATCAGTTCTGGCAATCACCAACAAGTTATTTTCTTTTACAGCTTCAATATTGTCTCCTTTCCATGAGTTAAGAACTTTAACACTTGAGCAGGAGCCGAAAAGAGTGATGCTCATAATAATAAAAAAAAGATAAATAGGTTTTTTCATAATAATATTAAAAATTAAGTCACAAAAATTGAATTTCAACAAAGGCAAGTTTACCGGAGTTAGCAAAATTTATATCAATGTAAATAGAGTAGTTTTGACATCGATTTATATTAGTTTTTTATCTAATTGATTAAGTAATATTCTTAAACCATTTTAAAACCACCATTTTTGCAATTAAGTTTTTTGATGTGATCTTAATAATGATCGCTATACCAGTTATAAATGATAAAATATATTTTTCTGAAAAATTAGTATCACAATATTAGCAAAAAACTTAGTTGTTATATATTTACTTTAAACTTTACTATACATTTTCATTCACTTTTAAATTTGTTTCAGTTATTATGTGTTTGAAATAAACTTTTTATTTAGCAAAAAGAAATACAAAACCTGCCCTAATACCAAAATCAGCTTTAGCACCATTAGCTGCGGCTAAATTAATTCGAGGCCCAAAAAGAAATTGCGTTTTTAGGTTCCCCAAACTGGATAATCCTGATATCACTGGATTTAACCAAACACTAGTATTGCTCGTTTCCCAGTTCTGAGTTACCTCTAGGTTAGCCCCCAATCCTGCTCCAGATTTCCAATTGTAAGTGAAAAAAGGTTGAAAGAACAATTGGTTAACGTCAATTCGATTATCATCACCTGCTACACTCCAAATCTGGTTTACTAATGCACCTATAGTAATTCCATTTGACTGATACAATGCAATTGCAGTAGGTCCAATTCCAAACTTTTCTGCTGTTAGAAAACTATTTGTACCGGTTGGAACTAGAAAAACAGGACCCGCACCCCAAGTAAGGCCTCCTTTTGAATTGGAAGGACTTAAAAATGCACTTATCACAGCATCACCCAATCCAAATTCATGGTTACCTTCTCCTGTAATATTATATTGCGAAATCACAGGTTGCACCCAGCGGGTTATTAGATTTAAATTATCTGTCACACTAATTGGAACAACAGGTTGAATATTGAGCGTATTTCTAGAACCATTTAGTTCTCCAATTCCTAAATCTGTGTTGTTTTGAAAAGGAACACTAATCAGACTGGCAATTGGATTAGCCAATTTCTTTGCTAATTCGGCGGCTTCCAATTTTTCAACTTCCTGAGCAGTAGCCAAGGTTGTTATAACGCAAAAGATGGTAATAATTATTTTTTTCACTGATTAACTTTTATAGACTATTGAAATTTTCACCATCATGTAGGTGATTATAAATGATATGATTTAACCCAAAAAATAAGTGAGTGTAATTTTATTATAAACTCTAGTGGTCTTAAAAATTAAGACTTGCCCATACTTTTTCTGGCTTTATCAGCATCATTCTTATAATTTTCTATCTTTTTGATCCATTTCTCTTCATCCTTGGGCGATAATTTACCTTTTCGTTTTAATTTATCGTATTTCTCTTGAGTCTCCTCCATTTTTTTACTTGCCTTTTCAAAATTATCTTGAGCTTGTTGTTTTTGTTTTAAAGTCTTTTCACTTTTTTTGCGCTCTTTATCTGCTTTTTTTAAATCCTTTTCATTTTTCTTCAATTTTTTCTCAAACGCCTCTTGATCTTTGGCCAGCTTTTTTGTGGCCTTTTGTGATTTCTCAAAATTACTTCTAATTGCCTTTTGATTCTCGGCTGATAAGGTTTGAGTCACATCTTTCCCGTCTTTAAAAATTGATTTTCCTTTTAATTCATAACTGACACCTTCGTGAACAATTATTTGGGCGTTAGATAAATAGCCTATGCAAAACAATAATAAGGTAATCCAGATTTTCATATTATTTATTAATTAATTGGTTAAATAAATCATTAAGTTCATAAAAGCGAGGATTCAGACCCTAGCGTCATATCATCAAATCATGTTAGCTGAACCTCTTATTAAAAAACTAATTGCGTCTAGTCTAAATATAGGAAACAAAAATATCGCTGCCAAAAAAAAATTGAGCACAAATGTATTAGCAATAATTTAAACACCACATATCATTTGATATTTGCAGGCAAAAGAGGTTAATCTAATTTTACGACGCGATTTTTAAGTTAAACTTTAAGACAACAGTTTTAAATTAATTTCCAATTTATGACATTAACGAATAAGTTATTATATAAAATAAAAGTATATAACTAAATACTTTGCAATTGTTTGATTGAACGAACGGATTTAATGAAAGGCTTCTTACAATTATAATTTAAACTGTCCATTATATTCTAAAATAAACACCGTTAAAAATTAATAAATACTTTAAAATGAAAAAACTTTTAGCCGTTTTCTTAATGTTTGCTTCCTTCTTTAATGCTACTAGCCAAGTCATAGAACTTACGCCATCGTATGGTTACCAATTTGGCGCTAAACTAGGCTATGGCCCAAATTATTTAAAAATAGAAGATAGTGGTCAATTTGGAATTACGCTTGGTATAGAAACGTATTCAGGTTTGATGGCAGAGTTTACATACATTAATATGAGTTCAGAACTTAGACTTAGAGATGTTGTCTTCGCGCCTCTTGAAACTAGACTTGCTGATCTTAATATCGATTGGTTTCTGGTAGGAGCAACACGCTATTTCAAACAAGGAAAAGTAAAACCTTTTGCGGGAGCAGGTTTAGGACTAGTTGTTGTTTCACCAAAAAACGAAAATTTAGAAATTATAGAAAATCGCTTAAACAGTTCTACCAAATTTGCGTTTAACTTTAAAGCCGGGGTAAATATAATGTTCTCAGAGGTTGTTGGCTTAAAATTACAAGGCGACTTATTTTTCCCTGTCAACTGGGCTGGTGTATATGTCGGGCCTGGTGGTGCAGGTATAAGTACAGGTTCTACAGTTATCCTTGGCGGTTTTAGTGGTGGTTTAGTTTTCAGAATTGATAAAAATTAATCTTCATTGTACTAGTAAATAATAGCATTAAGAAAACATGTCCTTAATTGGTTAAAAATTGACTCCAATATTAATGAAAAAACTAACTCTTCTTATATCACTTTTTGTTCATTCTTGGCTTTCATTTGGTCAAGATGAAACCCCTTCCAAGGTAGAAAAAAATCAAATCAATTTTTATGCTACTGATGCTATTAATGGGCTTTATACACTCAGTTATGAGCGTGCTCTGGGAAAACATATTTCGGTAAATTTAGGATTTGGCTATAAAACAGAGGAAGGATTAATTGTACTTTCAGGGATAGATACAGACCAATTAAAAACCAATAATCTCACCTATTCAGGTTACAAAATTGTACCAGAATTTAGATATTATTTGAATGAGTCATTAAATGGAGCTATGCTTAGTGGTTTCTATTTTGGGGCGTATTTGAAATACTCAGACTTTAAGTCAGATCTGATTGGCACGTTTATTAATAGTGAGGGTGAGTCTTTCGATATTGCCTATAAGGGAGACATAGCCATTACATCGGTAGGGTTAATGGTTGGATATAAACTACCAATAGGTAAGCATTTTTTTGTAGACTTTTTAATCGCAGGCCCAGGTTCTGGTTCTTATAAGTTTAAACTAGATAATACCATTCCACCACCCGACGAATTTTACGAAGTTCTAAACCAAGCACTTGAAAATTACAGTATATTCGATTTAATTAATGCTGACTTTGAATTTAACGATCGTAATCTCAGATCAAATTTTTCAGTTCTCTCTTTTAGATATGGTATTTCTATTGGTTACTCCTTTTAAGGCAAGACTTGATTTTTAAAAAAAATTAAATAATTCTTTAAAACCGTTTTTAAGTATATACACAGATTTTAATTTATAATTAAACAATATATTCCAATGAAAAAAGTATTCTTATCGTATATGGTTCTTATAATTCCATTCTTTGGATTTACACAAAAATTGAAGGAAATTGACTCCACTGCAGTATATATTCTTGACCAAATGAGTGAACTTATAGGCGATTTAAATTCGGTGAAATTCAGTACAACCACATCGTTTGATAAATTAAATGACGAAGGAAATATTGTAACACAATATAGCACAAGCGAAGTTAGCATGGTTGGGCCTAATAAACTTTTGGCCAAAACTAAAAGTGACAAAGGAGGTCATGGATATTGGTATAATGGTGAATATTTGTCATATTACTCTTATGCAGAAAATAACTATTTAATTCTTGAGACACCAGACAACATAATTAGCATGGTTGACGACATGCATACGCGCTTTGATTTCAAGTTTCCGGCCATCGATTTCTTTTACCCTTCATTTACAGATGATATTATAGAATCATTTGACTCAATTCAATATTTAGGAAAACGAACTGTTGAAGAAGAAGAATGCTATCAAATTATGGCTATAAATAATGAAATGCATGTTCAACTTTGGGTGTCTGAAGACA
Source organism: Paucihalobacter ruber (assembly GCF_006494535.1). Classification (GTDB taxonomy): domain Bacteria; phylum Bacteroidota; class Bacteroidia; order Flavobacteriales; family Flavobacteriaceae; genus Paucihalobacter; species Paucihalobacter ruber. The sequence continues at coordinate 336,837 of NZ_VHIQ01000001.1, forward strand.
GAAATTTTCTGCCTAAAAAAATGAAAATTATCTATAAGAATCAAAACAATATACAATACACAACTACATTTACAAGTTGGGAACTTAATCCTCAAATTCCTGAGGCCATTTTTGAGTTTCTGCCACCACCTAATGCAAAACTTATAAGCATTCTTGAAAAATAATTAAAAAGTAAAATATAATGAGTACAAATAGAATATTATATAGTAGTAAGGGATTGTTATTAATTATAATACTCGCTTTTTTTGCGTCAACAGAATACGCCATTGCACAGAGAATGAATCACGGAGCGTCAAGAGCCGGTGGTGGGTCAATATCTCGACCAAGTGCTTCACGACAGGTAGCAAGCAAACCAACAACTCAACGAGGATCAATTAATGGTGGTCATGTAAAAACAAATAACAGGAGTATTTCTAAAGCACCTAGTTCAAATAATAATACAATAAGAAACCAAAATAGTAAATCAACAACAACTAAATTGGCCGACAGAAGCAGTGGTAATCAAAATAATTTGGTTGGTAATAAAAAAACATCAAATATTAAAAATAAAAGTGGCAATAACATCGGTAATAACAATAGGGTAGGAAATAATAATGTCAATATTAATGTAGATAGAAGTAGAAATGTTAATCTGAGAAACACAAATGTAAGAGCAAGTTCTATACGTTACACAAGACCGCCTTATCGCTATGGAGGTTTCGGATATTATTGTCATAGACCATATTTTTACCATCCATACACCCCTTTCTATTGGGGCTCATATTATCGTCCGTGGGGCTACTTTGTTACTTCTTTAGCTACTACAGCCATTATTGTTGCCATCATTAACGATAATAATGATGACAAAGAAGAATATCACTACGATAATGGTACTTACTATTTAAAAACACCTGAAGGTTTTGTCGCTTGCCAGGCGCCAGTTGGTGCTCAAGTACCTTCTATCCCGAAAGAAGCCGAAACAGTAACGGTAAATGAAATAACGAACAATTATTATTACGGAGGTGCATTTTACGAAAAAAATGCTGACGGTTACATTGTAGTTCCAGCAACTGCCGGTACTATTGTTCCTAATTTACCCGAAGGAGGTGAAGAAGTAAAAATAGGTGATGTCACTTACGTTCAGTTTGGAGAAACCTATTACCAGCCCATTCAAGTTGATGGTAAAAATATGTACGAAATTGTTGACGTTAAAGAAGAAGCGTAATACCCTTTCATCCTTGGTAATGAAACCAAGCATATAAGTAACAAAAATTTATTTTAAAAAAATATTTTAAACTTATAATACTGTACTTTAATAGTTAACAATACGATTAAAGATGAAAGATAGTACTGAAACTATCAATTCATTATGATTTTAAATACTTGATATTTTTACGCTAAAACCCTTATCCAAACATAGTCTATGAAATGGTATGCTAAAACTTTTGCTTTAATTATAAAAGGTATCCTGTTTTTTTTATTGCCAATAATAATACTATTTATTGTTATTGAAAAAGCATTAATCATTATTCGAAAATTAATAGCCCCCATAAAATCTCATATCCCCGAAGATGGTATTTTTGGTATTGGAATGGTTTCTCTTCTCTCTATTTTATTGCTTTTGAGTATTAGTTTTATTGCCGGTATTTGGGCAGAGAATAAAAAAAATAAAACCATTATGCCAAAATTAGAAGAAATATTATCCTCCTTTATTCCCGGTTATGCGTTAATAAAAACACAAACCAATGAAGTTTTTGGCGATACAAATAAAAACTGGAAATCTGTAATTGTTGGAGATAATGGCGAATACAAGCTTGGAATAGAGATTGAAAGGAATGATAATGGCTACAGTACGGTTTTCTTCCCAGACCCTGCAGATACTAAATCAGGCGAATTAAAAATAATCCAATCAAGTAAAATAAAAATACTTGATTTAAGCATTAATAAACTCTCAGCCTTAATTAGAAAATATGGCCTTGGTTCAGCCTCATTTATAAAATAACAAAACCTTTCGAATTAGAGTCAATAGCATTTCAGTTTTTGTTTAAAAAGTCTTTTTGGTATTTCTCTTCTAAAATGTATTCAGATTTTGACATTTAATATACTTTAAATCTTTTCTAACCTCCTCTTAATTGGTTTACTGTTTTTACTTCAGAAACATCCGTTAATACCAAATTTCAGACTCTTCAAAGATAATAAATACAGGATTTTGATTCTATTTAATTTTCTAGGTCTGTTAGTTTCGAGGCCACGATATGATAGATTTGGCGAATTTGAAATCGTTTTTAGTTTGCCACTGCAAGGTTATTTGATCAAAAGTAGTAGACATAAATAGGTTGAGATTGCTTTAAGCTCTTTATTTATTATGTAATTAATGAAGTAACTGGAAGTAGCTTAAAATTTCAGGTAAACCATAGTTAATAACTAAACTGCTATAAACTAAAAGAAGAGAACCAAAAATGGCTCTCTTTTTCTTAGTATTCCGCCTTCGGCGGAGACTCGCCTGTTCGCAATGGCGAAAACAAGTGTCCGCCTCTGGCGGATATGAGCCCTTATAGTTTCATATTGAGATAGTTCATCTTTAATATTTTAATTTCAGAACGACCAATACCGCTTTTATAGTATTTCTCTCTATTCATGGCTTCATATTTGGTTTTATAAAAATCCAAATGCATAACTTCCCATGGTCGGTATCGAATGGTATATCCTTTTGTAGCTAGTTTATTGTGTGAATAAAATCGGTCTATTAAATCTTGAGTATAACCTACGTAAGTTTTATCGAAGGTTTTTGAGTATAATATGTAAACTACGAAGTAATCATCAGTCATAACAAACTATTATAAACTAAAAAAGAGAACCATAAAATTAGTTCTCTTTTTTCTAGTAGCGGGAACTGGACTCGAACCAGTGACCTTCGGGTTATGAGCCCGACGAGCTACCTACTGCTCTATCCCGCGATATATTTTCAATATTTTAATTCCTCTTTACTCGAACCTGTGTCCGCCTTCGGGTTATGAGCCCGACGAGCTACCTACTGCTCTATCCCGCGATATATTTTCAATATTTTAATTCCTCTTTACTCGAACCTGTGTCCGCCTTCGGCGGATATGAGCCCGACGAGCTACCTACTGCTCTATCCCGCGATATATTTTCAATATTTTAATTCCTCTTTACTCGAACCTGTGTCCGCCTTTGGCGGATATGAGCCCGACGAGCTACCTACTGCTCTATCCCGCGATATATTTTCAATATTTTAATTCCTCTTTACTCGAACCTGTGTCCGCCTTTGGCGGATATGAGCCCGACGAGCTACCTACTGCTCTATCCCGCGATATTGGTTGGCAAAGATACTACGTTTTTTGCGAAATACAAAACCATTGTAAAAAATAACTCCCAATTAAAAATTAATTCAAATGGGAGTTATTCTCTAACTTAAATAAACAATTGCATTTTAGTCTTCTGTATCTAAAGTTGCGATGGTGCCTTTACTGGTTGAGTTATCATATTCAAATGTAGTCATATGTGGAAATCTCTGGTATAAACTAGCGTATTCACGTGAAAAAGCATTGTTACCTATCATTAAGGTTTTAAGTTGGGTACATTGGGCCAACTCATTAGGTATTTCACCGTAAAAAGCATTATTACCTATCACTAGTTCTTCCAGTTGAGCTAAATTGCCTACTGATGAAGGAAGAACTCCAAATAAATTATTATCAAATACACTTAACACCTTTAATTGAGTTAAATTACCAATAGATTTAGGTAATTTACCAGATAGTTCATTACTGCTTAATATTAAAACTTTAAGTTTATTTAAATCTCCTAAAGTTTCAGGCATAACACCCGATAAATTATTATTAAAAAGCTCTAAATACTCCAAATTAACTAGTTTACTAATTTTAGGAGATAAAGAACCTGATAATTTATTTGAAAAAAGTTTTAAAGAAGTCAAATTATTAAGGTTAAATAAACCTTGAGGCAACTGCCCTTCTAATGAATTAAATGATAAGTCTAATACTTTTAATTGCGACAGAGTCCCGATACTTTGAGGAATTCGACCTGATAAATTGTTAAAACTTAATTTCAGCTCTGTAACATTTTCGTTTTCTACGGTTACTCCAAACCATGAAGCAACATCGGCTTTTAAATCCCATTTGGTATTCCAATTTTCACCATTGGTTGATTTGTATAAATCTATTAAGGCTTGTTTTTGAGTAGGTGCAACATCAGCCAAAATTGGAAGGCTAAACACGCATAAAAACACATTTAAAATAAGTTGTTTCATAATAGCAGATTTGTGTGGGGACACGATTATGAAACGAATGTAATATCAAATCGCTAAAGTGACAATTATTTTCGATGAAATACACTTTTTGTTAACAGTTTTTGACTGTTTTTCGACCAACTACAACTATTGCTCAATATTTTCGGCTTCTAATCGGGTAATTTCACCTTCAAAAACCGATACGGTAAGTTGAATTGGATTGCAGCAAACCTCGCAATCTTCGATGTATTGTTGTTCTTCAACAGAGATGTCAATCAACATTGAAATGGTTTCCCAACAATACGGACAACTAAAAAACTGTTCTTCCATCTTTAAGTACCGCTAAAAAGAAGTGTTTAGTAGCTCGCCACTAAGTTGAAGCACCACTATTTCGGCGAGCTTGGCATCGTACTTAGCCTCATTTCTTCTTAATTCGGCTGCGAGTAAATTTAATTGTGCTGTTCTAAATTCAATAGACGTTACCTGTCCAAGCTTAAATTTCTCTTCGGTTCGCTCAAAATTATTAGTAGCTGTAATGATATTATTCTGCTGAATATCAAAGACCTTCAACTTATTTTGATAGTCATCCCAAGCATTTTCAAAATCTCTTACAATACTCAAAACCAATTGTTCTTTTTGTAACTTTTGATTTTCGAGTGCTATCTGGGCATTTTTTACCCGCGTAATGGTATTACCACCATCAAATAAATTCCAGGTTAAATTAACCCCTGCCGAAATACCGGTATTGGTTAAAACTGCGACGAAGGCCGCGGGATTGTTGTTATTTTCATTCCATCCATAAGTACCGGTTAAGCCTATGCTTGGTAAGTATCCCGATTTGTTTGCTTTAATGGTAAACTCGTTAATTTTGATATTCTTTTCAACCTGAATCAATGCCGCATTATTGGTTTTAAGCTTTTCAAGCAGTTCTTCTTTGTTTAAACTCAATAAAAAATCCAATTTGGTGTCTACTTCAAATATGCCTGAAATAGTATTACCTGTTACAAAGTTTAAATCGCGTTTGGCATTAATCAATGCCTGCCTGGAGTTGATAAGATTAATACTATCGTTATTAATATCTACTTCGGCGTTTAACACATCTAACTTGGTATTTTGACCATAATCAAACTGATAAGATGCCCTTTCTAATCTGTCTTTTGATATATCGAGTGTTGTTTTTAAAGAGGAAACATTTTCTGATTGCTTGGCTACATCATAGTAAATAGTTAATAATTGCACTATGGTGTTTTCTATGGTTTCACGTGCCTGAACCTCGGTTAAATTATAGGTTTCCTTTAAGCTCTTGTAATTGTACAACCTACCTAAGCCATCAAACAACGTATAGTTTAAATTTAAGGCCGCATTATATCTTGAACTTTCTGCGCCATCTAGAGCCGTTGAACCACCATTGGAAAACTCAGCAGCAATATTATCTCTGTTGTAAACTGCACCGGCTACACCATCTAATGTTGGTAAAAAACCCGAGTTTAATACACTTTGATTATTTTTAGCCTCTTCTACTGTATTATTAGCGATTTTAATACCGTAATTATTATCTAGGGCTAACTCAATGGCCTGTTCTGTTGTTACCAAATTTTGGGCCTTGACAAAACTGAAGGCCAGTAACATTACATATAAGAAGTAATGGTTAATATTCTGCTTCTTCATGTTGCTCAATTATTGCGCGTTCTACTTCTTCTTTTGAGACCTTATTACCTGTAATTAGCCATTTCATAAATGTTTTGATATCGTTACTAACCGACAGCAATAATGGTAATGCCAGTAATGTTAAAATGGTGGCGTAGGCAATACCAAACGAAATTGAAATAGCCATAGGCTTTAAAAATTGCGCCTGTCTGCTCTTCTCTAAAAGTAATGGTGCTAAACCTGCAACAGTTGTAAGCGATGTTAAAAATATCGCTCTAAATCTAGATTTACCGGCATTTTTTAAGGCATCATCAAAAGTGAGTCCGGCCTTAAGGTTAAGATTAAATTTACTAATTAGCACCAGTCCGTCGTTCACCATAATGCCTATTAATGCGATAATTCCCAATAAAGACAACACATTTAAAGGGAACCCAAAGATATAATGCCCTAAAGCAACAGCAGTTAAACTAAACGGAATAAGTACTAACAGTAAAAATGGCTGACTATAACTGCGGAAGGTGAAAGCAATAGTTGCATAAATTAGAATTAAAATGATACTACCGGCACTTTTTAAAGAGCGATTTAATTTGGTTGCTTCACGGTTTTGACCTTCAAACGAGGCAGTAATTGTGGGATATCGGGTTTGCATATCAGGAATGATATTATTTCTGATATCATCTAAAATATCGGTATTACTGGCATTGGGATCTTTTAAATCGGCCAGAATTTGAATTTCTCGTTGACCCGACAAATGGTTAATCAATAAATCACCGCGTTCTATGGAATATTCGGCAATGTCTCTTAAGGCTATTCTGTTACCATCTGGCGTAACAATACGCATATCGTCTAGGTCTGTGATAGAACCGCGATTGGGCCTGTCATATCGCACCCAAACTCTTATTTCGTCTTGTCCACGCTGAAAGCGCTGCGATTGCAATCCAAAGAAACCAGCTCTTACCTGATTCATGACGGTTCTTAAATCGAGTCCTAACAAGTAGGCATTTTCTTTAAGCTTGATTCGTATTTCTTTAATTCCTGCCGGATCGTTATCCTGAACGTCTTTGAGCAAGGGATTACTTTCCATGATTTGTTTTAACTCAACTTTGGCTGCTTTTAATTCGTCTATGTTATTACTAAGTAATGATACAGAAACAGGACTACCACCGAAATTTCCACCCGAATCAAAAGCCAGACGTTCTACACCGGTTACGGGCCCAACAACTTCTCTTAACCTATTAGCAACCATTAACGCATTAATTTCATCAGGGCGTTCTTCGCCAGGTAACATATTAATTTGGAGTCTTGCACTAGATGAGCTGCTAAGAGACCTGATTGAGTTTTCAAATAACAACTTCCCGGTTCCATTTAAGTATTTTTCTGTGAATTCTTTATTGACAATTTCAGATTTCTCTTCAATCATACTGATAATAGAATCGGTCGTGCGCTCGTTGGTGCCGTTGGGCATATCTAAGGTCACAGATACCTGGTCACTGGCAATTCGTGGAAAAATGGTAACACCTATAACACCACCACCAATAAATCCGAATGATAAAATAAGAAGCATCACAAAAATACCTATAGCCAGTATTTTGTATTTTAATATTTTGTCTAAAATTGGCGCATACAATTTATCTCTTAAATAAGACATAAACGCATCTCCATAACTGTTAATGCTACGCATACCGGAGAAAAATTTCTGCAACTTGCCTTTATCTTTCTTCTGAGCTTTTACCCTTAAAGCTTTGGAGTGGGCCAAATGCGCGGGTAAAATAATAAGCGCTTCAACTAAAGAAACCACCAAGGTTAAAATTACGATGACAGATACTTCACCAAAAAATTCACCAATTCTACTTTCTAAAAATAAGAAGGTTGAAAAGGCTAATACTGTTGTTAATATAGCCGAGACTACAGGCGGAATAACCTCCATTACCCCATCAATTGCAGCATCAACCGGTTTCTTTCCGTTTTCGTAATGCTGGTAGATATTTTCGGCTATGACTATACCATCATCTACCAAAATACCAATAACAATGATCATCCCAAAAAGCGATAATACATTGATGGTAACATTAAACATGCCTGCGAAGATAAACATCCCCAAAAACGCTATGGGTAAGCCAAAAGCTACCCAAAAAGCCAAGCGAACATTTAAAAATACTGATAGAAATAACAGTACCAAAATCATACCTGCAATGGCATTTTCAGTAAGTAATTTAGTGCGTTGGTTAAGTGTTATAGATAAGTCTCTAACAACATCTAAGCGTACATTACTGTATTTTTGGTTAAACTCATCGATATAGGCTTTTACCTTATCTGCCGATGAAATTAAATCCTCATTATTAGTACTGGTTACGGTAATATTTATAGAAAGATTACCGTTAAAATAAGTTACATTAGGCGTTTCAGAAAAGCGATCTCTAATGACCGCTACATCTTTAAGTCTAACCGTTTTACCATCGGGTGAAGCTTTTACCACCACATTCGAGAGTTCGTCAGCATAATAACTTCGATTATTGGCTCTAATTAAATATTCTTCGGCGTTGGTTTTTACGTTTCCACCGGTGACTAAAATATTAGATTCGGCTACGGCATTAGAAACATCGGTAAATGTAAGATTATAAGCCAAAAGGGTTGTTTCGTTGACTGCAATTTCAATTTCTTCCTCAGGATAACCGGTAATTTCAATTTGAGAAATACCTTCAATAGCTCTTAAATCGTTTTCAATTTGTCTGCCTATTTGTTTTAAAGTTGCCAGCGGAATGTTTTCGCCACTTACTGCAAAACTAATTGTTTGTCGTACTTCTTCTTGTTTGGCCACAATCAAAGGCTCCATTCCTAAAGGAAAACTGGGAACACGGTCTACGGCATTTTTTACTTCAAGAAGAAGAAAATCGAGGTTTTCACCCTTTTGAATTTCAACAGTAATAGTACCGGCATTTTCTCTGGAAACCGAAGTAACACGATCAATTCCGCGTAGTCCTTTTAAATTATCTTCAATTTGAAGTACAATACCTTCCTCAATTTCCTGAGGTGAGGCACCGGGATAAGTAATGCTAATGGTGATTATTTTTGAATCAGCCAGAGGGAAAAACGAAGACTTGAGGGATAATAAACCAATAATACCAAACACCACGAAAGCACCAATAACCACATTAACCGCTACGTGATATCTTATGAAGTAAGAAATAATTTTGCGCATACCTATTCAGATTCTGATTGAGATGCCGGTTTTACCAACATGCCTGCATAAGCACCCGGAACTTGCCTGGATAAAATAATTGTACCATCAGGGACATCTTTTAAAACCACTGTTTTTTCGGAAAAGAAAACAGGCTTTACAGGAATAAGATCTAAAACCGAATCTCTTACTACAAATATTTCGTTAGATTCTAGTAACAAAGATCTTCTAATCTCAATGGCATTACTCTCGGTTTTAGCATCTAAATTAGCTTCTAAATACATGCCTTCTTTTAATTCAGGATGCTTAACCTCGATAAAGGCCGTGATGGTTTGGGTGGCAGCATCAATACTTCCGTTAACTCTGGAAACCACTCCTTCGTAAGTTTTAGATTTATCTAAAGTATTTAGCTGAACCTTTTTACCAACCTCTAATAAGTTCGAAAATGTTTTGGTGATGGCCACTTGCATTTCATACACCGAAGGATCTATAAATTCGCCTAATTTTTGACCGCTTCTAATAAGTGTACCTTCTGTTACCAATGCCTCGGTTAAAATACCGGTATATGGCGCTACGATGCGATATTTCACGAGGCGTTGTTCCATATTTTTTACGTTGTAATAGCCTGTAACAATACCTCTTCCTGTTATAAAATAATTCTCCTTTTCAGAAGTCATTTCAGGTAGCTTTGGAGTAGTTTTTTGAATATCAAAACCAGACAAATAATTGAGCCATTTCTGGTAAACTTCCGGAAAATCTAACCTCAAATCGGGCATAATCGCAGCAATATCGTTGTAAAGATTGCTTTTAGCCGCTTGTACCGAAGCGTAGTATTCATCGGCATCGATATTAATTAATGTTTCGCCCTGACGGTAAACAGTGCCGGGTTTAAATTCTTTGTTACCTATTTTAAATAAACCTTGAACTTCGGCATACAGCTCAAGCCTTCTTTTGGCTACTAAATTACCGTTTGCAGGAATAACAATTGGTATATCACCATTGGTAACTTCTTCAGCAAAAACATTTTTTACAACTTTTTCAAACTGTGGCTTTGGCTTGTTTTTATTAGCTATTAGGTGCTTAGCGTACATAACGCTGCCTATAATAAAGGCGATACCTAAAACAGATAACAATATTTTTCTAAGTAACATATAGTTGGTAGTATAATGCTTACAAAAGTATACTAATGTCTAACTTTTGAAGTTAAAAAAAACATAAAGATTAAGACAAAAATTGGTCTATTTCAAGTTGAAGTATTTCCCATTCTCCCATTAAATCAGCAAGTTGCCTTTTCTTATTGTGATAATTATCAAAATATTGCGGATTTGCAGCCACCTCTTCATACCTCAACAAAAGTTCTTGGTCCATTAGTTTTACTTCTTTTTCCAGGCTACTTATTTTAGCTTCAACGTTACTGAGTTTATTGTTAAGTGACTTTATTTTTTTCTGATCCCGATAGTCTTGTTTGTTATTTTCTTTTGGTTGTTGTGCATTAACTGTGCGCTTTTCGGCTTCTCTTAAATTTTGAAGATTGCGCTGCTCGAGATAAAAATCTATATTACCTAAAAACTCTTTGATTTTATGGTCTTTAAACTCAAATACATTATCGGCCAATCCTTGTAAAAAATCACGGTCGTGCGAGACTAAGATTAAAGTACCTTCAAATTTATTTAAGGCAGCCTTCAGGACATTTTTAGATTTGATATCAAGATGGTTTGTAGGCTCATCCATGATTAACACATTAAACGGCTGTAGCATTAATTTTGCTAAAGCTAGTCTATTTCGCTCACCACCCGACAGTACTTTAACATACTTCTCTGCCTCATCGCCTCTAAACAAAAAAGAACCCAATATGTCTCTAACCTTACTTCGGTTGGTTTCGTTGGCGGCGTCTATCATCGTATCTAATACCGTTTTGTTACCGTCGAGATACTCAGCTTGGTTTTGCGCAAAGTATCCTATTTGAACGTTGTGACCTAATTTAAGCTCACCGTCGTGTTTAATTTCACCAACAATGATTTTGGCAAGTGTTGATTTTCCTTGTCCATTTTGTCCAACAAACGCTGTTTTGCTTCCTCTTTCGATTAATAAATTAACATTTTTAAGTACTTGTAAATCGCCATAACTTTTTGAAATGTTTTTTGCTTCAATCACCACTTTTCCCGGTGTTATTGATACCGGGAAATTTAGAGTCATAACACTGTTATCATCCTCATCAACCTCTATACGCTCAATTTTGTCCAGTTTTTTAATGAGTGATTGTGCCATTGAAGCCTTGCTGGCCTTGGCTCTAAACTTATCTATTAGTTTTTCGGTTTGTTGAATTTGCTTCTCCTGATTTTTTTGAGCGGCTAATTGCTGAGTTTTTAATTCGTTTCTAAGTTCCAAAAACTTGGAGTAAGGTTTGTTGTAATCGTAAATTCTGCCTAATGAAATTTCAATGGTTCTGTTGGTTACATTGTCTAAAAACATCTTGTCGTGAGATACAATCACTACAGCTCCGGTATAATTTTTTAAAAAGCCTTCTAACCATATGATCGATTCAATATCCAAATGGTTTGTGGGCTCATCTAGCAGTAACAAATCGTTGTTTTGAAGTAAGAGCTTGGCCAATTCGATACGCATGCGCCATCCACCGGAAAAGGTATCGGTAATTTTGTTAAAATCTTCGCGTTTAAAACCTAAACCCATCAGCACTTTTTCGGTTTCGCCTTGATAGTTATAACCGCCTAAAATTTCGTACTGATGTTGAAAATCGTTAACGTCTATCATTAATTGATGGTAGGCATCGCTTTCGTAATCGGTACGTTCGGCCAGTTGGTGGTTTATCTCATCGAGTTTTGATTCAATAATTTTAATTTCGGTAAACGCCTGATAAGCTTCTTCTAAAACTGTGCGGCCCAAATCAAAATCAATGTCTTGTTTTAAAAAGCCAATTTTTAAGTCTTTATCGGCTGCTATTTGACCTGTATCGGGCTGTTGTTCTTTTGAGAGTATGCGAAGCATGGTAGATTTGCCTGCACCATTTTTCCCTATAAGACCCACGCAATCACCGGCCGATAATTTAAAAGTAATTTCTTCAAAGAGATATTCACCTTGAAATGATATGGACAAATTGTGGATGTTAAGCATAGTGTTACAAATGTTACCTAGAAATTCTTTTTTTAAAATTAACTTTGCCTCTCAAAAAAGAATTGCAAAACTACTGTTTTTAAAATGATAAAAAAAGGAAGTAAACTCTACAGCATACTTTTTGGCGCTTGCCCTAAATGCCATCAAGAATCTATGTACATTAATCCGAATGCCTATAATTTGGTCGACACACTTAAAATACACGAACGCTGTTCTCATTGCAACACACGATATAGGTTAGAACCTTCATTTTTTTACGGTTCTATGTACGTAAGTTATGGTGTTGGCGTGGCTTTTGCCGTTGCCGCATTTATTATTAGTTACGTATTTATCGGCACCAGTTTAACAACTGCCTTTTGGGCCATTGTTGGTACCTTGGTGGTTTTTATGCCTGTCATTATGAGATTGTCCAGAAATATATGGATAAACTTATTTATGAGTTACGACCCTAATTTAGCCGACTCAAAAAATGATTCTAAACCTAAAAACGATTAATATTTATTTCATCCGGTAAAGGTTTACCGTTTTCAATAAATTCAAAAAGTGCTTTGGCTATATAAGGCGCTATCATAACGCCACGTGTACCCAAACCATTTAAAACAAATATATTTTTGTAGTCTGAGTGTGCACCAACCAGCGGTCGTCTATCTACTGTAGTTGGCCTGACGCCTGCCCGATGGTTAACAACTTCAAATGGCAGCTTCACAAACTGCTTGAGTTTTTTTATGAGTTCCTCCTTACCGTCATCAGTAGGCAAGTTTGTCTTATCGTGCCAGTTATAGGTGGCACCTACATAATATCTTTGGTTACCTAACGGAAGTAAAAATACCGAAGACTTAACCGCGACTTCTATGTCTAAATCTGGAATTTCAACTTCTAACACTTCACCTTTGGTTCCGTTTAAAGGAATGTTTTTAAAAAACGGATTTTGTTTAACACCAAAGCCTTCAGCGAAGACAATATATTTGGATTGAAGATTATTGTAATTTAAGTTCTTCTGATGAACAACCAAGTTATGATAGTTGAAACGTTCATCTATTAAAAGATTGTTTTTTTTAAGAAATCTTAAGTATTTATCAATCAACACATCAGTATCTACACGACCACCATATAGAACCTCACCAAATCCGAACGGAGCATCAATACCCGGGATATTTTCTTTTATAATAATTTCTGAAAGAAATGGTTTTAAAGCAGGATTATCGCTGGCGTTAAACCAGTTGTTTTGTTCTTCAATTGAAGTAAAACGTCTTAAAATTGGTAGTTTATAATCGATTTTAACCTTTAAAAGTTGTTCCAATTCTGCGTAGTGAGGTATGGCCAAATCCAGTTGTACCTGTGCTTCCCAAACTTCAGTAAATCGTTTTAGTGTAACAGGATTATATAACCCGGCCGCCACAATAGACGATTGTTGTGACTGATCATTAAACACGGCAAAGCTTTTGTTTTGTTTTCTCAGCAACTCACAAAATGCAATTCCTGCAAGGCCGCAACCGACAACAAGATAGTCTAATTTCATTAAGCAAAAATAAGTGATAGCTATAACATAATACAAAAAAACGTCTGCCGGATGGCAGACGTTTGATCAAAATTTATTTATTATGAAAAATAGTAGTCTTAATAAGACCACATGTCTTGTTCAAAGTTTCTTATTTTTTCTTTGATACGCTCAGACTCCAACAACTGCATTAGTGCATTATCTGTTACATATTCGCTCACTTCTCTATCGCCTTGCACGTTTTCTTCCTTATACATGTAGGCATTAAAACGTCTTGAATTTAACAAATGGTCGAAAGAAATAGGCATTGCGCTATTTTTATTGTTAAATGCTTTAGCAGTATGTAATACGTCTCTTGCCTCAGGATAAAATACCCAAAATAACGGAATTGGTTTTCTGTTTTCAGGATTATCTGAATTTTTAAATTGGGCTTCAGGAGCTGTCGGTGCAACAGCTAATAAGCGATATTTCATCTCGGCCTGACGCTTGTCGAAGTACCATAATCCTTTTATTAGATATTCTGTGATATCAGCAGGGGTTATACGCTCAACAATCATGTATTCTTCAGGCAATAACGACGGATCTTCTTCCAATTGGAAATCAGAAATGCTGTTTGAGTTGAGATAATTTATACCCTCATCAGTAATTGCTGAATAACTCATTGCCGTTTCAATTTCTTTCAGACTTCGCGTTTCTCTAAAGTAAGAATCGGCGTAAACCTGAGGAATGTCTCCAGTTTGAATGGCATTATAAAGCACTTCGAATAAAGGCTTTCGATCATCGCCTAAATTGGTTTCAATTGGATACAGCAACGGAAAATTAACTCTTTCGTCTAATACAATTTTCTCCCAAACCATCTTAGAAAATAAAATGTCTCGGTCGTCAACATATCCATATTCTAGAGGCTCATCATTATCCAGAAGTAACTGTGCTTCAGTTTTTAAACCAATTTCCTCTGGAATTTTAGCATTTAGCAAGTTGGCTTGGCTGTAAGAAATTGCAGCAGCACAACAAAAAATTCCGGTTAAGATTTTATTTAAGTTCATGACTTGGTGTTTTATTATATTAGTTTAGAACAATTAGTCTGTTAATTCAATAATAATTGGTGCAACTTCCTTTAACCTGTAACTATCATTACCAATTATTTTGGCTTGGATATTTAAGATTTGAACGGCGTCACCTCTTCTGGCGCGACCTAAGGCAGACTTAGCAGCATCATTAAGTTTAGTACCATTCACGTTAACGGTTGGCTGTCCGGGAACTTTAACACTAAATGAAGTAACCTGAATTGGTAAATCAAAATCAAAGTCTTCTAATTTAGCATCAATAGTACCAATTTCAACATTACGTCTTGGTAATTTCATAACGCCAGACTTTCCAATTAAAGATCCTGTTGGTTTTGGAATATCTTTAATTCTGTAGGTTTTTCTGTCGTTCACCGGTGAACCATCATCAAGAGTAGCGGTTACATTTATTGTAACATCACCACCTGCGCCTGGCATCATTTCGTATTTACCGTCACCCACTTTTCTTAAACCTGGAGCTGTAGCGTTTACTTTATTATCAGGCACACCTGCAAAAGAGATGGTCATTGGGTTAACAACACCACGATAAACTACATTCATCTTATCAGCTGAAATAGTAGCAGAGTTAGGTCTTGGTACCACCACATAATTACCTTTGATTGAAATTGGTAATTCTTTACCATCTTCAAGGAATGTAAATTCACCTTCAATTTCGTGTTCACCTACGTTACCAACAGTAAAATCTAATCTGGCTGCACCGTTTTCATCAATAGCATTCGTTAAATTTATTTCTCTGTTGTTTACTACAAGTTTGGTTGGAGTAACGTTAGCATATTTACCTAATACTACTTTGCCTTGAAATTTTTCACCGGCAAAGAAGGCCGATTTATCAGCAATAACAATAGCTTCATAGTTTTTAAGTGAGACCGCTTCATCTAAAGTGTTCCCTAAAAACACGTTATACATATTAGTTTCTGTGGCCTTCACATCATTTTGCATAGCTGTAAGCTTGGTATATGATGCTATAGCAGGAAAACCTTTGAAATGATAATCTAACCACATTTTTTTGGTGCCTTCGTTATCTACAACGTCCTCTGTATTAAAACGTTTTTCAAGAGTTTCAAGAGCGCGAATATACTTTACGTCATCACCAATAATATTTTTGATGTCTTGCTTGTATTTGTTTACAGCGGCCATAAAAGCTTCACCACTTAACTCTCCTTGTTTGGTTAATCTATCACCGGTAAACCAAAGTTCATCAAGAATATCAGTTTTATCCATTGATTCAAAAGGATACATCCCTGTTTTTGGATCAATTTCATATTTACCTTCTGCTATAATACCTTGTTTTTTTACTTTTTCAATGTATTTAAAAAAGTCTTCTGAAACTTTACTTATTTGCTCTGCCTTCTCAAAAGCAGATTTAAACTCGTTGGGCTTTTCATCGGCCTTCTGTTTCAGTCCGTCTAATAAATTGGTATTGGTAACCTCAGCCATTTCATTGGCATCTTTGAATTTAGCATCCATTAAACCGAATGCAGACAATACCTCTTTACTCATGTTCATAGCCATCATTGCGATGAAGACCAGATACATTAAGTTAATCATTTTCTGCCTTGCAGATAATTTTCCTCCTGCCATGTCTAAATAGTTTTAGTTAATTGTTAATTATTAATTAGCATTAACTAATTAGTTTTTAGTACTCATTGCAGATAGCATGCCACCGTATACACCGTTAAGTGAAGACAAGTTAGATGCTAACGATTTCATTTGTTCTTTTAGCTTTGCAGCATTTTCAATAGCTTCTTCGTTAACAGTTGCTTGGCGATTAACACTTTCTAATTGCACTTTATACAAGCTGTTTAATGATTCCATTTGAGCTGCGGCTAAAGATAACTCCTCGCCGTATTTTTTGGTAGCTGCCATTGAATCGGCTGTGGGGCTTAAACTGCGGGCAGCATCTTCGAAATTTTTGATACCTTCACCAAGGCTAGATAGCAATTCGCTGTCTATTTTAGCCTCTTTTAATAGATTATCTAATTTTTTAGATAATAAACCCTCTGCATCCTGAGGTTCTTCTTTTTTCTTTCTAGCAGAAGTCTCTCCTCCTGCTAATTCGGGGTAAACCAAGGACCAATCTAAATCTGATTGTTGTTTTTCGAAAGCAGAGTATGTAAATACCAATGCTTCTACGATCATACCAATGGTTAGAATCTCTGAACCAAAAGGCCAGTGTTGAATTTTAAACAAAGCACCAACAATTACAATTGCTGCTCCTAAGCCGTAGACCATGTTAGTTAAAGTCATTTTACCTTTTTGTGCCATAATTTTAGTTTTTAATGTTAAGTTATAAAACTTAAGTAGGTTAATAATTAGTTGTTTAGTTAAATTTATTTTTGTTTATAAATCTCTTAATTGGTTGCTGCATTTTTGGTTATTTCAGTTCCCATATAGTCTTGAACCGTTCTAAAACCAATGTAGCTTCTTGCTGAATCTGCATATTCATAATCTCTGGTGCTCACCTGTAAAAAGTAAGCTACATCCTTCCAAGAGCCACCACGAACCACCTTGCGGTTATTTTCCTTGTCGTTAACACTCGGATTAATGGTAGAGAAGTACTCGTAAGAATTGGGATCGTAAGAGGCATTTACCCATTCAGAAACATTACCGGCCATGTTGTATAGATTGAAATCATTGGGGTCGTAAGATTTCGCCTCAACCGTATACAGCGCCTGATCTGCAGCGTAGTCTCCACGCAGAGGTTTAAAGTTAGCCATAAAACAACCACGGTCATTTTTAGCATATGGACCACCCCATGGGAAAGTTGCCCCCTGGAGTCCACCACGTGCTGCGTATTCCCATTCAGCTTCCGAAGGTAATCTATACTTATTTACAGGGTGCTTACCTTTACTTTTTCTATAGCCACTGTGATACAATGTTCTCCACTGACAGAAAGCGTTGGCTTGTTTCCAACTTACACCAACTACCGGGTAATCGCCATAAGCTTCATGCCAGAAATAGTCGTTATGCATTGGTTCGTTGTAAGAATAAGCAAAATCGCGAATCCAAACTGTTGTATCAGGATAAATCTCTACATCTTCCTGAGTAATAAAATCAGAACGTTTTAAGTTTTTATTCTTCGCAGCAGCTTCTATATCCATATTGGTATATCTAAACTTGAACTGCTTAACGTTCCAAGTGCGCACGCCATTATATGATTCTTCAATAGGTAAATACATAGAATCCATAACCTCTGCGTAATACTCATCAGGGTAATCGTCTGTTTTGAAAATTAATTTAGCATTTTTATTGATTTTTCTGCCTTCATAATCCACTGAGAAAGAATAGTAATTATCATACATATACTTTTCATAGACATTCATATTGTCTGGATCGGCATCTAAAAATGCATATTCCCCGGTATCACCATTTCCTGGTGTTAAACCGTAATCGTCAGCTATAATTGCTAACTTTCTTCTAATAGTGGAATCTCTAACCCATTCAACGAATTGCCTGTATTCGCTGTTGGTTATTTCTGTTTCGTCCATGTAAAAGGCTCTAACAGTTACCGTCTTTGTTGGTGCATCGTTAACACCGGCTAAATCATCGTCTGATTTACCCATGATAAAAGCGCCACCAGGTACAAGGGTCATCCCATATGGTTTTTCAGGATGCCATCTTTTTCCTTTAACGCCTACTAATTGGCCGCGGTCTCCGGAGTTACATCCGGTTATAAAGGCGGCTACCGTAATAAGTAAGACAAGCTTTTTCATATTCATAATAAACTCGAGGTTAAATTAGTTGTATCTCATTAAGAGGGTGTAAACATATCTATATATTTTCAATTACACAACTTTTTTTCTATTTTTTTTGCATTTCATCTTAAAAATAGTGCATTTTATCGATGAAATTCATGCTGAGAAAAGTTAAATTGCATGTTTAGAGACTGTTCTTTTTATATGCTTTATACCATCTTTCAGGGATGTTTCCGTGGGTTGCATTCACATAATCCTGATGCATGCAAGGTAATAACGTGTGCTTTTTCAATTTATTATTAATATCAGGAAGAAATGGGATTTCAATCCACCACCTGCCGGTCTTTATACTCTTATAAAATATAAGTTCATCATCCTCGACCAAAACATTATACTTTTGAAAGTAATTGTTATTTGAAAAATCGTCGTCTTTCACACGGCAGTTAACACCTTCAATGAAGTACCAAACGGCTTGCGCCATGAACATACCGGTTAAGAGATTTTCAGATTTATATTCGAATATTCCAAAAGCTCTTACTTTATTACTAATTCCGGCATACCTTGAAATGGCACAAATTTGCTGACCGTCAAAACCATTTGGTGAATGGTGTTGCTTAATTCCAATTTCTGAAGCTTTTATGGATTTGAGATCTATTCCTACAATACTGGCGTCTCTCATTACGGGTTCAACTAACTGAAGGTTGGATGTTATTTCTCCTAAACGATAAGCATCGAAATAGAGTTTTTCCATTAAATCTATTTCTTCCTGCGAATTGAAATAAGTTTGATAACCAAGAACACTATAATTAAATAAATTGTAAGGTTGATCGAGAATTATTTTACCTAGATAACTACTATTATTAATTGGCAAATTAGAGTCGCCCAAATCAAAATGGGTATCAACATTAACCAAATTGACCATAGGAACTACGTTATCAAACGCTCTATAAATAGGATATAACAAATCCTGACTCCCACCTATAACAATTGGGATAATAGTTTTTTCTATTAGGATATTAATAACGGTTTTTAGTGCGAAATAAGTGTCTTCAACTGTTTCACCTTGTTTGATGTCTCCCAAATCGGCAGTTTGTAAATGCCAGTTTCCCGGATAAAGCTGATATAAAGATGCTCTAAAAGCATCGAATTTGATGGTTTCGTTTAAATAATTAACGTCATTTCTGTTTTCGCAAACACCAATAATCGCAAGTTTAACACCTTCTAAATCTGGAATACCTTCTCGTTTGGTGTGAAGTCTGCATTTTTTTCCAAAAGATTGCTTAGAGTTGAGTTCGTTTTGTGCTAAAACAAATTCGGATACAGGAGATAAAAAATCAAAATTCATATAATTATGAAGGAAACTTTTAATGTAGTTTCCAAAGTTATACAAAATTTTGTGTTTTTATTTCTTTTTAGCAGTTGATTTAGAGGTAGCAGCTTTTTTCTTTGGTGCTTTACTTTCTATAAGAGCTTTGGCTTTTTCAAGAGTTAGCTTTGAAACGTCTACAGATTTATCCAGCTCTACTTTTGTTTTGCCCTTAATAACATTGTGTCTTCCCCAACGCGCCTTTTCAATAGTAATGCCTTCGGCTTCCCAGTGTTGGACAATTTTATCTTTTTCTTTTTGAAGCTTATCTTCTATTAAATTTTGAACATCCTCAAAACTCAAGTAGTCCCAATTGTATTTTTTACTGACGTTTATAAACACATTATTCCATTTTATAAACGGACCAAACCTGCCTTTTCCTTTGGTAACGGGTTTACCTTTATAAGTATAAATTGGTGCATCGGCTTCCTCTTTTTCTTTGATAAGATTTATCGCGTCGTCCATTTCAACACTTAAGGCATCTACTCCGGGTGGCAGGGAGACAAATTTTTTGCCGTATCTCACATACGGACCAAACCTCCCGTTATTCACCTCAACTTCTTCTCCTTTATAATTACCCAATTGCTTTGGCAGCTTGAAAAGATCCATAGCTTCTTCAAATGTAATGGAGTTGAGTTGCTGGTCGGGCGATAAACTAGCGAATAATGGTTTTTCATCTTCTTCGGCTGTGCCAATTTGTACCATGGGACCAAATTTACCCAATCTAACACTCACCTGACGACCGGTTTTTGGATCGGTTCCTAAAATGCGTTCACCCGATTCGCGTTCGGCATTTTTCTCTACATCAACCACGTTGGGATGAAACTTGTCGTAAAACGTACGCATCATCTTAGTCCAATCTTCTTTTCCTTCAGCTATATCGTCAAAATCTTCTTCTACTTTGGCGGTGAAGTTGTAGTCTAAAATACTTTCAAAATGGTTGACCAAGAAATCGGTTACTATCATACCAATGTCTGTAGGCACCAGTTTTCCTTTATCTGAACCTACTTTTTCAGTCAACACTTTTTCTGAAACCTTACCTGCGGTCAAAATACATTGCGTGTACTTTCGGTCTTCACCATCAACATTTCCTTTTTCAACATAGTTACGGTTGATAATGGTTGAAATAGTTGGCGCGTAGGTTGACGGACGCCCAATACCAAGTTCTTCAAGCTTTTTAACCAAAGAAGCTTCTGTATAACGATATGGTGGTCTCGTGTAACGTTGCGTGGCCGTAATATAATTATTGGCTAAATTTTCATTCACTTTTAAGGCCGGAAGCATGCCTTCTTGTTCTAAATCTTCATCGTCTGTACCTTCAAAATACACTTTTAAAAATCCGTCAAAAGTAATCACCTCACCATTTGCCGTAAAAAAGTCGTTGTGCGTAGAGGCTTTTATCTTAACATTGGTGCGCTCCAATTCGGCCTCGGCCATTTGAGATGCTATAGCGCGTTTCCAAATCAATTCATACAATTTAGACTGATCGCGTTCTAAATTAATGCTGTGTTGTGCAAAATTTGTCGGTCTAATAGCCTCGTGTGCCTCTTGCGCTCCTTTTGTTTTACTTTGGAAATTGCGTGTTTTGGAGTATTTGGCACCGTAACTTTTATCAATTTCGGTAGCTGCAGCTTTGCGCGCCTCATCTGAAAGGTTTACGCTATCAGTTCTCATATAAGTAATTAAACCGGCTTCGTACAAACGCTGGGCGGTAACCATGGTTCTACTTACCGAAAACCCTAATTTTCTAGCAGCTTCCTGCTGTAAGGTAGAGGTGGTGAATGGTGGTGCCGGCGCTTTCTTGGCAGGTTTTTTATCTAAACTCTCAACCTTAAATGCCGCATTGGCATTTTGTTGCAAAAATTTATTGGCTGCATCTTTGGTATCGAAAGTTGAATTGAGTTTTGCTTTAAATACCTGATTGGCTTCGTTAGTGAATTCGGCATCTATTTTAAATGTAGCCGTTGGTGTAAATTCTTGTATTTCTCTTTCGCGTTCTACAATGAGCCTCACTGCTACCGATTGCACCCGACCGGCCGATAAACCACCTTTAACTTTTCGCCATAGAACAGGCGACAACTCATAACCAACAATTCGGTCTAAAACTCTTCGGGCTTGTTGGGCATCAACCAAATGATAATCTATATCTCTTGGGTTGGCTATGGCTTTCTCTATGGCCGATTTTGTGATTTCATGGAAAACAATTCGCTTCGTCTTGTTTTTATCTAAATTTAAGTTCTCAGCCAAATGCCAGGCAATAGCTTCTCCTTCGCGGTCTTCATCACTTGCCAGCCATACCATATCTGCTTTTGCCGCCAATTCTTTCAATTTTTTAACGACGTCTCTCTTGTCTTTTGATACCAAATATTTGGGCTTAAAATCTTTGTCTACATTTACGCCCAGTTCTTTTGAAGGCAAATCTGCTATGTGACCAAAACTGGAAGCAACTGTGTAGTCTTTTCCTAAAAATTTTTCAATGGTTTTGGCTTTTGCAGGCGACTCAACTATAACTAGATTTTTTGGCATGTGCTCTATTTTAAGGTTACAAAGGTATATGAAAAATAAAATACAAACCTAATTTGGGGCGAACATAACAGTTTAAAACATTGTTATTGAGACAAAAACAACATCTACACTATCTTCACTATACTTCTGATTGGGCTAAATTTCACCTTCAATTAATATAAATGCTGTCATAAGACTGACTGAATTAACCTTAATTCAGTTCGTGGAGTGACGCAATTAATAGTTTCTTTAAAAAATTTGCTAGCTAAATCATACAAGCATCACAAAAATATTCTGCCAATTTGTCACAATACATCCTAAAAATGTATCTTTGCACTTCATTTACAAGATTAACTATAACTATAAATTTGAGACTCTTGCCTTCGTGGGAGATATGTATGGAAAAGATTATAGACGAACAAAAACAAGGTGAACAACTTATTCTAGAAGGAAAAAAGGAAAACACCCGAAAACTTTATATAGAAAGCTACGGTTGCCAGATGAATTTTAGCGATAGCGAAATTGTGGCTTCCATACTTTCAGAACAGGGTTATAACACCACCAACCTGTTAGAAGAAGCCGATTTGGTATTGGTAAACACCTGTTCAATTAGAGATAAGGCCGAACAAACCGTTAGAAAACGCCTTGAAAAATACAACGCCGTTAAAAAAATAAATCCCAACATGAAAATTGGCGTGTTGGGTTGCATGGCCGAAAGGTTAAAAAGTAAATTTCTCGAAGAAGAAAAAATGATTGACCTTGTTGTTGGTCCCGATGCTTATAAAGATCTTCCAAATCTCTTAGAAGAGGTTGATGAAGGCAGAAATGCGGTTAATGTAATTCTATCAAAAGACGAAACTTACGGCGATATTTCACCGGTAAGACTCAACTCTAACGGCGTAACCGCTTTTGTTTCAATTACACGTGGTTGCGATAATATGTGTACCTTTTGTGTGGTGCCATTTACAAGAGGCCGTGAACGCAGTCGCGACCCAAAAAGCATTGTTGACGAAATTGCTCAGCTTTGGGACAACGGATTTAAAGAAGTTACCTTACTGGGGCAAAACGTAGACAGTTACCTGTGGTATGGTGGCGGACTTAAAAAAGATTTCGAAAAAGCTTCTGAAATCCAAAAAGCTACAGCGGTCGATTTTGCACAATTACTAGATTTATGCGCTACTAAATTTCCAAATATGAGATTTAGATTTTCAACCTCTAACCCTCAGGACATGACCATGGATGTTATTGAAACCATGGCGCAACACCATAATATTTGTAACTACATTCACTTGCCGGTTCAAAGCGGAAGCAATCGTATTTTACAGGAAATGAACCGTCAGCATACACGAGAAGAATATTTTGAATTGATTGACAATATTAAAAAACTCATCCCCGATTGTGGCATCAGCCAGGACATGATAGCCGGTTTCCCAACCGAAACCGATGAAGATCACCAGGATACTTTGAGTTTAATGGAATATGTAAAATACGATTTCGGTTTTATGTTTGCTTATTCTGAACGACCTGGAACGCTTGCCGGTAGAAAAATGATAGATGATGTTTCTGAAGAAGTTAAAAAACGACGACTTAACGAAATCATTCAGCTTCAGCAAAAACACAGCTTATATAGAACACAGCAGCACGTTGGTAAAATTGAAGAAGTACTCATTGAAAAATCTTCTAAAAAATCTGAGGCCCATTGGTCCGGCCGTAACAGTCAAAATACTGTTGTGGTTTTTCCGAAGGAACAATACAAACCGGGCGATTTTGTTAATGTAAAAATAACCAATTGCACCAGCGCAACCCTTATTGGCGAAGCCGTTGGCCATTCTAAAATGCATATATAAATTATGGAATCAACGCAAGCCGTAAAGCAACGTTTTGGCATTATTGGCAACGATCCCAAATTAAATCGAGCCATTGAAAAAGCCATACAGGTGGCACCTACAGATATTTCGGTATTGGTTACCGGTGAAAGTGGTGTTGGTAAAGAAAGTATTCCTAAAATTATTCACCAATTATCTCACCGCAAGCACAACAAATACATAGCCGTTAACTGCGGCGCCATACCCGAAGGCACCATAGACAGCGAATTGTTTGGCCATGAAAAAGGAGCCTTTACCGGAGCTACGCAAACCCGCAGCGGTTATTTTGAAGAAGCCGACGGTGGTACTATTTTTCTTGATGAAGTAGGAGAATTACCACTTACCACACAAGTAAGATTATTACGTGTATTAGAAAATGGTGAGTTTTTAAAAGTTGGCTCCAGTCAGGTTCAAAAAACCAATGTGCGCATTGTAGCCGCCACCAACCTTAACATGTTTGAGGCCATCAAAAAAGAAAAGTTTAGAGAAGATTTGTATTACCGCTTAAGCACTGTAGAAATTTCTCTGCCTCCGCTAAGAGAGCGGAAAGAAGATATTCACTTACTCTTTAGAAAATTTGCAAGCGATTTTGCCATTAAATATAAAATGCCTTCCATCAAACTTGAAGATGAAGCAACCCTAATATTACAAAAATACAGATGGAACGGTAATATCAGACAATTGCGTAATATAGCGGAACAATTATCGGTTTTGGAACACGATCGAACGGTTTCGGCGGCTACCCTTCGCGGATATTTACCTTCAAGCGATAATTATTTACCGGCTGTGGTCAATAAAACCAAAAGTGACAGCGATTTCAGTAACGAACGTGAGATTTTATACAAGGTATTGTTTGACATGAAGAGTGATTTGAACGACTTGAAGAAATTAACGATGGAGTTAATGAAATCGGGCAATGCTACCGAAGTTCAAAAAAAGAATGAAGGACTCATCCAAAAAATATACGGTGGTGAAAAAGATCTCGACTACGAAGCCGAAATTGAAGAAGAAGAAGAAGAAGACAATGTGCTGGCAATAGAACCTCGCAATCTTTATAATCAGGAAATCATTGACAACACAAAAGATAGTTTTGACTTTGCCGAAGAAATTGAAGAAGAAGAAACCTTATCTTTACAAGACAAAGAACTAGAACTTATTAAAAAATCGTTGGAAAAACACAAAGGAAAACGAAAGTTAGCGGCAGACGAGCTCGGTATCAGCGAAAGAACCCTTTACCGTAAAATTAAACAATACGATTTGTAAAACCTGCGTTTTACCGATTAAACCATTATATGAAAATATTAAAGTACAGCCTTATTCTTATTTTAACAGCCGCCTTGACTAGCTGTGGATTCTATTCCTTCACCGGTGCAGATACCGGAACTGCTAAGACCTTTCAGGTGAACTTTTTTCAAAATAACGCACCATTAATTGAGCCCGGATTAGATATAGAATTCACAAATGCGCTTCAAGATTTAATACAAAATCAAACCAAGCTAAGTTTAGTAAATTCAGGGGGTGATTTAATTTACGAAGGTGAAATTGTAGAATATCGCATCTCCCCTACTACGGCTACAGCCAACGATACCGCCGCTCAAAACCGACTTACCATGACGGTAAATGTGAGATTTTTTAACAACACCAAAGAAGAGGCCAATTTTGAACAGCGCTTTTCCTTTTTCTTTGATTACGAAGGTCAAGATCAGCTTATCGGTGCACAAAAAGATACCGCACTTGCCGAAATTTTTGAGCGGATTACACAGGATATTTTTAATGCCTCATTAGCAAACTGGTAAAGCATGCAGCTCGAAACCTTTACATATTTATTACAACAACCCGAAAAAATTGATGGCGATTATACCAATGAAATAGAAGCTGTTGTAAAAGCCTATCCTTATATGCAAGCCGCCCGCGCACTTTATTTAAAAGGACTTAAAAATAAACAAAGTTTTAAATACAATCAACAATTAAAAACTACAGCGGCCTATACAACAGACCGAAGTGTGCTTTTTGATTTTATTACTTCGGAAGTCTTTAATCAAAACGAAATTTCAGAAACTATCAAGCGAAACTCAGAGCACATTAAAAATATTGCTGTTTTTGATGTTCAAGATATTTCTGTGAATAATAGTGTGACCATAGATGATGCACTTAAGCAACACATCAAAGCTTCTGAACCGACGATTGATCCCGATTTATTCGAAACAAAACTTCAAGATTCATCAGAAGACAACACAATTAACACCCAGATTTCTTCAAATGAAACATCCACTGAAACTAATTTAGACTTAGGTAAACCACTAGACTTTGACAAAAACGAAAAGCATTCGTTCTCAGAATGGCTCAAATTAACAGGAATAAAACCAATTGAAAGAGACAATAGTCCTCTAGCTAAAAATGAACTTGAAGGTAAAGCCCCGCTTGACGAAAAACTGCCAATTATTGATAAATTTTTGAGTAGTAATCCAAAAATAGAAGCTTCAAAAGATGCGCCAATTAAATCGTTAAGTATTAGTACAACCAATACATATGATGGCTTGATGACCGAAACTTTAGCCCGCGTTTATTTAGAGCAAAAAAATTACGATAAAGCCCTGCAATCTTATAAAATTTTAAGTTTGAAATATCCGGAAAAAAGTGGTTTCTTTGCAGACCAAATTAAAAGAATAAAAGAATTACAAGAAAAAAATAAT
Source organism: Paucihalobacter ruber (assembly GCF_006494535.1). GTDB lineage: Bacteria > Bacteroidota > Bacteroidia > Flavobacteriales > Flavobacteriaceae > Paucihalobacter > Paucihalobacter ruber. Next base: position 363,744 of record NZ_VHIQ01000001.1, read on the forward strand.
ATATAATGGGAACATTTACAGTATTTTTAATTTTAATAGTAGCCGTAGCATTTTTGTTAGTGGTTGTAATCATGGTTCAAAATCCTAAAGGTGGAGGTTTGTCATCATCGTTTGGCGGTGGTGGAACACAACAATTAGGTGGCGTAAAGAAAACAGGCGATTTTTTAGATAAGAGTACCTGGACTTTAGCAACCTTATTATTGGTGTTAATTCTAGCTTCAAACTTTGCCGTACCTGGACTTGGTGGAAATGTAGAATCAAAAGTGTTAAGAGACGATCAAACTACAACCGCACCGGCACCTGTTTCAGTTCCTGAAACGCAAAACACTCAGGATAACAGCGCTGAGGAGAACAATTAAGATTATCAAAATATCATAGGGAAGTCAACCACATCGGTTGACTTTTTTTATTTCATTTTCCGGGAAACTGACATTTTTTTCAAACCAAAAAACTTCGTCGTGAAACTTTGTCAGTAATAGAACAATGGCATATTATTAGCTACTTAGCAAACCGAACAAATGTTTAACCATTTAAATTAAAATAACAAAATATGGCTTTAAAAATTAAACCTTTAGCAGACAGAGTTCTTGTAGAACCAATGGAAGCTGAAACCACAACAGCTTCAGGAATCATCATTCCTGACAACGCAAAAGAAAAACCACAAAAAGGGAAAGTTATTGCCATTGGCAGCGGTAAAAAAGACGAACCTTTAACCGTTAAAGTTGGAGATACCGTATTGTATGGCAAATACTCAGGCACCGAACTAAAATTAGAAGGTAAAGATTACCTGATGATGCGTGAGAGCGATATTTTAGCAATTATTCCTGCGTAAACAGGAATCTCAGATTAGACAAGACTAATTTAAATTTCAGCTTAGATATTCATCTAATTCAATAAAAAAGCAAAACAATTTATTAACGAGATACCCGCTTCCGCGGGTACAAAAAAATAAAAATTATGGCAAAAGACATAAAATTCGATATTGATGCACGCGATGGTTTAAAACGCGGCGTTGACGCATTGGCAAATGCAGTTAAAGTAACCTTAGGACCAAAAGGTCGTAATGTAATTATCAGCAAATCGTTTGGCGCGCCACAAGTTACTAAAGATGGCGTAACGGTTGCAAAAGAAATAGAATTAGAAGATGCACTTGAAAATATGGGTGCACAAATGGTAAAAGAAGTAGCTTCAAAAACCAACGATTTAGCGGGTGATGGTACTACAACCGCTACCGTTTTAGCACAAGCCATCGTAAAAGAAGGTTTAAAGAATGTAGCCGCCGGTGCCAATCCAATGGATTTAAAACGCGGTATTGACAAGGCAGTCCAAGCTATTGTTGAAGAATTAGAAAAACAAGCCAAAAAAGTTGGTAATTCTACCGATAAAATAAAGCAAATTGCCTCTATTTCTGCCAATAACGATGATACTATAGGCGAACTCATTGCTCAAGCATTTCAAAAAGTTGGAAAAGAAGGTGTGATTACTGTGGAAGAAGCAAAAGGAACAGACACCTATGTTGATATTGTTGAAGGTATGCAATTTGATAGAGGTTACCTATCACCTTACTTTGTAACCGATGCAGATAAAATGGTTGCCGAATTAAACAATCCATACATTTTATTAATAGACAAGAAAATTTCTAATCTTCAAGAAATTCTTCCAATCCTAGAACCGGTTGCGCAATCTGGAAGACCCTTATTAATTATTGCTGAAGATGTTGAAGGACAAGCCTTAGCAACTTTAGTGGTTAACAAATTACGTGGTGGTCTAAAAATCGCGGCTGTAAAAGCACCCGGTTTTGGCGATAGACGCAAAGCGATGTTAGAAGACATTGCCATCTTAACCGGCGGCACTGTTATTTCTGAAGATCGTGGATTTACTCTTGAAAATGCTACCTTAGATATGTTAGGTACTGCTGAAACTGTTACCATTGATAAAGATAACACAACTATTGTAAATGGGTCTGGTAAAGCTACCGATATCAAAGCAAGGGTGAATCAAATTAAAACTCAAATTGAAACTACCACTTCTGATTACGATAAGGAAAAACTACAAGAACGTTTGGCTAAATTAGCCGGTGGTGTTGCTGTACTTTATATCGGTGCTGCTTCTGAAGTTGAAATGAAAGAAAAGAAAGACCGTGTTGACGATGCACTTCATGCAACCAGAGCTGCTGTTGAAGAAGGTATTGTTGCCGGTGGTGGTGTTGCTTTGGTACGCGCGAAAAAAGTACTCGAAAAATTAACTACCGCTAATTTAGATGAAACTACCGGTGTTCAAATTGTGAACAAAGCCATTGAAGCACCTTTAAGAACAATCGTTGAAAACGCAGGTGGCGAAGGCTCTGTGGTTATCAATAAAGTACTAGAAGGGAAAAAAGATTTTGGCTACGATGCCAAAAACGATGTATATGTTGACATGCACCAAGCCGGTATTATCGATCCTAAAAAAGTAACACGTGTAGCTTTAGAAAATGCGGCTTCGGTTGCCGGTATGATTCTTACTACAGAATGTGCTTTGGTAGATATTAAAGAAGATGCACCGGCCATGCCAGGCGGAATGGGCGGCGGTATGCCGGGAATGATGTAAGAGAAATTGAAACTTTTTCAATAAATTATCAAACCCTTTCAGAGTTTAAACCTCTGAAAGGGTTTTTTTTAATCTGAAATTTCAATTTATAAATAAATACACGTGTTAGTATCACTTTCTTTTTCTAAAAAAATTAACCCATACCGAGCCAATAAAAGCCATTACAGTAAGTACTATAATAATTGTATTAACAAGTCTCGCCTCGGGCAACCAGCCTGTAAGTTTTTCAATTAAAAAAGCAATATAACTATTTGGCATTCCTGTTTCACCTAATTCACGCAACACCTGATAATGCCAATCGGTTAAAAAGCAATAACCAAAGCCATACCATATCCCCAATACACCCCACGAAAACAAGGTAATTAACAAACTGTACAAATGCAACTTTCGGGTTTTGGGATACAACCAGCCAAAAAGGTTAAAAACAATCAATACTGTATGAAAACCGAAAAAGAAATAATTTAAAACATGGAGCCAAAAAGTATTCATTATTGATTCTAATATTCTGTTTAAAGTGTTAATATCTAAACCAATTTAGATGCACACGGAAATAACGCCGGTGTGCCTCCTGTGTGCCAAAACAACACCTTATCTTTCTTGTCAAATTGTTGTTTTCTTATCAAATCAATTAAACCGGCCATCGCCTTTGCCGTGTAAACGGGATCGAGTAAAATGCCTTCAGAACGAGCGAGTAAATCAATAGCTTCTTTTTCAGCTTCGCCTACTATTCCGTAGCCTTCACCTAAATAATTGTTATTTAAATAAATGTCATTTTTATGGAACTTCATTTCTAAATTGAGTTTTCGAGCGGTTGTATTGGCCAACTTTACAATAAATTTTTCAAGTGTCATACCTTCTATCTCATCTTTGTCTATACCGATTCCTAAAATTTCGGTATCTATATTATAAAGCGCTTTACCAACCATTAGGCCTGCATGTGTACCACCGGAACTAGAAGCAAATATAATATGACTAAATTGCAAAGACTTGTCTTTCATTTGAATCTTAAGCTCTTCAACTGCCCCAACAAAACCCAAAGTTCCAATACTGTTAGAACCACCATAAGGAATAATGTAAGGTGTTTTTCCATTGGATTTAAGTTGTTCAACAATTTCAGGGATTTTCTCTCCTTTTCTAAGATTACCGCAATAATGAAGGTGCGCTCCAAACAATTTATCTAATAATAAGTTGCCATTAAAATCACTCGGTTCTTCTCCGCCCAAAACCAAGTGACATTCCATTCCCAACAATGCCGAAGCAGCAGCCGTTTGCCGACAATGATTTGATTGTTGTGCACCTGCGGTTATTATGGTATCACAATTTTTAGACTTTGCATCTCCTAATAAAAATTCCAACTTTCTTGTTTTATTGCCGCCAAAAGCCAGGCCTGTGAGATCGTCTCTTTTGATATATATTTCAGGACCGGCCAAATGTCTTGTTAATGACGTTAACATAGTCAAAGGCGTTGGATAAAATCCGAGTAATATGCTGTTAAATGGTATCATAGTTATTTAAAAAGCATCCAAAATGCCATGACCAGCATGATCGCATTTTCAATAAAGGTGGCCTGGGTCATTGGTAATTTCAATGCTGTACCTAAACAAGCGCATTGAATTGATTTTTTATCTAACAAGGTTTTTGTAACACCAATGGTGGTAATACCCAATACAATGATGGTGGTTATTAGGGCAATATCCAATTCAATTCGCATTAAGAACATAATACCTAAAGCCGTTTCAATAAATGGATACACCCAACCATAGGCCGGAATTATTTTCGCCAAAGGATCGTACATTTTAAATGATTCGGGAAAGCCTTTTAAATCCAACATTTTAAAAAAGCTGAAAACAATATAAAACAAGCCCATGAAGTCAAACATCGCTTCGCCGAGATTCCACTCTTTGTAATTCAACAAAATGGAAGCCGCTGTAATGTATACTAAAATAAGAAATAAAGGGGTTAATTGTTGAAGCTTAGATTTTTCAGGCTCAGTTAATGTCGCAGAGGAAAAAACATTATTAGATGACTTTTCTGAAAGCTGATACTTCTTAGACAAGGCATTTTGCAGTATGTCTGTCTCTATATGCTGATTCATTGTGACCGTTGCAGCATTATCTTTTAAACGAACTTCCACGTTGGTGACTCCAGATACACTTTCGAGTTCATTTTTTACTGTTGCTGCACAGCCTTCGCAGGTCATTCCTGATATATGATAGTCATGTTTCATTTTTTTAAATTTTGATTGTTTTGATTGTTTTGATTGAAAAACCCACTCTAATTAGGAGTGGGCTTGGGTGTTTATTCTACTTCATGATGGTTACTGCCTTGGCCTTCAATTGGCTCGGTAAGACTCATTTCCATTTCGTGGTCATATTGGCAGCAGTTGGGCAATTCTTTGTAAGCTTCTTTGCTTCCAGCCACTTGATCAGTATCATAACCCGATGCTGCAATGGCCTTGTGAATGGTCATTTCATCGGTTTTGGAATCGTCATAAGCCACATTAATTTTTTTCAAGTCGATACTCCAGTCAGCTTTGATGACTCCATCCACATTGGCGGCAGCTTTTTCAATGGTTTTTTTGCACATTCCGCAGTTGCCTCGCACGCCAAAGGTGGTTTCGGCCATGGCTATTTCTTTCAATTCTTCAGTCACTTCTGTGTTTTCTTGTTTTTCTTCTGTTTGGTTTTTGCAGGAAGTCATTCCTATCATCGCTACAACGGCGATACTTAACATTACTTTTTTCATGGTTTTAAATTAAAGGGTTATTAATTGCTTTCAAATTTAATTATTCTCTTCTATTCGCTTTAAGTATGCTTTCATCAAAGCGATTTCTTCTTTTTGTAGTTCAATGATATCTTCTGCCAGTTTTTTGGTTTCCGGGTCTTTTAAATTGGCATTTTCACTTGTTAAAATTGCTGAAGAATGGTGCGGTATCATCGCCTTCATGTACTGCACATCCGATATCCCGGTTTGATTGCGCATCATGGAAAACACTACTCCAAATCCAATCACTGAAACCACTAAAATAAAAACGTTGAATTTTTTGTTTTTGTACATACCCCACATATATAACAGCATTACTACTGCCATAGGTGCGATCATCAGAAGCGTCATGTAAGCGCGCATGGTACTGAGCATCAAATGGTCGCTACTGGCTACATTCAAGAACATTACGGCATACATAATCACAAAGGAGGTAGCCATCATCAAGGCAAATTTTAGATACTTGTTCATTGTTTTTGTTTTAAAATTTTATTGTATACTATCAGTCACTTCACCACAACGAAGCATCACACTTCCAAAATACGGATTTTTTATCTCTTTTGAAAGGCTTAGCCAGTCGGCTCCCTGATTATTGTTTGCCATTGGGCAGTGCTGTACATAAATTACATCATCATACGGACCTGTTTGTTCGATAAACTGAATGAGTACATCTGAAATTGTTTGAAATTGTGAACGAAAACCTTCAATCTTCTTCTGATCGTTTGCCGACTCTAAGGCTGTTTTCATTTGTTTATCGAAAGCCATCCAAACATCGTTAGACTTTCCTTCAAAATACTTCATGTTGACTTTGCCCAAAGCATCCTTGAGGTTCTTTCCTGATATCAGAGCATTTTCAAAATTATCTTCAGCCAAATGTTCTTTCAGAGAGAAGTAATTTTTAAAAAGGGGCTGCAGTGCTATTTTTGCATCGTTCGTAAGTTTTACTTTTTCCGAAATATTTGGCACCTTTTCTAAATCGGAATCTCCGTGATTGTGTTCTGTATTAACACGCCCACCTTGCGGACTCATCATACTGGGTCTTCCGGAAAGTTGCACCGCTGCATCTATGGTAAATGCGCCATTAACCACCACTTCCTCACCTTCAGACAAACCACTTTTCACGATGTAATTTTCGCCCAATGCAGACCCCAAATTCACTTCCCGCAAGGCAAATCCATTACCCTCTTTTACATACACGATGGCGCGTTTTCCAGTCCATAAAATAGCCGATTTGGGCAGGATCATCTCGCTTTCAACGGTTTGTCTGGATGCTGCTTGTACCGTTCCCGACACGAACATTTCAGGCTTTAACTTTCCGTCTTTGTTGTTGACTTCAACGCGTGCCGTTGCGACGCGTGTTTGTGCGTTCATTAAGGGGTCTATAAAAGAAATGGTTCCTTCAAAGGTTTCCCCGGGGAGCGAATTCACCGTAAAAGTAATCTTACTCCCTTCATTCACCCAGTTCATCTGACTTTCATATACATCAAACAATACCCAGAGTTTACTTAAATCGGCTATTTCATAGAGTGACATTCCGCGTTCTACATAATCGCCCAATTCTACATTCTTTTTGGTAACTACCCCATTTACATCGGCTTGAATGGTAAAACGATCTAACGGTTTTTGATTGGCAATGATTTGATCAATCTGTGCATTGCTAATTTTCCAGTTACGCAATTTGGTTTTGGCCGCTTCAAAAAGTTCGGGTTGTGAGTTACGAATGACGTATGCCTGTAACAACTCTTGTTGGGCAGTGACCATTTCCGGCGAATAGATTTGTGCAAGGGTTTGTCCTCGGGAAACTTTTTCCCCTGTAAAATTGATGCGCAGTTGTTCAATTCTTCCTTGAATATGAGTGGTTTGAGAATAGGAATTGCGCTCGTCTACCTGCACTTTTCCGTTTAAACGAATGGTGCGTTCTGCATTGTCGGTTCCTACAATCATTGTGCTCACATTCGCCAGACGCAGGGCATTTTCGCTCATTACGAAGACCGTAGGATCTCCTCCTTGGTCTTCTTCCAAAGGAATGAGATCCATTCCACAAAGCGGGCAAGCACCCGATTCTGACTGCTGAATTTGCGGATGCATCGAGCAGGTCCAAATGGTCTCTCCGGCAAGTTCTTGATGGTTATGCTCATTTTCGGTGGTACCACTTACGCCAAAAATCAACCAGCCTAGGAATAACCCCAGTGCCAGAATGGCAATTGCTTGTATTCTATTTTTAGTTTTTGTTTTCATCTGTTAATATTTATTGTTTTTTTAAGGTCAGATGCAATGCCCACAAAATCATTTTCGGTTGGTTTACCATTTTGTTAATGGGCATTTCATAATTACTCTGTTTTATAACCTAAGTATTCCAGTTGTGCCTGAGCTATAAAGCCATTTTTCAAGGCTTCCAACTGTTGGGTTTGTATTAGTATTTTTTGTTGGTTCATTGTTAATATTTCTTCAAAGTCGGCCGTATTGTTCGCAAAACCGGCAACATACAAACGCGTAGCTTGATTGATACGCTCAAGTTGACTTTTATAAAGTTTTAACAGTTTTTCTGCCTGATTCAGCTCATAGCGTGTTAATTGAAAGCTGCTTTCCAAATTGTTTTGTTGTGCTTTTCGTCTTGCCGCTACTTCCACTTGCATAAATTCCACTTCCTTTTTTGCTGCTCTGTATTTTTTTCGAAAAATGGGAAGCGTTACCGAAACCATCGGCATAATGGCATCTTGCCCGTTATTTTCCGGATTGGCATCGGTACGTTTAGAAATAATTGAATAATCTATTCCTACACCAAATTTTGGTAAACCATCTTTTTCAATGGCGGTAATACGACTGTCTAAAGCCAACTTTTCACTTTCTAATGCCACCAAAGTGGGATGTTTTTCAAATAGAGGCTCATTTTTCGGTTCTTTCATTACAGAAAGGTTTTGTTCCAGATTTAGCGAATCCAGAATGGGAACACTTAAACTTTTCTCCCGATTTAAAAGCAGGTTGAATTGAACTTCCATTGGTTTCTTTTTGTCTTTCAACAACTCGATTTCGGTGATTAACGCTTCGCGTTCCATATCTACTTTTACCACATTCACCATAGGTGCATTGCCACTTCTGAAACCACTTAAGGCCAGTTCGCGATAGTTTTCGAGTATGGCTAAATTTTCTTCTTTCAGCGCCATAATTCTTTCCAGCGCATACAGTTCAGCATAACGGGATTTCACCTGAACAAATAACAAACTACGTTGATTAATATATTGATAAAACCGTGTCTGAGCAGCAGCTATTACGGCATCTTCTTGCGCTTTCAGCGTACCAAACCACGGGAACATTTGCACCAATGAAAACCTAGCTTCCTGAGCTCCAAGACGGGTTTCTATCATACGTCCAAAGGCACTTACACTTAGGCTTGGGTCTGGCAAACTCGCTACCTGCGGCGCTTTTTCTAAAGCGGCTTCAAAGCCTGCATAACTGGATTTTAGCTCCGGGTTGTTTTCGGCTGCTTCTTTAAGGTAATCTTCTAAGGTTTGTGAATACACGAACTGATTTCCAATACTTAGCACGAACACCACTAAAATTATATATTTAAACGTTGCTTTCATCTTATTCAATGGTTTCATTATGTTTGACAACAGATTCTCTCCAAGAAGCCTGTAATACCGGCACTACAAAAATGGTCATAATCTGAATGACCATACCACCCACAATGGGAATGGCCATAGGCACCATAATGTCTGAACCTTTTCCTGTGGAGGTCAATACCGGTAAAAGTGCAATTATGGTTACCGCTGTGGTCATCATTGCTGGTCGCACTCGTTTTAAACCGGCTTCCATCACAGAATCTCGCACCGCTTTTACGGTTTGCGGATTGTTTTTTTCAAATACCTGATGGATGTATGTCCCCATCAAGACCCCATCATCTGTAGCAATTCCAAAGAGGGCGATAAACCCAACCCATACCGCTACACTCAGGTTGATAGTGCCCATTTGAAAGAGGTTGCGCATATTCATATCGGCAATTGAAAAGTTCATAAACCAACCTTGACTGTAAAACCAAATCATTATAAAACCACCGGCAAACGCCACAAATACACCCGAAAAGTGGATGGATGAAGCAATAATGGTTTTGAACTGAAAATACAGCAAAAGGAAAATAATAATCAAACTGATAGGGATCACAACGGCCAAACGCTCCATAGCACGCACCTGATTTTCATAATTTCCGGAAAAGGTGTAGCTCACGCCTGCCGGCACTATTAATTCGCCTGAATCAATTTTACTGGCGATGTATTTTTGTGCATCTTCAACCACATTCACCTCAGCATAATCGGCTTTTTTGTCAAATAATACATAGCCTACCAAGAAGGTGTCTTCACTCTTAATCATTTGCGGTCCACGCACATAGTTGATTTCTGCTAGTTCGCCTAGAGGGATTTGAGCTCCATTTCCTGTGGGCACTAATATATTTTTCAGGTTTTCGGGATCATCGCGCAGTTCCCTTGGGTAACGCACTCGCACGGGGAATCGTTCTCTTCCTTCTACTGTGGTTGTGATTTCCATCCCTCCCACAGCGGTTTCAATTGTGCTTTGCACCTCTTCAATACTCAGACCATAACGGGCAATCGCCGGACGGTTGATGTCTATTTCAAGATAGGGTTTGCCCACTATCCTGTCTGCAAAAACGGCTTCGGTTTTTACTGAAGGAACTTCCTTGAGCAAGGCTTCCAATTGGGAGCCAAAATCTTCGATAGTTTGCAGGTCCGGGCCAAACACTTTAATGCCCATAGGTGCCCGCATTCCTGTTTGTAGCATCACCAGACGCGTTTCAATGGGTTGTAATTTAGGTGCTGAAGTCACTCCTGGCAAGCGTGTTACTTTTACAATTTCATTCCAAATATCATCAGGACTATTTATGTGCTCCCGCCAGTTTCTGAAATATGCTCCGTCTTTATCTTCGATTAAATAGGAATTTGAAAATCCATTGTTCAATACCTCCTCATTAGAAAGTGTATCACCCGATTTCAATACAAACCTTTTCTCCTTGTCTGTTTTAAACTTTAGCGGTTTACTGTTAGCATCTAAAGCATATTCCGGTTTGTAATTGATGACGTTTTCATACATCGATATGGGTGCCGGGTCGAGTGCGCTTTCAATGCGACCAAGCTTACCGACGGCTATTTCCACTTCGGGTATCGAAGTAACAGCAATATCGAGCTTCTGAAGGATGTCTTTTGTAGCTTCCATACCTGCGTGAGGCATCGCCGTTGGCATGAGTAAAAAGCTTCCTTCATCTAGTGAAGGCATAAACTCTTTACCCACCCCCGGAAACGTATGTGCCATGGTTGACCACGCGGCTGTTGCTCGGATATTGACCCCGACCTTGTCAAAACCAGTGGCAGCAAATCCAAATAGTTTAGGGAAACCAATCCAGATCATTGCTCCAAATAAAATAGTCACCAGGGGAAGAAGTAAAAACTTTCCTTTGTTTTCGAGGCACCAAGCGAGTATATGGCTGTAGTATTTTACTACACTGAAAAGGATGATCAATATAAACGCTAGCAATACCAATACAAAAATGTAGTTAGATACCAGCGAATTGCGATACCCAAGGGGCAACCATTCTTGGGTTAAAAACAAAATTGTAACTGCGAGAATTAACCCAAGAATGATTCGGGAAGTATTTTTCCCTAAGACTTCCGGTTTTTTGGTTTCAAGTATTTTTAAAATTCCTATTGCTGTTAGTGCCAAGGGCAACCAAAAACTGAAATACAACCACAAGGCAATACCCAAGACAATCAACAACACGTTAGAAAATTGTTTCCATTTTTCTTTTTTCACTTTAAAGTTGAAGGCGTAATAAGAAAGCATCGGTAAAATAACAATCCCCACAATAAAAGATGCCACAAGAGCAAAGGTTTTGGTAAATGCCAGTGGCCTAAACAGTTTTCCTTCGGCATTTTCCATAAAGAACACAGGCAGAAAACTCACCACTGTGGTTGCCAGGGCGGTGGTCACTGCAGGCGCCACTTCGATGGTTGCTTTATAGATGACATTCAATAATTTTTTGCCACGCGCTTCAAGATTTTCAGGGAGCTCGAGATGCCGAACCGTATTTTCGACAAACACAATCCCGACGTCGACCATGACACCAATGGCAATAGCAATACCTGAAAGCGCCACCACATTGGCATCCACCCCAAAATACCGCATCACTATAAAGGTCATTAAAACCGCTATGGGCAGCAAACTTGAAATCAGTAGCGAAGCCCTCAAATTGAGAACCAGCACAATAATCACAATAATACTAATGAGGATTTCGTGAGAGAGCGCGTGTTCCAAGGTGGAAATCGTTTCATTGATCAGCTGGGTGCGGTCATAAAAAGGAACGACGGTTAATTTACTAATCGTTCCGTCAGCCAACACTTTTTCAGGCATCCCTGAAGCCATCGCCGCTATTTTTAGCTTTGTATTTTCAATGACCTGTAACGGATTGGATCCATAACGCGCCACCACTACGCCACCAACAACCTCAGCGCCACCCTTGTCAAGCACACCACGGCGCTCAGCAGGACCCAGGGCAACTTTTCCTAAATCTTTAATTAAAACCGGTTTGTTGTCCGTTTGTGAAACAACGGTATTTTCAATGTCTTCGATGGATTTGATGTATCCCAAACCTCGCACCAGGTATTCCACCTTGTTAATCTCTAAAGTTTTGGCGCCGGCATCACGGTTGGAGTTTCTTACCGCCATCATCACCATATCAATACCGAGGTTGTAAGCCCTGAGGGCATCAGGGTTGACATCAATTTGATATTCCTGTACAAAACCTCCTATGGATGCCACTTCTGAAACACCTTCTGCTGCACTTAAACCGAGTTTTACATAGTAGTCCTGTACTTTTCGCACTTCGTGAAGATCCCATCCACCGGTGACATTGCCATCCCGGTCGCGACCTTCAAGGGTGTACCAAAACACCTGTCCAAGTGCTGTAGCATCAGGGCCTAGGGTGGGCTGTGCATCATCCGGCAACAAACCAGCAGGTAGCGAACTAAGTTTTTCCAGCACACGGCTGCGCGACCAGTAAAACTCCACCCCTTCTTCAAAGATGATGTAGATACTGGAGAAGCCAAACATAGATGTACTTCGAATGGACTTAACCCCTGAAATTCCCAACAATGAAGAGGTAAGCGGATAGGTAATCTGGTCTTCAATATCCTGAGGCGACCTTCCGGGCCATTCAGTAAAAACGATTTGTTGGTTCTCACCTATATCAGGAATGGCATCAACTGCAACAGGATCACTGGGAAGAAAGCCTGTATTCCAGTCAAAAGGAGCGGTAACCATGCCCCATCCTATAAAGAACAGCAGCAAGATAACTGTAACCAGTCGGTTGTGTAAAAAGTATTTTATGAGTTTTGAAAACATAAAAATTGAATTTGAATTTTAGTAACAAACAATTGCATGGTTTTAAAAAACCTACAATAAGCCTAGTAAAGTAGGCAGACTAAAATTTAAAATCAGATTAAGTATGTTTCGTTAAGAACAATTCGATCTAATGTGATTCGAGGCGGCGAATAGTCGTCAAAGGGAATATGCTTTTCAGAAAGCGGCTCAAAAAGATTGAAGTATGAGTAACTAAAGAGTAAGGCAAACTGTAGGGCTTGCAATTCGTGTTTATCAAAAGAAACCTTTAACTCTTTCTGACCTTCCACTGTGATAGTGATGTCTTCACAACAACTTGCTTTTTTAAAGGTATCACCAGTGGTTTTGGAATCCTTTTCCATCCCGCATTTTTTGACTTCAGAAAACATGGCCTTATCCACCAAATGCCCACCACAATAGTGCATATCCACAGTAAAAGACATCGTGGAAAACAGCACTAAAAGCGCCATTAATGGGCTCATTATTTTCTGAAAAACAGGAGTCATAACATGCAAATATAGGTAATTTTTTAATACAACGTATTTTTTAGAAAAAGCTTAACTATTTGGTTTTAAGTTTTTGATAGTAAAAAGCCGGCAGCAAGATTAAAAGAAGTATGGGTTGAATCAAAAAACGTCTGATATTAAAAAACAAATAGTAATCTTCTTGTCTTGGGTTAATTACAAAGTATAAAAAAGGCATCAAAAAAATTAAAAATGCCAACACATAGATGAGGAATGAAAAATGTACCACACCCCTATCTTTAAAAAACAAGTAGATAACACCAATTGAAATGCTACTATTAATAACATATCTAAGTGTTGTAAACATGATTAACTTAAAGGTTTCTCTTCGGGGAAAATCCATATACAAATAGTCATTTTGAAAAAAAAGCAGGTACGGATCATAAAATAATTCATGCTCAAAAACCCTTACCAGGACTAACAATCCGAAGAGCATTAAGATTAAAACTATTCTAAGCGGATTTAACATAAGATTTTTGTTGTTTAGAATAATAATAAACCCATAGCATCCATAGCACAAAAACCAGTCCGTAAATAATTAAAGGAAATACAACTGTATGCAACAAATCGCTTCGCCACGGATAACGATATAAACCTATACTTAAAACGGCTATTCTAAATAAGTTAATTGCATATATTAACACACTGCCCGCCAAACCAAACAAAAAGGTACTCTTAACTGAGGCCGAAAAGGCCATAACGAAAGACAGAAATAGAATAATCACACTTACCGAATTACAACCCTCTACCACACGTGCCACAAATTTGTTGTTGATTATAAGTTTCATTGAAGGTTCCATCTCATGTGGAGCAATTTCAGCCTTATAGCCTAACCCATTAATTAACAACTTACTTTGCTTTGCAACAAGATTAGTGACATAATCAGGGTAATATTTAGAACCATCGCTTAAATCGAGATAAAACTTATAAGAAAGGGTCATCAAACCATAAACAACTGCAAATGAAACAATGAATTTTATGACCAGTTTATATTTTTTAAAAATATCTTTCAAATATCAGTACTATTTTTGATGTGTTAAAGTTAGCCAAATTTAAATTTAAGCTAGCGACCTATTAAATACTTTTGCAAAAAAACACATCTCCATGTTTCAAAGTCTTAAGCAACAAGTAAAGCAAATTAGTAAACAATCCGAAATTGAAGTATCTGATAAACTTTTTCAAATTTGCCAATTACTCTCAAACAAAATTGAATACTACAATTGGGTTGGATTTTACTTTAGAAATGGCGACAAACAAGAACTGAAATTGGGACCATATGTTGGCGAGCCTACAGACCATACTATCATTCCATTTGGAAAAGGAATTTGCGGGCAAGTGGCCGTAAGCAATCAAAATTTTGTAGTACCTGATGTAAAGGCTCAAGACAATTATATTGCCTGTAGCATGACCGTGAAGGCCGAAATTGTAGTACCGATTTTTATCAATGGCGAAAATATTGGACAAATCGACATAGATTCAAATACCATAAATCCGTTTACGGAAGCCGATGAGCGTTTTTTAGAATTTGTATGTAAGGAAGTAGCAAAAGTATTAAAGAACAGCAACTATTTAAACCAAAACTTTTTAATTAAAGTATGAGTATCGAGTATAGTTCTCCAATAGCTTCTAAATAAATTACTGATTAAATACCAGTTCTGATAGCTTCCACCGGATCTAATTTTGACGCCGAGATTGCCGGAATAATTCCGGAAATAAGCCCAATTACTGAAGACAGTAAAAAGCCTAAAAACATATTTCCAAAGGACAGTACAAACTCAAATTCTCCGGTGAATTGAGACGCTACTAATGTGGCAATCCAAACTAAAAATAAACCTATAAGGCCACCAACCAGTGCTAAAATAACAGCTTCAAATAAAAACTGAAGTAAGATAAACTTATTTTTTGCACCAAGAGATTTTTGAATACCAATAATATTGGTGCGTTCTTTAACGCTCACAAACATAATATTGGCAATACCAAAACCACCAACCAGCAAAGAAAATCCGGAGATGAGCCATCCAATAAAATTCATGGTAGCAATAATACCATCAATAAACTGGGTAAATCCCGAAATTTTATTGATAAAAAAATTATCAGGCTCATCAGGTTTTAAACCCCTAAAAATGCGGATATTTTGTACCAAATTAGCTTCAAAGGCATTAATATCAACATCTTTAGCAGGTGTTATAATGATGGCTCCCGGTAGTCCTTGAGCACCTCCGGTTTTAAATTGCCTAACAAAATTTACGGGTACATAGGCTTTGTCATCGGGTGATTCAAAAAGTCCGGAACCATATTTTTTCAAAACACCTATCACCTGAAGTTTTCTTCCGTAAACTCTAATTTCTTTTCCAATTGGATATTCACTTTCAAATAAATTCTCGGCTACCGAATGACCCAAAACAATAACCGGCGCACCAATTTCAGATTCGGCCTCGGTATAAAATCTGCCTTCTGCAATTTTTAAATCTTCAATTTGATAGACGCCGTCTGTTATGGCAGTAACACCAACATTTGTTAAAGTTTGACCTCCGTAGCGTACCGTTTCAGAACCACCTAAAATTGCAAAAGCAATTGCTCCAATATCTGATACATTTCGTCTTACAAAGTCAAAATCTTTATATTCGGTTTGAGGAAAATTATCTCGCTGCCACCTTGGGACATCTGTTGGGCCAAACGAAAATTTTGTGAGATACATGGTATTGGTATCTAATCCTGAAAGTCCTTCTTTTATATTTCTCTCCAGAGAATCTACCGCCGCCAAAACAGCAATGATAGAAAAAATACCAACTGTAACGCCCAATAAAGATAAAAACGTTCTTAACTTATTATTTACCAGAGCACTGACTGCAAAAGAGAAACTTTCTGCCAGCACTCTTAAATAGATAATCATACACCAAACTTTTAACGGGTTAAAAATAGGACGTTTTCAACAATTGATTGTTACAAAATTATTGAATAAAGTGCGAGATTTCATTAAACTCTGTTTGTTATAATATGTACTTTTGCAACTTAAAACACAAGAACACATCATGAGTGATCCCAAAAAAATAAATTCGGCTTTAATATCGGTCTTTAATAAAGAAGGATTAGAACCGTTATTAGCCATTTTAGATAAGCTAAATGTCACAATGTATTCAACAGGTGGTACCGAAACCTTCATTAAAAATTTAGGTTATAAGGTAGTTGCTGTTGAAGATTTAACATCATATCCCTCTATTCTGGGTGGTCGCGTAAAAACATTACATCCCAAAATTTTTGGAGGTATCTTAAACAGGCAAAATGTTGATAGTGATATTGCTGAAATAGAAACTTATAACATACCTCAAATTGATTTGGTAATTGTAGATTTATATCCGTTTGAAAAAACAGTGGCATCAGGTGCAGACCATCAGGATATTATTGAAAAAATTGATATTGGTGGTATTTCACTCATCAGAGCTGCGGCTAAAAATTACGAAGATGTTACCTGTATTGCTTCAGTTGAAGATTACAGCGATCTTACCGAAATTTTAAAGAATAATCAAGGCCAAATCACCAAAGAAGAAAGAGCCAAATTTGCATCCAAGGCATTTAATGTATCTTCTCATTACGATACTGCTATTTATAATTATCTAAAAGGAAACAGTTCAGATAATTCATTAAAAATAAGCGAAACAAAAGGTCAAACCTTACGATACGGTGAAAATCCACATCAAAAAGGAAGTTTCTTTGGAGATTTTGATGCCATATTTACCAAAATTCACGGAAAAGAATTAAGCTACAACAATTTACTGGACGTAGATGCAGCCGTCAACCTGATGAACGAGTTTAAAAACGACGCACCTACTTTTGCCATTTTAAAGCATAACAATGCCTGCGGCGTAGCAACGCGTTCAACTTTGATCGAAGCTTATGACGCTGCCCTTGCAGGAGATCCGGTTTCTGCATTTGGCGGTATTCTCATTTCCAATAAAACAATAGACGAACCAACTGCCGGCGCTATCAATAATTTATTTTGTGAAGTGGTTATCTCACCCGGATTTTCAGATAAAGCTACTGAAATTTTAACGTCAAAAAAGAATAGAATTTTATTGATTCAAAAAGATATTAATTTACCTGAAACCAGTGTTAGAAGCTGTTTAAATGGCTATTTGGTTCAGGATAAGGATTTGGTTTCAGACAATGCCGAAAGCCTTAAATATGTTACCAATTTAAAACCGACAAGTACCGAAATTGAAGATTTAATTTTTGCGTCAAAAATCTGCAAACACACCAAATCCAACACCATTGTTTTAGCAAAAAACAAGCAATTGTGCGCCAGTGGTACGGGCCAAACAAGCCGCGTTGATGCCTTGAATCAGGCTATACACAAAGCTACATCCTTTAATTTTGATTTAAAAGGAGCCGTTATGGCCAGTGATGCGTTTTTCCCGTTTCCAGACTGCGTTGAGATTGCAGATCACGCCGGAATTACTGCAGTAATCCAACCCGGTGGTTCCATAAAAGACGATTTGAGCATTGATTATTGCAACAAAAATAATATTGGCATGGTATTTACCGGAATACGTCATTTTAAACATTAATTTTACTACTTTTACAACTAAACCGTTTTACAACTTAACCATTCAATTCATTTTTAAAAGCCCATGGGATTTTTTGATTTTTTCACCGAAGAAATAGCCATAGACCTTGGTACCGCCAACACACTTATAATTCACGAAGACAAGGTTGTTGTGGATGCACCTTCTATTGTTGCACGAGACCGTGTTACAGGAAAAATTACGCATGTTGGTCAAGAAGCCAATATGATGCAAGGCAAAACGCACGAAAACATTAAAACCATTCGCCCATTAAAAGATGGCGTTATAGCCGATTTTGCTGCTTCGGAAGAAATGATTAGCATGTTTATTAAAAACATTCCGGCATTAAAAAAGAAATGGTTTTCGCCTGCGCTACGCATGGTAGTTTGTATTCCATCAGGAATTACTGAGGTTGAAATGCGAGCTGTAAAGGAATCTTGTGAACGAGTTAACGGTAAAGAAGTGTATTTAATTCACGAACCCATGGCTGCGGCTATCGGTATTGGCATTGATATTATGCAACCTAAGGGGAATATGATTGTTGACATAGGTGGTGGAACAACAGAAATTGCTGTTATTGCTCTGGGTGGAATTGTATGCGACAAATCGGTTAAAGTTGCTGGTGACGTTTTCACAAACGACATTGTTTACTACATGAGAACACAGCACAATTTGTATGTGGGTGAAAGAACAGCCGAAAAGATTAAAATTCAAATTGGCGCAGCAACCGAAGATTTAGAATTACCTCCAGAAGACATGAGCGTTCAAGGTAGAGACTTACTTACCGGTAAACCAAAACAGGTTCAAATTTCTTATAGAGAAATTGCAAAAGCTTTAGACAAATCTATTTTGAGAATTGAAGATTCTGTAATGGAAACACTGTCTCAAACACCTCCCGAACTAGCGGCCGACATTTACAATACCGGTATATATCTGGCAGGTGGTGGTTCAATGTTAAGAGGCTTGGATAAAAGACTGTCTCAAAAAACAGATTTACCGGTTTACATTGCCGAAGATCCATTGCGGGCTGTGGTAAGAGGTACAGGAATTACACTTAAAAACCTTGCCAAATTTAAGAGCATACTTATAAAATAATAGCTTAGCATGCAACAAATTGTAAATTTTGTACTAAGAAATAAAACATTTCTTATGTTCATCTTGCTGTTTGCCGTTAGCCTTGCCCTTACCATTCTAAATAATAGTTATCACCAAAGCAAATATTTTAATTCTACCAACTTTGTTACCGGTAATTTATTTAAATGGCGAAACGGTGTAACGCAATATTTTAATTTACGTAGCCAAAATGAAGCGCTGTTAGAAGAAAATGAACGCTTAAGGCAAATCATCTCTAACTTACCTGAACAAGAAATTGTAGTTTCAGATTCTATTGATGAAGTATTAGGAATGTATAATATTTACACCGCAAAGGTTTATAAAAACAGTTACGCCTTACCAAATAATTACATCACCATAAATAAGGGATCAAAAGAAGGTTTAAAACAAGATTTTGGTGTCTTCACCTCACAAGGTATTTTGGGTATCCTTGATGATGTCAGCAAATCGTACGCCAGAGTACAATCGGTTTTAAACACCAAAAGCCGAATTAACGCTCAACTTAAAAACAGTAATCATATTGGTTCCTTAAGATGGAATGGAAAATCGGCAGAATTGGTTCAAATGGTTGACGTATCAAAATTTGCTCAAATTAAAGTTGGCGACACCATAGTAACAGGAGGACAATCTACAATATTTCCGCAAGGTATTTTAATTGGTGCTATTTCAAACTTTAAAATTGATCAAGGTGGCGACACCTATACAATTGATGTAACATTATTTAATGATATGACCAATATTGGTCACGTTTATATTGTTGAAAACAAGGCAGCAGAAGAAATAAAATCTCTGGATATTAATTGAAATGAATAACAACCAAACCGTTAAAATATTATCTTTTCTTTTGTTGGTTCTCGTTCAGGGATTGGTGCTTAATCACATAAATTTTTTAGGATATATCAATCCATTTCTTTACATATTATTTATTTTGATATATCCTACATCTAATAACAGAGTATTATTTCTGCTCATTAGTTTCTTTTTGGGCTTTGTAATAGATATCTTTTCAGATTCAGGAGGTATTCATGCAGCTGCGTCTGTTTTTTTAGCTTATATAAGACCCCCTTTATTAAAATTTTCCTTCGGAATGTTATATGACTATCAGTCTATTAAATTCAATCAGATTGATTTAGGTAACTTTTTTATATACACTACAATTGGTGTTTTTATACATCATTTTGTAGTCTTTATTTTAGCCTTTTTCAACTCAGAATTATGGTTAGAAATTTTAAAATCAACTTTATTTTCTTCAATTTTTAGTATTGTCGTAATTTTAATCATCAAAATTCTTTTTAGCACCAATCGAAAATGAGAAAATTATTGCTATTAACATCTGTAATTCTGGTAGGTTTCGTTTTTATTGCGAGACTCTTCTACCTGCAGATATACGACAGTAGCGAGTATAACATCTACGACGATAATGCCATACGAAAAGTTTACGATTATCCAAAACGCGGTTATATTTACGATAGAAATGGCAAATTACTGGTTGCGAACCAACCATCGTACGATTTAATGGTGATTCCACGTGAAGTGAAACCTTTGGACACGGTTGAATTTTGTAATCTTCTCAATATTACAAAAGAAGATTTTATTAAAATTTATAACCGTGCCAGAAATTATTCGCCGCGATTGCCTTCTGTCTTTGTACCACAGTTATCAAAAGAAGATTTTGGAACACTCCAGGAAAAATTGAGAAAATACGAAGGCTTTTACATACAAAAACGCTCACTCAGGTCCTATGAAACCTCAATTGGCGCTAATGTTTTAGGCGATATTGGCGAAGTTAATCAATCTATTATGGATAGAGATGACTATTACAAAATGGGTGATTTAATAGGCAAACAAGGTGTTGAAATTTCATACGAGCACATTTTAAGAGGAAAAAAAGGTATTAAATTCATTCAAAAAGACAGGTTTAACAGAGATATCGGACCTTATAAAAATGGGGTTTTTGACACCCTACCCGAATCGGGTAGAGATATCGTAATAACTATTGATGCTGTACTGCAGGAATACGGTGAAAAACTCATGCAACATAAACGTGGTGGCATAGTTGCTATAGATCCTAAATCAGGTGAAATTTTAGCCATGATATCTTCGCCTACATACAATCCCAATTTATTGGTTGGTAGAGAACGTTCAGCTAATTTTACTAAACTTTACAGAGATTCAATTGCAAAACCGCTATTTGATCGTGGCTTGCAAGCCCAGTATGCACCTGGTTCACCGTTTAAAGTAATGAATGCACTCATTGGTTTACAAGAAGGCGTTATTACTACAAGTGAAACTGTTGGTTGCAGCATGGGCTATTATTATAACGGAAGGCGCTTAACAGGTTGCCACAGTCACGCTTCTCCTGTTAACATGAATTCGGGGATAGCGCAATCTTGTAATGCCTATTTTGTAAATGTATATAGAAAAATTCTTGATAAATACAAGGATCCCGCAGAGGGTATGAATATTTGGGCCAATCACAACAAAAGTTTTGGCTTAGGCGGTTTTCTGAATAATGATTTATCTGTAGGGAGCCGAGGTAGAATACCCGATGGGGATTTTTACGACCGTGGTTATGGAAAAGGCAGATGGCGATCAACCTATGTGGTTTCTAACGCTATTGGTCAAGGTGAAGTTGAAGCAACACCCATACAATTGGCTAATATGGTCGCTGTCATTGGTAACAGAGGCTATTATTATACACCTCATATTATAAAATCTATTGAAGGCGAAGAAATCGATGAAAATTTTAAGAGTCCAAAATACACAACTATAGATGCCAAACATTTTGAACCGGTTGTTCAAGGAATGTTTGATGTTTACAATAAAGGTACCGCGCAATCATTACAAGTTCCGGGAATAGAAATTTGTGGTAAAACAGGTACTGCCGAAAATTTTGCCATCATAGACGGTAAAAAAACACAACTTACCGATCACTCTATCTTTGTTGCTTTTGCTCCAAAAGACAATCCAACCATTGCCATTGCCGTATTTGTAGAAAACGGTTACTGGGGCAGCAGATTTGCAGGGAGAATTGCCAGTTTAATGATAGAAAAATATATCAAAGGAGATATTACTCGCAAAGACATGGAAAAATGGATTTTAACCCATTCTCTCGAAGATGAATATGCCAAACCTTATTCTGGCCAACCTTTTAAAATTAATCGCGAAACTACCTTAAAAGTGATTGATTTATAATGGTGCAAGCGGATCATAAGAGACATTTTAAGTTTGATTGGATAACAATTTTACTGTTTTTAATTTTACTGTTTTTTGGATGGATCAATATTATATCGGCATCTACAACCGGCGAAATCACTAGTTATTTAGATCTAAATCAGCCTTACGGCAAACAACTACTTTACATATTTTTAACCTTCGGTCTAATCGCAGTTATATTGGCTATAGAAGCCAAATTTTACGAACGCTTTGCAAGCATTATTTATTTGGTGTCTTTATTGTCTTTAGTAGGACTGTTTATTTTTGGTAAAGAAGTAAACGGCGCCTTGTCTTGGTATGGCATTGGCAGTATTACAATCCAACCCGCAGAATTTGCCAAATTTGCAACTGCCCTGGCCATTGCTAAATACATAAGCGACTTAGAAACAGACTTAAAGACCATTAAAGATCAAATTAAATCCGTATTAATCATTACCATTCCTGCACTTTTAATCCTATTGCAAAACGACACCGGAAGCATGTTAGTATATGCGTCATTTTTCTTTGTTTTTTATAGAGAAGGAATACAACAGGTCTATCTTATTATAGGTATTGTTTTAATTTTAATCGCTGTATTATCAATTAAATTTGGCGTACTTATTACCGTAGGAACTTTTGCAGCTATTATACTGGCTATTTATTTTTTACTTCGGAAGAAGAAAATACAAATCATTCAACTTATAAGTGTGTTTTTGCTTATTTCGGTTATGTCTGTTGCAGTTAAATATGTTTACCAAACTGTTTTAAAACCCCATCAAAAAGACAGAATTGAACTTTGGTTAAGGTTAGAAAAAGACCCGGAAAAATTGCGTGAAATGCGTCAAACCATCCTATATAACTTAAACGAATCTGAAAAAGCCATTAGCAGTGGCGGAATAAAAGGCAAAGGTTTTATGGAAGGTACGCGAACAACCGGCAAGTTTGTTCCTGAACAACACACCGATTATATTTTTAGTACCGTAGGAGAAGAATGGGGATTTCTGGGTAGTGCCTTTGTAGTAATTGTATTTGTGTTGTTGATAGTAAGGATTTTATTTTTAGCAGAATCACAAAAAACTCAATTTAGCCGGGTTTATGGTTATGGTGTGGCTTCAATTTTGTTTTTTCACTTCACCATTAATATAGGTATGGTTATGGGACTTATACCAACCATTGGTATACCCTTACCGTTATTTAGTTACGGTGGCTCAGGGCTTTGGGCTTTTACCATCATGATTTTTATTTTTATAAAGCTTGACGCCAATAAAGTTAATGAATGGTAATAAAATAGAAACCACCACCATTTATTTAAATGGCGATGGTTTCATTCCATTAAATAAACAAACCTAAGGCCAGTAAAAACAATAACAGTAAAATACCGGCAAATTTTAACTTAGGCTTTTTTATAGGATGCTGCAAAACTCTTAACAAAATAAGATTTGCAACAATCGCTAAACCAACATATAATTGTGTTAGAATATAATCCATAATGATCGCAAATTATTGTCCTTGCCCTAACGAGTAACCTCTAACACCATCAAACATGTATAAGTTTTCGGTTTTGATGGTGTCTACATCAACTTCTACGGCCTTCGACAACACCTCAATAATATCGCTTTTAGATGGCGTTTTCCCATCTACAACACTAAATCTGCATCGCCAATGATCTGTACAAAAGGTTTCCTCAAATCCTTGTGGCCACACTTTTACGCCTCTATTGGTTATCATGCTTAATTGTAGTGTTTGATTATTCATTTTCTGTAATTTTTCGGCTATTATATCAGGATTGGTACCTTCCCAGTGCACAAAAACGTCAACTCCAACCAACTCTTTCTTGGCTTTTGGTTTTCTCACATGCCTTGGAATGGAAATAACACCCGAATTTTTAAGTTCTACCTTCTTAAGAGTCTTTGGTATTTGTCCTAGATTAGCAATAACAGCCTCAGCAAATTCTTTAGTACCAACTTTTTGAGTACTCACACCTTCTTTAAAAATATCGTAAGTATGAACGCCATCTTCCATAGTTTTTAACCAGGCATTTTGTACTTTTTCAGCAATTTCAGATTGGCCAATATGCTGCAACATTAAAATGGCTCCTTGTAATAACCCAGATGGGTTTGCCATATTTTGTCCGGCACGCCGCGGAGCAGAACCGTGAATAGCCTCAAACATGGCATGGTCATGACCAATATTTGCAGAGCCAGCTAAACCAACCGAACCAGTAATTTGAGCAGCCACGTCTGATAACACATCGCCATACAAGTTTGGCATCACAATAACGTCAAAAGCTTCGGGCGTATCTGCCATTTTTGCGGCCCCTATGTCTATAATCCAGTGCTCGTTTTCAATATCAGGATACTGCGATGCGATCTCATCAAATACCTTGTGAAACAAACCATCTGTTTGCTTCATAATATTATCTTTTGTGAAACAAGTTACTTTTTTCCTTCCATATTTACGGGCGTATTCAAAAGCGTACGTAACTATTTTTTCACAACCGGGGCGGCTAATTAACTTTAAACATTGAACCACCTCATCTGTTTGCTGGTGCTCAATACCTGCATATAAATCTTCTTCGTTTTCTCTTACAATCACCAAGTCCATATCGGGATGTTTGGTAGCAATAAAGGGGTGCAAACTTTTACATGGCCGAACATTAGCAAACAAGCCTAAAGTTTTTCTTGTGGTTACATTCAAACTTTTGTAGCCACCGCCTTGAGGCGTAGTAATTGGTGCTTTTAGAAAAATTTTATTTCTCCGAATAGTTTCCCAGGCTTCGTCTGATATACCTGCGGTATTACCTGCTAAGTATACTTTTTCGCCTACTTCTATTTCGTCAATTTCTAATTGCGCTCCGGCGGCCTTTAAAATCATTAATGTGGCATCCATAATTTCAGGTCCAATGCCATCGCCTTTTGCTACGGTGATTCTTGTCATAAATAATAGTTTTTTGATTTACTAGCGCAAATTTAAAAACCATTATTAATATAGTTTTATTTATGTTTTTTATATACTACATAAACATTTTTAATGCAAAATATAAAAAGAGTTCCATCTCAAATTTTCAATTAAGACTTCAAATTAAAACAAAATCAATTATCGGATATTAAATATAAAAACAATTCCAATAAAGACCTCACAGTCCCGAAGCTTCGGGATTGAAGTCTGTGAAGTCTTTACTCAACAATATTTTATTACTAAATTTAACGTACTAGCAGCAACTTATCAGTTCAAGTTTTTAAGCGCAGCTCTAAGGGTATCGATCTTAGCAAGCGCATCGGCCTCCTTGTTCCTTTCGTTTTCAATAACTGTTGGAGGTGCATTATTTACAAAGCGTTCGTTTAACAGTTTAGATTGAACAGACTTTAGGAAGCCTTCGGTGTAACTTAATTCCGCTTTTATTTTGGCAATTTCTTCCTCAATATTTACTTTTCCGGCCACCGGAATGAAATACTCATTACTCTGAACCCTGAAACTTAATGCACCTTCGGGTGCCAATTCAACACTTTCTATATTTGAAACATTACCCAATTTTTGTATAACAGGGTTGTAATTTTCAGATATGTTTAAGTTATTAATAACAGCCAGGTCAATACTGTCTTTGAAAGGAATATTTTTTTCTTTTCTAATAGATCTAATACCTGAAACAACTTGTTTTATTAATTCGAAATCTGATATGATTAGATGGTCAAATGCTATTACCTCCGGATAAGATGCCACTATTAAAGCTTGGTTTGTATTTCTATTTTGAAGTAACTGCCAAATTTCTTCAGTTAAGAATGGCATAAAGGGATGAAGGATTTTTAAATTGTCTTCAAATAATTGTTGTACCTCATTAAAAGTTTTTTGATCTATGGGGTCTCCATAGCCGGGTTTTATCGTCTCTAATAACCATGAACAAAAATCGTCCCAAATGAGTTTGTAAACGCTCATTAAGGCATCACTCAATCTAAATTTTGAGTAGTGATCTTCAATTTCTCCAAGAACACTTTGAAAACGGGCTGAATACCATTCAATAGCAATTTTAGATGATTCGGGCTGTTCGATTTCTGCAACTTCCCAGCCTTTTATCAGCCTGAAAGCATTCCATATTTTATTAGCAAAACCTTTTCCCTGATTACATAAAGACTCATCAAACAATAAATCGTTACCGGCGGCGGCACTAAGCAATAATCCCACCCTAACACCATCGGCGCCATAATTTTCAATAAGTTTTAAGGCGTCAGGACTATTTCCTAGGGATTTAGACATTTTTCTACCCTGTTTATCTCTTACCAAACCGGTGAGGTAAACATTTTTAAATGGAATATCGTTTTTAAACTCAAATCCTGCTACTATCATCCTTGCAACCCAGAAAAACAGAATATCTGGTCCGGTAACCAAATCATTAGTTGGATAGTAGTAATTAATTTCTTCATTGTTTGGGTTATTAATCCCATCAAAGACAGAAATTGGCCATAACCATGAGGAAAACCAAGTATCTAAAACATCGGCATCTTGTTTTAAATCTTCGAGATTTATTTGGTTGTTACCTGATTTTTTGCGCGCAAGATCTAGTGCTGCTTCACGGCTTTCTGCCACTACAAAATCATCTTCGGCATCACCGTAATAGTAAGCCGGTATTTGCTGACCCCAAAGTAGTTGACGCGAAATATTCCAATCGCGAATATTTTCCATCCAATGCCTGTAGGTGTTGTTGAATCGTTTTGGAAACAACCTAATAGTTTCATCTTGTAAAACTGCCTTTATTGCGGGCTTGGCTAGGTCTTCCATTTTAAGAAACCACTGCTCAGACAAGCGCGGTTCTATAATAGCCTTGGTACGTTCTGAAATCCCGACTCTATTGGTATGGCTTTCAACTTTCACCAATGCAGCGATAGATCTTAACTCTTCAACAATTTCGGGTCTTACAACAAAACGATCTTTACCCTGATAATGCAAACCATAACTATTAAGAGTGGCATCTTCATTAAAAATATCGATGATTTCCAACTGGTGTTTTTCACCTAAAACTTTATCATTTTCATCGTGGGCCGGTGTTACTTTTAGGCATCCTGTTCCAAACTCCATATCTACATAGTCATCCTCAATTATTGGAATTACCCGGTTACAAACAGGCACAATAGCCTTTTTCCCCTTCAAATGGGAAAAACGTTCATCGTTGGGGTTGATACAAATTGCGGTATCGCCCAAAATTGTTTCGGGCCTTGTGGTAGCAATGGTAAGGGTTTCATTACTTCCTTCAATTTGATATCTTATATAATATAGTTTACCATCTTGATCTACGTATTCAACCTCTTCATCGGATAGTGTTGTTTTTGCCTCCGGATCCCAATTAACCATACGATATCCGCGATATATCAAACCTTTATTAAACAAATCAACAAATACCTTGATAACTGCAGCACTCATATCATCATCCATGGTAAACTTGGTACGATTCCAATCGCATGAACAACCCAATTTTTTAAGTTGTTCTAAGATGACGCCACCATATTCGTGTGTCCAATCCCAGGCGTGTTTTAAAAATTCTTCTCTTGTTAGGTCATTTTTGTCGATGCCTTGTTCCTTTAATTTGGCTACTACTTTAGCCTCAGTTGCAATAGAGGCATGATCGGTTCCTGGCACCCAGCAGGCATTTTTACCGTGCAAACGCGCACGTCTTATTAATACATCCTGAATGGTGTTGTTTAACATATGGCCCATGTGTAAAATACCGGTTACATTTGGTGGCGGAATTACAATGGTATACGGTGTGCGATGATCTGGTTTTGAACTGAAATAATTGTTTTTCATCCAGTAGTCGTACCATTTGCGCTCTACCTTTTTTGCATCATAATGTAACGGAATTTCCATACTTTGGTACTGTTTTTGATATAGTAAAGGCAAAAGTACTGATATTTATTTTTTAATGAAATAATTGCATGTTTAAACTTTTTTAAAGCAATGTATTTAAGTAAAACTATGCATTACGTCTATTTTATTTTGTTAGAAACTAAAAACAGATTAATTTTAAACTTTAGAAAAACCCAAAAACAATGAAAAAATTAACTACAATTTTATTTTTTGGCTTACTATCAGTAGGCTTATTTGCTCAAAATAAAGTAGCCAAAATTGAATTTAAAACCGATACCATTGATTACGGAACTATCGAAAAAGGAGCCGATGGTTTAAGAACCTTTGAGTTTACCAATACTGGAGATGCGCCATTAATTATTACTGATGTAAAATCTACCTGTGGTTGCACCGTGCCAAAATGGACCAAAGAACCAATTATGCCTGGGCAAGGCGGCGAAATTCAGGTTAAATACGATACCAATCGTGTCAACCCTATTAGAAAAACAGTCACTGTTATTTCAAATGCCGAAACACCAACTGTTTCATTAAAGATTAAAGGCACAGTAGTTGACAGCACAAAAGATAATCCGCTTGAGAAAAAAGCCAAGAGCCTAATCGAACAGTAAAATTTCAAATAAATGAATGCCCTCGTTTCGGGGGCTTTTTTATTGGAATAAATCCTTCAATTTAAACTCAAACGACATTTCCTTGTCATTTCTGTCGACCACCATTTTAACAGTGCTTCCTGCCTTTAGGTAAAACAATTTATTAACCTGTTGTAGTGACAAATATTGAGTAGGTTTTCCGTTAATAGAAGTTACAACATCCCCTATTTTTAAACCGGCTTGCTCTGCCACAGAGTTTGTTCTAATTTCAACAATTTGAAAAGCAGGTTTTAAATTGTAACCATAGGTTGTAGCCGACATTAAGGTAGTTCCTGATTCATTTTTGCGGCCATAAACATCAGTAACATGTGCTTTAATTATTTCTCTTACCAAACGCATCCCTCGTTGCTCTATTACGATACCACTTTTGTTGTATTCGAAGGGTAGGCTATAATTTGCATTCTTTTTTAAGGTTAATTGATTTCTGTGATAATCAAAAATTAAATTAAACCTTCTTAATAAACCACCCGAAATACTGCCACTTCGCTCTTTAAAGGAACGCGCCAAAAAAATAGCAGAAGAATCAGGGAAAGCAGTATTTACCATAGAAAATTCAAATTTGTTTATTTTGAATTTTTCCACTTTCGATCTTTTACCATAAACATTTCCACTTAAGCCTCTACCAAGGTAATCGTCAAAATACTTATTCTGTAAAGGCTTTATGCCGAGAGAATCATCTTCAAATAACCACAAATCATCACTGCCGCCAGTATCTATCAACAACTTCAACTTTTTTGGTTTATTATCAAAATAACCAATGGCATCGAGATAAGGTTTACCATTGCTGAAACTTAAATTTAAGGTTTCGCACTTTTTACAACGCTTGTATTTATAAGTTTCAGGATTGTGAAGTTTTAAAAATTTAGCTCTGTAATTTATTTCAACCACAAAATCTTTTAATAGGTCAAACCCTATAATGCCATGTACTGGCACTCCTAAAATAGGCGTAAAGTTAATGGAGTTATCAAAAACAACAAAAATCTCCTGATTAACATTCAAAGCTTTACCTACTTTAACGACATTGCTCTTAGACCTTATAGCATTAATACTACCGTCTGCTCCAAGACCTCTCAACGGTGTTGTTTCATAATTTTTTAGCTGAAGACTATCAGCAAAATTCAAAATATTAAATAGTATGGGTCGGCTCACCCCTGTATCTAATATAAATGAAAGTTCAACCCCATTTATTGACACCGGTAAGACCATTAAATTATCAATAAGTTCAAATTTAATTTTATCAGATTCGGTATTCATCAAGCTGAATCTATTCTGACTAAGGCCAGAAGAAATGAGCATCAAACTCAGGATAAAAAAAAGTAAATAATTTTTCAATTTCAAAAATATTAATCCAATATATGAAGATACAAATCATTTATCAGATGGTTTATTTTTAATACAATTTTTAATCATTCCTTAAGAAAAATTCGCAATTTTGTGGTCTAAATTTTTAATATGCCACAGATTTCCAAAAAAGGGCAACAAATGCCTTCATCTCCTATAAGAAAATTAGTTCCTTATGCCGAAGCTGCCGAAAAAAGAGGTACCACAGTTTATTACTTAAACATTGGTCAACCCGATATAAAAACACCTCAGGTGGCATTAGATGCCGTGAAAGTTCATTCACTAGAAACCATTGCATACACAAGATCTGAAGGCTCTGAAGATTACCGTAAAAAGATTGCCGGTTACTATAAAAAAAATCAAATTGATGTAACGCATAGCGATATTATTGTCACCACAGGTGGCAGCGAAGCCTTAATGTTTGCCTTCGGGAGCGTCATGGATGAAGGCGATGAAATTATCATTCCTGAACCTTTTTATGCCAATTATAATGGATTTTCAACGGCTTCGGGCGTAAAGGTTGTTCCTGTAATTTCTAAAATCGAAGACAACTTTGCATTGCCGCCTATTGAAGTTTTTGAAAAATTAATTACACCCAAAACAAGGGCCATTCTTATTTGTAACCCCGGAAACCCAACAGGTTACCTTTATACAAAAGAAGAAATCATGAAACTGGCAGCCATCGTTAAACAACACGATTTATTTTTAATTGCAGACGAAGTTTACCGGGAGTTTGTTTATGACGACGTTAAACATTTTTCCGTGCTACAAGTACCCGGTTTAGAAGAACACGCAATTGTTATAGACTCTGTTTCGAAGCGCTACAGTATGTGCGGCGCAAGAATTGGATATTTAGTCTCGAAAAATAAAGCATTTATAAATACAGCGTTAAAATTTGCACAAGCCAGATTAAGTCCGCCAACCTTAGCACAAATAGCCAGTGAAGCTGCCTTAGATACACCTCAGCAGTATTTTGACGAAGTTAAGGCAGAGTACAAAAAAAGAAGAGATACCCTCATGCGCGAACTTGAACAAATTGAAGGGGTGAAAGTTGCAAAACCAAACGGTGCTTTTTACTGCGTGGTGGAATTACCTGTTAAAAACGCTGATGATTTTGCCCAATGGCTGCTTGAAAAATTTTCATTTAACAACGAAACGCTAATGGTCGCACCGGCCGCAGGTTTTTATTCAACGCCGGGCGTTGGTTTAAATCAAATAAGAATTGCCTACGTTCTTCTTGAACAAAGCTTAGTCAAAGCCGTAAAAATTTTAAAAGAAGCGCTTAAAGTTTATAAAGACTAATGCAAATACTAAACAACATTTCTTTAAAACCTTTCAATACTTTTGGTATCGATGTTAAAGCGAAGAAATTTGTGACAATAAGCTCTGTAGCCGAACTTCAAGCTGTATTAAAAACCTTTAAAAACGAGAAGAAATTAATTTTAGGTGGCGGCAGTAATATGTTGCTAACTAAAGATATAGAATCTTTAGTGATTCACCTCGACATCAAAGGAACAGCAGTTTTAGAAGAAGATGCGTCTCATGTTTTGGTAAAAGCTTATGCCGGAGAAAACTGGCACGAATTTGTCTTGTGGTGCATAGCACATGATTTTGGAGGTGTTGAAAACTTATCATTAATCCCGGGTAAAGTGGGCGCTGTACCAATTCAAAATATTGGTGCTTATGGTGTTGAAATCAAAGATGTACTCATTTCTTGCGAAGCAATAAATATTGAAACCGGAAACATTAAATCTTTTTCAAATAATGATTGTAATTTTAGTTATCGCGAATCGGTATTTAAACAAGATTTAAAAAACAAGTATGTGGTAATTAGTGTTACCTTAAAACTTACCAAGAACAAACACAATATTAAAATTGGCTATGGTGCCATAGCGTCGCAACTGGAAACAAATGGGATTACCACACCGGGAATTAAAGATGTTTCAGAGGCTGTTATAAGCATCAGGCAAAGTAAACTTCCTGACCCAAAGGACATAGGCAATAGTGGTAGTTTTTTTAAAAATCCCATTATATCAATTTCAAAATACCAAGCTTTACTTAATAATTTTCCCACTATGCCAAACTATCCGGTTTCAAATGAAGGGGTTAAAGTCCCTGCCGGATGGCTTATTGAACACGCCGGATTTAAAGGAAAAACTATGGGTAATTACGGTGTTCATAAAAATCAGGCTTTGGTGTTGGTAAATTATGGCGGAGCCAAAGGTGAAGATATTTTTAACCTCGCTAAGCTTATTCAACTAACAGTAAAACGCCTGTTTGACATTGAAATTGAGATGGAGGTCAATGTATTGAATTAGAGAAACAACTTCAAAATTTAAGAAATAAGTTATTTTAGAGCACACAAATTATATTACTTTCAATAAATTAGCGTTACCTTTTTCCTAACGGAAAGCCATTCAACTAAAAAACAACCTTTTGAGTACAAGCTTAGAAACACAAATCATCAAACTGCTGGAAGAGGGTAATCAACAAGCTTTAAATTTGTTGTATGAACACTATTCCGACGCCTTGTTTGGAGTCATTCAAAAAATAACAAAAAACGACGAACTGGCACAAGATGCACTTCAAGAAACTTTCGTTAAAGTGTGGCGCTACTCCAACAAGTACGATGCCGATAAAGCCAAATTATTTACATGGCTTTACCGAATTGCACGCAATACAGCCATAGACAAACTGCGAAGCCATAACTTAAAACATCAAAAAAACATCCAAATTGATCACACAAACGTATATGTACTACCAACAACCAGTTTAAATCAGGATGTATTAGACCTAAGAGCGCAACTTGACAAGATTGACGAAAAATACCAAATAGTAATTAAAGCACTGTTTTTTGAAGGTATGACACAACAAGAGGCAAGCGAAGAATTAGACATTCCATTAGGTACAATCAAATCCAGATTAAAAATTGGTTTGCGGGAACTAAAAAAGTTTTACAATTAAAGATGAATGCCATGAATAAAAAACCACAAGAATTTCTAGCGTCTAATTTATTAGACAAATATATTATTGGTGCGACTTCATCAAAAGAAAATACAGAAGTTGAGTACTTTATTGATAATTTTGAAGAAGTTAAAGAAGCCTATCAAGTAGGTCAAAAAAATCTCGAGATTTTGGCGAAGGCTGAAAGTAAATCTGCGCCAGACTTATTGAATGATATCTTCCAAACAATCAACAAAGCAGATACAATAATTGAAAAAGAACAACCGAAGATTATTCATATAACTCAAAATCAAACTTCAACGCCTTGGTATTTTATGGCAGCTTCGGTGGCTGCGGTGATTTTTGCGATTGCCGCAACAGCCCTGTATTTTGACAACAAATCCTTAAAATCTGAAAATCAAGTAGTAGTTGATGAAATTTTTGACCTTAGAAGCGATATCGAAAATACCAACTCGCAATTATCTGATTTAATGCGCCAGTTTCAAAAACTAAACAATCCTGATACTCAAAAATACGTGCTAAGCGGAAACGAACGTGCCAGCAACCTGAAAACCGTTGCCTATATCAATCCCGTTGAAAGAACCTCAATGCTTGATATTATAAGCCTACCAAAATTACCCGAAGACCAATGTTACCAAATTTGGGGTGAGTTACAAGACCGTATGGTAAGTTTGGGAATTATGCATCCAAACGATGCAAAAATTAAACCGCTACCCTATTTAGATAGTTTAATAGCACTTACAATTACCATAGAAGATAAAGGTGGAAATGTTGTGACCTCGCCTGAAAGAGAAGTTGCGGAAATTATTTTAAACCAATAAAAAAAACGCTTGAGGCATGTCCTCAAGCGTTTAAAATATCATTAACTTTGCTTTATTCTTTGTCCAAAAGCGCTTTATGAATTAAGCCGGCCACGATGGCACCTGCTATTGGTGCTACCCAAAATAACCACAACTGAGATATGTAAGCACCTTCGGCAAATAATGCCTGACTGGTAGATCTTGCAGGATTCACAGAGGTATTGGTAATTGGAATACTAATTAAATGAATAAGTGTAAGCCCAAGACCAATTGCTATAGGTGCAAATCCCTTTGGAGCACGCTCATTGGTACTTCCTAAAATAATCAGTAAAAAGAACGCTGTGAGCAAAAATTCTGCAACTAGTGCGGCGGTCATTGAGTAGCCATCGGGCGACAAGTCGCCAAAACCATTAGAAGCAAATCCGCCAACACTGGTAAAGCCATCTTTATTTGATAAAATTAGATATAACGCACCGGCGGCAGCAATAGCACCAACCAACTGGGCAATAATGTACCCAATCAAATCTTTAGCATCAAATTTACCTCCGGCCCAGAGTCCAAAAGATACTGCCGGATTAAAATGACCGCCACTAATGTGACCAACTGCGTAAGCCATTGTTAATACCGTTAAACCAAAAGCTAGCGCTACGCCGGCAAATCCAATTCCCAAATCGGGATAACCGGCCGCAAAAACAGCACTACCACAACCTCCAAAAACCAACCAAAAGGTTCCAAAGAATTCTGCAAATAATTTCTTCATATATTACATATTTAATAGTTAGATGGTTAAAAGTATAAAATATTTTCATTTCTTTAACATTTTCTAAAACTTTTTAGAAATACATAACCGTTTATATTTTATAATTGCTTTGAATACCCGTATCTTTGCAAAAATTGATTTCCATGAAATTACTATTAATAACTTTAGTTTTATTGGCGTTAGCCATTGCAGGAATTGCTATAAAAATTTGGGCCAAAAAAGACGGAAAATTTGCCGGTACATGCGCAAGCCAAAACCCCTATTTAAATCAAAATGGTGAAGCCTGCGGTTTTTGTGGCAAAAGCCCTGATCAATTCGACAGTTGTAAAGAACCTCAGCATACGTCATAACACATGCTCGCCGAAGCATTATTCTATCTTTTTACAGTAATAATAGGTATTCAAGCTTTATATTACTTATTTGTATTTTCAAAATTTACATTTTTAAACACCACCGATACTGAGACCAAAAATATTCCTGTTTCGGTGATTATTTGTGCCAAAAACGAAGCTGAAAATCTAAAGCAATATCTTCCTTTAATCATTCAGCAAGACTACCCAAGTTTTGAAATTGTTTTAGTAGACGACAATTCATCCGATGATTCATTAGAAATCATGGAGTCATTCACCGAAAAACACAAGAATATTAAAATAGTAAAAGTTAAACCCATTGATAAATTTTGGGGTAATAAAAAATACCCCCTTACTTTAGGAATCAAAGCAGCATCCAACAATTTTTTGCTCTTTACGGATGCTGATTGCCAACCAATATCCAAACAGTGGATTAAGAGTATGGCGTCCAACTTCACTAGCTCCAAATCGCTGGTTCTTGGGTATGGCGGAATTAGCGGTAAGAAGAATTCATTACTGAACAAACTTATTCGTTACGAAACTTTATTAACCGCCGTTCAATATTTTTCATTTGCGACATTTGGAATGCCCTACATGGGTGTTGGAAGAAATTTAGCCTATCGTAAAGATTTATTTTTTGAGGCTTCGGGTTTTATGAACCACATGCACATTAAATCGGGTGACGACGATTTATTTGTAAATCAGGTAGCAACTGCTCACAACACGACTATCTGTTTTAACAAGGAAAGTTTTACTTATTCAGAAGGAAAAAATTCTTTTAAAAATTGGGTTTATCAAAAAAGGCGACACACTATCACTTCTAAATATTACAAACCAAAACACAAATTATTACTCGGCTTTTTTTATCTATCTCAATTAATTTTCTGGATATTGGCCATTGTTTTAATTGTACTTCAGGTTAAACTAGTCTGGGTATTGGCGCTAATTTTCTTAAGGCTTTTAATTCAGCAAATTATTTTAATCAAAGGCGCCATAAAACTCAATGAAAACAGCTTGGTTTTTTGGATGGTGTTCTTAGACTTTTTCTTGGTTTTCTCACAATTGATTATCTTTACTCTTAACTTGATATCAAAACCAAAACATTGGAAATAAAAGAAGCCATCGACAACGCCAAAAACAACAATCAGGCAGCTTTTAGATTTTTATTAGACCATTTCTGGAATGATGTCTATGGATTTTTATTAAAACGAACCAATAATGAAAACGATGCTGAAGATATTACCATTGAAACATTCTCAAAGGCATTTGATAAATTAGACACATACAAGTCTGAATACAACTTCAAAACATGGTTAATTACCATTTCAAAAAATATCCATACCGATCTTGTAAGAAAACAAAAAGTTAGATTTTCAAAAAGCAATTTACCTTCTCACGACGACGAGTTTTATCAAATTGCAGACGAGTCGCCATCGGCCGAAGACATCATTATTACCGAACAAAATCTCGCCAAACTTCTTAGAGATATTAAAAAATTAAAACCGGCTTATCAAGAGGTTATTCAATTGCGCTACTTTCAGGAAATGAGTTACAAGGACATTGCCGTAGAGCTAAAAGAACCCGTCAACAACATTAAAGTAAAACTGTTACGAGCTAAAAAACTCCTCGCTGAGATTCTAACAAAAAAATGAAACACTTAAGCTTTAAATCTCTCGGTCCGGGATTGATTTTTGCCGGAGCAGCAATAGGAGTTTCGCATTTGGTGCAATCTACACGCGCAGGTGCCGACTTTGGTTTTGGATTGCTATGGGCCTTGTTATTGGTAACGTTATTTAAATATCCGTTTTTTGAATTTGGTATGCGCTATGCCAATGCCACTGGAGAGTCTTTGTTAGACGGTTATAAAAAACTAAACAAATTTATTTTACCATTATATTTTGTCATTACGTTCGCAACCATGTTTACCATACAAGCTGCGGTAACTATTGTAACAGCGGGATTAGCGCAACAATTATTTGGCGATTTTATGAATACCACGGTTTGGGCAATTGTTATTTTGTTCATTTCGGTATTAATACTAATTAACGGAAAATATAAACTTTTAGATAGTTTGATGAAAGTTATAGTAATAACGCTAACTATTTCAACATTAATAGCTGCAATTCTATCGTTTTTTAATTATTCTAGACCTTTCGATTTCACACAAATTATTCCTGAAAATACTATTGAAATTGCCTTCTTAATTGCTTTTATGGGTTGGATGCCGGCACCATTAGACTGCTCTATCTGGCAATCATTATGGACACTTGAAAAACAAAAACTACATCCCGATTTCAAAGGTAAGTCGCCGTTAGCAGATTTTAATATTGGCTATTTTGCCACCATTATTGTTGGTATTTGCTTTATGAGTTTGGGTGTTTTTGTGATGTATAACTCAGGACTGGAATTTGGTAATTCAAGCACGCAATTTTCGGCCCAACTTATCAATCTTTACACCCAAAGTTTAGGAAACTGGAGTTTTATTATTATTGCAGTCGCGGCATTTACAACCATGTTTAGTACTACACTAACCACCTTAGACGCCTCGCCACGAGCCATGTTCAAAACCACACAATTATTATTTTCGAACAAGCAAATCAATCAATATAAAATTTGGCTCGTAGTATTAACTATTGGTACCTGCGCCATTTTTATCTGGCTGAGTTCAGAATTATTGGTTTTGGTTAAAATAGCCACCATCATTTCATTTTTAACAGCGCCATTTTACGCCATTATTAATTATTGGCTTATTACAGGTAAATACACGCCTAAAGCGCATCAACCCTCAGGCTTCATGAAGATTTTAAGCTGGTTGGGGATACTGTTTTTAGCGGTATTCGGAATTTGGTACTTGACCTCAATATTGTAAAAGTTTAAATTTTTACTTTGTATCTTTGCAAATAAAAAATTGATATGGAAACTCAGGTGGCTTCAAACATATTACCCGAAAGACAAGCAAAACCAAAATGGCTGCGCGTTAAGCTGCCTACAGGAAAAAAATACACTGAACTAAGGGGTCTGGTTGATAAGTATAAACTCAACACCATCTGCACTTCAGGAAGTTGCCCTAATATGGGCGAATGCTGGGGCGAAGGCACCGCAACCTTTATGATTCTAGGTAATGTATGCACCAGATCTTGTGGTTTTTGTGGCGTAAAAACGGGAAGACCTGAGACTTTAGACTGGGACGAACCCGAAAAAGTGGCCCGCTCCATAAAAATCATGCAAATTAAACACGCCGTTATCACAAGTGTAGACAGAGATGATTTAAAGGATATGGGCAGCATTATGTGGGCCGAAACTGTAAAAGCCATAAGACGAATGAATCCGCAAACAACCTTGGAAACGCTTATTCCCGATTTCCAAGGCGTTGAAAGACATATCGACAGAATTATAGATGTGGCACCCGAAGTAGTTTCGCACAATATAGAAACCGTAAGACGATTAACACGAGAAGTAAGAATTCAAGCCAAATACGACCGCAGTATGGGCGTGCTTAAATACTTAAAGCAACAAGGTCAACGAAGAACCAAATCGGGAATTATGCTGGGTTTAGGAGAAACACGTGAAGAAGTTATTGAAACTTTACACGATTTGAGAGCCAATGAAGTTGATGTGGTCACCATTGGTCAATACCTTCAGCCAAGCAAAAAACACTTACCCGTAAAACAATTTATTCAACCTGAACAATTTGATGAATATAAAGCTATTGGTTTAGATTTAGGATTCAGACACGTTGAAAGTAGTGCTTTGGTGAGATCATCGTATAAAGCTCAAAAACATATCGATTAAACTTATGATAAAAGTTGGTATTAACGGGTTTGGCAGAATTGGCAGGCGCGTTTTTAGATT
The DNA here is from genome assembly GCF_006494535.1 of Paucihalobacter ruber. Lineage (GTDB taxonomy): Bacteria > Bacteroidota > Bacteroidia > Flavobacteriales > Flavobacteriaceae > Paucihalobacter > Paucihalobacter ruber. Next base: position 402,464 of record NZ_VHIQ01000001.1, read on the forward strand.
ACTTCAGGACAAGCAAAATGTTGAAGTAGTGGCCATTAATGATCTTGCAAATGCCGAAACCTTAGCGCATTTGCTCAAATACGACAGTATTCACGGCATTTTTAATGGAGACATCTCATTTTCAGATCAAAAAATCATAGTCAATAATAAAACAGTAGTAATCAGTAATGCCAATCACCCAAAAGACATTAATTGGCAACCTTTTAACTTAGATTTTGTAATTGAGTGTTCAGGAAAATTCAAAAAGTACGAAGATTTAGAACATCATATTAATAATGGTGCTAAAAAAGTGATTTTATCGGTGCCACCGGATGATGACAGCATAGACATGATAGTTTTAGGTGTTACAAATAACAGCAATATATTTTCAGCTAACATTGTTTCGAACGCCTCATGTACTACCAACAATGCAGCACCTATGATGAAAGTTATTGATGAACTTTGCGGCATTAAACAAGCCTATATTACCACCATTCACTCATATACCACAGACCAAAGTTTACACGACCAACCCCATAAAGATCTGCGCAGAGCCAGAGCGGCCGGACAATCAATTGTACCAACTACAACAGGAGCCGCGAAAGCGCTCACCAAAGTATTTCCACATTTATCAAATGTTATTGGTGGTTGCGGCATACGCGTTCCCGTTGCCAATGGCTCCTTAACCGATATTACATTGAATGTGCAAAATATTGTGACAATTGACGAGATCAATCAGGCATTTTTAACAGCCTCTAAAACCAATTTAAAAGGTATTTTGCAGTATACCTCAGACCCAATTGTTTCGGTTGATGTAATTGGTAATACGCATTCTTGCGTGTTCGATTCTCAAATGACTTCGGTAATTGGAGATATGGTTAAAATAGTGGGATGGTACGATAATGAAACCGGTTATTCGAGTAGAATTATTGATTTAATTTGCAATTAATCGAGAAAATTATCACTTTTATCGAATAAATAATTATATTTGTTCACTAAAAGTGTGTTAAAATGTCCCGAATCAAATATCTGATATTTGTTATAATAACCTCTTTTTCAGTTTTAATTCAAGCTCAAAATCTTGTAAATGAAGACCTTGAACTTTTAAAATTGAATTTAGAAAACCTCATAGTTCAATCTGAGTTAGAGATTGACAGGGGTGATTACTACAATGCCAAAGAAAGTCTTACAAAAGCCCTTGCCATTTCAGAACAACTTGAGGATTTACAAACGCAAGGCGTACTTCATACCAAAATTGCCCGAATTGAGTACACTGTTGAAAATTCGGATAAAGCTTTTTTATCACTCACCAAAGCCGCCGAAATTCAGCGTGAGATAAGCGATTATGCCAATCTGGCCATAACTTACAACATGCGTGGTATTGTGCATAGCAGCAAGGGTGAATACCAAACAGCTTTAGATTATTTTACTTCAGCCAAAACTAAATTTGAAGAGGAAGATTTAGAGCGTTTCCTGGTGGATGTTAATATCAACGAAGCCAAGGTTTACATCAAGCTCAAAAACTACGATGAGGCTAAAGAACGATTAGAACAAGCTATTATACTAGCCAACAAATACGATCTTCAAAAGCAATTGAGTACCGCACTTATTTATAATGGTACTGTAATGGAAAAGACAGATAATATTGCTTCGGCATTTGAAAATACCGAAAAAGGCATAGAAATTGCCACAACCAATAATATTTCTAAAAATTTAATGGATGGCTACCTCATTATGAGTAACCTTTATGAAAAGAAAAAAGATTACGAAAACGCCAATATCTTCATTAAAAAACACTTAAAATTAACTGATTCGTTATTAAATATCACGCAAGATAATTTTTCGCCCGAAAAAAGTGCACAGTTACTCAAAACGTATAATCAGGCCGAAAGGCAAGAGTTGATTTCTCAACTATCTGAAGCAGATTCTGACAGTAATATCGCCAGGCTAACTACTATTTTAAGTATTGGTTTAATCACCATTTTATCGCTGCTAACCTTGTCGTTGTACAAGAACAACAACATCAGGTTAAAGACCAATAACATGCTTTACATTAAAAACGACGAGTTAATTGTTGCAAAAGAAAAAGCAGAACTGGCTTCAAAAACAAAGGCAAATTTCCTTTCAACCGTAACACATGAATTGAGAACACCACTTTATGCCGTTACCGGTTTAACCAATATGCTATTAGATGAAAATCCTAAACCCGAACAAGTACAACATTTAAAGTCGCTAAAATTTTCAGGCGAATACTTATTAACCTTCATTAACGATATTCTTCAAATCAATAAAATTGAAGCAAATAAAGTTGAATTAGATCCGGAACAATTCAATCTTAAAAATAAAGTTGAAAACGTGATTTCGGCACTAGACAACAGTGCAAAAACAAACAATACTCAGCTACATTTAAACTATGAAGAAAATTTACCTGAAAGTTTCGTAGCCGATCAGCTTAAAATTTCTCAAATACTTATTAATTTAATTGGTAATGCTATTAAGTTCACCAAAGACGGTGATATATGGGTAAAAATATCCAAACTCAACCAAAATAATGACCAATACACCCTAAGATTTGAAATAGCCGATAATGGCATAGGCATCTCAAAAGAAAAGCAAGAACATATGTTTGAGAGTTTTTCGCAAGGATCCATTCAAATCAACCGTAAATATGGCGGTACCGGACTCGGCCTTTCTATTGTAAAAGGTCTTGCAGAAATACTTAAAGGAAAAGTTTATGTGAAAAGTGAATTAGGAAAAGGCTCCAGCTTTTTCTTTGAAATACCCTTAACCTACGCCCCCGAAAATGTTATTAAAAAAGAACCAAATAGTCACGCTAAAAAAATTGAAGCATTGGATTTAAGTAACATTAAAATTTTAGTGGTTGAAGACAACAAAATCAACCAAATGATCACTAAAAAGATTCTGAACAAAATGAATCTTACTTGTGATATTGTAGAAAATGGCGAAGATGCCGTAGAACACGTTAAAAAAACCAATTATAACGTGGTACTTATGGATATCCATATGCCGGGAATTAGTGGTATAGAAGCTACTAAGATTATTAGAAGCTTTGACAAGGACCTTACAATTTTTGCCCTCACGGCTGTAACGCTGGAAGACAAAATGCAGGAATTTGACGAAGCAGGTTTTACCGATATTATCTCAAAACCATTTAAACAGGAAGATTTTGAGAAAAAACTTTACAATGCTTTAAAGAAAAATCAATCGACCTCTCAGGCTTCGGTTGAAGAATAAGTGTTGATAAAAGTTTTTACAATATCATTGAACCTGTTTTCAAAATCTATTTGTATTGAAATAGGTAAATAATACAAACCCTTGTGATTATCTAAACTACCTTTTAGTCTCACAAAATCTTTTTCAGTGGTTACTATTAAAGGTTTTGTCTTTAACAATTGTAATTCTTCAGATGTAAAAAAGTGATGATCGGGATATTCCAAATGCTCAAAAATCATTTGGTTCTGTTCTAAAAAAGTTACCAATGGCGTTGGATTGGCAATTCCAGTTAATAAAGTAAAATCTTTTCCTATCAAATCGTTTAAACCTATAGAATTTCTTTCATTTTTTATAGCGTTTTCATATTGTATACTACTAAAAAATAATGACTGATACGCTTTCAATCTAAGCTGTTTTTCTATGTTTTGCTTTTCATCGGCACTTAAATCCTGCGGACATTTCGTAACCACAATCACCTCTGCCCTATTGGCACCGCTTTTTGGCTCTCTTAAATTTCCGGTTGGCAACATCATATCGGCACAATACAAATTATTGTAAGCAGTTAGTAAAATATTTAAACCCGATCTAACCTGCCTGTGCTGAAAAGCATCATCTAATAAAATAACCTGTGGCTTATTATTCATGTTTAATAATCTTGAAATACCACGCTTTCGTTGTTCATCTACGGCAACAATTATTTGTTTAAACTTGCCGTAAATTTGAAAGGGTTCATCTCCAATTTGCTCTGCCGAAGCCTTATGATCTGCAACTACAAATCCTGAGGTTTTACGTTTATAACCTCTGCTCAATACAGCTATTTTATATTGGTTAGATAGAACTGAAATAAGGTATTCAATCATTGGTGTTTTACCGGTTCCACCAACTACCAAATTACCAACACAAATTACAGGATGATTAAATTTGGTAGATTTTAAAAGTCCGAAATTATAAACTTGGTGATAAAACCATGTAATCAGCCAGTAGACTGGCACAAAAACAATGACTATTTTTCTAAGTAATTTCACAAAACGAAATTAAAACATTTTAGCTTCACCTCAGAAATAAACCCCTAAATAAACAGTAAACCCAAACATATATCTTAATTTTATGCTGTTTATATTTGCAAATGCATCATTAAATTTATAAAAATATGATTGTTCAGGATGTGATGGAATGGCTTGAAGAATTGGCTCCACTAAAGTATGCCGAAGACTTTGATAACGTAGGACTTTTAGTTGGCAACCGCAATGCAGAAGTTACCAATATTCTTGTAAGTTTAGATACTTTAGAAGCTGTAGTTGACGAAGCTATTGCCCATAATTGCAATCTTATTGTTAGTTTTCACCCTATTATTTTTAGCGGTTTAAAAAAACTAAATGGCAACTCTTATGTAGAACGCACTGTTATAAAGGCTATTGAACATAAAATTGCTATTTACGCCATTCATACAGCCTTGGATAATCACTGGAACGGTGTTAGCGATGTTTTATGTAAAGCATTAGGCCTTAACAAGCGCCAAATCTTGGTTCCAAAGCAACAAACCATTCACAAATTAACCACTTTCGTTCCAACCAAAAGTGCAGAAACTGTAAGAGACGCACTTTTTGCCGCCGGTGCAGGTAATATAGGTAACTACAGTAATTGCAGCTTTAATTCTCAAGGACTGGGTTCATTTAACGGCAATGAAAATAGCAACCCAACCATTGGCAAAAAAGGTGAAACCCATTTTGAAGAAGAAACTCAAATTACAGTAACCTATCAAAAACATTTAGAGTCTGGTATTCTGCAAAATTTATTTAAGAGCCATCCGTATGAAGAAGTTGCTTACGAAATCATCACACTTAACAATCTCAATCAGCACATTGGCATGGGAATGATAGGTGAACTAAATGAACCTATACATACAACAGACTTTTTCAATCATATCAAACAATCATTAAATATTCCTGTAATCAAACATTCGCAACTGTGCAAAACACAAATTAGACGTGTTGCAGTGTTAGGTGGCTCAGGAAGCTTTGCCATAGAAGCTGCCAAAAGGGCAAAAGTAGACTTGTTTTTAACATCCGACCTTAAATATCATGATTATTTTAAGTCTGAAGATGAGATTATTATAGCCGATATTGGTCATTACGAAAGTGAGCAATTCACAAAAAATTATTTAGTAGACTTTCTATCAAAAAAAATTACTAATTTTGCACCTGCCTTACAGCAAAGTAAGGTGTTGATATCAACTACAAATACAAATCCGGTAAAGTATTTTTAATATGACAAAAAAGGTTGAACTTACTGTTGAAGAACGTTTAAGAGCATTGTACGATTTGCAATTAATCGATTCAAGAATAGACGAAATTAAAAACCTAAGAGGAGAACTTCCCCTGGAAGTTAGAGATTTAGAAGATGAAGTTGAAGGTCTTAATACCCGACTTGAAAAATTAAACGCCGGTATAGAAGTTGTTGACGAACAGATAAAATCCAAAAAGAATTTGATTGAAGAGTCAAAGGCTCTAATAAAAAAATATCAGGAGCAGCAGAAAAATGTTAGAAATAACAGAGAATACAACTCTATCACTAAAGAAATTGAATATCAAGAACTTGAAATTCAATTAGCCGAAAAACACATCAAAGAATTTAAAGTTCAAATTGAACAGAAAAAAGAGGTGATCAACGGCACAAAAGAAAGACTCAAAGACAGACAAACGCACCTTAAACACAAAAAGAGTGAGTTAGATGCTATTATGTCTGAAACTGAAAAAGAAGAAAATGCCCTAATAGAAAAAGCAGCCGAATATCGCGCAAAAATTGATGAGCGCTTGGCTAATGCTTATTCAAGAATTAGAAGAAATGTAAGAAATGGTTTAGCGGTTGTAGCTGTAGAAAGAGGTGCCGCAGGCGGATCGTTCTTTACAATTCCACCACAAGTACAAGTTGAAATTGCTACGAGAAAGAAAATAATTACCGACGAACACAGCGGAAGAATCTTAGTAGATCCCGCACTTGCTGAAGAAGAAAAATCTAAAATGGAAAAGCTATTCGCTAAATTGGCATAGTTTTTCGAAATTAATAACAATAAGCCTCTGTTTTCAGGGGCTTTTTTATTTAATAAAACTTTAAGTGAATTATTAACATATATCGCTAATTTTACATAAAAAAGCTATGGAAAGATTTTTATTAGCCATTATAATTTGCTTGTTTTTTAGTTGCAAACACGAAGCACAAGTTAACCCCAAACAACAAGCAGTCATCAATGCCGAACCTATTGAAGTACCATTAGAGAACGGATTGGCACGTGCCTATTTTGCAAGTGGTTGCTTTTGGTGCGTTGAGGCTGTTTATGAAAGTGTTATTGGAGTTGAAGAAGTTATTAATGGATATGCAGGAGGTTATACCAACAATCCCACTTATGAACTCAGCAACACCGGAACAACAGGTCATGCCGAAGCGGTTGAAGTTATTTACAACCCAAACATCATTAGCTTTGCGCAATTGGTGGATGTATATTTTGGATCGCAAAATCCAACACAGGTAAATGGTCAAGGGCCTGACAAAGGCAGCCAATATCGTTCTATTATTTTCTATCAGAACGAAGCCCAAAAACAAATTATTCTGGAAAAAAAAGCTGCATTATCCAAAAAGCTTAATGCAACTGTCGCAGCCGAAATTTATCCGTTTCAAAAATTTTGGGTAGCCGAAGATTACCATCAGGATTACGAAAAATTGCATCCGGGACATCCGTACATCATGAATGTTTCTATACCCAGACTTAATAGATTTAAGGCTAAATTTCCGGAGTTACTAAAAGAAAACAATTAAAAATGAAAAATATCATCTACCTTATTATTTTGAATTTTACATTATTAGCCTGTAATTCAAACAAAAAAGAAACAACAACGGAAACAATAGCCCAATTGTCTGTTCAAGAACAAATTGCCATGGCGCACGGCCTCGAAAATTGGGACAAAGTATCTAAACTAGAATTCACCTTTAATGTAGACCGGGAAGGTAACCATTTTGAGCGCAGCTGGATTTGGGAGCCAAAAACAAATCAGGTTACCATGATGACTGCTGCAGACACCATTAGTTATAACAGAATGGCTGTTGACAGCCTAAGCCTCAATGCCGACAGAGCTTTTATTAACGACAAATTCTGGTTATTAATACCGTTTCAATTGGTATGGGACAACAACACCAACATTTCTAAATCGGAAAAAGTACTCGCTCCTATTGCCAAGGATTCCATAAATAAACTCACCATTACCTATCCGTCAGATGGCGGCTACACACCGGGAGATGCCTATGATATTTTTTATAACGATGATTTTATGATTGAAGAGTGGATTTATCGCAAAGGTAATTCAAGCGAACCATCGCTTGTAAATTCCTTCGAAAATTATATAACAGTCAACGGCATTAAATTTGCCCAAGATCATAAACAACCTGATATAGACTGGAATTTAAACTTTACTAATATTAAAATTGAAAACTAATCATTAAAGCCACTGGTATTGTGATGGCCATCGCAATAAGGTTTTGTATTTGAAGCGCCACATCTGCAAAAAGCTGTGGTTCTTTTTTTAGTTTCAACATCGCCGTTTTTATGAGTAATACTTATAGTACCGTGAACCAAAAGTGGCCCTTTCTCTAAAACTTCTACTTTGGTTTCCATTTGCTAATTTTTAGTGGTTTAAAACAATTTTGCTTGTTGTGTGTAAGTTACAAAAATTATTTCAATCCTTACAATTAGTAAGTAATCATAACATTGAACGTTTATAATTCTTATTTTTGTGAATACACCAAATATTTCACAAATTGACCCACTTTAAAACAGGAATTGAATTTGCAAAACAACTCGACAAAACCGATGTGTTAAGCGACTTCAGAAATCAGTTCCACATTCCTAAAAACCACCATGGCGATCCGCTCATTTATATGTGTGGAAATTCTCTTGGTTTACAACCTAAATCCACGCAAAGCTATATCAATCAAGAACTTGAAGACTGGGCTAATCTTGGTGTTGAAGGCCATACCCAAGCCAAAAATCCTTGGTTAAATTACCATGAATACCTAACCGGAAGTATGGCTCAAATTGTGGGTGCAAAACCTATTGAAGTGGTAGTGATGAACACCCTTACAGTGAATTTGCATCTCATGATGGTATCGTTTTACAAACCCACAAAATCACGTTATAAAATTTTAATTGAAGCAGATGCATTTCCCTCAGATAAATATGCCGTAGAATCGCAATTAAGACACCACGGAATTAATGAAAAAGAAGGGCTTATCTTGTGGCATCCTCCGAAAGGTGAAAATTTAGCGAAATACGAAGATTTAGAGCAAATTCTAAAGCAAGAAGGCAACCAAATAGCACTTATTATGATAGGTGCGGTTAACTATTATACCGGGCAGTTTTTTGATTTAAAACACATAACGCAATTAGGGCATAAATACGGTTGCGTAGTAGGATTTGATTGTGCTCATGGCGCAGGCAATGTCGCATTAAATTTACACGAATCCGGTGCCGATTTCGCTACTTGGTGTACCTATAAATATTTAAATTCCGGACCCGGAAGTTTAAGCGGTTGTTTTGTTCACGAACGCCACGCTTATAACAAGGAACTCAACCGTTTTACAGGATGGTGGAGTCATAACAAAAATACACGTTTTAAAATGCGCGACGATTTTGATTTGATGCCCGGTGCCGAAGGTTGGCAATTAAGCAATCCGCCCATTTTATCTATGGCAGCCATCAAGGCTTCCTTAGATATTTTTGAAGCAGCCACCATGCCCAAACTCATTGAAAAAAGTAAATTGCTTACAGGCTATTTTGAGTTCCTTCTCCATGAATTGCGAAGCGACCGCATTCATATCATCACCCCAACAAACCCAGATGAACGTGGCTGCCAGCTATCAATTCAAGTAAAAAATGCCGATAAATCATTATTTAACCAATTAACTGAAGCGGGCGTTATTGCCGATTGGCGTGAGCCAGATGTAATTAGATGTGCGCCTACGCCTCTGTATAACCAATTTTTAGATGTTTACAACACAGTCAACATATTAAAATCGCTACTCAATGACTAAATCCAACAAACAACAAAACGTACTTATTATTGGTGCCGGATTGTGTGGCTCGTTATTGGCATTACGCTTGGGTCAGCGCGGTTATAATGTCACGGTTATGGAGAAGCGATCAGACTTGCGAAAAGTTAAAATAAGTGCAGGTCGCTCTATCAATTTGGCCTTTTCAGATCGCGGTAACAAAGGCATTAAGTTGGTAGAATTAGAAAAAAAAGTACAGGAATTATGCATTCCAATGCACGGGCGAATGCTACACGACAGAGAAGGCAACACCATTATGTCTAATTACAGTGGCAGGTCTCATGAATATATCAATTCTATTTCTCGTGGCGATTTAAACGCCTTACTACTAGACGAAGCCGAAAAACACAAAAATGTGTCAATCTATTTTAATCGGGCTTGTACTTCGGTTGACTTTGAAAAAACAACCGCTTACTTTAAAGATCTTGAAAATAATAACGAATTTATTGAAGATGCCGATGTTATCCTGGCTACAGATGGTGCTGGTTCGGTATTAAGACAGAGTTATTTCACCTCAAAAAAGTTTTTATTTAGTTTTTCGCAAAATTTCCTCACGCACGGCTATAAAGAATTAAGTATTTTACCGGCTGAAAACGGTGGCTACAAAACCTTTAAAAATGCGCTTCATATTTGGCCCAGAGGCGATTTTATGATCATTGCTTTGCCCAACCTAGATGGCAGTTTTACAGTTACGTTATTTTTGAGCTATGATGAAGGTGAATACAATTTCAACAATCTCACCACACCCGAAAGAGTGACCGATTTTTTTAAAAAAGAATTCCCTGATGCCCTCGAGTTAATGCCCAATCTAACCGAAGATTTTTTTAATAATCCAACAGCACCACTCGGAACGGTTAAGTGTCATCCTTGGCACTACAAAGGCAACACCTTGTTGCTGGGCGATGCAGCACACGCCATTGTGCCTTTTTACGGTCAAGGTATGAATGCATCGTTTGAAGACGTAGTAGAATTAGATGCCGTATTAGATCAATATGAAGGCAACTGGGAAAGAGTTTTCACAGAATATGAAAAGACCAGAAAAAAAGACACCGATGCCATTGCCGATTTGGCCATAGATAACTTCCATGAAATGAAAGACCATGTTGCTAACCCCATATTCCAGGAAAAACGCAAAATTGAAATGGTTCTTGAAAAAGAATTCCCAAACCATTATTCGTCTAAATATAGTTTGGTTACCTTTAATGAACATATTGGCTATAGGGAAGCTATGTTACGTGGTCGTGCTCAGGATAAAGCCATTCTAAGTTTGCTGTATGACGATAAAAATTTCATTATAAAAGATTTAAAAGAACTTTTAAATAAAGTAAATAACCATGCCGAAACTATTTTAAAACAAGATGAAATAGCCGGATTAAAATAATTGATATGTCAAATCAAACCGTAACACCCAGAGGTGCTTATCCGCATGTAAAAGTGGTAGGTAATTGGATTTTTGTTTCTGGAACCAGCTCAAGAAGACCCGATAACACAATTGCAGGCGTTGATATCATTGATGAAATGGGCACCAAACGCTTAAATATTGAAGTCCAAACCCGAGAAGTCTTAAACAATATCAATCGAAATTTGGAAAGCGTAGGAGCCAGCCTTAAAGATGTGGTAGACGTCACTACATTTTTAGTTAATATGAACGACTTTGCCGGGTATAACAAGGCCTATGCAGAGTTTTTTAATAAAGAAACCGGTCCTGCCAGAACTACCGTAGCGGTGCATCAATTACCACATCCTGATTTGGTGGTTGAGATTAAAGCCACTGCCTTCCTGCGAACGCCGGAATCTCTATAGAAAGAAAAAAATAATTTTAACATCTCCTTGGAGTAAAAATATTTCTGATTTCGTGGCAAGTAGTAATATAAAAGATGAGATTCCTGCTTTCCTGTCTACCGGTCAGGCTGGCGTAGGAATACAAAACTTCATCAACGGCAAATTTCAAAATCCAATCCTCAACAATTGGATAGATAATTATTGCCCGGCTAACGGTGAAATTTATGGTAAAATTCCAAACTCGAGTCATGAAGATATAGAAATGGCCTATCTGGCGGCGCAAGAGGCTTTTCCTGCTTGGTCACAAACCACTTTAGACGAACGGAGTCGTATCCTCATTAAAATTTCAGAATTACTGGAAGCTAACCTGCAACGTTTCGCCGAAGCCGAATCTATAGACAATGGCAAACCCATTAGTCTGGCTAAAACCGTAGATATACCCAGAGCTGCCAGCAACTTTAGATTTTTTGCCAATGCCATTACCCAATTTGCCAGTGAAAGTCATGAAAGCGTTGGGTATAATGCCATCAACTACACATTGCGTCAACCCATTGGCGTGGTAGGTTGTATTTCGCCATGGAACCTTCCACTCTATCTGTTTACCTGGAAAATTGCACCTGCCATAGCTGCAGGTAATTGCGTGATAGCCAAACCCAGCGAAGTCACTCCGGTTACGGCCTATTTATTGGGTGAATTGTGCAACGAAGCCGGTTTACCAAAGGGCGTTTTAAACATTGTTCACGGTCTTGGAAATACCACAGGACAAGCCATAATAGAACATCCAAATATTAAAGCCATTTCGTTTACAGGTGGTACGTCTACCGGCGCACATATAGCAAAAGTAGCAGCGCCCATGTTTAAAAAATTATCACTTGAACTAGGTGGTAAAAATCCAAACATCATTTTTGCCGATTGCGATTATGAAGACATGCTGTCTACAACTGTGCGTTCGTCGTTTGCTAATCAAGGTCAGATATGCCTTTGCGGAAGTCGGATTTTTGTGGAAACGACCATTTATGAAAAATTTAAAACCGATTTTGTTACAAAAGTCAAACAGCTCAAAGTGGGGCACCCTTCAGAATCAGCAACTAATATTGGCGCATTGGTATCTCAACCACATCTTGAAAAAGTGTTACGCTATATTGAAATTGCCCAAGAGGAAAACGGTACTATTTTGTGTGGCGGTACCAAAGTAACGATTGAAGGATTTGAAAACGGTTATTACCTGGAGCCAACCGTTATAGAAGTTACTACCGATGAATGTACGGTGAATCAAGACGAAATTTTTGGTCCTGTGGTTACCATTATGCCATTTAAAACTGAAGAAGAAGTGCTTGAAATGGCAAACAAAGTAAAATATGGCTTATCGGCAACACTTTGGACCAACGATTTAACCCGAACCATGAGAATGACACAAAAATTGCAATCAGGAATTGTCTGGGTAAATACCTGGATGTTAAGAGATTTAAGAACCCCTTTTGGTGGCGTTAAAGCTTCCGGCATTGGGCGTGAAGGTGGTTTTGAGGCTTTGCGCTTTTTTACAGAGGCTAAGAATGTGTGTATTAAATATTAAACAAGAAAATAGAAGAAAGAGAAGAGAAAATAGACTTTTTATCATCTCTTGTCTCTTATCTCTTTTCTCTTTTCTCTTATCTAAAAAAACATGGATTTAAAACTAAACAACAAATACGCCTTGGTCTGCGGTAGCACAGCAGGTATTGGAAAAGCAACAGCAATCTCATTGGCCAATGAAGGCGCCATTGTAACCTTGCTGGCACGAAATGAAGACAAATTAAAAACGGTTCTGGCTCAATTACCACAACCCGAAAAACACAACTATATTATTGCCGATTTTTCCAATCCGATGAAACTAAAAGAAAAAGTGGAAAATTTTATCAGTTCTCATCATGGCTTTCATATTTTGGTAAATAATACCGGCGGACCAAGAAGTGGTGCTGTTTTATCAGCCACTATCGAAGAATTTGAAAACGCCTTTACCAACCATTTAAAATGTAATCACGTCTTGGCACAGGCAACCATTCCGTTTATGAAAAGTGAAGGTTTTGGTCGTATTATCAACGTGATTTCTACATCGGTTAAAGAACCCATTCCGGGTTTAGGAGTTAGCAATACCATTAGAGGCGCGGTTGGTAACTGGAGTAAAACGCTCGCAGGAGAAGTTGCCGAATTTGGTATAACGGTCAATAATGTTTTACCGGGATTTACAGAAACTGAACGCCTTACCGAAATCATCATTATTAAAGCCAAGGCCGAAAACAAAACAACTGAGGATATGGCCGAAATCATGAAGCATTATACACCTGCCAAACGCTTTGCCCAGCCCGGAGAACTGGCCGATGCCATTTCATTTTTAGCTAGTGAACGCGCCGCTTATATTAATGGCATTAATTTACCTATTGATGGCGGACGCACCAAATCTTTGTAAATAATGATGCGGGTGAACTAGATGATTATGTTCAATTTTATTCGTAATTTTAATGCGCGTGAGGGATGGCAGCGGCATCCTTTTTTGTAAGTTGCAGCAAAGCGAAACTGAAACAAAAAAGATACAGCGAACAGCCCGGACCCCCAACTTGTTTGGTGGGGCACGCCCAAAAAACAAAAAATCATGAGCAAATTAGTAACACCTTTAAATTTTAAGGCCTGGATTGACGAACATCGTCATTTGCTAAAACCACCCGTTGGTAACAAAGTGGTTTGGAAAAATACCGATTACATCGTCATGGTAGTTGGAGGCCCAAATAGCAGAAAAGACTACCACTACAACGAAACGCCTGAATTTTTCTATCAAATTGAAGGTGATATGGTACTTAAAATAATGGTAGATGGCAAGCCTGTTGATGTACCCATTAACGAAGGGGATATTTATGTGCTACCTCCCAAAGTACCGCATTCACCTCAAAGAAAAGCAAATACTGTGGGTTTGGTAATTGAGTATCCACGCTCGAAGAAAATGAAAGATGCTTTAGAATGGTACTGCGAAAATTGCAACCATCAGCTCTACCGCAAAACCTTTAAACTAGCCAATATTGAAACCGATATGCCGGTTATTTTCGACAAATTCTACAGTAGCGAAAAGAAGCGTACCTGTAAAAAATGTGGCACTGTTATGCAACCACCTGCAAAACCTAATATTGACTAAATGTCTAATGTATGAACAAAACACGCAAATTGCGTATTAACGGGCATTCGCATTTATTGCCATACCCTGAAGAAATTCCTCCATTTATGCAGGAAAAAGGAATTTTTTGGGTTGATAAAGACCGTAAATTTATGCTGCAAAAAGACTGGAATCGGCCAATAACTGACTCAAGCTTTTTTCTTGACGAAAAACTCACCTGGATGGAGCGTTTCAAACTAGACCATGCGGTTGTACTTAATTTATCGCAATTGTATGGTAACGGATTGCGCGTTGAAGAAATGAAACAAGCCTTGCGATTTCAAAACGATTTTAATGCACGCATCCAGCACGACCATCCTTCAAAATTTACCTGTGGTTTTGTAGTGCATCCGGGACTGATAAAAAGTGCCATGTGGGAAATGGAACGCTGCGTTGAAGAACTTGGTCTTCAGTTACTTTGTTTACCAACCCATTATATGGATACAATAGGTACTTGGCGTTGTATTTTTGATGAAGAAAACGAACCCTTGTTTGAATTGGCGAGTCACTACAATTTAGCTGTTGAAATTCATCCTTATGACGGCGAAAAATTTATCAAACTTGAAAACACAGCCTGGCGCTTCCACCTTATATGGATGCTGGCGCAATGCGCCGATGCCTATCACTTTTTAACTTTAAACGGATATCAGGAAAAATTTCCTAATATGCGTACCTGCTTTGCCCATGGCGGTCAGTTAGCACAAATAAATTTGGGACGACGTATACAAGGATTTGATGGTCGCCCCGATTTGTTTGAAGGCAAAATCCACCCGAGAAAAGCCGTTGGCCATAAAAATATTTTCTTTGACACATTGGTGCATGATACCGGATCTTTAGCCTTACTGATAAAAAATCAAGGTAGTAAACAAGTACTCATGGGCTTAGATGATCCGTATCCTTTGGGCGAAATGGAAAGTGCAAAACAATCGTCTTACCCGGGGAAAATTCTTGATTTGGCCTTAGAACAAAAAATCATCAATCAAAAGGAATACGATGCCATTTGGGAGGATAATGTTATAAAATGGCTTTGTGGTGACGACCAGGCAGCCACAAATAAATTATTAAACAGAATTTTAGCTTAATGGAATTTATTTCGGAAGATTTAGACAACTACATTGTTAATCACAGCGAAGACGAACCCGAATTACTAAAACAACTCAGCAGGGAAACCCACTTAAAAATTCTACAACCACGCATGTTGAGTGGTCATTACCAAGGCAGATTGTTGAGTTTGATATCTAAAATAATCAATCCAAAGGCCATTTTAGAGATTGGTACTTACACCGGTTATTCGGCTTTATGCCTCGCAGAAGGTCTTCAAAACAGCGGTGTTTTACACACTATAGATATTAATGAAGAGTTATACGATTTTCAACGTAAATATTTCGATGCATCACCCTTTGGTAAACAGATGATTCAACATGTGGGCAATGCCGTTGAAATTATTAACACTATAGATAGTCAATTTGATTTGGTATTTATCGACGCCGATAAAGAAGATTATCCAACTTATTTTGAGTTGATCATCGACAAACTTAATCCCGGCGGTATTATTTTATCAGACAACGTCTTGTGGAGCGGAAAAGTAATAGAGCCTTTAGTTGAAGGCGACGAAGCTACCAAGGCCTTGATACAATACAATCAAATGCTGAAAGATGACCCAAGAATTGAAACTGTAGTGCTTCCCGTGCGCGATGGTCTTACTATTAGCAGAAAAAAATAAGTCTTAAAGTTTGCGTTTTACAGAACCGGTAAGTTCTTGTATTTCGTCTTTAACTTTATTAACCTCTTCGGTGATATCTTTGGTTATAGACGTATCAACACCGGACTTCTCGGCACTTTTTGTTATTTCATTTTTAATATCACTGCTAGCATGTTTAACCATGTTGATTCCTTTGCCCAAGCCTCTGGCAATTTCAGGAATTTTATCGGCACCAAAAAGCATCACCACGATTAACAGGATGAAAATAATTTCGGTGGTACCAATAAAGAGTATAACGTTAAAAATGGGATTCATGATGCAAATATACATAGTAAAAAAAAGCCAACAATTAGATGTTGGCTTAATTTTTAGTATTTAGTTACCCGAGCCTTTAAATTGCTCAAATTCAGATTTTTGTTCTTGTGGTGGCCAAATATTGTTAGTGGTATCAATATCGGCTGTTTCTTCTTTTGGATCTAAGGTTATTTTAACAATTTCCTTGTTAGAAGCCACTACTCTTCTCACTTCTTTATCGTTTAAACGCCAAATTTGTGCAGGAAAAGTTTCTGTTTTGGTACTGCCATCGTCGTAGGTATATTCAACTATAATTGGCATTACCAATCCTCCAGGTTTGTTAAAAGTGATTTCATAGAAAAACTTTGGCTCATTGATAGCTTTAAGTTCATCCTTTGTGAAATTGTCTTTTAAATATTTTTCAAGAGTTTTTGAAATTTCAGATGGCTTTTTGTTTTTAAGCGATGCATCAAAACCATCTGCCGACGCTTCAACAAAATACACCATGTCATCCGGATTACGTCCAAATCTGCGAGCGATTCGTTTGGTATCGTCTGAAGGTTTAGCAGTAACCTGGTAAGTTTTCACTTCGGCGATGCCTATATCGACCCAGTCAGTTGTATAAAACCAACCTCTCCAGAACCAATCTAAATCAAATGCTGATGCATCTTCCATGGTTCTAAAGAAATCTTCGGGTGTTGGATGTTTAAACTTCCAACGGTTGGCATATTCTTTAAAAGAATAGTCAAATAATTCTCTGCCCATAACAGTTTCTCTTAAAATGTTAAGTGCTGTTGCCGGTTTTCCGTAAGCATTATTTCCAAACTGATAGGTATTTAAACCCTTGGTCATAATTGGCGCAATAAAATCCTGATCGCCGCCCATGTAATTTACAATATATTTTGCCGGACCACGTCTTGATGGATAAGCAGTTTGACCGGGTGACAGTGCAGCAGGATACCATTCTCCAAAATCTTGTTCGGCTACATACTGTAAAAAGGTGTTTAAACCTTCGTCCATCCAGGTCCATTGACGCTCATCACTATTGACGATCATTGGAAAGAAATTATGCCCAACTTCGTGAATAATAACGCTAATCATTCCAAATTTAGTACGATCGTCGTACTTACCGTTTTCATCAGGTCGTCCATAGTTCCAGCAAATCATAGGATATTCCATGCCTTGTCTGTCGGCATGTACCGAAATAGCTTTGTGATATGGATAATCAAAAGTCATTCTGGAATAAGTGTTTAAAGTACTGGCTACGGCATAAGTAGACCATTGCTCCCATAGCGGGTTGCCTTCTTTAGAATATAAAGATACGGCCATAACGTCTTTACCACCAACGTTGACAGCCATCATATCCCAGATGTATTTTCTCGAGGTAGCAAAACCGTAATCACGCACATTTTCGGCAAGAAATTTCCAGGTTTTCTTCTCTTTACTTTTCGTTTTCTCTCTGGCTTCTGCCTCTTTTTGAGTGGCAATAATCACAGGCTTATCGTAAGACTTTTTGGCTTGCTCGTAACGTTGAAGCATTTCTTTTGAAAAAACTTCTTCTCTATTCAAAAGCCTACCTGTGGCATCTAATATATGGTCTGCCGGTACAGTGATGTTAACTTCAAAATTCCCAAATGGCAATGCAAACTCATCACGCCCCCAAAACTGCGAGTTTTGCCAGCCTTCAACATCGTTATAAACAGCCATACGTGGATAAAACTGTGCAATGACGTAGCTGCGGTTATCGTCTTTTGGGAAATATTCGTAACCCGAACGACCACCGTCATTAACGTGGTCATTAATATTGTACCACCATTTAATATAAAAAGAAAACTGATCGCCCTTGGCCATTGGTGTTGGTAGTTCTACCCGCATCATGGTACGGTTTATCATATAATTTAACGGCGTACCATCAGGAAGGGTAACTTTTTCAATTCTGAAACCACCATCAAAACCATCGGTGAGATAAGTTGAGGCGTAACGCTCAGGTGTAGTTAGTGGTGGCATACCACTACTTTCAATCAAGGGCGTTTTAGAGTCTCTGGCACGCATGTTTTGGTCGAGCTGCACCCAGAGGTA
The DNA here is from genome assembly GCF_006494535.1 of Paucihalobacter ruber. GTDB lineage: Bacteria > Bacteroidota > Bacteroidia > Flavobacteriales > Flavobacteriaceae > Paucihalobacter > Paucihalobacter ruber. The sequence goes on from NZ_VHIQ01000001.1 coordinate 420,814, forward strand.
CGTAAGAACATCTTTTGAGTTATTAGTATAGGTGATGGTTTCTTCGCCATATAAACGGGCATTTTCGTCATCAATTTCAATATTCATTTTGTAATCTGCCTGCTGCTGATAATATTCAGGACCCGGAGCGCCAGATGCCGATCTGAACATATTTGGCGTTGCAAATTCATCATAAAGTTGTTTAAACTTGTTTTGATTGGTATGACCAGGTTTACGCTCATTGGTAACGGCTTCTTGTGCCATTAATCCAAAGCCTGACACCAACAGCAATAGAAAAAATAATTTGAATCTTAACATTGTTTTTTGAATTTAAAGCCCCGAAGTTAAAAATTAAACCGACCGAAGCATTATACTTTTTAAAAATTTAACACCTTACTTCTATCTTGAGAAATAAGAATAAAACTCTTTTTTTGGTTGTTAATTTGGGTTCTTACAATATTTTGCTGTTCTTCAAACATTTCGAAGAGTATTTCGTTAGTTATTACAATGGTCTTAATTTTTTTTAGTTGCGTTATCTCAATATAGGCAACCAGCATATCGTTATCTATAGCTTTACCAACAAAATTCCACTGTGCTTTTTTACCGTCAATTTCAAACTTTAATTTAGATCTCAAGTAATTTTCGATAAGCCTATCATGGGTAGTATCATCAGACTCTGAGGATATTCTCACAGCTTCACCTGAAAATTCTTTTAGCGCATCCTCGAAATCATCTAAAAAAAGTCTGCTGATAATTTGAAGTGATTGGTCTTCTTTAACATATTCAACCTGCGTAAGACTTACATAAAATTTATGATCTTCAAACTTATTGACCGCCATAAAAACCGGCATCACAAAAACAGTTATTAAGATCAATAGTTGCAATTTGCACTTGGTAAAAAACGATTGAGACATTTATTGTTTGTTGGTAATTATATGATTGAAGGATTCTAATTTGTTTAATAAAAAGTTTAAAACCAAAGCATCATTTTGCTGTTTGATTAAGGTCTTAAATTCTTCATTATCTGAGCAATAATAAAAGAATTCATTTTTTTGACCTTCGGTTAAATTATGATTTTCAAAAAGTTGGTCACTGTATTGACTTTTTAACTTTTCAATGTAAGTTCGTTGATTATCGAGAACAACATGATTCTTCAATTTTTTTGTTCGACCACTAATCCTGTTTAAAAAAGGATTCAAATTAAATCCTACACCTGCGCCTCCCATGCCACCACCAACCGAAAAATTCTTTCCACCGGTAGCATCTGCTAGACGTCGTTCGGCTTGGGTTAATTGCTTGCCGTAATACCCCGGAACTCCAAGTTTTTGAAGGTCTAAAGTTTCGGTTTCGGTATTGGAAATATCTGAATCTAAACTACCGGTAAGTATTTTACCAACAATGACTTCGTCCAGAAGGTTTATTTTTTTATCTAACCTTACAGCTATATACTTGTCGTTTATATGCTTTGCGCTTACTATTATTTTTATGGGGTCGTACATGATACCACTAACTTCTAAAGTATCGCTCGCACCGGCCAAAATTTCGAAGGCTCCTCTTTGATTGGTGACCGTATTTTGATTGTTGCTTTTATTTAAAATATGAATACCCTCAACATCGTCTTCGGCAATTACATTTCCGCTTAACACAACCGATTGAGAATGTAATACACCACAGCTAAACAGTATTAAGCAGTATAATATTTTACTTTTTAACCCCAATTTCTTTTAAATATTCGTCGCTTTTTTCGCCTAAAAATTCCATGAATTCTAACTCTCGCCCTGACTCAAGAAGTTCAAAAGTTAAGCCATGTGTTTCAACCCAATATACAAATTCTTCGACTTTGTCTTCAGGTATGTTATAATTATCGATTAAAAATTTGTTACTGTAGTATTTCTTTATTTTGCTCACTGGCACATTGGTTGTTTTTTCGAGAACGTCTTTTTTCTTAAATAGGGGTTTAATCATAATGCCCATTAAATTGGCTACATTTAGTCCGTATTGCAAGGTTTCGCCATGAGGGAACATGGCTGAATTTTCTACTTCAGTTTTGTAATCGGCCGGAAACTCGTATTGATCGCTGTGTTTAATACCAAAATATATGGCGTTCATATCTGGATTAAAAGTTTTAACACTATTAACGTCAACATTTAAATTTCCTGAAAGACCGTAAGGTAAGAGCACAACCTCATCTAAGGCGTTAACCTTCTCAATTAGAAAAACACTAAGCTGTCTTGACTCGATAATTCGCTCGTCGATGGTAACTCTAAATTCCTGAAACTGTAAAGCCCTGAACTCTAAAACATCTTTTAAAGCAACCGGTATTGTGAAAAACCCTTCTGCGTTGGTGGTGACACCTTCTTTTGAACCCGTATTATATACTGTAATACCTTCCAAGTCGTCACTGTTAACAATAACCTTACCGGTTACTTCTACTCTATTCAAAATTTGAGAAGAAGCATTAAATGCCGACAGCAAAAAACAACAAAGAAGAATTCTTTTAATCATTCGTAAAAGTGTTAACAATTGGGTTTTATAAATTTCGGTAATCTTAATGTAAAATTCTCACATTTGCGTATAAATTTTTGTTAAAGACTCTATTTGAGTATTTTTAACGATAAAATTAAACCCATGAAATTAATTTTGGCCAGCACTTCTACCATTTATGGAGGTAAATCCTTAAGCTATCTTCAAGCTGAGTTAACCGAACTCTATAAAAACGTCACCGAAGTTTTATTTATACCCTATGCGCGTCCGGGAGGAATTTCTCATCAGGAATACACCAACAATTTAAAACCCGTTTTTGCTGAAATAGGAATTAACTTAAAAGGAATTCACGAATTTGAAAATCCAATCGAAGCTATTGAAAAGTCTTCGGGTATTTTTACCGGTGGCGGCAACACGTTTGTTTTACTATACCAACTTTATAAAAACGAGCTAATATTACCGCTTCAAAAAGCCATCAAAAACGGCACACCTTATTTAGGTACCAGTGCCGGTAGTAATATCTGCGGACTAACCATTAACACTACCAACGATATGCCAATTGTATATCCACCAAGTTTTAAAGCATTGAGCATTGTGCCTTTTAATCTTAATCCGCATTATATTGACCCTGAACCAAACAGCAAGCATATGGGTGAAACACGCGAAACCCGTATTAAAGAATTTCACGCCTATCATACCCAACCGGTAATTGGTCTAAGAGAAGGGAGCTGGCTTGAGATTAATTCTGACGATTGTATGTTAAAAGGAAGTTTATCTGCAAGAGTTTTTGAAAGTAATAAAGCCCCTTACGAAATTGATACCAACACCAATCTCAACTATCTAAAATAAAAAAACACCCCGACTAAAAGGTGTTTTTTAACTGACTAACTAACTCAAATAACTGCTTTACAAAAGCATTATTTTTTATAAGATTTCAATAATTGTGCCACATCGGTTGCTTTAGAAATTTCTGCGTATTTCAAAGCTGTAAAACCTTTATCGCATTTGGTATTTAGTTTTGCACCATTATCAAGCAACAACTTGGCAATTTCAACACGGTTGTAACGTGCTGCATATTGCAATGGTGTTTTACCATTCGATTTTTGATTGATGTCTTCGCCTAATTCAATAAGTTTTTCAACCATTTCTAAATCGCCTTGTACAATGGCGGCACAAAACGGATTCACAACAACCATCTTTTCGATGGTGACATTTTCAATAGAAGCATTGAAATTTGACATAGCTTGCCCAAAGTATGTACTTAAGGCTAACGATAAAATAATTACTGTTTTTTTCATGATGATAATTTTTTGATTGATGATTATACTTACCAAATAGACGATGAATTTGCGAATGTGTTACAGTATAATTTATTTGATAACAAATATTTAAGAAGAAGTAAACAAAAATGTTAAGGTTATATTAATCCTATCACATTCATTAATAACTGGAAAATCAAAACTTAATATAAGGTTAATAAGTTTAATTTGGAAGTCTGATATTTACTTAAAATCATATAATGCCGTATATTTGAAAATTATAATTTTAACCATGAATAAAAAGGTAATTTTAATGATTTTAGATGGTTGGGGATTATCTCCCGACCCTAAAGTTTCGGCAATCGATAACGCTCATACACCATATATAGATAATCTTTACAACAGATTTTCTCATGCCACATTAAGAACCGATGGCTTACATGTAGGTTTACCCGAAGGTCAAATGGGAAATAGCGAGGTTGGACACATGAATCTCGGTGCCGGACGCATAGTCTACCAGGATTTGGTCAAGGTAAATTTAGCAGTAGAAAACAAAACACTTCAAAACGAGCCGGCTATAAAAGAGGCTTTTAACTACGCAAAAACCAACAATAAAAAAATTCATTTATTAGGTTTGGTGAGCGATGGCGGTGTGCATTCTCATATCAATCACCTTTTTGGTTTAATGAGTGCAGCACATGAATATGGATTAGAGAATGTCTTTATTCATGCCTTTACCGACGGGCGTGATGTAGACCCAAAATCGAGTTATGGATTTATTTCAGAATTAGAAGAGCATGCCAAAACAACCAACTGTAAAATTGCCTCAGTTACCGGCCGATATTACGCCATGGATCGCGACAAGCGATGGGAGCGCGTAAAAATTGCTTACGATGCCGTTGTTAACGGTATAGGTGAACCGTCGAACAATCTTTTAAAGTCTATTCAGCATCAATATAACAATGATGTAACCGACGAATTTTTAAAACCCATTATTTCGGTCGATGCCAATAATAATCCGGTAGCAACCATTGAGACCGGCGATGTGGTCATCTTTTTCAACTTTAGAACCGATCGCGGACGTCAACTTACAATGGCGATGTGTCAGCAAGATTTTCACGAATTTAACATGCACAAACTACCATTGCATTATGTAACACTCACCAACTACGACGATACTTTTAAAAACACCCATGTAGTTTTTAATAAAGACAATTTAAACGATACGCTTGGCGAGGTGCTCGAAAAACACAATAAAACGCAAATAAGAATTGCTGAAACAGAAAAATATCCGCATGTAACATTTTTCTTTTCCGGCGGAAGAGAAACACCATTTAAAGGCGAAACCAGAATTTTAAGAAATTCACCTAAAGTAGCCACCTACGATTTACAACCTGAAATGAGTGCTTTTGAATTGCGGGATGCTTTGGTACCGGAATTAGAAAAAGAATCAGCCGATTTTGTATGTCTTAACTTTGCCAATGGCGATATGGTTGGCCATACCGGCGTTATGGCAGCAGCAATAAAAGCCTGCGAAGCGGTTGACAAATGCGTTGAAGCCGTCGTTGAAACCGCTTTAAAATACGGTTATACAACACTTTTAATTGCAGATCATGGTAATTGCGAAACCATGATTAACCCCGACGGCTCACCAAATACGGCCCATACTACCAATCCGGTACCTGTTATATGTATAGACAACGATCATCTCAAAATAAAAGACGGTATTTTGGGAGATATGGCACCAACAATCTTGCATTTAATGGGGATTGAACAACCTGAAGCTATGACCAGACATTCACTAATTGTTTAATTTGATAAACTTGAAATCACTTTTAATTGTATGAATTTACAAGACAAACTCATAATAGCCGTAGATTTTGATGGTACCATTGTGGAAGATGCCTATCCTAAAATAGGAAAACCCAGAATTTTTGCCTTCGAAACCTTGCAACGCCTACAAAGTGATGGGCATCGTCTCATATTGTGGACCTACCGCTGTGGTGATAAATTAGAGGAAGCTGTTGATTTCTGTAAAGATAATGGTATAGAGTTTTATGCGGTAAATCAGAGTTTTCCGGAGGAAGCATTTGAAAACAATAAAAGCCGAAAAATTTACGCCGATTTATTTATTGATGATAGAAATATTGGAGGTGTACTTGGATGGGGCGAAATTTACCAACTGATTACCAAAGAAACGCCAGATTTGAAAAAAAGAAAAAGAAAAACAGGGTTCTTCTCTTTCTTTAAATCTACTTAATTAACAGAACACTCCAGACATGCGACTTTCAAAAAATTCGCGTTCCAAGGTTTCTCTGTGATCAGGATGGGCTATATCCACTAAAGCTTTTGCTCTTTGCTTGATTGTTTTACCGTATAAATTAGCAATACCGTATTCGGTGATGATGTAATGTACGTGAGCTCTTGTAGTGACCACACCGGCACCAACTTTTAACGAAGGTACAATTCTACTAATACCTCTATTTGTAACCGATGGTAATGCAATAATGGCTTTACCGCCTTCGCTTAAAGAAGCACCACGTATAAAATCCATTTGACCACCTACACCCGAATACATTTTGGTGCCAATAGAATCGGCACAAACCTGACCGGTCATATCAACTTCAATGGCCGAGTTAATGGCCACCATGCGCGGATTTTGTTTAATAACTGAAACGTCGTTAACATAATCTGACGTTCTCATCTCAACAAACGGATTATCATTGACATAATCGTACAAACGCTTAGAACCCATCAAGAAAGTGGCCAATGCACGTCCTGGATTCACACCTTTATAATTACCGTTAATAACGTCTTTTAAGATTAAATCAATCACACCATCTGAAAACATTTCGGTATGTAAACCCAGGTCTTTATGATTGCCAAGTCTTGTTAAAACCGCATTAGGAATTGAGCCAATACCCATTTGCAACGTACTTCTGTCTTCAATTAAACTAGCCACATAATCACCTATTTGTTTTTCAACAGCAGTTGGCTCTACCATACTGTGTGCAGGTAAAGCTTCGTCGCATTCAACAAATGCATTTACTTCAGAAATATGAATAATTCCGTCTCCAAAGGTACGTGGCATTTGCTTATTAACCTGTGCTATTACATATTTGGCATTTTGAATGGCTGCCAAGGTCGCTTCTACAGAAACACCCAAAGAGCAGTAACCATGTTGATCGGGCACTGAAACGTGAATGAGCGCTACATCAAGATTAATGATTTTGCGCTTAAAAAGCAATGGTAACTCACTTAAGAACACAGGTGTGTATGAACCGTTTCCGGCTTCCAATGTGTGACGAATATTTTTCCCTATAAAAAAAGAATTTACGTGAAAGCTATCTCTTAATTCAGGATTAGCGTAAGGTGCCTCGCCTTCGGTGTGGAGTTGACATATTTCAACATTGCGCAATTCTTCGTGTCTGGCAGCCAGCGCTCTAATTAACACTTGCGGAGCGGCAGCCGCTGCCTGTAAATATATTTTATCGTTTGATTTTACAATTTTTAAGGCCTCTTCGGCAGTAACGGATGTATACATAATTCTAGTAGATTTAACAGATGCAAAGTTACTGTCCGGTTCATTTAAAAAAACTGCTCAATATCATGTTTTTCATATTAATTTAAAGAGTTTTAATATTATTATCTTTGCCCGAGAATTTTGACTTATGATAATACCAAAAACCAGAGAAGAAATTGAATTAATGAGAGAAGCTGCCCTAATAGTTTCTAAGACCTTAGGAATGCTTGCCTCTGAAATTAAACCGGGTGTCACCTCTTTATACCTTGATAATTTGGCAGAAACATTTATTAGAGATCACGGTGCTATCCCGGGATTTTTAGGGTTGTACGATTTTCCTAACACGCTTTGCGTTAGTCCAAATACTCAGGTTGTTCACGGTATTCCTAATGATCAGCCTTTGGAAGAAGGCGATATTTTGTCGGTTGATTGTGGCGCCATCAAACAAGGATATTACGGCGACCACGCTTATACCTTTGCAATAGGAGCCATTGACCCTGAAACAGAGAAACTTCTGAAAGTCACTAAAGAATCACTTTATGTTGGCATCAAAGAATTTAAGTTGGGTAACAGGGTTGGCGATGTAGGTTATGCTATTCAGCAGTACTGCGAAAGTCATGGCTATGGGGTTGTAAGGGAATTGGTAGGACACGGATTAGGTAAAAAAATGCACGAAGACCCCGAAATGCCCAATTACGGTAAACGTGGCCGCGGTAAAAAGTTTATTGAAGGGATGGTTGTTGCCATCGAACCTATGATTAATATGGGCACACATAAAATAAAACAACACCGAGACGGCTGGACCATCACTACCTTTGATAATAAGCCAAGCGCTCATTTTGAGCATAACGTGGCTATTGTTGACGGCAAACCTGAACTGCTTTCAACCTTTGCATATATTTATAAAGCTTTAGGAATTGTGAGTGATGAGGAAGATACCTTTAGAAAAGAGGCTTTAGTTTTATAGTTATTAGACACAGATTTCACGGATTTTCACGGATTTTCACGGATTACTCACTCGGATTATTAATTTAAAAATATTATTTATGAGTCAGCTACTTTATAACGAAGACACATACAAAATAATTGGTATTTGTATGGCTGTTCATAGTGAACTTGGTAAAGGTTTTAGCGAAGTAGTTTACGCAGATGCTTTAGAGATTGAGTTAATAGATAATAACATTACCTATTCTAGAGAAAAAAAATTTGGAATCGTATACAAAGGAAATCTACTTCCTCATGAATATAAAGCTGATTTTATAATTAACGATAAAATAGTTTTAGAAATTAAAGCAGTAATTTGTCTGACAGATTCACATGTTAAGCAAACACTTAATTATTTAGCTGTTTCAAAGTTAAAACTTGGTTTATTAATTAACTTTGGTGAAGATAGTCTTAAACACAAAAGGGTTATTTTGTGAAAATCCGTGAAATCCGTGAAATCCGTGTCAAAAAAACTCTTCAAAATAATCCTAAATGTTTTCCCTAGACCTATATTAATTAGGTTAAGCTACGTAGCACGACCTATTTTAGCTTTTTTCTTAAAAGGAGATAAATTTACCGACCCTATTGATGGAAAAAGTTTTAGAAGTTTTCTACCCTATGGCTACGGTAAGCAACGAGAGAATGTATTATCGCCTTCAACCCTTTCATTAGAGCGGCATCGCCTCTTATGGCTGTACCTGAAAAATGAAACAGATTTCTTTACTGCCGAAAAAAAAGTCTTACATTTTGCTCCGGAACAAGCGTTTTACAAGCGTTTTAGAAAGATGAAAAACTTGGATTACGTTACCACTGATTTAAACTCGCCTCTAGCCGATGTGAAAGCCGATATTTGTAATCTACCGTTTAACGACAACAGCTTTGATGTGATTTTATGTAATCATGTTTTAGAACACATTCCAGACGACACCAAAGCTATGCAAGAATTGTTTCGTGTATTAAAACCTGAAGGTTATGGTATTTTTCAAATTCCTCAAGATTTGTTAAGAGAAAAAACCTTTGAAGATGATTCTATAACCGATCAAAAAGAACGCGCTAAAATTTTTGGTCAATATGACCACGTTAGAATTTATGGTAGAGATTACTTTGATAAACTTCGCAGTATAGGATTCAAAGTCACGGAAGTTGATTACACCAAAAAATTAAACCAAACTGAGATTACCAGATTTGCCCTGGCTAAAGGTGAAATTATTCCTCTTGTGAGAAAATAACACAGACTACTCAGGAAAGTTATTTAAAGATAAGGTTTCTAATTGATTATTCTCATTCTCAAAAATGAGATATACTTTTAAATCAGGTCTGAAGTTTAAAAACTCCTTTATTTTCTCAATACCCATAGCTTTAAAAGCCGTCGCATAGGCATCGGCAGTCATGCAATCTTCGGCTATCACCGAAATACTCAACAAATTGGTTTTACTGGGATAACCTGTTTTGGTATCAATAATATGCGAGTAGCGGTTACCATCGCGGTCTACTTTATATTTTCTATAGGTGCCCGACGTGGCCATGGCTTCATCATTCAAACTAATCACTTTTGAGTAACTTTGAGACCCATCAAAATTGGGATCGTCAATACCAATTTTCCAGGGATTACCAGACTGCATGTTAAAACCTTTGGCCGAAATCTCACCACCTATGTCAACCAAAAAGTTGTTATGACCCTTATCACTTAAAAATGCTGCAATAACATCTACGGCATAACCTTTGGCAATGGCGTTAAAATCTAAAAACGTTTCGGGATGTTGTTTGACTATGCGGTTGCCATTCATAGTTACCTTATTAAAGCCTACCGATTGCATTAAAGACTCGATTTTAAGACTGTCTAAATTCTCTACTTCGCCCGTTGGACCAAAACTCCAGGCATTTACCAAAATACCAATGGTAGGATCAAAAGCTGCATCGGTAGCCTTATAAAATAATTTTGACGCTTCAAAAACTTTTTGAAAATGGTTGTCGATGGCTACTGCTTCATTTCGGTTAATTTTTGAAATATCAGAGTTTTCAATATAAGTAGACATGGACTCATTAATCACATCAAAAATACTGTCTATTTCGGGATTGTAAGCTGTGGCACCATCGTAAATAATATTATAATAAGTTCCGAAGATTGGACCTGATAATTTTTGTTGAGAAATTGGCTTTGAACAGGCAGCTAGTACCACAAACACAACACTCAAAGCTAACAATCTCATATCTTAAAAGTCTTAATTTAAATTATTTTCAATAATTTGAATACCGTTGTATTCAATTAAATATTCTTCATTGAAGTAGATAGGAAGGTTGTCGCCGTGAGGATTACCCAATCCAACACCTGCATAAAGCACCTTGGCGTCTTTACTGTTGGCGTGTTTTTTAAAAGTCTCCATCCACACAACGTCATAATTATTAGGGTTGTCAGGTAAAATAACGGCTCTAACAATCACAAAATAATACTGGCTTTTTTTATCAATACAAACAAACTGCGGATGCTTTTTAAGCCTGCTGTTAATGGCAATAAATTCAAATCCGCGGCGCTCCAAATCTCGTCCAACGTGATTCATGGCCAAATTGTGTAACTCTTGTTTGCTCAATGCCTTTTGCATAATACAAAGTTAATACATTAAAAAATGGTGACTATTTGATAATTAAAAAATAATTGTTTAAGCTTTGTTAAATATTGATTCATGACATCGATAGGAATCGCTAAAGTTGACATTCAGAAATATTTTTTTTACCTTAGAAACAAAAAAAGCCATGCAAACAACAAAAAGATTTGATGAGGCCGTCACCAAATTATACGAAGCCTTTCAAAACAACCACTTACATCCTGAATGCTGTAAAAGTTGCGCAGTTGGCAATATTCTTGACAATCAAGAATACTGGAAGCATTTAAGCGACACCCATGGTTCGTTAAAACTGAATTATGTTGGCACAGTACATCAAAACTTAGGACGAAGATTTAACGGTTATACACCTGTAGAACTGCTTAAAATTGAACAGGTGTTTTTATTAGGTTGTGGCTACTCCGGACCGTTAAACCAACAATGTATTAAACCCGAAAACCCAACCGACAAAGACATTTTATTTAATGGTTTGTGCGCCGTTGTAGGTTTGCTATGCGAATTGGATGGTATTAAAAACGTTATGGACTACAGCAAATTATTTCAATACAAACTTCAAAAGGAAGAAGTAAAACTTTAATACCTCCTATAATTACATAAAAAAAACTGACTCAAAAGGTCAGTTTTTTTTATGTAATCATTATTGAGATTCCTGTTTACACAGGAATTTATTACCCTCCGAAATCATCAAATCTAATATGTTCATCCGGAATTCCGAAATCTTCACCCATTTTCTGAACTGCCTGGTTCATTAATGGCGGACCACAGAAGTACAATTCAATGTCTTCAGGTGTTTCGTGGTGATTCAGGTAATTATCGATAACGCAGTTGTGAATAAATCCAACAAAACCATCACCTTCTTCATCGTTAATATCTTTTTTAACTTTCCAGTTGTCTTCTTCTAACGGCTCAGATAATGCCATGTAGAATTTGAAATTTGGAAAATCATTCTCTAATCTCTTAAAATGGTCGATATAGAACAACTCTCTCTTTGAACGGCCACCATACCAATAGGTTACCTTTCTTCCGGTTTTAATCGTTCTAAACAAATGGTATAAATGCGAACGCATAGGCGCCATACCGGCACCACCACCAACATATAACATTTCAGACTCAGATTCGTTAATAAAGAACTCACCATAAGGACCCGAAATAGTCACTTTATCGCCAGGTTTCTGAGCAAAAATATAGGTAGATGCAATACCAGGGTTTACATCCATCCAGCCATTTTTTGAGCGATCCCATGGTGGTGTTGCAATACGTACATTCAACATGATTTCTCTTCCTTCAGCAGGGTAAGAAGCCATAGAATAGGCACGCTCAACCACTTCGTCATTTTTCATTACTAATGGCCAAAGGTTAAATTTATCCCATTCGGCTTGAAATTTATCCGGTGTTTCGTGTTCCTCAGGGTGTGCGGTAATATCGATATCTTCATACTTAATTGTACACGGCGGTATTTCAATTTGAATATAACCCCCTGCTTTGTAATTCATATCTTCGGGAATTTCAACAACAAACTCCTTTATAAATGAAGCAACATTGTAATTTCTCACTACAGTAGCTTCCCATTTTTTGATACCAAACACTTCTTCAGGAATGGTAATTTCCATGTCCTGTTTTACTTTTACCTGGCAAGCCAACCTGGCACCATGTTGAAGTTCTTTTCTGGTGAAGTGTGGTGTTTCGGTTGGGAGTGCTTCTCCACCACCAGCTAAAACGTGGCATTCGCACTGAATACAAGTACCACCGCCACCGCAAGCCGACGGTAAAAATATTTTTTCCCCACCTAAGGTAGCTAACAAAGTACTTCCTGAAGCTACTTCTATTTCTTTTTCACCGTTTATTTTAATTTTTACCGGTCCTGAAGGCGATAATTTCTCCTTTACAACCAACAACAAGGCAACGAGTAATAATGTTACCAATAAGAAGGCAGCTACAGTAGCTATAATTGTCCCTAATGTGTTTGCAGCTAAAATAATCATATGTCTATTGTATTAACTGAGCTGTATTATCAGCTATGGTTTTATTTTCTTTTTCTTCTTCAATTTTTACCTCAACGGCGCTGTCTTCTTTGGCAACAGCATCATCACCGCCTGTTAACATACCACCAAAACTCATAAAACCAATAGCCATAAGTCCGGTAATAATAAATGTAATCCCCAAACCTCTAAGAGGAGCAGGCACGCTTGAGTATCTAATTTTTTCTCTAATTGCTGCAATAGCTAATATTGCTAAAAACCACCCAATACCAGATGACACACCATAATTAAATGCCAAACCAAGAGAAGCAATTTCTCTGGATTGCATAAACAATGAACCACCGAGAATGGCACAGTTTACGGCAATAAGTGGTAAGAATATACCCAGTGAGTTATATAACGCTGGTGAGAATTTCTCTACTACAATTTCAACTAATTGCACCATGGTAGCAATGGTGGCGATAAACATAATAAAAGACAAGAAACTCAGGTCGTAACTGGCAAATTCAGGACCTAACCACGCCAAAGCACCTTCTTGTAAAATATATTGATCTAACAACCAGTTAAGGGGTACGGTAATTCCCAATACAAATATAACCGCAGCTCCTAAACCTATAGCTGTTGAAACTTTTTTGGATACAGCAAGGTAAGAACACATTCCAAGGAATGTTGCAAATACCATGTTATCTATAAATATCGATTTAAAAAATAATTCTACGTGTTCCATTTCTAATTAATTTCTTTATTGAACCTTGAATGTTCTTAGTCTTCTATTAAAGCTTTATTTCTGCTTCTTTGCACCCAGATTATGAGTCCAACTACAATAAGCGCCATAGGTGATAATAGCATAAAACCATTATTTTCATAACCAAGCGCATAAACGCCTGTTTTTTCGATAGGGTCTCCAAGTACCGGAATTCCTAAAAGAGTTCCTGAACCTAATAGTTCTCTAAAAAATCCTACTATGATAAGGATAACACCGTAGCCAAGGGCATTGCCAATACCATCAAGAAAAGATCTCCAAAGACCGTTACCTAGGGCAAAAGCCTCAAATCTTCCCATGATAATACAGTTAGTAATGATAAGACCAACAAATACAGAAAGTGTTTTACTCAACTCATAAGCATAAGCCTTTAAAACCAAATCTACTATAATTACCAAGGTGGCTACAACAACCAGCTGTACAATAATTCTAATTTTAGAAGGTATCACATTACGCAACATAGATATCACCACATTACCTACACCCATAACGAATAATACAGAAATGGCCATTACGATAGAAGCCTTTAACTCGGCTGTAATAGCAAGAGCTGAACAAATACCTAATACCTGAATGGTAATTGGGTTGTTATCTGCCAACGGATCCAGAATTAATTTAGAATCTTTTTTTGAAAGTAGTCCCATATCTATATTAATTTAATTGGTCAAAATATGATTTATACATAGCTAAGTCACTTTTAATCATAGCCGTAACACCGTCACCGGTTATGGTAGCACCGGCAATGGCATCTACCTTATTATCTTCTTTTCTATCATTTCTAGGATCTGCATTTCCCTTAGCAACCGTTACACCGGCAAAATTACCGTTATCATCTAACAGATGCTCTCCAATAAAATCGTCCATAAAAAACCGTTCTTTGATATTAGCCCCTAAACCGGGAGTTTCGGCTTTATGATCAAAGTAAGCACTCTGTATCACCATTTTTTCATCCATTCCTACAAATCCCCAAATATCATCCCACAAACCTTTACCATAAATTGGTGCTACATAAATGGTTTTTCCATCTCTTTCACCAACAAACAATGGTAATCTGCGACTATAATTTGGATTCTTAGCATTCGATTTTTCTTTTTTCACATCAATAAGATAAGCTTGATCATCTTCTGTAACCTGACCATCTTGAATTACCAATTGCTTTTTTACGTACTTCGCGAAAGCCTCAGGTGCTTTCTCGCCTTCTATGAAGACCGCTCTGGTGTCTGTATTATCATTTACGCCCATAGCGTAAAGTATATTTTGCTGTCTTTCTATCTGTCTGTTTTTTGTAACAAGTGGCTTTGTGAAAGAGAAGAGTCCGGCAAGTATAACACCTACAACAGACACCATAATTACAGCAAATAAAACGGTATAAATATTTTTATCGGTTGTTTTTTCCATAATTAAGCTACATTTGGTTTTAGACGCTTCATACGTTTTTTAATATTGGCTTGAATCACATAGTGATCGATAGTTGGCGCAAATACATTCATTAATAAAATGGCTAAGAATACACCTTCCGGATAGGCAGGGTTAAATACCCTAATCATGATCGATATAAAGCCTATTAAAAATCCATATATCCATTTACCTTTATTAGTTTGAGAAGCAGTAACAGGATCTGTGGCCATGTAAACAGCCCCGAATAAAATACTTCCTATAATTAAATGTTGCCAGAAAGGAACACTCATTAATCCGTAAAATTTACTGGTTTCTCCTATCCAACCGGCATCTACAACACCGTTAAATATAAGACCCATTACAAGGGCTCCAATAATAGTACTTAACATAATTCTCCAGCTACCAACCTTAGTAAATATTAAAAATAAACCTCCTAAAATAATGAGTAATTTAGAGGTTTCACCGATAGAACCGGGAATAAATCCGTAGAACATATCCGACAAGGAATAGAGAACTTCTTGATTCTGAGCATAACTACCCAAGATTGTTTCTCCCGATATGGCATCGGCAGTGCCTGCACGCTCTACTGCGCCGTGAACCCATACTTTATCACCACTCATCCAAGTTGGGTAAGCAAAGAATAAAAATGCTCTAATGGTTAAGGCAGGGTTTAAAATATTCATTCCGGTACCGCCAAATACTTCTTTACCGATGACTACACCAAAGGCAACCGCCACGGCTAACATCCATAAAGGCAAATCAATTGGAACAATTAGTGGCACCAACATACCTGTTACCAGATAACCTTCTTCAACTTCGTGACCTTTGATAACTGCAAATAAGAATTCGATAGCAAGACCTACGCCGTAAGACACTACTACCAATGGCAATACCTTAATAATACCTATATACAGGGAATCCCATGATAAAAAATCAACCGGTTGGCCCAAAGCGGCATAATGCTGATAACCGGCATTAAACATACCAAATAATAAACATGGTACTAAAGCTAAAATTACGGTATTCATAGTGCGCTTTAAATCATCGGCGGCTTTTATGTGTGTACCGTTATGTGTAGTCTCATTAGGCAAATATAAAAATGTGTGTAATGCATTAAATGCAGGTGCCATTTTTGTGCCTCTGTATTTTTCTTTTAATGTGTGTAATTTTTCTTTTAATGCCATTTTCTGTTTTTTTTCATTTTTGTTATTAAATGAATACTTATCCTATTTCTTTCATCATTAAATCTAAACCGTCACGTATAATTTTTTGATGTGGTTGTTTAGAAACACAAATGAATTCGGTAAGGGCGAAATCTTCGGGAGCTACTTCATACATACCAAGCACTTCCATTTCGTCCAGATCCTTATACATACAGGCTTTCAAAATTTGCATTGGAAATATATCTAAAGGAAACACTTCCTCATAATTTCCGGTAGTTACAAAAGCTCTGTGTTCACCGTTGGTATTGGTATTTAAATCAAACTCTTTATTTGGAAACATCCACGAAAATGTGAAGGCTCTTGATACCGATATTTTATCAAAAACAGGTTTGTTCCATCCAAAAAATTCGTAATCGTCTCCTTCAGGAATTATAGTAATAACATTGCTGTAATAATCTAAATTTCCGTCTGGTTTTACTTGCTTTCCTGATAGCACATTTCCTGAAATAATACGGTCATTACCATCTTTCTTCACACCGTGGTCATATATAATCGTGGCAATTTCAGCACCAATAACAGTTCTGAAGTATCTTGGTTTTTCTACCGAAGAACCCACAAGTGCCACAATACGCTCGGCATTAAATTTTCCGGTTAACAGCAGTTCTCCAATAATAACGAGATCTTGAGGGTTAACAGTCCAAACAACTTCGCCTTTGTTAACAGGGTCAATTTTATTGATTAATGTACCAACATTTCCGGCAGGATGAGGACCTGAAACATTGTAAACAGTAATGTCTTTTAGGTTTTTTAGAGGAGAATTGCCGTCCTTGGCAACTCCCAAATGCACCTTACCAGATGTTAATTTTGATAAGGCCGTTAGTGCTGCCTGAAGCTCACGCTCCTTTCCTTGTAATACAAAATCTAAATCAGCCGAAAGTGGTGCAGTATTGACGCCACTAACAAAAATAGCTTTTGGCTGTTTGTTTGGATTGGCAATAATGTCGTACGGACGCTGTTTGATAAAAGGCCAGCAACCCGATTCTAAAAGTCTACTCTTGATGTCTTCAGCCGAGGCCTTATCAACATCAATAGACGAGAATTCATGATAAGTTTGTGTTTTATCGGCCTGAATCTTCAGGTTCAAAATACGCCTTTTTTCACCGCGCTCAATGGTTACAAGCGTTCCTGAAACAGGTGAGGCGATTTTAACGTCTTCATTAGACTTGTCAAAATATAAAGGATCACCGGCTTTAACCGTATCACCTTCTCTTTTTAATAGTTTTGGAATCACCCCGTGAAAATCTTCCGGTCTCACATTTACGAAGTTGCTGGTAACTGCGTTTTCTAGCACTTTTTCAGCTTTCCCCTTCAAATTTATATTAAGACCTTTTCGAATACGAATGTCGTTTGACATAGTTAATAGGTTGAAATTTATTAAGAAAAATCGGTGCAAAAATACGAATTTAAAAAGCAGTTAAAAGAAAATTTTACAAATATTTTTGACGATTTTAACAGCTTTTAGATTGGCCTTATTTTTGCTTATCTTTACCTTGTTTTAAACTTATCAAATGCTTAACTTTATTAAACAAACTGCACTTTTATGGTTATTGCCCATAGTTGTATGGTCTCAAATAAAAGAGGTGAATCCGCCCGAATACATCAAAACCATCACCTTTAAAAGCAGAAATTCCGATCAGGGAGAACTGCCGATTCTCCGTCTTGGGGAAACTTTTTACCTTGAATTTGACGTGCTTAAAAACAACGAACCCGATTTTTATTACACTATAGAACACTATAATTACGACTGGACCAAATCTAATTTGGTCAAGGCCGAATATCTCAGAGGATTTGATAATTTTAGACTGGTAGATTATGTAAATTCATTCAATACTTATGAAATATATTCTCATTACCGGCTTACCTTACCCAATCAGCAAACAAGAGGACTTTTAGTTTCTGGTAATTACCTGCTGTCAATTTATGACGATTATGGCGACTTGATGTTTACCAGAAAATTTATGATTATAGAAGATCTGTCAAGCGTGGGAGTATCTATTAAAAGATATCGAGATGTCACTCAAATAGATGAAAAACAGTCGGTAGATATTGCTATTTCACCCTTTAATCTAAATTTTAATAATCCGCTTGAAACAGTTAAAGTACTAATCATTCAAAACAACAATCTCAATACAGCCCTTTACAATATCAAACCACAGTATGTGCTGGGTAACGAACTTATTTACAGATATAATACCGAAACAGGTTTTTGGGGCGGCAACGAATACCTCTTTTTTGAAAACCGCGATGTAAGAGCCGCCAACATAGGGGTTCAATTTATAGATTTACTGGATATCTATCACGGTTATTTATTCACCAATGTGATACGCAAAGATTTACCATATACCTATAATCCAGATATTAACGGCAGGTTTGTAGTTACCGTTATTGACAGAGAAGACCCAAGTGTTGAAGCAGACTATGTTAATATTCACTTTTCGCTAAATCATCCGGAGTTAACTGACGGCAGTAACATCTTTGTTTACGGCAATTACAACAACTTTGCAACAGATCAGAGCAATGTGATGTATTTTAATCCTAATAAACAAGTTTACGAAGCTGTTATAAAACTAAAACAAGGCTTTTACAACTACAAATATGTAATCGTTGACGCCAATGGGCAATTAAACGAAGGTGCTATTAGTGGTAATTTTTGGCAAACAGAAAACAATTATAAAGTACTTGTTTATTACAGAGATTTAGGCGCACGATACGACAGACTTATAGGTTTTGGTGAAGGTACTTCGGTAAATATTACTAATTAACAATTACAAGAACACTATAAATTCGACGATTTTTAAAGATTTCAAGCAATTTTTAACGATTACCGGGAAATCTTTGTTAAAATATTCATTAATTAGTCTGCACCACTTCAACTACTCAAAAAATTTACATAAATTAGCTGCTGTATTTACATATTAATGATGATTCAACAAGTAACAAGCGGTATAAAAATCATGGTAGAAACCACTTTTGAGGGTACTTTCTACAAAAATTACAAAGTGCATTTTGCATTTGGTTATCGTGTCACTATTGAAAATCAAAGTAAGGACACCGTTCAATTAAATTCTCGTTATTGGAAAATTTACGATGCTCTCAATAATATTGAAACTGTTGAAGGCGAAGGTGTTATAGGTAAAAAACCTGTATTGCAACCAGGTGAATCTCACACTTACAATTCCGGTTGTTTACTCACCAGTCCTTTTGGAGCCATGCAAGGCCATTATAATATGGTGAATTTTGCTAATAGTGCAAAGTTCAAGGTTTTTATTCCTTCGTTTAAACTTTGCGCACCTTTTGCCCTCAATTAATTTAAAGTTATTAGCTTTTCCTATTCCTTTATTCTTATTGTATTTTTTCGTGAACATTTGATCAACAATGCGAAATGCGTGGTTGGATTTAATACTATTGTATCTTTAAAAACACATAAAAATTGTACCTTTACCGTGCAAAATAATTTTTTACAAAAACATCAAAAACATTATGGGAAAAGGATTTTTTAACGTGCCAATCGCATTCAATGAACCGGTAAAATCTTACGCACCCGGAACACCCGAAAGAGATTTGGTTTTAAAAACTTACCAAGAGATGTACAACTCTCAAATAGAGGTACCAATGTACATTAACGGACAACATATCAATACCGGAAAAACAGCCACCATGTCGCCACCGCACAATCACCAGCATGTGGTTGGAACCTATCATCTGGCTGAAAAACATCATATAGAAACTGCCATTAAAACAGCACTCGAAGCAAGAAAACAATGGGCCAACCTACCATGGGAACAGCGTGCTGCCATATTTTTAAAAGCGGCAGAATTGGTTGCCGGTCCCTACCGTGCCAAAATTAACGCAGCTACCATGATTGCTCAATCCAAAACCATTCACCAGGCCGAAATTGATGCAGCCTGTGAGTTTGTTGACTTCTTGCGTTTTAATGTGCAATTCATGACAGATATTTATCAAGATCAGCCCGAGAGCACAAATGAAGCATGGAACCGCGTTGAATACAGACCTCTTGAAGGATTTACTTATGCAGTTACGCCATTCAATTTTACAGCCATAGCAGGCAATTTACCGTCTTGTATGGCCCTCATGGGTAATGTGGTTGTTTGGAAACCAAGCGACAGCCAGATCTACTCTGCAAAAGTAATCATGGATGTTTTTGAAGAAGCCGGTGTACCACCTGGCGTTATTAACGTGGTATTTGGAGATCCAGTGATGATTACCAACACCATTTTATCAAGTCCCGATTTTTCAGGATTACACTTTACAGGTTCTACTTTTGTCTTTAAAGAATTATGGAAACAAATTGGAACTAACATTCACAATTACAAAACCTACCCAAGAATTGTTGGAGAAACCGGTGGTAAAGATTTTATAGTGGCCCACCATTCTGCCAATCCTAAGCAAGTAGCAACCGCCATTATTAGAGGCGCTTTTGAATTTCAGGGTCAAAAATGTAGTGCAGCATCAAGAGCCTATATACCAAAAGGTTTATGGCCTGAGGTGAAACAGCAAATATTAGCCGATTTAAAATCGATTAAAATGGGCACTCCCGAAGATATGAATAACTTCTTTACCGCAGTTATCCACGAAGGCTCGTTCGATAAATTAGCCGGATTTATAGACCGCGCTAAAGAAGATAAGGATGTTGAGGTCATTGCAGGCGGTAATTACAACAAATCCAAAGGATATTTTATTGAACCAACGGTATTGCTCACCACAAATCCGAAATACGTTACCATGTGTGAAGAACTTTTTGGACCGGTCATCACCATTTATGTTTATGAAGATGAAGCTTATGAAGAAACACTCAAGCTAGTTGACGAAACCAGCGCCTATGCGCTGACGGGTGCAATATTGGCCACCGACAGATATGCCGTAGAAACCGCCACAAAAGCCTTACAGAATGCTGCCGGTAATTTTTACATCAACGACAAACCAACAGGTGCCGTTGTTGGTCAGCAACCTTTTGGTGGCGCAAGAGCCTCAGGCACAAACGACAAAGCCGGCAGTGCCCAAAACTTGTTAAGATGGGTGTCTCCACGACTCATTAAAGAAACGTTTGTAACGCCAACAGATTACAGATATCCGTTTTTAGGATAATTCAAATAATTTGAAATAAACATCAAAATCCTCTAAATTATGTTTTTAGAGGATTTTTTTTTTACTTCAAACTGGAATGTTTCATTATCTTTAAGCCTCTATTAATCAATATTCTTACTTATGTTTAAAAATTACTTCTGGGGAATTCTATGTTTAAGTTTCTCAATTCAGGCGCAAACCGGCGGATTTGAGCTGGATCCACAGTTTGACACCTCTCAAATGTCAACCAAAATACTAGCCAATTCAAGCTTAAGTCAAGCCAAGCTATTAGATTTAGAAAACCAACATTTTACAACTTTCAGGTTTATTCAAGCCTGGCAGGAATTAGGCAGCTTAGATTTTGAAAACAGATTTCTAACGCCAAAAGATTTGATGGCGGTTAGAAAAAATTACATTCTTGATGATATCATTCCCATTGGTGTAATGATTTCTGAATTTGATTACATCAAACCAACAGCTTTTAATGAACGAGATGTTTATTTAGACAATCAACTACTCAAAAAACGCCCGGGTACGGCCAATGTTTTTGAGACCGCCCAAATTGCAGCCGCTGCACCACTTTCTGAAAGACACAAGGGTTTTTTAACGCATTTCATTTTAGATCCGAAATATATCATTAACACCACCAATAGTGATATTACCGCGATTGAAATTGACTTTAATGATTCAGAAGGCTTCAAAATGGTAGATTTGAATAACGTTATTTCTGTTCCGTATCAATCAGAGGGTGTTAAACAATTGCAATTCAGAATTACTTTAAGCAATGGTGACATTTTCAATACCACTTCAGAAATCAACATAAGGCCGGCTCATACCGATGTTTACAATTCGGGCTTAAACCGTAGCAGTAACCAAATTCTGCCCATTACGGCTACAAATATTGTTGACCTTTCTCAGTACGGTGAAACTACAAGTGATGCAGGACAAGGCGAATACGAAATTTTTATGGATACTACAGATGGAATTTTAGATAAACCAATCATTGTTGTAGACGGCTTTGACCCCGGAGACACCAGAGATATTCCCGGTATTTATAACCTGTTGAATTATGTTGATCCAATAAACGGCCCTCAAAACCTAGCCGACTTTGTTCGGAGCGAAGGTTTTGATGTAGTTATTTTAAATGCACCGCAATACGTATCTAATGGAAGTCCTATTGATGGTGGCGGTGATTATATTGAACGAAATGCCATGGTTTTGGTTGAATTGATTGAAACCATTAACAGTCAAAAAGTAGGCAGTGAAGAACTGGTCATTATTGGACCAAGTATGGGTGGGTTAATCTCAAGATATGCCCTTAACTATATGGAAAACAATAACCTTGACCACCAGACCAGATTATGGCTATCTTTTGATTCGCCTCATTTGGGAGCCAATGTACCAATTGGGTTTCAACATCAGTTTAACTTTCTGGCATTTGGTTTAGATTTAGGCGGTGTGTTTGGCAATCAAAATGTAGTTGAATTACAACCACTTGTAGAAGATTTATTAAAATCGAATGCTGCAAGACAATTGTTGGTTGACCATTTTGAGTCTCATCTGGCATCTGGCAGTAATGTAAATTTTGACCCGGCCTTATTAAATCCCGATGCGCATCCATTTCGAGATATTTTTGTCAATAATATTAATGGCTTAACCCCTTCAGGATATCCTGAAAATACGAGAAATGTGAGTGTCATTAACGGTTCTGGCATTGGTAATCCTTACTTTGCAATAGGCAATTCAGGACCAACAGTTACCAATGGCTATACGGTTATAAACAACTCATTTAATGTGGCGCTTTTAACAAATTTAAACATTTTCATAAGGTTTACTCCGGCTGCAGGTGTTACACAACAAGTAAGCGCTACCTCTATAGTGAGTTTTGGTAGCACAATTGTGTCGTCCTCTGCCAGTTCTCAATCTTTTTCATTTACAGACGGGGTAGATGCTGCTCCAGGAGGATTGTTTGATTTATCGGGTTTAACCGAAGGCACCGGTGGTGGTACTGCAGACGACTTTTTGGCAGCTATTCAAATTGATAAGTTTAGTTTTATCCCTTCGGTAAGTGCACTGGGAATGACCGTTACCAATAATGAAATAGACTGGTTCCACAACATCGACTTAGGAACACCTTCCGGCAGAGCAGTCTTAAACGAAACCCCTTTTGTAAACTGGTTTTTACCAGCCGATAATGAGCCTCACCTGCAGTTAACCCAAGCCAATGTAGCTTTCGCCATAGAAGAAATTATACCTTCAACCTTGTCTAATCAAGATTTAGTGACCAATCTGTTTAAATTAGCCCATAATCCGATAAGTCAACATTTGATTTTCACTAGTAATTCAACTTATGAGAATGCTAAGATTGTTATAGCAGATATGGCGGGTAAAGTGGTGCTGCAATTAAATAACGTGGCTATTGAAAACAACACTGCATTTCCAATCAACATTAATAATGGTATATATATTTTAAGAGTAGAAAATAGCAGCGGACTTAACCATATCCAAAAAGTAGTGGTTAATCAATAGAATTTATCAACTAATCAATTAAAGGCTGAAGCGTAACTTTCAGCCTTTATATTTTACAGGCAGGTGCACTACCTTTTTAGTTTCAAAAAAGCTTTCCTCAAAATAGCTGCTTAAATTGTAGATGGTCGCTTGAGGAAAAGACTGTAATTCTTCCGTTAAGTCACCGCCTTTTAGGTATAAAATACCGTTTTTTAAAGAATTGATTTGCTTCTTTTTAACCTTGTTTTTAACCCAATTTACAAATTGCGGCATGGTGGTTACGGCTCTACTAACTATAAAATCGAAGTCTCCCTTTACGGTTTCAGCGCGACCGTGAACGGCTTGTACATTATTAAGTTGAAGTTCTTTCGCTACTGCCTCAACAACTTTTATTTTTTTACCAATACTATCTACCAAAACAAATTTCACCTCAGGAAACATAATGGCCAATGGTATTCCCGGGAAACCACCTCCGGTTCCTACATCTAAAACAGTACTCCCCGATGTAAAACTCATCACTTTTGCAATGCCCAGAGAGTGTAATACGTGTTTGGTATACAATTCATCAATATCTTTTCTTGATATAACGTTAATTTTAGTATTCCAATCTGTATACAAATTTTCTAGTCTTCCATATTTATCTAGCTGATCTTCAGTAAACATGTCAAAATATTTTGTGATAATCTCCATAATTCTTTATATTTCGCTAAGGTATGCAATTTTTAAAATTCCTTTTTTGTGAATTCGCTAACAGCATAAAAACATATATTAAGTATCTTTGTTTAAAAATAACAACAGCTATCTTGCGTTTAGCTAAAAAACAACTATGAATAACAACACCTTATCATTTTCAAGAGCAGACTCTGCTCAATTTTTCAAGACCCTTAACAAACGTGTTAACAACTACTTTAGAGAGAATAACTTAAAGCGTACCGGAAACTGGCAACTTTGGGTGAAAACCATCGTTATGTTCAGTTTATTTTTAGCACCCTATTTTTTAATACTCACCATTGATATGCCTGGTTGGGCGCAACTACTCCTTACCATTTTAATGGGTATAGGGATGGCCGGCGTTGGTATGAACGTTATGCACGACGGCAACCATGGTTCATTTTCAAATAAAGAATGGGTTAACCGATTAATGGGTAGCAGTATTTACATTTTAGCCGGAAATGTTTACAACTGGCAAGTTCAACATAATGTGTTGCACCACACCTATACCAATATTCACGGGCATGACGAAGATCTCGATGCAGGACGCATTTTAAGATTCTCAAAGCACGCCGAGTGGAAATGGTACCACAGATTTCAACATTACTATTCTGTTTTACTATACGGTTTATTAACCATTAACTGGGCTATTACAACCGATTGGCAACAAATGACACGTTACATGAAGCGCAAATTATCTTACGGTAAAATGCCCGATCCGGTTGCTAACTGGAGTAAATTGGTGATTTCAAAGATTATTTACGTTAGTGTTTGGATTGTTCTACCATTACTTATTTTAGACCTTGCCTGGTGGAAAATCTTGTTAGGCTTTTTTATCATGCATTATACGGCCGGATTAATTCTAAGTATTGTTTTCCAGTTGGCACATGTGATGGATGAAGCCGAAATGCCTGTACCGGAAGAAGATGGTACTATGAAAAACACTTGGGCCATTCATCAATTAATGACCACGGTAAATTTTTCAACTAAAAACAAAATTGTAAACTGGTTTACCGGTGGACTGAACCATCAAGTTGAACATCATATTTTCCCGAACATTAGTCACGTTCATTATACCAAAATCTCAAAAATCGTTAAAGAAACGGCCAAAGAGTTTAACTTACCTTACAAAGAGTACAAAACAACCCGTAAGGCTATTTGGGCGCATTTTAAATTTTTGAGAGAGATGGGAATGAAACCGTCATTACAACAGGCATAATTTTATTCTAAAATCCATGAATCAATTATCAGACAGAATCAATAATCTGTCAACTTCGGCAACATTGGCAATGGCTGCCAAGGCCAGAGAACTGCGTCAACAAGGTAAAGATATTATAGGTTTAAGTTTGGGTGAACCCGACTTTAATACGCCCGATTTTGTTAAAGATGCAGCTATTCAAGCCATTCATGACAATTATAACGCCTACTCTCCGGTAGATGGTTATCAAGAATTGAAAGAAGCCATCATTCACAAATTTAAACGCGACAATAATTTAGATTACAAATTGTCGCAAATAGTGGTTTCAACAGGTGCCAAACAATCTTTGGCGAACGTAGCGCAAGTGATGCTCAACCCCGGCGATGAAGTTATTTTACCTTGTCCTTACTGGGTGAGCTATGCCGATATGGTACAACTGGCCGATGGCGTTCCCGTAGAAGTGCAAACCTCTATCGATAACGACTTTAAAATGACTCCAGCCGAACTTGAAGCTGCCATAACGCCTAAAACAAAGATGTTGTGGTATAGCTCACCGTG
The DNA here is from genome assembly GCF_006494535.1 of Paucihalobacter ruber. Lineage (GTDB taxonomy): Bacteria > Bacteroidota > Bacteroidia > Flavobacteriales > Flavobacteriaceae > Paucihalobacter > Paucihalobacter ruber. The sequence goes on from NZ_VHIQ01000001.1 coordinate 447,087, forward strand.
CAACCCCAGTGGCTCTGTTTACAGTAAAGAAGAGTTAAGAGGTCTGGCCGATGTGCTTCAAAAATATCCGAACATTATTGTTGTTTCTGATGAAATATACGAACATATCAATTTTGTTGGTGATCACGCAAGCATGGCTCAATTTCCAGACATGTACAGCCGTACCGTAACTGTTAACGGCGTGTCTAAAGCTTTTGCCATGACCGGTTGGCGAATTGGTTATATCGGCGCACCCGAATGGATTGCGAAAGCCTGTAACAAAATGCAAGGGCAAGTCACCAGCGGCGCTAATTGTATAGCTCAAAGAGCAGTTATTACAGCCTTAAACGAACCGCCATCGCGAATTCAATACATGGTAGATGAGTTTAAAAACAGAAGAAAACTGATACTTGACTTAATCAACGATATCCCCGGCTTTAAATCAAATGAACCCGAAGGAGCCTTTTATGTGTTTCCTGACATTTCTTACTACTTTGGTAAAACTTTAAAAGGGAAACTTATTGAAAACGCCAGCGACTTTGCACTGTTTTTACTAGAAGAGGCCTTGGTAGCAACCGTTACCGGTGAAGCCTTTGGAAATAAAAACTGCATTAGAATATCTTATGCCGCATCTCAGGAAGAGATTGCAGAAGCTATGAAACGTATCAAGGCTGCTGTTAGCTAAGTAAGAGATAAAAAAACATAACAAGTACCACCGAATACAACACAGTTGCAACATTTGTTTGCAACTGTTTTCTTTTATGTTCAATTTGAAGTTGCACTAATGGGTTTTGAATTTCATTAGGTGTGTCTGACACAAAATTTGTTTGGTTTTTGGTTTTATTCAAGGCAGAACTGATGGCCCCACTAAACCTTTTTCTTTTATTTAAAAGATTTGAATTATTATTCACCGAAGTTGCCACATGTTGTACAGCTGCAAAACTCATTTTAAAATCATTTAACTTTATCATTAGAAGACAAAGACTTTAAAATGTTACAGTTTGACAGAAAATAATGTTGCGACTTACTGCCTTCTCCAGAAATACGGCGTAAGAATAATTAGTACTGTAAACAGTTCCAGTCTTCCGACCAGCATTAAAAAAGCCGACCAAATTTTTGCTAAATCTGGCAGAGCCGCATAATTGTTAACCGGACCAAAATTACCCAAAGCGGGACCAACATTACCTAAACTTGAGGCCGATAAACCAATGGCCGATTCAAAATCGATGTTGAAAAATGAAAACACCAAAGCTCCGGTAATAAATAATAGCATATAAAGAATAAAAAAGCCCAGAATATTAAAAACAATATCGCCTGAGATTGACTTATTATTGTATCTCAAAGGCAATACCGCACTTGGATGTAAAGCACGTTTGAATTCTAAAAACCCATTCTTAATAAGTACCAAATGTCTGATAACCTTTACACCACCCGATGTGCTTCCTGCAGAGCCACCTAAAAACATCAGCCCAAAGAAAAACACCGTTAAAAATGGCGTCCACATGGTATAATCTGCGCTTACAAAACCGGTTGTGGTAACAATGGCCAAAACCTGAAACAGACCATGTCTAAATGCACTTTCTGCTTCACCCAACACCATTGGGTGATTAATCGATGATTTTGAAACATCAGCATAAAAGTAAATTACCAGTGATGCTATAATTGTAAAAACAGCTATAAATTTAAAGTAGAGTCTAAACTCTTCATCTTTGATAATTTTTTGAACCTTCCCTTTAAAAGCAAAGTAACTCAACACAAAATTGGTGCCTGCTAAAAACATAAACACCATAATGATATATTGTATCAGCGGTGCGTGGTTCCAATGCGCCAGACTGTCGTTTTTCGTTGAAAATCCACCTGTTGAAAGTGTAGACAAGGCGTGATTAATAGCGTCAAAAAACGACATGCCTGCCAATTTCAACAAAAGTGTTTCTATAGCTGTATAAGCGAAGTAAATTAACCACAAACGTTTGGCTGTATCAGTAATTCTGGGGTGTAATTTATCGTTATTAGGTCCGGGTGCCTCGGCTGCAAATAACTGCATCCCGCCAATACCTAACAGTGGTAATATGGCAACAGCCATTACAATAATTCCCATACCGCCAATCCAATGGGTAAGGCTGCGCCAGAACAATACACTTTCAGGCAAACTTTCAATATCATTTAATATGGATGCTCCTGTGGTAGTGTACCCCGAAATTGCCTCAAAAAAAGCATCGGTAAAACTGCCCATAGAATTGGTAAGTAAATAGGGTAAAGTTCCCGAAAAACCCATAATAAGCCAGCCAAAGCAAACCACCAGATACCCTTCTCTTTTATTGAGTTCTTTACGGTGATCTCTGGTTCTAACCATCGTCATGATACCGATTAATGTCACCGTAAATCCTGCTAAAAACATCTCAAATGCCACACCGTCATCATATACCAAACTCACTATGGTAGACAGCATCATAAATGCGCCATTAAAAACCAAAAGCAACCCAAAAAAATGGAATATGATTTTATAATTAATGCGCATGGTTAATCTTAATTAAAATAGCCTTCTACTTTGGCCAAAGATTGTGGCAGTGAGCAAACCACCACCCGGTCTTCAGGAATAATTCTAAAAGTCACGTCGGGAATGATGCCTTCACCATTTCTAATAATACCACCTATAATGGCCGATTTAGGAAAATCTAAATCTTTAATCTGTTTGTTACAAATTTTCGAGCTAGGCTTCACTACAAATTCCAGTAACTCCGCATTCATATTGGCCAGTTTGGTCATGGCAATGACCTCGCCTTTTCTAATGTATCTAAAAATATTATTGGCAGCTAATAGTTTTTTATTGATTAATGTATCTATTCCAATAGATTGAGATAATTGGTAGTAGTCCATATTTTCAACCAAAGCTATGGTTTTTCGCACACCCTTTGATTTGGCCAGCAGGCAAGACATGATATTGGTTTCGGAGTTTCCGGTAACCGCAATAAAGGCATCGGTATCTGCTATATTTTCTTCTTCAAGAATTTCAACATTTCTACCATCGGCGCATAAAATAAGCACTTTCGGCAGTAAATCGGCCAAATCTGTGGCACATGCTCTATTGCTTTCGAGAAGTTTCACTCTGAATTTACCTTCAGAAAGGTCTCGCGCCGTTTTGATTCCAATTTTACTACCACCCAAAATCATGACATCCTTTATTTCAGATTTTCCTCTGCCCGAAAGTTCAAACAACTCCTGATCGCCACCTTTAGACGTAATAAAAACAACTTTATCACCTTCCTTAAAAACAGTATCACCGCGCGGAATAATGGTATACTGCGTTCCAAAACGCTGAATGGCAATGGGTACAAAATGTAAATCATCGTACATGGCCGCAGCTTCTTTAACAGTTTTATCTACAAAGGTAGCAGTTCTTGAAAGTCTTAATCCCAACATGGTTAAAGCACCTTCATCAAACTCGTAGGTATCATTAAAACCGTATTGGTTAAGCAATAATTCTATTTCGCCTGCGGCAAGCGACTCTGGTGAAATTAACTCGTCTATCCCAAACTTGGTGAAATCAACTTCGGTTTGCTGATCTATAAACTCGGTGTTGGAAATCCTGGCAATCGTACGTGCAGCACCTAACTGCTTGGCTAATGCGCAAGCTGTAATATTGGTGGTTTCTGAAGAAGTTACGGCAATAAACAGTTTTGACGCTTCTACTCTGGCATCTTTTAAGATTTGAAGCGACGTGGCGTCACCTCGCATGGTTTTAATATCTAAATGTTCTGCCGCGTAGGTTAAACATTCCTTGTTAGAATCTATAAGTGTGATTTCTTGAGACTCGTAAGAGAGTAATTTAGCCAAGTGAAACCCTACTTCTCCGGCTCCGGCGATGATTATTTTCATCTAAAAATATTAGTAAAACAAATGCAAATATACCATCTATTTCAATATGAGATTATAAATTGACCTTAAATAACGCCAAGAACCACTTTAAAGGCAGTTATTGATTATTATATTTGCAAAAAAATTGCAATGGCCAATAATGTAAATCCATATAAAGACAGCGACCTTAATAAAAAAGCTCAGGTAGCACAAATGTTTGATAATATCTCGGGAGAATACGACGGTCTCAACCGTGTGATTAGCTTTGGCACCGATATCAAATGGCGAAACGAAGTGGTGGATTTGGTGGCCGCTACCAATCCTCAAAATATTCTGGATATCGCTACCGGCACCGGCGATTTGGCCATAAGCCTCACAGCATCGGCAGCTACCGAAATTATCGGACTTGACATTAGCGAAGGTATGCTGGAGGTTGGTAGAAAGAAAATTTTAAAAAAACAATTAGATGGTATTATCAGTATGGTGGTTGGAGATTCTGAAGATTTGCCATTTAAAAACAGCAGCTTCGATGCCATTACAGTAGCTTTTGGAATTAGAAATTTTGAAAATCTTGAGAAAGGTCTGTCAGAAATTTTTAGAGTTTTAAAACCCGGTGGTATTTTTGTAATACTGGAGACATCTGTGCCAACAAAATTCCCATTTAAACAGGGTTATAAATTTTATTCAAAAATTATCCTGCCAAATATTGGTAAACTGTTTTCAAAAGATAAATTTGCTTATAAATATTTAAGCGAATCGGCGTCAGTTTTTCCCTTTGGTGAAGCCTTAAACAATATTTTGAGAAATGTTGGGTTTATAGAAGTTGAAAACAGACCAAAAACATTTGGTGTTGCTACCATCTATACAGCATCAAAAAAATAACGTTGATTCGCAATTATGCCGCCTAAACATATGAAATATATTCTTTACATTGTTTGTTTTTTAGCCTTGGGTCACTCGGCCAATGCCCAGCTTTTTAGCAAAGAACGCATCAAAAATCAGGAAAATTTTGACAAACAAATACTTACATGGGGGTTTTATCTGGGTTTTAACAGTTTTGATTACAAATTTGAATACGAACAGGATTTACCCGATATTTTAGTTGAAAGAACCGGTGGTTTTAATGTAGGATTGATTTCAGATTTACGCATTAACGACTATATTAATCTTCGTTTCGAGCCGGGGTTGATCATCACACAGCGAAATTTGCAATATGATCCCGTCTACTTCCAGGGTCTTGATTTTAATGATAACGACTTACTTCGAGAGGTTAAATCAACTTATATTTATTTTCCCTTACTGGTAAAATTCTCAACCAAACGCATTAATAATTTCAAACCGTTTGTTACAGCCGGACTGGCAACAGCACTCAATCTTTCCAGTAACGAAAAAAACCCTGAAGATAACAGCGCTAACGAATTTAGAACTACCCAAAACAACTATTTCTACGAATTGAGTTTTGGAATCGATTTTTACCTCTACTGGTTTAAATTTACACCTTCTATTAAAGGGATTTTCGCAATTAACGACGAATTAATCAGAGATGCAGATCCTAACAGCCCTTGGACTGGCAACATTCAAACCATGCAAACCCGTGGTGTTTTTATTAACTTTACCTTTCAATAAACAGAACGCCTGAATTCGTTTAAAATAATGGCCGTTGCGGTGGCAACGTTTAAACTTTCAACCGGCTTATCAGACCCGAACTGCGGAATGCAGACTTTTTCTTGTACAAGTTGCTCTATATGTTCAGAAATTCCCTGACCTTCGTTGCCCATAATAACTAAAGCGTTTTCTGGTAATGTTTGCTTGTAAATTACTTCGCCATCCATAAAAGCACCAAACACTTTCCCATTGTATTGTTTAATAAATTCAGCTAAATCAAGGTAATGAACCTGTACCCTAGTCAACGAGCCCATACTGGCCTGAACTACTTTTTCGTTATAACAATCTACTGTATTTTCAGAACAAATTAAATGCGCTACTCCAAACCAATCACATAACCTAATAATTGTTCCCAAATTACCCGGATCGCTCACATCATCTAATGCCAAAAGAAGTCCGTTTTCTTTAAATTTTTCAGGTAAAGGAATTTCAACCAAGGCCAGCACTACATTTGGCGTTTTTAAAAAACTAATTTGAGACATTTGCTTTGTTGAAATCAAAAACCCTCCCAATTTGTCGGCAATATTGGCATCTACTGTATAAATTTCTTTAATAAGGTAATTGGAATGTGAAAATTCCTCAATGCTTTTTAGACCTTCAACAACAAATAATCTATGGCTTTGCCTCGATTTTTTTTGTTTTAGAGATCTAATTAATTTTATTTGATTATGAGATAACATTAAAATGTAGTTACTTTTGTTTTAATCGAATTGTTCAATTTACAAATTAAGTGTTTTTTGGACTAATTATTGTTTGAACATAAATCTATTAAATTACAAAACCATCATTTGCTTGAACCGGGCATTTAATAAATTCAATTCTTGTATCATTTTGCTACTCGTGGCATGGCTTTTTGCATCGTGTGATGCCACCAAACGAGTAAAGGCAGACGAGTTTTTATTAACCAAAACCGGTATCAATATCGACGGAAAGAAAACCAACAGTGAAACGCTCAATAGCTTTATCACTCAAAAAGAAAATGCCCGTTTTCTTGGAGTACCCATTAAACTTCATTTTTATAATTTAGCACATCCCAACTTAGACTCTGTTTTAAACGAACGCATTTACAATAACCCAAAAAAAGTAGCCAGAAAAACTAAATTACTCTCAAGAAAACAATTAGATAAACAAGTTGCCAGCCGCTTAGCATTTAATAAATGGATAAAAAATACTGGGGAAGCTCCGGTAATAGTTAACGAAGCACGGGCAGAAAGAACTACCAATACCCTTAGACGTTATTATTTCAGTAAAGGTTGGTTTAATGCCAAAAGTACCTACGATTTAGTAAAAAACGACGACCAAACAGCCCAAATCTCTTATAATGTTGAACGTGGACAACCTTGGCTATTGGACACTATTAAACTAAAAATAGGAACCCCTGCAATAGACTCGCTTTATCGCGATAATATTCAAAATGCTGCCATTCAACTTGGTCAACAATACGACGAAAACAACTTTACTGCCGAGCGCAAACGCATCAGCGAAATGGTGAGAAATGCGGGGTATTACAATTTTGGACAAGAGTATGTATCCTTTGAAATAGATACATTAGAACAAAAAGGACGCGTGCTTACTGAACTTCAAATTCAAAATCGCAGTATTGAAGGGATACACGGGACAGAGCGTAGACAATTTAAAAAATATACCATTAAAGAAGTTAATATTTTTACCGACTTTGGATTTGAAACAAAAGACTCGCAAATTACAGACAGTGTAAGTTATAACGGTTACAATCTATACAGCATCAGCAAACTGGCATACAGACCAAAAGCCATTACCGATGCCATCATTATAGCCAAAGGTAATTTATTTAGTGATACCGATAGAGCCAATACCAACCGCTACATCAGTCAGTTACGAACTTTTAGGTACCCGAGTATAGAATATATTGAAAATGAGACTGACAGCACATTAATTACCAATGTTTATTTATCTCCCAGAAAAAAATACGACTTGGGTTTTAGTTTTGATGTGTTACAAAGTAACATCCAAACTATTGGATTTGCATTTAGTACGGGTCTGGTTATACGAAACGTATTTAGAGGTGCCGAAACACTGGATATTTCAGGAATTGGGAGTATTGGTTCTTCTCGAGAGGCAGGTATTAGCAATAGTCAGTTTTTCAATATTAATGAATTTGGCGCCAATGTAAAACTTACCATTCCCCGCATATTTTTCCCAATAAAAACCGAGAAAATTATTCCAAAATTTATGTCGCCTACTACCCGAATAAACTTATCGGTAACAGGACAAACCAACATAGGTTTAGACAAACAAACGCTTTCGGGTATTTTGGGTTATAATTGGTTTCCTAAGCAAGGCATCACCAACACCCTCGATTTATTCAACATTCAATATGTGCGCAACCTTAACCCTACCAATTATTTTGATGTATATTCCAATGCATTCAACAATTTAAATACTATTGCACAAGATATTAACTATGTAAATCCCGGAGATGAGTTGAGCAAACCCGATGGTGCCAACCTATTCATTGATGATGTATTGAACAACAATACCTCACTAAATCCTTCAGACCCAGAGTATATTGAAGTGAGTAATATAGAGCAACGCCGGGTGCGTCTTACCGAGAACAACTTAATAGTTGGTACCAGCTTTTTATATGTAAAAGATAAGCGCACCAATTTATTCGACAATAATTTCTCAATTTTTAAAATGCGACTAGAATCTGCCGGTTTTATGCTCTCAAACCTTTCTACAATACTTAATACTAAAACCTCAGCCGATGGTAGAGAAGAATTGTTTGGTGTTAACTATTCGCAATACATTAAAACAGAATTCGACTATATCAAATACTTTGGTCTAAGTAGCAAACATACCTTGGCATTTAGAAGTTATTTTGGCATCGCAGTACCTTACGGTAATGCCGAAAACATTCCCTTTGCACGAAGTTTCTTCGCTGGCGGACCTAACGATAACCGTGCTTGGACCGCCTACAACTTAGGTCCGGGAAGCACTGCATCAACTAACGAGTTTAACGAAGCCAACCTGAAAATTCACCTAAGCACAGAATACCGTTTTCCATTAACAGGAAGTTTCTTAGGCGCTTTTTTTATCGATGCCGGCAACATTTGGAACGTTTTAGATGACATCGATGATCCTAAAGCCACTTTTACAGGTTTCAATTCTCTTAAAGATATCGCCGTAGGTACAGGTTTTGGATTGAGATACGACTTCAACTTTTTTATACTTAGAGGCGATATTGGATTTAAAACCTATGATCCCTCACAACCCGACAATAATCGCTGGTTTACAAACTACAATTTTGCCAATGCCGTTTATAATATAGGTATCAACTATCCATTTTGATGCGGTATTGCCAATTTTAAAGTTCTGTTTTTTCGTGGCAGTTAGCCATATTTTCTTTACTTTTGAAGTCAATTTTCTAACTTAAAAAGAATTACAATGAGTCATAACATCAAACCGGGCGTAGCCACAGGAAAAGAAGTACAAGCCATATTTAACCTTGCTAAAGAAAAAGGCTTTGCACTGCCTGCCGTAAACGTCATTGGTTCAAATACCATTAATGGCGTTTTAGAAACTGCTGCTGCTTTAAATGCACCCGTCATTATTCAGTTTTCAAATGGAGGCGCGCAATTTAATGCAGGAAAAGGTTTAAGTAACGAAAATCAACGCGCGGCTATTGCAGGTTCAATCGCCGGTGCCAAACATGTTCACCAGCTGGCCGAAGCTTACGGTGTTCCTGTGATACTTCATACAGACCACTGCGCTAAAAAATTACTGCCTTGGATTGATGGTTTATTAGACGCCAGTGAGCAACATTTTGCTGAAACAGGCAAATCACTTTACAGTTCTCATATGATTGACTTATCTGAAGAACCGCTTGAAGAAAACATCGCTATTTGTAAAGAATATCTAAAACGTATGAGTAAAATGGGTATGACCTTAGAAATAGAATTGGGTGTTACCGGCGGAGAAGAAGATGGCGTAGACAACACCGATGTGGACGATTCTAAGCTTTACACCCAACCTGCAGAAGTTGCATATGCTTACGAAGAACTAATTAAAGTAAGTCCGCAATTTACCATCGCTGCCGCTTTTGGGAATGTTCACGGCGTTTATAAACCGGGTAATGTGAAGCTAACGCCTAAAATTCTTAAAAATTCACAAGATTATATATCACAAAAATTTGGATTACCTCATAACAGTCTTGATTTTGTATTTCACGGTGGTTCTGGTTCTACCGTTGAGGAAATAAGAGAAGCCATTGGCTACGGAGTCATCAAAATGAACATCGATACCGATATGCAATACGCTTTTATGAGTGGTATTAGAGATTATATGAGCGAAAAAAACGCTTACTTGCAGTCTCAAATTGGCAATCCAGATGGAGAAGACGTGCCAAACAAAAAGTATTACGATCCCCGCGTTTGGCTTAGAAAAGGAGAAGATGCCTTTATCGCCAGGCTAAAGAAGGCTTTTGAAGATCTTAATAACGTAAACACACTGTAATATTTTTATTTTAATCATACATCAACTAGCTAACCGATAAACTATGGCATGGTTTAAAAGAAAAACTAAAGGTATTACTACCGCAACCGAAGAGAAAAAAGACACCCCAAAAGGCCTGTGGTATAAATCTCCTACCGGCAAAATAATTGATACTGAAGAATTAGAAAGAAATTTTTACGTGTCACCGGAAGATGGTTACCACGTTAGAATTGGCAGTAAGGAATATTTTGAAATCCTTTTCGACGACAATAAATTTAAAGAACTCGACGCCAATCTTAGCTCTAAAGATCCGCTAAATTTTGAGGATACTCAAAAATATTCAGAGCGTTTAAAGGCTGCTGAAAAGAAAACACAACTAAAAGATGCCGTGCGCTGCGCGGTTGGAAAATCAAAAGGTAAAGATCTGGTCATCGCTTGCATGGACTTCGCCTTTATTGGCGGTTCTATGGGGAGTGTTGTTGGCGAAAAAATTGCCCGTGCCGCAGATTATTCTCTAAAGAAAAAGATCCCTTTTTTGATTATCAGTAAATCGGGAGGCGCCAGAATGATGGAAGCAGCGCTATCCTTGATGCAATTGGCGAAAACCTCAGTAAAATTAGCGCAGCTGGCCGATGCTAAAATACCTTACATTTCACTATGTACCGATCCAACCACCGGAGGTACCACTGCATCATTTGCCATGTTAGGCGATATTAATATTGCAGAACCCGGCGCGCTCATTGGCTTTGCAGGGCCGCGTGTGGTAAGAGACACCACCGGTAAAGAATTGCCCGAAGGTTTTCAAACCAGTGAGTTTTTATTAGAACACGGTTTTCTGGATTTTATCACACAGCGTAAAGATTTAAAAGATAAAATTAATTTATATTTAGATTTAATTACAAATCAACCCATTAGAGCGTAAATTACGATATCTGCAACCAATGAGTTTGAGTTAAAAGTAGAATAATTGTAATCTGTAAATAATTAAAAAAAAACGTCTTTGTTCAAGACGGTTTTTTAATTTCAAACCTTTAAGTCTCTATAAAATATAATCAGTACTGATAAAATTAGAACTCTTTTTATTTAACAATTCTTGTAAAATTGAATTATTGTAGGGTGTGTCTTTCGAAGCTACAAAAGTTCTGATAGAAAAAGAACGCAAGGCATCATAAACGCTTAAAGTAGCCACAGCAGAATCTTTTCTACCCGTAAACGGATAAACATCAGGACCTCTTTGGCAGGAGCTGTTTAAGTTAACCCTGCATACCAAATTTACCAAAGTGTCAATAAGTGGCGATAAGGTGTTGATGTCGCTGCCAAAAACACTTACCTGCTGACCGTAGTTTGACTCGGCCATATCGTCCAAAGGCTCTTGAATATTTTTAAATGCGATGATTGGTATCACCGGCCCAAATTGTTCCTCTTCATAAACTCTCATACTTTTGGTAACAGGATACAACACTGCCGGAAACACATAGTTTTCTGTAGTTTTTCCACCATTTTTATTGATAATTGCAGCACCCTTTTCCTTAGCATCCTCAATCAACTCTATAATATAAGCCGGTTTACCAGGCTCGGGTAATGGCGTTAATTCAACTCCGTCATCCCACGGATTACCAAATCGAAGCGCGTCGATTTTAGCAGAAAAACGCTTGTTAAATTCTTCCACAATACTCTCATGAACGTATAAAACTTTAAGAGCAGTGCAACGTTGACCGTTAAACGAGGTGGTCCCCAAAACACATTCCTTAATGGCCAAATCTAAATCTGCATCGGGTAAAACAATGGCCGGGTTGTTAGCTTCCAGACCCAAAACCAATCGCAACCTGTTCTTATTTGGATGGTTAGCCTGAATGGCATTGGCCGATTTGCTATTACCAATCAAAGCCAATATATCGATTTTTCCTGTTTTCATGATAGGAGTTGCTAAAGTTCGGCCTCGACCAAAAATAATATTAACCACTCCGGGAGGAAAACTGTTTTTAAAGGCCTCCATTAAGGGCGACAACAATAAAACACCGTGTTTTGCCGGTTTAAAAATAGTAGTATTACCCATAATTAGCGCAGGAATTAATAAGGTAAAAGTCTCATTAAGTGGATAATTATAAGGTCCCAAACACAATACAACACCTAAAGGTCCTCGCCTAATATGTGCGTAAACACCTGAATTCTTTTCAAATTTGGCCGCATCACGATTCATCTGCTTGTACTCTTCGATGGTGTCGTAAATGTAATCCACGGTTCGGTCAAATTCTTTTTCTGAATCCGGCAGGTTTTTACCAATTTCCCACATCAGTAATTTAACAACTGCTTCTCGCTTGGTTTTCATTTGAGCAACAAATTTTTCCATGGCTTCAATTCTGCTCTCTACCCTCATGGTTGGCCATAAACCCTGACCTCTGTTATAGGCCCTTTCGGCAGACAGTAAAGCTTCCAAAGCCTCGTTCTCTCCCAATTCTGGCACCGTACCCAGTAAGGTTGGTTTGTATATTTCGGTTGATGAAATAGTAGAAAAAACCTCGGTTTGTTGACCCTGCCACTCCTTTAACTCTCCATCAACAAGGTAGCTGTTTTGATGTACTAAATGTTCTATTTGATATGCTTTGGGAATGGGTTTGAACTTCTGTTCCATAGTCTAATTTTTTATCAAAGTAACAAAAAATAAAATCAATTTTGTTTATTTTATGGAATAAAAGATTAAACATTTTATTTAGGACTCACAGTCTAAAATGATCAGCAAATACAGCAGAAACCCATTATTTAGCCTAAGACTTTTAAAATGAATTAACTTACCTTATAAAAACAAACCAGCCAATTACATGGCTGGCCTGTTGCATTCGTTATAATGATTAAACTTCTTTTTAATCAAGGTTTATTGGTATTTCAACGCCATTATTAAATGTAAACGTAGCCAGTGCATCGCAATCGCCATCGCCATAGTCTAATACACCCGCAAAATTAGTACGAGTTACTTCAACAGCACCACTAACAAAATACAAACAACCTATTTCACGTCTCAAGGCCTCAATCACCTCATAATTGTGCTCATTACCATTTACAAAACTGGCATTCCAAAATCCGGTTATTAAAAACACATTGTCATTAAAAGTTCCGCTACCAAAACCTTCTATCCATTCTCTTACCTTTTCACCGCTTCGAGAAGCTTGTAAGCCATTGGGCCAGGTAACGGTAACATCTAAACTATGGGTAAATTGCGGATTCCCATTTTCATTAAAACGCTCTCTTAATATGGTGCGTGTTGCTGCAACATTCTTGTTGTTAAAATAGAAATCAACCAAATTGTAGTTGATTAACATTTGCATGGCTTCGGGATTACGGGTATAGGATATTTCTATTTGACCTCTAATCAAATTACCATTTACCAAACATCCTTCGGTACCAAAATCAATGTTAACTTCTACCGAATTTTGTTCAACTACCGCTGTAATTACCACACATTCAGGTAAATTATTATTATAACTTGATCTACCTAATACGCCACGCTCTTGTTCCTCGAAGGCATTAACCACCAAATCTCCCAAGGCCACATCCATAGCATCCATCTCTGCAGCGCGCGACATTTCCGTTACATCATCAACACTGTTGTTCTCAACAATTAATTCTTCATCGCTACACGCATTGAAAACTAATACGTTCAATACCAATAGTGGTATTAATAAGTTTTTAAAATGATTTGTTTTCATAAAATGATTTTTTGAGTTTGGTATTAAGACGATTTTAACATCAAAAGGTTTAATACCAGTTATCGAAAAATGTTTATTTTATACAAAAATTACATTTAAATCATTTTAAATAGTATCTTTGCACCCTTGAAAGAAAGCCTTTCATTATACATAACAATCATTTAAATAATATTAGCATGTATTTGACTAAAGAAGCTAAAGAAGAGATTTTTGCAAAACACGGTGGTGCCAAAAACAATACCGGTAGTGCAGAAGGACAAATTGCGTTGTTCACGCACCGCATCAATCACCTAACCGAACACTTAAAAAGAAACCGTCAGGATTTCAATACTGAGCGTTCTTTGGTAAAATTGGTAGGTAAGCGTCGTGCCATCTTAGATTATCTAATGAAAAAAGATATTTTGAGATATCGTGCCATCGTAAAAGAATTAGGTTTAAGAAAATAAATCGAAACAAGCCACGCCCAAAAAGTGTGGCTTTTTTTATATAACATCACTCTTGCGAAAGAGTTTAAAATATCGCAAACAAGAAGCTATTCAAGGTTTTCACTGGTCTGGTTACAACTACTACTACACAACACAACCATTTCGCATTGAAAAGCGAAGTCCATTGTTTAACATTGTTAGTGCGCAATAAAGCGCATCAACACGAAGTAAAATTTTTATGATTCCAAAAACATTTAAAGAGGTCATAGACCTTGGTGACGGTAGAGAGATTTCTATCGAAACCGGAAAATTAGCAAAACAGGCGCACGGTTCTGTGGTTGTTCAAATGGGTGATGCCATGCTGCTTTGTACAGTTGTATCGTCTTACAACCCAACAACGGCAGATTTCTTTCCGTTAACAGTTGACTACCGCGAAAAATTTGCGGCAGCCGGTCGCTATCCCGGCGGATTCTTTAAAAGAGAAGCCAGACCCAGCGATGGTGAAGTACTCACCATGCGTATTGTAGACCGTGTATTAAGACCCTTGTTCCCTTCAGACTACAGGTTTGAAACGCAGGTCATGATTCAATTAATGTCTCACGATAAAGACGTTATGCCCGATGCATTGGCAGGTTTAGCCGCTTCTACAGCCATTCAGTTATCAGACATCCCTTTTGAGTGTCCTATTTCCGAAGTACGCGTAGGTAGAATCAACGGCGAATTTATCCTGAATCCCAGTCAGGCGCAATTAGACCAATCCGATATCGATATGATTATTGGTGCTTCTGAAGATTCAGTGATGATGGTGGAAGGTGAACTGAAAGAAATTTCGGAAGAAGATATGGTAGAAGCCATTAGATTCGCACACGAAGCCATTAAAATACAATGTAGAGCTCAGATAAAGCTAGCCGAAGCCTTTGGTAAAAAACCATCTAGAGAATATGAAGCTGCTCCAACCGATGACGCAATAGCGGCCAAAGTTAAAGAACTGGCCTACGACAAAATTTACGCCATTGCCAAAGGCGGTCACAGCAAAAGAGAACGCAGCGAAGCCTTTTCATCTATAAAAGATGAAGTAATGGCAGCGTTTTCTGAAGAAGAATTAGAAGAAAAAGGTGCGCTTATTAAAAACTATTTTTACAAAGTAGAAAAAGAAGCCGTAAGAGAATTGACCCTGGCCGAAGGATTGCGTTTAGATGGCCGTACCACTACCGAAATCAGACCCATTTGGTGTGAGGTAGATTACTTACCATCGGTTCACGGTTCTTCAATTTTCACAAGAGGAGAAACCCAGGCACTGGCAACAGTAACTTTAGGAACCTCAAGAGAAGCCAATATGATAGACATGCCGTCTTATCAGGGTGAAGAAAAATTCTACTTACATTATAATTTCCCACCATTTTGTACGGGTGAGGCCTATCCAATACGCGGCACATCAAGACGCGAAATTGGTCACGGTAACCTGGCGCAACGCGCTTTAAAAAATATGATTCCGGCCGATTGCCCTTATACCGTGCGTATTGTTTCTGAAGTGTTAGAATCTAACGGTTCATCATCAATGGCAACTGTTTGTTCGGGTACCATGGCATTAATGGATGCGGGTATTCAAATGGTTAAACCGGTATCTGGTATAGCTATGGGATTGATCTCAGATGGTGAACGCTTTGCGGTACTGTCTGATATTTTAGGCGATGAAGATCATTTAGGTGATATGGACTTTAAAGTCACCGGAACTGCCGATGGTATCACAGCTTGTCAAATGGATATTAAAGTAAAAGGCATGCCTTACGATATTTTAATCAAAGCCTTAAAACAAGCACGTGACGGACGTTTACATATTCTTGAAAAACTAACCGATACCATTGCACAACCAAACGCTGATGTGAAACCTCATGCACCTAAAATAGTCACTACAACTATTCCAAATAGCTTTATTGGCGCCTTAATCGGACCCGGTGGTAAAGTAATTCAAGAATTACAAAAAGCAACTGAAACCACTATTGTAATCAATGAAGATCCGGTAACCGGAGAAGGCATTGTTGAAATATTAGGTACCAATCAAAATGGTATTGATGCAGTCTTGGCTAAGATTGAATCTTTGATGTTCAAGCCTGAAGTTGGCGGTACATACGAAGTAAAAGTGATTAAAATGCTCGACTTTGGTGCTGTGGTTGAATACACTCAGGCACCGGGTAATGAAGTATTGTTACACGTATCTGAACTGGCTTGGGAACGCACCGAAAACGTAAGCGATGTGGTGAATTTAGGTGATGTATTTGAAGTAAAATACTTCGGTTCAGACCCAAAAACACGCAAAGAAAAAGTGTCGCGCAAAGCCTTATTGCCAAAACCGGAAGGTTACGTAGCAAGACCACCAAGAGACGATCGTGGTGGCAGTCGCGATAACCGCGGAAGAGACAATCGCGGTGGTGGTAATCGCGATAACCGTCGTGATGACAGAAGACCTCGTGATAATAACAGAGACAGAGATTAATCTCTAAATTTCTAAACAGCTTAAAGCCCAATAATGAAAATTATTGGGCTTTTTTGTTGCATTAAATATAACAAGCCCTTTCAGTGTTCGAAACCCTAAAAGGGCTCTATGCCCAATTTGTCACCGAGAGTCACCCAATCTGGCGCTCCCGCTTTAGGCGCGCAGGCGTCTGTGACGAGTGCCCTTTTAGTATTAAGACAAGATTATGTAGTTTGGAGTTCTGAGTTATTTAGCTTTAGATATTCCATTAATCCGGCTGTTTGAAACAAATATCAATCAAAGTAAACAACACAGGCGAGCCCACCGACACCGTTAAGAACTAGTGCGCTATATAGGTGTTATTAGTACCCAATCTGGCGCTCCCGCCACAGGCGCGCAGGCGTCTGCGACGAGTGCCCTTTTATGTGGCGTTTGCAACGCCTAGAGATTACCGCATAAAAAGCAATTAAAAACAAATCTGGCTCTCCCGCTACAGGCGCGCAGGCGTCTGTGACGAGTGCCCATTTATGAAGCGTTTGCAACGCTAAAAGATCACCATAGTGGCTGAATCATAACATTACTCAATATATCATTACCATCCTCATAGTGTCTATAACTACTATTAATATAATCTCGCTCATGAAAAACAATTTCCGCCTCAACAGGATTATAATGAATATAATTAATACGCTGTTCTATCTTGAGAAAATTATCTAAAATCACCGGATGAAATCCGTCTTTCCATAATTTATAATTAGTTGCTCTCCCTGATCTATGTGCCTCAAAACTAAATTTTTTCAATAACCAAACACGTCTGCTCTCCGGACGTTCATGAATCGCTTTAACGAGTCGTTTTGATGTATACTTCTTAAAATCTCTGATAATGTTTTGTAATTCATCACCGGTTGAAGTCACAATGAGATGAATATGACTAGTCATATAAACATAAGCATGCACAACCAGCCCTTTCTCCTTAATACAATAATTAAGTGATTCATCTAAAATATTACAATAAACAGGTCTTATGAATAAATCTACCCAATCAACAACTGTTATCGTGATAAAAGTAGGAATGGAACTGTCAATGACTTTATATTTTTCAGACATTGATTTTATTTTAAAACAATTGATCAAGTGCAATTTAATGAAAAAATTAATTGATTTTTATAATATTCTGTAGCTCCCGCCGCAGGCGCGCAGGCGTCGCTCTCTGGCGCTCGTCTGCGACGAGTGCCTATTTCCACCCATACCCGTTTGTAACGAGTACCTTCTTAGACGATAAATCTTTCATGCGGTATTGGCAGTGCTAAAAGGTTAATAAAATAGTCGCGTTACAAACGCTTTCGTTTTTCCTAAAAATGTAACTGGTACTCGTCTCAGACGAGCACCAGTCAAGCAGCTTAAAGCCCGATAATGAAAATTATTGGGCTTTTTTGTTGCATTAAATATAACAAGTCCTTTCAGTGTTCGGTAGACATCTAGCGCTCGTCTGCGACGAGTGCTCTGCGACGAGTGCTCATCTAATTGAGCGTTTGCAACGCAAACAATACCAATCTGGCGCTCCCGACGTAGGCGCGCAGGCGTCTATGACGGGAGTGCCCGTTTAAATTGGTGTTTGCAACGCAAAAAGATTTCAACTTCCCAATTTGTCACCGACAGCCTGTCAGTTCAAAAACTTTCAGATTTTACAATATCTTAAGAATGCTGCCTGTAAGTTTAGAACTTCATAATAATCACACCCAATCGTTTTATATATCACAATTCCTAAAATCTCTTTTGTTTTTGGGCACCATCGCACAGTCCTTGCAGCATTGATAGCGTAATAAAACAATTTAAATAATGAAAATTTTAGTCATTGGTGCCGGAAACATGGGTTTAACCTATGCCGAAGGCATGACAACCTCAGCACTGCTGGGTAAGAAAAAACTCAAAATATACGACACCGATCCAAAAAAAATCACCAAACTAAAAGAAGAAGGCATTTTTGATGTCTATAACAATTTAAACGATTGTTTACCTTTTTCCGATATTGTATTCATTGCCGTTAAACCCTATCATTGCGACTCTTTGTTCAGCGAAATGAAGCCTTTAATCAAGCAAGAACAAATATTTGTATCATTAATGGCCGGGGTTACCATTCAATCCATCCAGGATGGTTTAGATGCTAAAAAGGTGGTGAGAGCCATGCCAAATTTACCGGCCAAGGTAGGTAAAGGTGTTACCTCCTACACGGCATCGAAGGAGGTTTCAAAAGTAGAATTAATGAGCATTCGCCATTTTCTGGATAGCACGGGAACGTCTATTCATGTAGAAACAGAAACTTTTATTGATGCCTCTACCGGTATTTCGGGAAGCGGACCGGCTTATGTTTTTTACTTCATGCAATCTATGCTTGAGGCAGCACTTAAAATGGGATTTTCAGATTACGATTCCAAAGTTTTGGTTAGTAACACTTTTGAGGGTGCCATTGAGCTCTTTAACCAATCAAATCTATCGCCCGAAGGCTGGATAGACAAGGTAGCCTCCAAGGGTGGCACAACACAAGCCGCCATAGATTCAATGGAAGACAATAATGTAAAAGAGCTTATAAAAGATGCTGCCTATGCGGCATTCGACAGAGCTGTAGAACTAGGTAAAGAGAAATAACATGAGCGATAACATCAAACGAATTGTAGTAAAAGTAGGCACCAACGTACTAACCAACAAAGACAACCGAATTCTCGGACCTGTTCTAAAAGAATTGGTGAGACAAATTGCCGTTTTGTACGAAAGAGATATTATGGTCATATTGGTATCTTCAGGATCGGCCATTGCCGGCATTGAAATATTGGGAAATACCCATATTAAAGATAAGTCCATACGCCGCCAGGTATATTCTTCAGTTGGGCAACCAAGAATCATGAGACGATATTATACGCTCTTTCAGGATTACGGTATGCGATGCGGACAGGTATTGGCTACCAAGCGCGATTTCGACCCCGGTAAATACAGAGAAAATATGATTAACTGTTATGAAGGCTTACTGTCGGAAGGTGTGATTCCTATTGCCAATGAAGACGATACTGTATCTTTAACCACGTCGATGTTTTCAGATAACGACGAGCTTGCCAGTCTGATAGCAGAGTTGGTGAATGCTGACCGATTCATCATACTTTCAGATACCGATGGCTTATACAATGGCCATCCCGACAATGAAGATTCAGAAAAATTAAACGTGGTGACTATTAACCAAAAAGTGGAACACTATGTACAGTCGTCTTATAAAAAAGAAGGCGAAGGACGTGGCGGTATGGCTTCTAAACTTAGAATAGCTAAAGGAACGGCTAAAAAGAATATACCAACCTACATTGCCAATGGTAAAAAACACAATGTTATTGTAGATATTATTGACAATAAACCCATTGGCACCAAATTTATTAATGCATAAAATAACAAGAATGAAACTATTAGATACAGAGATAAAAAACAAAGTACTAAAATCGATGGCTCAAATCCTTCACAAGAATCGCGAAGCCATAATAAAAGCCAATAAAAAAGATATCGCAGCTTTTACGGGAGAAGATCAGGCCTTATTAGACCGATTGATTATTAACAACAAAAAGGTAGACGAGATGATAGCTGCTGTTGAAGCCGTAAGCCTTCAGGAAGACCCGGTAGGTTCAGAATTGTCTAATATCACCTTACCAAATGGATTAAAAGTTGTAAATACCACAGCGCCTTTTGGCACCATTTTAATTATCTACGAATCCAGACCCGATGTTACCATCGAAGCAGCGGTATTGGCATTTAAAGCCAATAATAAAATTCTACTGAAAGGTGGAAAAGAGGCTTATCACTCCAATGTATATTTAGAGCAATGCTGGCATGAGGCGCTTGAGTTAAACGGTCTCGATAAAGACTGGATTAAATTACTGCAGTTAGATCGCGAAGCCACTCGCGAATTCTTAAAGAACCCTCATGAACCGCTCGATTTAATTGTACCGCGTGGTGGTGAAGCACTCATTAATTTTGTAAAAACGCATGCCAACTGCGCCGTTTTGGTGAGTGGCAGGGGCAATAACTTTTTATATGTGTCAGAGCATGCCGATTGGGGAAAAGCGGTCAACGTGATTATCAACGCGAAAACCGATAAAATATCGGGTTGTAACGCATTAGACAAGGTACTGATCAATAAAAATATTCCTGAGTATCACACCAAACTCAAAATGTTATATCAAAAACTAAAACAACACCGGGTAGACGTGTTGGCAGATGAACCGATATCTAAAGTTATCCCGGAGGCATCAATGATTTCAAATGAACACATCTGGCATGAAGAATTTTTAGCCCTTAAGATTTTATTGGGTGAAGTCAATAATTTAGAGGAAGCCATTAGTACCATTAACACTTATTCAGGAAAGCACTCGGCGGCTATCATTACCGAAGACAACTTTGAGGCAAGGCAGTTCATGCAGCTTGTAGATAGCGCAGCAGTATATCATAATGCTTCTACCCGCTTTACCGATGGCGGACAAATGGGCGTAGGTGCAGAATTGGCGATAAGCACCGATAAATTACACCATCGCGGACCCTTAGGGCTCAAACAATTGGTTACCAATAAATATTATGTATATGGTGATGGGCAGATAAGAGTGTAGAAACAATTTAAAATCAATTTTGTTATTTTTCCGATTTAAAAATCAAACCTGGCGCTCCCGCCACAGGCGCTCAGGCGTCTGTGACAAGTGCCCATTTACAACAGCGTTTGCAACGCGGCCAACAAACTCTGGCGCTCCCGCCACAGGCGCGCAGGCCTCTGCGACGAGTGCCTACTACCCTATACGTGCGTTTGCAACGCTATTAATTTCAATTTTCAATTCTCAAACCTGGCGCTTGTCTCCGACGAGTGCCCGTTTAAAAATGCGTTTGTAACGCAGAAAATCAAACTCAAACTTGGCGCTCCCGCCACAGGCGCACAGGCCGCTAACTCTGGCGCTCCCGCCACAGGCGCGCAGGCGTCTGTGACAAGTGCCCATTTATGCGGCGTTTGCAACGCTAAAAGATCACCATAGTGGCTGAATCATAACATTACCAATCTGGCGCTCCCGCCACAGGCGCGCAGGCCTCTGTGACGAGTGCCTACTATCCTATACGCCCGTTTAAAAATGCGTTTATAACGCAGAAAATCAAACTTACTCAAACCTGGCGCTTGTCTCCGACGAGTGCCCGTTTAAAAATGCGTTTGTAACGCAGAAAATCAAACTCAAACCTAGCGCTCCCGCCACAGGCGCGCAGGCCTCTGCGACGAGTGCCTGCCTAAATTTTCAATTCTCAAAAAAAATGCTTATCTTAAGCCATTATGATACAATCAGATAAAACCAAGTACACAGACATTCTCAACAACTCAATTAATTACCTGCAACAATTGGGTTTTGAAGACATTAAAGCCGACGCAGACGGCTATGAGACCCCTAAATCCTATTCAAAACTGAATAGCGATATTGTTGTAATCCCTGATATTGTAGCTCAAAAAGAAGGCAGGAAACACATTTTTGAACTCAGCTTAAAATCTGATGAACCAAAGCTGCTCAAATCCAAATGGTTGTTTTTAGACACGCTTAGTAAAATGAAGTCTTATCGTTTCGGACTCATCACCACGCGCGGACATATCAAGTTCACCAACGACATGATGAACGATCTCAATCTTGAAGGTCCGAAACTTATCAAGATTTAAATTGTTAACGCTCCTATTGGTCAAACTTCCCTGCAGAGGTCAATAATAATCACAACTCTTAGAAATTAAATATCAATTACTTATTTAAATCATTGAGACGTTAATTCATATTTTTAAGTTTTTTTGTAACAAAAATTTTACTTCTTACGTATAATTACAAGGTACAGCGTTGTACCCTCTAATTTAACGTTACTAAATGAGACAGCTTAAAATTACCAAACAGGTTACCAATCGTGAAACCGCCTCGTTAGACAAATACCTTCAGGAAATTGGCAAAGTAGATCTAATCACTGCCGATGAAGAAGTAGAATTAGCGCAGCGTATCAAGGCAGGAGACCAGGCCGCTTTAGAAAAACTTACCAAGGCTAACTTGCGCTTCGTGGTATCGGTAGCCAAGCAATATCAAAACCAGGGATTAACCCTTCCCGATTTAATCAACGAAGGCAACTTAGGTTTGATTAAAGCAGCGCAGCGTTTTGATGAGACCCGTGGTTTTAAATTCATTTCTTATGCCGTATGGTGGATTCGCCAGTCTATTCTTCAAGCTTTAGCCGAACAATCGCGTATTGTACGTTTGCCGCTTAACAAAATAGGCTCTATCAACAAAATCAATAAAACTTTTGCCTTTTTAGAGCAAAGCCATGAGCGTCCGCCAAGTGCTGAAGAAATTGCCAAAGAATTAGACATGACCATTAACGATGTTAAGGAGTCTATGAAAAATTCAGGCCGTCACGTCAGTATGGATGCACCGTTGGTAGAAGGAGAAGATTCTAACCTATATGATGTATTGAATAGCGGTGAATCGCCCAACCCCGATAAAGAATTATTACACGAATCATTACGCACCGAGATTGAGCGCGCTTTAGAAACACTAACGCCTCGCGAAGCTGACGTGATAAGATTGTATTTCGGTTTGGGCAACCAGCACCCAATGACCTTAGAAGAAATTGGCGAAACCTTCGATTTAACCCGCGAACGCGTGCGCCAAATCAAAGAAAAAGCCATCAGACGCTTAAAACACACCTCAAGAAGTAAGATCTTAAAAACATACTTAGGATAATCCTAAAAATGGTAATGACGGTTTTAGATTCCTGCTTCCGCAGGAATTAAGACTGTTCGTTTTTTGATTGATGAAAGAACCCACGGCTGATTACCGTGGGTTCATTTTTTTACAAAACGCTATTGGATCTTTAAAGGTTTACAATCAGAGAAGTATTAAGTATTAAGACTTAAGTATTAAGACTTCATGACTTAAGGCTTTATGATTTAAGACTCAAACATCAAACCTGAATACAGTACGCCAAAGAATTGGCAAAACAACAATAAAGCCACTAAAAATTATATAATACAGGCAAACCCACTGACCCTATGCAGAACTAGTGAGCTTACAAAACAGAGTTGATCGTTACAATCTAGAAGTAATAATAATTAGAATAAATATTGATAAACTTGCGTAAGAAAAAAGCGAGCGGTGCGCAGCAAGTTCCTCATAGGGTCTTGATTTTTTTTGGTTCGTTTTTTTTATCAAGAAAAAAAATGAACAAGTACGATTTATACTTTATCTGGCGCTCCCGCCACAGGCGCGCAGGCGTCTGTGACGAGTGCCCAATTAAAAAAGCGTTTACAACGCAAAAACTCACCAACCCAAAACCTCCTTTAAAATAAAGTCATTCCGAGGGAGGCACGACCGCGGGAACCTCTCCGGTGTAGTTCATATCTCCTGACTTGTCCGCTTCCTCTGGCGCTCGTCTGTGACGAGTGCCCATTTAAATAAGCGTTTGTAACGCCAAACAATCCAAAACACCCACAACAGCAAAATCCTCTAGTGCTCGTCTGTGACGAGTGCCCTATTTTCGGTGCGTTTGCAACGCAAACAATGAAACAATAGCAAAACCCAAAGGGAACTATTAATTTAGCCCTTTCAGGGTTTAAATCCCTGAAAGGGCTTTACACCCCAACCCAACTCTGAAGTTCCGGCCGCAGGTACGCCGTTTTTTGCAACTAGTGCCACTAACTCTGGCGCTCCCGCCAAAGGCGCGCAGGCGTTTGCAACGAGTGCCCATTCCCAATTCTGAACCTTCCCCACAAGTGCACCCAAATCTTCAACAAGTGCCTCGGCTCAGAATCAAATACTCACCAACCCTCCTCTGGTGCTCCCACCACAGGCGCGCAGGCGTCTGTGACGAGTGCCCAATTAAAAAAGCGTTTACAACGCAAAAACTCACCAACCCAAAACCTCCTTTAAAATAAAGTCATTCCGAGGGAGGCACGACCGCGGGAACCTCTCCGGTGTAGTTCATATCTCCTGACTTGTCCGCTTCCTCTGGCGCTTGTCTTCGACGAGTGCCTACCCATTTAAATAAGCGTTTGTAACGCCAAACAATCCAAAACACCCACAACAACAAAATCTAAAAAACATTACCTATTTTTGCACCAAACATAAAAATCAATCTTTATCATGTCTTCCACCATCATTGCACCATCTATGTTAGCCGCCGATTTTGCCAACCTTCAAAGAGACATTGAAATGGTAAATGCCAGTGAAGCCGATTGGTTTCATATTGATATCATGGACGGTGTGTTTGTACCCAACATTTCATTTGGTATGCCGGTATTGGAAGCCATGGCGCGTCATACCAAAAAGCCACTGGATGTGCACCTGATGATCGTAGACCCCGACCGTTATATTCAAACTTTTGCCGATTTAGGCAGTGCCATACTGACTGTGCATTACGAAGCCTGTACGCATTTGCATCGCACCTTACAAGCCATAAAAGCTGCCGGTATGAAGGCTGGTGTAGCCCTTAATCCACACACGTCGGTAGCCTTACTTGAAGATGTGATTAACGATATTGATTTGGTGTGTGTAATGAGTGTGAATCCGGGCTTTGGCGGACAAAGCTTTATAGAAAACACCTATCAAAAGGTGGCGCAATTAAAGGCACTTATTCATAAAAAACAAGCCGCCACCCTCATTGAGATAGATGGCGGCGTGACTTCAAATAACGCACAACAACTGGTAAAAGCAGGTGCAGATGTGTTGGTTGCCGGAAGCTTTGTTTTTAAAAGCCCTACACCCGTAGCTACCATAGCCGGTTTAAAACAACTGGCCGGCAGCGCGCTATAAAAATTTTATCATATAGTTAATCAAATCGGTGGTGGTGATGATACCAACCAGTTTACCTTCATCAACAACCGGTAAAGCATGAAATTCTTTTTTGGCCAATAACTGCGCTACTTCCCTAATAGGCGTATCAGAAGATACGCTTACCAGATTTTTAGCCATTACCTGCTCAATGGTAAACATATTGTAAACCACAGTATCTACCTCATCTTCGTCTTCATTAAAGGCATCGGCAAAACTAATGCGCAATAAATCGGTGTAACTCAACATGCCAATAATGCTGTCTTCATGTACCACAGGAATATGTCTTATTTTGTGCTTTTTAAAGAGCATTTCAGCAGTTTCCAAATCATCCTTGCGGTTAAGCGCAATGATTTTCTTGGTCATTATATCGGCAATTGGGATATTAATCATCATAACTTCCGGATTTAAAATTATGATTAAATTTAATCTATTTAAGTGATTTCGATTATGACTAAAATCATGTGAGAGGTGGGAATTTTGTTTAATTGGGAACAGAGAGAAGAGAACAGAGAACAGAGAGCAGAGAGAAGACCTGTCTGCCGACAGGCAGGGAGAAGAGAGAAGAGAGAAGAGAATGCTGTGCGTATTAGGTATACGAAGTACGAATTTAGAGAAGCTTGATCCTCTTATTTAAAAACGGTCGGCTGTAATCAAAATTAGTCTATGATTTGGAATTTGGGTATGATAGTTATCGCGATTGGAATTTGAAATTTGGTGCTTGGCCCCAACACCTATCGGTATTGGAATTTGGATTTTAGAATTTGAATTTATAACCAACTACTCACAACTCAGATACTCACAACTCAAAAACTCAAAAACTCACCTATCAAAACTACCCCTTCGATCCATAACCATAGTCATAACCATAGTTATAGCCGTAGCCATAGCCTCTGCCAACGGGCACACCATTCAAGACATAGGCCATGTTTTTCAACTTACCGGACTCATATAAATCTTTTGAAAAGTTGATGAGTTGTTTTTCTGAATAGTTGGCACGCACTACATAAAGTGTCACGTCTGCTAAATGAGACACCAAAAGTGTATCGGTCACTAAGATGGTAGGTGCCGTGTCTACAATAATATAATCGTATAACAACTTAGCCTCCTCAATCAACATCTCAAATCTGCCATTGGTTAATAAACTGGCAGGGTTAGGCGGAATGCTTCCCGATATTAAGGTATCGTGTTTGGGGTGGCGATCAAAAGCTTTGATTACCATAGATTTCCAATCGGTGCCGTACTCGTGTAAATAGTTGGTAAGTCCTTTTTGATTTTTATCAATCCCTATTAATGAATGCAGTTGCGGATTTCTTAAATCGCCCCCAATCAGCAAGACTTTTTTATTAATGCTTGAAAGAGCGAGTGATAGATTGATACTGACATGACTTTTACCTTCTCCCTTAATACTTGAGGTAGAAAATATCACACGACCCATTGGTGTTTGCTGTACCGGTAAAATGTAACTTACATTCGAACTCAAAATTCTAAAAGCCTCTGCCTGTGAAGACCGGTCTTCAGGATCGCTAAAAATAGCCTGGGCTTCTTTAACCTTGGGCATTTCGGCTAGAACAGGTATTTTGTTGGTATATTGTAAAACATCGTTCCTGTTTTTAACCTTTGTATCTAACAGCATAAATATATACAAGCCCGCAAAAGGAATCAGCAAGCCTGCAATAATGCCCATCATGTAAGTATTGCGACGGTTTGGAGATATGGGCATTCCTCCCGAAAGCGCGTATTCAACAACTTTAATAGAAGGCTCGGTAATGGCCAGATTAATGGCGGCTTCTTCGCGTTTTTGCAATAAAAATAAATAGAGCGTTTGCTTTATTTCCTGCTGACGCATAATGGCGCGCAACATTTTTTCCTTGGCCGGCAACCCGTAAACCTGCGACACAAACTGCTGATTGCGTCGTTCCATTTGTTGTTTGGAAACTTTTAACTGATTTAAATAAACCCCAATAGAAGACAACATATTTTCTTTGAGATCCTTTAAGGCATCGTTATAAAGTTTGATGGACGGATTATTCTCACCACCACTTTGGGCAAATTTATCTCGTTCCAGTACTTGCGTATTATACTCGGCTATCAATGCGTTAACATCACCACTGCTCAATCCAATATTAGACGGCAACAAAGTAGACTCATCCCCAGTTTCCAGAGTTTCCTTCAGCATATTGGCCAAAATAATCTGGTTTTCTAAAACAAATAACTCTTCCTCTGTGGTGGTGCGTTGCGAAATACCCAGTGCTGCATCGGTTTCTAAGGTAATAAGATTGTTGCTTTGTTTGTAATCTTTGATGCTCGACTCTATGGAATCCAACTCGTTAGCCAGCAATAAAAAGCGCTCGTCAATAAAACTTATCGTGCGTCGGGAGATTTCCTGGCGATCGTAAATACCGTCTTCGTTAAACACCTCGATCAGGGTGTTGAGAATTTTTTCAGATTTCGCGCGGCTCTGTCCGTTATAACTCAGTTGCAGTAAATCACTTCCCTTTCCTAGCACACTAATATTAACACGACCTTTAAGACCTGTGGTGAGCGGCATTACCGGAGAAAATCTAATCAGGTAGGTACGCCCCTCAATTTGAGGCATCAATTGCGGAATACCTTGTAATTCAAAAGGTAAATTATGCTTTTTATCAAATGTGCTAAAGCCTTCAAACGATTGTACCGCACTTTCACCGCGCGTCACATCAAAACCGGCGTTAGTAACTTTGATGGTGTAGGTAGCCCAGTTAACACTGTCGTTAGAAATTTTCTTAATCACCGTAAAAGGCAATCGGTCTAACTCGGTAGTGAGGATGTTACCTTCCTCATAAAACTGCATGGTTAAATCCAATCTTTTAACCACCTGCTCAATAATGCGATAAGACTTTAAAATTTCAATTTCATTCTCAAGATTAATATTCGATCGGCTAAACACAAAAGCAGCCGATGGCAACTCCAAACCTTTGGTCTTATTAAGAATTTTTATTTTGGCAGTACTGTTGTAAACCTTAGGAGTATAACGGAGATTTAAATAAGCCCAAACCAACCCTAAAAAAAGACCTAATGCAAACCAATACCAAAAGCGCAAATACTTGTAGGCTTCATTTTTAATTTGCTGCCCCTGCTCAATGGTATGCACGTTTCGGCTAGATGGTTCTGTTTGCATACTAACGTGTTAAGAGAATAATTGTACTTAATGTAATCGAAAAAAGACCTATTAAGGCTACAGGATTAGTAATAAAGCCGGCACTTTTCACTCTGGGTTCATTTTGATTCACCACAATCACATCGTTGGGTTTGATATAGTTAAATTCGCCGTCAAGATATGCCGTGTTGGTAAGGTCAATTCTGGTAATACGGCGCACCCCTTCCAGTTCACGTATCAACATAATATCATCTCTGCGACCATTAATGGTTAAGTCGCCTGCATAACCCAAGGCCTGTAATAAATTAATATTTTGCTCGGTAAACACGTACGTGCCCGGACCGTTTACTTCGCCTAAAACAGTAAACTTGGCATTCAATAAACGCACATTTACACCGGGTTCTTTAAGATGACCACCATCCTCAAGGAGTTTCCTTAAATCTTCTCCCAATGCCATGGTAGTTTTACCCGCCACAGAAATGGTACCCAATACCGGAAAGTTAATGGTTAAATTCTCACTTACCAGGTAACCTCCCAGGTTCATCATTTGCGGGTTCATGGCTCCGCCCTGAGCCATTTGCAGATTATAGGGTTCAGCCATTTCAGGTAGGGCCGCGCTTACCTGAATGCTTAAAACATCATTGGGCTGAATAATAGAATTGGTATATTTAATTTCGGTGTCGGGATACGCATCTGCGTCTTGCATATACCAAACATCTTTTTTTGACGCGCAACTGTTAAGTAATATACCCAACACAAAAATCCACAATAATCTAATCATCTCTAAATTTAAGATTTCATAGCAAATATAAGTGCAATAACTGTATTAACAAAGGATATAGGTAGCGCTTTATTTATAAGAAATTTTGAAAGGCGGCAATACCCTTTCGTTTAAACTCCACAATAACAAAGGGAGCCGTATATAAAAAGCTGCCAAATCCTATAAGCAGCAGTAACTGCCAGTGAATATCAAGGCTGCGCCCATACCAGACACTAGCCACCAGTAGTATGTTTAAACCAACTATCATGGCTGTAGTACTTTTATGCGAAAACCCCATTTCCAGAAATCGATGATGAATATGGTTTTTATCGGCTATGAACGGACTTTTCTTATGAACAAAAATTCTGATAATAAAAATTCGCATGGTATCCAGTAACGGGAAAAACAAAATACCCAACACAAAAATAGGTGAAGAGTTATAAAACAGTGACGCACCTTGTTCAGAGGCATTAATAAATCTAACGGCCATTACAGCCAGTATAAATCCGAGAATCATAGAGCCGGTGTCGCCCAGAAACATTTTTTTACGTCGTGAAAAGTTCAGAAACAAAAAGGGAATAATCGCACCACAAACTGCGCCACCCAACACTACCATACTTACATTGTCATGATAAGAAAATAACCAGGCAAAGGCTATCACGGCCATTAATGCTAAGGACCCTGCCAAACCATCAATACCATCAATTAAATTAAAGGCGTTAATCACCAGTACATATACAAACAGCGTAAAAACTACCGATAAAGCATAGGGCATAATGGTAACACCAAACAAGCCGTGTAATCCCATAATGCGGGTATCGGTAAATATAATAAGCAGCACTGCCGCCAGTAGCTGTCCGATAAATTTCTTACGGGGCGATAACACTAAAATGTCGTCTTTCAAGCCTAAAAAAAACAAGATGGTTATCCCGCCAAGAATCAAGAATAAGCTTTTGGTATCCAGCACACCCCCAATCATGGTGATCGCCACTACAATACTCAAATAAATTCCCACACCGCCAAGATTAGGCACACGCACATGGTGTACGCTGCGTTCTTCCGGAGTATCCATCAGGTTTTTGGCCTCAGCCACGTTTTTAATAGCAGGGAAAGTTATAACTCCCGTTATAGCAGCAACAACAGCGGCGAACAAAAAAAGCCAGCCTATATAAAGTTGCGGCTCAAAATTCTGTAATAAATCTTGAATCATAATACTTTAATTAATTTAAGCTTTTAGGGAGGTATACAAAGATGATGCATTGTAAGTTAACTTATTATATAAAAATTGTTAAATTATTAACATTTTCGATAAACGGCATAAATAATCTTTAATCCATTGGTTTTTACAGTATACAAATGCTTACCCTTAACTGCAAAAACGATAAGCCTGAGACGTGAACTTCCCTGAATAGAGTTGACCGTTTTTAATATTAATTTTTCAAATTTTTGTTAAGTAGGTTTTACACCCCTAAAGTCCCCTCAAGGGGACAATTAGTTCTATGTATTGACCATAATTTTCAACCTATATCAGCCACGTACAATCAGGGACGTACAAACTTCTAACTTCTAACCTCTAACTTCTAACCTCTAACATCTAACCTCGTAAATCTTAAATCTTGTAGTCTTAATACTTAATACTTGATACTTAATACTCTGAACTTAACATCTAACCTCGTAAATCTTAAATCTTCTAGTCTTAAGTCTTAATACTTAATACTTAAATCTTAAGTCCAGCTATAAAGTTTGGAATTTGGAATTTGGAATTTAAAAATTTAACATCTAACCTCATAAATCTTAAATCTTATAGACTTAATACTTGATACTTAATACTCTGAACTTAACATCTAACCTCGTAAATCTTAAATCTTATAGTCTTAATACTTAATACTTGATACTTAATACTCTGAACTTAACATCTAACCTCGTAAATCTTAAATCTTCTAGTCTTAAGTCTTAATACTTAATACTTAATACTTGATACTTAATACTTAACACTTAATACTCCAGTCTTAAAACTACCCAAAAAACTGCGGTATCTTAGAAAGATTCTTCATAAAAAGGGTATACCAGGGTATCGGCAGTCTGTGCCTCTTTAAGGCGCGGAAATCTTCTTTAGACTTTTGAAGAATGTTCTGAATACTGCGGTTACTAACGCCGCCAACACGCATTTTTACAATGGTTAAAGGAAGGTAATGAAATTGCAGGTGTGGGTGTTTAAAAATTCGCAACACCAGCTCATAATCGGCGGCAATACGGAAGGAAGTGTCAAAAACACCGTAGGTGTGGTACAGTGAAGTTTTAAGGAATAAGGTGGGGTGTGCCGGCATCCAGCCTCTTTTAAGCAATTTCGTTTTAAAGGATTTGCTCCGCCAATTCCTAATTACTTTTGTAGTATCTTGGGCATTCACGTAATATAGATCGCCATATACCCCATCGCAGTTGTTGGCTTTAAAGGCAGCAGCTATTTGCGCGATGGTATCGGGATGCGCCAGCATATCGTCTGCATGCACAAAGCCGAGTATGTCACCGGTGGCCATGGCAATACCTTTGTTAAGTGCGTCGTAAATACCCTGGTCGGGTTCTGAGATATAGCGAATATGGGGATGATCTTTTTGATAAGATTTTACAATCTCTATGGTGTCGTCTTTTGAGGCGCCGTCCACAATTAGGTGTTCAATATTGGGGTAGGTTTGTGATATAACCGACTCGAGCGCAGACCCGATGGTTTTAGATGAATTGTAGGTGGCGGTAATAATAGAAATTTTCATTTTATAATCACGTATTATACTGATTTGTGCTGTTGTTCTATTTTTTTACCACAGATTTACACGGATAAAAACTCTACCAATCTGTGTGAATCTGCGTTATCTGTGGTGAACTTTTTTTAACACGGATTTCACGGATTTACACTGATAGAAACTCATTAATCTGTGCGAATCCACTTAATACGTAGTGCTATTTTTTCAACAGATATAATTGCTTACATCCAATTAAGATGATTTTATTCTTTAAACACCCGATCTTTCTTGAATACTGCGGGGTTACCTGTATAAATTTTATAAGGTTCTAAATTTTTTGTAGCAATGGAGCCAATGGTTAAGATGGCGTGAGAACCTACGGTTACACCCGGCGCCACACAACTTTTCGCACCTATCCAACTGCCTTCCTTCAAAATAATGGGCGCTATCATCAAATCAAAGGTAGATGTTTTATAGTTATGATTACCACATTGCAATAATGCACCCTGCGATATACAAACGTTGTCTTCTAAAATCACTTGGTCTAAGTTATCAATCCATACCTTTTCGCCTATCCAGCAATGGTTACCTATACTGAGTTTCCATGGATATTTGATTTTAACATGAGGCTTAATCACCACGCCCACCCCCAACTGCGCGCCAAATACCCGCAACCAAAAGCGTTTAAGACCATTCCAAATGGCCAGTGAATGCTCAAAAAACAGGGCGCTCACCACCAACCACAGCAACCGTTTTATAAACGATCCGGGTTGATACCAGCTGTTGTCAAAACTAGATAGGTCTGTTTTCAATTAGGTGAATTTTAATTTTCGAGGCGAATATCGTGTTTCCATTTATAATCAGCAATATATTTTTATTTTTATTCTTGTAAAAATCAGATTATCAAATATATTCACAGAAACACCAACTAAATGGACCAAACCACCACTGTCGTGGGGTCACGGCTTCGTTAGAGACAAGCAACTCAACTATAAATCCCTCGCAATGACGCAAAAGGCGCAAAGACATTACTTTGTGTGCTCCGTGACTCTGTGGTTAATATTTTGGATATTATATATTAAAAGTTAGATATTAGAAGTAACAATAACTACCAACACTCACCAACTCAAAAACTCACCCACCCAAAACCTCCTTTAAAATAAAGTCATTCCGAGGGAGGCACGACCGCGGGAACCTCCCCGGTGTAGTTGATGTCTTTCACAACTGAAAAATCCTCATAACGCCTCAAACAACCCCCTATTCGCCACTAACACCGATGTATCTTCCGCAACCCCTTTTGCAAAATTATAGGCCTTGGCCGACCAAATCTCATAATCTGCTGCAGACATAAGCAACGCAACCTCAAAAGCCCTGACCACCGCCGCTGTATCCCGTATGGGTACATCCCAGCCAATCTGCTGTTGTTCTAATTGGCGCCAGGGCGTTTGATCACTAATAATCACCGGACAACCCGCCGCAAAGGCTTCAAAAATGGCATGTCCGAAATTCTCACCTTCCGACAGGAGCACCATAAAATGGTAGTCTTGTAATACCGCCGGTACCGCGTCACCCGGTAACACACCTTGATACTGCACTTTGATGTGGGCCGGTAACTGCTGTATCACCGCCTCGCACTGCTGCCAGTAAGCAGAGTCGTAAATAGGACCGTACAAATCCAGTAACAGCGGTTGCTGCACTTGCTGCAAGGCCTGCAGCATGATGAGCGTACCTTTCTCTTTGGCAATACGGGCCATATTGGCCATTTTAACCGGCGCAGCACTCACCTTGGTTTTAGGTTGATATGGCTGGATAGGTCTGGGTAAATTAGGCGCTATTTTTATAGGAGTATCAGCCCCGAGTACTTGTTTAATATACTGTGCTTCATCGCCATTGGTAGCGTGAAAGGTCACGCCCTTATAAAGTTGAAGGACCCTGGCCAATGTTAAAAACACCTTTTTTCTAAAACCCTTTACAGAAAATGCCTGCGGATTCAACATCCCCCGTGCCGAGACCACCACCGGCTTTCCGGTACGCTTTAATAACCAAACGGGTAAAATGGAAAAATACCAGCTGTAGATGCCGTTTACCAGCGCCACATCAAAGGGCGTTTCGCTGATGAGGGTTTTGAGATGCTTAGGGCTAATGTTGTCGCTCGACAGGTAATATACCTGTGTATGATTGTTCAGTTGGTTCCAACTGTTAGACACCACGGTTGCGTAGGGCTCGGTAGTACCAAAATCGGTGTCGCGGGTAATGATGTAAAACTCAAAACCATCGTGTAATTGCGCAATCAGGTTGGCATAAGAGCGCAAGGGGCCACCCGAAGCCGTACCGGGCAAAAACCAATCGATAACAATCAGTACTTTTTGTGGTCTCATCACGCTGTCATTTCATGGTATAAGTCCATATATTGGGCCGCGATGCGTTCTAAAGAAAATCGCTTCACATTCTCAAATCCTTTTTCAATGAGCCCTGCTCTGTAATCGGTATCTGCAATGATCTGCTCCAAACCGGCCCTGATTGCACCCACATCATAAGGATCTACCAAACAAGCCGAACTGCCTGCCACTTCTTTCATGGCGCCCAGGTTAGAAGTGAGCACGGGTCTACCCGTCGCCTGTGCTTCTATAATGGGCATCCCAAAACCTTCGTAGGTAGAAGGAAAACACAACACGTCGCAGTCGGCATAGGCTTTTACAATCGCTTCCCTACTCAAAGACACACTGTTGGTGTAGGCAATGCCCAATTGATGTAACAAGTCTTGTTGAACTGTTGTTAGTTTCCCAACAATATGTAGCGTACATGGTAAGCCTGCCACACTGTTAAATACGGCTTCCAGATTTTTATTGGGCTTGGTGCCCATGCACAGCACCGTGGGATTTAGTGTATTAAAATCCTTGGCCACCGGTTTAAATTCGCTGCCAACCGGATTGTGAATCACCCGTATTTTATGGGCTTCTCCCGGTACTAGGGCTGCCAATTCTCCTTGGCTAAATTCCGAAATCACCGTCATCAACTTCACGCGCTTTGCCGGCCATTGAAACCACAGCAGCTTCATTAGCCAACGTTTTAAAGCACCACCCTGCAAGGCACTTTGCACATCGTGTACAGTTAAAACAGCGTTACCGGCCAGTTTAAGGGCCATATAATTCACATCGCCGGTAATATGATAGATGTGGTTGTTCGATAATTGAACCGATCTTAGGTTACTGAGTAAACTTGAGATAGAAGCGCCACTTTTAGGCAACGTTATTTTTTCGACCTCACAAGTTTTGGCAACTTCAGCACTAATGGTTTCAAACAGCGCTTCTATACTGTGATATTGCGGTAGTTTGTGCCTAAAAATATAAGCAATGCGCTTATTCATATGTATAATTCCAGTGTAAAAACCTTTTGGCCGCCCAGAAAAACAAAAACACCACAATGGTGGCTTTCACAAGGTGGTTGAGCACTACCACCAGCTCTGTTTCTGCCTTCACCACCTGCAAAAATATGATGGGTAAAAAGGCCAGCAGCAGTAAATTTTTTTGTGTCTTCTTATATAAAAACACCCAGTACCGCGCCACAAAAAAGCCCCAGATGCCCATAAACAAGATACCGCCAACTATTTTATAATTACCATAGGCTTCTCCTATAATGCTAATCCCCATAGAAGTACCTTCGCCCAGTTGTAATCCGGTAAATTTCGTGAAATTCTCTCTCCCCCCCGCTTGTTTTTTATCGGGATTTAAAAATCTCGGTAAGAGCGAGGCAAAAACCGCTTCTTTAATGGTTTCACCGTCTAAATAGGCAACCCTTCTGGGTATTTCGTCCATAATGGCACTAATAATCCAGCCCTGGTTCAATCGCACGTTGTTCTCGTCACCACTCAGTTCTTCTTCCTTAGAGCCGCTAAAAAAAATAGCATCCACAAACAAACCTGCAAATAATTCCAGCTTGTTACCGCCATAACCGGCCCATACTTGAGACCGATAAGCTGCCTTGATGGTTTGCAGGGTAGAAAGCGAAAACAAACCTATGAGTATGGTAATGTAAATTTGTTTTAAAGAAGGTTTGAACTTGATAGCCCAGAACATATAAAAGAACACACTCCACAGCACTAAATCATGGAACATCGCGTTGCTCAAAGCGCTCGCGAACAGGTACAACAAAGAGAAGTAAAAGACTTTCTTGAGCTTGGGGTCTTCCGAAAAGAATAAGATAATAGCCCCCGCAAACTTAAAATTGACCACAATAAACGCAAAAAAGCCCAATGTACCGGGCAGCCTGCTTGAGATCAAATCAAAAAATACCCCAATTACAAAAATAGTAAGTCCATATTTTTTGTAGTGTTTTAAGTTGGCAATCGGGATGTTCCATCTACTAGAACTGCCCACCCCGAGAAACAAAGCTGCAACAAAAACAGCGTAAGCAGGCACCACATAACTCATGTAAACTGTTTCGGGTACGTACATGTAGTATTTCCAGTGATAACTCGGCAGGTAATACTCAATCAACGGACCTACAATCCACTGCAAACCGGCAATGAGAAGCATTAACTCCAACAAGGGTATGGATTTCCCCAAACGTCTTGTAAAGCTAATAAAAACAAAAAGGGTTATTAAAACCCCTATAATGCTCCAAATTTCCATTCTAAAGGGTAAAAGTTTTTTTAATTTTAAAAACTAACACTACAATTTACATTTTAAGTAAAGGATGAATTCACAAATCTACACCTTTAATCTAAAATGATTCGATTTATTAATTTCTTATAGGCACCTTCTGCCGTGTAATTATTGTTTTGTGGAATTTCAAACTGATTTAAGGACATTAGAAAATCAATGGTTGGCAATCTCAAAAAGCTGACTGATTGAACAACATCAGAATTGTATGGTTTTATGCCGAGCATTACTTCGGGATATATTACTTTTAAACCGCATGCCAAATACTCGAAGAGTTTGTTGGGAGCATTGTAGACGTAATTTGGCGTATTACCTTTATAAAGAATGAGTCCAATGTTATAGTCCCTTAGCACCGATGGCAAATTATTGTAATCAATTCCTTCTTCAAAGAATTTAATATTTGGTGAATTGAGTCCCTTAAGATAAACCAAAGTATCTGTATGTAAATTGTAGGAATAAATATCGAAGGTCACACGTCCATTTTGCAGTTCTACCCATTCGCAATATTCCTTAATATAGGTGTCTTTTATTGATAAAGCACCAACATATACTGTTTTAATAATACCATTTACAGCAGGTTCTTTTTCTCTGTTTTTATACCACCAACTTTCCGGGGGATAATTTGGCATAATGTGTAATTGATGGTCTTTTAAAGACGGGTGGTCTTTTTGAAATAATTGCAGTCGATCCGTATTGGTTTGTGAAATCCATTCTGCTACAGGATAAAGATAACGCTTCTCTAACTGGTGATAATACTTTACCAGAATCATACCTTTGCTATAGTTGTCAGGCGACTCATACTCGTGATAATGTATAAAATAACGCTTTTGTTTTCCGAAGATTAAGTAGTACAAATAAACCGGAAAAGCGGAATAACTTTCATAGTATAAAACAACATCAGGTCTATAGATTAATAATCCAAAAAAACACTGAAAATTAAACCATAGATATTTTAACAACCGCACCAATACGAGCTCTTTTAATCCAGGAAATGGACTTCTTGCTATAGCATCAATTTTTGAATGTTTATAGTTGGAGCGTTTTTTGGGGTTTTTTGTTGACCAAACCTTAATACGAACCGGATGGTTCACCAAACAATTAAGTAAATTAGTAACCGGCGGATAAAACTCCAAGGGCATGTAATGGATTATGGCAACGTTTTTCAATCTAACAATGTTTGTAATAGTTTTGAAAATATGGATGCATAGTCATAGCCTTGTTGATAGACCACAGCGCTTCCCTTTTTAGTTAGTTCCTCTAAAGCGTTATCGTTATGCATAAAAAACTTAACTTGGGACACCAATTCGTCGGGGTTACTGTAAAATATAACCTCATCATCCTTAAAGAACAACTGGGTTTCTGTATTACGTTCTGTTAGGAGTGCAGTGCCGCAGGCCGGTATTTCAAAAGTTCGGGTGGTATGCAATTCAGCAACCCATTTACTGATGGCTCCCCAAGCTATTTTACCCTTTTGAATGGCGCGCACATATTGATCGCCATACACCCCTTCTCCCAAATAATTCAAAAGCGGATTAGTCTGATGTCGCTTCGCAAAAGTCTGCCATTTGATGCCAGCTAAAGTTATTTTGACTTGGTGCTTTAATAAAAGTTCCAGTATGGCCTCGCGCTCCCTTTCATGATGCCCTATAAAAACAAAACCATCCTTTTCGGAGAAGGGTTCTTTCGATGGTTGATGTAACTGCCTGTCAAAACCCTGAGTAGCATATAAAACTTTGTTAGTTGTACAGGCTTTTCTATAAGCATCTAGCTCATAAGATTTGGTGGTAATAACAA
Source organism: Paucihalobacter ruber (assembly GCF_006494535.1). Classification (GTDB taxonomy): domain Bacteria; phylum Bacteroidota; class Bacteroidia; order Flavobacteriales; family Flavobacteriaceae; genus Paucihalobacter; species Paucihalobacter ruber. The sequence continues at coordinate 485,611 of NZ_VHIQ01000001.1, forward strand.
AATCATAATTTGGCAATGATTTAAAAAAAAGTGGAGATTGGTGAAAAGTAAAGGCGGGATCTGGGGTAAAATGTATCAATTTTGGAGTCTTAGTTCTTAAAATTCTTGTGGTTTTAGAACTTATATACACACCTTTGTCAACCCAAATCATATCATAAGTATCAGTGCCTAGAAGCCCTAAGATATAATTGTTTACTCGCTTTATCAAGGGGCCTTTTTTGTACCTAAAGCCTAAAGAACGAAAGAATTTAGGTGTTTTGTAAAATGGAACATGGATGTCAATCACACTAAAAATAGCCGGTTGCAACTGCTGTTTTAAAGTATCAGCACGCATTTTAGAAGTGGTACCTTCGGTGTATTGACCTATATATAAAAACCTTTCCAATCCCTCGACTTAAGTTTAGATAGACTAATTAAAATAACTTTCAATTTTACTTATATATTTTTTTATATCTAACTTGTTATCAAATAAGTATTGTTTTTCTGTTATTTCCTTTTTGCATTTCTCAATATTTTCATGAATTTCTAATACCCGTCTACACATTTCTTTAGGCCAAGAAACTGTTTTTTCAACCAAATGCTTTTCAAATCCAAAAATTTGAGCCTGCTCAGCTATACCCCCTGAATTAAAACCAATAACTGGGGTTATTCTAGACATAGCGTCAAAATATATTCTAGGAAATGGTTCATATGGATTAAAATGGATAGCTATATCAAAAGTCTCAAAAAGTTCATCCTTATCTTTGATAAATCCTTTAAAAGAAACACTGACATTTGATAAAGATTCTACAGTTCTATTAAATATTTGAACATCAGTATTTTCTTTATCAACATCACCATAAAAATAACATTCCAACTTTTTTGAAATATGCCGATCCCAATAATCTAAAAATTCACCTGCAAATGATACCCCTTTTGCCGAAGTCACCCTCCCAATTACACCTATCCTAACAATATCCTTTAATGGCATTACGCTTAATTGATTATAGTTTTTTATATAATAGTCATGTACCGTTTCAATTTTAGAGGAGTTAATTTTTGGATTTTGTTTCATTATTTCGCAACGAATAAAATGTGAAACCGTTATTAATCGCATATTAGTTGTTATAAAGTTTTTTATGCGATTAGCCTTGGTGTCCTCAACTAATCTAATATGCACTATAAATGTTTTTCTCGGAAAACATCTAGCTAAAATTTTAAGATATCTGATATGACCGCCTTCATTACAATAAACGGTTTTATAGTCTTTGAAAAATAACAGTAAAAAAATTTGAAAATATAACCATTTAACGCTTTTAAATGATGTAATACTATGTTTTAGATTACTTTGTCTTAAAATTGATATATAATTTTTGTTTCGACTCACAAATACTTTAAATACCTTTTCGGTATATATCAAATGTTCATGAAGGATTTGCTCACTGCCGTAATATCCACCTGAAGGACTAATAATAATAGTTTTTATATGACTCATTATTTTAATTTAATTGACTGAATTTCCAAAAGTAACTAATTAGCCAAATAAAATTAGTTTTCATCAATTTGTTTAATAATTTCCTGTAACTTCATTTGAATAACAGAAACATCATTTATTTTTTCATAGAGTTTTCTTGCTGCCTTTCTTCTTAAATGATAGGATTCTTCAGTTTCTGTGTAGGCCGTCTGTATGCATTGACTAAGTTGGTTGCTATCATTAGCGTTAAACAATAAACCTGATTTAGAATTTTGATATACTTCAGGAATAGAGCCAACCTTTGAGGCTATTATAGGTATCGATTTCCCACAAGCTTCAATTAAAGATAACGGATATCCCTCGTGTTTTGATGGAAGCACCACAAAGTCGGCATTATTGTAGAGTTCTTCAATCTCAGTTTTTTCTAAAAAGCCGTGAAATTGAACATTTTCTAAACCACTGGCCAATTGTTTAATTTTTTCAACATTACCTCTACCACAAACATCGAGCTTTATATTTACGTGGTTTTTTATCATTCTTAAAGCCTCAAACAAACAATCAAAACCTTTATCCCGATCCATTCTTCCCACATAAAGTAAACTTCCGGTTCGGTTTTTAGTATTAGGCCGTACTGCTTGCCATTCGGTCCAAAATGGAAGTATTGCTATGGATCCCTTATAAGAGTAGTTGGTAACAATATTGTGTTTTATTGTTTGTGAAGGTGCCAACATTAGGTGGGCATATTGCAGTTTTGGTATAATACCTTTTTGCACAAAGCGGTTACCCTTGTCGGCTTCAGTAGTTTCCCAGACAATTATTTTCAGCCGGTTTAAAAAGGTAAGTGCCAGTTTAACCTCATAGGTTAATCCAACGCAGTGAACAAATTTTGGTTTACCAATAATAGAAAAAAATAAAAGTCTAATAATTAGACTTAATTGTGGAAGCTTCCAACGATGGCCATAATTAATTATTGGGCCATGAATCTTTATATTTTTCTGCTCTATGCCTACTTCGCAGGAGGTTGCAAAAACCGAGATATTAAACCCCAGGTTACTATAGGCCTCTGCCAATAACTTGGTGGCTTTGTCAGCACCACCGGCAACTCCAACAGCTGAAGATAAAATATAGATAGATTTACTCACTATTTAACAAATGATTCCACATCCAAGTTAATGTATCGTTTAAACTAAATGATGGTTCCCACCGAAGATCATTTTTTGCCTTTGAAACATCTGCTATTTGATGCGGCACTAAAGACTTTTTATCGCTGTCAAAATGATATTGAAAATCATACAACTTATCTGGACATGTCGCTATTATTTGATTGATTAAATGCGTTCCCTGAGTTTTTATGCCAGATCCTATATGGTATAATTCTCCTGCCTTACCGTGCAGGATACTTAAATCAATGGCGCTGCACAAGTCTCTCTTATCTAAATAATCTCTGTAAGATGATAAATCACCAAACTGAATAGCTTGGCTATCTTTACTTATCAGCGTTTCGTGAAATAGCTTGATAGCTCTCCCTGCGAGCAGAGAATCTGGCATACCTACTCCTAAAATATTAAATAGCCTAAGTCTTATAACCTCTATATTGTGTTTTAAATAATATTGATGTGCTAATTCAGATTGCATTAGCTTTGTTAAACCGTAATAATCAACGGGATTACACTTGTCATTCTCTGAACTCGGGTTTTTAATAGGAAGACCAATTTCAGCAGATGAGCCAATAATGATAATTTTTACCGGTTTATTAATTTTTAAAACCGCATTTAATAAATTTTCGGTGGCTTTAACGTTACTCAAAAACAAGTTTTCCAGCGCCCCAAATCTACTCGATGCCAAATGAATAATTACATCGGGGGCAAATGCCGCTATCTCTTCACTTAAACGCTCGTCTGTTAATTCGATGATTTTTTCATTGATGTCGTAACGATCCAGACCTTTACTTCTTGAAAGTCCCAAAATGTTAGAGGCACTTTCCTTCTCAAGCAGGTGTTTGATATAGGTTTGACCTATAAATCCATTATGACCGGTAATTAAATATTTCATCAGTTTATATCTATTGTTTTTAAGTGGTCAGACCTGCCTTGCCGGCAGGCAGGTGGAACGCGCTAAGATAATCATACTCCTGTATGTCAATATTTTTACATGGTCGTTTCATAAATCGGTATTGGGTAAAAATAGATTCTTGTGCTTTTCAAACGCTTCTGTTGCGTTGTGAAAATCCTCTATCCTTCCAATGTCTAACCATTTGGCGTTATTATCATATCCCATAACACTATAACCTTTATTAACAAGGTCCATGGCCAGGGTTGGGAAATCCAGATATTCACCCTTTTTAATAAACTCAAGTGCTTTAGGATTGTAGATATAAATACCCATACTTACATTGTAGTTCATCACCGGCTTTTCTAAGTAACCAATAACATTATTGGTGTCATTTAATTCAAGTACCCCAAGATCAATCTTAACTTCTTTTTTATGCATGGCTATGGTAAGCATGTTGTTGTGGTCACGATGATATTTGATAATATCGGTATAATCGAGCGTTGTTAAAACATCGCCATTCATCACTAAAAAAGAATCATCCATACCTTCTAACCAAGCCAAAGAGCCGGCAGTACCTGTTGGTGTTTCCTCACCTATATAATTAATTTTGATTTTATTGGTAATCGAAGGTCTTTGGATAAAATAGGCCTTTATTAATTCTGATAAATAGCCAACCATTAAAGTGACTTCTTTAAAATTATGATGAATCAATTGACGAATAATGATTTCCAAAATTGGGTAATCACCAACCGGCACCAATGGTTTTGGCAAAACTGTTGTATATGGGGCTAAACGTGTTCCTTTTCCTCCTGCTAAAATTACTGCTTTCATGTATGCTTTGTTTTAAACTATTTGTTGTAAATATCTGCCTTGTATTTACTTAAATTATTTTTATCTGAAAACCAATCAATTGTTTTTAACAGGCCTTCATCAAGGGTTGTACCCGGTTTCCAGTTGGTATGTTGAAATAATTTTGTGTTATCCCCTAACAAACGATAAACCTCACTTTTCTCGGGTCTTAATCTTTCGGCATCACTTATGATGTTACCTTCAACACCTGTTAACTTAAACAATTTATTGGCAAGATCTTCAATAGACACCTCGTTATTAGTAGCAATATTAACTTCTTCACCAATTAAGGTTTCTTGTTTAAATATTTCAATAAAGCCTTTAGCAGTATCCTTCACATACACCAAATCTCTGGTGGGATATAAGGCTCCTAACTTAACTTCTTTAAGGCCTGATAATAACTGTGTAATGATTGTTGGTATCACCGCTCTTGCAGATTGACGCGGACCATAAGTATTAAATGGTCTTACGATGGTGACCGGCAAATTAAAGCTTCTAAAAAAAGAGTCTGCTATAGCATCAGCGCCAATTTTAGTGGCAGAATAGGGCGATTGTCCTTGTCTTGGGTGCGTTTCATTAATGGGTACCTGCAAGGCAGTTCCATAAACTTCAGATGTAGAAGTTACCAGTACTCGTTTGATGTTTAATTCCCTAGCCGCTTGCAGTATATTTAAGGTGCCATTGATATTAGTTTCCACGTAACTTTGCGGTGAATAATAGCTATAAGGTATGGCAATTAAGGCAGCTAAATGAAAGGTAGCGTCGCACCCTGTTACCGCCTCTTTTACACCGAAGGGATCACGTACATCTCCGGTAAAAATTTCAATATTGTCAAGAACATCACTTGGCAAGGTATCGAGCCACCCCCAGCTGTTAAAAGAATTGTAATAAACAAAGGCTTTTACCTTATAGCCTTGTAATACCAATTCTTCTACAAGATGGCTACCAATAAAACCGTCTGCGCCGGTTACTAAAATTTTTTCCATGTTTGTGGTTTAAGTATGGTTAATAAATCAAGCCAATTAAGTTCACAGGTTTTATAGAGCTTAATGGCATTCTTTAGCTGTCGTCTTTTTAAAAGTTCTGCAAAAAAGAGACGCACTTTGTGTGTTTTATATCTTTTTATAGACTGTTCTTTTTCAGGCTTTGTCAACGGTACGTCTTCATTTCTCATTAATTCCCAAAAGAGCTGATGATTAAGTTTAATGTAACCGTCAATTGATTGCCCTAGTTGAAATTCTTGTTCCTCATGCTGACGCCACCAAATTAAAGCAGGTTGAAATACTACTATGGGGCCTTTCAAACTAAATTTCATCCACATCTCTGTGTCACCAATATAGCGCCGTCCTGAAAAGCCTCCCAATTCAAAAAAGGCTTCTCGCTTAAAAATAGTTCCGGTGGGTCCGCTTTGAAAAAAACTATTCCCAAAAAAATGTTCCTGAAAAGCCGCTCTGCTATTGACTAAAAAAGGATAAGGTTGATGGCACTCACGAACGTTGTATTGCGTTCCAAAATCTGCATCAGGAAACTGCTCCATGGCAGCTATCATTACCTCAAGGCTGTGCGGATAGATCAAATCATCAGCATCCAGATATTTAAGGTATGTACCTTTAGCGTAAGCTGCAGCCTGATTGCGATTGGGGTAATCGCCTAAATTGGTTTCGTTGACATAGACCTGTATACGCTCATCTCGGGCGGCATACCCTTGGGCAATAGCCACTGAATTATCCTTAGATTGGTCATCAACAATAATCAGTTCCCAATCCTGAAAACTGGAAGCCAACACGCTTTCTATGCAAGCCGCTAGATATTTTTCGCGGTTGTAAACCGTAGTCAAAATAGATACTATAGGTAAACTCATCTTAAAATACAGACCTTAAGGAAAAGTAGTTTTTTCATTTTTATTTAATTTCATTAATTCATCAACTAACTTCTTTACAATAACAGGCCACAAATATTTTTTTTGTATTAAGTCTAAGGCATTTTGTTGAATGTCATAAATAGATTTGGTTTCAAAACTTGAGGTAATCGTATCAGAAAATTGTTCAACAGTGTCTGCTATTAGAATATCATTGTTATGAGTGTATTCAATTCCATCAGCGCCAATAGTAGTACTCACAACGGGCACCCCAAAACTCATGGCTTCCAAAATTTTGAGACGTGTGCCACTTCCTTCTAAAAGAGGCGCAATAGCTATAGTGCTTTTTTGATAATAGAGCGCCACATCTTCAACTTCGCCAATAAATTCTATTTGGGGATCTTGTTTTAAAGGTATATAATCTTCGTGATGGCCATTCCTACCAATCACCGTGAGCTTTATATGCTTTATTTTTGTTTTTAGGACAGGCCATATGTTGTTAAAAAACCACAACAAGCCATTTTTATTAGGTTCGTAATCCAAAGAGCCACAAAACAACAAATGAGGTTTTGAAAAATCTTTATGTTTTAAGTCAATTTGTCTTTCTTCTGTACCGTTGGGAACGACTATTCCATTAATTTTTTGATTGTTTAACAGCACTAGTCCTACCACATCTTGTTGACTACAAGCCAAAAAATAATCGGCATAGGCATATATTAAGCTTTCCTGTTGTTTGATATGATTGAATCTTTTTTGGTTGGCAGGATTGTCAAGATGATGGTTTTGTGCAAATAAGAGGTGGTCTATATTATGCTGATCTATAATACGCAATGCCTTGGGAAAGTGTTTTTTGATGAGCTTACCCAGCTGCATGCTCGATAAATGCTCCATTAGCACCACGTCAAACTCTTGGGTTTTAGTAAGTTTTTTAATTAAAGGATAAAAGGCCAAAACTGCTGCTTCTGCAGGCCCTTTTAAAGAACGCTGGTACCATCGGTATTGTAAAGCCTGTTCGATTTTTGAAACCAAATCTTTTTGGCGTTTAATATTATAAACCGGATTTAAAACTTCAATACCTAAAAAATGTGCATCTGTAATGGTGGTTTTATCCTGATAAGTTAAGAGTGTCACCTCATAGTATTTAGACAATTCTACACACAAATGGTAACAGCGAAGCGCCCCACCATTTCTCGGTGGTACAAATTGGTCATAAGGAATGATATGTAATAATTTTGGTTTAGAACTACTTTCTAACATACTTTAAAATCTTAAACAGTGGACGCGTTAAAGCATTTCCGAATCTTCAGTTTCCGGAAGCATTTAAAATGTAAATTTTCGCACTTTCTAAAAACATATTAAAATCATTGTTCATTGTTGTTTCAATAAAATCCTTTAGTTGGTGTTTTGGATTGAAAGGATTTAAATAATAAGCAGCCTTTATAGATACCTTTGACAGGCTTTTAGGATCAGCAGTAAAGTTGCTTGTAATTATATTAAAATTCCGCAACACTTGTCAAACCCAATAATAGCTACGGTTTTTAAGTGCAACGAGCACATTAAACACCCAGTCTTCGCAGCGAAATAATAATCATCGGGAAACATATTCTCATCATCAAATCGAATATTTCGCTTATAAAGTAAGGGCTGGATAGGATAGGCTACACCATTGCCGCTGCCTCATAAAAGTTGTTTTAACGGTTTTTGTATTATAGCTTTAATTTTATAGTAGTTATAAGTTTTTTATTTCATAAAAATATTGATGGTCATATATATTGAAACTTCAATATGTTTATTGAAACCCTTAATCTGTTGTTCTATTTTTTCAGTTAAAAAGTATCAACACCATCTTAAAAGTTAATGTTATTTTCTTTAGCTAGGACAAAACTTGTGTAACGGGCTTTGAATACTAATGTATTGACTTAATAGAAGCAGTAAAAACGCTTATCCTCATATGTAAAATATTTTATGACAGTTGCACTATCATCTGTTGAACTATAATAAACGATAATGCATTTTCGATTACTGAAAGTTTGGTTTTTGATGGTTTTTAACGTTTAAGCAATATAATCGTGTTAGTTAAAGTAAGCAAATAATTATAGAGACTTGGCTTGATTTATTTATTTAAAAAAATGTGTCTTGAAGAAAAAGAGTTTACTTCTAAGTTTGTATTTAATTAAGGTTTAAGTTTACTTTAAGTTTTTTGACCGCTCTCTTAACAACATTAAAGTATACTTTTCTCCAGATTCTTGGCCATAATGGGAATCCAAGTCTACCTGCAGTGTACATGGCCTTAAATATTCTACCAACTTCAATCCATACTCTCCCGCATATCAAGTCACTTAGAAATAAAACAAAAAAACCTGTTATATAGTTATCCAACACCTTTATCTCCAAACCTCTGAAAAATCCTGATTTAACAGCAAATCCCCTAAGTCTCAACATATCTGTAAACATCCACGAAGACATTTTTATTTTTCCGTTTTCAGTATCATTTGTTCTTGAAAGTCCATCTCCTCGTACCCTTATGCGACAAAGTGTATCTGGATTGATATAAAACTTTGTTTTTTTTGAAAGTTGGAGCACAAACCACCAGTCCTCGTAACATTTAAGCAACTCATGAAACCCATTAGTCATAAGAAACACTTCTTTTCTAACACAAAGCGACTGGGTGGGAATAAAATTTCCGCCACTGAGAAGTTGTTCAGAAATATCTTGCAATCCTATACAGGGGAATCCATAATGAGGCATTTTGCCAAGCTCCTTTACTCCATCAAATATAATTCCACCAGCACAATACGCTCCCATTTCTTGTCCATATTCCTCAAAATATTTATAAATATTAGAAATGTGGTCAGGAAGCCATAGATCATCACTATCCAAAAAAGCCAGAAATTGACCATTCGCAATCCTGCATCCATAATTTCGACAGCTTCCCGCTCCCTTAGGTGAACTGGAAGGCCGCTTAACAGCTTTACCCGCCAAAGCATAATTCTTTAACAGATCTCCAGCCAATTCAAAAGTTCCGTCAGTTGAACCAATATCCTTTCCATCTTCAGCTTCCTCTTCTATAATAATTACTTCTAGATCCTTAAAATTTTGTTTAGCAATGCTTTTTATTGCCTCTTCAAGATATATAGTGGAGTTATAAACTGGCATTATTACTGAAAATATTGGACTTTTATTCATTTACAATATATTTTAAATTAATATTGGCTATGTTCATTAAATATTTCGTTTACAACTTTACCACACAAAAATTGTTAGCTAAAAGTTATGGCTGCTCTGTTTTTTTATGTAAAAAGGCGTCATAACCAAATAAGGAATTAATATTTTCTCCAGTTACTAAAGCACTAGTATCTGTTGCACCGTCCACCACAATACACTACCACTTATAATAGGTATATGTTTTAATGCTTTCTATTGTATCAGCAATATAATAGCTTGATTATAACAAGTGACAATAATGGAGATTACAGAGTTCGGCATTTTTGATTTTTTGAAGATTTCGCACGTTTATACCAATAGTTTATACTACGTTTTGGTCCAATGACCAGTCGCAACACTTTTATTTTGGGAGTATTCCATTCAGGAAAATCTTTATAAAGTTTATAAGCTTTATGTAGGTAGTGCATGGCGTCATTACTTTGGTTATTGTTTAAGTCCATAGCGTGCCAAAACAAGAAATGTGCTGTTGTTTTCTTCAAGTTGGCAGAGAAAATACCTAATCTATTAAATTCTTCTATCCACTTATCGTAAAATGCCAAAGCGCTTAAAGCACCACTACTACTTACAATACGTTCCCCCTGATGTTCGCGCCATAAGCCAGTAACTCGTGGTAAATAACCAAAATTTCCTCCTGCTAAAACGCCTCTTAAAAAATAGTCTATTTCTTGATTGCGTTTTAATGAGATATCCCACAACCCAATCTTTAAAATCATAGAACGACGAAATAAAAAACTCAAGGTATGAATTACACGTCTGCCATAAAATTGACTTAGCATATCATCCCATTTTTCGCCCTTAATCAAATCATAATTATCAACTGTACCATGGTGCCAGTCACCATAAACGCCATCACACTCGATATGCTCCTTTAAAAAGGACACTTGAATTTGGAGTTTTTCAGGGTATAATAGGTCATCAGAGTCTAGAAACTGGATAAATTCACCCTTAGCATTTTTTATACCCTTATTTCTTGCTGAAGGTGCTCCAGCATTATCTTGTAAGAATAAATTAATGGAAAAGTTATCTGAATCTAATTTTATTTGTAATTCCTGTATAATTACTACGCTATCATCAGTCGAACCATCATCAACTATAACACATTCTATAGGTCTATACGTTTGTTCATGTACAGACATTATAGCATTAGAAATTAATTCTTGTCTATTGTAAACAGGAATGATAATAGATACTAAATTAGATTTTTTTGGAAGCATTGCTATTAAATCATCATTAACTAAAGTGATTAACGACCCGTTCTTAGCTTAGTTTCTTTCATCACATTAATATATTCACTCGCAATCATTGGAACGTTCCATTCCTTTATGGCAAGCTCCTTATTCTTTTCTCCATGTTTCTGTCTAGCCAAAGAAACTGCATTTTCAATAGCTACTTTTAAACTTTGTTCATCAACTATATCAAAAGTAGGATTATCTGTCTCATTTAATATTTCACCGATATCTGCTCCATTGTATCCGACAACCACCAAACCAAAGGTACACCCCAAGGTAATGTTCCCAGAGTTCAATTCTGAAGTCCTAGGAATAAACAGGAAATCTGCGGCATTTAAATACCAGTGCGCATCCTCATCTTCAATAAATCCTAAATCTATTCTTCTTTTGGGATTTAGAGTTGCTAGCCATTTTTCAAATTTCCACACCCATTCGCGAAGTCTTATATAACCAATTTTTCGTCTGTTAATTTTCCATTTTGGTGCTAACAAGACTTTATTATTACTAGGAATATAGTTAAACGCTTTATTAATTAATTCTTTTTCGTGCTCTTTAATAAGACCAAACACTATCATTACCGTGGCATCGGGATTAATATTCAAGTGTTGTCTCGCTGATGCTTTATTTGAGTTATTGGGCATTGAGGCGTAGTTGTGATGTGGAATCACCACATGGGTAATGCCTTTATGTTCAGGATACCAGGCCTTAAACTGCTCTACACTATAGTTGGCAAAATGAACAACTGTATCACAATATGAAGTTACCATACGATATAACTTTAAAACATCTTCATCATTTCTTGAATGAGGGTATTGGATATGTCTTGTGTAAACAATAGTGGAGTTTTCTTTCCAATATTGTAAACACTCCTCAATTTTAGAATACATTTTTGCTGGCAACGGATCTGTACCCCAGGTCCACTTTTGGACTTCATAAGATAAAAAATCTGGCCAATGGAGGTGTATGATATCGTACTCATTTTCACATTTCCAGAATTCTTCATAATCCCAGATAACCTCGGCATGTTGTTCCAAACCTAATTTAAGGTCTTCCATAAACAGATTACCTTGCAAAATAAAATTAGCAAATAAAATTTTCATATATTATTCAGGTTTCAAATTCCCCTCCGCAATCTCGCGAGCCATCACGGCATCATACACCCGTTTCATGCCTTCACGTATGGATATCTTTGGTTCCCAACCCAAATTGTCTTTTACCCAGGTCATATCGCAATAACGGCTGTGTACCCCAACCGGTTTATCCAGCAGCGGTTTGATCTCTGGCTGATAGCCTGCGAACTCACAAAAAATTTCAATCAAATCCCTAAACGAGGTTAAAACACCCTGTCCGATATTAATGGCACTACCATCATGAATCTTCTCCATGGCCACCTCAACACAGTCCAATACGTCATCTATATGCACAAAATCGCGACCCTGATGCCCACTACCCCACACTTCAAAAGGTGCTTCTTTAAATACCGCACGTCTGGCAATGGCAGGCGTGGGATAGGAATAATCCTGATCTTCGCCATAACCTGAAAACGGACGGATACAGGTAATACTCACCCCATAGTGCTTAGCGGTAATCTGCGCCAAAAACTCACCGGTAAGCTTGGTCCAGCCATAGGTCATATCGGGCTGCCCCATGTGGTTAAAATCAATATCGCTTTCTTTGAGCTGTATGGCGTTGCTTTCGGTTTGAAGATTGACCGGGTAGGCTGCACTCGAGCTTGGATACAACACCCGCTCCGGTTTGTGACGGCTGATCCAGTAAAAAAACTCGGCATCGATAGACAAATCTAAAGCCACTTGAATGGGGTCCCCGTCAATCATAGCGCGTCCGCCTACAATGGCCGCAAAATGGTACACATCCGCAAAGCGCTCAATGTCCAGCCCCAACTCCTTTTTAAGATACTCCGGTTGATGTACGAGCTTTTGCAAGGTAACTCTAAAGTCTTCTTCAATAAAGCACAGGCGCTCGTCTTCGCCATAGATGTTCATATTGCCTTGACTTTTTTGAAAGGGATGGTTCAGCCAGGTATTGGGATGCTTACCAACCGCTAAATTATCTATAAATACAATACGATCGTTAGTGTTGTTATAAAGACGATTTACCATATTGCGCCCTACAAAACCGCAACCGCCCGAAATTAAATGTGTTTTCATGTTTTTATATTAAGTTCTTAATGTGCTTTTCTTGCTGAGACTATTAAATCATCAAGCACACTGATATGTCTATTGATATTATAATTAGTTTGCATATGCTGCCTTCCGGCTTGTCCCATCTGTTGGCATAAGGCTTTGTCGTTATACAATTTTACCATAGCCTCGCTCATGGCCTTTACATCATACTCATCTACTAACAACCCTGTTTGCTCATGTATCACGGCTTGTGGTATCCCGGCATGTCTGGTAGAGACCACCGGCAAGGCCGCTGCACTCGCTTCTAAAATGGTATTTGGAGTGCCTTCGGCATCGCCGTAAGAGGGTTGCACAGAATGTTGCACAAACATACAAGCGTCATTAAAATAAGGCATCAACTGATTGTGGTTGATACCCCCGGTAAAAGTAACCCGGTCTTCAATATGCCATGCTTTGGCAATGGATTTACATGCCTCTAATAATTCGCCGGTACCCACCATAATTAAACGGGCCTCGGCACATTTTGGCATGGCATCTTTAAAAGCCTGCAACGTTAATTGGGGTGCTTTAATATCTGTAAAACGCCCAATATTTAATATGGTAGAACCATAACTGGATTGTACCTCATAAAAAAAAGCTTGCGGTCCATAAGGGTTATAGACAATCTTATCTTCGGGGCAGCCTAATGACAATAGTTTATCGGTCATGAAATGCGAGACGCTCACAATCTTGTAAGCATAGGCAAACATGGCTTTGTAATTAGATTTGACTTCATCGGTTAACAGAGGATCTCTGTGGGCATCATGCCCGTGGAAATGGACTACCAGAGGTATCTCCAAACTTTTGGCAAAAGGTGTGATGGCCGCTCCCTGGAACCCAAATTCTGCTAAAATTACATTGACTTGGTGGGCTTTAAAAAAGCCTGCTAAGGCATCTAGTTTACCATTAAACGATTGCTGCCATAAGGTGACTTTTTTATGGTAAAGCCATTGGGGTAATAGTTTTTTTAGCTTTTGCAACCATGGGTGTTTGCTGTAAAACAGACCAATGGAACGGTTGTTATATTGTAAATCGTGCGTTGGTCCATGTATCAACACTTTATCCCCTTTCATCAGCTCAGCGTGAGCCCTGATAAAGGAACCGCTAAAATTACTGGTGCCGGCTTGTATGATGCAAATTTTCATTTATTTTAAAAATGAAAGGATTTTTCGGAATGATAAAACCACAAACCTTACTGGTTTACTGTTCAATATTGTATTAAAAATTCTTTTTAAAACTGAAAAGTATTTTTTAACAAAATATTCAAAAACATAATAATAATACTCATAGAAACTTAATTTAGTTGATTCATCTAAATCTTCAAACTTATAATTATATATTTTTAAATCTTTATTGTATAAGTACTTCACAATTGCTTTTGTCCTTTTGTCATAAAAACTTTGATAAGGTTTTTCAGTATTTGATTTTTCAATGTGGGGTAGCTGCAAATTAAGGTTGAGTTTATTGCATACGATAGAAAAATCTTCATTTAATCTTTCAAATCTACAAACATAATCTAAAGTTTCATCTATAATATCATGGTAAAATGGGCTTTGAACCTCATGCCTAGCAGGTTTAAAATTTATTACAAAATCATAAAGTTTTTCAGTGTTTTTTGGATAATAAAAACCTCTTTTCCAGCATGATACTAGTCGACTATATGGGTTACGAACGACAGAAAATTTAAAATAATCCTCCCAAATTTCAATACCTATTAATTGTTTTGTTTCACTTGCCTTTAAATGCTTTTCAGAATAATCATTATAACTCATTTCTATGTTAAAAGCTCCCTCAATGCTAGTACCGCCGGTTCGAGGTATGTGTATAAGTATGCATTTATTTTTATGATCTATCATAACCTGAAATTACATTGATTTGTTTTGATTTAAAATTTTATATAAACGATGCTTTAGCAAGCCTAGACGTAGCTTAAGTAGATTAACTAAATCAATTATTGGCCTTCTTTTGTCTGCACGTGCTAAATCAGGATGCACGCTTGGCAATTTTAATAACTTTGGTACGGATACAATATTCAATTTTTTAGATTTAAAACTTGACAAGTAATTAAACCAATGCTCATGACATAGAGTCATAGTAAAATTCTCTGAAATGTATTGTTTTGCATTTTTAGACATGGTATGCCATAAAGTGTGATCAGCCTGAAGTGTTTTAATGGCATTTAAAAAATCATCGTTGCGGTCATTAACTACAAAGCCTGTTACGCCTTGTTTGATTTGTTCCGATATACCGCTTTTCATTTGCAAACATACCGGTACCACACCACAAGCCATGGCTTCCAGGACTGAAATGGGCAAACCTTCAAAATCAGACAGCAAGACAATCACGTGGGCTTCTAGCAACTTTTTTTGTATCTCATGTGAGGGAATACTACCGGCAATACTTACAGGTAAACCCTCGCCTTCGGTTTGTAAAATGCTTTCTAAATTGCCTTTATCGGGGCCATCACCATAGAAAACAGCTGATGTATTTGGTATTGCTGCAGTCATTCTGCAAAATGCCTTAGCAACTTCAGAAATGCGCTTTTGTTCTTCGGCAAACCGGCCCACATACACTACTTTTAGGTTGGCATCTAAGCGTTTCGCTTTTTCTTGAGGAACATGAACACCATAAGGTATGCGCTCTACAGCTATTTCATTAGCAAAAGCGCTGCCCTTTAACTGTTTTTCTAATTCGCCGGATACACACACCATACCACTGAGCCTGAAATCTTTTGAACCGTCTATAAATTCTTTTTGGATGGCATGATAAAAAGGATCGTCGGAATGCGATACGCCTATCGTATAAATCCCCGCTTTTTTGGCCCATTTAGAAGCGTAATAAGCAGGGACTACCAGATTAGGCACAAAGATTTGAGGAGGCTCATTCTTAAGACATTCAAGTATCCATTTGATATTGTCTTCTGTATAATTATTAAATTTGGTGGTTTGGCATGGTACCCCATGATTGGTTAAATGCTCGTATAAAGGTCCTGTCTCACCCAGATGAAACAAAATAAGACAGCGCACATCCAAACCACGCTGCTTTAATGCCGGTAATAAATGCTGTAACCAGGTAACAGGACCACCAATACTACCGGGTTTATCGTATGCACAAAAGGTAATACTTTGGTTCAAGATTGATTTCTCAATTTATCATTTTCAGAAGAACGAATAATTATTCTGCCTTCATGTTCTTTACTTAATAAAACAATTTGATGACCAAAAGTTGACGCTTGGGTTAAAATAAAATGCTGGCATTGTGAGGCTAAATACATATCCTTAAATCCATTTTGATCATCATTAAAATCGGCAAAATGAATTGGGAATTCGGATTTTAGATGTTTTTTACACCAATCTATGTCATCAGAAAAAACAAAAAATGCACCTGCCGAAAGTTTTGATTCTATATCGTTAATTGCATTTATATAAAAATCTAAAGTAACAGATTGCCCCCCTTCGTTAGTCAAAAAATCACCTCGTCGAACATGTATGGCAACTGGATTTTTAGAATTTTTGATTTGATTTAAAAATTCATAATCAACATTTTTAAAAAAAGTTTTATAATCTAGAGTAAGCTCTTCAAAAATGTTATTATTCTTGGCATAATCAGTTGCGGCT
Organism: Paucihalobacter ruber; assembly: GCF_006494535.1. Taxonomy (GTDB): domain Bacteria; phylum Bacteroidota; class Bacteroidia; order Flavobacteriales; family Flavobacteriaceae; genus Paucihalobacter; species Paucihalobacter ruber. The sequence goes on from NZ_VHIQ01000001.1 coordinate 502,077, forward strand.
TCTCTTATATCAAGAGAGGCCCATATATTGACTTCAACACTATCGTGAAGAAGTACTTCATTCTTAATTCTTTCAATATCATTATTTAGCAATTTAAGTTTCCCTTTACTATAAATCGTGATGTTATTTTGACTTTTTATAAAATTTATAGTTTCAGAATCAGGTATAATGATATCGTATCTTATTCCATAATTTGTTATTTGCAAATTACGACTCGTCTGCCCTTCCTTGGTATTCGTATAAAACGTTGTATCAATAATTAATGTTGCCTTTTTAATATCGGCTAATAATCGTCCTGCCATATAACAAATCATTTGATTTGTTAAACCTCCTGCCATTTTAACTATTACGGCATTTTTTAATAAAAACTTCTTTTGATGACCTTTAAAAATATGATTTTCAACATTGCGTAAACTTATGTAACTTTTATATACATATATTGGAAATAAAATGTAACGAAATAAATTCTTAATCTTTTGATATAGTTTCATAGTTCTCTAAATACATTTTTTCTAGTTTTTTTATAACTACCTTCCAATCATATTCCCCTAAAACCCGCTGTCTGGCTTTTGAACCTATGGTGTTATCATTGATGGCCAACAGGGTTTTTCCTTTTAAATCCTCCATATTACCTAACTCATAAAAGTAACCATAAGCGCCGTTATCGATGGCTTCCATACTTCCAGGCTCATTGGAGACCACCACAGGTTTACTATGGGCCATACCCTCTAAGACCAAAGTAGGTAAGCCTTCTTTTTTTGCGGTACTTATCAGACACCTACACGCGGCAATGGCGTGTTGTACTTCTATTTGAGACATTTTTCCAAAAATTTTTAAATTTTTTGGTGGTATGATATGGTAGTGCTCCTGAAATAACAATTCTGAAAACTCACTGCCTATAATGACAAAGTTATGCTCCGGCATGCTTTTAGCTAACATTACAAACTCTCCGGGATTTTTCACAGGGTCATGCCTGCTAACATTTAAAATGTAATTGCTTAAGTGGTATTTTTCCTGAAAATAGTGAGCGTCTGCTTTGTCACATTGTGCTACATCAACGCCATTAGGAATATAAATAGTGTCTATATTAAATTTCTCTTTGTAAAATTTTTGTTGCCATTTCGACACCGATATTTTGACATCAGCCTTAGAGGCTTCTTCTACAAAAACCCTATTGAATTCTTTTTGCCAGTTTAACAAATCTTTGCCTGTATGTTCTTTAAAATAGTGTAAATGATACGTATGAATCCATTTTAAATTGTTGTTTTTAGCCCTTTGCTCTTGGCACCATAAAATATATTTTGGATACACATGAGAATGTAAAACAGCAGTACCAGGTACTTGTAATTCTTGGATGTAATCTCTTAAAAAAACATCCATACTTATTTTCTTTAAAATAGCATCTGGCGGAACAAGTGTGGTTGAAAGATTCGAATTTTTATGGATGGCGTGGATATGAAAATCAACACCATTAAGCTTTAAGATATTAGCGCCAATATATACTTGTGGCTGTTCTTTCTTGAGTTTTTTAAACCAATTAAAAACTACTCTTCTTTGTAAATACAACTCCCAATCCCTTTTGCATTTGTTTTTAAAAACATTGAGATGGTAAAAAGCCGATTTTATTTTTCTAAAAAGAATCAAAATTACTTAAAATATTGTGAATCATTATTTAATAGCGTACTTATTGAAATATTTCAATATTATATTTTTATATTCAAATTTAAATCTAAAAAAATCAATGTCCTCTTTGTATATTCTTGAAACTAAGTTTCTTGTTTTCCAATTATAATAATAACTGTAGTGATTCTTTTTTATGGGATTAACATTCGCCATAACATTGAAGAAATCAGAGTTTAAATTTAAATCTTCGATAACGCGATTTAAGCCGATTTGCAAAGAATCAAAATTTATTTCGGCATCATAAACAATCTTTTGACCATTCAAATAAAAATAGTCTTTTTGTAGTGCTAAATGGTTACCACAATACAAATGATTTTGAGTGTTATTCAAGATATTACTAAATTTGCCCTTCCTTTTTAAATAATTTTTAAAAGAATCCTCTATTTTGTAACTCCTACCTGTCCAAAAATAATCTGATAACAACTTATCCCAAGAGTTCCTGTAGACTATAAATTTATAATAAGTAGACCATTGATCTTTAGAGATCAAATTTAAATCTATAAGTTGTTGGGGAGTTGCATGCTGTAAATGTAATTTCAAATTTTCATCCCAACCAAATAATTGATCGTGGTCAGCATGTAAATAACTTGAAGTGTTTATACCAAATGCCTTTTCTATACTTGTACCTGCACATTTAGAAATGTGGATAAAAATACATTTATGTTTATGTGATATCATTATTTAACTATTGTTTTGATAATGTTTAAAAATTTGAATTCATCTTGGTACCATTGCGTCAAATTATCAATAGATTGTTGCTCTAAATTTTTATCTAATGTAATATCATTGGCATGGGCCTCAACAGTATTTTTATCAGGAAGATGAAGATTTACAGGGAGCTTAAATTTCCTCTTAAACTCCTCAAAATCGTCAACTAATTGCCCTTGTTGAAAAACAAAACCTATAGATTGTTTGCGTTGAAGCAGGTATTCTTCATTAATAAACCAATCCCAATATGATGACCTGACATGCTCTATGGAATACATCGCAAATTCCGCGTTAATACGTTTTTGACTATTATCACTATATAAATCTCTTGCTAATTCGTTAGGCGTGTGAAATATCTGAAATGCAATAGCTTCGGAAGCGCTCCACTCAGAATAATATTTTGGTTGTCCTTTCCTTTGTCTTGAGTAAAACCCACTAATAAATCGGTCTATAGGATTTCGAACTGCGAAAAAGCAAAGATGACCTTCAGGTACTGCGGTAAGCTTGAATTTATGATTGTGCAAATGTATTTTTATATGTTTAACATCACAGTTCTTTGTTAAAGCGTGTTTAATAGCTGTGCCTCCTGTTTTGCCGATATGGAGAAAGTGCAAATTTTTCTTTTTATGTAGAATATAATACATTATTAATATTTGTTTGATTATAGGTTTCTAAAGTCCCTCAAATAGGCTTATAATGTGCATCAAGTAAAAAAGACTGATAATGATCTTCCTCATGCGTTACCTGAAATTGCAGAACCTGATTCACGCGCAATAAGGCCTCAATACTATTGGCTTTAAATACCACCAGACTTAAGGTATATATGCCTTTAGTTAATTGATTTCTTTCGTGTGTTATTCTAAAATGTAGTTTATGGTTTGATATTTTTAAATGAGAATTAGTTTCATTTTTCTTCAAAACAGCTACGGGTCTTTGTTCTTTATCAAAAATAACCAGTTTAAAAATTGGTATATCTATATTTTTCTTTATCCCTAAACAAATTTCAATAGATAACGTCTCACCCCAATTGATACTATCTGTAGGACTTTTATTGGCATCTACTATTTGAATTTTTTCTAATTCGAGTACGCCTGCATCATAAACAATGTTAGCGTGGTTATTGACAAACTTTTTATAATAATCATCTATTCCTTTACTCACATCACCTCCATGGTACGCTTCTTCGCCGTTCTCCAGTAAAATGACTTGATCGCAAACTCTGGAAATCATAGGCATGTTATGAGAAACAAATATCACTGCCGTATTCTTTAAAAGTACGTCTATCGTTCTAAAGCATTTTAAAACAAATCCTAAATCTCCTACCGCCAACACTTCATCTATAATCAACACATCCGGTTCCATTTGGGCCGCGACCGCAAAACCCAGTCTTACCTTCATACCCGAGCTGTAGTTTTGTACGGGCATATCAATAAACTCTCTTATTTCGGAGAAATCGATAATAGCTTCTACTTTGGCGTCTATTTCTTTACGGGTAAACCCTAAAACCGCGCCGTTGTTGTAAATATTTTCTCTACCGGTGAGGATGGGGTTAAAACCGGCGCCCAGTTCTATCAAGGCGCCCACCCTGCCGCGCATGGTCACCGTACCGGCATCGGGATTGATTAAGCCGTTTAAAATTTTTAATAAGGTGGATTTACCGGCACCGTTATGGCCAATTAAACCCAAGCACTCGCCACGGCGCAACTCAAAATTAATGTCTTTGACGGCCCAGAATTCCTTAGGCCGCAACTCGCCATCGGTGTCATGGCCTTTAATGCCCATAAACATATCCTTAACGCCATACCACAAGCTCGTTTTTAAATCTTTGCAGAATTTTTTTGAGACGCCTTCTACTTTTACCAATACTTCACCTGCCATATCTATGCGCTTAAACGTTCTACAATTACGGGAATGGAAATTCTGTAAATCACCAAACTTATCAACAACAACACTATACCTGCTCCTGTCAAACCTATAAAATAACTTAAAAACTGTACGTCTTGCCCAACGGTTACATCTCTTAGAGTGGTGACTAAGGGCGTAAATGGGTTGTAGGTCATAATGGTTTTCATGATACCGCTATCCGGGATGCCATACATAACCGGTGTAAGGTACATCACCAAAGACAGCGCCATGGTGATTAACCTCGACACATCGGTATAGAGCAAACCTATGGGCGTCAACAGTAAACCAAAAGCTGTACCAACCAGAATGGCACAACACAGTACCAATGGAAATAGCAATAATGACCAATGAAACCCAACACCAAACACAAATATAAATACCACTAAGAGCACTACTTTAACGCTACTGTTAAACAACAATTTATAAATACCAGATAGAATTAGTGCTTCCTTTGGAAAGTTGATTTTACTTAAAATACTGCGTGCGGCATTGGTACTTACCGTGGGTGAATTGATAGCTTCTAACAACATAGACCAAATCAAAGTTCCCGAAAACACATAAACAGGATAAGGCATCCCGGTATCGGCGATGGCTAAGGTTCCTGAGCTATTTAAAAATATCCAAATGGCCGCAGAAGCCAAAGGCGTTAAAAACAGCCATATAATTCCCAAATAAGATTGCCGGTATTGCGAGCTGATATCGCGCTTGGCAAATTGCCAGGCCAAAAAATGAGAACCCCACAAATCTTGAAGGGTTTCTTTCAGCAATGAAAATACCCTTGCTTTGTTTTGCCGCTTGTATATTTTAACCGGTAGTGGACTTTGTTGCGATGTCATTTATTTAGTTTGTGAGTATTTAAGTATTTGAGTTTTCTAGTCTCTTAGTTTATTTTAACTTTTACGCCTCATGCAGTTCACCGGTGAACCTGTAGGTCTTTTATTTTTTTGTCATGATTATTTTATCATCCGTCTTCTGTCCTCCGTCCTCTCTTCTCTCTTCTCTATATTCTCTTCTCTCCCTTCAGCGCACGGCTTCGCCAATGTCAGTCACATGTTTCAGTGCTAACTAATTTATAATAAATATATTATCAATCCCTAGGCTGCGATGTCATTCAGCTTCTTTACCTGAGATTTTGAAATATCTAACGTTACTGCCCATTGCAGTACTTCGAGCGCCACCACCAAACGGTGTTGCCCTTTTAACTCTGTTAAGGTGCCGCGCATGCCTTTAAACTGTCCCTGGGTGACCTCCACCCAATCGCCTTCACACAAATGGGGACCACCCATATCAAGCTGCACCTCGTTGCCACTCCAGGCCTTGGCCAATAAGAGCAGGTTGTTAATTTCGTGCCATTTTACCAGTGCCGGTTGTCCGAACTCTTTTAAAACCCCCTGTACCAAGGCATATTGGTATAAAGCCGTTATGTTCTCTATGCTATTTTCCACAAACACCACTCCTGGAATGAGTGGCAGCTCTACCTTTTTCTTGCGGTCTGACCATTGTCTTAGGGTAGTGTAGGTAATGGCATAACAGTTAATGCCATGAGCCGAGAGTTGCTGCGCCAGTTTTTTCTCGGCGCGTGGCTTGGTTTTGACCACCAGCCATTGCTGTGATTTTAAAGCCTCTTGACTATCTTGGGGTGATTTGGTATATATGGCAGGTGAATTATTTAACATGCTAGGTTCATCTCCTTTAAAAACCACTAGAGACGGTTGTTTTTTTATTGATTTGACCTGAATAATTTGCCGTTGTTGTCATTGATATGGGGTCAATAATTTACAAAGCAAAATGATGATTTTTAACAAGCTAATTTTCTTTAAAACAATATTTGGCAAACATAAGCCATATAATTAAATGTTCAAAGTGATTGATTTAATCTTTGTGTTTTATTCGGTGAAATTTTCCGTTCATTTTTTCATGACTATTGAGTCATTACAGTTGTAAAAGCCATCTATTCCAAAAAAAAGAATTAATAAGTCAACTCAAAAAAATAAATAATCAAATGCGTCAGACTAAAACCATAACCTCTAATCAAACGGCCTTCAAAACTTCAAACCAAATTTTTTTGCCTACCCCTTGGGCTAGGGTAGAGACAAAAAAACGAACTCAAATAAGTAAATATTAACCGTAGTTAACAAAAATCACTCCCTAAAATAAATGGATTTTAATTAAACTTTAAACAATTAATAGTTACTGTAGGCATTGACAAAATAACAGTTAATTAATTTCTATAAAAACATCATTTGATAGATTTGAGCCGAGAGGCGTCCTGGAGAGAATTAAACCCCATGACAAGGGTGTAGCAAGAATAACCCAGACAGGCACTCGTTACAAACGCCTGCGCGCCTCTGGTGGGAGCGCCAGGGGCGAGTTTATATTGAAGAGCACATGTTCTGACTCGATGAGATTGCTTCACCCTTTGGGTTCGCAATGACTCCCGTTTGTTGAGGTTTTGGCTTTGGATTCAGCACCAAACAAAGCGTTGAAAACATCCGCCAACTGCGTTGGGGACAAGCCACCAATCAAAGAAAAGAACATAGGCGAACCCACCCGACCCGTTATGAGTAAACACCAATGGCAATCCCACCGACCCTATGCAGAACTAGCGAGCTAACTAAACGAAGTTAACCATTACAATCTGGAAGTCATGATAATCATTATAAACCCTGATAAAAATCCTTAAGAAAAAAGCGAGCGTTGCGCAGCAAGTTCCTCATAGGGTCTTGATTCCTGCCTGCCGGCAGGCAGGTTTGTTGGTTCGTTTTTTTGATCAAGCAAAAAAATGAACAAGAAAATATTTAAAACTCCAAATCGACCTTCAACATAAACATTCTCCTTTAAACTCTGAATTTATTTTTAAGAATATATGTTCTGACTCGAGGAGATTGCCACACCCCAACAAGTTGGGGTTCGCCTGTCTGCCGACAGGCAGGCAATGACTTCCGTTTGTTGAAGATTTGGCTTTGGCTCAATCTAATTCAGAACTCAACAAACACACAACAAACAACAGAAAACCCATCCACCAACTCCGTTGGGGACGAGCAACAACCCATCAAACCACCACACTACCCGCATAGGTACTCATAGCAGCACGCTGCTCATGCGGTCTGTAAAACCCTAGCCAAACATGTGTTACCGCACCAGTCGCATACATCCCCAGTTGCAAGGTCACTTCACCCTCGGCTCTTACCGCCAGATCATAACGGATATTGGTTATAGAACGTTCCGGTGTGTGGGTCACTATAATCAGGGCATCATCGCCATAAGCCATGGCCTGATCACTGTTATTGGTCCAGCTAAGGCGTATTTCCTGTGGCGCGCTCCCGGGTTGCCTGCCTGTCGTCAGACAGGTGAGTTGCACACCGGTAGCCGGACGCAAATCGCCAAAACTGATGAGTGCTTTGGGGTAATCGATGGTAAAAGAATCATTCACGGGTATGACCACCTCACGCAAGTAATACGATTTCGCCGCATGAAACCCCGATTTTTGAGATGCAAACGGCACATAAGCCTCTTGCAACAAGCGTTTCAACGGTTTTAAAAAGTCCATCACCGTCGTCATTTTTAAGCGTTGTCGCTCCTGAAGCACACTGGGCTTCTTCTTGGTGGGTGTAGGTACCATACTTATATAGGCACCGTTTTTACCCTTTTTAAACACCAATTCACCAACCTTTCCTGATAATTCTCCAAACGGATTTTTAACAATTCTGGCCATATCTCATAAAATTTAAGTGATTCATACGCCATCAACCCCCAAGGGATCCTTCCAGTATACATCCGGCATACTTCAAGCCTTGGCCCACTCTTAATCGTAGTTTCTTCGATATTTTTACGATAAAGGCACGTCATATATACAATATACGACTAAACATCGAAGCAGCTACGTATAAATATCGGTGTTTCTTAGAACAACATCCGAACCAATCCCCTGCCCATCCCGAAGACGAGCCAAGGGCCCATCCTCTCTTTCAACATGATATAAATGTAATAAAATAACGGACAGCTCCTGTGTTGTTTACAGCTTAGTTATTAACAAGTTATTCCCATTTTTCAACCGGCTTAGCCCAAAAACCATAAAAGGTATTACCGATTATCACTTCTCAAACAGGCCATACCATCAAAAGCTCTAAAGCCACACTCAACAATTATTTATCAACACGAAAACGTTTGCGGATTATTTTTTGTCTTTTAAATTATAATTTTATAAAATAATTCCTTCTGAAACTTTTTAAAACAACAATAAAAATGAATAAGTATTTAGTGAGTATAGCCGCAGTTTTTTTTTGTATTGTTTTTAGTTATGGACAAACACAACAAATATTTTGGCGTTCTGAAGCTGTAAATGGGGAATGGTTTGAGGCCAATCCTTGCGGAGAAATTGGAACATCTAACTCTCAATGGTTTTACCCACATTTTGGAGGTAATACGTCGAGAAACGCACCTAATTGTTTCGGAATATATGATTTAGTTTTTGGCAACAACCATGAACTAATAATGAATAATAGCGAAAGTTTTTTCAACATAAATCGAATTACTTTTGATGGTAGTAATACGAATACCCGAACGCTAAATGGCCAAGGAATTGATTTAAGAAATGAAGGTATTAATATCCCTATAATCAGAAACTTAAGTGTTGGAAGCCATATTATAAATATACCAATTGCCTTACAGAATTCCCCAGTAGAATTCAACCCAGTAAATGGCAACTTAACCTTTTCTAATACTATCTTTAACAATGGTAACTTTATTGATGTTTTTGGCAATAATGGCAATATTCTAAGATTATCCGGTAATGTACAAGGCACCGGTGGTATAGCGCTCAAACAAAATTCAATCATTGAGATTGCCGGAGCCATGACCTATACCGGCGGCACAGCCATAGAAGCTGGCACTTTAAGAATTGAAGCGGGAGGAGATTTATCAAATGATACGGCAGTAACTATTTCTAGTAGTGCTACTTTTGATTTAAATGACCAAAGCATCACAGTTCGCTCTGTATCAGAAACCGCATCAGGAAACGGTGGAACCGTAGATTTAGGATCGGGTACGTTAACTGTTGCCGGTGGATGGTCCGGCGAGTTATTTCAAAATACCATAACTGGTAGTGGCAATATTGTAAAAAATGGTAGTGGAACATGGTCTCTTTATGGCACAAATACCTATAGTGGCACTACCACAATTAATGGCGGCACTTTAAAATTACTCAATAGTTCACCTAATAGTGACATCACCATAGAAACCGGTGGTACTTTGATTATTGAAGGTAGTAGTGAAATTACCGTCAAATCAGTTAACATTCAATCCGGAGGTTTACTTCAAATTAATGGCGGGCAAAGCCTAAAAATCACGGGGGATTTGATAAATAATGGCACTGTTAATTTATCGCTTTCTTTAGGTGGCGACTTAAAAGTAGGCGGCAACTTTACCCAAAACGGTATCTTAACCAACAACGGTCGCGCCGTGTTTTTTGATGGGACAGGCGCACAAACAGTTACGGGCAGCTCTTTACCTTTAAGCTTTGACTATGTAAGAGTGGATAAATCAGGTACTACCCTGAGTTTTGCAGAAGATGTAGTGGTAACCCAGGTAAACGGCGGTGTGGGCTATGAACAAACCAACGGTATTGTTACGGTTGCAGCAGGTAAATCGCTTACGGTACAAAATGGTGGTAATTTTGACATAGTTGCAGGAACCTTTACCTTAGAATCCAACAGCACTTCTTATTCCAGTTTAATCGTTAATAATGTTACCAACACCGGTGGCAGCATACAATACAACCGCTATACCAACGCCATTGGCTCAGGAACTACCGGTGGCAACGATTTGGTAGCACCGCCTTTGGGCGGACAAGCCTTTGGTGCTTTTGCTACTACTAACGACGGTGTTTTAGCGGCTTCAGGCGACCTGCGTGCTTTTGCACCCTTCAACAATGGCGCAAATCCCGGAGCTTATCAAAATTACAATGTTGTAACCGATGCCGCTACTGCCTTGCAAGCCGGCCAAGGATACCGCGCGGCGGCCGGTGCGACTCTACTATTTACCGGTGATGTAACTACCGGCAATTTAAGTGTGGGCATCACAGCACCAACCGGCACTTTTGGTGAATGGAACCTGATAGGCAATCCGTATCCCTCTTACATTGATATTGGAGCGTTTTTAAATCATGCAGCATCAGGCACCTCCAATATTGACTTAATGAAAAATGCCTCGGGTATTTATGGTTACGACGGCGTCGCTACCGACGGCTGGGATGTGATTACCCTTGCCAACGCCGGCACCAGATTGATGGCACCCGGACAAGGATTTTTTGTAGCGGCCGATGCCGATGAAAGCTTAGAATTTACCCCTGCCATGAGAAGAACCGGAAGTTCAGATGATTTTATTCCCGGACGCAGTGCCCCGCTTACCTATTTAAAACTCAAAGCTTCCAACGGTCAGCAAAGCTATAAAACCGACTTTTACTTTAACCAAAATGCCACAACAGGCTTCGATGCGGGCTACGATGCGCGTACCTGGGGCAACCAAAGCAGCGGTTTTATCCTCTATTCTCATTTGGTAACCGATAATACAGGAATTCCCATGGCATTACAGGCTTTGGGTATGGATGATCTTAACGATGTAAGCATTCCGCTGGGCATCAACGCAGCATCGGGCAGTACCTTAGAATTTAGTATTTTGGAATCGCAATTACCGACCAATACGCAGGTGTATTTAGAGGATTTGACTAATAATACCATTACCTCTATTACCAACACCAGTTACAGTGTGAACCTTAACCAACCGGTAAGCGGCACCGGACGTTTCTTTTTAAGATTCACCACCGGTACCCTTGGCATTGGCGACGATACGGCCAACTCATTAAACATCTATCATGATGCGGCTGCACAAAACATTGTTATTGCAGGACAATTAAGTGCTAACACTCAGGCCTATCTATACGATTTACAAGGTCGAGCAGTTAGCGCCACCGCCCTAAGCGCAGCCCAATTAGATCAACGTATAGATGTAAGCAGTCTCAGCAGCGGTGTATATGTGCTTAGCTTTGATAATGGCAACACACGCATTAGTAAAAAACTGATGATTAGATAATCGCAACAGGTTATAGCATAAAGACAAGACAGCCGCTATGGCTGTCTTTTTTTTGCTGATATGATAGGTGTTAAGTATATAAGATTTCAAGACTTAAAGATTATATAGATATACCATCGTGTAGATTGCTTCACCCTTCCACGCCACAGGCAAAGTTTATCACGCCACAGGCGTGGCAATGACACCAGTTTTTTGATGCTTTGGCTTTCGGTGCTGTACCAGCCAAGCTATTGTAAACAAACATCAATCAAAGTAAACAACATAGGCGGGCAAAGCGACCCTATGAAGAACTAGCGAGCTAACTAAACAAAGTTAACTATTATAATCTGGAAGTCATGATAACGTTTATAGACCCTGATAAACATCCTTAAGAAAAAAGCGAGCGTTGCGCAGCAAGTTCCTCATAGGGTCTTGATTCCTGCCTGCCGCCAGCCTGCCGGCAGGCAGGGCAGGCAGGTTTTTTGGGTAGCCTGCCTCGAGCTTGTCGAGAGGTCTTGATCAAGCAAAAAAATGAACAAGAAACGATTAACACTCCAAAACTGCCCTTTAACTAAACACATCATCTTGATATTCTCTTGAAAGCCGCATTGCAAATGCGCTTATAATCAAAATAATTATAGACAGGGCACTCGTTACAAACGCCTGCGCGCCTGTGGCGGGAGCGCCAGGGTACCGGAAAAGGGGTGTGTTTCGAAACGAAGAATCGTATCGAGAAGCAAGCCTTCAGTTTGTAAGCAATCATAACATTAGCCTATGTAATTAACTGTTGATAAGTGCATCTAATGAAAAACTTCCCTAAATTTAATTGAAAAAAAATGGGTAAATAGCAATTTTTTTTATATTCTTGCCGCTTAAAGCATTACCTTTGTGCCGTTAACAACAATACATCCTATCAAATCTATTCATATGAAACAACTTTACATCTTCGTCATACTATTATCGTTCAGTTTTATTGGTTTTGGTCAAACCACCTTGGTGACTTATGATTTTACCGGGCAGCCGGGAACTCAGGCTACACAGCTCACTGCTACTTTAGGTAGCAATATTACAGCAACTCCAATAAGCCGTGGAACACTTGCTACAGGCTCTGCACTAACTAATAGTATGGTTTCCGGCAACTGGCCATTAACAAACAGCATCAATATAGAAACTTATTTTGAATTTAGCGTAACACCTACTCCTGGTTATGTTTTAACTTTAAACCAACTAATATTTTCTGACATAAATAGCAGAAATGGTGCCTTGAGTTTCGCTATCCGAACCAATTTTGATGCATTTGCTAATGATGTATTTACTGATGCCATACCCTCTGTATCAGGTAATAATAGCGTTACAACACCCCGCAATATAAACCTACCTGCCATTTCGTCTAGCAATGCTATTACTATTAGAATTTATGGCTACAATAGAGCAAATGGAGCAAATAGAAGTTGGGGCTTGACAAATAACATGCAATTAACCGGTACCGTTACTCCCATTACTTATGTATACGATAATGGCTGGACACCGGCTAATCCTGAAGGGCTATCTACGAATGTTAATCCTATAGAAATTGTGTCGGGAAATTATACATTTGGCGCAGATGTTACGTGCGAAAGTATAACGGTATCACCGGGCAGCACAATAACTGTTAACAATGGTGTGCTCATTGAAGCTGTGAATGGAATCAATTTGCAATCTGTTTCTAATAACTACTCTGGTCTCATTTTAAATAATGGCTTTATAGATGGACCCATAAGATACAGTAGGTATGTGAATGCCATTGGTTCTGGTACCACAGGTGGTAACGACCTTATTACTCCTCCACTAAACGGTCAGAGATTTGATCTTTTCGCCAATGCCAATGCCGGAGTATTAGCCGAATCAGGAAATGTCAGAGCTTGGGCACCTTTTAACAATGCGAGTGGTGTTTATGAAAATTACGACATCTTAACTGATAGATTTACACTTTTGGAATCTGGTCAAGGTTTCCGCGCTGCAACAATAGGTGGAGCCAATTTGTTATTTACAGGTACGTCTAATAATACCAATTTTGATGCTACCATTACTTCAGAAACAGGTACTTTTGGTAAGTGGAATGCCATTGGCAACCCTTATCCGTCCTATATTGATATTGATGCCTTTTTAAATCACACCGTTTCTGGCTTAACAAATATTGATAAATTGGCTGCCGATGCACAGGCCATCTACGGTTATGACGGATCTGCCACCGATGGCTGGGATGTTATTAATCTGGCTAATGCTGCCGGCAGACTCATGGCGCCCGGACAAGGCTTTTTTGTAGCAGCCGATACAGGCGGTGCATTCTTGCGATTTACACCGGCCATGCGCACTGTAGGTAGTGGTGACGACTTTATACTTGGGCGCACGCAACCATTAACCTTCCTAAAGCTAAATGCTACTAATGGTAGCCAAACCTACAATACTGATATTTACTTTAATGATAATGGTAGTTTAGGTTTCGACCCCGGTTACGATGCCAAATTATGGGGTGGCGATACCAGCGGGTTTAAATTGTATTCTCATGTAGTTGAGAATAATATGGGCATTCCACTGGCTTTGCAAACCGTTAATACCAACCATTTAAGTGACGTAATTATTCCGTTGGGAATTAATAGTGCTGCCGGAACTGATGTCACCTTTAGCCTGGCCGCTTTTAATTTACCGGGAACCGTTGAGGTGTATCTGGAAGATGATGTTAACAACACCATCACCCGTATTGATAACGGAAACTATACGGTTACACTTAACCAAACGGTGAGTGGCACTGGACGTTTCTTTTTAAGGGTTAGTGGTAGCAGTTTAAATATTGATGACGAAAGCCGTCCTCGTTTAAATATCTATCAACTACCTACCGAAAAGGCCATTGTAATTGCAGGGGCTATTAACAACAATACCGAAGCCCATTTATACGATATACAAGGCCGTATGGTAAGTACTACTGTATTAAATGCAGCCCAATTAGAGCAGCGTATTGATGTAAGTGGTTTGGGTACCGGCGTATATGTATTGAGTTTTGAAAATGGTGCGGAACGCATTTCTAAAAAACTGATGATACAATAAGGTGTTATTATTAACGCCCTTATTAAATGCCCATCAACAAACATTTTGTAAAGCATTGTTTAAATTGCTTTTAATTATAAATTATTTTATTACTTTTGAATTTTAAAGAGAACATATAGCGTGAAAAAGACTAGCGACAATCATAAAATTACCCGTAAGGAAGCCCTGAAAAAAATGGGGAAATATGCGGCTTTTACCGCCATTGGTACATTTTTAATTTTAAACCCCAAAACGGCACAAGCGCAATCACTACCTCCTGATCCGGGTGGAGATTTTGATTAAGCCCTATTTGTAAAGAATTTTGAATAAGCATCTGGCGCCCACATACCAGTGCCTCTTAAACGGGCATGTGGTACTTTGGCACCAAAATTCTAATAATTACAGCGTTGTTACCTCAGCATTTGTTGAATTATTGGGTCACTACCTAGACGCTAAAAACAGTGAAGACTTTATGAATAGTCTTCAAAATAGTTATGGTTTTGACGAGGCTACTGCTACAAAATTGGAAACAGACATCACCCTTCAGCTTGAGGCCGCCAATGCTTTAAAAGACAGCACACCTATTGCCCCCGATCATTACGATACGGCATTAGCTGAAATTACCAAATGTTACCAAGCGTTTAACAGCACCTTTAAAATTGCCGCCCAACATAAAGGCTTGCTGCATTATGTGCATCCGGCACTCGCCCATTTGGAATGCGAGGACCTCAACAATGCCACGACGGAATTTTACTTAAGTGAAAATCCGGATGGTTTGCATTTGTTTTTAAACCAACAACACTATGGGAGTTTTCCAAAAAAGGACTATCACCTACTGCAAGGCAGATTTGTGATGTTACTTCTTGGTGCGATTCACCATCAGAACGATGCCAACTGGATGGCATCCTTTCACGCTTCCACCATAGCCAAAAACGGTAAAGCCGTCATGCTGACGGGCGCTTCGGGTAAAGGTAAAAGTACGCTCACCGCACTACTTTCTTTTAATGGATTTGAATTTGTTGCCGACGATGTAACCGGCATGTTATACCCAAATCTGGAGGTGTACAGTTATCCCGCCGCCATTTCGGTGAAGGCCGGGGCTTTTGAGGTTTTGAAAAAGACCATTCCTGAAATAACCACGCTACCACTGGCTGCAAATCATCCTAAAGGGTCGGTTAAATTCCTGCCGGTTGTTCAGCAAAAAGCAAGCCATTATCCGTGTCAAGACATTGTGTTTGTGCATTACAGTCCTAACCCTATAACAGCAGCGCTGAAACCTATCTCGACAGTTACCGCTTTACAAACCTTAATCCCCGACACCTGGCTGTCGCCAAAACCGGAACACGCCAAAGCATTTTTAGACTGGCTGCCCGGCTTAAAAGCCTATGAGTTGCACTATCACCATAATCATGAGGCCATTGAAATCATGGAAGCGCTCTTTAAAAACTAAGGGGTTTTAGTATCTTAGCTGTAAATGATACCAATGAAACGGCAAAAGCTTTCTACCTACAAGTTAATTGGACAGATTATTAGTTTTAGCGGGACTAAAGAGACTTTGGTACAACAACTTAAGGACTATCAAAACTGGGAAGCACTGGTGTATTACGGGAGTCAGCATTTATTGTTACCTACCATCTACAAGCGACTCAAAGACCTGCAAATACTGCACTTATTACCCGATGACCTGGTAGCATATCTCGAAGAGATCCATCAAATCAACCACAACCGCAATTTGTTGCTGCTTCAACAAATAAAGCAGCTACATGGCGTCTTGTCTGAAGCACATGTCAACCACCTCTTTTTAAAAGGTGCCGCATTTTTAATTAAAGGTGCCCACAGCAACAACCTTGAACGTATGGTGGGCGATATTGACATTTTAGTAGATGTCTCTCAAGCACAAAAGGCCTTTGAATTGCTTAAAGAGAACGGCTATGACCAACAAATTGGCTTTAATTACGAGGTCAAAAACTATCGGCATCTTAACAGACAGATTTCAAAAGCCGGTTTGGCAGCGGTAGAATTACACGGCGACCTTTTAAAACATCCTAAACAATATCTTATAAAAGCCAAAGAAATGCTTGAAACACAAGTTTTATGCAACCATTTACCCATACCAAATAACTATTTTATGGGTTTGCACAGCGTTCTGGCACTTCAAATCAACGATTTAGGCTACTATTACAAAACCGTATCGCTAAAAACGCTCAATGATACTTTGGTTTTGGGTATTGCACAACAACCTCAACTTATTCAAAACCTGCAATCTCACAAATACGGGCGCTTGTTTTTAGCCTATGCCCAACAATTTAGTAGAGACTTTAGCGTTTTAAAATTGAGCAAATGGCAACAATTTCAAGGCTTATGGTTATCTTTTAAGTTAAGGTTACCTCTGTACAGTTACTTGGTACATCGCTTAAAAAGTGCTTTGTGGTTCTTATTCAACCGCTTGTATTTGTGGTTAACCAATTCAAGCTATCGAAAAAACCTGCTAAAAAATAAATTTAAACAACCTCATAATTAGCATTTTTGAAAATAAATATGTTATTTTGCCCGATAGCTTTTAATTAAATAGTTACAAATGAAAAATACTACTTTACTGCTTCTTATAATGTTCGGTTTTGGAATTGCCAACTCTTTTGGTCAATCAACAAGATCTATAGATAAAGACGAATGGTTAATAGGTGTTGGATTCAACACCATCAATTCGCAAGGTACCAAATCACCGTTTGGAGATATCTCAGACTGGGCTTTTAGATATCCTCTGGCGGTAAGTGCTGAAACTTATTGGTCAAGATTGTTCTCTGTTGAACTAGCGGCGAGCTTAAATGGCTACAAAGCCGGTGATGCTATTGACGCAGTAGGACCGTCTGACGACAACCTTACCTATTTTGCCATCGACACCCACCTTAAATATTATTTTGGAGAAAAGATTTTCCCAAGAACCGAATGGCTCGACTTTTACGCCTTAGCTGGTCTTGGTTTTTTTACAGTTGAAGATGGCAACCTCTCAGGAAATATCGGAGGTGGCGCTATGTTTTGGTTAGATAAAAAACAATCTAAAGGTATCAAACTTCAAGGTGTTGCCAAATTAGCATTTAATCACAGTAATTCAGGCTCAACTTACGCCAATAACCACTTTCAGTACAACTTAATGTTTGTTTTTAGATTGTATTAATGGTGTATATAAAATAGCAATTTAAAGGCCTCTCATAGTAGAGGCTTTTTTTATGGTATGATGTGTAGTTTCTTAGTTTGATAGGAATGCGACATGCATGTCAGGAATTAAGACTTAAGATGTAAGATGTAAGATGTAAGATTTAAAATTTGGAATTTGGAATTTGGAATTTGAATTTGGTTCTTGGAATTTAGATTTTGGAATTTGGAATTTATTAAACCCTATATCAACTAAACCTGGTGCTCGTTTGCAACGAGTGCCCATTTACACCAGCGTTTATAACGCGAGTAATATGTTTAGACTTAAGAATGAAAGACTTAAGACTTACGACTTGATCTAGTCAGGCATGCTCAAGACTTCAACCATTCAGCACAAACCAAGAACATCCAAACCCTATATCAACCCCAAATCTTTAACCGTTGCAATGAGTTGCGTGGCATTTTTAGCACCAAACTGAATGCGCAGTAAACCAATTCGCTTTTCGACCGAACTAAACTAAACCTGGTGCTCGTTTGCAACGAGTGCCCATTTACACCAGCGTTTATAACGCGAGTAATATGTTTAGACTTAAGACTGAAAGACATAAGACTTACGACTAGATCTATTCAGGCATGCTCAAGACTTCAACAATTAACCACAAACCAAGAACATCCAAACCCTATATCAACCCCAAATCTTTAACCGTTGCAATGAGTTGCGTGGCATTTTTAGCACCAAACTGAATGCGCAGTAAACCAATTCGCTTTTCGACCGAACTTAGACTGTAGGGTTTGATGCGCTGAACTTTAAACTCGTGGGCTATTTCGTCTTGCACCATACCTTTGGCCAGGTGTTTGAGCAACTCAATATCGTAGTCTTCAATTTCCATGACACTTTTTTTATGCAGGGCCGATTCAACCTGCGGCGACACATAAATATGGTTGTTACTGATACTGTTGATGGCCAGTTCCAATTCCAACAATCCCCTGCGACCTTTACACACATAGGCATCTACGCCATGAGATTTAATGAGTTTTCGCACCATTGGAATGCGTTCTTCTACACTGTAAACTATAATTTTTAAATTAGGAAAGTTAAGCTTTAGTGCCAGTGCCAGCTCATCGCCCGAGCGGATGCTTTGTTCGCGGTGGTCGGTTTTAAACGACAAATCGGTGACCACCAAATCAAATGCACAACCATCCTTGGCGGCAGCTTTTACCTTAAGGAGTGCATCATCGCAATAATTCACCCTGTGAATCTGCGGGATATTCATTTTTTCCAAAACCGCCGATACACCCATATTGATGCTCTCGAGATCGTCGGCTATTAAAACCTTTGAAAACATTATATAACTATTTTAACCTGAAACCCTTTTCCGGGTTCTGTGTCAAATGTAATACTTCCGTTTAAGGCAAAAATGCGGTTTTCCGCATTTTGCAAACCATTTTGCTTTTTTAACACCGTTCCTACCCCATTATCGGTATATTTAATTTCGGTTTTATTCTTTATTTGGCTTACGCTCAACACTACCAAAGTAGCCTCACTGTGTTTTTTCATGTTGGTTAACAATTCCTGTAACACCCGATATACGGCGTTTTTCTTGTTTTGAGACAAGACATTCCAGTTGTATTTGGACACATTGCGGTTAAGGATGCGAAGCTCATCGGACTGATAGGACGACAGTAAATCCAGTAACACTTCATCATATGGCAATTTGTTATCCAACATATTAAATTCTTTTGAAATATCTCGCGAACGGTTATAAATAGACTCTAAATCGTCTAACCACTCATCGGAAGTATCTTTATTTAATTGCATTTTTACCATGAGCTGATACACTTCGTTGGCCACTTCGTCATGCACCTTTTTTGAAATTCTGCTTTCAGTGGTAAACACTTCGCGCTGCTTGATTTGTTTGATGCGATACAGTATAAATAAAATTACAACAACAAATAACACGGCACTTAAAATAGCAATCAACAAGGTAAGTTGTTTTTCGCTTCGTTCTTTTTCCAGTTGGGCTTGGGCACGCTGACTAACCAGTTTTTCGCGGTTAACGTCAAAACGCATGGCCGCATAGATATTTTGTACTTCACGGTTGGCTTCGTTAAGACTGTCGGTTAATTTTTTATAACCAAGCACCATAGCATCATCACTTAAATCTACCAGTAAATTATAGGCCTCTTTAAGATAAGACGCACTGTTAAGCTCCTTTGCAATGCTTAGACATTTATCGGCATAAGCCCGGGCTTGTAAGAACTCGTTTTGAGCCCGGTAATAGTGTGCCAGATGGCGGTAACTGCCAAAGACACCTTCTTTACTGTTTTTAAGTTGGCGCAAACGCAAACCTTCCATTAAAACCGGCAAGGCTTCACTATGGTTTTGCCTGGTAAGAACAGCGCCATAATTATTAATGGTACGTGCCAGTGCCAGCGTATCGTTTATACTACGGGCTTTGTCCATTACCCAACGGTAATCTGTTTTAGCAGCTTCGTAGGTCTCAAGTTCGCGATACACATTACCACGGTTATTGATAATGGTAATACTATCGGATAAAGTTACCGCTACCGTTAGGGCATTGTTATAGTAATTTAAGGCCTGATCAAACAGGTCTTTATCTTCGTATAATCGGCCTAACTGATTGTACAAACCCAGTAAGCGATTGGGTATCATTTCGGGTTTTGACTTAAAATTAGCAAGCAGATTAAGTGCCTCCACGCTTTGATTTTCGCTTTCGGTTAAATCGCCTATTTTAAAAGCCGCAATAGCCAGCATGCGCATGGCATCAACAGCTGCAATGGTATCTGCATTTTTTAAAAAGACGTCCTTTTGATTGGCATAATAAAGGAAACCCCTTGGTAAATCGGATGGATTTTTTGGATATAAAATGGCTTGATGGGGCGACACTAATGTGTCGTTATTGGGTTGTGCCTTTACAACAACCATCGACAACAACAAAACCAAGCAACAAATGAAGTACCGAATCATGGCCTAAAAATACGACGAGATTTGAAAATAAAAACTGATTTAGATTCTTCACAGCCGATATTATATAATCGACATAAGATTACACCACCTAAGACATAAGACTTAAAGCGGTTAACGTTCGTCTAGAAATCTCATTACCGCGCTATAATAAAGGTACGCCTGACTGCCAAAGGTGGGATATTAGAAGTGGGATATTCGATATTAGATATTAGAAGGGTGTACGTGGCTGATATAGGTTGAATAATTATGGTCAATACATAGAACTAATTGTCCCCTTGAGGGGACTTTAGGGGTGTAAAACCTACTTAACAAAAATTTGAAAAATTAATATTAAAAACGGTCAACTCTATTCAGGGAAGTTCAGGGAATAAGAACATGATACACTCGCTAAAAACAATAAAGCCCTTCTCAAAATTGATAAAGGGCTTTTATTCTCATAAATTTTGTTTCGACTTAAAAGTGACCATATTTGGCTAAAACATACCGCCGTCACTCTTGGCTTCGTTATCATCGCGTTGCTTTCTGCTCATGGCCCGATATTTTCCACCGCCAAAACGGTAGTTGATACCTGCAAATACAGTTCTGCTTTCCCAATTCCAGTTACCCACTTGTCTAAATGGTCTGTCGCTCTCAAATCTCGAGAACATGGTTCCAAAAATATCATTAAAATTAAGTGAAAATGTGCCGTTCTCAACAAAATTATAACGCATGCCCAAATTAACCATACCCATGGCCTTTGAGTTAAACTGTACACCATCCTGAGGACCTCTAAACAGTCCGAAAGCAGAAAGACTCAGTTTTTTGGTGACCTTAAAATTATTAAAAAGGCGAGCGTTAAAAACCACATTTTCTACTGTTACGGTTTCCCTGATAATATCGTCTACACCGGCCTCATTGGTTGGTACCGTTAAACGCTCGGCGATACTTTTTTGAGACCTCGAAAACACATCGATGCCGGTATTGATGCTCCACCAGGCGGTAGGTTTTAAACTTGCAGAGACTTCCACCCCATAGGACACTGAGTTATCAAAATTATCGAAACTTATAATCAATCGGTTGAGATCGTCTCTGTCTATAAATAAATACTGATTAATCTCATCTTGAATCACCCTGTAAAAAACACCACCGGTTATACTGCCTTTTTCAAATTGTTTGGTATAATTGGCCTCTAGCGAATTTGTGAATTGCGGTTTTAAATCAGGATTCCCAAACTGCGAAACCAAAGGCGTTGTAAATTCGGGCAACGGATTTAACTGATTGGGATTGGGCCTGTCCACGCGTCTGCTGTAACTCAATTGATAAGTCCCCTTTTCGGAAGGTGCATAGGTAACAAAAGCCGACGGGTACAACTCAAAATAATTATTGGCAAAGGTTAAGCTGTTGTCAATTTCGGTATTTAAGTCGGTTTCAATGGCAATTCCGGTTTCTCTAACATTCTCAGCTCTTAAGCCCACTTGATAGGTCCATTTATCTATTTTATTGCCAAAAGTGGCGTAACCTGAATAAATATCTCGCGTTAAATCATAATTCGTGGCATTTGGAATAAAATCTCCATCAATGTTTTGTACTCTGGCATCGGAAAAATAATCGGTCACCGAATTCAACAATCTTGCTTCTAATCCGGCTTCCAGCTTCTTGGTTTCAGATAAAGGATTGGCATAATCCAAATTAAAAATGCTTTGCTCTCTTTTAACACCAATGTCTTCAATAAAGTTAGGTCGGGTATTAAAACCATTAAATGTATTAACATTAAAAGCATCTGAATCAAACCTATTATGGTCTGCTTCAAACTCAAGGGTATGATCTTCTTTATCCAGTTTTAATTTGTAGGCCAAGTTGTATTGCTGCGAATCGTTATTATTGTTTATATCTAAGTTTTGATTGATCTCTGCCAGATTATTAGCTTCACCGGTTATAAATGTATCGCCTATTAATCCACCGTCGAAAATATTCTGATTGGTAAAAACCGACAGGGTGTTTTTGTCATTAATGTAGTAATCAACCCCGATTTTATATAATGTGGACTTGTTTCTGTTTAACAAATCAAATCGTTGATTAACACCTTCATCTGTTCTGTTAATGGAGCCAAAATTGTCGTTTTTGGCAATATTATTACTCACATTACCATAAAAATTAAACTTGCCATTTCTGTAATTTAAATTCAAGGCACTGTTAAACTTAGGCTCTATTTGATAGGCTAAGCCAACATCTACGCTGCCGTTAAAACCCATGGCCACATTTTTGTGAAGTATGATATTGATAATACCGCTCATACCTTCAGGATTGTATTTGGCAGACGGATTGGTAATTAATTCAATTTGCTTAATAGCATTGGAAGGTATTTGTTTAAGCAACTGAGCCACCGGCACGTTCGACAACTTCCCGTCAACCATAACGGTAACGTTTTGATTACCTCTAAATGTTAGTTCGCCACTTTGTTCGTCAACCCGTACCGACGGTAAATTATTCATAATGTCTGAGGCAGTAGGCCCGGCAGTAGTTAGGTCTTTACCAACATTAATCACCTTGCGGTCTACTCTTTGCTCAATGCTCGAAACTTCTGCCACCACCGTTACCTCCTCTAATGAGGTCATATCTTCCTCAAGTGTAATGGTGTCGAGATTAACGGAATAAGCATCAGCGGAAATGCTAATGTCCTTTTGATAGGTCTTAAAACCTATATACTGTATCTTAACGCGATAATTACCTTCTTGTAAACTATTAACTTTAAAGTATCCTTTATCATCTGTAATACCGCCGGTTAAAATTTCTCCTAAAGTATTTTCAATGACTACTGTAACGTAAGCTAAAGGTACTTGGTGAGAGGCGTCAATTACAATACCTTCAACACTTCCCTTGCCATCTGAAGCCGGTTTGTAAAACGTTTTTGAATTTACGGTTGACCAAATGGTCAAACTCCATAGTAATGCCAAAGGCATACATAACAACACTCGTCTGTTCATTTTTTGATTGATTTATTGGTTATTAAGCTGTTGAATTAGGTGCTTATGTTTACTTGATGAGAGTATCACAATAATTCAAGCAGCATGTGTTTATAAAAGACTATTCAAATTAAATTTTGTTACAGTGGCATTCTCAATGCTTTTATAATTGTGAGGTGTCAAATTAAAAAAAAGCAATTAAAATATTTGACTATGAATAATTTAAGCAAAAAAATGATATCGATACGAAAAGATGAGATTTGGCAAGTACAAAGCGCCGAAACACCTATATGTCAATTGGTAGAAATGAGATTAAGCAAAACAAGGAGGAGCCAATAATTTAACTATCCATTAAAAATGAAAAAACCCTTCTCAAATTATGGAAGGGCTTTTTTATTTACAAATTATATCGCAGTCTAAAGGTGATAAATCTGGGTTGTATAAAATACTCCGTTACACTAACTGAAATATTATTTGCAGAGGAGTTGACCTGAGATTGTGTATTGAGTAAGTTGGTAGCTCTAATCTCATATTCAAACTTTGAGTCTTTATCTTTTCTATAGTTTAATGAGGCATTCCAGATTTCAAACGTATTGAGGGTGCTATTATCATCTTTTAGATTATTGTAAGCATAATCTGTTCTAAAGGTAAATGTTTTCCAAATCAAGGCGTCGAACTCTACGGAAGGTGCGTTTCTGTAAAACTTTGTAAAGCTGGAACCTTGATCATTTTGATCGATGCCGTAAGTATATCTGACGGTAAAATTGGGTGCTTCTCTAAAATTACTATTCACCTCAGCAGTGTAGGTTTGTCCGTAACTCTGGTTTACAGATCTCACATTTTGAATAAACTGGTTAAACTTAGCATAATTGAAACGGCCATTAGCTGTAGCTCTAATTTTTCCAAAGGTGCGCTGAAAACGTCCGAAGGCAGAAAA
Organism: Paucihalobacter ruber; assembly: GCF_006494535.1. Taxonomy (GTDB): domain Bacteria; phylum Bacteroidota; class Bacteroidia; order Flavobacteriales; family Flavobacteriaceae; genus Paucihalobacter; species Paucihalobacter ruber. Next base: position 526,525 of record NZ_VHIQ01000001.1, read on the forward strand.
AGTTTCATCTGCAAATGCCGAATTAAAAGGCGAACTGGTTCTAATAACGCTTTCAAAATTGGTTAAATTTCTAATTTGGTCTATACTTTTATTGTAAGTTAAGGTTCCTATTACATTGGTGTAATTAAATAAATTAAAGCTTCGGTACGTTAAATTTACAGAATGAGACAGCGCATTCTCTAAAGCTTCATTACCCGAAAAAATAGAGTTAAAGCTATTAAGCACCAGTCCGCGTGCCAGATTAGTAACATCGGTAAACTGGTTTTGCATGCGGTAATTAAAAATAATAGTTTCACTCTTTTTTAACTGAATTCTCGCAAGAAAGTCGGGCAGTACTCTAAAGAAATTATCTTCAAATTCCTCACCAAACTGCACGTTTCTGTTACCATAGGCATGCGCTGAAAAACCTGGTGTTAAGGTGAAGATTCCCGATTTTAAGGTATAGTGCACCCCAACATACAAATCGCTAAAGTTATACTGGGTATCGTTTACATTTAATCCATCGTTAAAAATTGGCGTTGGTGTAAACACGCTGTTATCGTCTAAAAACTGAAACATATTAGAATCAAAATCCTGACGACTTAAGATGGTTCCAAATGTAAAGTTGATATTACTTTTATTATTGAGTACATTCCAGTAATCTAACTTGGCGTCTAACTGATTTGATTTAACTCTTCTATCTTGCGCAATATTGAAATTGTTTTGAAGGTTGTCAAAACCTAAAGCTGTAGCAGTATTTTCATAGCTGTCTTTATCTTCTAATACGGCATTGTAAAACGGATCTTCGTCTTGCAATAAATGCTGTACTTCAAACGCAAAGATGTTTTTTTCGTCTAGGGTATAATAATAGTTCAAGTTCTGATTGATGCTGAAAGGTGTAACATCTTCAATCTGGTCTGTGTTACCAAGTACAGATGAAAATAATTGCTCGGTTTGCACTTCTTTAGACATTCTTCCCAAAACATCGTAATCTAACTGATTATTAACATTGGGTTTGTAAATAGCACTCAACTTTAAAATGCCTTGGTCGCTACTTTGGCGCGTTCTGGAACGCGTTTCTTCGTCTGGTATACCCAAACTTTGATCGGTATAAATAAGATCCCTATTTTGCTGTAATCTAATACGACTACCGGCAAAAATGGCAAAACCACTCAAATCTAACTTGTTGTTAGGTGAATAATTAAAACTAGCCGCTCCTAATTTAGTCTGTAAATCTTGCGCTCTGTTATTTTGTAAGGCTGCAAAATTTAAATTATTGTTTCCTAAATTAATATTGGTACCACTTTGTCTGCTGGGATTTCTAAATCCCCCTGAAAAATTTCTAATATCCCTGTTAGAGAGTGCCAACTCGCCGATATTATTCATATCGCCGATAAAATTAATACTGTATTTAGGACTGTAATAAAACAATTTTGGTTGTGCCAGATACAATTCATTTTCGGTTGAAGCACCACCACCCACAGTAACATCACCAAACCAGAAATTCTTTTTGCCTTCTTTTAATTTGATATTAATGGCAATATTATCCTGATTGTTTTGCACACCGCTTAACTGGCCGACTTCAGCGTAATTTTTTAACACCTGAATTTTGTCGACCGCGTTGGAAGGTATGTTTTGAACACCGAGCTTGGTATCGCCATCAAAAAAATCTTTACCATCAATCATCAACTTTTGAACACGCACGCCATCTACTTCAATTTGGCCATCGGCATTGACTTCTACTCCGGGCAGCTTTTTAAGTACGTCTTCCAGCTTACGCTCGGTACCACTTTTAAAGGAGTCGGCATTGTAAACAATAGTATCGCCACTAATGGTTACGGGCATTTCGTAGGTGAGTTCTACCGCATCAAGCGCATTATCGGCTATTAGGATAAAGTCTTTATTGATGTCGGATTCTTTGGTCTCAATGGTTTCTTCGGAAGTTTTCATGCCTATGTAACTTACCTGTAATTTATATCTGGCATTTTTATTTAGCGATAACTGGTATCTGCCTTTGTCGTTGGTAATGGCATAAGCATCTAAACTGTTGGTTTCAATATTTATGGCAATAACATTGGCTAGCTCTAATGGCGAACCGATACTGTCTTTTACCACGCCTTGTACTTTAACCTGGGCATTGCTGTACGACACTACAGTTAAAAACAGTAGTATAAAAAATTTGTTCATTTAGTTGGTTTAGTAGTTAGTAAGTAATCTTTTTATTTAGAAGCCGCGGCTTCTATTGCGGCCACTCCACATTTCGCGCATTTCGGCCATTTTTTCCTTTACGGTTTCGTTATACTTTTCCTGTGTTATTTCTTTTCCTTTTGATGGTACTTTGATTTCTTCCTTATCGGCAGGGTTCAACACAATTTTAGTGCATAAAATAACTGTTCTGTCTGCACTAACCTCTAAAATTAAACCGGGTAATCCCCAATATTCTCCGGGACCGTGACTTACCGGTATTTGAGGTGTGTACCAAGCCGTGACTTCAACGGTTTTGGGGATTTCTATTTCTTCGGAGACCTCTTTTGTAGCGGTTGTATCGGTTTTTTTCTCGGCCGTGTCGTCTCGTCTTCTCATACTTCTCCAGTCGAACTCATCAACTTCTTTAGTAGCCGTTGCCTTTAAACACATATACTGACCAATTTGTTTGGTTTCGCCGGTCATTTTCCAGTCTAATTTTTTTAATTCGTCTTTTACCAAAAACTGCTTCCCAAAAAACTCCTGCTCTTGCAATAAGGCCAGATCCTTTACATTTTTGTATTGCGGCCCGCCGGTTAAACTGGCTCCAAATCCGCCAAAACCTCTTCCGCCACCACCGGCCCCCGGCGCTTCTAATCTTTCTTCTTCTTTATAAATAGACTCGGTTTTATTAAAGGTGAGTATAAAGGTTTTTTCAAGGAAAGTCTTCATTCGCTCCATCATCTGTTTTTTTTGCTGCTCAGATAGTTCGCGTCCGCCCCAATTGCCCATATCCATAGTGGTTTTAGTTTGGTATACGGCTCTTCCCTGAAAATCCTGGGCATTAATGGTTTGAAAAGTCATTGAAAACAGCAACAGTAAACTAATAACCAAAAGGTTGTAAAAAGATTTCATATAGTTGATTTTAAAATAGTCGATGTAAATGTATGCGATTAAACAGTACTTAGACGATTCTAAAATCTTAAAGTTAAAGTGGTTGTAGTTAAATTTATCTTAAAGTTATCCGCCAATTCTAATTTGGATATGTTCGCCGCTGCCACTTCTACCTGTTGGCCTATTTTGTTCTTGCATTTCTTTAAGCCGCTTATCTACCAACACTTTGTATTCTGCTTGACTTACCTTTTTACCTTTTGTTGGTGCTTTAATTTCCAGCTTATCTGTTGGATTCAATACAATACTCGTGCAAACTATGGTTTGAGAGCCATCGTTAATTTCTAAAATTAACCCGGGCAAACCCTGGAATTTTCCGGGTCCGTTTGAAACAGGAATTTGTGGGGTGTACCATGCGGTGGTTACAATTTCTTTTTTAACCATTTCAGGTTCTTCGTCACTTTCAACGACAGAAAAACTAAGGTTGTTGGTTTTTGGCACTTCTATCTCTCTGGTGTAGGTGGCTTTAAAGCAGGTGTAATCACCAATAAATTTGGTTTCGTTTTCAAGTTTCCAGTCGTAGTTATGCAAACTGTCTTGAATCAAAAATATTTTACCCATGGTTTCCTTTTGACTAGTAAATTCAAGTGCTTTTGTGTCTTTAAATAACACATCACTTCCGCCGCCACCAAAAGAAGTAACCATTATTCCGCCGGATGTGTTTGGTGCTTCTAAGGTTTCTTCTTCTTTATACATAGAAGTCTCCTTATCGAACACTAATTTATATGTTTTTTGAAATTGTTTTTTTAGCATTTCTTGCATTTCTTTTTCCATGGCACTGGTAACCTTGGTGCTATCCAATTTAATTTCTACCTTCCTATGAGATTTGTAGGTGGCTATACCTTGAAAGTCTTGCGCAGAGACCTTTGAAATTACGAGCATTGACATAACAATACTCAAATTAATTAGAATATTTTTCATGATTTATGGATTTTGATTATAAAATTTTATGATGGTCTTTTTTGCTTTTTGAAAACGGCTCATAAAAACGTCAAGTTCATTTGAATTACCTTCAATTTTGAGTGAAAAATTTTCTATTAAGTAATTATCGCCCTGGTCTTTCTCACAAACAAATTCAAAATAAATGCTTTGATTTGGGCTAGATGATTCAAATATGGCTCTAACATCATCATCGTTCAAAGTTTCAATTTTTTCTAAAGAATCAGCTTTTAGTGTGACACCTATATTGGATGTTAACACCTTAGATTCTAAAATTTGACCATTTAATGGTTTTGTTTGTGCCGCTACCGAAAAGCCGATGAGCATGGTGATAAAAAGAATAACAGTTTTCATAATTTGAGTTTTAATTCTACAGTGCAAATATGACAACAATAAATCAGCAATAAGGTTAACCAGTGTTAACGTGTGTTAACCAATTGTATTGGTGAAAACTAAAAAAACTACTTTTGATTTATGAAATGGCCATTAACAAAATGGTAAACCAACCGAGAATGATTTTGTGGGCATTGCACCTGCCTGCCGGCAAAGGCAGGTCTGACCGATAAAAACAAATAAATATAAACAGATGAAACGTCAATGTAGAAATATTGACGCACAGAAGTCTGATTATCGCAGGGCGTTCCATGTGACCATTGAAAATCAATAAATATAAACACATGAATAGTAAAACTTACACTTGGATTCTATACGTAATTGCCACCGTTATTGTGGCCACCATTTGCATTCAAGCTTATTGGAATTATAAAAACTACCTCGTCAACAAACAGCAACTCATTAACGAAGTTCAAATAAGTTTGGATAAAGCTGTTGACGATTATTATGCTGCCCTGGCACAAAATTCCACTGTTGGATTTACATTTAACAGCGATTCTGAAAAAAATATCTTCGGAAAGGACAGCACTTTTATTAAAATTTTATCAAGTATTGATAGTACCCAAAACAAATTTAAAAAATTAGACCATATCAAACCTGAAAGCATAGAAGGCGTTACTGTTTTTAGAGGCGCCGAGGTTAAATCGATGGATACCATTTCTCTTGAGTACGCCAGATTTGAAGATGATAACGCCACCACTTCTTTTTTAAGAAATAATCCCGATTCACTTCAAGAAAAAGCAATCAAATTCTTAACATCTAAAATTGTGATATCCATCAAAAACGACAGTTTAGATTTGAAGCAAGTTGACAGTCTGCTTAAAAACGAATTCCAACGAAAAAAAATAAATGTCACTTACCTCATGCAGTATAGCAATGATAAAAAGGCGCAGTATTTTAGATGGTTTGAAGACAACTTTGAAACAACAAGTAAATCGGACTCGTTGGTAAAAGGCCTCAACACCAAAGCAAACTCAAGCTTTCTCCCGCCGGGAAGTGAATTAAACTTGTACTTTACCAATGAAATGCCTTTGCTTTTAAAACGAATATCGGGCGGTATTTTATTGTCCTCAATTCTTGTTTTAGGAGTGATTGGCTGTTTGTTTTATTTGCTCAAAATCATCAATCATCAAAAACAATTGGCCGAAATTAAAAATGATTTGATTAGCAACATTACCCACGAATTTAAAACACCCATTGCCACCATTAGTGCCGCTTTAGAAGGTATGAGTACTTTTAACGCCATAGATGACAAGAACAAATCCAGACATTATATTAACATGTCTGCCAACCAGTTAGCGAAATTGAATACCATGGTTGAAAAACTCCTGGAAACGGCCACTCTAGATAGTAACGAACTTGAATTTAGTAAAGAAGAAATTAATCTGAGCAATTTAATCGAAGCCTCTGTGAATAGCTTTAAAAATCAGCATCCCGATAAGACTTTTATAATCAATAAAGACAGCGATCTCATCTCGACTGAAGTAGATGTCTTTCATTTTGAAAATGCCATTAATAACATTTTAGACAATGCCGTTAAATATGGCGGCAATATAATTGAAGTGGGTATTAAATCCTTAAAAAATAATATTGAAATTGATATTTCAGATAATGGCAACAGCTTAAAAAATTCGGACAAGGATCGCATCTTCGATAAGTTTTATCGTGTTCCAAAGGGTAATACACATGATGTGAAAGGTTTTGGAATTGGTTTGTTTTACAGCAAAACCATCATAGAAAAACACGGTGGAAGTATTGTCTTAAATTTGAATGACCATAAAACAACCTTTAAAATTAAGTTGCCTCATGAGCGCTAAAATAAAATTATTATTAGCTGAAGATGAAGCTGCTTTGGGACAAATCATTAAAGAGAGTCTTGAAACACGCGATTTTGAGGTATTACTTTGTGAAAATGGAGACAAAGCCTTTGAAGCTTACAAAAAACATCAACCCGATGTGTTGGTTTTAGATGTGATGATGCCTAAAAAAGATGGTTTTACTCTGGCAAAAGATATTAGAACCATTGACCATAGCGTTCCTATTATTTTCTTAACAGCTAAATCTCAAACTGCCGATGTGGTGGAAGGTTTTTCGATTGGTGGCAACGATTATTTAAAGAAACCATTTAGCATGGAAGAGTTGATTGTGCGCGTTCATAATTTACTCGACCGTAAAAAGCATCAGCATAAAGTGGCACTGGTTACATTGGGCGACTACACCTTTGATTTTCCCAAGCAACAACTTGCTTATAAAACCGAGGCAGCTGTTCAACTTACACACAGAGAGGCCCATTTACTGTTTCATTTAATAAAAAATAAAAATCAGGTTTTAGATCGAACCATCATTCTCAATCACCTTTGGGGTACCGACGACTTTTTTGCGGCGCGCAGTATGGATGTTTTTATTACCAAACTTCGTAAAAAACTTCAAAAAGACGAGACGATTCAAATACTAAATGTACGCGGTTACGGTTATAAATTAGTGTGCTAAACATCTATTTATTTTTGTAATTTGTGGCTTGTATGATACGATTGTTTTTTACATTTTTTATAGGAGTGGTTCCTTTGTTTGGTCAGGACACTATTGTGCCAGTTCTCCTTAAAACTGAAGCTGTAAAAGCCGAAGTGATTGGCGGCTACGACAAGTTTGACAACTTTTATTACACCACAATAAACAACAACTTTATTAAACGCAGTAATGGTAAAGAAACAACGTTTAGTAATGTGCAATTGGGCACTATTGAAAGTGTTAATATTTTTAATCCCTTAAAAATCAATATTTTTTATAAAGACTTGAATAGTTTTATCATCTTAGATAATCGGATGGCCGATGTGTTTATCATCGATTTTAACCAATTACAACCTTTTAGAAACATCACCCATCTGTCTACCGGACCGGACAACACAGTATGGATTTTTAATACAGACAGCCAGCAACTGGAATTGTACGATTACAAGCAAAATCGCTCGAGATTTAGATCGGTACCAATTAACGGCAAGGTTCTGGATTTAAAAAGCAACTTCAACTTTTGTTGGTTACTCACTCAAAATTATCTTTATCAGTATAATTATTTGGGTAGCATGATATCTAAAATCCCAAACAACGGCTACGAAAAAATAGCACTTTCAAAAGAGAAACTCATAGTTTTAAAACAAGGGCAATTATACAGAGTGACGAAAGATTTAGAGGTCATGCAACCCATTAAATCACCAAATTTGTTAATAAAACAGTTTTTTGCAACCACAGAAACCTTGTATATTTACGATGGTGAAATTTTACACCACTACCAACTAAAATTAGACTAACATTATGCATATTGCCGTAGCAGGAAACATTGGCGCCGGAAAGACAACGCTTACAAAATTTTTAGCCAAACATTACAAATGGGAAGCCCAACTTGAAGATGTAGTAGACAACCCATATCTCGATGATTTTTACAACCAAATGGAACGTTGGAGCTTTAACCTTCAGGTTTACTTTTTGAACAGCCGTTTTCGTCAGGTATTACAAATTAGAGAAAGTGGTAAAGACATTATTCAAGACCGTACCATCTATGAAGATGCCCATATTTTTGCACCAAACTTACATGCCATGGGTTTAATGACCAATAGAGATTTTGAAAATTATCGCTCGCTTTTTGATTTAATGGAATCTTTGGTAAAAGGCCCGGATTTATTAATTTATTTAAGAAGCTCCATTCCAAATTTAGTGTCTCAAATTCACAAACGCGGTCGCGATTACGAAAACTCCATCAGTATTGATTATTTAAGTCGACTTAACGAACGTTACGAAGCATGGATTCACGATTACAACAAAGGCAATTTACTGATTATAGATGTGGATCGTATAGATTTTGTTGCCAACCCTGAAGATTTAGGTTTGGTCATTAATAAAATTGATGCTGAAATTAATGGGTTGTTTTAGACCATAACAATTCCACTAATTTTTATCCATAGACACCTATAAAACTCAATAAACTTCAACCGTAAAACCTATCGCTGAATTGATGGGTTTTATTCTTCAGGTATTTGATGGTGCACTTTTTGTCGGAATAGTTAAATCTCCTATAAACGTTAATCTTTCTTTAAAAAACACCCAACTCGATTGTTGGTGTTGGCTTCCATAGTAATGATTTATTACTTTAGTAGCTTTAATGATCAAATCACCAACTTCACATCGCATGAAAAAAACTATTTTTGTTTCCTTTTTAGGGCTATTAATGTTGATGGCCCATTCGCAAGACAAACCCAACAACACACCAACACCAAACTACCGTGCAGCAGCAAAATTTTCGCCAACTAATCTTGCCAAACTGGTTCATTCTACTTCAGTGAATCCACATTGGTTAAAAAATGGTAATCGTTTTTGGTACCAGTACAAAACCACCGAAGGTTCTAAATATTACCTGGTAGACGCCGATAAACGAACCAAAACCGAATTATTCGACAACGAAAAAATGGCCCGATGGCTTACTGAAATCACCAAAGATCCCTACGACGCCCAACACCTGCCACGTTTCGATTTTAAATTTGTAAAAAACGAAACCGCTATTCAATTTAGAGTTACCTCAACAGAAAAAGTTGAAGTTACAGAAGATGAAGACGAAAAAACTACGGTTGAAACCGATTCTACCAAAACCAAAAAGAAACCCAAAAAACCCAAAATGGAAAACAAAGTATACCATTTTGAATACCAATTGGGCAGTAACTCGCTCACACTTCTAGACAACAAAAAGAAAGACAAAGAAGACTGGAAAAAATGGGCCAACATAGCTCCCGACAGTTCTATTGTTCTGTTTTCAAAACATCACAATTTATATTGGATGGATAAAGAAAACTTCCTGAAGGCCGTAAAAAATGAAAAAGACACCACCATTGTTGAAAATCAATGGACCACAGATGGTGAGGAACACTATTCCTACGGTGGTAGCAGTGGTCGCGGCGAAACCAATGAGAGTAAAATTAAAGAAAAAGATGACCGAAAAAGTATTTATGGCTTGTGGTCGCACGACTCGAAAAAGTTCGTCTTTCAAAAATCTGATTCTAGACACATTAAAGATTTATGGGTAATCAATACCACTTCAGACAAACGTCCAACTCTAGAAACTTACAAATACCATATGCCGGGCGAAGATGAATTTTATAAGTATGAAATGATTGTATTTGATATCCCAACAAAAGGGATGACCAAAGTTGCCCTTGACACCACCAAACAGCAGAGTATACAGGTGTATCGCGAGCCTATTAAAAACTCCGATCGCGACGACGATTTTAAACCGGCATTATTACTATCTAAAAAAGGCGATATCTATTTCAATACCATTAGTCGAGATCGCAAAAAATTAGATATATGTGTTGCCGATATGAATACCGGTGAAGTTAAAACGCTTATAGAAGAACGCTTTAATACTTATATTGAAACACGCCCCTTAGTATTATTCAACAACGAAACCGAGATGCTGCACTGGGCCGAGCGCGATGGTTGGGCACATTATTATTTGTACGACACAAAAGGCAATCTGAAAAATCAAATTACCAAAGGTTCCTTTCATGTTGAAAGCGCCATTGGTGTAGATGAAAAAACCAGAACACTCTATTTTACCGCGCACGGTATCCCGAAAGATCAAGACCCCTATTACGAGCAGTTGTATAAAATTAATTTGAATGGCAGTGGTCTGAAATCGCTTAATCCCGGTGATTTCAGCACCAATACCAGTATGGCAGACTCCAATATGTTTTTTGTGAGCAATTACTCTAGAGTAAATACCGTTCCGAAATCTGAATTGAGAAATAGCTCAGGTAATGTGGTCATGCAGCTGGAAGAAGCCGATTTATCGCAATTGATGGCAGCGGGATATCAATTTCCGGAACCTTTTAAAATGAAAGCCGATGATGGTATCACCGATATTTATGGTGTGATGTATAAACCTTTTGACTTTGATGAAACACTAAAATATCCTTTATTACAATATGTATATCCGGGTCCGCAAACCGAGGCAGTTAACAAATCCTTTTCTTTAGGAATGGACAGGTTAGACAGAATGGCGCAGGTTGGATTTATAGTAGTGACATTAGGTAACCGAGGCGGTCATCCCGACCGTTCTAAGTGGTATCACAATTACGGTTACGGCAATTTGCGCGATTACGGTCTTGCCGATAAGCGTCACGTAGCCGAGCAATTGGCCGACGCCTATAATTTTATCGATATTGAAAAGGTTGGAATTTACGGGCATTCGGGTGGCGGATTTATGTCTACCGCTGCTATGCTGGTTTATCCCGACTTTTTTAAAGCTGCCGTGTCGTCTGCCGGAAATCACGACAATACCATCTACAACAGCTGGTGGAGTGAAACACACCATGGTGTTCAAGAGGAAATAGACGACAATGGTAATGTAAAATACAAGTATATGATTGACACCAACCAATCGCTGGCCAAAAATCTTAAAGGTAAATTAATGCTCATCACAGGCGATGTAGATAACAATGTTCATCCCGGCGGCACCATTCGCATGGCTGAAGCCTTGATAAAAGCCAATAAAAGATTTGATTTTATGCTCATGCCCGGGCAGCGTCATGGCTTTGGCAACATGACCGAATATTCCTTCTGGTTAAGAGCCGATCATTTTAGTAAACACCTGCTGGGCCATGAAATTGAAGAAGTCGACATCACCGAAATGAATAGAGACACACCCAAAACAAAAGGATAATATTTATTGATAAGACACAAAAAAACCCGCAAAAGCGGGTTTTTTTATTACTTTAAATTTAAAGTTATATTTTCTCAATAATCACTTCGTTGATGATTACCTGTCTGTTTTCATCAATTTTCAGGGTAGATTCAAAAACCTTAATAGCCTCGTTTACCTCAGCTTCAGTACCTTCAAATTCTTTAATCTCATCGCTTACAATACCGTCTTCAATAACGGAATAATTAACCGTGGCTTTTGCAAAGTCATTTTCAACTACCATTTCAACTTCAACATTATTGCCAGCCACACTATTTATTTCAGAATGATGACCTAATATAGGCGCAATAACCAAACCTACTAAACAAGTTAATTTGATTAAAATATTCATTGAAGGGCCTGATGTATCTTTAAATGGATCACCAACCGTATCACCTGTTACGGCAGCTTTGTGCGCCTCACTTCCTTTGTATTCCATTTTTCCGTTGATTTCAACGCCTGCTTCAAATGATTTTTTGGCATTATCCCAGGCACCACCGGCATTATTTTGAAAAATAGCCCACATTACACCACTAACACAAACACCGGCCATATAACCACCAAGTGGTTCAGCACCAAATAAAAATCCGATAATAATAGGCGTAATAATAGTGATTAATCCGGGTAAAAGCATTTCTCTTAAGGCGGCTTGTGTAGAAATATCCACACATTTGGCGTATTCAGGTTTTCCGGTACCTTCTAAAATTCCGGGGATTTCTCTAAACTGTCTTCTCACCTCCTGTACCATCTCCATAGCAGCTTTACCTACCGATTGCATGGCCAAAGCTGAAAATACCACCGGTATCATTCCACCAACAAATAGCATGGCTAATACATCGGCTTTAAAAATGTTTATACCGTCAATTCCTGTAAAAGTTACATAAGCCGCGAATAAGGCCAGAGCCGTTAAAGCCGCAGATGCAATAGCAAAACCTTTACCAACTGCAGCTGTGGTATTACCAACAGAATCTAATATATCGGTGCGTTCTCTAACTTCAGGATCTAGTTCGCTCATTTCGGCAACACCACCTGCATTATCGGCAATAGGTCCAAAAGCATCAATGGCCAATTGCATAGCCGTTGTGGCCATCATAGCAGAGGCTGCCAGTGCCACGCCGTAAAAACCGGCTAAGGTATACGAACCAAAAATAGCAGCAGCAAACAAAATAACCGATGCGAAGGTAGATTTCATACCAACGGCCAAACCGGCAATGATGTTAGTTGCAGCACCGGTTGAACTATTTTTTACAATATTTAAAACCGGCTTTTTACCCAAACTGGTGTAATAAGCAGTAACCATTGAGATTAACGCACCAACCGCCAAGCCAATGGTAGCGGCATAAAATACATGTCTGGATGGAATAGATTTAACCCCTTCACCAAAAAAGGTCATGTCCATTTGCATTGGTAACATCCATTTAATTAAAAACCAGCTGGCAACCCATGTTAAACCGATAGCTGCCCAGTTACCTGTATCTAAAGCTTTTTGAACTTGCGGTTCTCTAGCATCATTACTTGTTATATTCACCAAAAACGTTCCTAAAATGGAGGCCAATACGCCAACACCGGCAATCACCAATGGTAATAAAATCGGACCCATATTATTAAAGGCGTCTGTAAATTGTGTGGTAGCAGACATATCTTTAATAAGGTAATTACCCAACACCATCGCTGCTAAAACCGTGGCCACATAACTACCAAATAAATCGGCACCCATACCGGCAACATCACCTACGTTATCACCAACATTATCGGCAATGGTAGCTGGGTTTCTAGGATCATCCTCAGGAATACCAGCTTCAACTTTACCCACCAAATCCGCACCAACATCGGCTGCTTTGGTATAGATACCGCCACCAACACGCGCAAATAGAGCGATTGATTCAGCACCAAGAGAAAATCCTGCTAAGGCTTCCAATACCATGGTCATATTATCATAGAAACTACCGTCCTGACTCATGAACTGACCTAAAAAAAACAAAAACAACAAACTTAAACCTAATACGGCCAAACCTGCAACGCCAAGACCCATCACAGTGCCACCACCAAACGATACCTTCAAGGCTTGTGGCAGACTTGTTTTGGCAGCTTCTGCTGTTCTAGTATTTGCGTCTGTAGCAATTCTCATACCTATATTACCGGCCAAAGCTGAAAAGAATGCACCAATAACGAATGCAGGAACAATCATCCAACTGGTTGCAGGAACCATATAAGAAATTCCAAATAATGCGACTGATGCAACAATAACAAACACAACCAAAATTCTATATTCAGCATCCAAAAATGCCAATGCACCTTCTTTAATAGCTTTTGAGATTTGTTGCATTTTTTCGCTGCCGGGATTTTGTTTCCTAACCCAGGTCATTTTGATGTACATAAAAACTAGTCCAAGGATTGCCAAGGCTATTGGCAGAAAAATTATATTAGATTCCATATAAAATTGATTTGTTAATTGCTCGGCAAAAGTAGTAAAATGAATGATAATAGAAAAACCCTTTTCTGCCGTAGCAAAAAGGGTTTTATTTTGTTGTTTTACAGTTGTTTAAATTGAAAAAGCCGATGTTTTCTTCAAACCGTTATCAACGTAGCGCTTAACACAAGCATGTAAAATTTCCACAGCTTCGTTCACATCTCCCCAGCCACCAACGTCAACTTTCTTCTTTTCCAAGTCTTTGTAAACCTGAAAAAAGTGCTCGATTTCTTTCATTAGATGCGGATTCATTTCAGATAAATCGTTTAGATTATTCCAAATGGGGTCGGACATCGGTACACAGATGATCTTTTCATCAGGACCTTTTTCGTCGGTCATATGAAAAACGCCTATTGGCTTCACTTCCATTACACACATCGGGAAAGTAGGTTCTGATCCAAGAACTAACACATCTAAAGGATCGCCGTCTAATGCTAAGGTTTCAGGGATAAAACCGTAATCGGCCGGATACATCATAGATGAGAATAACATCCTGTCGAATCTAATTTTCTTCAATTTAAAATCGTATTCATACTTATTACGGCTGCCTTTTGGTATTTCAATTAAAACATCAAAGGTTGGAGTGTCGTTTGTCATTTTATTATTATTTAGAGTGCAAAGATACTGAATTAATTAGGTTAAAAATAGAATCCGAAGCTACCTGTAACACCAAATCTTCTGGCACCGGGTGCATCGAGATAATTACCTCTGAAATTGAAGTCTAACCGCAGAATTTTAAAAATATTGGCTACCCCAAAACTGTATTCGTAGTAAACCTGATTGTTTGGCGCAATTAAAGGAAACTCAACCGGATTTCCGGTGGTACTGATGGCTCTGTTGGCATCGGAAAGATCACCCCAGACGCCGCGCAAGCCTACAATGGCGCGTAAATTATATTTTTTTAGAAACGGTATTCGAGAAAACAACCTGCCGTTAAAATTGTGTTCTAAATGCACTGATGTGTAGGTGTCGGTTACAAATTCGTAAAAGTCTAACTGTGGAAATGTGTTGTAAATTGAAAAGTAGGTTTGGTTACCCGGTACCACACTAAGCAAGCCCAAAGGTACATCGCCAAAGGTTTTACCGGCTTCTAAAGAGGTTACCAATCTTCCAAATCCGCCAACCTGTATGGGCTGCACGTAAGACATTTGCAATTTGGTATAGTTGAAATCGCTATCCAAAAAACCTGAATTTCCCAAACTTATCTGGGTTAAAATTCTGGCAAAATAGTCGTTAGCCGTTTTTCTTTCAACACCAAAACCTGTCATTTTTCTACCGGGAAAGTAATTAACGGAAAATCTGCTCTCAAACTGATTAATTTCAGATGACACACCGGTTGGCGACGTATCGTCTACATAATCTAAACTAAAAGTTGGTGATGCAGATCTGAGGGTTCTATAAGTGGCTTGCATAGAGAACACCAAATTTTTTACCGGCTCAATTTCAAGACCTAAGGTAGATAAATTAATATTGGTAAGCTTATCGTTAGCACCTGTACCTATCACCGCCGACGATGCCAGGCTGCGACCCAATACATCGGTTGAACTGGTTAAACTGGCCCCTATTTGTTCAACATCCCGCCTGTTTCCACCAAAAACAATGAGTCGGTTGTATTTATTTAAAAGGAATTTTGCCGAAATACCATACTTAAATTTGTTGTCTCTAAAACCGTAAGCCGTAAAACCTTCCAAACGCCACAAATCATTGGGACCAAAATAGGTTCTACCGCCGGTTCTCAGCCTAAGACCTTCGACTTCGTTATAACCAAACGTTGAAAAAATAGGGCCATAATCGAGCTTTAACGAAGGTATTTCAACATAACCCGAAGCCATAATACTACCAATGTTATAAAGCGTTCTAAACTTTTTAACGGTGGTTAAGGTATCGAGCATTTTATAAATCCCGGCTTCGTCTTTGTTGAGGGCTTCTAATCTGTTTTGTTCCCAGAAATCATCGTCGCGGTTGTAAACTTCTTCATCAAAATTAAAAACCTTAACATCGTAAAACTTGGGTTCTTTTGGCTCATCAAATTTATAATTCGTAAATAAAGTAGTGCGTTTTCCATACACACCCTTAGAGGACTCTTTCTTATTTAAGGTGAAATCTGATAGGAAATAATCTCTTGTAAGTAAGAATAAGGAATCGTTAACAACTTCAAATTCCTGTTCTATATAAATTTCTTTAACCCAGTTAATGTTAGCGCTTTTTGAAGCCTGAAGTTTTATTTCCTTAATGGCGTAGGTGGTGTCATTCACCCAAAAATCGCCTTTAAAGGTAAGTTCGTTTTTGCGACGCGGATAATAAATGATATTATAGCACCATTTATTATCGATGAAAGCACTGTCTGATAACACATAATTGTAATTATCGATACCTGTTTTGGATAACGGACTTACAAAACTCTTATCAAAGAACTTCAAGTAATTATCGTAAATATCATAGTCTGAATACAAGTCATCAACAAAGTCGATAATCACCTGATTGTTACTAAACCCCGAGTTTTTATTGCCTACAAGCTCTTCGCGTTCTTTTTTAAGATTGTTATCGCCGTAAATGCGCTTAAAAGATTCATTTAAAAAAATGGGTAAATATGTTTTTCCGGTAATATTAGAAGTATCGACCTCTTCAAAAACAAACTCCATACCTTTAAACAGTTTGCTTTTCATCAAAGCACTGTCTATGGTATTGAGGTCGAACTCAATTTTTTCGTATTTGTCGTATTCGTATTGTTTGAATTGTTTGAGACCGTTTTGACGTTTACGCTCCCAGATTTTCCTTAAAATATCAATAGCCGGATTGTTCTTTTTTGATTGTTTACCGGTAACGATAAACACCTCGCCCAAGGCACTGGCTTCTTCTTCTAAAATTACTATTAAATCAAAAACTACTTTTGAATTTAGAGGAATAAATTTAGTCTTATATCCTAAAAACGAAATGACTAAAGTATCATGTGAATTGCGCGATTCCAGATAAAATCGACCATTCTCATCAGTAATGGTTCCCTCGGTAGAATTTTTAAAAAGCACATTGGCGTAGGCAACAGACTGATTTTTTACATCAAACACATTACCACTCACTTTAGTTTGAGCAATAACAGCAAGTTGTAGAAACAATAATAAACCAAGTAGATAATACTTCATAAAAACCTGACTTCACATTGGTCGTAAACATGAAGCATAAATAACGAAAATAAAGTTGCTTTATTTGTAAAGCACTTTTTTTACAGCCTTAATAACATCTTTGCTGTTAGGTAGCCATTCTTCCAGCAACACAGGAGAATAAGGTGCCGGAGTATCTGCAGTATTAATTTTAATAATTGGCGCATCGAGGTAATCAAAAATTTGAGATTGCACCTGATAGGTTATTTCGGTAGCAACGTTTCCAAATGGCCAAGCCTCTTCAAGAATTACCAAACGGTTGGTTTTCTTTACCGAAGTCAGGATAGCATCGTGATCCATTGGTCTTACCGTTCTCAAATCTATGATTTCGCATGAAATACCTTCTTTTTCCAATTCTTCGGCAGCGATGTAGGCTTCTTTAATAATCTTTCCGAAAGATACAATAGTAACATCGGTACCTTCACGTTTGATTTCGGCAACGCCAATTGGTATGGTATATTCACCTTCGGGCACTTCGCCTTTATCACCATACATTTGCTCGCTTTCCATAAAAATTACCGGATCATCATCTCTAATGGCCGATTTTAAAAGCCCTTTTGCATCGTAAGGATTTGAAGGCACAATTACTTTTAAACCGGGAGTGTTGGCAAACCAGCTTTCAAAAGCCTGCGAGTGCGTAGCTGCCAGCTGTCCGGCTGAAGCCGTGGGACCTCTAAAAACTATGGGGCATTTAAACTGACCGCCAGACATTTGTCTGATTTTGGCAGCGTTATTTATAATTTGATCAATCCCCACCAACGAGAAATTAAAAGTCATGTATTCTACAATAGGTCTGTTGCCTGTCATGGTAGAACCAATGGCTATACCGGCAAAACCAAGTTCGGCAATTGGGGTATCGATAACGCGTTTAGGTCCAAATTCATCTAACATTCCTTTAGAAGCCTTGTAAGCACCGTTATATTCTGCAACTTCTTCACCCATCAAATAAATGCTTTCATCTCTTCGCATTTCTTCGCTCATGGCTTCACAAATGGCTTCTCTAAATTGGATCGTTCTCATTTAACATGTTTTAAAATGAAACGCAAAAGTAAAAAATCTGAATCATAATTCCTCACAAAATGTGACTCAGAATTTTTCAAAAACTACCTTAATTGCAAATTTCCTTTAGTTCGCAATATATGCTCAACTTTACAGAGGCGGTTTTATAAAAAATTTATTATGCATGCATAGGAAATTTAAAATTTAATCCTTAATTTTGACAGCTCAAATTCATTCCAATAAACTATTTCTATTATTATGAAAATACTAGTATGTATAAGTCACGTACCCGATACCACCTCAAAAATTAATTTTACAGAAGGCGATACCAAATTCGACACCAATGGTGTTCAATTTGTAATTAACCCTAACGATGAGTTTGGCTTAACACGTGCCATGTGGTTTAAAGAAAAGCAAGGTGCTACCGTAGATGTAGTAAACGTTGGCGGGCCCGAAACAGAACCAACATTGAGAAAAGCTCTGGCTATTGGCGCTGATAGTGCTATTAGAGTTAACATGCCCGCAACCGATGGATTTGCCGTAGCACAACAATTGGCCAGCGTTGCTAAGGATGGTGCCTACGATTTAATTATTGCCGGTCGCGAATCTATAGATTACAACGGCGGTATGGTACCGGGTATGATGGCCGCGATGCTAGGTAAAGCTTTTGTAACCAATTGTGTTGGACTTGAAATTGAAGGCAATACCGCAACTGCTGTAAGAGAAATTGACGGTGGTAAGGAAACCGTCACTGCTACATTACCTCTGGTAATTGGCGGACAAAAAGGATTGGTTGAAGAAAGCGATTTAAAAATACCAAACATGCGCGGTATCATGATGGCCAGACAAAAACCTCTAAAAGTAGTAGAACCTGTTGATGTGAACAATGCTTCGGCTACCAATAAATTTGAAAAACCGGCTCCTCGAGGCGCTGTTAAATTGATTGATGCCGACAACATAGATGAGCTTATTAACTTATTACACAATGAGGCCAAAGTGCTGTAAACAATTTATATTTTAAAATTAAAACAAAAAAACTATGTCAGTTTTAGTATATACCGAATCAGAAAAAGGAAAATTTAAAAAAGCGGCTTTTGAAGTGGCATCTTATGCCAAGGCTGTGGCCGACTTACTTAATACCACTGTTACCGCCATATCTGTAAATGCAGAAGGTGCAGACCAGCTGGGAACTTACGGGGTTACGAAGGTGCTTAAGGTATCTAACAGCAGTATAGAGAACTTTAATGTAGATACCTACGCCAGCATTGTTGCACAAGCGGCTCAGCACGAAACTGCTCAAATAGTGATAGTGAGTTCGTCGGCCGATAGCAGATACCTGGCACCTGTTTTAGCCGTTAAATTAAATGCAGGATATGCCTCTAATGTTGTGGCTGTACCTACTTCAACCGCACCACTAACGGTAAAAAGAACCGCTTTTACCAACAAAGCATTTGCGCATACCGAGTTAACTACCAACAACAAAATTATAGGTTTGTCTAACAACTCATTTGGTTTGGTTGAAAATCCTATTGCAGCGCAGGTTGAAGAATTCAACGTTGATTTACCTGTTTCTAACATCACGGTGAAAAGCGTAGATAAGGCTGCCAATAAAGTTACCATTGCCGATGCAGAAGTAGTAGTGTCGGGCGGTAGAGGATTAAAAGGGCCTGAAAACTGGGGATTAATTGAAGACCTCGCCGAAGTTTTAGGAGCAGCAACCGCTTGCTCTAAACCGGTATCAGATTTGGGTTGGAGACCTCACAGTGAACACGTAGGGCAAACGGGTAAACCCGTAGCTACCAACTTGTATATTGCCATTGGAATTTCAGGAGCCATTCAGCATTTGGCAGGTATTAACGCCTCAAAAGTAAAGGTGGTGATCAATACCGATCCTGAAGCACCATTTTTTAAAGCTGCAGACTACGGGATTGTTGGCGATGCTTTCGAAGTGGTACCAAAACTCACACAAAAATTAAAGGAATTTAAAGCTCAAAACGCATAATTTTCTTAAATTGTAGGTCCAAACGTCAAGGATTTGTCTTTAACATTTATCCAAATGTGAGTGAGTCGCTTAGGCTTATGTTGAATAATTGACGTTTGGGCATTTGGTAATTTCCAAATTTAAGCTGTTATTTGCGTTTTAATTTATGAGCTTAGTTAAACTAAATATTAAAGGTATTTCTTACAGCCAAACACAAAATGGTGCCTATGCACTCATTTTAAGTGAAGTTGATGGCGATAGAAAATTACCTATAGTTATTGGGGCTTTTGAAGCCCAATCTATTGCCATAGCTCTTGAAAAAGAAATCAGACCACCGCGTCCCTTAACACACGATTTATTTAAAAATTTTGCCGACAGGTTTGATATTGTTGTAAAACAAGTCATTATCCATAAGTTGGTTGACGGCGTCTTTTATTCCAGTATGATTTGCGAGCGTGATAAAATTGAAGAAATTATCGATGCGCGCACCAGTGATGCAATTGCATTGGCTTTAAGATTTCAGGCACCAATTTTTACCTATAAAAACATATTGGATAAAGCGGGTATTTACCTTAAAGTGAATCCGAAATCAGATACCGAAAATGAGGATAAAATATTGGTAGACGAATTAATTGCCGAAGAAGTAGATGCGGCCATTCATGAAAATTACAAAAATAAATCTCTCGAAGAGCTTCATCAATTACTTAGCGAGGCCGTTCAAAACGAAGATTACGAATTAGCAGCTAAAATAAGAGACGAAATTTCTAAACGTTAATTACTGCATGAAAAAACAATTGGTTTTATTCCTTGTACTTGTTCTTGCTACCATAAATTTTCAAGCACAAGAAATAGAAAAAACCTGGCAATTTAGTAGCATTGAAAATTTAGACAATCTTCCACTTTACACCATTTCAAAACAAGACACCTTAAGTTTAAAAAGCGGCGAATTTATCTATTCGCTACAAGCTAAAGACAACTTAATGGCTAAAGGAGATTACCTTCATCAGAATAATTTGTTGGTGTTCTACTATAATCAGCCTAACGATACGATAAGACGGTATAAAATCACCACACTAACCGATTCAACCCTTGTTTTTGAAGATCGCGGCATTCAATACAAATTTACAGACCAGGCTTATTTACAAAACAAAGCCCTTGCTGCCAAGCTCGAGGCTGAAAATAGCATTGTTAAAAGTGAAGGGTTTTCATTAAACAGCTTGTTAAGAGGTGCTTTAGGAATGTTTATTTTAATTTTCATAGCCTTTCTTTTAAGCAGCAACCGAAAAGCTATTAAATGGAAAACCGTTGGACTAGGCCTATTAGCCCAACTGGTGCTCGCCATTGGCGTATTAAAAGTACCCTTTGTACAAAGCATCTTTGAGTTTATAGGTCAGGGATTTGTTGCCATATTAGATTTTACAGTAGCCGGTAGTACCTTTTTATTGGGAGATTTAATGAACGTTGACAGCTACGGATTTATATTTTTATTCCAGGTGTTACCAACCATTATCTTCTTTTCGGCACTTACATCGGTGTTGTTTTATTTGGGAATTATTCAAAAAATAGTAAAAGGTTTGGCATTGGCACTTACCAAACTCCTTGGAATTTCGGGTGCTGAAAGTTTAAGTGTAGCCGGCAATATTTTCTTAGGCCAAACCGAAGCGCCGCTGATGATTAAGGCCTATCTGGAAAAAATGACCAAATCTGAAATTTTACTGGTAATGATTGGCGGTATGGCCACCGTAGCCGGTGGGGTTTTAGCCGCTTATATAGGGTTTTTAGGCGGCGAAGATGAGGCATTAAAGTTATTTTATGCCAAGCACTTATTAACGGCTTCGGTCATGGCCGCACCGGGTGCCATTGTGATTTCTAAAATATTGTATCCGCAACAGGCAAAAATCAATACCGAAGTTGAAATTACCCAGGATAAAATTGGCTCAAACATTCTGGATGCCATCGCCAACGGTACCACCGAAGGTCTAAAATTAGCTGCCAACGTGGGTGCCATGTTACTCGTTTTTCTTGCATTTATTGCCATGATCAATGGTATTTTAGGATTTGTAGCCGGATTTAACGGGTTTACCATTGAGGCACTTAACATCAGCTGGCATTTTACGTCTTTAAATGAAGTGATTGCCAACAACACCCAATACGACGGCTTGTCGCTTGAATTCATTCTCGGTTATATGTTTGCACCATTAATGTGGCTCATTGGGGTAGCCAAAGAAGACATTGCGCTCATGGGGCAACTTCTGGGCATTAAATTAGCAGCCAGTGAATTTGTAGGCTATATACAATTAGCCGAACTTAAAAACGTGGCCAGCCTTACCCATTTAAAATTTGAAAAATCCATTATCATGGCCACCTATATGTTGTGCGGATTTGCCAATTTTGCCTCGATTGGTATACAAATTGGCGGTATTGGCTCACTCGCACCCGGACAAAGAAAAACGCTTTCTGAATTTGGAATGCGCGCCTTGATTGGAGGCACCATTGCATCGCTATTATCGGCTACCATTGCCGGAATGATCATAGGTTAAATTCCTGCGAACGCAGGAATCTCGTCGTTAGAAATATCAATTTGAATTTTTTTGTCATCATCTCACTAATTGTTTGCTCATTACGTTCTGTGCACATCTGTGCCATCTGTGAGAAAATTACCTCCATAGCCACATCACATTTCAGCATTGATAGTTAATAACTTTTAATAGAATTATAAGCCTAATAGGTTTGATATTTTTTGCTTTTTGATATTTTTGATGACAACTGAAATTTTACAATAACTAAAAAGAGATTCCCGCTTTCGCGGGAAATGTTATGAAACAATACCACGATCTCGTTAAATACGTGTTAGAGCACGGACACGAAAAATCAGACAGAACCGGCACCGGTACCAAAAGCGTTTTTGGCTACCAAATGCGATTTGATTTAAGCGAAGGTTTCCCTATGGTTACCACCAAAAAACTGCATTTAAAATCCATTATTTATGAGTTGTTATGGTTTTTAAACGGCGATACTAATATTAAATATTTACAAGACAACGGTGTAAGAATCTGGAATGAATGGGCAGACGACAACGGCAATCTTGGACCGGTGTACGGACATCAATGGCGCAACTGGAACAGCGACGACATTGATCAGATAAAAGAAGTCATCCATACCCTTAAGCACAATCCAGACAGCCGACGTATGTTGGTATCTGCATGGAACCCTTCGGTGTTGCCCGACAATTCCAAAAGTTTTGCCGAAAATGTAGCCAATGACAAAGCGGCCTTACCTCCTTGTCATGCCTTTTTTCAATTTTATGTAGCCAACGGTAAATTATCTTGTCAGTTATACCAACGCAGTGCAGATATTTTTCTGGGTGTTCCTTTTAATATTGCATCATACGCCTTACTTACCATGATGGTGGCGCAGGTTTGCGGTTATCAACCGGGCGATTTTGTGCATACCTTTGGCGATGCTCATATTTACAGCAATCACTATGAGCAACTAGAACTTCAGTTATCCAGAGACATCAGACCATTACCAAAAATGATATTAAACGCAGAGGTGAAAGATATTTTCAGTTTTAAGTTTGAAGATTTTACTTTGGTAGATTATAATCCGCATCCACATATAAAAGGAACCGTTGCGGTTTAATATGATGAGATAACAAAAAAAGCGCTACCATTGGGTAGCGCTTTTTCAGTAAAACAAAATAACTAATTACAAATTTAGTACACCATTTTCGGCTGCTGCAAATTCATTCCATTGAAAAGCATCAGCTTGCTCGTCGTTAACGTAAGTACCGTCAACAACATATCTAAATTCATAAGAGTTGTCTTTTTCTAAATCAACGGTTCCTTTAAAAGTGCCGTTTTTTAATTTAGTAAGTTGTGTAGCTTCAGTATTCCACTCGTTAAAGCTTCCTACCACCGATACATTTTGAGCCTCTTCTGCTTCAATAGCAAAAGTTACTTTGCACACGGGCTTGCTTTTTAAATACTGTTTTCTAATTGCCATGATTTAAGTGTTTAATGTTGGGTCAAAATTATAAAAGAAAAATATAGCTTGGTAATTCTTAACACAATGATGATGAAGATTTACGAATATGTCAATTTTTTAATAGTATTTGCGCGAATAGCGTACTTTTACAAGTGCATTTCTGGATATTTTTCAATAAAAAAATATTATGTTAATACCTGATTTTCAACTATATCGTTTTCGAAAATTGTAAATCTCAAAAAGCAAAAACTCATTACATCGTTTTCGTAATTATTAAGTAACTTTACTTACTTATTTTTTATCATGTTCGGAAGAAAAAAACAACCACAAATTAGTAAAGAAGATTTGGCTTTATACGAAAATGCCAAACGCAGAATTCGTCAGAAAAAAAGACTTCAGGCTCATGCCGTAGTATTTGTTATAGGAGCCATTTTTTTGGTGGTGGCATCGCAACTCCTAAAAATTGGTGAAAACCTTACCTTTTTTGGTTATAATTGGGTTATTTACGCTATTTTAATTTGGGTTGCCATGTTGTTATATCATCTCGTTTCGGTTTTTATCACCAATCGTTTTATGGGAAAAGAATGGGAAGACGAACAAACAGCCATTTTAATAGCCAAGCAAAAAGCGCGTATTGAAGCCCTTGCTAAAAAAGTAGAAGCCGATCAACCATTACAACTCAAAGCAACTCTTAAAGCGCAAACGGTGACTATTATTGCTGCAGCCGATGAAAACAACGCCATTGGAAAAGACAACCAACTTATTTGGCATTTAAGTGAAGATTTAAAGCGTTTTAAAACGCTTACCAATGGGCATCATATTATTATGGGCAGAAAAACCTTTGAAAGTTTTCCAAAGCCACTACCTAACAGAACTCACATTGTAATAAGCAGACAAAGAGACTACAAAGTACCAAAAGGCGTTATTGTAGTAAATAATTTGCTCGATGCACTTGATGCTGCAAAAAGTGATGACCGACCCTATATTATTGGTGGTGGTGAAATTTATAAACAGGCCATGGAATTTGCCGATGTTATCGAACTTACCAAAGTACACCATCGCTTTGAAAATGCAGACACCTATTTTCCTGAAATAGATACCGCCGTATGGCAAATTGTCAATAATCAGAAATTTGAAATTGATGAACGCCACGATTACCCCTATTCTTTTATAACTTATAAAAGAAAGTAAACATGGTTAAAGAGCTTCAACTGCGTGTAGCCTTGCATGAAGAAGCTACACAAGCTGATATTTTAAGCCAGAAAGCTGCTGAAAATTTAGGCATATCTCCCGAACAAATTTCGGGTATTAAAGTGCTTAGAAAATCTATAGATGCCAGAAAATCAACCATCTATTTAAATTACAAGTTGGCCGTTTATATCAACGAACCTGTACCTGAGTCCTCAGACTATGAGTTTGATTACAAAGACGTTTCCAATGCCAAACCCATTCATATCATTGGGTTTGGACCTGCCGGTATGTACGCTGCCTTGCGCTGTATAGAACTGGGTTTTAAACCTGTAGTTTTAGAGCGAGGTAAAAATGTTCGAGACCGTCGTCGCGATATTCGCGCTATCAATCAAGACCATATTGTCAATAACGATTCAAACTATTGCTTTGGCGAAGGTGGCGCCGGTACTTACAGCGATGGCAAACTTTACACACGCAGCTTAAAACGTGGTGATGTACGACGAATTTTTGAAAATTTGGTCTATCATGGTGCTACCGACCAGATATTGGTAGATGCACATCCACATATTGGCACCAACAAATTACCAAAGGTGGTGCAGAATATTCGTGAAACCATCCTAAAATATGGTGGCGACATTCATTTTGAAACACGAGTAACCGACTTCACTCTTAAAAACAATCAGATAGTTAGCGTACACCTTCATAATGGTGATGAGATTCCTGTACAGCGCGTGATTTTGGCAACAGGACACTCGGCGCGCGATATTTTTTATTTACTTCAAAAGAAGGCTATTGCCTTGCAAGCAAAATCTTTCGCCATGGGTGTTCGCGTAGAACATCCGCAGCATATTATAGACAGCATTCAGTACCATTGCTCCGGCAAACGAGACGACTTGCTACCGGCAGCAGCTTACAGTTTGGTTCAGCAGGTAAATGATCGCGGTGTGTATTCGTTTTGCATGTGTCCTGGTGGTTTTATAGTTCCGGCAGCCACGGCTCATGGCGAGGTTGTAGTTAACGGGATGTCGCCTTCCAAACGAAATAATTTGTATGCCAACTCCGGTATTGTGGTTGAAATTAATGCCGATAAAGATTTATACAAATACGAACATTTTGGTGCTTTGAAAGGTTTAGAATATCAAAAGGATCTGGAAAAGTTGGCTTTTACCTCGGGTGGACGAACCCAGACAGCTCCCGCGCAACGCCTTACCGATTTTGTTGAAGGCAAATTGTCGTCTACCTTAAACGACACATCCTACCAACCCGGTTTAAAATCGGCACCCTTACACTCGTTATTGCCAAAAATTATAGGAAGTCGTTTGCGCACAGGTTTTATGGCTTTTGGCCAAAAAATGCGTGGCTATTACACTGAGGAAGCTAATATTGTTGGTGTTGAATCTCGAACCTCGTCACCGGTTACTGTACCAAGAAACGAACATTTTGCCCATCCGCAAATCAACAATTTATTTCCTTGTGGCGAAGGTGGTGGTTATGCCGGCGGTATTGTTTCGGCAGCTATGGATGGTGAACGCTGCGCTGAGGCTGCGATTGCTGGCATGTAACAAGCCAAAGTCAATAAAATATTTGGGCGTTACCCATTTATGCACCTTTATTGTGCATAAATGCGTCGGGCTATTCGTTTCAATCTTTTGACTCGTACCTCATCAAAAGGATTTCCACTACTATCCCTAACGCAGTAGTCACTAACGGCTCAAAGATTAAAACCCATAGCCTAAACCAAGAATTTCAACTATATCAAGTTCTAATAAAATAATTCCTATTTTTGTCGCCATAACAGAAATTAATTATGAATGCATATATATTTCCCGGTCAAGGCGCACAATTTACGGGCATGGGATTAGACCTTTACAACCAATCAGCACTCGCCAAACAATTATTTGAGCAAGCCAACGATATTTTAGGTTTTCGCATTACCGACATTATGTTTGAAGGCACTGCCGAAGATTTAAAACAAACCAAGGTAACACAACCTGCTATATTTTTACATTCGGTTATTTTAGCCAAAACCTTAGGTGATCATTTTAAACCGGATATGGTTGCGGGTCATTCATTGGGTGAATTTTCAGCCCTAGTGGCCAATAAAACTTTAAGCTTTGAAGATGGTTTACAATTGGTTTTTAAGCGTGCTTTGGCTATGCAAAAAGCCTGCGAATTACAACCAAGTACCATGGCTGCTGTTTTAGGCTTAGAAGATGACATAGTTGAAAATATTTGTGCAGAAACCGCCGGTGTGGTAGTGGCAGCCAATTATAATTGTCCGGGCCAGTTAGTAATTTCAGGAGACATAGATGCCGTTAATAACGCATGCGAAGCCTTAAAAGCCGCCGGTGCCAGACGTGCCTTGGTGTTGCCCGTTGGTGGCGCATTCCATTCTCCTTTAATGGAGCCGGCAAGGGAAGAACTTGCTAACGCTATTGAAAACACGCAATTTAGCAAACCCATTTGTCCCATCTATCAAAATGTAACGGCAGCGGCCGTCAATAATGAAGCCGATATTAAACAAAATTTAATTTCCCAACTCACGGCACCGGTAAAATGGACGCAATCGGTTAACCAAATGATTGCCGATGGTGCTTCAGAATTTATAGAAGTTGGTCCCGGTAATGTTTTGCAAGGACTCGTTAAAAAAATTAACCGAGACGCCATTACCTCAGCCGCTCAACTTAACCCATAAATCTATCAAATGAAGTTATCGAGAAATGCTTTTATAATTGTACTCATCATTATCAATATTGCTTTAGACCAAATTTCAAAAGCCATAGCAAGAGTTTATATACAAAAAGGCGAAGTCATCGATGTGATTGGCGATGTATTTCAGCTATACCATGTAGAAAATAAAGGTGCTTTTTTAGGCATGGGTAGCGACATGAATGATACCATGAAGTTGATTTTTTTATTAATACTCCCGGTGCTGGTATTAGGTTACGTGATTTACTTTATCGTCAAAAATAAAGAACTTGACAAATTAAGCCTGATCGCCTTTTGCTGTATTGTTGGTGGCGGGATTGCCAACGTTTACGACCGAATTGTTTATGGAAAAGTAACCGACTTTCTGCACTTAGATTTTGGAGGCGTGTTTAGAACCGGCATCTTTAATGTAGCCGATATGTCTGTAACCACCGGAATGATTATTCTGCTTTATGCAAGTTTCTTTATAAAGCCCAAAAAGGAGGAAGTAAGCAACAACTAATTAACGCTGCAAATTGCAATCGACGCAATCTTTAACCTCGCCGTAGTAGGTTTCCCTGTATTTGTGAATTGTTTGAACCGGAATGTTCAATACCTTTCTTTTGATGTAAGTAACGCGGGTTTGTAGTTTACCCATTTTTGGTGTGTAACGGTCTTCAACTACCGTTTTACGTTTAACGCTTATTAGCTTCATAACACTCATTTTTTCCATTATCATTGAATACAAAGGTAAGGTTTATATGACGGAATGGCAAATATGAAAGTATATTAAATTGATTTTATGATATTTAATATATTTTATAAACATCTAAAGCGAAGCATTCACCCGCATTTTTGAATGAACCAGTCGGTAGCAATAAAGCCCACACCATCCAAGAAAACCAGATGAATGTGTCAAAATGTACGGATACGAAAAAATATTAATTCCAGATTGAAATAACTATTTCAATAGATAATTATTTAATATTTCTAATTTGTTTTTCCCACTCCCAGGCAGAAGCCATGGCTTCATCTAATGACAGCTCGGCTCTCCACCCTAAATCTTCATTAGCTTTGGTGGTTTCGGCATATGCCGCAATGACATCGCCTTCTCTTCTACCTACAATTTGATAATTTAATTTTTGACCCGTAACGCGCTCAAAAGATTGTACGACCTCTAAAACAGAGCTGCCTTTACCGGTGCCTAAGTTAAAAATCTCACAATTAGATTTATTTTTGTGTTGAAGTAATCTTTGCAATGCCACCACATGCGCTTTCGCAAGATCAACCACATGAATGTAATCTCTAATACAGGTACCATCTTCGGTAGGATAATCGTCTCCAAAAACAGACAGTTTTTCACGTAAGCCGGCAGCAGTTTGGGTAATAAACGGCACCAAATTTTGAGGTACACCAAGAGGTAACTCGCCAATTTTCGCACTTGGATGCGCACCAATAGGATTGAAATATCTCAAGGCAATGGCTTTAAATTTTAGATCAATTTTACACAAATCCTTAATGATTTCTTCTCCAATTTGTTTGGTGTTTCCGTAAGGAGATTCGGCTGGTTTTACCGGTGCATTTTCTGAAATTGGCAATGCATCGGCTTGGCCATATACGGTACACGAAGAACTAAAAATAAAATTAGCATCGGCCAATTGGCGCAACTCTTGAAGCAAATACACCAATGTACTGATGTTGTTTTCGTAATAAAGCAAGGGTTCCTGAACACTTTCGCCCACCGCTTTACTGGCTGCAAAATGTATGATGCCCTTTATATTTGGATAACGTTTAAAAAAATCTTGAACTTTTGGTTTTTCTCTTAAATCGAACTTCTCAAAAATTGGTTTCTTGCCAGATATTTCGGTAATACCATCTAAAACATCTATCGAAGAGTTAGATAAATTATCTATGATAATAACTTCAAAACCTTCGTTTTGCAATTCAACTACGGTATGAGAACCTATAAAACCGAGTCCGCCGGTAACAACTATTTGCATTAATTATTCTGATTTAAAAAATTGATAACTGTATTAGTAATGAATTGAATTTGGTCATCGTCTAATTCGGTGTGCATGGGCAACGAAATAACTTCGTCAGACAATTGGTTTGTTACTTCAAAGTCGGCTTCGTTATAACGTTCGTCTGCGTAAGCCTTTTGTCTGTGTAACGGAATTGGGTAATAAATACCATGAGGAATACCCTTTTCAGCTAAATGTTGTGCCAGTGCATCTCTGTCGGCATTGACAATCTTCAAAGTATATTGATGAAACACATGGCAGTCGCAAGTGCTGCAAATACCATCGCAAGTTGATAATCCTGTTGGTGTGATAATATTTGGGTGATTTTTAAATGCGTCGTTATATTTTCTGGCTGCATTTCTTCTGGCGTTGTTATACGCATCTAAATTGGGTAATTTGGCATCTAAAACCGCTGCCTGTATAGCATCCAATCTCGAGTTAACACCCACCACATCGTGATGATAACGCACATACATACCGTGATTAACAATACCGCGAATGGTATGCGCCAATTCGTCGTTATTGGTAAAAATGGCACCGCCATCACCATAACATCCTAAATTCTTTGAAGGAAAAAATGAGGTACAACCAACATCGCCAATCACGCCGGCTTTTACTTTGCTGCCATCTTTAAAAGTATAATTAGCGCCTATGGCCTGAGCATTATCTTCGATGACGTATAAATTATGTTCTTTGGCAAGTTCCATCACATCTTCCATATTAGCCACCAGACCAAACAAGTGAACAGGTACAATAGCTTTGGTTTTGGGTGTAATGGCCCTTTTTAAAGCTTCAATATCGATATTAAAATTAACCGGATCTACATCAACCAAAACCGGTGTAAGTTTTAGCAGCGCAATCACCTCAACGGTTGCCGCGAAGGTGAAATCGGCTGTAATCACCTCATCGCCTTGCTCCAAACCAAGTCCCATAATGGCAATTTGAAGCGCATCGGTACCATTGGCACAAGGGATTACATGCTTCACATTAAGGTAATTTTCCAGATTTTTTTGAAACTCATGAACTTTTGGTCCGTTTATAAACATTGCTGAATCAATTACTTCCTGGATGGACGCATCTACTTCGGCTTTAATTGGCTCATATTGACGCTGCAGGTCAACCATTTGAATTTTTCTCATAAAAACAATTTGAAATTTACGCACCATCACAACGGTTTGGTACGCCAAGCGAAAATACAAAATTTAGCCCGCTAACACTAATTCAAGTTTAAGAAAAGAACTGTATTTTAGCACAAATAAATTGAGTTTGCACACATTTTATAACATAGTTATTGCGCTTTTAGAAGTGATTTTAAAAATCGGGTCGCGATTTGATTTAAAGTTAAGACAAGGTTATGTTGGCCGAAAGCAAACATTTGAGCGTTTGGCGCAACATATAACGGTTCAAGATAAGGTTTTCTGGTTTCATTGTGCTTCATTAGGCGAATACGAACAGGGCTTACCGGTTTTTGAAGCGTTGAAACAGAAACGG
Source organism: Paucihalobacter ruber (assembly GCF_006494535.1). Taxonomy (GTDB): domain Bacteria; phylum Bacteroidota; class Bacteroidia; order Flavobacteriales; family Flavobacteriaceae; genus Paucihalobacter; species Paucihalobacter ruber. Next base: position 557,681 of record NZ_VHIQ01000001.1, read on the forward strand.
CCGGACCACAAGGTTGTACTTAGCTTTTTTTCACCTTCGGGTTATGAAATTAAACAAAACGCCGAAATTGCCGACGTTGTAGTTTATTTACCAACAGACAGTAAAAGCAATGCTAAAAAGTTTTTAGACCTGGTACATCCCGAACTAATTGTATTTGTTAAGTATGAAATTTGGATTAATTACCTTTTTGAAATAAAAAACAGACATTATAAAGCCATTTTAATTTCGGCCTTGTTTAGAGACCAACAAATTTTCTTTAAATGGTATGGCGGTTTATTTAGAAAAGCTTTAACAGCTTTTCATCACATTTTTGTTCAAAATGTCAACTCGCAAATTTTACTGGAAAACAAAGGCATTCAAAACACAACTGTTGCCGGCGATACCAGATTTGATCGAGTTTTACAAAACAAAGCTACTTCGAAACCGGTTGCGCATATCAATGAATTCATCAACGGAAAGCTTTGCATAGTTATTGGTAGTTCATGGCCCGAAGATGAAATTATTTTGTCTCGATATATCAATCAAACCAAACACGATGTGAAGTTTATTTTCGTGCCACATAATGTTAATACATCACATATCAATCACATAAAAAACTTATTAAAAGTACCAACCATTGTGTTTTCTGAAGCAGATTCAGACAACTGTGTTGAGATGAAAGTAATGATCGTTAACAAAATTGGTCTGTTGCGTAATTTATACAACTTTGGAGATATTGCTTATGTGGGCGGCGCCATGGGAAAAACAGGATTACATAATATACTTGAACCGGCTGTATTTGGGATACCCATTATTATTGGAAAGAACTTTGCAAAATTTCCTGAAGCCAAAGCCATGATCAAAAATGGCGGTGTAATAAGTATTGACAACTATAAATCATTAGCCGCTGAACTAGAAGACCTTATTACGAATGATATTGCGCGACGAGATAAAGGTCAGAAAAACGCGAACTTTGTTAACCTAAATTCGGGTGTCGTGTCAAAAATTATTGGCATTATTGAATTGTAGTACCCTAATTGTGTTAAAATAAATATAAATTTTTTCATGGTTTTTTAAAATTAAGTTCTTAATTTCGTAGTTATCAATTAACACTAAAACTATAAAAATGAAGAAATTAGTATTAAGCTTAATCATGTTAATGGCCTTAACGGTTACCTTAACTTCATGCAGAGACACTAAAGACAAAACAGAAGATGCTGTTGAAGATGCTATCGACGCTACGGGCGATGCCATTGAGGATGCAACAGATGCTGCTAATGATGCTATGGATGATGCTAGCGACGCCGCTAACGACGCCATGGAAAGTGCAGAAGATGCTGCCGAAGAAGCAAAAGATGCTGTAGATGGCGCTGTTGAGGATGCTAAAGAAGCGATTGACGGTGCTGTTAAAGATGCAAAAGACGCCGCCAACAAAGCAGTTGAAGATGCTGAAAAAACCGGTACTGATGCTATGAAGAAAGCAGCAGACAAAGTGAAACAGAACTAATTCATTTTGACGTAAAATGTTAAAAGCCTGATTTTTCAGGCTTTTTTTATATCTCTTAAGACCTCACAGGTTTCAAAAACCTGTGAGGTCTTTTATTAAGAACAAATAAGAATTTTGTTGCTATAGTGTTTTAAGATTGACATTAAGCAATGATGTCAGATCTAAAGAACCTGTTAATACATCCTATAACTAAATCTAAATAGAAGATGTAACCAATCTAAATGCCTGCTTGGCAATCTCCAATTCTTCATTAGTAGGTATTACAAATATTTTCGCCCTAGAAGAATCGCTGTTGATTTCTCGGAGTATGGCCGATTTGGTTTCATTTTTAGTTGCGTCTAATTTTATGCCAAACACCTCCATATCATCACACACCAGTTGCCTCATCAAACTAGAGTTTTCACCAATACCGGCTGTAAAAATTAACGCATCTAACCCGTTCAGGGCTGCTGTATAGGCACCAATGTATTTTTTAATTCTATAGGCATTCATTGCCAAAGCCAACTTACAATCTGTGTTGCCTTCTTCGGCTTTTGCTTGAATATCTCTTAAATCGCTGTATCCGGTTAAACCAAGCATACCACTCTTTTTGGTGAGTAAATTATTGACTTCGGTAAGTGAGTATCCTAAATTTTCAACCAAATAAAAAATTATGGCATGATCAATATCGCCACTTCTGGTACCCATAATTAAACCATTAGAAGGTGAAAACCCCAAACTATGGTCTACACTTTTACCATTTTTACTGGCAGTAATGCTGCAGCCGTTCCCCAAGTGAACAGAAATGATTTTTGATGTTGCTAACCCTAAGTATTCTATAGCTTTTTCTGTTACATATTTATGACTGGTACCGTGAAAACCGTACAATTGAATACCGTGTTCAGCTGTTAAATGTTTAGGAATGGCATACTGTTTGGCTTTCTGTGGAATGGTTTGATGAAATGCCGTGTCGAAAACAGCAACTTGTGCAGCCTGAGGAAAAAGCTGTTCTGCCACCAAAATTCCTTCAAGATTATTAGGGTTATGTAATGGTGCCAGGCTCGAAAAATTTTTAATTTCCTGTTTGACTTCTGCAGTAATCAAAGCAGTATCTGAAAATGAATTTCCTCCATGAACAACGCGGTGTCCCACGACATTGATTTCGCTGGTATCATGAATCACACCGTTTTGGGAATTTTGTAATAAATCTATAATTTTCTGCAAACCCTCATTATAGGTTTTAATATAAGATGATTTTTTAATGTTGATTTCTTTGGTTTTATAATTAAGAACAGCATCTTTTTCGCCAATTCGCTCTACGATACCGCTGCATACCAGTACTTCTGAGGGCATTTGAATTAATTGAAACTTGATGGAAGAACTTCCTGAATTGAGCACTAAAATATTCATAAACCTGCTGTATTTTAAGAGTTTTGAGCCTGTATGGCAGTTACAATAACTGTGTTGAAAATATCATCTACCGTGCAGCCTCTGCTCAAATCATTAACCGGCTTGTTCAAACCTTGAATAATAGGACCAATAGCCAATGCTTTGGTTTCGCGTTGTACGGCTTTGTAGGTGTTGTTACCCGTGTTCAAATCAGGAAAAATAAATACGTTGGCGCGTCCTGCGACTTCTGAATGTGGTAGTTTTATTTTACCAACATTAATATCTACTGCGGCATCATACTGAATTGGTCCTTCAACTTTTAAATCTGGTCTTTTACTTTTAATAATTTCGGTGGCTTTTCTTACGCGCTCCACATCGGCTCCTACGCCCGAAGTACCCGATGAATAAGACAACATGGCAATTTTTGGTTTAATATCAAACGCCATGCTCGATTCTGCCGACGAAATAGCTATCTCGGCCAGTTGCTCTGCAGTAGGATTTGGATTAATGGCACAATCTCCATAAACCGAAACCCGATCTTCTAAACACATAAAAAACACAGAGGAAACAATTGATGCTTCAGGTTTAGTTTTAATAAACTGTAATGCCGGTCTTATGGTGTGTTGTGTTGTGTGTACTGCGCCTGAAACCATTCCGTCGGCATGACCGTGATACACCATCATGGTGCCAAAATAAGACACGTCTTCCATCAAGTCTTTAGCCATGGCAAGGTTCACATTTTTATGTTTACGAAGCTCGTACAAGGTATTGGCATAAAATTCAAAATTATCAGATTCAACAGGATTGATAACATTAATACCGTTTAGATCTAATCCGAGATTAAGCGTAGCAATTTTTTCTTCTATTTGTTTTTGGTCGCCAAGCAAAGTGATTTTTACCACATCGAGATCTTTCAGGTGCTTGGTAGCTTTTAAAATACGCTCGTCTAATCCTTCGGGTAAGACAATATGTTTTTGATTAGATTTTGCCTTTTTTAATAAATTGTACTGAAACATTCTGGGCGTAACCCCATTCGATTTAAAGGTGATGAGTCGTTCAATTAACGCTTCAACCTTCACAAATTTCTCAAAATCGTTGATAGACGTAGTTATTTTTTGTGTATTTCCGGCATAGATTTGAGATTTAATCATACCTATTCTATTCGCTACTGAAAACGTACCCTCTTGCACAGATATAATTGGCACCACATCAGAAAGTCCTTCGATAAGACGTATAATGGTTGGTTCAGGAATCAAGCCACCTGTAAGAACAATACCTGAAACAGCAGGATAATTCTCTGAAATATTGGCTTGCAAGGCACCTAAAATAAGATCGGCTCTGTCTCCCGGTGTAATGACCAGTCCGTTCTCCTGCAGATGGGTTAGATAATTTCGTAATTGCATGGCACCAACGCTAAACGATGCCGCCTGATTATTGATAGATGATTCACCAAACAAGACTTTTGCGTCGAGTTCATCTACAATTTCCTTAATGGATGGATTGGCCAAAACCGGGTTTAGTGGTATAGCGCTAACAATAACATCTTTAGGCAGGTATTGCTCTAATTGTGTTACTACCAACTCCAAATTTTCGGTTTGAACTTTATTAGCAATTACCGATAACACTTCAACGCCTTTATCTTTAAAAGAATCATAGGCCATTTGTATGTTTCCCGTAAGTTCATCGATAGTTTTGTTCTTACCGCTGGCAATAATAATGGCCGGAACACCCAAATTTTTAGCAATCACCACATTAATATCTAACTCGATGATAGCACCTTCACCTTCAAAACTAGTGCCTTCAACCAGCACAAAATCGAAACGATCTTCCAGGGCTTTGTACTTTTCTATAATTCTACCAATGATCTCGTCATCCTTATTCTCGTTTTTCATTTTAATGACCTCGCTTCTATGAAAAGCGTAAGCATCTTCAAATGAAATATTTAAATTAAAGTAACTGTTAACAGTATTGATATGATTGTCGATTTCACCCTCTTTAAGGTCGTCAATAATCGGTCTAAAATAACCTACCTTGGCTGCTCTTCCCAATAGGGAATGCATTAAACCTAAGGAGACAATTGATTTTCCGCTGTTAGATTCTGTGGTGGCGATATAGATGGCTTTGCTCATTTTTACGGTGTTCTAAATAAATTTGTTATGGTTTCTGTATCAATAAGTCAGCAAAATTAAGGCAAAAAAAGCATGAGGTTTATGATAATTATTAGAATTGTTAGATTTAGTGTTCAATTTAATGTGAAAAAGCGATGTTACTTCCAGCTTCAGATTAAATAACAGAATTCAAGCTTACAAAAGAATATAGCCATATTTAGTACTTAAAATAACAGCTATAATTTTGGGATTATTTAAGTCAAAAATCAATTTTCGGAAAAGAAAATATTCTGTAGATCAACATAAATTTTGTTTTCACGGCATTTATTCCTACTATTTATTACCTTTAAAATATTTAACTTAAAATTAAAATTTATGAAAATTACAAAAATAGTAGGTATACTTTTAATAGTGGCAGGCGTTTTCTTGGGGTATTTAGGAATAACTAAAATTGTTGATAACAGTGCCGAGGTGAAAATTTTCGATTTAGAAATTGATGTTTCTAACGAATCCGGAAAGGAACAGGGATATGTTTATTTGGGTATAGCTGCGCTGTTATTTGCAGGTGGCGTGTATTCATTAAAGAAGAAATAAGTTTGTAAGAGATAAGCCAAAACCTCACAGGTTTTGAAAATCCCTGAGGTCTTTTTAAGTCTTAGCTATAAGAATCGGTTAATCTTATCAAATGCCAAATATTGCGCATAAAAAAACCGTAAAATGTTATCATTTAACAATTTACGGTTTTAGTACAGAAGGCGGGACTTGAACCCGCACGAACATTACTGCTCATTGGATTTTAAGTCCAACGTGTCTACCGATTCCACCACTTCTGCATTCGGTATTTTACTTGAGCGAAAGACGGGATTTGAACCCGCGACCCTCACCTTGGCAAGGTGATGCTCTACCCCTGAGCTACTTTCGCGATTTAATGAACGTTTGCGCTATTGCGGATGCAAATTTAAAACATTTCTTATAATACCAAAGCCTTTTGTAAAAAATAATTAACGCTTAAGCTTGTTTCTTTTTTACCAACATGCGCTTTATTTCGTTTAACTTCATTAAAGCCTCAACCGGCGTTAAGGTATCTATATCGGTTTCAAGAATTTCATCCTTAATTTGGGCTAGTAGAGGATCGTCCAGATTAAAGAAGCTCAACTGCATTTCGCTGCCTAGTTGTTTGACGGTATCGGTTAGTTTTTCGCTGCTGTGAGATTGCTCTAATTGCTTTAGCATTTTGTTAGCCCTGCTAATGACTTGCTTGGGCATGCCGGCCATTTTGGCTACGTGTATACCAAAACTGTGGGCACTACCGCCGGCAACCAGTTTTCTTAAAAACAACACATTGTCTTTTAATTCCTTCACCGAGACATTAAAATTTTTAATGCGTTTAAAAGTCTCGCTCATTTCGTTGAGCTCGTGATAATGGGTTGCAAACAGTGTTTTTGGTTTGGATGGATGTTCATGCAGGTACTCGGTAATAGCCCAGGCAATCGATATACCGTCATAAGTACTGGTGCCACGCCCTATTTCATCTAACAATACCAAACTGCGATTAGAAATGTTGTTTAATATAGAAGCCGTTTCGTTCATTTCAACCATAAAGGTAGATTCGCCCATAGATATATTATCGCTGGCACCAACTCTGGTAAATACCTTATCTACCAACCCAAGTCTGGCCGATTTTGCCGGTACAAAACTGCCCATTTGTGCCAGTAATACAATAAGTGCGGTTTGCCTTAATATAGCCGACTTACCACTCATGTTTGGACCGGTGATCATGATAATTTGCTGGGATGTGGTATTTAAAAATACATCGTTGGCAATATAGGCTTCGCCGGGTGGCAGTTGTTTTTCAATTACCGGATGGCGACCTTCGGTAATATCTAAATCTAAACTTTCGTCTAAAACCGGACGTTCATAGTTTTGTGTTTTTGCCAATTGGGCAAATCCTGAAAGGCAATCTAACTTTGCAACAATAAATGCGTTTTGCTGTACGGGTTTAATATAGTCGTGCATCCACAAAACCAGATCTGAAAACAGCTGTTGCTCAATGGCCATAATGCGCTCTTCAGCACCCAATATCTTTGCTTCGTATGTTTTTAATTCTTCGGTAATGTAGCGCTCGGCACTTACTAAAGTTTGTTTTCTAATCCACTCAGACGGCACTTTGTCTTTATGGGTATTGCGCACTTCAATATAATAACCAAACACGTTGTTAGAGGCTATTTTAAGCGAAGGTATGCCCGTGCGTTCACTTTCGCGCTCTAGCATTTGGTCTAGATAATCTTTTCCTGAAATAGCCAAACTTCTAAGCTCATCTAACTCACCCGAAACACCCGGCGCAATACTGCTGCCTTTTAAAATGTTGACCGGTGCAGCTTCGTTTAGGGTGGCTTTAATTTTTTCTCTTAACAAGGTGCAGTCGTGAAGCGTATCACCTAAAATTTTTAATGACTCATTATCACTTTTTGAAGCCATACTTTTTACGGGAACAATGGCTTCTAAAGCATTTTTAAGCTGAATAACTTCGCGCGGTGATATTTTAGCAGTAGCTACTTTAGAAATCAATCGTTCCAAATCGCCTACCTGCTTGGTATAATGTTGAATTTTTTGAAGTAACTCGGGTTGTGCTAAAAAATAACTCACCACTTCATGTCGCTGATTAATGGCTTCTATGTTTTTTAGCGGAAGTGCTAACCATCGTTTTAACAATCTGGCACCCATTGGTGATACTGTATAATCAATACAGTCTAACAAGGTTACACCGTTGTAATTATTGGTGTGATACAATTCTAAATTTCTAATCGTGAATTTATCCATCCAAACATAGGCGTCTTCGGCTATTCTGGAAATGGCCGAAATATGTTTGAGTTTGTGATGTTGTGTTTCACCCAAATAATGTAAGATTGCACCAGAGGCAATAATACCTTCGTATAGGTCGTCGATACCAAAACCTTTTAATGATTTGGTTTCAAAATGCTTGGTGAGTAGCTCGTAAGTGTAATCACTTTGAAATACCCAATCTTCCAAATAAAAGGTATTAAAATCGGCGCCGAAAGTTTCTTTAAATTCTTTTCGTTGTTGTTTTGAAATGAGTACTTCGCTGGGATTGAAATTTTGCAACAGTTTATCAATGTATTCACTATTACCCTGAGCGGTTAAAAATTCGCCCGTTGAAATATCTAAAAACGACACGCCCAGCCTGTTGTTATCAAAATGAACCGACGCTAGGAAATTATTACTTCTAGAGGACAAGACCTCATCATTGAGTGCTACTCCAGGAGTTACCAATTCGGTAACACCGCGTTTTACAATGGTTTTGGTTTGTTTAGGATCTTCCAACTGATCGCAGATAGCCACACGGCAACCTGCCTTTACTAACTTTGGTAGATAGGTGTTTAGCGAATGATGCGGAAAACCGGCCAGCTCGGTTTCACTGCTACTTCCGGCACCGCGTTTGGTTAGTATGATATCTAAAATTTTAGCCGCTTTAATGGCATCTTCACCAAAGGTTTCGTAAAAATCGCCCACACGAAACAATAATAAGGCATCAGGATATTTGGCCTTAATGGCATTGTATTGTTTCATTAAAGGTGTTTCTTTGTCGGCTTTTTTAGACACAATTCTGCGGTTTAATATTACTTTTGTAAAAAATAAAGTGTGCTAAGATAACCATATTTTAGCCTTTTTTAAAGGCCGAAGCTACCAAGTTATCTACAAAAATCACAAGATTTTAACATGCGAAAACTTAAAAACAGCGAGTTAGACCGTTTAGATGTCGATGCCTTTAAGCAAGCCGAAAAAACACCCATTATTGTGGTGTTGGACAATATTAGAAGCTTGAACAATATTGGCTCTGTATTTAGAACCGCCGATGCCTTTATAGTTCAGAAGATTTATCTCTGCGGCATTACTGCCCAACCACCGCACAAAGACATTCATAAAACCGCGTTGGGCAGCACCGAAAGTGTAGACTGGGAATATGTACCAAAAACCGAAGATGTGGTGAACCGCTTAAAATCTGAAGGTGTTGTGGTCATATCAGTCGAACAAGCTGAAAACGCCGTAATGCTACATGAATTTAAACCTGAGCCTAACATTACCTATGCCTTTATTTTTGGCAATGAGGTGAAAGGCGTTTCTCAGGGAGTAGTGAATATGAGTGATGTGGTTTTAGAAATACCTCAATATGGCACCAAACATTCTTTAAATATTTCGGTGAGTTCTGGTGTGGTGCTATGGGATGTTTTTAGTAAAATGAGATTTTAACTGTGAATTTGATCCAGTACCCAAACATAATCTTCCCTGTTTTTCACGAAGTCTTTTTCTGAAATATCAATGATTTTTACATTAAAATCGGGATGGTTTTTTAAAAATTCAAGATATCCTGCATTGATTTTTTCTAAGTAGTCATCAGCTATATTTTGCTCATAATTACGACCGCGTTTTTTAATATTGGCTTGTAAACGCTCTGTGTTTTGGTAGAGATAGATGTATAAATCGGGCTTGGCAATATCTTTATATACCTGATAAAACAATTTTCGGTACAGGGCAAACTCATCTTCGGGCAAGGTAATTTTTGAAAAAATTAATGATTTAAACACATCATAATCGCTTACTATAAAGTCTTTAAACAAATCTAATTGCGACAAATCATCGCTTATTTGCTGGTACCTGTCGGCCAAAAAAGACATTTCTAAAGTGAAGGCATAGCGCTTGGGTTCTTTATAAAATTTTGGCAAAAATGGATTATCGGCAAAGCGTTCTAAAATGAGTTTCGCATTGAATTCGTGAGATATAATTGTAGCCAAACTGGTTTTACCGGCACCAATATTACCTTCAATAGCTATGTAATTATAATCTTTAAACCTGTATTGTTTACTTGGGTTTTTTAGCCAAATATTGATGGGGTCTACTTCTAGATTATCTTCACATTCACCAAGTAAAGTGGTTACATTTTTTTTAAAAACAGGATGGTATAGCTGCGAGCTTACATCCATTAACGGGACCAATACAAACTTGCGAAATTGCAACTGCGGATGCGGTATGGTTAAATTGGGGAACTCGACAATGTCATCATTAAAAAACAGTATATCAAGGTCGATTATTCTAGATTGGTAACCTTTGGTATTACTGCGCTGACGACCCATGTCTCTTTCAATTTCGAGCAAGGTCTTGAGTAATTTCTTAGCTCCCAAATAGGTTTCAACCAAAATACAGGCATTATTAAAATCGTCTGCATCAAAACCCCAGGCCTTGGTTTTATAAACTCTCGAAATTGATTTAACATACCCAATCTTTTGATGAATGGCATCTATGGCCAACTGCAGATTTCTAAAGGCATCGCCTTTATTACTACCCAAAGATATGTATGCCTGATTTTGTGGTGTCATAAGGTTTTCAAAAAAACAAAAAGTTAATAAGATTTACAGATAAATTTGAATAAAAAACTGAGATATTATTAACAACATCAACCCGAATGAAAAACCTTGCCAATTCTCACTGATTATAAATTAATTGCTTAGTTTTGTCGCTTGTTTTAAAAAACCAAATGAGTCTAAAAGACAAACTTCTTGCTCAAAAAATCTATTTGTGGCTGGCGGCCTTGTTTATTACATCGCTGGTGGTTTCGAATTTGATTTTTCAAAAGTTTTTTTACTGGTATCCTTTTGAAGTTGAAATTTTTGGTTCAAAATTATTCGAAATTTCTGTTGGCATACTTCCCTACCCAATCACCTTTTTAATCACCGATTTAATCAGTGAGATTTACGGTAAAAAACGTGCCAATCAGGTGGTGGTTGCGGGTATTTTTGCTTCGTTTTTTTCAATGGCTATTATTTACACAGCCAACGCAGTACCCGCTACAGAATGGTCGCCGGTTAACGATGAAAAATTTACAACAGTTTTTGGTGCCACAGCCATTGCCGTTTTTGCCTCGATGATGGCCTATTTATTAGCGCAATTTATTGATATACATATTTATCATTATTGGAAAAACCTCACCAAGGGCAAACATTTATGGCTAAGAAATAATTTTTCTACCTTTTCATCTCAGTTTATAGATACAGCCACTGTATTGCTGCTACTGTGCTCATTCGGGAAAATTAGCTGGGATAATTTCGCCGCATTATTGGTAAGCGGTTTTGTGTTTAAAGTACTGATTGCAATGCTTGACACACCCTTTTTATATCTGTTTGTTTTTATGTTCAGAAAACGTTTCAACGTAAAAGTAAACCAAGAGATAGAACTGTTATAAGATTACTAATTTACAGGGCTTAAAGATCTTTCTTTCCTAACTTTGCGTATATTATATAATACGTAACTTTAAATCGCTCAATCTTATGAAACTTAAAAAAGTAATAAAGATTTCGTTAATAACTTTAGGAATTATCGTTGTTGTACTGGCTGTAACGCCATTTCTTTTTAAAGATAAAATAACTGAGATGGTGAAAAAGTCTCTTAATGAAAGTGTCAATGCAAAAATTGACTTCGCATCGGTTGATTTAAGTTTACTTAAAAGTTTTCCGAAATTAAATGTAGGCATCAACAATTTATCGGTAATTAACTACGCTCCTTTTGAAGGCGATACGCTGGCATTTGTTGAAACCACCCAATTAAAAATGGGAATCAAAGAATTGTTTAAAAAAGAAGGCGAGGCCATGAGTATCAATTCAATTGACATCAATAAAGCACGGTTAAATTTATTGAACAATCTGGACGGTATTACCAACTACGACATTTCAATAGCCGATTCAACTTCTGATAACAATTCAAGCGAAAGCACACTAAATATAGATCTTGAAAATTACAGCATTTCAAACAGTAGCCTAACTTACTTCGACCAAGAAAGTGATATGGGTTTAATAATTAACGAATTCAATCACACCGGAAGCGGTAATTTTAAAGGCGAAACCTCCAAACTTATAACCAAATCAAATGCACTGGTAAGCTTTGTAATGGGAGAAACCAATTACCTCAACAAAAACAAGGTCACCCTAGACGCGGTGATAGGTATTGATTTTGGAACCAATACCTACCGTTTTGAAGACAATTCAGGCTACGTAAATAATTTATTACTGGAATTTGATGGCTTTGTGCAATTATTAGACGAAGGTCAACTGGTAGACATTACTTTTAGTAATCCCGGTGCCTCATTTAAAGACTTTTTAGCCCTGATTCCCGAAACTTATTCTAAAAATTTAAACGACGTTGAGACCAATGGCAATTTTAAATTACATGGTGTTATAAAAGGTTTAAATAATGATGACCGTATTCCGGGGTTTAATATTAATATGACTTCAAACGATGCCGCTTTTAAATATAAAAGTTTGCCCAAAGCTGTTGAGAACATTAATATAGATATTTCGGTGTTAAATGAAACGGGAATCACCGCCAACACTATTGTGGACATCAACGCCTTCAATTTTAAAATAGATCAAGACGTTTTTAAATCTGAAGCCCATCTTAAAAACATTACCGAAAATATGTTGGTTGATGCCAAATTAAGCGGTACCATTAACTTAGCCAATCTTACTAAAGCCTATCCTGTTGAACTGGATCACGAACTAAGTGGTATTTTAAAAGCCAATATCATTACAGCCTTTGACATGGAGGCTGTAACCAACAATAATTATGAACGCATTAAAAGTTCGGGAGATTTAAATTTATCTAACTTTAATTATCAACCCGAAGGCTTTGTGGATGCTTTAAACATCAACTCGGCCGGATTAACATTTAACCCTGCAACTATAATACTCACTAATTTTGACGCCTTAATTGGCAGTACAGATATTAAAATGAGTGGTGATATCAAGAATTTGTTTGGTTATGTTTTAAACAATCAAGAACTACAAGGCAACTTTAACATAAGCTCTAATCGTTTTGTAGTGCAGGATGTCTTGGCTAAAGAAACCGAAACAGTAGCTGAGGAAACAGAAAGAGTACAATTTAAAATACCTCAATTTTTAGACTGCACCTTAAATGCCAATGCTCAAACCGTAGTTTATGACAACCTCAACCTAAATAATGTGAGCGGCCAATTGAGAATTAAAGATCAAACCGTTAGCCTTAACAACATGCAAGCCGATATTTTTAAAGGGCTAATTAATTTTAACGGTTCGGTTTCAACAAGTGAAGCAACGCCTGCGTTCAGTATGGATTTAAACTTGCAAAATATGGATATAGCCCAATCTTTCGCAGGTTTGGAATTATTGCAAAACATCGCTCCTATTGCCAAAGTAATTAACGGCGCATTTAATTCTACCTTAAAACTATCAGGTAATTTAAATTCTGAAATGAGTGCCGATCTGAATACTTTAACAGGAAAATTTCTAGCGGGCATCACGCAAGCCACCGTTAACGTTCCTGACAATAACGCGCTAAAACTTATAGATAATCAACTAAATTTTGTTGACTTCAAAGACTTAAACTTAAAAGACAGCAAGTTTGATATGAGCTTTAATAACGGTGTTGTAGACATGAAACCCGTTAAATTTAAAATAAAAGATATTGAAGTAGATTTGGCCGGCGGTCATAGTTTTAGTCAAGCCATGAATTATAAAGCCACTTTTAATGTGCCTGCGAAATATTTAGGCAACGAGATTAACAATTTACTATCTCAATTGAATAGCGTAGAAGCATCTAATATTGTAGTACCGGTAGCAGCCAATATAACAGGTAACATTTTTAAACCCGAAATCAAGACCGATTTGTCCTCGAGTGTAACCAATCTCACCAAACAATTGGTTGAAATTAAAAAGCAAGAATTAATTGGCGACGGAAAAACCAAAGCAAATGAGTTAATTGGTAATCTTTTTGGCGGTAATACTACCAAACAAAAAGATAGTATTACAGTACAGGATAGCATAAAAACCAACCAGGTTGAAAATACAGTGAAAAATGTGTTAGATGGCCTGTTGAATAAAAAGAAAAAAACTAAGGATACAATTAAGAACTAAAACCGATGTGTTTTTAAGAATACCGTAAAAATCAAAGGTTTTATGTTAAGACTTAGCCAATAGTTTGGAAATGTTAAATATTATGTTATAATGGAAATAATAACTTCTAATAGCATATATGAGACAATTAAAAATCACCAAACAAATTACCAACAGAGCAGAAAAATCTTTAGACAGTTATCTGCAAGATATTAGTAAAATTCCAATGATTACCGCCGATGAAGAAGTAGAATTGGCGCAGCGCATAAAAAAAGGAGACCAACAAGCTGCAGACAAACTGGTAAATTCCAATTTGCGCTTTGTGGTTTCGGTAGCGAAACAATACCAAAATCAAGGTTTAAAATTACCCGATTTAATAAACGAAGGTAATGCAGGTTTAGTAAAAGCCGCCAAGCGTTTTGACGAAACACGAGGATTTAAGTTTATCTCTTATGCGGTTTGGTGGATTAGGCAATCGATTCTACAGGCTTTGGCCGAGCAATCCAGAATTGTAAGATTACCTCTTAACAAAATTGGCTCAATTAATAAAATTAATAAGGCCTATTCTTTTTTAGAACAACAACATGAAAGACCACCATCACCCGAAGAATTGGCCACACAGCTTGAAATGACCATTACAGATGTAAAGCAATGTTTAAAAAACTCAGGAAGGCATCTGTCTATGGATGCGCCGGTTAGAGAAGACAGTGATTTTAATCTTCACGACATGGTTAGTTCATCCAGTGAGCCTAACCCGGATGCCTCACTAATTGACGATTCACTTTCTATCGAAATAGAAAGGGCTTTGGAAACGTTGCCTCAAAAAGAAAGTGATGTGTTAAAATTATACTTTGGTTTAGGCGGTAATATGCCATTAAGCTTAAACGAAATAGGCGAAGTGTTTGAACTCACTAGAGAACGCGTGCGTCAAATAAAAGAAAAAGCCATTAGAAGATTGAGACACACTTCAAGAAACAAAATTTTAAAAACCTATTTAGGATAAAAACACATTATGATAAAAATTGAAATTAAAGAAGGCGAAAATATTGAACGCGCATTAAAACGCTACAAACGAAAACACAGAAATGTGCAGGTGATGCAAAATATTAGAGCCAATCAGTACTTTACCAAGAAATCTGTAAAGAGACGACAAGAATTACAAAAGGCAACTTATATACAATCGCTTAAAGATTCTCAGGATATTTAGATATCGTCTTGATTCATGGGATTGTCTTCATAAAAATGCTTAAATGTTTTTGTGGTGGTATAATTGTCGGTTAAAACCTTATATACCATCACAGCTACAAACACTTGACCTATTACAGTGAGATAAAATATCCAGTTAAAAGGTAAATTCATGGCGGCCATAATGGTTATTGTAATTAGTAATACAGTGGTTAGTGCTACGTAAAACATTGGTGAAACTTTCATGGCTTTATTTTTTTTTGATTAGCTCCTAACAGGATGGCTAATCCATTCTTGTTTAAAATTAAGACAAAAATATTAAACATATCAAGCTTTAACTAAACACTAACAGTTTACTGTACCGCTATTGAAACTACCAAACCTTCATTAGAGCGCACGTTAAAAACAGTATTATCTTCGAACAATAAGTACTGACCTTTAATGCCTACCAACTTGCCGCTGTAATTTTGAGATTTCAGTAAATTGAGGCTATTTGGCTTTTCAGGATAGGACAACACAGGAAAATGAATATTGGTTTCTTTATGATTCTCTAAAAAATAAGGCAAGGCTTCTTGAGGAATATACGGTTTTAACTTGTCGCGCCACACTACTAAATCTTCATCTTTTAAATCATTTTTTAGCATACTACGCCAGTTGGTTTTATCGGCAACATGATCTTTAAGTGCAACTTCGGTTATGCCTGCCAGATACCGGTTGGGCACCTCAACAATTTCAATGGCTTCGTGTGCACCTTGATCAATCCACCGGGTTGGCACCTGACTTTTTCTGGTAACACCAACTTTAACATTACTGCTATTGGCCAAATACACGATGTGCGGTTGAAGTTGTACCTGTTTTTCGTATGTCAAATCACGATCTTCAATATCAAGATGGGCTTTGCTCAACTCCGGATGCATGATCCAATCGGCGGCTTGTGGAATTTCAAAAAAACACGACTTGCAAAAACCTTGTCTAAAAATTGGCGCATCGCTGCCGCAGTTTAAGCACTGAAATTTCTCGAACTTAATTTCAATGTTTTTACCAATTAATTGATTGACATTAAGAAAGTCATCTTCAAATACCAGATAGTATGAAACGGGTTCTTTAAACTCGGTTTGCATTTTTGTTAAAACCCCGGTGTAAATCATAATAGTTTTTTGTTATTTTTAGGAACTGTAAAGATAACCAATCTATGCCAATCACTATTGTTAATTCTGTTGCCAGCTGGTTTCTTAAAAAACGAATTCATCAGATGGAATTGTTTTTAAAGTACCCCAACGATGTGCAAAACGAATTACTTCTGGATTTGATTAAAACAGCCAAAGACACCGAACTTGGCAGGCTTTACAACTTCTCTGAAATTAATAATTACCACACCTTTTCTGAACGCGTACCAATTGTTAATTACGAAGGCTTTCATCATTATATTGAACGGGCGCGCTTAGGAGAAGCCAATATTTTTTGGCCGGGTAGTATCAAGTGGTTTGCCAAATCAAGTGGCACCACCAATGCCCAAAGCAAATTTATTCCTGTAACCGAAGCTTCTCTTGAAGACTGCCACTACGCCGCCAGTAAAGATTTGCTTTGCATTTATTTAAACAACAACGAAGACTCACAACTTTTTACAGGTAAAAGCTTAAGACTAGGCGGCAGTAAAGAATTGTACAAAGAAAATGGTACTGCCTTTGGCGACCTAAGTGCCATTCTCATTGACAATATGCCATTTTGGGCAGAGTTTAGCAGCACACCAAGCAACAAAGTGTCGCTCATGAGCGACTGGGAATATAAACTCGATGCCATAGTAAAAGAAACCATACAGGAAAACGTAACCAGTTTGGCCGGCGTACCTTCGTGGATGCTGGTATTGCTCAACAGAGTCCTGGAGCACACCAGTAAAAACGACCTTACCCAAATCTGGCCTAATCTTGAAGTATATTTTCATGGGGGCGTTAGCTTTGTGCCTTACCGAAATCAATATCAAAATATTATTCAAAAGCAAGATTTCAGGTATTACGAGATTTACAACGCTTCGGAAGGATTTTTTGCTGTGCAAGACCAAAATAATTCCGATGAATTGCTACTCATGCTAGATTATGGCATTTATTACGAGTTTATCCCTATAGATACTTATGGCAAAGAAAACCAATATGCCATACCTCTAAATCAGGTTGAACTCGATACCATATATGCCGTTGTAATAACTACTAACGCCGGTTTATGGCGCTATAAAATTGGGGATACCGTGAGGTTTACTTCTGTTAATCCGTACCGTATTAAAATATCGGGAAGAACCAAACACCACATCAATGTATTTGGAGAAGAGTTGGTAATTGAAAATGCCGAAACAGCCATTGCCAGCACTTGCCAATTACTCAACGCAGAAATAACCGACTTTACAGTAGCGCCAATCTTCATGGAAGGAAAAGAAAAGGGTGCGCACGAATGGCTTATTGAGTTTAAAAAATCTCCGTCGTGTATGGATGAATTTAGAGATGTATTAGATAAAGAATTACAACAACTCAATTCAGATTACAAGGCCAAGCGGTATTTAAATATGACTTTGAATGCTCCAAAAATTCAAATTGCCAAATCTGAATTGTTTCATACCTGGTTAAAAACAAAAAACAAACTGGGTGGTCAACATAAAATACCGAGATTGTCAAATTCGCGCGTGCATCTTGAAGAGCTACTAGCCATGAATACTGCCTTGTTTGCTTAATAGTAAAAAAATCTTAAATCGTCTTTTATCGTAAAAATTGACACTAAGATATTTTATATCGAATTTAAAATGTGCTTTATCTAAAAATTAGGTTTGTAAGGTTTTTCATTAAAATAAGCTATTATATTTGAATCATCATTAACCGAATAACCCTAAACTAAACATATTTTTCGGCAACATATTAGTGATTAATCCAAATAAAAAAACCACTCTTCCAATTTAGACGAGTGGTTTAATTATTTTAAGTGCTTGGGTGTTTACGAAACAGCTTTCAGCTTTTTAAGTGTTGTTTTACTTAATTTATCCTCGGCATAGGCTTTGGTAACATTAAGTTCTTTTAGATCGCTACTAGGTAATTCAAACATGGCATCGGTTAAGATTTCTTCGCATAACGATCTTAAACCACGTGCCCCCAATTTATATTCTACGGCTTTTTCTACAATATAATCTAAAGCACCATCGGTTATTTTAAAGGTAACATCGTCCATTGAGAACAACTTCTCATATTGCTTGATAATGGCGTTTTTAGGTTCGGTAAGAATGGCTCTTAGCGTAGAAGCATCAAGCGGATCCATGTGTGTCAATACAGGCAATCTACCAATAATTTCAGGAATCAATCCAAAATCTTTTAAATCTTTAGGTATGATATATTGTAATAGGTTACTAAAATCAACCTTAGCATCAGACTTGGAGGCACTGTAACCAACAGCCTGCATATTTAGTCTTTTAGAAATCACGCGCTCAATACCATCAAATGCGCCACCGGCGATAAACAAAATATTTTCGGTGTTTACCTCGATGAACTTTTGGTCGGGATGCTTTCGGCCACCTTTGGGTGGTACATTTACCACGGTACCTTCAAGTAGCTTCAATAAGGCTTGTTGTACGCCTTCACCAGAAACATCCCGAGTAATTGAAGGGTTATCGCTTTTACGAGCAATTTTATCAATTTCGTCTATAAAAACAATTCCTTTTTCAGCGCGCTCGAGATTATAATCGGCGGCCTGCAGCAATCTGGTTAAAATACTTTCAACATCTTCGCCTACATAACCTGCCTCAGTTAAAACGGTAGCATCAACAATAGCTAATGGTACATTCAACATTTTGGCAATAGTCTTTGCAATGAGGGTTTTTCCGGTACCGGTTTGACCAACCATGATGATATTACTTTTTTGAATTTCAACATCATCTTTGGTTTGCTTTTGAAACAATCGTTTATAGTGATTGTAAACTGCCACCGACATTACTTTTTTGGTGTGCTCCTGACCAATGATATACTCGTCTAAAAACTCTTTAATTTCAAGAGGTTTTTTAAGCATTACATCGGCTGAGAGTGCTTCCTTACCGCTTTGTTTTGATTCTTCAAGAACAATACCGTGTGCCTGAACAATACATCTGTCGCAAATATGTGCATCTAAACCTGCGATTAGCAGATTCGTTTCAGACTTTTTTCGTCCGCAGAAGGAGCATTCTAATTCTACTTTAGACATGAATTTATGTTTTCTCTTTTTTCTTTAATTAAATGGTGTTAGTTTCTCACCAAAATTTCGTCAATCATACCGTATTGTTTAGCTTCTTCGGCACGCATCCAGTAATCACGATCAGAGTCTTTTTCGATTTGTTCGTAAGATTTTCCGGAATGTTTAGAAAGTATCTTGTACAATTCTTCTTTCACCTTTAAAGTTTCTCTTAACGAAATTTCCATATCAGACACCTGACCTTGCATACCGCTCATAGGTTGGTGTATCATCACTCTGGAGTGTGTTAATGCTGAACGTTTTCCGGCTTGACCGGCACAAAGTAACACAGCACCCATTGAGGCTGCCATACCTGTACAAATAGTAGCAACATCAGGCTTTATAAAATGCATGGTGTCGTAAATACCCAAACCGGCGTAAACACTCCCGCCCGGAGAATTGATATAAATTTGAATGTCTTTAGACGCATCTGTACTTTCTAAAAACAGCAATTGCGCCTGAATAATATTAGCCACCTGATCGTTGATGGCGGTACCTAAAAATATAATTCTATCCATCATCAATCTTGAAAATACGTCGAATATGGCGATGTTCATCTGGCGCTCTTCAATAATATTTGGCGTTAGGTTTGTTGGGTACATACTTTTGATGATTTTATCGTAATAAGTAGTACTGATGCCTTGATCTTTTGTGGCAAATTTTTCAAATTCTTTTCCGTAGTCCATATTTCTTTTTAAAATGTTTAGTTTATTTAATTGAATTTCAACTGTTAAAAAAAAGCGCAAAACATTACAGTTTTGCGCCTTAAAGATACTAATTTATTCTGTAATACTTAACTGTAGAATTCCTTTACAAAATCGTCGTAGGTTATTTTTTTAACCTTCAAATTGGCTTCTGCCTTGTATAAATCGAGTAATTTTTTGCTTACCAATTGCTCGCTTAAGCGTTTTACTTCGTCTCTGTTTGATAAAATTCTTGCAGCGATATCGTCAAGTTCTTGCTCAGACGGATTTAACTGCCCGAATTGCGCCATTTGAGATTTAATGAGTTCTTTGGCATGTGTTTTTAAATCTTCAAATTCAACTTTAACATTGTATTTTTCCATCAACTTACCTTCAATCAACTGGTAGCGAATGCTTTTTTCTGATTTTTCGTATTCATCTTTAGCTTCTTCCTCGTTCATTGGCTTTTCGCCTGCATTTTGAAGCCATTTTTGAAGAAAGGATGCCGGTAAATCAAATTTGATGTTCTCAATTAAATAATCGGTAACATCGTTCATTAACTTTTGGTCGGATTGCTGTTGAAACTGCTTCTCAGAATCGGTTTTAATTTTCTCCTTCAATTCGGTTACAGTGTTTACTTCGCCTTTGGCAAAAAGCTTGTCAAAAAGATCTTGATCTAAATCGGCCAAAACTCTGCTATTAATTTCAGCTATAGTCAACTTTACATCAACCTTTAAATCGTGTGCTGCATCATGAGACACCTTTAAATAGGTCATTAAGTCATGAGAATCATTAAACAACTCTTTGGTGTTTAATGTAATAACATCACCAACTTTGGCACCTGTCAAATTTTTGATATTGCTTTTACCTTTTATTTTTTCTAATGAAAAGGTTGCCGTGTTGTTAATGTTGTTGTCTTCGTTTACAAAGGTTCCTGTAATTTCAGAATTGGCTTCAACCACATCGGTGCTCACCAATTTACCGTATTGCTTTTGAATGTGTTTAACCTGGTCGTCAATCATCTTATCATCTGCATAGATTTGATAATGCGTAATGGCTTTTTTGATTTTCAAATCAATATCAAATTCAGGAGATAAACCCAATTCAAACTCAAAACTAAACTGGTCTGAATTCCAATCTAAATCGTCTTGTGGTTTTGGCAGTGGATTCCCTAAAACATCCAGTTTTTCTTCGACCAGATATTTATTTAAGGCATCTTGAAGTAACTTGTTTACCTCATCAACCAATACAGCTTTACCGTATTGTTTTTTAACCAAGGTCATAGGAACGTGCCCTTTTCTAAAACCCGGAATGTTTGCTGATTTACGGTAATCAGTCAATATTTTTTCAACCTTATCGCTATAATCTTCTTTTGCGATATCCACCTTTACTACGGCGTTTAGATTGTCAATGTTTGTTCTTGTAATATTCATGCTACGATGCTAAAAAAATTGGAGTGCAAAAATACAACATTTCTCTATGCTAACAAAGTTTTTAAATCACTGTCTGTCAGTAACAACTTTATCTTCTCTTAGTACAGAATAGAAGATAGATTGCAGAATGGTGAGTAAAATACTAAAAAGCATCGCTGTCCAAATTGACGAGACCGTAAAACCGGTAACTAAATAATCGGCTAAAAGAATTATTAATCCATTAATTACCAGCAAGAATAATCCCAAAGTCAAAATGGTTGCAGGCAAGGTTAATAAGATGAGTAACGGCCTTACAAACAAATCTAATATAGCGAGAACTACAGCTACCAGCAAGGCCGTAAAATAGTCTACAACCGTAACACCAGGCAGCAATTTAGAAATTAATACTACGGCTATAGCCGACAAAATAAATTTTACAATTAGCTTCATAATGGGTAATATTTTGATTAAAAGAAGTGATTTAAAGTTATTAACGTTAAAGATAATGAATTTAAGCTATTTATAAAATCTAACCGTCTAACCCAGAAATTTCATCACTACTTGATAGAAGTCTTCAGGGTTTTCGGCATGCAACCAATGACCGGCATTTGCTATGGTCTCTATTTGCGCCGAAGGAAACTGTCTTTTAATAATATCAAAATCTTGAATACCGATATATTCAGACTTATCACCACGTAAAAATAAGCTTGGTCCGCTATATTTAGCATGAATTGGTAAGGCTTCACCAACTTCAGCTACTTGCTCGGTAAGCACTTTGAGGTTTAACCTTAAGCCAAGCGTTTCTTTGTCTTTCCAATATAAATTTTTTAGTAAAAATTGTCTGATTGGTTTTGATTTAATATGCTGTGATAAAGCCTTATCTGCATCACCTCTTGATTTACAGGTTGTAAAATTAATGGCATTTAAACCGTCTAAAATACCGTCATGATGCACGGGATAATATCTTGGAGAAATATCGGCAACAATTAAATGCTTCACGAGCTCTGTGAATTGAGTCGCCACTGTCATAGCTGTTTTACCACCCATAGAATGACCAAGCAAAATAATATCCTCTAAACTATGTTTTTCACAATAACTCACAACATCCTGTGCCATCACTTCGTAATTAAAATCATTGCTGTGAAAACTTCGGCCGTGGTTGCGCTGATCAATTAAATGAACCTCATAACCTGCTTCAGAAAAGGTAGTTCCTAGGCTTTTCCAATTGTCTCCCATACCTAAAAATCCGTGTAAAATAACAAAAGGCTTTCCGCTACCAATAATATTTGAATACAATTCCATTACTTAAGCTTATTTAAATACATTTGAATAACATTTTCTACTCCCAAATACAAACTTTCGGCAATTAAGGCATGGCCAATAGAAACTTCCAGTAACCCGGGAATGTTTTGTTTGAAATAGGCAATATTTTCAAGAGATAAATCGTGACCGGCATTAACACCCAAGCCTAATTGATTTGCCAAAACTGCACAATCTGTGTATGGTTTAATGGCAAATGTATTGCCAAGCGCATACTGGTGCGCATAAGCTTCGGTGTAAAGCTCAATTCTGTCGGTGCCAATTTGCTTGGCGCCTTCTATTTGAGATATCACGGGGTCTACAAAAACAGATGTTCTAATGCCATTTCGTTTAAATTCAGAAATCACCTCTAATAAAAACGATTTGTGCCTAATGGTGTCCCATCCGGCATTAGAAGTGATGGCATCGTCTGCATCGGGCACCAGGGTTACCTGAGTTGGTTTCACATCAAGAACCATTTTGATAAAATGGGGATTGGGATTGCCTTCAATGTTATATTCGGTGATAACAACCGGTTTTAAATCGTATACATCTTTGAAGGTTATATGGCGCTGGTCGGGACGCGGATGAATGGTGATTCCCTGAGCACCAAAACGCTGCGCATCTTTTGCGAATTCTACTACATTTGGCACATTGCCACCTCTGGCATTTCTAAGGGTTGCCACTTTATTGATGTTAACACTTAATTTGGTCATAAGTTGAATTTTAAAGTGCAAAAATACAAACAAGAACAGGCTTATTACGGTAATTTTTGATTAATTTGCAGTGTTTTTAAATTACGCTATGCAGCTGGAAGATCTTATCATAAACGACTTAACTCCTGTTAAATTCAACGACACCATTGGCGATGTTAAAATGATGTTTAGCCAGCTCACCTATTCCCATATTCCAGTTAAAAACGGTGATATTTATGTGGGATGTATTTCTGAAACTGATGCGCATTGTTTTGAATCACAAAAGGTATTAGCAGATATTAACTACTCTTTAGAGGGTTTTTACGTGCGAAACACCACCAACTGGCTTGACATACTTGAAGCTTTTGCCCAAAATGATTCTAACGTGATGCCGGTTTTAGATTCCAACAATAATTACCTTGGATATTACGAGTTAAACGACATCATACAGTTGTTTAACGAAACGCCTTTTTTTGCCGAAAGTGGCGGCATCATTATTGTTGAAAAAGGTATTTTTGATTATTCTTTTAGCGAAGTTTGCCAGATTATTGAATCTAACAATTCTAAAATTTACGGTGCCTTAATTTCTAAAATGGAAAATGACAAAGTGCAAATAACCATCAAAATTGGTAATGCTGCAATTAACGATGTGCTTCAAAGTTTTCGTCGCTATGGCTATAGCATTGTCTCAGGCATTGAACAAGACAGCTATGTTGAAAGTTTAAAAGAACGCTCTGATTACCTTAAAAAATATTTAGATTTCTAAAATAATTTCTTTTGAAAGTAGCAATATTTGGTCAACAATATCAAGAAAACGCTTTAAACAGCATTCATGTTTTATTAAATTGTTTAACAGCTCATGGCGCCAATTTACTAATAGAAGAAAATTTTGCTCAACAATTGAAAAATAATGATGTTTTAGATTTAAAATCGCGTCAAATAGGCGTTTACAATAATTTAGATAAGTCTTTTGATCTGTTGGTAAGTATTGGCGGCGATGGCACTATTTTAAGAGCAATAACAGGGGTAAAAGATTTAGGAATTCCAATAGTGGGTATCAATACCGGCAGATTGGGGTTTCTAGCCACTGTTCAAATCAATGAAATTGAGCGCGCTTTTAACGATATTTATAAAGGAAATTACACCATTTCAAGTCGCAGCCTTGTGGCTGTTGCAACCAATCCATCACATCCTGATTTAGACGATATCAATTTTGCATTGAATGAAATTGCCGTAAGCAGGAAAAATACCACATCCATGATTTCGGTTGAAACGCAGCTTAATGACGAATACCTAACCAATTACTGGTCTGACGGCTTAATAGTATCAACGCCGACCGGTTCAACAGGTTATTCGTTGAGCTGTGGTGGTCCGGTAATTATTCCCCAAGCCGGTAACTTTGTAATTACCCCAATTGCGCCACATAATTTAAATGCCAGACCATTGGTGATTCCCGATTCAACGAAAATAACCCTCAAAGTTAACAGTCGCGAAGAGGATTTTTTATTGTCTTTAGATAGTAGACTAGTGAGTTTATCCACCCAAACCGAAGTTGTCATAACAAAAGCACACTTCAAAATAAAAATGATAGAACTTAAATATGATAGCTTCATTAGCACACTTCGAAAAAAAATGCTTTGGGGAGAAGACAAGCGCAATTAAACAATAAATTTCGGTGTTTGCTGTTAATCACTAAAGCAATTCAATTGAAATTGCAATAGGCTTATCAATATTGTTATATTTGCAAACTTTTAAATCTTATGAAGCGGTTCATCATCATCTTAATAACTATGTTCGCTATAAAAAATACTACAGCACAAATTTACGAAGTTGGCGTATTTTTAGGAGGAAGCAATTTTATTGGAGACGTTGGTGCTACCAACTACATCAAACCAAACCAGCTGGCAATGGGTGGTATAGTTAAATGGAATCGCAGTCCGAGACATTCGTTTAGAGCGTCAATATTGTTTAGTAACTTAAAAGGTGTTGATAGCGAATCGAGCGACAACAGACGAATAGCAAGAGATTACAGCTTTGAAAACAGTATTGTTGAATTTTCAGCAGGTATGGAATTTAACTTTTTTGATTTTGATTTGCATATTTCAGGAAATAAAACCACACCCTATTTGTTTACAGGAATATCAGTAGCTCATCACGATAATTACTATTGGGATGGCGGTGGAAATTACAGATCAGAAAATACTTCCAGCTACGCTTGGGGTATTCCTATGGTGATAGGAGTGAAAACCACTTTAACCAGTCATATTATCTTAGCAGCCGAAGTTGGCGCCAGATATACCTTTAGCGACGAAATTGACGGCAGCGTGCCCGATGCACCGCAACTATCTCAATTTAGCTTTGGTAATACCAACAGTAACGACTGGTATGTGTTTACAGGCATTACCTTAACCTACACCTTCGGTCAAAAACCTTGTTATTGCGCTTTTTAATGGATACAAAACCAACCTTTAATACAGACAAACTACCAAAACACGTTGCCATCATCATGGATGGTAATGGCAGGTGGGCCAAACAAAAAGGAATGCTGAGAATTGTTGGGCATGAAAATGGCACCAAATCGGTACGAACTACCGTTGAAGCCTGTGCCGAAATAGGTATTAAAAATTTAACCTTATACGCCTTTTCAACAGAAAACTGGAACAGACCAAAAAGCGAGGTCAATACGCTGATGAAACTTTTGGTAAAGTCCTTAAAAAAAGAAATTAAGACACTTCAAGACAACAACATTAGGCTTCGAGCCATAGGTAAATTAGAAGAATTACCCGAAAAAGCCTTTAAAGAATTGCATGAAGTTATTGAAAAAACAAAAGATAATACCCACATGAATCTTACGCTTGCACTTAGCTACGGATCAAGAGAAGAATTAATTAGCGCTGTTAAAAGCATAAGTACCAACGTTAAAAATAATATAATTTCAATAGAATCTATTGACGAATCAATTATAAATAAGCATCTTTACACGCAAAATTTACCAGATGTAGATTTGCTCATCAGAACCAGTGGCGAGCAACGCATTAGTAATTTTTTGCTTTGGCAGATTGCCTATGCCGAATTGTATTTTACAGACGTGCTATGGCCCGATTTTTCAAAAGAAGATCTGTACAAGGCTCTAAAATGCTATGAAAAAAGAGAACGAAGATTTGGTAAAACTAGCGAACAGCTTAGCAAATAAATCATAATTTGAAAACGCATCAAAAAACCCTAATACTTTTTAGCTTTTTATTATGCAGCCTTCTAGGCAATGCACAAGAATACCAGTTCGACACCGGTAAATCTTACATCATAGGCGACATCGCTATTAGCGGAAGTACTTCGTATGCAGAACAAACCATTATTGTTTATTCTGGTCTAAGAAAAGAGGAATTAATTAAAATTCCTGGTGAAAAATTAAGCAACGCCATAAAAAAATTATGGAAGTCTAACCTGTTTAGTAGCATTGATATTTACGCTACCAAATTTGTGCAAGATACGGTGTATCTGGAAATAGAAATTAACGATTTACCCGAACTTAATAATGTTACTATTAAAGGCGTTAAAAAAGGTAAATTTGAAGAAATTAAAACCGAAAACAAACTACAAAAGGGCACTAAAGTCACCGAAAACTTAATCACTACCACCAAAAATTATCTTACTAATAAATACAAAAAGAAAGGCTATTTAAATGCCGACGTTAATATTATTACCACCGAAGTATTAGATTCAATTGAAAAGAAAAGGGTTAACATGTTAATT
The DNA here is from genome assembly GCF_006494535.1 of Paucihalobacter ruber. Taxonomy (GTDB): domain Bacteria; phylum Bacteroidota; class Bacteroidia; order Flavobacteriales; family Flavobacteriaceae; genus Paucihalobacter; species Paucihalobacter ruber. The sequence goes on from NZ_VHIQ01000001.1 coordinate 584,842, forward strand.
GACATCGATCAAAAAGATAAGGTGAAAATTAAATCTATCACTTTTGTAGGCAACGAAGTTTTTAAAGACAAGCGACTAAGAAAGGTCATGAAAAAAACAAAAGTGCGAAATCCCGTGCGCTTTTGGAAACGCTCTAAATACATTGTTGAAGATTACAAAGAAGATCTCACGTCGCTAATCGATTTTTATAAAGAAAATGGGTATCGAGACGCCAGAGTCGTATCAGATACCCTTATCAAAAACGATGACAATACCATAGCGCTTAAGTTAAATATTAATGAAGGTTCTTTGTACACCTTTGGTAAAATTACCTTTGTAGGTAATACAGTTTACTCAGATGCCCAATTAAGATCTGTTTTAAGAATTGAGGAAGGCTCAACTTATAACGGTGTTGAATTGGCCAAACGCATTGAAGACAATACAAAACCAGATGGAGATAACCTTGTAAATCGATATCAGGATTCAGGATATTTATTTTCTTCCATCAATCCTGTTGAAACCAGTGCCGACGGCAATGTGATTGATATGGAAATTAGAATTACCGAAGGTAAACCGGCCTATCTTAATAAAGTTACCGTTGTTGGCAACGATATCACTAACGACCGCGTAATTTACCGAGAACTTCGAACCAGACCGGGACAGCTTTACAGTAAATCTAATATAGTACGAACCATAAGGGAATTAGGTCAATTAGGCTTTTTTGATGCACAGCAAATAGCACCAAATATTAAAAACCCAGATCCCAATGCCGGCACCTTGGATATTGAATACTCAGTTGTTGAACAAGGCTCGAGTCAAATAGAATTGCAAGGTGGCTATGGCGGTGGTGGATTTATAGGTACTTTGGGGCTTTCATTTAATAACTTTGCAATTAAAGATATTTTAAAGAAAGACGCTTACAAACCTGTACCTCGTGGAGATGGACAAACATTAGCATTAAGATTACAGGCCAGCCAGTTCTTTCAAACTTATAGTTTAAACTTCATGGAACCTTGGTTGGGCGGCAAAAGACCACAGCAGTTTTCTGTGTCGTTATCGCAAACCAAACAATTCTTGTTTGATCAACAAACATTTAGAGCAGACCGAAGCAGAAGCTTTAATATTTCTGGTATTTCTGTGGGGCTAGCAAGAAGATTATCAATACCCGACGACTATTTCACTTTATCTCAATCTATAGGTTTACAGCACTACAACCTCAATAATTATAACACAGGTTTATTTACCTTTGGTGACGGTTATGCCAACAACCTTTCATATACGGTAGCATTAGCCAGAAATAACACTTATACAGATCCTATATTCCCAACCGGTGGTTCTAACTTTATTGTTTCGGCCAAGTTGTCTCTACCATATTCTCTATTTAATAATGTAGATTACAAGGCACTGAGCGAAGAAAGAGAAAGTCTGAACCCAAATGATCCTTCAGATTTTGCCAGAATTGGTGAAATAGACCAAGAGCGTTTTAGTTGGTTAGAATTTTATAAAATTAAATTAAGAGGTGATAATTACACCACTTTATTTAAAAAGTTTGTTTTAAGGTCTAACGTTGAATTCGGATTTTTAGGTGCCTATAACAACGACAGAGGTATCATTCCGTTTGAAAGATTCTTTCTTGGTGGTGACGGATTAGGAAACTTCGCTCTTGATGGCCGAGAGGTAGTACAGCTAAGAGGTTATCCAAACCAATCACTTTCAAGTGTAGACGGTGGTGCGATTTACAACAAATTTTCAATTGAGCTTCGACATCCCATCACTTTGGGAGCCGGTGCAAAGATATTTGCATTAGGCTTCTTAGAAGCAGGTGCGTCGTTTAATAGTTTTAGAGAATACAATCCGTTTAATATGAATCGTTCTGCCGGTTTTGGTGTGAGAATATTTATGCCTGCATTTGGCTTGTTGGGCATTGATTTTGGTCACGGCTTTGACCCATTACCGGGCCAAACAGTTAAAAACGGATGGGAAACACACTTCATTATTGGACAACAATTTTAAGTTTGGCACGATATTTTCTAAAGATGATTTTGGTAATTCATGAGTAGGTTAAAATTTTTCAGAATATATTTCGTTAATTTGAAAAATATATCGACTTAATTTAAATCAAATGAACGCATGAAATACAAAGTTCTTTATATATTGATTTTCGTTTTTTTTGTTAATCTCACTCTGCACGCACAAAGAGGTATTAGAATTGCCTACATCGATACAGAATACATCTTACAAAATGTACCTGAATATCAGGAAGCAAATGCACAGTTAGATAAAAAAGTTCAAGAATGGAAATCTGAAATCGATAAAAAGTTAAGTGTGATTGCTACAAAAAAGCAGGAGCTTGAAGCTGAACGAATTCTTCTAACAAAAGAGTTATATGAAGAGCGCTTAGAAGATATTCAGATAGAAGAAAATGAAGTTTTAGATTACCAACAAAAACGATTTGGCCCTGAAGGTGATTATATTGCACAAAAAAATCAATTGGTTCAACCCATTCAAGATCAAATTTTTGCTACTGTTCAAGAGATTGCAGAATCCAGAAACTATGATTTTATTTTTGATAAATCGGCCGATTTAACCATGCTATTCTCCGCAAAACAATACGATGTAAGCGAATTTGTTTTGAGAAGTATTACGCGTTCGGCAACAAGAAAGCAAGCGCAAACCAAAGAAGAAAGACGTGCGGCTGAAGATGAAGAACTGGTTCCTGAAATTAACACTGCAAAAGAAGAACGTGAACTTGCTTTAGCCGAGAAAAAAGCAGCAAGAGAAAAAGAAATTGAAGCTCGCAGACAACAGCAATTGGAAGAAAGAGAAGCGGCCAAGGCAGCGGCAGAAGCCAGAAGACAGCAAATTTTAGAAGAACGTGCCAAAGCCAGAGAAGCTAAATCTGGTAATAAATCGGGAGACGCGAGCGAAACAGTAAATAAAAAAGAAGAAAGTACAGAGAAATCTGCAAAAGAATTAATGGAAGAGCAACGTGCGCAAAAGTTAAAGGAACGTGAAGCGTTGCGTCAAAAAGCGGTAGAAGTGAAACAAGGCACTAATCCTCCTGCTTTAAAAGAAGATTCTGAAGTTAAAGGTGAAGAAAAAACAGATAGCACCGCTGTCGAAGAGACTAAAACACCTCAGCAACTCATGGAAGAAGAACGCCAGAGAAAACTAAAAGAGCGTGAAGAAAAGAGACAAGCAGTTCTAAATCCTAAAAAACAAGAGTCTGATTCAAAAACTGAAGAGAAAAACGAAAAAGCATCAGACTCTACAAAAGCCGAAAAACCAATGACAGCTCAGGAAAAAATGGAGGCTGAAAGACAGAAAAAAATTGAAGAAAGAGAACAACGACGAAAAGAATTAGAAGAACGCAAACAAAAAATATTAGAAGAACGTAAAAAACAAAGAGAACAACAAGAAGCAGAGAAAAAAACAGATACCACCAAAAACAATAACTAGTAAAAATTAATTAATACAATTATAATATTTAAACACATGAAACAAATTACAACCTTTTTATTTGCAGCAGTCGTATTTTTTGCAGCTAATACCTTTAGTAACGCTCAAAGTAAAATTGCACACATAGATTCGCAGGCCTTAATTGGAGAAATGCCTGCAACCAAAGCTGCTCAAGCCGAAATTGAAAAGCTTGAAAAAACATACCAGACTGAAATTGAAGGTATGATCACAGAGTATCAAAACAAAATTAAGCGTTATGATGCTGAGGCCGCTTCTCAAACAGACGATGAAAACGCCAAAAGAATGCAAGAAGTTGAAACCATGCAAAGAAGCATTAGAGAGTACCAAGGCCAGGCTCAAGAAGACCTTCAAAAAAAGCAATTTGAATTGTTAAAGCCAATTGCAGAAAAAGTACAGGCAGCCATTTCTAAAGTTGCCAAAGCTAAGGGTATCGAGTATGTTTTACAATCTACTCCAAACAACGGTATTGTTCTTGTTGCAGATGGTTATGATTTAATGGGAGATGTTAAGAAAGAGTTAGGTCTTTAAAATTTTACAAAACAAATAACTGATCAAGCCGCTTTTTTTAAAGCGGCTTGTTTATTTTTATACCATGCAAAGTCAACCCATAGGTATATTCGATTCTGGCGTTGGTGGTACTTCTGTTTTTAAAGAAATCCACCAATTATTACCTAATGAATCCATTATTTATTTGGCAGATAGTTTTAATGCGCCTTATGGCAACAAATCAGCGGAAGAAATTAAAAACTTAAGCGAAAAAAATACCCGTTTTTTAATTTCAATGAACTGCAAGCTAATTGTAGTTGCTTGTAATACAGCCACTACTAATGCCATTGGTTATTTAAGATCTAACTTTAATTTACCTTTTATTGGTATCGAACCCGCAATTAAACCGGCTGCCCTTCAATCCAAGACCGGCTCTATTGGTATTTTAGCAACCAAAGGTACCTTGGCGAGTGATTTATTTCACAAAACCACTAATCTTTACAGCAACAACATTAAAGTAGTTGAACAAACCGGAACCGGTATTGTTGAACTTATTGAAAGTGGTAAGTTATATTCTGAAGATATGCGCAATCTATTAAAAACATATCTTCAACCTATGATTTTAGCTAATATTGACCATCTTGTCTTAGGTTGTACGCACTACCCCTACCTAATACCTCTGTTTAAAGAATTGTTACCGGAAAATGTAAAGATTATAGATTCAGGTGAGGCTGTGGCCAGACAGACTAAAAATATTCTGATTCAGAATCAACTTTTAAATACAGGTGAGGAACAACCAAACATTTCATTTTATACCAATACCAATCCCGCTGTGTTAAAACAAATTTTAGAAAATAAATATAGTGTTGCCTATAAAGATTTTTAGTAAGGTTAGCGACAAAATCACAACCAATCTATTATGGAGCTAATGATGGTTTATAACGCAAAATCCGGGCTTAAAAATGCCGTTTTAGATAGTTTACATAAAATGTTGAGTCCGTCAACTTACCAATGCGATTTATGCGCACTAACTTATGGTAATTTCACTGAAAAAGCTGTTTGGAAAGAATTTAAGGAAAAATCTAAATTTGAAATCAGATTCTATCATATTGACGAATTTGAAGCTAAATTCGGTAAACAAAACTACATTTATCCGGTTGCCTTGAGGTATGACAATCAAAGTTTTGAAACTGTAATTTCACACCAAGCATTTAAAACATTTAAAAACACCGAGGAACTTATAACTCATGTGAAGTGCATCATAAATGATTATGCCTAATAATCTAACTACTCTTTAAACCAAGAGGCATATTTTATATAATTTTCGGCTATTCTGTTGATCTCTCCACTAATTAATTCCTGGCTGATATCTTTTACTTTTTTAGCAGGCACACCGGCATAGATACTACCGGTTTCCACTCTTGTATTTTGTGTTACAACAGCGCCCGCGGCAATAATACTGTTACTTTCAATCACACAATGATCCATAACAATACTTCCCATCCCAATTAACACATTATCATGGATGGTGCAACCATGTACAATGGCATTATGACCTATTGAAACATTATTCCCTATGGTTGTTGGTGCTTTTTGGTAGGTTGCATGAATTACAGCACCGTCTTGAATATTAACCTTATTGCCTATTTTTATATAGTGAACATCGCCACGTATTACGGCATTGAACCAAATACTACAATTAGCACCCATGATAACCTCTCCAACAATTGTTGCATTTTCGGCTATATAACAATCATCCGGAATTTCCGGAGCTATTCCCCTAACTGACTTAATGATTGGCATAATGATATGATGACATTAATTTACCGCCGGACAATTACAATCGTATTTTTCTCTTCGGCAGTTAAAATTGTAACCCAAAGTTATTTGATGAAATCCCCCATTATTGAAGACCACTGAATTTGCCTGATAACTATAAGTATAGGCAAACACAAAGTTGTTATAATCAACACCAATAAAAGGGGTTACATACTGAAGTCTTTGATTACTCACACCTGAACCGTCCAAAAGTTGAGCACCATCAAAACTTCTTCTGTAAGATAAACCGCCCCAAAGTCTTCCAAAATCCATTTGTTTGTAAACCTTTCCGTTGATATCGATTGAAGATTCTTGAGTAGCATCTCGATACATAAACATAATTGAAGGTTCGTAACTCCAGTCACTTCCATACTTGCTGAATGTATTACCAACCGACAATAAATAAGTTCTTAGGTTATCAAAACTCAATCCCTGTTCATTAAAATTAATGCCTTCGTTATTGAGTACATTTTTCACCGTGGCATGCGCATAAAAATTTAGGAAGTGATAGGAAAAACCAAAATCTATATTAAAGTTAGTAGCACTTTGTTCTATACCGGCAATAATAGGGTCAAATCCTTGAGATAAAAATGATGTCTCATCTAATTTGTATTGAATAAAACCGGCACTTAGTCCGAATGACAACATGTTTAGATCAATTTCATTTCGGGAAAACATAATATGATGTGCATAGGTAGCATAGGCGCCAACTTGCGAGTGAAATCCGTTTCTGTCGCTATAAATAATCCCTCCAAGAGCCGACGGACCATCTCCCAACCTACCATTGACACTGAGCGTTCCCAATCTCGGAGCGTTGTCTGAACCGAACCATTGTTGACGCGCTGTAAGTCTTACTTTGGCACAATTTGCCACACCTGCCATAGACGGGTGAATCAGGTAATAATTATCGGTTAAATAATCGGAATAAATAGGTAGACCTTCTTGGGCATTCATAGTTGTTATAGATAATAACAACAACATAACTTTTAGATAGGTTTTTAAATTCATAAGTTTTTATCTTTTCAAAGTAAAATGAGTTCTAAACTCCTTTTAATCATCAGTGCTGTAAAATGGTATCTGGCACCCAATGACAATCTTTCGTTGACATAAATTAAATATTCTGCATCTAAACCAATAATTATGGTTAAGACCATCACGCTAAAGGCATTTGCCATAACGGTCAAATATATAAATTTTTGAGCTTGTTATGTTGTTTAATTGTACAATGACTCAAATATTATGAACTATTTATAAATTTCGACGAAATATGCAAGGATGTTATCAGTCATCATGGTATATGGAATAAACTTCATATATATTGATTTATTATTTATACTTCAATTTAATAAAAAGCATATAAATTATAGGGACTTTTAGGAATAAATATTTATGCAATATTATCTCTGGCATTAAAAACGTTAAATGACTCAAAATTTAATCCTATTTAGAGCCTGATTTATTTATTTTTGCAAAAAAATTGCCATGAGCATCACAATAAAACCTACTAATAGAGAAACAATTTTAAAATTTGAAACCGAGCAGTTTTTAGTCAATGCAGGAAGTTTTCAATTTAACAATATAGATGAAGCCAAAAACTCTCCATTATCTCAACAGTTATTCTACTTACCCTTTGTTAAAAAGGTTTTTATTTCGTCAAATTTTATAGCCATTGAACGTTATGACATTGTTGAATGGAAAGACGTGCAAGAAGAAGTTGCTAATCAAATTGCCGCTTATATCAAAAGTGGACAGCCGATTATTGACGAAAAAACTATTGTTAAAAAGACAGCAGTAACAGTTTATGCAGAAAGTACTCCAAACCCGGGAGTTTTAAAATTTGTTGCCAACAAAAAACTGGTGCCTGTAGCCATGGAATTCAACAATATTGACGAATCTAAATATTCGCCATTAGCCATGGATCTTTTCCAATTTCCATTTGTTAAAAGCTTATTTTTTGAGGATAACTTTATTGCTATTAGTAAGTATGATATTGCAGACTGGAATGATATTACCATAGAATTAAGAGAATTTATAAGAAATTATATTGAATCAGGCAAAAGAGTATTAGAAGATGAGGCACTTTCTCAACTAGAAGAAAAAGAACAAAAAACAACTGTTGAAAACATTAATCTTGATATCACATCGAAAGAAATAATAAAAATTCTTGAAGAGTATGTAAAACCTGCTGTTGCCAGCGATGGCGGCAACATAGAATTTAAATCTTATAACTCCGAAACCCATAAAGTAAGTGTTTTACTTCAAGGAGCTTGCAGTGGTTGCCCATCTTCAACCTTCACCTTAAAAAATGGTATTGAAACCATGTTAAAAGAGATGCTTAACAACCAAAATTTAACAGTTGAAGCTTTAAACGGTTAAATTTATCATAATTAACAAATTAAAATTTTTTATTGCTTAGATTTTGTTGAATTTGGCACACTTTTAGAAACAACCTTAAAACAAAAACTTGTATTATGACAAAACAATTTGCTATCAAATTTTTCATTTTAATTTTAATTTTAATTCCTTTTGTAGGTCAAGCACAACAATTAGATTTTGCATCTGAAGTAGGCTTCTCACCAAAAAACATCTCAAGAGCAATGCCTAATGTAATGGGCAGCCCTTATGTTAATGAGGACTACCAGCAGGTAAGAATAAATGGAGCTGATAATAAAATCTACAGTGGCCGATATAATGCCTACATAAACGAAATGGAAATTCTCGTTGCTGCTGGTAGAGATCCAATCGCGTTGGACATATCTAATAATGATTACGAAGTATTTTTTATAAATGAAAACAAATTATACAAAACTTTCAACTATGAAAGTAATAGGGGAATAACTAAAAGAGGTTTTTTGGTTGTGATGTCAGAAGAAAATGATGTGACTGTACTAAAAGAGGAAATCGTAAAGTATTACGACAAAGTAGCCGCGAGCTCATCCTATGATCAAGATAAGCCTGCTAAATTTAGAAAAGAAGATGATAATTATTACATCAAATTGAAATCTGGTAGAGTTGTATACCTGCCTTCAAAAGATAAAGATATTGCTAAGGCTTTTCCGGAACAAAGTAAAGAAATTATGACTTTCGTTAAGAAAAACAAATTGAAAACTAAAAAAGAAGAAGATCTTATTAAAGTTGCAAATTTTATAGGAAGTTTGTAAAATTGTAAAACTATAAATTTTTTAAAACGCTATTAGTTAATAAATTAATAGCGTTTTTATTTAAAACAGAAAAAATATGGATTTACAAGTATGGATTGACAAAGCCTATGAACTCATTCTAGATTTTGGCCCCAGAATTATTGGGGCGATTCTTATCTACATTATTGGTGGGTGGATTATTAAGATTACTTTAAAAAGCTTGAAACGCTTTATGGAAAAGGCCTCTTATGAAGAGAGTTTGAAAAAGTTTTTAGTAAATCTGCTTAATTGGACTTTAAAAATTGTACTCATCATTGTTATTTTAGGTATTGTTGGCATTGAAACCACTTCTTTCGCAGCAATATTAGCCGCAGCCGGTTTGGCTGTAGGTTTAGCACTCCAAGGTTCTCTGGCCAATTTTGCCGGTGGTGTTTTAATTATGATTTTTAAGCCATTTAAAATTGGTGACCTAATCGAAGCGCAAGGAGAAATGGGGGTTGTTAAAGAAATTGAAATATTTACAACCAAGCTAACAGGCTTGTCTAACAAAGAAATTATTATTCCTAATGGAACGCTCTCTAATGGTAATATTGTTAATTACTCTGTAACCGGGACACGACGTGTTGATCTAGTTTTTGGAGTACATTACGACTCTGATATCAAAAAAACAAAAGAAGTCTTAATGAATGTTATTAAATCGCATCCAATGGTTATCGAAAGCCCGGAGCCAACGGTAAACGTATTAGAACTGGCAGATAGTTCGGTTAATTTTGCTGTAAGACCTTGGTGTAAAACTGCAGATTATTGGACTGTTTATTTCGACGTTATTGAAAATACAAAAATAGCACTTGATATGGCCGGAATTGAAATTCCATATCCGCATCAGGTTGAAATACAAAAGAAAGGTTAGGCTTTTGGTTTGGTTACCATAAAATCTTTTAAATAAAAAGGTTCAAAATAGGCAACATCTTCGGTGTTGCCTATTTTATATTTTTGATAAGCCAACTTTGCCATTTGTTTTGCAGATGGTAGTTGATCCAAAATGAAATGGGCATTTTGGTGATTAACAACTGTAGCGATTTTATTAGCGCCGCTTCCAAGAAAATATGCAGTGTTTTCAGACAATAAACTATTAAAACTATCAGGAGTTATTACTTGAGCTTTTACTCCTTCAACCATTTGGTATTTTTGATTAAATACAGCACTATAAACTTCCATTCGTCTTGCATCTAAAACAGGCACAATAAAACCGTCTTTTATTGTTGTTTGATGTGCTAAACTTTCTAATGTGTTTATTGATATAAGAGGGATGTTTAAGGCATAACATAAGCCTTTAGCCGCCGAAACACCAATACGCAGTCCCGTATAAGATCCCGGACCTTTGCTTATTGCCACCGCAGAAAGGTCTTCTAATTGTATTTGAGCCTCGGTAATTACTTCAAGAATATAATTGTGTAACAATTCTGAATGCGAGTAATTACTATCATTATACTCTTTTAACGCAATAACCTTATCATTTTTTGATAAGGCTACCGAACAATTGGTTGTTGATGTTTCTATTAATAATATATAGGTCAAAACTATCGTGGCTTTTTATCTACCTCTTTTTTCTCAGAGACTTTATCGCCTGTTTCCAAGGTTTTGGACACTAAGTTGTAAGGACCAATAATAACGGTCTCATTTTCGCTTAAACCCGAAGTTATCTCAATATTAGCGTTATCCTGGATTCCTGTAGTAATAACTCTTAATTTAGCCACATCACCATCTTTTACAAAAACACACTCAAATTTTTCATCTTCTCCCGAAAGTTTAACTTTCTTAAATTTCTCTGCAGCTGTTTTTTTGGTGCTTGTGGTATCGGTTTTGATAACAACAGAACTAATTGGAACTGCCAAAACATTAAATCTCTTTTTGGTAATAACATCAACCGTTGCTGTCATTCCTGGACGAAATGGAGAATAGCCTTCATTTTTACCTTCTAACAAATCTTGATAAGACGATTCTAAAATTCTAACCTTAACTTTAAAATTTGTAACCTGATCGGCTGTAAGATTTCCCTGTGCTGAGTTGGCAATTTCGGTAACCACGCCACTAAATTCGCGCTTTGGATAAGCGTCTACCTCTACTATCGAGGTGTCACCAATTTTTACTTTCACAATGTCATTCTCATTAACATCCATGAGTACTTCCATGGTGTTTAAATTAGCAACTCTCAAAATTTCGGTTCCTGCCATTTGCTGAGTTCCTACAACTCTCTCACCTAATTCAACACTTAAGAGTGAAATGGTACCATCTATAGGTGAATAAATAGTGGTTCTTAATAAATTATCACGCGCTTCATTTACGGTGGCGCCGGCACTTTGAACACCATAATAAGCAGATTGCTTTGCAGCTAAAGCCCCTTCGTAATTGGCAACGGCTCTGTCCCAGTCGGCTTTAGAAATTACGCCGCGCTCAAATAAACTCTTATTGCGTTCGTAATTAAAAGTTGCTTCTTTTAAGGTGGCTTCGGCCTGATTTAAATTGGCCTGTACGTTTTGATAACTGGCTTGAGCTCTGTTAAGCGCTGATTGAATTAAATCTGGATTTACCTTAACCAATAAATCTCCTTTAGTAACTCTATCTCCTTCTTTAAAAGGAAGCTCAATGATTTCTCCTGAAACTTCACTTGATATTTTCACCTCTGTTGAAGGTTGAATTTTACCTGTGGCTGAGACTTTCTCGAAAACATTTACAGGCTCAATTACCTTTAATTCAACCTCTTTAAAGTCTTCTTTATTACCAAACCAGCCCGCTTTTTTACCGCCGATTAAAGCAGCGATAAGCACCAAGGCAATTACAATAATGATGATGAGTTTTTTGCGTTTCACTGTTAAGTTATTTTAATTGACTGAAGTTATAATTAATATAAGCCAGCTAAATCTACTCCGAAATAGAATTCAAGTACTTTTAAACTGAATATATAATTAAATTTTGTTCTAACAATATCAGATTGAGCATTTTCGTAAGCTATTCTACTTTGATTATAATCGAAGGCATTAGATAGGCCAACATCATAACGCTCTTTAGCATATTCAAAAGCTAAACGTCGTGCTTCGGCAGTTTTAACGGCTGCCTGGTAAAATTTCTTTGAATTTTTAGCATCATTATAGGCCTGATAAACGTTAGATTCTAAATCTAAACTTACTTGTTCTAATTGAAGTCTCGATCGCTCTACGTTTATTTTGTTTCGCTGAACATTGCTTCTAACATTAAGTCTATTAAAAATCGGGATGTTTAACTGAAATCCTATCGCTGTACCATCAAATAACCATAACTGATCTGCAAAACTAATCTGTTCTCCAGTAAAAGGATTTCTTTGTGTACTTGCCCAACGAGCATTGTAGCCCATAAAAGCTGTTACCGTTGGAAAATAATTACCTTTAGCCAATTGTAAATCTTTTTCTGCAATTTCTAAATTGGCACTTGCTATTTTAACATCGTTTAATTCGTCTTTGGCTTTTTCAAAAATTGAAGCCGGTTTTTCTTCCAAAATTGCTTCTGAAATTAATTCAAAGTTTTCGTCGGCTATATCGAAGGTCTCATAATTTCTAAGCTGAAGTAATTGAGCTAAACCAATTTTTGAAATAATTAAATTATTTTCAGCAGCAATCATTTGTTGTTCCTGGCTCGCGCTTGTTGCTAAAATCTCTAGTAAATCTCCTTCAGGTAATACTCCGCCATCAACAAGTTCTTTGGTGTTTTTAATGTTTTCCTGAGTAACTTCAAATTGGCCCTGAATAACTTTTAATTGCTCTTTATTTGAAAGAATTGATAAAAATGAATTTGCTATCAAGAGTGAAATATCATCTTTCATTTTATCTAATCTGTAACGGGCAGCTGTTATATTTAATTTCGCTCTTTGCAAATTACGCCAGTTCTGTAATCCTGAAAACAAGTTTAACCCTGAGTTGGCACCACCTGAAGCAGATCTAAACACAGTATTTTCAAACTGGTTAGTTGCAGGGTTAATGTTAGCACCTGTATTGATATTAAAACTTGCATTGGCATTTAAAGACGGTAAAAAATTAGCTATTGCCTGCGTTTTATCAACATTAGACTGATCTACATCTAAAAGCGACTGCTCAACAGAAATATTGTTTTTATAGGCATATTCAATACACTCTTTGAGCGTCCACTTTTTTTCTTGTGCAAATCCAGACACAAAGACAAAGGCTATTATAATGACGATGGTATTTCTCATAGTTCAACTGTAAGACTTAAATTATATAAAATTGTTACAAAAAAAGTTTAATTTCTGCCGGCGTAAGCTGGTGGACCTTGAAGCTGATTCCAAACTTTGATCTTGTCTGATTCTGAAACACCTTCTAAAACCTGAACAAAAATTCCGTCACTGAGACCTAATTTCACATCACGACGTTCAAATTTTTGATTACCAATTTCAACTTCTACAAATGGCTTTTTTGTTTGTGAGTCGTATTGCACCAAAGCTTCTTTAATGGCCATTACATTTTCGGCTTTGTCTAATATAATTGAGGCATTGGCCGATAATCCAGCCCTTATAAAGGTGGTTTCATCCAAATTTTTTAAGGTTCCTTTAATATCAAATTGAATGGCGCCATTTTCAACAATCCCTTTTGGCGCAATGTAATCTAACACAGCTTCAAATTTTTGGTTGTCTATAGCTCCAATAGTAATTTCGAGCGGCAAACCTTCTTTTATTTTACCAACTTCGCTTTCATCTATTTTACCTTCAAAAATCATTTTTTGAATATCGGCAATTGAAGCAATAGAAGTACCTTCGTTAAAATTATTGGCTTCAATAACTTGATTACCTTCTTTAATTGGCACATCGAGTACCATTCCTGAAACAGTTGCTCTTACAAGTGTTTGTGCTGCATTACCCAATCCCGATGTTGTACCGGTTTTAATAATATCGTAATTTTGTCTGGCAGCGTTTAGCGAAATTCTGGCCTGTTCAACTGCTTGCTTTGCCTGAAGGTAGTTGTTATTAATTAAGTCAAAATCATTGGCAGAAATAACACCCTTTTCAAATAGAGATTTTTGTCTGCTATAAATAGCTTCCTGGTTTTGAAAATTAATTTGGGCGGTTTCAAGCGATGTTTGGTTAGAGGCAATATTATTCTTTGCACTTGTTAAAGTTGAAACGTTTGGAATTACTCTAATCTTGGCAATTAAATCACCTGAATTTACAAACTCCCCTGCCTGAATAAACACTTCTTCAACAACACCTGAAATATTTGGCTTTATCAACACCTCTTCTTTTGGCACAATACTGCCGGTTGCCATAGTTTTTACTACTATACTTTTATTTAATGCGGTATCTGTTGTATAAGTTACAGGATCTTCCTGGTTTTTTTTCCATAAATAAATCAAAGCTGTTGCAAATGACAGCACAATGATAACTAATACTATAACGGTGGTTGTTCTTTTCATTTTAAATGAATATTAAGGTCTTATTTTGTTTATTTCTAAATTTGATTATTCGGTTCTAAGGGCATCAACAGGTTTCATTTTAGTGGCGATATTGGCGGGTATCAGTCCTGCCAACAAGCCTGAAACTATTAAAATACTCAGTGCGGCAAACACAACAGGCATACCTACACTTGGATTTACAAAGTTTTCAATTGGACCGTTGATTTCAATGGCATAATTCATTAAATATATGGCACCGGCCGAAAAAGCAACCCCTACCATACCAGCCAATAAAGTTAATACTAAACTTTCCTGAAGTACCTGCGATTTGATATCCCACGGAGTTGCTCCTAATGCGCGCCTAACGCCAATTTCTTTGGTGCGTTCTTTTACAACAATTAGCATGATATTACTAATGCCGATGATACCCGACATTAAAATAAGGGCACCAACAAAAAATCCTACCACTGTAAGTATATTGAAAAGTCCATTTACTCTTTCAAATTGCTCGGCCAAATCTCTATGGCCAAAGGCTCTTTCATCGTCAGGGTGTACTCTGTGTCTTGTTTTTAAAAAATCGAAAACTTGCTCTTTTACATCGGTAATACTAAATTGGTCATAGGCGGTTATGGCCATCCATCCCACGTTATCACCACGATTAAAAGCTTTTCCAAAGGTTGTAAATGGAATAAATACGGTATTAGCTTCTTCTTCTGAATCGCCTTGACTATTAGTAATTTTAAAAGTCCCGGTTACCATAAAATTAACCCCATTTATCTTAATATAAGATCCTATAACAGGTTCGCCTTTATCGTACAAACCGGCAACCACATCAGGACCGATGACGCAAATTTTTCTGTCGTTGTCAATATCAGACTGGCTAATAAAACGCCCTTCGAGAATATCCATAGGCTTTTGTTTGATAAATTCAGGATAATCACCATAAATTTGAAAAGCCCCGGTTTTAGTACCTCTAATCACGTTACTGGCACCTTGATAGCCGCCCAATGAATTACGAGGCGATACATATTTCAATTGCGGGAATTCTTGTTTCAGCGCTACAACATCATCGGTTTTATAGTTAAATCTTCTTCCTCTCGGCAAGCCTTTGTAAGGTATTGAGGTACGTTGCACCCAGGTAAACATAGAGTTAGTGGCAAAATTGCTAAAACTAGAAGTCACCCCATTTTTTAAGCCATTGGTCAGGGCAAGAAGCAACACTAAAATAGTGATACCCCAAAACACACCGAAAGCCGTTAAGAATGTTCTAAACTTATTGGCTGTTAATGCTTCTAATATTTCGTCCCAACGATCTTTACTAAACATATTATTCGTCTCTAAGTGCTATAATTGGTTTGATTTTGGCTGCTCGATAGGCCGGAAGAAACCCTGCAAAGGTGCCCGCAATTACCAATATGAAAACAGTGGTTAATGCTGTATTAAAATCTACCTGAGGATATTTTATAAAATCGTTATCAATGGTTGGTCCAACTAATTCTAACAACCCCAAACCGGCAATTAATCCAAATAAACCCGAGAACATCGTAACGAAAATAGATTCTTGTAGAATCATTCCGATGATAGAAAGAGGTTGAGCGCCGAGCGCTTTTCTGATTCCAATTTCCTTAGTACGTTCTTTTACTATAATAATCATGATATTTCCCACACCCACAACACCGGCGATTATGGTACCGATTCCAACAAACCAAAATACTGCTCTAATGATATCAACCAATGAGTAGATTTTTTTGGCCTCTTCTAGAGTATTGTCAACCCTTATGGCCGCTATATCATCCGGGGCGATAATATACTTTTGTTTTAAATCGTATTCAATACCTGCTACCAGATCTTCAGATAATTCTAAAGCTTCATTTAAACTACCTGACATTGGCACTGTAAATGCCATGTCTCTTACCCGATCACCACCATTAAAAGCTTTTTGCGCTGAAGTTACCGGTATATAAACATTACTTTCTTCTCTTTCGCCTCCGGGATCAAAAAACACGCCAATAACTTTAAATTGAATACCGTAAATGGACACATATTCGCCTAAAGGACTTTTTCCTTTAAATAATTCAGTTTTTACTTTATTGCCAACTACAATTACCTTTTTGGCTTCATTTATGTCTGATTCATTTAAAAATCTTCCTTCTGAAATATCAGCATTTTCAATAAATTGAAAATCGGGCATAACGCCTTGAACACGAAAATTTCCTGATTCATTTTTATAATTGATTAAGCTACCCCATATAGAGTAATTCCCTGATCGATACTCGAGATAATCATCGTAATTTCTGGATACGTCAATAAAGTCTTCCATCTTAAGCTGAATATTTCTGCCCGGGTTTAAGCCTTTGTAACCTTTTGTAGTACTTCTTGTTCTAATAGACAATTTATTTGTGGCATCACTGGAAAACTGATCTTTAACGCCGTTTTGTATGCCAGAGCTAAAACCGAGTAAAACTATCAAGATAAAAATTCCCGAAGCAACCGAAATACAAGTTAAGGCTGTTCTCAATTTATTTTTACTTAGTGTCTCAAAGACTTCCTGCCAACGTTCTATATCAAACATATTGAGAGGCTCTAATTTGTTCTACTTTATGATCGTCAATAATTATCCCGTCTTTTAAATTTACAATACGCTTGGTCATTTGCGCTATGTCTGGCTCGTGGGTTACAATAAGTATGGTTTTGCCTTCATCATTAATACCTTGAATTAATTCCATTACTTCGTGTGAAGTTTTAGAATCTAAAGCGCCGGTTGGTTCGTCTGCCAATAATACCTTGGGGTCACTGGCCAATGCTCTTGCAATGGCAACACGCTGCTTTTGTCCGCCGGAAAGCTCACTTGGCAAATGGTGAGACCATTCTGCTAATCCTACTTTTTCAAGATAATGAAACGCACGATCCATTCGTTCTTTACGCGGCATTTTTTGGTAGTATAATGGCAAAGCAACGTTATCTAAAGCAGATTTATAATTAATTAAGTTGAACGATTGAAATATAAACCCAAGAAACTTATTGCGGTATTTTGCCGCAACACGTTCGTTTAAATTTTTTATTGGCACACCATCTAAAGTGTAGGAGCCTTCATCGGCCTCATCTAACATACCAAGTATGTTGAGAAGTGTAGACTTTCCAGAACCTGAAGAACCCATAATAGAAACAAGTTCTCCTTCTTCAACATTAAAATTAATGCCTTTTAAAACGTGAAGACTATTGCTTCCCATTTTATAAGACTTGTGTAAATCTTTAATTTGTATCATACGTAAGTGGCCAAATGTGGCGCAATGTTAAACAAAAGCACAGATTATTTATACTAACAAACTGTTAAGAGTTCAAATACTCTGTATTACTTAGACTTTTACAAGCCTAAAAGGTTAAAACCTTTAATAAATGTTTAACTTTTAGCGTATTTTTTGTACAGGAAAAAAGCGATACCCCCAACCAATATGTAGGGAATTGCCATAAGATATACTATTCCATTATTAACACCTTCGGCTATAGAAGTATCGGCTTCGCTTTCCAAAACAGCACGGCACATAGCACATTGTGCTTGCGATGCTGTAGAAGCAAGCAATATGATTAAGAAAAGCGCTATTTTGAGAACAATTTTAGGCATAGTATGGAGAAATCATCAAATAAACAATCACACCTGTTACGGCAACGTAAAGCCAAATTGGAAACGTGATTTTTGCGATTTTTTTGTGGCGCTCAAAATTATTGGTAATAGCCCGAACGTAGGTTATTAAAACAAAAGGAATCACAACAATAGACAATGCGATATGGGTGATTAATATGAAAAAATAAACATATCTAATAAACCCTTCACCACCGTATGGTGTACTGTCACTGGTCATATGATAAGCCACATACATCACCAAAAAAAGAACAGAGCACCCAATAGCGGTTTTGTTAAGTATTTCGTGAAGGTTTCTTTTTTGATTTTTTATTGCCCATAGCGACACCACAAGTAGAATTGCCGTGATGGCGTTAATACCGGCATAAATTGGAGGTAAAAAAGTTAAAGGTTGAACATCAAATCCTAACTTTCTCAAATTTATACCAAACAGCGCTGCAACGGCTATTGGAATAATAACCGATAAGGCTATAATTAATTTGTTATACTTTTTCTCGTTTTGTAAGTTAATATCTGTACTCATTCTTTTAGTAGTTTAGCAATATCTTCTTTTAAAATGGTGATTTGTTGGGTCATGCCATCTTCGTCGGTTTCGTCTTCGGCTAATATGCCATTGTAGTAAATTATCGGATTTTTAAAATCGTCTAACCTAGATCTTATAAACCCGTTTTTATCAATTAAGGCAAAATTTCCTGAATGTTCAAAGCCGCCTTCTACTTCACGGTCTTCGGCAGCATAAAGATTAAAACCCTTATTTGCTAGGGAATAAATATCTTCTTGATTCCCGGTCATTAAATGCCAGTTAGGATTGGTCATTCCGTAGTTTTGCGCGTAGGCTTTTAAAACTTCAGGTGTGTCGTGAGTAGGATTAATGGTAAACGAGGCCACTCCAAAATTTTCAAAATCTGAAAAATGATTTTGAATTTCAACCAAGTTTCTGTTCATTCTTGGGCAAATAGTTGGACATGTTGTAAAGAAAAATTCAACTACATAAACCTTTCCCAAATAATCTTTGTTGGTAATGGTGTCTCCATTTTGATTCACAAAACTAAAATCGGGTACCTTTCTGGCGCCTTCACCTACGTTAATAAAAGCGAGGTCTGAAGATTTTTCTCCTGTAGCTCCTTTAAGATTAGTTGATCTACTTTCGGCATCTCTACTAATGTCGTTATTTTGTAAGCGATCAACTATTTTAGGTATAAAAATTATACCGAATAGAAGAACAATAAAGGCTATTCCTATGTACGAATAGTTTGGTTTTTTACTCATTGCTTTCTTTTAAGTCGTCTGCTCTTCTAATTGAAGAATCAAAATTACCTTTTCTTTTTTGTCTGTATTCTGTAAACAAAATGCGCATATCTTCGCTCATTTTATTTTTTATTTGAGACACTTCTAAACAATTGTATTCTACTTTGCTGTATGGATCCATGCTTTTGGCAATCTCATTTTTTTCTCTATCGTCAATTCTTCCGCGTTGGTTAAGATCTTTATCAATAATAAATGCCGATGGTGTAGCCATATAGTCATCAAGTGCCTCAGATGATTTTAAACTTTCAAACAGCTGATTGATTTGATCATCGGTACCCAACACATAATGCCAGTGTTTGAGTTCTTCGTACGCCGATATGTTATTTTTAATGTCTTCTAACTTGTCTTTTGCCTGGTTAGGTAATACAGCCACCACCTGAAAGTTTTTAAACCCTTTAAATTTGTCGTAAACCAACTCCTTAAGATTTAAAGTTGCTATCATACTTTCACTTGGGTTAGCTCCTAGAAAGGTTAAAACGGTTATTTTATCCTTAAGCTGAATGATTTGATTGTCATCACTTCTAAATCCATTCAACTCCTTAACGTTTAAGTTTACTATTTCTAAGGGATTATAATTATGAGTTGAAGGATATAAAAACAACAAAAACATCACAGGCAAAAAGAAAAGCACTCCCAGGGTGATATTGCGTTTGATATTTTTCATAGATGATGCAAAATTAAAAAAAGACGACCTTAAGTCGTCTCTATTTTATGAATGATTAACAATCAAAATGTTTTTTTAAAAGTCTCGTTTTACGAATTCTTCATCATAGACATCGAATACATAGCCACCTTCCTGTAATAAAATAAAAATCAAGTAGGAGATTAGGAAAACTGCGGTCCAGACCACCGCACGTCTTAAACCGGCAGTTTCATCGCGCATGTGCATAAAATCCCAAGTGATGTAGTATGCTTTTACAATTGTAAGGATGATGAATATCCAGTTTAATAATTTCATGCCTCCCACTACCGTCATAAGTGATGCCGGTTTGTAAATACCTAATACCACCTCAACTGCAGTTACTATGGAAAGTAAAATTAAAACACCCCAAATTTTTTGAGTGTTAGATTTAAACTTTATAAGACCTCTTAATATTTCTAATTTGTGTGCGTGTGCCATTTTTTAAATAAATTCGAATTAAACCAAATAGAAGAATGTAAATACAAATACCCAGACTAAATCCACAAAGTGCCAGTAAAGTCCAACCTTTTCAACCATTTCGTAGCTGCCTCTTCTCTCGTATGTACCGATTAACACATTAAAAAAGATAATAATATTAAATACCACGCCCGAAAAAACGTGGAATCCGTGAAAACCGGTGATAAAGAAAAAGAAATCGGCAAATAAGGCGGTGCCGTATTCATTAGCTCTTAAGTTAGCGCCTTCAACAACAACTTTGCCATTATCTTTAATAGCTTTTAAAGACTCTTCTCTTGATAATATAGTTTTGTGGCCTTCTTCATTTATAATTTGAGTTCTTACCAAAATGTTGGGGTTGGCTTCCAAACCGCTGTAAACCTCATCTACCGTGTAGTTTGGCAACGTACCTTCTGATCTGTACCAAATACCTGTTTTTCTCTGATCTTGAACGCGCACTCTTTCACCTGCTTGGGTAAAGTCGGCAATAGCCACTCGTTTAAAGACTTGTTCACCATCTTTTTCTACATATTCGCCAAACTGAAGAATATTTCCACCTTGTGTTTGCACTGCTCCGTAATCACCTTTGATAAAGGTTGCCCATTCCCAAGCTTGCGAGCCAACGAATATCGCACCAAAAATGATGGTTAAAAAGAGATATATGGAAACTTTTGATTTGTTCATATTATGACCTGCATCAACGGCTAATACCATGGTTACAGATGATATAATTAAAATAAAGGTCATAAACGCCACATAAATCATTGGCAATTCTTGTCCGTGTAAAAATGGTACGTGGGTGAATACCTCATCGGCTATTGGCCATGAATCAATAAATTTAAATCTTGAAAAGCCATAGGCTGCCAAAAAGCCCGAAAAAGTTAAGGCATCTGATACAATAAAAAACCACATCATTAGTTTGCCGTAACTTGCCTTAAACGGCTCGTTACCGCCACCCCAAGTTTTTTCTGCCGTACCAGTGCTTGCAATAGAAGTATCCATAGAAATTGATTAGGTTAAATTTTGGACAAAAATAAGGATTTAATTTATTTAAAGAAATATAAAAAGAAAAACAGATACACCCATAAAATATCCACAAAGTGCCAAAAAGTTGCTGCAAGTTCAAAACCGAGCATATTTTGTGGATTGTATTTTTTTCTAAGTTGATTAATTAATACCACCAATAAGCATATTAACCCAACTACAACGTGCAATACATGCACAAAAGCGATTAAAAAAATGTAAGACATGGTGACATTACTTGTTGGACCTGTAAAGTGATACCCTTGAGAAACAATTTCATCGAAACCACTAATCTGATTAACTATAAAATAAACCCCCAACGCAAATGTTATAACAAGAAAAATAGTAGTCAGTTGCAGTTTATTTTCTTTAAGTGCTTTCTTAGAAAGAATCATGGTAACACTACTGGCTATAATTACGAAAACACTTATGAGAAATGGTTGCGGTAAAACAAAATCAGAGAGCCAGTCTTTTCTGGTACTACTCACTATAAAAGCGCTGGTCCAGCCGGCAAATGACATAATTAGTGATACAATGCCAAACCAAAGCATCATTTTTTTTGCTCTGGCCAATTTTTCCTGGTCTGTTCCCTGAGTTAAATCCATATCTATATAAACTTGTCTATAACGTAAACTATTTGTAATAATGTAATGTATAAAACACTAGACAGCATTAATTGTTTAGCTGCCTGAGTGCTTCGTTTTTTAAACAACTCAAATGCATAATAAAGCATTACCAATCCAAGTGCCAATACAATAATAGCAGCTACTATCGAGAGTTTTAAATCGCCGGTTATTCCAAAAGCAGGCAAAACAGAGACAATGATAGTCCAGATGGTATAGGCTATAATTTGTAAAGCTGTGCCTTTATCTTGCTTTTTGGTTGGTAACATTAAAAATCCACCTTTTTTATAATCGTCATAAAGTAACCAACCAATAGCCCAAAAGTGTGGAAACTGCCAAAAAAATTGTAAAGCAAACAAAGTTCCCGGTTCAATACCAAACTGGTCTCTTGCGGCAACCCAACCCAACATAAAAGGAATAGCTCCCGGAATGGCACCAACAAATACAGCAAATGGGGTTTTGGTTTTTAAGGGTGTGTAAACACTGGTATATAAAAAAATGCTAATTGCGCCATACATGGCGGTTCTTGGGTTGATAATGTAAAGAGCTATAATACCTAAAACCGTAAATGTAACAGCAATAGTAAAGGCAGTAGACACTTGCATTCTACCTGCAGGAATGGGACGATTTTTAGTGCGATTCATAAGCGCGTCTAAATCTCGTTCAATAATTTGATTATAGGCGTTAGATGCGCCTACCATAAAGTAGCCGCCAAAACACAACAGGATAATTGTAGTTATATCAATTGAATAAGCGCCTAAAAGATAACCCGCCACAGACGAAAAAACCACACTCAATGACAATCTCATCTTTGTGATTTCTTTGAAATCAGAAACTATGTTACTTAAAGTTAATGGGTGTTTTGCGGTACTCAACATGCAATTAATTAACGCTTTTAATAAAGGTGCAAAGATACTTCATAAATTGATTTTCACCAATGTTATAAAATGTTAATTAAAAGTCAATATGCCAATTAAATAAATCGGTTCTTAGACCAACTGTAAACCAAACGGTGTTGCTTCTTAATGTGGTAGTTGTTTCTTGAAGCGGATCAAAATTTCGATAACTTATATTAGTGAAAAGTCTCAAGTTACTAGACGGATTCAAAATATATCCTGCCTGTAACTCGCCATGAAAAACTGAAGTGGTATTACCTTGTGCTACTTTGATGTTGGTGTCGCCAATACGCTCTTGTTCCCTTCTATAAATGTTACCTCCGTAGTTGAAATTATTATCGTCTGTATTAAAATCAAAGCCGCGTTCACCTAAAATAAATTTAACATCGGCAAACCATCTTTCATAATTATACCTACCTATTAAAATGGCTTCTCTAAAATTGGCGCCCCATAAATGTGCCATGGGTTGATTGTTATGCGCATAGTTGAGCACAATGGTGTTATGAGAGTATGTGTAAGGTCTTACCTGATTGAATTCAAACTGAAGCAGCAGGTTATCAACCTTAAAAGCATTGTAGTATTTAACACCCAACTGATAACCAAATTTATTTTTCCAGCTTTGATTTCCTGCAGTTACATCGTCTAAAGAAAACTCATCTAAGATAAACTGTCCGTAAGCATTTACTGCATTACTAAACTTATACTTACCAGAAAGTCCTATCAAAGCATTACCTGCGGCTTGCCCGGTGGCAAACTCTATCGCTCGATAAAAAATTATTGGGTTTAAATAGTTAATGTCAAAACCTCTACCATTGCTATTATCCCAGATTACAGATTCAAAAACACCTAAATTAAGACGTTTTGAAACATTCCAGCTTAAATAATGATTGGCCATATATTTTCCCAAAAAAGCACCGTCAACTACAACTTCGGGCCTTACATCGTTTAACCACATCCAGGTATTTGTGTATTTAATCTTCCAAAAGGACGTGTTTAATTTTAAAAACGGATGTGGACTAGACACATCGCTTAACAATAAAGATCTGTAGCCATCACCTATAAAATTTTTCCCGTATCCAAACTGAACATTCAAAAAATTAGCCGGCGAATAAGACAAGTAAGCCTCCGCAACAGGATAATCATAGGCCGAAGTTTTAAATCGTTTGGCAATGCCTCTGCCGGGAATTATGGCCGGATCAGGACCAAAACCTCTCAAACTTTCGGCGTATTCATTAAAATATTGTGCAAACCGACCTTGACTTTCAAAAACCGAGGTATAAAAGTTAAACTTTTTACCCAAACCACCTTGAATTAAGAGCCCGCGCGTATTATTAAAGGTAGAACTAAAATCGGCTTCGGTATCTTTGCCAACTTGTAAGTCAAAAATTGGATCGATGGTAAACCAATAATCTTCACCTTGTACTTGTACCAGATTTTCATTCCAGAATTTACGCCCTAACCATGTTGATTTTTCTTTGGCCAAAGCCGTTCTTTCGGCTTCGATATTGTAATATGGCTGCACATCGGCAAATAAAAATGGTTTTGAAGCTGTGTGACTATTGGTGCCAATAGCGTTCATATTAGCATCAAACCTTGCGTAATAACTATGCGTAAAAGGAATATTTAATTGACTCGATGTTTGTAAACTTTGATACGGTACCAGGCTGTCATTAACTGCTTCAAACTCCTTTAAGCTTTCAGGATTTATATTGTAATATTGTTTGATATCCTGAGTTTCATTTGTTAATTCAGCCCCTCCAGCAATTTGTGATGGCAGTTCATTTTCAAAAGGTATATTAATAACAATAGAATATTGATAAAATGTTGGTTTACCGTTATATCGCCCGGGTTGAACCGGTGGCAGGTTTTCAAATACTCTTTTGGCTTCTGTTTTTAATTCATCATAAATGGCATCTGCATAGATAAATTTAAAGGCGCCTTCTTTGTCTACTTCAAATAATACTTTTACGTCTCCCTTGTAATTATTTTGTTGAACAGCTTCAGGTACTACAAAATTTTCTTTTATTTGTTGAAGTAATTGCTGCTTAAAGCATTTTTTTAACTGCGTAAAATCGACTTTTTGACAAGCTTCAAAAATCGGCGGTTGTTCTAAACTTTCAATATTTTGGGCAAAAAGCACACTTTGAAAAAACATTAAAGAAACTAATAGATACTTTGTCATTTATCTCAAGCATTGAAAACGGCTGAAAGATACCATTTTTTCAAAACTCTAACAGATAAATTTGAAAAATTGAGTTGTTAAAGCTTTACAATTCAAACTAATTTATCACAAACTTAATTGGCAAGGCATACTTAACATTTACCGGTTTGCCGTTGTGTTTTCCCGGAGTCATCATTGGAACTTTATTTAATACCCTGATAGTTTCTTTCTCTAAAGCCGGGTGTGGTGCTCTTGTTTCTATTTCAACCACATTACCATTATTGTCTATTTTAAATTGAACACCAATTACTTGTTTTCCGTTTAATCCGTAGTCTTGAGCTAAATTGGTGTTGAAATTCTTTTGAATAATTTTATGTATGTTATCCGACAAACATTTTCGTTGTTCTTCATTGGTTTGAAGGTGCTCACATCCCGGAAATACCGGCACTTTTTCAACCATAATTATGGACATATCCTCAGGAGGTAAAACAACATGAATATCGCCGGGTTTTAATTCTTCACCATTATCTATAGGTTGGTTTTCAATTACCGATTCTCCTTGAGCAGTATCGTCGATGGCATTCACAGATGTCGTTAAAACTCTGGATTTATTTGGTTTGGGTTTTGGAGCCTCTACAATAGGCTCTATATAAACTTTAAATGGTTCGGTTGGTAATTCAAAATTGTCATCGGTTACTTTAGCGAGATTATTTTCTGAAATAATAGTTGAGCTTAATGAAAATTCAAAGGCAAAATAGGCCGTTAGTAAACAAATTATCAATCCAATTTGGAAGTAAACTATACTGCTTTTGTTAAGATTTAAATCATTCTTTTTTGAAGATGATTTAGCGGTTTTCGAGGAATTTGGTGTTATCATAATATTGAAGATTAATAGATTATTAAATCAATACCAACAAACGTACCAAAATAAAAAAGGGTCGTTTAAAACGACCCTTTAATTTATCTTTTAAATAAAATTTAATCTTGAACCTGGAAGATAATAGGTAAAGAGTATTGTACAGTTACAGACTTACCACGCTGTTTTCCGGGTTGCATCTGAGGAAGTTTACTAATTACTCTTGCTGCCTCTCTTTCTAACCCGGGATGCGGAGCTCTTGACTTAACGTCGGTGATATTACCGTTTTTGTCAATTTTAAAAATCACACTAATTCTTTGACGACCAGATAATCCCAAATCACCAGCTAACTCAGTATTGAAGTTTTTATTTACATGTTGAGTTATCTTTTCAGACATACATTGTTTTTTGGCCTCATTTCCACTTTTATTCTCACAACCGGGAAAAACAGGTACATTTTCAATAACTGCGAAAGGTACCTCGATGTCTTCTTCTACTTCCTCAACAACCACATCTTGTACTTCTACAATTTTAGTATCCATTTCTGTTTCAGTAGACTCAATTATTGTTTCTTCAATTTCCTCGTCATCGTCAACCACTTCAATTTCTTCGGGAGCTGCCGGTGGGGGTGGCGGTGGCGGTGGTGTTTGAATTTGCTCGGTTAATGGAATTTCTTCTTCAATTTCATCACCTAAATCTAACAAACCAATATCAATACCAGATTTATCGTAAGTTTTGAAATTAATTGCGCCATACGTTAATAATAACACAATTGTTAGGCCAACAGCGAAATAGAGTGCGCTGTTTCTACCAATGTCGGCTTTTGGATTTTTTTTCGGCTCCATAATTATAAAGTTTTATTAGGGTTGCTAAAATAACCAATAAATAATTTAATATACAAATGTTATTTTAATTTAACTTCAATTTATATAGACCCCTGACTAGGAAATATCCTATAATTACGCCTATACCATTTGCAAAAATATCGAAGATATCAAAGGTTCTATCGGTATTCAATACTTTTTGAAGTACTTCAAGAACTGTGCCGTAAGCAAAGCTAACTATCATTGCTATCCAAACAGCACTTTTAACATTGGCTTTTTGTAGAAAATTAAACAATACAATAACAAAAACCGTATAAGCCAGGGCATGAAAAATTTTGTCATCATGACCGGTATTAATCTCGGGTAAATTATGCAGTGAAACTAGGCTTAAAACAGTAATTAGAACTACATAACATATTAATAAAGGTAAAGCAAAACGACTAAGCGTTGATAATAGCTTTGTAATCATCAG
The DNA here is from genome assembly GCF_006494535.1 of Paucihalobacter ruber. Classification (GTDB taxonomy): domain Bacteria; phylum Bacteroidota; class Bacteroidia; order Flavobacteriales; family Flavobacteriaceae; genus Paucihalobacter; species Paucihalobacter ruber. The sequence continues at coordinate 612,122 of NZ_VHIQ01000001.1, forward strand.
CGCTAAGCAAATTATCTATTTCTGAGCTATCTGAGAACTTCAGTTTTACCATCCAGCCTTCGCCGTACGGATCTGTATTTACCTTTTCAGGCTCGTCTTGTAAAGCTTCGTTAAATTCTATTATTTCACCAGATAAAGGCAAGAATAAATCCGAAACTGTCTTTACTGCTTCAACGGTTCCAAAAACATCTTCGGCATCTAATGTTTCATCTACAGTTTCAACTTCAACATAGACAATATCTCCCAATTCGCTTTGAGCAAAATCGGTGATACCAATAATTGCAATGTCTCCTTCAATTTTTACCCACTCGTGGTCTTTAGTGTACTTTAAATCTGATGGTACTTTCATTTTTAGAAATTAAATTAATTAAGCAGTACAAATGTAAAATTTTAAAGTAATGCAATAAAGATTAATTGCCAAAATTATATCGTAAAGTGAATCCGGTTCTAATAGAGGTTTGCGGAAATGCCGTAGAAATAGCAAAATCTGAGAACGCATAATCAAAATAGAAAATAGCCGTGAGATATTTACTAAAAGCATAATCTGCTGTATACTTCACATTCCAGATGGTTTGACCTGCGGTTACCTGACTATTGGTAACATCTAAAGGCCTAATAATTGTTTTGTTGTCTCTTACAGAAATATCGGCTCTCATGTTTAAATCGCTCTTAACTACTTGTTGTGGACCCGCAATTTTTGAGCGTATGCGTACGTCTTTAAATCTGTAACCCAAACCTAAGGTGTATTCTTGCCCTTGAATCTCGGTGAGTAAATTATTATCGAAACTAAGTGATAAAATGCGGTCGCGTTTGATTTCTGCTAAAATTTTTACCGAATTTTTCATTTCCATGTCTAAACGCATCAAGGGACTAAAAGATTCTTCTAAGTTAATATTACTTAATAATGTTTGATTTTTAAAATCACCGTTCTGGTTAAGCGCCTCGATGCTTTGCTCACTATATTCTGCGCCTAACTCAGGTGCGACATAATCTAAGTTAGCTCTAAATTGATTAATGGTATAAGATGAACGATAGCCATGATTCACAGAAAATCTTCTAAAGTTATCTTTAAACCACTTAATACGCATAAAACCGGTGTATTTGATATTCCAGTTAGGCAATGGAAAGTTTCTGAAAGCATCGGCGCTAATACTTTCAGGGTTTGAACCTTGATAAGCAGCTAAAAACGCAGGCAACAGCACGCGCTGACTATTTTTGCTAAACCCAAGCGGAAAGCCGTCCGCATCGGTTGCAAAGTTATTGGTGCCGTAAAACTCGCGCGCTAATCTATTGGCTACTGTAAGTCGATTTGCTCTAAACGTTTGAAAGGTTTCTGAATTAAATTCGTCGCTCTTTTTAAAAGCGGTACCAATCATAATGGTAGAGATATTAAAGTTCCCGAAAGAATTTCTAATTAAAGAATTATACTCTAATTGGCCGTCACCACTAATATCTTCCACTCTAAAATTTTCGGAATTGTTTTCTGCGTATATTCTTCCGCCGGTAACATCAATGGTGAAATCTGTTAAAGGTTGCACACTTGCAGAGTAATCTAATTGTTTGTTGGCAACTTCGGTGTACTGCTGGTTAAAATCAGGAAAAACCGTGAGCCAGCCATTGCGTGCGGCCAGTTGCCGTATGTCTCTCTGAGCCCCGAAGGTGTAACCAAGCGTGGGTTTTAAAGTTCCTACAATTCCGGGAGTTCTTAAGTATCCCGGCAAAAATGTACCATTATTTTCTGAGTAATTAACCTGAACACGTTTTACCATGGTTACAATATCAACTACGGTATTGAAAACAGCACTGGGTTTTTTAGGTGGTTTTTGTTGATCTTCTGGTGTTTGACCGGCTCTTGAAGTTTGAGGCATACCCGGCTGCGACAAACGATTGTCTCGCTGAGCGGCTCGAGGTGATTTTTTTACCAAGCCTAAATACCTGTAAAGAGTTTCCATATTTAAGGTGGTATTTAGGTTGTGGGTATTAGCATTTTGTATCGAATTTCCTAAATCAAAGGTAGATACCGTTCCGTTCGGGTTTGTTATTTCTAAATTCGAATTGATATCAGAGCCTTTGGTCCATTGGAAATTTCCGGTGTAGGCATAAGTTGACCTTATAAACCCAAGGGTTGGTATTTTGTTTAAGGGTAATTCGTAATTAAGCTGAAGTTGTTGATTTTGAATATTCGGATCTCCTAAATCAAAGAAATCGTCCCAAACATTCAAAGATGGATCTTGCCTACCGTTAATTCGGTCATCAATAAAATAATTTCTTACAATGTTACTGTTATTAGCTGTGAAGTTAAGGTTGAGTGCATCGGTAATATTGTAATTTAACACATATTGCATATTGAAATTGTAGTTTCGCCGGAAGAGTTCTTCAATGCCTATATTATCGCCACCTAATTCAACTTCTCTAAATTTTTGCCTGCTAAACTGCCTAATAAAATCAGTGTTGACAGAAAAACTGGTTGGCAACAAATTAAAGTTAAAGTCTTTTAATATTTTTAAATATTTACTTCTAAAAAGTGAATCATTCTTTTTAAAGGGTTCTATTTTAACAGGGTTAAAACTAAAGTTGTAGTTAACACCTGCTCGAATATTTTGATCTAACGAATTTTCTATTTCAAAATCTCTAAACTCGACTTTATTGTAAGAGTAATTGAAGGTTAAGTTTTCAACATCGTAAAATCTTGGAGTGGCTTCGCCGGTTCTCAATTTTCTAACACCTATAAAATTAATACTCTTTCGTTTTGTATACGATTCATTAACGTTGAGAATAGAATCTCTGTTATTGGTGTTGTTTAATTGTGTTTCTAATCTGATATCTCTGTAAAATTCGTCGAACTCGGGTGTTACAATTTCCTCGGCAACCGCGTAGTTAAATGGCAATTGAATACCCCATTTTTTTGGTAACAACTGCCCAAGATTCATGTTAGTAACAAGATCGTATTGCGAAATATCTTCCCGGCTACGTTCATTTGGTTTTTGTTCTAGTGATCCAAATCCTGATGTACTGCGTCTGCCTGTTGCACTAATGTTTGCAAAATCAGCCACGTTCGAATCCAAGCTTACTATACCGGCCCAACCACCACGGCTATCTATTTCAGACAGTCTTAACTCATTAAACCATACTTCTCCACAAACATCCATACCGGTTTGCCCGGGGTTTTTTAGTCCCAACATTAAAACCCTAATATCTCCAAAATTAGGATTTCCTTTAATGGCTATTCTTTGTTGTCCGGGCGTATGCGGATCAAATTGGTTAACTTCTACCAATCCGCTTGGCGTTACATCATACCATGTTGGTTCTAAATTGCTCAGTGTACCATTGGCAATACCTCTTGACTTAATTTCTTGTAAAGCGCTGAGTTGTATATTAATTTCGTTGACCCATACTTCTTCGGGGCTGGAACCGTTGTTGACTTCCAACGGTAGTTCAACCTGATAGAAGTTTTCGGTAAAATCGTTACCCATTCTAATAAAAGCTACCATATCGCCACTCGATAGCCTTCCTGATTCACCATCTTTAGCGTGTAAAAACATGCGCATTTTTTTATATTGCCGCATGTCGAGATTTACATTTTTAAAAACACCACGAGAATCCTCAGGCTCCAAATCGCACACTTGAAGCACTAAAGACTGTTCGTTTTGTCTTACAATAGTGTTATTATTGTTTAGTCTTTCTCTTACAACGCCAGGCGGAGATACATATGTACCGTCGTTTTCCTGAATGCCGATAACTCCAATATTAAATGCAGTATTGTCGTTATCATTGTTAGGTTCGTCATCAAGAGACAATCGGTATCTTCGCCAGTCGCTTCTCACCAAATCTAAAGTTGCAAACCTTAAGGTGGTTACTTCATTAAAATCTGTTAGATACATTCTGGCAAATCGAATAGACCTGATATCGGCAATACCACCAACAGCATTAGTTGCTTCAGAAATTGGAATTCTAAACTGATACCATCTCACTTCCCGGGTATCGCCGTTTGGCAATGTAATATTCCTGACTTTTAAATCGTTAATTTGTGGATTAGCAGTACTTAAAGTGTTTGGTGTGATAGGTATTTCGTATTCAAAATAACTATCAATAGTGTTCATGGTATTGTCTCGGTTGATGTCTTCAGCATCGGGCTGTGGTGCCGCGCCACGATTGAAATTTGAAAACTCCGACGGCGAATTTCCTTCTACTCCGTTGTATCTTTTATAGCGTTCAAAGATGTTTCCTGTAGTATTTAAATAAAACTCGTAATTATCATTAGCCGGGTCTGAGCCAAAATCGCCTGTAATACCTAGCGTGCTTAACATGGCCTGTTCTTCTTGATCGTTATAACCATCATATCCAACATCCTGGTTTATTCTTTCCTGACCGGTAGAAGAAAAGGTGTAAATTAAAGATTGTGCTTGCGGCACAACGTAAGGATTTGCAACAGACAAACTTCCTTGCAAAAAGGAAATATCGCCATTTTCAGGCAAACCGTTTTCGTACATTTTCTTTCCGTCCTTTAATATATCTTCTGATATATTTCCTAGGTTGAAAGTTAAGGTACCACCTGTACTTGCCGGATTGTCTAAAAACGGATCTTGTAACCAAAACTCAATAAACTCAACGTTGGCTTGTTCAAAATCGGTAGTATTAATAGCTCTTGAAATTCCTGCCCAGCTTTGGTTAGGATTTAATGATGTATTGTTGGCTGCCTGAGGATCAAAATTATAAGGACCTCTTTCGGTTGGATAATAGGTTAAATCTAAGGTGTTCGTAACACTTGTTTGACCTTGTACAATGTCAATTTCAGGGAAAATTTCTTCAATAAATACACGTCTGGTGTAGAGATTAGACACATCGTCGTTGGTGACACCCTCTGGTCTTTGAGCGCCGTAAAAAATAGGGTCGATGGTGTACCAGTTCATTAAGGCTCTGCCATAGCCATTGGTTAAACCATTCACATCATTAGCGGTGCTTCCAAATAGATTAACAGGTCTGGAAGACAAAAACCAAGACAACGGATTTTTTAAATCGATAGCACCTTGAGTACCTTCAAAATCATCTATATACGAGGTAGCTTCACCATCAAAATCGGTACCTTTTGGTGCTCCGGGTGCCAGGTAAGCAAATTCACCTCTTATCGAAAGGTTTGATGGTACATCGGTATCTATATTTGGCAATTTATTGACCATCCTTGTTAAAAACGGCACTTCAGTAGAATAGTTCCCATTGAAGCCAAAAATGCTGTTACTTACAGATTCCTGATTAAAGTCGGCCTTTTGAGTAATAGGTCTTTCGGTTAAATTTAGGAACGTTGCGCCCAGAACAAAATTTTCATTAAACTCATGGTCTACATGAAAACCTGCAAATCTTCGGGTTTGTTGACCAAAAACCGCATTATTTTCAACCGATACGTTAATTGGCGTATTTGAAGCCTTAAGTGCTTCATCTAAAATATTAACACGACCCAACTGATAATCTACGGTATAATCAATTCCTTCAACCAGTGTTCTACCACCGGCAGTTACAACAACCGAACCACGCGGAACATTAAATGCGCCCAGCGGAATACCACCACCGCCGGCAGATTGAAACCTTCCTTTGATAAGGAATTTATTTTTTTCAGCCTCATCTAAGGCTGCTATTTTAGTAGATTTATAAAGAATGTCGTAAACGTATTTGCTTTGGTTAGGATTGAAGTTGCCGGTCTCGTAATCAACATTGTTGTTTCCCGGGTTGCCGTCATCGTCTAAAATATCGAATAGATATTTACCAAATGGTTCTACTTTAGTAAAAATAATTTTACCGTTTTGAGACAATACCGTTAACCCTTCTACGTAATCAAAAAATCCATCGCCTTGTTCTTGAGGATCGTTGTTAAAATTTAACCTGTCTAAATGAAATAACCTGATTAATGGTGTTTCGGTAATTTCACTGTCGTCATTAGGGTTATTGGGTGTATTATTCTGAAAAATTGGGAATGTTGTACCTTCTACGGGTCTTATATAATTAAGAGGTGATGCTTCGTTATAAAAAATATTAAGTCTAAAGTCTTCTCTCTCTAATTGAAAAGCACCGGTGTCGTAAACGTTTTTCATCATTAAATCCCAAACAGGCAAATCAACAACAGTGACTGCACTTTTCAGCATCTTTAACACCAAAGCATTATTGGTAATATTTTGTGTATTGTTTGTATTGTCAACTACATCTGAAGCATTCACACCGTCATTGGCAAACTCACCAACCTGATACACCTGGCCTCCAACCGTATATTGAAAAGCCACTGCCAAAACCTCATCGTTTAACAATCGCTGATTTAATGAAATATATCCCAGACGTTGGTTTAAAAAATATTCGGTGCCTTCTCTAAGTTTTCTGGCGCTTTCCATTTTACCGTAATCAAAACCTTCGTTTACAGGCACTAAAACACCATTTTCAGTTGCTGTGATATCTCTTACTTGTTGAGTTAAAAGTGAGCCGGCACCACCAATGTTGGTGGGATCAAAATCATTATTTTTATTATCGGGAAATGCACCTTGACCGACATTAACAAAACCTCCGGGTGGGTTGGGTAACCCAATAATATCAGATTCTCCCAAATCCTGAAATGCCACAATATTTCTTACGTTTTCTGTAGCATTATTCCGGTTGGTAACCCAAACTTCTATTCTGGTTATTTGAATGTTATTATTAATAAACGGATAGCGAAGCATGGCCTCGTCATAATTATTTCTGAAATATTGCGCTAAGAAAAAGTGCCGGTTTTCGTCGTAATTCTGACCAAAAAATTCAAACTCTTCAAGTGTGCCACCGCCTTGGGCTACTACCGATGAAGATTGGGATTGTTGTTCAGAGAAAACTGCAGTAATACGGGTTTTCCCAAATTGTAATTCTGTTTTTACACCAAACAAACTTTGGGCCCCTCGAATAAGCGAACTATTGAGCGGCATATTGACGTTACCAACTTCAATTTTTCTGATAATATCATCTTCGGTTGGGGTGTATTCCAACTTGATAAGATTTTGAAAGTCGAACGTTGACTGTGTGTCGTAATTGGCGGTTACCTGCAGGCGTGTTCCAACCTTACCAAGCAAACTCAAGCTGATACGCTGATTAAAGTCGAAAGTGAAATTACTTCGGTTTTGTGGCGAAAAATTAGGATTATCTTGTTGGGTAAACAAGACTCCTAAATCAACTTCAACCGAACCTTGCGGAATGACTTCAATAGTATCTCCACCAAACAAGGTTTGGAAAAAACCTGAGTTGATATAAAAGTTAGGCAGCAGGTTTTTCTGTTCTTCCTCTGTACCTTCCTTTTGTCCGGCCTGTGCATCAATTTTTTGCTTGTAGTAAGAACGTATTTGCTCCTTTTGCACTAGTTTTTCAAACTCGGCCGGCGTTAAAAACAGAGGATAATTGATATTAAATTCGCCTACCTTCTGTCTGTAAACGTACATGTTTGTTAGGGGATCATAAGTATACCTTGATATGATACTATTGGGATCTTTTAAAATAATTTTTCCGGTGTTGTAACCGGTGGCTGTAGAATCGCGCTCAGGCTCTCTTTCCTGAGAGAAAACAACAGATGATGCAAGTAACAAGCTTATTACTAACAGCTTAAAAACGATGTATTTTAGATTTGTATAGTTGGTTGCGATCAAATCTTTTATAAATTTTTTAGGGCCTGCTTGATAATAGTCTCAACATTAGCTTCAGGTTGAGTTGCTATAATCTTATCTACCACGCGCTCGGCCTGTTTTTTAACAAACCCGAGAACTTCCAAAGCAGATAACGCTTCATCTTTGATGGTATTGTTTTGAGCCACCGAAATTTCATCTATATCATATACTTTTAGTATTTTATCTTTTAAATCCAAAATTACACGTTGAGCGGTCTTAGCTCCTATGCCTTTTATAGATTGAATAAGAGCCACATCATTGGTGGCAATGCCTTCACGCACTTGTTTTGGTGTTAATGAAGATAACATGGTTCTTGCTATGCTGGCTCCAACACCACTTACTGAAATGAGCATTTTAAAAATTTCTCGTTCGGCAAGTGACGAAAAACCGAATAGGGTATGCGAATCTTCTTTTACTTGCAGATAGGTGTAGAGTTTAATGGCTTCTTCATCCGGAATTTGCGAATAGGTATGAAGTGAAATATTAATGGCATAGCCTATTCCATTACATTCAATAACAACTTCCGTTGGATTTTTCTCAACAAGTTTCCCTCTAATATGTGTAATCATGCTATGATTCAGGTTAGCGAACCAAATGTAATAAAATTATTAAGATTACAAACTTAATTTAAAGGTTTGAGACCCTATCATACTTCAGCTCTCTTCTCTTTTTGCTGAGCATCAATTACTGCTATGGCAGTCATATTTACAATTTCATCAACACTGGCATCTAGCTGTAAAATATGAACCGGTTTTCTCATCCCCATTAAAATCGGACCAATAGACTCGGTTGCATTGAGTTCCTTTAAGATTTTATAGGTTATATTAGCTGAATCTAAGTTTGGAAAAATAATGGTATTGACGCGTTTACCGGCCAGTTTGGAAAATGGGAATATGTCTTGCAACATTTTGCTGTTTAAGGCGAAATCTGTTTGCAACTCGCCATCAACAATCATATCGGGATAATTTTCGTGCAAATAAGCAACTGCTTCGCTTACTTTTTTAGCCCTTGGATTATTAGACGACCCAAAGTTAGCATACGATACCATTGCAATAACCGGTTCCATTCCAAATAAGCGAACAGTTTTAGCGGTCATCTGAGCGATGGTTGCCAACTCCTGAGCCGAAGGATCAATGTTTATTGCAGTATCACTGAAAAACATAGGTCCACGTTGTGTTAGCAGCAGATTTGTAGAGGCAATTCTAGTGGCATTTTTGGCCTTACCTATTACCTCCATCATAGGCTTGAACACCGTAGGGTAACTACGTGAATACCCTGAAATTAATGCATCGGCATCGCCTTCGTCAACCATCATAGCGGCAAAATAATTACGCTCGCGCATTATTTTTTCGGCTGAATATTTCGTTACCCCTTTTCGTTTATTTTTTTGCCAGTACACTTCGGCATAACGATTTTTTCTTTCGGTCTCAGAGTCGTCTTTAGGATCTATAATGGGCACATCGGCATCGAATTCTATTTCTTCTTTTAGTTTTTCAATAGATTCCTTTCTGCCTAAAAGGATTGGAAATGCAATTCCTTCATCATAAACAATCTGGGCGGCTTTAAGCACATCTAGCTGGTCGGCCTCTGCAAAGACCACACGTTTAGGGTTGGTTCTCGCCCGATTGAGTAATAATCTTACAATTTTATGGTCTGAACCAAGACGCTCTAAAAGTTCTTCTTCGTATTTATCCCAATCGTCTATTTTATGCTTGGCTACGCCACTTTCAATGGCTGCTTTGGCTACTTCGGGCGGAACGGTCGCAATTAATCTTGGGTCAAAAGGTTTAGGTATGATATAATCTCTACCAAAGGTGAGTCTTGTTTCTCCATAGGCGATATTGACCTGTTCGGGCACCGATTCTTTGGCTAATTTGGCCAATGCTCTCACCGCTGCCATTTTCATTTCCTCATTAATTTTAGTAGCCCTTACATCTAAGGCACCTCTAAAGATATATGGAAAACCAAGTACATTATTAACCTGGTTAGGGTGATCGCTTCGGCCGGTTGCCATGATAATATCTTTACGCGTGTTGATTGCAAGATTGTAATCTATTTCGGGATCGGGATTGGCCATAGCAAAAACTATGGGGTTATCGGCCATGGATAAGAGCATTTCCGGAGTAACGATATTAGATGTTGATAATCCAATAAATACATCGGCATTAACAAAGGCATCATCAAGGGTATGTAAATCTAAATGTGTGGCGAATTCTGCTTTTTCAGAGGATAGGTTTTCACGGTCTTGTCTAATCACACCTTTACTATCGGTCATTACCACATTTTCTCGTTTCACCCCAAAAGCCTGGTACAATCTGGTGCAAGAAATGGCAGCGGCTCCTGCACCGCTCACCACAACGCGAACTTCATCAATTTTTTTATCGGCCAATTCCAGGGCATTCAACAAAGCTGCTGCCGAGATAATAGCCGTGCCATGCTGGTCGTCATGCATCAGCGGAATATCTAACTCTTCCTTTAACCTACGTTCAATCTCAAAAGCTTCGGGAGCTTTGATATCTTCCAGATTGATACCACCAAATGTTGGTGAAATATTTTTGACGGTTTGGATAAATTCTTCAACATCTTCCGTTCCTATTTCAATATCAAATACATCTATGTCTGCAAATATTTTAAAAAGCAATCCTTTTCCCTCCATAACCGGTTTTGAGGCTTCAGGACCAATGTTTCCTAAGCCTAGTACTGCGGTACCGTTGGTAATAACAGCAACCAAGTTTCCTTTGGTGGTATATTTATAAACGTTATTAACATCTTTGGCAATCTCTAAACAAGGCTCTGCAACACCGGGCGAATAGGCTAAAGACAAGTCGCGTTGCGATCCGTGTTTTTTGGTGGGTACTACTTTTATTTTACCGGGAGTTGGCTTGGCGTGATATACTAGTGCTTCTCTGCGTTTACTTTGTTTGCTCATAAAGTATCTTATAAGATGAAGAAACAAATTTAAGCAAACTATACAGATAGCCTATTTCAAAAACCGAATATTTCGTTTCAATCCCTCAAACTTGGTTCGTTTAACAGCCGAATATTTAAACACCTTTTTAAAAGTTTCTTCTGTGATGTCTTCCCAGTCTTGTTTTGTCATGGATAACAAATCGGGATGTGGATTAAAAAGTGGCTCGCTGTGAGGCTTTGAAAAACGATTCCAAGGGCAAACATCTTGGCATATGTCGCAGCCAAACATCCAGTCGTCAAACTGACCTTTAAAATCAGTTGGAATGTTTTCTTTAAGTTCGATGGTAAAATACGAAATACACTTGCTGCCATCTACTACATAAGGCTCGGTTATGGCTTGCGTTGGACAGGCATCAATACATTTGGTGCAGGTACCACAGTGATCGGTTGTTGGGGTGTCGTAATCCAGTTCTAAATCGATAATGAGTTCTGCAATAAAGTAGAATGACCCGACTTGCTGTGTCAATAAATTACTGTGTTTACCAATCCAGCCCAAACCTGATTTTGCCGCCCATGCTTTATCTAAAACCGGCGCAGAATCAACAAAGGCACGGCCATGTACTTCGCCAATTTCTTGTTGAATAAATTGAAGCAATGATTTTAGTTTATCTTTAATTACAAAGTGATAATCTGTTCCATAGGCGTATTTAGAAATTTTATAAGTGCTGTCTATTTGATTTTCATTCGGAAAATAATTCAACAAAAGAGAAACAATAGATTTTGCACCATCTACCAATTTTGTTGGGTCAAGTCGCTTATCAAAATGATTTTCCATGTATTGCATGGTGTCATGCATATTGTTGTTAAGCCATTTTTCTAAACGTGGTGCTTCTACCTCCAGAAAACCAGCTTCACTAATGCCACATGACAAAAAACCGAGGCGTTTGGCTTCGGTTTTGATGAGTTTGGTATGTGTACTTTTTGCGTTCATTAAGCTTATCAAAACAAGCCACCTTGAATATTTCCTTTTATTTTACCCAGGTGTTTATAGGCTAACTCGGTTACTTCGCGCCCGCGAGGCGTGCGCATTATAAAACCTTGTTGAATAAGAAACGGCTCGTATACTTCTTCAATGGTTTCGGCATTTTCGCTTACGGCTGTTGCCAAAGTTGTAAGCCCCACGGGGCCACCTTTAAATTTATCGATGATGGTGGTGAGTATTTTGTTGTCCATATCATCTAAACCAAAAGTATCCACATTTAGCGCTTTTAAGGCGTATTGTGCAATTTTAATGTCTATTTGTCCGGTACCTTTAATTTGAGCAAAGTCTCTAACTCTTCTTAATAGGGCATTAGCGATTCTTGGCGTACCACGACTTCTACCGGCAATTTCAATGGCGGCCTCAACGGCAATCGGCACGTTTAAAATGGAGGCACTGCGCTGAATGATATCGCTCAATAACTCTGTGTTGTAATACTGCAATCTGCTGCTAATACCAAATCTGGCGCGCATTGGTGAGGTTAACAAACCGGAGCGTGTTGTAGCGCCAATAAGGGTAAATGGATTGAGGTTTATTTGTACGGTTCGAGCATTTGGACCCGATTCTATCATAATATCAATTTTGTAATCTTCCATGGCAGAATACAAATATTCTTCAATTACGGGGCTAAGCCTGTGAATTTCGTCAATAAACAACACATCTCTTTCGTCTAGGTTGGTGAGCAATCCTGCCAGATCTCCAGGTTTATCTAAAACCGGTCCTGAGGTAATCTTGATGCCTACATTTAATTCATTGGCTAAAATATGTGCTAAAGTAGTTTTCCCTAAACCCGGCGGCCCGTGCAATAAGGTGTGATCTAAGGCTTCGCCTCTTAAATTAGCTGCTTTGACAAAAATTTGTAAGTTATCCAAAACCTGTTCTTGACCCGCAAAATCATCGAAGGTAAGCGGCCTCAATTTTTTTTCTACGTCGAGTTCTTCAGGTGTAAAATTACTTCCGGTAGGATCTAGGTTTTGGTTCATTGAGCTCACAGATTTAATAAGGTCACAACAAAGATAAATAAAAAGCCTCTCTAATTTTAGAAAGGCTTTTGATTGTGGGTATTTTTAAAAGACTAATGAGGTTATTCACCTACCATAATGGGTGCCTTACCATCGGTTATGATAATCTTGGCATTATTAGACCTACTTAACTCTCTAAATGCTTGAATACTTTGATACTGAATTAGAATGGGCGTAAGTCCTTGATTAATGATGGCTTGTGCGTCTCTGATACCTTCTGCTTCAGCTCGCTTACGGTCTGCCTCTTTTAATTCGCGTTGAACCACAAACTCCATTTCCTGAAATTGTTGTTCTGCTCGTAGCTTATCCTCAATAGCCGAAGACAATCTTGCCGGTAAATTAATACTTTTTAAAAGTACGGCCTGAATATCGAACCCTTTTTCGCTCAATACAAGGTTCATTTTATCTTGAATAGCCTGTTCAATTTCGTTTCGTCTGGTACTGTGCATGTCTTTTGCAAAATATTCGGCTGATATATTTGCCGCAGCAGATCTTAAAGTATTGATTAAAACATTTCGCTCGTAGTGTTTACCAATATCTTTGATAATATTTGGAGCTTCGTCCTTTTCAATGTTATAAAGAACAGAAACTTCGGCTGTAATCGTTAAACCTTCTTTAGAAGGCAGTAATAATGTTTGTTCAACATTGGTGGTCCTGATTGGAACTCTGATAAAGGTAGTTGTAAATGGATTAAAAAAACGAACACCTTCTTCTACCGGTTTATCGTTAAGCTTACCTAAAGTTTGCTTTACGCCTACTTCTCCGGGTCTAATAACAGCACAACTGGTTAAAAATAATGCTGCGGCAATGACTGATAATGTTTTTTTGAACTGCATAATTTTAGAATTTATTGTTTAAAAAAACATGACCAATCAGCATGCCAATTTATGCCTAAAACTACTGTTTAATAAATATTTATGATTTTACACACAGTTATTTTTAGATAACTAGTTTTTTTAAAATCGGAATGGTGGAGAAACTAAAAAGCCTTTCTAAAATTAGAAAGGCTTTTTATTATAATAAAATCCGCTATTACTTGATAAGATTCCTGCTTTCGCAGGAATTATCAATGCTGGAGTTCTTCTTCACCTTCTTTTAAAGGTACATTTTGAGGTACAAAATCTTCATCATGGCCCGGTTTACTGTAATCGTAAGACCAACGATATACAGTTGGAATTTCGCCAGGCCAGTTTCCATGGATGTGCTTAACAGGAGTTGTCCATTCTAAAGTGTTAGAACGCCATGGGTTTTGTGATGGCTTTTTACCATAGAATATACTGTGGATAAAGTTGTATATGAATACTAATTGGAATACCCCTCCAATCAACGCAAAAATCGTAATCACCACGTTAACATCGGCCAAATCGTCAAACAGCGGGAAGGCTGTGTTGGTATAATAACGTCGTGGTAATCCAGCCATTCCAATGAAGTGCATTGGGAAGAATACACCATATGCCGAGATAGCTGTTACCCAAAAGTGCAGGTAACCAAGGTTTTTATTTAACATTCTACCAAATAATTTTGGGAACCAGTGATAGATACCGGCAAACATACCATATAAGGCCGAAATACCCATTACCAAGTGGAAATGTGCCACCACAAAATAGGTGTCGTGTACGTTAATATCAAGTGCACTGTCACCTAAAATAATACCTGTTAAACCACCTGTTATAAAGGTTGATACTAAACCTATAGAAAATAACATGGCCGGGTTTAATTGTAGATTACCTTTCCATAAAGTAGTGATATAGTTAAAAGCTTTTACCGCAGAAGGAATTGCTATCAATAAGGTTGTAAAGGTAAATACCGATCCTAAAAATGGGTTCATCCCTGATACAAACATGTGGTGACCCCAAACTATGGTAGATAAAAACGCTATGGCTAGGATTGATGCCACCATGGCACGATAACCGAAAATTGGTTTACGTGAATTGGTTGCAATAACTTCGGAAGTGATACCTAAAGCGGGTAGCAATACGATATACACTTCGGGGTGTCCTAAAAACCAAAATAAATGTTCAAATAAGACCGGAGATCCTCCTTGGTAGTGCAAAACTTCACCTTGTATAAAGATATCTGATAAGAAGAATGAAGTCCCAAAACTTCTGTCCATTATTAACAGTAAAGCCGCAGAAAGTAGTACGGGGAACGAAACGGTACCGATGATAGCAGTTACAAAAAATGCCCAGATCGTTAATGGTAACCTAGTCATAGACATCCCTTTTGTACGAAGATTGATAACAGTAACGATATAATTTAACGAACCTAAAAGCGATGAGGCGATAAATATAGCCATAGAAACTAACCACAAAGTCATACCGGCACCAGAACCGCCTTGTGCCATTGGCAGTGCACTAAGTGGTGGATAGATTGTCCATCCAGCAGCAGCCGGCCCCGCTTCTACAAAAAGCGAAAGCACCATAATAACACTAGACAAAAAGAACAACCAATATGAAACCATATTAAGGAAGCCCGATGCCATATCTCTTGCACCAATTTGCAACGGAATGAGTAGGTTACTAAAGGTACCACTCAAACCTGCTGTTAATACAAAAAACACCATGATGGTTCCATGAATGGTTACCAATGCCAAATAAATATCGGCATCCATAACGCCACCGGGAGCCCATTTACCTAACAATGCTTCAAAAATAACATTAGGTTTTTCAGGCCAGGCCAATTGCATTCTAAAAATAAGCGACATTAAAATACCTATGACACCCATAATAGAACCCGTAATCAAGTATTGTTTAGCGATCATCTTATGATCTTGACTAAAAATATACTTAGTTACAAAAGTCTCTTTGTGGTGGTGGTGTCCGTGGTCGTCGTGCGCGTGTGTTTCTACTGTTACTGACATAATTTTTCTTAACTTTTCTTTTTAAACAATTTTTTGCTAATTTAATGAATTTTCAAATACAGTTTGCTGCGCCATCCATTCATCAAACTCATCTTGTGTCTCCACTATAATTTTCATTTGCATGTTATAATGAGATTTTCCACAAATTTTATTGCACAATAGCAAGTAGTCAAAATCATAGCGTAATTCTTGACCACGGTCTAGTACATCTTGTTGATTATCTAGTCTTATCTGATTGATTCGAGCTACTTTATCCTGAATATCAGGATTTTCTCTCATTTCTTGGGTTGTAACTGTAGGAGTAAATGCAAATTGGGTAACCATGCCCGGCACGCAATTCATTTGTGCTCTGAAGTGTGGCATGTATGCCGAGTGCAACACATCTTGAGAGCGCATTTTGAAAATAACCGGTCTGTTAACAGGTAAGTGTAATTCTGAAACGATGACGTCATCTTGAGCATAGGGATCGTTTTCATCGACTCCTAATATATTTGCTCTGTCTATATTAATCAATCTAACATTGGCTTCACCTAAAACATTGTCTGCTCCTGCGTATCTGGCTTTCCAGTTAAATTGCTGGGCGTATAATTCAACAATTAAAGGATCTTCATCCTCAAAGTCTGGATTCATAATATTTGTCCATGCAAATAATCCGGAAATGATTAAACCGGCCAGAACAATTACAGGAATAATGGTCCAAACTGCTTCTAAGGTATTATTATCGGCGTAAAACAAAGCTTTCTTACCTTTTTCTCCGCGATATTTATAAGCAAAATAGTGTAACAAAAACTGAGTAACAGTTTGTACAATAAATATGATGATTAAAGAAACAATGAGTAACTTATCAATTGTTGGCCCATGCTCAGAAGCTGAGTTTGATAACAATGGTAAATCTCCCCATTTTACAACACTATAAATGGTGATGGCATAGATGAACACTAAAAAGGCCATCATTAGGTAACCATTTACTTTATTGTCTTTATCTGTTGCAATTTGATTGTTATTGGTTCCAACTTGTGATAAATCAAATATTTTTACCATTTGCCAGATGGCGATGGTTACAAAAATTACAATACTTAACGTTAAAAGAACTGTCATCTCTCCTAATTAGGTTTATAAATGTTAATAATGAAAGTTTTCACTTTCTTTAATAAATGGATTTCCTTTAGCCAATAGTGGTGCCTTAGAAATAGAGGTAAATACTATAAGTAAGAACAAACCTCCAAACAAGAAGATTGATCCTATTTCAGGCACTCCTATAAACCATCTGTCTCCAACGGTTGCTGGCATTATCATATTAAAGACATCCAGGTAATGACCACATAAAATTACAATACCTGCCATTACCACAAACCAAGGAATACGTTTGTAATCGCTATTCATTAATATGAGTAATGGAAATATAAAATTCATGGCTACCATACCAAAGAATGGTAGTTTATAATCGTTGATTCTGGTTACATAATAGGTTACTTCCTCAGGAATATTAGAATACCATATTAACATGAATTGAGAAAACCATAAATACGTCCAGAATATACTAATACCGAACATAAATTTAGCCAAATCGTGTAAATGGCTGTCATTTACAAATTCTAAATGGCCTTTAGATTTAAGATAAATTGTAATTAAGGCAATAACTGTGATACCGCTTACAAACATACTTGCAAACACATACCATCCAAACAAAGTACTAAACCAGTGTGGATCTACACTCATAATCCAATCCCAAGACATAATTGATTCGGTTACGATATAGAACACCAAAAATCCTGCCGAAATACGGAAGTTTTTCTTAAAGTTTATATTATCATTAGCTTCATCTTGGGCCAAAGAAAACTTTCTTGAAAAGTGTCTGTAAAGTGCCCAACCTGAGATAAACAATACACCTCTAATGATAAACCCGGTTAGGTTTAAAAAGCCCGATTTATTTTGAATTATTTTATCATGTTCAACAACCTCGGGATCCATCCAAAGAAAGATATTGTAATGCCCGATTGTTCCGGAAGCAACTGCAATTAATAAAACAATAATGGCCCCAGGCAACACATAGGCTGTAATTCCTTCCATAACTCTAAAAAGTACAGGAGACCATCCAGCTTGTGCAGCATATTGAATGGCATAAAATGCCAATACCCCAAGTGCAATCATAAAGAAAAAGAAAGCACCTACGTACAATGCTGCCCAAGGTCTGTTGTGTATTTGGTGCATTACGTGTTCTGCATGATCTACGGCATGTGCATCTGCTTCATCGCCGTGATGAGCTTCATCGGTATGTGCAGCTGCACCACCATGACTAGCCTCTTCGGCAAGCATTACCTCGACCTCTTCTTTCGAAACGTGAGACGACATAAAACCGTAGGTTAACATGATGGCTCCTAAGATCATCAATATGAAAGAAAATAACTTTAATTTACTTGAAACTGTGTACATATCTGTATAATCTTTATCGTCTTACTTTTCTAATTCGGCTTTTAGCTCCATAACATAAGTTGTTACTTGCCAGCGCTCTTCTTCGTTCAATTGATTTTTGTAGGCACCCATGGTGTTTAAACCGTAGTAAATAACGTGGTAAACGCTACCTTCTGTAATTGCGCGACCTACATCATCATAACTGGGAACGCCTAGTATTTTTTCACGCTCAACTAATTTACCCTTTCCATTACCGCGATTACCATGGCAAATACCACAATAAATCTCATATAATTCTTTGGCACGAGGTTGATCGTATTTAAAATCCTTTACAGGGTTTGTTAATTCTGACTTGGCTTGCAGATAGCCTTCATTAGAATCTTCTATTTCATAAAATTTATAACCTCTTGGAATGCTTCCCTCTGCAGGTAACTGCGCTGCAATACCGTTGGCAAAAGCATCAGATTCCTGATAAGTCTCATAACCAACAGACTCATACATATTCGGCATATATTGAAAATTAGGTCTTGAATTTTTTTGACAAGACACCAAGCCGGCGAATAGTAATGCTATGATTGATATTTTTAGTGTAGTCTTCATGTTAATGTTGTTCTTCTTCAATTTCAACAATGTTTATTTCAACAGCACCTGTTTCTTCGAGCAGAGCTGTTAACTCAGCCTCGTTATTATTAAGGGCTATTTCCATTAAGAAATGGTCGTCTGTAGTTCTTACATCAGGATTTTCGGCTTTTTTAAATGGCCACATTCTGCTTCTTAAATAAAATGTAATTACCATTAAGTGCGCCGCAAAAAATACGGTAAGCTCAAACATAATTGGCACAAAAGCCGGCATGTTTTCAATATAGCTAAAGCTTGGTTTTCCTCCAATATCTTGCGGCCAATCTTCAATCATGATGTAGTTCATCATAACAACTGACACCGTTAATCCAACGCAGCCATACAAAAATGCTGTAATGGCAAGTCTGGTTGGCGCCAAGCCCATTGCTTTGTCTAGTCCGTGAACAGGAAATGGCGTGTAAACCTCTTCAATTTGATGTTTTGCTGCCTTAACCTTTTTAACGGCCGCCATGAGTATATCGTCGTCCGTGTAAAGTGCGTGTATAACTTTTGATGGTGCTTCCATACTGCCTGTTAGTTTATTAAATTTTTAGCCTGACCAGCCCAATCGTCACGCTCAGCTCTTCCTGGGAATAATCCGGTGATGTCATCTAGTAGGTCATATTCGTTTTTGGTCATTTTACTTACCTGAACATAAGTAAAGATGCCTATGCTATTAAGCGCTTCTTCCATTTTAGGACCAACGCCATTAATTTTTTGTAAGTCGTCGGCCGTTTGCGTAGCAGCGTCAAAACTTCCAATGTTCCCCAACAGACTATTTATTTTTTCTGTATTGTCTGAAGTCGATTTTTCAGGAGGTGCTGCAACGGCGATTGGACCAGAAGTTCTGCTATCTGCGGCAGCTCCGGCAAGCGTTTTACCGCTTTCTCTTAAATTTTTATACTTGTCACCTGAGGTTTTCAAAATGGTTTTAACCTCAGCTTGTGCAATAACCGGAAACGTTCTCGCATATAGTAAAAACAACACAAAGAAGAAACCTATGGTACCAATAAATATTCCTATATCAACAAAAGTTGGGCTGAACATTGTCCATGATGATGGCAGGTAATCTCTGTGTAACGATGTAACAATAATTACAAAACGCTCAAACCACATACCTATGTTCACTACAATAGAAATAAAGAACGAAAACATAATACTGGTTCTTAATCTCTTGAACCACATTAATTGCGGTGAAAACACGTTACAGGTCATCATGGCCCAATAAGCCCATGCGTATGGTCCCGTGGCTCTATTCAAAAAGGCGTATTGCTCATATTCAACACCCGAGTACCATGCAATAAAAAGCTCTGTGATGTAGGCAACACCAACGATAGAACCAGTAATCATGATAACAATATTCATCAATTCAATATGTTGTAATGTGATGTAATCTTCCAGACTTACTACTTTTCTCATGATGATAAGCAGTGTATTTACCATCGCAAAACCCGAGAAAATAGCACCCGCAACGAAATACGGAGGGAAAATAGTGGTATGCCAACCTGGAATTACCGAAGTAGCAAAGTCAAATGATACAATAGTGTGCACAGAAAGTACCAGTGGTGTAGCCAAACCTGCCAATACCAGCGATACTTCTTCAAAACGCTGCCAATCTTTTGCTCTTCCAGACCAACCAAAGCTCAACAGAGAGTAAATTTTCTTTTGGAAAGGTTTCACGGCGCGGTCGCGAATCATAGCGAAATCTGGTAACAAACCTGTCCACCAAAACACTAAAGACACCGATAAGTAAGTTGAAATAGCAAACACGTCCCATAACAGAGGTGAGTTAAAATTCACCCACAATGAACCAAATTGGTTTGGAATTGGCAATACCCAAAAGGCTAACCATGGTCTACCCATGTGGATAATTGGAAATAAACCCGCTTGAACAACCGAGAAGATGGTCATGGCCTCGGCCGACCGGTTAATTGCCATTCTCCATTTTTGACGGAATAATAGCAGTACCGCAGAAATCAATGTTCCTGCGTGACCGATACCTACCCACCATACGAAGTTGGTAATATCCCATGCCCAGTTAACTGTTTTATTAAGACCCCAAACTCCAATTCCCGTTGAAACGGTATAGAGAATACATCCAATTCCGTAAAGGAAAGCAATGAGTGATATTCCGAAAACGGTCCACCATAATTTATTGGCTTTACCTTCAACTGGTCTGGCAACCTCTACAGTAACATCGTGATAAGATTTCTCTCCGGTTACAAGTGGTCTTCTAATAGGTGCTTCGTAATGAGACGCCATAATTTATACTGATTAAATCTTTAACTAATTTATACTTCTGTTGTGTTTCTAACTTTAGTGTGATAGAAAACATTTGGTTTTGTACCAACATATTCTAGTAGATGATACATTCTATCATCTTTCTTAAGATCTGCAACTTTGCTCTCCTTATCGTTAATATCCCCAAAAACAATAGCGCCATTGCCGCAAGCCGAAGAGCATGCAGTTTGGAATTCGCCATCTTTTATTACACGACCATCACGCTTGGCATCTAAAATTGTTTTTTGTGTTTTTTGAATACACATAGAACATTTTTCCATGACACCACGTGAACGAACAGTTACATCAGGATTTAAAACCATTCTGCCTAAATCGTCGTTCATGAAATAATCAAACTCATCATTTTGGCTATACAAGAACCAGTTGAAACGTCTCACTTTATAAGGACAGTTGTTGGCACAATATCTGGTACCTACGCAACGGTTGTAAGCCATATGGTTTTGACCTTGACGGCTGTGAACCGTAGCAGCAACCGGACATACAGTTTCGCAAGGCGCGTGATTACAGTGCTGACACATTACAGGCTGGAAAGCTACTTGTGGGTTTTCGGCTGCCACTTCCATTTCTCTAAATTCACTAAGCGAACTTGTCAAACCTGAAATGTTCTCTTTCTTATTCATATCACCTGCAAAAGTATCTTCTGAAGAATAATATCTGTCAATACGCAACCAGTGCATATCTCTACTTCTTCGCATTTCGGTTTTGCCAACAACAGGTACGTTATTTTCTGCATGACAAGCAATAACACAAGCACCACATCCGGTACAAGCATTTAAATCTATTGAAAGATTAAAGTGATGACCAATAGAGCGATCAAACTCATCCCATAAATCTACTTCGGGAGAAGAAACCGGTGTTTCAATATGGTTTAAAGATACCATTGGTGTATGGTTCCAAATTGCCTTATCTTTTGTATTGAAAATTTCAAGCGTCGTTTCTTTGATGATATCACCACCACGACCCATCAAAGTGTTGTGCAATTGCACACAAGCAAACTCATGTTCGCCCGCAGCCTTCTCAATACTTACAGCTTGACTTACTTTAAAGTCTTGATATACTTTATAGGCGTTAACGCCTGTTTTCATTTCTTCTTTTAAACCTTCCGTTCTTCCGTAACCAAAAGAAAGTCCTATTGATCCAATAGCCTGACCGGGTTGGATGATTACAGGCACTTTTTCTATTGTTACCCCATTAACTGTAATGTTAGCATAACTACCGTTAAGGCCACCATTGGCAACATTTCGGTTGATTAATCCGAGTTTATCGGCATCAAATTTTGAAACCGTTATATAGTTATCCCATGAGGTTCTAGTAATTGGATCAGGAAACTCTTGTAACCAAGGGTTATTGGCTTGTTGACCATCGCCTAGACCCGTTTTAGTGTAAAGAGCCAGTTCAAAACCATCAACATTACCAACTGCAGCTACCAGCTTTCTGGCAGCATCTCCAGTGGAAGATGAAGCTTCATTAACCTCTGAAGTTTCAGATGTAGTAACGGTTGAATTTTCTGTTGAATTTTCAGCCACAAAAACACCATCGTGTATTGCATCGCTAAAAGAGGTACCATTTAAAATGGTTTCGCTCCAATGTGCTTTGATGTAGTTATGATAAGTATCGTCTATTCCTAACCAACTCATCAATACTTCTTGAAATTGCTTGGTATTAAATAACGGTCTAATGGTTGGCTGCATCAATGCAAAATGACCCTTTTTCAACTCAACATCACCCCAAGATTCTAGGTAGTGAGGAGCTGCTGCTATATAGGTACATCTATTAGAGGTTTCGTCTTCTTTAAGTGATGACGCAACTGATAAACTAACCTTTTCCAGACCCTCATTAAAATCTGAAGCGTTTGGTAAGGTATAAGATGGATTAACACCACTCATAATAACAGCACCAATCTTACCGGCTTTCATATCATTAACAAGTTGAGCAACTGCTTCGTTGCTACCTTGTCTGGTTTTAATAGTTGTTTTAGGATCGAAAGCTTTACTACCTAAAAACTCATTAAGTTCTAAAACTAAGGTTTGAGCATTAACATCATCAATTCCGGTAACTACAACCGCATTGCTTCCTGCTTTTTTAATTTCGGCTGCGGCATTTTTTACGGTAGTATCTATTTTTTCAGGTAAGCTGCCCGATACAGAGGTTCCTACTACATAACTATAAAGCTTAGCCAAAGCCAATTTTTGCTGACTTGGTGTTAACGGCACACGCTTATCTGCATTAGCGCCCGAAAGCGACATGTTGGATTCAAATTGAATGTGGCGCGACATTTTGCCGTCTTTTGGCACGCGCCCTTGAGAATAAGCACTATCAAATCCACCACCTTGCCAATCTCCCAGAAAATCTGCTCCAACTGAAACAATGGTCATGGCTTTTGAAAAATCGTAATTGGCCAAACCTCTTGTACCATATTTAGCCTGATAGGCGTCTAGTGCAGCTGAATGAGAAATAGCATCGTAGATTACATGCTTCGCAGTAGCATACTTTTCTTTAAATTGACTTACCAGTTTATCAGTTGAAGGACTGGCAAAAGTTTGGGTCAATAACACAATAGCTTTACCTTCAGCATTCAATTTGTCTAATTGAGAGGTTATTTCACTATTGAAATCTTCCCAGGAAATGTCTTGACCGTCTTTTTTTGGACCTTTAACCCTAAGGCTGTCATACAAACCTAATACAGAGGCATTCACTCTGGCATTGGCATGGCCATTGGTTGGTGCTAAACTATTGTTTTCAATTTTGATAGGACGACCTTCGCGTGTTTTAACCAAGACGCTGGCAAAATCATATCCATCGGCAATAGTTGTAGCGTAATAATTGGCGACTCCGGGAATAATTTCTTCGGGTTGTAATACGTAAGGAATAGATTTTATAACCGGTCCTTCACATGCAGCCAATGATGCTGCAGCTGTACTAAAACCAACATATTTAAGGAAGTCACGACGCGTAGTTGCAGAATTTTGTAAACTTTCTTTATTCCCCAAAAACTCATCTGTAGGGATAGGTTCAACAAATTCGTTTTGCTTAAGCGTCTCAACAATTGAACTATTTTGGTCTAGTTCTTCAACACTTTTCCAGTATTTCTTGTTTGATGACATATATATAAGTAATTACTTTTTAAATTAATAATGACACTTACCACACTCTAAACCGCCCATTTGCGCAGCAGTAAGTTCTTCAACACCGTATTTTTTTGAAAGTTCTTCGTGAATCTTAGCATAGTATTCATTGTCCTGAACTTTAACATTGGTTTCTCTGTGGCAATTAATACACCAGCCCATTGTTAAAGGTGAATGCTGGTACATAATTTCCATTTCTTCAACCGGCCCATGACAAGTTTGACATTCAATACCTGCAACCGACACGTGTTGTGAGTGATTAAAGTATGCAAAGTCAGGTAAATTGTGGATACGCACCCATTTTACAGGCTGAGTTTTCCCGGTGTAAGACTGTGTAGCTTCGTCCCAACCAACAGCAGCGTATAATTTTTTGATTTCTCCATCATAGAATTCTTTACTGTATTCCGCAGTGGCGGTAGATTCTGCTACCTCACCAATGGCCTTGTGGCAGTTCATACAAATATTTAATGATGGAATACCTGAGTGTTTACTTACTCTGGCAGATGAGTGACAGTAGTTACAATCAATACCATTATCACCTGCGTGAATTTTATGCGAATAGTGTATTGGTTGTACCGGCATATAGCCTTGGTCAAGACCTACCTGCATAAAATATCCGTAAACATAATAAGCACTTGCCAGTAAAAAGATAATAGAAGTAACCAACACTAAAAACTGGTTTTGAACAAAGGCTTTCCAGATTGGCGTGGTTTTAGTTTCTTCAATTTGCACACCTTTAGCCTCGGCAAATCTATTAAGGGTTTGTCTTACCAAAATTAGCGCCATTGCTAATAAAGCAAATAACACTGCAAGCGCACCTAATATTAATTTTTCTGAAACGCCAGAACCACCAGAATTACCTTCTCCTTCTGTTGCAACAGATGCAACAGCAGGTGCAGGCGGCTCTTGTGCCGTATAAGCTAAAATATTATCGATATCAGTATCAGATAATTGCGGAAATGCATTCATGGCTACCTGATTCCACTCGTTGTAGATTTTGTTCGCGTAGGCATCACCTGATTTGATTAGCGCAGAACTATTTCTAATCCAGCTATACAACCATTGTCTATCCAACCCTTGCTCATCATATAAGCGCTGTTCTACATAACGAAGCGCAGGACCTGTCATAGGTTTGTCCAATCTATGGCAAGCAGCACAATAAGTATTATACAGACCTTTACCTACGTCGGGATCTCCTTCTTGAGCTGTGGCTGAAAAAGAAAAAGTAATTGAAAATAATAACCCGAAAAACAGACTTGAAATAGAAAAGTTGCGGTAGTTTACCTTTTTCATATGTGTTGTTAAATTATCGTCTAATTTTTTGGCACGATTTTTCCACGCAAATATTAAAAAAGTGCCTCTAAAAACTCAGGCAAAAATAAGGTATAAAGTCGATTTTAGAAATTGAAGTTTAACCTTACAATGTAATTTATAAACATTCTAAATAATAAGAAAGTATAAATTTAAGTTATTAAGATATACTTTTGTAAAATTATTTGAAAATATGAAACATATGAACCTAAAAATATCAGCAACCTTACTAGTTTTCATGGGATTAACATCAATAGTGTTTGCTCAAAATCCCACAGTTCGCATTGATCAGGACCCACAAATTGAAAAGTTATTAGATTTTAAAAAAGATATCAGAACTATAGATGCTTTTAAAATTCAAATTTATAGTGGTGATCGGTCAGGAGCGGAACGTGTAAAAAACGACTTTTCCAGTCTTTTTAATGACATCCCTGCTAGTATGGAATTTAACACGCCTAATTATAAAATATGGGTAGGTAATTTTGCGAACAGGCTTGAAGCTGAGCGTGCACTTGTTAAAATTAAAAAAGAATACGCCAATGCTTTTATCTTTAAACCGAAAGTTAATTTGAAATCATAAAAAAAGCGGCAAAAGCCGCTTTTTTTATTTACTTAAGTTTCTTTTTAACTTCAACTTCTCTAAAGGATTCAATGATATCGTTAACCTGAATAT
The DNA here is from genome assembly GCF_006494535.1 of Paucihalobacter ruber. Lineage (GTDB taxonomy): Bacteria > Bacteroidota > Bacteroidia > Flavobacteriales > Flavobacteriaceae > Paucihalobacter > Paucihalobacter ruber. Next base: position 638,057 of record NZ_VHIQ01000001.1, read on the forward strand.
CGTTGTAGTTTTTCACTTGCATTCCGCAATCATAACCTTTAGCTACTTCTTTAACGTCATCTTTAAATCTTTTTAAAGATGTTAGTTCACCGGTATACACCACAACGCCATCGCGAATTAATCTAATACTATTGTTACGAATAATTTTTCCGGTTAAAACCATACAACCCGCAATAGTTCCAATTTTAGAAATTTTAAAGGTTTCTCTAATTTCGGCGGTACCTGTAATTTCTTCCTTAAGTTCAGGAGATAGCATACCTTCCATTGCATCCTTCAAATCATTGATAGCATCATATATAATAGAATAGGTTCTGATATCGATTTCTTCACGCTCGGCAATTTGATTGGCATTACCCATTGGTCTTACATTAAAACCAATAATAATTGCATCGGAAGCTGAGGCTAGTAACACATCACTTTCGGTTATGGCACCAACACCTTTATGGATAATATTTACCTGAATTTCTTCGGTAGATAATTTTTGGAAAGAGTCTGTTAATGCCTCAACCGAACCATCCACATCACCTTTCAGAATAATATTAAGTTCTTTAAATTCGCCAAGGGCAATTCTTCGTCCAATTTCATCTAAAGTAATATGTCTTTGTGTTCTAACAGATTGTTCTCTTTGTAATTGTGTACGTTTTGCGGCAATTTGCTTGGCTTCACGTTCATCTTCAAACACATTAAATTTATCCCCTGCTTGAGGCGCTCCATCTAAACCAAGAATTGAAATAGGAGTTGCTGGCCCGGCACTGGTAATTTCTTTACCGCGTTCATCATGCATGGCTTTAACTTTACCACTATGTCTTCCTGCCAATACAAAATCGCCTATTCTAAGTGTTCCGCCTTGCACCAACACTGTTGAAACGTAGCCACGTCCTTTGTCTAAAAAGGCTTCTACAACTGTACCGGTTGCTAATTTATTAGGATTGGCTTTAAGCTCCAGAATTTCGGCTTCTAATAATACCTTTTCTAATAATTCATTTACACCGGTTCCAACTTTTGCTGAAATATCGTGAGATTGAATTTTTCCGCCCCAATCTTCAACCAGCAAATTCATGGCCGCCAACCCTTCTTTTATTTTCTCCGGATTGGCATTTGGTTTATCTATTTTATTGATAGCAAAAACTATTGGTACACCGGCTGCTTGTGCATGTGCAATAGCCTCCTTTGTTTGCGGCATGATGTCATCATCTGCTGCAACCACAATAATGGCCATATCTGTTACTTGTGCACCTCTGGCACGCATGGCAGTAAATGCTTCGTGACCAGGTGTATCAAGGAAGGTGATTTTTTGTCCGTTATCTAAAGTAACACCATAAGCACCAATATGCTGAGTGATACCACCTGACTCTCCGGCGATTACGTTTTCATGTCTGACATAATCGAGTAAAGAGGTTTTACCATGATCTACGTGCCCCATTACAGTAACAATAGGTGCCCTAGGCACAAGGTCTTCTTCTCTATCTTCGTCAACTTGAATAGCGTCTTCTAAATCGGAAGTAATGAACTCTACATCGTATCCAAATTCGTCTGCCACAATTGATAAGGTTTCAGCATCTAAACGCTGATTCATGGTTACCATCATACCCAGAGACATACAAGCCGAAATAATTTGCGTTACAGGAATATTCATCATTGTAGCCACTTCACTTACAGTAACAAACTCTGTTACTTTTAATACTTTAGAGTCGGCTTCTTGCAATTCAATCTCTCTCTCAGACTGCTGTCTGTGGTGATCTCTTTTTTCTCTTCTATATTTGGCAGCCTTTCCTTTGTTTCCTTTTCCTTGAAGCTTTTCGAGGGTTTCTCTAATTTGCTTTTGTACTTCTTCTTCGCTCGGCTCTTCTTTATTTACAGGCGTAAACTTTCCTTTTGGAGCACCTTTTTTATTATTACCCGCATTAAAATTAGGCGCAGACGAATCAACGCCTTTGCTAATTCTTCGGCGTTTTTTCTTATTTTGATTGGTTGACTGACCTTCGGTCTTTGCAGCAGGCTTTTCTTCTTTCTTCTTCTTTGGTTTGTTAAACTGACTTAAGTCAATTTTCTCACCGGTTGTTTTGGGTCCGCTTAGTTTTTGATATTTAGTGGTAAGTGTTTCAGATTCCGGTTCGGTTTCTACCTCAGGCTCTTTTGCTCTTTCTTGAGGTTTTTCTTTGGGTTCCTTAGGTTCTGATTTTTTTACTTCTATAGGCTCTATTGGCTCTTCTTTCTTTGGTTCTTCAACAACAGTTGTCTCGGGTTCTTCAACTACTTTAACCTCAGGCTGATCTTCTTGCTTAGGTTCTTCAACGGGTTGTTTTGGCTCTTCTTTTTTGGGCTCCAAATCAATCTTACCCACTTGTTTTGGCGCAGTTACCTGTGCTTTGGCTTTGATAACTTCTCTCTCCGCTTTCTCTGATTTGGCTTTTTCTTCAATTTCCTTTTCACGAAGTATTCTCAATTCTTCCTTCTCCTTTATTTTGGCTTCGCTAACCTCCTGCGCCTTTTCCTTTTTTGAAGCATCGGTTTGGAACTCGTCTGAGAGCAACTCATAAACGTCCTGAGAAATTTTGGTATTCGGACTTTTTTCAATAGACACTTTCTTGGATTCGAGAAAATCCACTGCTCTATCTATTGAGATATTGAGTTCTCTTAGTACTTTGTTTAATCTAATTGTTTCAGCCATAAACGGTGGTAATATAATTTATTTCTGTTATTCTTCAAATTCTTCTTTAAGAATTCTTATAACATCTAATATGGTTTCTTCTTCTAAATCTGTTCTTTTAACCAAATCATCTACTTCTAACTCAAGAATACTCTTGGCTGTATCTAATCCGGCCTTGCTTAATTCTTCAATAATCCATCCTTCTATTTCGTCAGAGAATTCTCTTAATTCTACATCTTCCTCAGCACCTTCTCTAAACACATCTATTTCGTAGCCGGTTAACTGGCCTGCCAATCTAATGTTATGACCACCTCTACCAATAGCTTTTGAAACTTCTTCAGGTTTTAAAATGACTTCTACGCGTTTGGTATCTTCGTCAATTTTCATTGATGTAACCCTAGCCGGACTTAAAGCTCTTGTTATAAATAGCTGTAAGTTATTAGTGTAGTTAATTACATCGATGTTTTCGTTTCCTAATTCTCTCACAATGCCGTGTATTCTGGAACCTTTCATACCAACACAAGCACCAACGGGATCTATTCTGTCATCATATGAATCAACGGCAACTTTAGCCTTTTCTCCAGGTATTCTCACAACTTTCTTAATGGTAATTAATCCATCAAACACCTCTGGAATTTCTTGTTCAAATAACTTCTCAAGAAACACAGGTGATGTGCGAGACATTATTATCGTGGGTTTGTTGCCTTTAAGATCAACATTTTCTATAATACCTCTTACGTTCTCTCCTTTTCTAAAGAAGTCTGATGGTATTTGTCGGTCTTTTGGAAGAATGATTTCGTTGCCTTCATCATCGAGTAAGATAATGGCTTTGTGACGAATGTGGTGCACCTCAGCCGTATAAATCTCTCCTTCGAGATCTTTAAACTGCTTGTATATGTTTGTATTATCGTGTTCGTGAATTTTAGCAATAAGATTTTGTCTCAGAGCTAATATAGAACGTCTTCCTAAATCGATTAGTTTTACTTCTTCGGCAACATCTTCACCAACTTCAAAGTCTGGCTCAATTTTTTGTGCTTCAGAAAGTTCTATTTCCTGATTTGGGTCTTCAACCTCGCCATCTGCTACTACAATACGATTTCTCCAAATTTCTAAATCGCCCTTGTCAGGGTTAATAATAATATCGAAATTATCGTCATCGCCATATTTTCTCTTTAACGCACTTCGCAATACGTCTTCAAGAATGGCCATTAGCGTTACTCTATCTATTAACTTATCATCTTTAAATTCTGAAAATGATTCAATTAATGCAATATTTTCCATAGTTGCAGCGGATTAAAATTTTAATACAACATTTGCCTTTTCAATATCATCATAGTTAATTTCGGCCTCATTAACTACTGTTACTTTACCTTTACCAACCGGTTTAGGCTCTCTTGTTTTCCATTTTACAATAATACCATCATCTTTAACTTCAAAAAGTTCAGCTTCGATGGCCCCATTGGTTTTAGTTTTCAACTTTAAAGTTCTACCAATGTTTCTCTTATACTGTCGTTTGTTAATAAGATCTGAAGCCGCACCGGCAGAAGAAACTTCAATTGAAAAATCATAAGACTCTCTGTCTAAATTATGCTCAACAGCTCTACTTACATAAACACAATCTTCTACAGATACACCGTTATCACCATCGACAATAACACGAATGGTGTAATCACTCAAAATTTCCAAATCAATAAGGAATAAATCTGAGCGATTTTCGAAACAACTATCGAGAAGTGCTATTACTTTTTCTCTGAACATTTTTAGTATAAAAAGAGGGGACTTTGGTGTCCCCTCAATTTTTTTTTCTCTAACGACGGCGCAAATATACAATTTTTATCTTGATTTTTACAAGTTGAAACCAAGGCTTTTTTTTGTTATATTTAGGAAGTTATAATCAACCATAACAAAATGAAAAAAATACTTGTACCAACCGATTTTTCAGAACAAGCTGAACATGCTTTAAAAGTAGCTGCCGAAATTGCACGCAATCACGAAAGCGATATATATTTACTGCATATGTTAGAACTTCCGCTGCAAGGCGTTGATGCCTATGGCTCTCATAACGAACTACCTGAAGCCATATTTTTTATGAAAATGGCACAAAAACAATTTGATAGTGTATTAAAAAAAGATTTTCTTCAAAATCTCACTGTACATCAAACTATTAAGGCCGATTTGTCATTTTCTGAAATTAAAAATACTTGCGATGAACTCGATATAGACCTCATTGTAATGGGCTCTCATGGCACCAGTGGTTTAAGTGAAGTTTTTATTGGCTCTAATGCCGAAAAGGTTGTTAGAAACTCAAAAGTGCCTGTTTTGGTAATTAAAAATAGTCATGAAAATTTTTTCATAGACAATTTTGTATTTGCATCAGATTTTAAAGACGAAAGCAAAAACGCCTATAAACAAGCGGTGAATTTTGCCAAAAAATTTGATGCCACCATACATTTATTAATGGTAAATACACCAAACAATTTCAGAACTACCCATGATGCAAAAGCCAGAATTAACGAATTCACAAAAGACGAAGTTTACTTCCCGGTATCAGTAAATATCTATAACGATGAAAGTGTTGAACAAGGTATTTTAAATTTCTCTAAAGAAATCAATGCCGATTTAATAGGTATTAGTACGCATGGCAGACAAGGAATTGCGCATTTTTTTAATGGTAGTATTAGTGAAGATATTGTGAACCATGCTACCAGGCCTGTGATTACTTTTAAAATCAAGTAGTTATATCCTGAAATAACCTCAAACTACTGATCTGAATTATATTCTATATTAAAAACAAAAAAACCCAAACACCTAAATGATTGGCATTTTTGTTGGTCTACTAGGGCTTACCTAGACGCTGCTCGGCACAGGCTTCTCGCCTATACCCATATAAAAATAAAATCCCAACCACTTTCATGATTGGGATTTTTGTTGGTCTACTAGGGCTCGAACCTAGACTCTTCTGGACCAAAACCAGACGTGTTGCCAGTTACACCATAGACCAGCTTTATTTGAGGATGCAAATTTATAACAAAGTTTGGTTTGCGCAAAAAAAAGCACGAAAATAATACAAGCAGGTTAACGTTAGTTAATTATTACCCCATGTTTACTTTATAATTACTAAATTCGCCCATCATTATTTCATAATCATGACTTCATTAAAATTTAATAAAATCAATACCATTCTTGGCTGGGTAGTATTTTCTATTGCTCTTATTGTGTACACTTTAACCATAGAACCAACAGTTAGTTTTTGGGATGCAGGCGAATATATCTTAACATCATCTAAACTCCAGGTTGGACATCCACCGGGTGCACCATTCTTTCAAATGTTAGGTGCATTCTTCTCTATTTTTGCGCTAGAACCGTCGCAAATTGGCTTTTTATTAAATATGATGAGTGCGCTTTCAAGCGCTTTTACCATACTATTCATGTTCTGGTCTATTACTTTACTGCTTAAAAAGTTGGTAAATCAAGACCACAACGATTTAGATGGAAAAGCCATAGCCATTCTTGGCAGTGGTTTGGTTGGCAGCTTGGCTTTTACTTTTACAGACACCTTTTGGTTTAATGCCGTAGAAACCGAAGTTTATGCCATGGCAACTTTAATTATGTCTGTAATGTTCTACCTAGGCTTGCGTTGGGAACAAGACATGGATACCGCCAGAGGTAATAAATGGCTTATTTTAATTGCATTTGTAGTTGGATTGTCGTTTGGCGTTCATTTCATGGGTTTACTTACCATTCCTGCTATTGGACTTATTTACTACTTTAAAAACTATAAAACGGTTACCGTACAAGGATTTATTCTGGCCAATGTTATTTCGGTAGCAGTATTGTTATTTGTTTTTAAACTCATGTTTCCTAATATTTTAAGATTTTTTAGTGCTCTCGAAATATTTTTCGTTAACACCATTGGCCTGCCTTTTAATTCGGGAAGTATTATTGCCGGACTAATTTTGGTGGCGTTTTTCTACTTCGGATTAAATTATACCAGAAAAAAAGAATTACCTCATTACAACACCATATTACTTTGCTTAATGTTTGTAATTATAGGAAGTTCATCATGGCTTATGTTGCCAATTAGAGCCAATGCCAACGTGGTTATAAACGAAAACAATCCCGAAAGTGCCCGCGAACTGCTCGCCTATTACAACCTCGAGCAATACCCGGAAACACATCTCTTTTACGGTCCGCAATTCACCGAAATTTACTCTGGGGCAGATAAAAACAAACCCTTTGTTGACGATAAACCCAAATACGAAAAAGACGATGCAGCCGGTAAATACGTAATTGTTAACGACTACAAAAATGCCAAACAAAATTACAATAGCGAACATGCCGTTGTACTGCCAAGAATGTGGAGTGCCGAGCACGCCCAAAACTATATGATGTTTACAGGTTATGTAGATTTTAGAATTAAACCTGAATATCGTTCAGAGCCTGAACTAGTGTCACTGGTAACCGATTTTAGAAGCAGAGTTCGCGCCGGTGAAATTGATTATGACGACTATAACCAATTCTTAAGAACTTATGGCCAGTCTTATTTAGATGTAGATACCCCCAGTTTTGCTTCTAACATTGCCTACATGATTCAATATCAGTTAGGTTATATGTATTGGCGTTATTTTATGTGGAATTTTACGGGACGTCAAAATGATGTTCAAGGTAAATTAGACGACTTTAATGGCAACTGGATTAGCGGCATCAATTTTATTGACGAATGGCACCTTGGAATGTCTCAGGAAAATTTACCCAGCGATGTAAAAAACAACAAAGGCCGAAATACCTACTATTTTCTTCCTTTTTTATTGGGATTACTAGGTATGTTTTTCCTTTTGCAATACGATAAAAAGCGCTTTTGGGTAATGTTGGTATTTTTTCTGTTTACAGGAATTGCCATACAGGTTTATACCAACGTAAGACCATTTGAACCAAGAGAACGCGACTACTCTGTTGTGGGTTCATTTTATGTGTTTGCTATTTGGATTGGCTTTGGCGTATACGCACTTTACGACTTGCTTCAAAGTAAACTCAAAACAAAATTACTGGCACCCGCTGTTACAACTGTTTGCCTAATTGTACCTCTGGTTTTGGCTGTGAATAATTGGGATGATCACGACCGATCCAAACGAAGAACCGCAGAAGCCATGGCGGTTAAATATCTGGAATCTTGCGGACCCAATGCCATTTTATTCACCATAGGCGATAATGACACCTTTCCACTTTGGTATACCCAAGAAATTGAAGATATTAGAACCGATGTTCGAGTGGTAAATACAAGCTTATTTCAAACAGACTGGTATATAGACCAAATGAAACGAAAGGCTTACGAAAGTGATCCAATTCCCTCGCAATTAACGCACGACCAATATAAATACGGTACGCGAGATTATATTATGCGCAGAGAAATAACACAAGACACCTTAGATATAAAAGACTTTATTGAATTTGTTAGCAGTGATAACCCGAGAACAAAACTAAAATATGTACTACAACAATCGGGAGAAGATTTTACAGGATATCCAAGACAAATGCTCAATTCTAATTACTTTCCAACAAGACACGTTAAAGTTCCTGTAAACAAAGAAAATGTTTTAAAAAGCGGATTGGTAAAACCGGAAGATGCCGACAAAATTGAGGACTATCTCTACCTAAAAATTGACGAAAGTGCCCTATACAAAAACAGGTTGCTTATGTTAGACATTGTGGCCAACAACAACTGGGAAAGAGAAATTTGTTTTAGCGGTGGCAGCTTTGGAAACGATGATTATATATGGCTTAAAGATTATCTTCAGTTAGATGGTATGGTCTATAAATTAGTGCCCATAAAAACTCCTGTGAACAGAGCCAACCCATATGATATGGGGCGTGTTAATACCGATTCTATGTACCAAAAGGTGATGTCTTGGGATTGGGGCAACAGCGGTAGCGACGACATTTACCACGATCCGGAAACCCGTAAAAATGGCATTACCTATCGCGGTAATTTGGCAAGACTCATAGAACAACTCATTAACGAAGAAAAGTACGATAAAGCTGAAGCCATAGCCGATTTAGCTATGGAAAAAATGCCCGTAAGACATTTTGAGTATTACACGCTCTTAGAACCTTACATAAGTGCTTATTATGAAGTTGAAAGTGAGGATAAAGCGAGAGCTTTATTTTTAGAAGTTTCTAAAAAATATCAGGAACAACTGTTATATTTCAGTTCATTGCCTATTGATGTTCAAAAAAACAACATTGAAGAAATTTTCTCAAACATCGAGCGCTACCGAAGTTTGGTAGATGTGCTGGTTGTTTATAAAGACACAGATTTTGCTCTTGAGGAATCAAAAAAATTCAACAATCATTTGAAATTATTCGACCATTTTATGGGCCCGGACGAAGAACCCGAAGATGAAACTCCCATTACAGATGAAGGCGAGGCATTTTTAGATTCTTTAATCAAAAGTATTAATGCCCAAAATCAAGAATAATGAAACTGGTACCCGTTAAAACACCAAGCGTGGCAAAACGGTTGTTTCCTTCCTATTTATGGGATGTAAAAACAGACTCGAATACCTTATATTTAACCTTTGATGACGGACCAACACCAGGTGTAACAGAGTTTGTTTTAGAGACATTAGCGACATACGGTGCCAAAGCCACCTTTTTTTGTATAGGTGAAAATGTTTTGAAATATCCCAATATTTATCAAAAAATTCTTAATCATGGGCATGCTGTAGGTAACCATACATATAATCATTTAAACGCCTTTAATTACGATGTTGAAATTTACATGCAGAATGTTAAAAAAGCATCTGGATTGATAAACTCAAAGCTGTTTAGGCCTCCATATGGTAAATTAAAATTACCGCATGGCAAGCAACTTAAACTGGAAGGCTACAACATTGTCATGTGGGATGTCTTGTCGTTTGACTGGGAAGCCTCAGTTTCAAAAGAAGCTTGTTTAAATAACGTCATTTCTAAAGCAAAAAAGGGAAGCATTATAGTATTTCACGACAGTTTAAAGGCAGAAAAAAATATGACTTTTGCGTTACCTAAGTTGCTAAATTATTTCTCAGAAAAAGATTTCACATTCGAAAAAATCGAAATCTAAACGTACTCCTGAATAATTCCTATGAGCGTGTTTGCATCTTGCTCGCCACTATGCCGCCAGCGCATTTCGCCGTTTTTGTAGATTATTAAGGTTGGTAAGCCTTTAACTCTTAAAGCATCTGCCAACTCTTTATTTTTCTCAACATCAATTTTAATCACCTTTGCCTTGTCTCCTAAAGCTGCTGCAACGTCTCTTAGTACGGCGTGCATGGCGGTTGACTGTTCGTTCCATTCTGCAAAAAAATCCAGCAAAACAGGAATATCAACATCAATGAGTTCCCCAAATTTTGACATAACCTTAAGTTTTAAAGTCAATTATACAAACCTACACATTTTTTTTGATATTTATATAATTGTTGTTTAAGATAATAGACCATACTTCTTGTAGTATAAAATTAACGAAAATCCTTGAATAAAGGTAATTTCTTAATTTATAGGGTTGAATTACCCTTTTTCAATTCAATAACAGTAATTTCTGGCCAAATTCCAACCCTACCGGGATATGCCAAATAGCCAAATCCTCTGTTTACATTAATATATTGATTCTTTTCTTTATAAATACCTGCCCAATATTTATAGCGCCAGCTCACCGGACTCCATTTAATCCAGCCCGGAATTTCGATACCAAATTGCATCCCATGGGTATGCCCGCTTAAGGTTAAATGCACATGCATGTCATCGTTTATGATTACTTCTTCCCAATGGCTTGGGTCGTGACTCATTAAAATCTTAAAATCATTTTTATCTAAGCTTTCACTAGCTTTCTTAAAATCTCCAGATTTTTTAAAACCACCTTTCCCCCAATTTTCGACGCCAATTATGGCCAAACGCTGTCCATCCCTTTCTAAATAAGTGCTTTCATTCAACAGCAATTGAAAGCCCATTTCTTTCTGAATTTGCTTTAAGGTTTCTAAATTTTGATTTTTTTCTTCGGCAGAATTCCAATCTACGTAATCGCCATAGTCATGATTTCCTAATACAGAATAAATGCCATCCTTAGCTTGAAGATTAGAAAACATGTCTTTCCATGGCAACATTTCGTCTGCCTTATTATTGACCAAATCTCCTGTAAACAAAATGCAATCAGATTGTTGTCCGTTCACTAAATCAATAGCGTATTTAATTTTATCTGGATTGTCAAAACTCCCCGCATGTATATCGCTTAATTGTGTAAGTTGGTAACCATCGAAAGCCTCAGGTAAATCCTCAAAATGAAGCGTATATTTTAAAACTCTAAAGTTGTATTTACCGCGATACATTCCGTAAAGCAATGAAAACATTGGTATGGCTGCAATGCCAAGTGCAATCTGGCTCACAAACTTACGTCTTGAAGGAATGGTTAAATCCTCCTTTGAAGCAATAAATTTATCGTTAATTCCAATGATGGCTCTTAAAACGTCTTCGCCTAATAACAGCGGAATCACAACCATTTTAAAGGTCATAAAGGTGATTAAAAATCCGAGTGCAAAACTCTTGGTTTGGGTAAGCACCCTACTATCGCTGCCAGCTGTAAATTGATACACAAAATTGCTGAAAACCAACACCGAGACCGCAATAAAAATGATATGAGCCCACCCAAACTTTGTAGCCGTCTTTACAGCTTGAAAGGCATAAAAACTAAAAAACGCATAAATTAAAAAGAAAATTATCCAGCGAACCATAACTAATTTAAATCACACAAAGTTAGCTCTAAAGCCAACCTTTTATCTTATGAAAGTGTTAAACGTTTTAAATTGAATGGCGGCTTCTTCGGCACTGGTTTTAAAGTAAACGGTTTTTACTTCGCCGGACAGTAAATCAAAATAATTATCGCTAAAATGACCTTTTTGAGGACTAAATAGAAATACATTTTTTTGAAGAACTTCGGAAGTGACTTTAATTAAAAAACCTTCACTTACTTTTTTTAAAGACAGATTTACAGTTCCTTGCGGTAAATCAAGATCTTTAGGTTTTACTAGATAAAACAAGGAGGAAGACTCGTTAAAACTAGCTTTTAGAACTGCTTGATATTTCTTTTTATTAAAAATTTCTATGGGTAAAGTTGCATAAATGTTACTCCCGGAAGCTTCAACTTTAATTTCAACGCGTTCTTGCCAAATTATATGTCCTTTAAAATCTATTAATTGAAGTTCTAACAAGCCATCTTGTGGTGATAATTCATCGTTTACTACATAAACATCGACATTGTTGTTGTTTTGTTCAAACGAAATCAAAACATTCTCAAAACTCCGTTTGGCTTGATAATGCAATGCCTTCCAGTCACCAAAAAAATCGATGCTCGACCAACTTACAGCGGGCCAGCAGTCGTTGAGTTGCCAATATAAACTGCCCATATTATAAGGTCTCGAACGCCGATGTGCCTCAATACCTTTGCCGATGCCATAGGCTTGCAACAACTGACTCATATACACGTAATCTTCGTCATTATCAGGCACCGGAAAATCATGTTCCATATATTCTTTAATTCGCTCAAAACCAATTTGATGTTTTTGATGGGTTTTAAACGCAGGTGAATTAATATCGATACTGTCGTTGTCGTTTATAAATTTAATAGTTTCGTAGCTTGGAAACGCCTGAAAGCCAAATTCACTCATAAAACGAGGCACATTCTTTTCCAAACTTTCAAACGGATATCCATCGTGCCAAACCCACCAATCGTGTGCATTGCCTTCGGTTATGTAGCGAATATCACCCCGACCAAATTTTGGAGAAGTTTCCCAATAAGGAACTTCCGATAATTTATTCACGGTATTTGGTAAAATGGTGTCGAAAATTTTTAAATAATTGTTCCAAATCTCTTCTTTTTCAGCTTCACTTCTGCCTTCCTGCCAACCCCAGCGGTGCCAGCCTTCGCTTACTTCATTGTTACCGCACCACAAAGCAATAGAAGTAAAATTTCGCAATCGTTTTAGATTATCGATGGCTTCCTGCTGCACATTTTCAAGGAAAGTATCATCTCCGGGATACATCGCACAGGCAAACATAAAATCCTGCCAAACTAGCAAGCCCTTTTCATCACATTTTTCATAAAACACCTCATTTTCATAAATGCCGCCACCCCAAACCCGAAGCATATTCATATTGGCGGTCACCACATCATTAAGTAATTGCTCATAATGCTGTTCTGTTACTTCACTTTGAAAACTGTTTTGCGGAATGTAATTGGCACCTTTCATAAAAACAGGAACACCGTTTACTTTAAAATAAAAGGACTCGCCCACCTCATCCTTTTCTGCGATATGCTCAATGGTTCGCAGACCTTTTTTAAGTTTTTTTACATCCAATATTTTGTTATTTCGTCTTAAGCGCACTTCCATATCATACAAATGTGGCTCACCCAGGTTGTGTGGCCACCAACGTTGAGGGTTTTCAATAGTAAATGGGATATTCATCACATGTTCTCCAGCTCTAAATACTTGTTTTATTGTCACCTTTAATTCTCCCTCAACAAGAATATCGAGGGTTAATTCTTTTTCTTCATTGAGTGTGATAGCGATTTCGGCCTCAAGTTCTGCAATATTATCGCTTAGTTTAATTTGTTTAAAATAAGTGTCTTCTATTCTAGCTATATTCCAGCTTTCTAAAAAAACCTTGCGCCAAATTCCTGAGGTTATAAATGTTGGCCCCCAATCCCAACCGTATTGAAATTGCGCTTTACGCGAAAAAATACGAAGACCTTCAGGAAGTTCATAATCTAATTTGTCCTTTTCGGCTTCTTCAGAAATACTGGTGGGCTCAAAAACAATTCTTATGTGATTTTCTAATTTAAGAAATGGCTTTACATCTGCCTTCCAAAACCTAAAAGCGTTATTGGTACTTAATACTAAACTGTCATTTATATAAACTGAAGCGCAGGTATCTAAGCCATCAAAGCTTAACATATGATTGGATTTTTGAAGTGTTTTTTCATCAACAAAAAACCTTGTTTGATATTCCCATCCTGTTTCAGAAATCCATTGCAATTGCAACTCATTATCTTTTACAAAAGGATGCGGAATAAGTTTATTTCCATACAAATCAGTATGGACCGAACCGGGAACGGTTGCCGGATACCAAATAGAATCTGTGGTTTTTTTGAATTGCCAACCTTCATGAATTAATTGCTTGGATATCAAATGTTTTGATTGTCTTTCACAACTCAAAATCAAGAGTAGTAATAATACTAATAGCCTATATTTCAATCTAAATTCTTTAAAATTCTACAAATAATTTCGGTGTTAGATTCAAACACTTTATTTTCCTGAAAAAACTTTGTGCTATTCATTGTAACTATTGGGACGGCTGTTTCTTGAACCAAAGTTGTGGCAGAAGCGTGGATTTCAGTAAATCCCTTATCTTTAAACAACTTCACATTATTTTCGTTGATGCCGCCACCCGGCAAAATCTGAATCCGATTATTTGCTTGTTGATGCAGTTGGGTTAACAACTCAATACCTTTTTCTGCAGTAGATGACTGCCCGGATGTCAAAATCCGATGAACACCAATATCAATTAACGTTTCTATCGCTTCTGCTGGGTTTGGCACCCAGTCAAATGCACGATGAAACGTAAATGGTAAAGGCTTGCTTAGTTCAACCAATTCTTTAGTTCTAATAACATCAATAGAATTATCAACATTCAAAACCCCGGAAACAATGCCTGTACAACCCATCTTTTTGCAATTAAGAATGTCTGCTTTTATAATTTCAAATTCGTCTTCGGAATAAGTGAAATTACCACTCCGAGGGCGAATCAAGACAAAAACCGGAATGGCTACTTTCTTTAAAACCTCTTGAATCATTCCAAATGATGGTGTTATACCACCAACGGCTAACTCACTGCATAACTCAACGCGATGTGCTCCGGCTTTTTCAGCATTAATAGCAGATTGGATATTGGCAGCACAAATTTCTAAAGTCATAATAATCTTCAATTTATTCAACGACAATCTCATCAACAAACAACCAGGCCTTATGGCCGGCACCTTGCGCACCATCGGGAATGACACCGTAATTTTTGATGTTAATATGAATGTATCTCGCATCTAAATTTTCAACACGAACTTCTAAATTTTTTAAATTTTTCCCACCATCATCCAAAGTAGCATTATTCTTTGTCAAATTATTTCTTTCACTATCTAAAACTGCAACTTCAATAATTGACGGTGCGTAAATCCATTGCCCTATGGCGTCATAAAATCTGGTTGAAATCTTGTTTATTTGAGTAGTTGTGCCTAAATCAATCAGGATTTCCAAATCATCGCCCCAAAACCCCAGCCACTCCTTATCACCATAACGTTTGTCACTACCTTGTATGCCATTAATCAAACCGGCCGCGCCACTGCCGCTGTAAACCTTGCTTGGCTCTACACTCAGTTCAATTTTTTTGCCCACGGCCTTATGTATTTCAATTGTTTCCTCAAAAATGGAACTTATTTGCTTTCCGTTTTCATCAAAAACTGCTGCCTTTATTAGAAGGTCTTCAGAGACAGAGAGTGCCTTTTCATACTTGTAAGATTTTAAATTGGGCTCGCTGCCGTCTGTGGTATAAAAAATGGGGTTGGAGTTACTTTCCGATTTTAATTGAAAGAAAATACCATTTTCATTGGATTGAATTGTTCCTTTTATTTCATACAAATGATTGGCAACATTTACGTTAAGCATATCCATCCGCTTTTGGAAATGCTCCAACCGCTTCACAAAATCTTCGTAATTTCTATGTTCTTCTGAAGTCCACAAGACTTCACTTAACGCTATTGCCCGTGGAAACGCCATATATTCCACTTGCTTCTCATCCCTCATATATTCTGTCCAGAGGTTGCCTTGCGCGCCTAATACAAATTGGGATTCTTCGGCGGTTAAACCTTCAGGAATCGGATTAAAATGATAGACTTTTTCTAAAGGTAAAAATCCGCCAATGGCCAGTGGTTCGGTGTCATTTTCGCTTTGGTAATAATCAAAATAACAATGCGAAGTAGGTGTCATAATTACCTTGTGCCCTTGTTTGGCAGCAGCCACAGCACCTTCAACACCACGCCAGGACATCACGGTGGCATTGGGTGCCAGACCACCTTCCAAAATTTCGTCCCAACCGATGATTTGTCGACCTTTGCTATTGAGATATTTTTCCATTCGCGTGATGAAATAGCTTTGAAGTTCGTGCTCGTCTTTTAGCCCTTCTTTTTTAATGAGTGCCTGACAACTTTCGCAATTTTCCCATCGGGTTTTGGGTGCTTCGTCACCACCGATATGAATGTACTCACTAGGGAAAAGCTCCAGAACTTCATCCAGAATGTCTTCCAAAAAAGCGAATGTTTCTTCCTTAGGGCAATAAATATCCTCAAAAACACCCCAAAATTTTGCCACTCCGGGGTTTTCACCTGTACATCCCAAATTCGGATAAGCGGCAATGGCTGCCTGTGAATGTCCGGGCATTTCAATTTCCGGAATTACGGTAATATGTCTTGCCGAAGCATATGCAACGATTTCTTTGACCTCTTCTTGGGTGTAATAACCACCATAACGTTTTCCGTCAAATTGGTGTGGCATATCGTTGTAATGACCAATGAGCGTCTCGTCGCGCCAGGCGGCAACCTCTTGTAATTTTGGATATTTTTTAATCTCGATGCGCCAGCCTTGGTCTTCGGTTAAGTGCCAGTGAAAAGTATTCATCTTAAGCAGTGCCAGCATATCGATGTATTTCTTGATAAACGCTACCGGAAAGAAATGGCGACCCACATCCAGATGCATACCGCGATAAACAAATTGTGGTGCGTCTTCTATCTCTTGGGCTTGCAGGTGAATTTGATTGTCTTCAAAAGTTTGACTCTCAAATGCCGGTGGTAAAAGTTGTCTTAAAGTTTGAACGGCATAAAAAGCGCCTATGTCGGTTTGGGCTGAAATGATGATATCATTTTCTGAGATTTTTAAATGATATCCTTCTTTTTCAATTGTACTATCAAATTGAAAGCTGATTTTAGATTCGGATTTATCTTTATTAAGACGAATACTACTGCCGTTTTCTATAAAGTTTTTGAGAAATGACGAAGAAAGTTTAAAATATTCATCCGCAATGAGTTGAGTGTTGGAAGAAATTGTAAAATAACCCAATTGAATAATTTGTGCTTGTGGATTGGGAATAATAACTGAATCGAGTGGTTGATCAGCGTTTTTAGTACAACCAAATACGCAAAATACAATTACACCTAATAATTTTAATACATTACATCTTATCATATATTGAATTTGTATTTCATTATAACATCCAAAAGTCATCGGTTAAATAAAATACCGTATCTACAAAATAAAGAACGTCATTCTTTGTAAGTACATTTTCATCGTGTAAATCCTCTAAGATAATTCCAAGCTCATCGTTATAATAGTCGTTATTCCTCGTGTTTATAAAACCGTTTGCAGCCATAAATTCTTTTACTCTATTTAAGTCTGTTTGCTGTGTTATTTGCACGTAAGCTTGTTTTAAAACCGCATACAATACGTCTTTTTGATTAGTAAAACCAAGTAATTCATAAGCCGTGTCAGGAAAAAAATAATTATGTAATAAAAGGTTATGAAAATAATCCAGCCATGAAAGATAATAAATAGAATCGTTTAATTTTAAAACGTATTGCGAATTCTTTAAGTACACGCGCTGCTCGGCACCTTCGCTAATATATTGTGAATAATCTACATCTTGAAACCAATATTTTTGAGATTCAATGTAGTGTATTAAGCGCTCTGTTTCTTGTTTTTTGAAGTGCTTAGTGTTCTTAATTTCTTTGCTTGGCTTCGTGCCATCTGCAAGGTAACCGGTGATTGCTTGGATAGTAGCTCCAAACCTAACTTGGCTCTTTCCTGAAAGGACATTGTATAATTCATTTTTCATAAATGATTTAAACAAATATACAACAAAGAATGGAACTGTTAAAGACAGAATCTTTATGAAAAAGGCCTAAACAAATTTCTCAAACCTTCAATCGCATTTTTAGTATATTAGTTGCCATAAATGTACCAATCAAAATCGAATGCAAGCAAAATTCATCCTTCTTTTTATTCTTTCTTTGTTTTTTATTAATTGTTCGCAAAACAATCAAATAGCGCCCGCAACCAAAGACGCGCTATTAATATCTTACGTTAACCCAATGATTGGCACCGACGGTACCGGACATACATTTCCGGGAGCAACACTGCCTTTTGGCATGATGCAACTAAGTCCTGATACCCGTGTAGATGGCAGCTGGGAAGGATGCAGCGGTTACCATTACAGCGATGACTATATTTATGGATTCTCTCATACACACCTCAGCGGCACAGGTGTTTCAGATTATGGCGATGTGCTATTAATGCCAAGTAACGTAATCGAGTTTAATAATGGTTTTGATGGCAAAAAAGGCTACCGAAAACCCTTTTCTCATGAAAACGAAACCGCTTCAACAGGTTACTATTCGGTGGTTTTAGACTCCATTAATGTGAATGTAGAACTCACTGTTTCCTACCGAAGCGGTATTCATAAATACCAATTTCCTGATGCTGAAAATCAATTCCTAATTCTGGACTTAGAGCACAGAGACATGCTGTTGGATCACAAAATTCAACAAATTGATGATGTCTCGGTTAGCGGATACAGGTTTTCGAAGGCTTGGGCAGAAGATCAACGACTGTTTTATTACATCACTTTTTCCCATCCAATTGAAAACATTACTTATCAAATTGAAAACGCGCAATCTCAAAAAAACTACAAATTTGAAAGTTCTAAAGCGGCCATTAAATTTAACAATCCCAACAATGAACCCGTTTTGATGAAAATTGGTATTAGCGCTGTTGATGAAAATGGTGCTAAAAATAATTTATTGAGTGAAATTGGCAATAAAACATTTGAACAAGTTAAAACCGAAGCTGAAGCCATTTGGGAGCAACAACTTGAAAAAATCATTATTGAAACACCAAACGACGACTACAAAACTGTATTTTACACCGCCATGTACCACGCCATGATCGCGCCAAACATCTATCAGGATGTTGACGGCCGATACCGTGGAATGGATTTAGAAATTCATCAAACCAACGATTTTGATTACTACACTGTTTTCTCTCTTTGGGATACTTACCGCGCAGCACATCCGCTGTACACTATTATTGAACAAGAACGCACCAAAGATTTTATTCAAACCTTTTTAGCAAAATACGACGAAGGTGGCATCATGCCCATTTGGGATTTGGCGGGCAATTATACCGGATGTATGATTGGTTACCACGCCGTGCCCGTAATTGCGGATGCTTACTTAAAAGGCATAGATGGATTTGATTCCGACAAAGCACTTGAAGCGATGCAGCACAGCGCTATGCAAGATCACCTCGGACTTGAATCTTACAAAAAATTTGGGTTTATTCCATTAGAGGAAGAAAGTGAATCGGTTTCTAAAACTTTGGAATATGCTTACGATGATTGGACCATTGCCATGATGGCCAAAGATATGGGCAGAAATGATATTTATGAATCATTTTTAAAGCGCGCCCAAAATTATAAAAACGTGTTTGACCCCGAAACACAATTTATGTGTGCCCGATTTAGAAATACCTGGTTTTCGCCATTTGACCCATACGAAGTAAATTCAAACTACACCGAAGCCAACGCCTGGCAGTACAGTTTATATACGCCTCAGGATTTTTCCGGGCTGATGAAATTAATGGGCGGAAAGGAAAAACTTGAAAAACACTTAGACGAGCTTTTTACAGCAGAGGCTGAAACTTCGGGAAGGCATCAGGTTGATATCACGGGACTTATTGGTCAATACGCACACGGAAACGAGCCGAGTCACCATATGGCATACATTTACAACTTTGTTAATAAGCCGCACAAAACTCAGGAGCGCGTGAGACAAATCCTTACTGAACAATATCAAAATCATCCTGACGGTATTTCGGGAAATGAAGACTGCGGCCAAATGAGCGCCTGGTATATTTTTAGTTCATTAGGCTTTTATCCGGTAACACCGGGCAGCAACCAGTATATTATTGGCGCACCATTATTTGATAAAGCCACCATTAATCTTGAAAACGGAAAAACCTTTACCATTTTAGCTGAAAACAACAGTCCTGAAAACCGTTATATAGCTTCGGTAAAACTTAATGGTAAATCGCACCCCAAGTCTTATATCAATCACGATGACATTGTTAATGGAGGAACGCTCATTTTCACAATGACCAACCAGCCCACCAACTGGGGTACTAGTGATGAAGCCATCCCTGTGAGTGAAATTTTAGAACACCTCATCATACCTTCACCTTTTATTAAAAGTGGCGATGTTGCTTTTAAAGATGACACCGAAGTTGTACTCGAATGTGCTGAAAAAGATGCTACCATTTTTTTTAGAATAAACGATAAAGATTTTGAACCATATCATGCTCCAATCAACATTTCCGAAGATACCCAACTCACGGTTTACAGCGAAAAAAATGGTGTGAAAAGTGCCGAAGTTGGTACCAAATTTTACAAAATGGATTCTGATTTAAGTATTGAATTAGGTACTGCCTATGCCAACCAATACAATGGTGGTGGACCAAACGCCTTGATCGACGGTTTGCGCGGCACTAAAGATTTTAGAACCGGTGCCTGGCAAGGCTATCAGGATACTGATTTAATAGCCACACTCAATCGAGGCGGTAAAAAGCCCTTAAACTCGGTAAGCATTAACTTTTTGGTAGACCAACGCAGCTGGATTTTTTATCCTACTGAAGTAAGTTTATACATTTCAGAAAACGGAAAAGATTTCACCTTAAAAGACACTAAAACCTTTAATGCAGAAGTTCCAATCTCTCAAACCGAAATTGCAAACATTAAATTTAATTTAGACAGTCAACCGGTGCAGTATTTAAAAATTATAGCTAAAAATTTTGGAGACTTACCAGATTGGCATTTGGGTGCACCTTTTAATGGAAAAGCTTGGTTATTTGCAGACGAAATTGTTTTAAAATAAAACCGATGAGCCAGAAACCTAACTACCAATCTTCATTTATTTTATTAACCGTTTTATTTTTTCTTTGGGGATTTATTACGGTGTTGGTTGATTCTTTAATACCGCGTTTGCGCGAACTTTTTACCCTAACTTATTTTCAGGCCGGTTTGGTTCAATTTGCCTTTTTTGGCGCTTATTTTTTACTGTCAATTCCTGCAGGTTATTTATTGTCAAAAATTGGATACAAGCGAGGAATTGTTTTTGGTCTTTTAACTATGGCAATTGGATGTTTATTATTTTACCCTGCGGCATCTTTGAGGATATTTGGCGTTTTTATGCTGGCATATTTTACACTTGCTGCCGGAATGACCATTTTACAAGTAGCAGCCAATCCGTTTGTTTCTGTATTAGGCAGCGAGGATGGTGCATCCAGCAGGCTCAACCTTTCACAGGCTTTTAATAGTTTAGGAACCGCCATTGCACCGGCTATTGGCGCTTTATTTATTTTAAGCGATGCCATAAAAACCGAAGCAGAAATTGCAGCGCTCAATAATATAGATAGAGAACAATATCTGTTAAACGAAGCTTCGGCAGTACAAATGCCATTTATAGCATTGGCCGTTTTTATTGCATTTATAGCATTGGTTTTTGTATTTGCAAAATTGCCTTCCATTATCAATGAAAAATCAACCGGTACTTATTGGCAGGCACTTTCAAATAAAAAATTAGTTCTAGGAGTTCTTGGCATTTTCTTCTATGTAGGCGCCGAAGTGGCTATTGGCAGTTACTTAGTCAATTATTTTTTAGACTTGAATTTGGTTGACCTTATCAAAAATAATAGTCTAATGACTTCTATTTCAGAGAAATTACTCAACGCAGAACTCTCAAGTAAAGACGGAAAAGCCATTGTAGGCGTATTTGTCACCTTTTACTGGAGTGGTGCTATGATTGGAAGATTTATAGGCTCGTACCTCACCAAAATTTTTAATCCAGGAAAGATATTGGGCATTTTTGCCAGCTTAGCCGTTACCATGATTGTCATTTCAATAAATAGCGTAGGTTTACTGAGTATGTGGAGCATTTTGGCAGTTGGCTTGTTCAACTCCATTATGTTTCCAACTATTTTTACCTTGTCACTGGATGGTTTGGGTGAACTAAAACCAAAGGCTTCAGGGTTACTTTGTACTGCCATCGTTGGTGGTGCTGTTATTCCGCCACTCTTTGGAAAATTAACCGATTTATTTGGATTTCAAATGGCACTTATTTTAGTAGTGGCTTGCTATTGCTACATCATCTATTTTGGATACCTTAACTTAAAGAAAACACAACAGACATGAAACGCCGAAAATTCTTAAAAAACGCCTCATTATCTACTGCAGCAATAGCGATAGCACCCACCATTTTAAGTTGCAAAGACAATGTGAAAGAATCCGATACTCAAGCTATCGCAACTATTGATACAGCTAATAACATTCCTCTGGTAATTGCTACATGGGATGTAAAAGAAGCTACGGCGAAAGCATGGGAAGTTATCAATAACGGTGGCAACGCCTTAGATGCCGTTGAACAAGGCTGTATGGTTGAAGAAGCCAACGATAAAGGTCAGAGTGTTGGTAAAGGCGGTTTGCCCGACAGAGATGGTAACGTTACACTAGATGCCTGCATTATGGATAAAAACGGTAATTGCGGTGCGGTAGTTTATTTACAGAATATTACTCACGCTGTGTCGGTAGCACGAAAGGTCATGGAAGAAACACCACATGTTATGTTAGCTGGTGATGGTGCCAGACAATTCGCCATTTCTCAAGGTTTTCAACCCGAAGATTTACTCACCGATGCTTCCAAAAAAGCCTGGGAAAACTGGAAACTCACCTCAGAATACAAACCCATCATTAATATTGAAAATCACGATACCATTGGCATGTTGGCTATTGATAAAAATGGCGATATTTCAGGCGCTTGCACCACCAGTGGTCTGGCTTATAAAATGGCAGGACGCGTAGGTGATAGTCCGATTATTGGCTCTGGTTTGTTTATTGATAATGAAATTGGCGGTTGCGTGGCTACCGGATTAGGCGAAGAAGTTGTAAAAACAGTTGGCAGTTTTTTAGTGGTTGAGCTCATGCGACAAGGAAAATCTCCACAAGAAGCCTGCGAAGAAGCCATCAGCAGAATTGTTAACAAACCCAATAGCGACTATAAAAACTTTCAAGTGGGTTACATTGCCGTTAATAAAAAAGGTGAAACAGGCAGTTATGCCATTCACGAGTATTTTAGCATGACTAAGTACCAAAATGAGGTGAATGAAAACATTCAGGCTGATTTTATCATTAAAGGGTAAATGCGGTGGTAGATTTATGACGCACGACTTACGACGTAGGACAAATTTCTTCTAAAACCACCTGACGGTTAAAGCTGCAATTTTCTCCTTAATTGAGGTATATGGAGGCGTTACATATTCTGAAATTCCTTTAAAATGCTGTTTCATAAAGGCGCGTTCATTACTAAAAGCTTTAAATCCATAATATCCATGACTTTTGCCAATGCCACTGTTATTACTGCCACCAAATGGTAAATGGTGGTTGTTAAATTGGATGAGGTTATTATTGATCACGGTAGTACCGGCTCTTGTATTATTTGAAATAGTCTTAATAAAAGATTTTTTATCACTAAAAATATACACAGCTAACGGCTTGTGATTGGCGTTAATATGATGCAGAATATCTTCAGTATTTCTAAAATTTACAATTGGTAATATTGGACCAAAAATTTCTTCTTGCAAAATACGCATCTCATTATTACAGTTGGTGATGATGGTTGGCTGAATATAGTTTTCAGATTCAATTATATTTCCGCCATAAGCAACCGTTGCGCCTTTAGCAACGGCATCATCAATTAAACTTTTTAATCTATTAAGATGATGTTGATTCACAATTCTACCATAAGAATTTGATGTCTCGGGGAGTTGTGAATAATAGAATTCAATTGACTTGATACAATGATCGATAAATACATCTTGCGAAGTTTTATCGATTAACACATAATCAGGCGCAATACAGGTTTGTCCGCAATTTACCAGTTTACCCCAAATTAGTCGTCTGGCCGTTGTTTTTAGATTGGCCGATTGATCAATGATGGCGGGCGATTTACCTCCAAGTTCTAAGGTAACAGAACTTAAATGCGCTGCTGCTGCCTTCATTACAATTTTTCCTACTGCCGGCGAACCCGTAAAGAATATATGATTAAAAGGTAAATTCAATAAATGCTGAGCGGTTTCAACCTCACCTTCTACTAAGGCTACTTCGGTTTCATCAAATAAATCTTGCACCATAGTTTTCATCAATGCTGAAGTATGAGGCGTCATTTCAGATGGTTTTAGAATAACGGTGTTGCCTGCTGCAATAGCAGAAACCAAAGGACCAAAAGTTAAGTTCAACGGAAAATTCCAGGGTGAAATAATCAAACAAACTCCTTTTGGCTCATATTTTATGTAAGAGCTGGCGCCAAATAACGACAATGGCGTTGGCACCTTTTGGTTTTTTACCCAATGCCACAAATGTCTTTTAACATGTTTTATTTCGCTGATAATTGGATAAATCTCGGTAAGGTCTGTTTCGGTGATTGACTTGTTAAGGTCTTTTTTTAGCGCTACATGAATTTGACTGCGATAGGTTACCTCTAAAGCTGCCTTTAATCGATTCAGTTTTTGTAATCTGGCTTTAACTGTTGTATTTCCAACTTCAAATTGATAGGCTTGTTGCTTCTGAAATAGCGTTAAATATGGGTTTTCTACAATATTCATTCTTTTTTGTTTAAAATTAACGGATTTACTGCACATTTCAGGGTTGAATAACCTAATATTTCGTTAACTAATTGATTTTCAATAAATATTTTTCATCTATTTTGAAATTTGTGCATTTCGTCGATGTTTTTTGTTTTGGGGTTCATTTCATCTAATTATAGGCGCATTGGTCTAAAATATTCAAGTTGAACCTAACTACCGCCTTTTATTTGCAGTGTATTTAAACGAAAGCGTTAAACAAATGAAAAATTTATTAATAATAGCAGTTTTAATTTTAATGCCGGCCTTAGGGTTTGCGCAAAGTACTGTTACTACGAATGACGCTATCGAACAAGTTGCCAAGGAAGAAGTTTCTAAAACTACTATTGAAAGCCCATCTGTAAAAGAAACCAAATTGAACAATCAATTAAAATTGCAGTTAATTGAATTGAATCAAAAAAAGAGCAACGACATCATCAGTATTAAAGCCTACAGAAAGAGCCTTCAAATCAAAACTAAGGAAGTTAAGCTTTGCTAATCTCGGTTTACTTAAACAAACTTCATTAATCTTTACAAATTATTATTCGCGCTAGGGATAGCAGCGAAAATCCTTTTTTGAGGTACGAGAAAAAGATTGCAGCGTATAGCCCGACTCTCCCCAAGTAAACTTGGGGAGGGTAGCTCCCAAATCATCAAACCACTTGGCTAAACCAAACTTTCGCCACGCATTTCTTTTTCTTTTAAAGACTTCACCAAATCCAGCGCATCAGGAATCACATCGCTGCACAACACTATAAGCGATCCGTTTTTGGCATTCTTTACAGCGTGAATAATAGCTTCCTTTTCTGAAGGGATGATGGTAGTTTGTTTACCCGGCATTTTGGATTTGATGCCATCGTCTAACATTTTGATAAGTTCGGCTTCAGATCTGCCTCTCAAGTTTTTGTCCTGCCTAATAATAATTTCATCAAACATTTCAGCAGCTATGGCACCAATGGCATTGGTATCTTCTTCACGTCTATCGCCTACGCCTGCTATAATGCCTACTTTGTGCGTACACTCAAAGGTGTCGGTAAAATTCTTTAAGGCATACATACCCGCCGCGTTATGGGCGTAATCTAAAAGAATACTAAAGTTTTTAAACTCAAATAAATTAAGTCTTCCAGGGGTTTGAGAAGCCGACGGGATAAAAGTGTCTAATCCGGCTTTGATATCTTCTATGGAAATACCTTGCACATGCGCCGCTAAAATAGCCGGCAGCACATTTTGAATCATAAAAGTGGCTTTACCTCCAAAGGTTAGTGGAATTTGCTCTGCTTTCATCACACGCATTTTCCACTCGCCACGACAAATAGTAACATAGCCGTTTTCATAAATGGCGGTAATACCATTAAGCCGCTGCATAGCCTTGATTCTTGGGTTATTTTCATCCATAGAAAACAGTGCGACATTGCAATTGACGGTTCGGCGCATTTCATAAACCAAATCGTCGTCGGCATTTAAGATAGCGTAGCCGCTGGGTAGTACGGTTTCAGGAATCACACCTTTTACCTTGGCCAATTGTTCGATGGTATGGATGCCTTTTAAGCCCAGGTGGTCTGCCGCCACATTGGTTACAATACCAACATCGCATTTTTTAAATCCAAGTCCGGCTCTTAACAATCCACCACGAGCACATTCCAACACGGCAAAATTTACAGTTGGGTCTTTCAGCACAAATTCGGTACTTGCCGGTCCGGTGCAATCGCCTTTCATTAATAATCGGTTTTGAATGTACACACCGTCGCTAGTGGTGTAACCAACTCTGTAGCCATTCATTTTTACGATGTGCGCTATAAGTCTGGTGGTAGTAGTTTTTCCATTAGTACCGGTAATGGCGATAATGGGAATACGTCCGGTATTTCCTTTTGGGAACAATTTATCAATTACCGGAGCCGCTACATTTCTTGGTAATCCGGAGGTTGGTGCTAAGTGCATTCTAAATCCGGGTCCTGCATTGACCTCAAGAACAGCACCCCCTGTTTCAGATAATGGTTTGGTGATATCGGTGGTCATCACATCAATACCACAAATGTCGAGATCGATAATTTTTGAAATCCGTTCGGCCATTGAGATATTGGCAGGATGCAAAATATCGGTTACATCTTCCGCTGTGCCTCCTGTACTTAAGTTGGCGGTATCTTTTAAAATAAGTCTTTCGCCTTTTGGTAAAATGCTATCAAGAGTGTATCCGGCATCTTTTATGATGGTTTTAGTGAGTTCATTCACCGTAATTTGCGTGAGTACATTTTCGTGACCATAACCGCGTCTTGGGTCTTTATTAACCTCGTTAATAAGTTGTTGCACCGATAAAATACCATTTCCAATAACATGTGCGGGAGTTCGTTTGGCGGCCGCCACCAGTTTATTGTTGATGACTAATAACCTGTAATCTTCTCCGGTCACAAATTTTTCAACGATGATGGTTCCACTTCGCGAACTCTCTTTGGCATTTCTGAAAGCCACCAAAGCATCGTCGTAATTTTGAATATTAACTGTGATACCGCGACCGTGATTGCCATCTACGGGTTTTATCACCAACGGAAAACCTACATGCTTACAAGTTTCAGCCAAGCTGCTTTCTCTTCTGATGATATCGCCGCGCGGTACTTCAACTTCGGCTTGTTCCAATAAATATTTTGTGTCTTCCTTATTACAGGCCAGTTCAACCCCAATGCTACTGGTTTCGCTGGTAACGGTGGCTTGAATGCGTTTTTGATTGGCACCGTAACCCAGCTGACACAGCGAATATTTATTTAACCTTATCCATGGAATACCGCGCGCTTCGGCTTCTTCAATAATAGAACCGGTACTTGGACCCAAACGATCGGCTTCACGCAATTCTCTCATGGTTTGAATATCTTCTGATAAATCGTAAGGCTCGTCGTTGATTAAAGCCTCACAAATTCTAACAGCTACTTTAGCGGCATATCTGCCAACAGACTCTTCCATATAGGCAAACACAACGTTATAAACCCCTTTTTCGCCATATCCACGCGTACGACCAAAGCCAACATCCATTCCTGCAAGGGTTTGTATTTCTAAAGCGATGTGCTCAATAATATGGCCCATCCAGGTTCCTTCATCAACCCGTTGAAAAAATCCGCCGGGTGTTCCAACAGAACATCGATGCTCATACATTGAAGGAAACATGGCTGCCAAACGTTCTTTAAATCCTGGAATGGTATTAGAAGGACGCTCTTCCATCTCTTCCAAATCCAACACCATAACAATAAGTTTATGTCTTCTAATAGACCAATAATTGGGGCCGCGCATGGCGTTGATTTCTCTTATTCTCATAAGTTTTGGAATTGAAAGGTTGATTGGAGTTAAATATAAAATAAATTTTAATTAATTAAGCTTAATTTTGCGGCATAAAATATTGACAATTAAAAATGAGCATCCGTAACCCAAAAGGTATTCTGATTCCCATAGGCGGCAACGAAGACAAAGGCATAGAAAAACACGAAATTTACACTTTAGAATTTATTGAAGAAGGCATACTTGCCCATGTTTTAAAAGCTGCGGGCGGAAAAGATGCCTGTGTAGTGGTGATACCAACTGCCAGTAGCATTCCGGTAGAGGTTGGTGAAAACTACATACAAGCCTTTTCAACTTTAGGATGTAAAAATGTACACATTTTAGACATCAGATCTCGTGAAGACAGTGAAACTCCAGAAGCTATTGCCTTAATAAAAAAAGCCAACTGTGTGATGTTTTCCGGTGGTGATCAATCCAGAATCATCAAATTTATTGAGAACTCAACCATTCATGACATCATGGTGGAACGATTTATAAAAGAGTCAAATTTCGTGATTTCTGGAACCAGCGCCGGCGCTATGGCCATGTCTTTTGAGATGATTGCCGGTGGCAACCCAAAAGATGGTTTTACCAAAGGCGCTACCATTATGCGAAAAGGTTTAGGCCTGTTACCCGAAGTTGTGATTGACACCCATTTTATAAGACGCGGACGTTTTGGACGTACCGCCGAAGCTGTTGCTAAATTCCCCAATTTATTAGGTATTGGCCTGGCTGAAGATACCGGACTTATCATTAAAAACGCCAACGAATGTACCGTTATTGGCTCGGGTATGGTGATTATTTTTGACGGCAGCACGTTGGCTCACAACAATGAAAAGATTCTGGAAGATGGCACGCCGATGACCATGACCAATCTAACTGTGCATGTGCTGTCTAATGGTGATCAGTATAATATTAAAGAACGACAGGTAAAAGTGTTGCCGCTTGAGGCGCCGTTTATTTAAAACAGCTATTTGTAAATCCCAATTTCCTCTATTCCCGCAGAAGACTTACAAGCCCGATACATCCCTTCAGTATTAAATGGCATAGCGATAGTACCTTTGGCATCTACTGCTATCAATCCGCCATCGCCACCAATGGAAAGTATCCGCTTCATAATAACTTCGTTTGAAGCTTCTTGAAGCGACAAACCTTTATATTCCATTAAACAAGACACATCATAAGCCACAACACCGCGAATAAAAAATTCACCACTTCCCGTACAACTCACTGCGCAGGTGTTGTTATTGGCATAGGTGCCGGCACCAATCATCGGGCTATCACCTACTCTCCCAAATTTTTTATTGGTCATACCGCCTGTTGAAGTGGCCGCTGCAACGTTTCCGTATTGGTCGCATGCCACGGCACCAACTGTACCGAATTTACCATCTTTCTTAACACTGTGATCTAATTGAAAGCCTTCACTGTCTTTAATACCTTGCCACTGCTGATAGCGCACCTCATCATAAAAATACTCCGGACTTAAAAATTCGTGTCCGTTAATTCTAGCAAACTGCATGGCACCTTCTCCCGCCAAAAATACGTGGTAACTCTTTTCCATGACGTCTCTTGCCAACTTCACAGGGTTTTTAAGGCCGGTAATTAAACTCACTGCACCGGCTTTCAACGATTGGCCATCCATGATGGCTGCATCCATTTCGTGAGTACCTTCGTTGGTAAACACACTTCCCTTTCCGGCATTGAATAATGGTGTGTCTTCTAATAGTTTTACTGCTAATTCAACAGCATCTAAAGCGCTTCCACCATTGGCCAAAGTTGAATATCCCTCATCTCTGGCTATTTTTAAGGCCAACTGGTATTGTGCTTCCAATTCGGGCGTCATTAATCCTTTTACCAAAGTTCCGGCACCGCCGTGTATGGCGATTGAGATTGTTTGCATAGGTAATTTTTAAAAGCGGAAAATTACAAATTGCTTTTCAATTAAACCCTCAACTTTTTGTAGTTTTATAGACTCAATAAATATTACGCATGTCAGACCAAAAACGCTTATTTCTTGTAGATGCCTACGCCTTGATTTTTAGAGGTTATTACGCTTTCATAAAAAACCCGAGAATTAACTCTAAAGGATTGGATACCTCAGCCATCATGGGGTTCATGAACTCACTTTTAGATGTTATTAAGCGTGAAAGACCAGACCATTTGGCCGTTTGTTTTGACAAAGGCGGCAGTGTTGATCGTGTTGAAATGTTTGAAGCCTATAAAGCCAACCGCGACGAAACTCCGGAAGCCATTAGAACAGCCATCCCTTATATCTGCGATATTTTACAAGCCATGCACATACCAATTATGGTTAAAGAAGGTTACGAGGCCGATGACGTTATTGGTACCTTATCGCGCCAAGCCGAAAAGGAAGGCTACAAAACTTTTATGGTAACGCCTGATAAAGATTTTGCTCAACTAGTCACCGAAAACATCTTTATGTACAGACCTAAATCGTTTGGAGGCGGTTATGAAACCTGGGGTATTGAAGAAGTGAAACAAAAATTTGAAGTTGACCATCCGTTACAGGTAATTGATTTCTTGGGAATGATGGGCGACAGCAGCGATAACATTCCCGGATTACCGGGTGTTGGCGAAAAAACTGCTAAGAAGTTTATCAAAGAATACGGCAGTATGGAAAACCTTCTGGCCAATACACATGAGCTTAAGGGTAAAATGAAAGAAAACATTGAAGCCAATAAAGAGTTGGGAGTACTCTCAAAACAATTGGCTACTATTATGTTAGATGTGCCTGTTACTTTTAATGCCGAAGACTTTGAACTCAATCATCCAGACACTGATAAAGTAACCGAAATATTTCAGGAGTTGGAATTTAGACAGCTTCTCACTAATTTTTTAAAAACCTTCGCTCTAGAAACTTCAAATACAGATCATACGAATAGTGGATCCGAAAATATTTCTCCTTCGGGGAAAATGTTAGAAGGACAAAAGGGAACAGCAGGCGCAGGCCAATTTTCATTGTTCGATGCCGATGGAGAATCGGCGGCCATAGCATCAACGAGCAGAAAAGATATCAAATCAGTACCGCATTTTTATCAAACTGTAGAAGCAGGCATGGCCACTTCTATTTTTATAAAAACCTTATTAAAACAAACATCGGTTTGCTTTGATACCGAAACTACTGGCCTGAATCCGTTAGAAGCGCAACTGGTTGGCATTGCCTTTTCATGGGAAATTGGGAAGGGCTATTATTTACCTTTTCCGGAGGTATTCGAAAAAGCCAAACAACTTTTAGAACAATTAAGACCTTTCTTTGAAAATGAATCTATCGAAAAAGTAGGTCAGAATCTTAAATACGATATTAAAGTACTTGCTAAATACCAAATTGAAGTTAAAGGTAAACTCTTCGATACTATGTTGGCGCATTACCTTATCAATCCTGATATGCGACATAACATGGACGTATTGGCTGAAACCTATTTGAATTACACACCTGTTTCCATTACGGAGCTAATCGGTAAGAAGGGAAAAAATCAGTCCTCAATGCGCGATGTTCCATTAGAA
Source organism: Paucihalobacter ruber (assembly GCF_006494535.1). Lineage (GTDB taxonomy): Bacteria > Bacteroidota > Bacteroidia > Flavobacteriales > Flavobacteriaceae > Paucihalobacter > Paucihalobacter ruber. The sequence goes on from NZ_VHIQ01000001.1 coordinate 669,380, forward strand.
CAACAAACTGAATACGCCGTTGAAGACGCCGACATCACACTTCAACTAAAAGAACACTTCGAAAAAGAATTAGGTGAAGCCAATACACAAAAACTGTTTGATGAGATTGAAATACCATTATTGCGCGTATTGGCGGCCATGGAGTTAGAAGGCATCAATTTAGACGTTAACTTTTTAAACTCCCTGTCTGAGCAACTCAACACAGATATTGCTTCACTTGAAAAAAGTATTTACGAAGCAGCCGGTGAAACTTTCAATATTGCCTCGCCCAAACAGTTAGGCGATATTTTATTTGATAAATTAAAGTTAGTTGATAAGCCCAAAAAAACCAAAACCGGTCAGTACGCTACGGGAGAAGAAATTCTGTCGTACCTAGCAAAAGACCACCCCATTGTTCAACACATTTTAGACTATCGTGGGCTTTCAAAACTTAAAAGTACTTATGTGGATGCCTTGCCTAATCAGGTAGAACCTTCAACAGGTCGTGTTCATACAGATTATATGCAAACGGTGGCAGCAACAGGCAGGTTAAGCAGTAACAATCCTAACTTACAAAACATCCCGATTAGAACCGAACGCGGTCGCCAAGTTAGAAAGGCATTTGTGCCGAGAAATGAAGATTACGTATTACTTGCGGCAGATTATTCGCAAATTGAATTGCGCATTATTGCGGCGTTAAGTGCAGAAGACAACATGATTGAAGCCTTTAAAAACGGTGAAGATATTCACGCCTCAACCGCTTCAAAAGTATTCAACGTTCCTATTGAGGAAGTCACCAGAGAACAACGCAGCAACGCCAAAACAGTTAATTTTGGAATTATCTATGGCGTTTCGGCCTTTGGCCTCAGCAACCAAACCGATTTAAGCCGCAGCGAAGCCAAAGATTTAATAGATACTTACTACGAAACCTATCCCAAGTTAAAAGCATATATCAGCAAACAAATCGATTTTGCCCGCGACAATGGTTATGTTCAAACTGTTTTAGGAAGAAGACGCTATTTAAACGATATCAATTCAAGAAACCAGGTAGTTAGAGGTGCGGCCGAGCGCAATGCTGTTAACGCTCCTATTCAAGGCAGTGCGGCAGATATTATTAAAATTGCCATGATTAATATCTTTGAAAAACTGAATAAAGACAACTATCAAAGTAAAATGCTTTTGCAAGTGCATGACGAATTGGTTTTTGATGCCTACAAACCAGAGTTAGATAAACTAAAAACTATGGTTAAAACCGAAATGGAAAATGCTTTTAAGTTGAGCGTTCCGTTGTTGGTTGACTTGGGTGAAGGTAATAATTGGTTGGAAGCGCATTAATTTTAATCTTTTGAAAAATAAATGAGCATTATCTCAACAAACATCAATAAAGCCGTTTCACTTTTATTAGCCGAAGAAATAGTAGCCATACCAACCGAAACGGTATACGGGTTGGCCGGTAATATATTTTCAGAAAAGGCCATTAAGGCTATTTTTGAAACCAAACAGCGCCCGTTTTTTAATCCGTTAATTGTACATATTTCAAGCGTTAATCAACTTCCTGAAATTGTAAGCTACATTCCTGAAAAAGCAAAATTATTGGCAGAAACGTTTTGGCCCGGACCTCTAACCATGGTGCTTCCTAAAAAAGAAACCATCCCCGATTTAATTACTGCCGGAAAGAATACCGTAGCTGTGCGCATACCAAATCATCCTGTTACATTAGAACTTTTAAGCAAATTGCCATTTCCGTTGGCGGCACCAAGCGCCAATCCGTTTACCACAATAAGTCCAACCACAGCGCAGCATGTAGAAACCTATTTTAAAAATAACATCAAAATGATTTTAGATGGCGGCCCTTGCAAACAAGGTATAGAATCGACCATTGTTGGCTTTGAAGGCGACAAAGCCGTTGTTTACAGACTTGGCTCTACCTCGGTTGAAGCTATTGAAAAAGTGATTGGTAAGGTTAGTATCAAAAACAAGAAAGAAATTGCGCCCGATGCGCCGGGAATGTTAGAAAGACACTACGCTCCGCAAACCAAAACCATTCTTACCGATAACATTATTGAAGCTGTTAAAAATAATAGAGGTAAACGCATTGGTTTAATATCATTCTCAAAGCACTTTGAAATCCGTGAAATCACCTTTCAAATAGCATTATCGCCTTCGGGAAATTTAGAAGAAGCTGCGTCAAATTTATACAAAATCATGCACGAGTTAGACCAAATGAATTTAGACCTCATCATTGCAGAGCAATTTCCTGATTATGGCATGGGAAAATCTATAAACGACCGACTCACGCGCGCTGCCAAAAACAACTGATTTTCAATATTTTTTAATCATTTCAATACTTGCTACAAAAAAATAAACAGCAAGCTTTGCGTATCAAATTAATAATCGTAAATTTGCAAACTCTTTTTTGGAGAGAAATGTTTAATCATCCCGTACGGGTTACGGGTAATAAAATCAATAAGTGTGGATACATTAAGCTACAAAACAGTATCAGCTAACAAAGCTACCGTTAACAAGGAGTGGGTTTTGGTAGATGCTGATGGACAAAACTTAGGGCGTTTGGCTTCTAAAGTTGCAAAACTTTTAAGAGGCAAACACAAGCCTAACTTCACACCACATGTTGATTGCGGAGACAATGTAATTGTTGTTAATGCTGAAAAAATCAACCTTACAGGTAACAAGTGGAACGACAAAACTTACATTCGTTACACGGGCTATCCGGGTGGTCAAAGAAGTTTATCTGCTAACGAAATGTTTGATAAAGATCCAACACGTTTAGTAGAAAAATCTGTAAAAGGAATGCTGCCCAAAAACAAATTAGGCGCAGACTTATTCCGCAACTTAACTGTTGTTGCAGGTACCGAGCACAAACATGATGCTCAAAAACCAAAAACAATTAATTTAAACGAATTCAATTAATGGAAGTAATTCACAAAATTGGCCGTAGAAAGACGGCTGTTGCTCGTGTTTATGTTGCCTCAGGAAAAGGTAACATTACAATTAACAAAAAAGACATGGCGGCTTATTTTCCTACTGCGCCTTTGCAGTACAAAGTAAACCAACCTTTAACCATGACTAACAATGAAGGCAACTTTGATATTACTGTAAACGTATATGGAGGTGGCGCAACCGGCCAGGCTGAAGCTATACGTTTGGCTTTATCTCGTGCTATGTGTGAGGTAGATGCTGAAAACAGAAGTATATTAAAGCCTGAAGGTTTATTAACCAGAGATCCAAGAATGGTAGAACGTAAAAAATTCGGTCAGAAAAAAGCCCGTAAAAAATACCAGTTCTCTAAGCGTTAATCTCAAAACTTTTATCAACATCCTGCACAAACAGGATGTTGATTTGTTTAACCGCTGTAAACAGCAAACAATTTATTATTTAACCAGTACTTGTTGTCTATCACGCAAAATCGTGAAGATTTAGTTTAGCATCTAAATAATTAAGGCATACCTTAAAAAATAAGTGACCACTTAATTATTGCTAATTCAACAGAACGTAAACTATTATCAAAAATGGAAAAAACAGAAGTAAAAGATTTACTTGAAGCAGGTGTACATTTTGGTCACCTTACCAGAAAATGGAACCCTAACATGGCGCCTTACATCTACATGGAGCGCAACGGTATCCACATTATCAACCTTTACAAAACAGCTGCCAAATTAGACGAAGCTGCCGAAGCCATGAAAAAAATCGCGGCCTCAGGTAGAAAAATTTTATTTGTTGCTACTAAAAAACAAGCTAAAGATGTAGTTGCTGAAAAAGCAGGTGCAGCCAAAATGCCATACATTACAGAAAGATGGCCGGGTGGTATGCTTACCAACTTTGTAACCATCAGAAAAGCTGTAAAGAAAATGTCTTCTATAGACAGAATGAAAAAAGATGGTTCTTACAACACACTTTCTAAAAAAGAGCGTTTACAAGTAGACCGTTTAAGAGCTAAGCTTGAGAAAAACTTAGGGTCTATTGCAGATATGACGCGTTTACCCGGTGCTTTATTTGTGGTTGACATCGTGCGCGAGCACATTGCCATTGCCGAAGCGCAAAAACTTAACATTCCAATCTTTGCAATGGTTGACACCAACTCAGATCCAAGAGAAGTAGACTATGTAATTCCTTCTAACGACGACGCATCAAAATCAATCGAAAAAATATTAAGTGTTGTTACAGGTGCTGTAACCGAAGGGTTAACCGAAAGAAAATCTGAGAAAACCGAGGGTGATGAACCAAAAGTAAAAACAACATCTAAAAAGAAAGTTGTAGCAGATCAAGAAGAAGAATAAACAAAACCATAAACTCTAAAAAGTTATGACAAAAATAACAGCAGCCGAAGTTAATAAATTAAGACAAACAACCGGCGCAGGTATGATGGACTGTAAAAAAGCCTTAGTTGAAGCTGAAGGCGATTTTGAAAAAGCCATAGAATTATTACGTAAAAAAGGACAAAAAGTTGCCGCTAATCGTGCAGACCGCGAGTCTACCGAAGGTGCTGCCATCGCAAAAGTAAACGACTCAAAAACCGTTGGTGCCTCTATAGTACTAGGTTGCGAAACAGACTTTGTTGGTAAAAACGAAAGCTTTGTTAACTTGGCCAATCAGTTAGCTGAGATGGCTTTAAATTGTTCTACAAAAGAAGAATTATTGGCTTCTCAGATTGGTAACATTACCGTAGCCGAAAAATTGATTGAACAAACCGGTGTTATAGGCGAAAAAATTGACCTTACTGCTTTTGAAAAAATAGAAGCGCCTTTTGTAGGTTCATATATTCACGCAGGCAATAAAATTGCTACTATGGTAGGTTTATCTGCCAATGTAGAAGGTGCCGAAACTGTTGCTAAAGATGTGGCTATGCAAGCAGCTGCCATGAATCCTATTGCCTTAGATGAAGCATCAGTTGATGCTGCCGTTATCGAAAAGGAAATAGAAATTGCCAAAGATTTATTACGCCAAGAAGGCAAACCAGAAGCCATGCTTGACAACATTGCAAAAGGTAAATTAAACCGTTTCTTCAAAGACAATACCCTAGTAAATCAAGATTTTATTAAAGACAGTAAAATCAACGTTGCTACTTATGTAAAATCATTAGGTGATGTTAAAGTAACCGGATTTACTCGTGTAGCTTTAGGTTAAGAAGTTAATTTCAAATAAATTAAAAAGCCATCGCATTTGTGATGGCTTTTTTTTATTTTTAAATCAAATTTTTCAAAAATGACAAGAGAAGAATTTGACGAGTTTTTTAAAAATAATGAAGGTAACTTCATTATTGGCATTCACAACTATTGCGACAGATGGTGTGAAAGATGCAAATTCACCGCTAAGTGCAGTGTTTTTCAAATAGACGAAGAACGCGCCAGAAAAAGAGCAGAAAAAGGAATCCCTGATAATGACTTTGCAGAAATTGTTTCTGAAAATTTCCAAATAGTGATGGACATGATGGAGGACATCATGGAAGATACAGAGTTTGAAGAGGAAGCCATAGATTTAGAAGCTATTCAAACCGAAGAAGAGGTATTAGAAAACTACGCCAAAAACCATCCCATTTCTAAAAACAGCGAAATTTATTTAAAAAAAGTACGCCTTTGGTTTGACCAAAACGAAAGATTGTTGAAAAGATACAAGGAAACCTTTGAAAACACCTATAACCTAGGTATTAATGACACCCAAATCATTCGCGATTACGAAAACACCTACGAAGCCGTTGAGGTTATCAACTGGTTCCATGCCCAAATCCATGTAAAACTTATACGCGCCCTTCGCCATGGAGATGTAGATTTAAGTTATGAAGATCCAATTCAAAACGACGCCAACGGCTCAGCAAAAGTTGCCTTAATAGGTATTGAAAAATCAATGGACGCGTGGGGAATCTTACACAAACATTTCCCTGAAATAGAAGATCATATAATAGATATCTTGGTGCTGCTGGAAACAATTAGAAAAGACATTCTCAAAGAATTTCCTAATGTCAATCAGTTTTTACGTCCGGGATTTGACGTCTAAATATTCCGTATATATTAAATCACATATGTCACGACATTCAAAAAAAACACAATCCATTTTTTTCTGTTTTAAACCTTACAATAATTGTGTAGTTTTGCTAAACTTTCAAAAAAGCATATTGTGAAGTATAAAAGAATTCTATTAAAACTATCTGGAGAAGCACTTATGGGCAATCGCCAATACGGAATTGACCCACAGCGCTTGGCCGAATACGCCAACGAAATCAAACGAATAGTAGACAAAGGTGTTCAGGTAGCCATTGTAATTGGTGGTGGTAACATTTTTAGAGGTGTTGCCGGAGCCAGCAAAGGAATGGATAGAGTTCAAGGCGATCATATGGGTATGCTAGCTACCGTTATTAACGGTTTGGCACTACAAGGTGCTTGCGAAGACGCCGGCATACAAACCAGATTACAGTCGGCCATACAAATCAATGAAGTTGCAGAACCATTTATTCGCAGACGCGCCATAAGACACCTGGAAAAAGGCCGCGTAGTTATTTTTGGTGGTGGCACGGGCAATCCATACTTTACAACAGATTCGGCTGCGGTTTTGCGCGCTATCGAAATAAATGCCGATGTAATTTTAAAAGGCACCAGAGTTGACGGTATTTATACTTCAGATCCTGAAAAAGACGTAAATGCCACCAAATTCGACTTTATTACTTTTGAAGATGTGTTGAAAAAGGGATTGAAAGTAATGGATACCACAGCATTTACCCTAAGCCAGGAAAATGAATTACCCATCATTGTTTTTGACATGAATAAAAAAGATAATTTATATAAGGTAGTTGCAGGCGAAAATATAGGGACCAGAGTAAATCTTTAAATTTAATTTGGCTTACTAATTGATAAGACTCATAAAATTTTAAACCATGGATGAAGATATTGAATTTATTTTAGACAGCACCAAAGAATCTATGGAGGCTGCTATTAAGCATCTCGAAAAAGCTTTCGTTAACATTAGAGCAGGTAAAGCCAGTCCGGCAATGCTGGGCAGTGTTATGGTAGAATATTACGGCTCATTAACACCACTTAATCAGGTGGCCAACGTCAACACACCAGACGGTCGTACAATTACGGTTCAACCCTGGGAAAAATCAATGCTTCACGAAATTGAGCGCAGCATTATGATGGCCAACCTTGGCTTTAACCCAATGAACAATGGCGAATCTATAATTATTAACGTACCACCATTAACCGAAGAACGCAGACGAGAATTGGCAAAACAAGCAAAAGCCGAATCTGAAGAAGCTAAAATTGGTGTTCGGGCCGCCAGAAAAGACGCTAACACTGACATTAAAAAATTAGACGTTTCTGAAGATTTAAAAGCCAATGCCGAGGTAGACGTACAAGAATTAACCGATAAATACGTTAAACTAATTGACGATATTCTCGCCGTGAAAGAGAAAGAAATCATGACCGTTTAAAAACTTAAGCGACCCCAGCGTCGCTTTTTTAATACTCTTAATTCAATTATAGCTAATGCGCTTAGGCTTTATCCTTGTTGTTTGTTGCATCTGTTTTGGCTCAAGTGTTAATGCTCAAATTGAAGAAAAAGAAAAAGATTCAATATCTAAAGCCGAGTTTTTTAAAAAGTTAGGAAATGGTTTTTTTTCAACCAAATATTTTGATTTCGATTTAAAATATCTGGTTAAATTTAATCAATACGAAGGTTTAAGAAATGGTATAGGCGGCAGAACCAACCGCAATTTTTCTGAAGTTTTTAGACTCAACGGCTATTTTGCCTACGGTTTTAGAGATAAAACTTCAAAATACGGAATTGGCGGTGGTTTTAGATTAAGCGAAGCCAAAAACACCTGGATTAATGTAGATTATATTAACGATTTACAAGAAACCGGTAGTTCGGCATTTTTAACCGATAGCCGATTTTTCTCATTTTTTGAACCGCGGTTGGTTAATATTAGTTTGTTTCATAAGCATATAACTAAATCTGTTTCGATAGAACATCAACTGCTACAAACCCTATTAACAGAAACTGAAGTCTCTACAAGCCGTATTTCTCCTACCTACAACTATACCTTCGTTACAGATAACGGCAACTTCAATCGATTTGATATTGCAACCGCCACCATTGGCGCTCAATGGAGTCCGTTTAGCAAATTCGAAAATGTCGATAATAAAATTATTGAGGTTGAAAACGCTTTCCCTAAATTCACATTTCAATTTACAAAAGGTCTACAAGATGTATTTAACAGCGATTTCAACTTTGGCAAAATTGATTTTAAAACCAACTACGAATACGCACACAAAAATGAATCTTTAACCAGTTTTTTAATGGTGGCCGGTTTGGCTTTGGGCGACGTGCCACTCACCCATTTATATCATGCCTATCCCAATCAAATCAACAAAGCTACCATTATGCAACGATTTACCGTAGCAGGCCTTAACAGCTTTGAGACTATGTATTTTAATGAGTTCTTTAGTGACCGATTTGTAACCTTGCAAACCAAACATTTTTTAAAACGCTTTCAAATTGGTCAAAGGTTTAAACCACAGTTGGTACTAATTTCTCGCCATGCTATTGGCAACATGAATAATATTGAAAGGCATCAAGGCCTTGAATTCAATACCTTAAACCAGATATTTAACGAATCGGGTTTTGAAATTAATAAACTAATCTTCGGCTTTGGATTGAGTTTTGCCTACAGATACGGCGCCTATCACCTACCTGAATTTGAAGATAACTTCTCATTTAAATTCACTTTTAATCTTTCTATCTAAAAGCTTTAAAATAACATTATTTTAATCAGATTACATCAGGGATTTTCCTAACTTTGCCCCGCTAAAAATCGCGGATGCTTAAACTTTTTACCACAGGATTTTGGGAGGCCGTTGCCAGGATTATTTTACGAAATAAGATTGTTATATTAACACTTATTTTACTGGCAACCCTATTTTTTAGCAGCCAGTGGAAAAACATGCGCTTTTCCAATACCGAAGCCAATCTTTTGCCAGATGAGCATCCTGTTAACCTTATTTACAATAATTTTCTTGAAATCTTTGGAGAAGAAGGTAACCTCATTATATTAGGCGTTCAAGATAGCACCTTATTTACGGTAGAAAAACTCAACGCTTGGAATCGTTTGGCAGATGACTTTAAGGCTTACCCCGAGGTTGATCTGGTAGTATCGGTTAAAGATTTACAGTTGCTTACCAAAAATACAAGCCTTGAAAAATTTAGTTTACAACCTTTTATAAAAGACAGTATTCAATCTCAAGACCAAGCCGATGCTTTACAACAAAGCTTGTTTAACGACTTTCCGTTTTACGATAAGTTTTTGTTTAACGCCAAAAGCCAAACCCTTAGAACAGCTATTTATCTTAAAAAAGATATTGTAAATACCTCAAAGCGTAAAGATTTTATTTTAAATACTTTACAAACCAAAATTGACAATTTTAAAGCCAAAACCCAACTAGATGTAAAGGTTTCGGGCATGCCTTACATTCGCACGTTGAACTCTCAATTAATTATTGAAGAAATAGGCGCTTTTATAGGAGCAGCATTGCTTGTAACCTCCTTGATTTTCTTTATGTTCTTCCGTTCGGTAAGAGCTACGTTTATATCGCTCGTCGTGGTTTGTATTGGTGTGATGTGGACTTTTGGTATTTTGGGATTGCTCAATTATGAAATCACTGTTTTAACAGCGCTTATTCCGCCATTAATTATTGTTATTGGTATACCAAACTGTATCTTTCTCATCAACAAGTATCAACGCGAAGTTAATTTACACGGCAATAAGGTGAAATCGCTGCAACGGGTGATTACCAAAGTAGGCAACGCAACCCTGATGACCAATGTTACCACTGCTTCGGGATTTGCAACCTTCATGCTTACACAAAGTAAATTACTTAAAGAATTTGGTTTGGTGGCATCGTTGAGTATCTTATCTATTTTTATCTTGTGTTTGCTCATTATTCCTATTATTTACACCTTTTTGCCCTTTCCTAAAGACCGGCATTTAGAGCATTTAAATAAACGATGGATTGGCGGTTTTGTAGACTGGATGGAACGCATGGTTAAAGAACATCGCGTTACCATTTACGCCATATCGGTAGTGCTTTTAGCAGGAAGTATTATTGGTATTTATCAAATTAAAATTTCGGGTAGTATTATTGAAGACATGCCGCAAGACACCCAATTTTTTGAAGATATTAGGTTTTTTGAAAAGGAGTTTGACGGCATTATGCCACTTGAGATTATGGTAGATACCAAGCGCAAAAAAGGTGTGATGAAGTTGAGCACACTAAAGCGAATTGACCAGTTAGAACAAGTGATCAACGACATTCCCGAGCTGTCAAGACCGCTATCGGTAGTAAGTTTGGTTAAATATTCAAAACAAGCCTACTACAATGGTAACCCAAAATACTATCAGCTTCCAACGTCGCAAGAAAATAATTTTATTTTGTCGTATGCTCGTAATTCAACTTCAGAAGTAGATTTACTTAAGAGCTTTGTAGACTCTACCGGCCAATACGCGCGTATTACCACCTTTATGAAAGATACGCCAACAGACCGTATGGAACGTATTGAAGAAGAATTAAAAAGTGAGATAGCTAAAATTTTTCCCGCCGAGCAATACAGTATCACCATTACCGGTAAAGCGCATGTATTTCAAAAAGGTACCAAATATTTGGTTACAAACCTTGTGATTTCTTTATCCTTAGCCATTTTTCTAATTGCCTTGTTTATGGCTTACATGTTTAGGTCTCTTAGAATGATTGTTATTTCGCTTATTCCAAACTTACTGCCGTTAATTATTACTGCCGGACTCATGGGCTTTATTGGCGTACCAATAAAACCATCAACCATATTGGTGTTTAGCATTGCTTTTGGTATTTCGGTAGATGACACCATTCACTTTTTAGCTAAGTACCGTCAGGAATTAATGGTGAATCACTGGAAAATCCGCAAATCGGTTTATGCTGCCTTGCGTGAAACAGGTGTGAGTATGTTTTACACGTCCATTGTTCTGTTTTTTGGTTTTTCGGTATTTACAATTTCAAGTTTTGGAGGTACCGTTGCCTTAGGTGGATTGGTATCGGCCACACTATTGTTTGCCATGCTATCCAATTTACTGTTGTTACCATCGCTGTTACTTTCACTTGAAAGAAGTATAGCCAACAAGGAAGTATTAAAAGAACCGGCCATCAATATCATTCCCGATGAGGAAAACGAAGAACGCTATTAAATCATATCAAATAAAACTATCTTTGCAAAAATTTTAAACCATGATAAAGAGCACAGTTGCTGCATTATTAGCTGAAAACGCCAAATTACAAGATGTAGAAGTTAAAGGTTGGGTAAGAACCTTTAGAGCGAATAGGTTTTTAGCCTTGAATGATGGATCTACGCTTAACAACATTCAGTGTGTGATAGATTTTGAGCAGTTTGACGAAGCTTTACTAAAGCGCATTACCACAGGTGCTGCGGTTCATATAAAAGGTGCGTTGGTTGAAAGTCAGGGTAAAGGTCAGCGCGTAGAAATTCAAGTGTCTTTCTTAAATATCTTAGGAGATTCAGACCCTGAAACTTATCCCATTCAACCCAAAAAACACTCGTTTGAATTTCTTCGTGAAAATGCACATTTAAGAACCCGTACCAATACTTTTAGTGCTGTTATGCGTTTACGCTCAACGCTATCTTTTGCCATTCACAAATATTTCAACGAGAATGGCTTTTACCATATGCATACACCAATCATAACCGGCAGCGACGCTGAAGGTGCCGGCGAAATGTTTAGAGTGAGCGTTCTGGACGCTAAAAATCCGCCATTAAATGATGAAGGTAAGGTTGATTTTAAAGAAGATTTCTTCGGAAAAGAAACCAATCTTACCGTTTCCGGTCAGTTAGAAGCCGAAACTTACGCCATGTCTCTTGGTAAAGTTTACACCTTTGGCCCTACATTCAGAGCCGAAAATTCTAATACGTCGCGCCACTTAGCCGAATTTTGGATGATTGAGCCCGAAGTGGCCTTTATGGACCTTGCAGGCAATATGGATTTGGCCGAAGACTTTATGAAATACGTACTCAAATACATACTAGAGCATAATGCCGAAGATTTACAGTTCTTAGAGCAACGCTTATTAGAGGAAGAAAAAACAAAACCACAAGAAGAGCGCAGCGAACTATCGCTTATTGAAAAACTTAAATTTGTAATTGATAATAACTTTAAACGCGTCACCTATACCGAAGCTATTGATATTTTACGCGATTCTAAACCTAACAAGAAAAAGCAGTTTAAATACGTAATTAACGATTGGGGTGCCGATTTACAAAGCGAACACGAGCGTTTTTTAGTTGAAAAACACTTTAAATGTCCCGTAATACTATTTGATTATCCGGCTAATATCAAAGCGTTCTATATGCGTTTGAACGAAGATGGAAAAACCGTTAGGGCCATGGACATCTTATTCCCGGGAATTGGCGAAATTGTGGGTGGCTCACAGCGTGAAGAACGTTTAGAAGTTTTAAAAGAAAAAATGGCCGCTTTAAATATCCCTGAAGAAGAACTATGGTGGTACTTAGATTTGAGAAAATACGGCACGGCCGTGCACTCGGGTTTTGGTTTAGGATTTGAACGTTTGGTAATGTTTGTAACCGGTATGACCAATATACGCGATGTAATTCCGTATCCGCGTACGCCCCAGAATGCAGAATTTTAAATTAAGTAAAAATGATTTTGAAAAAACAATCTGATTGACATACAATTTAGATTGTTTTTTTTATTTTTAGAAAACCCAATACAAAATAATGCTTAAACAGTATTTACAACTTAAATTATCGCAAAAGCTTTCGCCTCAGCAAATTCAATTAATGAAATTGATACAGCTGCCCACACAGGCATTTGAGCAGCGTATTAAACAAGAGTTGGAAGAAAATCCTGCTCTTGAAAGCGGTAAAGAAGTTGATGAATACGAAGATAATTACGATGAGTTTGATAACTCAAACGACGATTACGACGATAACGAATCGATCGGGGCTGATGACATTAATGTAGATGATTACCTTAGCGATGACGAAATCCCTGATTATCGCACTCAGGCTAACAATTACAGCTCAGACGACGAAGATAAAAACATGCCTTATGCCGCGGGAACTTCGTTTACACAGTATTTACTTTCGCAATTAAATACTTTTGTTTTGGACGATGACGAGCAGGATATAGCCGAATTTTTGGTAGGAAGCATTGACGACAGCGGCTACATAAGACGTGAACTTTCTGAAATAACAGACGATTTAGCCTTCACACAAAATATTTTTACAACAGAAGAAGAAGTTGAAAAAGTACTTAAAATTGTTCACGACCTGGAACCTGCCGGTGTTGGCGCCAGGAATCTTCAAGAGTGTTTAAGTATTCAACTTCATAGAAAAGATAAAACCAAAGCTACCAATTTGGCCATTGCTATTATAGACGAAGCCTTTGATCAATTCAGCAAAAAGCACTACAAAAAACTCATACAAAAATTCAACATAACCGAAGACGAGTTAAAAGATGCTATTGAAGAAATTGAACGTCTCAACCCCAAACCCGGCGGATCTTATGCAGGCAATAATAAAATAGTAGAACACATTGTACCCGATTTTACCATTAGAATTGTAGACGGCGAATTAGAATTAACCCTCAACGGACGCAATGCACCTGAACTGCATGTGTCTAAAGAGTACAGCGATATGCTAAAAACCTACAAAGAATCTATTAGCAAGTCAAAGTCGCAAAAAGATGCCGTGATGTTTATCAAGCAAAAATTAGATTCGGCTAAATGGTTTATTGAAGCCATTCAACAACGCCAGCAGACCTTGTTTGTAACCATGAGTGCCATTATGCATTACCAAAAAGACTATTTTTTAACCGGAGACGAACGGCAGCTAAAACCAATGATTTTGAAAGACATTGCCGATGAAATTGAAATGGACGTTTCAACGGTTTCGCGGGTTGCCAATAGCAAATATGTAGACACACCCTACGGAACAAAATTGATAAAAGACTTCTTCTCTGAATCGATGAAAAACGAGCAAGGCGAAGACGTATCAACCAAAGAAATTAAGAAAATTCTGGAAACCGTCATATTAGAAGAAGAAAAGCGCAAACCTCTAACCGACGATAAACTGGCGAAAATTTTGTTAGAAAAGGGCTACCCAATTGCTAGAAGAACTGTTGCCAAATACAGGGAACAGTTGGATTTTCCGGTGGCGCGGCTTAGAAAAAAAATATGACCGACTTTCTTCTACGCAGCATATCGTTTATTTTTCATCCTTTAATAATGCCCTTGTTGGGTGTGATGTTTTATTTCTCTAAAACACCACGTTTTATACCGCAACCAATAATTTACGGCAAACTGTTTTCGACGCTTATTTTAACCGTTATCTTACCGTTACTGTTATTCTACCTGCTTAAAACCTTAGGAAAGGTTGACTCCATATATTTAAAAACAACCAAAGAGCGCATTATACCATTAATCTTAAATTGTTTAATTGTGTTGGTTGTATTGTTCAGAGTTTTTCCAAGCTATGAAATTTTGGAGATTTATTATTTTTTTGTTGGTGTATTATGTTCAACATTGGCCTGCTTAATATTAGCATTTTTAAAAATTAAAGCTAGCATACATACAATGGCTGCATCGGGATTTTTTATGTTTGCCATAGCTATAGGTGTTCACTTTAAAATAAATATTAACGGAACTATAATGCTTACTACAATAATAGTAGGCGCCATTGCAACCTCACGATTACACTTAAAAGCACATAACGGATCAGAACTGTTAATTGGATCGTTTTTAGGCTTTATGCCTCAGTTGGTTCTTCTTAATTATTGGCTATAAAATATAGGTAATAAGTCCTATTTTAATACTGTATAATTCTATTGGTTCAACGCCTAAAAAGGCATCGCTAAATATGTTATTCAATCCGTAATACACATGGAAGTTGAAAGTTGAATAACCCAGGCTAAAGGTTAATCCATATTGAAAATTATTAAAGTTATCAATATTGGTGTTTTTAATTGTCCCCAGATTTCCTTTGTATTTGCTACTGTTTAAAAATACATAACCAATCTTAAATCCGGTATGAATTCTCCAAAATTTATAAGATTCTGCTGTTGATGTGCGCCATCTCAACTCAAATGGCATCTCTACTAAGTAAGTAGTGAACTTATTATTATTAAAGGTAATTTCAGAACCATCAATAAATTGAAAGTTATTATCTCCAGAACTGCTTGTTATTAAAATATTTGAATTATATGAATTTGATGACAAGCCTAAGCCTAAACCAAATGCCAAATTACGTCTTTTATTAACGGGCATATCTCTTATAAATCCAATATGAAAGCCTGCAGGAAAGCCTCTTTGTTGTACGTTAGCAGGTTGATTTGCCAAATAATTATAGGTGAAGGCAAAATAGAATTGATCTTCCCGATAAAGTTCGTCAGGCTCATAAAAATCATCATCTAATTGCGCAACAATACTTTGAAAACTAAGTAAAGAAAATAATATGATGTAAGTTGTGTTAAGAATATTTTTCATGAATTGGGTGTAACAAACAGATGACTTAAATAGAGGTCAATCAAACTGAAAACAAGATACAAAAAAAGCGTCATGACAATTTCATAACGCTTTTAATAATTAAGATATTTTTAGAACTATTTTTTACTCGTTAGGATTTCTAACCGTTGTAACGTACATTAGTTTTAAAGCGTTGATTTTTCTCAATTCCTGTTTAATATCAGACACCAACCCGGCATTAGTTTCTTTATCTACCTTAAGTGCTACTACAAACTTGTCTTGCAGCTCTTCACGCAATGCGTTTCGGGCCTCAGTTACAGCCAACTGTACAGATTCGATACCCACAAAAGCGTCGTTTATTTGTATTCTTGGCAATTCACCATACTTACTTTTAAAGCCTTCACTTGGTTTACCTGCATAGATAAAGGTGGTTCTGTCTTTACTTAGCTTTTCTACCTGATCGGCATTTGGCAATTCATTTTTAACCATTAAGGTATTATCTCTCATTACCGTTGCCACCATAAAGAAAAATAGTAACATAAACACAATATCTGGTAACGATGCCGTTGAAATAGCCGGTAAATCGCCTTTCTTTTTGTTTTTAAATTTTGACATAATTGTTATTTTTCAAAATTATTATTTAGGCTCAGCTTCAGAGAGTTTCATAGGATACATCGTTTTAATTTTTGCAATGCGCTCTTCTAATTGTTCGTCTCTTTTAAACTGGTTCTTTTCTTTCTCTGCGAGCATGGCAAAATACACATCGTCTACTTCTGGATACGACGAACCATATAAACGTTTGGCCTCTCTGTTTCTTAAAAAATTATAGGCTGCAACCAATTCGTTTTGAACTTCAATGTATTTTCCATAAGTAGTTTCGCGGTCATGCTGCAAAGATATAATGGCTTTGTCCGGATGATCTGAAGAACTTGGATCTCTTTTTCCCTGACAGTAGTCACAGGGATTTCCTTCGCCATCAACATCGCCACCATTATCTAAAAACTCGATAGTAGCTTTTCTCAAATCTTTTAATTGCATGAGCTCATCTTCAACTAAAAGTTGATCGTTTCTGTTAAGCAGCACAACAAATAAATTTTTTTGCTTAATTACTACATTTTCCTCATCTGGCGGCTCAATAGGCGGCAAACTCCTTAATATACCTTTATCTTTTTCGATGGTGGTTGTTACCAAGAAAAAAATCAAAAGTAGAAAGGCGATATCTGCCATAGAGCCGGCATTAACTTCCGGTGCTGATCTCTTTGCCATAATTAATTATTAAATAGTTTTTTAACGCCGGTATATATCATTGCCAAAATAGCAATAGCTGTTAATATATAGAAGGTGATTAAACCCATACCAACGTATTTAGATGTGCTCTCGGTAACGTCAAGTCCTTTACTTACAAAAGGTTTTAAATCTAAATCTGTACCACTAGACATAACATAACCAATAACTACTACTACAGCAAACAAACCTACATTAATAAGTGTTTGCTTAAGTACCGCAGGCTTTTTAACCAAGTTGATAACTGTAAATAACAATACAGCTGCAATAGTTAAAATGAGTGCAACATAAGCCATGTACATGAGCGGTTGAACTACGCTGTCTTGACCGGCTTTAATTTCGTCATCGCCTACGCCTATAATTCGAACAAGAAATATAGCAGCAAGAACGCCAACGACGGCTACTATAATTCTCATAATCTTTACGATATTCATAATATTATTTTTAACGAGGTTATTACTTCTTATATCTTACTAACAAATCCATCAAATTGATAGAAGCGTCTTCCATATCATTTACAATGCTATCTATTTTAGCAATGATATAGTTGTAAAATATTTGAAGAATGATAGCCACAATAAGACCAAATACAGTTGTTAAAAGAGCTACCTTAATACCACCGGCTACTAATGATGGCTGCATATCTCCCGCTGCTTCAATTTTATCGAATGCCTGGATCATACCAATTACAGTACCCATGAACCCAAGCATCGGTGCCAAGGCAATAAACAATGAAATCCAAGAAACATTTTTTTCTAATTGTCCCATTTGAACTCCACCGTAAGCAACAACAGCTTTTTCAGCTGCGTCAATATCTTCATCGGCTCTATCTAAACCTTGATAAAAGATAGAAGCAACAGGACCTTTTGTGTTTCTACAAACTTCTTTGGCAGCTTCAACACCACCTGAAGATAAAGCATCTTCTACGTTAGAAGTTAATTTTTTTGAGTTGGTTGTTGATAAATTTAAAAAGATAATTCTCTCAATAGCGATGGCTAATCCAAGAATTAAACATAATAATACAATGCCCATAAATCCGGCACCACCTTCAATAAAACGTTTTTTAAGCTCCTGGTGGAAACTTAGATTTTCTTCATCGACCGATGAATCTTGAGTTACAGTTGTTACTGTAGTAGTGGTAGATAACGATGCACTTGTAGTGGCATTTACAGTTCCAAAAGCCATTGTACCAGCAATAGCAAGGATAGAAAATAATCTTTTCATTGTTCTAAATCTTAATTTATTAGTTAAAGTGTTAAAGATAAAAAAATAAATGTAATTGTTTTAATTACTACAAAAATTTACAGCAGAGAGGAAGGGATTCGAACCCTCGATCCACCGATAGGCGGATACACACTTTCCAGGCGTGCGCCTTCGACCACTCGGCCACCTCTCTAAATAAACCTTGTAATTTATTACAGGGGATGAAATAACAAAAAAATATTTAAAGGCTCAAACTTTTATCATTAATTTTAGGACATTTCTCCACGCAAAGAGCTTTCAAAATTGGTTTTAAACTCATTAGGCAAACAATTTTGACCTAACAAATACATCAACTTCGTCACAGCTGCCTCGGTTGTTATATCAAAACCCGAAATAACACCTATTTTCTTTAGTACTTCACTGGTGGCATACTGCCCCATTGCAACGCTGCCACCTGAACATTGAGTGACGTTAATGATATAAATTCCCTTTTTAATACATTTTTCCAGTAGTTCAACAAACCATGATTGTGTGGTGGCGTTTCCTGCACCATAAGTTTCTAAAATAATACCTTTTATGTGCGGATTTACCATAAAACAATTTAACGTATGCTCTGATATTCCCGGAAAAAGTTTAACTATGGCCACATTGGTATTGAAATTTTTATGAACTTTTAATTCTTTACCCAAAGGTCTAAACAAAACATCTTTGTTTACTTTTAAATGAACGCCAGATTCTGCCAATACCGGATAGTTTAAAGAGGCAAAGGCTTCAAAATGTTCAGCATTAATTTTTGTAGTTCTGTTTCCCCGGTATAATTTGTATTCAAAATATAATCCAACTTCTGTAATCACAGGCTGGTCGCCATCTCTCAAAGATGCCATTTGAATTGAGGTAATCAAATTTTCTTTAGCATCGGTGCGCAAATCACCAATTGGCAATTGAGATCCGGTAAAAATTACGGGCTTTTGCAAATTTTCAAGCATAAAACTTAATGCCGAAGCCGAATAACTCATGGTATCACTGCCGTGCAATATTACAAAACCGTCAAATTCATGGTAATTCTGTTCAATAACCTCAGCCATTTCAACCCAATAAACAGGGTGCATATTAGATGAATCTATAGGATTATTAAATGAAATGGTTTGAATTTCGCAGTCTAATATTTTCAATTCTGGAATATTATTCAGAATTTGATCAAAATTAAAGGCCTCTAAACTTCCCGTTAACGGATTTTTAATCATCCCAATGGTACCACCGGTGTAAATGAGTAAGATATTTGGTTTTTTATATTCCATAATAGTTAGATTCCAAAAACATCTTTTGAGTTTTGGGTAGTGATTTTCGCAATTTCTTGGGCAGGTAAATTATAAATTTCTGAAAGTTTATTCAGTACTTCAATAATATAGGCACTTTCATTGCGCTTTCCTCGATAAGGCACAGGGGCCAAGTAAGGCGCATCGGTTTCTAAAACAATATGTTTTAAATCTATTTCGCTTAAAAACTGATCAATTTTACCGTTTTTAAAAGTAGCAACACCTCCAATGCCCAGCTTCATATTAAAGGATATGGCTTTTTTTGCTTGTTCTAAATTTCCAGTGAAACAGTGGAAAATTCCGAATAATTGACTGTGATTTTCACTTTCGAGAACTTCAAAGATTTCATCAAAAGCATCTCTACAATGAATAACAATTGGCAATTGATACTGTTTGGCCAATTGTATCTGGTATTTAAAAGCCTCCTGCTGAATGGCTAAAGTAGAGGTATCCCAAAACAAGTCAATCCCAGTTTCGCCTACTGCATAAAACCTTCGTTTTGAAAGCATAGAGCTTACGTGCGCTAATTCATCTTTATAATTTTCTTTCACCGAAGTTGGGTGCAAACCCATCATTAAGAATACATTTTCAGGATAAGCGCGTTCTAAATCCAGCATTGCCGTTGTGTAAGATGAATCTATAGCCGGAATAAAAAACCTCTTAATATTTAGTTTTAAAGCTCTTTTAATCATGGCATCACGGTCTTCGTCAAACAATTCGCTGTAAAGATGCGTATGGGTATCGGTGATCATCATGATGCAAATTTAATTGAATTATAGGATTATATTTGCAAAAAAGACAAGCAATGGAAACTGAAGATCTTCAGGAATTTTTGAAAAAGAAAGGCTATACCAAGTGTAAACTGAAACTTTTAAAAACAAACCACTTTCAAATAAAAGCTACCATTAATGGTATAACCGGCACTTTTATTTTAGATACCGGAGCATCGAGCTCACTCATTGGTACTCATAAAACTTCTGAATTTAATTTACTTCCTGAAGATTCTGAAATTAAAGCCACCGGTGCGGGTGCTTCAAATATGAGCACTCAAATTTCTACGATTGATACTTTTAAAATAGGTCGATGGAAAAAACAAAAGATGCCAATCATACTTTTTAATCTTACGCATGTAAATGACGGACTCATAAGTCAGGATACCAAGCCTGTGGATGGTATTATTGGGGCCGATATATTAAAAAAAGGAAAAGCAATTATTGACTACCAGAAAAAATATTTGTATTTGAAATTGAGCTAACCGATAATTGGCTTCAACAAAAATTTTAACATTTTTTATTTTTCTGAATATCAATCATTTAATTGACATTAACCAAATTTTTTAAAAAATATTAAACTTTTTATTTTTTATTATATTCTAATAATCAATTTGTTATCTTTTTTAAGATTGAAAAATACGTATAAATACGTATTGCGCTTTATTTATTTTTTACAGAATTTAGCAAAAATCTTAGCTCTTTGGGTTAGTTACTCAAACTAGTTATTATTAGTTTTTAGGGTTAGCGAGTTCTGCATATTGCAGAACTCGTTTATTTTATACAACCCTCAAAGCATGAAGTAAATGATTCCCTTTAAAATGTAAGTATTAACTTACACAAAATACGTAAAACTACGTATTGTACAGTATCCAATTTTTTTCGAATTTAGCATTGCTATTAATCAATTGTGTCTGCGAAGTAAAAATGGAAGCTCAATTCGAAATGATTTTGAGCTTCTACTTCCAGATATGCTCCAAATTTTTAACCTATGAATACCCAACAGAATAATCTTGGCTCTGGCACTAAAACGCTTGTTATAACAGTTATTATATGTGCTTTTTTAGTAATTGCCATTAATATAGTTGTCAATATTTTATAATCAAAAAACTCGGCTGTAAGGGCCGAGTTTTTTATTATAAATTAGTTAAATTATAGTTCTAAAGCTTTTCTAAGGTTATTATCCATTAATAACTCTTCCGGATTTTCGAGTGCTTCTTTAACTGCTACTAAAAATCCAACGCTTTCTTTACCATCTATAATTCTATGGTCGTAAGATAAGGCAACATACATGATTGGCCTGATTTCAACCTTACCATTGATAGCAACCGGACGTTCCACAATATTGTGCATACCAAGAATGCCACTTTGTGGCGGATTGATAATTGGTGTAGACAACATACTACCAAAAACACCTCCGTTAGAAATGGTAAACGTTCCACCGGTCATTTCATCTACGGTTATTTGTCCGTCACGTGCACGTATCGCCAAGCGCTTTACCTCTGCTTCAACACCTCTAAAACTTAAGTTTTCGGCGTTTCTGATAACAGGAACCATCAAGCCTTTTGGTCCTGAAACGGCAATACTAATATCACAAAAATCGTAGCTTACCATTTCCTGACCGTCAATCATAGAATTAACAGCCGGATACATTTTAAGAGCTCTTACCACAGCCAATGTAAAGAAACTCATAAACCCTAGTCCAACACCATGTTTATTTTTAAAATCTTCTTTGTACTGGTCCCGTAAATTAAAAATGGGTTGCATATCTACTTCATTAAAAGTAGTAAGCATGGCTGTTTCATTTTTAGCCAAAACCAAACGCTCTGCCACTTTTCGTCTAAGCATAGAAAGTTTTGAGCGCGATTCGCCACGACTACCACCAGTAGGTGTTCCCATAGAAGGTACTGCTTTAACTGCATCGTCTTTAGTGATTCTTCCATCTTTACCGGTGCCACTAACGGTTGAGGCAGTGATTCCTTTTTCGTCTAATATTTTTTTTGCTGCCGGACTTGCAGTCCCGGTGGCGTAGGTTTTATTTTCGACAGGTGCGGGCGTTGTTTCTTTTTTGACTTCCTCTTTTTTTGCTGCCTTCTCCTCTTTTGGAGCAGAATCACTTTCGCCCTCAGGTTTTGAGGCCGAAGTGTCAATCAAGCACACTACTTCTCCAACAGCTACGGCGTCGCCCTCTTCAGCTTTAAGTGTTATAATACCGCTGGCTTCAGCAGGTAATTCTAAAGTAGCTTTATCGCTGTCAACCTCAGCTATAGCTTGATCTTTTTCAACATAATCTCCATCTTGAACAAGCCATTGTGCAATTTCTACCTCTGTGATAGATTCTCCCGGTGACGGCACTTTCATTTCTAAAATCATTGTATGATTATTTTAAAGTATATAATTAATATTGATTGCTTTTTGTTTTATCGAATACGTAATCGATGGCCTCTTGATGACGTCTTTTTGAGCGGGTTGCACTACCGGCAGCCGGCGCACCATAAGGTCTTCTTCCTGCGTAGCGGCAATTTTTAAACTCGTCCATGTGCATCATTAAATGCGAATAGGCTCCCATATTTCTGGGTTCTTCTTGCGCCCAAACAAGTTCGTCGGCATTTTTATATTTTTTAATAATGGCTCTTATGTCTTCTTCAGGAAGTGGGAACAATTGTTCTAGCCTTACCAAAGCCACGTCATCTCTTTTTTGCACTTCTTTGACTTCTAATAAATCGTAATAAAATTTACCGGTCACAAAAACCAGTGACTTGATTTTATCAGGATTTGCAGTCTCGTCATCTATTAACATTTGAAAACTTCCGTTGGCAAATTCTTCAACAGTTGAAACTACTCTTGGATGTCTCAATAAACTTTTGGGCGTAAAGACTATCAACGGTTTACGGAAATTAGCTTTCATTTGTCTTCTTAACAAGTGAAACATGTTGGCCGGCGTCGAGCAATCGGCTATAAACATATTATCTTTTGCGCATAATTGAAGATAGCGTTCCATTCTCCCGGAAGAATGTTCTGCACCTTGGCCTTCATAACCGTGTGGCAAAAGCATTACCAGTCCGTTTGAAGTTTTCCATTTGGCTTCACCCGATGAAATATATTGGTCAATCATGATTTGAGCACCATTACTAAAATCCCCAAACTGGGCTTCCCATATGGTGAGGGTATTTGGACTAGCCATGGCATACCCGTAGTCAAAACCAACCACACCGTATTCAGAAAGCAATGAATTATAGATATAGAATGATCCTTGTTTTTCGCTTATATGATTATGAAGAATAATTTCTTCTTCACTGTCTTCAACCTTAACAACTGCATGACGGTGGGAGAACGTACCGCGTTCAACATCCTGTCCTGAAATTCGCACATCAAATCCTTCTTCAAGTAATGAGCCATAAGCCAGATGCTCAGCCATAGACCAGTCGAGTTTGTCTTCTTCAAACATGGTAATTCTCGATTCAATAAGGCGTTGTATTTTTCTTATAAAGTCTTTATCTTCCGGTAGTTTTGATAAAACTTCAGTGATTCTTTGAAGTTTCTCCTTTGGGTAGGTAGTATCTATATGCTGTAACATTTCAGGTGCCTTAGCACGAATAAAACCTTCCCATTTTTGTTGCATAAATGGTGTTACAACTGTTTTATCAATTTTTCTGGAACTTTCAAGTTTTTGGTCCAGTTTGGCTTTGTAGGCTTCTTCTAGTTCGGCTACATAACTGTCGTTAATAATACCCTGCGCTATTAATTTCTCTGCATAGATATCTCTTGGATTTCTGTGCTTGGCGATCATTTTGTACAACTTTGGCTGGGTAAAACGCGGTTCGTCACCTTCGTTATGGCCATATTTTCTGTAACCTAATAAATCTAAAAATACATCTCGTTTAAACTGCATTCTAAACGCCAATGCAAAAGAAGCTGCATGAACTACGGCTTCAACATCATCGGCATTAACGTGTAAAATTGGCGATAAGGTAACTTTCCCCACATCGGTACAATAGATACTTGAGCGCGCATCAAGATAATTGGTGGTAAATCCAATTTGATTGTTAACTACAATATGAATGGTCCCATTGGTTTTATAGCCATCTAACTTGGCCATTTGAACTATTTCATAAATAATTCCCTGACCGGCAATGGCGGCATCGCCATGAACAGCAATTGGTAATACCTGTGAAGCATCGGTGATATCGTCTCTATCTTGTTTTGCGCGAGCAATACCTTCTATAACAGCACCAACGGTTTCGAGATGCGATGGGTTTGGCGCAATATTTAAGTTAATATGCTTCCCCGTGATGGTTTGTCTGTCGCTGGTCCAACCCATATGGTATTTAACATCACCATCAAAAACGGCTTCTTCGTAATCTTTCCCGTCAAATTCACTAAAAATATCTTCGGCAGATTTACCAAATATATTAGTTAAGGTATTTAATCTGCCACGATGTGCCATGCCCAGTACAAATTCTTTAACCCCAAAATCGGCTGCTTCTTCTATTAAAGTATCGAGAGCCGGAATTAGAGATTCATTTCCTTCTAACGAAAAACGCTTTTGACCCACATATTTTGTGTGAAGGAAATTTTCAAACGAAACAGCTTCGTTTAGTTTTCCTAAAATATATTTTTTCCTTTCAGGTGAAAAATTAGGGTGGTTATCATTGATATTTAGACGTTGCTGAATCCATTTTACCTCCTCGGGCTGCCTAATATACATGTATTCTATACCAATAGCATCACAATAAATAGCCTCCAGATGTTGTATAATATTTTTTAATGTTGCAGGCCCAATACTTAAAATCTCACCTGCATTAAATACGGTATCTAAATCGGATTGATTTAACCCGAAATTCTCGATAGCCAATGTTGGTGAATATTGACGACGTTCTCTAACCGGGTTTGTTTTGGTAAACAAATGGCCCCGTGTTCTATAAGCTTCAATAAGTTGAACTACCTGAAATTCCTTTTGAACATGCTCAGGGATTTGAGTGGTAACGCCTTCTACAATTTCGCCTTTTAATCCATAATTCTCACTGCCAAAATCAAAGCCTTGAAAAAAGGCTCGCCAACTGGGCTCTACGCTGTCTGGATTTTGTAAATATTGTTCGTATAAGTCGGCAAAATAAGCCGTATGTGCTGCGTTTAAAAAGGAATACCTGTCCATGATATTGTGCGTCGCTGAAAATTCAACAAAATTTAAGCAAAAATACAACTTTTACAGATATTCTATGCCTAATTAGTATATTTGTAACATTACCTTTTAAAATATTTTAACATGCGAGTTGTCAAATCATTATTCCTTAAATATTTCATTGTTCTAAGTGTTTTTTGTTTGTTTTCTTCTACTAACAATTTTGCTCAAAATAGTTACAACGACAACCCATTTTGGTCTAAAGTTCGTTATGGCGGTGGTATTGGTTTAGGCTTTGCAAACGATTTTTTTAGCGCTACACTTGCCCCGCAGGCTATTTATGAATTTAATTCTCAGTTTGCATTAGGTGTTGGTTTGAATGGCACTTACAACAGCCAGAAGAATGTTTTTAACTCAACGGTTGTTGGTGCCAGTGTTATTGGATTGTTCAATCCTATCCCCGACGCTCAAATCTCGGCAGAGTTTGAGCAACTCAACGTTAATCAAAGATTTAAAAACAACCTTGGTATTAACAGAAATTATTGGTATCCGGCGTTATTTTTGGGAGCAGGCTACGGCAACCGAAATTTTATGGCAGGCATTAGATATGATGTGCTTTACAACAGAGATAAAAGTATTTATGGCAATGCCTGGATGCCTTTTGTAAGAGTGTTCTTTTAGTAATGTTTTTTGTACCAAACTTTTTGCCACTCGCGCTTTAATATTAAAAAACTTACGTTTTTTGCGAGTACCTCCAAATCATTGCCATCTAACCGTTTGATTTGGCTCTCAGGAACATCAATAATATATAATAAATTAAGGTATTCCATAAATTTCTCACGCAGTAAATAATACACAGTTTGTGTTAAATCACTAAATAAGATTTCGGGAGTTGTGTTTTCTGAAAATTCTAAATCAATCCCAGCCAAAAGCAAATCTTTATTTATTTGGAGAATTAAATTGGTATACAAATCTAAGGCCGTAACCTCGGCAATCAATTCTTCAATATTTGATGGCTTATGCATTTAAACTTTGCGTTGCATGAGTTGTTCGCCAAACTGTTTTAAGGCAAATTTATAAACATCGTCTAAACTCAAATCTTCTAAATATTCAAATGCCTTTGCGGTGTAATTAGAAATAGCCGTTTTCGTTTCTTTCACTGCTCCCGAGGTTTCAAATAGTTGTTTAACCCTTTCTACCTTTTCTTGTAAATCGATTTCAGACCCATTAAACAATTGAAAAAGTTCGTCTTTAACTTGCTGACTACCATGCTCAATTGTCTTAAGATACAGATATGTTTTTTTGTTTTCAATAATATCACCACCTACTTGCTTACCAAAGGTTTCAGGATCACCAAAGGCATCGAGATAATCGTCCTGTATTTGGAAGGCTATTCCAAGGTTTTTTCCAAATTCATAAATTAAATGCTGGTCCTGACTCGATGCTTGGGCAATAATGGCGCCCATTTTCATGGCTGCAGCTACCAGCACCGACGTTTTATAGGTTATCATCCTAATGTACTCATCAATAATAACATCATTTCTGGTTTCAAAATCAATATCGTATTGTTGACCTTCGCATACTTCTAAGGCTGTTTTGGTAAACAGGCTATTTAACTCTTTAAAAGTTGTTCCGTTATAATATTCTAATAATTGATACGACAAAATTAACATGGCATCTCCCGATAAAATGCCCGTATTCAAATTCCATTTTTCATGCACGGTTGGTTTTCCGCGTCTTAGCGGTGCATCGTCCATAATATCGTCATGAATTAAAGAAAAATTATGAAACACTTCAACACACAAAGCAGCGTTTAATGCATTTTCCGCTTTGGCGCCAAACATTTCGGCAGTCATTAATGTTAAGGTTGGTCTTAACCGTTTGCCTCCTAAACTTAAAATATATTGTATGGGTTGATACAAAGTTTGAGGTTCTTCGTCTAACTGATAATTAGAAAGAAAATTATTAAAAATTGACTGGTAGTAAGTTACATTTTGCATGCCATCATCATATTAGTGATTGCAATATCAAAATTTTAAAGTAAACCTTTTGTTAAATTTACATTAAACTAAGGAAACTTTTTTTGTTTTAAAAGTTTCCTTCATTACTTTTGTCGCCACTATGGAGGAAAAAATATTAGAAACATCGGCTGATTTGTTCTTGAATTACGGTTTTAAGAGCATTACCATGGATGATATTGCCAACAGAATTGGTATTTCAAAAAAAACTATTTATCAGCATTATAAAAACAAACACGAGCTAATTGAAGCCTCGACTCTTCATTTATTTGAACAAATTTCGACAGGGATTAATTTAATATGCAACCTGCATAACAATCCGGTTGAAGAAATTTATCAAATTAAAAATTTCGTGATGACACATTTAAAAGGCGAAAAATCTTCGCCTCAGTACCAGCTTCAAAAGTATTATCCTAAAATTTACAAAAACTTAAAAAATAAACAGTTTGATTTAATGCAAGGTTGCGTTATCGAAAATTTAAACCACGGTATTCAACAAGGTTATTACAGAAGTGATATCGATGTTCAATTTATATCTCGATTATACTTTAGCAATATGGTTGCATTGAAAGATCACGACTTATATCCGGTTGAGCTATTTTCAATGCAAAACATTATGAATCAATATTTAGAGTATCACCTTCGTGGTATCTGCACTCCTAAAGGACTGCTTGTTTTAAATAAAGTACTCTCAAAAGAATCCCTTTCAAATGAATAAAATATATTTAACACTCTGCCTACTCACTTTACTCGTTATAAAGGTTAATGCGCAAGAAACACTAACATACAGCTTACAAGAAGCCATTGACTTTGCTTTGGAAAATAACCGCGCAGCCAAAAATGCCGTTCGTGATATTGAAGCCGCCAAACAACAAAAATGGGAGACTACAGCAACCGGTTTGCCTCAAATTGATGCCAATATTGATTATCAAAACTTTTTAAAGCAGCAAATTTCATTAATTCCTGCTGAGTTTGTTGGCGGTAATCCCGGTGAATTCGCTGAAGTTATTTTTGGAACCAAACAAAATGTGAACGCCTCTGCCACTTTAAGACAGCTGTTATTTGATGGATCTTATTTGGTTGGTTTACAGTCGGCTAAAGTGTTTCTTGAGATTTCTGAAAACGCGAAAGAAAAAACTGATTTAGAAGTAAGAAAAGCAGTTATTAATGCCTACGGAAACGTTCTACTTGCTGAAGAAACCATTAAAATTCTTATCAATAACAAAGCGGTTCTTGAAAAAAATCTGTTTGAAACTCAAAAATTATTTGAAAATGGATTTGAAGAAGAAGAAAGTGTTGAACAACTTCAAATCACACTTTCAAGCATTGAAAGCGCACTAAACAATGCCGAAAGATTAGAAATTATTGCCAAGCAACTATTTAATTTAACCATCGGCATTGATATTGAAACCCCTATACGGTTAACCGATGTTCTCGACGATTTGGCTCAAAAAAATATTACAATAGATTTAATTGAAGCCGAAGAAAACATCGACAACAATATAGATTATAAAATAGCTTTTAACGACAAGGTTTCAAAAGATTTACTACTTAAACTAGAGCGCAGCAAGTCGTTACCAAGTTTAAGCAGTTTTGTAAATGCCGGATATTTAGGTTTTAGCAATAGTTTTACCTTTTTAGACCGCGAACAAGATTGGGCAGGCTTTGCTTTGGTAGGCGTTAATTTAACTGTGCCCATTTTTTCTTCCTTTGGTAGAAGTGCCGCTTCTCAACGCGCAAAAATCAATGTTGAAAAAGCCAAAGAAGATTTAATTGAAATTGAACAACAACTTAAATTGGAGGCAGCCAGAGCAAAAAGTAATTACAAATTTTCCATAGAAGATTATCAAATTAAACAAAGAAATTTAGAACTGGCCGAACGCATAGAGCGAAAAAATGAAATCAAATTTTTTGAAGGTATTGCAAGCAGTTTTGAGCTAAGACAAGCCCAAACACAACTATATAGTGCTCAACAGGATTATTTACAAGCCATGCTGGATGTAATCACCAAAAAAGCCGATTTAGAAACCGTACTCAACATTACCAATTAACAATCAAAAAATAAGAATCCACATATCATGAAAACCAATACCATTATAACCATTTTTTTGCTAACATTAATAGTGTCTTGCGGTGGCAAAAAGGACAATTTTGAAGCCGTACTTGAATCCGGCGATTCCAAATTACTACACACCAAAAAGTCAGAACTTTTAGAATCTCAGCGAGCCCTACAGCTTCAAATTGATGACATCAACGCTAAATTAGATGAAATTTCAGGTACTGATAAACTACAATTGGTTTCTACATTTAATACTTCTGAAGAATTATTTAAACATTATGTCGAACTTCAAGGTAATGTTACCACCAAAAACCTGGTGGTTATAAATGCGGAATTTGGTGGATTGCTTAAAACTGTTTTAGTAAAAGAAGGACAGCAAGTTACAAAAGGCCAGATTTTGGCTAAAATAGACGATGGCGGATTGAGCCAGCAACTTTCTCAAATGCAAATTCAGGCCGATTTAGCTAAAACTACTTTTGAGCGTCAGGAGCGATTGTGGCAACAAAGTATTGGAAGCGAAATTCAGTATCTACAAGCCAAGTCTGCATACGAAAGTCAGTTAGAGGCCATTAATCAAATGAAACAACAATTGGCAAAAACTACCATCACATCCCCATTTTCGGGTACAATTGACGATATTCTCACAGACCAGGGAACTATTGTGGCTCCGGGAACATCCATTTTTAGATTGGTAAGTTTAAAGGATATGTATGTAGAGGTTGATGTACCTGAATCCTACTTAAAAGACATTACCACCGGAAAAGAAGTAATTGTAGAGTTCCCCGTTTTAAATATGAGCATCAACTCGGTTGTAAGACAAGCCGGCAGCTATATCAACGCCGCTAACCGAACCTTTAAGGTAGAAGTGGCCATCCCTAATGGTTACGACAACATTAAGCCCAATCTTACGGCCAAACTTAAAATTAACGATTATACCAGCGGCAAGGCCATCTTAATTCCACAAGATATTATTTCTGAAGATGCATCAGGCAGCGAATATATTTACGTACTCGATCAGGTTAACGAAAAGACAGGTACTGTAAAACGCACCAACATTGCAACAGGAAAAACCCAGGGCGACATCATTGAAGTTCTGGAAGGTTTAACACCAAACACACTCGTCATTCAAGAAGGTGCTCGCAGTGTTAAAGACGGTCAAAAGGTAGAAGTTAAACAGATTTAATCGCACAACATGTCTGAAAATAAAAATCTCAATAAAGAATTTAAACTCTCGACCTGGGCTATCGCCAATAAAACCACTATGTATGTGGTAATTATGGTTATTCTGGTGTTGGGTGCTTCGGCTTATTTTTCGATGCCGCGCGAAGATTTCCCCGAAATTAAAGAAACCAAAATTTACATCAGTACCGTATATCCCGGTAACACTGCTGAAGATATTGAAAAACTCATCACCAATCCGCTGGAAGACAAATTAAAAACAGTTAGTAATGTTGTTGAGATAACTTCTACGTCTCAAGAAGATTACTCTATTGTTATAGTAGAATTTGATGATGATATACCGGTTGATATTGCCAAACAAAAAGTTAAAGACCAAATTGATACTGAGGTTGCCAGCGAAGATTGGCCAACCTTTAACGGTGCCAAAGTAGACCCTAATGTTTTTGATTTAAGTATTAGTGAAGAAATACCTATTCTAAACGTCAATCTGTCGGGCGATTACCCAACCGAAAAACTTAAAGATTTTGCAGAATACCTTCAGGATGAAATAGAAAACCTTATCGAAATTAAACAAGCCGATATCAGAGGTGTTCAGGATAACGAAGTTGAAGTAGCCGTTGATATTTATAAAATGATGGCTTCTCAAGTTAGTTTCGACGATGTAATCAACGCCATTAATCAAGGAAACGTTACTATTTCGGCAGGCAATTTAATAGCAAGCGGACAAAGACGAACGCTAAGAGTAGTTGGCGAGATTGAAAAACCTAACGACCTGGCCGATTTTGTGGTTAAGTCTGAAAATAATAGCGCTATTTACCTTAAAGATATCGCTGAAATAAATTTTAAAGAAAAAGACAAAACTACTTATGCCAGAAAAGATGGTGAACCG
This sequence comes from Paucihalobacter ruber, assembly GCF_006494535.1. Lineage (GTDB taxonomy): Bacteria > Bacteroidota > Bacteroidia > Flavobacteriales > Flavobacteriaceae > Paucihalobacter > Paucihalobacter ruber. Next base: position 700,729 of record NZ_VHIQ01000001.1, read on the forward strand.
GTTGTGATGCTCGATGTTAAAAAACGTGCCGGTAAAAACATGGTGGAGGCTACCGAAAAGGTGAAGGCTATTGTGAATAACGCCATCGAAAATGTGTTTCCTCCAAACCTTGAAGTTACCATCACCAACGATTTGTCTGATAAAACTATTAGTCAGGTTGAGGATTTGGTCAACAACATTATTTTCGGGGTAATTTTGGTAGTAACAGTATTGATGTTCTTCTTAGGATTTAAAAACGCGCTTTTTGTTGGTTTTGCCATCCCCATGTCAATGTTTATGTCGCTTATGATTTTAAGTGCCCTTGGCTACACACTCAATACCATGATTTTATTTGGATTGATTATGGGTCTAGGTATGTTGGTAGACAATGGTATCGTGGTTGTAGAAAACGTTTATCGTTTAATGGACGAAGAAGGCATGTCGCGCGTTGAAGCTGCTAAAAAAGGTATTGGTGAAATCGCCTACCCCATTATTATATCAACAGTAACCACCGTGGCGGCATTTGTTCCGTTGGGTTTGTGGCCGGGTTTGTTTGGGCAGTTTATGATTTATTTTCCTATCACGCTATCGGTTGTGTTAGGTTCTTCGTTGGTAGTGGCTATATTTTTTAACTCGGTTTTGGTGTCTCAATTCATGAAGGTTGAAGACAAAGAAATGCCTTTAAAAAGAATTATCAGGCTATCGGCTATTATAGGTGGATTTGGTCTGCTTATTCTAATTGTAGGCGGACCCTACCGCGGGTTGGGAACACTAATGATTGTAAGTGCCATAATGGTTTGGGTATACAGACTATTTTTAAGAAAAGCAGCCAATTATTTTCAAAAACACACCTTGTCAAAGCTTGAGAACGCTTATGAACGCACCCTTAAATATGCACTAAGCTCTTGGAGACCTTATGCCATTGTTGTTTCTACTTTTGTACTACTATTTTTAGCTTTTGGCGGATTTGGAGCTTCGATAGCAAGCCAGCGTACCAAAATTGAATTTTTCCCCGATAATAAACCCAATCAAATTATTGTTTACATAGAATACCCGGAAGGTACAGACATTGAAAAAACCAACGCCATTACCAAACAAATTGAGCAACAAGTCTTTAATATTTTAAATGAGGATATCTACCTGGAAGGCGATTATAATTACATGGTTGAAAGCGCCGTTTCACAGGTAGGCGAAGGTTCCGGTAACCCACAAACCGATGGAGGCTCAGCCGCCGAAATGCCTCATAAAGGTAAGATTACCGCTACAATGCGTCAGTTTAAGTACCGTAAAGGCCAAGACAGCGAAGCCCTTCGTCAAAAAGTTCAACAAGCGCTTACCGGTATTTATCCGGGTGTTTTAATTTCTGTAGAAAAAGATGCCAACGGTCCGCCTGCAGGCGCGCCCATCAATATAGAACTTGAAGGTAAAGATTACGATCAGCTTATTGAAACGGCTGAAAATATGCGGCGGTTTATCAATGCGCAAAATGTTGCAGGCATAGACGAATTAAAAATTGATGTAAACAAGGCCAAACCAACCATGAAGGTGATTGTTGATAGAGAAAAAGCAGGCGAACTGGGCGTTAAAACAGGTCAGGTTGGTCAGCAACTGCGCAACTCAATTTTTGGTGCCAAAGCAGGTATTTATAAAAAAGATGGTGACGATTATGATATTTATGTGCGCTTTAATGAAGATTTGAGATACAACACCAGCGCTATTTTTAATCAGAATATCACATTTAGAGATATGGCATCTGGTCAGGTTAGAAATATTCCTGTATCTTCTGTAGCCAGCCATACCAATACCAGTGGTTTTAGTGCTATAAAACACAGGGACGCAAAACGTGTTGTAACAGTTTACTCGGCTTTAGCTCCGGGATTTGTGGATGCTGCTGCGGTGGTTGGTACCATCCAAGAAGAAATGAAAAACTTCACACAATTACCCGATGATATTAAAATTGATTACACAGGCCAAATCGAAGAACAAAACAAACAGCAGGCCTTTTTAATGGGTGCCTTTTTTAAAGGTCTGGGACTTATTTTTTTCATTTTAATCTTTCAATTTAACTCGGTATCGAAACCGGCGATTATTATGCTAGCCATATTTTTAAGTTTAATTGGTGTTTTTGGCGGACTCATTATAACAGGTTGGTCTTTCGTTATTATGATGACCATGATGGGTATTATTGCATTGGCCGGAATTGTGGTAAACAATGGTGTGGTACTCCTAGATTACGCCCAATTGCTCATCGACAGAAAGAAACAAGAACTCAATATGAACCCATCGGCATATCTTCCGGCAAACATTTTGTTTCTAACTATTGTACGTGCCGGAAAAGCCAGATTGCGACCCGTTTTATTGACAGCCATTACCACTATTTTAGGTTTAATTCCGTTAGCCATAGGTTTGAATATTAACTTTTTTACACTGTTTTCTGATTTTGACGCCAATATTTACATTGGTGGAGATAACGTAATATTCTGGGGGCCATTGGCATGGACTGTCATTTTTGGACTGTTCGTGGCTACCTTTTTAACGCTTATTGTGGTGCCAATTATGTTCTATTTGTCAATGATTTTGAAAATGTGGTTTTTCAAAAAATTTAAAAAAGATTTACAAGTAATAGAAGACACCCCGCTTTTCTAATATTAAAAGGAAGGTATCTGATATAATCACTGAAGAGTCATTTTATTGATTAGTAGCTACAGCCATTACAATTGTAATGGCTTTTTTTATTTAAACTGCACAAACTTCATTAAATTTGCGCACCGTTATAACAAGGGTTTTCACTAGAAGAATATTTTTTATGTATAGAAGTCATAATTGCGGACAATTAAGATCGTCACACATCAACACCGAAGTAACTTTAGCCGGTTGGGTACAAAAAATAAGAGATAAAGGTTTTATTACATGGGTAGATTTAAGAGACAGATACGGTGTTACACAGCTGGTTTTTGATGAAGAACGCACTTCAGAAAGTATTTTTAAAACGGCTCAAAAGCTGGGAAGAGAATTTGTAATTCAGGTTAAAGGAACGGTAATAGAACGCGCTTCAAAAAACCCAAACATTCCTACCGGTGATATAGAAGTGCTGGTTAATGAACTTCAAATTTTAAATATTTCTAAAGTACCTCCTTTCACTATTGAAGACCAAACCGACGGTGGCGATGAGTTGCGCATGCAGTTTCGTTATCTCGACATAAGAAGAAATCCGGTTAAAAATAGCTTGATTTTTAGGCATAAGGTGGCACAAGCCGTTAGAAATTATTTGTCTTCAAAAGATTTTATAGAAGTTGAAACGCCCTACCTCATCAAATCTACACCCGAAGGAGCCCGAGACTTCGTAGTACCTTCGCGTATGAATCCCGGTGAATTTTACGCTTTACCACAGTCGCCACAAACCTTTAAGCAATTGCTTATGGTAGGTGGTATGGATAAATATTTTCAAATTGTAAAATGTTTTAGAGATGAAGATTTACGCGCCGACCGCCAGCCCGAATTCACTCAAATAGACTGCGAAATGGCCTTTGTAAATCAAGAAGACATTTTAAATACTTTTGAAGGCTTAACCAGACATTTACTTAAAGAAATTAATGGTGTTGAAGTAGATGCGTTTCCGCGTATGACCTATGATGACGCCATGCGCCTATACGGCAACGACAAACCAGATATTAGATTTGGTATGCAGTTTGGCGAGCTAAACAATGTTGCCAAACACAAAGATTTTAACGTGTTTAACACAGCCGAATTGGTTGTTGGTATTGCAGTTCCGGGCGGTAATGCATTTACCAGAAAAGAAATAGACCAGCTTATAGACTGGGTTAAACGTCCACAAATAGGAGCCTTGGGAATGGTGTATGTACGCTGCAACGAAGACGGTACTTTCAAATCATCGGTTGATAAATTTTACAATGAAGAAGATTTAAAAGCCTGGGCAGATATAACCCAAGCCAAACCCGGCGATTTAATTTGTGTACTTTCAGGCGAAACCAATAAAGTTAGATCGCAATTAAGCACCTTAAGAATGGAACTTGCCAACCGCTTGGGGTTAAGAAAACCTAACGAGTTTGCGCCACTCTGGGTAGTAGATTTTCCTTTGTTGGAATGGGATGAAGACACCCAGCGTTATCATGCCATGCACCATCCGTTTACGTCACCAAAACCGGGGCAGTTAGAATTATTAGATACCAACCCCGGAGCCGTAAAAGCGAATGCCTACGATTTGGTCTTAAACGGTAACGAAATTGGTGGCGGCTCCATTAGAATACACGACAAAAAAACACAAGCCGTCATGCTAAGACATTTAGGATTTAGCGATGAAGATGCAAAAGCCCAATTTGGATTTTTAATGGATGCCTTTGAATACGGCGCACCACCGCACGGCGGCATTGCTTTTGGTTTGGATAGACTTGTTGCTATTTTAGGCGGACAAGAAACTATTAGAGACTTTATAGCCTTCCCAAAAAATAATTCGGGGAGAGATGTTATGATTGATGCGCCGGCCAAAATAGATGAGGCTCAACTGGAAGAGTTACATTTAAAAGTGCAGTCAAAATAACAATCGCAACTTTAATACATTTTTGATAAATTTAATTCATGAACCACCAAACTAAATTTATCAAACAGTTGCTAATTTGGAGATACAAATTTATCTCTGAAAGAAACTTTCTATTCTTTTTAAGCATTCTAATTGGATTGCTTTCCGGTTTGGTTTCGGTGGTGTTAAAAAACCTGACTTTTGCCATTCAGAACCTATTAAAAAAGGGGATTATTTTTTCTGAAAACCAGTTGTATTTTATACTACCCATAGTAGGTTTATGGCTGGTGTTTCAATTTGTAAAACGCATTAGTAAAGAACCGGTACAGCACAGTTTATCAAATGTGCTATTTGCCTTATCTAAAAAAGACGGACTTTTAAGTCGTAAAAATATTTATTATCCCCTTATCACGGCACCTTTAACTGTTGGCTTTGGTGGTTCGGTTGGACTGCTGGGGCCTGCCATTGCATCGGCTTCGGCTTTAAGTTCTAATGTAAGCAGATGGTTTCACGTAGACCGAAAAACGCGTAGTTTACTTATTGGCTGTGCCGCAGCCGGCGCCATTGCCTCTATTTTTAAATCACCCATTGCTGCCATTATTTTTGCCATTGAAGTATTTAGTCTTGATTTAACATTTGCTTCATTATTACCTTTATTAATTGCCTCAATATCATCGGTGCTTACCTCTTATTTTTTTTTAGGCGATGATGCTATTTTCAATTTTACGGTGATAGACAAATTTAGAATAAGAGACACGGCATTTTACCTTTTACTTGGTTTGGGAACCGGAGTTGCTTCTATTTATTTTTCTAAAATTCACTTTAAAATATCAGCCTTTTTTGGCAAGATTAAATCAGCTAAAGCCCGACTTATCATAGGCGGATTTGCCATTGGGGTGATGCTGTATTTTATTCCACCTTTATACGGTGAAGGTTTTGGATATATCAATAATTTAATGGCCGGAAACCATATTGAAGCCTTAGGAAAAACCCCGTTTAACAGCGAACTCAATAACATATGGGTGGTCATAGCTTTACTATTCGGAGTCACCATTTTTAAAGCGGTCGCCATGACCACCACGTTTGCCGCAGGTGGTACCGGTGGTATTATTATTCCAACACTGGTTATGGGCAGCACTTTAGGAAATGTGGTCGCTAAAATTATTAATAATTTGGGATTTGGTTTTGAGGTGTCAGAATCTAATTTCACCTTGGTGGGTATGGCCGGACTTATTGCGGGAGTGCTGCATGCGCCACTAACTGCCATATTTTTAATTGCTGAAATTACAGGTGGTTACCAATTATTTGTGCCGCTGATGATTACTGTTTCAATGTCGTTTATTATCAGTAAAAACAGTCTTAATTATACTATTTACAACAAAGAACTCGCTGAAAAAGGTGCCTTATTAACTCAGGATAAGGATAAAAACGTGCTAACAGTTATGAAGCTCGACAATGTTATTGAAACCGATTTTATCCAGTTAAGACCCGAGATGAGCTTAGAAGATATGCTTATGAAAGGCGTTTCAAAATCTAGCCGAAACCTATTTCCGGTTACCAATGTTCGAGAGGAATTTTTAGGTATAGTTTTGCTCGACGATATACGCTCTGTTATGTTTGATCAAAGTCTATATCATTCAACCTCAGTAGAAACTTTTATGCACAATCCACCGGCCGTTATTATCTATGAGCAAGACGATATGCAGGCAGTAATGAAGAAGTTTCAAACATCCGGTGCATGGAATTTACCGGTTTTAAAAGATGATAAATACTATGGTTTTGTGTCAAAATCAAAACTGCTTACTGCATATAGAAATGAATTGATTAACTTTACATCCTGAAAAAGAGTAATACTTAAAGAGATGAAAACCATTATCTGGATTTGTTTTTTAGCTTCGTTAGCCAGCATTATTTTTGGTTTAAGTACAGAGACTGAACAATCACAAAAAATGATTGGTTTTGGGGTTTCGGGTATGTTTTTTATTGTATTTCCGCTATTTTCATACCATCGTTGGAAAGACAAAAAGGTTGAAGACTACATGCTAACCAAGGAGAATTTAGATAAAATGCGTGAGAATCAGCGTAAAAATAAGTACTAGGCTGCGCTTCAACTAAATTATTTTTGATATTAACAACTTTGAATTAATTAAATTCTACCTTTGTACTTTAATTTTTATTTTATTACAATGACTGGAACAGTTAAATTTTTTAATGAATCTAAAGGATTCGGATTTATTACCAACAATGACACAGGCAAAGACATCTTTGTACACGTTTCAAATTTAGGTGGTTTAAGCCTAAACGAAGGTGACGAAGTATCTTATACCGAAGAAGAAGGCAGAAAAGGAAAGGTTGCTGCCAACGTGCAGGTAATCTAATAACCATAAAATTATTAGAATGTAGACGCCCTGAAATTCAGGGCGTTTTTAATTTAAATTTCTTTTTTCAATAAAAAATCGCTTTAGTAGCGCTTCTGCTTCAGTTTCTAAGACTCCGCCTTGAACCACAGTTTTTGGATGTAGTTGTGTTCCCATCTTTATAAAACCTCTGTTCTCATCACGCGCTGCAAATACTACTTTGCTTATTTGAGACCAATACAAAGCGCCGGCACACATTTGGCAAGGTTCTAAAGTAACGTAAAGCGTACAACCGGTTAAATACTTCCCACCTAAAAAATTAGCTGCCGCAGTTATTGCTTGCATTTCGGCATGAGCCGTTACATCGTTTAATAACTCTGTTAGATTGTGGGCTCTTGCAATAATTTGATTATCAACTACAATTACAGCGCCAACAGGAACCTCGTTTTTCTCGAATGCCATTTCTGCCTCTTGCAAGGCTTTTTTCATAAAATATTCATCATTAAAAATAAATGGTTCCAAAGTAAAATTACTGTTTTATTATTTTTTCAGAATAAGTAAAGTTATCATTTGCAATTGAAATAATGTACATGCCAGGTTGTAAATGGCTCAAATCAATAGTGATACTATTCTCAAAAATGTTTGATTGCTTTTTTATAATTCGACCGTTTAAATCGTACAAACTAATGGTAGCATTGCTCAGCACATTTACACCACTAATCGTTAAATCTCCTGAAGTTGGATTTGGATAAATTTCAATAGACCGTTTTAAGATATCAGAGGTACTTAATGAGTTACAACTCGCCAAGGATTCAAGACTTGAAGGCGGCAAAGAAAAATCCTGAACCTGATCATCTCTTTCGGTTGAAAGACCTTGTGTTGCGTTAAAACCTAGACCTCTTTGTGCAAAAACCTCCCATATCATACATTGATCTTCTCCTCCGGTTAAAGCCAAATCGGCTGCTAAAAGCGCATCGCGACCATCAATAAATCCTGGCTGGCAAGGCTGGAGTTTTAATCCGTCTAGAACCAACTGCATTACTTTATTATTTCCACCGTTGCCATTATATAAATCAGAATCAAAACCATATTTATCGATATAAGCCCAAGTTAAATCCCATAACATTGTAGCCCAAACAAAACCAACACCATGAGGGATGCTTAATGATGGATTATTGGTGGCATTGTAAGTAAAGCCGTTTACACCAGTGTCGGTAGAATATCTGGCCGGTCTAATGCCACTGCCGTTGATGTCTTGGCCTATCGAGTAAGTAGCAATACCTCTACCAGTCTGAGGTATATCGCTTGCTTTCATGGTTACCATTAGTCCAAACCAATCAGACCAGCCTTCGCCCATTTGTTCATCGTTAAACAGGCAATTAACGGTAGACGGACCGGCGGTAAGCCTGTTAGAAATACCATGACCATACTCATGTGCAATGATACCGTTATCAAAATCACCATCTTTTTGAAACGGCGGAGCAGCTACCAAAGACACATTAATATTTTGGCCATCAATCAAGGCATTGATGAGTTGTTCTCCTAATTCTTGATTAATCATAACTGATGGAATGTTAACCAAATTACCTGCAGCCCCTGGTCCCATTGTAATTGGTGCGTCGGGTACATTATTAACCATAATTACCGCAATAGCGCCTTCGTTTTGTGCAGCAAACACCTTAGCACCAAACTCACATGAGCCTCGTCTAATGACCGCTATTTTACCTTTGAGATCAGTTCCATTTAGAATAGCATCACATGCATCAAAAAAGTCGGTCGAGGCACCCGCGTTACTATCTATTACCAATGCAAGATCTGATGTTAAAGGATCTATAGATAAAGGATTTCCAAACGAAGCCGCTATTCCGGGATATTCTCCCACAAAACTACTGTTATTGATAATAAGCGGATTGCCTTGCGGCCCGGATGCTGACCATAAAAACATGGTCATTACAGGATTTTGACCATCTGGGGGTGTACCAAATGTGGCATTATTTAATCCGCTGCCATCTTGAGCATCAGCATAAACAAAGTCATTTTCAATACCACCACGACCGTAGTTATTTTGTTGAAAATTTCCGCTTTCCTCATCAAAACCGTAGTGGTAAAAAATGTCGTGCATCATGTTGTTGGTGTAAAACAAATTGGTGATGGCAGCATCTTCGTAAAAAGCCGGTGGCTGGTCAAGATTAAGTTCAAAATCAAAGTTTAAACTCGCTGTACCATCCGGTGAATAACCAATTTGATTGGTCCCGGCTCTGTCTTCCATAGCCCAGACATTATTACCACGTGTGATGGTGTGTTCTGTTCCGGGTATACCATCAGTATCATGCCAACCAAATGGTGATGCTAAACCACTGGCAGGCTCGATTACAATTTGTCTATTGCCGTGTATCGGACTTTCAATGGGTAATGCAAAAACGTTATATCGTGAATTATCGTTTGGTGAAAATGCTGAAGTTTTGCGCTCTAGATTAACCTCTTGAGTAATATGACTGGGAACATGCAAGTGTTCAAGGTGGTTATTATCTCCAAAATTACAAGTTAGAATATAGTCCTGAATGTCTACAATTTCACCTGTTACAGCATCAATTCTAACGGTCCACCAATTTTTACCCGAGACATCAAAAATGCTCAAATCCCAAACCAACCTTAATTCTGACTTACCTTTTGCAAAAAACATTAACTCAACCGGAATGTCAACTTGTGAAATATTTCCTTTAGTAAAAATATATTTATTATCACGAGTTTCTTTTGGCACTATATTTTCCAATAAGGATAATCCTAAGCTTTGAGAGACCTTTTCAATTGCTAGAAAAGGGGTTAATACAGGATTAATAGCATTTACCTTATTAGCTATATCAGGAATAAACCTGTTGGCATAATAAAAAACCTCATTATTCTTGATGGCCAAACTAGAAATTGCATTATAAATTTTAATACCGCGATAGCGCTGATTTAAATACAAATGGGTGATACCTGTACTTTTCGAAAAAACTTGATTTTGTATGACAAGATCTTCATAATCTAATTTTTGTACTTTGTATTTAATCAGGTTTTCATCAAAATAACTTGTAACCACAGATTCAAATGAAGATTGAGATAGTGACACCTGAGCATTGTTTAAATTAAAAACAAGACTGAACAGCACCAACAAACTAAGCGTTGGATAATTTAATTTCATAAGGTAATTTTTCGTTTTCACAATGCACCATTGGCACAACAATGAAGCAATTTACAAATATTTATAAAAATTGTGGTTTGTTATTTCTAATTTTACCAATTAAATCAACATATGACCTACAAATTTTTAAATAATATTAATTATCCAAAAGATTTAAAATCCCTTTCCGTAGCCAATCTTAAAGTCTTGGCAAGTGAGTTGAGACATTTCATCATTAATATTATTGCCACAAAAGAAGGTCATTTAGGAGCCAGCTTGGGTGTTACCGAGCTAAGTATTGCCTTACATTACGTTTTCAACACACCCGAAGATTTGTTGGTTTGGGATGTAGGTCATCAAGCGTATTGCCACAAAATACTAACAGGCCGAAAAGATATTTTTCCAACAAACCGACAGTTAAACGGGATTAGCGGATTTCCGAAACGGGATGAAAGCGAATTCGACACCTTTGGTGTTGGTCACTCATCAACAGCCATATCTGCCGCTTTAGGAATGGCTATTGCATCGCAATTAAAAGGCGAAGTTAAAAAGCAACATATTGCGGTTGTTGGCGATGCTTCTATTGCCAGTGGTATGGCATTTGAAGGTTTAAATCACGCCGGTGTAACCAATTCAAATTTACTGGTAATTTTAAATGATAATGCCATTGGAATAGATCCTAGCGTTGGCGCATTGAAACAATACCTCACCAATGTAAAACAAGGCATTAAAACCCAAGATAACATTTTTGAAGCGCTGAATTTTGATTACAGTGGACCCATTGACGGTCATGATTTAGACTTGTTAATTTTTGAACTATCAAGACTTAAAAATGTAAATGGCCCGAAACTTTTGCATGTCATCACCACCAAAGGCAAAGGTTTAAAACAAGCTGAAGAAGATCAGGTAAAATACCATGCTCCGGGAAAATTTAATGCCGAAACAGGAAACATAGAAGGCAAAACCAATGAAAATTTGCCGCCAAAATTTCAAGATGTATTTGGTTATACATTGGTAGAATTAGCAGAAAAAAACGATAAAATTATTGGAATTACCCCTGCAATGCCAACCGGAAGTTCTGTAAAATTTATGATGGAGGCGTTTCCAGAACGTGCATTTGATGTTGGTATAGCAGAGCAACACGCCGTAACCTTGGCTGCCGGCATGGCCACGCAAGGGTTGGTACCGTTTTGTAATATCTATTCAACTTTTTTGCAGCGGGCTTATGATCAGGTTATTCATGATGTAGCACTTCAAAAATTACCGGTCATATTTTGTTTAGACCGCGCCGGATTAGTTGGCGAAGATGGTGCTACACACCACGGCGTTTTTGATTTGGCTTACCTCAACTGTATCCCTAATATGATAATCATGGCGCCAAGAAACGAAATAGAATTACGCAACATTATGTACACAGCACAGCTTGGTTTAGATAGGCCCATTGCCATAAGGTATCCAAGAGGTCGCGGTTTTGTAACAGATTGGAAATGCCATTTTTCAAAAATACCTATCGGTACCGGCATTCAATTAAAAGAAGGTAATAAATTGGCGATTTTATCTTTAGGAACTACCGCTCACGACGTTGAAAAAGCCATAAACAAGTGTGGTTCTCCAGAAGACATCGCACATTTTGATATGCGCTTTATGAAGCCATTAGACCAACACCAACTTCACCATATTTGCAAAAAATATCAGGATATCATTACAATTGAAGACGGTTGTTTAACAGGGGGTTTTGGAAGTTTAATTAAAACCTTCGCCTTAGACAACAAGTATAATGTTAACATTATTAGCATGGGAATTCCGGATGAGTTTATTGAGCACGGTAAAGTCGAAGAACTTAAAGCAATCGTTGCGATAAATCCTGAATCAATTACTGAAATGATTAATAAATTACTTAATCATTAGAATCTAAAGTTGCCATTTCAGATTGTTGACCGTGTTGAAAAACTTTAGCGTTCTGGGGATTTCGAGGTTGGCCATTACGTGTAATGTCATCAATCATTAAAAACAATGCTACTGTAATGAAAATAATAACAAAGGCGCCTAAAATGTTCTTTTTCATGTTGGCTAGATTTGAGGTTAATGGTCAAATATAAAATTTGATTCGCTAAAATACAAATTTTATCGATGAAATGCATATTTAAGTGAATTTTCAGTCAAAATATAATTAAAGTATAATATCTCCGCTAAGTCTTCTGTATGCTAAAATAGCGTTGGTATCAGACAATTTCGAGATGTAACTGCAAACACTCATTAAATTAAAATAAAAATCATCGTCTTTAAATTGAACATGTTCAGGCAGACTTTTAAAAACAAGGTTATCGTAACTAGTGGAATTGGCTTTCATTTTATTTTCAACAGATGCTGTATAAATATCTAATAAACCATTTAAAACTTTATAACCAGCCAATTCCTTGTTGACAACCTCTTTAGATTGGTAAATATTAGATACACTAATATTAATAATATCTGTTATTTGCGCCAGATATTTGCTGTAATCTAGAAGCGACTTTGGTAATTCACCTTCAAGAATGCTTGGCTCATGCTTCATAAATAATTCGGCACATTCGTTTATTAGGGTGTTGATGGCCAAAGCTCTTAAATAACTTACGCGGTCTTGAACCGTTTTTAGTACAGCATACTTTTGCTTGTTGATAGAATCCCGCACCAAATTGATTAAATATTCAAGTGCGTACTCTTCCTGAATTAATCCCAGATTAATTCCATCTTCAAAATCTATAATGGTGTAACAAATATCATCGGCAGCTTCGACCAAATAGGCCAGCGGATGCCTGCAATAACTTAGATCGTTTGATGTGGTTCTGCTCACTAGCCCAAGTTCCTCAGTAAGTTCTTTAAAATTGTTTATTTCAGACTGAAACACTCCAAATTTTTTATCGCAAATATGTTTGGTGGGTTTCATGGGGAGCGATTCTTTCGGGTATTTAATAAAGGCGCCCAAAGTGGCATAACTCAGTCTTAAACCGCCGTCTCTACCTGCTCTGCTTTCGGTTAAAATTTTAAATCCGTTGGCATTGCCTTCAAAAGTGCATAAATCCTGAAATTGTTTTGCGGTGAGATTATTTTTAAATCGGTTACCATTGCCAGACTTAAAAAATTCGCCAATGGCTTTTTCACCCGAGTGACCAAATGGCGGGTTACCAATATCGTGTGCCAAAGCAGCAGTTGCCACGATGGCCCCAAAATCATTTACCTCATAACCGTGTATTTCCTTTAAATAAGGATATTTATATAGGATTTGTTGACCCACTTTTCGACCTAAAGAACGCGCCACCACACTAACTTCTAAACTGTGGGTTAGCCTTGTGTGCACAAAATCTGTTTTAGACATAGGTATCACCTGAGTTTTATCCTGCAGGCTTCTAAATTCTTTTGAAAAAACAATTCTGTCGTAATCAACTTCAAAACCCAGACGCGTTTCGTCTTGCTCTTTTCTCAGGCGTTTGTGTGTGTCTCCAAATCGTTTTAACGAAAGTAACTGCTCCCAAATCATAGTGTAAGTCTTAGTTGCGGCAAGATACTATTTTCAATGTTAAATTAATGTTTAGTTCCAGAAGAAAAATAAGGGTTTAGTTAACCTTATAATAACCTTTTTCTTACCGAGGTTTAACCGCCAGTTAACGCTCACTTTACAGTTTAGGAGTTTCTTTGCCACATTAATTTAAATGAACAAAATCAAACAAAATGAAAACAATTAAAAACTTTTTTTTCTTCTTAACGGTGTCATTATTTGCATTTAATTGCAGTAGTGATGATGATAATAACGACAATGGCGGCGGTGGCGGTGGTGGCACTGATCCACAGTTGGTTCAAAAATTTGGCGCTATCACTACTAATGAAAGATGGACTGCAGACAATATTTATGTATTAAATGGAAAAGTAGTAGTGGACGAAGGTGTAACTCTTACTATCGATGCCGGTACAATTATTAAAGGTGCACAAGGTCAAGGGTCTTTAGCCTCTGCTTTAGTGGTTGACCAAGGTGGTAAAGTTGAAGCCAATGGAACAGCTCAAGCACCAATTATCATGACTTCTACTTTAGATCAAATTCAACCTGGCCAAATTAACTCACCTAATTTAACCATCAACGATACAGGTTTATGGGGTGGTTTAATTATATTAGGTCGTGCTCCAATTTCTGTGAGTGGAGATGTTGAGCAAGCTCAAATTGAAGGGATTCCTGCAACAGATCCATTTGGTCAATATGGTGGTACTATTGCAAATGATAACTCAGGAATTTATAGATATATTTCAGTAAGACATGGTGGTATCACCATCGGTAATGATAACGAAATTAATGGTATCACAATGGGCGGTGTTGGTTCACAAACCATCATGGAAAACTTGGAAGTTGTCGCTAATCAAGATGACGGTTTTGAGTGGTTTGGTGGTACTGTTAACGGTAGTAATTTAATTACATATGGTCACGGTGATGATGGTTTTGATGCTGATCAAGCTTGGTCAGGTACTGTAACTAATGGTTTAGTAATTCAAACTGCTGAATCTGGTAGTGCTTTAGAATTAGATGGTCCTGAAGGATCTGCCGCTACTGAAGCTGGTTATACATTTAACAACATTACTTTAATTGGTGCGCCTTCAACAAATGCTTTTATTGCTGATTGTAGAGATGGTTTAATAGTCAATTTAAATAATGTACTAGTATACAACTTTGGTGCAGGATCAAAAGTTAGAATTTCAGGAGCTGATTCTCAAACTGAATTGGCAAATGACAGAATAGCTTTCTCTAACTGGCAAGTAGTATTACCAAACGGTGTTGCCATTGGTGACTTAATTACCGGTGCATTGCCTGGTGACGAAGTAAAATTCACAAATAATGCCTCAAGTATCGCTAATTCGGGAGCTGCCACTGTAGGTGCAAATGTTTCTGTATTTAATGCTTGGACCTTTGCCGATGTAAACGGTGCCTTTTAAATTCTTTTAAAAACATTATAATAAAATGTCCATTGCTTAGGCTTTGGACATTTTATTCTTTTTAAAACCTAACACTAATTAACGCACACAATGTTAAGATATTTAGTTTCAGTAGTTGTTTTTTGTACAACTTTTTTATTCGCTCAAGCGCAAACCGGAAAAGTAACCGGAAAGATTTTAGATGGAGAATTTAATGATGTACTGGCTTTTGCCAACGTACTGGTAAAAGATACTAGTAAGGGTACAACCTCAGATTTTGACGGTATTTACTCTTTAAATTTAGAACCTGGAATTTATACCCTTATATTTTCATTTGTTGGTTATGAAACAAAAGCCATTACAGATGTTGAGATCAAAGCAAATGCTGTTGTAGAGATTAATGTAACTTTAAGACCTTCGTCCGCAACTTTAGATGAAGTGGTTATCACTACATCGGCAAGAAGAAATACTGAAGAAGCAGTGCTTAATCTACAGCGAAACTCTGCAGTACTTTTAGACGGTTTATCTATTGAAAGTATTAAAAAAGCAGGTGCTGGTGATATCGCTTCGGCTATTAGAACCGTTCCGGGGGTTTCAGTACAAGGCGGTAAATTTGTTTATGTAAGAGGTCTTGGAGACAGATACACTAAATCTATTTTAAATGGTATGGATATTCCGGGATTAGACCCTGATAAAAACACCGTGCAAATGGATATCTTTCCAACCAACATTTTAGAAAATATTATTGTTGTAAAATCTGCCTCTGCCGATTTACCGGCTGATTTTACCGGTGGTGTGGTTGATATCATCACTAAAGATTTCCCTTCACAAAAAACCATGAGTGTTTCTTTTTCAGGTGGTTTTAACCCTGATATGAATTTTAATTCTAATTATGTTGGCTATCAAGGTGGCGGAACTGACTTCCTAGGTTTTGACGATGGCAACAGAAAATTACCAATTTCACCTAATACAGTAATTCCAAATCCGGCTTCAGCCGACAATAGTTCACTTGAAGGTATTACTAGATCATTCAACAGAACCCTAGCCACAGAACGCCAAACCAGTATGCCAAATTTTAGTATGGGCTTTAATTATGGTAACCAATTTGAAGTAGCCGGGAATAAGCTAGGTTTAATAGCTTCTGTTGATTATAAGAATGAGACATTGTATTATGAAGGTTTTGAAAACGGTATTTATCAAAAAAATGAAGATCGTGATATTTTTGATTTAAGATTTGACAGAAGACAATTTGGAGATTTAGGCCAAAACAATGTCTTATTAAGTGGTTTAGCCGGCTTGTCATACAAAACCAATAAGGCCAAATATAATTTTAACGTGCTACATATTCAAAACGGTGAAAGTCAGGCAGCATTATTTAACCAAAGAACTGAAATTTCGAATGACATTGATGTTAACCGAGATAACTTAGAATATTATGAGCGTTCTATTACCAACATCTTGTTGGCAGGAAAGCATACCAGTGAGAAAAGTGACTTTACCACGGAATGGAAGGTTTCCCCAACTTTTACCAGCGTTAACGATAAAGATATTAGGTTAACTACTTTTATTTTAAATCCTGATGGAACTACCAATATAAGTTCTGATGCAGGTTTTCCTCAGCGACTTTGGAGAGAGTTACAAGAAGTAAATCTAGTAGGTAAGGTTGATTTTACCAAAAAGTACAATTTTTTAGATAATAAAGCCTCTTTGAAATTCGGAGCACTGGGCAGTTACAAACAGCGTAATTATGATATCTTTAGTTATGAGGTTGCCTTTAGAAACGTGAACACCACATCGTTTAACGGTGATCCCGATGCCATTCTTGCTCCCGATAATATTTGGACGCCACAAACCAACTCAGGCGCATTTATCAGAGGAAACTTTGAACCGGCCAACTCTTTCGAATCGAATCAAAATACAGCGGCCTTATATGTTTCTAACGAATTTAAACTAGCAAACAAAATAAGAGCTATCATAGGTTTAAGAGCCGAGTATTTTACAACATTTTTCACAGGTCAGAATAATGCAGGAACTCAGGTTTTTGACAATGAGCAAACTATTGATGTGTTAGATTTATTCCCATCGGCAAACTTCATTTATGAAGTAAATGAAAAGTCTAACGTAAGAGCCTCCTACTATCGTACCACGGCCAGACCAAGTTTTAAAGAATTATCTGTGGTTCAAATACCCGATTTATTAACAGGAATTATTTTCTTAGGTAATATTGAATTGCAACCATCATATATTAATAACTTCGATTTAAGATACGAATTCTTTGGTGAAAAAGCGCAAATGTTTGCCGTAAGTGCTTTCTACAAACAATTCAACGATCCTATTGAACTTGTGGCCTTTTCATTTGTGGCTCCAAACCAATTCACGCCGAGAAATTCTAACGAAGCCACAGTAATTGGTGTTGAGTTCGAAGGGAGAAAAAACTTCAACTTTATAGCTGAAAGTTTAAAAGATCTAAGTTTAAATGTCAATGTGTCTTTAATTCAGTCTGAAATTGAAATGCCAAAAGGTCCAGGACAAGAATTTGAATCCAGACAGCAATTTGCAAGAAACGGCGAAGTAATAGACGATACAAGACAACTTCAAGGGCAATCTCCATTTTTAGTGAATGTTGGTTTAAATTATAACAACACAAATTTAGGATTGGAAACCGGTATGTTCTTTAACGTACAGGGAAAAACTTTAGAAGTTGTTGGTTTTGGTAGAAACCCTGATGTATTTACAGTACCGTTTAACAGTTTAAACTTTAACTTCTCTAAGACCTTTGGACAAGATCAAAGATCAAAAGTTAGCTTTAGAGCTGAAAACATTTTAGGTGCTGAACGTATTAGTCGCTACGAGTCTTTTGGTGGTGCCAGAGAAAACTTCTCTTTTAGAGCGCCCGGTACTACTTTTACTCTTGGTTATTCATTGAATTTTTAATTCTTAAGTTATATCAACAAAAAAGCGCTATGACAGCAAAGTCATAGCGCTTTTTTTATTTAATTAATAACAGATTAATCTCTTGTTACCAAAGCTCTTTCGTTAGACCATTCTACAACACTTACAATCGCATTGGTGCTGTAATCTACTTCTTTTAGGGTTCCATCGGTCCAGAAAAACCATTTTCCGGTTTTGTTTCCGTTTTCGTATTTTGCCACGGCAGTTTTTTTGCCTTTAACATCATAACTATACCAATTACCCTGTAACTTCCCGTCTAAAGTGTAAAAACCTGTTTGACTAATCTGTCCGTTATCATGAAACATGGTAACCTTTATTAAATTGTTCTCTACTTCGTATACATTTTTCTTCACTTCTTGCGAAAATAAGGCCGCTGAACAAATAAGCGCTACAATTAAAATGAGTAATTTTTTCATAATACAACAGATTTGGTTAATAATTACTTTACAAACATACAAAATATTTTACATATAATATACATTTTGGTAACATTAATTTAACATTAAAACATTAATCAACTGTTTTAAAGTGCTTTATTATTATTTTAAACATTGAATTTAGTTCTAAAATTTAGCATAATTAGGCTTTAAATCTGTAAGGTATTATGTAATTTTACTTATTATCCCTTTGGAAGGATTTGTCAGGTTTTAAAAATATGATTTATTGCTTATCAGCTAATTAAATGGATGGTTTTTACCTTATATTAATTACAATTATACTCCTTCTCGCAGTAATCGACCTTATTGTAGGGGTAAGTAATGATGCCGTTAACTTCTTAAACTCGGCAATTGGCTCTAAAGCTTTTCCGGTAAAAACTATTTTGATTGTGGCAAGTTGCGGACTGGCCTTAGGCGCTGTATTTTCGTCAGGACTCATGGAAGTTGCACGGGTCGGTATTTTTCAACCACAATTGTTTAGCTTTCAAGAAATTATTATATTATTTATATCTGTAATGATTACCGATATTTTACTTATTAATTTTTTTAATACGCTGGGAATACCAACCTCTACAACTGTTTCAATTATATTTTGCTTGTTAGGTGCCTCAGTTAGCACGGGGCTTTTACAACTGTATAATCAAGGAAATGATTTTAATTTAATTGGCAACTACATCAATATTTCTAAAGTATTATTAATTATTGAAGGCATCTTTTTAAGTATCATCATTGCTTTTACCGTTGGTGCCGTAGTTCAATTTATTTCGAGACTCGTTTTTACCTTTCAATACCATTCTATTTCAAATTTTACGACATCACTTTTTACGGGTTTTGCCCAAACTTGTATTGGTATTTTTGTGATTCTAAAGGGCTTTGGCACCACTATTTTAAAAGACACCTATCTGTCTGTATGGATAACCGACCACCTCATAATAACATTTGCTGTCTTGTTGATTTTCTTTTGTGGTTTATCGTTTTTGCTAAGTTCATATTACAAGAAAAATATGCTTAAAGCCACGGTTTTATTAGGCCTTTTTGGATTGGCCTTATCGTTTGCCGGCAATGATTTGGTAAATTTTATAGGCGTTCCTATTGCGGCGCTTCAATCTTTTGAATTATGGCAGGGCAGTAATTTAAGTGCCGAATCGTTTAATATGGTTGGACTTGCTAATACCGTTCAAACACCCTACTATTTACTTGTTATTGCCGGTGCCATTATGGTAGGAACGCTATGGCTATCTAAACGCGTTTTCTTAGTAACCGAAACCGAAATCAATCTGGCGCGTCAAGATGCAGGTTTTGAAAGATTTAAACCACATGCGCTATCCAGAGCGATTGTAAAATTTGGCATAGCTATTGGCTATGCCGGTAATATGTTATTACCTGAAAAGGTAACAGCATCTATCAATAGTAAATTTCAAAAACCCGAAGTCCTCACCGCTAAATTTAATGCTCCTTCTTTTGATTTGGTAAGAGCTACTGTTAACCTAATGGTAGCAAGTATTCTAATTTCATTTGCAACATCCATAAAAATTCCATTATCAACTACTTATGTTACCTTTATGGTTGCCATGGGAACAGCACTTGCAGACCGTGCCTGGAACAGCGAAAGCGCCGTTTACAGAGTTGCCGGTGTGTTGAACGTTTTAGCTAGCTGGATCATGACTTCGCTTATGGCATTTTTACTGTCAGGTCTATCGGTGGTACTCATATTTTATGGTGGAATTACGGCAGTTTTAGTATTCTTACTGTTTTTAGGTTTTATTCTTTTTAAAAGTGCTATTAATCATCGTAAACGCGTAGCAAAATTGACGGCGAAAAAGAAGTTTAAACCCGAAGAACTTGAAAACATCCATATCATCACCACCAAATATTCAACAAACATTAGTGATGTTTTTAACAGGTTACAGTTACTGTATAGTGATTCTATCAAAAATCTGGGATTGCTTAATGCTATTCAATTAAGACAAAACAAAAAGGAGGTTAATGATATCCTGTCTGAAATTAACATGCTTAAAGAAATTATCTTTTACCAGGTAAACATCCAAGAGAAAAGTAGTGCAGCAGCCAATAAATTTTATATTTTAACACTTGACGATTTGGAAGCTGTTGCATTGGCAATGTCACAAATAATTAACAACAGCTATGATCACGTTAAAAACAATCATAAAAAACTAACCTTTAACCAAATAAGAGGCTTAAAGTCTATCGATATTAAAACCAAAGAGGTCTTCCCGAAAATAAACCACAGTTTTCAAAATTTAGATTTTTCAAATCTCAAAAGTGTTATTAAATCATTGGTAGTTATTCAAACCGAAATTGAACAATTATTAGACCAGCAAATTTCGCGCGTTAGCGTTAAGGACAATAGCTCAAAAAATATGCGTCTTTATTTTGAGTTATTAAAAAAATCAAGCGACATGGTTGATTCCCTGAAGATCATACTAATTCGTTATAAAGAGTTTAACGACACCCCAATTGATGAATAGCCTTAAAAGATATTGGTAATATAATTCCATATTTCAGATCTCACTCCTTTATTTGCTCCCGAAGCCAGTGCAATAGAAATAAATAACCCAATCATGGCATAACTAAAATCTTTAGCAACCATCTTCACCGCCTTTACTTTATGACGTGTACCTACTTTTTGTCTTATCAAACTTACGGCAATTTCTCTACCGCCTATAATTCCTAAAAACACCCAGGTGGTACTCATCGGTACAGTACTGATGAATAATTTATAAATTAATAAAATTACATAAGAAAAATCAACCAATGTGGCCGCACGCACGTCAGATATTCTAACCTTTTCACTAACAATTTCCTGAATTTTATCACCTCTAAGAAAAAATAACAAGCCCATTCCCGCAAAAATGGTAACCGCAAATATTAAAAATTGAAAGGGTGTTTGTTGTCTTGGTAAAAATACGGCTATGTTGGCGCCGTCCTGCATAATCCATACCGCCCACAAAGAACCACTAACTGCCCATTGCACAACCGTCCAGGCTATATGTGTTTTTCTACTCCTAAAATATTTTCTGATGATATTATATGAAAAATACCAGATGGCAAATGACAAAACAAAAGCCATCACATAACCCGACCAGCTCTTTACAACAATTGAAGAAATACCGCTGGTATCTGCACTAAAAACACTTAGTAACAAAAAAGTAGTGCTTACAGGCATTTTTAACCGTGTTAAAATAATCAACACGAGTGGCGCTATGATCTGGAAAAAACTAAAATTCTCTGGATGAGGGTACTTGGTAACGCCATCATCATCTAATAACCTTTGATAGGTTACATCACCATTAAAATAAAACCAGCTAAAGGTAACTACCGCTAAAAAGATACCTCCGGTAAACAACCACAAAATCCACCATTTGCGCTGTTTATTACTTTCAATAAATGTTCCTAAAGATTGAATACTGTCGTTGGAAACAGCTGCATAAGCCGCAAAAAAGAAACCAACCCACATGGCAGATTGGCCAAAATTTACCGAGACAATTGACAGGATAATCCCTAAAATAACTATTAACAGGAAAACCTTTTCCTGGACCAAATAATCTAAAACGTTAAGATAAGGCCTGTTTCTGTTAGGAAGTTGTTGCTTCATTTAGTTGGTAAAAGTATTACAAACATAATACAGGTTGCAATAATAAAGCTATTCTAAATTAAATTTTTACTTTTAATGTTGTGTTATTGTTAATTTTTTTAAGTTAACAGGCATTAATTAATCTAATATTTAAAATATGTCTCAATCAAAATGTATTCTCAAATGTAAGCTCGTCTTGTTATTTTCATTGTTGTTTTGGATAATCTCTCTAAACCCATCAAACGCACAAAATATTAACGCAGAGCAACTCATTAAAGCAAGTATTAACTATCACGACCCTGAGTTAAACTGGAAAACTTTTAAAGATACACTTATTGTTGAAATGACCACCCCAAATCAAACTCCCAGAGTTAGCAAAGTTCATATCAACAACCTCAATAACGACTTTTATTTGAAAGTTGAAAAAGATGGCAATAATTTTAGTTACAACATAGCATCGAATAAGTGTGACATGACACTTAATGGAAATTCTAATTTTAATGAAAGTGACGCTAAAAAGTTTAATCTTAACTGCGATCGCGGCAACATGCTCAAGAATTATTACACTTACTTATATGGTATGCCCATGAAGATTCTTGATCCGGGTGCTATTATATCGAATAAGGTTGAAAGGAAATCATTCCACGGTAAAGATTATCTGGTAATTATAGTGAGCTATTCTCCAGAAGTAGGCAGCGATATTTGGTTTTTTTACTTTAACCCGAAAAATTATGCGCTTGAAGCTTATCAGTTTTTTAAAAGTGATGACAACGGTAAGATAATTACTGATACCGGCGAATACATTTTATTTGAAGGCGAAACAATTATCAATGATATTAAATTACCAAAAATTAGAAAATGGTACTACAATAAAAACAATCAATACCTTGGTACAGATACCCTGACGAATTAGTTCAATAAAATGCTATTCAACAACAGTTTATAAGTACTTCATAAATATAAATTAGGGTAACAATTTAAAGCCTTTAGCCGGCGTATGTACCGGCTCTTGCGTACACGCAAATTTTTAAGTTTCCAATAATACTTAAATTATTTAATTCTAAACGTCTAAACTAAAGCTTTAAGCGTACATACTATATTAACCAAAAATATATTTATGAAAAATGTTTTAATTTTATTAGTAGCAACCATTTTATTAAGCTCTTGTGTTTCCAAGAAAAAATATGTTGCTCTAGAACAAGAAAAGGGCCAAATTTTAAGCGAACTCACTAAAACTAAAGTGGAAAAAGAAGACTTAGAAAATAAATTTGCGATTATAGAAGCGCGTGTTAACGAATACAACTCAAAAATACAATCGCTTAATGATGATGTAGAAGGATTAACCATAGAAAATAAAGCAAAATTTGAAGTGTCTAAAGATGGTACCGTTACCTCTGGTATTAGTCGCGAAAAAATGCGTGAGACACTTACAAATGTTGACCAAAACAAATTGGCTGCAGCAACAACCCTTAAGGACTCTATGAATTTAGCTGTTCAGTACAATCTTAACAAAGCCATTAACAATACAGATCTTAACGAGGATAACGATATTGTTGTAGATATTAATGACACTGTAGTTATGATTTCTATAGCAGACGATATGCTATTTAATACTGCCAGTTACAATGTTAGCAACAAAGCCGATAAAATTTTACAGAAATTAGCCGACGTCATTAACTCTGAACCGAGTTTAGATGTTATGGTTGAAGGACATACCGACTCCAGATCTATTAGCACCGATAAAATTGCAGATAACTGGGATTTAAGTGTGTTACGCGCTACTTCTGTAGTTAGAAAACTACAAAATCAATTTAAAGTTGCGCCAGAACAATTGATTGCCTCCGGTCGTGGCAGCTTTCAACCGGTTGCAGAAAATGATTCAAACGTTAACCGTGCTAAAAATCGCAGAACACGAATTATTTTAATGCCTAATATTGATAAATTCTTTGCTTTGATGGAGGCAAAATAAAAAAGTCCATTAATATTTTAAGAAAGCATCCTCCCATAAAGTTTGGCATTGGATGCTTTTTTATTTGTAAAAATCTTACTTACGAACTCACACACTGAATGACAAAAAAAAGCATTCCAAAAAAAGGAATGCTTTATTAACACTTTAAAAAATTAATCTCTCAACTTAAGAACCACACATTAGGCAATCGTCACCTTCAGCTTCTTTTGCCTGAGCGATTAAGGCTTTCATTTCTTCGGCTGTGAGTGGCTTTATCTCAGATGTTTCTTTTGCAAATTTTGAAGCCGTTTTTGCTGCTTGCTGTTGTTGTTGCATTACAACATCGGCATTAGATACCGCTACTTCTTTTGCGGCAGGCACAGTTTCAGATTTTTTATCCAAGGTAAATTTAATGGCGTCAACAGCGCTTTTAGTTCTCAGGTAATACATTCCTGTTTTGAGTCCGCTTTTCCAGGCATAAAAATGCATAGACGTAAGTTTGGCCATTGTTGCGCCTTCTAAAAACAGATTTAAAGACTGAGACTGATCTATAAAGTACCCTCTTTGACGACTCATATCAATAATGTCTTTCATACTCAATTCCCAAACTGTTTTATAAAGTTCTTTGATATCTTGAGGGATAATATCTATATGCTGAATTGAGCCATTAGCACGCATTATTTCCTGCTTTAAATCGTCATTCCAAAGGCCTTGTTCTACCAAATCCTGCAGCAAGTGCTGATTAACCACAATAAACTCGCCCGAAAGTACACGTCTGGTGTAAATGTTAGAAGTATAAGGTTCAAAACATTCGTTATTACCCAGAATTTGTGAGGTACTGGCCGTTGGCATTGGCGCCACCAAGAGTGAATTTCTTACACCGTGCTTTACTACTTGCTGGCGCAGTTTATCCCAATCCCATCTGCCGCTTAGTTCTTCGTCCTTAATGCCCCATAAATTATGCTGGAATTTACCTTTGCTAATTGGCGACCCCTTAAAAGTTTGATAAGGTCCGTCGGCTTTGGCTTCTTCCATAGAGGCGGTAACAGCTGCAAAATAAATGGTTTCAAAAATTTCTTGATTTAGCTTTTTTGCTTCATCACTGGTAAACGGTAAACGCAATTTAATAAAAGTATCAGCTAATCCTTGAACACCTAAACCTATAGGTCTGTGACGGAAATTAGAATTCTTGGCCTCTTCTACCGGATAATAATTTCTGTCTATAACTCTGTTTAAGTTCTTGGTGACACGTTTAGTAATTTTGAATAATTCTTTATGGTCAAACTCATCATTTTTTATAAACATTGGTAGTGCAATAGACGCCAAATTACATACGGCAACTTCGTCTGGAGATGTGTATTCTAAAATTTCAGTGCATAAGTTTGATGAACGGATGGTTCCTAAATTTTGCTGATTTGATTTACGGTTACAAGCATCTTTGTAGAGCATGTATGGCGTACCGGTTTCAATTTGAGATTCTAAAATTTTCTCCCAAAGCTCTCTGGCTTTTATGGTTTTTCTTCCTTTGCCTTCAGCTTCATATTTAGTGTAAAGTGTCTCAAAGGCTTCACTATGTACATCAGCTAAACCGGGACATTCGTTGGGGCACATCAGTGTCCAATGACCATCTTCCTGTACGCGCTTCATAAACAAATCTGATATCCACATGGCATAGAATAAGTCGCGCGCACGCATTTCTTCTTTACCGTGGTTTTTCTTCAAATCGAGAAAATCAAAAATATCGGCATGCCAGGTTTCAATGTAAATAGCAAAACTTCCTTTGCGTTTTCCGCCGCCTTGATCTACATAACGCGCCGTATCGTTAAAAACTTTCAACATTGGCACAATACCGTTTGACGTACCATTAGTGCCGGAAATATAACTTCCTGTTGCTCTAACATCATGAATTGACAAACCAATTCCACCGGCAGATTGCGAAATTTTGGCTGTTTGCTTTAATGTATCGTAAATGCCATCAATGCTGTCGCTTTTCATAGAAAGTAAAAAGCAAGACGACATTTGTGGTTTTGGTGTACCGGAGTTGAAAAGTGTTGGTGTGGCGTGTGTAAAATACTTTTTAGACATCAACTCATACGTTTCAACCACCGCTTCCATGTCATCTAAGTGAATACCAACCGCAACCCGCATAAGCATATGCTGTGGACGTTCGGCTATTTTGCCGTTTAATTTTAATAAATAGGAACGCTCCAGTGTTTTAAATCCGAAGTAATCGTACCCAAAATCGCGGTTATAAATAATGGTAGAATCTAAAAGTTCTTTGTTAGCCTGAATGACTTCGAATACTTCATCAGACAACAAAGGCGCCTTCTTTCCGGTGCGCGGGTTGATGTATTCGTATAAGTCAGTCATGACCTCGCTGAACGACTTTTTAGTATTTTTATGTAGATTAGATACCGAAATTCTCGCTGCCAACTTAGCATAATCAGGATGAGTTGTGGTCATGGTTGCTGCAATTTCAGCTGCCAGGTTATCTAACTCACTTGTGGTAACGTTATCGTATAAACCTTCTATAACGCGCATGGCAACTTTTACGGGATCAACTAATTCGTTTAATCCGTAACACAATTTTCTCACTCTTGCAGTGATTTTGTCGAACATCATAGGTTCTTTTCGGCCGTCTCTTTTTACTACATACATATTATTTTAAAGTTTTAGCTGTTCTGTAAACAGAACGTTGGTTAGCGGTAAACAGCCCAAAAGTTTGAGCTGTTATTATTATGGTTTTTTTTAATTATCAGGTTGTGCAGCCAACAGGCCACAACGCAATACACAAGACTGGTTAAATGCAAATTTGGGGCTCCAATAAATTAGAATTGCATTTTAAAAATCGGCATCAAAAGTGAACTTATCTTTTTCTTCTTCTTTGTTCATTACACCGGCTTTTTGGTATTCAGACACGCGTTTTTCGAAGAAATTAGTTTTACCTTGAAGCGAAATCATATCCATAAAATCAAACGGGTTAGATGAATTGTATTCTTTTTCACAACCTAACTCCACTAACAATCTATCGGCCACAAACTCGAGGTACTGGGTCATTAACTTAGCATTCATGCCAATAAGGCTTACTGGCAATGATTCTGTAATGAATTCACGCTCAATGTTTAATGCATCTACTAATATTTCACGAATGCGTTCTTTTGGCACTTTATTCACCAAATGCTTATTGTGCAGGTGTACAGCAAAATCGCAGTGAACGCCTTCATCTCTGGAAATTAATTCGTTAGAAAATGTTAATCCGGGCATTAATCCGCGCTTTTTCAACCAGAAAATTGAGCAAAACGCACCAGAGAAGAAAATACCTTCAACGGCTGCAAAGGCTATAAGACGTTCGGCAAAACTTGGAGACTCTATCCATTTTAAGGCCCAGTCTGCCTTTTTCTTGATAGCCGGAAAATTATCTATAGCGTTGAAAAGTATGTCTTTTTCTTTCTCGTCTTTAACATAGGTATCAATTAACAACGAATAGGTTTCACTATGAATATTTTCCATCATGATCTGGAAACCGTAGAAAAATTTGGCCTCACTGTATTGTACTTCATTCACGAAGTTTTCAGCCAGATTTTCATTCACAATACCGTCACTGGCGGCAAAAAATGCTAAAATATGCTTGATAAAATAACGCTCGTCGTCACTTAATTTGGTAGCCCAATCACTCAAATCCTGATGCAAATCTATTTCCTCTGCCGTCCAGAAACTGGCTTCCGATTTCTTATACCACTCCCAAAGGTCGTGATGTTGTATTGGAAAAATTACGAAGCGATCTTTGTTTTCTTGAAGAATGGGTTCTACGATTTGTGACATTTCTTTGAGTTTTTTTATTAAAATTAGACGAAAATTTTAGTGTGACTTGGGACCAACAAAGATTCAAAAATGTGTTAGATTTTGAAAGGTTTTTTTAGAAACGTTGTCAACAAGTTTTTAACAACCGAATTTACTTACAAATTGAATACAATATTTAACAATTAGACTTTATTTATTGTTTTTCAGTTATTTATGAAATTATTGAACGTAAATAAAATGTAGGAATTTTAAAGTTAAAAAATGTCTGACTAGCGAATTTCATTACTGTCTTAAAATTAATTTCAGGCATTAGTAAAAAACAAAAAGAGGACGAAAATTCGTCCTCTTCTAACCCTAATAAATAACTAACTAAACTAAAACAATTCTAAGATATCCCTATTTTACAAATTTTCACTCTTGATATTCAAAGTTCCAATTTAAAGTTAACGATGTCTTGAAAAAATTATTTTTCAAAATCAAAAATCCGAAAAACCTATGCAATAAAAACCTCAGTTTGTATAAGTGGTTTTAATTTTTGTATAATTGGTTTTACCAAAAGTAACAGCTTTTGCTAAATCTATACGTTCTACACAAAATTTACCACTAAATGCACAGTTAAAATTATTTGATTGACAAATATTACTACTTTTGATTTATGATTTCAGTTGTAATAGTAGATGATGAATTAAGCGCTGTAGAAAGTCTGGTTTGGGAATTAAAGCATTTCAATACAGACATATCGGTTGTTGCTCAATTTACAAATCCTGAAGAAGCTATTGATTACCTAACAACCAATAACCCCGATTGCCTTTTTTTAGATATTCAAATGCCAACTATGGATGGCTTTCAATTTCTTAACAAATTTCCAAAACGCGATTTCGCAGTAGTCATTACAACAGCTTATAACGAATATGCCATCAAAGCCTTAAAACATGAAGCTATTGATTATTTATTAAAACCCATAGACTCTGATGATTTGCAGGAAACCATCAAAAAAATAAAAAAACATAAATCAAAACAAAAATCTGAACTCAATTTTGAATTGGCGTTTGAGCAGTTTAATGAGCGTTTTAACAAAAAAAAGGTGACCATTAATACAGACGGAAAACTTATTTTTATTGATGCAGATGACATTTTACTTGTCTCGGGTGATGGCAATTACAGCACTATCGAACTTGCCAATAATCAAAAAATTGTTGTAACCAAAAAACTAAAAGAGGTTAATTCACTGTTGCCTCAAGATC
Source organism: Paucihalobacter ruber (assembly GCF_006494535.1). Classification (GTDB taxonomy): domain Bacteria; phylum Bacteroidota; class Bacteroidia; order Flavobacteriales; family Flavobacteriaceae; genus Paucihalobacter; species Paucihalobacter ruber. The sequence goes on from NZ_VHIQ01000001.1 coordinate 729,677, forward strand.
ACTTTTTTAGAATACATAATTCGTATATTATCAACCTCAATCACCTAAAGGAGTTTATAAAAAGTGATGGCTACGTAGTGTTAACCAATAACAAAAAAATACCTGTTGCCAGACAAAGAAAGTCAGATTTTCTTGAGAAGTTATAAGAGTTAATAGAAGTAAATGTTTAAACCAGTGCCTCTTCTTTTTTGTTTGTTTTTCGTGCTGTTATTTGCACTTAATATACATGCACATGACAATCATGATTCGATAATAAATAGCCGATTACAGCTTCTTAAAAATGAAAAATTCAATAAGTACAACGTACTCGATTCAATTTTTAAAAGTGAGAAACGAGACACCTTTTTCTTAAGGCAGTTAGCCATTAAATCAAAGGCTAATAAAAATTTTCTAGCCGAAGGGTTTGCGCTTAATTTTTTAGGAATAGGCTACCGAAATGCCTCTTTGTACGATAAAGCCATTGAACTCCACAAAGAGTCTTATGATGCGGCGATTTTGGCCGGCGATATTGAACTACAAGTAGTGGCTCTTAACATGATTGGCGTTGCTTACCGCAGGATGGATCTTGTAAAACCAGCACTTGATTACCATACACAAGCACTAGACTTGGCCAATAACGTCAACAATAAAACCAGTCAATTAGAAGCCAGTATTGCGGTTTCTCAAAATAGCATTGGTAATATATATTTGGCGCTTAAGCGCTACGATCTGGCTATTAATCAATTTATGAAGTCCTTAAAAATAGAGGAAAAACTCAACCAAAAATTGGGCTTGGCCATAAATTACCACAACATTGGTTATGCACAGGAAGCGCTGGGTAATTATAAAAGTGCAATGGAAAATTACCAGCGTTCGCTAATGTTTAATAACGATATAAATTCAGATGTTGGACGAGTTATATGCTATAACAGTATTGGTTCACTTGAAATAAAACTTGGGAGACTTAATGAAGCCAAAGAAATTATTGAACAAGCCTTGAGTAAAGGTATTAAAATTGGAGACCAGTTTTATATTGCTAATTCTTACCTCAACTTGGGTTGGGTAAATTTAGAACTTAAAGAATTTGATATATCAAAGAAATATCTGGAAAAAGCTCTTGAAACGTCAAAGAAGTATAACCTTACCTCATCAGCTGTTGAAGCCAATAAAAAACTATCTGAACTTTACGAAGAATTAGGAGAACATCAACTGGCGTTAAAATATTACAAAACGGGCATAGATTTAGAAAACACCATTACCAACGAGCGCAACTTTCAATATGTCAATGATATAGTACTTGAATATGAAGACGAAGTAAAAAACAAGCAAATCAAACTACTAGCCGACAGAAATGAAGAACTGTTAAAAAATCAAAAACTGTATTTGTTAGTTATTTTTAGCGTTGTGCTTTTAGCGGTAATTATGATTGCCCTTAACCGAAATCGACAATTGCGTCAGGAAAAGCAAATTTTAACGCTTGAACAAGATATGTTGAGAAGTCAAATGAATCCGCATTTCATATTTAATTCTTTAAATTCAATAAAGCATTTCATCATCAATAATGATCAGCAAAACGCGGTTTATTACCTTAACAAATTTGCCAAACTCATCAGAAAAATTCTTGTTTCCAACACCGAAAAACACATATCATTAGAAGACGAACTTGAAACTATGAAGTTGTATCTAAGTGTTGAGAATATGCGATTTTCTAATCAAATAGATTTTTCAATTCACATAGATCCAACAATTAATACAGCGGCCATTAAAGTGCCGTCGTTAATTTTACAGCCATTTCTTGAAAATGCACTTTGGCATGGTTTATCGTCGAAAGCAGACGATAAAAAAATTAATCTTAAGGTAACCAAAGGCAGCAAAAATCATGTGGCCGTTACCATTACCGACAATGGAATTGGGCGAGTAGAATCAGAAAAAATTAACAAAGACAAAAGTCTTAATCGTAAATCGGTTGGTTTAAACATTACCAAAGCCAGACTTTCAAATTTTTCTAAACGTTTTACAACCGACTACAATTTAAAAATAACCGATTTGTACGACGACCATCAAAAAGCAATAGGAACAAAGGTGGAGTTGCTCATTCCAACAAATCCTGCGTTGCTGAAAACTTAACATCATCTGCTTTGTTCCTATTTTTAAAAGAACCCTCGTTTATTGCACTATAAGTTTTCTTTGAATACTTTGATTATTTAAATTATCATGAATTTTCACTAAATATAGTCCTTGAGGCATGTTGTCAACAGCAACCTGCAATTCCCTCGTAACATTCTTAAATTGTTTAATTAACTGACCTGAAATAGAGATCAACTCTATATCATATTGGCTGTTTGAATTAAGATTGATTTTAAACCAATCTTTTGCAGGGTTTGGGTATAAGGTAAAATTACCGGCCAGAAAATCCTGATTTGACAAGGATGCCTGTAAACTAAATTCAGAAGTATTGCCATTATCATCAGTTGCCGTACCAACGATAAATTCATAATCATCTTGCCCAAAACCATCAGGAAATGTAACTAAAAAAGATTTTGGACCTGTCGTGGTATAGGTATCTGTTCCTAAATAAGTTTTGCCTTGACCGTTATCTGCTCCGAAGAATTCAACTGTTATTGGATAAGCAGAATTTGCAGGGTCACTTGGTACTTCATAAGAAATTTCAACTTGGTTACCTCCAGAAAAATCAATACTGATTATTTCGGGATAGTTTTGAAGATTATTTGGTCCAGTGTCGGCATCACCCGGATCATTAGCATTGGCTCCTGCTAATCTGATTCCCTCACCAGAGTTTCCATAAATACTATTCTCAGAAATAGTAACTCCGGTTGCTGCACCTAAGGCCGGATCTAAAAATACGCCGTTGCCAGACCCTGATAATACATTTTTTGATATAAATGCACTTGTAATATTACCTGATAACACAATGCCTGATGAAACCCCTGTTCCATTTCCTACCACCGTTTCACCATCTATGGCTAAACCAATTAAATTATTCAATATTTGATTACCATTAGAGCTAAAAATTAACAAAATGCCATCATTTCCGTTACCACTAATTACATTTCCTAAGTCTGCAGTTGCACCTCCAATAATATTGTTTGAACTATTTTGCAACACAATACCTGGAGCATTAATTCCACCCGGTAAATCAAATCCGTTAGATTGTAACCCGATAATATTTGAATACGCTTGAAGTTGGGTTGCCCCATTTAAAAGCAAATTTCTGGCACTACCGGCTGAAAGGCCATTTCCTGAAATAACGTTATGGTGAATTTGAGTGCCTTCCAACAAACCAAAAGCTTGTACACCTATTTGATTTGGCAACGCCGAAGTACCGGCAGGATTTAACCCTACATAATTATAACTAATATTGTGTCCTGTTCTTCTTACCGTTAAACCAACCTGATTCCCCGAAATAATATTTCTGCCTGACTCTTCTCCACCTATAGTTACCGCCTGGGCATTACTGGCTATATTAATACCCGAACTTTGATTTGGCACTGCCGAACTTCCGGAAGCATCTGTACCAATAAAATTGCCTTGTATAATTGTTCCAGTGCAATTCTCTTCTAAAGAAATACCTACATTATTACCCGAAATAATATTTCTGCTTCCCGCAATAGTTCCTCCAACTGTATTATTAACATCAAGTATAGCAACACCCGTTGGATTTGCAACAGCTGTATTACCATTGCTATTAGTACCAATATAATTGCCAAAAATTTGATTGTTATTACCGGCCAAAATGGCCACACCTGTATTACTATTACCTGAAATTATATTTCTGGCTCCAGGAACCAAACCACCTATAAAATTATTGTTATTAACCCCCGAAAACAGTGCAACACCAATTTGATTAGACAAAGCCAAGTTTCCGGTAACGTCTACTCCAATTTTATTACCTTGAATAAAATTTTCGGTTACGGGTGAATCTTCATTCCCTTGAAAATAAACCCCATAAAACCCATTACCCGAAATTAAATTTCCGTCTCCCGGGTTAATCCCACCAATTTCATTATTATTGGCGCCAAACAATAACAACACCCCGCCACGAAGATTAGGTATAGATTGAGTACCAGTTATATCCGTACCAATATAGTTGCCTAATATTCTATTGCCAGTTGCCGATGCACCTACAATGGAGAAACCGGTACCATCAAAAGTCTCATTTTGGTCATTTTTACCCCCTGAAATAATATTCCTCGCCTCCGGAACTGCACCGCCAATGGTATTATTAGAAGAATTTATGAGTTGGACGTTAAATCGGTTACCTCTGTTTAACGTTGCTGTAATATCAGTGCCTATGAAGTTTCCTTGCACCAAATTATTTGTGCCGTTTTGAAAGGTTAACCCACCCGAAAAATTACCTGAAATAATATTGCCTTCATTTGGATTTATACCACCTACAAGACTATTACTACTATTGTTAAACAGAATGCCGCCGCCCGTATTGGTAAATAAGGTTGTACCATCAGATCTTAAACCTATATAGTTCCCTTGAAACGTAATATTATCAACAAAATTGACCAAAACACCAAAACCAAAATTAAACGGACTCACATCTTGTTCCTGAAATCCACCTATAGACATTCCATACATCTCGCTACCATGGGCATTACCGGTAAACTGAATACCTTGGTAACCAGCACCCAACAAGGTGCCGTCTATTTCAATTAAAGGTGCATTTGTATAACCTGTTTGGGTTCTTCCATCAACTACTGCAGGCTGTTGAATTGGCGGTAAAACATCAGACACTACTTGAATTTGAAATGGTGCTGTTCCGCTTATATCAAATGCAATGATATCTTTATTTGAAGTTTTATTAGCATTTTGAATAGCAGCTCTAAAAGAGCAGTTACCGTTACTGTCTGCGCAAATAGTGTCGCTTAAGTCTGCGTCTTCGGTATCGTCGGTGGTATTTACGGTGTAAGTTACTTGAGCGTGTGTGAACGCCATAAAAATAAATGTAAAGAATAGTGTAAAGTTTGTTCTCATAATTATAAAATTTAATGGTTAAAAATATTTTGCCGTCCAGATAATCCCGGAAAAATCGGTTGGTGATTTTATCTTGATTTTATTGGGTTTATTGGTGATTTCGTTGGAATTGGTTTCGAATATGTCTAGGATTTCGTATTCGATTAGGTTATAGCCTTTTTTTAAGTTTAAATCAACCTGATATTCCATATCAATTTTAAAGTCTGCAATTTCCCAGGTGTTTTCGCAAGTAGTTTTAATTTCGGCATCTTCGGTGACGTAGATGATTTCATAATAAGATCCAAGAACCGGCTGCATATAAGCATCGTCTTCTAACCACGGTATTAATTCTTTATTTGAAACAGCAAATACACTGCCGGCCCAGCCGCTTCTTTTACCTTCTCTCCAAAGTGCAAAGTAACCACCTCTAAAACCTTTTAAGCTCTCACTCACTTTTAAATCGGATGAATTGCCACATCTAAACTTAACAATGTATTCAAAGTTTAAAAGGTCGTCATGAACCACATTTGAAGGTAATTGAATACTTGAAAATTCAGGGATATTTACCTCTAAAGTTCCATCATCTTTAAGCTTACCAATTGATACGCGATTGTCCATATCAAAAGGCATGATGATAAAATCCATTTCGGGAAGGTCTTTTTGAAAATTGTCTAGTTTTGAGCTAAAGTTTTGGGATTGCAACAACCCGCACAATAGTATAAACAATATCACAAGTATTAGTTTTGTTTTCATAATGCTAAAATTTTATTCCGGAAAGGAAAGCTGTATCACCTCATCTAAGGCCTTGGTTAATTGGTTACCGGGTATATGCCTACCTGTAAGATTGATATGAAACCTTTGGTTTTTTATCATATCTATACTTGAGGTTACGGTAGACTGAATACCTGTTTTTTCTGTTTTTGTTTGTTCTTTAACTAAAACACTTTGGCCGTTGTGCATAGTTGTTTTGGCCCATCCGTTTTCAAAAGAGGTGTTGGTACTTGTATTTAATTCTTTAAAAATTGCATTTACGTGCGGCATTCCAACAGTTCCCGCGCCATCAACTATTGTTACGCTAATGGTAGAGCTCATGTAGTTAGGATCTGGTACTTTGCTATATGTTCCAATCACCTTTTGTACTCCTATACTTTCAACACCTACAAGCGGCATATCTTGCAATTCTGCAGGAAATAATTTGGTTAATTCTTCGGCATTAAGCGCACTTTGTTCCGATAATTTTATAAGCCAGGCGTCGTTATCAGCGGAAGTTTCAAATTCGTCAACAATTTTATTCACCTTAGAATTATTACATCCAAAGACGAAAATCGATATAATTACAATGAAAAAGCACTTATTAAAATTCATTTTAACTTATTTGATGATGTTTTTTTCGATTGATTTTTTAGCGTTCTGATTAGTTATCTCCTAAAACCACCCACTTTAAGTCCTCGGGTACAAATTCTACCACGCTTACGGTTGTTTGTTTAGGAAACACCTTACCGGTTGACGAATTAAACACTTCGGTTATTTCATATTTAACGATATTCCAACCTTCAACAAGATTTAGATTATAGGTTTTAATATTATCATATAATTCTTCTCCATTGCCTGTATATGTTGACCTTTCGCAAGTACCGGAAACAGTTGCCGGTTTTTCAACATAAATCCACTCAAGGTAATATCCTGTTGTTGGATTGTCATCTCCATAACTATATAGCCATTTAGCGATGGGTGCATCGCTTACCATAAATAAATACCCGTATTCTGTGTTGCCATCTTTACTCATTACACTGAGTTGTGGTACACCTGTTACGATGGCGTCTTGATTGTTATATTCCAACGGATTGTCAAATCCACCGCAAACAAAGGTGTCTCCGATGGTTTTAAAACGCATAGTCCAACCTTTGGGCGCACCCTTTTGAGCCTCTGCAGCTTTTTTCTTAAAGGTTTCCAAGTAATCATATTCCAATTGCATGTTCAAAACACCATTAGCATCAATGCTTCCCCAACTTTTAATATTATCGGTCATGATATCGGCATAGGCCAATATGGATTTGCCGTTGGTCCAATTATCGATTTTGCCTTCAATAGATAATTGGGCATTTAAATTACTGGCGTAGCAAATAAAAAATGCTACTATGCCAAGTTTGAGTGTTGTTTTCATAAAGAAGTAATAAAGGTTTTGTATAAGATTATATATTAATAATGAGCGCTTTTGATGTAAAATTCCCCTTCGGTGACTGAAACCTTTTGTCTGTTTACAGGGTTGATCACTACACCTGAAAATGTGCCTTTAACATGGGTGTTAGTAAGCTGATTAATTTTCAAGAAAGATTCCGGGTTATCAACATCCGTCATATACATTGCAGATTGAGATACATCCATAAAAGCAAGTGTAACGCCTTTAAATCCGTATTCAAATTGCTTTCCTCCCGAGTAACTTCCAACACCAATTTTTCCGGTTTGTCTTATAATTATAGAAATGCTGTTTGTGACAGAATAATCGTTGTCATCTATATTTGAAGCGCTTAAAACGCCATCGTGAACATTGTCTATATAAAGACCAAAACTAGCACTAAGTTGTTCATTTTTATTATATTCAACCCACTTCCCGTTGACTTTAGCCTTCAAAAAATATGTCTCAATTGTGTTTTGAGCCGGCTTTTCGAATTGCACGTACTCACCTTTTGTGATACCTAAAAAAATAAGTACAAATGTTATAGCTACCAGAGAATTGATGAGTTTCATTGCATAAATTTTTATAATAATTGATACCCTGCAGTATTTAACTCGTAACTGATTGTTTCTAAAGCCGTACATTCCATGGTGCCTGAGGTGTTTTTCTTACCCTTATTTTTTTTGTCTTTCATATCCATATACATCATCAATGCATTTTGGTTGTCTTTAAAATGGCTTCTCAATGCAGGTGGTATTCTGTCCGGATCAGATTTAAACACGTCGTTAAAACTCACCGGGGCATCGTTAGTGAAGTACATAATAAAAACATAGTCGTCGCTCTCCATTTGCATGCCTTGACAGTCAAAACCCAGAAAGGTTTTGTTGGGCAGATTTGTAATGGTGTAATCTTCCAGGTCGTTAAATTCCTCATCAAACTCATCAGAAACATCTAAAGAGGTGGCCGTGCAAATTTTAGAATCTTTAGATTCCATAAACATATAGGTGATATTCTCTGCGCCATCCATCACCATCAACATTTTAGGGCCAACATTCATCGAAACACCCATATAACTTGCCCCCGGTTTAAGCATGTAATCCATACTCATTTGGTCCTTTCCAGAGGAGATTTGAAGTTGATATTTATATTCAAAGCTGAAGCTTTCGGGTAAATTTTGTGGGGTTACTTTTTTTCCTTGTTTGCCACCGCCGAAGTTAGGGTCAAAAACCTTATCCATAGATTTGCTTGCTTGTTCAGCAGCCTTATCAGCAGTTTTGTTGATAACCGTCTGCTCAACCTGATCTTCAACTTTCTTTTTTAATTTTTTTAGAAATTGTGCTTCTGCACTGAAGGTAAATAGCATGTAAATTGAAAATGCCATTATGATTGGTTTTGTCTTCATTTGTTTGCGTTTTTTAATATTTATTCTTGATTTTTTTTGAATTGTTTTTATTATGATTTTTTAAGTAAAAAACATCCAATTTGTTGACACAAAGTTTTATTAAAACAGCCAATCAAGCTATCACTTATGTAACAAATGCTATAACATATGTAACATTTACCGAGATTTTTGGGCTTTTTTTGTTGATAAGAGGTGATTACGGGAATATCTGCAAAAATTTATTTCAATTAAATCAAAACGCGTTTTAAAGAACAATAAAAACACCATCACAAGAAAACAATTGAATAATAAAAACGTGAAGTTATACTGTAAATGAACTACCTGAAAATTGTATGAAATCGCCATTTGAAACGAAATGGGTAATATGGCCTCTATAAAATGATTTAAAAAAAAATTAGATTTTAATCTACCATGTAGATAAATTAATCTTAATGAAACCGTAATACATTTTAAACAAAACCACTCTAGTTATTTTACTAAAGTGGTTTCTATATTTTTAATAAGATGAACGTCTAAATTCTAATGCTTAACAACCAACTGTTTTGCCACAGTATGTAATTGGTCACTTAATTTTAAAACATATAAACCATCTGTTATATTTTGGGTAGAAATGGTGAAATCTGAGTTTAATTTGCCCTGTTTTACCAAACGACCGGACATATCATATATGGTATAATTTAGTGCAGATTGATCTTGCGAAAGATTTAAAATTTTAATATGACCGTTTGAAGGATTAGGGTAAAAACTAAAATCGAAAGTTGTAAATTCCTCTGTTGATAAAGACTGACAAGCAGGGTAGATAAAAGTAACTCTCGCAGTGTTCTCCCAATCGACACCATTGTATTCTTGTAAAATTATTTGTGCTATTAAGCCATCGCCATTGTAGCTTAAAAGGCTTCTGTCTTCGGGTACATACTCAAAGCCATCCCAATAGGAGGTTATAACTTCAGAAATAGTAGATCCTGTGTAAAAATAGGTTCTCAATTCTGAACTGTCCCAAGCTGTGCCGGCTGCATTCCATTCCTCATAGGCTTCTTGTACTAACAAATCAGAAGCATCGTAAGTATAAACTGTTCTGTTGGCATTTTCCCAAGCTGTATTCTCTGCATTACGCAGCTGAAATAAATCATCCAGCAACTGATTAGACACGGTGTAATTGTAAAGCGTTCTGCTAAACAACACCCAATTAGCGCCATCCCAATTAGATTCAATTTCTTCGGTTAAATTATCACCGGTATACGTGTATTGAAATCTAAAACTGTTCAACCAATTTGCGCCATCCCAATTAGACACGATTTCCTCTGTTAGATTACTGCCGGTATAGGTGCTTTGAGTTCTCAAACTATTCACCCAACTGGAGCCAGTCCAAATAGATTCTATTTCATCGGTTAGATTATCGCCAGTATAAGTATTTTGGGTTCTGGAACTATTAATCCAAGTACCCGCATTATTTATCTGATTAATGATTTCTATTACCTGTTTTTCTGAATTATAGCTATATATTGACCTGGTAGATTCCAAACCCGAAATTAAAGTCGTAATTGTTTCTACTAAACAATCCACATTAAACGTTGCTTCTTGGGTTGCAATCTCGTTCCAATCTGTTCCTGTCCATTCGTCTATGGTAAGTGTTTCAGGTTGCTGGCCAAATTCATTTTCAAAGAATTGCGCGTGCGCATTAACAAACAAAAGCAAAGTAATTAAAAGTGTAATTTTTTTCATGTGAATACAATTTGAAAGATTAATAGTCTATGATAGTTTCTAATAATTTGTTGATACAAAGGTTTATGAAAACTGTCTATCGGGCTATCACATATGTAACAAATGCTATCACATATGTAACATTTTGAAGGGTTTTTGTGTTGATAAGAAGAGGTTTAAAAGAACCAACCGGATTTGAATATTCTAGTCTAAAAAATTAATCTCCATTAAAATACTCTAAAGGTGATTTTCCGTAAGTGTCCTTAAAACTTTTGGCAAAATAGGAAGGTGAGTTGAATCCGGATGAATAGGCTACTTCAGCTACGTTAGCATTTGAATTTTGCAGTAAGTTAACAGCGTATTTTAAACGCTGTGATTTAATAAATGCCGTAGTGCTCAATCCTGTTAATGCTACTAGTTTTCTGTGAAGTTGCATTCTACTCATCCCAATTTCTTTGCTAAAACTTTCAGCACTAAATTCTGGATTTACAAGATGTTCGTCTAAAATTTGTTGAAGTTTATTTAGAAATTTCTCATCGGTGGCGGTAATAGCTATATCTTTTGGCTCAAGTGAAATAGCCTGCTGATATCGCATTCTAAGATTGTTTCTTATTTCGATGAGTTTTTGAACTCTAATTTGAATTTTTTCAGGGTTAAAAGGTTTTAGAATATAATCGTCTGCGCCGGTTTTTAAACCAATTAACTCGTTTTCTTCTCCACTTTTCGCCGTGAGTAAAATAATGGGCACATGCGATGTTTTTTCATCCTCTTTTAAAGTATTGCAAAGTGTAATACCATCGGTTTTAGGCATCATGATGTCTGAAATAATTACATCAGGAATGTATTGAAATGCTTTATTGATACCATCAAGACCGTCTTGCGCTTGAATAACGTTGTATTTTGGCTCAAAAAGTCTGGTTAAAAATTGCAACATATCTGTATTATCCTCAACCACAAGAATAATTTCCTTTTCTGATAGTTGTTGAGATGACTCTTCTTCTTGCGTCAATATATGTTTTAATTCTTGCGCAGTTGGCTCTTGTAGATCTGATTGGTTAAATAGCGTTTTTTCAACCGGTATATTAATCAAAAATTGTATGGTTTTATCGTTTAAATATTCAGCTTTTATAGTGCCTTTATTAAGCGCTACTAATTCTTTAATTAAGGAGAGGCCTATTCCAAATCCTTCGTTATTTGAATCGATTTGATAAAAACGATCAAATATTTTTTCAAGCTCTTGCTCTTTAATTTCAGTAATCGTATTTTGAACTGATAGCATTAGATGTCCCTCCTGGATCAAAGCATTAAAAATAATCTCGCCTCCTTTTGGGGTATATTTTACAGCATTTGAAAGAAGGTTATTTATTATTTTCTCTAAAACATCTGTATCGTACCACGCAAACTGGGTAACCTCAATATTGTTAGATAATTTTAGTGGTTTTTGAACTGCCAAGGGCACAAATGATGAAACAATAGCATGTAAAAACAATTCTATATTGCTGTAAGATACTTTAAGTTTGATGAAACCAGATTCCAGCTTAGACAATTCTAATAGTTGATTTACCAATCCTGATAATTTATTGGCGTTTCTGTCTACCAAGATTAAATCTTCGCGTGCTTCGCTAGATAAATCGTTGCTTTGCAATTGTTTTTTAACAGGAGCCGATATTAAGGTTAATGGCGTTCTAAACTCATGCGATAAATTGGCATAAAGCTTTGTTTTATAATCATTTAATTGCTTAAGCCTTTCTGCTTTATCATGCTCAACTTTTAATTCTAATTGCATTTGCCAGCGAACTTTAAAATAGGTATAGATTAAATACGATGCTAATAAAGTTAAAAGTGTATAAATTACTATTGCACCCGTACTTGAGTACCATGGTTTTAATATTTTGAATGAAAATTGAGCCGGCGACTGGCTCCAAACACCATCATAGTTGCTCGAAAGCACTTTAAAACTGTAATCGCCAGCAGGTAAATTGGTGTATCTGGCAAAATTAATGTTAGAGGCTTGACTCCAGTTTTCGTCGTACCCTTCAAGCTGATACCTAAAATAATTTTTGTGCGGTAAGGAAAACTGTAAACTAGAAAATGTAAGGGTTAAAGTGTTTTGAAATGATTTTAACTTTAATTTTTCTGAAACATCCATTTCTGTATTGTTCACCTCGAGCTTTGAAATTACTGTTTTTGGCGGTTCTGAGTTATTTTTTATGTCTTTAGGATTTAACCAGTAAAACCCATCCAAAGCACCAAAATAAATATCGCCATTTTTTGAGGTGTGGTAAGCTCCGGTATTAAATTCAATAGACAATCCATCGTAGCTGGTGTAGTTTGTAATTCCTGGTTGTTCATCCCATGTTTTTGGAGGCAAGAACAGTGAAATTCCTTTGTTAGAGCTCAACCAAAACCGCCTCTTTTCGTCTGGCATAATCGCGTAGATAACATTATTTGCCAATCCATCTTCAATTGAATAATTATATAATTTTTGAGATATTAAATCGATGGCCATAATACCATTACCGGCAGAACCAATCCACAATACCTGATCATTTTGATACAGTAATGTTTTGATGGCGTAATTGTATTGAATCTGCGATTGATTTTGAAATAAAATTCGACTAAAATCTTCATAGCTGCCAGTTGCCGTGTTAAGTTTAAGGATATGTCTTTCTTCTGTTGCAACCCATAAAAAGCCGGGCTCGGCATTAATCACTACCCTAATATTGTTACTTGGGAAATTTTTTTGATCCTTGGAAAAAGAATTGACAACACCCTTATTTTTATCAAACTGAATTAACCCCTGTTGCCCGGTTGCCAGCCAGATATGATCATTATAATCTTCATGAATTCTCCAAATAGTATTAGCATCGACTCTGGCTGTGGGGTGGTTTTTATATTGAATAAATCTTTCATTCTTGTCTTTTAGATGTAACCCACCATCTTGAGTGCCTACCCAAAGGTTATTTTGTTTGTCAACATGCAAACTCATAATTCTGTCGCAGGCTAAACCAAAAGATTCGTTACTTTCTAAAAAGGTTTTCCAACTTTCGTCATTAGGATTAAATTTTGTTAATCCCTTACCACTTGTGCCAACCCAAATCACCCCATCGCTGTCAGTAACCACAGACCTTACAACGTCAATATTGATATCTTCCGGGGCTAAGAAGTTAGTATAATAATTAAATTTGTCTAAATATTCATCGTAATAACTTACACCAGCCCCATCGGTTCCAAACCACAAAACCCCTGAAAAATCTTCATAAATAGATAAGATATCATTGTAATGAATAGTTTTTGGATTGTTCTTTTTTACAGTAAACTGCCTAATAAGTGATTCGTCAAAATTAACTTTAAACAAGCCACTGCCGTAAGTACCAACCCATAGATTGTTTTTAGAATCCATAAACAAAGACAAAACATAAATATTTTTTAACTTGTCTAAATCTTTAAACCGATCATCATTAAAATATTTAAATTGCTCATCATTTACACCTTTTACCCAAAGTCCGTCACCAAAAGTTCCTGCAAAAATGTCGTTGTTACTATTAATTACAATACTTCCAAAATGAATTTCTTCGATCAAATCTGGCTTATAATTTGTAATTTTTCGACTAATTAAATTGTAAGAAATCATTTTGCCTTTGCAACCAATCCAAAGTTTTCCGTTGTTATCTTCGGTTATTGCATAAATTTTAGAGGTAATTTCAGGAGCAAGTATTTGTTCAATCTCACCCGAATCGTGGTTCAATTTAAACAAACCGTTTTGGTAAGTTCCAAACCAAAGATTGAGTTGTAAATCTTGGAATATACAGCTTACATCCTTTAATTCCGGTATGGGCAAAAATGTATCTCTTTGAACGTTGTATTTGTGGGGTATGTTTGAACTGGGAATGATCCAGAGGTTATCCTCTTTATCTAGGTAAATTTTTCCTAAATCACTATAGTCAACGTTAGTGATATCGGTAAACAAAAACTCGTATTTCTTGAAGCTTTGGCCATCATATTTATTTAAACCATCCTGTGTTGCCAGCCATAAATAACCTGTAGAATCTTGTGCAATTGAAATAACACTGTTTTGCGAAAGTCCTTCCTTAACCGAAAGCTGTCTAAAGGTAATCTGAGATTGCGCACCAACTTTATAAACAAAAAGTTGTACAATCAATAAAAAGGCTAGCCTAAAATTGAAATTTAAACGCAAGAACATTTAGGTGGTTGGTTATATACGTTCTAAATATACATTAAATTAAATTAAAAACGTTATTTAATGGCTTTGGCAACTTCCTCTAAAGCGTTATACCAGTCTTCGCCGAATTTTCTAATAAGCGCCTCTTTTACAAATTTATAAACCGGGACCTGTAATTCTGCGCCTAAAGTACAGGCCGGATCGCAAATTTCCCAGCGGTTGTAATTAACGGCGGCAAACTCGGTGTATTCTTTTACCCTTAATGGATAGAGATGGCAAGACACGGGTTTTTTCCAATCTATAACACCTTTGTTTTGGGCTTCTTCAATACCACAAAGTGCTATACCTTGCTTGTTAAAGGTAACATAAGCACATTCGTTGCCGTCAACCAGAGGTGTTTCGTGCTCATCAAAGGCATTGGTAATGTGAGTGCCTTGTTCTTCAATAGCCTTAATACCTTCAGGTCTTAAAAATGGTTTTATTTTGGGATAAATTTCTTTTAAAATTTGGGTTTCTTGCGCCTCTAATGGAGCGCCGGCATCACCCTTAACGCAGCAAGCACCTTTACAGGCCGAGAGATTACAAACAAAATCGTTGCTTAAAATTTCTTCTGAAACTATGGTTTTTCCTAACTGAAACATACCGCAAAGTTAAGATAAACCGCATTAAAATTTAACCTGCATTTAATGATAAAAGTCTGAATTAATTAACGACCTTTGCCGAAATTTTAGCAAGGTATTTTATGCAACTTAACTTTAAAGAAATATTTACTGCATTTATGGTGTTATTTGCTGTAATTGATATTGTTGGGAACATTCCCATCATCATCGACTTGCGCAAAAAAGTAGGACACATTCAAAGCGAAAAAGCATCGATTATTGCCGGTCTTATCCTAATTTTATTTCTGTTTGTAGGAGATTCTATTTTAAAATTGATTGGTATAGACGTCAACTCTTTTGCCGTTGCGGGTTCGTTTATTATCTTTTTTATTGCTTTAGAAATGATTTTGGGTATTACGCTTTATAAAGATGAAGGCAACAATGCTCTCACTGCTTCCATATTCCCACTGGCGTTTCCGCTGATAGCCGGACCCGGAAGTTTAACTACCTTATTGTCGCTTAAAGCCGAATTTGAAACACAAAACATTATTGTAGCTTTAATTGTGAATGTTATAGTAATATATATTGTGTTAAAAACCTCTTCAAAAATTGAAAGAGTATTAGGTGCCAACGGCATTAATATTGTAAGAAAAATATTTGGTGTAATTTTGTTAGCCATTGCGGTAAAATTATTTACCACCAACATTAAATTATTATTCTAATGAAGTTATTTACTATTATTTTTTCCATTATTACTATTGGTCTCGTTGCTTTTAATCTTTCTAAAATAAATTACAGTGCACCTTTTGAAGGCGATAGTATGACCGCTCTTATCGTGAGTTTTCTAAGTTTATGCGCTCTTTTACTTGTATGGATTTTATATACTTCTCAGCAAATAGCAAACAAAGCCAAGTTTAAAAAATGACATTTGATGTTTTAATTATTGGTGGTGGTGCTGCGGGCATGTCCTGCGCTCTTGTCTTGGGTTCAGCTGTTAATAAATCTTATGCTACTGATAAGCAAATTGGCATTGTGCTGCATCAAAAAACGTCGCATTTGCAAACCGCCTTGTTCAATAATGTTTTAGGTTTAACTCCGGGCACTACCGGGGCAGACATTTTAAATTCAGGTGCTGCACAATTAAAAGATTTGTACAGCCATGTTCAACAAATTGAAAACGAGAAGGTATTGGCCGTTGAACAAATTGCTTCGAATTATAAGGTTGTGACTAATAAAAACACTTATCATTCTAAGATAATAGTGATAGCCGTTGGTTATACCAATTTAATAAGTATCAAAGGACTAGAATCTTACATTGAACCACATCCACGTGCCGTTGCCGAAAAGCAACGCATTTGGCTTAAAAACACCAATCACCTCATCAACAAAGGTTTATATGTAGCAGGTACCTTAGCCGGATGGCGAAGCCAGTTTGCTATTGCCAGCGGTAGTGGTGCTCAGGTTGCAACCGATATTTTAACACTTTGGAATGATGGTAAAGATGCACAGGTGCATGATAAGATTTAGCGAGTGTCTGTTCTCACAGATAGCACAGATCATCACTGATAATTATTACCTTATTTAAAATTAACGGCTAATTAATCTAAAACAACTTACTAATTGCTATTCCCGCTACTTAAGAAAATCACCTCGTTAATCATGTTATCGGTTTGACCGGTGATTTGGTAATAGGCATCATCACCATATAACTGACGTGCCATTTCGGCTTTGATCATGTCTTTCATCTGACTGTGATACACGGCAAAATTAAACTGGGTGCGCTCTATTTGGTTGATGTAATTTTCAAAACTTTGCACCAAAGTGTCGCTTACTATAAAATGGTCTATAAAATCGCCTTCTAAAATATCATTATAGGTGAAACGGTCTTCGTCTAAGGCTTCAAAAACAAAATTGCTCACATAACCACGTCTTGAAATATAGTTAAGCGTTTCGTTATTATAAGTATTTTGAAGCGGCACAAACACATCGGGAATAATGCCACCACCACCATACACCACCTTACCTTTGGGTGTGGTAAATTTTAGAGAATCGGGTAAATCTATAGTTTGTTGATTGCTCAATTCACCGGTGCTTAAGCGTTTATAATAGTCGTGATAATAGCTTTGGTTATCACCATTAGTGTAAGGACGTTGAATAGATCTACCTGTTGGCGTGTAGTATCTAGATACTGTTAAACGCACTGCACTGCCATCGCCTAAGGCCATTTCGCGCTGCACCAATCCTTTGCCGTAAGAACGCCTGCCTACAATAGTACCTTTATCGTTATCCTGCAAGGCTCCGGCAATAACCTCACTGGCCGAAGCAGAACTTTCGTTAATAATTACAAATACATCGCCTTTTTCAAAACTACCGCGTTTGGTAGCGTAAACATGATCGGTATTTCCGCTTTTATTTTTGGTGAATAAAATGAGTTTGCCTTCTTCTAAAAATTCATCAGCCATCTTTTCGGCCACACCCAAAAATCCGCCAAAATTGTCTCTTAAATCTAATGCCAACTGGGTAGCTCCCAATTTTTGAAGTCTGGACAAGGCTTCTTTAAATTCGATGTAAGTTGACTCTGCAAATCTGTTAACCTTAATATAGCCCAAGCTTGGCGTTAACATATAAGCGGCATCTATACTTTTAATGGGCACATCATCTCTTTTTAAATTGAAATCGAGAAATTCGTCGGTTTGCTTTCGGTAAACCTTTAAATTAACTCGGCTATTTTTATCACCTTTTAATTTGGCGATAATGTCTTCGTTTTTCCATTCTCTTCCAAAAATGGTATCGTTATTTGCCATAATAATTCTGTCGCCGGGCAATATACCTGCGCGTTCGCTTGGCCCGCCTTCAATGGTTCTTATTACGGCAACCGTATCTTTGTACGTGTAAAAACTAATACCAATACCCACAAATTTTCCGCTCATATTCTCTGAGACTTGCTGTAACTGGTCTTTTGAGATGTAAGTAGAATGCGGGTCTAGATTGTCAAGAATACCATTAACCGTAACATCTACAATACTATCGGTATTAACATCATCAACGTACTCTAAATCAATATAATCGATTAGGCGGTTGAGTTTATCTTTTTTACTGTTAGTGGTAAACAATCTGTCGGAAGTGTCGGTAAAATTAAGTTTTCCACCAATAAACACACCGGCGGCTATGGCTAAGCCGAGTAATAAAGGAATATATTTTTTAGAGGTGTTCATTCAGCTTTTAAATCTTCAATTAAAACAACTTCAACGCCGGCTTTTTCCAGAAAGTTAATACCACTGTCGTCTTTATAAGCTTCGCCATAAACCACTCTAACAATACCGGCCTGATGAATGAGCTTACTACATTCTTTACACGGCGATAGCGTGATGTAAAGCGTTGCACCTTTACAAGACTGAGTTGATGAGGCTACTTTTAGTATAGCATTAGCTTCGGCGTGTAACACATACCATTTGGTATAACCTTCGTCGTCTTCGCAATAATTTTCAAAACCGGTTGGTGTGCCATTGTAACCATCTGAAATAATCATTCGGTCTTTAACAATTAATGCACCAACCTGCTTGCGCTTGCAATGCGATAGCTTACCCCATTCCTTAGCGATTCGCAAATAAGCTTTATCGTAACGTAATTGTTTTTTTTTAGACATAAATTGATTGCGACACTTTCAAAATAAAGAACGAAGATAATTGTATGCTATTGTAATTACAATGCTTGGGCGTTAAACTTTTACCAAAAGTACAGTGATTTAATAATTCTTTATGAAAGTAAGTCGCTTTCCAGAATCATTGGTATCACCAAACCAACCACAACAGCCGATAAGACCATGATCCAATCACGTCTTGAAAATCTAAAGATAGTTTGACAAATCCAGCCTAAAATAAGTACAACCACAACAATTATGATTTGTGCTATTTCAATACCTAAAGCAAATTCAAGTAATAATATTAACTTGTTTTCTGTATTTCCGGCAAACATTAAAAATTCTCTTGCAAAGCCCAGTCCGTGCACCAATCCAAAAAACAAGGTTGAAAAAAATAAGGTCCCAACTTTTTGGTTTTTTGATTTTTTACCGGCTGTAAATACATTGTAAATTGCCACGACCAAAATGGTTACCGGTATTAAAAACTCTACAAGACTGGCATTTACTTTTACAACACCGTAAGCAGCCAAAACCAAAGATAAAGTATGACCAATTGTGAAGGTAGTAACCAAAAGTAATACCCGCTTCCAGTCGTTAAATAAATAAGGAACGGTAAGAACGGTTAAAAACAATACGTGGTCGTAGCCATTAATGTCAAGCACATGGTTGATACCATACTGTACATTGAACCAAAATTCGTTGAGCATGATGATTAGTTTTGGGTTGGCACAAAGTTACAATTTAATTGGAATGCAGATAATAATAAAGTTAAAATGGATTTTATAACACTGGCGAGAACATAAACTTTATTGTTATCAGTTAATTATGCGTTAAAATGACCGGTTCAATTAAACTATTATAAGTTTAAAGAGTCTTAGTATTAGTTAATTTAAAACCTAAATATCATGAAAAATTTATTATTAATGCTGGTGCTTCTGATCAGTTTACCAATGGTTGCAACTGCTCAAAATACACAAAGACAAAACCAGTCAGCCAACGGTCGTGGTATGGCCGATTACACTCCTGAAGAAGCTGCAACGCTTCAAACCAAACGTATGACCTTGTTATTGGATTTAAACGAAAAACAACAAGCACAAGTTCAAAAAATATTTCTTGAAAATGCCACTCAACGACAAGCCATGAGAGAAGCGAATCAGGCCAAAAAACAAACCGGCCAGGGCAATAAACCTTCAAAAGACGAGCGCTTTGCGATGCAAAACAAAAGATTAGACCATCAAATTGCCATGAAAGCTAGAATGAAAAACATTTTAAACGAGGAACAATTTGCTAAATGGGAACAAACTCAAATGCAAAGAAAAAACGATTTTAATCAGAATAAATCCAACCGGAAAAATCGCGGAAACAAATAGTTTAAAAAGTTAGTTGTTT
The DNA here is from genome assembly GCF_006494535.1 of Paucihalobacter ruber. Lineage (GTDB taxonomy): Bacteria > Bacteroidota > Bacteroidia > Flavobacteriales > Flavobacteriaceae > Paucihalobacter > Paucihalobacter ruber. The sequence continues at coordinate 749,729 of NZ_VHIQ01000001.1, forward strand.
TAAAACTCACAGATTTTTATCTGTGAGTTTTTTGTTGAATAGACCTCACAGTCCCGAGGCTTCGGGATTGAAACCTGTGAGGTCTAGCAATTACAACTTGTAGAACCCTTTCAGGGTTTGAAACCCTGAAAGGGTTAGTTGACTCACTGATGCCTATTAGCCAACAACGGTGGTGGCTCGCCATTAAAGGGATTCCAACGACTAATGGTTTTGGCTTCCATACCTGCGGCGGAAATAACGGCACGATCACCGTAACGCTCACGTAATTTATCGATAGATTGGATGAGACTCAAGTGTTTTTGGTTGTCTTCAAACAAATTAATTTGTTGTCCGCCTTCCACCAAATGGCTAAATCTCACACCTATTAATCTAACTAACAAACGCCTGTTATAGAGTTTATAAAACAGGTCTAAAACGGCGGGAATCAGGTTATGATCCATGGCCGTGTAGGCAATGTGTTTTTGCTGGGTATAGGTTTGAAAATCGGAATACCGTATTTTAAACGTCACACAGGCTGTGAGTTTGTTACCGCGCCGCAGCTGGTAGGCCAAATTTTCGGTCATGGCAATAATAAGTCCTTTTAGCTTTACCACATCGGTAGTGTCTTTACCAAAAGTACGCTCGGTAGAAATGCTTTTTCGTTCCTGATATTGCACCACGGGGCTGTTGTCTATGCCATTGGCCTTTTTCCAAATGGTGAGTCCGTTACTGCCCAGTACCTTATGCATTAATTCCATAGGCATTTCTTGCACGGTTTGAATACGTTTCACGCCCAGGTCGCACAGCGTTTTATAGGTAACATTGCCTACCATGGGTATTTTTTTAACCGATAGTGGTGCTAAAAAAGGTTTTTCGGTACCTCTTATAATGTTGATTTCGTTGTTGGGCTTGGCTTCGCCGGTAGCAATTTTAGACACCGTTTTATTAATAGACAATCCAAACGAAATGGGTAGTCCGGTTTCTTTGATGATGCGTTGCCGCAACTCCGAAGCCAGTTTATGGCAACCAAAAAACTTATCCATTCCGGTAAGGTCGATATAAAACTCATCGATAGAAGTTTTTTCGTAAAGCGGCACACTTTCTTTAATTACTTCGGTAACATCATTAGAAAATTTTGAATAAACCCCCGAGTTACCGCGCAGTACAATGGCTTCGGGACACAGCTGCTTGGCCATACGCATAGGCATGGCTGAGTGCACTCCAAATTTGCGGGCTTCGTAACTGCACGACGCTACCACGCCTCTATCGCTGGTACCGCCAATAAGTACCGGTTTGCCAATAAGGCGACTATCGAGCAAGCGTTCGCAAGACACAAAAAACGTATCTAAATCCATATGTACTATGGCGCGTTCGTTGCTCATACGGCTATAGGTTTTGGGTTGGCATAGCGCGGGTCTTCCATCACGGCCAGGCGTTCCATTTTGGCAACTTCAATAGTAATACAGTCAAATTCTTCTTTTACCACACCGATAATACGGTACACGCCTTTACCTCTAAACGGATATTTGGCCGCTACCGGCGGAAAGTGTACGGTGTCTATAAAATAACCGTCAGCATCTAAAAAAGTACCAAAAAACATGGGCTTTCTACCGGAAGTTTTGGTAGGTTTGGCCGTTACCAGATAGCCATCAATAACTACTGTTTTCTCTAACAACCCTTCTAAATGCTTAGCTCTTAATTTACTAATCAATCCACCAGCTAATAACTTAAACGGATTGCAAAGCGGATAACCCAATAATTCTATCTGGTCGAAAGCGTTTTCTTGAGCGGTGCTAGGCAATTCGGGAGTGCTGTAATTAACGCGCTGGGCTTTAAACAGACTTAAATTGGGGTTGCTTACATCGGCAGTTCCTGCCTTTAAATGGGCTTCCCAAAGTAGTTCCCTTTTATTGGTATCGGTAAATCTAAAGGCGTTTATTTTAATGAGAATACTGAGCTGTTCTACTGAAATTAGCACACGCTCGGTGAAATCGTCCAGACTACTAAAAGCGCCATTTTGGTCGCGCTCTTTCAGAATAGACTGTATAGTTTTAGACTCTAAATGCTGCAGAAACATGAAACCTATATAAATGGTTTTACCCTTAATAACAGTTTCTGTACGGCTATTGTTAATGCAAGGTGCTTGAATGTTGCCGCCGTGCATGCGCGCTTCGTGTACGTAGAGTTCGGTACTGTAAAAACCGCCAAAATTATTAATACAAGCCACCATATATTCCAACGGATAGTAGGCTTTTAAAAACAAACTCTGATAGCTTTCTACGGCATATGAAGCCGAATGACCCTTGGCAAAGGCATAACCGGCAAAACTTTCAATTTGTCGCCAGATTTCGGCAGTGAGTGCTTCGGGTTTACCATCGTTTTTGCAGTTGTCAAAAAATTGTTGTTTTACCTTTAAAAATTCTTCTCTGGAACGAAATTTACCCGACATACCGCGGCGCAGCATATCGGCTTCACCTAAGGTGAGTCCGCCAAAATGATGCGCCACTTTAATCACATCTTCCTGATACACCATCACGCCAAAGGTTTCGGGCATAATGCTTAGTAAGACTGGATGCGCTTCTTTGCGACGCTCGGGATAACGATACCGAAAAATATACTCGCGCATCATGCCGCTTTGCGAAACACCGGGCCTAATCACCGAACTGGCAGCCACCAATCCCAGATAATTATCTACCTGAAGCTTTTTTAGCAACATGCGCATGGCAGGCGATTCTACATAAAAACAACCAATGGCTTTGGCGTTTTTAAGCAGGTATTTAATGCGTTTGTCTTGCTTGAAGCGCTTGATATCATGGATGTCTAAGGGCGCATTTTCGGGATGATTTTTGGCAATGATTTTGGTGGCGTCTTTGATTTTCCCCAAGCCACGCTGACTCAATATATCAAATTTATGAAGTCCCACATCTTCGGCCACCACCATATCAAACTGAGTAGTAGCAAAGCCTTTGGGTGGCATAAACGTAGCCGTATAGGTGTGAATGGGCTGCTCTGAAATTAAAATCCCACCGGCGTGGATACCCAGATAATTGGGAAACCCTTGAATGTATTCGCTGTAAGTAAGTACCAATTTTGAAAGTTTGTCTAACTGATTCAGATTGAATTTTCCGGTGGTAAGCACATCAATTTCAGCTTTTGGCAGTCCGAATACTTTACCCAATTCGCGCACGGCAGCCTTAAATTTAAAGGTGTTGTACACTGCAATAAGCGCGGTGTGTTTAAAACGTTTAAAAATAAATTGGGTAATATCGTCGCGATCGGTCCAGGAGAAATCAATATCGAAATCGGGCGGATTGGTGCGAAATAAGTTGATAAAACGCTCAAAATACAAATCCAATTCCACCGGATCTACATCGGTAATGCGCAGCAAATACGCCACAATACTATTGGCACCACTACCGCGACCCACATAAAAATAACCTTTGCTGCGGGCGTATTTTAAAATGCGCCAGTTAATTAAAAAATAAGACACAAAACCCTTTTCATTAATGATAGCAAGTTCTTTTTCAATACGGTCGAACACGCGCTTGCCAGGTTTTTTGTAACGGTAATATAAACCGGCATAAGTAAGTTTTTTAAGCAATCTAAAATCTAAGTCAATATTGTGCGTGTAACTTTGTTGGTTATTGGAAGTGGTTTTAGAAAAATCGAAAGTTTGCTTGCAATTTTTAAGCATTGTATTGGTATTGTCAACAAGCTCGGGAACCTCAGCATAACGTGCACAAAGTTCTTGGTAAGGAAGCATGACGTGGTATTCGGCGCCTTGTTCAGATTGGGGAAGTTTACTCAGCAAAGTATTGTTATCAATGGCACGCAACAATCGGTGGGTGTTGAAATCTTTTTTATGTTGAAACGATACCGTCTGCAAAACCACTAGTTTAGACCTTAAATGATTCCACTTAGAAAATTTCAACTGATTTAAATCTTCAGGCGCAATTCCTAGAAATTCGTTGGGTTTTAAATCGAAATGCTTTCCCTTTTGGTAAGGATACACTACAAAGCAATCGGGCAAATCGATGGTTGGTCTTGGTGGAATGTTTACTTCATCTTCATGCAAAAAAGACGACAAATAGGCATTAATAGCTTTAAAACCTTGGTTGTTTTTGGCTATCAAAATAAATTCTTGCGTGGCTCTGTTTCTAAAATCGACCCCAAATACCGGTTTTACTTCGTACTTTTTAGAAAGCCGCAACACTTCCATACAAGCCGAAGTACTGTTAATGTCGGTCAATGCCAGAGTTTGTACACCATTTTTGGCGGCAATGGCCAACAGTTGCTCGGGCTGTATGGTGCCGTAGCGCAAGCTGTAGTAGGTATGGCAATTGAGGTACATAGCAGTTATTTTTTAGTACATGACAACAGTTGACTTAATAGATTTTTCAAGACTTTTTGCCCTATCCCTAAAGGATAAAATCATGAAAAATCAGTTTTGTTATCTACCATTGTGATTTTACACAAAATTAGCTACATTATGTAGTGATTATTGCTTACATTTGTAGTAATTAATGTTAAAGTTGAATTTAATTTTTTAAATATCTGCATGAAACCCATACAATCCAACATCAAACATTTACGTGGGCTTAAAGGCTTTTCGCAAGAGCGTTTTGCCGATGAGTTGGGCTGGACGCGCTCTATGGTAGGCTCTTACGAAGAAGGTCGTTCTGAGCCACCCATAGACCGACTGGTAGAGCTGTCTAACTACTTCAATATTCCCATTGATATTTTGGTAAAAAACGATTTGCGTTTGGCTAAAGACACGTCTTTTATCGCAATTGGCAACAAACGCGTACTGTTTCCTATTACGGTAAACGAGCAAAATGAAGACTTGATTGAAATTATTCCTGCGCAAGCCTCGGCCGGTTATTTATCGGGTTACGACGACCCTGAGTATATCGAGCAATTACAAAAAATAAAACTGCCCTTTTTACCTACCGGCACGCACCGCGCCTTTCCTATCAAAGGCGACTCGATGCTACCCGTGAAAGACGGTGCTTTTGTAGTAGCCAAATTTGTGGAAGACTTTAAAAGCGTTAAAAACGGGCGCACGTATATTGTGCTGACCAAAAACGACGGACTGGTCTATAAACGCATTTATAATCAAGTTGAAAAAAACAATACGCTACTGTTAAGTAGCGACAATAAAGCTTACCAAGCTTATGAAATACCTATTGAAAACGTATTGGAACTCTGGGAATTTACCTGCTGCATCAATACCCAAGAATACAAAGAAGACGAGCTCAAACTGAGCAGTATTTTAAGTATGTTTAATGAGTTGAAGGTGGAGTTGGAGGCTTTTAAGTTAAAGGTGAATGTTTAGTTAGATAAAAAAATAAGATTTAAACCGACTTATATGAAAAATGAATTATCTATACCGGACGACATCATCACCAGCAAAATTTATTACATACGGGAGCAAAAAGTAATGCTAGATAGAGATTTAGCGGAACTCTACCAAGTAGAAACCAAACAATTAAAAAGACAAGTTCGTAGAAATATTGAACGATTTCCCGAAGATTTTATGTTTGAGCTTAACCAGCAAGAGTTTGATAACTTGAGGAGCCAATTTGACACCTCAAGTTGGGGCGGCACCAGATATGCACCAATGGCCTTTTAATAATCCTTTTTTATCAATAGGCTTTGTAGGTGCGCTTTTCTAAATACATTATGATCTATTTGAAAAAAACAAAAAACATCTACAAATTGAAAATAAATTTTTATCAATTAAGGAAAGTCAATCGTCTTGGATATTTAAGGAGTTTTTGGTATTCATTTATGCAATAGGGTCCATAATTGTTTTTATTTTCCTTATTTGAAACACGCTTGCGCAGATTCCAACCAGCGCAGAAGTTATAAATGAGTAGCAACTTATCTATAAATAAACATCAGACCTAACAGTCACCCAAGAATACAAAGAAGACAAACTAAAACTCAGCCGTATTTTAAGCTATAAGTATGAAAATTTGCTTTACTTTCATTTCATTTAATTATAATGTTCTCATAAATATAAGCTATCTTCAATTATATTGATTAAATTACTGAAGATTCTAATCCTTAAAAATTGTATTATGAGCTTAGTAAGTAATTTTAAAACCCTGCATCAAAACGATACCCCATTAGTATTGGCTAACGTATGGGATGCACATACGGCAAAATTAGCACAAGAAGCCGGCTTTAAAGCTTTAGGTACTTCCAGCCATGCCATCGCCAACTCTTTAGGATTTAAAGATGGCGAAGAAATCAGCTTTGAGGAATTATTTTTTGTTTTGAAGCATATTCTAGCTGTTGCTAAAGTACCCGTTTCAGTCGATTTTGAAGCAGGATATGCTAAAGACCCAAATCAAGTGGCAAAATATGTAAAGCAACTTACAGATATTGGCGTGGTAGGCATTAACCTGGAAGATGGCATTGTAAAAGATGGTAAGCGTGTGCTTGGTGATGCAAAAGTAATGGCTGCAAAAATTAAAGCCATTAAAGAAACCACAGCTATTTTTATAAATGCCCGTATTGACACCTATACCACCAAACATCCTGACAGTCTTAACGAATCAATTTCCAGAGCACTAATCTACAAATCAGCGGGTGCTGACGGTATTTTTTTACCGCTGATAGAAAATGAAACTGATATTAAATCATTTATAGCAAAAATTGATTTACCACTCAATGTGTTTACTACACCAAAATTACCCGACTATCAAACTTTGGGAAAACTAGGCGTAAAACGGATCAGTCATGGTGCTAAACAGTATGAATTACTGATGAAAAAATCAGAAGAGATATTTAAAAATTTTATGCAAACTAAAGACTATAAATTAGTGTTAGGCTCTTAAGGACGGGTCACTTTATGACTACTCCATAGATACTTCATGGATACTTAATGGCAAAGGCATGGATAAAGGCACTACTGGCGTTTTTAGAATTATTCTATTTTAACAATCAGATCATATTAAAGTAATCGCAAACACCATAGCCCATGGTCGCGACCATGGGCTCAAAAACACCTAAAAATACAGTTTACAGCGGTTTAATCCACAATAAATGTTTCCATTGATCGCGTTCTTTTAAAACCAGTACTATGTTTACCAGAAACAGCGCCCCGGTTTGCAGTAACTCTGGTACATCGTCGGGTTCTAAAAACACGTGGAATAGAAAAATATGAAGCGTAATGGGCAACAAAAGCAAAGCGCCAATAAATCCTGTTCCCTGTAAAAGCAGTAACAAGCCAAAAAGCAATTCGCAAATACCCAAAACTTCCCAAAAGTAACCGGTTTGTTTGGCACCGCTGATGTATAATATTTTTTGTAGGGTTTCTACTTGATCGGGTGAGGTAAACTGTTGTGCTTTTTCAACTACTTCAATCGGTGCTGGCATGGGTTTGGAGAATTTTTGAATACCACCGTAAATCATAAATCCGCCTAAAAACAACCTTAATGCTATAAATGCTATGGATACTATTTTATTCATGGCTTAAAACGTTGTTACATCTTCATTAGGTTGATATACATAGTTAAAAGTATAGTAACGACCTTCATCAACCATAGCGTTTGGATTTTCAGGTGCATCCTGGTAATAGCTTAATATCTCAACCTTGGCATAGCGACCATCATGGGTTCTAAATACTAAAATTTTACCTGCTATTGGCGTTACCAAAAACAATTGCGGATTGTACAAATACCAGCCGTTACCACTTCCTGATGGTATGGCATAGCCGTTAGTAGAATCTGCAATCAATAAATCGGTGTCGACTTCGGTAACCGATGCCATCGTACCATTAGCAATATACGCAGCGGCATTACCCGTTCTTACGGGTTCGTCGTTGGTGCCTAAAGATTCGCCGCCATTCACAATAATGGTGGTACCTCTAAAGGCAATGTCCCAGTTGGTATCACTGGTAGTAACAGTACCGGTTTCAAAGCTAAATTTTGTAAACGCCCCGGAAATTGGCTGACCCTGTCCACCAATTTGTGGTGCGTGTAAATTAAGTACAGTTTCTGTTTGTACTTCTAAAAGCACAGTGTTATCGTCTTCGTTACTGCAAGACACAATGCTGATTAAAAAAATTGAAAGAAATAACAATTTAATGGTTTTCATAAGATTAATAATTAAAGGTTTATAATTGAAAATTTAACGTTGCATATATAATTCTTCCGGGGACATTGGGGATGTTTGGAGCATCGGTAAAATTGAAAAGGTTATCGGCGCCTATACCGAGTTTATATTTGTCGAACAGGGTTTTGTTAACAGCAAGATTCACCACCGCATTGCCTTCAACAAAACTGTCGAAGTTGTCTAAATAGCCATTGCCATTAGAATCGAACAGCCCAAATTTACTGCGATAGACCACTCTCAAATTGGTTGATAATTTCCATTGTGGTAGGTTGTAAAATACCTTGAAATTTGCCATATGTCTGGAACGATTCAGCAATCCGAAATAATCGTTTTCAGAAAGTTGGAATGCGGGTGATGTTGGACTTTGCCTTGCAAATACTTCACCGTTACTAAAGGCTGCCTCGGCTTCTTTGTCTTTGGCATACAACAATTGATAACCACCGCTTATCGAGAGCTCATTATTGGGTTTCCATGAGGCATTAAATTCCAGACCTTGTGTATAGACCTCAGAAATATTGAAATAGCTAAACACATTTTGTCCGTTGGTTTTATTGGCAATGATTTGTGTATCGATTAAATTGTTAATGTTATTTCTAAAAGCATTCACATTTAACTTTACAGATGAAGAAATATCATAATCAAATCCCAAATTAAAACTTACCGAACTTTCAGCTTTCAACGCCGAATCAAACTGAGAAACCGGCACTAAAATATTGGCGATTTGCCCCTGATTTTGAAGATTGGCAATCGCTTCTTCCACCACATTATAGCCAAGAACAGTATAGCCAACGGTGGTATTATTAAAATCAAAATACAACTGCCTGAAATCGGGTGCTTTAAAACCATAACCCACCGATCCTTTTATCGCTAATTTGTTGTTCACTTCGTACCTGAGCGCAGCCTTCGGACTTAATTGCGATTCGTATTCGTTGTGGCTGTCGTATCTGGCTCCAACAATTACATTTAGTTGATCATTGAGATGAGCATCCCATTGCGCATAAATGTATGGCGCATTAAATAACGGCGTAGTGGAAAAATTGGTGCGGTCAAGCGTTTCGTGGGTAAGACCGATGCCACCGACAAATTCATTGTTTTCGTTTAACTTAAAAATAGCTCTGCCTTCGGGCCTTATCATTAACTGATTAAAGAAATTATCACTAAACCTGTTACCGGTGTCATCATCTAAAAACTCATTTGTTTTATAGCGCGTGGTGTAAAATTCAAAAGTGGACTGCCATTTAGAATTGAACTCGTGGTTGAAAAGAAGAAGTGCATTCCATTCATTGATATCACTTTCACCTCTCAGCGCTTCAGAAGCAACAAAGTCTTGGTTTTGTGTGAAATAACGCAGAGATATTTTCGCGTCGGTTTTTTCGGAAAGCTCGTAACCAATTTTAGTGTTTAAGGTGTAATTTTCAAAAGGTTCTACGGTATTTATGGCCGGATTATTTCCTAGATTATAACCATCGCTTGAGAATCTATTTAAAAATCCATTGATACTAAATTGCTCTTTTTTATGGCTCAAACTGGTAGACAAGTCTGATGTATTAAAGCTGCTTTGCCTATAATTAATTTCAGCATCGAGTCCTTCTTTTGGTATTTCAGTAATAATATTAACCACACCGCCAAGTGCTTCACTACCATATAAACTAGACGATGCACCTTTAACTACTTCTATTTGTTGAATGTTACCAACCGTTATTCTATTCAAGTCTAATGTGCCTGCCAATCGACCAATAAGTGGTACGCCGTCTATTAAAATTAGGGTGTATTGCGAATCCAGACCTTGAAGTTGTATCCCTTCGCCACCACCAAAATCGGGGACAGTGATTAGGCCGGTTTGTTCGCCCAAAACATTAGATAATCTAACAGAATTGATGTTTTGAATTTGTTTTTTTGAAATGATTTGCGCCGGTAAGGGCAAAGACGACAATTGCCTTAAGGTACGTGTTCCTGTAATAAGAACTTCGGAAAGCGACTCAACTTCCAGTGAATCTTTGGGAGTGCCTGATGATTCCTGTGCCGACGATCTTCCGATGAAAAAAATGAAAAAAATAAGTGTTAAATTATTTTTATTTAGACTCATTCCATTTAAATTTGCCGCAAATATATATTATTTTAATTTATTCTAAATAATAATAACACTTGAAAAATTTGTTAAACTTTTAATCTTAAACTATGAAAAAGCTCATGCTCATCACTGTGGTGTTTATGTGTAACTTATTGTTATTAAATGCACAGTCTAAAAAATCACAAGACATTACCGCCATTAAAAATATGTGTGGTTGTTATGAAGTCAACTTCGATTTTGCCGAAACTTTTAATTATGCCAACGATTCGTCTTATGTACCTTCAGCCGTAAAACACGATAAAGGATTGGAATGGGTTGAACTGGTAGAAGACTCAAATAACAAATTGGTATTACAACATTTACTTATTGTTGGACCACCAACAAAACAGTCGGTTATCAAGCACTGGAGACAAGACTGGATTTTCGAAAACACCGATTTTTACATGTTTCATGCCGATAATAAATGGCGATTTGCTACTAAGAATCCAAAAGAAGTAAAAGGTCAGTGGACACAAAAAGTATATCAGGTAGATGATAGTCCGCGTTACGAAGGCAGCGCCACCTGGGTTCATGTAGATGGAAAAAGTTACTGGGAAAACACCACCGATGCGCCGCTACCCAGAAGAGAATATACCAAAAGAAACGATTACAACGTCACCGTAAGAACAAACCGACATGAAATTACCCCGTTTGGATGGGTACATGACCAGGATAACCTAAAAGTAGTTAGAAATGACAACGGTGAAGATTTTACGATGGCCAAAGAAAAAGGGTTCAACACATACACCAAAGTTGATGACGCCAAGTGCAAAGCCGCTCAAGATTACTGGATGAACCAGCAAGATAAATGGGCCAAGGTTAGGTTAAAATGGGATGAAGTCTTCAACAAAAAAACCGATTTGGTATTACTCCCTGAAGTAGATGGGAATCCGCTTCACCGACACTTGTTTAAGGAAGATTTTGAGCCTACAAACCAAGCCATTAATGAGATCATTGATGCTTTTGTTGCGAAATAGAGACTTTCAATAAAAATTGATTACAATAGATACTGGCAAGTGTCCAAATTTAATAAAGTTGGACATTTGCCTTTTTGTTTATTGCGAAATCATTAAGCGGTTAACTTAGTTATTTGGTCAAATGAAAATGAAGAAACTTCAGTTTGTTTGGTAGCGTGCTCAATGGTGATGGCAACCAAATTCCCCTTAGCGTCCAAATCTATAATGGTATTCTCGTTGATGTCCTTAGTATCAACAACTTCACTGTTACTAAACGTCACCAGAAGTGTATCTGTGTCTTTAAAATAAGTAACTTTCATAAACTTTCAATTTTGAAATTTCGATCGAAAAAAGCATTGTGAATGGTTTTTTCGTCTTCTAAAGAATAATACGCAATTATTTGTTTACTTCTTCAATGTAGGCCCATCTTCTTATACGACCATCAATTTGTATATGTTCAAAAATTGGTGAATAGAATGCCTTTTCAATCCATTCCATTTTTATATGTTTTCTATCACTTCTGCTTTGGGTAAATTTAAAGTATTCTGTGAAATTCATAAAAAATGGATTTTTATAATAATTCCTATAAGCTAAGTTAATATTTATTAAATACATATCCTATAAAATTTGATTCACTTAAAAAACTCATGCGCTTAGTTGCCTCAAACACCATATCAGAATTAAAGCTACTGATTAATAAAATTCTCACTTCAATAAATCTGATCAAACTCATTGCCCAAAAGTTATTTTTTTAATAACTTTTGGGCATGTTAAATTCCAGAATTCCGGCCGGTCCGTTAGAAGACAAATGGACCAACTATAAAAACAAGGCCAAGCTTATTAATCCCGCCAACCGCAGGCGCTATAAGATTATTGTAGTGGGTACAGGTTTGGCAGGTGCTTCATCGGCAGCTAGTTTTGCTGAACTCGGTTTTAATGTAGAAGTTTTTACATTTCACGACTCGGCACGTCGTGCCCATTCGGTGGCTGCGCAAGGTGGCGTGAATGCCGCCAAAGATTATCAAAACGACGGCGATAGCGTTTGGCGTATGTTTTACGACACGCTTAAAGGTGGCGATTTTAGAGCGCGCGAAGCCAATGTGTATCGCCTTGCCGAATGTAGCATGGAATTGATAGACCAGGCCGTGGCCCAGGGTGTACCGTTTGCCAGAGAATACAGTGGCTACTTAAGTAATCGCTCTTTTGGTGGCGTACAGGTTAGCAGAACTTTTTATGCGCGCGGTCAGACAGGACAACAATTGTTGCTAGGCGCGTATCAAGCTTTGATGCGACAAAATGCACAAGACAACCTTACTTTACATACTCGGCACGAAATGTTGGATGTGATTACCATAGACGGAAAAGTCAAGGGTATTACGGTACGTAATTTAGACACTGGAGACATCACCTCTCATGCCTGCGATGCCCTCGTCATAGCTTCGGGTGGCTACGGAAAAATATACTATTTAAGCACGCTGGCCATGAACTGCAATGCCACGGCTATTTGGCGTGCTCATGCCAAAGGTGCCTTGATGGCTGCTCCAAGTTGGACACAATTCCACCCAACGTCCTTACCACAGTTGGGTGATCATCAAAGTAAACTCACCTTAATGAGTGAATCGTTGCGAAACGACGGTCGTATTTGGGTTCCTAAAAAAGCCAAAGACACCCGAAACCCTAACGAGATACCAGAAAATGAGCGCGATTATTATCTGGAGCGACGTTATCCGGCTTTTGGAAATCTGGCTCCCAGAGACATTTCATCTCGTGCTGCCAAAGAACGAATTGACGCCGGTTGTGGCGTTGGTCCCATGAAAAATGCAGTTTATTTAGATTTTAAACATGCTGTTGAACGCCTTGGAAAAGAAGTGATTGCGCAACGATACGGCAATTTGTTCACCATGTATCAAAAAATAACAGGCATGGATGCCTACCAAGAACCGATGATGATTGCGCCGGCAGCACATTTTAGCATGGGCGGACTTTGGGTTGATTACCGATTGATGAGCAATTTACATGGTTTGTTTGTGTTAGGCGAAGCCAATTTTTCGGATCACGGCGCAAACCGATTGGGCGCTAATAGTTTGCTTCAGGCTTGTGTAGACGGTTATTTTATTGCGCCCAGAACGGTGATGGATTTTTTAGCTGAAGAAACTCCCGAAGCTTTAAATGCTTCGGACAGTTTTGAACAGGCAGCCAAGGCATCAAAAGATGAGGTCGAGAAAAAACTAAATGCCTTGCTCAACATTAAAGGCACAACAACAGCCGAAGAATTTCACAAACAATTAGGGCGAATTCTTTATACCAAATGTGGTTTATCCAGAAATGGTAAAGACATGGCAGCGGCGAAATCTGAGCTTTTAGAACTTCAGCAAACATTTTATAAAGATTTACTGGTTCCGGGAACTGAAAAAGATATCAATTTTGAATTGGAAAAAGCCTTTCGCGTTGCCGATTATTTAGAAATGGCCCTATTAATTGTTGAAGACGCCTTACAGCGACAAGAATCTTGCGGCGCTCATTTTAGAGAAGAATACCAAACCCCCGATGGCGAGGCTCTGCGCAACGACAACGACTTTTGCTATGTAAGCGCCTGGGAATATTTAGGAAACAATAAATACCAACTACACAAAGAACACTTAAACTTTGAGTTTGTGGAATTGCAAACCAGAAGTTATAAATAGAAAAAATATGAAATTAACCCTACATATCTGGCGACAAACCGGTAACAAGGACAAAGGAACATTTGAAACGCATCATTTAGACGACTTAGCACCCGATATGTCTGTTCCTGAAATGCTGGATCATCTCAATATTCAAATTATCAAGTCGGGTGGCGATCCGGTGGCTTTTGAAAGCGACTGCCGCGAAGGTATTTGCGGACAATGTGGTTTTGTAATTAATGGCCATATCCACAGCCCCGAAAGTCATACCACCACCTGCCAAACACACCTGCGCAGTTTTAAGGACGGCGAAACACTGCACATTGAACCCTTTAGAGCCAAAGCATTTCCAATTAAAAAAGATTTGATGATAGACCGCTCGGCTTTTGACCGTATCATAGAAAGTGGTGGTTACATTGGTGTTAATACCGGTCAGGCAAACGAAGCCAACAGCACGCTGATTAATCACGATTTAGCCGAAAAGGCCTTTGATGCTGCTGCCTGCATAGGTTGTGGAGCCTGTGTAGCCACCTGTAAAAATGCCAGCGCCATGTTGTTTACTTCGGCTAAAGTAAATCATTTATCCATGTTACCACAAGGCGCACCCGAAGCAGCACAGCGTGTAAAAAACATGATTGTGCAAATGGATGCTGAAGGTTTTGGTTCCTGTACCTTCACCGGCGCCTGCGAAGTGGTGTGTCCGCAAAGTATTTCAGTTTTTAATATTACAGAAATGAATGGGCGTTGGTTGTGGGGTTGAATATAATGCCAAATGTTACTGACATTCGATATCGAAAGATAATTTAATCCAGATTATAATTTCATTTCTTAGCAATTCAACAATACCTAATAATTGTTATTTATATAGAGAAATTAACTAGGGTATTTTAACTAAGCTCAATTTTTTGAACCCGCCTTATCTTTTATCTTGTTGTTTTTACGACTATGTGCTTTAGGTTGTTGCGAAGTCAATATCTTTTCGTCTAATTGGTTATAAGACTTAAAGATTTGTTTTTCAATGTCTTTACTTTTTTTCTTTTTAGCCTGGCGCTTATCAAAATAAACCATCACAGATGCAAAAGCATACATGGCTATAAAGAGTAAGATAATTCCTAATATTATATAAGTGCCATTTTTCATTTTTTTTGTACAATATGTTGATTAAAAGTAAATAATTACCATTATCACTAAAAATAAATAAGTTAAAATACTAAAATTAAAGACTAACGATTAAATTTAACACAAAACCGCAAGTATTGCTAAAACCTAAAAAAATTATTTTTAAAAAAGCTAACTTACCAATTAATTTGTTGATTTTTAAATAGTAAAAGTAAAGCATGGTATTTCATTATAAAACCTACTTTCAATATTTTAAACTCCAACAATGGTTTTTAACACAACCAACAACCTTTAATGCACTCTAAAGACCATACAAAAACTTAACATTACCACTACAATTTTACGTTTTGCTTGTTTTACCATAAATAAAAATTATAGAATGACTGTATGTTTAATGTATTTCAGCTATTTATTGATGTCGTTCAACTAATATAGCGTTTGTTCAGGTTTTTGTATGTTTTTTGTAATCAAACTATCTCGCCTACTTGCTTTTTATAATGTAATTTAGTGTCAATATTAGAGTTTGATTTGGGCATGATTGTTTTAATTTAAAACAATTAATTTCTAGCTCAAATTCTTGAAACTTTTAAGAGCATGTTCGATAATTTATTTTTAACCGCGGCAATTGTTTTTGTAGGATCATTTCTGGCCGTTAGAATTTTAACCCCCAAAATAACTTGGGTAGTAGAGAGTAGAAATTTAGCGGATGCCCCTGATAACAGAAGTTCTCATAAAGTTACAACACCAACAATGGCTGGCTTTGCGTTTTTTTTGGTACTCCTATTTTCATTAGCTTTTATAAGAGAATGGGACACCGATACTATTGGCATTAATTTGGTAGCTTCTCTTGCTTTAATGTTTGCAATTGGATTAAAAGACGATTTAGTTTTATCAACACCTAAGGCAAAAATCATGGCAGAGCTGTTAGCCATTTCATTTGTCATTTTTTGTAGTTGTTTTCAGTCTTTTTCTTTAGATGGATTTTTAGGGATTTACAATATGCCATCAATTTTAAACTATTTAATTATTCCGGTTATTATATTAGCCATCATTAACTCCTACAATTTAATTGACGGTATTGATGGTTTGGCGACCACTGTTGGTATAATGACCTTTGCCATATTTGGTGTAATTTTTTATTTTGGTGGAGAATATTTTTATTTTCTATTAAGCTTAGCGTTAATTGGAATTTTGCTAGCCTACCTCCCGTTTAATTTATCTTCTTCTAAGAAGATTTTTATGGGTGACACCGGCTCTTTAATCATAGGCTTTTGTATTGGTTTTATGTCGATAAAATTTTTATCGATGGAGCATCTAACACTGATTGATTCTCAATTTCAACCAGAAAATAAATTAATTGTAATTGCGGCCATACTTTTTATTCCATTATTTGACACCATTAGAGTTATGGGAGTGCGTATGCTAAAAAAGAAAAGCCCATTTTCCCCGGATAAGAGTCATATACATCATATTTTAATAAATTGTGGAATCCCTCATTTTAAGGCAAGTTTTTTCTTATGTTTCCTTAATTTGGTGATTTCTGTTTCGCTTATTTTCCTTTCATTCAGTTTAAATAGTTTTCAAATGATTTTAGTAATGGCACTTCTATTTATTGCCCTACTAGGTTTGTTTCATAAATTCGACACACACAAGGAAAAAAGAAAGCCATTTATCTACTTAATTAGAACCATACAATTTCTATTTTAACTAGAAATTTCAGGCATGTTAGAATATTTTTATAACTTTAATCATGCCTTTTTCGGAAAAATCCTAATTATTTTAAAATGAAGGGGTTTCATATTTCAAACCACTAATTATTATTTCATACAATGCTAAATAACAAATCAATATTAATAACAGGTGGCACTGGCTCTCTAGGAAAAGCGTTAACAAGTACTATTCTTCAAAAATGGCCTGACGTAAAACGACTCGTTATTTTTTCAAGAGATGAGCAAAAGCAATATCAAATGGCTCAAGACTATCCGGTTTCGCAGTATCCTCAAATTCGGTTTTTTATCGGAGATGTTAGAGACAGAGAAAGATTGGTTAGAGCCTTTTCGGGGATAGATTATGTGATTCATGCGGCAGCAATGAAACACGTACACATTGCAGAATACAATCCTGACGAATGCGTTAAAACAAATATTGGAGGTGCAGAAAATGTGATTCAAGCTGCCTTGCAAACCGGCGTTGAAAATGTGGTGGCTTTATCAACAGATAAAGCTTGTGCTCCTATCAATTTATACGGTGCGACAAAATTAACCTCAGACAAATTATTTGTTGCGGCTAACAATATAAAAGGTAAGCGCAACATTAAATTTTCGGTGGTGCGTTATGGTAACGTCATGGGCTCAAATGGTTCAGTAATTCCATTTTTCTTAAACAAACGTTCCGAAGGTGTACTTCCAATAACCGTCAAATCTATGACCAGATTTAACATCTCGCTTCAAGGTGGTGTTGATATGGTTTTACACGCTATGAAATCTGCTTGGGGTGGTGAAATTTTCATCCCTAAAATCCCTTCATACAAAATAACAGACGTTGCTGAGGCCATCGGCCCAGGTTGTGAACATAAAGTTGTAGGCATTAGACCTGGTGAAAAAATCCATGAAGAAATGATTACCTCATCAGATGCTTTTTTCACCTACGATTTGGGTAAGTATTTTGTTATTCTGCCACAAACACCCTTCTGGAATGTAAATGAATTTATTTCGGTCTTCAATGCAAAACTCGTCCCTGAAGGATTTGCCTACAACTCCGGAACCAATTCGGAATGGGAAACAGTTGATTCATTAAGGTCTTTGATAAAAGAACATCTAGACCCTAACTTTAAAATCTAATTATGAAGGCAATTCCTTACGGCCGACAACATATTTCTGAAGAAGATATTCAGGCAGTTATAGAAACACTTCAATCTGATTATTTAACACAAGGCCCAAAAATAGCACAGTTCGAAGAAGCTTTTGCTAATTATATTGGGAGTAAATATGCGGTTGCTTTATCTAATGGTACCGCAGCACTGCATTTATGCACACTTGCATTGGGCGTAGAAACTGGCGATAAAGTAATAACTACACCTATTACGTTTGCTGCTTCGGCGAATTGTATTCGCTACTGTGGTGGTGAAGTGGTATTTTCTGATATTGACCCGGAAACTTATTTGTTAGATATTAATAAAGTACGCACCCTGTTAGAGAGCGCTCCCAAAGGAACATATAAAGGTATTATTCCTGTTGATTTCGCCGGTAGAGCGAATAATCTCGAAGCCTTCAGAGAACTAGCCGACGAGTATGATCTCTGGATTATAGAAGACTCTTGCCATTCACCAGGTGGTTCATTTAAAGACTCCCATGGCAATACCCAAAATTGCGGCAATGGAAATTTTGCAGACTTAGCTATTTTTTCATTTCATCCGGTAAAACACATAGCTTCAGGGGAAGGCGGGATGATTTCTACTAACGACAAAAATCTGTATGAAAAGTTATTGCAATTACGTACCCACGGAATAGTAAAAAATAATGATTTATATACCAACACGGTTGAATTGGCAGGCGGAGACGAACAATATCCAGGATGGTATATGGAAATGCAAAATTTAGGCTTTAACTATCGCCTCACCGATTTTCAAGCGGCCTTAGGGTTAAGTCAGTTGTCTCGAGCAAATAAAGGTATTTCTCGCAGAAGGGAAATTGCCGCTAAGTACTTTGATGCATTAAAGGATAAAGCCTACATAAAGGGACAATCTAGTGTTGTTGAAGGTCATGCCTATCACCTTTATGTTATAGAAGTTGAAGACCGATTGGGATTATATAACTATTTGCGAAATAAAAACATTTATGCCCAAATTCATTATATCCCTTGTCATTTAATGCCGTATTACAAACAGTTTGGTTGGAAAGAAGGTGATTTTCCCTATGCCGAAAACTATTATAAACACTGTATAAGTTTACCAATGTACCCAACATTAACTGATGATGAACAAGCTTATGTTATCAATGAAATAAATACGTTCTACAGTGAAAAATATTGATATTGAATCTGAACGTTTAACTTATAAAAGAGTATCGTCTGAGCACATTTCAGAAGATTACGTTAGTTGGATTAATGATTCTGAAGTCAACAGATATCTAGAAACCAGAGGGAATTATACCTTAGATTTATTAAAATCTTATATTGAGCAACAGTACAATAAAGCCACTTTTTTTTGGGCTATTCATCTGAAAGACTCAAATAAACATATCGGAAATATAAAAATTGACCCAATAAATTTTGAAACAAAATCGGGAGAATACGGCATTTTAATTGGAGATAAATCAAATTGGGGAAAAGGTTACGCAAGTGAGGCCACTATAAGAATTATAAACTATTGTTTTGATGAACTTGAACTCACAAAAATAACACTTGGTGTAATTGAAGATAATGTAAGCGCCGTTAACTTGTATAAAAAATTAGGTTTTAAAATAGACGAGGTCATTCAAGGAACTAAGGTCTATAACAACAAAATAAGTAATTCATTAAGAATGTCGATACATGCCTAAAATTTCAACAAATAAATTTATTCTCGGAACCGTTCAAATGGGCTTGAATTATGGTATTAATAATTCAAGTGGAAAAGTATCCTTAGAGGATAGTTTTGAAATTTTAGAATGCGCTTTTGACAATGGTATTAGTATTTTAGATTCTGCTGAAGCTTATGGTGATGCACATCAAGTTATAGGAGCGTTTCACAAAAACCATCCCGAAAAAACTTTTGAAATTATCACCAAATTACCACATCATTTTGATGCACAAATCAAAGAAAAGGTTTCCATATATCTCGCCGAATTGCAGGTGCCTCAATTATACGCTTTGTTATTTCACAGTTATGATAGTTACAAGAAAAACATCAGCAATTTTGACGTTTTATTAGAATTAAAAGCACAGAATAAAATAAAACATATTGGTGTTTCGGTTTATACTAATGCAGAAATTGAAGCTGTAATTTTAAACGATGATATAGAAATTATACAAATTCCATTTAATCTTTTAGACAATAACTCTCTACGTGGTGAAATACTAAAAAAGGCAAAAGCTAAAGGCAAAACCATTCATACACGTTCGGCTTTTTTACAAGGCTTATTTTTTAAAGATTTAAATTCAGAAAATCACACACTAAAACAGCTGCATAAAGAATTAATGGAACTTGGCGATATAAAAATTAAAAGTAACTGCGCTATGTCGCAGCTCGCCTTAAATTATTGCGCGCAGCAAGATTATATAGATAATGTTTTGATTGGTGTAGATTCTAAATCACAATTAAAAGAAAATATAACAGCATTAAATCATACCATTTCACCCGAGATAATGGCAGATTTAGATGCAATAAAAGTTAAAAATGTAGACCTTTTAAATCCTTCGTTATGGACATAAAAACGGTATTAATAACACAAGCCAGATCTGGCAGTACGCGATTACCTGGCAAGGTTTTAAAAGAGGTCAACGGTCAATCATTACTCGAAATTCACTTAGAGCGCTTAAAAAAATGCACTAAAGTTTCAAAAATAATTGTCGCTACTACTGTTGAAGCAGCCGACGAAATTATATACAATAATGCTATTTTACGGGGATTTGCGGCTTCAAGAGGCTCTGAAAATGATGTATTAGATAGATTTTATCAAGCTGTAAAGCATGAAAATGCCGACTGGATTGTTAGGGTGACTTCAGATTGTCCATTACTAGACCCTGGTTTGGTAGACGAAATTATTTCCTATGCACATGCTAACAACTATGATTATATTGCAAATGGCTTAATAGAACATTATCCCGATGGACAAGATGTGGAGGTTTTTAAATTTTCAGCATTAGAAACCGCTTGGAAAAATGCAAAACTGAATTCAGAACGCGAGCACGTAACACCCTATATTAGAAATAACGCCAACGGAAAAGGTACAGACACTTTTAAAATTGTGAATTATCCGTGTGAAAAAGATTATTCAAATATTCGAATGACGGTAGATGAGCAAGCAGATTTTGATTTAATTACACATTTAATACAAAAACTCGGTACAGATAAGACTTGGTTAGATTACACCAATTATATGATTAAAAATGATCTTACCAAAATGAACAAACAAATTATAAGAAACGAAGGTTTTCTAAAATCATTAAAAAATGACCAATAATGGGAAAAGGACAAGAATTATATATTAAAGCAAAAACATTAATTCCAGGCGGAACCATGTTACTTTCAAAACGGCCAGAAATGTTTTTACCAGATCATTGGCCATCTTATTTTTCTAAATCAAAAGGCTGTAAAGTTTGGGATTTGGACGGTAAAGAATTGCTAGACATGTCTATTATGGGCATTGGTACCAACAGTCTTGGATACGGTCATGCAGAGGTAGATGCCGCCGTTATGGAAACCATTAAAAATGGTAACATGAGCACGCTCAATTGTCCGGAAGAAGTATATCTCGCCGAAAAATTAATTGAAATAAACCCGTGGGCTAACATGGTGCGTTTTGCACGTAGTGGCGGTGAAGCTAACTCTATTGCCATAAGAATAGCCCGCGCTGCTTCAGGTAGAGACAATGTAGCTATTTGTGGTTACCATGGCTGGCACGATTGGTACTTGTCTGCTAACCATAATGGTGGTGACGATTTGTCGGCGCATTTAATACCGGGATTAAGTCCTAAAGGTGTACCAAAAAATTTAAAAAACACTGTGTTTCCTTTTCATTACAACAATTACGAGGAGTTGGTAGAAATTGTAGAAAACCAAAATATTGGTGTGATTAAAATGGAAGTATTACGAAATTTTGGCCCGGAAGATAATTTTCTTCAAAAAGTGAGAGATTTGGCAACCCGTAAAAATATTGTATTAGTTTTTGACGAATGTTCTTCCGGTTTTAGAGAAACGTTTGGAGGTATTTTCAAAAAATTTAACGTTGAACCAGATATGGTGATGTTTGGCAAAACCATTGGTAATGGATACGCATTAACAGCGGTAGTAGGGAAACAATCGGTAATGGAAGCAGCGCAAACAAGCTTTATAAGTAGCACCTTTTGGACCGAACGTATAGGGCCAACAGCTGCCTTGGCCACTCTAAAGGTTATGGAGCGCATAAAATCATGGGAACTTATAACAGAAACAGGCAGAAAAATGCAAGAGGGTTGGGCTAAATTGGCTAGCTCGCACCAATTGGAAATTGCAATTGCCGGTATTCCTGCAATGACAACCTATGGCTTTAATAGTCCAAATGCAGCCATATACAAAACATTTATCACCCAAGAAATGCTAAAAAAGGGCTTCTTGGCAAGCACACACTTTTATGCTTGTACAGAGCACAATGACGCACACTTAAATTCATATTTTGATGCCTTAAATGATATTTATGCAACTATTGCCAAATGCGAATCTCAAGAAATAGATGCCAACACCATTTTGGACGGTCCGGTTTGCCATGGTGGTTTTAAACGATTAAATTAAGTCCTAACGATGAAATCTTATACTGTTTTAAAAAATCAAAAATTTTCTGTTGGTGAGTATGCACTCGTTCCCATAAGGTATGAAGACAGAATGGATATTTTAAAATGGAGAAACGAACAAATTTATCACTTACGACAAAACAAACCGCTTACAGAAAAAAACCAAGAGGATTATTTCAACAATGTTGTCGCTAAATTGTTTGAACAAGAGCAACCAACTCAACTATTATTTTCATACCTTGAAAACGATAAGTGCATTGGATACGGCGGTTTGGTACATATTAATTGGGTAGATAAAAATGCTGAAATTTCATTCATCATGAATACCGAATTAGAACCTTTATTTTTTACAAAGCACTGGACTACATTTTTAAAATTAATAGAGCAAATTGCTTTTCGAGAATTAAACCTTTATAAGCTTTGTACCTATGCATTTGATGTACGGCCGCATATTTATCAAATTATTGAAAATGCAGGGTTCACGAAAGAAGCTACTTTAAAAGAACAATGCTTTTTTAATGGTGAATTTAAAGATGTTATCATTCATTGTAAGTTTAATACCCTATATAAGTTATAAGTCATGAAAAAAATATTCATCATAACAGGAGCAAATAGAGGTTTGGGTAGTGCCTTTGTGAATGTTTTGATGGAAGACCAAAATAACTTTGTTATTTCAATTTCTAGAAGCGTAAATGAAGTACAAAAAACGTATGCCGAGAGCAACTTCTATTTTTTAAATATAGACCTATCTCAAAATAGTATTGATAAAAAAATTACTATTTTAAAAAAGCTCATTAATACTGAGGCCATCTATTTTATAAATAATGCAAGTATTATCAAACCAATATCAAAAATTGAAGATTTAGACGAAACCAATATAGATCATACCTTATCAGTAAATGTTAAATCAACTATATTAATTACCAAATACTTATTGCAACATTTTAACCAAAATAAGCTGTCCTTTATAAATATTAGTTCAGGCGCCGCTAATCGTCCCATTAGCCATTGGTCGCTCTATTGTTCATCAAAAGCATTTATTAAAATGTTTTTTAATGTTGCAGAAACCGAATACCCAAAACACCGTTTTTTCAATATAGATCCCGGTGTTATGGATACAAATATGCAGGAAAACATAAGAGAGAGCAATTTCCCGGAAGTTTCAAATTTTAAAAATTTAAAAGTTGACGGAAAATTAAAATCACCAAAAGAAGTGGCTATAGAAATATTAAATACTGTCATATGAAAATAGCTGTTATTTCAGATATTCATGGTAACTACGATGCCTTAGTAGTAGTCTTAAAAAAGGCAAAAAAGGAACATGTAGAACATTTATTAATTTTAGGTGATATTGTAGGTTATTACTATCATCCAGATAAAATACTAGAATTAATTTCGGAATGGAGTTATGATATCATTAAAGGTAATCATGAAAAAATACTGGAAGATTTGATAGCAAATCCAGGTTTAGCAGCATCAATTCGTTTAAAATATGGAAGTGGGCATCAAGAAGCGCTTAATAAGTTAACAGAAGAGCAATTATCTTTTTTAAGAGGTTTACCCGAAACAAAATCAGTGCAATTTGACAATATTTCACTACTAATGTGTCACGGAAGTCCATGGTCTAACGATTATTACATTTATCCCGATTGTGAAAAAGAGATACTATCTAAATGCGATTCAAAAGAACACGATTTTGTACTCATTGGGCATTCGCATTATGCCTTTACCATAAAAACTGAAAACAGCATTTTAATTAATCCAGGTTCTGTTGGGCAATCCAGACAAGCTGGAGGAAAAGCCACATGGTGTATCATTAATACCGAAAACGGCTGTATTCAAATGCTTTCAACAGATTACAATACCGAAAACTTACTAAAAGACATTGCTAAAAAAGATCAAGATATTGAATATTTAACCAAAGTTTTAATCAGAAATTAATAGGACATGAATAAAGGCTTAAACATATTAGTTACTGGCTGTGGCGGCGACATTGGTCAAAGTCTAGGTAAAATATTACTCAAATCAGATTATACCAAAACCCTTTACGGCATTGATATTTCCGATAAAAATGCAGCGCAGTTCATTTATCCTAATTTCTCTGTTGGCTTGCGCTTTACTGATGAATCATATTTACATCAATTAAAAACCTTTATAAAAAACAATTCTATTGATATTGTAATCCCCATTGCTGAACCGGAATTACGGTATTTTTCCGAGCAAAATATTTTAGATACTATTGGTTCTGCAAAAATGATCACCGCATCGTCAAAAGCATTGGAAGTTGGTTTTGATAAATATAAAACAGCCCAATTTTTAAAAGCTGAAGGCTTTCCATTTCCGAAAACCCAGCTAGCTCAAGATTTAAAAACCTTAGAATTATTTCCGGTTATTCTAAAATCCAGAACCGGTTCGGGTAGTAAAGATATCCATAAGATTAACAGTATGGAAGAGTTTTCATTTTATACCAGAAATAATGTAGAAGATTATGTTGTTCAAGAGCATATCACTGATAAAAATGGAGAGTTTACTTGCGGATTATTTAGAAGCAGTAAGGGCGAAATTCGTTCTCAAATTTTTAAAAGAGAACTGTTAAGCGGTTATAGCGGTTATGGCGAGGTAGTAGAAAACAAAACAATTACATCGCTGCTAGAAGAGTTGGCAGTAAAAATTGACTTAGTAGGAAGCATCAATGTACAGCTCAGACTAACAGAAAGTTTACCAATGATTTTTGAAATAAATCCAAGATTCTCTAGCACCGTATTATTTAGACACTTATTTGGATTTGAAGATTTAATATGGTCTATTGAAGATCGCTTAGGATTGGAATTATCAGACAACAGAAAAAATGTTGTTGGCAGAAAATTCTATAAAGGTTACGAAGAATATACCAATTAAGAAAGAAGAAGAAACACATGAAAATAGAAAATTTTACGATTGATCAAAATTCCCCTGTTTTTATTATTGCAGAATTGTCTGCAAACCACAACGGCAGTATTGAAACGGCTATAGAAACAGTAAAAGCAGCAAAACGGGCCGGCGCCAATTGTATCAAACTACAGACTTTTACAGCAGATACCATCACCTTGGATTCTAAAAATGACGATTTTAAAATCACCCAAGGTACCTTGTGGGATGGACAATATTTACACGATTTATATAAATCAACGCATTTACCATGGGAATGGCATGAAAAAATTATGGAAGTCGCCAAAGAAGAAGGATTGATTTGTTTTTCATCCCCATTTGACCCGACATCAGTAGAATTTTTAGAAACATTACAGGTGCCGGCTTACAAAATAGCCTCTTTCGAAATTACAGACATTCCGTTAATTGAATTGGTCGCTTCAAAGGGTAAACCGGTAATTATATCTACAGGAATTGCAAATGAAGAAGATATTGAATTAGCCCTAGAAGCGTGCTATAGAATGGGAAATAGAGATATAGCATTACTTAAATGCACTTCCAGTTATCCTGCACCTATCGATGAAGCCAATATGTGTATGGTTAAAGATCTAGCCGAGCGTTTTAATGTTATTAGCGGACTTTCCGATCATACCATGGGCAGCACCGTTCCAATTGTAGCAACTGTTTTGGGTGCAAAAATTATTGAAAAGCATTTTATTTTAGACCGATCTATTGGTGGGGCCGATGCTTCTTTTTCGATGAATGAAGCCGAATTTACTGCCATGGTAAAAGCCATAAGAGAGGCCGAGAGCGCTATAGGTGTTGTAGACTATACCTTAACCGAAAAGCAACTTAAAGGAAAAGAATTTTGCCGATCGTTATACGTGGTAGAAAACATAAAAAAAGGTGACCTTATTACAAAAACGAATGTGCGTTCTATTAGACCCGGATTTGGAATGCATCCAAAACACTATCATGAGGTTTTGGGAAAGAAAGCCAGTAAAGATTTACATCGAGGAAATCCTTTAACTAACAACGATTACATTTTATAATTGCAATTGTACGCAATTCCTTGTGATACATAAAACTAAAAAAATGAAAAAAGTAGCATTAATTTATAGTGCAAATTTATCTAATCCAACGGGCGCCAGTGCTATCATTCGAAATTTTGCAGATTCACGAGCAATTTTTAAAGAAAATGGAATTGAACTTTCTATTTATGCGCCTGATGTTTTAAATCAAGATGAAAAAATCTCTGTTCAAAAAGAAACCAAAAAAGGGTTTTACGGCAGGAGCGCCGTTATGGTTAGTAGCTTTGGCGTTAATTATGCTATTGGTGCCGTAATTAGATTGCTTGTTCCTTACTTGCGCTCAACGATTGTAAAAGATTACTTAAAAAAGAAACCCAAAGATGATGTTGTTTTCTTTCACGAACTTTTTACTTGTTATAAATACCTTAAAAAAAGGAAAAATAATAAGGCAAAAGTGGTGCTTGTAGTTCACAACGACGGCGACACTTATAAAATGCTTAGGACAGAATATAAAACACTTGAAAAATCAATTTTCTATAAATATTTATTAAAAATTGAACAATATGTGTTAGAGAACATCGATATGCTTGGGTTTAGTGCAGATTACCCTTGTCGAAATTTCATGGAAATTCACCCGGAGTTCGATAAAAACAAAATATTTTATGTTTACAACGGACTTTCGGTAAGTCCTTTGAAAAAAAATCTAGCAACTAATAATTCTGATGTTTACGAAATCTGTTGTGTGGGTACAGTGATGGAAAGAAAAGGACAAAGGTTTATTGTAGAAGCCTTGCATAAAATGAATGTCAGTTCTTCTATTCCTAACGTTCATTTTTCCATTGTAGGCGGAGGTCCACTAAAAAATGAATTAGAAACGCTGGCAGCGCAATATGGTGTTTCAAAGTATATTACCTTTCATGGGTCAACTAGTCAGGTTAATAAATATCTTGAAAACAGCGACTTATTTATTCTTCCCAGTATTACAGAAGGATTTCCGATAGCCATATTAGAAGCCATGAGATTAGGGTTACCCATTGTATCTACCAATGTCGCGGGAATTCCAGAAATGATTAATGATGGGCAAACAGGAATCATTATTGAGCCATCCGTTGAAGGTGTATTTGGGTTTCTTAGCAGCTTTGACAAGTACGACTGGAAGAAAATGGGAGAAAATTCACGTAAACTGTTTCTTGAAAAATTCACCACAGAAAAAATGATGAGATCTTATTCAGCTGTATTAAAATCAGTGTAGTTAATGCGCCTTTGTCCATATTTTTTAATAAAACTAAGCGGTTTATAATTTCATGAATAATCAAAAAATGACATCCCCAAAGTATTGAATAGAGCTATAATTTATGCTGAACGAATCCAATAAACGTATCGCCAAAAACACCATGTTTTTATACATGAGGATGATCATAATCATGCTTGTGTCTCTATACACTGCAAGAATTGTATTAATTTACTTAGGGATTGAAGACTTCGGTATCTACAATGTAGTTGGTGGCGTCATAGTGCTATTGGGTTTTTTGCATACGGCCTTAACAAATGCTTCTCAGCGCTTTATAACTTTTGAAATTGGTAGGAATGATAATGCACAACTGAAAAAAACCTTCAGTTTAATAATGACGTCTCACTTCATGATCTCATTAATTATTCTTGTGTTAGCAGAAACCATAGGGTTATGGTTTGTCAATACACAGCTCAATATAGCAGAAGATAGGATGATAGCCGTAAATTGGGTGTTTCAATTTTCCGTTTTTACTTTTATCATTAATATTTTACGGGTTCCTTATAATGCCATGGTAGTTGCTTATGAGGAGATGTCTTTTTTTGCCATAGTCAGCATTATTGAGACTGGCCTTAAGTTAGGAGTCGTCTTTTTGTTACCTATTATTGATATTGACAAATTAAGTCTCTACGGCGGATTAATGTTTTTGGTACCACTTTTAAGTACTTTCATGTATAAGTTATACTGCAACAGAAAATTCGAAAGTTCTAAATACATATTTCAGTGGGATAAAAAACTATTCATGCAATTAACCAGCTTCTCAGGTTGGTCGATGATTGGTGCAACTGCCAATATTGGAGCTTTGCAGGGTGGTAATATTTTATTAAACTTATTTTCTGGTGTAGTAGCAAACGCAGCGTTTGGAATAGCTACGCAGGTAAGTACTGCGGTATCTACATTTTCGTATAATCTTCTTGTGGCATTTAATCCTCAAATAATTAAAAATTATTCCAGAGGAGAAAACGAAAGCATGAATAAATTGATCATAAGAGCTTCGTCGTATTCTTCTTATTTAGTGTTACTCATTGCTATTCCTTTTTTGCAAAATACCGAGATGATTTTAAACCTTTGGCTAAAAGACGTACCAGAATATGCGGTTGTTTTTTGTCAATTAATGATTATATATCAAGTAATTGATGTTATTCAAGCTCCTTTAAGCACACTTATTTTTGCAACAGGCAAAATTAAAGTATATCATATATGGCTGAGTGCTTTGCTGATTTTGAATGTTCCCGTATCTTGGTATTTGTTAAAAATTGGCTGGGAACCTTACTGGGTTTTGCTTACGAGAGTTGGATTAAATTTTATTTCAGCCGTTTTGAGAACCATTTATGTAAGTTATCTTGTTAATTTCCCTTCTTGGACATATTTTACCAGTGTGGTATTTAAATTTCTTATAGTATCTGTCCCTGCTTTTGGACTTTCCATTTTAATAAAACAATATTTCAACACAGGCATTTCAGGATTCATTTATGCTGCTTCGGCTTCAATAATAATTACTGGACTAATTATATACTTTATAGGTATTAATAAAAATGAACGCGCATTTATAAATAATTTTTTGGTAAATTTTATTCGCTCAAATATAAAAGGGGTGTAAATATTAGGTTTTCTTTTGTTAAGTGAGTTTTTTTGTAAAATGGTTTCTATAATATGATAACTAGTCTTTTATTCTATTTAATGGTAATGTTTGTTTGTTTAGGCCTCATTAATTGGTCTAATAACAATAATACCAAACTTGGAATTTACGGTGCTTACTTAATTTTAATAGTAATATCGGTACTTAGATTTGATATCGGTAATGATTACCAAACTTACACGGAAATAATTAGACATATAGCGTATAAATTTGAATCTAATATCCCTTTTGGTGATGATAGTAAAGAGCCTTTAATTACCCTGTTAACAATTGTATTCAAAGACACTACTTATCCCTATTTATGGGTTCTTGGAATTCATTTTATTATCAGTTTATTTTTTCTATATAAGGCCTTCGAAGACAATGACAGTCATCTTTTCGGAATTTTGATTTTTTTTATTAGCGGGCTATTATTTATCTATTGGGATCAGGTGCGACAAGCAGTTTCAATTTCAATAATAATATATGCGATTAAGTATATTAAAGAAAATAATTTTCCGAAGTATTTGTTATTTGTGCTTTTAGCTGCTACTGCACATTATTCTGCCCTTTTACTTTTACCATTTTACTTTGCTGACAAAGTCAAACCGCAAAAACTTATTTATATTGTTATTATTCTCGCATTAGCACTCTCCAATGCAGCAAGTGTTGTATTTGAAAAAGCGATCGCTTTAATACCCTACTGGGAAGCTAAAACAGATAAATTCTCTTATGTTCAACTGGTTTCATGGGGCTACAAGTTTAGGATATTTTTTTATAGTCTTGTTTGGAGTACCATCATCTATTTTCTGCCTGATAAACAACGGGTATTAATTAATTTTCTTTTCGTTGGGGCCATTATTTTTATTCTGGCAAGTGGTGCGCTTAACATTATGAGAATAAGTTTTTATTTTATATTTACCATGACACTTTCAATTCCAATATTATTAAAAATTGAAAAAGCTAGAACTATCATGATGGTAATGGTTTTAGGATTATTTCTGTTTTTTGTGAGAGATGTAGTAACAAATACAGGTACCAGAGGATGCGTACCGTATGAAAACGTTTTTTCTGATAAATTTCCAGATTATTTTAGGATTAGAGAATAAAGATTCTTTCAAAGTAAAATTATAACCACACAAATTAATTACCCCACGGCATGCAAGAAATTTATAAACAATGTTAAAAGCAAGAATCTTTAAAAAACTATACACACTCTCAAAGGAGTCATTTGATACTATTATTTCGTTGTTATCGGTTTTATTCTTGAGCTCATTTTCAACGGCCCGAAAGTTTAAAAAACTTGATATCAATAAAAAGAATGACACCTGTTACATATTGGGCAATGGGCCTTCATTAAAAGCAGAACTTGATAAAAATATAGAATTATTTTGTGAAAATGATGTGATTGTTATTAATACAATGTGCAAATCACCCTTCTACAAAGTAATAAAACCTAAATACTATATTTTATTAGATCCTATAATTTTTGATTCTAAATGGAGTGAATATGATGTAGTTGTTGATGGTTTGTTAAACACCGATTGGGAAATGATTTTATTTCTTCCAAAAAATTTGTGTCCAAAAAAATACCATTCCATTTTCACCGCTAACCCCAATTTAAAAATCGTATTTTTTAATTATACGAGAATAGTTGGGTTTTCAAATATTACATTTTTCCTTTATAAACACAATTTAGGAATGCCCTATTTACGTAATGTGATGACGCAAGCTATCATGTGTGCAATTAACAAGGGTTACAAAAAGGTACTTCTTTACGGTGCCGACCATTCTTGGACCAGAGACTTGGATGCCGACGAAAATAATAGAATTTTCATTAAAGACAAACATTTTTACGAAGCAGATGTTAAACGGTATCTTCCGGTTGGTATGTATCGCGAATACTTATACCAACATTACGTAACATTTTTATCGCATCATATCATGAATAAATATTCAAAGTACCGCGGCACAAGAATCATTAATAAAACCAAATTTTCATTTATAGAAGATTATGACACCGAAGAATAATCGGAATATATTAACCTAAATTAGGTTCATCACAACAAATAAAATCAACATATTTATGCTCATTTTTTGTATTCCATTAAGGTCGAAAGAAGTCTCTAAAGATTGGAATAAGGTATCATTACTTTTCAATAGAACCTTAGAATCTGTCTATAACCAAACCAATCCCAATTTCAAGATATTTGTAGCTTGCCATCAAATTCCCAATCTCAATAAAACGTATGATGACAGAGTGCAATTTATCATTATGAATATTAAAATCCCAATTACCTATTTGGATATGATGTGGGATAAAGATACCAAAATATATGCATGCCAAAAGGCTGCTCGCAACTATTTAATTGAACAAAAGCTAGAAGGATGCTATTTCATGAATGTAGATAGCGATGATTTAATTTCAAATAAAATAGCAGATTTCGTTGCCAATAAGGCGAAGAAGCTTGTTTACACATCAAGATTCGGTTATATTTATTTTGAGGGAAATACTTATTTGAAAAAGGCAAGACGCCTTGAAAGAACCTGTGGCAGCTGTTTTGTGATATATCTAGATATAAATCAATTGCCATATAATGACGAAGGTTATTTACTTAATAACGTTGATAAATGTCCGTTTACCCCACATCACAGTGATATATACCATAAGTTAGTTAAAATTAAGAAATGGAGTCACGGTTATATTCCTTTCGCCACAACAATTTACATTGTAAATGATGTTAATGTAAGCAACTTCGCCAATCATCAAGTTGGCAGAAATAGAAGGCTAGAATATAAATTAGAATTACGAAGAAATATTTCTCATTATGAGAAGGAATTCAATATAAAACAAAATCTTAATCCATAAGTAACTGTAAATATATAGCTTACAATCTATTACTGTTTTAAATAATAGATTGCTCACGTGTTTTTGAATAAAACAATTGTAATTTATTTAAATTGAGCAAGAAAACAAATTAAGAAGATACATGGTAAATTCTTATAAAAAAGAATACATATAATTAAAATACCTATACAAAAGCACTACTCAAATTTTCTTTAGAGTCTAATTAACAGTGTATTTAAGTTATAATATTTTAAAACTGTTAATATTTAAGCCGTTTATCCGTTAATTTTTGCCAATCAGCCCAAAAATTAAATTTTGAAATGTATTTTATCTGACTTTTTTTCTGTTTTAACTAAAAAAGTGCAACAATTTTTACTGTATGTTTTTTGTAGTGGCACTAGATCTTAAAGTTCTTCATATATTCTTTAGATTTGGAATGTAATATATTCTTGTATTGGATTCTATTGTTTATATCCAGTAAGATTAACGAATTCCAATCATGAATAAACTATTTTTTAATTCGTCTTTACCAACCTTAATATTTTTGACATTCAAATGTTGTTCGTTTACAGAATGTCAAAATTCAATAGACCATCCAAATCAAAAAAGTTGAAATCAAAATTTGCTACAAGCGAAGAATAGCAACATTTTGTTGAAATCATGTAATTTATTCTAAGTTCTATAAAGTTTCGGGGAACTTAAAATCAATTTTAGAAAATTATGACACAGAAAACATCAAGTAAAATCTTAATAACTGGTGGAGCCGGAATGATAGGCTCAAATTTAGCTAAAAGATTGATTAAAGAGGGCCATCAGGTTAAGATTGTAGATAATTTATGGCGAGGGAAACTTGATTATTTACACGAAGATAACAAGCCCATTATTGATTTCGACAAAGATTTC
This sequence comes from Paucihalobacter ruber, assembly GCF_006494535.1. Lineage (GTDB taxonomy): Bacteria > Bacteroidota > Bacteroidia > Flavobacteriales > Flavobacteriaceae > Paucihalobacter > Paucihalobacter ruber. The sequence goes on from NZ_VHIQ01000001.1 coordinate 782,745, forward strand.
TATAACAGAGATTTATCGATCTCGGGCAGTTGTGATGATTTGTTAGACGATATTGAAATTGTATATCATTTAGCAGATATCGTTGCTGGTATAGATTATGTATTTAGTAATCAGGGTAGCCTTTTTAGACAGAATAATTTAATCAACTCAAATGTGATTACATCTGTAAGGCATTCAGGAAAAAAAGTTAAAGGTTTTATTTATGTAGGAACTGCCTGTAGTTTTCCTTTAACGCGGCAAAATTCATTAGAAGTTATTCCGTTAAGAGAGGAAGAACTTTATCCTGCCCACCCCGAGTCTGCCTATGGTTGGAGTAAATTAATGGGGCAATATGAAACAGAGCTGTTAGAAAAAGAAACCGGCATTCCATGTTCGGTATTAATGTTACACAATGTTTATGGGTCTCCATGTGATTTTGGTGAACGGAGTCAGGTTATACCTGCCTTAATTAGAAAAGCGATTAATTTTCCAAATGAAGATTTCATCGTTTGGGGAAGTGGCGAACAAGGCCGGGCGTTTATTCATGTTAATGACGTGGTGAATGCGCTATGTTTAACAAAAGACAAAGGATTAGGAAAAGGCATCATACAAATAGGCCCATCTATTTGTACTTCTATCAAAGAAATAGCAGAAACTGTAGTACAAATTTCTGGCAAGCAAATAGATATAGTTTTTGACACATCCAAACCTGAAGGCGATAAAGCTAGAAGCGCTGACTATTCAAAAGCACAAAGCATTTTGGGTTGGGAACCATTAGTTAATCTAAGAAGCGGATTAGAACAACAATTTAATTGGATTGAAAAACGCATTGAAAGTGAAGGAAGTCATACATAAAAATCTCAAAAGCATCGTGGCAGAATCCACATCGCACGCAATTGGAGAAAAAAGAATTTTGCTAAATGGATCTGAATGTGAATCTATGCTAACCCAGGCTGCGATAGGTTCTTTGTTAGAAGGTGAATTTGTAGATAATCATGTACATCCAACCATGGAGGAGTTTTATTTTTTTTTAAAAGGAGAAGCAAAAATTACCATTAATAATGTGGATCATTTTTGTGAAAAAGACACCTTTATTAAGATCCCGAAAGATTCAATCCATTCTTTACAAGCTATAACGGCAATAGATTTTATATACTGGGGCATAGCCATATAATTATGAACGAAGGCACTTATTTCAACGTAAAATTAGAATTTGATTGCAACAAAGTAGATCAAATAATTCACGATACAATCGTTAATAAAGGAAAAGGATACGTTTGTTCTGTTGAAAGAAATGTGATGGCAACGGCCAATTTAGACCCACATTATCAAAAAATAGTTAATAACGCTTTAGTAAATATCTGCGATGGGGCTTTTGTTGCCAAAACGATTGGTTGGGCTCATCATAAAACATTTGGCACCTACATTGGAGCGGATCTTTTCATTAACTACATAAAGAAAAAAACATACTCGCAATACTTCTTAGGAAATACCCCGGAAGTATTAAGTCATTTAAAAAATAGTCTATCAGCTATTGATCCAAAAGTTAATGATATGCAATTTGTAACGCTTCCGTTTAAAAAAGTGGAAGATTTTGATTACCAAGAAATAGCAAATAATATCAATAAATATTCACCCGATATCATTTGGGTGAGTTTAGGTGCTCCAAAACAAGAAGAGTTCATGTATAACCTTTTACCATACATCAATAGTGGTGTAATGTTTGGATTTGGTGCCATTTTTAATTTTTATTCTGGATTGCCCGGTCAAAAAAGAGCCCCTAAAATATTTATTCACTTTAAATTAGAATGGCTTTACAGAATTTATCAAGAACCTTCTAAAAATTTCAAGAGAAATTGGACTTATTTAAAAATGACGCCTAAATTAATTAAAGAAGAGAAAAAAAATCTCAAGAAATAATAATGAGAATAGTTATTATAACACAAAACGAACCATTTTATCTAATAGATAGTCTCAACTATTTAATAGATATTTTACCCAAACATTCTCAAATAGTGGGTTGTGTTGTTAATGATGTTTCACCTTTTGGCAAGAAAGAAACTTTTTTTGAAAAAGCAAAAAAGACCCTTCATGTTTTCGGATTTGCTTTTTTTATGCATTACGGTTTCAAGTTTGTAAAAAATAAATTTGATAAAAGTAAGAATATCAAAAGATTCTTGAGTGTAAATTCAATTTCTGAAATTAGTCTCGACAAACATATAAACCATCAAGACTCCATTGAAAAAATTAAAAGTTTTAAACCAGACCTGCTCATTTCAATTTTAGGGAATCAAATTTTCAAAAATCAAATTATTAATCTAGCTCCAAAAGGTTGTTTAAACCTTCATACTGCGCTATTGCCTAAATACAGAGGTTTAATGCCAACATTTTGGGTGCTTAAAAATAATGAAAAATTTACGGGCGTGTCAGTTTTTCAGGTTGACGAAGGTATTGATAGCGGCCCCATTGTTGTACAAGAAAAAGTTGAAATTGGCAATAGATCTCAAGAAGAGTTGATTGTTCATACAAAAAAAATAGGAATGGAGGCCATTGCAAAAGCAGTAGATCTTATTTATAAGGATAAGGTGGTTTTAATTAACAACGATGCCTCTCAAAAAACATATTATTCTTTTCCCACCAGAAGTGATGTTAAAGAATTTTTAACCAATGGAAAAAGATTTTATTGATGCATATTCTAACCTTTGATATCGAAGAATGGTTCCATCTATTAGATAATCCATCCACTAAAACAAATAGTCAGTGGGGAAATTATGAGGTTCGTATACATCAAAACATGGAACGTGTTTTCAATATATTAGATGCAACAAATACCAAAGCTTCTTTTTTCGTATTGGGTTGGATAGCTGAGAAATATCCTGAAGTAGTTAGAGAAATCTGTGATAGAGGTTACGAAATTGGCAGCCACACCACATCGCATCAATTAGTTTATGAGCAGAGTAAACAAGCATTTCAAGCGGATGTGGAGAGATCTATTAAGTCATTGGAAGATATCTCAGGTAAAAAAGTAAAAATGTTTCGTGCACCCGGTTTTTCAATTAAAGAAAAAAACAAATGGGCCTTTGAGATATTATTTGAGCTTGGTATTGAAATTGATTCCTCAGTTTTTCCTGCAGAGAGAGCACATGGTGGCTTACCCTCTTATGGTAGTGCAAAACCTTCAATATTACAGTATAACGGCACTCAATTAAAAGAATTTCCTATAAATACTTTTCCAATATTATTTAAACCAATGATATTCTCAGGTGGCGGTTATTTCAGATTTTTTCCTTATAAATGTATTAAAGAATGGACTCAAAAATCAGATTATGTAATGTCTTATTTTCATCCGAGAGATTTTGATCCCGAACAGCCCATTGTTAAAGGGCTATCGCCTCAAAGAAAATTTAAAACCTATGTTGGCTTAAAGAGGACAGAAGAAAAGCTAAAAAACTGGACTTCTGATTTCGAATTTATAGATATTGAAATGGCAAATAACCAAATAGATTGGAAAACAGTTAGAAAAATTCAGTTATAATATTTGGAGGTTTGTTTATAACAGATTGAATGGGAAATAACCGCTATTATCTGAAACAACGCAAAATAAAGGCGATATTTGTTTCAAATTTAGCCGATTATGAAAAAATTAATCGATCACTTTAAACACAAAAATTATGAATAAAGAACCAATTCCACACAATGAATTTCTTGAAATAGAAAAAGAATTTCATGACAATTACGCAAATAAATTAGACTGGGATACACCCTTAGAGGAGCGATTAAGTTATGATACTGAAAGTATAAGCCATGCTAAAATTGAAGAGCGCTTTGTGAAAATGCTTGGTTCTGTAAAGGGTAAAAAAATATTAGACATTGGCTCCGGTTTTGGTAATGCGGCACTTAATCTAGCACAAAAAGGAGCCATTGTTACAAGTATCGATATTTCGCCAAATTTAATTAAAGGGTGCAAATACAGGGCTCAAAAAAATGATTTAGAAGTAGACTTTCGTATAATGGATGCTCAAAATCTTGAATTCGAAGATAACACTTTCGATATCATTTTAGGTTATAGAACCATTCACCATTTGCAAGATATAAATGCATTTCTTATAGGTGCTCATCGTTGTTTAAAACCAAGTGGATTTGTTTTATTTGTTGAACCTCAAAAACACAATCCTTTTGTTGAATTTGGTCGCATATTTATTAGAAATAGCTATAAAGACGATAGAACTCCGACGGAACACCCTTTAGTACCAAGCGATCTTAGATTAATGAAAAAAATATTTGGCAACATGGAAAAAGATGAATATCTATTTTTAAGTTCTGCTTGCCAATTTTTTAGTATCAAAGGATACAAAACCCTTTTTAAGATAACCGATAGAATATTTACCCCAATTGATAGCCTTTTATGGCACCTGCCTTTTCTAAGACCATTGTATTGGCAAGTTCTGGTAAAATGTGAAAAACAATAAGCTGTTTTAAAAATCCCTAATTGGCTAGACCGTTTTAAGGATCTCATATATTTATATAAAACCAGCCTGCAACAAAAAGTGTGCAGAACGAGTTATGTATATATCACAAAATGTAATTTATACATATGGCTATACCGCTAAGCACTAAATTTTTTAATTCTTATATTCGTTTTTGTTAAGATGATAAGACATAACTTTCTCAGATGATTATATTAGGACTAAATTATTATTACCACGACTCAACAGCGTGCATAGTTGTAAATGGGGAATTAGTAGCCGCTATAGAAGAAGAGCGCCTAAACAGGGATAAACATACCACAGTATTTCCATATATGGCTATTGATCGTTGTCTTAAAATCGCAAAATTGAGTTATAGCGATATAGACCACATAGCAGTATCTATTAAACCCACACATAATTCCGGAAAAAAACTAAGGTATTGGGCTTTCAATATAAAATCTATATCTATACTTAAGTCGTTTGTTAGTACTGAAATTATTCATGGGCTTGTTAAACAGAAAAATTTTTGGAATTGGTATAAAAAATATTTTGTTTCAAAGAAGAAGGGACCAAAGGTTCATTTTATTCCGCATCACAACTGTCACGCTCCAGGATCTTTTTTTGTTTCTCCCTTTAAAGAAGCTGCTTTATTAGGCGTTGATGGTTCGGGCGAATGGGCTACAACCTGGTTAGGACATGGCAAAGGTAATGAGATAGCGGTTTTAGGAGAGAGTTTCATTCCACATTCCCTTGGTTCATTTTATGTAGCTATTACTTATTATTGCGGTTTTAAACCCTATTATGATGAGGGCAAGACCATGGGTTTGGCTCCAATGGGTAACCCCGAAGTATATAAAGAGGATATTGCAAAATTGGTTCGCGTAGACGAAAATGGACAATTACATTTTGATCTTAGTTATTTCAATTTTCAGAACTTAAGTTTGGAGCGACTTTCACCCAAGTTTTATGAAAAATTTGGACAACGCAGAAAACCTGATGAAGAATTTACACAACGCCACATGGATATGGCGGCAGCTTTCCAGCGAGTATTAGAAGATAGGGTTCTGGAAATATGTGATGTGTTATACAAAAAAACGAAGGCTGAATACCTTGTTGTTTCTGGTGGTGTATCATTAAATAGCGTGATGAATGGCAGAATTGTGCGCGAAAGTAAATTTAAAGATATCTATGTAATGCCCGCAGCCGGAGATAACGGCACAGCCATAGGAGCTGCTTATTACTTATACAATGGTATCTTAAAAAACCCTAGGAATTTTGTTCATTTAGACCCCTATGTTGGTACCTATTATACCAACGAAGAAATAGAAAGCGTTTTAAAAGGTGCCAAATTGAATTACGAATTTATTGAAGATATTTCTGAAAAGGCCGCTTCTTTACTGGAAAAGGGTAAAATAATAGGTTGGTTTCAAGGAAAGATGGAGATTGGACCGAGAGCTTTAGGCAATCGCAGCATTTTAGCAAACCCTTGCTTTCCTGATATGAAAGACAAAATTAATTCTGAAGTAAAATTTAGAGAAGCCTATCGCCCTTTTGCTCCTTCAACAATTTTAGAAGCAAAAAATGATTATTTTGATTTAGAAGTTGAAGCCCCATTTATGCTAAAAGTTTGTAATGTTTTAAAGGACAAACAAAGAATTATTCCGGCTGTGACGCATGTAGATGGCAGTGCCCGATTGCAAACGGTAACCAGAGCATTAAATCCAAGGTATTACGATTTAATTAAAAAATTAGGAGAAAAAACAGGGGTTCCGGTAGTTTTAAACACTAGTTTCAATATTCAGGGCGAACCTGTGGTGGAATCTCCAAAAGACGCCATTCGTTGTTTTTATTCCACCGGATTAGATGATCTGCTTATAGGTAATTACTATTTAACTAAATAAGCATTGCATGTTAGCATCAACAAATTGAGCTATTGCATTGTTGAATTAAAATATTGCGACCCCACATAGCCCTGTAGCTCATATGCTCTAACCACCCAGGTTGTAGGGGTCCCATTGACCGGATAATCTATTGTATTTCCTTCAATAATCAAATTCTCCAGTGCCATTTGAGGTGCTCTCATAGTCATGATGCTGCCTGTTGATATATCACCTAGTGGAACTGTGTTGTAAAAATAATTATGCTTCATCGTAAAACTTAGAGGATGATGCGAATGAGGGCCTACTTTGGCTTCTTTTATTATATTGTTATTAAAGACGTAATGACCATAATATAAATACCCAAAAACATCGGTTTCAATTATTTTATTATTTGTTACTATATTTTCCGGGCAATTTAAGAATAAGGCTTCACCAGAATTTTTAATAGTATTACCGTCAACTATCATTTTACCTGTTGGTGAACTTTCAACGGTAGCTTCTCCATAAATACCTCTAAACACATTCTCAATATGATTATCAGAAATAGTGACATTAATGTGATCTCTGACTTGGATGCCCACTGTAGCACCTTTAATTGTATTACCATCAATTATTAAATTATCAAATAGCGTTTGGTCAGTCGTTGAACCTCCTATTACTATAGCGGCATTGTCATTGCGGTATGCTGTGTCTCGATACAAATCTTCAATTAGGTTATTCAATATTTTTACATGTTTACCATTTGGTACAGCAATTCCTATTCTTCCTGTAAGAATTGAATTACCTGTTGGCGTTCCGTCGGCATTAAATTTAACAGGGCCTCCTGTAATATGATTATTTTCCACTACCGAATAACTCGAATCAAAAGGTAAGCCCGGATAATTAATTTCATCAAAAGGATGCCCCATGGTGATACCAAAGGCATTAGATGCTTTAATTCTATTATCACCTATATATGCATAATTGGCACTGCAACCAATAGTACTTGCGTCAAACCATTGTGTCCCTATCGTGTTATTGGTTACTTTATGGTGCTCTCCCAAGTAGATTTCAATAGCCGTACTTACAGTTGTATCGAACACATTATTATCCACGATACAATTTGTACCATAACTTACATTAATAGGTGTAGAATTAATAGAATTATTGTTTTTATAGAAACAGTTAATTGATTTTTCTATAGCACAAACAGGCATGATGCTGTAATGTGTTGAATTCTGCCCATCTATAAACGTACAATTCTGTATGCCCGAGTCTTGAGCATCTGTTAATCTTACGGCATTAAAAGAAAAGTGCAACTTATTAGCTTGAAAAAAAGCATCGGTCGCGTCTCTGTTTAAGTTAAAGGTCACATTGTCTATTACAATATTCCTGAACTTAATAATACCGTTCCCCAACTCAAAACCAGGAGCAGCAAAAGGCTTATCGGAAACATGTAGAGTCGCAAAAATTGCATAAAATCCAGAGTTGACTGCTTGCCAATTAGCAGGATTTACGCTTATTGTTGCACCATTACCTAAAATACTAATATTACTGGTAAGTAAGATTTCTTTATCAATAATGTAATCTTTTTCTGAAGTAAGTATCAAATTACCACCATTCATCGATTTTAAAAAACCAACTGCTTTAATAAATGCATGAGCGTCATAAGCAGTGCCATCGCCAAGGGCACCAAACCATTCCGGATATACACTTTCTAAATTCCAAGTTCCGGATAAACTACCAGACCCATCAAAACTGCCAACTAATCCTGCATCTATTCTAGTGTTTGCTCCTGAAATAGATGTGTAATTCTTAAGGAGACCTCCTGAAAATTTGAGCGTAACATTATCGGGTAGCGTAATGGATGCGTCACCTAAATCGAAATCAAACTTAATTTCCCAAATACTATCAGCATAATTATCGGGAATATTGGTCCAATCAAAATCATTAGGAATAACTTTACATCCTGATTGACCGTTAATATTCGCACAATCACTTATATTGTCAATTGAACTAACAACTGAGGTTTTTACGTTATCGTCAAAACCCTCTGTATAACAAAAAAATAACATTAAGACCACTATTATGACCATGAGTTGCATTTTAGAGAATTGCTCCATAGATTAAGTAGATTTAGACTTGGGTAAGTAAATTTATAAGTCCAACTTAGAGGTATTGTTAATATAATGTAAAAATCGTTTAAAAACACGTATTTTATATAGTTATTTTACTTTTGATCGGCAGAATGAATAAAAGTGACGAATACAATTCTGCCCTATGAAATTTTACAAATTAACTTTAAAAATTGTTCAGACAATTTATTTCATTTTTTTACTGTTTTTCATTAATCGGCTTTAACTTTAAAAAATCTATTTCTCACATCTGTTTGTGTAGTCTAATAACACAGTCTTGTTAACCGTTATTGCAATGAAAAACAAAACATTGAAATTTAAAAAAATTAAATGTTGTAATTCATTTCTACAGTTTAAAACTTTATTCATGGCATTTTAAAAAAGATTTCGAACTATATTTACATTTCTAAATAGAATTTGTTTACAGACTCTAGTTGCCCATAATTTAAAATGAAAAACTTAACTAGAAGAAAATTTATAAAAGGAGCAATATTAACCACAATTGGATTCATATTTTTAGATGCGTTCTGGTTTGAGAAATATATCATTGAATGGAACTATTTTGACATCTCAAAATCTGATGAGAACAAAATAAAAATCGTTCAAATCTCTGATTTGCATATTGACCAATTAAGATACTTTCACAAATCTATTGCGAAAAAAATAAATACAATAAAACCAGATTTAATATTTATCACAGGAGATGCTCTTAATACAACAGACCAACTTATACCTCTAAATGAATTTCTTGAACTCCTCGATAAATCTATTAAAAAGTACGCAATTACAGGGAATTGGGAGTATTGGGGTAATGTAAATCTAACAAAACTTAAAGACATCTATTCTCAAAATAATTGTGAGTTATTAATAAACGAAAACAGAACTATTTCAATAAAAAATCGTGAAATATCAATAATCGGAATTGATGATTTTGTTGGAGGAAATGCCAATTTCGGTAAAGCTATTAAGAATCTAAAAAAAACCGAAACCAATATTGTTTTATCGCATTGTCCGGAACACAGAGATATAATTACAAAGCAAAAAGGAGATTTAAATATTGATTTAGTCCTTTCTGGTCATACCCATGGCGGACAAATTACATTTTTTGGAATTGTCCCGTTTAAACCTCAAGGTAGCGGAAGGTATTTAAAAGGATGGTATAAAGAATCTGAACCAAAAATGTACATCTCAAAGGGGATTGGAACCAGTACCTTACCCATACGATTTGGAGCACGAGCAGAAATGGTAGAAATGGAACTATAAAACTACTGACAACAGGGTTGTTAAAATTCAAGAAACTTTAAAAAAAGCAACTATGTCGGCTTTATCCTTACCTTAAAAGTCTCATTATTTGTGAACCCATTTTTGTCAGCTATTCTACTGAGTTATTAATCTTTTATTATAAAAGAAGAATTTAATTTATTGATTGACACATACCGTTAGTGAAAGTTGATGTCATAAATCCGTATAACAAACAATTTTACCCCATAAATTTTTTCCACCATGGCTTTTTAGTTAACCCATAAGTTTGGCTATAACCATATGTTAAATTGGGATTACTGGAATTAAGGACCATCACCATATTATCGAGCTGTTTCGTTTCATAAAGCTTTTTCGGAATTTTCAACATACGCTTGTCTAGATAATTTGCTCTTACTACATAAATAAACAAGTCTGACCTGTTTTGACTCAATAATATACCATCTGTAACCATACCCACTGGAGAAGTATCAATAATAACAAAGTCGTAGTTTTTATTGGTATAATCAAATAATTGATCTAGACGACCGTTCATTATTAATTCTGAAGGATTAGGAGGAACAGTTCCGCTTTGTAAAAAGTCGAAATTTAACGATAAAGATTCAATCAGTGTTTCCGGCTTAAGCGTATCGTCTATTAAATAGTTTGTTAGTCCTTCTTTGTTTCGCGCTTTTAAATTTTTAGCTACAGAGGGCTTTCTTATATCTCCTTCAATAAGCAACACTTTTTTTGAGGACAAGGCTAAAACTTTAGCTAAATGAATAGACAGACTTGTCTTCCCTTCACCTTCTATTGTGGAGGAAATGAATATATTTTTGGATACGTTTTTATTCTTTGATAGAACAAAATCTATTTGGGTTCTAAAAACACGTAATGCCTCGTTTAAAGGACTGCCGTCGTTTTTCATTAAAAATTTGTTCATGTTTTTAGACATCGGAATATCCCCAAGTATCGGTGCCGAAATAACAGATTCCATATCTTCTATGCTCTTAACCTTATTATCTAATAAAAAATAAAGATTCAGGAACATAAATGGGACTATAATTCCTAACATTAAAGCTATTAAATAAACAATAATTCGTTTTGGCGATACCGGATTATAACTACCGTAAGGAGGGTCTATAATTTTAGCCTTAGGAGATTTGACCGCTAATGTAATGGCATTTTCCTCTCTTTTTTCCAACAAATACAAATACAGGGTTTCTACAATTTGTTGCTGACGTTCAATATCTTTAAGTTGCCGCTGCTGTTTTGGTATTTCAGTAATTTTAGAACTCAATCTATTTCCTTGCCGCCTCACATCATTTAAGGAAATTGTTAAAGAAGATTCTAAGTTCGATAAACTTTGTGAAATACTTCTCTTTAAATCCTGAAGCTGACTGTCTAAATTAATAATTGTTGGGTTTTCACGATTGGCGCCTCTTAAAAGTCTTTTGCGCTCCAGTAAAATTTCATTATATAATATAGTACTCTGATTTAACGACATATTTGATAATCCTAAATTTGTAGGAATGAGTTCGTTGTCTTTATTATTTATAAAATCTGACATATACTCCACTAGTTTGAGCTGCGTGCTCAAATCAAGGGCGACCTGCTCTAATTCACTACTTGTATTTACTGCTAAGCGTGAGTCAGCGTCAATATCTGTAAGAAGGTTACTTGCTTTAAAGTCTTGGGTATTGCTGTCCAATTCAGATAGTTCTTTTAAAATACCATCTATGCGTTCGTTAATAAAATTTTCTGTGTTTTCAGCAATTAAGGTTCCGTCGCTTATACCGTCCAGATTATATTCATCAATTAATAGTTTTACTATATCTTTCGCTCTTTCTATTATAGGGTCTTCTAATGAGATCATAATAAGATTAGCCTCTCTGTCTATTTGTTCGATGCGAAGATTGTTTCTATATTGATTAGCTATAAGCGATAACGGCGTTATTATAACGTTGATTTTTAAACCAACTTCAATGGGTGCAGTATTAGTGGGTGTTAAAGTAAAATTAGCAATGTAGCTCTCAATATTTTCGCCAAATAAATAACTGCCTACTACTTTATCTTGAGCATCTAATAAGTTAAATTTTGTTTGTGAGGTAGGTATGATAGATATGAGGGTGTCCTGATAATGCAAGAGGGAATCTTTCCCATAGAAATCAAGTTTAAATGGAAGTGTAGCTCCATACAATCCAATATTATGTATTCTGCCTTCTCTTAAATAAGTTTTATTTAGACCCAGTTCAGAAACCACCTTTTCAACTAAACTTCGCGATCTTAAAACACCTATTTCAGTGCCAAATGTTGAATTATTATATACAATCCCTAAATCTTTAAAAGCCGAAATCTCTGAATTATTATTTTCTTTATCATTAATTAAAATAATAGCATCAACCTTAAATTTTGGTGTGGCATAACGCAAATAAAGAAATGAAATAGTTGCTGCTAATATGATACCGAGAGCAAACCATTTCCAGTGATATAGGTATTTCTCTAAAAATCCTCTTAAATTAAATGTGTTATTTTTGGAAGAATCCATATTAATTATAATGTTTATTAGAGTTTTATTTACTACCTAACAAGTATTGCTATTAAAGAAATTAAGATAGAAATACTTGAAACAAGTATTGCTGTATTTGGCCCAACCGCCGATGAGTTTACACGAGTTTTATTGGCTTCTACATAGATAATATCGTTTTGAGCCAAAAAATAATAAGGTGAATTAAACAGCTCTTTATTAGTTAAATCAATAGGAATAAACTTCCTTTCGCCATTGTGTTCTCTAATAAGGGTTACAGTTTTCCGATTACCATAAATGGTAAGATCTCCCGCTAAGGCTAATGCTTCCGGAATATTTATTCGTTCATTTAAAATGGTATAACTTCCAGGAGTGCGCACCTCACCTAATACTGATATTTTAAAATTTATAAATTGAACAATAACCGTTGGGTTATTTAAGTACTTTGCTAATAATTCTTTTATTTTGTTCGTTACTTCTTGAGTTGTAAGTTGTGCAACTTTAATCTTACCAAGAACAGGGAAATTAATTTCTCCGTCTGTATTAACAATATAGGGCACCTGTCTTATTAGTTGGTTATCTCGAGTTTCAACGATGTTAAATGGTATTGCAAGCTCTGGCTCAAATGAAGAAACATTGATACTTAACATATCTCCATACTGAATAGTCGGCTGGTAATTAATAATAGTACTATTGACTTCAATATCATTTTTATCATGGAAATAGTTAATTTTTTTTGAAGAGGCACACCCTGTAAATAAGACAGCAAGAATGGTTATTAAAGAAAATTTAAAATAAATATTTTTTACCATAATAAATAGGTTGGATTGTTAATTTGCATAATTCGGACAACAATGTTTCTGTTTTAATCCACAAACAGCCCGCGAATAATTTGGTTGACTGCAATCTTACTCATCCGTAAATAAGTAGCGTTTTTATTAATTGATAAATGTAGTATTTTTTTCTAATATTAGTATGCCTAAAATCTGCATTAATATGCACTTCATCTATTAATTTGACTAAAGTTATAAAGTATATACTTTTTTTAAAAAATCAAGAAGGCTGATATTTCTCAAAATATCGAAAAATAAGTTTAAAGAAATTTAAAAAATTGGAATACATACAAGAACGCCCAATAATTATCCAACACAAAAAGTCATTTCAAATAAACACCCTCGACTTTTCTTTTTCTGAAAACAATAAATCTAAAATAGATAAATTCTCTAAAAATATCTCCCCGGCTTGGTTGTATTTAGGGTGCTTGAAATTATGATAGGTAATGCTAATATTTTCATTATCGAAAATTGCCCTATCCTTTTCTAAATAAATCTCCGACCCATTATTTGCTAATAACTTATCTGCATTAAGTTGTTTACATATATCTAAAACAAGATCACTTTTTGTGCCTTTAACATTCAGTTCTGATGCGCGAACCAAGGTTGTTTTTATATCGAGGTATACACAACATTGAGTTATAAACTCAATATTAAACTCTGCGATTTTTCCCCAATCCCTAGCATAAAGTTCATTTAAAAAAAGAATATCTTTATAATGACTACCATAATTGTATTGAAAATAATCGAGATGCTTCTGTTTCCAGTCTTGATTATTGTCGATATAAACATCCTTAATCATGGTATTAGTTTTTGGCAATTTTGTAGGTACTCGTATCCAAAACTCGGCTTCATCCACTTTAGCGCTAGATTTCAATCTATTACGCATATGCCATGACTGCTTTTTAAACTTTACATTATCAAGAAATACAAAGACATCAGAATTCTTTATCATATTAAAATAACCAAGCCATGGGAAAAGTGTTGGTTGAGATATGCTTATTGTCATTTATTTATAGGTTAATCTTTGATTCGTTTAAAAATTTTTTATTAAAATCTCGATAACAGGAAAGAAAGTCCTTCAATCCAGGCATTAAATTTAAGATGTTCTAATTGAAATTTTTAGCGATCAAGGCATCAGGGTAAAAATAGAAAAAAATAGTTTATCTTAAAATGATGTTAATCATATTAAATTTCATAAATAAATTCAAGTGTGTAGAGATATTTCATAATATTTAAGAAAGTTGCAATCAGGCTGCCTCGTCTTTCATTCTATAAAAAATTAAAAAACAATAGAGTTGACAATCTGATTAAAAAATGCCAAAGCTATAACGTAGCTATCTTTTTCAAAGATTCTTAACTTAACATCAATAAGTAAATATGTTAACCCAATTGAAGGTTAAGGTTTGGGATAAAACCTCGATTTTCATAAATGAAATAAAAATTTATAATCCTATTTGTAAGCGCAATACGATTAAAGTAAGCCCTGAAACGACCAATATCTGTTATCTATGAATTAGCAAGAGAACTCTTTATTCGAATAACCATGCTTTAGATAATGGTAGATAGAGGTTTAGTATATTTAAAGAAGGTAGTTTCCCAGAACGAGGAAAATTTAAACTAAGCAAAGAAAAGGAAACTTGATTGTGCAAATGGATACCGAAGGTTTTGGTTCCTGCACCTTTACCGGTGCCTGCGAAGTGGTTTGTCTGTAAAGTATTTCAGTTTTTAATATTACTAAAATGAATGGCCGCTGGTTATGGGTTAAATGTCATCATTCTATACTGATGTAATTTCTTACTTTTTTTATTATCAAAGTTCTAAAACCGTAAGAAAAGGCTTTCTGCTTGTAAGTTTTATTTTACAATCATCTTAAAATTAACATTTTTCTCATGTTTCTCTTAAATATATGTTAATAATTTTTTTAACTTAGTTTCTATTAACCAACCTAACCAACCAAAATGAAACAGTTAAAATACGTCAATTTTTTAGGGCATCATATCCACTTTGTCCTATTTGGAATGATAGCCATTATTGTTTTAGGCTTAACATTTTCTTTATTTACCTTCATCAATTCTTATCAAGAAGTCGTTCAAAACGGGATGTTGGCCAGTCTCGGTTCAATAGAATACCCTAGGTAGTCTTAAAATTTTATATTTTAAATAAAGTTGGGGAATATGCCGGAACACTTTGGCACAAAAATTTGACCTATTTTCGAACCAAAATATTAATTTTTTTAAAACATTGAACGATTTTTTCAGAACTTAATAACATGTAGATATAAAGTTTAATAAAACCTACATGGATTGTATATTGGATGCATACTTATCTGATTTAATTGATGAAATTAGGAATGTTATATAAGGTCCAGGTAAAACATCTTAATCGAGACCTTCCATATAAAAAGCTGATTGGTATAAGTCCTATGACACCTAAAGAAGAATTGCTCTTTAATGGTTTCTTATGCAAGCAATGGCATCTGATAACTTCTAAAGGATATCAAATTTGATAAAAATTTATCGTTCAAAACTTCAGTAATAATTTAAAGTACAAATACAACCATCACCCGATAATACTACTAAGCCTAAACATCGGCAAATACATGGCAATCAAAATAAATCCTACAAACAAACCAACAAATAAAATAATAAATGGCTCCAAAATTGTTGAAAGCATCTTTGATCGCTGTTGCACGCTCTCGTTGTAGCGCTCATTCAACTTGCTAAACATGTGCTCGGTTTGATTGGTTTCTTCAGCTACCTTTATCAGAGCAATCATTTTACCGTCAAATAATTTATGTGCTGCCATGGCCTCACTTAAAGAAACACCATTCATTAAACTGCCTTCAATTTGTTCGAGTGCGCTTTTTAACGGATAATAATCAATCATTTTTTCTACCAATTCTAAACATTGTACCAACGGTATTCTCGAAGCTGTTAATAATGCCATGGCCTGCGAAAATTGCGATAAATAAATGGTTTTGATAAAGTTTCCCAAAACGGGTATTTTACTTAAAAAAATGTCCTTAGCCCTGCGATACCATTGCTTTTTATTTAAAGGTCTTTTCAATATCCAAAAAACGATAATAACGGCAAGCATGTAATAAAAATTCTGTTTGATAAAATCAGACATGTTAATCACAAAAACAGTAATGCCCGGTAGTTCCACCTGCTGCTGCTTAAAAATATCTTCGAACATGGGCACCACAAATTGCAACATAAATAAAACCACCAAAATAGCGGTACTAATAATAATTATCGGATAAGTCAAGGCATTGATTAAATGCTTGCGCTGCTCATTCTTACGTTTGTAAAAGTCCCCTAATTGCAAGGTGATTCTGGCAGTTGTACCGGTCTCCTCCCCAATTTTTAAGGAGTAATATTCATAATCACTAAAATATGGCTGGGATTGTATTGCTTCTGAAAGATTTTTGCCTTTTACCAAGTCTTGTTCAATGTGTTCAATAAGACTGGAACTCGATTTGCTTTTCGTAGTGTCCTTTATGAGTGATAGCGTATCCTTGAGATTGATACCCGCACTTAACAAAATACCAATTTCAGAGTAAAAGTCTTCTTTCACTTTATTACCAAATGGCCTATTAAAAACAAATAGCTCCTTCTGCAAGAAACCGGTATCTATGGCAAAACCAGACTTCTTTTCGTTGACTTGTATGTTGTCTAGCTTAAAGGCCATGAGTGTTGATATATGTGGTGGCGTCATTTATTTTATAAACAAACAAGGCTTTATGTCTTAAGGGTTTAAACATGGTTAACTTGATGGCATCTACCAAACCATCTTCTCGAGATTGGGCTTCGAAAAATAGCTCAATTTCACTCACGCCTATGGGAATGGTATCCAAATTTCTGAGCACATAGTTGTCGTTAAATTGATACAAAACGGCTTCTTCATGTTGTTTCAAGGTCAATACCGCATCTTCAGAATTATAAGTAATATTAGAACACTTACTAAAATCTATCCAAAGGGCTTGTTCTAATAAACGACACTGGGTTTGGTGTTCAAAATTCTTGGTAATGGTTTCCATATGCTGCTGTACCATACGTAGCACCGCAAATGCCATACCCATAACGATGGCCGAAATAACCAACACAATTACCATCTCATTTAATGTTAATGCCTTAACGCTTAATCGGATTCTCATTAAGAATGCTTTTAATGGTTTTACGCGTGTCGTTTTGAGTAGCCTCTATGATTAAGGTGCCCGTTGAATGGTTATCTTTTAAAATACTAATATCCCAATCTTCAAAACTATCTGAATAGGGTATGGTGATAGCTCCATTTAAATACCTGTATTCTAATTCATTGATGTAATTTTGCACACTCCCTGTACTATTTCTAATACTTGTGGTAAATAAATTATTCAATATAAGGCCGGCTACGACCATAATCACCAAAACCAAAACCGTAGCCACCAAAGTTTCCATTAGTGTAGATGCTTTTAATTTTAGTACAGCCATTTCGCGATGCCTTTTTCATGTTCATCATCTATCTCAATACCTAAAAATTCATCCGCCAAAGCTGGTCTGTCAACCACGGCATTAAACAAATGGTTCATATATACCGCACCTGCTTCTTTTATGATAAACTGGTCTGCTATTACCAACCCTTTAACCGTACCGCGTAATTCCATGTTTTGTTCACAATACACCATTCCTGTTACACTGGCGATGGGCAAAATGGTAAGTTGTGGCTGATAGTTTTTTGGTAACTGTGTGCCCAAAACTAAAATAACACCCTTAACATCCGCTTCTTCACCAATAGTAATATGGCCCAAATCATCTGCATTTCTAATTGAAGCTTCGCTACGCAATACCAATGCTGATGGATACATGAGTAATACCTCCTTGCCTACTTGTATGGCTTTTGTGGCAATGGCCTGGAAATTACCAGATACATGGTCCGCGATATTAATTACCGGTGCTATTAGTATGATATCATTGAGTTGTGCCGTTTGCGTTACTGTTATCTCGGTATTGGATTGAATGATGACATGACCCAGAATGCTGAGGTTTTCTAAAACCAATGCCTCATCGGTTTGGTAGTAAACCATGGGTTTTAAAAAGGAGTAGCTGCCATTTTCTAACTGATCTATTGGTATTACCGACTGCCCGACGTTTGGGTTTCCCAATATTTCAATAGCTTGCCTCACTCGGTTAGTAATTTGCGGAAAAACTCTGGGTGTAACTTGTTCTTCACCGTAAATCAATTGTTCCTTGTAATAACTCACTCCGCCTATATGCCCTGTTTTTACACCGCGCTTTGGCAAAATTACATCGCCGGTAATAGTGGTTCCGCCTACTACCACCAATGGCATGTGGTGGTCCTTTAAAATCAAAGCTGTTTTCTCATAACGGGAGTTTCCGGCACCAACCAAGGCCATACTGGCAAAAGATTTGTTATGGTATCGACTAACGGCATAATAGGTTTCAAATACACCCCAATTTCCTCGCTTAAAGGTGGTGTTGCCCATTTCGGGAAAATCATTATCAACCTTTATACTATCATAAGAAATATCTTGAACTTCTAAGAATTGATGAATAGTGCTCTGAGAACTTTTAATTTGCTCAATTTGCAACTGCGTGTCAACACCAAACTTCTTATAAGTGTGTACTACCATAATAAAAGCCGCCAATAGTAACGCTATTAACATCACTATATAGGTTACCAATTGTAGTGCACCGGCCTTTACTAAACGCATATTATACCTTTATTGGGATTTGACGAACGATATGGTTATATTTTATGGTAACTGTTGATGCATTGCCTTTAACTAGGGTAACACTGTCAACGCTTTGTCCAACTTTCAGCAATCGTTCTCGGTTTTTGATCTGTAAAATAAATATGGCTGCTTCTTTTGAAGAAGGCATGATAATACCTTTATAGGTCACTTGTATGTTGTTTTTAGGGATTGAGGATTGGGCTTTGACGATTTTAAAGGTGTCTTGTTTGGTGATGGTCCCTAAAAAGGGATCGCGGTCGAGCTTGGTCATGGTAAAACTTAAGCTATCTCTTTTTATGGATTCCACTTTTAACCCACTAAGCGATGGCGGTGTTAAGTCTGGTAATTCGGGGTTGAGTGCGGCTATAATTCTATAAATAACCAGACCCCAAACTACCACCACCAATACAAGTAATACGTATGTTTTTTTCTTATTCTTCAATGCTAAAATTCAATAAGGTATAATTGGTAAAATAAGTGGAGTTTTCCGCCCTGATACGCCATTGGTATTGATTAGGTTCCAAATTCTTAAAAAAATGCGTGGCAACCACATTAGTGTCTGCAAGAATTTGTTGGGCATTTTCAAAATTGGGGACGGCAATTTGTAGATGATAACGATTGGCCTGCTCAACAGCTTCCCACGTAAACAAGACATCACCGCTGTTAAGAACCACCTGATTTACCGGGGCTAAAACCATCACAGTTTCATTGCTAATGTCTACTTCTTCTATCAAGTCTTCGCAGCCTGATATACTTATAATAAAAATAATTGCTAAAAATGATATCATTCTCATACAGCGACAGTTTTTCAATAAGTCCAAATTATGCTATTTAATTGAAAAGCAGCTAAGGCTTTTCCTTGGTTTTAGTAAGGGTTTTCCTTAGTTTTTGATTTCTGGAATGCAGCAGAAAAAACAATTTGAGTGCACCGTATTTTTTATAATTAAAATGAGACAGCTTTCATTGGTGATATCAATACGTCAGTTGCATAAATTGGATACGAGGTCAAATTTGCAATAAATTGTATAAATGTTTCCCAAACAGGTTATAATCAATATTATTTTAACCTATGAATTTTGAAATTATATTTCAAAAACACAAAATTTTGGATAAACTCTTCAAAAACTCTCCAAAAAACAAAAGTAAACTGTTATTGATTTCTTTTCTGATTTTGTTCTTAAAGCTTATTTAATCCAAAAATTGTTGCAACAATAAACAGCAATCAAAATGATTGCTGTTTAAAAGTTTGCTTTAAATGAAAATTAAAGCTATTCTTTTTCACTACTTCCAAGTATTTCTTCCGTGGTTTTATTAGTTGCCTCATATTCAATCTTATCTTTTAGCATTTTCAGTAGCTTTTCAGAATCATTCATTCTTATACCATTTATCATAATACCATAACTTTCGCCAAAACATAATGTATCGGTTTTTTTATCATTATAATGAACAAATGCCATTATTCTATTATCTGGATGATTTTTATTTACGCTACTAACTTTTAAGCTTTCATACTCGTTATAAAATCTATCTATAAAGGACTTATCAGTTATTTTTTTATAAAATAGATTTCCTGTCTGCTCATTTTCATTTCCGTTAAAATTGCAATCCATTGAAATAGGAAAAGTAGTTCCAGATTGTATAAAATGGACATTTATATACTTGTGATTTTTTGAACTCTCACAGTTTACTGTGGTAATAAAAACAAGCAATATTGAAAAACACTTAAGGCTTCTTATAATGGTTTTTTTAGTTACGAGCATTTTTATACTTTTTTGGGTCAGGATTATAAAAAGGGAATCTTTTTTGTATCCGTTTAGTTAATGATTTTGTTTTTGACTTATTTACAGTAGTGGATTTAACACCTCCTGTAATAACGTACATTCCATCTTCATTAGTTCTGGTAACTTGCCCTGAAGACCCCTGCTGCCGCACGATTGCATCGTGTGGTTCCAACAATACATAAATGGTTCTATTCTTTCAACCAAAATACTGAAAAACAATAACATTATCTAGTAATCCTTTTTTGTCTGCATAATCTGCCGCA
>NZ_VHIQ01000010.1 GCF_006494535.1 Paucihalobacter ruber
GTAGTAAAAGAGCGGGGATTATCAATGTTGTCGAAGTTTAATACTTCACCGTGTATAGTAACCTTATTCCGCTCTTTTGTTCTTTCTGATTAAGTACTAAAATTAATGAATTGTAAACTTAAGCCGTGTATAAAAAATTGCTAGTTTTAGGTAGCACAAAGTTTGTTGCTTGTTTGCCGGCTTCCGATTTTCCTTCGGAAAATCCTCGCCCACAAACACGCAACTTTCCATACACGAACACGTTGTACGCAATTTGATAGATCCTTGAAAGATACATTTTACAACTTATATTTAGGTATGACAAATGGAATTCCAAAAGACGAAAACGGAATGGAATTTGAAGTTGTTTACTGTCTTGAAAATGACAAAAAAATATCATCGGAATTAAAAAACGATTCTGATTTGAGGTATTTTTTAATCATTCTTCAAAAAACAAAAGATGATTTAGAAAATGGAATTCTTAATGTACAAAATGAATGGAAAAGTTTTTCGGACCTATCTCTCGAATTTGAATTCATTACTGATTACAAAAACAAAATGACAAAAAATTTTAGGGAACTTTTAAATGAGTGTGACCACGAAACAGTCATTTTTAAATCCCAAGTTGTTGGCTTTAATAATAAATCAATGGCTGAATTGAAAGAAGCGAGAAAACTGATTTTAAGAGTTGCGACTAAATCAAAATGGAATTTTTGGAATTAAAAAACTGCGTACAACACCGGCTATAGTTCATTGCGGCGGAATTTCCTACTCGGAAATTCCTGCGTATTTGCTAACTTTGGGTTACGGCGGAAAATCCTCGCGGATTTATCCGCAACAAACCATAGCCCAAACGTTGTACCCAATTTGAGAAATGCATAAAACGGATGAATATATTGAGAAAAGATTAAAGTGGAAAGCTGAAAAACACAGTCTTCCAACAAAACATTCGTTCTTATTTGAAAGTTTACCGTCTGAAAACCAAAAACATTACTCGGAATTATTTAAATCTCAAAATATTGGAATTCCAGTTTTAGTTTTCACTCAACCGAAAAATGACAAATGGACTATTATTGGAACTCGGAAAATAGTTTGGGGAGAATATGACAAATTCGAAAGTCTTCTAATAGAAAATATTAAAGAAATAAAACCTGAATCTTTAGTTAAGTTGAGTGAATCTGGAAAAGCAACTAAAGAGTCAATGAAAAAAGCAGAATGGGACGAATTGACAATCACGAATCTGAATTTTGAAAAATTTATTATTCCTGCGTTTAAGGGTTCTGACTTTTTTGCGATGTGGAATATTTTACTAATGAATTGGCAACTAAACCAAAAATAAAAAACTGGGTACAACAACGGCTATAGTTCATTGCGGCGGAATTTCCTCTTGGAAATTCCTGCGTATTTGCTAACTTTGGGTTACGGCGGAAAATCCTCGCGGATTTATCCGCAACAAACCATAGCCAAACCGTTGTGTGTAATTTGAATCAAAACAATACACTAAATTGAAAATAAAATACATATTACTATTTTGCGTAATATTTTCTTCCTGTCAGAATGATATCTCTGAAAAAAAATACAGGAATGAAAACTATGTTTTCTATCATGAAAATGGAAAAGAAGGTAAATGGTTAAAAATAAATCCTGATTTAGAAAATAAGTTGACAAAATCCTATTCGACTTACTTTTTTCCTAATGGTAATAGATTTGTGGAATTAGAGGTAATTGATAGCTATCCTAACCGAATAATAAAATATTTCGATAAAGTAAATGACAAGCTAACAATGACAAGTATATATGAATCTGATTCCCTCATAAAAACAGTTTATGAAAACGGTTATTCTCGTCAATATCATTCTAATTTAGGACGCATACAATCAGAAGGAAAAATAGAAAATGGAATGTTTCAAGGTAAATGGAAATTCTATAGAAATGATGGAAAAACTATAAAGCAGATTGTAGAATATTTAAATGACACATTACACGGAATTAGAGAGGATTATTGGGAAAATGGGAATTTAAAAAATAAGTTGATAAATGTCAAAGGCAAACAAAACGGACAATCATTCCACTACTATGAAACTGGTGAAATAAAAGAAAAAAACTATCTAAAAAATGGCAATCTTCATGGCAAAATGAAATATTACTACAAAAATGGAATTGTTGAATCAGAAAGAAACTATTGGAATAATATAGAAATCGATTCTTGTAAATCCTTTTTTGAAAATGGTAAGCTCAAGAGTCTTCAAGTCATAAAAATTGATACTAATACTTTAATTACTTATGGCAAAGAATATAGATATTATGACAGTGGCGAACTTCACAAAGAATCGGAAATAAAAAATAACTTGCCGCATGGAATATTAAAAACATTTTATAAAAGCGGAAAAATCAATTCCTACCAAGAAATGAATCAAAATAAAATTGATGGGAAATTTATTTATTTTCATGAAAATGGGTTAACAAAACTAAAAGGAAAAGCTTTGAACAATATTTTAGAAGATAGTGTATATTATTTCAATGAAAATGGAAAACCGTTAAAAACTATGATAGTTCAAAACGGAGTCATTATAGATTCGTTAATTTATTAAAAACTACACACAACAACTGGTATAACAAATAGCTTTTTAATGCTTAAACCAAAGTTTTTGTATATTTAAAAACATAAAACCAACTCGGAATGGCTAGCGATTATTTGCACGCTACTTGCCATACCAGAGAACGTTGGCAACCATATGAAAAACACATTTGCAATCATATTACTTTTTGTTTTCGGAACAGTCTTTTCGCAAGATGATTGTAAAGATTATAAGGAAACCTACATTCCAAAAAATCTAAAAGATGCAATTGAATATTTGAATTGTGAATGGCCAGAATCCAACAAAACGGAATTTAAAAACAAAGAAGAAAGCGACGCTGTAACTGAATTACATTTTGGAGCTGGAATGGGAATTAGAAATGGATGGGACTTGTGGAAAGGAAAAAACCAAATATCAAGGTTTTTCAAATCAAAAGGAATTTCTCATCCAGATGATATGTCCACAATAATTTTGACTTCGTTTCATAGACGATTAAACAATAAGCCTATTGGTTTGGATTCACAAATTACATACTATAAAAGCTATTGGGAAACCGCCAAAAAGGAATTTGAAAAAAAACAACAGAACCAAACAGAATTAAGTAAAAAAGAGTTCGATGACTACAAACTTAATGACTCGGTCAAAATTGAATTTAAAATTAACAGACAGGGAAAAAATGTTTGGGCTTATCGAGTTCAAAAATATCCTGACTTGAATGAGAAGCCTAATTGCTATATCAAAGGAACTGTAATTGATAAAAAAAAGAAAAAACGGAAACGTGGAAAATACGTTTTGACAATACTAATTACGGATATTTGTGGAAATGAAGAAGCAATTTTTAACGGAGAAGAAAGTGGACTAAAAGTCAATCAAGAATACGATTTTAGTCTTATGAGTTTTAAAATAAGTAAAAGTTAAAAAATACGGTTGCCAACAATGGCTATAAGTAATTGCTTGTTCTCGCTTACTTCTGAAAATCCTCACGGATTTTCAGTTAGGTGTGTACTTGCTAAGTTAAGTGCTAACCCACGCAACTACTCATAGCCGAGACCGTTAGGTTAAAGCTGAAAATCGAGCCGTAGCAATAATTTTGGATAACTGAACTGACTCAAAAACGCTTTAGATTTTATACGAATCCGTCGGACTGAATTGCCATGCGGACTTTAACGATTGACAGGAAATGAAAATGAAGTTTTGGCATTTTAAAGAACATCGGACTGACAAGCGATGCGGATAAATGGATTGTTTAGAAAAAGTCGTTAAAACTAAGATACATTGATCGCATCGGACAAACAACGGCTGATTTAAAAGCCTTAACCTAACACCGGCTATAAAAAATAGCTGCAAAGTGCTAAATCAAAAGTTTTTGTGTATTTTTAAAATCAGTTATTAATCGGAAAGGCTTGTGAGTATTTAGACGCTACTTTTTATAGCCAAACACGTTGTATGCCATTTGAAATATGAAAATTAGACCACAATATTTTTTATTCCTTTTCTTTATTTTTCTAATAGTTTCATGTGTATCTAAATCGAATGAAGTAGCGGAATACGAAATTATATCTGAAGTTTTAAATCATTCTTATGGAAACGAAACGGACAATGAAAATGGACTGAATTGGATTGACACTTCAAAACCGTATAAATCGCTACTTATTCTTAATCACACTAATCTTATAGAGGTTGACCTTGAAATAATCAATCAGTACTTGACATTTAATAATATCACAGATTTTTCAATTGATGACTTTAATGAAAAAAGGGATTGGGATGTTTCACAAATTAAGGGTTACAAACGCTACAAATTGGAGATAATGAAAAACCAATCAGTCGAGAGTCCGCACATAGGAATGGTTCAGATATCTGCAATAAGCTTCAACAAGGAATACAACAAAGCTCTAGTCTACACCTCTTTCTTCTGCGCCGGAAATGGAGATTGCGGCGAAGGACTAATTTTTCACCTGACAAAGGATAACAATTGGAAAATTGAGAAAGTTGAGATTATGTGGGTTTCTTAAATAAAAACGGCATACAACACCGGCTATAAAAAATAGCTGCAAAGTGCTTAATTCAAAGTTTTTGTGTATTTTTAAAATCAGTTATTAATCGGAAAGGTTAGCGATTGTTTACACGCTACTTTTCATAGCCAAACACGTTGTACACCATTTGAGAAAAAATGAGAAAGACAGAACTTTGGAACCAAGTTGATAGAATTCTTTGGGAAGATTGGGATCCAATAGGAATTAATGATTCTGGTCCTGAAGATGAGTATAGTGGATATGTTCCTTCAATAATTAAACTTCTTAATCAAGATGCTGACGAACACAAAATTGCGAAGCTATTACTTGAACACGCAAACATAAATATGGGAGGCTCAACAATAATTGAAGACCATTTAAAAGTTGCTAAAAAACTAAAACAATTAAATTCTAAATAATGAGTTGGGATATTGTACTCTTTAATTCAAAACAGAAAATAGAATCAGTTGCGGAATTGGACGAAAACCAACTTGAACCAACTGATTTTAGCGGAATTTTAGAAAGTTCATTTGACAAAATAAAAACTGACGACAATCGCAGAGAAATAATCGGAACTGATTTTACTATTGACTTTTTTGCCGACAGCGAACATTCGAGCAATTTTATGCTTTCATTATTTGGAGAAAACGGACTTTATGCTCTGATTGAGTTATCAAAAAAACATAACTGGCAAATTTACGATTCTGGAATTGACCAAATGATTGACTTGGAAAATCCTGAAAAAAATGGATTTGAAAACCATAGAAAATATGTTAAACAAATACTTAACCGAAAATAAAAAAACGGTGTACAACACCGGCTATAGTTCATTGCGGCGGAATTTCCTAATCGGAAATTCCTGTGTATTTACTAACTTTGGGTTACGGCGGAAAATCCTCGCGGATTTATCCGCAACGAAACCATAGCCACAAACGTTATGGGCAACCTTAAAAGACGACAATCATTGAGAAAATTGACACTAATATTAATCGGCTTTTTGAATTTCACATTTGCTATCGGACAGACTTATAGTTCGGTGACAAGTGACAAAGAAATTTATGACTTTCTGAATTGGATGACTATTAACGACAGAAAATACGGAGAAGAACCAAAACTGAAACGGAAACATATATATCACAAAATATTAAGTTGGGACACGACAAACTTCATAACTAATGACACAGCACTAATTGAGCAATATCAAATTTTCAGCATTGACGGACGATATCTTTATCTAAGGAAAGGCGGGACAGACACAATTTTTAAGCAACAAGACAGAGACTTTTTGTTTATACAATTTACAGCAATTAAAGACACAACTTGGCACGACAAGTTTTCAAAATCAAAACTCTTGACGAGTAAGAAACAGAAAAGACCGAATAGATATTATTACTCAATTCCTTTGTTTTCAGTTGACAAAAAATATGTAATCATTCACCGAAAATATTATTGTGGAGATGAGTGTGCTTACGGTGGTTACTATGTTTACAGACGGCTTGACAACAATAAATGGGAATATCTAACAGCAGTAAACACTTGGATAAGTTGACACGACACGAACGACAAATAGAAAAAAAGGCAGCCCATAACAGCACCTACCCAAAAGTGGCGGTTCAGTGGTTCAATCAAGCTTTTTGCTTCTATCAAAGTTTGTGCTTGGTTGACAGTGAAGTGCTCCGAAATCGCCACCTTCGGGTAGCTGCAAAACGTTACCAAACAGTTGATACAACTCAATGAAAACCATTTTTAGCATAATATTTTTAACATTTTTATTGCCATTAGGACAAAATAAAACGACCGAATTAAGCGGAATTTATTACTCTGTAGATAATAAATTTGAAAAATGGTCAATTATGGAATTACGTGAAAATGGAACTTTTAAATACAAATATGGTTTGAGTGCTTGTCAAGGTGATGTAACTGGGACATACACAGTTAATTCTAATCGGATTCAATTCAAAAACGACAAAGAATTTACTAAAGAATATTTGGAAAAAGAAAGAGATTCTTTAAACTCAATTTTTCCGGGTATCGGAATTCCTGTCATTCCTGACTTGAGTTTGACGGAATGGAAAATAAAAAAGAACTCAATAAAACCGATTTCGGAAATTGATTGTGGTTGCATAATTGAAAAAGGGAAACATAAAAAAAGATAAAACCGTTTGGTAACAGCGCATAACAAAAATGGCGAATTCATTGCTGAAACGAGAGTTTTGTGTATTTTTAGAAAGTAAAAAGTTTAACCGAAAAACTTGCGCATTTTAAGTCGCCACTTTCGTTATGCGCGAGACGTTGGCAAGCATTTGAGAAAAACGAAAAACTTTAAAATTTTTGATTATATTTGAATATGCAAATTGAAAGAACTAATAACGAAATATTAATCCGAGTTTCTTCGGGTACGGATTTAATTGGTCTTCAAAGAATTTTAGATTATTTAAAATTTAGAGAAATAGCATCTAAAAGTAAAGCTTCACAAGAACAAATCGACAAACTTTCCTCTGAATCCAAATCATCATGGTGGAAAAAAAATAAAAGTCGATTTGTGAAATGAAAATCGTAGTCGATACAAATATTATTTTTAGCGGACTTTTAAGTCCAAATGGAAAAATAAGCGACCTTTTATTAAACTCTTCAGATAAATTTGATTTTTATTCACCGACTTATTTGCTCGATGAATTAGAAAATCATAAGAAAAAACTGTTAAAAATTACTGGGTTTTCAGCATATGAATTTGAGTTCCTAAAAAGAAATATCTTCAAAAAAATTGACTTAATAAATTTAGAATCTATCCGCGAATCTACTTGGGAAAAAGCAATCGAACTGACCAAAAATATTGATGAATTTGATGCTCCTTTTATTGCTCTTGCGTTGGAATTGGAATCGCCACTTTGGACAGGAGATAAAAAATTAATTAAAGGATTAAACAAAAAGAGCATTGATTGGATTTTAACTACTGACATTATAGCTGAAATACGAAATGATGAATAAAAACGCTTGCCAACAACTGGTATAACAAATAGCTGCTAATTGCTTAATCCAAAGTTTTTGTATATTTAAAAACATAATAACAACTCGGAATGGCTAGCGATTATTTACACGCTACTTGCCATACCAGAGAACGTTGTAAAACATTTTGAAGAAAAATCTGAACATATCAAAAACACTTCTCAAACTGACTTTAATATTGGTTTGCGGAATTTCATACGGACAAACTCAAATCACAGGAAAAGTGATTAGCGGAATTTCTGGAGAAACACCAATTTCGGACATTTATGTTCAAGAGCTGATTACCAAACAACCGTTAATTATGGCTGATAGTTTGGGCAACTTCAGAATTGAATATCTCGAACCAAATAAAAAATATATAGTAGAAATTTCTGTTTTTGGATATGGAAAACAAAAGTTTGATGTACAAACAAAAAGAGAGATTAATAACGTAACGTTTGAATTGAAAGCTGATTGTGAATATAATGTCGAACGTGCTGAAGCTGAATGGAAAAACGGAAAGGCGAATTTATTACTTGTTGGCTCAATTGCACCAATAGCGAACACTTCATATGACAATCGCTTTGAGAAAAAATTTGGAATTAAATATTTCGATTTTGGTTGTGAACCACCAATTGAGGAATGTTTAAAAGAATATAATGAACGGATTTTTGAACTTATGGACAAAAAATACGGAATGAAATGGAGAGAAAAAGTGCGTTCTGACGTTGAATATTTGAATTGAAAAAAACGTTTTACAACATCGGCTATAGTTCATTGCGGCGGAATTTCCTACTCGGAAATTCCTGCGTATTTGCTAACTTTGGTTTATGGCGGAAAATCCTCGCGGATTTATCCGCAACGAAACCATAGCCACAAACGTTGTGCATAATGCAGAAAAATCCGTGTTCCATTCAAAATCAATTTTAAAAAAGTTAAATTTGTCGGAATGGAATCAAAAAATCTTTATATAATCTCAGGGTGTAATGGTGCTGGAAAAACAACAGCTTCTTATACCATTTTACCTGAAATAATTGAATGTAAAGAATTTGTAAACGCTGATGAAATTGCCAAAGGATTATCACCTTTTCAACCCGAAAAAGTTGCGTTTGAATCAGGTCGCATAATGATTAATAGAATTAATGAACTTTTAAAAGAAAATGAGAGTTTTGCATTTGAAACAACACTATCAACAAGGAGTTACCGAAATAAGATAATACAAGCAAAAAAACAAGGATACACGATTACATTATTATTCTTTTGGCTCAACAACATTGAACTTGCCAAGGAAAGAGTAAAAACGAGAGTTAAAGAAGGTGGCCACAATATTCCCGAAAAAGTAATTGAAAGAAGATATTTAAAGGGAGTTTATAATTTATTTGACATATATCTTCCGATTATTGATGGAGCATTAATATTTGATAATTCTTTTGGAAAGCACGAATTAATAGCTCACAAAATGGGGACTGACAATTTAGAAATAATTGATGCAGCAAAATTTAAACAATTAAAAAAAGTTTATGACACAAAAAGATAAACAAATTGAATTAAAAGATAAGATTGTTAAAGGACTTGAAAAAGTTTATGAACGACTTCTTGAATTCAAGAAAACAAAGAACAGCGAGTTAGTGGTAATGCAAGGAGATAAAATAGTGAAAATCAAACCTGAATAATAAGCACTATGCACAACACCGGCTATAGTTTATTGCTAGGTCAGTGCTGACTTACGAAAATCTCTGCGCGATTTTCTATCTGTGTTTTTTTTCTATCTTAGTGCCGAGACACGCAACAAACCATAGCCAATCTCGTTGGCATTAATATAAGAAAATGAGAAACCTAATCTTAATATCAGTCATTGCATTGAATTTAATATCCTGTCAAAATTCAGACAACATAGAGGATATTGTTGTTATTGGTGGTGGACTTATGGGAAGTTCGACCGCTTGGGAGCTTTCTAAATATGGACAAAATGTTTTACTGCTTGAGCAGCAAGATTCAATTTATACGTTTGGTTCTAGTTTTGGAGAGGCAAGAATCTCAAGAAGTTTAGGTCCAAAAGAAGATATTTTCTCATTTCTGCAACAAACCTCTGTAAAAGAAACTAAATATTTGATTGACTTTCTCAATAAAGGAGAGTTACAAGAATTGCACTCAATGCAAGACATTTACACTACTGCACCAGTCACATATATCTATACTCAATCCCAGTTAAATGAGGTTGAAAATTTACTTACCGGGCAATTAGATAAATATGAATATGCATCAACTAAAGAGGAAGCAGATGAAAAATTTGGAATGAAAATTTCAGATACTACAATGGTTATTCGTGAATATAAAAAATACACTGGCACCCTTAATCCGAAAGTGTTAATTAAAAAACTACATCTAGGAATAATAAAATCTGGAAACAGGGTAAACTACAACCAAAAAGTTACCAGTTTAAAAAAAGAAGATGGAATTTATAAAATCAAAATTATAGATAATAAAACTGGAACAATCAAAACCATCTTGAGCAAAAAGGTAGTAGCCGCTGCTGGTCCGTACAATGGGATTTTAGTGAAAGATATAGCCCCATATTTTAGCCATTTGATAAGTCCAAAGCGTTTATTTCTTTCATTTTTAAAAATAAAATCAGACAAGTATGATATGTTGACAAGTGAGCAGAAGAACAGGCTTATTTCCTCTTATCCTGTTGCTTATCTAAATTCTGAAATATTTTATTCAATGATTGAAAAGTTCGACAGTAACCAAAGACCATTATTAAAAGTTGGAGGACATTTTTTAAGGACAGAAATTAAGGAGTTAGACGAAGTGTGGGCAATGCAATTAACCGAGCAAGAAATACAATGGAGCAAAGAAAATACTGCGGACTATTTGGATAAACTGGATTTACCAATAAAATCCTCTGATTTAGAATTTGACAAAGGCTACTCTTGTGTATATTCCCTAACTAAATCTGAAATACCATACGTAACTCACGGACTCAAGAATATAACGGACATTGATTCTAGCTTTGTGCTCGTTGGAGGGATGTCGGGTATTGGTGCAAAAGGCTCTTTGGCCTATGGTCTATTTGCTGCTGATCTTATTTTAGACAATAAGAATGATTCATTTATGTATCAAAAAGCCAAAACTGCTTTAGGTTTCCAAAGATTAATGGAAGATATACAGGATATTGAAAAATAAAATACTAATGCCAACAATGGCTATAAGTAATTGCTTGTTCTCGCCTACTTCTGAAAATCCTCGCGGATTTTCAGCTTGGTGTGTACTTGCAAAGTTAAGTGCTAAACCACGCAACTACTCATAGCCGAGACCGTTGGCAACAATTTAAAAAAACAGTAAAATGAGAAGCTATATTTTATTTTTTGTACTTATTGGGTTTTTAAAAACAGGAATTGTTTATTCTCAAGATGTTAATGTCAAAATTGGAATTAAAGACAGCATCCAATCAAAAATATTAAATGAGAATAGACAACTAATTGTATCACTTCCAAAAGACTATGATGTATCTAACGAAACCTATCCTGTCTTGTTTTTATTGGACGGAACTGAATTTACTCTTATAGAAGGAAGGTTAGTAACATATAAACTGGGGTTGGAAATGATTATAGTAGCCATTGCAAACACCGACCGCGACAGAGATATGATGCCACTTAGCAGGCCATCTTACGAAGTTAAAAATCCTGAAGCCGAAAATTTCATTTCATTTCTCGAAACCGAGTTGATACCACATATTGAAAAACATTACCGCACAAATGGACAGAAAACTGTTCGAGGTAAGTCCTTGAGTGGATTGTTTGTGATGTATGCCTTTATATCAAAACCAGAATTGTTTGACAACTACATTGGAAATTGTGCGGGTTGGTTTGCAGATATGGATACGTATTTCAATAAACTAGCAGATAAATCCTTCCAAAATAAAGATAACTTTAAAGGAAAGAAATTGTTCGTAGCAAACTCTTTGGCTGACCCTTTAGACCCAAACAAGGAAATACACCAATCAATAGTGGATTTATCCAAAAGAATAAAAGATGAATTAGACTACCAAATGAAATTTGATTATATGACTTACGAAAATGCTGGACACATTCCCTATTCAAGTTTTTATGACGGAATGAAATTTATATTTGAGAAGAATAAATAAAAAACTGTTGCCAACAAAGAACTGAGATAAAAACCAAGTCTTTTGTCAAAAATAATTAGCCATAAGTTTCCTGTCATTGTTGAAATAGAACAAATCTCCTTTAGTCGATTTGTTTCCAGTTCAACAAGCTACTTCCAGC
>NZ_VHIQ01000011.1 GCF_006494535.1 Paucihalobacter ruber
TTTTACAATACCCCCAAGTATGAGAACACCAATAACCCATACTCAGAAAAGGACTTTGAAGCCTCACCGCTCAACAGGGTACTTAAACAAGCCGCCCCGGGATATGATTGGCGTATGGGTGGCGGTCATGAGATAGAGATGGACTATCAGAGCAACACAAACACAGAGGTAAAACGGTATGAAGTGAGTTTAACCTTTGCCAACAACACCTACACCCCACAATTGGTATTAAGCGGTAGTTACAACCAGGGTGAGTTATATAAAAGTGTGACAAAGGATGAGAACCATTCGGGAAGCACTAAGAATCACACTACCGAAGAATTTAAAGACGCCGAGGGGAGAGTGCTATTAAAACGCACCTATGCAGATATGCCATCGGCACCACAAGAAAGACACGACACCTATTACGTTTACGACATCTATGGCAACCTGAGTTATGTATTACCACCAAGTGCAGAGCCCAACAGCGCACTACCCAACAGCGCCAAGCTAAACGAGCTATGCTATCAATACACCTATGACCATCGCAACCGTTTGGTAGAGAAGAAAATCCCGGGTAAAGACAAAGAATACATTGTTTACAATCGGTTAGACCAACCGGTATTGACCCAAGACGCCCATTTAAGGTCACAAAACAGGTGGTTGTTTACCAAGTACGATGCCTTTGGCAGAGTGGCCTACACGGGGGTTATGACCAGCAGCAGCACCAGAACCACCCTTCAGAACACTTTAAACAGTTTAAGCAATATGAGTGTTAATAAGCAAGGCAGTGCCACTACCATAGCAGGGACGAGCATCTATTACAACAACGGCGCCTATCCCACCAATGACATAGTAGAGCTACACACCATTAATTACTACGACAACTACACCTTCGACAAGGCAGGCGGCAACAGTGAAACATCCTACGGTGTTACCCCCATTACCAATGCCAAGGGACTGGCCACAGGCAGTAAAGTAAGAGTACTCACCACCACCAGTCCGGCACAATGGATTACCAATGTAACGTACTACGACATCAAAGGCCGCCCTATCTACAACTACAGCCACAATCCCTATCTAGAGACCACCGATAAGGTAAAGAGTGAATTGGGCTTTGACGGTAGGGTGACACGCGTGACCACCACGCACCAGAAGGGCACATCACCTGCTATCACCACCGAAGAGATATACGAGTACGACCACCAGAACAGGCTGCTGACCCATAAGCAAAGCATTAACGGTGCCACCAACCCTGAGGTAATTGTATCAAACCAATACGATGAGCTGGGACAATTAGAGCGCAAGGGCGTGGGCGGTAAGAACAGTCAGAGCCGACTACAAACGGTAGACTACAGCTATAACATCAGAGGCTGGCTCAAACAGATTAACAACCCCGGCAATTTAGGAAATGATTTGTTTGCCTTTAAGATAGGCTACAACGAAGGCACTAACCCCTTATACAACGGCAACATTAGTTTAACCCAATGGAGAAGTGCCAATACTGATAACAGTTTAAAGACCTACAACTACACCTACGATGCATTGAACCGTATTAAAACGGCTATAGACAACTTGGATAGATATAGTCTATCGAATGTTAGTTACGATAAAAACGGTAATATTTTAAGTTTAACAAGAAAGGGCCATATAGTAGCCAACCCGGTGTCGACCAACAGTGCACACTTTGATACCATGGACAATCTCACATACACCTACCAAGCCAACAGCAATAAGTTATTAAAAGTATCTGATGCCATAGTCACCCCGAGTGCTGTACAAGGAGAATTTAAAGACGACCACAATCAAACCACACCAGACCCCACAAACGATTACACCTATGATGCCAATGGCAATATGAAGACCGATACCAATAAGGGCATTACCAATATAAATTACAATCATTTGAACCTACCCACACAAATTTCGATAAACGGTATGGGACAAACGGGAACAATTACCTATATTTACGATGCAACAGGGGTAAAGATGAGAAAAACGGTCAGTACAGGAGCTACTACAGACTATGCAGGGAACTACATTTATGAGAATGGCACGCTCAAGTTCTTCTCACACCCGGAAGGCTATGTAGAACCGGATGGTACTAACTTTGACTATGTGTACCAATACAAAGACCACTTGGGCAACATTAGGTTAAACTATAAAGACATTAGCACCACAAGTACACCGATACTTGAAATCATTGAGGAGAATAATTATTATCCTTTTGGGTTGAAGCATAAAGGTTATAATAATGTAATAAATGGTACTGACCATCCGTATGGTTTTGGCGGTAAGGAAGAACAAAATGAGTTAAGTATTAATTGGATAGATATTACAGCGAGAAACTATGACCCTGCTCTTGGTAGATGGATGAACATTGACCCATTAGCTGAACAAATGAGAAGGCACTCACCCTATAACTACGCCTTTAACAACCCCATTTTCTTTATTGACCCGGATGGACTTTCACCTTGCCCAACAGGGAATTGCGTTGAAGGGTTTGATGAAATAGATTCAAATTCTGGCTCTGATGTTGTTACCGGTGATAATGTAGCAAATGAACTTGATGAAGTTGTTGTGGTAGCTGAAAAAAAATCATCAACTGAAACTACGTCAAAATCTAACCAAAAGGTTGGATATCCCTATAATGTTTCTCTAGGTATGTTGAAAATTGCAATGCATCTCGCAAATCCCAAAGGAGGTATAATGTTTTCAAAAACAGAAGGCCAAGCAACAGGAAATCAAAATATGATAAGACAAGGTGGCAGAGAGACAGATGTTGACTGGGTAGAAGGAGACCAAATAATGAATGCGGCTCCAAATCCATCTATCACCAGAAAACCTAAAGGCGATGGAAAAACTAATGCAACACTTCGAAATACTGACAACGCAAAAGATGTTTTGACTAGAACAAGTAATGGTATAGACCATGTTAATAGATCAAACAATATTGCAGACGTAGAGGTTGTTGGCACTCCACTCGACTCTATTACTTTTTTTAAAGTAACTCGCACTGCTGTAAATGAAAATGGGAGTACGCAAACAAAAGTAGACACAGTAGGTTCTGGCTTTTCAGGCCCAGTCAGCACTCATAAATATAAACCTTTTTCTGAAGGGTTTAATGAAAATGTTAGACCAAGAATAATAAAAATAAAACTTCCAAAACAATAAATTAATGAAATTATATTTAATACTTATATTCCTTATTTTGACTTCATGTAAAAAGAATTCAAATAAAGATTTTCTAGATTCTGAAAAAATCAATGATAGTATTTTGTTGCAAATTGATAACGCAGGCGCAGAAAACTTAGTTATCGACTATCCATCAAAACAAAAAGATAGTTTTAAACTTAAAGTTAGATATAGAAACGGAATATTATTAGACTCCTCCTATATTACTGATAGTGGTGTTAGAACAGGTAAACATTATCGATATAATAAAGACAGTATTTTATTTATTCATGAATTTTTAGCCAACGGAACTCTTAATCAATATTGGTCTATTAAGGGTAACGACACCTTGGGTGGTTATGGGAATCATTATAACATATTTACAAAAGACACTGTGAAAGTAAACGAACTATTCAAATTCCAAATCATTCTTCGCTTATCGTATGAAAAGAACTTTTCTAGCTTATTTTTTGTTTACGCTGAAAATGGATTTGAATTATTGAATGAAGATATGTCTAATCTTCGAGACATTGACTTGGATACAATTTATAATTTATATCAAGACGAATTTGATGATAATGATAATATTTTTGATGATTATTGGTCCAAACGTGCTATAATGTTCAGACATGAATTTCAAACTGTTGGAGATAAAATAATAAGAGGTGTGCTAGTTGAAAGAAAGGATTCTACTTTTATTAGTGCTGATGGCGACAAATTATCTTTCCTTGAAAGATATTTATTAGTTAACAAAAGTATTCATGTTATAGAGTAACTAGAAACCCGACCGCTCGGATATGTTCTACAATCGTTAGCGCGGAATTGCATTCCGTGCCCATGTTACTCAGAACAGGCTGCTGACCCACAAGCAAAGTATTAATGATGCCACCGACCCTGAGGTAATTGTATCAAACCAATACGATGAGCTGGGACAATTAGAGAGCAAGGGTGTGGGCGGTAAAGCAACACAAAGTAGGCTACAAATGGTAGACTATAGCTATAACATCAGAGGCTGGCTCAAACAGATTAACAATCCAAACAACCTGGGCACAGATTTGTTTGCCTTTAAGATAGGCTATAACGAAGGTACCAACCCCTTATACAACGGCAACATTAGTTTAACCCAATGGAGAAGTGCCAATACCGACAACAGTTTAAAGACCTACAACTACACCTACGATGCATTGAACCGTATTAAAACGGCTATAGACAACTTGGATAGATATAGTCTATCGAATGTTAGTTACGATAAAAACGGTAATATTTTAAGTTTAACAAGAAAGGGCCATATAGTAGCCAACCCGGTGTCGACCAACAGTACACACTTTGATACCATGGACAATCTTACATACACCTACCAAGCCAACAGCAATAAGTTATTAAAAGTATCTGATGCCATAGTCACCCCGAGTGCTGTACAAGGAGAATTTAAAGACGACCACAATCAAACCACACCAGACCCCACAAACGATTATACCTATGATGCCAATGGCAATATGAAGACCGATACCAATAAGGGCATTACCAATATAAATTACAACCATTTAAACCTACCCACGCAAATTTCGATAAACGGTATGGGACAAACGGGAACAATTACCTATATTTACGATGCAACAGGGGTAAAGATGAGAAAAACGGTCAGTACAGGAGCTACTACAGACTATGCAGGGAACTACATTTATGAGAATGGCACGTTAAAGTTCTTCTCACATCCGGAAGGCTATGTAGAACCTGAAGGTACTAGCTTTGATTATGTATATCAATACAAAGATCACTTGGGCAACGTACGATTATCATACTCGGATGCAGACGGTAACGGCTCTGTGGATAGTTCGGAAATTATAAAGGAATCACATTTTTATCCTTTTGGAATGCGCCATCAAGGATATAATAGTGTAATTACTTCCACAAATATTGGTCAACAATTTACATTTAACGGACAGCAATTTGATGAGTCGTTAAGCTTAAATGTTCAAGAAATGACCTTTAGACAGTACGACCCTGCAATTGGTAGATTTAATGGGATTGACAGATTTGCTGCGTTAATGCCTTCAATTACACCATACCGTTTTGGTTTTAACAATCCTATTCTTTGGGCAGACCCAACAGGATTGATTGAGGAAAGCGTACTAATGGATATTTTTAACCGAAGTGGTTCGGGTCGTACAACTTGGCAAAATGATGGGCATTCTGGTTTTCACACTGATGATGGTGGTTATGTTGGCTATACAAGTGATGATACAGCGTTTAATACTTCGCCTGGTAGTTCGACCGCTTTGCCAGAGGTAACAGTTACTTTAGGAAATCAACAGAGTTATCAAAATGCTGCAAATCAAATAGCGCAAAATATTTACAAAACAAAATGGTATAACGAAGGCGCAGATTTATTAGGGCTTGGGATAAGTGCTACAGGGAATGTTGCTAGTGGTTTTCACGCTTTTGGTAATTATACTGTTGCGAGCCAGTTCAAATCAAATAGTAGTTTATGGGAATTTCAAAAATTAACAGCTAAACAAAAAGCTTGGAGAACAAACGCTGTACTAGTAAGTGATGCTAAATTAGGTAAATATGGAAGTAAACTTTTAAAAGGCGCAAAAGTATTAGGGCCAGTCGCAACAGTAGCAAGTACGGCTTATTCAGGTTATAAAATCTACAATGGAACAGCAACCACAATTGATTATGTCGATGCAGGTGTTGGTGTTGCCTCTCTAGGAGCTGCAGTATTTTTAGCAAGTAATCCTGTGGGTTGGGCTATTAGTGCAGGTGCAGGTATTTACTTCGCAGGTCGTTTTATTTATGATTTAATAGATGAAGCCAATGACTAATCCAATAAAAAATATGTACTATTCTTTATGGGCAGATGCTATTAATTATGAAAGATTAAAGAATGGAGGGGAAAATCATTGGAAAGCGTTCACTTTTGTATATATGTCCATTTTTATGTCGTTGAATATATTGGCGTTATTGAGTGCTGTTTTATTTTTTACAGGATATGAAATGACTGCTAAATTAAAAGCGCAATTAGAGAATATTTTTTCAAGTGAATTATTAGTAAACTTTTCGTGGTCTTTAATAATGTTGTTTATTCCAAGTTTTGTAATTACGTATTTTGCCGTTTTTCACAAAAACAAATATGAATATATTTTAGAAAACTATAAGTTTAAAAACGGGAGATTACTCTTTATATACTTCAGTTTAACAGTAATCGCTTTCTTTGGTTTTAGCTTATTAAACAAGTACTTGTAAAATCGTGAGATTTTGAAAACAGACCACTCTTCGGAGTGGTTTTTTTATGCATACGCCTTTTTGGTTTTGAAATCCCTTAAAGCCATATCAATCATATTGTAGATAAAATCCCTGTTCTGTTCGGAGAGTTCAGAAATACGTTCCAAACGTTTTAGAGCTCCCCGACCGCTCGGATATGTTCCACAATCGTTAGCGCGGAATTGCATTCCGTGCCCATGTTACTCAGAACAGGCTGCTGACCCATAAGCAAAGCATTAACGGTGCTACCAACCCTGAGGTAATTGTATCAAACCAATACGATGAACTGGGACAATTAGAGAGCAAGGGCGTGGGTGGTAAGAACAGTCAGAGCCGACTACAACTGATAGATTACAGCTATAACATCAGAGGCTGGCTCAAACAGATGAACAACCCGGGCAATTTAGGAAATGATTTGTTTGCCATGCAGATTAAATACACCAATCCAATCCAAGCCCAAGGACAAGGTTTATTTAATGGCAACATTGCTGAGATAGATTGGAAAACACAAAATGATAACGTACTATACCGATACACCTATCACTATGATGCACTAAACAGGATCACTAAAGCAGATTTCACAGGTCCGAGTCAATGGGCCAGGTATAGGTTAGACAACGTACAATATGACAAAAACGGCAATATTACCAATCTAAGACGAAACGGTCATATAGTGGCAGACCCTGATAAGAATATCAGCAGCGACTTTGGAACCATGGACAATCTTACATATACCTACCAAGCCAACAGTAATAAGTTATTAAAAGTAACCGACACCGGCAATACCAGTTACGGCTTTAAAGACGGAACCAATCAAACCATTGAATACACCTACGACACCAATGGCAATATGGTAAAAGACTTAAACAAGGGGATTGTAGGACCTAGCAATAGCAATGGTATATTGTACAATCATTTGAACTTACCAACCGAGGTTAGATTTGGCAGTGTTAACAAAATTAAATACATTTACGATGCCACCGGTATCAAACTGAGCAAACAAGTGATTACAAGTGGCCAGCCTGATAGTTATACCTATTACGCAGGTAATTATGTATACGAAGGCAGTTCTTTGAAATTCTTTAGTCACCCTGAAGGCTATGTAGAACCTGATGGTACCAACTTTGACTATGTGTACCAATACAAAGATCACTTGGGTAACATTAGGTTAAACTATAAAGACATTAGCACTACAAGTACACCAATACTTGAAATCATTGAGGAGAATAATTATTATCCTTTTGGGTTGAAGCATAGAGGGTATAATGAGTTGGTCTCGGCAAATGTGAATTCCGTAGCGAGCAAGATTAAGTACAATGGTAAAGAACTGGAAGAAAGTTTGGGTTATGAGATTTATGAATATGAAGCCAGACATTATGATCCAGCCTTAGGTCGATTTATGACCGTTGACCCATTGGCGGAAGATTATTTATTTCAATCTGCTTATGTTTATGCAGTTAATAGTCCTATATTTTTTATAGATAAATTAGGTATGGGAGCTGATTGGGATCGTAAAGTCAATGATGACGGATCAATTACATATACAGCTAAACAAGTACAGCTAAACAAGGTGATAGTGCAAATTCATTACATCAACAATATGGAGAGCAAGATGGATTTACCGCTGAAGAAGCAATTGATTTAGTTGAAGCTGGTGTAGGTCGAGCTAATTTTACAAGAGAATCTGATGGGATGTTAATGTCTAATGTAGAAGAAGGAGATTCATTCTCTATTATTTTTGGAGAAGAAATAGGGTCACTAGATGGTGCTAATGGAATGATAGTAGTGTCAGATGATGCGGATATTGAGGACAATGCTCATAAATTGAGCGAAGAAAATTTTGGAAGTTATGAGCTAGATAGGACAAATGCAAAAAAATTGGAGTTAATATTAGAAGTAGCTGATTTGATAACGCCTAACCCATCGAATCTGATATTAAGTAGTTTAAAGGACGTAACCGCCCCTAAAGCTAGGAACCGCAGTAGTAGAAGAACAACTGCGAGAGGAACATCTACCAGTTCTAATAGTGCATCTTCCAATATCAGCAATACAACTTCAACGAATTCACCATCAAAATCGATTAGTCCTAGTCAGAGAAAAGTAATAGTTAAGAAAGCTAAAAAGACACTAAAACAAAGAGAGCGACAATAAAAGTCTTTCTATTAAAATAACTATGCTAAGAACTTATTGGAAAATTATAATTACGGTATTTGCTTTAATAACATTCGTAATATTATTTGTTATTTACTTCAAAAAAAAGGAATTTTATTATGAACCTACAGCTTATGAAAACGAATTAATTGACTATTTCAAAGACGTATCTTTAAATACAGAATTTGGAGATAATTCACAAAAAATTATAAAATGGAATTATCCAATGGTGCTATATATAATAAAAGATAAAGAGTATAAGCACCAAATATCTGTTATAGAAAATATTATAATCGAGATTAATCGATTGGCAACAGATGGATTTAAAATTGTGTTAACAGATGATCTTTCGAAAAGCAATGCAAAACTTTATTTATGTGATAAAAAAAAAATTGCCGATTTAGATCCGCATTTTTATGAGATAATTACAGCCGACATAGACTATGATATTGCAGGTTTCGCTTATTGCGAATTCGAGACAAAAACACATATCATAGATAAAGCTCTAATTTTTATTAACTCAAATGAATCACTTGATATTCAAGAGGCAACAATATTAGAGGAAATAACGCAAAGTTTAGGTTTGGCATTTGACTCTAATAAATACGAGAATAGTATTTTTTATGAAGGTAAATCAAAGCAAAAAATTTGGTTAAAAGAATATTCAAAATTAGATAGGGATATAGTAAAATTATTATACCATCCTAAAATGAAGCCAGGGCTTGATTCAATTGAAGTTAAGAGAATGATTAAAAGTATTTTGAAATCTGAAAAGGAATAAATTTCAACCTTGTTATATCAATTTTTTTTCTTTATTGTTGAATAAAATTTAATATTAAACAAGAATAGCTTAGTGATCACCAAAGCTTTTTTTTTGACTTATTTAATTTATGAGATACGTCTTTTACTTCATTTTTTTATCTGTTCTTTTAGTTTTTTTTTGATTAACATGAAACTAAGAATAATAATCATACCTATTCCAACTACTAATAATCCATATTTTACTAATCCTGCAAGAAAAAATGTAACAAATCCTTTATATCTAAGCTTATTTGATACTTCAACCAGTTCAGGTATGACGCTAGAGTTTTCCAAATAAAAATAAAAAACAATACCCCGCTGCCGCACGATTGCATCGTGTGGCATTTGACCTTCAAAATGTTCTAACAATCTAATCTGCTATAAACATAAAATAAGTAATTTTATGAAATGAGTAGAAATTATAAATTTACTTCGTCAGTTCGACTATCGTCTCGTGTCATAATCCAGAAGGCTTATACTTCGTGAGTTTTACTCATGCTTTTTTATTTGTTTTTTGGTATTCGTGCATCCGCTTCGCTCAAGTGCTGTGGTCGATTGGCTAGACGTTTTTACCCGAAATGAGTATAAAGACATTCTTATTGACAGCTTATCCTATTGCCAAAAACATAAAGGAATGGAGATTCATGCTTGGTGTATCATGACCAACCAT
>NZ_VHIQ01000013.1 GCF_006494535.1 Paucihalobacter ruber
AATGTTGTCGAAGTTTAATACTTCACCGTGTATAGTAACCTTATTCCGCTCTTTTGTTCTTTCTGATTAAGTACTAAAATTAATGAATTGTAAACTTAAGCCGTGTATAAAAAATTGCTAGTTTTAGTTAATACAAAGTTTGTTGCTTGTTTGCTGGCTTCCGATTTTCCTTTGGAAAATCCTCGCCCACAAACACGCAACTTTCCATACACGAACACGTTGCCATTAATACTGAAAAATCCATCTTCTCATGAATTATTCATTTACAATTTGGAAAATGTT
Source organism: Paucihalobacter ruber (assembly GCF_006494535.1). GTDB lineage: Bacteria > Bacteroidota > Bacteroidia > Flavobacteriales > Flavobacteriaceae > Paucihalobacter > Paucihalobacter ruber. The sequence continues at coordinate 283 of NZ_VHIQ01000013.1, forward strand.
ACCTTTTTAGGTAACTTTGAGCCGAAATTAACGACTAACAACATTGAGCGAATTTAAAAGAGACATTGGATTTTACGAAAACCATTTTAAGGATTTCTATTTAAAACAGTCGCTCGCTGTTCGTAAGAAAATTGACTGGACTCTTTTGGTTATTAAAACTACCAGAATCGTTCCTGAAAAATTTTTAAAACATCTCACGAATACAGACGGACTATGGGAAGTACGAGTTTCAGCTGGAAACGGAATTTTCAGAATCTTCTGTTTTTTTGATGATGGGAATTTAATCATACTGTTGAGCGGATTTCAAAAGAAAAGGCAGAAAACACCAAAAAATGAAATTAAAAAAGCGGAACGACTTAAAAAAGAGTATTATGAAATCAAAGATTCACGAATACCAAAAAAATAAAAAAGTTATGAGTAAAACAGATAAAAGAATTACATCGTTTGATGACCATTTAAATGAGCAGTACGGAAAAATCGGAACTGAGTCCCGTAACGAATTCCAAGAGGAATTTGAGACATTTAAAATTGGCATCTTAATTCAAGAGGCTAGAAAAAAACAGCATCTGACCCAAGAACAACTTGCTGAAAGAGTAGGAACAACAAAAAACTATATTTCGAGAATTGAAAACAATGCAAGCGACATCCGACTTTCGACCTTGATGCGAATAATCAGAGAAGGATTAGGTGGAAGTTTAAAATTTTCGCTTGACGTTTAAGATTTGAAGAAAAAGTACTAATGGCAACACCTTGTAACAGGCATTGCTTCTAATTTTGCCTTCGGCCAGTTCGCACTCCGTGCTCGTGTCCTTTCGGAAAATCCTCGCAAGCGTTAAGGTTTGTGTTTTTTAAGTATCTTAGTTCTTAAACCGCGCAACGCCTGTTACACAAACACGTTGGCAACAAGCTAAAAAAACAAAATAATTACCAATTTGGTAACTTTTTTATTATATTTGCGACAAACAATTATAATGTGCGAATAATTGCAAAACGAACTTTACGAGATTTTTGGGAAAAACACGCTGATTGCGAACCACAATTAAAATCGTGGTACAGAGAAACCGAAAAATCGGAGTGGAAAAACATTAACGATTTAAAGAATGAATATCCAAGCGCAAGTATTTTAAAAGACAATCGAATTGTTTACAATATTAAAGGCAATAATTATCGCTTGATTGTAAAATTCAATTTTGAATACGGGATATGTTGGATAAGGTTTATTGGAACTCACGCAGAGTATGACAAAATTGACGCAAATAACATCTGATTATGAAAATATTACCAATTAGAAACGAAAAGGACTATCAGGAAGCACTCAACAGACTTGAGGATATTTTTGATGCAAATAAAGGAACGGAAGAAGGAGATGAATTGGAAATCCTTTCAATCTTGATTGACCAATACGAAAAAGAGAATTTCCCAATCGGAATGCCTGACCCAATCGAGGCAATTAAGTTCAGAATGGAACAAATGGGAATGAATCAAAAAGATTTAGCAGAAGTTGTTGGCTTTAAAAGCAGAGTAAGTGAAATATTAAATAAAAAAAGAAAACTTACTTTAAATATGATTAGAAAACTGAACACAACTCTTCACATTCCAACTGAAGTTTTGGTTCAAGATTATAAATAAAAAAAGCCAGTTGCCAACAATGGCAATAAGTAATTGCTTGTTCTCGCATACTTTGGAAATTCCTGCGGAATTTCCAACTTGGTGTGTACTTGTAAAGTTAACCGCTAAACCCCACAACTACTCATAGCCAAACCGTTGCCACGAGCAAATAACACGTGTTAAAATAAAAATATTTACACGTATTTAAAAATTATTTTGTAACTTTGTTATGATTAACTCAAAAATTTATTTTTATGAACACAAAGTTGACATTAACAATAGAAAGAGAAATAATTGAAAGAGCAAAAAATTATGCGAAAGGAAAAAATCGCAGCTTGTCAGATATTATCGAAAACTATTTGAAAATACTTACCAATGAAGAACGGAATAACAAAAGAAAAAAACTGAATCCAGCCGTTGAATCATTAAAAGGTTCTTTTAAAATGCCTAAGGATATTGATTATAAAAAAGAACTTAAAGATCGATTAGAAAAAAAATATTTATAAATGGATAAAGTTTTAATCGATACAGATGTACTACTTGATTTCTTTTTTGACAGAAAACCATTCGCAGAATATTCAGCGGAAATTCTAAATCTTTGCGCAGAAAAGGAAATCAATGGATATACAACTCCTGTAATAATTTCTAATGTCTATTATTTGCTTAGCAAAACAGCAAAACACAATATTATTGTAGAGAAAATAAAACAACTTCTAAATATAATTGACATTGTTAAAATAGATAAAAATGTTGTCATAAATGCTCTGAACTCTGAATTCAAAGATCTCGAAGATGCCTTACAAAATTTCTCGGCAATAGAAAACGGACAAATAAAAATCATTCTAACAAGAAATTTAAAGGACTTCAAAAAAAGTGATTTAGCTATTTTGACACCTGAAACATATCTGAAAGGAAAAGCCAGTGGCTAACAACATGTATAATTAATGGCTAGTTCTCGTCTACTTACGAAAATTGCTGGCGCCAGTTCGCTTCGCTCGTGTCTCGCGGATTTTTGCTATACACAGTTCGCTCCGCTCGTGTCTATTCGGTTTTTATTTGCTAAATTAGGTGCTTAAACACGCCACTAATCATACACAAACACGTTACCTGCAATACCTGCAAAACGCATAGTGTAAGACTGAAATTAAAGTAAAATGACTTTTAGGGAAGCAAACATAGCCGACATAAGACAGATACAAATAGTTAGAAATTCTGTAACGGAAAACACTCTGTCAAATCCTGAATTAGTAACTGATGCTGATTGTTTGGAATTTATCACAAAAAGAGGAAAAGGATGGGTTTGTGAAATTGACAATCAAATTGTCGGATTTTCAATAGCGGACTTAAAGGAAAATAATATTTGGGCATTATTTGTACACCCAAATTTTGACAAACGAGGAATTGGGAGGCAATTGCACGACTTGATGTTAAATTGGTATTTTAACCAAACTTCTAAAAGTCTATGGTTGGGAACTGTCCCAAATACAAGAGCCGAAATTTTTTATAGAAAATTGGGATGGACTGAAATTGGAACTCACGGAAAAGGAGAGATAAAATTTGAAATGACATTTGAAAACTGGAAAAATAAAAGTACAGCAGGTAACAATGTATATACAAAATAGGCGAAATAGCAATAAATTTAAGGGTTGTAGTCCGCTTCAAAATTGTATCGGCTTGATAAGTTTGAAGCCCGCAATCGCATATTTTTCATATACTTACCGTTGTGATGCATTTTGATAACCCGCTCGAATAAAACAATTTTCTCTTTCCATATCCAAAAAGTTAATTATATTTGTATCCAAATGAATACAGGTTTGAATGGTAATTATCGAAAAAACATCTGAATTTGACAAGTGGATTAGAAAGCTGAAAGACATTCGGGCAAAATCAAAAATACTTTTTTGAATCCAAAAACTTGAAACGGATGAACATTTCGGAGATTGTAAACCTGTCGGTGGCGGAATTAGCGAAATGAAAATTAATTATGCTAAAGGTTATCGAGTTTATTTTAAGGAAAAAGATAACAAAATTGTTATTCTTTTAATCGGCGGAGATAAATCGACTCAACAAAAAGACATCGAGAAAGCCAAAAAAATCTGGAACAGAATAAAAAATGATTGATATGGAAACCACAAAATTTGACATAGCGGACTATTTAGACAGTGAAGAAATGATTGCGGAATATCTGAATACAGTTCTTGAAGATGGAGACAGTTCTGATTTGATAGTAGCAATCGGGCATATCGCAAAGTCTATCGGAATGACTAAAATTGCGGAGAAAACCGGAATAAGCAGACCAAGTCTTTACAAAGCTCTGTCTGACGGATCAAAACCACAATTTGGAACAATAATGAAAGTACTGAAAGCCATTGGCGGACAAATAAATGTGAAACCAATGTCAGCTTAAAAAAAACGCACCATAACAACTAGTATAACAAACCCGCCTGCCGGTCGGGCAGGCAGGTAGCTTTTAAGTGCTTAATCCAAAGTTTTTGTATATTTAAAATCATAAAACCAACTTGGAATGGTTAGTGATTATTTGCATGCTACTTGCCATACCAGAGAACGTTAGGCAACATTTGAAAAAAAAAATCTGCACAGAACAAGTATTTTACTTATCTTTGACGTTAGTAACGTAAAACAAAACTATGATTATTTCTTTTGGCTCGAAACAAACAGAACAAATTTGGAATGGTATTCGAGTTAAAAAAATGCCGATTGAAATACAGAACGTTGGACGTCGGAAATTGAGAATGCTGAACAACTCGCAGGACATTGCTGATTTAAGAATTCCGCCCTCAAACCGACTTGAAAAACTGACTGGAAAATTAAGTGAATTTTATAGTATTCGGATTAATAAACAATGGCGGATTATCTTCATTTGGGATAATGGAAATGCAAGCCAGGTAGAAATAATTGATTATCATTAAAAAAGAAAAAATGGAAAAGTTAGCAAATGTACACCCAGGAGAAATCTTGAATTACGAATTTCTTGAGCCTTTGGAAATCACGGCATACCGACTTTCCAAAGACTTGAAAATTCCACAAACACGAATTTCAGAAATCATAAAAGGAAATCGCAGAATTACTGCGGACACAGCTTTACGATTGAGTAAATATTTTGGGAATTCAGCAAAGTTCTGGCTCGGACTTCAAGATGATTATGATATCGAAGAGGAAAAAGAATCTAAAGAATCAGAACTGAACGAAATAAAGCATTACGGAAATAAAAACGTTGCCTAACAAAGAACTGAGATAAAAACCAAGTCTTTTGTCAAAAATAATTAGCCATAAGTTTCCTGTCATTGTTGAAATAGAACAAATCTCCTTTAGTCGATTTGTTTCCAGTTCAACAAGCTACTTCCA
>NZ_VHIQ01000014.1 GCF_006494535.1 Paucihalobacter ruber
ATTTGCCTTTAAAATAGGCTATAACGAAGGCACCAACCCCTTATACAACGGCAACATTAGTTTAACCCAATGGAGAAGTGCCAATACCGACAACAGTTTAAAAACCTACAGCTACACCTACGATGCATTGAACCGTATTAAAACGGCTATAGACAACACAGGCAATTACAATTTAACAGAGGTGCATTATGACAAAAACGGAAATATTACTAACTTGCAACGGCAGGGACATATCAATGGCGCTGCCACTGTATTTGGAATAATGGATAACCTCACCTACAACTACCAAGCCAACAGTAATAAGCTGATAAAAGTAGCCGACGCTGGCAATACCACTTACGGCTTTAAAGATGGTACCAATCAAACTATTGAATACACTTACGACGCCAATGGTAATATGGTAAAAGACTTAAACAAGGGCATTGTGGGGCCTAGTAATAGCAACGGAATATTGTACAACCATTTGAACTTACCAACCGAGGTTAGATTTGGCAGTGTTAACAAAATTAAATACATTTACGATGCCACCGGTATCAAACTGAGTAAGCAAGTGATTACAAGTGGCCAGCCTGATAGTTATACCTATTACGCAGGTAATTATATATACGCAGGCAGTTCTTTGAAATTCTTTAGTCACCCTGAAGGCTATGTAGAACAGGATGGTACCAATTTTGATTACGTGTATCAATACAAAGACCACTTGGGGAACGTGCGACTGTCCTACTCGGATGCCGATGGGAATGGCTTTATCAACGCATCCACCGAAATCATTGAGGAGAATAATTATTATCCTTTTGGTTTACAGCACAAAGGCTACAACACCAACATCACCTCTACCAACATTGCCCTAAAACGCAAATTTGGCGGTAAAGAATACCAAGACGAGCTGGGCTTAGATTGGTATGATATTACCGCTAGAAACTACGACCCTGCGCTTGGACGTTGGATGAATGTTGACCCCTTAGCAGAAATGATGCGCCGCCACTCACCCTATAACTACGCCTTTAATAACCCCATTTTCTTTATTGACCCGGATGGGATGATGCCAACTGGTCCGGGTGACCCACCTATAAACACAACCTCAATTGCAGTAACGAGAAAAGCATCAAGTATTTGGAATTCTATAAAAACAATAGCCACAAATAGTCCAGTTGAAAATATTTCTTTAGCTAAAAATTCAATTACGAGTACGCTATCAGAAGTTGCAAAAGTGGGATTAGCCTATGTCAATGATGGTTTTTCTGGAGCTGGAAACGTCGTTCTTGATGGTATTGGTGAAAACATCCAAAAAACATCTATAGAAGAGAATATTAGCGTAGCCGATGCAACTAAAGTATGGACTGATGGAGTTATGTTGGATATTACGGCTGGAATAGCTACTGAGGGTTTTCTTCCTGCCATATCAAAAGCAACACAAGCTGCAAAAGGAAAGACTGATGTGTATAGAGCTTGGGGTGGAGATTCTAAACAAGGAGGGTTTTCATGGACGACTGAAAACCCGAAAAATGTTACAAATTTCAGAGATAAAGCAGGTCTTCCTTCTGGAGCAGAAAGTCAATCAGTTAATTCGGCAACTTTTATTACCAAAGGAACTATCAATAATAATGATATAATCCTTAAAAGAAATGCCTTGCCTTTAGATGGCAATAAAGGTGGTCTCCCGGAGATTCTTGTTGATCCAAAAAACGTTCAATACGGACAAACATCACCTAATAATTAATTAATATGAAATATAGGGAAGGAACACTTAACGAAAGATTAGTACTTAATGGAGAATTAAGAAGATTTGAGAAAGCAATAAGAAATAAAGATAAAGATGAATTAATCTCTGTTTTAAAATCTGTAGGAATTGAAAATCCAGATGTAGATTTTATTATGAATCATACCAAATTACGAAAAGAAAATTTGTTTAAAAGAATTTTGAGATTTTTATTTAATCATGACCCCCGATAACGCTTGTTCAATATCATTAAGCTAAGCCAATACCGACAATAGTTTAAAGACCTACAACTACACCCACGATGCATTGAAACGTATTAAAACGGCTATGGACAATTTGGATAGATATAGTTTATCGAATGTTAGCTATGATAAAAACGGTAATATTTTAAGTTTAACAAGAAAGGGTCATATAGTGGCCAACCCGGTGTCGACCAACAGTACACACTTTGATACCATGGACAATCTTACATACACCTACCAAGCCAACAGTAATAAGTTATTAAAAGTATCTGATGCCATAGTCACCCCGAGTGCTGTACAAGGAGAATTTAAAGACGACCACAATCAAACCACACCAGACCCCACAAACGATTACACCTATGATGCCAATGGCAATATGAAGACCGATACCAATAAGGGCATTACCAATATAAATTACAACCATTTAAACCTACCCGTGCAAATTTCGATAAACGGTATGGGACAAACGGGAACAATTACCTATATTTACGATGCAACAGGGGTAAAGATGAGAAAAACGGTCAGTACAGGAGCTACTACAGACTATGCAGGGAACTACATTTATGAGAATGGCACGCTAAAGTTCTTCTCACACCCTGAAGGCTATGTAGAACCTGACGGTACCAACTTTGATTATGTGTATCAATACAAAGATCACTTGGGCAACATCCGGATAAACTATAAAGACATCAGTACCACAAGTACACCAATACTTGAAATCATTGAGGAGAATAATTATTATCCTTTTGGGTTGAAGCATAGAGGGTACAATGAAAATATTTCTGGTAATACTAACAGTTTGGCCCAAAAGTTTAAATACAATGGTATTGAGTTAGAAGAATCACTTGGTGTAAACCTATATGAAATGCCCTTTAGACAATATGATCCGGCAATTGCTAGGTGGACATCTATTGACCCTGTAACACACTTTTCTCAATCCACTTACAATGGCTTTGATAATAATCCAGTATTTTGGGCTGATCCTAGTGGTGCAGATGTTGAACAGATTACGGGAGGTTCAAGATTTACTGGTATTGATGCACAAAATCTTTATACCGATTTAGTAAATTCCATGGGTGGTAGTACTGCATGTGATGATTGCAAAGAAGGAACTACAAGACAGGTTGGAAAGGCAGTATGTGGTTATGGCGAAGGTTGTATTGTTTATGAGACTGAATATTACAATTCGAGAGATGGAAAGTGGCTCAATGAGGCAGATTATTACGAATCTTGGAGAACAACAATAAGAGCTATTGGACAAGGTGCTATAGATGTGTCATTTTTGGATACCTATGAATTGACTGACGAGGTTAAATTAATTTTATACTTATGGGCAGCTCAAGCTTATAATTATTACGGTGGAAAAGTGCCAATAGCATTAGGAAATCTTAATGAAAGCAACATTTTTTTTGATATTTTTGCTTTTAGAGGAGTTTATACTTCACTAACAAGAGGTATTGCAAGAAATGCTACTAAAGATGGACTAAAACCCTTAATGCTTGGTTCTACAGCCAAAGAAGGAGTAAGTAGGGTTAATCCAAAAAACCTCAATGAAGCATTAGCATTGGAAGAAATTATGAATAATCCAACTTTAGGAAGAGTTATGGATAGATTAAAAAAAGGAATGACAGACGACAGATGGCATAAAAAAGATGGTTGGGTTAAAATGTCTTGGAATAATGGAGGTGTTGAAATACACTACCTAGGTCAGTGGAAAAATGGAGTTTTAAAAGCGGTTGATGATTTTAAAATAATTGATTAACTAGGAATGAAAATTAAATGCTTAGAAACAAAAGCAATAGAAATGGACATTTTTTATGATGAATCGTTTCGCTATCAAAACGTGGATTTTAGTGCGTTTGGCTTAATTATTGGTGAGATTTATTTCGTTATGGCAATGTTGTTATTCAAGGATACTAAACATTTATACTATTTGGTTGACATAAATGGAAAACCAAATTGGTTTCCTCATGAATTGTTTGTTGTAGTTGAAAACTCTTTACCCAAAAATTGGTCATTTAAAGTTTTCAATACCGAACCTGATGTAGACATTTATTGTATTTGGGGTTATCATGAATTATGTAATAATGACGAACATTACAATCAATTGATTGAGAGAGAAGATGAAGCCTTGAGTATTTACTTTAAAAACAAAAAAATGATGACGGAAAATTTCTTTTAGAAGTTCGCTAAAATAGAAAAAATACACCTGCCTGCCGTACAACTACATAGTGTGTACTACGTTCAGTTGATGAAAAACAAAATTTGTCTAATTTTATACTAAGAATTTATTAATTTAAGAGATAATCAACCATTACAAATCTCACTACCTCGGATACCTTTTAAATACATACCGTACCTAAAAAGATATGTGCCATAGTCGTTAGCTTAAATTAACGTCATAAATTCAGATCTCAAAGCCACAAAGCTTTTAAATTATCTTTTCCAATCACAAAACCAAGGCAAACCCTTACAAATATAGAGGAAAACCCTTTGATATAAGTCATTGATCTTCTGTAATTTTAAGCGAGGTATTTAATAGGTAAATACCATCGTTTAATTCAATTACAGTTATATGCCAAAATTACTCACCATACCGTTACAATGGATACGTCAAAGCCTATTTATGCTATTACTATTAACAATAAGCATCACCGAAGCCCAAAACCTGCAAGGCCCCACACAGGTAAGTCCGAACAGCACCCACGATTACACTTTTAGTAATGGATTATTAGCAAACCCAACCTGGACGGTAGTTGGAGGCACCGCATTAAGCACTACTATGGTAAAAGGTACAGCGCAATACACTGCCACGGTACAATGGGGCGCAGCAGGCGCAGGGTCAGTAACCTTTAACTCCTTTGGTACACCACTAGAAACACTCAATGTTACTATCACAGGTTCCGGCACCGGAGCCACCCTATTAAGCGACCGCAACTACGTATATACTTTAGTACCCAGAGAAG
>NZ_VHIQ01000015.1 GCF_006494535.1 Paucihalobacter ruber
CGTAGTTGCGGTCGCTTAATAGGGTGGCTCCGGTGCCGGAACCTGTGATAGTAACATTGAGTGTTTCTAGTGGTGTACCAAAGGAGTTAAAGGTTACTGACCCCGCGCCTGCTGCGCCCCATTGTACTGTGGCAGTGTAAACAGATGTGCCAGAACCTTTACCTGGACCAGTGCTGTAAATGACGGTTCCGCCAATCACGGACCAACTAGCAAAATGTAAGGCGCCGTTGTCAAATGTATATACTTGCGTGCTATTGGCACTAACCTGAGTCGGGCCTTGTAGAATTTGAAGGTTTTGGGCTTCGGTGATGCTTATTGTTAATAGTAACAGCATAAATATGCTTTGACGTAACCAATGTATCGAGGTGGTGGGTAATTTTGGCATATAACTGTAATTGAATTAAACGATGGTATCTATCTATTAAATACCTCGCTTAAAATTACAGAAGCGCAATGACTTATATCAAAGGGTTTTCCTCTATTTTTGTGAGGGTTTGCCTTGGTTTGGAGATTAAAAATGGGGATGGTTGAAGTTGAAAAACTAGCGGCTACACTTTACTTTTATAATTTACTTTTGTAACTTATAAAAGTAAAGTGAAATTAGGACCCTGATTTTAAATATTAAGATATTCTACTATTTGTATCATGCCTTGGCAACTTTTTCACCATAGGCTATTATAAATTAAGATGCCAAAAAAGTCAAGAGACTTAGAAAAGCAGAGATTATTAATATGCATAGAATTTGTCACAGCAACTCTTTTAAAGCTATTTATGCTATAGCACCTTTATTAGATTACTTTTAAATTATTATATAAGTCATCAAAACTTCTATCGGTATCAAAAATTTCTTTTATAGTTCCAATTCTTGAAAAAGTAGATTCCAAATATTGATTTTCAACAACCTCTTTAATTATTCTTTCAATTGTATTCATATCTAAGCTACTTACTACAACCATAGAATCTGCGAAAAAATAATCAACAGAATCCTTCTCCATTAAATAACTTATATTCTTTAAAGTAAACAATGTAGCAAAGTAAACATCATTATTTTCTAATACAATATTTATATCTAAGTTGTCATTTTGAGTATTATCAATATTATATCCAGCTGGAAATAAAATTTTATATTTCATAATTAATAATATGTTTTTTTAATTAAATCGATAACTTTTTGTTGATTGAACTTATTTGAATAACCCAAAATTTCGATAACTTCATCTCCATTTCGGAAATAAACTCTCCCGCCATTTCTTACTCTAGCTTCAAAAATATTTCCGAATAATTGTTTTGTTCCAATTCCAGGATTCATGTTACCTTGAACTAATTGTTCTAAAAGCCCATTAACACTTTTTCCAAGCTCTTTATTGCTTTTAAATGTTTCTCTAGCATATTTTAAAATTTTAGAATCGTTTTTTACAATCGATATGACCTGCTTTGTCTTGCCTCGTTGACCAGGTTCTAAAAGAGCAAACAAAATTATTCCACCAAAATATGCTAATTCTTCCTTTTCTTTTACCTCTTTTATTTCTGGCAATGTTTTTATATCTCTACCAAAAGGAACAGATTTAATTGACGAAAATAATCCCTCTAAAGTACCTTTTAAAAGTCCAGTCATCCAACTTCCTTCAACTTCTTCATTAGTCTTTTCTTTCTCCTCTTTCTTTTTTGGATCAGTTTCACTATTATCATTAATAACAGTAGATGAATATTCAATTGCAGATACATCACCCAAATTCTCACCATTATTCATATACTTTGCTCGATGTAAATCGTGATCAAAGGTTTCTGAATCTGCACCACTAGGGTCAGCCCAAAATACAGGATTATTATCAAATGCCGTGTAGGTACTCATAGAATGGTGCGTAACAGGGTCGATTCCTATGAATCTAGCAATAGCCGGGTCATATTGCCTAAACTCCATTTCATAGAGGTTCAACCCAAGTGATTCTTCCAACTCAATACCATTGTATTTAAACTTTTTGGCCAAACTGTTTGTATTACCGGAAATATTTTCATTATAACCTTTATGCTTTAGCCCAAAAGGATAATAATTATTCTCCTCAATGATTTCAAGAATCGGTGTACTTGTGGTGCTGATGTCTTTATAGTTTAACCTAATGTTGCCCAAGTGGTCTTTGTATTGATACACATAGTCAAAGTTGCTGCCATCAGGTTCTACATAGCCTTCGGGGTGACTAAAGAATTTCAAAGAACTGCCTTCGTATACATAATTACCTGCATAATAGGTATTAGTATCAGGCTGGCCACTTGTAATCACTTGCTTGCTCTGTTTGATACCGGTGGCATCGTAAATGTATTTAATTTTGTTAACACTGCCAAATCTTACTTCGGTTGGTAAGTTCAAATGATTATATAATATTCCATTACTATTACTAGGCCCTACAATGCCCTTGTTCAAGTCTTTTACCATATTGCCATTGGCATCGTAGGTGTATTCAATGGTTTGATTGGTGCCGTCTTTAAATCCGTAAGTGGTATTGCCGGTGTCGGTTACTTTTATCAGCTTATTACTGTTGGCTTGGTAGGTATATGTAAGATTGTCCATGGTTCCAAAGTCGCTACTGATATTCTTATCAGGGTCTAGCACTATATGCCCGTTTCGTCTTAGATTGGTAATATTGCCGTTTTTGTCATATTGTACATTGTCTAACCTATACCTGGCCCATTGACTCGGACCTGTGAAATCTGCTTTAGTGATTCGGTTTAGTGCATCATAATGATAGGTGTATCGGTATAGTACGTTATCATTTTGTGTTTTCCAATCTATCTCAGCAATGTTGCCATTAAATAAACCTTGTCCTTGGGCTTGGATTGGATTGGTGTATTTAATCTGCATGGCAAACAAATCATTTCCTAAATTGCCCGGGTTGTTAATCTGTTTGAGCCAGCCTCTGATGTTATAGCTGTAGTCTACCATTTGTAGTCGGCTCTGACTGTTCTTACCGCCCACGCCCTTGCTCTCTAATTGTCCCAACTCATCGTATTGGTTTGATACGATTACCTCAGGGTTGGTAGCGCCGTTAATGCTTTGCTTGTGGGTCAGCAGCCTGTTCTGAGTAACATGGGCACGGAATGCAATTCCGCGCTAACGATTGTAGAACATATCCGAGCGGTCGGGGGGTTGAGCTTCTTTTAACGGTGGGGTGTATTACCTCGGCATCTATTTAATATTTTTTTGTTATAGGTTTTAGGTAATAATTCAGATTTTAGAGGTGACTCATACTCATAGCCAAAGCCTTTTTTCGTATAAAAGCCTTTTTTATACAAATCAAAATTGTAGATTCTTAGAACTAAATAATCTTGGCAAAGAAGTTTAGAGTCAAGTTTAATGTGGTATATTAATTGTTCGTTATCAGGACAACTTCTCAAATAATTTATCGATAAGGTAATCTCCTGGGAAATCTGGCAAAATTCGTTTTTAGTTTTTTCAGCTAATTTGAGTCTACCTGTTTTATAATCTAATTTTATATCTTCACCAGACGCATTTCGTAAGTAAACCTCTCTGATATCTGGTATAATATTATCGTCAATAATAATTAGGCATTCAAGGTCTGATATATATTGTGAAAAAGTTTTAAAACAATACATGTTTATCAAAATAAAAATCAGTATTTTAAATTTCATAATATAGTCATTTAATTTTTCTGTATTTAATTCTAGTAATCTTTTCAATAGATTTTAATGGAATTGAAAGTTTAGGCAGTGATTTTGTCGTAATATTTTTACCGAAAAAGGCTGCCCCCAAAGTAGGCTTTTTATTTAATATAACATTGCCTCTTGAATCAAATGAACCTTGTTGAAAGCCTAATCTACCAACAATAATATTATTTCCAAAATTGGTAAACGCACTAGGATCATCCGGACCTGGGACTTCAGCACTAGAAGATGCTATATTTCCATTTTCTTTTATTTCGGAATTTAACGGATGTGAATGAATCAAAGTTGAGTTGTCGCCCATCTGATTATTGTCTAAATTCATCTCCCCTGCTGCCGCACGATTGCATCGTGTGGTTCCAACAATACATAAATGGTTCTATTCTTTCAACCAAAATACTGAAAAACAATAACATTATCTAGTAATCCTTTTTTGTCTGCATAATCTGCCGCA
>NZ_VHIQ01000016.1 GCF_006494535.1 Paucihalobacter ruber
ATGGTTGGTCATGATACACCAAGCATGAATCTCCATTCCTTTATGTTTTTGGCAATAGGATAAGCTGTCAATAAGAATGTCTTTATACTCATTTCGGGTAAAAACGTCTAGCCAATCGACCACAGCAAAACTCACGAAGTATAAGCCTTCTGGATTATGAAATTTATAATTTCTACTCATTTCATAAAATTACTTATTTTATGTTTATAGCAGATTAGATTGTTAGAACATTTTGAAGGTCAAATGCCACACGATGCAATCGTGCGGCAGCGGGGGGCAATGGATTTGAACTTTTACGACTCGTGAAGATAATGTACATTAAAAGTCTGTTTGTTTCTTCGCCGATTACTCCGCTATTTCCGATCAGGTCATTGGTTGCCTGAAGTAAATTATCTTTCTTTAAAAATGCCTCTGCGGCTCGCAGTTCTTTGCTTGTGAGTTCTCTAATGGTAAACTCGTTTACATCTTCTTGGTCAAGCTGTGATAGGCGATAGGTTTCAAGTTCGTTGGTTAATTCTTGTAGTGTTCTGCGTACTATTGATGTTCCTATCTCGATGCGTTCCGCTACTTTTCTAACCAATTTCTCGACTTGGTTATCGTTGTATAAATCAATATTGTGGCGCAGTTTGGTCTCTGACTTTACTTTTTTGATGCCCAATGTTACACGCAAGCTGTCTAAATGATTGAGTTTGATACCGCCAAGGACGCTTATCTCTAAATGGTTTGTAGTGTATTCGTAGTTGTTTGGATTGGAAGTATTCAACATCGTAAAAATATTTAGTTGCGATTATTTGGTACAAATCTATAAAATATTACTGTTTTAGCAACTAAAAATTTATTTTAAAGTGTAATTTATTCGCAATATATTTGCCTAATAAGCGCAAATAGCCGTTTTTAATACCTTATTTTAAAAGTTATGCAGAGTTTCGGTAAAAAATTGAGAGAACAAAGAGAAGTAAAGAAGATTTCTCAAAACAAGTTAGCCAAACTTATTGAGGCACATCATTCTGCCATTGGCAAGTATGAACGGGACGAAGTAAGACCGTCTATTGATGTCGTTGTAAAGATTGCCGATGTACTTGATACAACCGTAGGTTATCTATTGGGCGAGACTAACGATGCAGACGCATTTCAAGATCCTATAATGCTTAAAAGATTAAATGATATTAACGAACTACCACAAAAGGAACGTGATGCCTTACTGCTTACCATTGATGCTTTTTTAAGAGATTTTAAAACTAAAAAAGCTTACGCATAAAAAAACCACTCCGAAGAGTGGTCTATTTCAATATTTATTCTACTTTGAACTTTTTGTTCTGCTGATTAATATAGTATTTGTGATAATTTGCCCCTATACTTATTAGACGTCCTTTCTTTCTGTATAAAATGGTGTCTATTTCTAATTTTCTAGTATAGTCTTTATCAAATTCAGGGTCGATTTTAGCCATAAAGTAACCTTTAAGATGCACTTTATCTGATTCTATCTCAATATAATTTTTAGGGTCTGTGCCTAGAGAATTGGTTTTAATATCTCTATCACTATAATAAACCGAATCGTTAACAGATAATGTAAGCTTTTCGTTTTCATAAACTGAACCAAAAATAATCGATATAGTTCTCTTTTTATTCTCATTTAATTTACTTGCAGAACAAGATAATAGTAATAGCAACACTACAATACTACTGAGACTTCTGCTTACCTTTATTACTTCTACCATTTATAACGTTATATATAATTGACCTAACTTGTGTTCTTGTTACTTTATTACCTGCCATTGAATTTCCACTTGAGTTTGTAGTAGAAGATTGATGGGTTAAGTTTTTTGGCAAATCATTTCTTGTAAAAGTCTGCCTTGTCATATAATAGACATAATCTTCTGCAGCTTTTTGCACGTGTTCAGGATATTGAGCCGAACGAGCTGTCTCTCTAGCACTTGCGTACCCTTCAGCATCATATCTAGATAATGATTGCCCTCCACTTGTTGCATCCCAAATATGATATAACCCAGCTGAATGCGTAAATGTTTCGTGGGCTGCTGTCCTAGAGGTAAAATCTCTCTCCAAATAAACTACATTCTGCCCTGTAGGTGTAAATCCTTCTGGATCTGTTTTAGGATTTACGTGACCATTGCCAGGAACATTTTTTATATCATCCACAATACGGTAAACGTGGTCTGATTTATCAATATCTGATTCAGAACTAGCAACATCAATATTTCCAGTAAAAGATACTGCAACCCCATCACCTTCAACTTTTATATTAGAGAATCCTTTTAATATTCTATCCCTTCTTCTTTCAAGTTGCTTTTGACTTAACTTACCAGTCTCATCAATTATTTTTCCTGTAACATTTATGTTGACACCTGTTATCTCTCCATTCTCATCCCTAGTAATTGAAAATGATATTTCTTTACCATTAGGGTCTGAAAGAACTATTGGTGAATTAGCAACAAAAGTATAAGGTGAGACAGCATAATATTGTTCTGCTAAAGGGTCAGGATTCATCCACTTGGCAATACTTGCATCATAATTTCTCCAACCATAATCAAGCCAGTTCAACCCAAGTTCTTCATTTAGCTCTTTACCACTATACGTCTGATAGTTATTTTCTGTACCGTTCACCACATTATTATACCCTTTGTGCTGTAAACCAAAAGGATAATAATTATTCTCCTCAATAATTTCTAGTATTGGTGTACTTGTGGTACTGATGTCTTTATAGTTTAACCTGATATTCCCCAAGTGGTCTTTGTATTGATACACATGGTCAAAGTTGGTACCATCAGGTTCTACATAGCCTTCCGGGTGTGAGAAGAACTTTAGTGTGCCATTCTCATAAATGTAGTTCCCTGCATAATCTGTAGTAGCTCCTGTACTGACCGTTTTTCTCATCTTTACACCTGTTGCATCGTAAATATAGGTAATTGTTCCCGTTTGTCCCATACCGTTTATCGAAATTTGTACGGGTAGGTTTAAATGATTGTAATTAATATTGGTAATGCCCTTATTGGTATCGGTCTTCATATTGCCATTAGCATCATAGGTGTAATCGTTTGTGGGGTCTGGTGTGGTTTGATTATGGTCGTCTTTAAATTCTCCTTGTACAGCACTCGGGGTGACTATGGCATCAGATACTTTTAATAACTTATTACTGTTGGCTTGGTAGGTGTATGTGAGATTGTCCATGGTATCAAAGTGGGCACTGTTGGTCGACACCGGGTTGGCTACTATGTGGCCCTTTCTTGTTAAACTTAAAATATTACCGTTTTTATCATAGCTAACATTTGATAAACTATATCTATCTAAATTGTCTATGGCCGTTTTAATGCGGTTCAGTGCATCGTAGGTGTAGCTGTAGGTTTTTAAACTGTTGTCGGTATTGGCACTTCTCCATTGGGTTAAACTAATGTTGCCGTTGTATAAGGGGTTGGTGCCTTCGTTATAGCCTATTTTAAAGGCAAA
>NZ_VHIQ01000017.1 GCF_006494535.1 Paucihalobacter ruber
ATTCAACAGTTGCATCGGCAGGTAAAGCTTCAACAAATGCAGGAGCAGTAGTATCTTGAACAGTGATGGTTTGTGAATGAGAAGTCTCATTACCACATTCATCAGTTGCAGTCCATGTTCTCACTACAGTAAACTCACCGGCACAAGCACCTTCAGTGATAGTTTCATTAAAGGTTACAGTAGCATCACCACAGTTATCAGTAGCTGTTAAAGTATCAGCAGTAGGCACCGCATCACATTCAACAGTTGCATCGGCAGGTAAAGCTTCAACAAATGTAGGGGCTATTGAATCGATTACTGTTATAATTTGATCAGCTGAAGCTGTATTTCCACAGGCATCGGTAGCAGTCCAAGTTCTTGTAATTGTTTTAGTGTTTCCACATGCAGCCACTTCGGTATCTACAAAAGATACGTTAGGCATAGCGCAATCGTCAGTAGCTGTTGCAGTTCCTGTATTTGTAGGACTTGAATCATCGGTACATTCAATAGTTACATCAGAAGGTACTGTAAGAACTGGGGCTACAGTATCAATAATAGCGTAAGTAGCAGTGGTTGTAGCACTATTACCACACTCATCAGTAGCAGTGAAGGTAACGGTAATGGCGCCGTTAGCACAATCTAATTCAGTATTAGCACCGAAGTCGTTAGACCAAGTTACATTACCACAAGTATCTGTAGCAGTAGCACCGGCATTATTTAATAACCATGCTTCTAAAGTTCCTTCAGGAGTGATACCACATTCGATATTTATATTTTCAAGATTTGAATTATCGATTGTAGGAGCCGTATTATCTTGAACAGTGATTGTTTGTGAATGAGAAGTCTCATTACCACATTCATCAGTTGCAGTCCATGTTCTCACTACAGTAAACTCACCGGCACAAGCACCTTCAGTGATAGTTTCATTAAAGGTTACTGTAGCATCGCCACAGTTATCGGTAGCTGTTAAAGTTTCAGCAGTTGGTACTGCGTCACATTCAACAGTTGCATCGGCAGGTAAAGCTTCAACAAATGTAGGAGCCGTATTATCTTGAACAGTGATGGTTTGTGAATGAGAAGTCTCATTACCACATTCATCAGTTGCAGTCCATGTTCTCACTACAGTAAACTCACCGGCACAAGCACCTTCAGTGATAGTTTCATTAAAGGTTACAGTAGCATCACCACAGTTATCGGTAGCTGTTAAAGTATCAGCAGTAGGCACCGCATCACATTCAACAGTTGCATCGGCAGGTAAAGCTTCAACAAATGCAGGAGCAGTAGTATCTTGAACAGTGATGGTTTGTGAATGAGAAGTCTCATTACCACATTCATCAGTTGCAGTCCATG
>NZ_VHIQ01000018.1 GCF_006494535.1 Paucihalobacter ruber
AACAAAGAACTGAGATAAAAACCAAGTCTTTTGTCAAAAATAATTAGCCATAAGTTTCCTGTCATTGTTGAAATAGAACAAATCTCCTTTAGTCGATTTGTTTCCAGTTCAACAAGCTACTTCCAGCATCATTCTTTTACTATTTTATTATTGCAATTTTAGGACAGATATATAGCTAGGGTCATATGGTCTACCTGATTTTGCAATGGCAAAGCTTTGTTTCAATAACTTATTTGCTACCGCAATTAGCGCAAGCTTTTTACTTTTACCCTTGTTGACAATTCGCTCATACAATTCCTGGCAAGCCTTGTTATGTTTACAGGCATTAAAAGCACAAAGAAACAACAGGTTGCGTAATTTTTTGTTGCCCACCTTACTGATTCTGCTACGACCTCGAACGCTGCTGCCAGACTCCCTAATGGTGGGTGTAATACCCACATAGCTGCAGAGCTGTGAAGCAGTCTCAAATTTTGAGAAACCATCGGTTACCACTATCAGAAATAAGGCCGTTTTTAGGCCAATACCGGGAACAGTGGTTAAAAGTGACAGTTGTTGCTGTTGCTCTTCTTTTACTAGAGCTAATAATCGTTGATCAATTCCTTCTATTTCTTTATTTAAGTGTTTTAAATTCTTTTTCAGGGAACGGTACACAAATCTGGAAGGAATTCCCAATGTTTCTTCGCCATGAAGCTTGTTTTTGGTTGCCGTACGCTTTTTGAGATAACTGTCTAATAAGCGGAATAGTTGCAAACACTCAGATTGTACATCGGTTAAAGCATTGTAAAGCGGTACTTCATTGGACAAGGCATAATCACAAATGGCTTTAGCGTCGCTCTTGTCAGTCTTTACCTTAGCAAGCTTCATTTGAATAAAGCGTTTGACCGACAAAGGGTTCACAACAGATACCAACACCTTGTTTTTGTAAAGAAACTGTGCGAGTCTGTAATGGTAATAGCCTGTAGCTTCCATAACCACCAGCGATTCTTGCGGAAGCGTCTTTAAAAATGACACAAATCCTTTAGCGTCGTTTTTGAACTGTTTATGGCTACTGGCACTACCTTGCACGTCAAAAACATCTTTACTGATGTCAACTCCAAAAGTTTCCTTATATTTATTCATAGAAAATAGTTTATGAAAGAACGAGCTACCAATCACACAACAACTTGAAATCGAGGTCTAGGCCTCACAGAACTGAACGTGGTTTAGTAGTAAAAGAGCGGGGATTATCAATGTTGTCGAAGTTTAATACTTCACCGTGTATAGTAACCTTATTCCGCTCTTTTGTTCTTTCTGATTAAGTACTAAAATTAATGAATTGTAAACTTAAG
>NZ_VHIQ01000019.1 GCF_006494535.1 Paucihalobacter ruber
TTGTTGATTCCACAGCTCCTGAATTGGTTGGTGTCCCTGCTGATATTACTGTAGAATGTGATGCCATTCCTGCTCCGGCAACTGTAACCGCTACTGATAACTGTGATACTACCCTTTCTGTTAACTATACTGAAACTTCCAATACCGTTGTTGATGGCGTTGGAACTATCGTACGTCAATGGAGCATAACTGATAATGGTGGCAATACAACTACCGAAACTCAAACGATTAGCGTTGTTGATTCCACAGCTCCTGAATTGGTTGGTGTCCCTGCTGATATTACTGTAGAATGTGATGCCATTCCAGCACTTCCTAATGTAACCGCTACTGATAACTGTGATACTACTCTTTCTGTTAACTATACTGAAACTTCTAATACTGTTACCGATGGCGTTGGAACTATCGTACGACAATGGAGCATAACCGATAATGGTGGTAACACAACTACCGAAACGCAAACGATTACCGTTGTTGATAATACTCCTCCAATAATCACATGCCCTGCAAATATAACCGCTCAAACCTCCAATGATGGTGCGGGTAATTGCACAACTATTGTTGATTTAGGTAATCCAACGGTTTCAGATAATTGTACTGTAAATAGTAATTTAACAATATATAATGATGCACCGGCTACGTTTCCAATAGGTACTACCGTAGTAACTTGGACCGTTGAAGATGCAGCCGGAAATACAAGCACTTGTACTCAAAACGTAACGGTAACTGACAACGAAAATCCAACAGTCACCGCTGCTGCCGATGTGATAACAACTACCTCAGCTGACGGCACTGGAAACTGTACTGTCGCTGTAGCCATAACAAATGCTACTTTTGGTGATAACTGTACAGGAAGTTCTA
>NZ_VHIQ01000002.1 GCF_006494535.1 Paucihalobacter ruber
GACCTTTCGTTTCGCTATAAATGATATAAACATAATGCTTCATACCACAAAATTCTTTAAACAAAAAAAGCCCTCCGACAAAGGCGGAAAAGCTTCTCACTGCCTGCACTTTGCAGGATTGGCCCTACTACAGACCTGCCGCTTTCGCGGACAACACAACTTTGTTATTCTCTGTTCTAATAGAGATACCTGCTTTCGCAGGCATTTTGGCGGTCTGGACGGGACTCGAACCCGCGACCTTCGCCGTGACAGGGCGACATTCTAACCAACTGAACTACCAGACCGTTGCACTAAATGCGGATGCAAATATACATGGCTTTTTTGATATCGCAAACATTTTTTATAAAAATGTAAACCCCCTTAAACAAATCGCTGTCTCTCTATTAAATAGGCGGTTAAAATATCGGCAAACCCTTTGTTTACGTCGACTTCAACATACTTAATTTTGTATTGTAAACATTTCAGCTTAATGTTTTTTATATAGTCGGTCACCACAGTTTTATATACGTCTCTTACATTATCGGCATATAAGTTAATATGTTCTCCCGTTTCTACATCGATAAATCTTTTGGGGCTATTTGAAAAATCAAATTCCAATTCTTTTTTCTTATCCAACACATGGAATAAAATAACCTCGTGCTTATTGTGTTTTAAATGACGAAGTGCTTCAAAAAGCTTTGAATCTTCATGCATGGTTTGAAACATATCGGTAAACAAAAACACCATGGAACGTCTGTGAATTTTTTCGGCAATTTGATGTAAAAAGGTAAATGTATCCGTTTGATTTGTTTCGGGTTGATCTAAAACCAGTTCTTCCAATTTTGTCAGTAGCATTTGGTGATGACGCTCACTGCCTTTTTCGGGTGCGTAATATTCGTAGGTATTGCTATAAACGCTTATTCCAACTGCATCTCGTTGTTTTTTTAATAAATTCATTAAGGCTGCGGCGGCTAAAACAGAAAACCCTATTTTGTTAAGCGATTCTATACCAAAACTCTTCACCTCAGGATAGTGCATTGAACTGCTATTGTCTATAATAATATGACACCGCAGATTGGTTTCATCATCATAGCGCTTGGTAAACAACTTATCGGTTTTAGCGAAGAGCTTCCAGTCTATATGTCTGGTACTTTCGCCTTGATTGTAAATTTTATGTTCGGCAAATTCGGCAGAAAATCCGTGAAACGGACTCTTATGCATTCCGCTAATAAAGCCTTCAACAACTTGTTTGGCTAAAAGCTCGAGGTTTTTAAAACCAGTGGTTTTATTAATTTCCTGCTGAAGGTTCATACGGCAAATTTATTATTTGTCTAAACTAAAAAAGGTTTGCCGTTGAAGCAAACCTTTTATCATTTCTTTAGTTATAAATGCTTATAACAACTGATTTAATGCATCGGCGTAAGCATCTTTTGGCGCTACTCCAACTTGTCTGCCTACTACTTCTCCGTTTTGGAAAACTAATACAGTTGGAATATTACGCACGCCATATTTTGCTGCAAATTCCTGATTAGCATCTACATCAACCTTACCAACTATTGCTTTACCATCAAATTCTTTACTTATTTCGTCAATGATTGGACCCACCATTCTACATGGACCACACCAAGCTGCCCAAAAGTCTACCATTACGGGCTTATCACTTTTTAAAACGGTTTCTTCAAACGTTGCATCTGTTATTTCTAATGCCATAATATTAAAGTTTAATTTTATCTAATTTTATTTTGCAAAGTTAGTCAAAAATTTACCGAAACCTTACAGCTTGTTATATGTTTTGTTTATAACTGAATTAGGCTGTCTTATTGAATTGCCCTCTAATTAAGTTTATAAACTAAAGATTGTTCTTCCAAAACATTTATTAACTCTTGGGTGATGTTTACTTTAACTTTTTGACTCGGAAGGTTGAGTTTAATTTTTTCATCGTTGTCATAAACAACAAAATTTAAGGTGTTTTTCCCTTTATGACTTTTAAAAATAGACTCTAATACCTCGATACGATGTTTGGAAATCTCATTAAGCTCTAACTGTAAGGTGAGTTTTTTTGCAAATTGCTCCATAACATCATGTAAGAGTAAAAAGTTTACAAACTGGATTCTGGGTTCTCCCTTTGCACCGGTTTCTTTATTTGCCCAACCTTCGCGCACCATTATTCTCACATGAATAAACGAATTTATAACCAAAAAATGCCTGTATTTTAAATATTCTTCCCCGTATATTCTGAATTCAAAACTATCGGTGTAATCTTCTAAAGTGAATGTAGCCCATCCCTTTCCTGTTTTTGTAATTCGGTGTTGTATATCACTTACCACGCCGCCAAAAGTGAGTTCCCGATTGATAAACTTATCTAAATGGTTAAGCATACTTAGTCTCGCGTTGCAAAATGTATTCATTTCAACCTTAAAATCGTCTAAAGGGTGACCAGAAATGTAAATGCCAACCACTTCCCTTTCACGCTTTAATTTTTCCATGGTTCCCCATTCTTCACAAGGTGGAACTTTAGGTTCAGGTATCTGAATATCGCTGGCATCACCAAACAAACTCACCTGGGCAGAGTTTTCATTTTCCTGATGCTTACTACCATATTTAATGGCTTTTTCTAAGAAGTTAATACCATCGCCATCATGACCAAAATACTGGGCACGATGTGTATCGGTAAAACAATCAAAACCACCTGCAAACGCCAAACTTTCAAGCGCTCTTTTATTGGCTGCTCTCAAATCAACACGCTTGGTTAAATCGAATATAGATTTATAAGGTCCATCTTTTTTTCTATTCTCAACAATAGTTTCAACGGCACCTTGTCCAACGCCTTTAACCGCACCCATTCCAAATCTTACAGCATAATCTTTATTGACCGAAAATTTAAAATAACTCTCATTAACATCAGGTCCAAGCACCTTAAGTTTCATGCGTTTACATTCTTCCATAAAAAATGACACCTGTTTGATATCATTCATATTATTTGAAAGTACAGCAGCCATATATTCTGCAGGATAGTGTGCTTTTAAATAGGCTGTTTGATAAGCAATCCAGGCGTAACAAGTAGAATGCGACTTATTAAATGCGTAACTTGCAAAGGCCTCCCAGTCTTTCCAAATTTTTTCGAGCACTTCTCTTGGGTGACCATTTGATTCGCCACCATCTAAAAACTGAGGCTTTAGTTTGGCCAGTAAGTCGATTAATTTTTTACCCATGGCCTTCCTCAGTAAATCTGCCTGACCTTTCGAAAAATTAGCCAATTTTTGAGACAACAACATCACCTGCTCTTGATATACGGTAATACCGTAAGTATCTTTGAGGTATTCTTCCATTTCGGGCAAGTCGTAATTGATATCTTCTCTACCGTGTTTTCTGGCGATGAAATTAGGAATGTATTCCATTGGTCCCGGACGATATAGCGCATTCATGGCAATTAAGTCGTCAAAAACAGTAGGTTTTAAATCCTTCATATGTTTTTGCATTCCGGGAGATTCATACTGAAAAATCCCCACAGTTTCACCGCGCTGAAAGAGCTGATAGGTTTTTTCGTCGTCTAAAGGAAAATTGTCAGGATCTAACTGAATGTTGTGCTTTGCCTTTACAATTTTAACGGTATCTTTTATTAAAGTAAGCGTTTTTAATCCCAAAAAATCCATTTTGAGCAAACCGGCCGATTCTACCACAGCATTGTCAAACTGTGTAACATACAAATCTGAATCTTTGGCCGTAGCCACCGGGACATAGTCGGTGATATCACCAGGCGTAATAATCACACCGCAAGCATGAATACCTGTGTTTCTTACCGAACCTTCTAAAATTCTTGCTTGATTAAGGGTTTCAGATTCAATACCTTCACCTTCGGCGATATTGAGTAGCTGATTGATTTTTTCAACATCTTCCTGACGGTATTGCTTGTTGATTTCCTTTTCATCTAACTTAAAAATCTTTGCAAGCTTAGACATGTTGGGAATCAGTTTTGCCATTCTGTCGGCATCACCCAAAGGTAAATCGAGCACACGTGCTGTATCTCTAATAGAAGATTTTGCAGCCATGGTGCCATAAGTAATTATCTGGGCTACCTGATTGGCGCCATATTTTTTAATAACATAATCCATCACCCGGCCACGACCCTCATCATCAAAATCGATATCAATATCGGGCATACTTACGCGATCGGGATTGAGGAACCTCTCAAAAAGTAAATCGTATTTGATGGGATCGATGTTGGTAATCCACAAACAATATGCTACCACAGAACCGGCAGCTGAACCTCGACCGGGTCCAACCGATACATCCATTGCTCTGGCGGCACGAATAAAATCTTCAACAATTAAAAAGTAACCCGGATAACCGGTTTTTTCAATTACATCTAATTCAAAATCGATACGTTCTTTGATATCATCTGTAATATTACCATAACGCTTTTCAGCACCCTGATAGGTAAGATGGCGTAAATAGGCGTTTTCTCCTCTTTTACCAACATCTTGCTCGTCGGCTTCATCCCTGAATTCGGCCGGAATATCAAACTTTGGCAGTAAGACTTCTCTGGCGAGTTCAAAGGCTTCAATTTTATCGATAATTTCCTGAATATTTTCAATGGCTTCAGGTAAATCTTTAAATAGCAATTTCATCTCGTCCTGAGACTTAAAATAATAATTTTGATTTGGTAAGCCATAGCGATAACCACGACCTCTGCCAATTGGGGTTGCTTGCTTTTCGCCATCTTTTACGCACAGCAAAATATCGTGTGCATTGGCATCTTCCTTATCTATATAATAAGTATTATTGGTGGCAACAATTTTTACTTGATGCTTCTCAGCAAAGTTTATAAGCACTTGATTAACTCGGTTTTCATCTTCTTGTTGGTGACGCATCATTTCAATATAAAGGTCGTCGCCAAAAGTATTTTTCCACCAAATAAGAGCTTCTTCAGCTTGATTTTCTCCAACGTTCAATATCTTCGAAGGTACTTCGCCATAGAGATTTCCGGTAAGTACTATAATATCTTCCTTGTATTGTTCAATTAGTTGTTTATCTATTCTCGGCAGGTAATAAAAGCCTTCAGTGTAAGCTAATGATGCAAGTTTGGCCAAATTGTGATAGCCTTTTTTGCTTTTGGCCAAAAAGACCATTTGGTAACCGTTGTCCTTTCGGTTTTTATCAAGACGGTTTTCACAAACATTAAACTCGCAACCAACAATGGCTTTTATAAAAGGGGGAGAATCTTTTGCGTTGTCTTCATCTGTTTCTAACTTCGTTTTTAAAGTTTTGTTATAATTAGAAACTTCCTTGACAAAGTGAAATGCGCCCATCATATTACCGTGATCTGTAAGTGCTACGGCAGGCATTTGGTACTTAGCTGCTGCATTCACCAAATCCTTAATAGCAATGGTAGATTGTAAAATAGAAAACTGCGAATGGTTATGCAGGTGCACAAATGGCACATCCTGAAGCTCTTTGATGTTAGATTCGAGCTCTTTCTTTGTTGGCTGTGTATCTGTTTCGGGCTGAAGTTGTGCTTTAATTTTGGCACTTTCTTCTTTTAAATTGATATGCTTTAACCCAATAACTTGGATGGTTTTGGGGTTAGCGGCTTTATACTCTGTGAAGTAATCGGGCGAAGCTTTTAGATCGGCTGCCGAAAATTCTTCATTCCTTATTAATTCAAAAAAGCAGCGCGCAGTAGCTTCCACATCGGCAGTAGCGTTGTGTGCTTCGGCAAATGGTTGGTTGAATAAAAATTCGTGTAATTCAGTTAAAGTAGGGAGCTTAAATTTTCCATATCTACCACCCGGAATTTTACACAAATTAGCAGTATGTTCAGTACAGGTGTCTAAAACCGGCAATTCCTGAAGTTTGTTTTCTATGTTTAGACGGAAGAATTCCGTACCTACAATATTGATGTCAAAACCAACATTTTGACCAACTACAAATTTGGTTTTTTCAAGTACTTCATTAAACTCCTCGAGAACAAACTGTAATGGTTTTCCTTTTTCTTCAGCCAATTGCGTAGAAATGCCGTGCACTTTCTCAGCATCGTAAGGAATATCGAAACCTTCGGGATTGACCAAAAAATCCTTGTGCTCAATGCAATTACCTAACTGGTCGTGCAGTTGCCAGGCTATTTGAATACATCTTGGCCAATTATCGGTGTCGGTAATTGGTGCATCCCATCGCTTTGGTAATCCGGTGGTTTCGGTATCAAAAATTAAGTACATAACTTAACAGAAAATTTAAGTGAATTCAATCTGTGTGAGCCTATAAAATTACACAGAATTAACTTGAAATTTTATATTAGTTATAAACAATTTGTATTTAAAAAATGAAGTGAAACCAAATATACAATACTGTCCGAGGTTGTGAAAAAATAGTTTGATTTTAGAAAATCTGATTAAAAATTAATTAGATTCAAATTCAACCAAACCACCAACGAGTGGAATTTTGTAGAACACACCTCGACTAAAATTTACAGTATTTAAACCATCGGCAGTATAGGCATAAAACCAGAAGGTTCCCGAAATGGTTTTTGGTTCGGTTTGCTCAATATCTTCAACCACGATTACACCGGTAGGCGGATAAAGCGATAAACTTTCATCCGGTGCATTGGCAGTAGAATATACCACACCTTGTGCATCTTTAAACAAAGCCCGGTTTGGACCGGCACCGCCAAGCTCAAAAGTGCCT
The DNA here is from genome assembly GCF_006494535.1 of Paucihalobacter ruber. Taxonomy (GTDB): domain Bacteria; phylum Bacteroidota; class Bacteroidia; order Flavobacteriales; family Flavobacteriaceae; genus Paucihalobacter; species Paucihalobacter ruber. Next base: position 6,661 of record NZ_VHIQ01000002.1, read on the forward strand.
CGTCTGTCTACACGCGTAACCAATTGCACACGTTCTAAGCCAATACCGCCTTCAACCAAAAAGCCGCCAAAGTCAATATCGGCCGCGTAAAATTCGGCGCGCCATAAATCACCATCTTTATTGCCTTGAACAGCCGGTGAGTTGAATTCAATTTCATCTCCACAACTTGTAAATAAAGAGAAAATAAGAGCAATTATTAAAAATTGGCGCATAATGAAACTTTTAATTATGTTCAAATATAATTATTATATAAAAAGTTACAACGAGAAGCTATATAAATTTGACGAACTACCTAAATCTACATTAAATAACTCAATAAGGCGGCTCGCAATACAACAAAAACAAAATATTTTATTTTTGATATTGAAAAATATAGTATCTTTGCGCCCTTATTAATAACCGAGGTCGTGAACCTCAAATAATTAATCATTATGCCTGTAAAAATTAGATTACAAAGACACGGTAAAAAAGGAAAACCTTTTTACTGGGTAGTAGCAGCCGATGCGCGCGCCAAAAGAGATGGTAAATTCTTAGCTAAACTAGGAACTTATAATCCAAACACCAATCCTGCAACTATCAAATTAGACATTGATGGTTCCGTAAAATGGTTAGAAAATGGTGCACAACCAACCGATACTGCCAGAGCTATTCTGTCTTACAAAGGTGTCCTTTACAAACATCACTTAAAAGGCGGTGTTAAAAAAGGTGCTTTAACCGAAGAACAAGCCGAAGCAAAATTTACTGCTTGGTTGGAAGAAAAAGCTGCAAAAATTCAAGCTAAAGCTGATGGCTTATCTCAAGCTCAAGCTGAAGCAAGAGCAAAAGCTTTAGAAGCTGAAAAAGTTGTAAATGAAGCAAGAATTGCTGCTGCCGCACCTGTTGAGGAAGTAGTAGAAGAAGTAGTAGAGGAAACTTCAGAAGAACCAACTGCCGAAGTAACAGAAGCCACTGAAGCTGTAGCCGAAGAAACTGTTGCAGAAACAGAAGAAGCTCCTGCCGCTGAAGAAGCTAAAAAAGAAGACGAATAAATTATTATTTTGATATCTTGAAACTCCGAAGGCTGTTGCTTTCGGAGTTTTTTTATTTTTATATCTCATATCCAAAGCACTTAACATGCAAAAAAAAGATTGTTTTTACCTGGGAACCATAGTTAAGAAATTTAGTTTTAAAGGCGAATTGCTGGCTAAATTAGACACCGACGAACCTGAATTATATGATGATTTAGACGCTGTATTTGTTGACCTTCGCGGTACCATGGTGCCTTTTTTTATCGAATCGTCGCAGCTTCACAAATCTGATTTACTTCGATTAAAATTTGAAGATGTCGATACCGAAGCCGATGCCGATGCCTTAATTAAAGCAGAATTGTATTTGCCGCTTACGGTCTTACCTAAACTAAGCGGTAATAAATTTTATTTTCACGAAGTAATTGGTTATCAAATCATAGATGAAATTTTTGGTCCGGTTGGAACCATTGTCTCCATCAACGATACCACAGCGCAGGCACTTTTCGAAATAAAACAAAATGGCAAGGAAATATTGATTCCTATCAACGATGAAATCATCACCAAAGTAGATCGAGAGCAAAGAACTATCACTGTTAAAGCGCCTGATGGGTTGATTGAGTTATATCTTTAAGCCCTTCCTAAATCCTTCCCAAAGGGAAGGACTTTTAAACAATGAAGCACATTTTTAAGTTTAAACAATTCACAATTAACCAAGACCAATGTGCCATGAAAATTGGCACCGATTCGGTTTTGTTAGGCGCTTGGACGCCCATAGATCAAAACCCGCTTTCAATTTTAGATATTGGGGCAGGAACCGGCGTGTTGAGTTTAATGCTGGCACAACGATGCGATGCCATGACTATTGATGCCATTGAAATTGACGACAATGCCTATGAGCAATGTGTTGAGAATTTCGAAAATTCACCATGGAGCGACCGATTATTCTGCTATCACGCCTCGCTTGAGGAGTTTACTGAAGAAATAGAAGAGACATATGATTTAATTATTTGTAATCCTCCTTTTTACTTAGATCATTACAAAACTGATGACAAACAGAGAGCCCTTGCGCGTTTTCAAGACGCTATGCCTTTTGAACATCTATTGGAAAGCGTTTCAAAATTATTATCTAATAACGGGCGATTTGCTGTGGTGATTCCTTTTAAAGAAGAAACCTGTTTTTCTGAATTAGCTCAGTCATTTGGTTTACATGCACATCAAATTTTAAGGGTTAGAGGTAACACAACTTCTCAAATCGTTAGAAGCTTAATGTATTTTGGATTTGAAAATATCCCATCAAATTCTGATGAATTGATTATTGAAACCGTCAGACATCAATACACCAATAAGTACATCAATCTTACTAAAGATTTTTATTTGAAAATGTGAAACCATTTAAATTAAAAGATATCATTGTGCCTTGCAAACGTTTTCGTTAATTTTGCATCATAACTTTTTAGCAGTTAAAAATGAAACCAGATTTATTTGAAGCACCCGATTATTACAATATAGACGATTTACTTTCTGAAGAACATAAATTGGTACGCAGTGCCGCCCGAGAATGGGTCAAACGCGATGTGTCGCCCATCATTGAAGAATACGCTCAGAAGGCCGAATTCCCAAAACAAATCATTAATGGTCTTGCCGAAATTGGTGCTTTCGGACCATACATTCCTGCGGAATACGGCGGTGCCGGATTAGATCAAATTTCTTATGGCTTGATCATGCAGGAAATTGAGCGTGGTGATAGCGGTGTGCGTAGTACTGCCTCGGTGCAATCATCTTTGGTGATGTATCCCATCTGGAAATACGGAAATGAAGCACAGCGACAAAAATACCTACCTAAACTAGCCACAGGCGAATGGATGGGTTCTTTTGGTTTAACCGAACCTGACCATGGCAGTAATCCCGGTGGAATGACCACCAATTTTAAAGATATGGGTGACCACTATCTTTTAAACGGTGCCAAAATGTGGATTTCTAACGCCCCGTTTTGCAATGTGGCAGTGGTTTGGGCTAAAGATGAAAGCGGTAGAATTCATGGGTTAATTGTTGAACGCGGTATGGAAGGTTTTTCAACACCCGAAACACATAACAAGTGGTCGTTAAGAGCTTCAGCTACAGGCGAATTGATTTTTGATAATGTTAAAGTTCCGAAGGAAAACTTATTACCCAACAAATCTGGTTTGGGTGCACCGCTTGGTTGTTTAGATTCTGCGCGTTATGGCATAGCATGGGGTGCCATTGGTGCTGCCATGGATTGTTATGATACCGCTTTGCGATATAGTAAAGAACGTATGCAGTTTGGCAAACCAATTGGTGGATTTCAGTTACAACAGAAAAAATTAGCCGAAATGATTACCGAAATCACCAAAGCACAATTACTGGCACTGCGATTGGGTCAACTCAAAAATGACGATCGCGCTACTACTGCACAAATTTCAATGGCCAAACGCAACAATGTGGATATGGCAATAAACATAGCACGCGAAGCCAGACAAATGTTAGGCGGTATGGGTATTACTGGCGAGTACAGTATTATGCGTCATTCTATGAATTTAGAGAGTGTTATCACTTACGAAGGCACACACGACATACATTTACTTATCACTGGATTAGACATTACGGGATTAAATGCATTTAAATAAGCCGAATTTTAACCCGCAACGAGTTCAAAACACCATGAATTTCAAACAATTATTGGGCCTTTTACTGTCCTTATTTTTCGTTCTAAACTGTGCCAACAATGCCGAAACCTATGTAGATCCGATTCAGGAAGAAGTTGAAGAAGAAGTTCAGCCCAATAATTTCAAGTTATTATCTTTAGGTGATAGCTATACCATTGGAGCCAGTGTTTGTGAAACTTGCAGATTTCCGGAGCAATTAAAAGATAGTTTAAGAAACAGGTTTGATGAATCTAATAACTTCAGTCTTCAAATAGTAGCGACATCGGGGTGGACCACCACTAATTTGATTAGCGCATTAAATTCAAATACACCAACCAACGATCATGATTTGGTAACCCTTTTAATTGGTGTTAATAATCAATTTCAGGGGAAACCCTTTGAACTGTACGAAACAGAATTTGTAATTTTAGTTAACAAAGCGATAACCTATGCCAAAGGCGATAAAAGCCGGATCATAGTAGTATCCATCCCGGATTATGGCTTTACTCCTTTTGGTCAAAATAATCAAACTACCATTACAGCAGAACTAGACAATTACAACGCCTATGCACAAAACTACTGCGAAGCCAATAATATAAGTTACGTCTATATTACTGATATTACACAACAAGGCCTTGAAAATCCAAACTTGGTAGCATCTGACGGATTGCATCCTTCAGAATTGGCATACAGTAAATTTGTAGAGCGTATTTTACCTAAAGCATTACAAATACTTCAGCAGTAATCAATTAACTTTCGGGAGCAAGTTTAACTTCTAATCCGTCTAAATCGACAGAAATTGGGATTTGACAACTTAAGCGACTGTTATCTCTTACGTAAAAAGCTTCGCTTAACATGGCTTCTTCTTCATCTTGCATTTCAGGAAGTATGTGGTTACTTACAACATAACACTGACAAGAGGCACACATAGCCATGCCACCACAAATACCTATGGTACCTTCGGGTGCAAGTTCGTGCATTCTGATAACTTCCATTAAATTTAAAGGCATATCAACAGGAGCGGCTACTTCATGTTGAACGCCTTCTCTGTCAGTTACTTTTATGATAATGTCTAGCATGGAGAATATTGAGGCTAAAATCTGTAATTAATCAAAAGCTTTAACAACAGCCTTAGGTGCTTCTTTTCTGGTACCATCAAAACCGTCAACACCACTAACGGTTGTATATTTCAATACATATTTCTTTCCCGGGTTGATGATTTGATAAGCTGCCTGACACATCAGAGTAGCTTCATGAAAACCACATAAAATAAGTTTGAGTTTTCCGGGATAGGTATTGACATCGCCAATGGCAAAAATTCCTGGTATATTAGTTTGATAATCTAACGCATTGTTGACTTTTATAGCATTTTTCTCAATCTCCAAACCCCAATCTGCTATCGGACCTAATTTTGGAGACAAACCAAAAAGCGGAATAAAATGATCTGTTTCTAAGATAAATGGTGCTTCGCCTTCTTTGGTGATTTCAACACTTCGCAATTTCGAATCGCCATTGATAGCAGTTATTTCTGCTGGTGTAATTAGATTGATTTTTCCAAGATTTTTAAGCTCCTGAACTTTTTCAACAGAATCTAAATGACCTCTAAACTCATTGCGTCTATGAACCAACGTTACACTTTCGGCAACGCTTGTTAAGAAAATAGACCAATCTAAAGCCGAATCGCCACCACCAGCTATCACTACATGTTTTCCGCGGTACATTTCGGGTTCTTTAATCATGTATTCAATCCCTTTGTCTTCAAACTGATCGATGTTATTAAGCAATGGTTTACGCGGTTCAAAACTTCCTAAACCACCGGCAATTGCCACTACCGGAGCCTGATGTTTGGTCCCTTTATTTGTAGTCACTATAAAACTACCGTCTTCTTGTTTTTCAATAGTTTCGGCGCGTTCGCCCAAGGTGAATCCGGGTTGAAACTGCTTGCATTGCTCCAATAATTTATCGGTAAGATCGCCTGCTAAAATTTCGGGGTAGGCAGGAATATCGTAAATGGGTTTTTTAGGATAAATTTCTGAACATTGTCCGCCGGGCTGAGGTAAAGCATCAATTAAATGACACTTAAGCTTTAAAAGTCCGGCCTCAAAGACAGCAAACAATCCGGTTGGTCCGGCGCCAATAATTAATATATCTGTTTTAATCATTTGAAGTAGAAAATTTTGCTGGCAAAATTAAAATGAATTTTCAGCTCAATACATGACCATCATCATGCATTATTTTACATTAATAACTTGTTCAATTTGTGGAACGTATTTTTTGATGGTCATTTCAACGCCGCTTTTGAGGGTCATTTGATTAACACTACAAGAATTACAGGCACCTTCTAATTGAACTTTAACGATGGTATTATTTTCAATTTCAATCAATTTAATATCACCACCATCACTTTGTAAAAAAGGTCTTATTTCGTCTAATGCCTTCTCTACGTTAATTTTAATTTCTTCTGCTGTCATGATTTTTTTCTAATTGCTGAACAACCCGCCATGGTTGTGATTTTTATAGCTTCCGTTTCCGGAAGGTTATCATTTCTTTCTACTAATTGGGTTACCACGGCTTTTGTTAGTTCGATATAAGCTCTTTCAACCGGTGTTCCATCTTGTAAAGCCGCCGGTCTTCCAACATCGCCGGCTTCTCTTATACTTTGAATCAATGGTATTTCACCCAAAAACGGAACGTTTAAATCTTCGGCTAAATTTCTTGCCCCCGATTGTCCAAAGATATAATATTTATTTTCAGGAAGCTCTGCCGGTGTAAAGTAAGCCATATTTTCAACTACTCCCAAAACCGGGACGTTAATACTGTCTTGTTGAAACATGGCAACGCCTTTTCTGGCATCGGCTAAGGCTACATTTTGAGGTGTACTTACCACAACAGCTCCTGTAATTGGCAATGCCTGCATGATGCTTAAGTGAATATCACCGGTTCCAGGTGGTAAATCGATTAGCAACATATCTAATTCGCCCCAAGCGGCATCAAAAATCATTTGATTTAAAGCCTTTGAAGCCATTGGACCTCGCCAAATAACCGCTTGGTCCGGTTTTGTGAAAAAGCCAATAGACAAAATTTTAATGCCATAACTTTCTACAGGTTTCATTTTAGACTTACCATCTACATTGATAGCTAAGGGTCGTTCATTCTCAACATCAAACATGATAGGCACTGATGGCCCGTAAATATCCGCATCTAAAACACCTACCTTAAAACCCATTTTGGCCAACGACACAGCCAAATTAGCTGTTACCGTAGATTTACCAACGCCTCCTTTACCTGAAGCTACTGCAATGATATTGGTAATGCCGGGTATTGGTTTGCCTTTTATTTCGTTCTTTGGAGTTGTGGCAGGTGCATCTACTTTGAGGTTGATTTTTATTTTTGCCTTTTCGTGAACTTTGTCGTGAATGGTTTTTAATATCTCTACCTCTGTTTTCTTTCTGGCTTGCAATGTTGGATTTTTTATGGTGACATCTACCACAACTTCATCTCCAAAAACAACCACATTGGTTACCGCACCACTATCGACCATATTTTCGCCTTCGCCGGGTGCAGAGATGGTTTTTAAGGCCTCTAAAATATCTTGTTTGTTGAGTTTAATCATTATTAATTTAGATTTATTCTAAAATGCAAATATACGGTGAATTGTTAAGATTTTGAAGTGGTTTAATTGAAATGCCTTATACTTAAATGTGGAAATGTTATAATGCCCGTAATTAATTATAAGCTTTTATAAATCAACGTGTAAAGTATCAGAACTCTTGTGCCGGATCCCAGAAATGTTTATCGAAATCTTGGATTTGATTTTCTACCACTTTTACCCCTTCATTTTCCAGTAATTGCTGCATTAAATTAGAACCCGGAAAATGATGCTTTCCTGTTAAGAGTCCGTTTCTGTTAACAACTCTGTGGGCAGGCACATCAGGAAGATTATGGGAAGCGTTCATTGCATACCCCACAATTCTGGCACTTTTTGCCGCACCTAAATATTTGGCTACAGCACCATAACTTGTAACCCGACCATACGGAATTAACTTTACTACCTCATAAACCTGATTAAAGAATCCTGATTGGTCGGCTTTATCTACCATTCTTTGATAATATTGATGAGCGTGATGAGCGCAACAACAGCAGTAATCACACCAATAATGCCATTCATACCTTTGTGTGAAGTCATCCTTCTCGATTTAATTTTATCAAAAAAGAAAATGTAAACATAGAGCATCACGAAAGTACCCATGGCAGCGCCAGCCACGTACGACATAATATTGATTGTTTCGAAAGTCAACCACCCGAACGATGCCAAAGTAAGCGTCATATAGGCCTGATAAGGAATAGGTAACACATTTAAAGCAGACAGAAAAACTCCGTGAAAAAATCTGCTGTGTTTACTTTTTATGTGAGATTCAATACTGGGCTTGGGTGTTTTTTTGGCTACCACTAAAAAATAAACCGAAAGCAATACAAATATTACAAACGCAACACGTTGCAGTATTTTAACTACTTCAGGATGATTGTTAATATATCTGGCAAAAATGGCCGCCATATAAGTTTGTAAAATTACGGTAAAACAAACCCCTAACGAAAATATGACACCTCTTACATGACCTTCCTTGATGCTTATTTTAGCCGCAGACATATTCAATAATCCCGGAGGTACCACGCCTATAAGTGCAGTTACAAAACCTAATAAATAGACCGTTGTAATATTCAATTGTTGCGCAGTTTAAATTTGATATAGGTAATGGCCTTATTCTTCTCTAAATACTGACTTTCATAAAAAGTTTGTACTTGGGTAACCACATCCGGGCTGCCGGAATTATTGTAAACGTCGTGATTGGCATACAGTACTTCATGACCCAAACCGTGCAATAATCCCAAGGTGTAACCATGCATAAATTCGCTATCAGTTTTTAAGTTGATAACACCGTTTGGTTTTAAAATTTTTTGGTAACGATCCAAAAAAGCGGCATTGGTCATACGGTGTTTGGTGCGCTTGTATTTAATTTGAGGATCGGGAAAGGTAATCCAGATTTCGTCAACTTCGTTTTGAGCAAAGGCGTATTCAATTAATTCAATTTGAACGCGCAAAAAAGCAGCGTTATTTATTTGTTCTTCAACAGCTGTTTTTGCACCGCGCCAAAATCGGGCACCTTTTATATCAACACCAATAAAATTTTTATCGGGATAGCGTTTGGCCAATGCAATGGTATATTCGCCTTTACCGCATCCCAACTCTAACACAATAGGGTTTTGGTTTTTAAAATAATTCTTGCCCCAATTTCCTTTTAAATTAAATTGCGCACTAATTAATTCATCTCTTGTTGGCTGAATAACATTGCCAAAAGTTAAGTTTTCTTTAAAACGTTTTAATTTATTTTTACTTCCCACAGTTTCTTAATATGGCGGTAAAATTAAGGAAACATTTTAGGTTTACCTTTGTCTTTATTTACCGGCAATGAAAATAAGAAAATTAAATAATTTACAAGCGTGAAAAAAATAATCTTAGTTGCGCCGTTGAACTGGGGCTTGGGGCATGCTACGCGGTGCATTCCAATTATAAGAGCATTGCAAGACAACGGTTTTACCCCAATAATTGGTAGCGACGGCGTTGCGCTTAATTTACTTAAACATGAATTTCCTGAATTAACTTTTATCGAATTTCCTTCATACAACATTAGTTACGCAAAAAAGGCTAAAAATTTTAAGTGGGCTATTTTAAAAAGCACCCCAAAAATGCTTAAAGCCATCAAGGCCGAAAAAAAATTTACCAAACAACTTATTGAAGATTATAATATCGATGGCATCATTTCTGATAACCGTTTGGGCGTTTACAGCAAACATGTGCCTTCGGTTTTTATAACACATCAAATTAATGTACTAAGTGGGAATACCACAAAAATAAGTAGCAAACTACATCAGCAAATCATTAAAAAATTTACGCAGTGTTGGGTGCCAGATCAACACAACGAACCCAGTTTAAGTGGTATTTTGGGCCATTTAAATCATTTTAATCCATCGATAAAATATATCGGACCACTTAGCAGATTCGAAAAAGTTGAAACCCAACAAACCATCGACATTTTAGCTCTGATTTCCGGGCCCGAACCTCAGCGCACTTTACTTCAAGAGAAGCTAATTTCTGAATTACAACATTTGAATAAAACAATTGTCATGGTTTGCGGCCTGGTCGAAAACGAGCAAAGCGTTAAGCAAATTGGCAACATGAACGTTTACAATTTTATGACAAGCCAACAATTGCAAGACACCTTCAATAAAAGTCGATTAATTGTTTCACGTTCTGGTTATACTACTGTAATGGATTTAGCCAAATTAGGGAAAAAGGCATTTTTTATTCCTACTCCCGGACAGTTTGAACAGGAATATCTTGCAAAAAAACTTCAGGAAGATGGTTTGGTGCCTTACTGCAAACAAGACGAATTTAATGTTGAAAAACTAAGGGTCGTTGATGAATTTAAAGGTCTATCAAGCTTTGACTTTGAAATAAATTTCAAATCTTTATTTAGCCTTTTCAAGGGTGAATGAAAATTCGCTGCCCACATCAATTTCGCTTTCTACATAAATTTTTTCGTTGTGCGCTTCTATAATATGTTTTACAATAGACAACCCGAGGCCTGAGCCACCTTCTTTTCTGGAGCCACTTTTATCAACACGGTAAAACCTTTCGAATAATCTTGGCAGATGTTCTTTTTCAATACCTTCGCCATTATCGGTAACCCTAACAATGACCTTGTTTTTGATGAGATTTTCTATACTTACTTCGGTGGTGCCCTTTTCTCTTCCATATTTGATAGAGTTAACAACCAAATTGGTAAGTACCTGTTGAATTCGTTCTTTATCGGCCACCACCATGATTGGTTGCTTGTATTCCATGTCAAAACTGAGGGTGATTTTCTTTTTGGAAGCTTTCATCTCCAGTAATTCAAACACATTTTCAACCAGTTCAACAATATCGAAGGTTTCGGTGGTTAAGCTTAAATCGCCGGTTTCCAATTTGGTAATCATATCCAAATCTTTCACAATGTAGATCAATCGTTCTACACCTTTTTCTGCACGAGTGAGATATTTTTTTCGAAGTTTCTCGTCGTTCATGGCGCCATCAAGCAAGGTTAAAACGTAACCTTGTACAGTGAAAAGTGGCGTTTTTAATTCGTGCGAAACATTGCCAAGGTATTCCTTTCGGTATTCTTCTCTAATTTTTAAGGTTTCGATTTCGAGTTTTTTATCGCGGGCATATTTATCTATTTCCCGGGTAAGGGTACCCATGTCTGTGGTGATGGGTTGATTTCTGAGTGAAGTGGATTCTAACAGCGTTAAATCGTCGTAAATACGTTTTACGCGTCTGTAAATAAAGCGTTCAACCCGGTATTGAATAATGATAAAACAAATGGTATAAGTAAGGAGAACTACCGGTATTAACAACCAGTTTAAGTTATTGGTATAATACAAAAAAACACTCATAAAGAGCGTTAAAAAAAGTGTGATATAAGCCGACGTTTTAAACGCGAATTTATATGTTTTCTTAAGTTTTTTTTGCATCAATCTATAAACTTATAGCCAACGCCTTTCACGGTTTTAAAAGATTTATCGCCTATTTTTTCACGAAGTTTTCTGATGTGTACGTCTATAGTTCTACCACCAACTACCACTTCGTTACCCCAAACTTTATCTAGAATTTCTTCTCTTTTAAAAACCTTTCCGGGTTTTGTTGCCAATAAAGATAGTAATTCAAATTCTTTTCTGGGTAAAATAATTTCTTTGCCTTTGCTAATAATTTTATATTCTTCTCGATTAATGGTAATGTTACCGACTTTAACAATAGATTCTACGTTCTCCTCTTCTTTAAATCTTCTTAATAGTCCTTTGATTTTGCTTACCAAAACCTTTGGCTTGATGGGTTTAGTAATGTAGTCGTCTGCTCCTGCATCAAAGCCTGCCATCTGCGAATAATCTTCACCTCTGGCTGTAAGAAAGGTAATAAGTGTGTTATTGAGTTCGGGAATAGACCTAATTTGTTCGCAAGCTTCAATACCATCCATTTCGGGCATCATCACGTCCAGAATAATAAGATGTGGCTGGTGCTTTTTTGCTTTTTTAACGGCTTCAGCGCCATTTTCGGCAGTAATCACATTATAACCTTCAGCAGTTAAATTGTAACTAACAATCTCCAGAATATCCGGCTCGTCATCAACTAACAAAATTTTAATATCCTTCTTTTTCATTTCTTAATGAATAACATTAACGGTATAAATATAAAACTAATCGTACAAATGTGCCTTATGTTAAATATAAATAACTTTTAGGTAACATAAACCTAACATATAACTTTTTATGAATTGTTCAAAATATCAGTTGATAAAACACATTAAGATTAAAAAATTGTAAAGTCTTTGATATTGTGGACATATCTTTTTATAGCTTACCAATTATTTGTAACTTTGAGTTCTAACTTAAAAATATATCTTATGAAGAAAATTTACTTTTTGATGGTTTCTTTATTAATATCTGGTTTCATTTCTGGCCAAGTTATTAATGAAATAGACTCTGATACACCGGGTACTGATACCGAAGAATTTATTGAAATCAAATGGACTCCAAATACTGCTTTAGATGGCTTGGTGGTTGTTTTATTTAATGGTAATGGAGACATCAGCTATAATGCATTTGATCTTGATGGATTTTCAACCGATGAAAATGGATTTTTTATTTTAGCCAATACAGCAATTGCTGGTACTAATGATTTTGATATAGGCGCATCGAATATTATTCAAAATGGTGCGGATGCTGTGGCATTGTATACAGGCAATGCTGAAGATTTCCCGAACGGAACTGCACCTACCACTACAAATTTATTAAGTGCCTTAGTATATGGAACAGCAGACCCTGATGCTACCGGTTTATTGACAGGATTAGGTGAGACGGTACAATACGACGAAAGCGAGAATGGTAATTCTGCTACCGAATCTATACAACGAAAAAATGATGGTACTTATGAAACTAAATTACCCACATTTAGAGCTGAAAATGATTCTGCGGTGTGTGAACTTGTTTTAACAGGTGCAAATGCAACATGCGATACAGTGACTCAAGGAGTAGACACTTATACTGCAACTATAGATTTTACCGGTGGCGGTACATCGTCATACACAGTAACTGCATCAAGCGGTACAGTTGATTTATCTGCTGGAAATCCGTCAATAGATGCCTCAGGAACTATAACAGTAACAGGTGCTTCTGAAGGAACAGACGTAACTATTTTTGTTGTAGATGGTGCTTTGTGCGACCTAGAATCAAGCATTACCTCGCCTTCCTGTGTACCTGCCCTTGCAGTACCTATTTATGAGCCATTTGATTACACCATTGGTTCTGAATTAATCGATGCTCCTAATTGGGAGAATATTAGTGATTCGAGCGACGAAGTTTTAGTTGGTGGTCCAGGTGGTTTATCCTACACGGGGCTAGTGGATTCTCAAGGAAATCATGTCTCCTTTGATGGAATAGGTAGTGATCCAGCAATTACTTTTGAACCAATTACAACCGGTTTAGTTTACACATCATTTTTATTCGCGGTAACTGACCAAACTTTAGCTTCAGATTTAACAGATGGTGGATATTTTGCTATTCTTGGTACCAATGGTCAATTTAGAGCTCGTCTATGGGTTAGAGCTAATCCAAGTACTTCAGAAAATACTTTTGATATTGGATTAAGTAACTCTGGAAGTAATCCCGATTTTGGCAGCACGTTATATACGGTAGGTGAAACGATAATGGTTGTTATGAGTTATGATACTTCTACAGGAAATATGAATGCATGGATTAACCCAAGTCAAGCCCAATTAGAATCTAGCAGCGCACCCGATCCTACAATATCTAGTGTTTTAAGTGCCTCTCCAAGCACTATTAATCAATTTATAATTCGTCAAGATTCAACAAGTGAAACTCCTTTTATGTTGCTTGATGAACTGCGTATTGGTACATCATGGGCTGATGTAACACCTTCAAGTCTGTCTGTTGGTGATAGTTTAGCTGATGGTTTCAATTTATATCCCAATCCCGCAACCAACGGTAGCGTTACCATTAGCTCAAATAGTGCCGACGCTATGCAAGTACAGGTTTACGACGTGTTAGGAAAAGTGGTTAAAAACGACATTTTAAGTAACAATACGCTTGACGTTAGCAATCTTAATACCGGATTGTACATTATAAAAATTACCCAAAATCAAAACTCAGTTACTAAAAAACTGGTGATTAAATAACAGCAATTAAGTTTGTTTTTAAAGCGCTATCTTCGGGTGGCGCTTTTTTATTTTCAATAACTTTGCGCTATGGTTTTAAAGGATGATATTTTTAATATTTTAAACGCAAAGCAATTTGAAACAGTTGCTTTAAAAGTTTTTAAATACCAGTTTGAAAATAATCCTGTTTACAGATCTTATTGTGATTTGTTATTTATGCACCCATCTGATATTAAAACCCTTGAATCCATTCCTTTTTTACCCATTCAGTTTTTTAAAACACATCATGTAATTTGTGGTGATAAACAAACTGAAATTATTTTTAGCAGTTCGGGTACCACCGGAAGTGTTACCAGCAAGCATTACGTTCAAGATCTAACTTTATACGAAGAAAGCTTTACCAAAGCTTTTGAGTTGCAATACGGCAAGATCTCTGATTACGTCATTCTGGGACTGCTGCCTTCGTATTTAGAACGCAGCGGATCGTCTCTAATCTATATGGTGAATCACTTCATAAAAAACTCACCTCATCCCGAAAGCAATTTTTACCTCAACAATTTAGATGAACTTTATAAAACGCTTCAATCCTTAGAAGCTCAGGGTAAAAAAACGCTTCTCATTGGGGTTTCTTTTGCGCTTTTAGATTTTGTAGAACAATACCAAATGCAACTCAAACATACCATTGTAATGGAAACCGGCGGTATGAAAGGCAGAAGAAAAGAAATGGTAAGAACCGAATTACACGAGGAACTTTGCAACGGGTTTGGCGTTAACAGGATTCACAGCGAATACGGAATGACCGAACTATTAAGTCAGGCCTATTCAAAAGGTAATGGTATTTTTGAATGTCCGCCATGGATGAAAATTTTAATTAGAGATACCGAAGACGCTTTAACCATTTTGCCCGAAAATAAAAATGGCGGCATTAATATTATAGACTTAGCCAATCTCAATTCTTGTGCATTTATCGCCACTCAAGACTTAGGAAAATTACACGCCAACGGCCACTTTGAAGTGATTGGTCGTTTTGACCATTCTGATGTTCGCGGTTGTAATTTAATGGTGATGTAAGTTTTTTAAACTTATACCGACTTAACCAACAAGGATAAATTAAGTTTTATATTGGTTGGTTAGTTGAAAGCGGTTATCGGGTTTCCGGTAGCCGCTTTTACATTACTTTTAAAATAAAAGTTTGCTTTTTACCGCGATTTAAAATGATGTAACGGTTGTTGATTAAATCTGAAGTGGTTAATATATAATCCTCACTAACCTTTTCCTTATTTACCATCACCGCATTTTCTTTTAATGCACGTCTGGCTTCGCCGTTAGAACTTAAAAAATTGGTTTTAGCCGAAAGTGCTGCCACCATATCAAAGCCTTCAGAAAATTCGGTTGATGATAATTCAAATTGTGGTACGCCTTCAAACACTTCCAGAAAAGTACCTTCGTCTAAAGTTTGAATATCTTCTTTAAAGGATTTGCTGAATAATATTGAAGACGCGCGTTCGGCATTTTCAAAATCAGATTTTGAATGCACAAACGTAGTCACTTCTTCGGCTAATGTTTTTTGAAGTATTCTTAAATGTGGTGCGGATTTATGCTCTGCAATTAATTTATCGATAGTAGTTTTATCCAAAAAGGTGAAAATTTTAATATACTTTTCAGCATCTTCATCTGAAGTATTCAACCAAAACTGATAAAATTTATACACCGAGGTTTTATCGGCATCCAACCAAACGTTTCCGCCTTCACTTTTACCAAATTTTGAGCCATCGGCTTTGGTAATAAGCGGACAAGTCATTGCAAAAGCTTTGGTGTCAACACCAACATTCATTCGTCTTATCAACTCGGTTCCGGTTGTGATGTTGCCCCATTGGTCGCTGCCACCCATTTGCAAAACACAATTGAAATGTTTATGCAAATAGTAAAAATCGTAACCTTGAATAAGCTGGTATGTAAATTCGGTAAAAGACATACCAACGGTATCTTCGCCAAACAAACGCTTCTTTACCGAATCTTTAGACATCATGTAATTAACGGTGATGCGTTTACCAACATCACGCGCAAAATCGATAAAACTGAAGTCTTTCATCCAGTCGTAATTATTCACCAAAATAGGGGCATTATTATCTTTAGAATTAAAATCTAAAAATCTCGAAAGCACATTTTTAATACCTTCAACATTGCTATTTAATGTGGCTTCATCGAGCAAATTGCGTTCATCGCTCTTTCCCGAAGGATCACCTATCATACCCGTGGCACCGCCAACCAGGGCAACAGGCTTGTGTCCGGCACGTTGCAAATGCACCAATAAAATAATGGGAACCAAACTGCCAATGTGTAAAGAATTTGAAGTTGGATCAAAGCCAATATAAGCAGTGGTCACTTCGTTATTAAGTTGCTCTTCCGTTCCGGGCATGATGTCGTGCACCATTCCGCGCCAGCGCAATTCTTCAATTAAATTCTTTATCATTGCAATGCCTGTTTTATAGATTTGCGCAAAGATAAAAATACAGGCTTAATATGCGGCTTTCAGGATTAATTCTTTACCTTTAAATTATGATTTTAGTTACCGGTGCAACAGGATTAGTGGGCTCTCACCTGCTTTATAAGCTTATTGTTGAAGGCAATAAGGTTAGAGCTATTTACCGAAGACAACAAAAGCTGGACAACGTCAAACACGTATTTTCTTATTACGGTAATAACGCCGACGATTTATTTAACGCCATAGAATGGGTTAAGGCCGATATAAATGACATTCCTGCCATGGAGCTTGCCTTTAAAAATATAGACTACGTTTATCACTGCGCGGCGATGGTATCTTTCGAGCCCGATAAATTTGAGACTTTAAAGAAAATCAATATCGAAGGAACCGCGAATGTAGTGAACTTGTGTTTAGACTTCAAAGTTAAAAAACTGTGTTATGTAAGTTCTGTTGCAGCTTTAGGAAAGCCATTAATTCCGGGAGATGTTGTAGATGAAACGACGCCATGGAACAAAGAATTAGACCACAGTGTTTACGCCATTACCAAATATGGAGCCGAGATGGAAGTTTGGAGAGCCATCAACGAAGGTCTTGATGCCGTCATAGTTAATCCCGGAGTTATTTTAGGACCCGGATTTTGGCACGGAGGTGGCAGTAGCGGTCTGTTTAAACAAGTTTACAAAGGCTTAAAATATTACACAAACGGCACAACAGGGTTTGTTGGTATCTGGGATGTGGTGTTGCCTATGCTTTTGCTTATGGAAAGCGATATTAAAAATGAACAATTTATTCTGGTTTCAGAAAATTTAAGTTTTAAAACGTTTTTTTACAATACGTCGATTGCACTCAATGTTAAACCTCCTGCAAAGCAGGCAACAGCCTTAATGTTAGCCATAGCGTGGCGTTTAGATTGGCTTCAGTTTAAACTTACCGGCAAAAGAAGACGGTTATCAAAACACATGGCTAGGTCTGCCGTTAGTGTTTCAAAATTTAGCAGTGATAAAATCCGAGACACCTTAAAATACACATTTACTGCCGTAAACATCGTTATTAAAGAAGTGTCAGTATTATTTTTAGAGGATAAAAAATCTAGTCTATTTCTTTAATTTCCTGAAATTCTCTATTAATGTTACCTTTAATCGAATCTCTTATTTTTATGTTTAAAGCTCTGATAGAATCTAATCTTCGTTTGTTTTCGGCCTCTTCTTCTTCCAGTTGTTTTTCAAAAATCTTCTTTTGATTTTCAACATTTTGTTTCACATTATTGAGGATTTCAGCGTATTTTTTTGAGTCGAAAGCATAGTATTCATTACTTTTTACAAATTGAAGGCTGTCTATTTGATACTTTTCGTAAATATAGGCCTCGGGTTTGAGACCGTTTTCTTCCAAGACCTTTTTGTTAACACCTTTAGCAGAATTAATAACAAACATGTCGAGCAGAATCTCAGTAAACTCCTTTTCGGGTATTAAGTTCTTGGGTTTTTCGGGCTTAATCTCCTTTCCGCAGGAAAAAACAACCCATATACAAACGAAAAGTAATACTGTATATTTACTTATTAAATTCATCTTTCAAATGTTAAACACTGCCCGAAGCGTTGCTGATTAACCTTGAAATTTTGATAAGCCAATTTACCGTTAACGAAGGTGTGTGAAATTCTCGATTTAAAAGTGGTCCCTTCAAAAGGCGACCAACCGCACTTATATAAAATATTGTCTTTTTTAACATTCCACGGCTGATTGGCATTTACAATTACCAAATCGGCAAAATAACCTTCGCGTATAAATCCCCTTTTTTCAACTTGAAATAAAATGGCCGGATTATGACACATCTTCTGTACGATGGTTTCCAGGTTAATTTTACCTTTATGATAGGCTTCAAACATAGCTACTACTGCATGTTGTACCAATGGTCCGCCGCTGGGTGCTTTGGTGTAATTTTGCTGTTTTTCTTCTAAGGTATGCGGTGCATGATCTGTTGCTATCACATCAATTCTATCATCTAAAAGTGCCTTCCACAATGCATCGCGATCTTTGGCAGTTTTTACGGCCGGATTCCATTTAATCAAACTGCCTTTAGTTCTATAATCCTCATCGCTAAACCACAGGTGATGTATACAAACTTCGGCTGTGATTTTCTTGTCTTTTAAAGGAATTTTATTGGTAAAAAGCTCCATTTCCTTAGCTGTAGAAAGGTGAAACACATGTAATCTGGCACCCGTTTTTTTGGCCAGTTCTATGGCTTGACTTGAACTTAAGTAACATGCTTCTTCACTTCTAATCAATGGGTGCGCTTCCATAGGAATGTCTTCGCCATACTTTTTTAAATAAGCTTCGGTATTGCGTCTAATAGTAGCTTCATCTTCGCAATGTACCGAAATTACCATATCAGTAGACGAAAATATTTTTTCTAGCACCTTTGGATCATCCACCAACATATTTCCTGTTGATGAACCCAAAAATATTTTTAATCCGGCAACCTCTTTTGGATTGACTTTTAAAATTTCATCCAGGTTGTCATTAGTGCCACCAAACATAAAGGAGTAGTTGGCGTAACTGGAATTGGCTGCAATATCAAATTTTTCATTGAGCTTTTCAACCGTGGTTGTTTGCGGGTTGGTATTGGGCATCTCGATAAACGAGGTGATACCTCCCGCAACCGCAGCCTTCGACTCGGTTTCAATGGTGGCTTTATGAGTTAAACCCGGTTCTCTAAAATGAACCTGATCGTCTATAGCACCGGGCATTACGTAATTTCCTTCGGCATCAATAATTTTAACCTGTGCCGATTTGGCACTGATAGAACTAGAAACCTCATCGATGTAGGCGCCTTTTATGAGAATGTCGCCCTCTGTAATACGACCTTCGTTGATGATTTTTGCGTTTTTAATAAGTGTAATACCTTCTGGCATTGTTTTATTTTTTAAATAAACTGTTCAACTTCATTTTAAATACACCAAAAACAGCTTCGTAAATAATGGAGCCCGTCATTTTACTTTTGCCTTTGGTTCTGTCTGTAAATATTACCGGAATTTCAACAATTTTAAATTTTTTAAGATAGGCTTTAAATTTCATTTCAATTTGAAAAGCATAACCAACAAATTTAATGCCATCTAAATTTAGGGTTTCCAAAACCTTTCGCTTGTAACAAACAAAACCTGCCGTGGTGTCGCGTATTGGCATTCCGGTAATTACTCTAACGTAAATGGAAGCGCAATATGATAACAATACACGACTCATTGGCCAATTAACCACATTAACACCTTTGATATATCTGGAGCCAATAGACATATCAAATCCATCAATATAACAAGCATTGAAGAGCTTAACCAAATCATTGGGATCATGCGAAAAATCGGCATCCATTTCAAAAATATACTCGTAATTTTTATTTAAACACCATTTAAAACCATCAATGTAGGCAGTGCCAAGTCCTTGTTTATTGTTGCGCTCCATTAAAAACAGTCTGTTACCAAACTCTTTTTGAAGTAATTTTACTTGATTGGCCGTTAGATCGGGTGAATTATCTTCAACCACCAAAATGTGGAATTCAACAGGTTGAGAACAAACAGCCCTAATAATGGCCTCTATGTTCTCAATTTCGTTATAAGTTGGAATGATAACAATGGCGTTAGACAAAACCTTCAATTTTAGGCAAAAATAAACTATTTCATAAATATGATACTAAATGAAAGGTTTGAAATAACAGTTGAAAATATAAATTGTAGAAGGATTATTTTTAAATTCGCTTCATGCTTAGAGAAATTGTTTCAAACGACTGGTTTACAATAGGACTTGTAATTGCTTTAATCGCGGTTTCCATAGTTAAATTATTGTATACCAGAAGATTTGAAGATTTTTTACCGGTTTTAGTCAATTCTAAATACCTTAAAATATACACCCGAGATCAAAAATTTATTGACAGTTTTGACAGCCTACTTTTTACGGTCTATATATTAATGACCGGTATTTTTGTTTATATAAGTTTTAATGCCCTTACACAATCAAATATTGTAGATCCCGTAATTTTAGTCAAATTGATATTTGCAATTGCTGCATTTGTTTTAATAAAGGTACTTATTGAAAGGTTAATTGGGAGTTTATTTGAGATAGACCAGTTAATTGATCATTACTTATTTCAAAAAACGGCTTATAAGCATCTAACAGGCCTACTTTTAATACCTTTAAATCTATTTTTTATTTATGTTTTTGAGCCGTCAAAAGTTGCGATTTTAATAGTAATTATAGCCATTATTGGTATTAATATTGCAGGATTCATCACTTCATTTAAGACTTTTCAAAAGTTACTGATTTCTAATTTTTTCTATTTTATTTTGTATCTTTGCGCACTTGAAATCGGGCCGTATATCATCTTATACCATCTGATTAAAAGTTATGAACTATAAATAGAAGCACTTCTTATGAAGGTAAAAACAATTTTAGTATCGCAACCAGAGCCTAAAATCGAGAATTCGCCTTATTTTGATTTACAGGAAAAACAAAAAGTAAAAATAGATTTCAGACCCTTTATTCATGTTGAAGGGGTTGCCGCAAAAGACATTCGTCAGCAAAAAGTTGATCTCAATAATTACACGGCTATCATACTAACCAGTCGTAATTCTGTTGATCATTTTTTTAGAGTTGCCGATGAAATGCGTTACAAAGTACCTGATAATTTGAAATATTTTTGTCAGTCTGAGGCCGTAGCTTTTTACCTTCAAAAATACGTGGTTTACAGAAAACGAAAAATCTATGTGGGTAAAAGAAATTTTGAAGACTTATCGCCGATGATAAAAAAATACAAAGACGAAAAGTTTTTATTACCAACCACCGATAAAGTAAAACCAGACGTTCCTGATACTTTAAATAAGTTAGGTATTTCTTACAAACAAGCTACATTTTATAAAACTGTTATTAGTGATTTATCAGATTTGGCCGATGTGTATTACGATATTTTGGTGTTCTTTAGTCCTTCGGGAATAGAGTCTTTATTCCACAATTTCCCAAATTTTGAACAAAAAGAAACCAGAATAGCAGTTTTTGGTAACACTACTATCAAGGCAGTTGAAGAAAAAGGCCTTAGAGTTGACATCAAAGCGCCAACTCCCGAAACACCTTCAATGACCATGGCTCTTGAAAAATATATTGAACAGGTTAATAAAACAAAATAACTCTATCTTAAAAATAAAAAATGCGACCAAATCCAGGTCGCATTTTTTATTTAAAAGTATTTGATTTCTTACTTTGCTGTTTTTGGCGCCGCGCTTAATATGGCTTCGCTGGCATTGTCTTTAAATTTCTCAAAATTATCAGCAAACGATGTTGCCAATTTATAGGCCGTTTTGTAATAAGCCTCATCGTTATTCCATGTTTTTCTCGGGCTCAATACTTCGGTTGGTACATTTGGACAAACACGCGGTTGTTGCACACCAAACACTGAATGTATATGATAGTTATCCTTATTGGCAGCTTCGAGACTTCCGTTCATGGCGGCCGTAATCATGGCGCGGGTATATTTCAATTGCATTCTGTGCCCAACTCCATAAGGACCGCCGGTCCAGCCGGTATTTACCAACCAAACATTCACACCGGCTTCCTGCATTTTTTTGCTAAGCATTTCGGCATAAACAGTTGGATGTAACGGCATAAAAGGCGCTCCAAAACAGGCTGAAAAACTAGGTTGTGGTTCATTTACACCTTCTTCAGTACCGGCAACTTTTGCTGTATAACCACTTATAAAATGATACGCCGCCTGGCCTGGTGTTAGTTTAGAAATTGGAGGCAACACACCAAAAGCATCGGCCGTTAAAAAGAAAATATTTTTCGGGTTATAACCTATTGATGGTACCTGAATGTTTTCAATATGATAAACAGGGTAGCTCACCCGGGTATTTTGTGTAATGGTTGTATCGGTAAAATCTACTTCACCTTTATCGTCCATTATCACGTTTTCTAAAATAGCGCCGCGTTTGATAGCGTCAAAAATTTCTGGCTCACTTTCTCTGCTCAGGTTAATGGCCTTGGCATAGCAGCCGCCTTCAAAATTAAAAACCGTATTTTCGTTGGTCCAACCGTGCTCATCGTCGCCTATTAATCTTCGGTTGGGATCGGCCGATAATGTTGTTTTTCCGGTGCCCGAAAGTCCGAAAAATATAGCAGTATCTCCATCTTCGCCAACATTGGCACTGCAATGCATAGGCAGCGTGTTTTTAAATACAGGTAAAATAAAATTCAAAGCCGAAAAAATACCTTTTTTAATTTCGCCTGTATAACCTGTACCGCCTACGAGGGCAATTTTTCTGGTAAAGTTTAAGATTGCAAAGTTGTGTTGTCTGGTACCGTCAACTTCAGGATTGGCATGAAATCCCGGGGCATTGATGACCGTCCATTCCGGTGAAAAATTCGCCAATTCTTCTTCATTTGGTCTTAAAAACATATTGTAAACAAATAGGTTACTCCAGGGATATTCGTTTACAACTCTAATGTTTAAATTATAATCGTGATCGGCACAGGCATAGCAATCTCTCACAAAAATTTCTTTGCCCGATAAATAATCAACCACTTTATTATAAAGTTTATCAAAGGCATCGGGTTCAAAAGGCACGTTGATGTTACTCCACCAAACACGATCTTTGGTAATGTTGTCTTTAACAATAAATCGGTCTTTGGGAGATCTTCCTGTAAATTCTCCCGTATTTACGGCAAGTGCTCCGGATGAGGCCTCAGTACCTTGCCCCTTTTCAATAGTAATGTCATGAAGTTCGTCAGGCGATGATTGATATCTGATGTTGGCATTTTTAATACCTAGATCATTTAACGAAATCGTTTTCGTAGCTGGCGTGTATGCTCCCATAAAAAGTTGTTTTGTTTTAGACTGCAAAGCTAAACATATTTTTTAGGAGCCCTAAAATTTTTAACAACTAATCTGGCTGAAATTTAACGAAATTAACCAGTAAAACTACCCAAGATATAATGAGTAAAAGTCCGCCAACAGGCGTTATAAAAGCAATTTTCTTAAAATCGAATGACGTTAAAACATTAGTGGCTAACAGATAAATAGAACCTGAAAAAAATATAACTCCAACCAAAACCAAATAAAAAATAGCATTTTTATAACCGCTACTAATGTAAGTTGAAGTTCCAACAAACAACAAAAACAATGCATGATACATCTGATATTTTACACCGGTTTCAAAACTGGCAATAGCATCGGGAGTTACTAATTTCTTTAAACCGTGAGCGGCAAATGCTCCTAATATGACACTGGTAACACCTAAAACTGCTGCTGTAATTAATATGGTTTTGTTCATAATAAAAATGTAGATGGCCTTAGCCAGTTAAACAGATTTTAATACATTCGTGCCAACAAAGATACAACCTAACTTTTTTATGAGACACATATTAATCATCGGCGCAGGTAAATCTTCGTCTTACCTTATTAAATATTTATTAGACCATTCACAAAACGAGCAACTCCAGATTATTATTGGAGATATTAATCCTGAACAAGCTTCCAAACTCATTCATAATCACCCGAACGCTTCTGTAAAAAAACTGGATGTTTTTAATGCCGAAGATAGAGCTTTAGCTATTGAAATGGCAGATATTGTTATCTCAATGCTCCCGGCGCATATGCATATTGAGGTAGCAAAAGATTGTGTGAGATTAAAAAAACACATGGTAACGGCATCTTACATTAGCGATGCCATGAAAGATTTGCACGATGAGGCAGTTGATAACAATTTGGTGTTTATGAACGAAATTGGTGTGGATCCGGGAATAGACCATATGAGCGCCATGCAAGTAATTGACCGCATAAGAGACAATGGTGGTAAAATGATACTTTTTGAGTCGTTTACCGGTGGTTTGGTAGCTCCTGAAAGCGATAACAATCTGTGGAACTATAAATTTACCTGGAACCCAAGAAATGTGGTGCTTGCCGGACAAGGTGGCGCGGCAAAATTTCTACAGGAAGGCAAGTTTAAATACATTCCATATCACCGACTGTTTAGACGGACAGAATTTTTGGAAATTGAAAATTATGGTCGTTTTGAAGTGTATGCCAATCGCGATTCGCTTAAATACCAAAGCGCCTATGGGTTAGATAATATAAAAACACTCTACAGAGGTACCATGAGACGCGTAGGCTTTAGCAAAGCCTGGAATTTATTTGTTTTATTGGGCATGACCGATGATAGTTACATTATTGAAGACAGCGAAAATATGAGCTACCGCGATTTTGTCAACGCCTTTTTACCTTATAGCCATACCGATTCGGTTGAGCTGAAATTCCGTCATAATTTAAAAATTGACCAAGATGATATTATCTGGGATAAACTGGAGGAATTAGATATTTTCAGCAGCACTAAAATGGTTCATCTGAAACGCGCAACGCCGGCGCAGATTCTTCAAAAAATATTGATGGACAGCTGGACTTTGAGTCCAATCGACAAAGATATGATTGTGATGTACCATAAATTTGGTTACGAGAAAGACGGCAAAAAACATCAAATAGATGCCAGCATGGTAGTTATTGGCGAAAATCAAACTTACACGGCCATGGCCAAAACCGTTGGTTTACCCGTGGCCATTGCTACACTGGCTATTTTAAATGAAAAAATCACTACACCCGGTGTTCAAATGCCAATAGCCAGAGAAGTGTACACCCCTATCCTGTCTGAACTCAAAAACCACGACATCCAATTTACCGAAAAAGATTTGCCCTATTTAGGTTACAATCCGTTAAATAATTAAACAAAAAGTATTAAAACTTTAAGTATTTTAGAACTTTCAAATTACAAACATTTAGTTTTAATTAAATGATTTTTGTTTTTTGGGCGTTTACGGGCTTTCCGCACTCGCTCCCCCAAGCATACTTGGGGGGAGCTCAAACAATTGCTGCAATCCCTAACGCAACGACACATTCGTTAACATAAGGTATCTATGAAAATTAAAGACCAAAACATCGTCATAGACGGTATCGATAAAAAAATATTACGCGCCTTAATGCAAGATGCTCGAACATCTGTCTTAGAAATTGCACGAATGGTCGGTATTTCGGGAGCAGCAATTCATCAACGTTTGCGAAAACTTGAAAAGTCGGGTTTGTTGGTAGGTTCAAAATTTATTATCAATCCAAAAGTTTTAGGCTACACCACCATGGCTTATGTAGGCGTTTATTTAGACAAAGCCATGAACAATCCCCAGGCTGTTAAACAACTGGAGAAAATTCCCGAAGTGCTCGAATGCCACTACACAACCGGCCATTGGAGTATTTTTTTAAAATTGCTTTGTAAAGATAATGCCCATTTAATGGAGGTGCTTAATAAAGATATTCAATCTATTTCGGGTGTTTCCCGCACCGAAACCTTTATCTCATTAGATCAACAAATCAACCGACAAATTCAGATATAAAAAAACAGCACCCATAAAAAGTGCTGTTTAAATTTTATTAGGTTTAAAAAATTATCTTCTCCCCAATACTTGCAAAGCCCAATACAATAAAGAGGCTAAAGCGCCAATAGCCGCTACCAGATAAGTTCTGGCTGCCCATTTTAAAGCGTCTTCAGAGCCTTTATATTCTTCAGGCGTTACAATATTTTTGGCTTTTAACCAGGCTAATGCCCTGTTACTTGCATCGTATTCAACCGGTAAGGTTACAAAACTAAAAGCGGTTGCTAATGCCATTAACACCAAACCTAGAACAGCCACATAAAACCCTAAACTATTAGCGGCTCCCAATACCAAACCACCAATTACCAACCACTGAGACATTCCTGACGAAACGCTAACAATCGGTACTAGTTGCGAACGCATTTGTAACCAACTGTAGGCCTGGGCGTGTTGTACCGCATGACCACATTCGTGTGCGGCAACGGCAGCGGCCGCAGCGTTTCGTTGATTATAAACTGCTTCACTTAAATTGACTGTTTTATTTTTAGGGTTGTAATGATCAGTTAATCTACCGGGTGTTGAAATGACCTCAACATCATAAATACCATTATCAGACAACATTTTTTCGGCTACTTCTTTGCCCGACATGCCATTGCGCAATTGCACTTTTGAATAATGCTCAAATTTACTTTTTAACTTGCTACTCACCAGCCAGCTAACAAGAGCAATCCCACCAATTAAAACATAATATCCTATCATATTTTTAAATTTTTATAATATTTCAAATCTAACAATAATTATCAAAAAACAAGCCAAATTCTCGTTAAGAAAATTTGGCAGTAAAAATTTTTTAATTGTTGATTATCAAACTACAAAACCATTCAATCTAATTCAAAACCACATTAAAGGCATCTTCAATTTCTTTGTAAACAATCTTACCATTCACAATATTTAAACCTTTTGCCAAGGTTTGATCTTTTTCGCAAGCTTTTTCCCATCCTAAATTTGCCAACTTCATCACATATGGCAGCGTTACATTGGTTAAAGCCAAAGTGGATGTATACGGCACCGCTCCCGGCATGTTGGCCACACAATAATGTACTACGTCATCGATGATAAATGTAGGATGTTCGTGGGTAGTTGGTTTAGAGGTTTCAACACAGCCACCTTGATCTACTGCCACGTCAACAATTACTGTTCCCGGACGCATATCTTTAAGCATATCGCGAGTAATTAATTTTGGCGCTTTGGCTCCTTTAATTAAAACGCCACCTACGATTAAATCGTGATTGGTAATGCGTTTTCTAATGTTGTATTCGCTTGAAAATTCTGTTACCACATGGTTGGGCATAATGTCGTTAACATAGCGCAATTGTTTCATGTTGATATCCATAATGGTGACGTGTGCACCCAATCCGGCTGCCATTTTAGCCGCCTGAATACCTACAACACCGGCACCTAAAACCAAGACACGTCCGGGCGGCACACCAGGCACGCCGCCTAATAAAACTCCTCGCCCTTTTATGGGTTTTTCAAGATATTTAGCGCCTTGTTGAATGGCCATTCTGCCCGCAACTTCACTCATTGGGGTTAATAGCGGCAAGGAGCCATCTTCACTTTCTACCGTTTCGTAAGCTATGCAAACGGCACCCGTTTTAATCATAGCATTGGTGAGTTCAGAACTGGAGGCAAAGTGAAAATAGGTAAATACCACATGATGTGGTTTAATTAAATTGTACTCAGCCTGAATGGGTTCTTTTACTTTCACAATCATATTGGCAGCCGCATAAACCTCACTTGGTGTATTGAGAATAACCGCACCGGCATCTTTATAGTCCTGATCAAAAAAACCACTTCCAAATCCGGCATTGGTTTCTATATAAACGGTGTGTTTGTTTTTGGTTAGCTCAAAAACACCGGCAGGCGTCATTCCAACCCTGCTTTCGTTGTTCTTAATTTCTTTTGGGATTCCTATTTTCATGATTTAATAGATTAGAAATCAAAAGTCGGTAAAAAAAGTTTACGCTCAACTAAAATTAGTCCATCAGCTAAAAAATATGTTTAAAAGCCACTAACACCCGTTAATTTTAAGGGTTAATATAATTCGATTGTCATTTTAAAAAATATAACCCCTAAAAATTTAGGGGTTAGCGTAATTATTTATTAATACGTAAAGCGCAATCTATCCAACAATATTCACAATCTTCCCTTGTACCACGATGACTTTTTTTGGTGCTCGGCCTTGTAATTGCTCTTGAGTTTTTGCATTGGCCAACACCGCTTTTTCTATCTCTTCTATACTCATATCTAAGGGCAACTCCATGGTAAAGCGGGTTTTACCGTTAAATGAAATTGGATACTCCTTACTGCTTTCAACCAGATATTGCTCGTCAAATTCGGGGAATGGCGCTGTAGAGATAGATTCTTGATGTCCCAAAGCCTGCCATAATTCTTCGGCAATGTGAGGCGCGTAAGGTGAAATTAAAACTAACAAGGGCTCTAAAACAGCTTTACTTGTGCATTTTTGAGCGGTGAATTCGTTAACGGCAATCATAAAAGTAGACACCGAGGTATTGAAAGAGAAATTCTCAATGTCTTCCTCAACCTTTTTAATAGTTTTATGTAAAGTCTTTAAGCTGTCTTTGTTTGGCTCAGCGTTGTTTACTCTTAAATCTTGATCGTCAAAATACAATTTCCAGAGTTTTTTAAGGAAGCTGTGTACACCGCTAATTCCGGCGGTATTCCATGGTTTGTATTGTTCTAACGGACCCAGAAACATCTCGTAAAGTCGTAAACTATCGGCACCGTACTGTTCGCAAATCTGGTCGGGATTGACCACGTTGTATTTGGATTTGGACATTTTTTCGACTTCGCGTTTTACCTTAAACGTCCCGTCTTTTTCAGTTATAAAGAATGCCTCTTTAAAATCTTCTCTCCAGTTTTTAAAAGCTTCAATATCTAATTCGTCTGAAGCATTAACAAATGACACATCAACATGCAATTTATTTATTTGAGATGCCACGACAATATTGACATCTGGAATCTTAGATTTTATTTCATTCAACTTTTCATCAATAAAATCATTAATTACATTATTGCTATTTGAGTTGTGAGCCTCAACAACAATTTCTGAAATTGGAATAAGGTATTTTGTAGGAACTTCAATTTCAAGAAAATTTTTGTTCTCCTTACCATTTATTAGTATCTGAATCCCTAAAACAGAAATAAACGCACTCGTACCCAAAATCATACCTTGGTTAATCAACTTTTTAAAAGGTTCTTCTACCTTAACGAATCTTCGGTCTTTTAAAAACTTGGTCCAAAAGCGCGCATACAACAAATGCCCGGTAGCGTGTTCGCTACCGCCAATGTATAAATCAACATTTCCCCAGTAATTTAATGCGTCTTCTGTTGCAAAAGTTCGGTTTCGATTGGCTTTTTCTTCCATATAACGGAAAAAGTACCACGAGCTGCCTGCCCAACCCGGCATGGTATTCAACTCTAAGGGAAATACGGTTTTGTGGTCTATTAAAGCGTTATCTACAACCGTATTGGTTTTGGTATCCCAAGCCCAAACATCGGCACGACCCAATGGTGGCTCTCCGGTTTCGGTGGGTAAATATTTTTCAACTTCCGGTAAGGTTAACGGTAAGTGTTTTACATCTATCATCTGCGGCATGCCGTTCACATAATACACAGGAAATGGTTCGCCCCAATAGCGCTGACGAGAAAACACCGCATCGCGCAAACGGTAGTTGGTTTTACCTTTGCCTTGACCTATGCTTTCTAAAGCTTCAATGGCTTTTTTGGTCGCTTCTTTGTAACTTAAACCGTTTAGAAAGTCGCTATTATCAATCACTACGTTGTCTTTTGAGCTAAATGCCTGTTCCGAAATATCAACATCTTTAAAAATGTTGGGAATAGGAATATTAAAATGCTTGGCAAAAGCATAATCGCGCTCATCACCACAAGGTACTGCCATTACAGCACCGGTACCATAACCGGCCAATACGTAATCGCCAATCCAGATAGGTATGGGTTCCTTTGAAAACGGATGTTCTGCATATGCACCTGTAAACACCCCCGAAATAGTCTTCACATCGGCCATTCTATCGCGTTCGCTGCGTTTGGCAGTGGCTTCAATGTAGGCTTCAACGGCTTCTTTTTGCTCAGGTGTTGTTATTTTTTCAACCAATTCGTGTTCGGGTGCCAATGTCATGAACGACACACCGAAGATGGTGTCTGGTCGGGTGGTGAAAACGTCAATAACATGTTTTTCTGAAGTAGGAGATTGCTTAGCTTCGCTCGCAATGACGTTGAATGAAACGGTAGCTCCGACCGATTTCCCAATCCAGTTGCGCTGACTTTCTTTTAACGCATCAGTCCAGTCAATGTCGTTGAGACCTTGTAGCAATCTTTCAGCGTAGGCAGAAATACGCATGCTCCACTGGGTCATTTTTTTCCTGACTACAGGATGTCCGCCGCGTTCTGAAACACCATTCACTATTTCATCATTGGCAAGAACAGTTCCTAAGGCCGGGCACCAGTTAACTTCGGTTTCGGCCAAATAAGTTAAACGGTATTTTAGTAGGATGGCTTGTTGTTGTTCTGAAGATAAACCATTCCAATCTTCTGCCGAAAAAATATCAATATCATCATCGCAGGCAGCATTCACATTTGTATTTCCTTCCGAAGTAAATTTTTCAATTAAAGTATCAATGTGCTCAGCTTTATCTAAATTAATATTATACCAAGAGTTAAACAACTCTATAAAAATCCACTGTGTCCATTTGTAATATTCCGGATTTGAAGTGCGAACTTCTCTGCTCCAGTCAAACGAAAAACCAATTTGATCGAGCTGGCGGCGATAGGTTTTAATGTTCTCCTCGGTTGTTAATGCCGGATGCTGTCCGGTTTGAATGGCATACTGCTCGGCCGGCAAACCAAAGCTATCGTAACCTTGAGGGTGCAACACATTAAAACCTTTATGGCGTTTATAGCGCGCGTAAATATCTGATGCGATATAACCCAACGGATGACCAACGTGTAATCCTGCACCACTTGGATACGGAAACATATCTAACACATAATATTTTGGTTTGTCGGAATTATTTTCGGCTTTAAAAGTTTGGTTGTCTGCCCAGTATTTTTGCCACTTTTTTTCAATCTCGTTGAAATGATATTTCATGTGTTTATATTTATTTTTTTATAAGTCACATGCAATGCCAATAAAACTTAATAAATTAGATATTAACTTCATCAATTGGCATTTCATCGCTCTGTACAATTTAAGGCGCAAATTTAAGTTTAATATAACACTATTAAAAGTTTAAAGGCCGTTATAGACAGGTAAAGCAATTTGTTTTTTATTTTTACACGCACAAAACTCTTTTATGGCATCTTCATTTGATAAATTTCAAAAACGAAAATTAGTTTCATCCTATATATCGGTTGTAATAAGTATTGCCTTGGTGTTGTTTTTACTGGGTTGTTTGGGTTTGTTTGTTTTTAACGCCAAGAAAGTAGCCGACCATTTTAAAGAACAGGTTGTTTTAACTATTTATTTGAATGACAGCGCAAAAGAAGTTGAAGTAGATCAACTAAAAAAACGTTTGTTGCTGGCCGATTACACTAAAAACATTGAATACGTCTCAAAAGAAGACGCCGCCGAAATCATGAAAGAAGAAAACGGTGAAGATTTTATGGAGTATTTAGGTTACAATCCGTTACAAAATTCCATTGACGTGCATCTAAAAGCCGATTTTGTAACCAACGATATTATAGACGATATCACCGAAGAATTA
Organism: Paucihalobacter ruber; assembly: GCF_006494535.1. Taxonomy (GTDB): domain Bacteria; phylum Bacteroidota; class Bacteroidia; order Flavobacteriales; family Flavobacteriaceae; genus Paucihalobacter; species Paucihalobacter ruber. The sequence continues at coordinate 38,275 of NZ_VHIQ01000002.1, forward strand.
TCTGAAAAAGATTTTATAGCCGATTTACGCTACGACAAAGACCTTGTGTTCTTAATGAATAACAATGTTAAAAAAATAACCTTTTGGGTATTGGTGATTAGCGCTTTATTTACACTTATCGCGGTCTTGTTAATTAATAGTTCCATAAGACTGGCCGTATATTCAAAGCGTTTTATTATTAAAACCATGCAAATGGTAGGCGCTACTAAATCGTTTATTAGAAAGCCCTTTGTTTATAAAAGTGTTCAACTGGGAGTGATTGGTGCTATTATAGCTTTAGCAGCTATGGGCGTGGTACTTTATTACCTCAACCAAACCTTTCCTGAATTGCAATTGGTAAAAGAACCTTTGTTAATCGTCGGTTTATTTGCAGGTATCTTTATAATTGGTATAGTTATTACCTGGTTAAGTACTTTTATAGCCACCCAGCGCTTTTTAAATTTAAAAACAGACCAATTGTATTACTAGTTTAAAAACTGTTACTTTGCCAAACTGAAGTTTACTTAGTAATTTTCAATCATTTCAAATTATATCATGGGAGAAAAAAAACGAAAAGAAGCCAATAAAAACAACATGATTTTTGGTAAAAAAAACTTTAAATGGATGTTTATTGGTCTCGGCTTTATAGCTTTAGGCTTTATATTAATGGCCGGCGGCGGCAGTAAAGATCCCAATGTTTTTAATGAAGCCATTTTTAGCTGGAGACGCATTAGACTGGCGCCAACTTTGGTTTTAATTGGTCTTGGCCTACAGGTTTATGCCATTTTACTGAACCCAGATAAAGACCAATCTCAAAAATAATCATCTGATAATTTATCAGGCTTGTTCATGGAATTATTAGACGCTATTATTTTAGGTATCGTTCAGGGTTTAACTGAATTTCTTCCGGTATCATCCAGCGGACATTTAGAATTGGGTAAGGCTATTTTAGGCGATAATTCGGTGCCTGAGGAAAGTTTGTTATTCACCGTAGTCGTTCACTTTGCAACTGCCCTTAGTACCATGGTGGTATTTAGAAAAGATATTCTGGATATCATAAAAGGTATTTTAAAATTTGAATGGAATGAGGATATGCAGTTTCTTTCAAAAATTGTAATTTCAATGATTCCTGCCGTAATTATTGGTCTGCTATTCGAAAAACAATTAGAGAAACTCTTTGATGGCAATATTTTACTGGTTGGATGCATGCTACTTATAACTGCTGTATTGCTTTTATTGGCAGACCGTGCCAAAAACACTGAAAAAAAGGTGAGTTTTAGTAACGCTTTTGTAATAGGACTCTCGCAAGCATTCGCTATTTTGCCCGGTGTATCGCGCAGTGGCGCCACCATTTCAACATCGGTTTTGTTAGGAAATGATAAAACCAAAGCGGCCAGATTTTCGTTTTTAATGGTTGTACCGCTTATTTTTGGAAAAATAGCAAAAGATATTTTAAGTGGTGACCTTACCTACGAAAGTTCAACATTTGTGCCGCTAAGTGCCGGATTTTTGGCAGCCTTTGTTGCGGGTTGGTTTGCTTGTAAATGGATGATTAAACTTGTTAGACAAAGCAAACTAACCTACTTTGCTGTTTATTGCAGTATTGTTGGATTAATCGCCATAGGTTTTGCCTTATTTTTTTAATCTATGAATGAAGCAGAAGCATTTATAAACGGACGCGTATTACTGCTAGACAAACCATTGCACTGGACGTCTTTTCAGTTGGTTAATAAAGTACGTTGGGAAATCAAACAAAAATTTAAAATTAAAAAGATAAAAGTAGGTCATGCCGGCACCTTAGACCCCTTGGCTACCGGCTTACTTATTATTTGTACCGGAAAGCAAACCAAACAAATAGACCAGTATCAAGCCCAAGAAAAGGAATATACCGGAACATTTGAGTTAGGTAGCACCACGCCGTCGTTTGATTTAGAAACCGAAATTGATCAAACTTTTGATACCTCGCATCTCACTTCTGATATGATTAAAAACGCCACTCTGCAATTTATTGGAGATATCACACAATTGCCACCGGTATTTTCGGCTGTTAAGAAAGACGGTAAAAGACTGTACGAATTTGCCCGCGCCGGAGAGACTGTAGAATTAAAACCGCGACAGGTATCTATTTCAGAATTCGAAATCACCAAAATAGAGTCGCTTACAGTGCATTTTAGAGTGGTTTGTAGCAAAGGCACCTACATTAGATCTTTAGCCAACGATTTTGGCAAGGCACTTAATTGCGGAGCGCATTTATCTTCATTAAGACGCACCAGAATTGGTAATTTTAAAATTGAAAATGCCCATACTCTTGAGGGCTTTTTAGCAGGCTTGGAATAATTTTTGTTATGGAAACACAAATGACTAATTATGCCGAAGCCAATAATTTATGTTGCAATTATTTCAATTGTTATTCAATCAAAATTACATAGTCAGGAAACCGAAAAAACTTCGGGGATCTTTTATAAAGCTTCGTTAGCTACCACCATTTCGGTGAATGAAAACTACGAGATTTTTGATGAAGATAGTGGTACTTTTTTCGTTCCCAATTCTATTTTTGTTAACAATACAATTGGCTATCAGTTTGATACACGCTCAATGTTAGGTCTTAACGTTGAATACAATTACCACGGCAACAACAGATTGCATTTTTTGCCAATCCATTTAAGCTTTCAGTACAACGTTTTGCAATTCGACGATAATTTTTTTCTCCGCGGTAGTTACGGTCGTTTGGTTGGTATCAGTAAAGATTTTGAAACCGGTACTTTTTATCGGGTTGGCGCCGGTTATCAATTGTTCGATGCTAATTTTAAGAATTCATGGCACTTCGGATTAGATTTTACGCGTAAGCGATTTGGTTTCAGACAAACCGAAAAACTCAGCAGTGTATCTATTTTTTTGGAATTCATGTTGTTTTAAACTATTTTTCCGTTGCAAACGTATATAGTGTATGCAAGTTTCAAATAAACATCTGGCAATGTTAATTACTGTTTTCTGTACAGCAAACATAGTATTGACTTTGTTTTTATTTGAAATAAAATTAAAGGAAGAACCCTTAGCCGAAACTGTATTCGATTTTAATGCATTAACCGAAGAGGAAGAACAATCCTTACCTAAATTAAGCACTACGCTTCCTTCTACCAACAGCGCCTTTAACGAAGACCAGGATTTTAAAGATATCATGCAAAACTTTAAAACCGTCAACACCGAAACTCCGGAAACCGAAAAAGAATTAGAAGATCTCAACGACAATCAAAATTTCGAAGAAACCCTTATCGAATCTCCTGAAATAGCCAAACTATCAGACAACGACAAACAACAATTTGCCGCATTAAGCGAGGTAGTCAAAAACCTAAAAACCAACAGCAAAAAACAAGTCAATGCCAACAGCAGTATGACTTATTCATTAAAGGACAGGCAGATTTTAAGTTATAAAACACCGCGGTATTTGTGCGAAGACAGCGGTATTATAGTAGTTAATATCACTGTAAATGCCCAAGGTATGGTTACTGATACTTACATAAACAGTACGTCTACTTCAAAAAATCAATGTCTAATAGACCACGCATTAGAGTATGCAGCCAACACCAAATTTAGTGCTGCCAATAAAGCGTCTCAAATTGGTTCAATAACGTATTCTTTTCAAGGGAAAAACTAAACCCCAAGCATTACAAGTAAATCCTCAATAATATTTTGACCTTTATTTTTATTGTACCAGGCCTGAAGTTGGCCTTTAAATTCGTCGGTTAGGCTGCCATGGGTTGATTTAAAATCTTCTACCATTGCTGTGGCTTCAGATGGCCTTGGTCCAAATGTGTTTACCACTTCGTTGGTGTCATTATCGATCATAATTAACTTGGGAATTGACTTACCGCCATTGGTTAAAAACCTGTCCATCAATTCAGGGTGTTCATCTCTAAAAACCAATTTTAAACTGATATTGGGATTAAGCTCTGCCACTTTATTAATAATTGGAATAACATGCGCCGCATCGCCACACCAGGTTTCGGTGAGTACCAACCAGGTGACATGTTTATCAAAGCTTTGAATTCTGCTTTTAACCCCATCAGAAATGGTGATGGTTTTATCCCATCGTGCCATGCGTTTTTGATTGAGTTTGGTATATTCAACCAAAGCCGGTGAGGCATCTACGCCACTGCTGGCTTCAATAGCCACCAAATCGCTAATGAGTTCTGAATATTCCTTATAGGTCAAGGCTGTTTTTAAACTGGCTTTAATAATATGATCTAAACTATATGCGACTACTACATCCATATTTTCAAATTTTGAATGCAAATTTATTTGCTTTGTTGTGAAATATTAGTGACTTTAGTCACATTAGTATCATTTTTTTTGATTCCTTACATACTTTTATCTTTTAGTTGAAGTTAAATGCTATTATCATGACCAAAAAACGCTGTGGATGGTGCGTGGGCAACGCGCTTTACGAACACTATCACGACACCGAATGGGGCGTGCCGGTTTACGACGACCAAACGCTATTTGAGTTTTTATTATTAGAAACTTTTCAGGCCGGATTGAGCTGGATTACCATCTTAAAAAAACGAGAAAATTTCCGACAAGCTTTCGACGATTTTAATTACGAAAAAATTGCTCTGTACAAACAACCTAAGTTAGAATTATTAATGCAAAACCCCGGAATTATAAGAAACAAACTAAAAATAGCCTCGGCGGTGACCAATGCCCAAGCGTTTATAAAAGTTCAAAATGAATTTGGTAGTTTTAGTAACTATATCTGGAAATTTGTGGACGGACAGCCTATTAAAAACACGGTTGAAAACCATAAAACTGCACCGCCTACAACTGCATTAAGTGATACTATTAGTAAAGATTTAAAAAAACGGGGCTTTAAATTTGTGGGCTCCACAGTGGTATACGCCCATATGCAAGCTACTGGTATGGTCAACGACCATGAGATAGATTGCTTTAGATATCAAGAAGTTTAATGCAACAAATACTTTAAAAACTCTTGCCTGCTAATATGTTTTGCCCCTAAACTCTCCAAATGCTTGGTGTGTAACTGGCAATCTATTAACCGGTATTTGTTACTTTGAGCCAACCAAATAAAAGCCATTTTACTACTGTTGCTTTTTAGGCTAAACATACTTTCGCCACAAAACACCTTGTTACCCAAATCAACACCGTACAAACCACCAACCAGCTCGTTTTGATCCCAAACCTCAACCGATTTGGCAAATCCGGCGCGATGTAAATTAATGTAGGCATCGATCATACTTTTTCCAATCCAGGTGCCTCGCTGACCATCTCTTTTAATGACGGAGCAATGCTCAATAACCTGCTCAAAAGCTTTGTTTTCGGTGATTTGATAAGTGGTTTTTCGCATAAATTGCTTCATGCTTTTACTCACTTTCAAATCCTTGGGAAATAACACAAATCGCGGGTCTGGCGACCACCATAAAATGGGGTCTTCGTCATTAAACCACGGAAAAATACCTGTGGCATAAGCATGAATAAGTCGCTCAAGGGATAGATCGCCACCAATGGCCAATAAACCATCTCTTGTGGCTTCGTGATGAGCGGGAAATTGTATGGGTTTTCCTAAAAACTTCATAATTAAAATTAATTATAACGATGAAGTTGGGTTTAGGGCGTTAAAAAAACTAAATTCTTTTGTTTATTCAAAGAAAATATTGATATTTGAACTGACCTTTGTTTAATAAATTTTGTTCATCATTGCTTTTTTGAGTTTGTTTGTAAAGGTCAAAACCTAAAACCACAACATTAAAGTCCCGTAATAGCTTGCGGGACTTTTTTATTTTCTAGTCCTTTTTAAAACGGTAAATCGTCGGGATCTTCATCGTTTAAATTAGAAACCGGCTCAAAAGCATCGTTTGGCGGCATTGGTGGCATTTCGGATGAAGATGCATCGCTTTGTAAAGCCTCAATTCTCCAGCCTTGTATAGAGTTAAAATACTTAACTTCTCCTTGGGGACTGGTCCATTCTCTGCCGCGTAAATTAATACTAATTTTAACGTTTTGGCCAACCTGATAATTATTGAGTAAATCTGTTTTATCTTGAACAAATTCTACCATCAGGTCTTGCGGATACTGTTCTTCGGTAGTTACCACAATTTCTCTCTTTCTAAACCCACCGGTTCCAAATGTTTGGGTTTCTCCTATCTTTTTTACTTTTCCTTGTATTTCCATACTATTTAACTAATCTAATATTTAAAAATTTATTTATTCAATATTATCTGAAAGCAATAACTTCCAGGCACTTTCAACGTCGCCAAAACTGAGATAATTTCTGGCCATGGTTTGACGTTCGCGATGAGACATGGTGCTAATGTCGGGATATCTGGTACTCACATCTTTTACAAATTCTTCGATGGCTTGTTTAGTTGGTAACTCGCTTATATTACCTAACATTCCCAGATCGTTTCCGGTTAAAATCATGCTATTTTTGATGTGATCTGGCATGTTATCGACGCCAATTCCCAAATTTCTGATGGGTTTTGGTATTTCAAAAAACCCGTTTTTTGCACGACTGTAGTAGTTACCACCTGCACGAGCAACCAAATCCAGCGCTTCTTGATTGATAGTAAGGTCTTCGTTTAAAACCTCATCGGCCACATGAAATTTCACCACTTCGCAAATAATCATATTCCCGGCACCGCCTTCGGTTCCCAAACTAATAATATCATTCACCTTACATTCAAATTGCACCGGAGCTTCGGCAACTCTAAATGGTTTTACCTCATCAGACGGTAACATGGTAAGTCCGGCCTTTTCAAATTCATTTATACCTTTATCATACTCGGTACTGCTTAACGACATTTGATGAACCAAATCGTAATTCACTACGTTAATCACCACTTCTTTCACCTCCTGCACATTTTCCAGCGTGTGTTTATTGGTATTGTCTCTCACGCGGCGAGCCGGCGAAAACACTAAAATAGGCGGATTAGAACTAAACACATTAAAATAGCTAAAAGGTGATAAGTTTGGCCTGCCTTGCGCATTGATAGTACTTGCAAATGCAATGGGTCTTGGCGCCACGGCACTCAGCAAGTAAGCGTGTAGTCTGGCTGTAGATAAATCTGCCGGATTTAATGAAATCATCTTTTTGGTTCGATTTTCAACAAAAGTAAACAATGTAAGTCTGCTTTAAAAGAAATTTAGAAACAGAAACGCATAATATTATTAACATAATTCTGTTATATTTATCCAAAAACCAACTGAATGGCGATACACGTAAACAGGAATTTTATTCGCAGTGCCTTTGTGCTGATATCATTGATTATTGTTTCGTTAATTTCGTGGAACACCTATGTGTTTTTTCAAAAATTCAAGGCCGAAGAGCGCGTAAAAATGGAAAACTGGTCTTTTGCACAAATTGATATCGCCAAGAACTTAGAGTCTGACAGCAATCAGGATATTGGCGAATTACCGCTTCAAATTATATCGAGCAATCAAACCACGCCCATGATTACCGTAAGTAAACGCGGTGAATATAATTTTAACAACATAGACGAAGAAAAAGCCCGAGACACCACTTACGTTAAGGCCTTAATAGAAAAATTCAAAAAAGAAAACAAACCTATTGAAATTAGGTACGATGGTGAAGTGCTATCGACCATTTACTATGGTAACTCGCCTTTGCTTAATAAACTAAAATACTACCCAATGGCTTTGGTTTTGATTATAGTATTGTTTGCTGCGGTGGCCTATTTTTTCTACCGAAGTACCAAAACAGCCGATCAAAATAAACTTTGGACAGGGATGGCGAAAGAAACTGCCCATCAAATTGGTACACCGTTGTCTTCTTTAGTTGGCTGGAGCGAAATTTTAAAAGCCGAACAGGTAAATCCCGAGTATTTGGTAGAAATTGAAAAAGACATCAACCGCCTGCAAACTATTACTGAGCGCTTTAGTAAAATTGGATCGATTCCTAATTTAGACGAACAGGATATTGTAGCTGCCACCAAGGAATCTTATCAGTATTTAAAGTCGCGTTCTTCAAAGCTTATCAAATTTGAAATATCGGTACCAAATGAAACTATTTTTGTAAAACTCAACGAACCACTTTATAGTTGGACGATTGAAAACCTGGTAAAAAATGCCATTGATGCCATGAAAGGCAAAGGCACCTTAACCATCCATATTGAAAACGACCAGAAATTTGTGCATATTTTAATTAGCGATACGGGCAAAGGCATTTCAAAAAATCTGTTTAAAACCATTTTTGAACCAGGATACACCAGCAAAAAACGCGGCTGGGGATTGGGATTATCACTGTCTAAACGAATCATTGAAGACTACCACCAAGGAAAAATAAAGGTAAAACACTCTGAAATTGGAAAAGGTACAACGATGCAGATTTCTTTGCGGGTGGTTTGAGAAAGGTAGTTGAGTTGGTGAGTTAGTGAGTTAGTGAGTGTTGGCTAAAGTAATTAGTTGTTAGTTATTTAGTCGTTCCGGGACTTCTTTAAAGTTTAGTTGCAACCCTTTATTTCAATAAAATTCAAAACTAAATAAATCCCGCAATATCCTTGGCAATCCTATCAAAATCCTCAGATTCTAATAATGTTTTATGAGTAAATTTTGCATCGTCCATGCTACGTAGCGGAATTAAATGCACATGTACATGCGGTACTTCTAAACCAATCACCGTCATGCCCACACGCTTACAAGGAACAGCCTTTTCTAAAGCAATGGCTACTTTTCTTGAAAATGCCATGAGTTTTAGATATAAGTCTTCGTCTAAATCGAAAATTTTATCAACTTCAACTTTAGGAATACAAAGCGTGTGTCCCGGGGCATTGGGATTGATATCTAAAAACGCCAGAAATTGATCGGTTTCGGCTACTTTATAAGCTGGAATTTCACCTGAAATAATTTTTGAAAATATGGATGCCATGATTGATACAGATGGTTTTACCAAAAATAAAAAAAGATTCGCCCAATCAGAAGAATCTTTTGAGATATATTTCAATAAATGCGATATATTTCAATAAAAATTATCGGCTAATCTCTAATATTTCAAATTTTAAGGTACCGTTAGGCACTTGAATTTCGGCAATATCTCCCACCTTTTTACCCAACAAACCTTTACCAATGGGCGAGCTTACCGATATTTTCCCGGTAGCTAAATTGGCTTCGCTTTCGGCAACTAAGGTGTAGGTCATTTCCATACCATTGGTTTGGTTTTTAATTTTCACTTTAGATAGCACCAAAGCTTTCGAGGTATCTAATTGCGACTCGTCTATAATTCTGGCATTGGCAACCACTTCTTCTAATTTTGAGATTTTCATCTCCAGCATGCCTTGTGCTTCTTTGGCGGCATCGTATTCGGCATTTTCGCTTAAATCGCCTTTATCGCGCGCATCGGCAATGGCCTGAGAGGCTTTTGGACGCTCTACATCTTTTAAATAATTGAGCTCATCGCGCAATTTTTTTAATCCTTCTTCAGTATAATAAGATACTTTACTCATAATGTCATCGTTTTAAAAATATAAAGCCACTTAACTTTAAAAAGCAAAGTGGTTAATGCAAAAAATCCCGCTTGCACGAGATTATCTTTGCAAATATACAAAATATTATGGTATGCTGTATTTTATTGTAAATTGCAGCGGTAAAATTTTAGCAAATGAAACGGTTTTTAGTACTGATTTTTAGCATCTTTCTGTTAGGTTGTAGCAATAACGACCGTATTAACAATTGCAATTTATTACTCAATATTGGTGTGAATGTGACCATCAATCTCAACCTGCCACAATTTAGTCCGTTACAGTTTATTAGCAACTCGGTTTATATTCCTAATCAGGGTAATGGCGGACTTATAGTAATTAACGTTGGTACCGGATTGCGGGCTTGGGATGCATCAGACCCTAATGTGCCACCAAGCCAATGCTCGGTGTTGCAAATTGACGGTTCCGAAGCGGTAAGCAGCTGCCCGGAAGCCAACCGCTATAGCTTATTTACAGGTCAGCCTTTAGGCGCTACCGATTTACAATGCGGTTTAAAAGAATACCGCGTTTCTCAAGCAGGAAATAACTCTTTTTTGATTACCAATTAAAAAGGCAGCCATTTAGCTGCCCTTTCTTAAAACCTCAAAGTAGCTCCCACCAAAAAATTAGTGGTTGCTTGCGGATAAAACCCAACACCTTCAACGGTACTAATCACACCCGGACTGCTAAAATCGTCATCAAACGTAAAGTAGTAACCGTTAGAAACATATTTTCTGTTAAAAATGTTGTTTACCAAACCGGTTAGCACAATTTCTTTAAATACAGATTTTGGTGTAATGGTGTAAGTCACATTTAAATCGTTTACAAAAAAACTGTCTAGCTGAGACACCGCGGCTTCGGTGTTGCTCATAAATTGTTCGCCCACAAACTTACTTAGCAACGATAATTGTAAATTGCTTATAGGTTGATAAACAATTGCATTAGCCGCTACCACATTAGGCGAAAAGGCTAAATCTGTTTTGCCTAGGTTTACCAACTCACCATCAAATTCGGTGACGGTTTCTCTGTTTTTGTTGGAACTGAAAGTAACGTTTGGTTGTAAGGTGAGTTGCTTAGTAAGGCTAATTACAGCTTCCAATTCTAAACCTAACCTATAACTTTCACCGCTATTGGTTCTAATGGGGTTACCCACATTATCGATATCTCCCGTAAATACCAATTGCTCGTTATACAGCATATAATAGGCGTTGGCATTAAATGTGAATTTTTTACCGCTATGACGCCAACCCAATTCAAAGTCGTTGAGCTGCTCGGGACTGATATTTTCGTTGTTTTCAAAATCGTCTCTGCTGGGCTCACGATTGGCTCGTGCATAAGAAAAATACAAATTATTATTGGTGTTTACATTATAAGAAAGTCCAGCCTTTGGGTTGAAAAATGTATAGTTTTCATCTACCAGAAAATCGGTTAAATTAGAGTTGATGCCCGAAGTTTGATAGTTCACATTACGCACTTGTAAATCGCCATACAAACTCATTTTTTCATTGAGCTGATAGTTGGCTTTTGAAAACACCGAAATATCATTTTTTAAGGCATTACCTTCGTAATAACGATCGCGAATATTAGATTGGGATGCAAAACGCGCCCAAATCACTTCTCCAAAATGGTCGCCATCGTAATGACTGAAAGAGCCACCAAAAATTAAGTCTATGTCGTCGTTTTTATAATTGGCCGATGCATTGATGACGTAGAAATCATTATCTAACCAACGACGGCGGATTAAATCCGTAGTATTGACTTCTTGCCCATTAACATTTAAAGGTTCTAATCCGTAGGTTTCAAAATCGTCGTCTTCTCTGAATTGTTCAAAATAGCCACGTCCGTAAGTATAATTTAAGCCCACGTTAGCCGACCAGTTTTGATTAAAACGGTGGTTGATGTGCAGTTGATAATGATCTTGACTGTAGTTATCAACTTCGTTGTCGTAAAATTGCATATTGCCGTTTTCGTCGGTAAACATGCCGGCCGGATTAAAGGTTCGGTTGGTGGCCAAAGTTTCGGCATCGATACCAAACCAGGATTGATAGGTGACCTCGTTGCCGCCAAACATAATGGCTTTGATAAGCGTTTTTTCACCTACGTAAGAACCTTGCAGGAAATACGATTTTAGATCGGTTGAAGCGCGATCGATATAACCATCTGATGCGATGTTAGACAAACGTCCGGCAATTTCGAACCGGTCGTTTAACAGGCCTGTACTAAATTTTACGGTGTGTTTTCGGGTGTTAAAACTTCCGAAGGAATTAGAGATTTCGGCATTGCGTTCATATTGTACAGCATCGGTTAAAATATTGATACTGGCTCCAAACGCACCCGAACCGTTGGTAGAAGTACCAACACCGCGCTGTAATTGTAAACTCTCTACCGACGATGCAAAATCGCCCAAATTCACCCAAAAAGTACCCAAAGATTCCGCATCGTTATACGGAATACCATTAATGGTAACATTGGTAGATTGCGCACTAATACCGCGCACTCTTATGCCGGTATATCCAACCCCGGCACCGGCATCGGAGGTTGAAACCACCGAAGGTAAAAAGTTAAGCAAAATGGGGATGTCTTGCCCCAAATTTCGCTTGGCTATGTCTTTTTTTGTGAAGTTGCTGTGGGCAATGGGCGACTCTGCCGTTACCCGAACAGCCTTTACAAGCACTTCATCTAAGACATCTCTTTTAATGGAATCTTGTTGTTTTTCTTGTGCAAAGGACACATAACAACTCATAAATAAAATAATACATGTAATTTGCTGTCTTTTATTTTTTGACAGACTTTTTGATAAATAATTTAAATAAGATTTCATCTGATAGTATCTATTTGATATTTGGGTCAGATGCAATCCTTTACTAAACACTAAGGTTTGATTGGTAATTGTTAATAAGCATTTCATTCGATAAAAATTAATTTAGCGAATAAAAAGAGGCAATTATTCTGTGATTAATAATTGTATTTCCCCACACCAAACGCGTTCATTGGCATGTAATTTCCTAAACAGCATTACCTGTTCTAGGTTCAACGGGTATGATCTCAGCTTTCACTGTTCTTGATTGGTGTTTTTAAACTTCAAGAACAGGTTTCAGCACCCCTTTATTGAGAACGGTGCAAAGGTAAAGGAAAAAATTTACGATTTACAAAGTAAGAAGTACGATTTGTGAAATTTAATCAAGAGAAGGCGGTTTGCGAAGGGCTTTTTTGCTGGATAAATCTCGTTTTGACTTGAGTCGTTTTTTTATAACCGATTTGGGTATTTTAGTGGGTTTACGTTTTTTTGGTTGCTTGAGACTGGTTTCAATCAATGCCATAAAACGGTCTATCACCAGACTTTTATTTTTGTGTTGTGAGCGCGATTCGTCGCATTGGAGAATTAAAACGCCTTCTTTGGTGAGACGGTTTTGCAGTTTTTGAAGTATGATTTGTTTTTGGTCTTCGCGTAATGCCAAACTAGCTGGCACATCAAAATACAATTCAACTTTAGAAGCTACTTTATTAACGTTTTGTCCGCCGGCACCGGAGCTTCTAACAGCTTTGAATGTGAGTTCTGATATGAGTTGCTCTGCGTTCATAATTTAAACTTAAATGATGGTGCTTCGATAACAATTAAAAATCGAATTCAAATTTAAGTCTAAAATTCTTAGCGAACTTTGTGACTTCGCGGTAAATTATTCCTTATTTAACACTGTTTTTCTTTTTTTACCGCAAATACGCTGAGAACGCTAAGGTAATAATAAACCCTATACATCCTTAGCAAAATAAATCCCTTATAACTTTATCATATTAAGGTCAAAATAATTTTTAAACTTTACTATTTTTGATATATGTCTGAGAATGAAATTTCAAATATAATAATCGGATGTGCTTTGGAAGTTCACAAGCACTTAGGCCCCGGACTTCTAGAAAGCACGTATGAAGCGTGTTTAGCATTTGAATTGAAGCAAAAAGGTTTAATAGTTAGCCAACAACAAGCACTTCCAATTGTATATAAAAATGTAAAATTAAATGCCGGATACAGAATTGATTTGCTTGTTGAAAATTTAATAATTGTTGAAATAAAAAGTGTAGACGCTCTTGCTGATATCCATATAGCACAATTACTAACTTATTTAAAATTAAAAGAACTCAAGCTGGGGCTTCTTCTAAACTTTAATTCAGTATTATTAAAAACTGGTATAAGAAGAGTAGTCAATAATCTATAAAATATTTCTCGACCTTTGCGCTTTGGCGATTATATAATATCCGCTTTAGTTCTTTAGCTTTTAACCGCGAAGGCGCGAAGGACGCAGAGCAAATCATATCCTAAAAACGCTTTGCGAACTTTGCGCCTTGGCGGTTATATCATACCCGCTTTAGCCCTTTAGCTTTTAACCACATTGGCGCTTAGGATATTGAGTTATGTTTCATCAATCCATTTTTCTAACCTGATGCGCTGGTTTAAGCAAGTCGTTAACGGTTTTTACCGGATTAAAGGTAATAAGCGGCACTTCAACAAAAACGGTGTTCCAAAAGGCCATACCACCATTCCATAATCCGGGTTTTTCCAAAGCTTTTAATTCCTGTCCTTCTTGCGTTTTTTTGGTGATAAAAGCGGCATTGTGGTCTATAAATTTTTTTAGATCGTATTTCTCGCCTTTGTAATTTTTAACCCCGCAAACCAAATCAACCGGATTAAAATGCGACGCTTGATCTGCAATGGCTTGCTGCTGTTTATTATCTTTATCCATTTGAGCCGATTCTACAATTTGAAGCGATATTTTACCGTTGTCGTCCTTCACCCAAAACGGTCCGCCACCGGGTTCGCCTTCGTTTTTAACCATGCCACAAATGCGAATGGGTTTGTTAATTTGTTGCTGTAAATATTCAATTTTATAATTTTCTGAATACTTCTCAAATTCTGAAGAAATATGCACGTTCAATTTATTTTGAAGAAACTCGGCAATGGCGTTGAGTTGGTTTTCATTTAAATGAGGCTGCTCTAACAATCTTTGATAGTCAAAAATTTGACCTTGTAATTCCAATAAAATACCGGCAAGTACTTTTTTGTACAAGGCCACTTGATGTTTGTATTTGTAGGTTACCACATTATCGATGTTTTTAATAAAAATAACATCGGCATCTAAATCGTTTAAATTATCAATTAAAGCGCCATGCCCGCCGGGTCTGAACAGCAAACTACCATCTGTATTTCTAAACGGTTCATTCTTTAGATTGACTGCGATGGTATTAGTGGACGATTTTTGGTACGAAAATGTAATTTTAAATTTCGCATTGGTAGTGGTTTCAACTTTTTCTTTAATCCGATTAAATTCGTTTTTAAATTTGTGTTCGTGTGCTTCCGAAATGGTAAAATGAATGTGCACCTCTTTATCTGTTGGGGCATATAGAACCGTTTCAAATAAGTGCTCTTCAAAAGCAGTGGCTTCGGTTAGGTTTTTATAAAGGTGAAATGGCAACAAGCCTTTTGGATAGTTACCATAATCGAGCTGGTCTTCATCTAACATCATTTTTACGAATAAAACAGCTTGTTCATTATCGTCTAAACTCTCAAAATCCACACTGTCTTCAGCTAATTTATGTTTAACAATATGGTAGAATGGAAATTTTTCGAGCCCCACTAAAAATACCGACAGATCTTTCTGCTTATGTTTATTAATGAACGAATTAACCGATTGTTCTTCGGGATTATAATCGCTTAAAAACTTGTATAAAAACTTAAACATACGGGTGGCAGCACCACTGGCAGGAACAAATTTTATAACTTCTAGGTTTTTTGAATTGGCCGAGTAGAACTCACTAAAATGTTCAACTTCATCCTCGTTCAAACGCCAAATAGCATTGTCTACACCTGCAGCCGATACCAAATCTACATAGTTCATGCCATTTTTAAATAAGGTGATTTGCGATTTGACATCGTTTAGGGTTAAGTCTTGATTTTCTATTTGTTGTATGTCTTTTTCCGTAAAATTCATTGTCTGTTATTTAGTAATTTATCTATATACGACACTGCTGTATTTAACCTTTCCTTTTTGTCGCCTTTAAGCAATACATATGGTCTTTCGTGGATTTTAAGAGCACTCTCAAAAGCCTTAAACATCTTTTCGCGTTCAGAAGGTTTATCACGTAAATCGTCTGCTTCCCACGGTGTATCAATATAAGTTAAAAAATACAAATCATACTGATTTTGAAGGGCATATTTTTCAAGAATTGGGTCGCAAATACCACCGTAATAAGTTTCGCTGTACACTTTAGTTTCCAGTAAATCGGTGTCGCAAATTAAAACGGTATCCGTTTTTTGAGCCAGTTTATTTTCTAGGTTCATTTGACCAATGGCTATAGGCAGCAGGTCATGAGCCTCACAAGTTTTACGCTCGTTATTCCATTTATTCTGAAGGTATTCACGAGCGTATTCCGGTACCCAAACCGAATTGTAATAACGTGCCAAATGTTGCGATAAGGTGGTTTTTCCTGTAGATTCAGGTCCAAATAAAACTATTTTGATGCAGTTGGCTTGTTCTTGTTTAAGTAGGTGTTCCATTCTTTGTAACCTTGAATTGCTAAAATGGTGAATATAACGTATTGCAAAGATAACATTCCTAAGCCTCTATACGCATAAAGTGGCACGGTAATGATATCGGCAATGATCCAAAGTGTCCAGTTTTCAATTTTTTTGTTGGCCATATACCACATGGCTGTGAAGAAAATTCCTGAGGTTACAATATCTATGTAATTGGGTATTTCTAAAGTGTAATCGAAAGTTTTATAAACAGTATAAGTCACAATCATTGTCAATACAAATAGCACTACTCCAATTATTTTTTCTTTTGAAGTAGTTCTTGAAATAGGCACAACGGGTTTATTTTGTTTTTTTCTGGCCCAGTTCCACCAGCCGTAAATACTCATGATGGAATAGTAAAAATTCATCATCATATCGCCTAGATAATCGTTGATATACAACAAATAAACGGTGATGACGGTACAGATAATACCCGTTGGATACACCCAAATATTTACTTTTTTAGCAAACCAAACACTTAAAATCCCAAAGACAAAAGCAATGGCTTCAAGCGTAATAATTAACCAGGAACTGTCTCGATAGGCATCGATAAAAAAATCAAAAATGTGGTTCATAGTCGTGCCTGTCGGTTTTTACAATTTTCATGTATAGCAATCCGTTCTCGATGAGGGAGAATGCTTCTTTTATTTCGGTGTTTAGAACGCTCATCATCGCATCATAATCTCCGTAAACTTGTGTGCTGAGCGGATTTTCAATCACTGTTAAATCTGATACTCTCAATTTTTTGATAAAATGAATGATGGCTGGCTCAAAGTCATCTTGTAATGGTGTTAAGGTAAGTTCTACTGATATGTTCATGATTGGGTTTTTATGGATTAATAATCTCGTGAGTTATTGATGACGATGTAACTTTTTTAATTTCGTTAAAAAACTTGAGGTTTTCCTCAAAGGCAGTACCAATCACCACTATATCGGCACCTACACTGTACGCCGCATCTAATTGGGCTTTACTTTTAATGCCGCCACCAATAATAAGTGGAACCTTTAATTCGCTTTTTACTGCTTTTATAATTTCAGCCGAAATTGGATGCGCGGCACCACTACCGGCTTCAAGATAAATTAATTTCATACCCAATAATTCGCCTGCCTTAGCCGTATCAACAATTAACTGAATATTTTTTCGGCTCATAGGTTTGGTGCCGGTAACCCTTTCAACCGTAGTTATTTTCCCGTTTTCAATTAACAGGTATCCGGTTGGTATAACTTCAAGCTGTGAATCTCTTAATTTTGAAACTGCTGCTACCTGTTTTTTTATGAGATATTCGGCATTATCGCCCGAAATAAGCGATAGAAACAACAAGGCATCGGCATGACTGGTGAGTTGCGAAACATCTCCCGGAAAGAGTACCAAAGGCAAATGTGATTGTGCCTTAATGGCTTTGGCTAAACTATCGGTTTTTGAGGCTTCGTCGGTGCTTCCGCCGAGAAAAATATGAGTAGCGACAGATTGATGCACATGATGTAAAAATGTTGGCAATTGCTCAACTTCCATTTTATCGGGATCGATGAGTACCGTTAAAAGCTTTTGGCCCGAAATGATTTGCTTAAGTAGTGATTTTAAAACCAACATTTGTAAAATTTAAACGGTTACAAAAGCACAGGTATAACCTTCAAATTCTAAAAAATGCGAATGATATTTGTGCTTAAGGTTGTTGTAATCTATCCAGGCAGTGGTTTCTAAATCGTCTAACATAAATGGTATCACCAAAAAATGCTCACGAAATAACATACCTGGCGTTGCAAATAATTTGTAAAGCGACTCTTTAACTCCCCAAATAACGGTGAGTTTTCTCACGTAATCTTCGGCTGATTTATCGAGGTAATGAAACTCATAATCCACAAACTTATGAGCTATAATCGTGATTTTATTGCGTTGCTTTTCAATGTCAATTCCAACTTCACGGGTGCTTATGATAATTCCTGAAAACTCAAAGGAATGGGTGATAGAAATATGTTTACCATCTTTAAGGTGTGGTTTACCGTTGCTATCGTAATATAAGTCCTGATCGGTATAACCACAACTGCGCAACAAATGCCTTACACTTAGAAATCCGCGTTGGTGAATATTACTTTTCATACCCAAAACGCGCTCCTCGCTGGTGACTTTAAGGTCTAATGGCGACATTAAATACTCGTAGGATTCGGTGATTTTCCAGATTTTAACAACAGTTTGTGAATCAGGCTGAATGGTTTTATACAGTGGCATTTAGTATTCTCGATGTTATTATGTAGATTTGCAAAAAAGTTGCTAACAACAAATATACAATTATGAATACAAAAACCATTGCTTATGTGCCTTACAAGGTAAAAGATATGTCTCTTGCCAAATGGGGTAGAAAAGAAATTGAATTAGCCGAAGCCGAAATGCCGGGCCTAATGGCACTAAGAGAAGAATACAAAGATGCTCAACCTTTAAAAGGCGCGCGCATTGCCGGATGTTTGCATATGACCATTCAAACTGCCGTTCTTATTGAAACTTTAAAGGCTCTTGGTGCCGATGTTACTTGGAGTTCTTGTAACATTTTTTCAACACAAGACCAGGCTGCGGCTGCTATTGCTGCTGCGGGTATTCCAGTTTACGCATGGAAAGGTATGAACGAAGAAGAATTTGACTGGTGTATTGAGCAAACCTTATTTTTTGGTGAAGACAGACAACCGTTAAATATGATTTTAGATGATGGTGGCGATCTTACCAATATGGTATTTGATAGATATCCTGAACTAATTCCGGGAATTAAAGGTTTATCTGAAGAAACCACCACAGGTGTTCACAGATTATACGAACGTATGACTAACGGCACTTTGCCAATGCCGGCTATTAATGTTAACGATTCTGTTACCAAAAGCAAATTCGATAATAAATACGGTTGTAAGGAAAGCGCTGTTGACGCCGTACGTCGTGCTACCGATATCATGTTAGCCGGAAAACGCGTTATTGTTTGCGGTTATGGAGATGTTGGTAAAGGAACTGCCGCATCATTTAGAGGTGCCGGAAGTATCGTTACCGTTACCGAAATTGACCCAATTTGCGCACTTCAGGCTGCTATGGATGGTTTTGAAGTAAAAAGACTAGAAACTGTTATTGGAACTGCCGATATTGTTTGTACTGCTACAGGGAACAAAGATATTGTTGAAGAACAACACTTTAGATCCATGAAAGACAAAACTATTGTTTGTAACATTGGTCATTTCGACAATGAAATTGACATGGCTTGGTTGAACAAAAATTACGGCCATACCAAAGACGAAATTAAACCACAGGTTGATAAATATACGGTTGAAGGTAAAGACATTATTGTTTTAGCCGAAGGCAGACTGGTAAATTTAGGTTGCGCCACTGGTCACCCGAGTTTTGTAATGAGTAACTCGTTTACCAACCAAACCTTGGCACAAATTGAATTGTGGACCAATATCGATGCCTATGAAAACAAAGTGTATATGCTACCAAAACACTTAGACGAAAAAGTAGCACAATTACATCTTGCTAAAATTGGCGTAGAATTAACCGAATTGCGTAAAGAGCAAGCCGATTATATTGGTGTTGCACAGGAAGGTCCGTTTAAGCCGGAATATTACAGGTACTAAAAAACAACTTTCAAATACCAAATTCCAAATCCCAAGTTCTAATGAATTTGGGATTTTTTATATTTAACAATTTGATAAATATGCTTTCGTTTAAAATGGTTTAAAAATCTTCGATATTTGAAGGATTCAATACAATTCTTACAAATTTGCCATTTATGAAAATTCGGACTAACTTTTTAATTGCTATTTCTTGTTTACTTATCCTAAGCGCGTGTAAAAAAGAACAACCAGCCCAAAGTATTAATAAAGATATTCAAGTAATGCATCCTCGGGTGATTTGGACAGAAAAACCTCAAGAACATGCCATCATATCTTGGACCAGTACCCATTTAGGCGAAGGCAATTACGTGCTATTTGATACGATTCCAAACTTAACCGGTAACACACATTTAAAAGCAAACAGCTCTAAAGATGGTAAAATATTTATTCGGAATATGGATTATGCCGAAGGCATTCCCGAAGCCTTCTATCACCACACCGAGCTGAATGACCTAATGCCCGCAACCACCTATTATTTTAAGTTTTGTACGGACAATAGTTGTTCAGAAACTTATAATTTTATCACTGCGCCGGATAAAGACCAACCCTACGCAATTATCTCGGGTGGTGATTCTAGATTGGGTGGCGAAAAACCAAGATTTGCCGGAAGAACGCCCTCAATCGAAAGACAGCAAATGAACCGTATGATTGCCAAACTAACCGAAGAAGACCCTTCAATTATTGCATTTGCACATGGTGGCGATTATTGTACTACCGCCGATTGGCGTCATTTATATTATTGGTTCGAAGACCACACATTAACCATTACCAAAGACAACCGTATTTTACCACTCATTATCACAAGAGGCAACCACGAACATGAAATTGGCTTTCTTGAAAATTTTTGGCTGGGAGACATTACCAATGAGTATAGCGATGGCTATTTCTTCATGACCCAAATCACACCGAGTTCAGCATTAATAACTCTTAATACAGAAACTAGTATGGCAGGCGATCAATTGGAATTTCTTGAAGAAACCTTAGAAAAACACCGCGTTAAAAATAACTGGATGTTTGTACAATACCACAAGCCGGCCTATCCGGCGGTTAAAGATTTTGACCGTGAAGATTTTTATCACGTACGTAAATATTGGGTACCATTATTCGAAAAATACAAAATAAGTTTGGCCTTAGAATCTGACGGACATGCCCTTAAAAAAACCATGCCCATTTTAAACGGAAAAGTTGATCCGGATGGTATCATTTATATTGGCGAAGGCGGATTGGGTGTTCCTCAAAGAAAACCATTCCCCGACAGATGGTTTTTTGGTAAAGAAAGCATAGTTGATAGCAAACATCACCTCTGGAAAATTACCGTAACCGATTCTTTAGCCAATGTTACCGCATTTGGTATTGAACAAGACACGTTACACACGTTTAGTTTGACACCTAAACCATTTTTAGTTGAAAGTACTGCCAATTAATTTAAGCCTAAAAAGTATTACCGGTTTAGCTCAGGTTCTAAAATTTATACTTGTTCTTTACGTATTGGCATTTTGCCTAAAGCTTAAAAAAGGTGCGGTAATTAGTTCGGTTTTGGTAGTTGAAAATGGTTACAGCGAATTATCGGCATTCTGGATTGAAAAGGGTGTTGCCATTGTACTGCTTCTGAGTTTGATTGGTATATTTTTTAAAGTTACTTATAAACTGAGCATATGGATAATTACTGCATTTATTGTTGGTTATGCACTTCTCAGTTATTTTAACGGCGGTAAGGCATTTTTAGAATTGTCTTTAATTTCGGCTGTTTCTAAATGGTGGCTGCCACTTTTAACATCAATTGCCATTAATGCTTATTATGATCACAAAGACAGCCTTAACAGAGGGTTCTTGTTTGGCATTCAATTATCGATTTTTTTAATTTTTATGTCTCACGGTATTGGTTGCTTTCTTAAAAATGCTCTGTATATAGATTATATCATAGGATTTGTTGGTGACTACACACCGTTTTCTATTAAACAGTATCAGGCTGAACAATTACTCAATATAATTGGCATTATAGATGTTATAGTAGCTGTTTTAGTACTTTTAAAACCGTCTAAAAGCTTGCTTTACTGGCTTATTTTTTGGGGATTTCTTACCTCTTTACTAAGAATTGTTGATGCCGGTATTTTTAACTATACCGAATTTTTAATAAGAGCCCCACATTTTGGATTACCAATTGCGATGCTCATCATTTGGAATGAAAAAATAAAGGCCAAAGATTATTCTTCCAGCCCGAGTTTGTCTAAATCGTAAAAATAGAAGTTCTGTTCATCGTTCATCGCAACGAACAAGCCACTTTTAAAAGTATTATTCAATGGAAATGTTACCACATCGCAACCATCGGTTTGCTTTGTGGTAAGATTGATTTCTTTGATGAACTCATTGGTGTTTCTTGAAAACACATTAAAGGTTTCGGCTTGTTGGTTTGAAACAATAATATAACCTTCAGTTCCTTCTAAAGCCACAATAGCAATCCCTTCGTTATCACGCTTGAAGGTTTCACCGCCAAAAACACTAATTTCCTCATTCCCCATTTCAGGCTCGGCATGATACTTTCTTATTCCGAAGGTTTCGTCTGAATAATAAACAACCCCAAGCGCATCATCTACCGCAATGGCTTCAATTTCTTTTTTACCGCTGTATTTACCAAATTTTCTTACCAAGGTTACATTGACCTTATCTTCGATATATTCAATTTTATATTGATATAAATAACCTTCCGAAGGACCATCTTTTCTACCAACAATGGCGTAAAGCGAGTCATCTTTTGGCGATTTGTATAAGCTTATTCCCATAGGCAATCTAAATTCGGGATTGGTATCATCTTCAAAAACCGGAATGCCACCGTTGTCGAGAGCACGCATATCAGGCACCGAAAAAATACGTATTTGCTGACGTTCTCTTTCGGTAAAAGCCATGATATCTATACTTACAGAATCGTTGATTTTAAACCCTTGACGAATATCAACATTATTAGGTCTTTTTAAACCTCTTATGGTTTTGCTTTCAATAATTTTCCCATTGAGGTCATAGGCATAAATCGCCCCATCGGTATCCTTATCGGTGCCAAAAACGATACTTTGCTCGGGATTTTGGTAATTTATCCAAATGGCCGGATCATCGGTATCATGAAGTGATTTTTCTGTGATGATATCGGGTAATATTTCGGGAAGTTGATCTCTTTTGCATGATACTACGATACTGAAGCAAATGAAAATGAATGGCAATTTCAAATTATTGAAGGTCATATTTGGTGAGGTTTTACAGTACTAAATAAATTTATAAAAAAAGGGCAATTTAACTTAATAAATCACCCCTTTTAATAATCAAATCAAAACTTAAAAAAGATCGTATTTCAAGCCAAAGGTTAAGCGACGGTTATAGAATTCCACTTGTTGTGTACGGCTTCTAACTCCTTGGAAATATCTCAATGGCTGATTGGTAATATTGGTTAAATCGGCAAATATTCTCAAGTTTTTGGTAATGGCATAAGTAATATTAAAATCCATAAAAAACTGCTGATCATAATATCGGTCTTCAAAATCGTTTCCTCCTAATTCATCCAAATAAGCGTCAGAGAAATTACCAGACAATCTTGCAGTAAATTTGTCATCGCCATAGCTTAAAGATGCATTAAACATGTTAGGTGTTGCACCGGGCAATTCTAAATTACCTCTTTCATCTCCATCCTCATTTCTAATACCGTTGGCTTTAGAATTCAAATACGTATAGTTTAAGTAAATACCAAAGTTTCTTGCAAATCCCGGAAGGAAATCCAACTGACGCTGGAATGCAAACTCGGCACCTGTTACATAGGCATCATCACCGTTTTGAGGCTGAAAGGTTCTAAATCCGGCATTAGGCTGACCAGCAGGAACTTCGCCAATTTGGGTATAAATAAAGTCGTTAATACGCTTGTAAAACACACCTCCCGAAAGAATACCCACATTATCAAAATAATGCTCGGCCATTAAGTCAAAGTTCATTGAAGTGGTTGGATCAAGTTCAGAATTACCAAGAACTATTTCGGCATCTTCAAATAGAATGTCTACAGACGGCACCAAATCCACATAATTTGGTCTGGCCAATGTGTTGGTCCAGGCGAATCTAAATACTGTTTTATTGCTTAGGTCATATTTAAAATGAACACCCGGTAAAATGTTAGTATATGAACTTTCATCGGTAATTTCACCAATAAGTTCTTCTTCATCGATAATTTGATTACCGGTTGCACGTATTTTAGTTGTTTCTAAACGCACACCTGCGAGAATGCTCAACTTGTCAGACACTTTTTGGTTGGCCATCACGTAGCCTGCAAACACATCTTCTGATACATCGTAATTAGCTCTTAAATATTCATCGGGAATGTCTTGTCTTTCAAACAAAGTAGCATTGTTTAAATCTAAACTACCTAAAAACTCAGGTGTCATGAAAGAGCCAGCCGCATACTGACTTCCGGCCTCATAATCAGAATCTGTATAATCTCTTGTAGGAACAGCTGCTAACGTGCCAAGGTCTTGCGGATTATCGCCGGTTGGATCATATTCAAAAAAGTTGTTGTCTCTAAATTTATCTTTTAATCGCACTCTGGCTCCAAATTTAAATATACCATCACCCTGACCAAACCAATCTTGTGGCAATGTGAAATTCACAAATGCATTAACATCCTCTTCCTCTGTTAATCCATATTGTTCTGAAATAGCGTTCAATCTAAACCTATCCAAAGTAACCTGATCATTATTGGTGGGTCTAAATGACGGAAACTTTGGATCTGAAAAATCACCGGCCAAGGCCACGCTACTGCCTGTTTGGTATTGGGCATATCGTTCTTCAGGACGCTCTTCAGATGCTTTGGCGAGTGATGTCATCCAATCTACCTGAAGATTTCCAAGAAGATGCTCTCCTGCCAATGTAAAATTATACATTCTTTGGTCTTCTAAACGCGTATTTTGTATTCTGCCTCCCGGTGTTCCACCTTTAGTTTGGCGACGTAATCTACCGGTATAACTTACAATATTTTCGGTGCCGTCTTGAAAAACAGGATTAATTCTGTCATAGCGCAACCTAAATCTGTTCTCTCTGTCATCTCGCCAGTTGTACATACCCTTAAAGATGATTTTGTTGTTTTCATTAAAGGCATAATCAAAATTGGCAGAAAGACTTCTTCTAACACGCTGTACCAAATAAACGCGAATATCACTTTCTTCAAGATAAGGATTTACTGTGATATCTTCACCTGTTAACGGACTTTCAGCTTCGTTAGCCCAAACTGCTTCAACGTTATCTGAACC
Source organism: Paucihalobacter ruber (assembly GCF_006494535.1). Classification (GTDB taxonomy): domain Bacteria; phylum Bacteroidota; class Bacteroidia; order Flavobacteriales; family Flavobacteriaceae; genus Paucihalobacter; species Paucihalobacter ruber. The sequence continues at coordinate 63,228 of NZ_VHIQ01000002.1, forward strand.
AAAGTCGTTATCGTTGATAGAGGCTGAAATCATCCATCCAAATTTGGTGTCTTTTGATCTGTCTCCTAATATAAAAGATCCCGTTAAAATGCGTTTATTGGTTAAAAAGTTTACCCCAGATCCGGTAGTGGCAGAAAATCTGAAGCTTTGTGGTGATGACCTGGTTATTAAATTAACCGATCCACCCAAAGCATCGCCATCCATATCGGGTGTTACGGCTTTGTTCACCTCGATGGTTTGAATCATATCAGACGGAATCAAATCCATTTGTACATTACGGTTATCGCCTTCAGCAGAAGGAATACGGCTCCCGTTTAATGTAACACTGTTTAATTGGGGTGCCAAACCTCGCACGATAATATTTCTGGATTCACCCTGATCCACCTGCATGGTAATACCCGGGATTCTTCGCATGGCGTCACCAATGTTGGCATCAGGAAATTTTCCAATCTGATCTGTTGATACAATGTTGGTAATATTTGCCTTGTTTCTTTGGGTATTTAATGCTCTCGCCTGACTGTTTAACGAAAAGCCGTTAATTTGAACCGCAGATAATTCTTCGGCACTTTCAGACAGCTTAAAACTTAAAACAATAGTAGTACCGGCAACTACTGTAGCCGAAACCGTCACGTCTTTGTAGCCCAAGTATTTTACGGTTACTTCATAAGTACCTTCAGGAATATTAAATATAGTATACGCACCGTTTTCATCGGTAATGGCACCTTTATTTAATGATTGAATTAAAACGTTTGCTCCCGGAAAATACAAACCAAAATCGTCTGTTACAACGCCTCGGATATTACCGGTTTGCGAGAAAGTGCTAACAATAGCAGCAAAAAATAAAAATAGTGTTAGTTTAGTTTTCATGTTTGGTTAATTTTTTGCCAAAATTACATGAATACTAAACCGTGCTATTTACGTAAATTTAAAACTTAGGTTAATAAACACTTAATTTGATAAGGTTTTAAACAAGGCTTAACGCAAATTTTACTTTTGGTTGATTTTGAAATAACAATTAAGTCTAAAATAACGCACAACAATTTGATAATATGATGTTTAATTTTTAACAATCCGTCGAGAGTTTTATTTTATCAAAAAGTTAATTGCCGGATTTAGGTCTCACCAACGTCATCTCCTCAATCAAATGCGTTGCACCGGCATACTTATCAATAATAAATAGTACATAACGAATATCGACCATGATGTTTCTACAGATGTCAGGGTCGTAATAAATATCGCTCATGGTGCCTTCCCAAACGCGATCGAAATTTAAACCTATCAAATTGCCGTTCGCATCTACCGCCGGACTACCACTATTGCCACCGGTAGTGTGATTGGTGCCAATAAACGCAACCGGTAGTTTACCATTGGCATCGGCATAGTTGCCGTAGTCTTTAGACTTGTGTAAATCGATTAACTTTTGTGGCACATCAAACTCGTAATCGCCGGGAACATATTTTTCTATCACACCGTCTAAATAAGTAACAGGCTCGTAATACACCGCATCTCTTGGCGCGTAGCCTTTTACTTTTCCGTAGGTAACTCTTAAAGTACCATTGGCATCGGGGAAATAGCGCTGCTCGGGTAATACCTCCATCAAAGCTTTCATGTATTGCATTTGCAAACCGTTAATTTGTGTATTCATCGTCTGCCATTGCGGCTCAATATCGCTATAAAACTCTTGTATAAATGGTTTTGCAAATTGGTAGGCGGCATCTTTATTTAAGTTTTCTACTATTTTCTCTTTGTTGCCTTCGAGTAATTTTAAGGCAGTTTTAGAATTGGTAAATGCCGTTTTTTCATAAATTGACGACTTAGCATATGGTACATAAAGCGGCATCACGGATTCAAAAACCGCCTTGTCAACATTGGCGTCGTAATTTCTGTAAATGGATTGCAAACGGCTTTTAACCGATTCTAAGGCCTTGTTAAAGGTATCCTCATCTGCTTTTGCGGCATTCTCTAACTGATACAACTGCATGGTGATTTGCATTAGTTCATTAGTTCGTAAAAACACCTCAGAAAAGGCATTTCGTTTGACGTTGACCGCTTCAAAGTTTTGATATAATTGTTCCAACTGAGGTAAAATATCGCCGTATTGCGACTCCAGGTTTTTAGCTTTTAATTGATCAGTAAATTGAGCTTCTAATTGACGTTTCACTTCAATGGCGCCACTTTTATGAATGCCTTGATTTTCGCCTATCCATTTTTTCCAGGCATTGGCAATACGCGCTTGCTTAGATGCATACTGAATGCGTACCTTGTCGCTGGCCTTCATATTGGCATCAATCACTTTTAAAGCAGCATCTCTAATGGCTATGTTTGTAGGGTTAATCTTGTTCACAATCTGATCTACTGCCACAGCCGGCAAATATTCGTTGGTTCTGCCGGGAAAACCCATAACAAGCGTAAAATCATCTTCGGCTACACCATCGAGAGAAATTGGTAAGTAATGTTTAGGGGTGAATGGTACGTTGTCCGGACTGTATTTAGCGGGTTTGTTGTTGGTATCGGCATAAATTCTAAAAATGGCAAAATCGCCGGTGTGTCTTGGCCATACCCAGTTATCGGTATCGCTGCCAAACTTGCCTATACTGGTCGGTGGCGCACCAACCAATCTGATATCTTCGTAGCGCTCAATGATGAATAAAAAGTATTGGTTTCCTTCATAAAAAGATTTTATTCTAACTAATTGCTGTGCTTCCTTTTCAGCTTCTGTTCTTACGTAATAGCTATTGCTGTCTATTTTTGATTGGCGGGTTTTGTCATCCATATCGGGTGTTACACCGTTCAACACACGCTCGGTAACATCTTCAATTCTAACAATAAACTCTACAAACAAACCGTCGTTTGGGATTTCTTCTTCCAATGACATGGCCCAAAATCCGTTTTTAAGATAATCGTTCTCAAGAGATGAATGCGACTGTATTTGTCCGTAGCCACAATGGTGATTGGTAAGTAACAATCCTTTGGGTGAAATGACTTCGCTGGTGCAACCATTGTTAAAATGAGCAATGGCATCTTTTAGGCTGGAGTTGTTAATGTCGTAAATATCAGCCGCGGTCAATTTACCGCCAAGCGATTGTATTTCAGACTCATTCATGCCTTCTAAAAGCGAAGGAATCCACATACCGCCTTGCTGGGCTTGTAATTGAAAAAGAATAAAAAGGAAGAAAATCTTAAGTAATTTCATTTTTGAAGTTTTTATTGCAGTAAAGTTAAACAATATGACCCAAATCCAACTGTTCAAAATTTAAACAACAATCTGCGGATTTTGTAAGCGTAGTTTGATTTATTTTTTATTAGTGATTTTAAAAGAGTGATTTAAACCGTGCACAGCATTTTACCATTTTTAAAACTTAACAACATTCAAATTTTTATACCACAAAGTTCCCAAAGAAGGCACAAAGCACTCAAAGTAAAAAGATATAATAACGCAGCTCAGTGACCTTTGTGCAAAACTTGGCGGCCTTTGTGGTTAAAAAAGCTTAAGCATTATGTTCTCAAAACCACTTTTTATGCGATTTTAATCAGTCAAAATGTTATGTTAGAAATCAAACATAAACCATGCGACACCAATCCAAACTTTCCTATTTAGATTCTTCTAATAGTTATCTTTCTATCAAATCTTTTTATATTTTTGGTATATGTCTGAAAATGAAATATCAAAGATTATTATCGGATGTGCTTTAGTAGTTCATAAGCAATTAGGACCGGGACTATTAGAAAGTGCTTATAAAGAATGTTTATTCTATAAATTACAGCAAGAAAGTTTATTTGTAGAGAAGGAAAAACCTATGCCATTAGTTTTTGAGGATATAAAATTAGAATGTGGCTATAGAATCGATCTGTTAGTGGAAAACAAAGTGGTTATTGAGTTAAAAAGTGTTGAGAGCTTAACAGATGTTCATTTGGCGCAAACTTTAACATACATGAAATTGGGTGGTTATAAATTAGGGTTGCTTATCAACTTTAATGTTGCGTTGTTAAAACAGGGTATTAAAAGAGTAATAAATGGCGATTTAAAGCATTAGTAACATACTTGCAGCGGTTTAAAATTTAACCACGAAGCTCACTAAGAAGGCACGAAGCACTCAAAGTAAAAAGTTATAACAACGCAGCTCAGTGACCTTTGTGCAAAACATGGTGGTCTTTGTGGTTAGAAAAGGGTAACCACAAAGTTCTCAAGGAAGGCACAAAGCACTCAAAGTAAAAATTTGTAACAACCCAACTCAGTGACCTTTGTGCAAAACTTGGTGGTCTTTGTGGTTAGAAAAGGGTTACCACAAAGTTCTCATGGAAGGCACAAAGCACTCAAAGTAAAAACTTGTAACAACCCAACTCAGTGACCTTTGTGCAAAACTTAGTGGTCTTTGTGGTTAGAAAAGGGTTACCACAAAGTATTCAAGGAAGGCACAAAGCACTCAAAGTAAAAATTATAACAACGCAACTCAGTGACCTTTGTGCAAAACTTAGTGGTCTTTGTGGTTAGAAAAGGGTTACCACAAAGTTCTCAAGGAAGGCACAAAGCACTCAAAGTAAAAACTTGTAACAACGCAACTCAGTGACCTTTGCTCAAAACTTGGTGGCCTTTGTGGTTAAAAAATCAATACAATAAATTCGCAAAACCACTTTTCATTTTAATTTAATCAAACAAAAATATTATATTAGAACACATACAAAAACCATGCATCACAAATCAAAATTACCCAATGTTGGAACTACTATATTTTCTGTTATGAGTGCTTTGGCGACGCAGCATCAAGCTATTAACTTATCGCAAGGTTTCCCCAATTTTGAAAGCGACCCCAAACTTATCGATTTGGTGAGCCAAGCGATGAATTCGGGATACAATCAGTACGCGCCAATGCCTGGAAGTTTAGACCTTAGACTGGCCATTTCGCATAAATACCAATTATTATATAACAGCAATTACCATCCTGAGCACGAAATTACGGTAACCGCCGGTGCCACACAGGCCATTTTCACCATTGTTTCGGCATTTGTAAGACCCAAGGACGAGGTGATTATTTTCACACCGGCATACGATTGCTATCAACCTGCTGTAGAACTCAACGGCGGTATTACTATTGAAATTCCGTTACACGCTCCAGATTACCGCATTGATTGGAATTTGGTTGCCAAAAAAATTTCAAGTCAAACCAAGCTCATCATCATCAATACACCGCACAATCCGAGTGGCACTATTTTAACCGAAGCCGATATGTTTCAGCTTGAAAAACTGACCAATAACACCAATATTATCGTGCTGAGCGATGAAGTGTACGAGCACATTATTTTTGACGGCGCCAACCACCAAAGCATTTGCAAATTTTCAAATTTAAAAGCGCGCAGTTTTATTACGGCATCGTTTGGTAAAACCTTTCACAACACCGGCTGGAAGATTGGCTATTGCTGCGCTCCTAAAGATTTGATGACCGAATTTAGAAAAGTACACCAGTTTAATGTGTTTTCGGTGAACCACCCGACGCAAAAAGGTTTGGCCGATTACATGCAAGACGCCGACACCTATTTAAAATTAGGTGAATTTTTTCAGCATAAAAGAGACTTGTTTTTAAGCTTAATTGCCAACACCAAATTCACATTTAAACCTGCGCAAGGCAGCTATTTTCAGGTGTTGAATTACAGCGCGCTCACCAATGAAGCCGACGTAGAATTTGCCAAACGCTTAACTGTAGATTACAAATTGGCATCAATACCGCTGTCGGTTTTTTATTCAAATCAACAAGATGACCGGGTGTTGAGATTTTGTTTTGCTAAAACCGATGACACTTTAAAACGAGCCACCGATATACTTTGCAAAATATCAGAAAAAATCATCAAGTAAAGTTTTGAAAATCTTTTAATTATAAATTTGTTTTACAGTTTTATATTTTGTATATTATAGGTTACAAAACAATAGAAAAAATGACAACAAGAATCTTAAAATTATTAGTAGTATTTGTATTATCGGTGTTTTTATATAACTGTGGAAGCAGTCACAATGTGATTCACGACGGAAAAGTTTACGAAGTAAAAGGCAATGAGTTTTACCAGGCAGGCGTTGACGTTACTGAGTCACTTTCTGAAGAAAAGCGCAGCAACATTAAAGAAACACTTAGCGAGCGACTGAAGCAAGATGCCGAATTTGAAGCCAAACAAAAAGAGCTGGAGAAACAACAGAAAGAACAAGAAAAAATTCAAAAACAAGCCGAAAAACAGCAGAAAGAGCTAGAAAAAAGGCAAGAAGCCATTGAAAAAGCCCAAAAAGAAAAGGACGATGCCCGAAAAGCCATGGTGAAAGCCAGTAATAAGCTTAAAAAAGAACAGAGAAAATACGACCGACTTTTAGAAAAAGGAAAATTGTCTCCTAACGATATAGAAAAGTGGGAAGAGAAATTAGAAAAGTTAAAAGCTGAAAAAGCAGAAGCTGAAGAAAAATTTAATACACTTTAAAATTTGGAAAACTTAAAAGTTCTACTGGTACAAACAGATTTAATTTGGGAACAACCCGAATCAAACAGGCAGCATTTAGAAGCACTCATAGCCGATAAGGCAGCCGAAGCCGATTTGGTAGTGCTACCCGAAATGTTCACCAGTGGTTTCACCATGAATCCGCAGTTGGTGGCCGAAACCATGAAAGGCGACACCATTACATGGATGCAAAAACTTGCAAAACAATACCAGACTGCCATTACCGGCAGTTTGGTTATTTTAGAAAACGGCGCCTATTTCAACCGATTGATTTTTGTGCATCCCAACGGCGACATCGACCAATATGATAAACGCCACACTTTTACCTTAGCCAAAGAACATCTGCATTACAATGCCGGAAAAGAAAAGATCATTATTAATTACCAAGGCTGGAAGATTTGCCCCATGATTTGCTACGATCTGCGCTTTCCGGTATGGTCCAGAAATGCAGATTACTACGATGTATTGTTGTACGTTGCCAACTGGCCCGAACCACGAGTGAATGCCTGGGATGCTTTGCTAAAAGCCCGCGCCATCGAGAATATGAGTTACTGCATTGGCGTGAACCGCGTTGGAAAAGACGGCAACAACCACAACTATGTTGGTCACTCAGGAGTTTACGATGTGCTAGGTCATAAAATAGATACGCTCAAACTTGAAGCAGAAAATGCGGCACTGGTAACTTTAGAAAAAGAACACGTACAATCTACAAGAGAAAAGCTGCGGTTTTTAGATGATAGGGATAAGTTCACGATTGATAATTAGGTTTTGATCTTATTTCTGTTTTAAATCAAAACAATGTCAATCCAAAAAAACAAACTCCAGCACATAATCACATTTGGCGCCTAATTCGGCCTCTCATTGGCATAAAACAAAATATCGTAATGACCAATAGTTATGCTTATTCGTCATTTTAATGTCGTGATTTTTTATCTGTTTAATCTTTTGCACGATCACAGCAACATAAATACGGAACCGAAAAGCTGTAAATCGAGCAGGAATAATTTATTCGGCTTCTACAAGTTTTGAGGAAGATCCTATGGGCGAGTGTAAATCAGCGAGTTGTGGTTATGGTGACAGCCAAAAACCATGTTCACAGTTCGATACGCAAAACGGAACGTGGGTTTGTAACTATTGCTGTATCCTGCCATAGTTTTATTAAAACCGTTTAGTTAATTAATTTATAAATAATTATAACCAAATTTATTTTTTTATACTTCTAAGCGGTTTTGTATTTTTAAAAAATTAAAACCCATCAAAATGAACTTTAACAAAAAATCAAGCCTGAGCATTTTACTTTTTATTTTTATAACTTTTTTCTTAATAATACGATTTTATCCAAAAGAAAAAACAAAAATCACATACCTAATTGGGCACATTGATGAAAAATATTTCGAAATAAACCAATTTGAATCAGAAGTCGTCAATATGAAGGGCACTATTGAAACAATCGTTACTTACCCTCATGCATACAGATATTTGTTAGAAAAAGATAAAGGCGTTTACCCATTTAGAAAAGGGTATTATTTTATTGATACATCTACTAAGTCAATTATTATTGATACGTTGTTTAACGCTTGTACTGATATTGTTTACTCAGATTCTAATCAAGAATATAAAGATAAATTCATCCCTTATCACTATAAAAATAGTTTTGAAAACTGCAGCAATGTGATAGAAAATGTTTATTTTAACCGTTCGGAAGACGATGTAAATTTAAATAATTACATTCTTGAAAATCCAGATTCTTATGTTGCACTTTGGCATTTAATAGAAAGAGTGAGCTTTCGAGGCTATTTAGACATAAGAAAAACAGCCTTATATAATTTTTCTAATGAGCTTAAACAATCTAAAATTTGGAAACTTCTTGAAGCCGATTTATCAAGACTTGAAAAATACGCTGTTGGTAATGTGTTACCAAAATTAAAGCTAAAGAATGATGCATTAAAAGAAGAAACACTTGATTTTTCATCTCTGGATGCTGAATACACCCTAGTTGAGTTATGGTTCTCGAGGTGTAAACCTTGTCATAAAGCATTTGAAGTATTAATTCCTATGCAAGAAAAATATAAGTCCAAAGGTTTCAACATAATTGGCATCTCAACAGATGTAACCGACGAAATTCCATTATGGCAAAAAACATTAGATAAGTATCAGTTTGAGTGGCAAAATTATTTAGATGAAAATTCTGCTGTTGCGAAAGAAATGAATATTAGTAGTTTTCCGTCAAATTTTTTATTAGATCAAAATGGTGTGATCATAAAAGTAAATATAACCCCTAAAGATTTAGAGATTTTTTTGGCGAACTCACTTTAAAATAGATTTATAAACTCACGTTTAAATGCGAATAATTGTTTATATCTAAATTTTAAGAAATTTTAAGACCTAATTTTATTTTTGGTCAGCACATCAGCATATTTTATATTTAAAACGGGTTTCACAACTGCTAATTATTAAACAAACTTTTCCGCTTTCGCTTACTTATTTTATGCTTTTGCACACCATACATCTTATTAAATTTTAATAACTTATACATCAAAATAAGCGGACACCGAAAAGCTTAAAGAGTAGGTTATAATTAAAACAATTTAATCATGTTAAAAAACATTTTAAATTTGAAAGGTGTTGTTCAACTAAATAGAGAACAACAGAAAAGTATTAATGGCGGTGGCACTTACAGTTGCTTTTGTGGTTTTGTTGGCGGAGAGTGGGAAGACTTTAAAGTACTTGTAGAGGCCGATAGTGTTGGAGATGCCTTAAACTCGATGAATTGCGGTGGACTTGGTGCCACCTGCGAAGGCGTTGGTTTTCATTAACTTTTAATACAAAAGGCTGTTTTTTTTGAACAGCCTTTTGTATTTCGCTAAAAATTTATCATTGGTATAAAAAATTTAACTACCTTTATATATGCGTTTTATGATAAACATGTTCAAACAATTGCTTGTATTGATATTACTATTCTTTGGGAATAACGCATTAGCACAAAAAAAATTAACCACCAATTTTAATTACCGAGTATCTTATGAACTCAATTATCACCTAGACTCTACCAATCTTGAAACTAAAAAAACAGAAGATGTGGTACTCTTTATAGGCAATGACCTATCGGTATATTCTAGCAAAGCCAAATTGTTTAAAAATGAAATCGTTGTTAAAGGAAATTCTGCTCATACCTCAAAACAGAGTATAACAGATTTTCCTTCTGTAATTATTAAGAATTTTAAAAAGAAACAATTGTTGTATACACTTCAAATTGTAGACGATTTCTTCTACTACGAACAAGATATGACGATCTCTAACTGGCAGTTGCATGAAGACACCAAAGAAATTCACGGCTATAAAGTACAAAAAGCAAGTACATCTTATGCAGGTAGAGACTATATTGCATGGTTCACAACAGACATACCAATTGCCGATGGCCCATTTAAATTTAATGGCTTACCTGGCTTAATATTAGAGATCTACGACACCTTAAAACACTACCATTTTACTCTTATTAATTTTGAGAAACTTAAACCCGAAGTCCCGTTTAAAATTAATTTAGGTCAGTACATAGTTACAAGCAAAGAAAAAATGTTTGAAGTTTGGTACCGTTACAGGAGAGATCCTTTTACTTATGTAAACAACCCAAATGTAAAAATAACTCCTGAAATACATCAAAAATACATTGAATCTTTTACTGCTTTACTAGCAAAGGAAAATAACCGAATAGAAAAGAATTAACCATTTTAAATGCAATGCAATTACGTACCAATACTACTATTTTGGATTGTTTCATACGCTTTTGGCCAAAATAGTGTTGAAGGATATGTAAAAGATATTAATAACACACCGTTATCAGGCGCTTTGGTTAGTTTAAAAAAATTAGACACAACTCATATAATAAACTACACCGTTTCAGATGCAAACGGATATTTTAAACTCATACTTAAATCAACCGAACAAGAATTACAAATAGATGTGTCTTTTTTAGGCTTTGAGACTGAAAGTAAAATAATTACAAACACAAATCAAACTATTAATTTCATTCTGTTAGAATCTGAAGAATCCTTGCGAGAAGTCATTATAAAAGCCTTCAACATAGAAAAAAGAAGCGACACTTTGAGTTATTCTGTATCTCAATTTAAAGATTTAAAAGACAGAACAATAGCTGATGTGATGAAAAAAATGCCAGGCATTGAAATTTTGCCAAATGGTCAAATTTATTATATGGGTAATCCAATAGAAAAATATTATATTGAAGGTTTGGATATGCTCGAAGGCAGATATAATCTCGCCAATGACAACATTTCGGCTGATGATGTAAGTAAAGTTGAAATTTTAGAAAACCATCAACCCATACGTGTTTTAGATAGCCTAATTTCAAGCGAGCGAACGTCTTTAAATATTAAATTAAAAAATAACACTACCGTTACTGGCACTGCAAAGATGGGTGCAGGATTTTCACCGCTATTGTTCGAAACAAATATTACACCCTTGCTATTTAAAAAAAACAGTCAATCACTACTTAGCTATCAATACAATAATACCGGAAACGATTTGTTGAGAAATAACAATGATTTTTCTGTTTTAAATAGTCAATTAAATGATATTGTATCTTCACAAAATTTATTAGCGATTAGACCTTTATCGCAACCGCCCTTAAAGAGCCAACTATGGTTAGACAACAAAGACCACTTCTTCTCTATTAATCATTTGTACCGCTTAAAAAACAAAACAGAGTTAAAACTTAACGTAGCCTATTTTAATGGCGACAGAACAGAAAATGGAGCAAGAAATACGGCCTATTTCACGGCCAATGATACTATAAGTTTTCGAGAAGATATCAGCAATAAGATTTATAGAAGCACTCTTAACACAAAATTGATTGTAGAAAAAAATTCTGACAAAAATTTTATAAAAAATGTTTTTAATATCTCCTCATTGTGGAATACCGAGCGAGGTGTCGTAAATAATAATAGCACAAATATCAATCAACGCGTTAAAAATCCTTTAATTTCTGTTAGTAATCAGCTTGAAATTATTAAACCTTTTGGAAAACAACTAGTAAATTTTAATTCTGTAGCAGCCTATTTAAAAACAGATGAAAGTTTAATGGTTAAACCGGGGCAATTTAACCAGATACTAAACAATTCAGAGAGTTTTGAACAAAACCGGCAAAATGTTGCAACTGCAACATTTTACACGCAAAACACTATTGGACTAACCAAAAAAGTGAAGTCATTTACCATTTCTCCAGAAATGGGATTCGATCTAAAAAATGAAAATTTGAGTTCTAGTCTATTTAAGCTTGAAGACCAAGCACTGACATCTCAAGATATCGAGTTCCAGAATGACTTATCTATGCTCAACTCTAATATATTCATTAAAAAGCGAATTCAATTCAAAAATAATAAATGGCTCGTTGTTTTAGATTCACCATTTTTATTGCGCTATTTTAATATCAACAACCAAATTTCAAACAACGATCAAAATTTAACGAGATTCAATTATGAACCTAGTTTAACAGCAACCAAAAAACTATTACCCTATTGGGAAGTTGGTATCAATGCTGGAATTAAAAATAATTTTGGTGGTTTAAATAGTGTTTATGACGGTTTTATACTTAAAAATTACCTAACGTTACTAAGGTATAATTCAATATTAAGCGAACAAAGAGCTTATAGTACAAGGTTTAATATTGGTTATAGAGATGCCTTAAATGCCATATTTACAAAATTATCGATTGCTCTGGGTGAAAATCAAAATAATTTATTATTCAATAATTTCATTGCAGATGATGGTTCTTTAATTGTTGAAACTTTTGAGCAAAATAATAAGAGTAGCTTTAACAGAATTGAATTAGTTGCCAGCAAATACTTTAACAATATTAAAACAACTGTTAATGCAACAGGTCGATATTCTTTAAATAAGTTACCCCAAATTGTAAACGGCGATTTAGTAACCTTCACAATACCTAGTCAATCTTATAAACTCAATATAGAATCTAACATCAATAAAATAATAAGTTTAAGTGCCGAAAGTTTAATTAACCTGTCTAAAATACGCTCAGAAACTACTAGTTTCAGTAGCATTAAAAATTGGGAGAATACCTTAAATGTGTTTTTCTACTTTAGCAATCGTCAGTATCTCAATTTCGAATTTGAAAACTATTTCAATAAAATTGGAGATAATACAAACAACAACACCTTCTTAAACTTAAGCTATCAGTTGACCATTAATAAGCCAAAGTTAGACACTAAAATATCTTGGACTAACATTTTAAACACTAACGACTATATAAGTTTATTTAATAATCAATTTTCAACAAATGCCAATGTGTTTGTTTTAAGACCGAGTCAGCTATTATTGAGTGTTCAGTTTTCGCTTTAATATTATGGTTGTTCAAATTTAATTTGAAAACTATGTTCTTGTATCCTAAAGCACTAAGTTTCGGATTTAAAATAATATGCTTATATTTATGAGATTAAACAATAATTCCCTCTTTAAATTTCAAAACATGACAGTCAAATCTATTTAATCTTATGAGACAATATTTTATATCATTTTCAATAATATTTTGTTCAATTTTGAGCTGTGATGAATTACCAGTAAAAGATAAATTAACGCAAGATTTTGAAATATTACATGTTGACTTTAAAAAATGGCATTCTTACCATTACCAAAATATTATTTTATCTACCAACTTTAAAGCTATAGATGATAGTAACGACAAAATAAGTAAAGAAGCTTTTTTAAAATTACTACGATCCGGTGAGTATATTACCTTAAAGTTAGAACAATATGATTCGGAGATAACGTACAAGCTTTTCAAACTAAACGAGGCCTCAGATGAGACTATTAAAAAATCCATAAAAATATATAGCTCCATAGCTTATGCCCATTTTAAGTTTGAAGGTAAAAAATTTCCTGATTTTCATTTTACAACACTTGACGGAACCAATTATACCAACGAAAACGTTAAAGGGCATTTCTTAATTGTAAAGTGTTGGTTTATTAATTGCAAACCTTGTATAGCCGAATTCCCAGAACTAAATGAATTAGTAGATGTGTATAAGTACGAAAAAGATATTATTTTTGTTAGCCTAGCTTTAGACCAAAACGATGCTTTGCGCACGTTTCTACAAAATAATACCTTCAACTACGAAACAGTAGGTTTACAAACATCTTTTATTAAAGAGTCTCTAAAAGTTTCTAGCTTTCCTACGCACTTTATTATTGATAAAAACGGCATAGTTGTTAAAGTTGTAAATAATGTTAAGGAATTAAAAATTGGACTAAAAAATCTTATTGAATCTGATAATTTGGGAGATATAAATAATAAAAATGAGTCTATGCCGGGCAGAGATTATCACAGAAGATTTAAGGTTGGTTGAGCGGTTTTTTTATCAGTTTAGAGATTTGTTAACACGTAAGTAATTGGTTAAATATTATTTACGAATAGTTCAACAAGCTACTTTGATAAAATGATTAAAATACTAACCTGTGAAACTTTCCGCTTTTGCTTACTTATTGGATGCTTTTACACATCTTATATCTAAATAAAATTCAGTAACTTACATTTCAAAATAAGCAGACACCGAAAAGCTTAGAGAGTAGGTTATAATTAAAACTATTTAATCATGTTAAAAAACATTTTAAATTTGAAAGGTGTTGTTCAACTTAGTAGAGAACAACAAAAAAGTATTAATGGCGGTGCAGGTAATTATTCGATAAAATGCAATAGCGGGGTTTGGATTCATCATGCTCCAAATGCCGAGCCAGAAACTACTTCGTTTGCTTGTCAAAATCAGGGTGGTTATTCGGGTGAATATATCTGTTCAGTTAATTGTGATTAAATCATTTTGAATTAAAGTGGATGTTTTAATTAAACATCCACTTTTCCAAAAAATAAATAAAAACAGATGAAAAATACAATCACTAAACTATTTATTATACTGTATATAATTTTAATCTCTTGCGTAGAAAAAAGTAAAAACATAAATCAACTACAAACTGAGCCCACTACAGATACATTAGTTAAACACGCACAAGTTGTTATAAATTTCAAATCAGACCGAAAGGAACTTTTGGATTATATCAATATTGTTGATTATGAAACTTTCTATGGCAATCAACCTTCTATTGATAAGGATAGAATTGATTCTACCCATTTAAAGATTGTGCTCAATTCCTTTACAAAATCTAAAATAATCGAGATGGTAATCTTTGACGCGCAGGAGATATATCAAACTAGAGTATTTATATCACCCAATGACACTTTAAATATTGAACTAATAGGCGGGGAAATGAGTTTTGTTGGTAAAAACAAGCACCATGGTTTTTTTAAATCTTTGGATAGTTTAACTAATAATTGGTCATCATTAGTCGCTAATAAAGGCTTAAACCATTATAAACAACAAAGTGTAGAACTTTATAATGAAAAAATCAATTTCTACGAAGATTTTATAAAAAAAAATAACACTACAGAAGAGTTTAACTCTCAAATAAAATCCGAAATTAAATTTGAATATTTATATAATTTGGTAGCACCAAGATCAAAAAAATCTGCGGATGGCGCATATAACCTAAATGATGAAAATGGATTGGGAAATTTGCTTGGGGATTCTTTTCTGGCAAATGAAAAAGAATTAATCAATTTGGAAAAATACTTTGATGGCATAGAGCTAGAATATTTTAAACAGAATCAACATATTGCAAACGACTATTATAAGAGAAGCTTAGTAATGTATATAAGACATTACTTTACTCAACAAGAATTTATTGATTACACAAGAGAAAATTTTGAAAGAGAGTTGCTATTTATTAATGAAAATCTAGACAACAACATTGCCAATTATGCAAAAGGAAGATTAATAACCGACTTTTTTGATAAAGGTTTTGGATTAGATGTTAAAAATAAGAACTATTTAAAAAGTCAAATAGACACATTTTTAGAAAATGATAATCTCCCGGATGATTATAAATCTGAAGTTGAAAAAGTCAAAGAAGAATTAACAATATTGAGTTCAAAAATTCCTAACGAAATACTCGAAGAGAAACTTTTAACCTATAATGGTGATACAATTACACTTAAGAATCTTATTGAAAGTTCAAAAAATAAACTATTGATAAGTTTTTGGGGTTATGAATCTAGATGCGACCCTTGTATTTTTGGAATACAAAGATTGAATAAGTTTGAATTAAATTACAATATTGATTTTAAATATATTTCTGTGGAAAATAATTCTGACAAT
This sequence comes from Paucihalobacter ruber, assembly GCF_006494535.1. Classification (GTDB taxonomy): domain Bacteria; phylum Bacteroidota; class Bacteroidia; order Flavobacteriales; family Flavobacteriaceae; genus Paucihalobacter; species Paucihalobacter ruber. Next base: position 78,938 of record NZ_VHIQ01000002.1, read on the forward strand.
TGGAAAAATGGCTTGAAATCTATTTCGCATTTAATAAATAAAGATCATCATTATAAAATATTAGATGACAATATGAAGTCTAAGATACTATCGTTTTTTAAAGTTAGAATTAATCAAACCATAGAGATACCGAGATATTTGGCAGTGGACAATAACTTCAACCTATTAATGAATAATATTCCTCGCCCTTTTGATAGTTTAGTATTTAAAAATTCATTAAAGAATTTATACGAACTCAACTTTGAAGAGTAAAAAGTTAATTTTAAGAATGGCAATTCTTAGTTTCATCAATGAATTGTCACACTTTAATCTAACAAAGTAAAAGTCTCAACATAATCAAAATTAGCGCGCACCTCAATTTCAGCTGGATGATAACTAATGCGCTCCGGTTGAAAATTATTTAAAAAACTGCCGGTGTCGTATCTGCCGTTTTGGTTGGTGTCAAAAATGGCTCTTAAATAATAGTTTCTGGGTGCTACATCAAAAAAATCAACAAAATTGTTGGTGTCGGCATAACGCTCGTACTTCACCTCATCTTTATCGTCTACCAACTGCACAATCAACGGTAGTTTGGCGTTTACCAAATTCACCCTAATATTGCCGTAATCAGATTTTTGCTTGGTGTTCAAACTAAAATTTAAGGTGTCGGTGGTGTTACCGTAAAAATCTTTAATGGCTTCGGGCAGGATTCTAATTTTGTATTGCTGCCGTTCTTCGGTTTCAAAATCGAATACAAATTTGTGCCATAAGGTGTCTAATTGTGTGGTGAACTGCACATCAACCGAGTCGCGATTCATAATACTTATCAAACTTTCATCTAAACTCACCAGCGGTATAGAACCTTCAAGCGAAAATTGCTTGCCAAAATCCAATGTCCCCGACGGATTGCCCGTAACGGTTAAACTGTCTGTATCTGCCTTAAAAAATTTGTGTTTTAGTGTGTCGGCATAAGTACCTTTTCTCACTAAAAACAAGGTGGAATCCAATTCTAACTTCGGCTTATACCAATAGTAAAGTGTATCGGCTTTGCTGTCTTTAGATATTTTAAAATCGAAGTCGCTTGGCAAGGTGTCTAAAAGTGTTATTTGCGAGCCTTTGTAATCGCCTTCAAAAGGAAATTGAATGCGCTGCTCAGCCACTTGTTTTGGCCGTAACACTTTAAAATCAATAATTTCATTAAACATTTTTAAGATGTAGCTCGTGTCTTTAGGCACGGTGACGACACCTTCTACAAAGCCAATTTTATCGGTTTTAGGCTGAAAGGTAAAATTGCTGGTTTGTTCTTTTAGCGCCACCATTTTATAGGTGCCGGCTTTGATATTTTCAATTTTAAAGGTGGTGACGCTGTCTAAGGTATTGGTAATGTATCTGGGTTTTTGCTTGTAGATAACAGAATCGGTGTAGGTTGAATCAACTTCGTACAACATCACCGAAATAAACTTATCGGTGATGCGTTTTTCGGAATCCATCACGCTGCCGGTTACCGTTAAAGAATCGATATAACTGCCTGTTGAAAACACGTAACGGTAATACGGATACGGATTTTCTTCATTATTATCTACAATACTATTGCCAAAATTAATGGCGTAAGTGGTATTGGCCAACAAGGTATCGGGCAGTTCTATGGTGATGTATTTACTGGCGGCACCCATAGGTGTTATAATGGGTTCGGGATCCATTGGCGGCGACACAATTAACTGTTTTCTCAGGTCTTTTAGTTTGACGTATTCATCGAAATAAATTTTAACCTCTTTGCTTTTAAAATTGATGCTGAAATTTTCTGGAACCGATCTGGTAATTACCGGTGGGTCTTCGTCTTTAAGTCCGCCATCAGGCATACCGCGATTGGCACAAGAAGCAATGGCTACTATAAAAAGTAATGCCAAAAGATATTTGATACCGGTATAAAAATATGTGATTTTCATGCGAAGCAAAGAAACAATTTTTATGAAAATAAACGGCAAATTTAATCCGTAATTGCCATGGTTGCCACACTTAGTTTGATATTTTTGGCTTTATTCAAAACTTCGGCGCATTTTTCTATGGTGGCACCGGTGGTGATAATGTCGTCTACCAGTAAAATGTGTTTGTTGTTTAATTCTTCCGGATTATTTATATCAAAAATGGCATTGGCGTCGCTCCATCTTGTCAATCTGTTTTTAAACACCTGCGTTTGGGTGTTGCTTACCTTCAACAGTAAATCTTCTCTGTATTCTGTTGCCAATGCGGTTGCAATGGCCTTTCCAAATTTAGAAACCTGATTGTAACCTCGTTTGCGTTGTTTGGCCTTGTGCAATGGTACCGGAATCACCACATCCACGGTTTTATAGGCTTCTATTTGTGCCAGTTCAGCACCCAACCATTCACCTAAAAACAAGCCAACATCTTCGTGGCCACGATACTTTAAATTATGCATGAGTTGTTGCACCATTCCCTTTTTTGAAAAATGTAAGAGTGCGGTGGCGTTCTCAACTTTCACCCTTCCGAAGAACACCTTTTTAACCCGATCGTCATCTTTAAAATGGAAATTGGTAACCGGTAACTGATGACGGCAATCGGTACAAACATGTAACTCGTTATCGCTTAAATGTCCGGTACAAGACAAGCAAACCTTCGGAAAAAACAAGTTTAACAAATTAATCACCACTTTATCGATAAAAATAATTTAACAATAAGATAATATTTACTTTCGCACCTAAATTTACGATTAATAATGATAGTTAACCCTCAATTATTTAACTACAGATTAATTAAAAGTACTTTAGTAATTGTTTTAGCGGTTTTCGGCGTTCTTGGATACTTAAAATATCAATCCATTGAAGCACAAAATGTATTCACAGAACAGGAAAACAAATTAATTGAACACGAGCTTGCTGAAGTTCTAAGGCAAAATGATCGGCTTTCAAATGAAAAGTCGGTTATTTTAGAAAACTTGGAACAGGCCAACGCGGTGTTACAAAATGCGCAGGATTCAATTGCTGAATTAACTTCAAATTTATCGGTGTTACAAGGTGTTAAAGCCGAAAATTACAGATTAAAGCAACAATTGGCGCAAGCCGATAATGTATTAGCGCAAACTTCTAATCAGGTATTAGCATTACAAAAAGAACTGCAGGCTAAAGAAACAGTTATTGAAACTGTATCAGAACCTACAGTAATGGCATCTAATGCTGTACTTGCTACCAGTTTTATTTCGGTTCAGGGGTTTGAAACCAACTCGGCCGCGCGCTATGCCACTTACAAGGCCAAACGTATTAATAATTTGGAAGTATGCTTTAACTTAGCAGGTAACGAACAAATTACACCGGGCAATAAGACTGTGTATGTACAAATTATCAATCCTGATAATAATGTTCTGGCCGATAAGGGCGTGGTTAAAAATAATAAGTATTCGTTGGTTTACAGCTTTAAAACCAATGTAGAATATTACAACCAAAACACCAAAGTTTGTGTGGCTGTTGAAGCCGACAGAGACGATAAACCGCTTCAAAAAGGCAACTATAAAATAAACATTTTCAACGATTTTACCTTAATTGGTAGTACAGAATTACATTTAGAGTAACTAGCTAAGTAATTATTTTTCAAAACCGTTCCACTAATTGGAGCGGTTTTTTATTTTTGCAGCATGGTAAACAACGACGATCAATTTAAAAAGGTAATCTCTCACGCCAAGGAGTACGGCTATGTGTTCCCCAGCAGTGAAATTTACGATGGCCTGAGTGCCGTCTACGATTACGCGCAAAACGGTGTAGAACTCAAAAAGAACATTCGCGACTACTGGTGGAAAGCCATGGTGCAAATGCACGATAATATAGTTGGCATAGATGCAGCCATTTTTATGCATCCTACCACGTGGAAAGCTTCGGGCCATGTCGATGCCTTTAACGACCCGTTAATAGATAATAAAGATTCTAAAAAACGCTATCGTGCCGATGTATTGGTAGAAGATTACTGCGCTAAAATTGAAGCTAAAATTGACAAAGAAGTCGAAAAAGCTGCCAAACGCTTTGGCGATGCGTTTAACAAACAGGAATTTATAACTACCAATCAACGTGTGGTAGATTATCAAGCAAAAATTGAAAGCATTTTATCGCGTTTGGGCAAATCCTTAGAAAACGAAGATTTAGCCGATGTAAAAGCATTGATTGAAGAACTTGAAATCGCCGACCCATTAACAGGTAGCCGCAACTGGACCGAAGTGAAACAGTTCAACCTGATGTTTGGTACCAAAATAGGTGCTTCGGCCGAGCATAGTACCGACCTTTATTTACGTCCGGAAACCGCGCAAGGTATTTTTGTTAACTTTTTAAACGTACAAAAAACCGGCCGTATGAAAATACCATTTGGTATTGCTCAAACCGGAAAAGCCTTTAGAAACGAAATCGTTGCCAGACAATTTATCTTTAGAATGCGCGAGTTTGAACAGATGGAAATGCAGTTCTTTATCAAACCTGGAACCCAGCAAGAATGGTACGATTACTGGAAAGAAACGCGCCTTAAATGGCACCAGTCGCTTGGTTTGGGTGACGAGAATTACCGCTTTCACAATCACGAAAAATTAGCCCATTACGCCGATGCGGCCTGCGATATTGAGTTTAAATTCCCATTCGGATTTAAAGAATTGGAAGGTATTCACTCGCGCACCGACTTCGATTTGAGTCAGCATGAAAAATATTCGGGTAAAAAATTACAGTATTTCGATCCGGAAGAAAACAAAAGTTACGTGCCATATGTATTAGAAACCTCGATTGGTTTAGACCGTATGTTTTTGGCTGTGTTTTCAAACTCGTTGGTTGAAGAAGAACTGGACAACAATACTACTAGAACCGTTTTAAAACTACCCGCTGTTTTGGCGCCGTTTAAAGCGGCCGTGTTGCCGTTGGTTAAAAAAGACGGTTTACCCGAAATTGCCAAAGACATCGTGAACCAGTTGAAGTGGGATTTTAACGTAGATTACGACGAAAAGGATGCTGTAGGAAGACGTTACAGAAGACAAGATGCCAACGGTACACCATTTTGCATCACGGTAGACCACGAGACTTTAGAAGACCAAACCGTGACCATTAGACACCGTGATACCATGGAACAAAAACGTGTAAAAATTGACGAACTGCGCGATTTAATTAAGCAAGAGGTTGATATGAAACACTGGTTAATGAAGATGTAACCAATGCCTGCGAAAGCAGGCATCTCATGATTCAAAAGACGGATTTTCCTTGTATTCCAATTTTTGCTGCCGTGAGAAAAGCATGGCAAAGAAACCAAGTCTTCGTCCAGCTACAACAACATTCATCCCAAATAATTCTGAATAAAAAACCCAAGCGCAAACTTGGGTTTTTTCATTTCGCTTTAGAAAATTACTAGAATCGTATCCCTAAATTTACCCCAAATCTAGGTTCAACATTATCGATATACTCATCATTATTATTCCCGCCTAAATCTCTGGCGATTTCTCCAAATATCATTAGAGAAAATTTATTGTTGAATATCCATTTATGACCTAAACCAAAACCGGCAGAGAAGCCATCAATGTCATAACTAAATTCATATGGTGTAAAATTTCCATTACCATCAAAAAACCAACCTTCGTCAGTGGTGATCTCTCCTGATCTAATTTTTAACTGCGGATAAAAGAAAAAACCGGCATGGTCTTTAGACTTTGAAAAGTAAATTAAATACGCCGCTTTAAAACTAAAGGCACTGTTATCTTCTATATAACCAACATCATAATAGGCGAAGGTATCAAAAAAGGTAGCGGAAACCAGTAACGATTGGTTGCCTTCAAATAATCGTTCGTAAGTGATATTAAAAGAACCGGCAACAACCAAATCAAAAAGGTTTGATGAAATTTCGTTACGCTTTATTTGTTCTTCTAAATTTTCCTGACTAAAAGAAACAAACGACATAAGAGCCAATAATAATACAAGAGTTTTTTTCATAAAATTTAAGTTAAGTAATTATATTGTAAATTCTTAGTTTTTGTCAAAGATGCGAAAAGTATCGAAAAGTTGCGTAAGAAAATACTTAAAATTTATTTTTATACCTCATTGAATCCATTGGTTGAAATAATTTTTAAGAATTATTGTGATATGTATCGCGTTTTAGAAATTAATAATAATGAAGCATTTTGTCTCTTCAATTTGGAGATTCCTGCTTTCGCAGGAATTTAGAAGTAAGCGCGCAATTGGACGGTTCCGGTGTGAATGGTTCTTGAACTTTCGCTTTTTCTTCCGAAGTAATTTAAATTTAAATCTAAAAATTTGGTAAGCTTGCGTTGCGCCAATAAACTCCAAGTAAAATTATTACCCGGTTGTAAACCTTCTAGCATCTGGTACGCAACAGGAGAATTGGAATTGCCGTTAAAGGCATTTTTAAAATAATTAAACTCGCCCGTAAGTGCTATTTTATCGGCTTTATTAAAGGTGAATGAAGCGCCGTAATTGTTTTGAACTAAGGTTTCTAAATTACCAATGGTATTGTCTTTGGTAACGTGATTATAAAATACATTAAACTGGGCGTTCTCATCAAAAATATACGACAATTGGGGTTGCAACCTCAATTCTTCCAATTTAAAATCGCGTGCCGCAAAGTTTTCGTTAGAGCTTTCATTATTGTCGAAAGTAGATTGTAAGGTTACCAGCCAACTGTTAGCAAATTTATGGTTAAAATTGATTTGGTGACTTTTAACCGTGTTTTCAATAATGCCAACCGATAGCAAACTTCTGCTGGCGTTACTCAAAAACGTGTAAGACGTGGTGTATTTTTGTTGTCCACGATTGTAAAAAATCACATTTCTGATACTCTGATTGAGGGCTAACAAATCCGACTCGTCGCCACTAAACGGATTTAAATTAAGCACATTGCCTTCGCGATTGGTTTTTCGGTCTATTAAAAAAGAGGTTTGATTGTAAAAATGCGACCAAAATTGTTTGGATTTAGACTCTGATACATTCCATTGCTGCGGATTAATAGTAACCGACTGGCTAAACCTGTTTTGATGCGTTCTTACAAAAACCTGATTAGGTAACAATACCCTGATAAAACTCGCCTGATCCTGAAACTGGGCAATTTCAAATTCGTCTAATTCTTGAATACCATTACCGTTATAATCAATCCAGGTATAGGTGCCTTGTCCGGGTTCTACTTCAACATAGGTAAAATCCTGCTGTGGCAAAGTTCCGGCGTTGGTTTCGAAAATGGTGTTTAAAAGAATAATGTTATCGGCCAACTTTTGATTGTAGGTTAATCTCGAATTCAACGATTGCTCATTTTGAGCCAGTTCGTCTCGAGCCTTTAAACTTCGGTAGTTAACGAACAACTGTAAGGTGGCTTTGGTATTTTGAATCATCCTAGATTTTAAATAGTAGGTTTCGGAAGTATTCACGCGCTTTAAATTATTGTCCCGCAAACTGTCGTTGGCTCTTAAAATGGCACCAACTTCCACAAAAACTCCGGTGCTATCGCCTATGCCCGTAAACACTTCACCAGAAGTAAAACGCTGACTCAAATTGGTTAGCAGCTGTGTAGCGTTTTGAGTTTGCACATTATCTTCGGCTGCAATTTTAGTTCCTATATATTGGTTTTTCATATTGTAAACCAATCGGTTAAAAGTTCTAAAAAAGGTAGAACTGTTGATAACACCTGTATTATTTAAATAACTGCTGTTGCTGAAAATATTAAACTTCCCCAACCGTAAATCGGCAAATAAGCTGTGTTTGTTACCGTTAAAACTTCCCGAGTAATTTAAATGCTGAAAATTATAAAAGGCATTGCCTTTTTTAGCGTGCGATAATTGCAAACCACTGGTAAACAACAGCTGATTTCCAATCGGATTGTCTAGATTCCAATCTCGTATAAATTCGGCTTGATACAAGCGCTCGATAGTTCTAAAATTCTTTTGAATAAAGTCGGCATCGGCAATGGCGGCGAGATTCCAAAGACTGTCGTTCTTAACCAATTGTTGTTGTAGTTTTAGCTTGGCCGCAAAACCGTCGTTATCGTCATTATCGATGTCTGAAAACAAATTCCGATCGTTTTTACTGCCTGCCAGCTCAAAAAATACATTGGTTTTTTCAGATGGCGTGTACAATCCGTTAACCACAGCCACTTGTAATCGAGTTGGTGCGATTAGCTGTACAACAGGTTCATAATTACCTTGAGGAACACCGTTTACCGGTGGTACATATTCAAAAATATTACTGATGGCCTGAATATTACTTAACACATAATTACCTTGATTTTCGCCAACCAAAGTGAAACGAACGCTAAAAAGCTCGTCGTTTGGGTTGTTTGAAAACACAAATATTTCTTCGCCGTCAATAATTTCTTTTCGATATAAAATGCGGTTTTCAGAAAAATCCTGAGCTATGGCCGATGGCGCTACCATTTGCGAAGTGTCGTTACCCGCATTGGCTAAAATCTCTATTTGCTCTGTCGATAAATTTTGCTGTAAGGGTTGATTTTTAGCATCACTTTCAGAATAAAAGGTGGCATTTAACTTGAGTTTTTCGCTTTCGTAATTAGAACCGCCATAAACTATAAATCGCGAATAATTGCGCTCGCTAAACTGATAATCTACCGTAATTCGCATTTCGGAGGTGATGGGAAAGGTAGAATTAAAAATAATCTCTCCTGCGTTGTAATCGATGATGTAATCTTCATTTTCACCTCTCCTTAAAGGCACACCATTGACGTACACAGTTTCGCTACCCGAAACAATTAGTACGAAAAGTTGATCGTTTTGCCCACGCAATTTGTACGGACCCTGATTACCTTCTTGAGCCGTGAACCGGCTAGTGGTAAATTGCCCACGTACCAAAGCACCCGATGCAAAGACGTTGGTGTGAGATTCATCGTGATCGAGTTTAAAATTCACCGCCAATCCCTGAACACGCTTGGTAAAATTGGCAAAATGACTGTTGGCATTTACCAAATCGATATCGCCGGCTCTGATGTTCCAGGTATCGCTAAAAATCTCAATAAAGACCTGATCAAATTCGTCCAAACGTTGTGAGTAACCGCTTTGTTGCAAGGGAATATTGGCATCTTGAATGGAAGCTCTTAGCGTTACTTTATCGCTCAGTTTTCCTGAAATCTGTAAATCGAGCTCGCTGTTTAACACCGAATTTTGATTGTTACCAATAGTCACACCGCGCGAAATACTACCCGATGTATTTAACCCTTCAAACGGAACAAAATTTCGGGCGTCACCTTGCTGATTAATTTGATAAAACTTATTGAGATTTGACTGATTGGCCACAATTAAATCCTTACTGAGCTGTTGATATTTTTTGGTGAAAAAATTAGGGTACTTTAAGTAGTTAATGATAATAGAATCGGTTTCAACAGGTTTTTTAAATGTGAGAATGGCTCTAACAAAATCTACACTGTAATAACTAGAATCCAGCAATATGTTAGTTTTGGTTTTAACTTCAAAAACAGCCGGATTAATACTGGTACTATCAATTTGAACTGAATCGGTAACAGCCATTTTTTTAGTTCGGTAGTTAGAAGGTACATCTTGAGCGCCAAGCAGGTTGACACCAAAAAACAAACCTAAACACAACAATAACCTCATGGATTATAAAACTACAAAAGCCTTTAAATATTTTACCGTTAAAACAACCTAAAATATAGGGTGTAAATGTACCAATATATTTGGTTGCAACTGAAAGCATCAGGATGAGCCTAACAACTCCTTTTGCAGTGAAAAATAATATATTCGCCGCATTTTTACGGTAATTAATATGTATATTTACCGCATAATTTATTTGATCAGTGGCAAAATACATTTACGAATATAAGATATGGCCCAATTTTATCTGGGATGACAGAGTCGTTAATGCCCTGTTTGGTGAGGTAAAATTAATGCAAGGTAAAATCATTGGAGAAATGAACGCCTTGGGCTTTTCGGCAAAAGAAGAAGCTACATTAAACACCTTAACATTAGATGTAGTTAAATCTTCTGAAATTGAAGGTGAATTGCTTAATTACCAACAAGTAAGATCGTCAATTGCCAGACGTTTAGGTATTAATACGGCAGGTCTGATCCCGAGTAACCGATATATTGAAGGTGTTGTTGAAATGATGCTTGACGCCACGCAGAGACATGAGTTACCACTCACCGAAGAACGATTGTTTGGTTGGCATGCAGCCCTTTTCCCTACAGGTTATAGCGGACCTTACAAGATAGAAGTAGGTAAATACCGTACGGGCAGAATGCAAATAGTTTCAGGTGGTATGGGTAAAGAAAAAGTCCATTACGAAGCCATCGAACCTAAATTGGTTAAAGTGCAAATGGATGACTTTTTGACTTGGTTTAACAACAATCATAGTCTTGACCCTGTTTTAAAGGCTGCTATTGCTCATTTTTGGTTTATAATCATTCACCCTTTCGACGACGGAAATGGTCGAATTGCCCGCGCCATCACCGATATGCTTTTAGCACGCGCCGAACATAGTAGTGAGCGTTTTTACAGTATGTCTAGTCAAATTTTAATTGAGCGACAAGGTTATTACAACATCTTGCAAAAAGTACAACACAGCACAGGCAATATCACCGAATGGCTCGAGTGGTTTTTACACTGCCTTAAAAATGCCATCATGGCCACCGAACATACCACGCAAAACATCCTGCACAAGGCCCAATTTTGGAAATTAAATGAACAAACACCCATCAACGAAAGACAACGTTTGATGCTCAATAAACTTCTTGACGGATTTGAAGGAAAACTAAAAACATCTAAATGGGCAAAGATTACGAAAGTATCAACTGACACAGCACTGCGTGATATCAAGGATTTAGTAGAAAAGGGTATCTTGCAGGAAACTGCTGAAAAAGGCAGAAGTACTAATTATGAATTGACTTATCGAGCGGATTAGTTATCATTAACATTCAGATTGTAATCAACTTATCCTTAATGATAAAATATGATAAGCACCTGTATTTTTGTGAGAATTATGACGCAGCTTATTTCCTCATATAAAACACATTTTATCTTATATTACAGTTAAAACAACCTAAAATATAGGGTGTAAATGTACCAATATAATTATTTTCGTGGCTTAACAAAGATGCATCCCAATGAAAATAGCTTCGTATAACGTTAACGGCATTCGCGCTGCGCTCAACAAAGGTTTTTTAGACTGGCTTAAAGCCGCCAATCCTGATGTAATTTGCCTTCAGGAAATAAAAGCCAACAAAGATCAATTAGACTTAGAATTGTTCGAAAAAGCCGGTTATCCTTACCATTACTGGTTTAGCGCACAAAAAAAAGGATACAGCGGCGTCGCCATTTTAAGCAAAACCCAACCTAACCACGTTGAATACGGCACCGGAATTGCCTCGATGGATGACGAAGGAAGAAACCTCAGAGCAGATTTTGATCAGGTATCTGTAATGAGTCTGTATTTGCCATCCGGCACTAACGACGCCCGTTTGCAGCACAAATTTGATTATATGGATATGTTTCAGGAGTATATCAATCAGCTAAAAACAGACATTCCAAATCTAATTATTTGCGGCGATTACAACATCTGTCATAACGAAATAGACATTCACAATCCCAAAGGTCTTAGTAATGTTTCAGGCTTCTTACCCGTTGAGCGCTTGTGGCTTGGAAACTTTATAGACAGCGGTTTTGTAGATTCGTTTCGCTTCCTCAACCCCGAAAACCAAACTTATAGCTGGTGGAGTTACCGTGCCAATTCCCGCAACAACAATAAAGGCTGGCGCTTAGATTATGCTATGGTGGCAAAACCCTTACAACAAAATATCAAGCGCGCCGTTATACTCACAGAAGCGGTGCACAGCGATCACTGCCCAATTTTATTAGAACTCGATGTATAAAATAAAATGTATTGGTTGGGCGTTACCCCCAAGCGCACTTGGGGGTCGGGCTTTACGTTACAATCTTTTTTAAGGCTTTAAGGCCTCAAAAAAGGATTTACACTGCAATCCCTAACGCAAAAGAAACAACAGAACTTAAAAATTAACTTTAGAAAACACATAGCCATGATTAAAAAATTGATATTTATCGCCATAGTGATGGTTACCGCAAGTTCTTGCGTATCCAAAAAAATCTACACAGAGTTGGAAGACAAATACGCCCAACTTAAAAAAGAAAGTCGTGCCCTGGCCGATGAAAACGCCACATTAGAGCAAGCCAAAAACCAACTTCAAAATCAGTTAGAAAAATTACAGCAAGATTACGATGCAGCTGTAGCGCAACGCGACAGACTGCAACAAGATTACAACGCCACATTGAGTAATCTAAACAATCTTAAAAACTCATACGACGCCTTAGAAAAAAACAGCGCCAGCGCCATTGCAGACAACGCTGCGAAAAATCGCGAATTACTGGCACAATTAGAAGCTAAAGAACAAGCATTAGCCGCAGAAAACGACCGACTCAACAAACTCAAATCAGAATTAGAAAGCAGATCGCAACGCGTGGCAGAACTTGAAAATTTAATAGCCAGCAAAGATGCGGCCATGACTAGGCTAAAAGACGCCATCTCAAAAGCACTTACTAATTTTGAAGGCAAAGGCTTAACCGTTGAACAACGCGATGGCAAGGTGTACGTTTCTATGGAAAACAAATTGTTGTTTGAATCGGGCAGTTGGGCAGTTGGCAGTGAAGGCCGAAAAGCGGTTCAGCAATTAGGGGCCGTTTTAGCCGAAAACCCCGAAATTGCCATTTTAATTGAAGGTCATACAGACGATGTGCCCTATAAAGGTAATGCAGTTTTAAGTGGCAACTGGGATTTATCAACCAAGCGCGCTACCGCCATTGTCAACATTTTAAGAGAAAACGCAGCCATCAATCCCGAAAATTTAACTGCTGCCGGTCGTGGCGAATATGCACCTATAGCCACCAATACCACACCCGAAGGTCGGGCCAAAAACCGAAGAATAGAAGTGATATTGACACCAAAATTGGATGAGATTTCTAAGTTGTTGAATGAGATTTAGGGAGAGCAAGCAACGAAGTATTTAAAAAAATAGGGCTTTTTTCTCTCACACAGATTTCACGGATTTCACAGAATTTGGTTCGGCATTACATCTGTACTATCTGTGAAATCTGTGAGAACAAAACCTTTGCGAACTTTGCGCCTTTGCGTGCAATAATAATGACAGATTAATTTATAAATGTTACCCAGCGGTTAAAAATTGAATCTAAATAAACTGATATGAGGATTATTTAACCATGAGATTCCTGCCTGCGCAGGAATTAGCACTGTTAAATGAAATATAAATATTGCAAAAAGTAGTCTTAACAATTAACGACATGTTAAATTTGACTTATCATTTAACTTTCAAACCCAACCATGCGTTATACCAAATTACCAAATACTAACATTGAAGTAAGTAAGATATGTCTCGGCACCATGACCTGGGGCAACCAAAACACCCAGGAAGAAGGCTTTGCTCAAATGGATTTGGCCCTAGATTATGGCGTTAATTTTTTTGACTGTGCCGAATTGTATCCGGTACCTGCCGAAGCCAAAACCTATGCAGAGACCGAACGCATTATAGGCAATTGGTTTGCAAAAACAGGCAACAGAGATAAGGTGGTTCTCGCTACAAAAATTGTTGGCCCGGGAGATTACACGGCGCACATTCGTACCTCAGGTTTTAGTAAAGAAGCCTTGCACGAAGCGGTTGACAATAGTCTTAAACGCCTTCAAACAGATTATATAGATTTGTATCAATTGCACTGGCCCGAGCGCAAAACCAACACCTTTGGTATTAGAGATTATCAATACGACACGACCGATCCTTGGCAGGAAAACTTTCTTGAAGTCTTACAAACCTTAGATGAGATTATCAAATCCGGCAAAGTGCGGCATATAGGATTGTCTAACGAAAAAGCCTGGGGCACCATGCGTTATTTAGAACTGGCCAAACAGCACCAGTTAGCTAAAATGATTACCATTCAAAATTCCTATTCTTTATTAAACCGCACTTTTGAAGGCGATTTAGCAGAAGTGTCACATCGTGAAAATATTGGGCTGTTAGCGTATTCTCCAATGGCATTTGGTGTGCTATCAGGCAAGTACATCAAAGGTACGGCCGCAGATAATGCTCGTTTAAAACTGTTCCCAAGATTTGCACGTTATAGTAGCACTCAATCTACCGAAGCGGCCAAAAGGTATTTAGAATTGGCAGAGGCTAACGGATTAACCCTAGCGCAAATGGCTTTGGCTTTTGTTAACCAACGACCATTCGTCACCGCCAATATTATTGGTGCTACCAATTTAGAACAGTTAGAAGAAAACATTAAGAGTATTGATGTAGAACTTTCTGAAGACTTACTTAAAAGTATCAATGCCGTTCATGCTGAGATACCTAATCCTGCGCCTTAAAAACTGGAAGCCACGTGAACTAAAAATTATTGCATATTTAAAGAAATATAGAAAAACACCCTCTGACACGCCGTTGGATTGCTGTTACCAAAAAATACGTATAAATACGTATTGCGCCGTTTTGTTTTTAATGCTAATTTGTAGCCTTTAAATCCATTAAATCTAAAATAATATGAAAACAACGCACAACGCACAACGCACAACGCACAGCATCTGGCATCTGGCTTCTGTCATCTATCTTTATTGACAACTTTCTAAAATTTAAATTTGGATTAATAATGCTTGTGGCTTTTTTAATACTGCCGTATGGTTGCGAAAGGGATGAAGAAATTGATATCTCAACCAAGGCAAAATTTAATGCGCCAAGTATTACCCAAGCCAAACAACATGTAGAGCAGCATACCACCTTAAATTTAAAAGACCCTAACAATTTCTTACAAAGCAGAGATTTGGAAGGTAGTCTTACTGTTGACTGGGAATTATCAGGCATAAAAGAATACAAAGACGAACCTGAGCAGCAGGTTGATATTCTCTATACACCTATCTACATCAACAACGATGCAGATGCCAAAATGTTTGTTGGATCTGTAGAATATAATGGTGAAATTAAATCCAATATATTTTGTTTAATTTATACAGATTTAGAAAACACCACCACCTTTTCAGGTTACATTTTACGTTTTGATTTAAACGGGGCACTTCTAGAAGCACGTAAATATCAAAATGGTAGTATTGTTAACCCACAAGACAACACCAGTGAAGGCATGAGCAGAACTAACTGTGACAACGAAACCATTTTTGATATGTTGATAATGCTCTTAGACGGTGGTGGGAGTTTAAGCAACTGGCATGGCTGTTTGGATACTGTAGTAGTTTATGGCTCTAACACCTCAATCGATGCCGGTGATTCTACTGGTGGTGGCAGCCCTTTAGATTCTGCAATAGTTACTTCAATTAACATCCCAGCGTTAGAGACAAACTCAAACAATCCAGCAGGTTTAAGTGTACCATATTGGTATACGCAAAGCGTAACCGCCAATGGATTCAATATCTCTCTGTGGTTAGAAATTCACCCACTTACACCTATAGCACAATGGCTGATGACAGAAGCCACTACAGACCAATTGCAACAAATAGCCAATTTTTTAAACGACCATAGATTTAAAATTAGAGACGAATACCCGGTTTTAGATGGCTTTGATGGTTTTGAGCCTGCAGACAGCCCAACTGCCAGTACTGGGTATGCGATTAGTGAGGAGGCTAAATTAGAAATTATTGTAATGATTAAGCTTATAAATGGAATGGATAAAGATTGCCAAGCAATGGAGCTATTTAAATCTGTTTACAGAATAAATTCAACGTTCACAAACAAAATTAAAAACCATTTCTTATCGTCCAATCAAAACAATTTAAATTTACAAGATTTAGCAAATGGAGAATCTGTAGACAACGAGCCAGGTATGACCGCTAATGTTGGAGGCAGAGTACTACCAGAACCTAGTTCAGATGGCACCATAATTATGCAATTTAATAATGACCACCTAGATACTGCAACTACACTTGGCATTGTTAATACTTTTTATCATGAATTAGTACATGCATACATACTTAGTTTATTTCACAGTGGTCAATTACTAATAGAATATCCTAATTATACAAATCTAAATACCGCGATAACAGACTTTTTTAATAACAGTACTAATCCGTCATATGCTAATTCTTATAATCAAGAAATGCATAATATTTTTACAGATTTCATAGATCAAATTGCTGAAAGCATAGTTTCCTATGCGGATTCAAACAACATTAATGGAGTAGATTTAGCGTTTGCTAAAAAATTAGTTTGGGGTGGTCTTAATGGTAACGATATATTTTTTGAAAACTTAACGCCACAACAGCAAAATGAGGCGCAAACATTATTAGCTCATGAAAACACCAATAACACCTCTAATGCAAAAGGCACAAAAACTTGTGATTAAAATAGTCTTTTTAGTTTCACTGTTTGTTCTAAGCAGTTCAGTTGCTCAGGTTAATAGTGATGCATATGTTTATGCTGGGCAAATCATGAATCTTACTTCTCAGCCCAATGATATGGAGTATGAGTTAAACCAGAGCGTTGTAGTAAACAAACATATTTTAAAAAAATATTATGAATTTAGAACCCAAGGCAAACCCTTTTTTAAATATTTCGCTGTAGATAATGCTTCTGATAGCATTCAATTTGATAGTATCCAATTAAAAAAAGACATGGTGCGTTGGAAAGACAAATACAAATATTTAGATAGTTTGTTTAGTGAGAATGATATTAAACTTGCGCTAAATGATAATGAACCTGAAAAGAAATGGGACACTTCTCATCTCATTTTTAATAAAAATAATTATCTTGTAAAGTGGTGTACCGGTTTTTACTGTAAAAATTCCATTTCAAAAGCTTATTATAATTATACCAAAACTCATGCCTATGTTTGGTCGAGCCATATTGATAATAATAGAAGATATGTTGATTTATATATCTTCCAAAAGAAGGAGGATGATTGGCTTCTTATAGAAAAAATAGAAGATGTTGGTTGGTAATGATAGCTATATACGTTTATTAAGGGATAAAAAAGTGTTTTATTAACATCATGATAAATCAACAATAAAATTTAGTGCAATTGAATCATAAAATAAAACCAGTTCTATTATTAATATATCTATGTGCATTTTCAAGTTTTGGGCAGTGGTGCGAAAACCTTGACCAAAGTGATAAGCAGATTATTAGTAATGTTATATATGAAAAACTACTAAAACACAAAGATTCCTTAGCTTTTAGAAAAAGTATTAGTTCTAGTTGCCTAACCAAATTTCATAACAATAAAGTGAAATTTTTCACGGCTAATGACCTATATTCAAATTTGATAGATGATTATCTCGATGTTGAATTTATTGCTTTTGAAAACTCAATAACGCGAGTTATAATTACAAATCATAAATTAAATACTATCTACAATTTTAACTTTAAAAAAGTTGAAAATCGCTGGCAACTTTTAAACGAAAGTGATTATCTAATTCAAGGAAGATTAAAATATGTTGATTTTTTATATGAACAAGTCAAAGAGAAAAAAAACTAATCGTTTATATCAATGCCTCATTCATTTTTCTGTAAGATAACTTAAAATATACGATATGAAACGTATTCTTTTATCAATAGTACTTATAGCATTTACTTTAACCAATATTTTCTGCTGCAAAGCCCAAGGCAACGTAATAGAGTTGACTTCTAATGAAGACTTAAATTATTATTTGTCGAATATCGCAGAAATAAATGCCAATAGTTATAGCTTATTCTCAGATGCCATATTTATCAATATTTTTACGGTTCATGACTCAAAAGCTACACCGAACAACTATTTTGAAGGTTATGATAGCGTGCTTCAAAGTGTACTGATAACTATAACTCCTGATGGAGATTACTATACAAAGAGCAAACTTTTCAAAATTGAAGGACTTGAAGCACCGAAGTTAATAGCCATTAAAGAACAGCAATACCCCAATTTTGAAATCACTTTAGAGAGCGGTCCTTTCAAAAAAAGAACAACTAAATCCTTTATTTTACAAGTTGATTTTTGAAACCCAAGAAATGACCCGACCACAATTAATTTAGGAGGAACTATAAATCAGACTTGGATATGGACAGAAATAGTAGATTAAAAGTGTTACCAATTGCTGTTTTAGGAATACTATTTATATTAAATAGCTGTTTACCAAAAAAAGAGCAAGCACCTTACCCATATAAAATAGAATTGAACCCGTTACGAAAAGAAATTGGGTTAAGAATTATTGATTCTACATTTTACAAAGGCCCTTACGGTTTTGAAAGTGTTAGTACGTTCGATAAGGTGAATGACCTCTATTGTGACTCGTATATGAAAACTAAAGATAGAGATAGAAAACCTAAAACACAGTCATTATATTGGGAAAAACATACAAAACTAAATAGAGATAAAGGGAAACCTCAATATGAGCAAGACATATATAGAAGTGGCTTTTATAAATATGGCTATATTGAAGAAACGGATATTTTTGAAACGTTAAAATTTAGATATGTTTTCGAAGATTACAACTATTATGATTTTAAGACCAAAGATAGTCTTACTGTATCTAAAGGTTGGGAGTATATTTATGAATATCCAATTGAAATAACAAATGTTACATCGAACAGATCTGAAAAAAACAAAAACGGTTATTGGAAAAGAAAAACAGAGCAATTAAACAAAAAACAAGCCGATAGTATTTTAAAAGCTTGGAAATTAAAAAAGTTAAATGATTAACTTAAAACATTGAGCGGATTTAAAGTTTATTGCGGTCATAAACAAAAAACCGATAAGTATTGATATTACCCTTAACAACCTAAATTATAAACAAATGAAAACGATATTCTTGACAGTTTTGTTTATATTGAGCAATATGGCTTTCGGTCAAACTCTTAAATTGGATGAAGATTATCCAAATGAAGATTTTAATTATATTTTAGGTAATATCTGGTGGGATAAAATCTTTACTAAAGAACTTAGCGGTTCTAGGGTTACGATTTTAGAACAATCTGATCCACTAAATACTCCTGAAGGTTTATTTGAAGGATACGGCGGTGTAATTTCTAACTTAATAATTTCAATTAGAAATACTGGTGAATTTGCGTATTCAAACCTTTATTTTATTAAAGGTTTAATAGCGCCTTCTATATTAGAGGTTGAAGAAGTATCAAATTATGAAAAGATTAAAATTGTAATTGAATTTCAAGATAAGCAATTCAAAAATCAGACTCAAACCTTTTTAATACCTTCACTTCATTAGAATAGAGTGACATGTTTTTATTGTTCCATTTAAATTTCTATGGTATGACTTGTATTAATTTTGAAGATTTATTAGGAAAACATATATCCTTTACTGAAAAAATCACGGGATTTGATTTTGAAGAAACGGATGTTAAATTCCATAATTCTGAAAACAGGCACTATAGTATTAAATCTAAGCTAGATGACAGTCTTTTTGAAGTTAGAAATTTATACGGCATACCTTAGAAATTTCTTTTCATTCAAACAGACAAAAATGACAAAGTACAGTCTATTACGATTTATGCTCATAAACTAATAAATCGTAAAATTTATGAGGACTTTAATCAAATCTATGGTAAACCTATAAGTATATTGGTAGTCGAAAAAAGAACTGTTTTAAGTGAAAATAGTGGAGAAGATGAAATGTATGGTTTTAAACAATATCTGAGAAAAAGTGAATTAGAACTGAGAGAAGGAACTTTTGAAGAAAACCCGTTATACATCATTTGGAATAAAGAGCAATACATGATTAAGGCTCTATTAAGACATAATCAAAACATTAGCGAAATTACATTTAGTCTGATTGAATATTAATTGTATCAATAGAAATTACATTACTGCTTGATTATGAAAAACTTTTTATATATCCTTCTCCTTTATTCATTAGGAATAAACGCGCAAACAACTGGAGACACACTTTACTTAAAGTTAGACAAGAATATGAAAATAGAAGAATCTTTAGATGTTTTAGGTTATAATCAGATTAAATTAAGCTTCGCTATTAAGAGTAATAATAAAGCCCCAAATTCAAGATTAACAACCTATAATTTTCTAATCGATAACCTGAATAGTGATTTTGAAAATGAAAAATTTGATCATATAAATGATTTCGTTTCAAAACCGGAATATGAAAAAATGAAATTAAAAAGTCTAGAAGATTTAACAGTATTATCAGACTGTGAGATATTTTTTCTTTTGGCGGACACACAAAATATATTTGTGGTAACACAAAATAATGATGATTTAGTAAAATACAGGCTGATCTATTTAAGTACTCAAAGAGGTTGGGAAACCGTTAAAACTCATTAATATTTGCGATTAAACAAAAAATCTCAAGTATTAAACTTTTAGATTAATAGAAAGATAAGACTAAAGCAAGTCAACAAAAAACCCCTTTCCATAATTTGAAAAGGGGTTTTTACTGGATATTATTTAATTTCCTTACCATTTTTATCAAAAAAATGATATTCAAGATAGGTGTAAGCATCTCTGGGTATAATTTTTACCCACTTTTTATATTCCATAAACCACTTAGTACGAATGGATGGAAATCCCTTTGTTAAAAATGCGGCTATAAACGGATGCGCATTAAGCGTTATCTTTTTATAGTCTTTTTTGAAAATCCGTTCTAAATCCATACCAATTTTTTGAATAATTTTTATTGGTGCTTCAATTTCTTCGCCGTTTAAAACAGCATCCGGATTTTCTTCTTGGGTTTTAATATTGCGCTCAGGCCGCACGCGTTGTCTGGTAATTTGAACCAAACCAAACTTACTTGGAGGCAATATTTTGTGTTTTGCTTTGTCATCTTGCATTTCGTCACGCAAGTGATTATACAATTTTTTTCGGTTTTCGGCCCGATTCATGTCAATAAAATCTATCACTATAATACCACCCATATCGCGCAGCCTCAACTGTCGTGCTATTTCTGTGGCAGAGATTAAATTAACTTCTAATGCCGTATCTTCCTGGTTTTTTTCTTTGTTAGACCTGTTTCCGCTGTTAACGTCTATAACGTGCAAGGCTTCGGTATGCTCAATAATTAAATAAGCACCTCTAGCCATTGAAACGGTGCGACCAAAAGAGGTTTTTATTTGTCGCTCAATTCCATATTTTTCAAAAATGGGAATGCCGTTTTTAAAATATTTTACAATATTTTCTTTGTGTGGCGCTATTTCGTGCAGATAGTCTTTAATTGAAACACACAGCACGTCATCATCTACAACAATGCTGGTAAAGTTGTCATTAAAAATATCTCTTAAAATAGAAGAAGCTTTGTTCATTTCGCTCATCACCTTGGTTGGGTGGTGTGCCTTATAAAGCTTTTTACACATATTGTTCCATTTTTCTAAGGAATTTTGAAGATCCTTATCCAAATCGGCTACTTTTTTACCATCGGCAACGGTTCTAACAATCACACCAAAACCTTTAGGTGTAATGCTTTTTACCAATCGTTTTAGGCGTTCTTTTTCTTCGGCAGATTCAATTTTTTGAGAAATTGATATTCTATTGGAAAAAGGCACTAAAACTGTGTATCTACCGGCTATTGAAAGCTCTGAGCTTATTCTTGGCCCTTTGGTAGAGATTGGTTCTTTTACTACTTGTACTAAAATAGATTGATTAGATTTTAACACATCGGCAATTTTGCCGTTTTTGTCAATATCTTTTTCAAAGGGAAAGTTTTTTAGAGAGTAATCTCTCATTTTACCTGTGCTTACGTTCTTAACAAACTTCAGTAAAGAAGCGCATTGCGGACCCATATCGTGATAATGCAAAAATGCATCTTTTTCGTAGCCAACGTTGACGAAGGCTGCGTTTAATCCGGGAACCGTTTTGCGGACTTTGGCAATAAAAATATCGCCTACCGCAAACTTGTTGCTTTCTTCTTCTTTGTGAAGTTCAATTAATTTTCCATCTTTTAGTAAGGCAAAATCAACAATATCGGAAGATGATCTAATAATCAGTTCTTTTTCCATGATGTTAATTTATATCTGTTTTAATCAATAAAACAGATGGCGTTACTGTTAATTAATTGACACAGGATTTCTATTTAGTAATTATAAGAAATCCAACAAATCATAATTATTAATACTCAGATTAATAACAGATTCTATATCAAAGAACGTTTGAAAAAAAAGAAAAAGTAGTCCGAAAACTACTTTCTCATTTTTATTTCTTTTTCTTGTGACGATTTGCACGTGCACGTTTTTTACGCTTATGCGTCGCTACCTTGTGTCTTTTTCTTTTTTTACCACTTGGCATAATTAAATTTTTAGTGTTTTAATAATACGTTTTAATTATTTGACGCTAACCTTCTTTTTCACACCTTCTACAAACACTTTAGCAGGTTTAAATGCCGGGATGTTGTGTGCAGGAATTTTGATAGTGGTGTTTTTAGAGATATTTCTTCCGGTTTTCTCAGCTCTTTTCTTGATGATAAAACTTCCAAAACCTCTTAAATACACGTTGTTACCGCTTTCAAGTGAGTTTTTAACTTCTTCCATTAATGATTCTACAGTGGCCTGTACGTCGCCTTTTTCCAATCCTAACTTGTCGGAAATCTTAGCTACTAAATCAGCTTTTGTCATTGTTTTTGTTTTTTAGGGTTAATTATTAATTATAAGGACTGCAAATATAGGTAAATTAATTTCAAACTTTCAAGCGTAATTAATTAAAATTTAACCTTGTAAAGCATTATTTTTGCAACCTACTCTAATAAAGCATGAATTTCACTGGTATTATAACAGATTGGTATACAAAAAATAAGCGCGATTTACCTTGGAGAAAAACCAATAAGCCATACAATATTTGGTTGTCTGAAATTATTTTGCAACAAACTCAGATTAAGCAAGGGTTACCATATTATGAAGTTTTTGTTAAGAAATTTCCAACTGTAAAACACCTTGCTTTGGCCAAAGAAGAGGAAGTTTTAAAACTTTGGCAAGGTTTGGGATACTATTCACGAGCCAGAAATATGCATAAAACTGCAAAATTTGTCTGGAATGACTTAAACGGTATATTTCCTTTAGATTACAAATCACTTCTAACTCTAAAAGGTGTTGGCGAGTACACAGCAAGCGCCATTGCCTCTATTTGTTTTAATGAGCCCAAAGCAGTTGTTGACGGCAATGTTTACAGAGTATTATCCAGGTTTTTTGGAATTGATACGCCCATCAACTCAACCGAAGGCCTTAAAACCTTTAAATTATTGGCCCAATCTTTAATCAATAACGATCACCCGGGAATTTACAACCAAGCCCTTATGGAATTTGGTGCCTTGCAGTGTAAACCTCAAAACCCAGATTGTTCAGTTTGCCCGTTAAATAGCGCCTGTGCGGCACTTAAAAATAATCAGGTAAAAGAACTGCCGGTAAAACTTAAAAAAACAAAAATTCAAATAAGGCATTTTAATTATTTGGTGTTTATTTCAAGTAATCGTCAAAGTGTATTTGAAAAGCGCACCGGAAATGGCATTTGGCAAAATCTGTATCAGTTTCCGTTGATTGAATCGCTTCATGTGTTAAATGAAAAAGACATTACCAAGCATGAGGTCTTTGCAACACATGTTCAAAATAATGCATTTGAAATCTCCTTATATAACGAGAAACCAATTATTCATAAATTAACGCATAGACATCTGCACACGCACTTTTGGATCATAGAAACTAACCAACTAAGCAAAAACGCGGTATCGTTAGAGGATATCCTGAAATATCCAACGCCACAGCTCATTAGTAATTTTCTAGACAGCTTCAATCTAAAATAACTTTTAAAACTCAGCTTTTTTTGTTATTTTTAAACTGAATTACAGTTTGATGAAAAGGATTGAAACCATTATTTAGCAACACCCATATTATTAGTCTGAATGAATAGTCCTGAAAAAAATTGATGTAGTTTTGTATTCTAAAATTGAAATGTTATGTCTGGGACTTTAAATAAAGTAATGTTAATTGGCCATTTGGGCGACGATGTTAAAATGCACTATTTTGAAGGTGGCGGCTGTATAGGCAGATTTCCTATTGCTACCAATGAAACTTACGTGAACAAAAGTACCAACGAACGTATTTCAAATACAGAATGGCATAATATAGTTGTGAGAAACAAAGCCGCCGAAATTTGTGAAAAATACCTCAAAAAAGGCGATAAAGTTTATATTGAAGGTAGAATTAAAACCAGAAAATGGACCGATGATAAAGGAATGGAACGCTACAGTACCGAAATTCAGTGCACCGATTTTACTTTTTTGAGTGATAAAAATCAAGGCGATTCCGGTAATACTTCCAACAATGCATCAGAACCCAATGAGGTTTACCATGCCGAGCCAATCAATAATCCGCCAAACATCAATTCCGAAAGCGACGACGATTTACCCTTTTAAATTTATATAATTTCATTTTACATTGGACACAGAACCTCCAAGTTTACAGCTGATATCACAATACTTGTTAATGGTAGATACACCGTTCATTGTGGGTACGGTGTTAATGGTGATATTACTGTTTTTTTCAGGTCTCATTTCCGGATCTGAAGTAGCCTTATTTTCTTTAACAAAAGCCAACATAGAACAAGGTCTTGAAAAATATCCCGGCGCATTTAAAATCATCGAAAAATTACTGGACAGGCCTAAAAAGCTACTGGCAACCATTCTGGTGGCCAACAACTTTATCAACATTGCCATTGTGCTGTTATTTGCGGGTCTAGGCGAAACTTTGTTCGTAAATATTGAATCTTACGTCGTAAAATTTATTCTTGAAGTTGTTTTAGCAACATTTCTCATTTTATTGTTCGGGGAAATAATCCCAAAAATTTACGCCAGTAGAAAAAAGGAACTGTTTGCGCGTAAAATGGCAGTGCCGCTTAATTTTTTAGACACCTTAATTACGCCCATTAGTATGCCTATGAGGTATGTTACCATTATACTTCAAAATAAATTGGGAAGACAAAAATCTAATATTGGGGTAGAAAAGTTATCTCAGGCCTTGGAATTAACCAGCGAAAACAACACAAAACTTGAAGACCAAAGAATTTTAGAAGGCATTGTAACTTTTGGTAACACCGAAACCAGGCAGGTGATGAGGCCTCGAGTAGATATTTTTGCGATTGAAATTGAAAGCTCATTTGAAGAGGTTATTAAAGACATTGTGGAGCACGGTTATTCTAGAATTCCTGTTTATGAAGACACTTTAGACAATATTAAAGGCATACTTTACACCAAAGATTTGTTGCCACATATCAACAAAACTACTTTTAATTGGCAAGACATCATCAGGCCTGCTTTTTTTGTTCCTGAAAATAAAAAATTAGACGATTTAATGATTGAATTCAAATCTAAAAAAGTACATTTAGCAGTAGTGGTAGATGAATATGGCGGTACGTCGGGTTTATTGTCGCTAGAGGATATCATTGAAGAAATAGTTGGCGATATAAGTGATGAATATGACGATGATGATTTAGTTTTCACTAAAATAGACGACTACAATTATATTTTTGAAGGCAAAACAAATCTTAAAGACTTTTATAAAATAATTTCGTTAGAAGACGATACCATTTTTGAAACCTACAAAGGAGAAGCCGAAACCATAGCGGGCTTCATACTTGAAATTTCCAAAGCCTTTCCCAGAATTGGCAGTAACATAAAATTTAAAAATTACATTTTTACGGTTGAAGCCTTAGATAAAAAACGCATTAAGCAAGTTAAACTTCAAATAACACCACCCGTTTAAGAAGTAGTTTATAATCTATCAATAGTTATAATTTTGAAAAATCTATTAATTACCATTAGTGCCGTAGCCATATTAGGTTGTGCCGAAGAATACAAACCAAAACCCAATGCCATGCTAAGGTTAGAGTACCCTAAGCCCGTTTACAAACCTTCAAGCCTTGATTTACCTTTTAATTTTGAAAAAAATTTAGCGTCTAAAGACATCGAGACCATAGTTGTTGAAAGTGATGGTAAGAGTATTGGTCTCAATATAGAATATCCACAACTTAAAGGAACGATCTATCTAACCTACAAAGCTGTTAACAATAATTTATTTGACCTAATTAAAGACGCTCAAAACCTTACTCAGAAACACACAGTAAAAGCAGACGAAATAGCCGAGGTTGTTTTTGAAAACCCAAATAACAATGTTTATGGAATGTTTTATGAAATTGGCGGAAACGCCGCATCTCAATCACAATTTTATGTAACAGACAGCACCAAACACTTTTTAAGCGGCTCGCTATACTTTTACGCTAAACCCAATTACGATTCTATTTTCCCTGCTTCTGAATACTTAAAAAAAGATATCAAACGCATTATGGAAACCTTGGAATGGAAAGATTAACTTATTCCTGTTAAAATAAAAAAGGCTGCTAAAATTTAGCAGCCTTTTAGTTTTATATATAATTGATTTTAGAAAGTATATCTTAAACCAACTTGTGCTTGCCATCTTGAAGAGTTCAAACCTGAATCATCAATTAAGTTAGCGTTTTCTTCAACACCCGGGTTAAATGAGAAGGTTGGAGTTGTTCCATCTGGAGCAAATCCTCTAAAGTCTAATAAACTTACTTGGTTAAATCCTGCAAAGGTTCTTACTCCCCAATCTTTATTAATTAAGTTAGTAAAGTTGAAGATATCAAAAGTAAATTCAAATCTGTGAATTTTTTCTCCGCCGAAGTTAACACCAAATTCCTGAGCAAACTTAAGGTCAACAATATGAGACCAATTAGATCTGTCGGCATTTCTTTCTGCAAACTGACCTCTTCTGTTTCTTAAATAATCATTGTTTTCAATCACTTCATTAAGAGCAACCCATTGCTGAGATGCCGTTAAACCACCTCTGTCAACAAGAACAATTTCAGATTGATTTGCTGGTATGTAAGCCAATGCAGAGTTTGAACCTGTATCACTTAACAAACCTGAACCTTGTACGACATAACTAAATGGCGCACCTTCAGCTCCCTCGTAAAATAAGCCTAATCTGGTTTTGATCTTATCTGTCCACTTAAATTCAATTGTTGAGTTGGTAATAATTCGGTGACCGGGATCAAAATCAGAAACAGATAAATCTGGTCTGTTAGAACCATTAACTGTTTCTAGGTTTCTCCATTGAGAACTATTTTGTGAACTAGTTGCATCAAGTAATACTGTAGATTCACCATACGAATAAGTGGCTGCCGTTCTAATATCAACTTTATCCGTGATAAGGGCATGAGATAATGTACCACTTACGTTGAAAGAGCTACCTAAACTAGTATTTGAAGCTAAGTAAACGGCGTCGTAAGTATTATCAATACGTCTAAAACCGTAGTTAGGTCTAGATCCGGCACCTGTAGTTTCAAATTGTGGTCCTTCAAGGTTAATATTTTCGTAAGTAATGGCATTAATATTATCATTCCAAATAAAATCAGCAGAGAACGTTAAATTACCGGGTAATTTTTGATCGATAGCTATATTAGTTTTGAATACTTGTGGTAGGCTAAAGTCTTTAGCAAACAAGTTGATTTCGCCACCCACAGCACCACTACCGGCAGCTGGATTCTGGAATTGACCAAAAGGATCAGGATTAAAGAACGGCGCATTGTTGCCTGTTAACTGAACAAAACCATTGGTTAAACCATTATTGTTGTAAACACCACCCGGCCATACCAACGGCATTCTAGAAGTAAAGATACCTAAACCACCTCTAATTTGGGTTTTGCTATCACCTTTAACATCCCAGTTAAAACCTAATCTCGGAGATATGTTCACATTTGGATCGATACCGGGTCCTGTTGAAGCACCTTGTAAATCTTTACCGGCAGCTTCAAACAATGGAATACTTCTGTTGTTAAAGTCTTCGTTAACAAGACCATCTTCCCAGTAAGGAATATCAAATCTCAATCCAAAGGTTACACGGAAATTATCTGTAACGTTAACTTCGTCCTGAACGTAGAAACCAACTTGAGCGAAATCAAATTCGGCAGCACCTTGCGATTCATCTCCAAAACCACCTATTAATGAGTAACCATGACGGTATCTGTTAGGTCTGTTACCGTTTAAAAAGTCGGCTAGATTAGAAAAACGATAATCACCAAAGTTTTGTCTAAAGAAAACGTTTAAAGAACTCGACAATTCTACGTTACCACCAACAGTAATGGTGTGTCTACCGGAATAAATATTAAAGTTGTTAGTTAAAGTAATGATATCTTGCTCTAAAAGGTTAGCAGTCGAAAAAGGTTCAGATCCAAAGAAAATGCTCCCAGCACCATCTTGGATTTCAACTCTTGGGAAATTTTGACCTATCGGGTCTCTGTTATCTCTTACTGCTGTGTAACCAAAAACGAAGTTGTTAGAAAATTTGTTACCAATTTTAGAGTTTAACTCTATAGAAGTAGAATTGGTAATAGATTCAAAATTGATACCTCCGTTAAAGAAGTTGATAGTACCGGTATTAGATGACGGTGCATTTAATTGTAAGGCCTTTACATACGAATGCTTAGCCGAAAGCACATTGTTTTCGTCAATATTCCAGTCAAGTTTAGCAATTAATTTATCACTCACCAAAGAACCGGTGTTGCTGGCAAAACTTCCGGCATTGTATCCGAAGTTATTTGATAAAAAGTTAGTTAACTGTGTTATATCAGATGCTCCAGAATCTCCACGGTAGGTAGAAATATCAAAAGGCTGTGGCGTTTCTTCATCTTGTCTTTCGTAGTTTACAAAGAAGAACAATTTATCTTTAATAATTGGTCCGCCAAGTCTCACACCATAAATTTGAGATGTAAAATCGTCTAATTTTTGACGACCATCATCACCGGCTAAATCTACAGGTGTTTTGCCTGCAAAATCTTGATTTCTATAAAACGTATATGCAGAACCTTCCCAGGTGTTAGTACCTGATTTGGTAATAGCGTTGATACTTGCTCCAGAAAAACCAGACTGTCTAACGTCAAAAGGTGCTACGTTAATTCTAAAAGATTCGATAGCGTCTAACGAAATAGGACTTACTCCTGTTTGACCACCGTTAGTACCACTGGCAGCAAGACCAAAAACGTCGTTATTAACAGCACCATCAATATAGATAGCGTTGTAACGGTTGTTTTGACCTGCAACAGAAATTACATCATCACCAGAGATTTTAGCCTGAGGCGTTAATCTCGCGAAGTCAGCAATGTTACGAGAGATGGTAGGTAAACCTTGTACTTGTCTTCTCGAAACGTTTGTTTCTGCACCGGTTCTACCGGCTCCAAAAATACCATCTGTAACAGCGGTTAAAACCACCTCATCAAGTACATTGGCATCTTCAGAAAGTGCCACATTAATTTTTTTCGAGTCCCCTAATTGAAGGTAAAGATTTTGATCTACAAAATCTTGATATCCCACATAAGAAATGGTTACCTTGTAAGGTCCACCAACTCTCATATTCGAGATACGGTAAAATCCGTCAAAATCGGTCGCAGCACCATAAGTAGTACCGGAAGGTGTGTGCACGGCCACTACATTAGCACCAGGTAACGGCTCGCCTTGGGCATCGGTTACTTTACCACCTAAATTGGCAGTTGTAACACCCTGAGCAAAACCGGCAGCCGTAAATAACATTACAGCCACAACAGTTAAAACTTGAGTAATTTTTCTCATTGTTATTAATTAATTTTGGTTTTAAATTATGGCGCAAATTTACACTTTGTAAATCCTAAAACATTAAGCTAATGTTAAGAAATTACAAATTTGAGCTCAATCTGGACCCGTTCTAAATAAAATAAAGTTTAAAGATTGTTATCTTTTTGATTTATAAATACTTATAAGTTGGTTTGTTGAGCTATCGTGATTGGCCGCACCATCGTTATAGAATTCTTTTAAGATATTATTAGCCAGCTCTTTACCCAGTTCAACGCCAAATTGATCGTAACTAAAAATATTCCATATAATACCTTGAACAAATATTTTGTGTTCGTAGTGAGCAATTAACTTACCTAAACTTTCAGGGGTTAATTGGTTTATGAAGAATGTGGTGGTTGGTTTATTACCTTCAAAAACTTTAAATGGCGCAAGTTTTTCAATTTCATTTTTAGACACCCCTTTTTGCTCTAATTCTTTTCTAATTTCAGCTTCGGTTTTACCATTCATTAAAGCTTCGGTTTGGGCGAAAAAGTTAGACATTAATTTATCCTGATGATCTTTATTACCGTGAAGCGGTTTGGCAAAACCAATAAAATCGGCCGGAATTAATTTGGTTCCTTGATGGATTAATTGAAAAAATGCATGCTGTGCATTGGTACCGGGTTCACCCCAAATAATTGTTCCGGTTTGGTAGTTTACTTTATTACCGTTTCTATCGACGCCTTTACCATTACTCTCCATGATACCTTGTTGCAAATAGGTAGCAAACTGATTGAGATATTGCGTATAAGGAATAACCGCTTCGGTTTGTACATTGAAGAAGTTGTTATACCAAATGGTCAATAAAGCAGCTAATACCGGTATATTTTCATCGAAAGAGGTATGTTTAAAATGCTTATCCATTTTGTGAGCACCTTTCAGTAAATCGTCAAAATGTTCAAAGCCCACAGCCAACGCTATGGTTAAACCAACAGCACTCCACAGAGAAAAACGACCGCCAACCCAATCCCACATTGGGAAAATATTATCGGGGTGAATTCCAAAATCCTGAACATTTTCAATATTGGTTGAAACAGCAATAAAATGCTTGGCAACTGCATCTTTAGGTGCCGATTGTAAAAACCAATCTCTAATAGAGTTGGCATTAGATAAAGTTTCTTGAGTGGTGAATGTTTTTGAAACAATTACAAATAAAGTGGTTTCAGGATTTAAGTTTTTAATAACTTCTTTAAAATGATCGCCGTCGACATTGCTCACAAAATGTGTGTTCAGATGATTTTTATAGAAAGTCAAAGATTCTACCACCATGGCCGGACCCAAATCTGAACCACCAATGCCAATATTAACAACATTGGTGAAAGTTTTACCGGTATAGCCAGTTCGTTTTCCCGAAATGACCTCATCGCAAAAGGTTTTTATTTTTTCTTTTACTTGGTAAACTTCGGGGATAACGTTTTTACCGTCAACTAAAACTTTAGCCGTTTCTGGCATGCGCAAGGCTGTGTGCGATACGGCTCTGTTTTCGGTTTGGTTGATGCGCTCACCTTCAAAATAATGCTGCATGGCTTCTTTCAGCTTTACCTCTTCAGCTAATTGCAATAAAAGCTGTTTGGTAGTGGCATCAATTCTGTTTTTTGAAAAATCTACATAAAAATCTTCCCACTTAATGGTGAAATCTTCTGCTCTATTTGGGTTTTCCTTAAATAAATCTTTTAAATGCTGCTGTTGAATGTGATTAAAATGTTGCTGAAGCGCAGTCCACGCCTTGGTTTGGGTTGGGTTAATTGAAGGTAAAGCCATTAATTTAACTGATAAAATTTTTGTTTTCGTCTAAAGATTTAACTTCGGTTTTGTAGATTGGAATATTATCTAATTCCACTTTTAGAGG
This sequence comes from Paucihalobacter ruber, assembly GCF_006494535.1. Lineage (GTDB taxonomy): Bacteria > Bacteroidota > Bacteroidia > Flavobacteriales > Flavobacteriaceae > Paucihalobacter > Paucihalobacter ruber. Next base: position 110,373 of record NZ_VHIQ01000002.1, read on the forward strand.
TTGAATGAATTTTAGATAATCCTCTTTTAAATTGTCAGGAATTTTTTCGGCCTCCGGTAATTTCTCCTTAAAAGGGTCTACCTGTTTACCGTTTTTCCAAAATCTGTAACATACATGCGGACCACTGGTATTACCTGTCATCCCTACATAACCAATCACATCGCCTTGTTTTACATACTGTCCTTTTCTTACAGCCTGCCTGCTCATATGTAAATATTGAGTGCTATAAGTGTCGCTGTGTTTTATTTTTACATATTTTCCATTGCCGCCTCTTTGGGTAGATTCAATCACCACACCATTAGCAGTAGCAACAATTGGTGTGTTGATTGGTGCGGCAAAGTCTGTTCCTAAATGCGGACGAACTTTATTGCCATAAAGTGCAATTCTTCTGTTTAAGTTATAACGTGATGATATGCGTCTAAATTGAACAGGGGCCGTTAAAAAGGTTTTTCGTAAACTATTGGCTTGTTCATCAAAATAATCAGCAATATTTTTGGCGCTGTCAATCGTATAATTGAAGGCGTAAAACTCTTTGTCTCGGTGTTTAAAATAGGCTGCTTCAATTTTATCAATACCCACGCTTACTGTATCATCAATAAAACGTTCTTGATAAATCACCTTAAATTCATCGCCGGCCGGCAGTTTAAAAAAGTTAATGGTCCAGGCATACACATCGCTCATTTCAAATACCAAATTGGCAGTGTTTTGAACATTTTGAGCGTACAATGCGCCAAGAATGCTACTGTATTCATCAGAGATAGCACCGGTTGCAATGCTTCTTTTGTAAGTAATTGGTTTGATTTCTCTATAAGCATGTATAGAATCTTCAAACCTAATTACTACATATTCTGTAAGATTGGGTTGATAAATAAAACACACCGGTTTTTGAATTGAGTCGTTTGAGCAAAGCAAGGTGTATGGTCTCCCGGCTTGCAATTTTCTGATATCGAAGGTGTCTTTAGACTTTTCAACAATGTTGTAAATATCGGGATAACCAATATTGTTTCTTTGTAGAATTAACCCGAAGCTTTCACCATTTTTTACAGTATCATTTTTTACGATGTATTTATTGAAATCAAACCCAAACCGCATATTAGGTTCGGGCTCAGCAATGGCTTCGAGTTGATCGTGTTCTTTTTCGGGATTTTTGTTGCCGCATGAAAGGCTTAAAGTAATTAGAATTAGTGCTATTAATCTCAATTGTTGTTGCATTAAATTAAATTTTTATTGGTCGTTGCCCCAATTATCAAGTTCTTCCTGAGTCCAAAGTTCAGGAAAAAAAATGCGTTTTTGATATTTTGGATGCATGTATTTTTTCCAGTCGCTGCCGCCGGTGGCTTCACCATCGCCTATACCACTGTCTATATAATGTTTAGCAGTATTGTAATGAGCCATTACCCAAGTTACATTAACCGTATAATCGTAATGGCGCATGGCCGCTACTAGTTTTGGGTTATTTTGGTCTGCTTTGGGCAATTCTTTAAAACGGGTGTATAAATTTTTACTGTTATAGGTTTCCATGAAATTTAAAAACTCGCTTTTGTAACGGTTTTCAAAATTAACAAGTAAAGTTGACTTTTTACCTGTTTTGTGGTCTTTACCTGCCGCCTGCCAGTATAAATGCTCAAAAGCATGCGTGTAAGGCGTGTTGCGGTCTATGTTATGCCTAAATCTGTAATCTATCAGGTTGATGAGCTCTGTTGAGGCAAATTCAATGAGTCTGTATTGTGCACTTTGAAAACCACTGGCGGGTGTTAGGGTATATCTGAATTTCATGTATTGCTCTACTTCCATGCCTTCGCGCATAATGTTGAAAGATGTGGTCAACATATCAAAATAACGACTAACTCGCATTAATTTATCTTCAAAAAACTGAACAGTTAGGTCGTCTTTGTTGGCAACCTGTTCAATTTCCCATAAAATCATTTTAAAGATGAGTTCGTTAATTTGGTGATAGGCAATAAACACCATTTCGTCCGGTAAGGTGGTACGCTGAATTTGAAGCGATAGCAAAGCATCGGTTTGAATATAATCCCAGTAAGTAATTGGCTTGCTGTATAGCAAACCCATTAAATGGTCGTCTGTTTTTTGATTGATCTCACCGTACTTGTGCTCCAGTGATTTGATGATGTGATGATAAGTTTGGTCGTTCATTAATTGAATTAATCAAAAATTATCGGCATGGCGTATTTTAGGCCTTTAAAAGCTTCGAGGTCTGCTCGCAACGAACCAACCGCCAAATCTGCCTTGATTCGCAAAGGTATTTTATTTTCGTCTTCGCTTACCCATAATGTTAAACTTTCTTGCTCCTTAAATACTCTACCGGCCATAACGTAAGGTCTAAAAATAAGGGTATTGATTTTACCAAATTCGGTTTTAATTGTTTCTCTTCCAAGGAATTTAAGTTTAAACTCGTAATTTTCTTCGTCAAAAAACATGTTGAGTTTAACCTCATCGCCGGGCTTAATACTTTTGGTGTCGTAATTATTTCTTAGGTAGTAAAATGCCGATACCATATCCTGAACGTCTTTTTCGGTAGCATACGACCCTTTGGTATTGTGTTTTTTATTGTGAACATGCGCCAATCGGCTTTTCTGGTCAAAGGTAATTTCAATGTTTTTGGTGTGGCCGCCTTCGTCTATATCTCTTATAAATTTATAAGGCAAGCCTGTTGTTTTATCAAAATAAGACTCATATCTGTCTTTCACTTTAAAAAACCATTTAATGGCACCTGTGGTCCAGCCCTTACCAATTACATGGTAAACCTCTTTATTATTTAACTGCGTAGTTTTTAACTCTAACGTGGCGTTACCTGCCTTAAGCCAACCGCTATAGCTCATTTTAAACTTAAACCACTCACCATCCTGAAAAGCAGATTTGGTTTGAGCAACCATTGCCGTTTGGAGCAAGAAAAGTAATAGTAATATTTTAATGGTTTTATTCATCACCTTAAGTATTGTAATTTGAAAAACTGATTATATGATAAAACATACATTTCAAGCAGAAATTACAATTACCGTTCCAAAAATATCAAATTAAAAAACTCCGCAACGTTGGTTACAGAGTTTTTTACGTTAAATATTTATCAATTAAAGCGTTCCTCGTTTTGCCTGCTCTCGCTCAATGGACTCAAACAATGCTTTAAAATTACCGGCTCCAAAACCTTTAGCGCCCATACGCTGGATGATTTCAAAGAATAAGGTTGGTCTGTCTTCAACCGGTTTGGTGAAAATTTGAAGCAAATAACCTTCTTCGTCTGCATCAACCAGAATTGATAATTCTTGAAGTTTTGAAATATCTTCTTTCATCATGTCCATGTGCGTTCCTAATCTTCTGGGTATATCGTCATAATAAGCTTGTGGCGGTGGTGGTAAAAATTCAACGCCTCTGGCCTTTAATTGCGCCACAGTCTGGATAATATCGTCGGTGGCAACCGCTAAATGCTGAACGCCGGGACCTTCGTAAAAGTCTAAATATTCTTCAATTTGAGAACGTTTGGCAGCTTCGGCCGGCTCATTAATGGGAAATTTGATTCTGCCATTGCCGTTACTCATCACTTTACTCATCAAAGCTGAATATTCGGTGTGAATTTGTTTATCGTCAAACGACAGGAAATTAACAAAGCCCATCACCTCTTCGTACCATTTTACCCAAGTATCCATTTCACCCCAACCTACATTACCTACCATATGGTCGATGTATTTTAAACCGACTGGCTCCGGATTGTAATCTGATGTCCACGCTTCAAAACCCGGTAAAAACAAGCCCTTGTAGTTTTTTCGCTCTACAAAAACATGAACAGTTTCGCCATAGGTATAAATACCTGAACGGACTACCTCGCCAAATTGGTCTTTTTCGACCGTAGGTTCCATAAAAGGTTTGGCACCGCGTTGCGTTGTTTCGTTAAAGGCAGCTGTGGCATCTTCAACCCAGAGTGCAATCACTTTAACACCATCGCCGTGTTTTTCTAGATGCTGATTAATAGGTGATTGGCTGTTAAGTGGTGTTGTTAAAACCAGTTTTATTTTGTCTTGCTTTAGCACATAACTCACGTGATCTCGCGAACCTGTTTCCAATCCTTTGTAGGCATAAGACTGAAAGCCAAAAGCTGTTTTGTAATAATGGGCAGATTGCTTGGCATTACCCACATAAAATTCTACATAATCGGTGCCTAACAAGGGCAAAAAGTCTTGTGCGCCCTCAAATATTTTTTCTAATCCGTAATTTACTGATGTTACTTGTTTGCTCATAATAAGCCCCTCTTAATCTCCCCAAAGGGGAGAAACTCAAAGCGGGAAACTTTGAATTTTTTGTTTTAGTTTTAATTTTAATTTAATGAACGTTTTCTTCTTTTAAATGCCACAACTAGCATTTGGCTTTTTTAGCTTCCTCCCTTTGGGAGGATTGAGGTGGGCATTTATAACCACGATTTAAAATAGTCTTCATCGGCTATTTTAAGCGCGTCTTCTGTAATTTGTAGCGGTTTAAAGGTATCTACCATTACTGCCAACTCGTCTGTTTTTACTTTGCCGATACTGCGTTCTACGGCACCGGGATGCGGCCCGTGCGGAATGCCTGCGGGATGCAACGAAATATGACCTGCAGCCACATCATTTCGGCTCATAAAGTCGCCGTCAACATAATACAACACCTCATCACTATCTATATTGCTGTGATTGTATGGCGCAGGAATGGATTGCGGATGGTAATCATACAGTCGCGGCACAAAACTGCACACCACAAAGGCATCGGTTTCAAAAGTTTGATGTACCGGTGGCGGTTGATGAATGCGTCCTGTAATCGGCTCAAAATCGTGAATTGAAAAGGCATAAGGATAATTAAATCCGTCATAACCAACCACATCAAACGGATGTGAGGCGTACACCATTTCAAACATATCGTTTTGTTTTTTGACTTTGATTAAGAAATCGCCATTCTCGTTGTATGTTTCCAATTCTTGTGGTCTGCGAAGATCGCGCTCACAAAATGGTGAATGCTCTAACAATTGTCCAAACCAGTTTCTATAGCGCTTAGGCGTATAAATAGGACGGCGTGATTCTACAATAAACAATCGGTTGTCTTCGGTGTCAAAATCTATTTTATAAATGATACCGCGCGGCACCAGTAAATAATCCCCATATTTAAAATCGAGATTACCAAGATGTGTTCTTAATTTGCCTGTGCCTTTGTGTATAAAAATAAGCTCATCAGCATCGGTGTTTTTATAAAAATAATCTTTGGTAGACTGCTTTGGCGCTGCCAGAATAATGCTGCAATCGCTGTTGGTAAGTACGGTTTTTCTGCTTTCCAGATAATCGTTTTCGGGTTTGATTTGAAATCCGCGTAAGCGATACGACTGAATGGAATTTGCTTTGGCAATTTTTGGTGCCACGCTGTATTGCTTTCTAATTTCCTTTACCTGCGTGGGTCTTTGTTCGTGGTAACTGTTGGTGTACATACCATCAAAACCAATGGTACCGAAGAGTTGTTCGCTATACAAACTGCCGTCAGGCTTACGAAACTGTGTGTGACGCTTTGGTGGAATGTTTCCTAATTTATGATAAAAAGGCATAGTTTTAATATTAGATTTACGATATATGATTTACGATATATGCACTGTTATAAAAAATGAACTTTATTATGAGCGTCTAAACTCGTTTTATAAAGATACGGAATTTAAAGATTCCTTAGTGTTGACTGCGGGATATGGCAGGAAAAAAGAGATTACTTGAATTGGATTCCTTTCTGATGGTTATCTGAATACAAGAAAATTTTTGGAGTTTACCTGCACGAGATTCCTGCGTTCGCAGGAATTTATTCCGGGTTTCTCTTGATGAGAAAGTGCAAATAAAGTAATATGTCTTGCCAGAATGGTTTCATAGTGTTACAAATATCGGGAATTTATTTATATTGGAAAAATGCTAACAGATTCCTCCAAGACATTTTTGTGAGTAAAAGGAAATCTTGGAGTTACCTCCCTGAGATTCCTGCGTTCGCAGGAAATTGTTAGAACCAAAAGCCCACATTAAAATACCAAAACCCCTGACTTAGCTGCGGCGAACGTGCATATCTTATTTCTATTGGGCCTAAAAACGTTTCGGTGGCACAGCCCAAAGTGTAGCCACTGTAAGTTGGCGACTCAATCCATGCGCCGGTGGTAAAAATATTATCGTCTATATTGGCATAGTTGGCGGCAAAAATCAAATAGCTTTTTTTAAAGACTTCGTAATTTAGGGTAATGGTGCCCTTTACAAAGCTATTTCCTGTTAAGGAGATATAATCATATCCGTAAAATGTAGAAAAGTTATTGATAAAGTTATTGGCATAACCACCAATGGCAAAATCGAGAAAATTGGTGGGCTTACTCCCAATTTGAAATCCGCCCGAAGACTCCAGCAACATCGCAAATCGTTTTGAAAAACTGAAGGCATAACCAATGTCGGCTTTAGCTATTGAAAAGTTTGAAAAATCGTCGTTTAAGCCGGTAGCACCAATATACCAATGAAAATCGCCATTAAAATAAACACCTTTTTTAGGGAAATATCGGTTATCGTAGGTGTCTAACTTTAAAGTCCCAAAAATACTGTAGTAGTTGGTGTCTTCAAAAACAAATTCATCGTTTTGATTTGCATCTAATAAGGTTTCAGACTCTATTCTCAGATTTTTATGTTCAAATCCACCGGTAAGTGCAAAGTCTTGAGCCAGTAAAGTTTGAATATAAATCTGATTGGTAAAATCGTGCAATTCGGCATCAATTTTATTAAGACTGGCGCGCAATGGGTCGTTTTCATCCAGAATTAAATCTGCACTTACATTTCTATCAAACTCATTATATCTGGAATTTATTCCAAAACTCACATAAAACCCCTGATCGATAAAATAATCAAAGTTATACCTGCTATTATCACCCAGAATGACGTCTAAAGACAACACATCGTTATTGGTTAAAAAACGCTTTTTAGTAAAATTGATTAAAGCCGCACTTTTGTATAAATTGTCGTAATGCAATCCAAACCTTAAAAACGTAGTTTCTGCCGATTCTTGTATGTTAGCTTTAAGCTCATAAATATCATTATGGGCATCTTCGGCCTCTAAGGTATACCTAAACCAGTCAAAATTATTGGTTGCCACTAAATTGGTAACACCATCTAAAAATCTTTGATAGCTTATTCTTTCGGGCTGTCTTAACTTTAATTTTCCGTTGAGATAGGCTCTGGTGTAACGCTTGTTTCCGTAATAGTACTTTTCTTTTATAGTAATACTGTCTTGTATAACTATGTTAGGTTTGTTTACAGGCGACTTGGTTTTCACAAGTGATTTCAATGCATCGAGCTGTTCAAGTGCTGCAAGTTGACCGCTTTCAATAATTTCAAATCCATCGGAAAAAGAAATCACCGAAAACGAGGCGATATCCGGCTTTATGTATACATCGGCCAAAATGGCTTTGTTTTTCATAGCCTGAATTGTTCTAAAATTATTAATTTGAAGCAAAATATCCTGCGCGGCGGTCAATTGCTCTCTGTCTTTTAAATCGTCTTGTACATCAACGCCAATGATCACATCAACACCTTTGGCTTTAAGTTCTTCAATGGGAAAATTGTTAATCACGCCACCGTCAATAAAGAGTTCGTCATTTATATTTACCGGCTGAAATAAAGACGGTAAGGCACCACTGGCCATAACGGCCTCCACCAGATTACCCGATTCCATCAGTACCGACTGTCCGGTTTCAATATTGGTAGTCATACAAAAAAAAGGAATGGGCAAATCCTTAAAATCTCTAACATCGCTTACATGTAATGTTAAATGATATAGTAAATTATAAACATTCTGCCCTCTTGAAAGCGCTCTTGGTAAGTTGATTTTAAAGTTTTCAAATGGTAAGGTTACGGCATATTTCTCTAAATTATCTCTTTCGGTTAAAGAAGCTGAAGCACGTGGAAACCTATCATTGATAAGTACATCAAAATCTGTACTATTAAAAATAGAATCCAATTGTTTACCCGAATAACCCGAAGCATACAAAGACCCAATAATGGCCCCCATACTGGTACCGGCAACATAATCAACCTTAATGCCTAAACTGTCAATAACCTTCAATACACCAATATGAGCAAAGCCTTTGGCACCGCCACCACTTAATACCAAGCCAATTTTTGGCTCTTGATCTTCTTGCGCATGTAGTGCAGGAAAGAACAAAAACAGGCTTAATATGATAACTATGTACCTCATTTATTAGAATAAAATTCTTTTATTTTAGACGCTCTCGACGCACCAACCACAGCTGCTAAATCTTCTTCAGACGCTTCTGAAATTCTCTTAACCGACTTAAATTTTTTCATAAGTTCTACAATGGTTTGGTCGCCTATGCCGTTAATTTCTTGCAATTGAGAATTTAAAGCTGTTTTACTTCTTTTATTTCGGTGATGCTCTATGCCAAATCTGTGAGCCTCGTTTCGCAATTGCTGAATGATTTTTAAACTTTCGCTTTTCTTGTCTAAATATAAGGGAATTGAATCGTTTGGATAAAATATTTCTTCTAAACGTTTCGCAATTCCGATGATGGCAATTTTTCCTCTTAAATTAAGAGCATCCAAGCTTTTAACCGCAGAAGATAATTGACCTTTACCGCCATCTATTACTATAAGTTGTGGTAATGATTGATTTTCGTCTAACAATCGCTTGTACCTGCGGTACACTACTTCTTCCATAGAGGCAAAATCATCGGGACCTTCTACTGTTTTAATATTAAAATGTCTGTAATCTTTTTTACTGGGTTTACCGTTTTTAAACACTACACAAGCCGCAACAGGATTGGTTCCCTGTATATTAGAGTTGTCAAAACACTCTATATGTCTGGGCTCTGTGCTTAAACGTAAATCGGCTTTCATTTGCGCCATTATTCGGTTGATATGCCTATCCGGATCAACAATTTTTACCTGCTTTAACTGTTCCATTCTGTAATACATGGCGTTGCGCTTAGACAGGTCTAAAATGTGTTTTTTATCGCCCAATTTTGGAATGGTAATCTTCACATCTTCGCCCAATTCTACCGGAAAAGGCACATACAACTCTCTTGATTTTGAATGAAATCGCTGTCTAATTTCGGTAATGCCCAATTGCAGTAAATCTTCATCGGTTTCGTCGAGTTTTTTCTTCAGTTCTAAAGTATGCGAACGAATAATTGAACCGTAAGACAATTGCAAAAAGTTAATGTAGGCATAGCTTTCATCACTTACAATTGAAAATACATCGACATTGCTTATTTTAGGGTTTACCACCGTAGATTTTGCCTGGTAATTGAGTAGAATATCGAGTTTTTCTTTAACCTTTTGAGCCTCTTCAAAGCGCATGTTTTCGGCATATTTCTGCATTTGTTGCTTGAAGTTTTGAAGCGAATTTTTAAAATTTCCTTTTAAAATATCTCTGATGGCATCAATATTTGAATGATAAGACTGCTCTGTTTCCAATCCTTCGCACGGACCATTACAATTGCCTAAATGAAATTCTAAACAAACCTTGTATTTGCCGGCTTCTACCTTGGCTGCCGATAAATCGTATTTACAAGTTCTGATGTGATAAAGACCTTTAATTAAATCGAGTAAAGTCTTAACCGTTTTCATACTAGTATACGGACCAAAATACTCCGATCCGTCTTTAATAACGCGCCTGGTTGAAAAGACTCTGGGAAACCGTTCGTTTTTGATACAAATCCAGGGATATGATTTGTCGTCTTTCAGCATTACATTGTAGCGCGGCTGATGTTTTTTTATGAGATTGTTTTCAAGCAGTAATGCATCGGTTTCTGTCTCTACAACAATGTGTTTGATTTCGGTAATTTTCTTAACCATAACCCTTGTTTTGCCATATTCATGGGTTTTGGTAAAATAAGAGCTTACGCGTTTTTTGAGGTTTTTTGCCTTTCCTACGTATAAAATCTTACCTTGTTTATCGTAAAACTGATAAACACCGGGCGCGTCTGGCAAAGTTTGCAATTGTAATTGTACTGATGTAGGTTGCATAAGGTAAAATTAAGAATAATTAGAGTAATCATTCTATCTAAAAAAAATATTAACGGTTGCCATGCGTATTTAACTTTAGATTACATTCGCACAATTTTATAAGTAATAATGAACAAACAAATTATAGGCAGAACCGATGTTGTTGACTTCCCGGGATTAGGGCTTTATAATATTGAAGTTAAAATAGATACGGGCGCATATACGTCGGCCGTTCACTGTTCTAAAATTGAAGAAATAGATGGCAGGTTGCATTGCGTATTTTACGACGAATCTCATCCCGAATACGCCGAAAAACCGATAATTTTTGACACTTACAGCACCACAGGTGTAAAAAGCAGCAATGGGTTTAAGGAAAACCGATTTAAAATAAAATCGACTGTTATTATTTTTGGTAAAATTTATAAGATTAACTTAACTTTAAGCACTCGGGACGATATGCGATTTCCCGTGTTAATTGGCAGGCAATTTCTAAAGCGCAAGTTTGTTGTGGATGTGGATTTGCAAAATGTTTCCCTTAATCAAAAACATCAATGAATATAGTTATTCTATCGCGAAATCCACATTTGTACTCAACCAAGCGTTTGGTAGAAGAAGGTTTAATTAGAGGTCACGAAATAGAAGTCATCGACCCGTTAAAATGCGATATCATTATAGAAAGTGAAAAGCCAACCATTTATTACAAAGACAGGTATCTGGATTACGTTGATGCCATTATTCCACGCATTGGTGCCTCGATTACTTTTTTTGGTTGTGCCGTGGTAAGACAATTTGAAATGATGGGTGCTTTTACTACCGTAACTTCAGATTCTATTTTAAGATCAAGAGATAAGTTGCGCTGTTTTCAAAGACTGTCAAAAGCCGATATTGGTATGCCTAAGACCGTTTTCACCAACTACTCGCGAGATGTTGAAGAGGTGATTTCGCATGTGGGAGGTACACCAGTGGTGATTAAATTATTAGAAGGTACGCAAGGTTTGGGAGTGGTGTTGGCCGAAACAAAAAATGCCGCAGAATCGGTTTTAGAAGCTTTTAATGGGTTACAGGCCCGAGCATTGGTACAGGAATATATAGCAGAATCTAAAGGCGCCGATTTACGCGTGTTTATTGTAGACCATCAAGTAGTTGGTGCTATGAAACGTCAGGGCAAAGAAGGCGAATTTCGCTCAAATTTACACCGGGGCGGCAGTGCCAATCTCATCAAATTAACCGTTCCTGAAATTCAACTTGCTATCAGAGCTGCAAAAGCCCTTAAGTTACCTGTTTGCGGTGTTGATATGTTACAGTCTAAACGTGGCCCATTAATCTTAGAGGTAAATTCATCACCCGGATTGGAAGGTATTGAAGCAGCTACTCAAAAAAATATTGCCCGAGCCATCATTACCTATATAGAACGAAACAGAAAATAAATGGGAAAAGTTGCACCGTTAACCATTCTTGGCCAGGTAATAAAGCCCGGTGAGCGAAAAGAAGTAAGTTTTAATGTTGCAAAACTTCACACTCAAAATTCTATTGATATTCCTGTAATTATCAACCGCTCTAAAAAACCGGGGCCAACCATTTTAATTACAGCTGGCATACATGGTGATGAAGTTAATGGCGTAGAAATTGTTCGACAAATTATTGCCAAGGGTATTAATATACCCAAAAAAGGAACCATTATATGCATGCCGCTCATCAATGTTTTTGGGTTTATACAAATGAACAGAGAATTTCCCGATGGCCGTGATCTAAACAGAGTTTTTCCGGGAAGTGCATTCGGTTCTTTAGCCAGTAGAGTGGCACACCAACTAATGACCGAAATTGTGCCTCATGCCGATTTGGTAATAGATTTTCATACCGGAGGTTCCAGGCGCTTTAACGCACCACAAATACGCATTGTAGAAGACCATCCGCAATTGCTTGAACTGGCCGGTGTTTTTGGCGCGCCTTTTATTTTGTATTCTAAAAACCTGAATAAGTCTTTTAGAAACGCTTGTTTCAAACTCAATTTGCCCATCTTGCTTTTTGAAGGTGGCAAGTCATTTTTTATTGATAAAAATATTACCAATCACGGCGTTAACGGCACCAAACGCCTTTTGGCACATTTGGGTATGCTGAAGAAAAATTTTAAAGCGTCTGACCCAAAAAAGAAAACAGTTGTTATTGCACAAAGCAGCTGGATACGTGCTAAATATTCAGGATTGTTTAAGGCTTCGATAGACATTGGCGATTTTATCAATGCCGAAGAGGTGATAGGCAACATCACCGATCCTTATGGTAAATTTAATTCCTTTGTACGCGCTTCTCATAGTGGTTATGTACTTAACGTTAACCATTCACCAATTGTATATCAAGGCGATGCGCTGTTTCATATTTCAACCCAACTGGCCAATGATCAAAACACAACTCCGGAAACTATATAAAGACAAACGCGCCAGACTTTCAGATGACGAGGTTGACAGTTTAAGCATGGCCATTGCCAACAGGTGTTTAAATCTCGATATTTGGGATTTTAACTGTTATCACATTCACCTTAGTATTGAACGACATAAGGAAATTAACACCACCTATTTACTCAACATTTTACAGGGTAAAGACAAAACTGTTGTAATCCCTAAAACCGATTTTTCAACTTTAAATTTGCAGCATTATTTATTGGATGATAACACCAGACTAGCAGTTAACAGCTATGGAATTCCTGAGCCGGTAAATGGTATTTTGATAAATGAACAACAAATAGACGTAGTTTTTGTACCGCTTTTAGCTTTTGACGAAAAAGGCAACCGAGTTGGCTATGGCAAAGGGTTTTACGACCGATTTTTATCCGGTTGCAGGCCCGATTGTTTAAAAATTGGCCTTAGCTTTTTTAATGCAGAAGCTGAAATTGAAGATATTAACAGTAATGATGTCCTTCTCAATTTCTGTGTGACTCCGGAAAAAATTTACAAGTTTAATTACATCTAATTTCTGCAATTCTCGCAGTAGGTAGTTCTTAAAAAATCGTCCTCTAACAACTGAAAAGTCACACCACCTTGCCCGTATGGATTAAATAAACCACAAAATCTATCAGGATTTAAATTGTAGGCATTAAGCATGATTGTACGGTAGTCTGGTGTTTTTGTAAGTGATCTGTCTACTACGGTAAGATTTATATAGTAAAACAATAAATCTTCGTCAATATCAATACTTTTAGCCTTAGGAGTTAATAGTTCTCTAGACATTTCCGTATTGCCGTAATAACTAAAAAATTGGGCCAAACTTAAATAATCAAAGTTAGAAAGGTTAACGCTGTTGTAATTATTATTAATATAAGTAACACTTTTATCTTTATTTTTAAAGTCGCGGGCGCGCATATAATTTTCGGCTAAAATAATGTGATAATTAATCATCATGCGATTGATTAAAACAGCATCAATACCATAATTTTTTAAATTTGATATGTCAGTTTTAAATTTATTAGCATCGACTTCAATTGCTTTATAACGCCACAATTTAATTTTAGTGGCAACTAGATTGTATTTAATTCTTGGATCTTTAGGCGCCAGTTTTTCCAGCTCTTTAAGTTGATTATGGGTAATAAGCACCTGTCTTTCATCTAAATAGTAATTAAATGAGGTTTGTTTATTGATTAATTGAACAAATAAGTCTTGTTGCGGTATTTCCATTTTCATCAAAAAATCAGGCGAAATTTCTTTGCCATTAAGTCGTTCAAAAATGGTGTTTTGAATTTTCGAGGCTTCATCTATATCGGCAACGGCCAAGGCAGCATTAAATTTACCCAATAATTCTTGAGGTGAAATATTATTATAAGCATCAATTTTTTCCAGTTCTAACTCAACAACCGCCTTTCGGTGTCTTTTTAAAATGGGTTCCATTTCATCAGCCAAGGCACCCACTATCTTTGATTTAACTTCTCTTTTACTAAGGGCTGCAAATTTTTCATATTTGGTGCCTTGAATATCGTTTAAAAATTCAACCCAATTTTCAGAAGATGAAATGGAAGTTTCGATAGATGGGGCTTGAAAAGATTGTAAGGCCACCGCAATATTCTTAGCTCGTTGTTCTTGTAATTCAATATTTCGGTCTTCACGTCCTTCAACCGATGCATAAGCCTTAATATTGATGGTTTTTATATTAAAATCGGTAAGCCTTAACGAGTCGTATAGTGGTTTAATGTCTTCAGAAGAATACGCTGTTTTATTTTTCTTAAAAGGTATTGAAAATTTTAAAGTTTTGTTTTTTAACACATAACCATCATCATTAGTGCTAATTTGTTTGTTGCTGTAGGTGAGCGTATCCAAATAGATGCCCATGTCCAGTAAATCCCATGCGTAGGCTTTTAAGTCGTAAATAACAAAGTACTGACATAAACTGTTATCACTTAAAAACAAAATATTAAACTCTAATTCTCGATCTTGCCATTTCTCAGGCACACGACCAACAAGAGCTCTAAACCTATTGTCATCAATCTTTTTTAATGTGGATTTTAATTGTTTGGTATATACAGGTTTTTGTAGCTGCCCTCTTATTTGTTGTTTAATAATTGAAACTTCTTCACAGCTATATCGTTCTTTGTCAACGATATCAATAGCTATACCATCTTCAGCACTTCTAAACAAGCTATTAAACCACCGCTCGTCGTTGGTTTCAAAATACAAATTGTTGCCTTCTCGTTTAACGGAAAAGCTGCTTTCATTAGGCCTGTTTTGGAAGGCCTGATTGAAAGCGGCACACAATTGCTGATTATTGCCTAAATTAATGTTGAATTGGTTTTGAGCCAAGCTAATTTCAAAAGCAAACAAACCCATTAAACCCATTAAAATACAGAAGTGAAATTTCATTATGAACAGATTGATTTTGAACTCTAAAGTTAACAGTTTTTAGATTGATTTATAAACTCTAAGCACTTTTTCTATCAAATATCCTTTTATTGAAAAAAATAATCAAACAAAAACCGGTGCTAATGGCTATATCTGCAATATTGAAAACCGGATCGAAAAAGCTAAAATGTTGACCTCCTAAAAAAGGCACCCAGCTTGGTAATATTCCACTATAAATAGGCAGGTGAATCATATCCACTACTTTCCCGTGAAACAAGCTGTCGTAGCCACCTTGCTCAGGCAAAAATGTGGCAACCTCATTAAAACTATCGTTAAATAAGATTCCATAAAACACAGAATCTAAAATATTGCCCAAAGCGCCGGCAAAAATCACGGCAACCGATATAATTAATAATCTTTTAGCCTTATTTTTGATACTCATCCATAGCCAATACCCTATTCCGGCGAGTGCAACAATTCTAAATAAAGTAAGAATCAACTTGGCTGTACGCTCAGACATAAAGGTAATGAGGTCACTAATTTTTGCACCCCAAGCCATCCCATCATTTTCAACAAATGTAATTTTAAACCACGATAAAATTTCTACTTCTTCGTTCAGTAAAAAATGGGTTTTGATATAAAATTTACTGATTTGGTCCGCCAGCAGAATAACCGCAATCAGTATTGATGTCTGTTTTAAATTCATTGGTGATTAAAAACAAAAAGCCCTGCTAAATGCAAGGCTTTTAATGTATTTTGAATTAGAACATTTACTTTTGCATGTTTTTGGCCTCAATACTCAAAGTAGCATGAGGTACTAATTTTAAACGCTCTTTACCAATAAGTTTACCGGTTACTCTGCAGATACCATAAGTTTTATTCTCAATTCTAATCATTGCGTTTTTAAGATCGCGAATAAACTTTTCCTGACGAATGGCTAAAGCCGAGTTGGCTTCTTTACTCATGGTTTCACTGCCTTCCTCAAAAGCTTTGAATGTTGGTGAAGTATCGTCGGTACCATTGTTATGATCGTTCATATAAGCACTCTTTATTAATTGTAAATCACGCTCTGCTTTATCAATCTTTTCTCTAATTAATACTCTAAACTCCTCGAGTTCTTTATCTGAGTATCTGTTATTGGTTTCTACTGCCATAATCTATACTTTTTTAATTGACAACTTGGTGTAAATATCATCAAATTCAATACCAACACCACCGTCTAAGTCATTTACTATTTCTAATTTATCGGTTAAAGTTTCTGTTTTTATATAATCACTATTTTCTTTTACTGCATTTATTAACTGATGGTCTTTAAGCATTTGTACTTCAATTCTATCGGTTAACTCAAATCCGGAGTCTTTTCTTAAATTTTGAATTCGGTTGATGAGTTCTCTTGCAATCCCTTCATTTTTAAGCAACTCATTAATACTAATATCTAATGCTACAGTGTAACCATCGTTAGATGCTACCAACCAACCTTCAATATCCTGAGAGCTTATGTCTACATCTGAACGTTCTAAGGTAATCCTTTCTCCATTAATTACAATATCAATTTCGTTATTTTGTTCAATATATTTGATATCCTGAGCATTAAAACCATTAATTATCTGAGCAACAGCCTTCATGTTTTTACCAAACCTCGGACCCAACGTTTTAAAATTAGGTTTGATTTGTTTCACCAAAATATCTGAAGCGTCTTCAAGTAACTCTACTTCTTTTACATTTACTTCAGAAGCAATTAAATCTACCACCTGTAACAGCTCACTTTTTTGAGCCTGAGAGTCGACAGGAATTAATATTTTTTGAAGTGGTTGTCTCACCTTAATTTTTTCTTTTGCTCTCAAAGACAATACCAAAGATGAAATGGTTTGAGCGGCTTCCATTTTTCTTTCAAGCAATTTATCAACCAAATCACTATTATATTCCGGGAACTGGGCTAAATGAACGCTTTCAAATTCTTCGGTTTTAGTCGCCCTAATCAAATCCAAGTACAGCCTATCCATGTAAAATGGTGCAATTGGCGCTCCAAGTTTAGCAATGGTTAATAAACAAGTATAGAGCGTTTGGTAAGCCGAAATTTTGTCTTGCTGATAATCGCCTTTCCAGAAACGTCTTCTGCTTAATCTCACATACCAGTTGCTGAGGTAATCTTGGGTAAAATCTGAAATGGCACGCGCCGCTTTAGTAGGCTCGTAATCGGCGTAATATTCATCAACTTTTTTAATTAAAGTATTTAATTCTGAAAGAATCCAGCGGTCAAGCTCGGGTCTCTCGTTGATTGGCATTTCGGCTTCTTCATATTTAAAACCATCTAAATTGGTATATAAAGTGAAGAATGAATAGGTATTGTAAAGGGTTCCGAAGAATTTGCGCTTCACTTCTTCAATACCATCTACATCAAACTTGAGGTTATCCCACGGATTGGCATTAGAAATCATGTACCAACGTGTGGCGTCGGCGCCATAAGTTTTAAGGGTGTCGAACGGATCTACGGCATTGCCCAATCGTTTGGACATTTTTTGACCGTTTTTATCAAGCACCAACCCATTAGACACCACATTTTTATAGGCAACACTATCAAAAACCATAGTGGCAATGGCATGTAAGGTATAAAACCACCCTCTGGTTTGGTCTACACCTTCTGCGATGAAATCGGCAGGGAAAGCTTTATGTTGATCTACTAAATCTTTATTCTCAAAAGGATAATGCCATTGCGCATATGGCATAGAACCTGAATCGAACCAAACATCAATTAAATCGGCTTCGCGCTTCATGGGTTTACCATTGGGCGATACCAAAACTATTTGATCAACGATGTTTTTATGAAGGTCTATTTTGCTGTAGTTGACCTCGGAATTATTGCCAATTTCAAAGTCTTCAAAAATAGGCTGCGCCATCACACCGGCGGCAACAGCTTTTTGCATTTCGGTTTTCAGTTCTTCAACCGAACCGATACAAATTTCTTCTTTACCATCTTCGGTTCTCCAAATTGGCAAGGGAATTCCCCAGTATCTCGAACGCGATAAATTCCAGTCGTTAGCATTGGCCAACCAGTTGCCAAAACGACCGGTGCCGGTTGATTTTGGTTTCCAGTTAATGGTATCGTTAAGCTGTACCATTTTCTCTCTCACTTCTGGAATTTTGATAAACCAGGAATCTAACGGATAATATAAAATTGGTTTATCGGTACGCCAGCAGTTTGGATAGCTATGTTTGTATTTTTCTACCTTAAAGGCTTTATTTTCTTCTTTTAATTTTATGGCAATCTCTACATCAACAGAACGCTCGGGTGCTTCGCCATCGTTGTAATATTCGTTTTTGACGTATTTACCTGCAAAATCGCCAACTTCGGGCCTGAACTTACCTTGTAGGTCTACCAAAGGCACCAGATTATCGTTTTCATCTTTCACCAACATGGGTGGCACTTCGGGCACAGCCTGTTTGGCAACCACGGCGTCATCAGCACCAAAGGTTGGCGCGGTATGAACAATTCCGGTACCATCTTCGGTAGTGACAAAATCGCCTAAAATAACGCGAAAAGCGTTTGCAGGATGGTGATATGGTAAAGCGTATGGTAGTAGTTGTTCGTAGGTAATGCCTTCTAAATCTTTACCTAAACAAGAGGCAATAATTCTGTAGGGTATTTTCCCTGCCTTGCCGTCAGGCTGGTTGTCTTCAGCTTTATAATTGTTTAATTCAGATGCATTTTCTACTTGTACATATTTGCCTGCAAACTGATAGTTTACCAAGGCCTTGGCAAGAATTACCTTTACCGGTTTAAAAGTGTATTGGTTATAAGTTTCTACAAGTACATATTCTATTTTAGGGCCAACGGTCAATGCGGTGTTACTTGGTAAGGTCCAAGGTGTGGTTGTCCAAGCTAAAAAATAAATATCTGTATCCCATTCTAAATCCTTCCCAAAGGGAAGAACTTTAACTACTTGTTGTTTGGCAGGATGCATTTTAAACTGTGCCACAACGGTAGTGTCGGTCACATCTTGATAGGTTCCAGGTTGATTGAGTTCATGAGAACTTAAACCGGTTCCTGCTTTTGGCGAGTATGGCTGAATGGTATAGCCTTTATAGAGCAAATTTTTATTGTAAATCTGCTTAAGCAACCACCAAACACTCTCCATATATTTAGGCTCGTAGGTAATATACGGATCATCCATATCTACCCAGTAACCCATTTTTTCTGTGAGGTCGTTCCAAACATCGGTATATCGCATGACGGCTTTGCGGCAAGCAGCGTTGTAATCTTCTACCGAGATACCACGAGGACTATCGGGATTACCTATATCTTCTTTTGTGATGCCCAATTCCTTTTCAACTCCCAACTCTATCGGTAAACCATGGGTGTCCCAACCGGCTTTGCGTTTTACCTGAAAACCTTTCATGGTTTTGTAACGGGGGAAAATATCTTTAATAGCACGCGCTAACACATGGTGAACTCCCGGCAAACCATTGGCCGAAGGCGGACCTTCAAAAAACACAAAAGGTTGATGACCTTCTCTGGAGGTTACACTTTTTTCAAAGATATTGTGCTGCTTCCAGTACTGAAGAATTTCTTCGGTGACGTTGGGCAGGTCAAGACCTTTGTATTCAGTAAACTTAACACTCATGCTGTCATTTTTCATTTAAGACCGCGAAATTAAGGAATTTTGATAAATTTAAGACGCTAAAATCTTGGTTTATTCTGAAATATCTTCAGTAGAATGTTAAAATAACAACCCGAAAGTGGTTTTCTTGTTTTACTATCCTTTTGATTGATGATGAGTTAAAAATTTAAATCAAAATATTTTAAAAATTCAGGTCATCAAAATACCGTACAATGATGATTATCATAGATAAAAATCTTTTTTTATTTCACCTTTAATGGACGCTTCCGAAACCGATTTTATAAAACATATCATCATGAAAAAGTTAATTATTTCGTTGTTGATTTTGTTATTAGCGACATTGTTATTGGCCTAACTTTACGCAATTTAGATTTACAAAATAATATGGATTCAATACATTAACTACATCGTGCCTCTTTTTTGGATTTCCCGAAAATAGTACAATCAACTCTAAGTGAAATTGAATCTGTCAGTTTTTGAATGAATTTTAATAACCCTTGTTATCTAGTAAAAAACTATACCAAAACACCTACCAAATCCTCAATCTTAGCAACTAATTGTATTTTAATTATTGGATTTTTAAGGGTTATTTTGTTGTATTTAGAAACAAAAATTGTAGAAAAGCCAAGTTTTTCGGCTTCTAGTATTCGCTGTTCAACACGTTGAACGGGTCTTATTTCGCCCGAGAGTCCAACTTCGGCCGCAAAACAATAATCTTTTGGTAAGGCCACATCTTCATTAGACGACAAAATAGCGGCAACTACCGCCAAATCTATAGCCGGATCATCTACCGTAATACCACCGGTTATATTTAAAAACACATCCTTGGCACCTAATTTAAAACCGGCGCGTTTTTCTAAAACAGCCAGTAACATATTAAGGCGCTTGGCATTAAACCCTGTAGCACTGCGCTGTGGTGTGCCGTAAACTGCGGTGCTTACCAACGCCTGAACTTCTATCATTAATGGCCTCATACCTTCGAGCGTGGCTGCAATGGCATTGCCTGAAAGTTCTTCGTCTTTTTTTGAGATTAAAATGTCGCTGGGGTTAGACACTTCCCGCAATCCTGCCCCATGCATCTCGTATATACCCAATTCGTGGGTGGAGCCAAAACGGTTTTTGTGGGCCCTTAAAATTCTAAAAACATAGTTGCGATCGCCTTCAAATTGTAAAACCGTATCAACCATATGCTCCAAAATTTTGGGTCCGGCAATATTACCATCTTTAGTGATATGACCAATTAACACCACCGGTGTGTTGGTTTCTTTGGCAAATTTGATAAGTTCGGCCGTACATTCTTTTATTTGTGAAATACTTCCGGCAGCAGATTCTATGTAGTCGCTGTGAAGGGTTTGAATAGAATCTATCACCACAATATCTGGCTCTATTGCTTCTATTTGTTTAAAAATATTTTGGGTTTTGGTTTCGGTGAGTATATAACAATGTTCGCTATTGGGATTGATACGCTCAGCGCGCATTTTAATTTGTTTCTGACTTTCCTCTCCCGAAACATATAAAGTTTTATACGGCAATTTTAACGCAATTTGTAGCAGTAAGGTACTTTTACCTATGCCGGGTTCGCCACCTAACAGCGTTAATGAGCCTTGCACAATCCCGCCACCAAGCACCCGGTTAAATTCGGCATCAAGAGTATTAATTCTAATTTCCTGAGAGGTGTCAATATCTTTTATTTTTAAAGGCTTTGAAACGCGTTTGGATTCGCCTTTTTCTGATTTCCAACCGGAGGTTTCAGGTTTTTGAATAATTTCTTCTACAATGGTATTCCATTGCTTGCAAGCATTGCACTGGCCTTGCCATTTGGCGTATTGTGAGCCGCAGCTCTGACAAAAAAAAGTAGTTTTTACCTTTGCCATTATCCTCTCCTAACCTCTCAAAAGGAGAGGAATTAGTTCTGTTTTTTGATTCATATTAATATCTAAAATCAGTTTTTATGGCATCTGCCTTTTCTAACATTAAATCTTTGGTAAGACTACCTATTTCGTCTAAACCATAGCCCGCTTGATAGGTACGCATAGCTTTTTTAGGTTCACCGGTTTGCTCATAAAATCTGGCTTGATAATAATGCCCTAACATAGTTTCCGGATGTTCTTTCTTGGCTATCTTGCTTAGTGGTTCAAAATATTCGTATTTCTTTGTTTTTTCAATGGCACTTTCAATGGCCGTAAAATCATTAAGCCTAATTTGTTTTTTTATTCCAAATAAATCATTGATGGTTTTATATTTTTCAACGAGGTAATCTACCGGGGAATCTTCCAATTTCAAGATAATTTCCTCATATTCTTTTTTACTAATTGGCTGATAAATAGAAAACACGTTTTCTAATCCTCTGGGAACAGCCTGAGAAGGCATGGTAAAGTGACTATGATCTTGAAAATTATCGAATTTATAGATTAAATTAGGGTTTTCTAGTTGCGTCAATTTCGAATTGAGTTCTTCAGTTTGTTTTTTAATGCGTGGAACATCGTAAGCAGAGGTTGCCATGTAATAAAAAATCTTGGATTTTGTTGACTGAAGTCTTTCAGATAAATAATTAACCATATCTGGTGCAAAATCAGGACTTATATTGATGTAAGCATTAAAAAGCGGGAATTTCTTCAGAAGGAAATAATTGATGAAATTAGCTGTTTCGCCATGTCCTATTGCAACTCCAAATATCTCGGTTTTATATTTACTTTGAATATATGGGATAACTTCCATGCCGATAAATTCGTAAAAATTGGCACCTTCATCAATTGGTAAAGAATTTTGTGCCCCAAACGTAATATCCTGATATCTTGTATCAGACTGATTGATTCCAACAACAATTACTTCCGGAATTTCATCCCAGTACGAGTAATAATCTGTATTACCCGCAACCAATTCAAATAAATAATCAGCATCTAAAACCAATACAATTGGGTATGTTTTTTTATCGTTATCAGAATAGCCTTTGGGCAATAAAATCTTTAATTTTCGGTCTTGTTTTAATTTTTCAGAATAAAAATCTTCAACAATTACTTGAGCTAAACAAAGATTTAAGCTCATGAATATGGCAAAAACTGATAAAAAACATTTCATAGCCCGGAAATTTTATAACGGTCAGCAAGTTATAAAATAAAAGGTAGTTTAAGAATTAAGAAATTATTTATTTTGATGCTTTTTTTGATTATACACAGGTAGCAGTAAAAGCGACATGCCTCCAATAACAATAATCATAACAGTTTGCGATGCCCACATGATCCATCCAAATGCTCTGCTGGGATCTTCGGGTAGATTAAAAAGTGTAAACCCTATAACTACGGCTTCAGGGAAAGAACCAATACCCGCATTGGTGGCGGCTATACTAAAACTGGCCAGAATAAATCCTACCAACAATGCGGCAAACGGAATGTGTTCCAGCCCTGGTATGGCCAGTGTTGTAACGTAAAACATGGTAACATACATCACCCATATAAAAATGGTGTGTGCCAGAAAAAGCCATTTGTTTTTCATTTTAAAAATACTCAAGGCGCCTTCTAAAATTCCCTTTAAAAAATTTTTAATTCTTATGGTGAAGTTTGATTTATATTTTCCAATGAATATTAGAAATGCCACAAATGCTAAAACCAGAATTAAACCAATCGCCAAGCTTTGTAAGCTAAACTTATCTAGGAAAAAATTTGCTATAAATTCAAATTGCAAAACCATGGCAACACCAATGATAATAAACAACATCATCATGTCTGCAATGCGCTCTGAAACAATGGTTCCAAAACCCTTATCGAAGGGTACATTTTCGTAATTTGATAAAATAGTGGCTCTGGCTATTTCACCGGCTCTGGGTATGGTGTAATTGATAAGATAAGCCGAATATACCGCCATGAAGCTATTGGCTAATTTTGGTTTAAACCCCAAAGGTTCTGCCATGTATAGCCACCGGTAAGCGCGCGAAAAATGACTTAATAAACCGCATAACAAGCCTATAAAAATCCACTTAACATCAGCATTTTGAGCGTAATCCCACAAAGTGGTCAGCGACATTTTAGAGAAAGAATAAGCTATTAAAAAAACTCCCAATAAAATTGGGAGTGCTATTTTTAATATTTTTCTTATTGAAATATTCAAATGTTTATCTTAATAAGTTAGTTGCTTCGTCAGGAAATACCAAAGCCGGTTTAAAGGTTTTAGCTTCTTCAATATCCATAAAGGCGTAGGTGATTAAAATCAGCGTGTCCCCAACAGCTACCTTTCTGGCTGCGGCCCCATTTAAGGTGATTTCGCCACTGCCTCTGTTTCCGGGAATAACATAGGTTTCAAGTCTTTCGCCATTGTCGTTATTAACAACCTGTATTTTTTCACCTTGAATAATATTGGCAGCATCCATTAAGTCTTCGTCAATGGTAATACTACCTATGTAGTTAAGGTCTGCACCTGTAACTTTTATTCTGTGTATTTTAGATTTTACTACTTGAACTAGCATGTTGCAAAGATAATTAATTTAGTGCTATGTTATCAATTAACCTAATGTCTCCGGCAAAAGCCGCGACAAAGGCTCTATACTTTTTAAATTTTTGTTTTCTCATTACGGGTTTTAAAGTTGATTGATCTGCAATAGCAAAGTATTCTAACTCTAAAAATTTATTTTTCTTAAATTCGTTGACAACCCAATTGGTCACTTCACTTGCACTTTTTGTGCCAAACTTTTTTTTAGCAGCTTTGAGTGTTTTATAAATAAACGGGGCTGCTTCCCTGTGTGCAGGTGTTAATCTTTGGTTTCTTGAACTCATAGCCAAACCGTCGCTTTCTCTTAAAATTGAGCACGGAATAATTTCTATTGGCTGACCGGTAATTTCAACCAACTTTTTGATGATTTGCAGTTGCTGATAG
The DNA here is from genome assembly GCF_006494535.1 of Paucihalobacter ruber. Lineage (GTDB taxonomy): Bacteria > Bacteroidota > Bacteroidia > Flavobacteriales > Flavobacteriaceae > Paucihalobacter > Paucihalobacter ruber. The sequence goes on from NZ_VHIQ01000002.1 coordinate 134,679, forward strand.
TCTTTTTCACCAAAATAGGCCTTATTAGGTTTTACAATATCGAATAAATTTTCAACAATAGTGGCTACACCCTGAAAATGTCCGGGTCTAAATTTACCTTCCATTTCATGCTCAATATATCCTAAATTATACTGTTTTGAAACGATCCCCTGAGGATATACGTCTTTAACCGGCGGCGCATAAACAACAATGTTATCAGGTGTTAAGGTGTTCAGCGCTTTTAAGTCAGATTCTAAAGTTCTGGGATATTTGATTAAATCTTCGCTATTATTAAATTGTGTTGGATTAACAAAGATGGTGACAACTACTACATGGTTGTCTAACAATGCCTGCTTAACTAAAGCCAAATGACCACTGTGAAGTGCACCCATAGTGGGCACCAAACCTATTGTTTTAGCTGACTTTCTGAAATCTAATAAATAAGCTTCCAGATTCTTTTTTAATTCAAAAACTTTCAAAACCCAAATAGTTTAAAGGGCTGCAAATCTAATATTTTAATGCCACACTGCATAAAATTTTGTACTTTTGCATGTTTTTTGATTTGAATTTGTAAATACAAAACCCATATGAAGGATAAGAGGATATTATATGTATCTTCTGAAGTGGTACCTTACTTACCGGAGACCGAAATTTCATCAATGTCATTTGAAGCTCCAAAAATGGTAAATAAGCAAAACGGACAGATACGTATTTTTATGCCAAGATTTGGTAACATTAATGAAAGAAGGCATCAGCTGCATGAAGTAATTAGATTGTCGGGGATCAACTTAGTGATAAATGATTTAGACATGCCGCTTATTATTAAAGTTGCTTCTATCCCAAAAGAAAGAATACAGGTATATTTTATAGATAACGAAGACTATTTTAAAAGAAAAGCAACCCTTACCGATGAAGATGGATCTTTGTTTCCCGACAACGACGAACGCGCCATATTTTTTGCAAAGGGTGTTATTGAAACTGTAAAGAAATTAAACTGGGCACCCGATATTATTCATGTAAACGGATGGCTTTCGGCCCTATTGCCGCTTTATCTAAAGTTTTATTTTAAAGATGAGCCTTTATTTAACGAAAGTAAAATTGTTACCTCTGTATACAATCAAAACTTTGAAGGAACGTTAAATAAGTCTATGATTGATAAAGTTAAATTTGACAATATCCCGCAAGATACTGTTGCTGTGCTGGCTGAGCCAAATTTTGTGAATATTATGAAATTGGCTGTAGATCATTCAGATGCAATTATTCAAGGTTCAGAAGAACTACCTCAAGAATTATTAAATTACATGAAAGCCTCAAAAAAACCCTTAATGGATTATTATTCTTTAGAAGAATTTAGCGAGCCCTTAACCGAATTTTACAAAACAAAAGTACTAGCTTAATCTCCCCAATGAAGTTCAATAAAAATTTTTCAATACATTTATTTGTATTATCCGTTATCTTATTAATGGCTTTAGGTTGTGAAAAAGAGTTTATTAGTTTAGACTCTGATGTGGTTAATAATAATGTAGCCACCAATTTCAACAACAATAGTCAGCGTTTTAATGTTAAAGCCTATACCAAAAAATTAGACCCCGTTCAAACCAGTAATCTGCCAATTTATGCGTTGGGAGTTTATAATGACCCAGTTTACGGAAAAACCACTTCAAGTATTTTAACTCAATTAATATCTTCGGTTGCGGTTAACCCCAGTTTTGGGACAGATCCTGTTTTAGATTCGGTTGTTATTACCATTCCGTATTTTAGCAGAAGTATTGGAATTACTCAAAATAATGCTGTTGAGTACGAATTAGATTCGGTTTTTGGCAGCAACCCATTTAAACTAAGTATTTTCGAAAGCAACTTCTTCCTAAGAGATTTTGACCCCAACGAAGGACTCAATGCGAGACAAAACTATTTTTCAAATGGCAGCACTTCATTGTCTGAAAACATTAGTCAATCTGACCTTGAATACAATTTACTAAAAGTTATTGACACCATTGTCCCTGACCGAAATTTAATAGTGTTAACTGATGAAGAAGGCGAAGTACGCGAAACTCTTACACCCGCCATTAGAATAGTAATGACCGCTGAAGATGAACTTAATTTTTGGAAAACTAAAATTTTTGATAAAGAAGGTCAAACAGAACTCAGTAACCGCAGCAATTTTGTAAATTATTTTAGGGGCCTCTATTTTAAGGCCGAACCCATAAGCAACTCAGGAAATTATGCCTTATTGAATTTAAACCAGGTAAATGCGAATGTCACACTGTTTTATAACAGAGAACCTTTTATTGAAGGTAATGACCGTGATAACGCTACTTTTAGTTTAAATTTTAATGGCAATAGAGTTAATTTAATCGAAAGCACACCTTTGTTCCCAATTCCCGATGGTAATCCAAGTACCGGCGACCAGCGGCTATTTTTACAAGGTACGCAAGGTTCTATAGCAATACTCGAGCTATTTGAACGTGACGAAAACGGCAACTCCCAGCTTTTGGACCAGCTGCGAGAAACCTTTAAAGATCAAGTTAGTGGTGAAAGAAAACGATTAATAAACGAAGCTAATTTAGTAGTTCATGTTGATGCTATCGGTAGTTCCAGTTTAGCTCAGCCGCAAAGGTTATACCTATACGATTTAAATAATAAGAGAACACTTTTAGATTATTTTTTAGATACTAATAATAATACTTTTCCTGAAGTTTCTATTCTAAATCACTTAGGACCACTTGAAAAAGATCCTAATGCGTCAAATGGAGGTAAATACAAGTTTAAAATTACACAACATATCAATAATATATTGTTTAATGATTCAACAAATGTGCGATTAGGTTTAGCCGTTTCGGGTAATGTAAATCTGGAAACAGGTAATCAATACGCTGTATTAACAAATGACGTAACAGTGAAAAATGCTCCGGTGAGTACCATAATTACGCCCAGAAGTACGGTACTCCATGGTAGCCAATCGCCAGTATCAGAAAAACGTTTATATTTGGAAATATTTTATACTGAACCTGAAAACTAAATATTTATGTGTGGAATTGTAGGTTATCTTGGATTTCGTGATGCGTATCCGGTTTTAATAAAAGGATTAAAAAGATTAGAATACCGAGGCTATGACAGCGCCGGCGTTGCAATATTTGACGGAACTGATATTCAACTTTCTAAAACAAAAGGAAAAGTTTCAGACCTAGAGGCACGCGCCAATATTGAAATCAAAAATAACGGCACCATGGGTTTGGGCCATACACGTTGGGCAACTCATGGTGTACCAAACGATGTAAACTCTCATCCACATTATTCAAATTCAGGTAATTTAATAATGATTCATAATGGTATTATTGAAAACTACCAGTCGTTAAAAAAAGAATTAATCAAAAGAGGTTATACTTTCAAATCAGATACAGACACCGAAGTTTTAGTTAACCTTATTGAAGATATACAAATCAAAGAAAAACATAAACTTGGCAAAGCTGTTCAAATAGCACTTAACCAGGTGGTTGGCGCTTATGCTATAGCTGTTTTTGACAAAACCAAACCCAATGAAATTGTAGTTGCCAAATTGGGAAGCCCTCTGGCCATTGGTGTTGGAGAAAATGAATTTTTTATAGCCAGTGATGCCTCTCCGTTTATAGAATACACCAAAAATGCCATTTATCTTGAAGACGAGGAAATGGCCATCATTAGACGCGAAAAAGGTATCAAGGTTAGAAAAATAGTAGACGATTCCTTGATAGATCCTTACATTCAAGAACTTCAACTCAATCTAGAGCAAATTGAAAAAGGTGGCTTTGAGCACTTTATGCTAAAGGAAATTTATGAGCAACCCGAAGCCATTCTCGACACTTTTAGAGGAAGACTAAAAGCAGACGAAGCCATCATAAAAATGGCCGGTGTTGAAGACAATATGAAACGATTTCTCAATGCCGACAGAATCATTGTTGTAGCATGCGGAACTTCCTGGCATGCAGGATTGGTTTCAGAATATATTTTTGAAGATTTAGCCAGAATTCCTGTTGAGGTTGAATACGCCTCTGAGTTTAGATACCGCAACCCGGTTATTACAGATAAAGATATTGTAATTGCAATATCGCAGTCTGGTGAAACAGCCGATACACTGGCAGCCATAAAACTGGCCAAAAGTAAAGGTGCATTCGTGTTTGGTGTTTGCAATGTTGTGGGATCATCGATAGCCAGAGAAACTCACACCGGTGCCTATACACATGCCGGACCCGAGATTGGTGTGGCGTCAACAAAAGCATTTACCACACAAATTACCGTGTTAACATTAATGGCGTTAAGACTGGCCAGAGCCAAAGGAACCATCACCAGTTCAGAATTTAGACATCATCTAATAGAATTGGAACTTATTCCTGATAAAGTTAGAGAAGTATTAGAATCTAACGAGTATATCAAAGAAATTGCCGCTTCGTATAAAGACTCTAAAAATTTCCTTTATTTAGGTCGTGGTTACAATTTTCCTGTAGCTTTAGAAGGTGCGTTAAAACTAAAAGAAATCTCTTACATTCATGCAGAAGGCTATCCTGCCGCCGAAATGAAACACGGCCCTATTGCGCTGATTGATGAATTTATGCCGGTAGTTGTTATTGCTACAAATAAAGGTCACTACGATAAAATAGTTAGTAACATCCAAGAAATTAAATCAAGAAACGGTAAAATCATAGCTGTAGTTACCAAAGGTGATGTGGATGTTAGAAATATTGCTGACCATGTAATTGAAGTTCCCGAAACTATGGAAGCACTAACCCCCATGTTAACTACAATTCCGCTTCAACTATTGTCCTATCACATTGCGGTTATGCTTGGGAAAAATGTTGATCAACCCCGAAATTTGGCAAAGGCCGTTACCGTAGAATGATATTATTTTATTGAATTTTATTGTTAGATTCTAAAATTTTGAATCTCAAAATGGCGATTTCTTAATTTTAGTATATAATTTTTATACTTTTAACAATGTGTTAATAGATTATTATTATATTGCTAACGTTTAATTAACATTCCCTAATTTATGAACACGAAAACAATTGTAAAGCTTTTTGCATTACTTGTTGCTACCGTTTCGTATGGTCAAACCACTGTAAAAGGTACTGTTACCGATAATAGCGGGCAACCCATACCAGGCGCTAACATAGTAGTAGCAGGCACAACAACCGGTGCCATTTCAGATTTTGATGGAAACTTCATTTTGAATTACGCTCAAGATCCTCCTTTTTTGGTAGAGGTAACCAGTGTAGGATTTCAACCTGCCAGGCAAGAAGTGACTCAAAAAAACCAAATCTTAAATTTTATTTTAGTAGAAGGAACCGAGTTAGATGAAGTTGTAATTTCTGCCTCCAGAACACCTGAAAGAATTTTTGAATCTCCGGTAACTGTTGAAAGATTTGGTATCAAAGAAATCAAGAACACCGCTTCATCCGACTTCTATGATGGTCTTGAAAATTTAAAAGGCGTTGACATTAACACCAACAGTTTAACTTTTAAATCCATCAATACAAGAGGTTTCGCCACCTTTGCCAACACCAGATTTATGCAATTGGTAGATGGTATGGACAACGCTGCTCCGGCACTTAACTTTCCGCTAGGGAACTTGTTGGGTATGACAGAAACCGATGTACAAAGTGTAGAAATACTGCCTGGTGCAGCTTCTGCGCTGTACGGTGCTAACGCATTTAACGGTATTTTGTTTATGCAAAGTAAAAACCCCTTTGATTTTGGCGGTATCAGCGCCTACATCAAACAGGGTATAACCTCGCAAGAAGCAGCCGGAGATAACTCTTATACCGACTTTGGTATTAGAATGGCGCACAAATTTAGCGAGCATTTTGCCGCCAAAGTTAACTTTGGATGGCTTAAAGGAACCGATTGGCATGCCACCAGTGAAGAAGATAAATTGAACCGAGGTTTAACTAGGTCTGACCCTAATTATGACGGTATAAATATTTACGGTGATGACTTTGGTGTAAACATAAGAGCGGCTTCTGGTGGACTTGGTGTTATTCCCGATGTAGAGGTTAGCAGAACTGGATACGCTGAACAAGATCTAACCAACTATAATGCCGAGAGTATTAAGGCAGACTGGGGTTTGTATTTTAGACCTTGGGCTAATGATTTCGAAATTCAATACGTAGGTAAAGTAGGTTCTGGTAATACCATTTACCAGGGTGCCAACCGCTATAACATAGCCGGTTTCTTCCTTCAACAACACAAGATTGAAGTTAAAAATAACAACTTCTTTGTTCGCGCTTATCTAAACGAGGACAAAGCAGGAGATTCATACGATATGGTATTTACCGGTATCAACATTAACCGCCAGTGGAAACCAGACCAACAATGGTTTGGCGAATACATTCAAACCTTTGCAGCAGCTACCTTTGGCGGTGCTACCGAAACTCAGGCACATGCAGCGGCAAGAGCACAAGCCGATACAGGCAGATTAATACCTGGTACTCCGGAGTTCCAGGCTGCTTTTAATCAGGTTACTAACGATCCTGATTTATTAACCGGGTCTAAATTTCAAGACAATTCTAAGTTTTATCACGTAGACTATAATTACAATTTTAGCCACCTGATTGACTTTGCCGAAATTCAAGTTGGTGGATCATTTAGAGAATACGTGCTTAACTCATTTGGAACCATATATACCGACAATGATGGACCAATTGACTATTCAGAATTGGGGGTGTATACGCAAATTCAAAAGCGATTAGACCTAAGTGATAATGTTGCGCTAAAACTTACCGGTTCTATTCGTTATGACAAATCAGAGCTATTTGATGGCTTCTTCTCTCCTCGACTTTCGGCTGGTTTCACCATCAACGACAACCATAACATTAGAGCGTCTTTCCAAACAGGTTTCAGAAACCCAACAACCCAGGATTTATTTATTGGGTTGGATGTAGGTCGAGCCATTCTTGTGGGTGGTGCTAGTAACAATCCTGAAAGAGATATTAGAAACTACGATTTAAGTCCGGCAGGTACCGCCATTACAGGTCAGTCTAATATTGCTTTTAGTGGATTAGGCGCTTATACCAATTCATTTTTTCTCTCTTCTGTACAAGCCTTTGGAGCTTCGACAAATCCGGCCGACTTAGAAGTTGCCAATTCAAATTTTGTGAAACCGGAACAAGTAACTTCGTTTGAAGTTGGTTATCGTGGTAAGTTAGATAATATAATCGTTGACGCTTCTGCTTACTACAACCAGTATCAGGACTTCTTAGCAAATGAAACAGTAATTGCACCATTCTATGGCGACGTTGCTTTAACGCAAACATTACCTAATGGTACACCTTTGGCCATAGCTGCAATAGCAAACAGAGATTTTCAAGCTTTTCAAACCTATACCAATTCTGACGCTGAGGTTAAATCATACGGAGCCGCTGTTGGTGTTAGTACAAAAATCTTCAAAAACTACGATTTAGGTGTTAATTATACCTACGCCAAATTAGATTTCGATAGAGAAAATAATCCGGACTTCCGTACAAGTTTTAACACACCAGAGCATAGAGTAAAAGCTAGTTTTGGCAATACAGATTTGTTTAAAAACTTCGGATTTAATGTGGCCTGGAGATGGAGTGATGCTTTCTTCTGGGAAGCGTCATTTGGTGATGGCGATGTCCCTGCGTTCCATGTAATAGATGCGCAGGTAAATTACAGAATTCCTTCGCTAAAATCGACTATAAAGGTTGGTGCCACTAACCTGTTACAAGATGAGTACTTCACCGCTTTTGGTACCGGTTTTATAGGTTCTCAATACTATGTTTCATTAACCATTAACAACTTATAAAAAAATTGAATATCATGTTTAAAGTAAAATATATCTGGCTGTTACTCATTTTTATAGGTTTAACAGCATGTAGTAATGACGACGACTCAGGTGAACCAATAGTAACCTTGCCCGATTTAACCGCGGGAGAAGCAAATTTCTCAAACTTTGTAACGCTTGGAAATTCTCTTACTGCAGGATTTCAAGATAACGCACTCTTTATAGCGAGTCAAAATAACTCATTTCCAAATACGCTAGCCGAAAAATTTGCGCTTGTTGGTGGTGGCAACTTTAGACAACCACTTATGAACGACAACTTTGGTGGTATAGCTATTGGCGGGCAGCGAATTTTGCAACCCAGATTAGTTTTTGGCGGTGCCGGCCCGGTACCATTAGAATCTATTATTGGTCCAGTAACCGTTACTACCGATTTAGCCGTGAATAACCCAACCGGACCTTTCAATAATATGGGAGTTCCGGGAGCAAAAAGTTTTCATTTGGCTGCTCCTGGCTACGGTAATATTGCCGGTGTTGCTATGGGAGCCGCTAATCCTTATTTCGTTAGAATGGCTTCCAGCCCAAATAGCACAGTAATCGCCGATGCAGTTGGCCAAAATCCAACATTTTTCAGTCTTTGGATAGGTAATAATGATGTGCTTGGATTTGCCACCTCAGGTGGTTCTGGCGTAAGTCAGCAAGGAAATTTAAATCCGGCAACTTACGGCGGTAACGATATCACCGATAGTAATGTTTTTGCAAGTGTTTACTCCCAATACATCGCTGCTTTAACGGCCAATGGCGCCAAAGGTGTAGTAGCTAACATTCCTGATGTTACTACCATTCCCTATTTTACAACAGTACCACATAACCCAATACCTTTGGATGCCAATACCGCCGCGGCAGTTAATAATGCTTATGCACCATATAACGGTGGCTTATTACAAGCCGAACAATTCGGATTAATAAGTGCAGATGAAAGAGCAGCGAGAACCATCAATTTTACAGCCTCTAGCCGTAATGCAGTAGTAATTGTAGATGAAGATCTCACAAACTTAGGTGGTCTTGGTCTACCAAACTTCAGACAAGCAACAGCAAATGATTTGGTAGTGCTTCCGGCGGCAAGTTTTATTGGCACTTTAGCAGACCCTAACAACCCTCTATCTGTTAACGGAGTGGCCGTTCCACTGGCAGATCGATGGGTCTTAACTCCTAATGAGCAACAATTAGTGGCAACTGCTACTCAAAATTTTAATACCACCATTAGTAATATTGCTCAGCAAAACAATTTGGCGCTTGTAGATGCCAATGCACTGCTTACACAACTTTCGCAAGGCGGCATTGCTTCAGGTAATTTTATACTTAATGCCAGTTTGGTTACCGGTGGTGCTTTTTCTTTAGATGGTGTTCACCCAAACTCCAGAGGTTACGCCTTAATAGCTAACGAGTTTATGAAAGCCATTGACCTGGCCTACGGTTCAAATTTTGAAGCATCGGGTAATTTAGTTAATGTAGGAGATTTCCCTACAAACTATTCGCCATTGTTACAATAAAACTCAGTGTAAAATACAAGTATAAAACACCTCTATTCCAGAGGTGTTTTTTTATGTTTCAAAAAAATAAAAAACACTTTATTATAAACTAAAAACTGCTATCTTTGCAGCGCGAAATCCAGACGGGTTTTGTTTAATTAATTAGCATAATAATAAACAAATAAGTAATGTCTAAACTTACAGGTAAAGTTGCCCAAATTGTAGGTCCGGTAATTGATGTTGAATTTGCTTCCGGTACTGATCTTCCAAAAATTTACGATTCTTTAGAAATAAAAAAAGCCGATGGCTCTTTATTGGTTTTGGAAGTACAATCTCACATTGGTGAAGATACTGTTAGAACCATTGCCATGGATTCGTCTGACGGTTTAAGCAGAGGTACAGAAGTGATTGCCACCGGTGCTCCTATTCAAATGCCTATTGGTCAAGAAGTGTACGGAAGATTATTCAATGTAATTGGAGACGCTATTGATGGCCTTGGAAATTTACCCAAAGCAGGTGAAAACGGTTTACCAATTCACAGAGAAGCACCAAAATTTGAGGATTTATCAACTTCTACCGAAGTGTTGTTTACAGGTATTAAAGTAATCGACTTAATTGAGCCATACGCAAAAGGTGGTAAAATTGGTTTATTTGGTGGTGCCGGCGTAGGTAAAACAGTATTGATTCAGGAATTAATCAACAACATCGCCAAAGGTCACGGTGGCTTATCGGTTTTTGCCGGTGTAGGTGAACGTACTCGTGAAGGAAACGATTTAATGCGCGAGATGTTAGAATCAGGCATTATAAAATACGGTGAAGAATTCATGCACTCTATGGAAGAAGGTGGATGGGATTTGACCAAAGTAGATAAGGAATTAATGAAAGAATCTAAGGCAACTTTCGTATTCGGACAGATGAACGAACCTCCAGGAGCACGTGCGCGTGTAGCCTTGTCAGGTTTAACAATTGCCGAATATTTCCGTGATGGTGCCGGTGAAGGTCAGGGAAAAGACGTACTGTTTTTCGTAGATAATATCTTTAGATTTACTCAGGCAGGATCTGAAGTATCTGCACTTCTTGGACGTATGCCTTCTGCGGTGGGTTATCAACCAACTTTAGCAACCGAAATGGGTGCCATGCAAGAGCGTATTACCTCAACAAAACGCGGTTCTATTACATCTGTACAAGCGGTGTATGTACCTGCAGATGACTTAACAGACCCAGCTCCTGCTACAACATTTGCCCACTTAGATGCTACAACCGTATTATCTCGTAAAATTGCCGAGTTAGGTATTTATCCGGCCGTAGATCCATTGGATTCTACATCGAGAATTTTAACGGCCGATATTTTAGGTGCCGAACATTATAACTGCGCACAACGCGTAAAAGAATTATTACAACGCTACAAGCAATTACAAGATATCATTGCCATTTTGGGGATGGAAGAATTATCTGAAGAAGATAAACTGGCCGTATCAAGAGCACGTAGAGTGCAGCGTTTCTTATCGCAGCCATTCCACGTAGCAGAACAATTTACCGGTATTCCAGGAGTATTGGTTGACATTAAAGAAACCATCAAAGGTTTTAACATGATTATGGATGGTGAGTTAGATCACCTGCCGGAAGCAGCCTTTAACTTAAAAGGAACTATTGAAGAAGCCATCGAAGCCGGCGAAAAAATGTTGGCTGAAAACTAAAATTAGCAGTTGTTAAATTAAGCTTATGAATTTAGAAATCGTTTCACCAGAAGCCACCTTGTTTAACGGAGAAGTAACCTCGGTTGCAGTACCCGGATTAAACGGCGAATTTGAGATGCTTAATAATCACGCACCGGTGGTGTCAATTTTAAAAAGCGGATACGTTAAAATAAAAGGTGACATTCAGCTTGATCAAGTAAATCAAGGAAAATTTATTAAAAAAGATAAATGCTACTGGCTCGAAATCAATTCCGGAACAATAGAAATGAAAAATAACAAAGTCATTGTTCTGGCAGAATAAAAACTTAGGTATCATAAATAAAAAATGCGAAGTAAATACTTCGCATTTTTTATTTAAACTGTTCATGTTCAGCCATAAAATTGAATATATTAGCGTTTTAGAGTAAAGTGAGATCTAAATAACCTTGGCAAGTCATCTTCACCAAAATACCTAACTTCAAACCAGTAGTCGTTAGTTGGCATTAACTCGCCATTATACATGCCATCCCAACCGGAAAGCGCCGGGTTAACAACTTTTAGAATTTTACCATATCGATCAAAAATACTAATGGTTGCATTGGGTTGGTCTCTCAAACAGGCAATGTTCCAAACATCATTAAACCCATCACCGTTAGGCGTAAAAAATTTTGGGTATACTAAAATAAGGAAAGTTGTTATGGCGGTATTACTACAGCCTGAAGTTTCCCTAACTGCAATAAAATGATCCTCACAACCTGAAATTCGCGTGAAAACCGGTTCTTGTACCCATGTTTCGTTATCTAATTTGTATTCATAATTTCCTGTACCACCACTAACCACAACTCTAACGCTTTGATTATCATCAAACGGTGCCGAAATAACTTCGACTTCTACAAATAGTTCAGCAATGGGTAAAACCTCAATGGTAAGCGTTGTTTCAATCGAACACTGGTTGGCATCTGGTGCAAATGTATAAGTCGTCGTTTCTGTATTATTAAAATCAGGAAACCAAGAACCGCTAATGCCATTATTAGAAACTATAGGTAAAAGACCGTTTGATGATTGTCCTTGGCAAATATCATCAACCTCATTAAAGACTGGAATAATAGGATCTGATACAGTAATTTCTAAGGTAGCCGTAGTTGTACAACCCTGATTTGGATTTGGTGTAAAGGTATAAATAGTGGTAGCAGTGTTGTTTAACTCGGGCGACCAGGTCCCTGATATACCATTATTTGAAATGGTAGGAAGCGCCTCTAAAAATTCTCCGGGGCAAATGGTAGCAACAGAATCAAAAACCGGAGCAATGCTAGGAATAACTACAATGGTTAATTCAACCTCAACAGCACACTCATCGGCATTTGGCGTAAATGTATAAGTAGTAGTTTGGGTATTATTTAATTGGGGCGACCAGCTACCCGAAATACCATTTAACGAAGTAACAGGCAGTGCCGCTATAGCAGCGCCTTCGCAAATAGGTGACACAGGATTAAAAACAGGGTCTTCAACCGGAAATACAGATAACGTAAATTCTTCAACGGTGGTGTCTCCACAAATATCACTTATGGTTACTGTGTACGTGGTGGTGGTGGTTGGAGAAAATTCAGGATTTGCAATGTTGGGATTACTAATTCCCGTTGTTGGAGTCCATGAGTAAGAATCACCACTCGGAATCGTGGCATCAATTACTTTTGAAGATCCCAAACAAATAAAATCGTCTTGAAGTTGCAGATTATCTACAAACGAAATACTGTTAAAGCAAACCTCATGAACATTAGTTAATCCGCCTGTAGAACCTACAAAGCCAAAAAACACGGTATCGTCACCAGAAAAAATAGTTGATTTTACGTCTTGGTTCAAAGTTAAACGCAAAACACAATCAAAATAAACCATTAAAGTATTGCTAGCGGCTAGCCACTCTATCTTTATTTCATGAAAGTTTCCATCTTCAATATTTAAACTTGTAGCACTCGCTTGAATAGGTCCAGATAAATTATTCACACTATTATTGTGATTTGGATCTCCGTTTTTCATGATAGAAATGTGGTCCCAGGCAGGATCTCCTAAATCGGTATTCTGGTAAGTGTCAAATTCTATAATCAAAGATGGTGATATTCCTGCATATGCCAATCCTCCACCAGAAAAACCGAGTTGCGGATTAGAATTTCTTTTAAAAACTAAAGCCATACCGTCCGCACCATTGGCATCTAAAAATCCGAAGTTATTTTGATATCTAATGGTAAAATCCGAATCAAAATCAATAGGATTATCATACCAAACACCACCTGTTTGGTCTGGTAAATTTTGAGTAATCGTGTAACAATTATTGCCTTGATCTATGGCATCTCCAATAAGTGTGGCGTTTAATTGCGCCATAGCAGTGTTTGATATAAGCAATACCGCTACAACAAGATTGTAAATTTTAAATTGCAATTTTTATTCTTTTTGCTTAAAAATATAACAAATCCCGCAAATGCCTTTATTATGAGCAAAAAATTAAGTTCAGCCTCTGTTTTACAGCATTGGTTTATTTGATAGGGTCTTCTTCAACAAATTCCAAAATATCTCCTGGCTGACAATCTAATGCCTTGCAAATGGCCTCAAGCGTAGAAAACCTCATGGCCTTGGCTTTTCCGGTTTTTAAAATGGAGAGATTTGCGGTTGTAATACCAACTATTTCAGCCAATTCATTACTTTTCATGTCTCGTTTGGCGAGCATTAGGTCTAGATTTACTACAATCGGCATACTTATATGGTTAAATCGTTTTCGGTTTGAATCTTTCTTCCTTTATCCAGAACTTTGGAAAAAAGTATAAAAAACAAACCCAAAATCATGAGCATTATATATAAACCTTTAGAATCAATATTCAAATAAACTTGGTGACTAAGATCATTTAAAAGAACCCGATTAACAATTTCGGTTATTGAGGTAATTATTCCTAAAATTCCTGCCCCTAAAAATAATTTTCCGGATGTTTCAAAGCAACTTATTAATTTATCATTAAAAAAATCTCTCTTTACTACAATATTGATTTTACTAATAAGAACGAATACTCCAAAAACAAAAGCTAATAAGGCGATAGCTTTAAAAACAAAAATTAGCTTAATATTTAATGAAGGACTCTGGTTAAAATAATTTCCTGTAAATAACACATCAATATTAAAAAACAATCCTAATGTTGATATGAGTAAATTACTTATAATGGCTAAAACCAATAATGAAAAAAGTACTGAAATAATAATTCTAAAAGTTTTCATGTCTATACGGTTAAATCGTTTTCGGTTTGAATTTGAAAACCTTGTTGAAAAATAGCAGCCACAAACAATGCAAAAACCATCAACACTAAATTTGAAAATGAATGAAGAAAAAATGCTTCCAAGAATCCCACTTCAAAAAAAGATAATGCAACGTAAAAATTATAAACGGCTGCAAATAGACTACACCAAGCGAATAAATATAAATACCTCATACTTTGTCGCGTAAACAAAGTCTTTCTTTGAAATGAGTAAAAGAGCAATGCCAACGGAATAAGTAAGGCAAAATAGTTAATTAAGGGTTGAAGACTTAACAATAAAAGGGAAGATTCCTTTTGTAAAAGTCTTGGAAAATAATTAATAGTTAACATTAACACCCCAAACAAACACAAGATAACCAACCAAAACAATACCGCAGAAACAGATTTTTTTCCAAACATTTTTATTTTCATAATACTAAAATTATCGTTTAACGATAACAAATGTAATAAAATTATCGTAAAACAATAATTTTTATACAATTTAATTTCAAACCAATACATTTTTGCTTGTTTAGATTAATTCTATCTTTGCCAAAAAAACAACAACACTTGAGATCACTAATCTTACTTGGTACAGCGCTTATCTTTAATTTTTCTGTCTTAAAAATACAGGCCCAAAATCTACCTTCACAAAGTTTAGATTCTGTCACCATTACCTCAACCCGTATCGATATACCTTTTAAAGAAAACTCCAGAACCATCACTGTCATTACCGCGGCCGATATTAAAAACAGTGCGGCCGTTAACGTCGCCGATCTATTACAACAATTTGCCGGTGTCGACATTAGAAGAAGAGGTACCGGTGGCAGCCAGGCCGATCTGCACATTAGAGGTGGCGGTTTTGATCAAACCTTGCTGTTGATTGACGGCATTAAAATGGACGATTCGCAAACCGGTCATCATACCATGAATGCTGCCTTGCCAATAGAGGTGATTGAACGCATCGAAATAATTAAAGGTCCTGCCGCTCGTATTTTTGGGCAAAATGCCTTTACCGGAGCCATTAATATCGTTACCAAAAACCAGTTGTCTAACACAGTTTCAACCAATATTGAAACCGGATCTTTCGGTCAGTTGAATGCTTCGGTTACTGTGGGTAGTGAGCTTAACAATACATCGCATTTGGTACATGCCGGTAAAGTCACTTCGGATGGTTATCGTATCAATTCAGATTATGATAATTCAAATTATTTCTTAAAAAGTGTATTCAACAAAAACAATCAGCCCATTGAAATGATTGCCACCTTTTTTGATCGGAAATTTGGAGCTCAGAACTTCTACACCACCAATCCCACTTTTTTTGAATACGAAGAAACCCAGAATAGTCTTGTTGCTTTCACCACCAAGTTCCAGTCAGAAAAACTAAAAATTCAACCCAGAGTTTACTGGAAACGAAACCAAGATATGTTCTTGTTAAGACGTGACGACCCCACATTTTTTAGAAACTTTCACATCACCCATAAAGTTGGTGCCGAAGCCAATGCTTCTTATACTTCAACAGCAGGTGTTACAGGTTTTGGGGTAGATCTATCGCACATATCAATTAGCAGTAACAATTTAGGTGAACGCAAGAGGTTTATGGCTAATATTTTTGTAGAACATCTGTTCAAATTGGCCAACGACAAACTTGACATCACGCCGGGAGTGGCTTTAACCTATTTTTCGGATTTCAACTTTCATGCATTTCCTGGTATCGACGTCGGATTTCAAATTACCAAAGACTTAAGAACCTACGGAAACCTTGGTTATACCTATCGCATCCCAACCTACACCGATTTGTTTTACAGCGATCCCGCAACGCAGGGCAATCCTGATCTTGAACCCGAAGAAGCTTTTGCGCAGGAAATTGGAATTAAATATGTAACTCCTATATTTTCGGTGTCGTTAGCTGTTTTTAACCGCGATGCTACTAATCTCATCGATTATATTAGACCTAATGTAGACGACGCTGTTTTTACGGCCACCAACATCACCGAGGTCAATACCAAAGGTTTCGAATTTGATGCGGCCTACAATTTTAAATTAAAAGGTTTTACACAAAGTATCAATTTTGGTTATGCCTATTTAGACGATAATATTCTGGATCAAAATGAAGATTTATCCAGATACTCACTTAACACACTCAGACACCAATATACCACAAGATTTAGCTCACAATTATCTAAAAATGTGCGCCAAAACATTGTTTATAAATACGCCGAACGTACCACAGGACAAACTTATAATGTTTGGGATGCTTCTGTGTTTTTTCAGTTAAAAAATGTAGAGTTAAGCATTACCGCCAGCAATATTTTTGATGCCGACTACATTGAAACCGGCTTTGTGCCCATGCCTCCCAGTAATGTACTTTTCGGGTTACGATATAATTTTAAGTAAATTTATAAGACACAATTTTATACAATTTGGTAACCTTTTCTTAACTTTGTTTGCTTAACTTTAATTTTTTAAAAGTTGAATCTACAAGAAATTCCTCGCGTTAAAACGCTTAGTAAAGAGGCGTTTATAAAGCAATATTTTAAGCCACAAAAACCGGTGGTAATTGAGCGCTTTATTGAAGATTGGCCTGCCTACTCTAAATGGAATTTAGATTATATGAAAGAAGTGGCCGGTGAAATAACCGTTCCGCTTTACGACGACAGACCTGTAGATTACAAAGATGGTTTTAACGAACCCCACGCCAAAATGAAAATGGCCGATTACGTTGACTTACTTAAAGCCGAGCCAACCAAATATCGTATTTTTCTCTGGAACATTTTAAAAGAAGTCCCGCAACTTCAAAAAGATTTTTCGTTTCCCGATTTCGGGCTTAAACTAATGAAAGGTTTACCCATGCTGTTTTTTGGCGGCAAAGACTCCTACACTTTTATGCACTACGATATTGATTTGGCCAATATTTTCCATTTTCACTTTGAAGGTAAAAAGCAGTGTCTGTTGTTTGACCAAAAACAAAATAAGCATCTGTACAAAGTGCCACATTCATTAATAACCAGAGAAGACATAGATTTTGCCAATCCCGATTACAGCAAATGGCCGGCACTTAAAAAGGCTCAAGGTTGGATTTGCGAGTTAAATCACGGCGAGGTACTCTACATGCCCGAAGGCTATTGGCATTACATGCGGTATATCACTCCGGGATTTTCAATGAGTTTAAGAGCCATCGCCAGAAATCCTAAAAATCTTTCCAAAGCCATTTATAACATTTTTGTAATGCGAAATGTTGATAACCTAATGAGAAGGCTTAAAGGTCAGCATTGGATTGACTGGAAAAACAACCGCGCCATTATTAACACCAACAAAAATTTGATTAATTCATAACGCATTAATTAAGCTGTTATAACACAATTGTAGGCATCTCTTCGGTAAAACATTTATAATTCTTTTATATTTGTTGCTATAATTTTGCATATGCTTATAGCAGTACTGTCAGGTTTTATTTTTGCGTTGGTATTGGTTTTTACCGGCAAGTACTTTAAAAAAAAGTATGCGCTCTGGTCGGCCTTATTACCGCTGGGTTTGTTTGTTTACTTTCTTCAATTTGTTGGCAGAATAGGCAATGGCGAAATTATAAGCACACAATACAACTGGATTCCTTCACTCAATGTTAATTTGGGTTTTACCCTGGATGGCGTTTCGTTGATATTTTCATTAATGATTACAGGTATTGGCTTTTTAGTGTATGCCTATACAGCTGCATACCTAAAAGGGCATGTATTTTTAGATCGATTTTACGGCTACCTCAGTATTTTTATGGCAGCCATGCTGGGCTTGGTGTTGTCTGATAATGTTTTGTCATTATTCATATTCTGGGAATTAACCTCTATTAGCTCATTTTTTCTGATTGGGTTTAACAACAATAAACAATCTTCAAGACAGTCGGCTATGGTGGCGCTCGCCATTACGGGTCTTGGCGGTTTGTTACTGCTAACCGGTGCACTAATTCTTGCAAATGTAAGTGGCACCTACAGTATTGCAGAAATGTTGAGCTCTAGAGACATCATTGCCAATAGTCCGCATTACATCATTATTGTGCTGCTTATCTTTGGCGCAGCATTTACCAAATCGGCCCAGTTCCCATTTCATTTTTGGTTACCCGGTGCCATGAAAGCACCCACACCTGTATCAACCTATCTGCATTCGGCTACCATGGTAAAAGCCGGAATTTATTTATTATTACGTTTTACACCTGTTTTAGGCGACACGCCGCTGTGGCAAACCAGTCTTATCATTGTTGGTGCGGTGACGATGTTATACGCTGCCATTCACACCTTATTTAGAACCGACTTAAAAGGCATTTTAGCATATTCTACCATAGCCGCTTTGGGTATTTTGGTTTTTTTGATTGGACTTGGAACACCCGACGCCTTATTGGCTGCATGTGTTTTTATTCTGGTACATTCTTTATATAAAGGCTGCTTATTCCTGGTTACCGGAATTATAGACCACGAAACCGGCACCAGAAATACTGCTGTTTTAAGTGGCTTACGCAAAGTAATGCTGCCGGTTGCCATTGCAGGTATTCTGGCTGCTATATCTAATGCCGGGATTCCGCCTAGTTTTGGCTTTTTAGGTAAAGACCTTATTTACGAATCTACTTTACATTTTGGCAGCTGGGCCATGGTTCTAACAGCCATTGCTGTTATTACCAATATTTTATTGTTATATGCCGGATTTGTTGCAGGTGTAAAACCCTTTACGGGTAGTTTGCCACAGCAATTTGAAAAGGTTCATACACCAAGTTACTTACTGTATGTACCACCTTTAATTTTAGCAGTTGGTGGTATATTAATTGGGTTATTCCCAATTATTATAGAAGGCGCACTTATTAAACCTGCTGTTACTGCTCTTGGTGCCAATAGTAGTGAAGTTCATTTAAAGCTATGGCATGGCTTTAATACCATTCTGGCTTTAAGCGGCACAACTATTGCCATTGGCTTGTTATTGTACTTTTTGCTGAAACCTTCGGAAAAACTTGAAAAACTAGCGCAACGTTTTGAATTTATCTCACCCCAAAATATTATAGAATCCGTTGCTTATGCTTTTGGTTACTTTTCGATTTACTGGTCTAAGATCGTCCAAAATGGCTACTTGAGACATTACATTACTACCATCATAGTATTCTTGATAGTTTTGGTGGGTTATACGCTCATCAACCATACTAGTTTTGAAATTGACTACGATTCATTCGAAAGATTAACCGTTTACGAAATTCTTACAGTACTATTATTAATGGTTGGCACCATTTACACCGTTTTTAGCAGGTCGCGCCTTGGTGCCGTTGCGTCGATGGGCGTAGTAGGCTTGGCAATTAGCTTGATATTTGTGTATTACAGTGCGCCTGATTTGGCTATGACACAATTTTCTATTGATACACTAACGGTAATTTTGTTTGTATTAATTCTTTATAAACTTCCCAAATACCTTAACATCTCTAATAATGTAGTTAGAATTAAAGATGGAGTATTATCGCTGACCTTTGGATTATTGATTACTGTATTGGCATTAGAAGTTTTAAGTCAGCCACAAAACACAGAAATTAGTAGCTTTTACGCAGAAAACGCCTATAAGCTGGCCAAGGGAAAAAATGTAGTGAATGTAATTTTAGTAGATTTTAGAGGAATTGATACCTTTATGGAAATTTCGGTATTAACAATTGCCGCTATTGGCGTATTTTCACTTATTAAATTACGATTGGCTAAACGATTCAGAAATAAATAATAGATGAAAACCATAATATTAAAAACCGCTTCTGATTATTTACTGCCTCTGCTGCTATTGTTTTCGGTATTTATTTTACTGCGTGGTCACTATTTACCGGGCGGTGGTTTTGTAGGCGGACTCATCGCTTCTATTGCGTTTGTGTTGCATGCCTTTGCCAACGGCCTTGAAGAGACCAAACATTTGTTACGCATTCATCCCGGTTATTTAATGCCTGTAGGACTTATCATTGCGTTTATTGCTGCCATTTCCCCTATTTTTATTTCTAATTTGCCTTTTATGACCGGCGAATGGTTTGCAGACCCTTTACCCGTAATTGGAATGGTAGGTTCGGCTTTGTTTTTTGATACCGGCGTTTATATTGTTGTGGTTGGTGTGTCGCTAACTATCATTTTCACCATAACTGAATCGGCTTAATTATGGAATTTCTACTGGCAGTGGTTACGGGTTTACTTTATGCGGCAGGATTGTACATGATGCTGCGCCGAAGTTTGGTAAAACTTATTATAGGTTTGATACTTATTGGCAATGGCGCCAACATCCTTATATTTTTGTTGGGCCGCATCACCAAAGGCTTGCCACCAATTATCCCTGAAGAGTCTAAAGTATTTATAGAGGCCTATGCCGACCCGGTTCCGCAAGCACTAATTTTAACTGCTATTGTAATTAGTTTCGGTCTGCAATCTTTTGCCATTGTTTTAATTAAGCGCGCGTTTAAAGTAGTTAGAACAGACGATTTAGATCAAATGAACTCAATTGACCCATATTCATGATTCAGCATATTGTTTTATATCCCATACTTGTACAACTGTTTTTTGCTATTGTCCTGCTCTTTTTCTGGAACAGTGTAAAAGCTCAAAAAAGTATTAGCATTTTTGGCAATATTGTTGCTTTAATTGTATCTGTTTGGCTCTTTATTACCATTTGGCAAGAGGGTACTTTAACCATACAGACCGGCAATTGGGAAGCACCTTTTGGAATTACTTTTGTAGCCGATACCTTTGCTGCAACACTTGTATTACTGACCGCTATTTCAGGATTTGCCGTGTCCATTTTCTCGGTTGGGACTATTTTAAGAGCCCGTTTAAAATTTGGTTTTTTACCCATATTGCACTTTTTGTTACTGGGTTTAAACGGCGCATTTTTAACAGGTGATATTTTTAACCTTTACGTCTGGTTCGAAATTATTATTATTAGTTCGTTTGTATTGATTACTATAGGCGGCGAAAAGAAACAGCTGGAAGGCGCCATCAAGTACTTTACCCTTAATATTTTGGCGTCAATGATTTTCTTAACAGCCATTGCAGTTCTGTATGGTTTGGCAGGCACTTTAAATATGGCCGATTTGGCTATTAAAGTCGCCGAAATCGAAAACCGAGGTCTGGTTGAAATCACTGCCATTTTATTTTTTATTGGTTTTGGTATTAAAGCTGGATTGTTCCCGTTATACTTCTGGCTACCGGCATCGTACCACACACCGCCGCCGGCTGTCATGGCCATTTTTGGCGGCTTACTCACCAAAGTTGGTGTGTATGCTCTTATAAGAGTTTTTACGGTTATTTTTGTCGGCGAAGATTTTCTGGAACTCATAATCTTATCTGTGGCAGGTTTAACCCTGGTATCGGGAGGAATTGGCGCATTGGTACACAATAATATTGTAAAAGTATTTTCATACCTCATCATTTGCCATATTGGTTATATGATTCTCGGACTTGGTCTGTATACCGAGGCAGCTATTGCCGGAGCCATTTTCTACTTAATTCACGATATTGTAGTAAAAACCAACCTCTTTATGATGAGTGGTTTAATATATAGAATTAAAGGCACTTTTAGTATGCGGGATTTGGGCGGACTCTATAACAATAATCCACTCCTGTCGCTCATAATGATTATTCCGTTAATGTCTTTGGTTGGTATTCCGCCATTATCAGGATTTTGGCCCAAGTTGGCCTTAATTACCGAAAGTTTTAATGCCAATAATTACTGGCTTATTGGTGCTGTTTTATTTGCTACCTTTATTACATTATTTGTAATAGCAAGACTTTGGACTGAAGTTTTCTGGAAAGAAGGCCCAAAATTAAAACGAATTGCCAATTTTAGATATTTCAGCCTTCTTAGCAAACATCAAAAAAGACAAATGATTGTACCCATAGTATTTTTGGCTTTTATATCGCTTTATATTGGTTTTGGCGCAGAACATATTCAACGTTTGTCGATAAGAATTGCGCAGGAATTGTTAGACAATCAGGCCTATATTAATGCGGTTTTAAAACCTTAGAATTTAAATGTTATGATGAGCCAGCGTTTTTTAAGCAATATACTCCTCACCTTTGTTTGGGTAGCCCTTACAGGTAGTTTTGTGTTTCTTAACTTCTTATTTGGCTTTATATTGAGTTTTATTATTCTTTGGGTAACTTCTCTGAGCAGCAACGATTCAAAGTACTTTAAAATTTTACCCAAGATTGTATTTTTCTTTTTCTTTTTTTCATACGAGTTAATCAAAGCCAATATTCAGGTGGCATTTGATGTGGTAACACCCAAATTTTACATGAAACCCGGCATTGTAAAAGTACCGCTCGATGCTAAAACCGATATAGAAATTACACTGCTTGCCAACCTTATTTCGCTTACACCGGGAACGCTGAGTCTGGACGTTTCAAGCGATAAAAAAGTACTGTATGTGCATGCCATGTACCTTTCTAACAAAGAAAAATTTATAAAAGATATCAAACAAGGTTTTGAAAAACGCCTGCTGGAAATTTTAAGATGAGTTTATACGATTATCTATATTATATTTTACTACCGGTGCTTTCTGTAGCCATGGTCTTACTCTTTGTAAGGTTTTTACTTGGTCCCAGTATTGCAGACCGCGTGATTGCCTTAGACTTATTAATTACCACAGGTATTGGTATCATTAGTATTTATAGCATTATTACCAACCAGCCTACATTTTTAGATATCGCCATGATTTTGGCACTTATCGCATTTTTAGGCACAGTGGCATTTTCATATTATTTAGAAAAACGTAATAAAAATGAGTGATTTCTTTATAGCAGTTTTTGCAACTTTAGGCGCCGTTTTTGTGCTGCTGGCATCCATTGGTTTGGTGCGTATGCCAGATACCTATTTGCGTATTTCGGTTACTACAAAGGCAGCTACTTTAGGTATAGGCCTTATTTTAATATCGGCGGCATTCTATTTTAAAGAAGCCTCGGTAACCACGCGCGTTATGGCCATTATTTTATTTATTATTTTAACGGCACCTGTAGGCGCTCACTTAATAGGACGAGCCTCTTATTTTATTGGCGTTAAAATGTGGCATAAGTCGGTGATAGACGAGCTGGAAGGCAAATACAAAAAGGTAACACACGAGCTTATGAGCGACGATGAAAATGACACCCATAAGGAGCCTCAAAACGAAAATAGCTCAAAAGACTAAAATATATTATCTTTGTTTTATTGAAACAGTTAGATAATTTTAACCCCTTAACAATACACATTATGAAAAACTTGCTTTTTATAGCCATGCTGGCTTCTGCCTCCTTAGTGTACTCGCAGGCATTTACCGGAAAAGGTGACAATAAATTTCAAATAGGTTTAAACCTTCAAGACAACGCCACCGGTATTAATGCCGCCTACGATTTTGGTGTTGGCGACAATATCTCCTTTGGTTTTGTAGGTACTTATGCCCTTGGTGTAAACGAAAGCATTGATGCCGATTTTGGAGATAGAATAGATGTACGCGCGCGTTTTAATGCCAACATAGGTAATGTTCTGGATATAGACCCTAATTTTGATTTTTATCCCGGACTTAGTTTTGGTTTAAAAAACTTTGGCGGCCATATTGGGGCCAGATACTTTTTTAGTAATGGCTTTGGAATTTATTCTGAAATTGGTACTCCCATTGCCCGATACGACACCGGAACCTTGACCCCGGCCGAAAAAATTCACAACCAGTTCTATTTTAATTTTGGCGCTGTTTTTAATCTGTAGACGTTTATTATAAGGTGGTTTTATTTATATTCTAACTCATATTCCAAGTCACATTTTTTTGAAGTGGAAATGATTTAAGGTCAAATCTATCACTTGTTTTTAGCAAAATAAGTTTTAACGATGTAGAATAATTTGAATTTAATTTCAAAAGACCTTCAAGTTGTATAAGCCGAAACAACATTCCTAATTAAACCGAAGAAACCACAAACACTCTATTTGGTTATGCTTTCTAAAAACAATAACGATTTTTCGAGAGCGAGTTCTCCGTATGCGTCCATGGTAAACTGATACTCGTGCCCGAGATTAAGTTGTTCATCAGTAAAAAACAAAGTATCTACACGTACATTATTTGATTTTAGTGCATTTGAGAATTGTAGGGATTGTTCCAACAACGGGTCTTTATTACCTGCCGAAATAAACACCGGAGGAAAATTGCTGTCAACATAATCAATAACAGCAGCAGTTTTTGCATAAGCATCGTTGGTGATATCCTTTTCCCCAAAATAAGCCCACATAACAGTTCTTAGAAATTTGCCAAAATCACCTTCCATATTTAAATCATTCACATCATAAATACCACAATACAATAGCAACCCTTTTAGTTGCCGGGCATGTATTCCGGGTTTCACTTTAGTTGCTTCTGAATACCTCTTATTGGTAATAACAGCAGCTGCCGAAGCCGCAATCATACTGCCACCCGAGTCGCCTGCTAAAATTATTTTAGACACATCTGCTTTAAACTTGCCCGGGTTGGCCGAAATAAACTTCAGTGCTTTGTTGAGTTGCCTGATAGGTGTAGGATACTTAGCTTCCGGTGCAATGGTGTAATCAATAGATACAACGGTGTATCCTTTAGAGGCAAGTATCTTGCAGTAATTTGCCAAATCGCTTTTTTTACCTGAAATTAATCCACCACCGTGTGTCCAAACTATCACCGGCAGTTGGTCATTAGAAACATCAGCCGGATAATAAACATCTAATAAGGCATCGCTATCATTATCATCGTACGAAATATCTAATTTAGAATTAATATGAGCAGGAACAAATGCTTCGAGTTTCTCATTGGTTTCAACAGCCATTTTATTAAATGAATATCTAATCACCCATACGCCCGGATATGGCGACACATAGAAAAAAGCTGCCAATGTTAACACCAAAACACTTAAAACAATAAGCGTCTTTGTTATCATGTTTTTCATAAGCTAATAATAATGAATTCAATAACAATAGCTAAAGATAACTAATTCATTAAAAATAGGAAACTGGTATGATCAAATAATGGCTATACTAATTAATATAGACTGTGCTTCGCCGTTATCTCAGGGTAGTTTATATCGCGGGAAATGGTTGAAAATACTCAATCCTCTGTCCAACCCCATGGCGGACCGGGATTTTCTACCGCCGTTGTTAAATCAAATGCTACCGTAAATTGTCGGGGCGTATCCACGCGCTTCAAATTATAAGTAAATTCATTGTCTTTCAAACCTATCCACCATACATTAGTAGCGGCCGCAGGAATAAGTGATGCCGTATATGGATCGGCCGGGAACATTTGTAAACCGGCTTTACCGGTATTACTGGCCAAACCGCCGTACATGGTAACAGCATCGCTTGTGCCATCTTCATGTCTATGATCGTGCTTTAATTCTATGAGTCCGTTAGTATAGGTTAACACCCATGTACGCGATTTATCATCACCTACAAAAAAAGGAATTTTAATCACCGTATCACTACAACTGCGCACATGCATTACCAAAGTTTTACCGGCAAACTGTGCATCGTTTTCGGGAGTCATCAATTTGCCTTCAAACGATTGTCCGCAAAGACTTTGTAACTGAGACCAAAATTGTTGTGATGGTAAATTATCTTGAGATTGTGTTGTAAGACAAATTAACAGAATGCTATAAAATGTTAATGTTTTCATTGTAGCGTTATTTGTAACAAGATAGCATAATTTTTTAATGGTAAATACCTTTAAAAGTTAAATACGCGTTGTTTATATGTATTGCTCTTACTGTCAGATTATTGTTATTGTTAGCCGTTTATTGGCAACACAAATTTTTAAAACTTATTTACGGTTTAAATAATAAAGTACTACCCATCCACCAACTCCCGCACCACCTCATACACCAAAACCCACCCCTAACCCCTCCCAAGAGGGGAATAGTTTCGTTAGGGTTATTGCAGTGTACATATAATATTGAGCCTGTACAAATTTTACAGCTGTTCGCCCACCCAATGAATAAAGGCAGGGCATAACAACCTTTAAATTGAAGTCATTCCGAGGGAGGTACGACCGAAGGAACCTCCACCCCTTAATAACTACAACTTCTTACCCATCAACCAACTCATTCACCACCTCATACACCAATACCCACCCCTAACCCCTCCCAAGAGGGGAATAGTTTCGTTAGAGTTATTGCAGTGTACATATAATATTGAGCCTGTTCAAATTTTACAGCCGTTCGCCCACCGAATGAATAAAGGCATGGCATAACAAACTTTAAATTGCAGTCATTCCGAGGGAGGTACGACCGAAGGAACCTCCACCCCTCAATAACTACAACTCCTTACCCATCCACCAACTCACTCACCACCTCATACACCAAATGCGATTCCCAACCGCGATACAACAAATAATCGACCAGTTTCTTTTTCTTTTTAAAAGAATTGGTTTCTTTAATGGCGGCGCAACGTTTTTCGGCTAATGCATAAAGGGTTTTTTGATAATCATCCTCTGAAATCTCTTGTAACGCCACTTTAATATTATACGCCGAAATATCCCGCATTTTTAATTCTCTGGTGATTCGCTGCCTGCCCCATTTTTTAATCTTAAACTTACCCCTTGCAAAAGCCATGGCAAAACGGGTTTCGTTAAGGTAATTATCCTCAATAAGTCTGTTGATAATGGTATCGATGGCTATGGGAATCATCCCCATACTTTGTAACTTTTTTTGCACCTCCAGATGACACCGTTCCTGGTAAGCACAGTAGTGCTCCAGCGCTTTGTGCGCTTCATCAACTGTATAGGTTCTTGGGCCTTGCATAGGGCAAAAATAATAACATTTTGTTAATAACTTACTTATCTGACTATTAGATATTTCTACTATATTTGTGAACTTGTTTTTTTAATTAATTAATAGCGTGTTCCCTCATGAGATTAAAATTACTGTTGTTAGTATGGCTGTTGACCTGTGGTTTGGGGTTTGGGCAGATAGCTGCTTGGGATTTTACTGGAGAAAGTAGTGTTGTTACTTCAACTGCCGAAATATTCGACTCGAATCTAAACCTGTCTCCAACATTAACAAGAGGTGAAGGTGCTCCTGCAAGTGCTGGAGCCAATTCGTTTAGAACTCAAGGGTTTCAAAACAACGGAATTTCTACAGCAAATACTGATTATTTTCAATTTCAATTAAGACCAGAAGCCGGTTATTTATTATCATTATCAACTATTGACGCAAGATTAACGGGTACAGCTACTTTTGTGGAAACTCCTGGTGTTTCATCTCAATTTGCCTATAGTTTGGATGGAGTCAACTTTACTTTAATTGGCAGTCCGCAGGTTACCATTGGAACTAATCGAGTGCTGCCTCAAATTAATTTAAGTACTATTGTCGATTTACAAAACATTGATGAAACAACAACAGTCACATTTAGATATTACGCTAGTGGTCAAACAACTACTGGAGGCTGGGGATTCTTCTCAAATACAACAGGAAATTATGGTTTAGCAATAGGAGGAGTTTTAATTCCGAGCACCCCTGGCTGCAACATCACCAATGCCAATTTATCAAATATTGCCTGCAATGATAACGGCACCAATACAGATGCTTCGGACGATTTTATCACTTTCGATTTAAATCCAAGCGGTTCAGACTTGGGTACAAGCTATACTGTAAGTGTAAGTAGCGGCACAATCAATCCAACAACTGCGAGCTATGGTTCTACAAGTTCATTTACCTTACAAAATGGTTCAGCAGGTAATGGTGATGTGACGGTTACCATCACAGATGCTACCGATAACACTTGTACTTTGGATATAGTGGTTGCTGATCCTGGAAGTTGTAATTCTGGCGATTGTACCGAACTTTTTATTTCGGAATATGTTGAAGGCAGCAGTAATAATAAATATATTGAGATTTATAACCCATCGACAAACAATATTGATTTAACAAATTATAGAATTGCCCTATATTCAAACGGCAGTGCAACTGTTACTGCATCTTACAATCTCATGGGAACTCTTGGTTCTTTTGGAACTTACGTTATAGCAAATACTGAAGCAACTATTTACGGCGGAGCGAATGTAACTAACAACGCCGTTACAAACTTTAATGGCAATGATGTTGTTGCTTTACAAACAAATTCAGGAACTAATATCGACGTTTTCGGCACAATTGGTAGTAACGCAAATTTTGCGGAAAATACTACTTTAAGACGCAGAGCAAATGTAAGTTCTCCTATAACTTCATTTACTCTTTCTGAATGGGAAGCGTTCCCAATTGACACAGTAACTAATCTTGGTTCGCATACAAGCGACTGTCAAGGTCCAACACCGGAAATACAATTGGTTGATGCAGATAGCAACAACCAAAATTGTGGTTACACTATAGACTTCGGAAATCAACCATTAGCTTCCAACACAGATATTTCATTTGAAATTCAAAATATCGGTAGCTTAGATTTAGATATTAATAATTTAGTCATCACAGGAGATTTTACATTGGTTACGCCACCTGCAACGCCATTTACAATTACGCCAAGCGGTTCGCAAACCATTACCTTAAGATTTATTCCAGGCGTTAACGGTACAAGAACCGGGTCCTTAACCATCAACAATAACGATGCAGATGAAGGCTCTTGCAATGTGCAACTTACGGGTGAAGGTTTTACGCCTGTGCCAAACATTAGAGTTGAAAGAAATACAAATGCATTAATACCAAACGGTGCTGCTCCAAATAATGGCTTTAATACTATATTTGGAATTACAGATTTAGGAAACACATCTGATCCTAAAGTTTACTTTGTGCGAAATACTGGAACTGCAAATCTTCAGTTAAACTCGATTATATCATCTAATCCTTCAGAATTTAGTTTTGTTGACATCCCTTCATTTCCATTAACGCTTTTACCAGGAGAGTTTATTTCTTTTGAAATTGAATTCTCACCTACCTCTACAGTACCGCAAATTAGAACTGGTTCTATAACCATCAACAGTAATGACATAAGTAATAATCCATATATATTTAATGTGCAAGGTACTGCGGGATGTCCAGTGTTAACCGGAACCATTACTCCTAATGTGGGACCAAGAGGAACTTATGTTACAATTAACTCTCCAAGCAATTTAACAGGCGCTACGGCTTCAATTAATGGTATATCTTTAGATGTCGAGTCATCGTCAACTACGGATTTGGTTGTTCAAATTCCAACGACACTTACTACCAGCGGTTCTATAATTGTTCAATTAAATGACGGTTGTAGTTTTAGTACTTCCTTTATTCTTCTTGATAATAATATTTCGAGTTGCGAAGGTTCGGCTGGAACCTTACCGTCTGAACTTTTTATAAGCCAAGTAACAGATTCCGGCGATGATTCCTTAACATTTATAGAAATTTACAACGGTACTGGAAGCACAGTTAATTTGAGTGATTATTCAGTTCGACTTTATAACAACGGACGCTCAACCCCTGTGAACAGTAATTATATTATAAATTTAAGCAACTTTGATTTGTTAGATCAACAAACATATGTTATCGCAACGGGTACAAATAACATGGATTGTCCTGATGAACATGATATCACGAACCGAGCAAATCAAATATACAATGCAATTGGCGTGAGTATCAATTTTAGTAATGATGGAAATTTCAATATTGGTCATGATCATATCAGATTATATAACATTTCAACTCATATTGATAGTTGGGGTGAATATGAAAATGAGAGTTGGGCAACATCATTAAATTTAAACGGCAGAGGCGCCAATTTTATTCGTTCTACAGATTCAACTAAACCTAATATCGTCTACAGTAATGATGACTGGGTTATACAAAACTGGGGCTTTACATGTGCTGATTTAGATTATTCTGATATTGGCAACTACGATTTCTCATTAGGCACACCACCAAGCGTTACAGCACCCATTTTAACAAACACCAATTGCTTAGAAGCTATCATATCAGTAACCGCCACCGAAGGTTTTTTAGCAGGTAATTCTATAACTTATCAATGGTTTAGATTAGCTCCAGGTGATACATCTTGGTCCCCATTATCAAATGACGCTGTATATTCTGGTGTTGCTACCAATGAATTAATCATCAATAACACCTTTAACCTCAACAATTACCAATACTACTGCGAAGTTCGTGAGAACACCTCAACCTGCTCCCAGGCCAGTGATGCTGTTAGGATAGAAATTGAGCAAACTATATGGAATGGCTTTACCTGGAGTAATGGAGTGCCAGATTCAGGTATGGTAGCTGTCTTAAACGCTAATTACGCTACAGCCGCACCAACACCAAGTTTCTCTGCCTGTAACCTAATTGTCAATGCCGAATTAGATATTACAGACAATTATTACGTTGAAGTTTTTAATGATGCAGTAATAAATACTGGTGGTAATGTAATTGTTCAAACTCGTGGTGCTTTTGTACAACGAAATAATACAGGAAGCTTTTCGCTTAATGGCGGAAGCTCATCTGTTATAAAATTTACCGCTGTAAAAAACTTCTGGTATGATTATACATATTGGTCATCGCCCGTAGTTAATGAAACGGCAGAGAATGCCTTTGGATTAACCCCAGCCAATCGCAGATTTCATTTTGAAGCACAAAACTACGTGGATACAGAAAATAACGACATTGATGACGATGGCAATGTTTGGCAATTAGCATCCGGTATTTTAATACCTGGGGTTGGTTATGCGGCCACTTCATTTAATGCACCATCATTTCCTAGAGAAGATCAAGTAGTTTTTAATGGCGCTTTTAATACTGGCGACATTGTGGCAAATGTATTTAGTAATCCTGCAAATGAAAGCGGAAGAAATTGGAACTTCATTGGTAACCCATATCCATCGGCAATTGATTTTATTGAATTATACAATGAAAATTCTAGCACCATTGCAGGTGCAGCCTATTTATGGTCTCAAGCTTCGCCACCCTTGGCAAGTAATCCCGGTAATGAAGGTTTAAATTTCAGTCAAAATGATTATGCTATTATTAACGTTGGTTCGGGAAATATAGCGGGCGGTGCTTCAGGAGGTCCACCGTCTAATTATATTGGATCCGGACAGGGCTTTTTTGTTAATGCCACCGGCAACGGAACGGTTACCTTTAACAACAGTATGAGAGAAACCGGCAACAACACCCAGTTTTTTAGAGCATCAAACATTATTCAACACGACAAACTCTGGCTCAATCTTACCTCAGACAACGGTGTGTTTAACCAGATGTTAGTGGCTTATGTAGATGGCGCTACCAATGCTGACGATGGCATGTACTACGACGCCCCAAGAAATCTATCAACCGGTACTTTTGCCAGTTTATACTCAACCATAGAGAACAGCAATAAACCTTTTGCCATCCAAGGTAAAGACCCCAACAGTTTAAGACCGGACGAAGTGATTGCCTTAGGTTTTACCAACAGCATTACCGTGCCAACGGTTTTTACCATAAGCATTGCGCAGTTACAAGGTGAATTTATGAGTACAAACACTATTTTTTTAAAGGATAACTTATTAAACTTAACTCACGATTTAACCCAATCTAATTACAATTTTACTGCCGAAGTAGGCGAATTTAATCAGCGTTTTGAAATTGTATTTAACCGCGAAAGCTTGAACATTGGTGATGAGAGTTTAACTCCTCAGGGGCTATCTATCATTGAACTTCCTAATGGCGACGTACAATTTATGGTGTCGCAACAACACCAAATTAAAGAAGTTACTATTGTAGATTTAATGGGACGTGTGGTGTATCAGCTTAAAGGTAATCACCACACCGAAACTTACAATTTATCGCAATTAAGCAAAGCAGCTTACATCGCTAAAGTAACTTTGGCTAACGGACAAACATTACACAAAAAAGCGATTAAGCGGTTTTAATTAGTTATTCTTCCAATGTTTAAAAAATTCGGGCTGAGCTTGATATAAGCTAACTGTAACTTTATATTGAAAACTAAAACTTTCGTGTATTTTGTGGCTACTTAGTGCCTACAACCTAATACCGACCAACTACCACCTACAAGACTTTGCGCGGTATATTTAGTTGTTTCTCGCCAAGACGCTAAGACGCAAAAAAATGTGAAGATATATTCATGTGTTCAAATATAAAAACTCCTTCGTTCTGAGACTTTGCGACTCTGTGTCGTGAGTCGTGAGTGGTGAATACTAACAAACTCATGAACTCATAAACTCATAAACTCACAAACCTACCTACCACCTAAAACGAGGTGAGTGGTGAGTGGTGAATACTCATAAACTCACAAACTCATAAACTCAAAAACCTACCTACCTCCTACAGCCTACAACCTAACACCAACAAGACTATGCGCCGACTATTTAGTTGTTGCTCGCCAAGACGCTAAGACGCAAAAAAAAAGTGAAGATATATTTATGTGTTCAAATATAAAAACTCCTTCGTTCTGAGACTTTGCTACTCTTCGTGGTAAAAAAATATAACACAGACGTGTCCGCCTATGGAGGAGACACAGGGTAGACAGAGAAAAGCCTCTGTGCCCTTAGTGCCTCGGTGGTGAAAAAATAAACCACTGAGATTTTCACAAAGCTTGAAATACAACTTACATTTTATAGAGGTCATTTAACCGTATTACAATTAATTTACTCTAATATTAGGGATTGATTTTCCTCGAGCGCTCCCTTCAGGGTTGGGGCGAAAGAACGAGGAAAATCAATTCTTCTGTTTGCTTAGTCCAAACTTTAATACTTATTTGCGATTTGGTTTAATGCCAAACCTGATTTAAAACCTCCACCGATTTTGGTTTTTTAAAATATCCCAGTTGCAATTCAAAATACAAGAGCAATACATTTAAAAAAGCCACTCTGCCTTGCGCATTGAGCTTTATTTGCGGATAGGCTTCAAAGGGCATTTTTAGTAACTGCTGTAGTAATTCAACCTGCAACCCTTCAATGGTGTACAGCGCAGCCTGATTGGTGAAGAGTCCGCTTTCTAAATCAAAATACGTGGTGGTTTCTTGTGGTAATTCGGGATAAAAGCCCAGATATTTGGTAAGCTGAAGCAAAAACATCAAATGAAAATTAGCCACCTCAGTTTCATGGTCTAAATAATCTAAGCTACCACTAATGTAGTTAAATAAGTCTTCGTTTTTAGATTCTTCTTTTAAAGCAGAGGTGAGTACTTCGGCTAAAAACATGGCCAAACTGCTTTTGTGTAAATTAGTTTGAAGGCTGTTGTAAATAAAGAGCGATTTAATTTCTCTGATGTATTGTAAACTTCGGTTGGGTTTAAAATCTTCTTCTATTTGAAGCTGAGACAGCACCTGAAAATAACCCATTTTACCCGATTTGCTTTTACTGCTATAGGCGCCGCGCACCAGATAACTTATCAAGCCGCGCTCGGCAGTGTAACATTTTAATATTAAATCGTTGTCGTTGTATTTTACTTTTGAAAGAACAATGGCTTTATTTTTAGATAACATAGCGGGCTATTTTCCTCTAATAATAAGCAGTTTTAACACCTTGGTTTCAAAACTGTCTAAATCGGTTATTAAAATTAAATACACGCCCGAGGCTACGATGTTGTTGGCCAGATTTCGGCCATTCCAGATAGCAATACCCCCGTCAATAGCCATATTAAATCCTGCTCGAGAGTTGCGCAAATTTCGGCGCGATTGGGCTTCGGCAACAAGATTGCCTTCTACATCGGTTATTTTAATATTGACATTTTCTGTGAGTCCTTTAATTTTAACACCGCGATTAATATCGTTTAAGTTGTTATCGCCCAGGATGTCGTATTCGGGCCTCACCGGATTTGGGTACACAAAGGCTTCACCCAGAGTTTCCTCCGGTGCCGAACTTCCTGATGTAAAGGCTACCAAACCTCTGCTGGTTGCAAAATAAACCACCCCATTGACATCGTCTACTGCAATATCATTAATTTGATTTGAAGGCAACGGCGAATTGTCTCTGGTAAAATGAAAAATGGTTTGTTGACCGTCTTGAGAAAAATAAAATACTCCAGAAGATAATGTACCAACCCATTTGTTGTTAGAACCATCTACTTTAATATCAGTAATTAACTCATCTAACAACAACTCTCTTGGCACACCGCGTTCGTCGATGATGATACTGTTGACACTGGGGTTGGGTGTATTAAAAATATTAGCCGTGTTAAACAGTACCCTTAATCCATTTACAGTGCCAATCCACAACTGGTTGCGGTTATCTAAAGCAATGGCTTCAACACTAATGTTTGGCATGTTTTGAGATTGCGAGTCAATTTTTAATATTGGAGTACCGCTTACGTTTTCGTTATAGGCAATTAGTCCGTTTCTCTTAGAACCAATCCATTTGGTGCCGTTGTTGTCTACTACCAAGTCGCCAAAACCGTTTTCACCTGTAATGGGGTTCTCAATCAACTGAGCGAAGCTATAACTTTGCCAGTTACCTGTGGCAGGATCGTAACTCTTTAAAGGTCTTTCCACCAAACTGGTAATAGACCATAATTTCCCGGTTCTGTCAAAAGAAAGTCCATTAACTCTTATGCTAACGAAATTAGGCGCATTAGGGTCGATGAGCGATTCTAAACCACTATTAGTCTGGTTGAATAATACTGTTGACTCAAAATTGTTGAGCTCCAACAGCCCATCTTGAAAGGCACTTATAAACACTTGCCTATTGTTAAAAGGATTAGCAGCTATATAAGTTAGGTTTCTGGCGTTTTGTAAACCTTCAAAAGGAATAGAATTCCAGGTGTCATCTATCCTATAATTTAAACCGCGTGATCTTAATGGAAATGGATTGTAAAAAGCAGTGTGGTCTCCATAAGTTACCCAAACCTGACCGCTAAAAGCATTGATTTTAAAAGGATCATTTCTTAATGGACCATTGGGTAAAATGGCTTGAATATTATTAAAATCGGAAAGTTGAATTTTCAAAAGTCCTAAGTTTTCTGTACCGATGTATAAAAATTCGCTGAACACCACCGCACTGTTATAGGTGGTTTGGAAATCGGGGTTGACTCCAAAACTCGAAGTTACTACACCATTACCATCAAGAAGGAGAATTGTGTTATTAATAGTTACAACAAGTATCTCACCAGCTGCCTTAGTATCACGTGGTACCGAAGGAAAACTAAACCGCAATTGTAAGGTATTGTTTACAATCTCATTAAAAGTATTATTGGATCTGGTTGTATAAAGACGGTTGTTCACCACATCCATGGTAATAAAGTTACCTGACGATATGGTTTGCCATTGGGCAAAATCTATCAAATTAGGATTGGATAAATCTGCAAATTTAATGGCAGCGTTATCACGGCAGGCGGCGTAAATAAACCCATTAAGTACAGCGGTCTGTTCAACTGCGACTTGAGAAGCACCCAAACCAATAAAGTAAGTATCTCCAAACTCAAGGCTCTCTAAATTATAAACCACAATACCAAATCCTGTGGCAATATACATGAGGCCTTCGTGCTCGTTAAAATGATTAATGGTTTTTAGGCCTGGGCTTATGGTTTCTCTTTCCAAAATATCAACTACCGGCAAGATGGTACCGTTTGCCTCAGAATATATTTCTATCAAGCCATTGGTATAACCAATGATTAATAGTCTAAATTCTTCGCTATATTCAATGGCCGAAATAAACTCGCCCGAAAGTCCATCGACCGTAGTGATGTTAAAGGTCTCGTTGGTTTGTGTGTCGTAAACAAACAACACGTTTTCTGAAGCTGCGTAAATTTTACTGTCTCCTGCTCTAACACCAACAATTTTATTATATGAAAAATGCGCTTCCCAAAGATTAGAGAAATTTTGCCCAAATGCACTGAAGCAAAGCGCCACAAAACAACCGAGAAAGAATGCCTTTTTCATTTTAAAATTAAACTTCAAAGATATTTATAACTAACGTAAATATAAGCTGTATTGATATGTATTTATAAAAAAAGCTTCTGCACAGGATGCAGAAGCTTTGGATTATTGTTGTTTGAAAATGTTACACCACACCCTGAGCTAACATGGCATCGGCCACTTTTACAAAGCCGGCTATATTAGCACCTTTTACATAGTCTACGTAACCGTCATCGTCTGTACCGTATTTAATACAAGATTTATGAATATCGCTCATAATATCTTGCAATTTACTATCTACTTCTTCTCTGGTCCAGCTGTAACGCATGGAGTTTTGAGTCATTTCTAAACCTGAAGTAGCCACACCGCCGGCGTTGGACGCCTTTCCGGGGGCAAATAAAATTTTGGCTTTATGAAACTCTTTGATCGCCTCATTTGTAGACGGCATGTTAGCACCTTCGCTTACACAAATACAGCCGTTGGCAATTAAAGTACGAGCATCTTCATGGTTCAACTCGTTTTGCGTAGCACACGGAAGTGCAATATCGCATTTTTCGCCCCATGGTGTTTTTCCCTCTACAAACTTAGCCGACGAATATTTTTTTGTATACTCGCTAATTCTGCCGCGTTTAACATTTTTAAGCTCCATCACATAGGCCAGTTTTTCGGCATCAATTCCTTCTGAATCTACGATATAACCAGAAGAGTCTGAAAGCGTAATTACTTTAGCACCGAGTTGTATGGCCTTTTCGGCAGCGTATTGTGCTACATTACCAGAACCTGAAATAACAACTGTTTTTCCTTCAAAACTATTGCCTCTGGTATTGAGCATACTTTGTGCAAAATATACGTTTCCGTAACCTGTTGCTTCGGGTCTGATTAAAGATCCACCCCATGATAAACCTTTACCGGTTAAAACACCTGTAAACTCATTTCTTAGTTTTTTATACATCCCAAACATGAAACCCACTTCACGAGCACCTACACCAATATCACCTGCAGGTACATCGGTATCATTACCAATATGTCTAAATAATTCACTCATAAAGGCATGACAAAAACGCATAATTTCACCGTCGCTCTTTCCTTTAGGATCAAAATCGGCGCCACCTTTTCCACCGCCCATAGGCAAGGTGGTTAAACTGTTTTTAAACACTTGTTCAAAAGCTAAAAACTTTAGAATACTCATATTAACAGTTGGGTGAAAACGTAAACCGCCTTTATACGGACCAATGGCAGAATTCATTTGAATTCTATAACCTCGGTTCACCTGTATTTCGCCTTGGTCGTCAACCCAGCAAACTCGAAAAGTTATAACGCGCTCGGGCTCAACCATTCTTAGTAATATATTTTTCCCATTGTAAATGTCATGCTGAGCTATGTAAGGAATAACCGTTTCGGCAACTTCTTGTACAGCTTGCATAAATTCCGGCTCATGACCGTTTCTTTCGGCCACGAGATCAAGAAAGGATTTAATTTTATCTTCCATTAAATTTAATGATTATGAATTTCACGGCGCAAAGATAAGGTATCTTTAATTTCGGCATGCATTTTTTTTGAAATTCTCAAAATTTCTTTAAAATAATAAAAATACTTTAAAGCCTGCATAAAGTAAACAAAATATGCGATTGTATTAATAATATTTTGAGGTTCACTGCGTTTTCATATATTTGTTTTTTATTGCCTCAACTAATAAACCATATGATATTAAATTTGAAGAGGTTATTTACATGTTTAGCCATTATTTTGGGTTTAAATAACCTTTTTGCCCAATTTGGTTTTTCTCATGAAATTGGCGTTATTGCTGGTCCGGTTGCCTTTCAATCTGATTTTGGTGTAAGAAATGATTTAGAAACCAACGCCGGAAATACCGGTATTGGTATTGGTATCATTCACTATATTAACTTTTCATACAGAGCAGATTGTAACTGTTATTCAACTGACACTTATTTCAACGACCACTTTAAATTACGCAGTGAAGTTTCATGGAATAAAACAGAACTTAACCATTTTGGAAAATGGGTAGACGAATCAAGAACCAGTGTTAATGCCGATAGGTTAAGGGCCCACTCGGGAGAGGCCAACAATTTTGATGTGGGTATGCAGCTGGAATATTTTCCAAATAGTATTAGGGCTTTTGCCGCGAGAGTTAACTCTTTTGCGCCATTTGTTAGTTTAGGTGTGCACCATACTTGGTACAATCCTAAAGCATTTACCACTTTTGGAGATAATAACATTAACAATCCCAGTAATTTTTACTCTTTTTGGAGACCAGGTTCCATAAGCGACGAAAACGGAACCGTTTGGTCTGTTGTTTGGAGTGTTGGCGTACGCTACAAACTCACCGTGCTATCCGATTTAATGCTCGACTTAAGATGGCAATATTACGGCAGTAACTGGGTAGACGGCCTCAACCACCAATTAGATTCTAACAGGGCCAACGACTGGTTGGTTTGGTTAAACTTTGGGTATATTTATTATTTAGATTAGTAGATTTATCCTATGGCCTGAGTTAAATCGGCTATTAAATCATCAATATCCTCAATACCTACACTCAATCTAATTAAAGAATCTACAACACCAGTTTTTTCGCGTTCTTCTTTTGGAATACTGGCATGCGTCATACTGGCCGGATGTCCCGCAAGCGACTCCACACCACCCAATGACTCGGCCAAGGTAAAGATTTTTAGATTTTCAACAATTCTAATGGCCTCAGCGTAATTGTTTCCTTTGGTGACAAAAGATACCATGCCGCCAAAATCTTTCATTTGGGCCTTTGCAATATCGTGATTTGGATGCTCGGGTAAACCGGGCCAATAGACCTTTTCTATTTTGGGATGATTGTTTAAAAATTGGGCAATGGCACGACCGTTTTCACAATGACGCTGCATTCTTACATGCAAAGTTTTTAAGCCACGCAATACCAAGAAGCTGTCTTGCGGACCGCAAACAGCACCACTGGCGTTTTGTATAAAGTATAGTTTTTCGGCAAGCGCATCATCTTTTACAATTAAAGCACCCATCACCACATCGCTATGACCTCCCAGATATTTTGTAACCGAATGCATCACAATATCGGCTCCTAATTCTAAAGGCTGTTGCAAATAAGGGGTAGCAAAGGTATTGTCTACCGCTAATAACAGTTTGTTATTTTTGGCAATAGTCGAAATAGCACGAATATCAATCACATTCATCATTGGGTTGGTAGGCGTTTCAACCCAAATCAATCTGGTGTTTGGTGTGATATAATCTTCAATTTTCTTGGTGTTTTCCATTCCTATAAAATGGAATTTTATACCAAAGTTTTCGTAAATTTTAGTAAACAATCTATAGGTACCACCGTATAAATCGTTGGTAGAAATCACCTCATCACCCGGTTGTAACAATTTTAAAACAGCATCAATGGCCGCTAATCCAGAGCCAAAAGCCAATCCGTGTTTACCGTTTTCAATACTGGCAAAGGCACTCTCGAGGGCATTACGCGTAGGGTTGTGAGTGCGTGAGTACTCGTAACCCTTATGGCCGCCTGGCGTTGATTGCGCATAAGTAGAAGTTTGGTATATGGGTTGCATCACGGCACCGTAAGCAGGATCGTGATGTTGACCACCGTGAATGGTTTTGGTGTTAAATTTCATGATATTATTTATAAATTAAGTTAAAAATGTTCTGTTTTTGAAAACTGATAAAAATCAAAAAACATAAACAAATTTACGTGTATCTTAGATGATGTCAAATGTATGTAATATCTTTAAGCTATGTTTAACAAACTCGATAAACCGTTGAAGAAACTTGTTCTCATTCTTGTAGCCACTATATTAACCGTTTCCTGCGGAACCGAAACAGGTTTAGATTTTAAAACCACCCACTTTGCCTTAGAAGATGGCGTTAAGGTTGAAGTAGATTATCCTATTATTATCAATAATAATATTGCCGCCGAACGAATTAACCAAACCGTGAATAATTATATAGTCAACGCTATAAGTTTTGCGGAAAAGCCCTCACCGGAAACCGACGTTAATAAGGCCATCTCAGATTTTAATTTAGAATTTCAAAAGTTTAAAGCCGATTTTCCTGAAGATATCGTTCCGTGGGAAGCTTATATTGAGGGCGAATTGCTATACAACTCCCCACTAATCACCACTATTGCTATCAATTCCTATCTTTTTACAGGTGGCGCCCATGGCAACGATTACATTAAGCTTTTTAATTTTAATACTGAAACAGGTGAAATTTTAAAGGTGGACGATGTTCTAGACCTCAATGCAGAATTTATGACACTCGCTAAAAATAAATTTGAGGCTGAAGTCATAAAAAACGAAGGCAACGTAAACGACTACTTTTTTGGTGATGATTTTAAGCTGCCCGAAAACATGGGGCTAAACGACCAGGGTTTGATTTTTGTCTACAATAAATACGAAATTGCCTCCTATGCCCAAGGCTATACCGAGTTTTTAATTGAATTTAACGAACTGGAAAAGTTTTTAAAAGTGCGGTAAATTAGGTTGATTAAAATAGTGATGTTACTTTTGCGTCAAAATTTTGAGTTGTTAACCTGTTATGAAGCACTTTTTCTATCTTAAAACCTGCGATACCTGCTTACGAATTTTAAAATCTTTACAATTACCGGTAGATGTAAAGTTACAGGATATTAAAGAACAACCTATAACCGTTGAACAACTGGAGAATCTTAAAAACTTAGCCGGAAGCTATGAAACACTTTTCAGCAAACGTGCTAAACTTTATAAAGAAATGGGGTTAAAAGATAACCCGTTAAAAGAGGCCGACTTTAAGCATTACATTCTCGAGCATTACACATTTTTAAAAAGACCCGTGTTGGTGTTAGAACAACAAATTTTTATTGGTAACAGCCCTAAGGTAGTGGAAGCCGCCAAACAAGCACTTCATGTCTAACCGCACCTTCGCTTTACTGGCACTTTTTACTGTTCAGTTATTGTATGGTATCAATTTTACCTTTGCCAAAAATCTCATTAACGACAATTTTGTATCGTCTACGGCATTGGTACTTTTAAGAATTGCCGGTGCTACAACCTTATTTTGGGTGGTAACAGCGTTCTTTCCCAAAGAAAAAATAGCCCCTAAAGATTTTATCACCTTTGTGTTTGCGGCGTTTTTTGGTGTGGTGATTAACATGTTGTTTTTCTTAAAAGGATTGGAGCTTACAACACCTATTAATGCCGCGGCAATCATATCGATTACTCCTATTATCATCATTATTTTATCTTCCTTTTACCTAAAGGAAGCTATCACCAAACTGAAAATTGCTGGGGTTATATTGGCCTTTGCCGGTGCTTTTATCCTGAGTATTTACGGCAAATCTATTAGAATTGGTGACAATGTACTATTAGGAAATTTACTCATTTTGGTTAATGTCATTTCTTACAGTATCTATATCATTATGATAAAGAAACTTACCGTAAAATACCATCCGTTTACCTTTATAAAATGGTTATTTTTATTTGGTACCATCATGATGTTACCTTTTAGTTTTGGAGATGTGAAGCAAATAGATTGGACCATTTTTACACCGGCTGCCTATGCCTCCTTATTATTTGTAGTAGTTGGGGCTACTTTTGGAACTTTTTTATTAAACCCACTAGCATTAAGACACTTAAGAGCTTCAACTGTGGGTATTTTTATTTACCTGCAGCCGGTAATTGCCACTATTTTTGCCATAACCATGGGTGCCGATAGCATTGATCTCATCAAAATTATTTCGGCGGTACTTATTTTTTCAGGGGTATATCTGGTAACTAAAAAACCTAAATTACAAGACTAAATTTTGCGGTTTCTTACCGTGTTTTCTGGTATCTTCCTTAGTGAGCGTTTTATAGGTATCAGATTTGGGGAATTGATGTGCCAAATCTAATAATACTTTTGGTAAGGCAGTTAACCTTCTTTCTTTTAGGTGAATCCAACCGCCCAACATCTCGCAATGCGCCAAATGTTCTCCTTTGTGATTATAAAAATCGTGGTGAAATTTAAAAAACATGCCATCTTCACTCAAACCATCCATTTCAATGGTCACCGTTATGGGCGTACCTAAAAACGATTCCTTAAAGTAGTACATGTGTTCGTAAAAAACTACAGGGCCAATTTGATGTTTGGCAATTTCGGGCATGGTAAATCCGTTATCGTTAAAAAACGACATTCGGGCATGACTCATAAAATTGGTGTAGGCAGAATTGGCCAAATGCGCATTGGCATCAACATCGCTCCATCTAATTTCAAACTCCTTTTTATACATAATATTGGTTTGATGCAAAGATACATATTTTCTTATGCGCGCATAATATCTCAAAGGTAAAAAAGCCCTTCATCCTTCAGGTTAATTAATTACCTTTGCACTTCATTATAAATACTTTTGGTATGCTTCAATCCATGACCGGTTACGGAAAAACCGTGCTTCAGCTTCCTAATAAAAAAATTTCTATTGAAATTAAATCGCTTAACAGCAAAAGCTTAGATTTAAATACCCGAATTCCGTCATTGTACAGAGAAAAAGAGCTCGACATTCGAAAACGCATTGCCAACCAATTGGAAAGAGGCAAAGTAGATTTTTCCTTGTACATGGAGCTAACCGGCGAAGAAACAGCTACACGAATTAACCAGGCAGTAGTAAAAGCTTACATAAAACAACTCAGGGAAGTGGCCATTGGTACTGAAGCCGAGTTGTTAACTATTGCTATGCGTTTACCGGATGTGGTTACCACCGAAAGAGAAGATATAGACGAAGACGAATGGCATGACATACAAGCCGGTATAGAACAAGCCCTTCAGTATATTATTCAATACCGTAATGATGAAGGAATGGTGCTTTTAAAAGATTTTGAAAACCGTATCAACACCATTGCCGATATTTTAGAACAGGTCATGGCAATGGATCCCGATAGGATGGCAGCAGTAAGACAACGCCTTGAAAAAGCCGTGGCCGATTTAAAAGAAAAAGTAGACGAAAACCGTTTTGAGCAAGAGCTTATATACTACCTTGAAAAATACGATATCACTGAGGAGAAAGTGAGGCTCGATAACCACCTGAAATATTTTTTAAAAGCACTGGTATCAGACGATTCCAACGGTAAAAAGTTAGGATTTATCGCTCAGGAAATAGGTAGAGAAATTAATACCATAGGCTCAAAATCAAACCATGCACCCATGCAAAAACTGGTAGTGCAAATGAAAGACGAGCTTGAGAAAATTAAAGAACAATTGCTGAATGTGTTGTAGGGTTAAAACTAAAATACAAGTTCCAAATTCCAAGTATCAAATACCAAATTCCAAAATACTAGATTTGAAGATTAATCAATTATAATGACAAAAGGCAAACTCATTGTATTCTCAGCACCATCAGGCTCAGGTAAAACTACCATTGTGCGGCACTTACTGGCCCAACCTGAATTAAATCTGGCATTTTCTATTTCGGCCACATCGAGAGAAAAAAGAGGTGCAGAAGAAAACGGCAAAGACTACTATTTTTTAAGTTTTGAAGATTTTAAAAAGAAAATTAAAAACGACGAGTTTTTAGAATGGGAAGAAGTTTACCGGGATAACTTTTACGGGACGCTTAAAAGCGAAGTTGAACGCCTGTGGGCAGAAGGTAAGAATGTAATCTTTGACATTGACGTATCGGGCGGATTGCGTATTAAGCGAAAATTTCCTGAACAAACACTCGCCATATTTGTAAAACCACCCAGCATTGACGAGCTTAAAATAAGACTTAAAAATCGTCAAACTGAAAGCACCGATAAAATCAACATGCGCATTGCCAAAGCATCGGCAGAATTGGCAACAGCACCGTTGTTTGATCACGTCATCATCAACGACACCTTAGAACACG
Source organism: Paucihalobacter ruber (assembly GCF_006494535.1). Taxonomy (GTDB): domain Bacteria; phylum Bacteroidota; class Bacteroidia; order Flavobacteriales; family Flavobacteriaceae; genus Paucihalobacter; species Paucihalobacter ruber. The sequence goes on from NZ_VHIQ01000002.1 coordinate 178,547, forward strand.
CTTTAGAAGAAGCCTACGGTTTGGTCTCAAACTTTGTTCCTTAGTAAAGATGAAAATTGGATTGTTTTTTGGCACTTTTAACCCCATTCATGTGGGTCATTTGATCATTGCCAATCACTTGGCCGAAAACAGCGACTTAGACCAAATATGGATGGTGATTACGCCATTAAGCCCATTTAAGGTGAAACAATCTATGCTCGACAATTACCAACGGCTGGAAATGGTACATTTAGCCACTAAAGATTACGCCAATATCAAGCCAAGCGATATTGAATTTAACTTACCACAACCCAATTACACCGTTAACACCTTGGTCTATTTAAAAGAAAAATTTCCTGAGCACCAATTTGCTCTGATTATGGGTGAGGATAACCTGAAAAGTTTTCACAAGTGGAAAAATTACGAGGTCATTTTAGAGGAATATGAGATTTATTGTTATCCCAGAATTTCTAATGGTAAGATAGAAACCCAATTTGACAGCCATCCAAACATACATCACATTACAGCACCGGTGATTGAATTGTCTTCAACCCTAATAAGGTCACAAATAAAATCGGGCAACAATGTTAGACCAATGTTGCCCGAAAATGTTTGGAAGTATCTTGATGAGATGAATTTTTACAAGTAATTTTAAAATGCTGTAAAAGGATCATCTTCCTCTTCATCATCTTCATCATCATCTTGTGCTGTGCAGTCTGATAAATCAACCTCAGCATACATGGCCCAGCTTTTACCCGAAAACTGAATACCTTCAGCCCAGGCGGTTTCTCCTCCTGTAGGACCTTTAACTTCGGCATGCGCAGCGAAACAAAATGTGTCACCGATGCCCTCTAAACTAATCACATAAACAACTTCTGTAGCACTTGAAGAATACGGTTCGGTATATTCAAAATGCCCGATACGCGGATTACCGGAGCCGGTAAGTGGCACCCAGTCTTCCTCGCAATTTCCAATATGTAAATGTGTTATTCCAATAGTCCAGTCCTCGTTGGTTGCGTAAGTAATAATTAAATTATCGCCGTCTATGTCAATGGTAACAGATCCGGCAACATAGTGCTGTCCTGCAATAAGATTTGTAGAGAAACAATGACCGTCTAAATTGGTTTCTGAAGAAGTTTCAGTTGTAGCTTCTAACGGAGCCTCTGATGGTAATGTGACGTCTTTAACCTTTCTTTCAAACATTTGTTGATCTTCAGTTATTGGTTCTTGCGTACATGCGAGTATGCAAAAAATAAATGAAGCTAGCAGTAGGTGTGCATTTTTCATAATTTTAGTATTTTGGGGTTTAATACTCGAAAAGTATAAAGAATGTCGGCTTAATTCAAAATATAATCGTTGAACAACAAAAATTAATTCATTTTTGTTGTTTTTTCTTACAGTTTTCGATGAACTACATCAAGATTTCAGAGAGTTGAAATACTTCTGTTTATAATATCTCCACTTGATATTGACACTTACTTGTAGGAAGAATTGCCATTTATAATGATGAGATTCCCACTTTCGTGTATAAGATTCCCACTTTCGTGGGAATTAGAAATGATAAAAGGCATCCTCGATATGTTCCAGGTTAATTTTATTGCCATCCATTACAATGGCAATGATATCAAATCTAACCTCAACGTCTAAATCGTTGTTAATAATATAGGCATCAACGGCCATTACTAAGCGTTTAATTTGTTTTGGTTTTAGAAAATCCTGGGGGTTTCCAAAATCGGCAGTTGACCGGGTTTTTACTTCAACCACTACAAGGGTTTGACCTGTTTGAGCAATTATGTCAACTTCGGCTTTTTGGTAGGCGTAATTGCGTTCTAAGATATCGTAACCGTTTTTAACCAGATGCGCCACAGCAAGCTCCTCGCCCAAGTCGCCCAATTTATTATGTTCTGCCATGCTTAAAATTACAAAAAATAGGCTTTTACACTTCACAGGCTTTTAAAATTATACCCTAACTTTGTAAATCAATCAAGACAAGATAAGCTTTGAGAAAAATTAAATGCCCAAAATGCGGTACTTATAATGTCAATCAAGACTATTGCACCAATTGCGGTACGCTTATCAACTTTAAAATAAGAAGAGATTTAGAGCATAAAAAATCTGAAAAACGCCGTCAAGAATACCACGACCACGACGAAAAAACCAGTTTTTCGGTGGTGGATAAATACAAAAATCATCGTTTTTTTGTCGTGCGCGTTTTTGGATATTTGATTTACTATGTCTGGTCGGCCGTTATGGCTATTGGTGCTTTTATTGCCTGGCTTTTTGCAATGACAGCCGCATGAAAACCTTCTCAAATCCCATAACAATAAGTATTTTAGTCTTCGGATTATTATTGTATTTGGCAAAACTATTTCAGCTCAACCTGCCCAATTGGGTACATTTTTACGCAGCCGATTTACTGTGCATGCCCATAGTTTTAATTGTAATTTTGGCACTATTACGATACTTTTATAGCAACCAACATTTTATAATTCCAATTTCGGCCATTGTTTCGCTTACCATTTATTACGCCTTATTTTTTGAGTGGCTACTGCCAAAAATTAGTCAACGCTACACAGCCGATTGGTTAGATGTACTCATGTATGCCATAGGTGCATCAGCTTTCTATCTGCTTCAGAAGAAAAAACTTATTTAAAGTTAATGATACTGCCTTCTTTGGTAACTTCTAAATCAATGGTTCTGCCTAAAATAAGAGCTCTATTGTCGTTTTCATGGCCGGCCGGCATATTAAAGGCTATCGGGAAGTTATATTCGGCCAAAGCATCGATAATGAGTTGTTCAATACTGCTACCCCAAGGCGTTGTGTTTTTTCTCATTTTAGACATATCACCCACAATCAAACCCGCACATTTATCGAAATAACCGGCTCGCTTTAAGCTTTGTAACATGCGATCAATATGGTATTTATACTCACCTATTTCTTCAATAAACAAAATTTTGCCTGAGGTATCAATGCTGGTATTAGAACCCAGCATGGTGTGTAGCATGGTTAAATTACCGCCAACAATTGGGGCGCTCACTTTACCCGATCTATTATAATTGGACCCTTTTAACTTGTATTGCAACTTTTCTCCAAAAACTGCCTGTTTCATGGTTTCTATGCTTTGCTCTAATTCTTCGGGCTTATCGATTAAACTGGTACACATGATGGCGTGTATACTTTCAAATCCTTCGTTGTGAAATTGATTGTGCAAAGCTGTAATATCGCTGTATCCAATTATCCATTTTGGCTTTTCTCTAAATTTTGTGTAATCTAATTTTTCCAAAATTCGCACGGTACCATAACCACCGCGCGCGCACCAAATGGCTTTAATTTTTGGGTCGTCTAATGCATTTTGAAAATCTTCGCAGCGTTCATCGTCGGTACCGGCAAAATGATTGTTTTGTTTAAATACGTGTTTTCCAATCACCACATGAAGGTTCCAGCTTTTCAATAACGCTTTGGCTCGCTCAATCTCTCCACTGCGCCCGTTAAGAATTCCTGAAGGTGCTACAATAGCAACGGTGTCACCTGCCTTTAAATAGGGTGGTTGTTTGAGTTTCATAGTATTGGTATGGGCGTTGTTTTGGGCAAAAAGAATTTGAATTGATATCAACATCAACCCCAAAATAATGCCCGTTGTTAATTGGATCTTCTGCATAGCGTAAAAGTACATTTTTTTTCTAAATGGGCTTTAATTGATTACTTTTGTGCCTTAAATTTTAAGTACTTATTTTATTATGAATACGCCTGAACGCTACACTATTACTGCAGCTTTGCCATATACCAACGGTCCTATTCACATTGGGCATTTGGCGGGAGTTTACGTGCCTGCCGATATTTATGTCCGATATTTAAGACTCACAGGCAATGATGTGGCTTTTATTTGCGGTAGCGATGAGCATGGTGTACCTATTACCATCAAGGCTAAAAACGAAGGCGTATCACCCCAAGATATCGTAGATAAATATCATGCCATTATTAAAAAATCGTTTGAAGATTTTGGTATTTCCTTTGATAATTATTCCCGAACCACCGCAAAGGTTCACCACGAAACGGCTTCAGAATTTTTCAAAACTCTGTATGATAAAGGCAAATTTGTTGAAGAAACTTCTGAACAACTTTACGACGAAGCGGCCAATCAGTTTTTAGCCGATAGATTTGTCACCGGTACTTGCCCAAAATGCGGCAATCCTGAAGCTTATGGCGATCAATGCGAAAAATGCGGGAGCAGTTTAAATGCCACTGATTTAATTAATCCGAAATCGGCCATCACAGGTAATGTGCCTACTTTAAAACAAACCAAACACTGGTATTTGCCATTAGACCAATATGAAGATTTTTTAACCGAATGGATTTTGAAGGGCCATCAAAAAGATTGGAAACCTAATGTGTACGGTCAGGTTAAATCCTGGATTGACGATGGTTTAAGACCGCGCGCCGTAACCCGTGATTTAGATTGGGGCATTCCCGTACCAGTAGACGGTGCCGAGGGAAAAGTGCTTTACGTGTGGTTTGATGCGCCAATTGGCTACATCTCTTCAACTAAAGAATGGGCAGCACGCGAAGGCAAAAACTGGGAACTGTACTGGAAAGACAAAAACACCAAGCTGGTACACTTTATCGGCAAAGACAATATTGTGTTTCACTGCATTATCTTTCCTTCAATGCTAAAGGCAGAAGGCAGCTACATTTTACCGGACAACGTACCGGCCAACGAATTTTTAAATTTGGAAGGCAACAAATTATCTACCTCAAAAAACTGGGCTGTCTGGCTACCTGATTATCTGGAAGAATTTCCAAATCAGCAGGATGTATTGCGTTACGCACTTACAGCCAATGCACCAGAAACTAAGGATAACGACTTCACCTGGAAAGATTTTCAAACCAGAAACAATAGTGAATTGGTGGCTATTTTTGGGAATTTCATCAATCGTGTGGTCGTGCTAACGCACAAATATTACAACGGTATTATACCACAGGCAACCAACTTCAGCGAAATAGACAACGAAACCTTACAAGCCGTTAAAGCCTATCCGGCAGTTCTCAGCAGCGCCATAGGGCGTTATCGCTTCAGAGAAGCAAGTCAGGAATTAATCAATTTAGCCAGACTGGGTAATAAATACTTGGCCGACGAAGAACCCTGGAAGTTGATTAAAACCGATGAAGCCCGCACCCAGACTGTTATGTTTGTAGCACTTCAAATTGCAGCAGCATTGGCCGTGTTAAGTGAACCGTTTTTACCCTTTACAGCCAAAAAATTAAAACATATTTTAAATCTGAATGCGATACTTTGGAATGATGTTTCTGAAAAAGATGTTTTGATTGAAAATGGCCATCAAATCAATGAAGCTGAGTTGCTATTTTCAAAAATTGAAGACGATGCCATTCAACAACAACTAGACAAATTACTTCAAAGCAAAAAAGCTAATGAGGCTGCCGGTAAAAAGGCCGAACCTCAAAAGCCAACGATTACTTTTGATGATTTTAGCAAACTCGATATAAGAACCGGTACCATTTTAGAAGCCGAAAAAATGCCAAAGGCTAATAAATTACTGGTTTTAAAAGTTGACACGGGTATTGATATTAGAACCATTGTTTCGGGCATAGCCGAAAGCTTTTCACCCGAAGAAATAATAGGTAAACGCGTAACTGTATTGGTTAATTTAGCGCCTCGAAAACTTAGAGGTATCGATAGCGAAGGTATGATTTTAATGACCGAGGATGCCGACGGCAAACTGGTTTTTGTTAACCCGGATGATACCAATGTTCCCAACGGCCTAAGCATTAGTTAAATTTTATCGCAAAACATCCTTTTGTTATTTTTAAACGTATGTAAAGCAACAGATTGAGTTTTTTTAGATTCAATTTTTATTGTATCTTTAATACGAATTAATCACTAATAACAATGAATACAAGAAAAATTTTAAACTTCAGTTTAATTGGCTTGTTGCTTGTAATGAGTTGCAACGACAAGGCAAAACAGGAAAACCAACCTGCCGAACCTGCAATGGAAGCCGCACCAGTGCCTGACGCTGCCACCAGCAAAAATTCTTTAGATTGGAACGGCACTTATCAAGGCACATTGCCATGCGCAGATTGCGAAGGCATAGCCACAGCATTAACACTTAACAACGACCTAACCTTTAAACACCAATCTAAATATCTGGGAAAAAGCGACAGCATTTTTGTAAGTACCGGAAGTTTTAAATGGAATGACAAAGGTTCTGACATCGCTCTAACCGATACCGACGGTACCGTCAAACAATTCAAGGTTGGCGAAAATCAGCTGTTTATGTTAGATCAGGAAGGTAACCGAATTACGGGTGATTTAGCCGAAAAATACATCCTGAAAAAAGACCAGGTTGAAATTACCGAGAAATACTGGAAATTAGTAGAACTCAACGGTCAGCCTGTTACTACGGGAAAAGGTAACAGAGAAGCCTATCTAATTTTAAAATCAGAAAACAACCGTGCACACGGTAACGGCAGCTGTAATATGTTTAACGGTAACTACGAGTTAATGGAAGGTAACAGGATTAAATTTTCTAAAATGGCCTCTACATTAATGGCCTGCCAAGATATGGAAACCGAACGAAATTTCATGAATGTACTCGAAACAGCCGACAATTATAACCTCACCGAAACCACTTTGGTTTTGAACAAAGCAAGAATGGCACCTTTAGCCAGATTTGAAGTGGTTTATTTGTACTAGAAAGATTTTAAAATAAAAAAAGCGGCTTCGGAATTTCTAAGCCGCTTTTTTTATGCCGAATTTCTGCTGGCGTTGATATTCCCAAACAGAGACCTGGTGACTATTTTTTCGAAAACAGCAATCTTTTCGGTGTCGGGATTGGGATCTTTTTGTAACTCCTGAATTTTTCTTAGTGCATATTGCTGTATGGTTAGCAAGGGCAAAACAATAGATTCTCTTATTTGGATAGAGGCCTTTCCTGTGGGTTCATTCTCCATTAGCTCTTTGTAACCGGTTAATTTTAAAATAAGTCTCTTGCTTGTAAGATATTCTTGATAAATAATGTTCCAGAATTCACCAAATTCTTCATCTTCTGCCATGTATTTGGTTAAATCAAAAAAGGATTTTGAAAGCGACATCATGCTGTTTTCAATCAATGTTCTAAAAAAGCTGGAATCTTTATATAACTGCTTTACCTTTCTAAATTGTCCTTTGTCGTCATACCATTTTAAGGCGGTACCAACACCGTAAAAACCGGGAACATTTTGCTTTAATTGACTCCAACTGCCTACGAACGGAATGGCTCTTAAATCTGAAAACACGAGCTCAGATGATTTTCCACGCTTTGATGGTCTACTGCCTATATTGGTTTTGGCATAGTATTTTAAGGTACTCATGCGTTCTAGGTACGGCAAGAACTTCGGGTGATTTTTAAAATCAACATAAGACTTATAACTAATATCGGCCAGCTTATCCATGACGGCTTTATTCTCGCGGGACATCTTTAAATTAGTGTCGTTTATTCTGTTGAGAACACCCGAACTTATAAGTTGCTCCATGTTGTATTGTGAAGATTCTGTGGTTCCAAAATTGGAGCTGATGGTCTGCCCCTGTATGGTTAACTGAATTTCCTTATCCTCGATTGTTGGACCCAAAGACGCGTAAAACTGATGGGTTTTTCCACCACCACGTGCCGGCGGTCCACCGCGACCATCAAAAAATATCACATCAATTTTATACTTTCTTGAAATCTTGGTAAGGCGTTCTTTAGCCTTAAAAATAGCCCAGTTGGCCATGAGATAGCCACCATCTTTGGTGCCATCACTAAAGCCCAGCATAATGGTTTGCTTGTTGTTTCGATTGGCGAGATGAGCCTTGTAATTTGGGTTGGTATACAATTGCTCCATAACTTTATCTGAAACTTCTAAATCGTCAACAGTTTCAAATAGCGGTACAATATCTACGGTAAGTTCGTCATTAAATGCTATTATTTTTAGCATGGCGAATAGCTGCAACACATTCATCGTAGTTTGATTGTTACTAATAATGTATCGGTTACAGGCCACTTCACCATTGTTGGTTTGAATGGTTTTAATGGCTTTTATAGTTTCTACAATATTTACAACCTGCTCATCTTTAAATGTAATACCTTCAACAGTACCGGTAATTTTTGCCAGATAGTTTTGTTGATCTTTGAGACTTCGGTTTAAAAAATCTGCCGGAAATACATCGCTTCCTGAGGCAATACATTCTTCGACCAACGCTCTAAACATGCTATCGTGAACTCTGCTATCCTGACGTATGTCTAAACTCGCAAAATGAAACCCAAACAAGTGCACTTTGTTGATAAGACTTGTTATTTCGTTGTAATACAACGATTGATGCTCTTCTTTAACAATTTTCCTCAAAGCAATTAGTTCGTCTCTAAAATGTTGCAAGGTTATTTGAGGCTCGTTTTCCTTTTGTAAAAAGGTGTTGTACACTAGGTTATTAAGCTCTTTAAGTCTTAGTCTCACACCAGTGAAAGTGAGTTTTCGTCTCAGTATTTTTAAATCGGCTATGTAGTTTTTTAAAATGGCATTTTTCAGTCGCTGAGCCACTTTAAGTGTGATTTCAGGAGTTACAAACGGATTGCCGTCTCTATCGCCACCCGGCCAAAAACCAATATTTATAATGTTGTTTTCAATGTCTTGGTCGTCAAAAATATTTTGTTGAATGTAGTCGAAAATTGAGCCAAAAGAAAAATAAAACACATTTTGAAGGTACCAAATCAAATTTACCGCTTCATCATAAGGCGTTGGCTTTTGGTCCATAAAAAATGGGGTTTTACCTAATTGCGCGAGCAGATTATTTATTTCGGTTAAATTATCTGTTTTCAGTGCCTCAGAGAGATCTGTGATGATCCCCAAAACAGAACCGGGATAAAATTGGGTAGGATGCGCTGTAAGTACAATACGTACCTTAATTGCTTCTAAATAACTGCGCAATTCCTTAAACTTGTCTTGCGCTGCAGCTTTCTCTTTAATACTTCTCAAGGTACCAATACCTTCCATATTATTAACAATAGAAAATGAGGCATCTTCTATAGCATCAAACAAAACTACTTGTCTTTCAATATATTGTATAAGTCTAAAAAACAAATTAATCTGACTTTGCTCATTACGTCTGGCCTGATATTTTTTGAAAAAAGTTTCAACAATGGTAGTAGGATCGTCTCCGGCTTGAAAACCTTTAACACAAGTTTCGTGAAATAACGGTAATAAAACTCCCGTTTTTGTTACCGCATCAAAAGGCAGTGTCATAAATATGCTGTTGTAAATGCGGTATTTAGACAGTACGTTTTGATTAAATCTAACTAATTTTGGTTGTATAGACATAGGTTAAAGTTTGGTTTAAAATTACTAAAGCTGTTTCACAATAAGAAGAAAGAGCTGTAGTTTTATGAATAATTCAATGTTTAGGTAATAGGATTAAAAATTATATAATCAAAACAAACTTAAAATCAATATTTTGGCACTATTTTTGTTTTTAATTTTTTATATATGAGCAAATTAAACCAACATCGGGAATAATAGTCTTAAAAACGATACAATTTCATAGATCTATATGTTTCATCTAAAATCCTCTAAAATGATAGCAAAAAAACTAGCCTTATCATCAACAATTATTCTCGTTTTTTTAACACATCAAGCATTCTCTCAAAACACCGTTGACCAATTAATCGATAAATATGTCGATTATGTGGATGCTCCTCGTGAAGTTGCCTACGCGCACCTGAATAAGTCGGTTTATGTTGAAGGTGAAATGCTAGGGTTTCAGGCCTATGTGTTCGATAAAATTACCAAAGAACGCTCCATGATGACCTCTAACCTTTATTGTACCATTACCGATAATGATGGTAAGGTCATAAAAGAAAAACTGGTGCTGATGCAAAACGGCATTGCAAGTAATGTGTTTAATATAGACAGTACCTTTACAAAAGATGAATACACCTTTAAGGCCTTTACCAACTACATGCTGAACTTTGACGAGCAAAATCATTTTGAACAGAAATTTAAAGTGATTTACGCCGATAAAGAAGAAGAAATAAAGTTAAGCTCTAACAGCGCTAAAATTGATTTACAATTGTTACCCGAAGGCGGTCATCTAATCACAGATGTTTTTAATAATGTGGCCGTTATAGCAAAAAATGAAAAGGGTGAAGGGATTCCTAATGCTTCTGTTTCTATAGTAAACCTTAATGATGAATTGATTTCAGAATTTAAACTAAACGAATTTGGTATAGGTAAAACCATTTTTAAACCTATGATGGGTGAGAGCTATAAGTTAAAATTAGTCACCAACGAGCATATCCACCAAATAAATATTTCTGATATTAAACCAACCGGGCTTGCACTGTCATTAACCGAAGTGCAGGATAAAGTTATTTTCAAAATAAGCACTAACGAAAATGGATTAAAAACCTTCGGAAACCGCAATTTTAATCTGGCCATCCATAATGGCGGCGAAATAAATACCGTTCCTTTTAGCTTAAATAATCAACACGAAGCGGCTATTGCTTTTGAAAGCACCAACCTGTTTACGGGCGTTAATATTTTTACACTATTCGACGAAAACAACAACCCTATCTTAGAGCGATTATACTTTAATTACAACGGTGTGTTGACCGGTGATGTAACCCCGGAAAATGTTATCAAAAAATCCGATTCAATAACAGTTGTATTAAATATTAAAGACTTTAAAAAAGAAACATTTAACAACATCAGCGTGTCCGTACTCCCCGGAAAAACAAAATCTTATAATCAACATAATAATATCTTTTCATCACTTTATATTCAACCCTATATTAACGGCGCTATTGAAAACGGAGCAACCTATTTCAAAAACAGGGATCAAAAAACCAGATATAATTTAGATTTATTATTAATGTCTCAGGGTTGGAGTAGCTATAACTGGAATAACATTTTTAAGGGTGAGCCACTTCTAAACCATGCCTTTGAGCGTGGTATTGATGTGGTGGCGACTGTTAATAACAACAATAAAGGTGGCACCTACATGGTGTATCCGCTTAAAAATAATAACACCGAAATTTTTGAATTAAAGTCAAATCAAGCTAAATTCTCTCAAGAAAATCTGGTTCCTATTGAAGGCGAAAGCTTTAAAGCCAGTTTAATGAAAAACAAAGGTAAAACAGGTTCACCCGGATTGTATGTAAGGTTCCATCCGTCCAATATCCCTATGTTTACAAAACAAACACAAATTTTATCAGCCAACCTGCAAAATCAACTAAATTCAAATAATATAGACATTGCCACACAATCATGGAACAATGCCGTTGAGCTTGATGAAATAGTTTTAACAGGTAGCAGACAATTTACCCGTGCCGAAAGACTAAATAAAAAAGCTGTTAATAGTAGAGTTGATGTGGTAAGCGACAGGGACAGAATGACCAATATAAGGCTCTCTGTTTATTTAAACAGACTTGGTTGGTTTGCAGAAGAACGATCAGGAAATTTCACTATCAGCAACCCAAGAGTTAATTGGGGTCCTGATACCCCTTTAGTATTTTTAGATGATGCGCTTTTAACCGATTACACTATATTATCGAATATGAATTTAGAGGTAATAGATATCATCGAATATGACTTATATGGCAGTGGCGGCGGCATAAGAGGTAATGCGGGCTATATTAAAATTTTTACTGATCCTGCAGTCATGTTGAACTCAAAAACCTCGGCTAATTTATTAAAACAAACTTTCCCACTGACTTTCGCCAAGGATCAGAAGTTCTATACTCCGGTTTACAAATATTACAATACCACTTTCTTTGAAGAATTAGGCGTAATTGGCTGGTTTGATAAGGTGATTCCTGATGACAACGGCCGAGTGGAATTAAAATTTCCTAATACCAATACTTCTGAAATTAAACTCTTTATCGAGGGTGTTGTTAATGGTCAACAACTGATATCCTCAGCGAAAAGTATGTCGCTGAACTAAAATGCTCAAAATTGCTCACCGCAACATTTATACGCATCCTTTACCTGAAGGTCACAGATTCCCGATGTTAAAATATGAGCTATTGCCCGAACAATTGCTGTATGAAGGCACTTGCAATCAAGCTAATTTTTTTGAACCTGAAAATGCTGAGGAAGCTCATATTGCTGCTGTTCATACCACCGCATATATCAGTTCCCTTAAACAACTAACATTAGACAAAAAAGCCATTAGAAAAATCGGGTTCCCGCTTTCTAAAGAATTGGTGAACCGAGAAGAAATCATTACTGATGGCAGCATCAAAGCCAGCGATTTTGCCTTACAATTTGGCGTGGCCATGAATGTTGCCGGTGGTACACATCACGCCTATACCAATCGCGGTGAGGCCTTTTGTTTGTATAACGATCAAGCCATTGCAGCACGATATTTACAACGGCATCGACAGATTAATAAAATCTTAATTGTAGATTTAGATGTACATCAGGGTAATGGTACCGCACAGATTTTTCAAAATGACCCCTCGGTTTTTACTTTTTCTATGCATGGTGCATCAAATTACCCATTTCATAAAGAACAATCAGATTTAGATATCGCATTACCAAATGGCACTAATGACACGAAGTATTTAAGCACTTTAAAAAACACCATACCAAGGTTAATTGATGACGTGCAGCCCGATTTTATTTTTTACCTATGCGGCGTTGATATCTTAGAATCTGATAAATTAGGCAAATTAGCTTGTAGCCTCAAAGGTTGTGCCGAGCGCGACAGATATGTACTACAAACTTGTAAAGACCTAAATATTCCAGTGATGTGCTCAATGGGCGGTGGCTATTCTCCTGAAATAAAAACCATTGTTGAAGCCCATGCCAACACCTTTAGAATTGCACAAGAAATCTTTTTTTAAATCTGAAGCAATTGTATCTTTGATAAAAAATTACAACCATGTTAAATAAAACTATTGAAACCGCTTTAAACAAGCAAATTAGAATAGAGGCCGAATCGTCTCAAATTTATCTGGCAATGGCCGTTTGGGCCGAAGTTAAAGGCCTAGAAGGGGTGGCCAATTTTATGTACGCACAATCAGACGAAGAACGCGAACATATGCTTAAACTGGTTAAGTTTATCAACGAGCGTGGCGGACAAGCATTTATTTCAGAATTAAATGCACCTAATGTAACCTTTAGTTCATTTAAAGAAATGTTTGAGAAACTATTTGAACACGAACAATTTGTGTCGAATAGTATCAACGAGCTGGTGCATATCACACTTCAGGAAAAAGATTACACCACCCATAACTTTTTACAGTGGTACGTGGCCGAACAAATAGAAGAAGAAGCGGTAGCCAGAACCATCTTAGATAAAATTAATTTAATAGGCGACGATAAAGGCGGATTATACCTGTTTGACAGAGACATTAAACAACTAACAGTGATAAGCTCTGCCGGAGAGCCACCGCAAAAATAGATGTTAAACTTTATTTAGAATAATTAAAAATAGCTATATTTGTCCCATTATTTTCATAGCTATGGGCGACAAAAAGGCTAAAAAACTAAAAGAAAAACGTCTTAACAAACTAGTAGAATTAGGCACAGACCATTTGGGCAAAGTAAAGTCTAATTGTTGCAAAAAATTTAAAAAGTGCGAAACCAAGCGTTGTAAAAAATGCCCTTGCTTTGATTTAATTAAAAAGGTTGCCTAAATATTACAAACCAAAGTACTACCTTGCTTTTATATAAACAGACTAAAAAACAAAATCCCGGCCACGTCAAGTGCCGGGATTTTTAATTATACAGTTTATGGTTACTTGCTTAGTAACAGTAATTCGTTACAAATTACTTCGGTGACGTAGCGCTTTTCGCCTTCTTTGGTTTCGTAGCTTCTGGTAGTTAGCTTGCCTTCGATGGCAACTTCTTTACCTTTGTTGACATAGTTTTCTACGATGTTTACCAAACCGCCTTTCACCACCACATTGTGCCAGTCTGTGCGCTCTACCTTAGCGCCGTTCTTGTCTTTGTAGCTGTCGTCTGTGGCCAAACTAAATTTAGCCATTTTGTTGCCGTCGGCAAAGTTGATAATTTCAGGATCTTGACCTAATCTTCCAATCAACTGTACTTTGTTTCTAAGTGCGTTCATAATAATAAAAATTTAAATTAAACAGTTAATACATTCCCGCCTGCCTTAACAATTTCAAAAAATGTGGCGGGCAGGTTGTTGTTTCTACCAATTGGTTTCATTCAACGATGCAAAGATTTAACAACTGTCAAAATTTATTCGGTTACTACGCGTTTACTTGCATTTGTAATTGATTGTAACCGTTTGTAAACTTTTATGCTGTTTATTTACAATATTTTAATTGAATATACAGACATGATATTTCTTCAAGGATTTATTTCATTTTAAAACAACAATGAGCAAACACCTCTAAGAGCGACTATTAATTTTACCTTAGAAACTATAAAATGATGTCTATTTATGCACGGCATTATTGTAAATTTGATTGCTTAATAATGATGAAAATCACTTTATAAATATCAATACAATAAATATGTTCGTTAATTCACCTCGAAAAATAATACCATTCTCGTTCTATCTTTTAATAACCGGGACGGGTTTATTTGTTAGTTGCAATCAAGACCAACAAGTAAAACAAAAAGAGGAACCCATCAACCAGGTTGTTTCGACCAAGGCAGAGCTCACCACCAAAATGATCTATATTGAAAGTGCCGAGTTTACCATGGGCACTTGCGAGCAAAGCAACACCCGCGATGCGCTACCCGCGCAAAGGGTAAAAGTGGACGGTTTTTGGATAGACGAACACGAAGTAACCAATGCCGATTTTAAAAAATTTACCGATGCCACGGGTTATATTACCATGGCCGAAAGACCTGTTGACTGGGAAGAACTCAAAAAATTGCTGCCCGAAGGCACCCCAAAACCACCTGCCGAAAGCTTACAGCCTGGCTCTATGGTATTTACACCGCCTAATCACCCTGTAGCGTTAAACGATTACTCACAATGGTGGTCATGGGTGAATGGTGCTAATTGGAAACATCCCAACGGCCCGGAAAGTTCCATCGAAGCACTCGATAATCATCCGGTTGTACACATTGCACTTGAAGACGCCAAAGCCTTTGCCGAATGGGCCGGCAAAAGATTACCCACAGAAGCTGAATGGGAACTAGCCGCACGCGGTGGTTTAACCGAAAAAGAATTTGCCTGGGGTGAAGAATTAACGCCTAACGGCGAATATTTGGCCAACTTTTATCAAGGTGATTTTCCTTATAATAATACCGCAAACGATGGTTTTACCGCTACTGCGCCGGTAAAATCGTTTCCGCCAAATGGTTTTGGATTATATGATATGGTTGGGAATGTTTGGGAACTTTGCAGCGATTTTTATGGCGTCATTAATTTTGATCCAACAATTTGTAAAACACTGCCTGTTCAAAGCAATCCAAAAGGACCAAACCAAACCATAGACCCAAACGACCCACTTGCTATTAAAAATGTCATTAAAGGTGGCTCATTTATTTGTAGTGAACAGTACTGCAGCAATTACAAGCCCAGTGGCAGACAAGGTGCTTCTTTTGATACCGGAATGAATCACGTAGGATTTAGATTGGTGAGAGACTAAACTACCTTGAAATATATTTTATTTATGACCTCATAATAAAAAAGCGACCCCAGTAAATGAGCCGCTTTTTAATTACTAAAAAGAATTTTTCTTTTTACTTGATATCAAATCTATCAAGGTTCATGACTTTATCCCATGCCTTCACAAAATCTTTTACAAATTTTTCTTTAGAATCGTTTTGTTTATAAACCCTATTTAAATAACAACATCAGAACGTAAAATACTTTCTAATTATCTTAATATTTGCTAAGAGTGACATTTTTTCATTCAAAGTAAAAAACGACTTTAGTTCCACGCGATTCTTCAACATCTTGAATTTCGAAGCGATAGTGTGTTTGGTGTTTTTGATTAAAATAATCTAAACGCTCTTGAACAAACACTAGACCCAAAGAAGATTTCTTCACTAGTTTGTTTTTTTGATATTCTGCAGCTTTTCTTCTCCCAATGCCATTGTCTGTAATTATAAGACATGGTACTTTCAAAACATGAGATAGCTCTATAGTTAATCTTCTATCCATTTTAACTAACATAAGTCCGTGCCAAATAGCATTTTCAATAAAGGGCTGTAAAATCAAAGCAGGAAGCTTGATACCTCTATGCGATCTTGAATCTTTATTGATAATTTCAAAAGCAATTTGAGGCTCCAATCTAATATTTTCAATGTTTACATATAAATCTAAAATTTCAATTTCATCCTCTAAACTAATAACCTCATTTCGGGAGGATTCGAGTATTTTTCGAATGAGCTTTGAAAATTTACCCAAATAATGAGATGCCTGTACCTTATCATTAGTCACCAAAAATGCCTTAATAGAATTCAAAGCATTGAAAATAAAATGGGGATTCATTTGGTTTCTCAATGATTCCAATTTGAGTTTTGAGATCTCGTTTTCGTAGTGCAGTTGTAAAGATTTCAGCTTTTCGTCTTCTGCTTCATATAGGGCTTCACGCAACTCAATTTCTTGCTCATTCAGTTTTTGTTTTAATTCTTTTTGAGTGTTTTCACGCAAAATTTGTAAACTTCTTTGTTCTTTAATGATAGCTTGTTGGACTTCAAGTTTTTCTAAATAGACCATTTTAATTTTGTATCCTAGTCCTAATAAAAACACAAAGGATTCTAAGATGATACCTATATAAAAGTATTTAATGGGAAATTCCGCTATGCTATTTGGATTAGACCGCAAATAAGCCAACATGGCAAAACCGTAGTACAATACTATACCAACGATAATGAAATACCCTAATTTTTTTGGAATGGATAGAGCGATATAAAGACCATAAAGTAACACTGCAAAAGAAACCGGTAAAAAAATAAAGTTGAAAAAGGAGTGGTAAAGTAAATTGTTATTGGTGACGATACAATAGACCCAAAACAAGGTGCCAATTACCAATTGTATCGAAAGGTAGTTTTTAATAAAACGATGAAAACGAGGATGGTGCAATTTTAAATCTAGAAACTCACTGTAGAAAAGAAACAGCACAGAGTTGTAAACAATCTGAATATACCAATTAAAAGAAGCGAATCGAGTTGTGGTGAGATAGCTATAGGTTACCTCCGTCCAAAAAGGCGACTTGGTAATTAGATAGGTTAATAAAAAGAAATTATACAAGCCGTAATACAGAAATGTATTCTTCCGGGTTTGTGAAAAAATCAAGGTGTTTAATAAAAAGTAAATAATCAATCCTGATGTCACAAAACACCACAGTAACTTATACGATAAATAATGGTCTAACACTATATTTTGTCGAAAAAGATGGATTTCTTTTGGCGTGACACCGGAATTTTGATACCACCTTCAAGCACGAGTAAATCATCTGCTTTATGGTATTCCCTTATTTTATGAAGATTGACAACATAAGAATTATGTACCCGTAAAAATGAGTTCTGTGATAATTTTTCCTCAACTAATTTAAGATTATGGGTCAGTAGTATTTTCTTACCTGTGATCAAAAAAAGCGTGCAATAATTACCATCACTTTCACAATAAACCAATTCATCTGGATGCAAAAAAAATATTTTGCCATCAGCAGAAAACGAAATTTTTTGAGAATTTAATGGAAGTTGTCTTCCAAGTTGATCTAATGCAATTTCTAAAGTTGATTTTTGGTTATCCTGTTCTATTTGTTGAGAAACTTTGGCTATAACTTCTGTCAAATCTTCTGATTCTACCGGCTTGAGCAAATAA
This sequence comes from Paucihalobacter ruber, assembly GCF_006494535.1. Taxonomy (GTDB): domain Bacteria; phylum Bacteroidota; class Bacteroidia; order Flavobacteriales; family Flavobacteriaceae; genus Paucihalobacter; species Paucihalobacter ruber. The sequence continues at coordinate 196,315 of NZ_VHIQ01000002.1, forward strand.
TCAAATGCCTTTTCCTTCAAAGCTTTGATAGCATAGTGATCAAAAGCAGTAGTAATAATGACATGAAATTTGTGGTTTGGAAAATTTTTTAAAAACTGAAAACCGTCCATTTCCGGCATTTCAATATCCAAAAAAATACAATCTATAGGTTGTTTTTTTAAAAAAAGAAGTGCTTCCAAAGGGTTAGTAAAGGACCCTATAATCTTAACTTCCGGGCAGTATTGTTCTAACTCCCATTGTAAGCTTTGCAAAGCTTTAGGTTCGTCATCTATAAGTAAAGCCGTAATCATCCTGATTATTAAGTAGTATAAATATAGCAAATAATAGTTTCGCATATATAATTTTTACATCAATGGCGATTTTTTGACAACAAAAAGTAGGTTTTTAAGGATAATTGACGAATTAATGTTTTTTGACGCAAAAAAACATAATTAACTGTTTTTCGTGAAAAAGATACCTAAAAAACATTTTTAACCGCTAATCTTCAAAATCAAAAATTTCAAGTCATTGAAAAATATAATTTTAACTCACAAACTCTAAGTGATGTTTAAAACATTAATCAAAAAAACACCATCATTCAGTTACAAGAGCAAGGCCGTTTATTACTGCAACGCGCTGAACGTTTGGAACAACATTAACTATTAATCCATAAATTTTATAAACATGAAAAACAACAACAATTTCCACGACCACTTTTTAAACAAAAATAACGTGGGTAGAACATTAAACACAGTCAAATCTTTAATGATTTGTACACTGTTGCTTTTAGCAAGCAAAGCCATGGCACAGAACATTATTACGGTTGACAACAACCCGGGATCTACTGCAACCTTCACAGGTTTACAAGCTGCACTTGATGGCGCCTCCCCCGGCGATATTATTTACGTACAACCATCTGCTATTAGCTATGGCAATATCATCATAAACAAGGCTATTACTCTAACGGGGCGTTCTCATAGCGAACCATCTAAACTATCAATTATTGGTAGTGTTAGCGTAAGATCTTCTGATGTTACTTTAAAAGGTTTAAACATCTTTTCCATTTCTCATAACACCAGTGGGCCAAACCCTATTCCATTTGTTGACCTTAGTATTTTTGATTGTGCAATTCTTTCATCGGCGAGCTTTGGTATACAAGCCGGAGTAGCTGTAACAACAGCCAACAATATCATACTGAGGGGCAATGCAATATTTGGTAATATTTCCATTTTTAACGATGCTAAAAATGTTATAATTACTAACAACATCTTCGCAGGAAGTTCTCCTCTAAACATCTACAACGCACTATCAACAATTATTGGTAACAATGTTTTTAGATTTCAAAGTAGCCCAATAACGTTCAATAATTTTGATGCTGTTAATCCGGTTATACTGTCTAACAACATGTTTATTTTCACTTTTGCAACGGCAGGTAGCGCTAGTGTTAACTTAAATAGCGGCAGCTATACGTTGAATAATAATCTTTCTTATGAATTTGGTGGTGGTAATGTAAGCATTGCGGGCAATGGGAACATAACCCAAAATAACACTTTAGCCAATACCAACCCGCAATTTACCAATGTAGACAGACTTTCAACTCAAAGCTTTGCGGGTTCAAGCAGCTACAATCCAGGTTTTAGATTAGCCGATGACCTGAGTTTACAAGCGGGATCTCCAGCGCTTACTGGTGGTACCGGTGGTTCTGAAATTGGACTTTTTGCTAATGGATTTGTTTATAAACCACTGGGCGTGCCAAGGGGTATTCCAACCTTAGACGTGTTAAGTTATGATCCTTCTGTGCCTAAAAACGGCAATATCAACGTTATCATCAAAGCTAAAGCTCATTAATTATGAACGCTTTACAACAAGACAAATTGTGCTTGTTATTTCTTAAAAAACAATTCTTTATTTTTACTTTTTTAAGTTTTATAAGCACAGTTATATGGTCTCAAAGTATTACTGAATTAGAATACTTTTTTGGCACCGATCCCGGATTTGGTAATGCTACATCCTTAAGTGTAACAGCTAATACTGGCGAGGTCTCTCAGTCATTTACCTTACCTGCCACAGGTTTAAATGAAGGATTTCAACAGCTTAACATAAGAGCTTTAGATGACCAAGGAACTTGGGGATTGTATCAAAAAGTACTTTTTTATGTTACTGAAACAGACGGTGAAGCAGAATCGATTGCCAATATTGCTACCGCAGAGTACTGGTTTGATACCGATCCCGGATTTGGCGACGGAACCGCACTTAGTATTTCTGATACCCCAAGTGAGGTAACCGAAAGTTTTGTAATACCTTTAGGTAATTTGGCCGAGGGTTTTCATACCCTTGCAATACGCACTCAAAATACAGATGGCGTATGGAGTCTTTACGATAATAATGTGTTCTACATAACCGAAGAAATAGACGGCAGCAACTCATTTTCTAATATTACCGGCGCAGAATACTGGTTTGATACAGATCCCGGCTTTGGTAATGGTACAGCACTCACTATTTCTGGGTCGCCAAGTGAAGTAACCGAAAGTTTTGTAATACCCTTAGGTAGTTTAGAACCCGGATTTCATAAATTAGGAATTCGAACTCAAAACACTGATGGTACTTGGAGTCTTTACGACAAAAAGTTGTTTTACATTTTTGACAATGAAGACTTTGAAGTGTCGCCTCTTTCTGAAATGGAGTTTTTATTCGATGAAGAGTTGGGTTATGGTACCGGACAAACCGCGCCTATAATAGCTACCGGAAATCCAGACGAATATTTAGTAGAAATACCAACCGATTTGGTAAGCTGCGATATTCACGACATTTGGGTAAGCGTTAAAAACGAAGCCGGTAGATATTCTATTTACAATATTCTCATTGATGTTGATGTGTTTGACAATGAAGCCCCTACAATAGTTGTCTTTCCAGATATCACTGTTGAATTGGATGCCAGTGGAACCGGTAGCTTAACCCTTGCCGATGTTGATAATGGCACTTTTGACGATTGCGAGTTGGTATCTGTAGAACTCAACCAAGCTGTGTTTAATTACACCTGCGATAATTTAGGGAGTAATACCGTAACCATCACTGCAACAGATGCTGAAGCCAAGGTAAGTACACAAGAGGTTGTAGTTACGGTTGTTGATAACATCAATCCTGTAGCCATCGCTCAAAACATTACAGTAGCATTAAATGAAAATGGTATAGCTACAATTACAGGAGATGACCTCGACAATGGTTCAACCGACAATTGCAGTATTGTCAATAAAAGTGTGAACGTTTCAAGTTTTAGTTGCGATAATCTGGGAGCTAATACCGTTACTTTTATCGTTGAAGATGCCGGTGGCAATACCAATAGCACAACAGCCATTGTTACCGTCGAAGATAATTTAAACCCCATAGCTATTGGTCAAGATATTACAGTTGACCTGGCAGGGAACCCATCGGTGACCATTACAGCTGAAGATGTGAATAATGGCTCTTCAGACAACTGCGGAAGTATTAACTTAAGTATAGACGTAGATACTTTTACAGAAGAAGGTGAATTTCCAGTTGTGCTTTCGGTAGAAGATGCCGTAGGTAACTTAGCCTCTGTAACAGTTACCGTAACCGTTACTGATAGTGCTTTGAGTGTAGATGACAATAACATTGAAAATAACAGTATTAAAATTCATCCAAACCCGGCAACAAATGTCTTGTATTTTGAAACTAAAATCTCTATCGCGAGTTTTAGCATTATCGACGTTACAGGAAAGTTGGTCATAAATCAACCAAATCCACAAAACCAAATTGGTGTAGAGCAGTTATCTCATGGTGTATATTTTATTCGTTTTATAACCGATAGCGGACAATCAATTCTCAAGCGTTTTGTGAAAAATTAGTTAGTTTAGGATAGTCTTCTATGCTATTAATTAGAGGAGATTTGTTTACTAGACTATCCTCAAAAATCCCCAGAAATGGGGATTTTTTATTTTGATACCTTGGTGTTATTATGAAATACTCAGTTATCAAAGCAAAGATTATTTAAAATAGTCGCTTTAACGGTAAACAAAATTGGCTCAAAAAAAAAAGCAATCTGTTTCCAGATTGCTTTTTTTCATTGTTTCTTAATTAAATTATTTCAAATCAAATCTATCAAGATTCATCACCTTATTCCATGCTTTTACAAAATCTTTTACAAATTTTTCTTTGGCATCGTCTTGTGCGTAAACCTCAGCAATGGCACGTAGTTGAGAATTAGAACCGAAGATTAAATCTACTCTGGTTCCGGTCCATCTTACTTCGCCTGTTTTGCGGTCGTGTGCATCAAATACATCAACTTCTTTATGAGATGGTGCCCAAGCCACGCCCATATCAACCAGATTTACAAAGAAATCGTTGGTTAATGTTCCGGGACGTTTGGTGAATACACCGTGTTTTGAACCGTTATAGTTAGCGCCCAATACTCTTAATCCACCCACTAATACAGTCATTTCGGGTGCGCTTAAGGTAAGTAACTGCGCTTTGTCAATTAACATTTCCTCATCGGATACTGTAAACTTAGCGCGTCGATAATTACGGAAACCATCAGCCTCTGGTTTTAACCAATCAAACGATTCGGCATCGGTTTGTTCGGCAGTGGCATCGGTTCTGCCTGGTGTAAATGGCACTTCTATGTTGAAACCGGCATCTTTAGCTGCCTTTTCAATAGCTGCACATCCACCTAAAACAATTAAATCGGCCATTGAAACTTTTGTGTTTCCTGATTGTGCTTTGTTGAAGGACGCTTGAATTCCTTCTAATGCATCAAGCACTTTAGCCAATTGATCAGGCTGATTCACTTCCCAATTATTTTGTGGTGCTAATCTAATTCTGGCACCATTGGCACCACCTTTATAATCGCTGCCTCTAAAAGTTGAAGCCGAAGACCAGGCAGTATAAACCAATTCTGAAACTGATATCCCTGAATTTAAAATAACAGCTTTGAGATTTGTTATATCTCCACTATTTACCAATTCATGATCAACCGCCGGAATTGGATCTTGCCATATCAAATCTTCAGCAGGAACCTCTGGGCCAATATATCTTGATTTCGGACCCATATCTCGGTGCGTTAATTTAAACCAGGCACGAGCATAAGCATCGGCAAATTCTTCAGGGTTTTTGTGGAAGTGTTCGGAGATTTTTCTGTACTCTGGGTCCATTTTCATGGCCATATCGGCAGTAGTCATCATTAAACCAACTTTGATGTTGGCATCTTCAGCATCTGGAGCGTGATCGCCTTCAGCTAAGTTTTTGGCTGCCCATTGGTAAGCACCGGCCGGACTTTTAGTTAGTTCCCAATCATATCCAAATAACACATCAAAATAACCCATATCCCATTGGGTTGGGTTTGCCGTCCACGCGCCTTCTATTCCACTGGTAATGGTATCTCTACCTTTGCCACTTTTATAACTACTTTTCCAGCCAAAGCCCATGTCTTCAATAGGTGCACCTTCGGGCTCTACACCCAATAAAGCCGCATCTCCCGCACCATGAGCTTTACCAAAGGTGTGACCACCGGCTGTTAAAGCCACAGTTTCATAATCGTTCATGGCCATACGTGCAAAAGTCTCTCTAATATCTTTTGCTGATGCCAGTGGGTCTGGTTTTCCGTCTGGTCCTTCAGGGTTTACATAAATCAACCCCATTTGCACGGCGGCTAACGGATTTTCAAGATTGCGTTCTCCGGTATAACGGCTGTTGCCTAACCAGGTATCTTCTGCACCCCAATAAATATCTTCTTCGGGTTGGAAAATGTCTTCGCGACCTCCTGAGAAACCGAAGGTTTCAAAGCCCATAGATTCCATGGCTACATTTCCGGCAAGAACAAATAAGTCTGCCCATGAAATCTTGTTACCATATTTTTGTTTAATTGGCCAAAGTAATCTCCTGGCTTTATCTAAATTTCCGTTATCAGGCCAACTGTTTAGAGGTGCAAAACGCTGATTGCCGGTTCCGGCACCACCGCGTCCATCGCCTGTTCTATACGTACCTGCAGCATGCCAAGCCATACGCACCATGAACGGACCATAATGACCGTAATCGGCAGGCCACCAGTCTTGTGAGGTTGTTAACACCTCAACTAAATCTTTTTTAACCGCCGGTAAGTCTAGCGATTTAAAAGCTTCAGCGTAATTAAAATCTTCCCCTAACGGATTTGATTTTGGTGAATGTTGATGAAGAATATTTAAGTTAAGTTGGTTTGGCCACCAATCTTTATTCATGGTTCCGCCACTTCCCATTTTGGTGTTAGACCCATGCATCACAGGGCATTTACCCTGACCGTTAATGTTGTAAACTTTGTCGCCGTGGGCGTTGGTTGTGTGATCACTCATAATTTATAGTGTTTTAATATTGATTTCAGATTCTCACAAATTTACATAAAAGAATTCGTATAAAATTAAATTTTCAATAGATAAAAACTATAGCTTAAAAAATTAATCCGATGTGTTTCAAAATAAAAAACAGCGCTTCAATTTATTTATTCTAAACAATTAAAAATCCTTTATCCCACCGAAATCTTATACCTCCGCTGAAGTTTTGTGTGTTAATTTTTATAAAAAAAGGATTAGTGCTAATCCCTGTAATCCGTGTCTTTACAGTAATTTTTATCACGCAAAGGCGCAAAGAACGCAGACAAACTAAACATCGAAAATCATGTAGAAATCGTAAAAAAACGTTTTACATTTGTTTTTATGTTTAACACTTAGTCTGTCTTCAAGAACATGAGCGCCATAAAATCTTATTCAAAAACTTATAGAATTATGCATTGGGCCATAGCTGTATCATTTACGCTTTTATTAGTAACCATATTATTGAGGCTTACCTGGATGAATAAAAACCACATGGCCGATATTATTGGAGTTTATCTAACCGACGCCGGCACCTCATTACCACAAGACGACTTAATTGTTTTAGCTAAAAAAATAAGGCACCCCATGTGGCAGTGGCATACCTATATAGGTTATGTGCTTGTTGGCCTATTCGCCATCAGATTTATGTTACCTATATTTGGTGAAATGAAGTTTCAGAATCCGTTTAACAAATTGCTTTCTGTCAAAGAGAAATTTCAATTTTGGGTTTATATTGTTTTTTATGTGTGCGTTACCGCGTCATTAATCACCGGATTAATTATAGAATTAGGCCCAAAAACTCTGCGCAAGCAGGTAGAAGATTGGCATAAACTCTCTATTTACTATTTGGTGGCTTATATGGTGATACATTTAACAAGCATTTTAATAGCTGAGTTGACAAAGGAAAAGGGTTTGGTATCGCGTATAATTAGCGGTAGTAATAAAAACTAGAATCTATTTACAGCCTTTAGTTGGCGTATAATAATAGCTTGTGATTCAACAAAACATAAATGACCATAAAATTGAAAATTAATCAATTTTTTGTATATTTATCTCATTAACAAATAACTGAGGTTTATCGGTATATGAAAACCAACTAATGGAACGATTGTGTTTAGAATGCAGTGCCAAACTTTTAGGTAGAGTTGACAAAAAATTCTGCGATGATGCCTGTCGTAACAGTTATAACAACAGAAACAATAAAGACACGAAAAACCTTATTAGAAACACGAATAATTGGCTGCGAAAAAATTACAGAATTTTAGAGCAACTCAACCCCGAACAAAAAACCAAAGTAAGCAGATCTAAACTTATTGAAAAGGGGTTTGATTTTAATTATTTCACAAGTATCTACACCACCAAAACCGGCAATGTTTATTACTTTGTTTATGACCAGGGTTATTTACCCTTAGATGGTGATTATTATGCCTTGGTGAAAAGGGAGTAAACTATTTGGTAACGCTATTCCAACGTTCATGTTGCAATTTTAAGGCTGCTTTTAAAACGTCTTTCTGACTTATTTGTCCGACCAACTTACCATTCTCAACAATGGGAAATCTGCGACGTTTGGCATTTAAAAATTTATTAGCCGCATCAAAAATGTTCATATTGCCATCAATTGTTTCTACTTCGGTGGCCATGCGTTTTTCAACTTTATTTTCTTTCATTGGCATATTGTAATAACGGCTTTCGCTTACCTGTTTTAAACAATCACCTTCAGAAATAATTCCCACTAACTCATACTTATCATTCACAACAGGTCCCCCCGAAATTTTAAACTTTATAAGTATTTGAATAGCTTCTTCAATGCTTTGCTCGGGCTTAAAAACTATCAAATCTTTAGACATATAGTCTTTTACTGTTAGCGCTACCGACACAGACTCCTGCTGTCTTCTGGCGCCTTGAAAACTCTTGATTCCCATAATACTGACGATTTAAGTGTTTTTAAATTTAAGAAAAAATGTCCATAAATACTAAATATTAACAATTACAGATTCTTTTTTGTATTTTTATTTCACAACCAACACTATTCATTATGATTAAAAAACTCGCTCCAGTACTGCTACTGGTAGTTGCTGTTTTCTGGAGTTATAGGTCTTTAATCCCTTCAACAATCTCCAACTTAAACACGCCTGAAACAGAATTTTCAACCGAACGCGCCTTAAAACATCTCAAAGTGATAAGCGCCGAGCCTCACTATCCGGGAACCGAAGCGCACAACACGGTACGAGATTATATTATTTCAGAATTAAAAAATTTGGGGTTAAGTGTACACATCCAGGAGGGCTACAGTTACAGCAAAAAAGGCAGCAATTTAACTCAGGTTAAAAATATTGTTGCCAAGCTACAAGGTACTTCGGGTGATAAAGCTCTTGTTTTGGCTACGCATTACGATAGTAATCCGCACTCATCATTAGGCGCCAGCGATGCAGGTGCAGGTGTCGTCACCATACTTGAAGGATTGAGAGCCTATCTAAAATCAGGCAATTTACCCACAAACGATGTAATTGTACTTATTACCGATGCCGAAGAAACTGGTTTACATGGCGCCAATTTATTTGTTAATAAACACGCATGGTCTAATCAGGTTGGACTGGTACTTAATTTTGAAGCTCGTGGCAGTGGTGGACCAAGTTATTTTTTAATTGAAACCAATAACGGAAATAAAAAATTAATTGAAGCTCTTGACCATGCCGGTGTGAAATTTCCAACAGGAAATTCTTTGGCATATAGCATTTACAAAATGCTTCCAAACGATACCGACCTAACAAGATTTAGAGAAGACGGTAATATAGACGGTTTTAATTTTGCCTTTATTGACGACCACTACGACTATCACACCGTTTTAGACAATTATGACCGGCTTGACAAAAATAGTCTTGAGCATCAAGGCACTTACTTAATGCCATTGCTGGCATATTTTTCAAATGCCAATTTAAACGAATTTACCTCCTATAAAGACCACGTTTATTTTAGCATGCCATTATTTAATTTGGTCTATTATCCTTTTAGCTGGATTATTCCGATATTAGTACTTACAATTCTGTTATTTTTATTATTGGTTTACATTGGCATTAAGAAACATCACCTTAGTAACAAAGAAATTGGATTGGGCTTTATCCCTGCTATTATGAGTATTGCAATAAGCGCCTTATTTGCATTTATTGGATGGCAATTAATTGGGAAAATATATCCGCAATACAACGAAATTTTGCACGGTTTTACCTATAACGGTCACGATTATATTTGGGCTTTTACGTTTTTAAGTTTGGCCATTTCGTTATTGACTTACAGCTGGTTTTACAAACCCGAGAACGCGGGAAGTTTAATGGTTGCGCCAATTTTATTATGGCTATTAATTGCGGCAGCAGCAGCTTTTAAATTAAAAGGTGCTTCGTACTTTATCATCCCGGTGATATTTGCACTTGGTACTTTAGCCATTTTTACAAGACAGAGACAACCCAATTTAATATTGCTGAGTCTTCTATCGTTTCCGGCAATTTTTATTACAGCGCCTTTGGTGCAAATGCTTCCGGTTGGACTGGGCTTAAAAATGCTGGTAGCTTCTGCTATTATTGTAAGTATGTTATTTACATTGTTCATTGGTATATTTGGCTTTGTAAAGCACAAAAAAAGATGGAGCGCACTGTCGCTGATTATAGGGCTGTTCTTTTTTGCCAAAGCTCATAATAATTCAAACTTTACAGTTGAAAACCCTAAACCAAATAGCTTAATATATTATTACAATGCCGATGCTAATGAGGCCCAATGGCTCACTTACGACCGTGTTACAGATGAATGGACTGAAAAATATCTCACTATAAATCCAACGCCTGTTGATGCCAATAACAGCATTTTTAACAGCAAATACAAAACCGGTTTTACTTATTTCAATCCAACCAAGGTAAAGTCTGAAATACTACCACCCGTAATCAATAAAATAACCGATACTGTTATTGGAGATTTAAGATATCTTAAATACTTTTTGTCACCTCAAACCGAAGTTAACAGGTACGAACTTTTTGCCAATACCAACGTAACCTTTACGAGTTTTAAAATAAATGGCACAGAGTTAAATGCTTCTGAAAACCCTTATTTTAAAAACAGAAAAATCAACAGATTATTGACCTATTTTGTAAGCGAAGACAAATTTTTAGATTTAGAGTTTACCATCCCGGCTAATCAAGAAACAAGTATCGATATTTACGAGTCGTCGTTTGATTTACTCACAAGTAAACTATTTAAACTGGAGCCCAGAAAAGATTGGATGATTCCAAAACCATTTGTGTTGAACGATGCCATTATGATTAAAAAAACATTAAAAGTTGAATAAGCAAATTTCTATTATTGGCTGCGGCTGGTTTGGCTTACCCTTAGCGAAATATCTTAAGAAAGAAGGTTTTAACATAAAGGGCAGCACCACAAGCTACGATAAATTGGCTGTACTTTCTTCAGAAGAAATCGACCCTTTTCTAATTAATTTATCTCGAGAAGGCATTATCGGTGACATCACAAATTTTCTAAAGAACAGCGATACTGTGGTCATCAATATTCCTCCCGGTTTTAAAAAAGATCCCAAGAAGGACTTTGTCACCGAAATGAAACACCTCTTAAAAGCAGTAGAATTATCTAAAGTTAAAAATGTGTTGCTTATAAGTTCTACATCGGTTTATGAAGACACAACAGTAATTCCTGAAATTTCTTGTGATACCTTGCCCAATGCACAAAGCAAATCAGCTCAACAATTAATAGCTGTAGAATCACTTTTCAGAAATAGCAAATGTTTTAAAACTACTATATTGAGATTTGCCGGACTTATAGGAGACAACCGACACCCTTGTTACCATCTTTCGGGAAAAATTGATGTGGCTAATCCCAACGCTCCCGTTAATTTAATTCACCTAAATGATTGTGTCAACATTAGTGGTTTGATTATTAAAAACGACGTTTTCGGGTTGACTTTTAATGCGGCTTTTAACCAACATCCCACAAAATTTAACTACTATACAAACAAATGCAAAGCCTTAAATTTGGAACCACCAACCTTTAGTTTTTTAGAAAAAAGCAAGGGGAAAATCATCAATTCCTGGTTTTTGGTACGCAAATTGAACTACACCTTCAAGCAGCCTATCTAGAATTTAATAAGAACTTAGAGTTTAATACATTTAAATTTTTTAGTTTTGGCGCCTGAAACAGAAGTTTAAAACAAAAACATCGTAAATGAAAAAATTAATCGTCATCGCATTTGTGCTATTTGGTTACACAATTAATGCACAAACCAATTCAGATCTTAAAAAACACTTTGAAAAATATTATGCTTTAATGAAAGCACATGGCGATATTCAGGGTATTATTAGTGCCATGACACATTTAGAAGCCCTTGAGCCATCTCAGTCCAGAAGAGACACTTTAGCTTATGTTTACGTCTCTGAAGGAAGACACATGGAAGCATTAAATACTATTGGTATTGATTTAAATACGTCAGATTCTGATATCAATGTTGAAGTAAAGGCCATTGCTTTAAAATCTATTAATCAAGGAGAAAAAGCATTGCCGTTTTTTAATGAACTGTTTAAAAGAGAGCCCAACGCCTATTTAGCTTACGAATTAGCAGATTTAAAAGTGCAACTAAACGATATAGCCGGCGCAAAAAAAGATGTAGAATACGGCTTGGCCAACGTTAAAGACGATATGAAGCGTGCCTTTTACGAAAGACAACAACCTTATCAAACCTCGCTAAAGGCGGCATTTTTATATTTAAAAGGATTGATTGTTTTTAACGAAAATCAAGATGAAAATTTAGGTGCTTCATTAAAATTAATGAATGAGGCCTTAGATATTGATCCAAATTTTAATTTAGCAAAAATTAGTAGAGAAGCTCTTGAGGCTCGCAGAGTTAAGAACTAGTCTACAGGTTTAAAATATTCGTTGGCATCAAACTCTAGTTTTTTATTAATCTGAAGGTTAAGATTTCCAAAGGCAACAAGCACCTCTTTAACAGAAGTTAGCTTTGTTGCCTTTTCTATATTATCCATATTTAAGTTGTCTTGCAACTTTAACGATTTTGTTTCCAGAACAGCAAATCTCGAAACTATTGGTTTGGTATTAATAGTATCTGGTACAGTTGTTTTTAACGAATCGAATAACGCTTTAACTTCGGCTTTTTCGTTTTTAAAAAAGCTTAGGTCACCTTGTTTTAAATATCCCATTTGAATATTGAGTTCCTGAAACTTTTTCCAATTAATAAATAATTTAGAGCCGTCGTTACCTAAAATATAATCTGTGTATTTCAAATTTTTAATGTCACTACTGGTTAAATCAGCAACATTTTTTGGTGCTTGGCTTTCTGTATTGTCTGTTTTCTTTTCGCATGTAAACACAATTAAAGAAATAACAATTATGTAAAGCAATTTAGATTTCATCGATTAATTTTTAAAAAGTAAGATCTGGCTTTCGCCTGTTCATATAATAATATTATTGGCAAAGGGGTTATTTTATTTTAACATCTAAAACGCAGTAAAGATATTAATTTAAGCAGAGCCCGATTATCACTGTTACAATAAAGTGTGTGAAGCCATTAAAATTCACCACTAAAATATTAATAAGAATTTAAATCTAACGCTCTAAAAATCTTCTTATTTTTGATGCTTTAACGCATTTGGCTTATTTTATGTCTGAAAAAATACTAATTGTTGGTGCTGCAGGGCAAATAGGCTCTGAATTAACTGAAAAGCTCAGAAGCATTTACGGCACATACAATGTCATTGCAAGCGATATCAATTCTAATAATGAAAGTTTGGTTAAAAGCGGACCTTTTCAGATTATTGACGCTAAAAATTACGATGAGTTAAAAAACTGCATTACCGGTCACAATATTAACACGGTTTATTTGATGGCCGCTATGTTGAGCGCTTCGGCCGAAAAAAACCCGATGAGTGCATGGGAGTTGAATATGGGGTCATTATTTCATGTTTTAAATTTAGCAAAAGACGGTTTTATCAATAAAGTATTTTGGCCAAGTAGTATTGCTGTTTTTGGGCCTTCAACTCCTAAAGTGAATACACCTCAGCAAACCATAATGGAGCCAACCACAGTTTACGGTATTAGTAAACTCACCGGGGAGCGCTGGTGCGAATATTATTACCAAAAATTTGGAGTTGATGTAAGAAGCCTTCGTTATCCGGGTATTATAAGTTATAAAACTTTGCCGGGTGGCGGCACTACAGATTACGCTATCGATATTTTCCACAAAGCCATTTCAGAACAGAAGTTTGAATGTTTTTTAAATGCCGAAAGCACCTTGCCAATGATGTATATGGATGATGCCATTGATGCCACCATCAAATTGATGCAAACTAACAAAGATGCAGTCTCCTTGCGCTCATCATATAATTTGGCGGCTATTAGTTTTAATCCTGAAGAATTGGCCAATAGCATAAAGAAATACATCCCTGAATTTGAAATTCAATATAAGCCAGACTTTAGACAAGACATTGCCAACAGCTGGCCAAATTCTATAGACGATTCGTTTGCCAGAAACGACTGGAATTGGCAATACCGTTATAATTTGGATAGCATTACAAAAGAAATGATTAACGGATTGAAAGCGACTTTTCAAAACCAACAACCCTTATAAATATAATCATCATGAACGCAACATTACAAGCATTACATTCTTACTGGGCCTATTTAGTTTTTATTATTTTGGTGATTGCCACTATTAATGCACTTTTTAAATTATTTGGCGGAAAAGAATTTTCAGCTTTCGACTTTAGAATTTCGCTTTTTACCTTAATTGTTTCTCACTTACAATTATTAATTGGAGTAGTGTTGTTTTTTGCGGGCGATTATTTAGGAATCATTAAAGAAACCGGCATGGGTGAAGTTATGAAAAATGCTTCGCTTAGAGATAAAATAATTGAGCATCCAACCACCATGATCATTGCTATAGCGCTTATTACCATTGGCTATTCTAAACACAAGAAGAAGCTAACATCTAAACCTAAGTTTAAGATGTTGGCTATTTTTTATACGCTTGCTTTGGTTTTAATAATTGCAAAAATTCCATGGCAAACTTGGTTAGCCTAAGCAATTAATCTGTTATTTCTTTAATCAAATAAATATAAGAAGGAAAGTGATCTGAGTATCCACCGGTAAAACCACCATCAGCAAAACTTCTAAAAGGATACCCTTTCCATCTGCCGCGTTTATTAGTTAAGTAAGGTTTGTTAAAAATCCCAGCTTGATAAAATCTAAAAGATGAATAATCTCTCTTGGTTAAAGATTGGCTAATGATAACTTGATCAAATAAACTCCATGTATCGCGATAGGCATTAGAACCAAGTCCAGATTTATACATGTTTTCAAAAGGATTATAAAGCCCTTTTAGCTCAACCTTATCTCTATCTGCCTCTGTTTTTAAAACTTTTTTAAAAGAGTAATCGGTTGGGTTATCGTTAAAATCTCCCATAGTGATGATCTTTGCATATGGGTCTAACGCAAATAAAGAATCTGCAATGCGTTTGTTTAATTGTGCGGCGGCTATACGACCCGGTCTGCTGCGGGCTTCACCACCGCCACGGGATGGCCAGTGATTGACAATAACATGAATTAAATCGCCATCTAATTCGCCACTTACTAATAATTGATCTCTAGTGTACCTTCTTTGTCTGCTAATGTTATCAAAAAGCACCAGCTCATGATTACTGGTATTAATAGGCCTAAATAAACGCTTTTGGTATAGTAATGCTACATCAATACCTCGGCGATCTGGTGAATCATAATGTACAATACCATAATCCTTGTCTAATAATGCAGGATGATTAACCAAATCGTATAAAACTTGTCTGTTTTCAACTTCGGCCACACCAAGAACTGCCGGACTATTGTTAGAAAGATCGCTACCAATATCAGCAACCACTTTGGCCATATTATTTAGTTTTTTAATATAAATCTCGGCTCTAAGCGATTCGCTTGCTTCCATAATAGGAGACGCCTCATCGTTTATGGTAGGATCATTAATGGTATCAAATAAGTTTTCTAAATTGTAAAAAGCAACAGTATGTATGGTGAACTTTTTTTCCTGAGCAACGCTGTTAAGATATGATAAGCCAAACAGTATTAAAACAGCAATTTTAACTAATTTCATTATTGTTAATATTATGTTATTGTTATGCACTATACAAATAGCGAACCAAAAGTATGGATTTATAATAAATAATGTAAATTTGACCGCTTAAATAATAATTATTTAAACTACACCAACATTTAACTTAAAATTAAGCATGAAATGAGCCAATACAATTATGCTGTTAACAACCGATATTTTAATTGCTCATTACATCTGACCGTAAAAAAACAATAAATTTGAACAGATGAAAAAAAAGTTTTTATTATTTCTGTTTGGAATTAGCTTAACTGCATCTGCCTTTGCACAGTTAACCACCGTTAAAGGAACTGTGAGGGATGCAACAACAGGTGAGCCTATCCCAGACGCAACCATTACTATTGAATCAACTTTGCTAACAACCAAAACCAATGCCGTTGGGGAATTTATTTTTACTGAAAACCTTCCGTTGGGCGAGCAAATTTTAAAAGTTGAAATGATTGACTATGGTACTAAAAGGTTTCCAATTGTTATCAACGAAGGCGGTTTAATAGATCTTGATACCATCACTTTAGATTACGACCCCAGCGACAAAAAAGACATGTTTATTATCGCCATTTCAGACGATAATTTATTAGGAGACGACAATGGTTTGGTAGACAATATTTCTGGTCTACTTCAGTCTTCAAGAGACGTCTTTTTAAATGCTGCAGCCTTTGATTTTAGTGCTACATTTTTTAGACCAAGAGGCTTGGACAATGCCAACGGTAAAGTTTTAATTAACGGTATTGAGATGAACAAGCAATTTGATGGCAGACCTCAATGGGGTAACTGGGGCGGTTTAAATGATGTTCAAAGAAATCAAGAATTTACTCAAGGCATGACAGCTAACGACTACAGTTTTGGTGATTTAGCAGGTACTAATAATATTTTAATGCGCGCTTCAAGTTACAGAAAAGGTGGTAGAATTTCTTATGCTTCAGCTAACCGAAGTTATACCGGCCGTATTATGGGCAGCTATAGTTCCGGTTTGTTGAACAATGGGTGGTCTTACTCGCTTTTAATATCCAGAAGATTTGGAGACGAAGGATTTGTTGAAGGTACTATGTACGATGCCAACTCGGCTTTTGCTGCTGTTGAGAAAAAAATAAACGACAAACACAGTATCAACTTTACAGGAATTTACGCGCAGAACCGTCGCGGTAGATCTACAGCAATCACCGATGAAGTCTTTAGACTTAAAGGTAGAGAATACAACCCTTTTTGGGGTGAATTGAACGGCGAAATTAGAAACTCAAGAATGCGCGAAATAAACGAACCCGTTTTAATGCTTAACCACTATTGGGATATTTCTAGCAAAACACGTTTAAATACTAATGTCTCTTATCAGTTTGGTGAAATAGCCAACTCCAGAATAGACAATGGTGGTACGAGATTAGTAGAGTTTAATGACCAAGAGGTATTCATTGGAGGTGCCAGAAACCCAGATCCTGCATGGTACCAAAACCTACCCAGCTACCAACTTAGATTTCCAAATCCTACACCTTTAAATTTCCAGTTAGCCTATTTGTCTGAACAAGAATTTAGACAAAACGGACAATTAGATTGGAACAGGCTTTATGGCGCTAATCAACTATTGGCAAATCAAGGTGGAAATTCTTTATATGCCATTTTAGAAGATGTAATAGCCGATAAACAATTTACTATTAACACCATCCTAGATCATGAAATTAATCAAAACATCAGGCTTAATGCCAACCTAAATTATCGCAGTTTAAGAAGCGAAAACTTTGCAAGACTAAACGATTTGTTAGGCGGAACAGGGTATTTAGATGTTGATTTCTTTGCCGACGAAAATGACAATAATATTAGTGATGAAATCGCAGCAAACCTTGCGCAATCAGATCTAAGAAACAGAAACCGAATTGTGCGTGAAGGTGAACGTTATAAATATAATTACGAAATCAATTCTGATGTTGTGAGCTCATTTGTACAAGCGCAGTTTAACTACAATAAAATAGATTTTTATATTGGTGCCAATGTGTCTAACACCACCTACCAAAGAATTGGTTTGTATGAAAACGGATTTTTCCCTGGCGAAGGAAATGATGGCTCTTTTGGAAAAAGTGACAAATTAAGCTTTACGAATTACGGCGTAAAAGGCGGTGGTATTTATAAAATTACAGGTAGACATTTATTACAATTTAATGGTAGCCATTATACAAAAGCTCCCGGAATTAGATCTTCTTTTAGCAACGCTCGCCAAACCAACGCCACTGTAATTGGACTTGATAGCGAAACTATTTCTTCTGTAGACTTTGGATACATTTATAGAAGTCCGTTAGTAAATGGTAGAATTAGTGCTTACTATGCAGGCTTTCAAAACGGCACAAATATTGGATTTTACTTTACCCAGGGTTTAGCCGGCTTAGGTTTAAATAACGCCGATGCATTTGTACAAGAAATCACCACAAATGTAGACCGTAGAAATATTGGTGTTGAATTTGGTTTAGATGCACAAGTTACACCTACCATTAAATTGAAAGCTGCCGGTTCTTTTAGTCAATACGTTTTTACTAACGACCCCAACTTGTATTTAACTAGTGTAGATTTTGATGGTGCGTTGACCTTTGGCGATGGCACTACGCAACTTAAAAACTTCCATGTATCTGGTGGACCGGAACGTGCTTTTCAATTAGGTTTTGAATATCGTGATCCTGATTTTTGGAATTTTGGAGTTACCGCAAACTATTTTTCACACGCCTACATTAATATTAGTAACCTGGCAAGATCTGCTAACTTTAGCTTAGATTTTGACGGTAACCCCAATAACCAATACGATCCTGAAATTGCCAGACAATTATTAAGACAAGAGCGTTTTGATGATTACACCCTGTTCAATGTTATTGGTGGTAAATCCTGGAAAGTAGGCGATTATTTTATCGGCTTTTTTGCCACTATTAACAACGTGTTTAACACCCAATTTAAAACCGGTGGTTTTGAACAAAGCAGAAATGCCAATTATAACCGCGTTTTAGAAGACCAGTCAAGAGAATACGGACCACTTTTTGGCCCAAGATATTTCTTTGGAAATGGCACTACCTACTACCTAAATACCTATATAAGATTCTAAAAAAACAATTGCTGAACAACATATAATTTTTAACCATGAAAACAATCAAATTTAAAAACATACTACTCTTAATCTTCGGATTGGTAGTTTTAAACGGCTGTGTAGAAGATGACGATTTCAACACCCCTAATTTAAGTATTACCGAGCCAACTTTAGACGGCCCTATTGTATCAATAAACTCAGTTGCAGGAGCACTTGCGCAGGCTCAAGGCGGAACATCTCCGTTAGATTACACCAATGAAAACACCATTTTCACATTTAATATAGAAGGTCAAAATCAGTATATGGAAGGTTTTGTGATTTCTTCTGATGAAGGTGGTAACTTCTTTAAAGAAATGGTGATTCAGGATAATTTTGAAAATCCAACGGTAGGTTTAAAGATTTTAATAGATGTTAATCCAACCTTTGTACGCTATGAAGTTGGACGAAAGGTTTATGTTAAACTCAACGGTTTAACTGTTGGTATTAGAAATGGTGTTTTGGCACTGGGTAGCTTAGACGGCAATAGAGTAGGCAGAATTGCTGCTTCTTTCGAAGAAAAAACAATCATCCGTTCGGCAGAAGTACAAACAATAGTGCCTTTGGTAATGGAAATAAACCAATTTTCTAATTCTAAGACTAACCTGTTTATACAATTGGAAGATGCTCAATTTAATAGGGCTGATGTTTTGACTACTCCGGTTAAAACCTTCGCTTCTGAAAGTGGTGATCAGTTTGACGGTGAGCGTCCAATTGAGAGCTGTGCTTCTGGTGCTTCCGTTATATTAAAAACAAGCACATTTGCCGACTTTAAAGCGCTAAGACTACCAGCTAATCGCGGAAGTATTAATGCCGTGTTAACCAAAAACTTCTTTGGCGATGCTTTTAATTTAGTGGTTAGCACCCCAGAAACGATAAACTTCAACATCGAAGAACGTTGCGACCCAGATTTCTTTGAATGTACTACGCCCTCAGGTGGTGGTGCTGTATTTTACCAAGACGATTTTCAGCCTTATGCTAATATAGCAGCAGCAGAAGCAGCAGGATGGACCAATGTGAATGTTAGTGGCGGCTCTACCCGATTTACAATTGGTAGTTTTTCGGGTGTTAAATACGCTCAAGTGTCTGGATTTAATGCAGGCACCAGCGAAATCAATGTTTGGTTGGTATCGCCACCTATCAACATGGATAACACAACAGGAGAAGAATTACGCTTTGATGTACAAGCTAATTTTGATAATGGTACTATTCTAACAGCTTATGTCTCCACCGACTTTACCGGCAATCCAACAACAGCCACCTGGAATCTGTTAGATGCCAATATTCCAACCGGGCCATCAGGTGGATTTGCTTCGTCGTTTACAACTGTTGGACCAATAAATGTGTCTTGCGTTGATGGCACCATGCACGTTGGTTTCTTCTACCAAGGATCAGACCCCGATGCCACGACAAGATATCATATCACTAACGTAAGAGTTACCGGTAACTAATTATTAGACCTTTAAATAATTAAAAAACCGCCCGAAAAGGCGGTTTTTTTAATGAAGCAGACATGATAAATCATCCTTATTCATATTCCTTCATAAATATTTTACACATCGAAGTTTGTGTATAATTAATAAAAGACAATAAATTAAACCGTTATTTGTAACTATGTTCGATAATCTCTATCTCAACCTATTTAATTATTATAAACCACGTATAAAGCAAAAAGCGGGTGACCTGGCCGTATTCTATATCTCGTTGATTCAAATAGCTCTTTTTATATTGATAATGGAATTCTTTATAGTGTTTAGTAAACAAATGAATCTCTCTCTCTCTGTTTTATCGGGGTCGAAAATTCTTTTTTTAATGATTTTTGGAAGCGTGGTCATTTATTTTAAAAACTGGATGACCTACACCGGAAGAAAACGAAATGTGCTCAAAACTAAATTAAAAAAGAACTCAGAGCACTCTATAATTGTACTTTGGTTAATACCTGTGGCTTTGATTTTTTTGTGTGTAATGTTTTGGTTAAAACTAATCTAATAAAAAATGCCAATCGGTTTGATTGGCATTTTTTAATAATTTATTTATTGTCTATTGTCTTTACGCTTTTTCAGCGCAACAAGGTTTGTTGCAGTTTTCGGCGCAAGCCATTTTTTCTTCTTTTGTCATGTCTTTACAGCAGGCCTTATCGCAATCTTCTTTGCAAGGTGTTTTAGCAGATTCGTCTCCTAAAACTTTAAAATCTCTTACCTT
This sequence comes from Paucihalobacter ruber, assembly GCF_006494535.1. Lineage (GTDB taxonomy): Bacteria > Bacteroidota > Bacteroidia > Flavobacteriales > Flavobacteriaceae > Paucihalobacter > Paucihalobacter ruber. Next base: position 217,112 of record NZ_VHIQ01000002.1, read on the forward strand.
GTAAACATCACCAACTCTGGCTACGGCTTCTTCTAAAGACTGTGGCGTTACTTTTGCTTCATCGTACTCTACCATTGCCAATTCTTTTTCGAAATCAACTACGGCAGATTTTACGCCATCCATTTTAGCCATTTGCTTTTCAATGGTTTTAGCGCAGCCCATGGCACAACTCATCCCATCTATACCAAACTCTACTTTTGCAAACTTGGCATTTACATCTACCTGAGCTGTTTCGGTAGTAGCTGTTTCAAGAGTTTTAACCTCAGGAGCAGTTTCATTCTTGCAAGCCGACATCATTACAGCCAGAGCAAATACAGTTAGAATAACATTTAATTTTTTCATTATGCTTAAATTTTACTGATTATCTCATTTAAAAATTGATTAACAAAGTTAGTAAAACTAAGTTAATATTTTACATTGTCAACATAACTTTGAAATAACCGTTAAATTAAAAAACCGAAGCTTTCACCTCGGTTTTTTAATGACATTCATTTTCTCTATTTATTCAAAATCTGCATCACTTACGTCTTTATTGAAAACAACTTCAATAAGTTTCGAGACAATGGTCATACCCATTTGGTCTGCTTCTTTAACAGTTGGGAACATAATACCTTCGTAAGTCTGATAATCTTTTAGTAAGGCTTCCTGCACTTGCGATTGGCCACCCATAGTAATGATTTGTGCTTCTTTAACTTTAAGGCCGGTTTCTATATCGTAGTACAATTTCAATGACACAGATTCGCCCGGTACTTCAACAACGTAAGCGTCTTTACCATCAACACTCTCGGTGCCTGACAGTTTAGCTGTACCATTTTCAAGAATGGTTTGCTCTACAAATAAACCGGTTGTGTTTTTCATATCTTCGCCCATAGAACCGGGAAATGGTTGCTTAGCACCACCTTGTTTTACAAAACTGCCTTCTTGAGTTACAACCGCACTCATCATTGGTGCACCATTCATCAAAATGTTTTGAGCTACTTTTCCCTTCATTCTTTTTTCTTCATTTAAAATTGTGGCACCCATAGCGCTCGCTTCGTACTTAACAATTAATGAACTGATTTTACTCAATTTCTCTTCGCCACCAATAGCTTGTAGATATTTGTTTAATACTGATGTTGCTGTAACACCTTCGGCAACTTCGGCCTTTTTAGGTTTTTCGGTGGGATTGGCGTAGGTATCAAAATATCTGATTGGAATACCTGTTTTTTCAAGATTTTCAAGTACATCATTACCGTTGCCAACAACAATAATTCTGGCATTTTCATCTTTAATGTACTTGTTGGCAACTCTTTTGATATCGGCTGCAGTTACAGCGTTAATTTTTGCCAGATAGGTTTCATAGAAATCATTAGGCAAATTATTTAATTTGATGTTTAAAGCATAATCGGCAATGGTTTGAGGTCTTTCAAGTGCCATAACAAAGTTTCCTGTGTATTTCGCCTTAGCTATTTTTATAGCTTCATTATCAACTAATTCTGTTTTTATGCGTTTAATTTCTTTTAAAGTTTCAACTACAGAGCTATCTGTAACGGCATTTCTAACAGAAGCGCCGGCTGTAAATCTGGCTGCTCCATAACGAGAAGTACCAATATTAGATCTGGCTCCGTAAGTGTAGCCGTGTTCTTCGCGTAAATTCATGTTTAAGTAACTCTCAAAACCACCACCTAAAATTGTATTGGCCATTAACACTGCATGGTAATCTTCATCACCCATTTGCAGATTAACGTTATTAGTTACCGAAATGTTGGACTGCACCGCACTTGGCATATCAATAAAATTAATTTGTTGAAAAGCAACGTTAGAGGACGGTGTAGTAACAAAACTTTCAAAATCCAGAGATCTCGCCCAAGGTGTAAAATTTTTCTCGATTTGTTCTTTTACCTTATCGACTGTGACATCACCAACCACTACCATATAAGCTTTATTTGGAACAAAATAGGTTTTATGAAAATTTACAACATCCTGAAACGTGACGTTTTTTATAGTCTCTTCTGTTTCAAACTCACCATAAGGATGATCTTTACCGTAAGATAAGGCACTACCAACTCTACCGGAAATAGCATCTACACTTTTCGCATCGGCTTTTATACCTTCTAGGAGTCTTTCTTTTGCCTTTTCAAATTCCTCTTCGGTAAACAGGGGATTGATAACAGCATCGGCCATAAGTTCGATAATTCTATCTGAATATTTAGACAATGAGCTGGCGTAACCACTGGTTGAACCAAAGAATAAAGTAGCACCTAAAAAATCTATTTCGTCATTAAAATCATCTTTAGGAATACTTGTGGTACCGTTACCTAACATTTCGCTTAACAAGCTGGAAATTCCGGCTTTATTACCTTCCTTAATTGGACCGTTATCAAGTGTTAAAGAGTAAGACACTCTTGGTAATTTGTTATTTTCAACCACTAATACGTTTAAACCGTTATTCAATTTAAACTCGGCAGGTTTTTCAATGGTTATTTTTGGTGCCGGTCCCGGTTTAGGTTGTTGTGATCTGTCTACTTGGGCGCTTGCTCCAACCGACATCAAAAACAATGTAATTAGACTAAATATTTTAGTTTTCATGTTTCTTATTTTATGTGTTTTTAATTTTATTGTTCGTCTTTCTTAGGTAAATACTCCAATTCTACGCGTGCGTTTTTATTGAGATACTTTTTAGCAACCTCTCTAATTTCTTCGCGAGTGATAGATCTGTAAATATCAATTTCGTTATTGATTAAATTGATGTCGCCATACAACACATGATAAGTTGCAAGTGAGCCTGCAATACCTGCAATGCTTGAATTTGAGTTTACGAAGTTGTTTTCGAACTGGTTTTGAATTTTTTGAAAGTCGCGCTCTGAAATTAAATCGGTTTGAATTTTTTCAATTTCTGTATCTATTTCAGCTAATAAAGTGGATAGTTCTACTTCACCCAATGGTAAAGCAAACAAAGCGTAAGTACCATAATCTTCTTGACTAATGTTGACTGCCTGAACGGCAAGTGCCATTTTTTTCTCATCAACTAATTTTTTGTAAAGCACAGAACTTTTACCTTCACTTAAATAGGTAGAAATCATGTTTAACACATATGAATCTCTCTCTTTCTGGCTTGGAGTTCTGTAAGCTGCTATGATAGCCGGTATTTGAATATTAGAATCGTAAGCAGTACCTTTTCTAACTTCGGTGATAGGATCTTCTTCAATTTTTTTGCGTACAATGTCTTCACCACGAGGAATAGGGCCGAAATACTTATCTATCATTTTTCTAACCTCAGACGGATTGATATCACCGGCTACTACCAAAGTTGCGTTATTAGGAACGTAGAATTTTTTATTGAAAGCCTGAAACTCTTCAAGTGTTGCGGCATCTAAGTGCTCCATTTCGCCAATGGTAGTACCTTTGTAAGGGTGCTTGTAAAACATGAGCTTTTTTACTTCGGCTAATAAATTGCCGTAAGGCTGATTGTCTACACGTAATCTTTTTTCTTCTTTAACAACTTCGTTTTGAGTATCTACTCCTATTTGGTTAATCACGGGATGTAACAATCTTTCAGATTCCATCCATAAACCTAATTCAACATTGTTTGAAGGAAAAATCTCGTAGTAATAAGTTCTGTCGTCTGTAGTATTGGCATTGTTTGAGCCGCCACTAGCCGACACAATTTTAAACCATTCGCCACGCTCAATATTTTGAGTTCCTTCAAACAGTAAATGCTCAAAAAAGTGAGCCATTCCGGTACGGTCCGGTTGTTCATCTTTAGCACCAACATGGTACATTACAGCTGTAATTACAACAGGAGCAGTATTATCCTGATGCAAAATTACGTCCATACCATTCTCTAAGGTATACAATTCAAAATCTACTTTTTGTGCATAAGTAAATAAACTCGCTAGCATAAAACAGCTTACGATTAATACATATTTTCTCATATTGAGTGGGTTTTAGTTATTTTTTGTTTAACAATGTGTTAGTATAACAATTAAAGAATTTGTTACAGCGTAAAGATAAATCTTTTAGAATGAAAAGTAATATTTAATAATGTGAAAACAATATTAAAATTTTTAATAAACCATTAATATTTAGTAACTTTTGAAAAAATTTATCAGTCCTTGCCAGAACATCCTTAATCTTTTAAATTATAAACCAAAACCATGAAAAACATTATTCTTCCCTTTAGATTCGGAATTGCCATAAGTGGTTCTTTAATCGGATATTTTTTATTCCTAAGTCTATTTAATTTACATATCAAACCTGCATTTAGTATCTTTAATGCCATTATAGTAGGTTTTGGCATTTTTGAGGCCATAAGGTTTTACAAATATGAACAGGGTGAAAATTTCACTTATAGCAAAGGTTTTACAACCGGTGTTATAACCGGAAGTGTAAGCACAATAATATTTACAATCTTCTTCCTGTTGTATACCACCGAAATTAATAAAGAATTTGTTGCGCAACTGGTAGACTTTATGAGTGGTGGTAAAACCATTCATGTGGGCTTGGTAGTAGTTGTTGTGGCTATCATGGGCTTGGCTACAACTCTTGTTATTACACTAACTTGTATGCAATACTTTAAAAATAGCTGGAATCTTCCCAAGAACCAAAAATAAGATTTGTAAATTACACAATTAGCAGTATATTTGCACCCGCTTTAGGATAAACCAAAGCACAAAAACAAATTAATTAATAAAAACGTTACGCTATGTACGCAGTTGTAGAGATAGCAGGGCAGCAATTTAAAGTTGCAAAAGACCAAAAAGTTTTTGTTCATCGTTTGGCCACAGAAGAAGGAACCTCAGTATCTTTTGATAATGTTCTTTTAATTGGTAACGGTAGCGAAGTAACTGTTGGCGCCCCGGCTATAGACGGCGCTCAAATAGGAGCTAAAGTCTTAAAACACCTTCAAGGAAATAAGGTGATAGTATTTAAAAAGAAAAGACGTAAAGGATACCGTGTTAAAAATGGTCACAGACAAGCCTTAACCGAAATCTTAATTGAAAGCATTGTAGCTTCAGGTGCTACGAAAGCTAAAGCTGAAAAAGCTGCTCCAAAGAAAGAAGCTGCTCCTAAAGTTGAAAAAACTGAAGCACCAAAAGCTGCTAAAAAATCTGCTGCTAAAGCTGACGATTTAACAAAAATTGAAGGTGCCGGTCCAAAAGCTGCTGAAGCACTAGTAAACGCCGGACTTGACACTTTTGCTAAAATAGCAGAAGCTACACCAGAGCAATTGAGTACTGTTTTGACTGAAGCCAGTTCAAGATTGTCTCATATTGTAACTGAAACCTGGCCAAAGCAAGCCGCACTAGCTGCTGAAGGCAAATGGGATGAATTAAAAGAATTACAAGACAAATTAGACGGTGGCGTTGAAAAATAACAACACCAAAGTATAACAATAAAATCTTAAAACAATGGCTCATAAAAAAGGAGTTGGTAGTTCTAAAAACGGCAGAGAATCAGAATCGAAACGATTAGGCGTTAAGATTTTTGGTGGACAAGCTGCTGTTGCCGGAAATATCATTGTAAGACAAAGAGGTAACACGCACCACCCGGGTGATAATGTTTACCAAGGTAAAGATCACACTTTACACGCTCAAGTTGATGGCGTTGTAAAATTTTCTAAAAAGAAAGATAACAAATCATTTGTGTCTGTAGAGCCTTTTAGCGCTTAACCTTAGTAGAAAAAAATTGAATATTATCCGCTTCCAAAATGTTTGGAAGCGGATTTTTTTTTAACTTAGAAGTTCAACTTTAAAACATTATATCATGAAAAGATTCATTATGTACGTGTGTTTATCGAGCACCATTTTATTTAACAACTGCCTGGGCTCATTTAGTGCTTTTAACAATTTAAGAGATTGGAACGACGGTTTAACCGATAGTAAATTTTTAGACAATGTGATATTTTGGGCACTCAACATTGTACCGGTTTACGGCTTATTTTTTATAGGTGATGCTATTATTTTTAATGTTATTGAATTTTGGTCGGGGACTAATCCAATTGCCATGGAAGAAGGCGATATGGAGAAACAAATGATTGAAAAAGATGGTAACATCTTTGAAATGATTGCCACTAAAAACCGTATTCAGGTAACCGTCGTTGATGGTAAAGACAAAGGTCAAAAAATGGATCTTATCTACAAGCCTCACGACAAATCCTGGAATGCCGTAAAACAAAATGGCGAAATTATTAAGTTAGCCTCTTTACAAGATGGTTTAGTTGTAATGCATATGCCAAATGGTGATGAAGTAAAAATGGATATGGATACACCAAGAGAAGAAGGTTTAGCCATTATGAACCAAAACGTAATAACCTACAGAGAATGTTTATTGGCCATGCCATAATTTTGAAATAACAAGAATTATAAAATCCTCTTTCAATATTGAAAGGGGATTTTTTTTTAGGCTTGGTAATTTGTCAACGGTTTTTTTAGGAGAAAATCATCTCTATTTAACCACAAAGGGCACTAAGTTTTACACTAAGGACACCAAGCTTTTTTATAAGGTGTTGATTTTATCCTTTGTGAACTTTGTGCCTCCTTTGTGGGCTTTGTGTTAAAAATCAGAAAAAGATAGTTGTCTTTTTAACTATAATAAAACTAACCTACTCCACAATCCCCATTTTCTTTAACAAAAAACTGGCGTTCATGTTTTCGCAAATGCCTTGCTTTAATTTGTAGTCAAAATACAGCTCGTTGTTTTTAATTTCGGCGTCAAAAAAATAGTTTTTTACTGCGGTTTGGGTGGCTTCAATGTCGCATAAACTTAAATCGTGGGTGGCAATAATGCCTGTGGCCTTAGATTTTACCAATCGTTCAATAAATTTTTTTGAACCAATGGCTTTGTCGGTGCTGTTGGTGCCTTTTAATATTTCGTCTAAGATGACGAAATATGGCTCATTTTGTAACTGGTTCACTATGTATTGTAGTCGTTTTAACTCAGAGAAAAAATACGAGCTATCATCTGTTAAAGAATCCGTGGTGCGCATACTGGTGATGAGTTTTATGGGTTTGTAGCCTGCATTTTTTGCGCAAACCGGTAAACCCAAATTAGCCGAAACAATGCATAAGCCAACGGTTCTTAAAAAGGTACTTTTACCTGCCATGTTGGCACCGGTTACTATAAAAAACTGCTGCGATTGAATGGTTACATCGCTGCAAACCCGCTTATCGGCTTTGATTAATGGATGCCCTAGCTCCATAGCTTTTATATTGTTGTCGTTACTATTTATATCTGGGAAAACAAACTCAGGGTGATTAAATGCATAAGTACCAAAGCTATTGTAAGCGTCAAAAAACGCCACCGTTGTGAACCACTGCGATATATTGGCTTTGTGTTTTACTATCCATTGTTCAATAAGAAAGGATTGCCAGATATCAACTAGGAAAAATCCATTAGCCACAATGGCCCAGATTAAATTATTGCGGTTGTCTAACCTATCGATTAATTGTGAAAACTGCTTCACCAAACCCGAAGCTTTTTGGTTTTGATTTTGAATATGTTTTTGATGCTCAAGCAGCCATTCAGATTTAAAGTTGGTACTTTCAATAGTGCCCAACAAAACTGCATAAGATTTAAAGAGCTGTTTAGCCTTTGAACTTTGATAAGACAGTACATTCACTTTTTTAATAAAAATCCCTGAAACAAATAACCCAAATAACAACCAGTAGCCTAGATATATTAACGAGAGCGCTTTAAAAATCACTAAACTAAAAATCGCTAAAGATGCCATGCTAAAAATTACGGCCAAAGTTCGATGGGTTTTGCTAAACGTACTTCCGTGATGAGATAACCACTTTAGAATCTCATCCGAATGGCTTTCAGATTCAATAATTTTGGCATTAGCGCTGTAATCTTGTCGCCAATAGGTCATCTCCGATAATTCTTTAATGCCTTCTTGTTTTTTGGGAATATCTTCAATGTTGTTAGACAGTAACAAATTGGCCAAGAATTCTTGTCCGTCTTGAGTAGTTGTTCTGTTAATATACTGAAAGAAAGATGCTCTTCCGAATAAATCGATATCTAAACTAAAGGCATGCTGTTCTTCTTGAAATGCAAGTCCATTGGGCTGATGGTGATAATTGCCATTAGCTATTTCAATTTCATTTTGATTAATGGTAATTAAAGCGCTTAAATAATCCTTACGGTGTTTTAAATTGCTGTGTTTAGACAACAACCATAAAAATACTATCAGACCTAAGACCCCAATGGTCGAAAAAACATAAGTTTGATTAAAGGTTAAATAAAGCGAAACAACAACTGCCAAAAACCAAACCAGTCTGACGGCACTCAGCAAATTAATCTGCCTTTTTATATTTTGATACGAGGCACTGTGACTTTTTAAAAGTTGTCGGTATGTTGAAATGGGTGTTCTCACAAGTTGATTTTAGGTGCTTAAAATAAAAAATCCCATTGAAATCATGGGATTTTTATTCAATAATATGCTTAAAACAGCGAATTATCCTTTAAAGCTGGCAGCAAGGTATTCTCTGTTCATTCTGGCGATATTTTCAAGTGAAATACCTTTTGGGCATTCTACTTCGCAAGCGCCGGTATTGGTGCAGTTACCAAAACCTTCGGCATCCATTTGTTTTACCATATTCATCACACGCTCTGTAGCTTCTACTTTCCCTTGAGGCAATAAAGCGTATTGCGATACTTTAGCCGAAACAAACAACATGGCGCTAGAGTTTTTACAACTGGCCACACAGGCACCACAACCTATACAGGTAGCCGCATCGAAAGCGCGATCGGCATCGTGTTTTTCAATAGGAATAGCGTTGGCATCTATGGTATTGCCAGATGTATTTACTGAAATAAATCCGCCGGCTTGCTGAATGCGATCAAATGCTGAACGGTCTACAATTAAATCTTTAATCACCGGAAAAGCCGAAGCTCTCCATGGTTCTATATGAATGGTGTCGCCATCTTTAAAGCTTCGCATATGCAATTGACAAACGGTAATTCTGGTATCAGGACCGTGAGCTCTGCCATTTACAAACATAGAGCAGCTACCGCAAATACCTTCGCGACAATCGTGGTCGAATGCCACTGGTTCTTGTCCTTTTTCAATTAATTCTTGGTTAAGTACGTCTAACATTTCTAAAAAAGACATATCTGGCGATACCTCTTTTATATCATACGTTACCATTTTTCCTTTTTCGCTAGCGTTTTTTTGGCGCCAGATTTTTAATGTTAAATTCATAGCTTTCTTTTTTGATCACTAAGTTATTGATTATTGGTTATTACCAAGATCCGTAACTACGTGTTTTTCTGTTCATTTAAATATTTAATATAACCATTTAAAACTAAAAGTGTTTTATCGTGATGAATTCTTAATTCAATAAGAATATCGTCGTTGATATATCCTTCATCTGAAGCGGTAATACCATGGTCTAATGTTTCAAACAAGGAACCTCTGCCAATTCTACAAAACTGAATATTTTCTTGATAATGAAATCTCCCAAATCCTTCGGCAATATTGTTGCCAACAGAACGCGAAGAGTTTCTAATTTGACTTGTTAAGTTATACTTTTCGTTGTCAGGAAATTTTGCTATAAGTTGTTTGCTTACAAATACTCTGAGTTTACGTGCTTTTTTCCAACACTGCAAATCTTCAAATGATTTAAAACCTGCCATCTATATTTGTTTTTTAATTATGTTATCTACAAATAACTCAATAACCTTATAACTCAATAACCCAATAACCTAATAACCTAATAACTCAATAACCCAACAATTACTTATAACTTCTTTCTTTTACTTCAATATTCTCGTAAACCAACGGTTCTTTATGATGCACAGCCTCTCTTGGCTGTCCTTTGTATTCCCATGCCGATACATACTGAAACTCCGGTCTTCTTAAAGCTTCACCGTTTTCTGTTTGGTGTTCTTCTCTAAAGTGACCACCACAGGATTCTTCGCGTTCAAGTGCATCTTTAGCAAACAATTCTCCCAGTTCAAGGAAATCGGCTACTCTGCCTGCCTTGGCTAGTTCTTCGTTGTATTCATTTTCAGCACCCGGTATAAAGACATCTTTCCAGAATTCTTCGCGTAACACTTTGATTTCTTCAATGGCTTCGGCGAGTTCTTTTCTGTTTCTGGCCATTCCGCATTTGTTCCACATAATTTTACCTAATTTTTTGTGGAAGTAGTCTACAGATTTAGAGCCTTTGTTATTAATTAGCTTACTGATGTCGTCTTTAACTTGCTTTTCGGCAGCATCAAATTCGGGTAAATCGGTTGAGATTTTACCGGTTCTAATATCGTCAGACAAATAATCTCCAATAGTATAAGGCAACACAAAATAACCGTCGGCCAAACCTTGCATCAATGCTGAAGCCCCTAAACGGTTGGCACCGTGATCTGAGAAATTGGCTTCACCAATAGCATATAAGCCGGGCACGGTTGTCATAAGGTTATAATCTACCCACAATCCGCCCATGGCATAGTGTACAGCCGGATAAATCATCATTGGTGTTTCGTATGGGTTTTGGTCTACGATTTTCTCGTACATCTGGAACAGGTTACCATATTTATTGGCAACTATTTCCTTACCTAATTTTTTAACCAGCGCCATATCATTTTCATCTAAACCTTTAACGTGGGCCTGTTCTTTACCGTAGCGTACAATGGCTGCTGAGAAATCTAAAAATACCGCTTCGCCTGTTTTATTAACTCCGTAACCGGCATCGCAGCGCTCCTTGGCTGCTCGTGAAGCGACGTCTCTTGGCACCAGGTTACCAAACGCGGGATATCTTCTTTCTAAATAGTAATCTCTTTTTTCTTCCGGTAAGTCTACCGGTTTTAATTTGCCTTCTCTAATAGCCTTGGCGTCTTCCATATTTTTAGGAACCCAAATACGACCATCGTTTCTAAGAGATTCCGACATTAAAGTTAACTTAGACTGATGATCGCCTGAAACCGGTATACATGTTGGGTGAATTTGAGTAAAACAAGGATTTGCAAAAAACGCACCGCGTTTGTGTGCTTTCCATGCTGCTGTGACATTACTACCCATGGCATAAGTAGATAAATAAAATAAGTTTCCGTAGCCGCCACTTCCTAAAACAACCGCGTGGGCAGAATGACGTTCGATCTCTCCGGTAACTAAATTTCTGGCAATAATACCTCGTGCTTTACCATCTACAATGACCACGTCTAACATTTCGTGACGGGCATACATCTTTATTTTACCGCGACCTATTTGACGGTTCATTGCTGAATAAGCTCCTAACAACAACTGCTGACCGGTTTGGCCTTTGGCGTAAAAAGTTCTTGATACCAACACACCACCAAACGAACGGTTGTCTAACAATCCGCCGTATTCTCTGGCAAAAGGAACACCTTGAGCCACACATTGGTCGATAATATTGGTAGATACCTCAGCCAAGCGATGCACGTTGGCCTCGCGCGAGCGGTAATCACCACCTTTTACGGTATCGTAAAACAAGCGGTAAGTTGAATCGCCATCGCCCTGATAGTTTTTAGCAGCATTAATACCGCCTTGCGCTGCAATTGAGTGTGCGCGTCTGGCAGAATCCTGAAAACAAAACGCCTTAACGTTATATCCCAATTCTGCAAGTGTTGCAGAAGCCGAACCTCCGGCTAATCCGGTACCCACTACAATAATATCTATGTTTCGCTTATTGGCCGGACTTACTAAATTAATATGGCTTTTATGATTGGTCCATTTTTCGGCTAACGGACCTTCAGGTATTTTAGAATCTAATATAGACATAGCAACAATTTTTTAATGATTAAAATGGTGAAATAAGGCTATAAAAACAAAACCCAGCGGTATACCAATGGCATAAACCTTACCAAAACCCTTTAAGCTTCTAGTATATTTATTATTAGCCCCAACCGATTGGAAGGCCGAATTAAATCCATGCAATAAATGCATTGATAGCAGGATAAATGCAAGGCTGTAGGCCGCAGTTCTTACCGGACTTTCAAATTTATGAACCAATTCTTCGTAGTAGCGATAGCCTTCACCTTCGGCTAAAACGCCGCTCATATCACCTTGAATATATTTGGTGTTGATTTCCGGAATCCAGAAATCTATAAAGTGTAAAACCATAAACGCTAAGATCACGACACCGCTTAACAACATATTTCTTGAAAACCAAGTTGAATTATCATTGCCGCTATTAACAGCATACTTAACCGGTCTGGCTTTGTTGTTTTTGTATTCCAACACAAAACCCATCACAAAGTGAAATATGACGCCAAAAATTAATACCGGCTGCAGCACAAATTGAACCAACGGATTGGTTCCCATAAAATGAGAAATTTCATTAAATTTCTCTGCGCTAAAGGTTGAAGTAATGTTGATAGCGAAGTGTTGAAGTAAGAATATCATAAGGAAGAAAGCCGAAAGTGCCATAGCAAACTTTCTACCAACCGAAGAATTTAAAATTCCGCTCATTTCTAATTTTTTAAATTTATAGCACAAAGATACATTGCAAACTATTTGTTTACAACACATGGCTATTTTTCTTATTTATTTATAATTGATAAAAACAATGCACTGATGTAGTTTTGTATTTAGCATTATTTGATAGTTATCGTAGTTCTAGAATCTCCAATTTTTACTATATAAGTTCCTTTATTAAGATATAGGCCACCATTAGCACCTGTGTGAACATTATTATCTTTTAATTTTTTAACCGCTTCGTTATCTACCTTTAAATTGTAATTCCAAACGTTATAACCTTTTTGAGAATCAAACTTCTGCGTAAATAAAACCTCATTCTGTTCATTTAAAATGGTAATAGTTTTGGTTTCTTCTGAATTGCTAAAAAACGACACTTGAATATTAGGCTCAAAGGCATCAGACCATGAACTGCGTTGCGAACCCCAGCGTGGTGAAAATCTTACTTCATCCAAATTAAACACTGTAGTAGAAGTAGTAAGCATATCTGCTTTAAAGCTTTGCAAATTGCTAATGTCTGCTTTGTAAATACTGCGCCCGTGTGTTCCAAGTAATAAGTGTTTGGCCTTAGGCTGAATTACCAAGTCATGGATGGCAACTTTTGGCAATCCTTCTGAAAACATATGCCAATTCTCACCTTTGTCAAAAGAAACATAAGCAGCATTATCAGTGCCGGCATACAAAATGTTTTCGTTTTCGGGATCTTCTTTAATGACGTTTACTGGCGATAGTGCAATACCATTGGTGATAGACTTCCAGGTATTTCCGTAATCCTCACTCACGTAAATATAAACTTCAAAATTATCCCATCGGTAACCATTTAGGGCAGCATACACACGCTCCTTTTTATGTTGGGAAGCCACAACGCGACTCACCCACAAATCTTGGGGTAAATTTTTAGAAATATTGTCCCAACTCGCTCCCGAATTTTTGGTGATATAAATTAACCCATCATCACTACCTGTGTAGATTAATCCAAATTCGAACGGACTTTCGCTTATGGTGGTTAAGGTTCCATAAGCCACATTACCTTTTTTGCCGCCTTTGGTTAAATCTGGACTTATGGCTTGCCAGTTGTTACCCTGATCCATTGAGCGCATTAATTTATTGCCGCCGTAATACAAAATATCCTGATTGTGCGCAGACAGTAAAATGGGTGTTTGCCAGTTAAATCGATACGGACTTTCGCCAAGCTCGTGCTTAGGCTGTATATAAGTTTGACTGCCTTTCTCGCGGTCTATTCTAAAATAATTTCCGAACTGAAATCCGGTGTATACGATGTTGGGATTTCGATTGTCTATTTGTACTTGCATGCCGTCGCCACCCATGATAGATTTCCAAGGATAATCTCCGGATTGATGCCATCTAAAATCATTCCTGGCATTATGTGGGCCAACCCAAACGCCATTGTCTTGCAAACCTCCGTAAACATTATAAGGCTCTTGGTTATCGACATTAATGTAATAATATTGCCCCACAGAGGTCGAATTATTTTTAATCCAATTGTTTCCGTCATCATAAGTAATATTTACACCGCCATCATTGCCATTAATCAAGTGATTAGGGTTTTGGGGATTAATCCAAAGTGAATGATGATCTACGTGTACATTTTCGGCATCCATGCTTTTAAAGGTTTTTCCGCCGTCTTTAGATTTTAAAATGGGAACCCCATAAAAATAAATATGATCTTGATTAGCCGGAGACACATAAATATGTCCAAAATAATAGCCGTAACTGTAATACACACCATCTAAATAGTCTTTATGCGTTTTTGCCCATGTTTGTCCGCCATCGGTACTTTTGTAAATCTCTGTTCCTATCACTTCTGTATCGAACAAAAGAGAATTGGCATCTTCAAGATAAGTTGCTAAATCGGCCGGTTTTACGTTGTCGTTTCGCACGAGATTTTTTACATTTTCAGCTCGGTATTTTTCCTGAAAACCGTTGGCTTTTAAAAAATTATTGAGCTCTTTATCATCCAACTTTAAAAAAGCGTCTTTAGACATGTTTTTAAAATCGTCTTTTTGCAAACCGGTAGATTTTGATTTTTCCGAAGATTTTGGTCGTCTGAATTGATTGTCGTGAATGGCATACAAAATATCATCATTATAAACAGCCAAGCCAATTCTACCCACGCCATCTCCCGTTGGGAAACCGCTTTTTTCAACAGAAATTTTAGTCCATGTGGCACCGGCATCAGTACTTTTATAAATTGCGGAATTATTACCACTACCGTCAAAATTCCAGGCTTTTCGGTCTTTGGTCCAAGCCGCTGCGTACATAACGTTGAAATTTTTAGGGTTGAATTGTAAATCAATTATTCCAGTGGTTTCGTCGATAAATAAAGTTTGTTGCCAGGTATTTCCGCCGTCGGAAGTTTTATAAATACCGCGTTCTTTGTTTGGTGAATATAAATGACCTGTGACGCCAACGACCACTTCATTTGGATTAGCCGAATTAATGGCTATTTTGCCTATGTGATGAGAATCGGGCAGACCCATGTTTTGCCAGGTTTTACCGTTATCAGAGGATTTTAGCAATCCAATACCGGCATAAGAGGATCTAGACGAATTATTCTCACCGGTACCAACCCATATAGTTCTGGTAGGCCAGTGAACGGCCAAAACACCCACATTTTGAGTAGGACTGTTATCCATAATTGGGGTAAAGGTGGTGCCATTATTGGTAGTATGCCAAACGCCACCTGAAGCGTAACCCACATAAAATTCTGTTGGATTATCAGGATTCACGGCCAGGTCAACCACACGGCCACTCATAACAGAAGGGCCAATGTTTTCAAAAGGAAGTTGCTTTACAATAGATGTTGAAGCTGCTTTTTCGAGTTCAATTAGCGACTTTTCAATATCCTGAGCGGGTGTTGCTTTTGGCTGTGAAAAAACACTGAAAACAAACAAGAAAAAAACAGAAGAAAAAAATGATAAACGTTTCATGTTGGTTAATTATTTAGGTTGCTGAATTTACAATTTAAGAATTTTTTCTAAACTTATTATTTTGTTAATTTTTTTAATTAAACAGAAAAGAGCTTAGTAAACAAAGTGAAGTGGAATTTTTTTCTCTTCCAAATAAGTAATCCTTTTAACATCCTTACATTTGTATATCAATTAAACTATTTATCATGAAATACGCTCCCATCAAAAACTCACTTTTTATAGAAAACCGTCAACAATTTGCTACTCAAATGCAACCCAATAGTTTGGCTGTTTTCAACTCAAACGATATTTATCCCATAAGCGCAGATAGCACCATGCCTTTTCAACAACATCGCGATATTTTTTATCTGAGTGGCGTTGATCAAGAGGAAAGTATTTTGGTGATTTTTCCTGATGCACCCAAAGAAAAACACAAAGAAATTCTCTTTTTAAAAGAAACCAACGACCATATTGCGGTTTGGGAAGGTGAAAAACTAACCAAAGAAATGGCCTTCGAAACTTCGGGCATCAAAACTATTTACTGGCTGCAAGACCTTGAGAAGGTCATGTTTGAATTAATGACCCAATGCAGCACAGTTTACATCAACACCAACGAACATTACAGAGCTAAAGTTGAAACCGAAACACGTGAAGACCGCTTTACTAAATGGCTCAAAAATAAATATCCAGCACATCAGGTTGCTAAAAGCAATCCCATTTTACAAAAATTACGGTCTGTTAAAAAACAGGTTGAAATTGATTTGATGCAACACGCCTGCAATATCACCGAAAAAGGCTTTAGACGTATTCTCAACTTTGTAAAACCGGGTGTTTGGGAATATGAAATTGAAGCTGAATTTATCCACGAGTTTTTAAGAAACCGCTCAAAAGGATTTGCCTATACGCCCATAATTGCTTCAGGAAATAACGCTAATGTTTTGCATTACATTCAAAACAATCAGCAATGTAAAACGGGCGATTTATTACTATTGGATGTTGCTGCAGAGTATGCCAATTACAGCTCTGATATGACCAGAACTATTCCTGTTTCCGGAAAATTCACAAAGCGACAAAAAGAAGTTTACAATGCAGTAAACCGGGTTAAAAATGAAGCCACCAAAATGTTGGTTCCCGGCGCATTTTGGGAATCTTATCACGTTGAAGTTGGTAAATTAATGACTTCGGAATTGTTGGGACTTGGATTAATTGACAAAGCCGATGTTCAAAACGAAAACCCTGACTGGCCTGCCTACAAAAAATACTTTATGCACGGCACAAGCCACCATATTGGTTTAGATACCCACGATTACGGTTTACTTTATGAGCCTATTGAACCCAACATGGTATTTACGGTAGAACCCGGTATTTATATTCCAGAAGAAGGGTTTGGAATAAGGCTTGAAGATGATGTGGTGGTTAGAGCCAGCGGTGAACCTTTTAATTTAATGCGAAACATTCCTATTGAAGCTGATGAAATTGAGGAAATCATGAATGCTTAAAACGTCGCCTTTTGGAGTCTAAATATTTGGAATATAAAGGCATTCAACTTCATTACACAGATGAAGGTAAAGGTCGCACTTTAGTGTTTTTACACGGTTTTCTAGAAAATCTCCAAATGTGGAATTGTATCAAGGTTGATTTGATTAAAAAATATCGGGTTGTTTGTGTGGATTTGCCCGGTCATGGTAAAACACCGTGTCTGTCTTATCTCCACACCATGAGCGATATGGCCGATACCGTAAAAGCTATTCTCAACAATCTTAAATTAAGAAGATATGTAGTTTTTGGTCACTCTATGGGTGGTTATGTGGCTTTATTTTTTGCCGAAAAATATCGGCAGAATGTTATCGGCATCGGACTTATTAATTCAACCCCGGCAGCCGATTCTGATGAAAAGAAACGAAACAGAGAAAGAGCAATAGTAGCGGTTAAACAGCATAAAAAAAGTTTTATTTCTGCTTCGATTAAACAATTATTTTGGGAAGACAATCACTTAAAGCTAAAAAATGTGATTGCTCAAACTATTCATGAAGCACACAAAACAAGCGTTCAAGGAATTATTGCCGCTTTAGAAGGCATGAAAATAAGGCCCGATTTAACTGAGGTTTTTTTAAGTAATGCAACTCATAATTTGTTGGTAAAAGGCAAGTTTGATAATGTAATTGACCACAAACATTTAAATAAAATTTGCGAAAACAAACTGTTGTCATGTTATGAACTTAAAGGCGGCCATATGAGTTATTTAGAAAATAATGAAGAATTATCTTACATTATTAAACATTATGTCGAAAAGTTATAGCTTTTAGACGTCTTAATCAGTGATTTTAAGTAGATTTAAGCATTCTAAATTACCCCATTATGAAAAACGCTACTTCAAAACAAAACGCACTTAAGTTTGTATGCGACCTTTTAGGTCATAAATACAAAGTGACTCAAAAGGTAACTTCCCATGTAAAAGTGTATACTTGCAGTTGCTGTAATCATCAATTAACCACCGATAGCAAAGGCAATTTAACAGAGCTAACACCAAAATTTCAGGAAATCAATAAAGACCTTGAGCGCATATACCGCAACAGAATGATGCGTTTAAAGAACAAATCGTTCACTTCGTCGAATTATCCTTTAAGGAATATTGCGTGAACATAATAATTTCTAATTTTAGAGTCCTCTAAACTAATAGCTAACTTTAAAATTATGAAATCAGTTCACTGCACCATTTATGGTCATGACTATGTTCTGTCTAAGGATGTCACAGAACATGTTAAAGAATACACCTGCAAACACTGTCAACACCAAGTTACTACATCCAGCAACGGCCAATTGACAATTCTTAATGACAAGCGCAAAGAAATTAACAACACTTTACAACGCATGTATCGCGTAAAAAAGGAAAGAAAACTAGCTTTTTAAAATTTGGTTTAAAACGATTGCCATCCTTTAGCAATCAACTCTACTTTAGTATCGCCTCTGGTTACCAAATGCATCCCTTTTGATGGCTCTGTCATGTAACCAATAACTGTTAAATTTGGGTTGCCTTTAATTTTATCGTAATCTTTTTGATCAATGGTCATTAACAATTCATAATCTTCACCTCCACTTAAGGCGATTGTTGTACTATCTAAATTAAACTCTTCGCAAGTTGAAATTACCTGCGGATCTAAAGGAATTTTATTTTCAAATAAGTCAACCCCGGTTTTGCTTCGCTTACAAAGATGAATAATTTCTGAAGATAATCCGTCACTAATATCAATCATAGCAGTTGGTTTCACCTCCAATTTTTTAAGTAGTTCAACAATATCTGTCCTGGCTTCGGGCTTCAATTGCCTTTCAACAATGTAAGTGTACATTGATAAGTCGGGTTGATTGTTGGGGTTTACTTTAAAAACTTCGTTTTCTCGCTCTAACACTTGTAAACCCATGTAAGCGCCACCAATATCTCCGGTAACTACCAACAAATCGTTGGGTTTAGCGCCGCTTCGGTAAACTAAGTTTTCAGAATTAGAAAACCCTATTACGGTTACAGAAATGATCAAACCTGAAGTAGAGCTGGTAGTATCGCCACCAACCAAATCAACTTTATAATAATTGCAGGCTGTTTGAATACCGGCATACAATTCTTCTAGTGCTTCAACCGGAAACCTGTTAGAAACCGCCACCGATACCGTGATTTGTGTAGGTGTGGCATTCATCGCGGCAATATCAGACAGGTTCACGACAACTGCTTTATAACCCAAATGTTTTAACGGTGTATATGCCAAATTAAAATGGACACCTTCAACTAGCATATCAGTTGAAACAACCAAATTCTCATCGATACATTTTATTACAGCCGCATCGTCTCCAACTCCTAAAACAGATGAATTTTGATTTAATGTGAAATCTTTAGTTAAATGGTCAATCAAGGCAAATTCGCCTAATTGGCTTAAAGGTGTTCTTTGTGAGCTTTTATCTTCTATCATACTGCAAAATTAAGCGAATAAATAATTTAACAGACGAATTATTGAACAAACAAAAAACTATCCGGATGCATTTCATCGAAAATATATGTTTTTCGTCTGTAATTTGAAATCAAATTAATAATTTACACGTCCCTAATCTAAAATAACCATGAAAGCTAACCTACCACACAGCATGCCTTGTGCTGTATTTGGTCATAATTATTTTAAGCCAAATCAGTTAAATTTTCCAAATGATATTGAATGTCGTTGCTGCGGACACACTACAACCGAAGAACAACTAATTATCTCTGAAAGTCAATCTACTAAAAACGACGATTTTCAACTCTTAATGCGAAGATTATTTAGCTTACAAAGAAAGTTTAAACCACAAAGATTTTCTCTTAAACATATTTGATAACAAAATTTAATTAACTGTCATTCTTTAAGAATCTTAATAATAAGTTTTTGTTATTTCCTGATATGCTAATTTAATGTTATACCATGTTAAAATTAGCAAGCTAAATTGTATCTTTGCATACTATTTAGAAATAATCTATTTAAATTTTATGATTAAAGTTTCTGAAAAAGCAAAGAAAAAAGTCGTTCAATTAATGGAAGAAGACGGCTTTAATCCTCAAACCGATTTTATTCGCGTTGGTGTAAAAAGCGGCGGTTGCTCCGGCTTGTCATACGATTTAAAGTTTGACAACCAAACCCAAGAAGAAGATAAAGTTTTTGAAGATAACGGTGTAAAAATTATTGTTGATAAAAAAAGCTTTTTATATCTCATTGGAACGACTTTAGAATATTCGGGTGGGCTGAACGGTTCAGGTTTTGTGTTTAACAACCCAAATGCCAATCGCACTTGTGGTTGTGGCGAATCGTTTTCATTATAAAACTTATAACTTGTTATGAAGTACACAGAAGAAGATTTAAGAGAAGAATTAAAAACCAAAGAATACGAATACGGTTTTTATACAGATATAGAATCTGACACATTTCCCGTGGGTTTAAATGAAGACATTGTAAGAGCTATTTCTCTAAGAAAAGAAGAACCCGAATGGATGACACAATGGCGCTTGCAAGCCTTTAGAGGTTGGCTTGAAATGATTGAACCCGAGTGGGCCAACGTTCGTTATAAAAAACCAGATTTTCAAGGCATTTCCTATTATTCAGCGCCTAATAAAAAACCTAAGTACAATAGCATTGACGAGGTTGACCCGGAGTTGTTAGCCACATTTAAAAAGCTTGGTATCTCTCTTGATGAACAAAAAAAATTAGCAGGAGTGGCCATGGATGTGGTAATAGACTCGGTTTCAGTTGCTACAACGTTCAAGAAAACTTTGGCAGAAAAAGGTATAATCTTCTGTTCAATCAGTGAGGCTATCAAAGAACATCCTGAGCTTGTTAAAAAATATATTGGCAGTGTTGTACCGCCAAAAGACAATTTTTATGCGGCATTAAACAGCGCTGTTTTTAGTGATGGTAGTTTCTGTTACATTCCAAAAGGCGTTAGATGTCCAATGGAATTGTCTACTTACTTTAGGATCAATCAAGCAGGTACCGGACAGTTTGAAAGAACCCTGGTCATTGCCGATGAAGGTAGTTATGTTAGCTATCTCGAAGGTTGCACTGCGCCAAGCCGTGACGAAAACCAATTACACGCCGCGGTTGTAGAATTAATTGCTTTAGACAATGCCGAAATAAAATACTCAACCGTTCAAAACTGGTATCCAGGAAACGAAAAAGGCGAGGGTGGTGTTTTCAACTTTGTGACCAAACGCGGTTTGTGCGAAACCAATGCTAAAATTTCATGGACTCAGGTTGAAACCGGAAGTGCCATTACATGGAAATATCCATCATGCATCTTAAAAGGTGACAACTCAGTAGGCGAATTTTATTCTATTGCGGTTACCAATCAGTATCAACAAGCCGATACAGGTACTAAAATGATTCACCTTGGTAAAAACACCAAATCAACCATCATTTCAAAAGGTATTTCTGCGGGAAGATCACAAAACAGCTACCGTGGTTTGGTGCAAATTAGCGCACGAGCCGATAATGCCAGAAACTTTTCGCAGTGTGATAGTTTGTTGATGGGTAACGAATGTGGGGCGCATACCTTCCCGTACATAGAAGTTAAAAACAAAAGTGCCAAGGTAGAACACGAAGCAACCACCAGTAAAATTGGCGAAGACCAAATATTTTATTGTAATCAGCGCGGTATCGATACCGAAAAAGCTATTGCACTTATTGTAAATGGTTTTAGTAAAGAAGTGCTCAATAAATTACCCATGGAATTTGCGGTTGAGGCACAGAAATTATTAGAAATAAGTTTAGAAGGCTCTGTAGGATAAAAAATGATTTTACGATTTGTAGCCATATTGGTATTAGCTGCAACTTTATTAGGTTGCAAACAAGATGTTAAAACAGACTCGTCTTCATCTTCTTACAGTAAAGAAGACGGCTTAATTACCATGAAAGGCGATTTTATTTATATCGACAATGCTGCTGTTCTTCAAACCAGCAGAGATATTTACGGTGTTGTTGTTGACGATCAAATGAAAGAACTGCACAAGGCCGTAAAACCCTTTCAAGCCAATGCAACCGATATGGTTCCTGTAACTGTAAGAGTGCGAAAGTTTGAAAAACCAGCCGATGAAGAAGGCTGGCCATACAGAGTAGAGATTAAAGAAGTTTTAAAGGTTGAAGAACCTGATTCAAATAGTATAGACGTAATTAAATTAGGAGAATAACATGTTAAAAATAAAAAATTTACACGCTTCAATTGACGATAAAGCCATTTTAAAGGGCATTAATTTAGAAGTTAAACCGGGCGAAGTTCACGCTATTATGGGGCCAAACGGCTCAGGTAAAAGCACCTTGGCATCGGTGATTGCAGGCAAAGATGAGTTTGAAGTTACCAAAGGCAGTATTTTGTTTGAAAACGAAGATATACAAGAATTAGATCCTGAAGAGCGCGCTCATAAGGGTATCTTTTTATCGTTTCAGTATCCTATTGAAATTCCTGGAGTAACGGTTACTAATTTCATTAAAACAGCCATTAACGAAACCCGTAAAGCACAAGGTTTGGAAGAAATGCCGGCTAACGAAATGCTAAAGAAAATTAGAGAAAAATCTGATTTTCTTGAAATTAATCGCAAGTTTTTGTCGCGTTCTCTTAACGAAGGTTTTTCAGGTGGTGAAAAAAAGCGGAACGAAATTTTTCAAATGGCCATGCTTGAACCTAAACTGGCTATTTTAGACGAAACAGACTCCGGATTGGATATCGACGCCTTACGCGTAGTGGCCAATGGTGTTAACAAACTAAAATCTAAAGACAATGCGGTGATTGTTATTACGCATTACCAAAGATTGCTAGAATATATAGTCCCTGATTTTGTGCATGTACTTCACAACGGTAAAATTGTAAAATCCGGCACTAAAGAATTGGCTCATGAGTTAGAATCTAAAGGTTACGACTGGATTAAAGAAGAAGTAACGGCATAATATTAACCGCTATTTGCAAAAAGAGCAATTATGGAATTAAAAGAAAAATTGGTGGCATCGTTTATGGCTTTTGAAGACCAGGTAGATGTAGATGCGCCGGTTCATGATATTAGAACAGAAGCTATAA
The DNA here is from genome assembly GCF_006494535.1 of Paucihalobacter ruber. GTDB lineage: Bacteria > Bacteroidota > Bacteroidia > Flavobacteriales > Flavobacteriaceae > Paucihalobacter > Paucihalobacter ruber. The sequence goes on from NZ_VHIQ01000002.1 coordinate 240,032, forward strand.
AAAAGTTTGAAGTTGAAGGATTTCCTACCAAGAAATTAGAAGCCTGGAAATACACTTCGCTAAATCCTGTTTTAAAATTTGATTACAGCGTATTTCCCAAAACAGAACCCAAACTTCAGTACGGCGATATCAAACAGTATTTTCTGCATGATATTGACACTTATAAAATTGTATTTGTCGATGGAAAATACTCGTCGTATCTATCACAAACAACACACGATGGTATTGATGTTTGCCTAATGTCTTCTGCCCTTACCAAACCAAAATACCGCATTATTATTGAAAATTATTTCAACAAAGCGGCAAAAAACGAAGGGCTTTCGGCATTAAATACTGCTTTTTCTTACGAAGGTGCTTACATTCATATTCCAAAGAATAAATTAGTTGATAAACCTATCCAAATTTTACATCTGGCTACAGGCACCGAAACAGGTTTGATGCTACAACCGCGAAACTTGATTATTGTTGACGAAAATTCACACCTTGAGGTAATTGAAAGACATCAAAGTCTCACTGAAAATCCGGTGTTAACCAATAGCGTTACTGAAATTTTCGCCAATAAACGCGCCATTGTAGACTATTACAAAGTACAAAACGACCGTCAATCGGCTTCGCTTATTGACAATACGTATATAAGTCAAAAACGAGAGAGCCACGTGTCTGTTCACACCTTTGCTTTTGGTGGTAAACTCACCAGAAACAATCTCAACTTTTACCAAAACGGAGAGCGCATCAATTCAACATTAAAAGGAGTTACGATTATTGGTGATAAACAACACGTAGATCACAACACCTTGGTACACCACCAACAACCCAATTGCGAAAGTCATCAGGACTACAAAAGTATTGTTGGTGATAGTGCTACAGGAGTATTTAACGGTAAAATAATTGTAGATAAAATTGCTCAAAAAACCAATGCTTTTCAAGCTAACAACAATTTAATTGTGAGCGATAAAGCCACCATGAACACCAAACCACAGCTGGAAATTTTTGCTGATGATGTCAAGTGTTCTCATGGTTGCACCATTGGCCAGTTAGACGAAAGCGCCATGTTTTACTTGCGTTCTCGCGGTATTCCGGAGAAAGAGGCGCGAGCGCTGTTAATGTTTGCTTTTAGCAATGACATATTAAGCTCGGTTAAAATTCCGGAGGTAAAACAACGCATCACCAAACTCATCGCAGAAAAACTGAATGTTAAATTAGGATTTGATCTTTAATGGCTGTAGAAACTTCAACATATCATCAATTAAACGTAGAACGCATCAGAAAAGATTTCCCAATCTTGTCGAGAGAAGTCAACGGCAAGCCGCTGGTGTATCTCGATAATGCCGCTACCTCACAAACACCACAGGTGGTAATTGATTGTATCGTTGACTATTATCAAAACTACAATGCCAACATCCATCGCGGCGTTCATACTCTAAGCCAAGAAGCCACCGAAGCTTACGAAGCATCCAGAAAAAAAATTCAACAACATTTTAATGCCAAGCATCCGCACGAAATCATTTTTACTTCGGGGACAACACATGGTATTAATTTAGTAGCCAGTGCTTTTGAGTCCCAAATTGGCAAAGGCGATATTGTTTTAATTTCGGCCTTAGAACATCATAGTAATATTGTACCGTGGCAAATGCTATGCGAAAAAACCGATGCTACGCTCGAGGTAATTCCCATGAATACTAAAGGTGAATTAATCTTAAGCGAATTTGATAAGCTGGTTTCCAAACAACCCAAAATAGTTGCTGTAACACATATTTCCAATGCTTTGGGAAGCATTATCCCTATAAAATATATCATTTCCGAAAGCCATAAAAACGGCGCGGCCGTTCTTATTGATGGCGCGCAGGCTTGTCCGCACATCAAACCCGATGTTCAGGATTTAGACGTAGATTTCTACGTTTGCGGCGCCCATAAAATTTGTGGCCCAACAGGTATTGGTATGCTTTACGGAAAAGAAGCATGGCTTAACAAATTACCGCCATATCAAGGTGGTGGTGAAATGATTGCAGAAGTAACTTTTGAGAAAACTACTTATGCCGGATTACCTCATAAATTTGAAGCCGGAACCCCAAATATTTCAGGAGGCATTGCTTTTGGTGTAGCCCTAGATTATATGAACAGCATTGGTTTTGAAAATATTGCCCAATACGAAGCTACCTTACTTCATTATGCCACCGAGCAACTACTGCAAATAGATGGTTTAAAAATTTACGGTACAGCCGCTGAAAAAACTTCGGTAATTTCGTTTAATGTGGATAACATACACCCTTACGATATCGGTACCATTCTGGATAAATTAGGCATTGCCGTAAGAACAGGGCATCATTGCACACAACCTATTATGGATTTTTACAACATCCCGGGAACAGTAAGAGCATCGTTTTCATTTTACAACACCAAAGAAGAAGTAGACTTGTTTGTAACTGCTCTGAAAAAAGCTGTGATGATGCTGAGTTAAATAAACTCAATTCTAAATCACTTCATTCATTTCTTAAAAAATTATACTTTTAGAAAAAATTTAATCAAATGAGGTTACTTATTATTTGTTTGGTTTTTATTGTTGTATCATGTTCGAGTGATAAAACCGAAACCATATTTGTTAGCGGAAGGTTGGCAGACTGCACCGGCGTTGCACCGCAAAAATGCCTTCAAATTAAATTTAATCAAGATGATGATTGGATGTACTTCTACAACAGCATCGATGGTTTTACCCATAAAGAAGGTACAGACTTTACCTTAAAAGTGAAGCGTGAAGACATTAAAAATCCACCTGCCGATGCTGCTTCTTTTAAATACATTTTGGTTGAAATCCTAGAAGAGCAACCCACGCCAATCGACTTAGAAGATGGCTCCTGGCTGGTTTTGGGTATTGTGAGTTTTGAACAGCCGTTTAATAGAGAACCGGTTTTAACTTTTTCACCCAAACAAAATCAGGTTACCGGAAATACCGGTTGTAACAGGCTTTTTGGAAAAATATTCAAAGAAAATAATAATTTGAGATTAGAAAATATAGGCACCACAAGAATGGCTTGTGATGACGATGGATTAGAACAAGCTTTTCTTGAAGCTTTAGAAACTGTTTCCGCCTATCAAATACAAGACGGTGTTTTAATGTTGCTTAACAATCAAAATAACACCCTAATAAAAGCCACGAATATTGAACGTAAAGAATAATCAATGAAATTACTTATTGCTTTATTTTCGGTTTTTATCATTTCAGATGAATGCACACAAACAAAAACTGGAAAACCTCAAAATATCAATAATTTGAAAGTAAGTTACCAAGTTATTTCTAGAGGCTTTTTTAAGGAAATATCTTTTGAAGATGCTCAAATGATGTATTCAGAAGACCCAAATGTAAAAGCGATAAACACTTTCAAACTTAACAAAAAAGAATGGAGTGATGTTTTGCAACTGGTGGCTCAATTAAATTTAGATGGTTTAGAAAGCCTTGTAGCCCCAACCGAAAAACGCTTATACGACGGCGCTGCCCACACAACCGTGAGTGTTGTTATAGATGGCAAATCATACGTTTCTTCAAGTTTTGATGAAGGTCATCCACCCGCCGAAATAGACGCGTTGGTAAATAAGATGTTAACAATTAGCGAAAAGTATTTACAACCTTAAGATATGTTATAACTTTGTAACAAAAGATTACAACATGACCATTAAGGAAATTCAACACGAAATTGTAGACGAGTTTTCAATGTTTGACGATTGGATGCAACGTTACGAATACATGATAGAGTTAGGAAAATCATTGCCTTTAATTGAAGACAAGTACAAAACAGAAGACAACATCATTAAAGGTTGCCAAAGCAAAGTCTGGGTACATGCCGAGATGAAAGACGATAAACTTGTATTCTCAGCCGATAGCGACGCCATTATCACAAAAGGCATTATTGCTATTTTAATTAGAGCATTTTCTAATCATACACCTGCAGAAATAATTGACGCCGACACCCAATTTATTGACGAAATTGGATTAAAAGAACACTTATCACCAACCAGAGCCAACGGTTTGGTGAGTATGATTAAGCAATTGAAATTATACGCCATAGCGTACCAAACACAACTTAACTAATTATGAGCGATACTACTATAAATACTGAAGTACTTGGAGAAAAAATTGTGAAGGTTTTAAAAACCATTTACGACCCTGAAATACCGGTTGATATTTACGAATTAGGTTTAATTTACGACGTTTTCGTAAACGAAGATTACGACGTTAAAATTCTCATGACCCTAACCTCACCCAATTGCCCGGTAGCAGAGACCTTACCTTTAGAGGTTGAAGAAAAAATAAAGTCTATCAACGAGGTTAAATCCTCAGAAGTAGAGATTACCTTCGATCCGCCTTGGTCTCAAGATTTAATGAGTGAAGAGGCAAAATTAGAATTAGGAATGTTATAACATGGCCGAAGAAATTATTAATAGAGTTGCCCAAAGCAAACTTAAGGTAATAGATTTAGAGGAAATTTACCCCAAAAATCTTCGCTTAATTATAGATTTAAAAGACTGGTTGTTTGAAGGCATTGTGTTAAAAGAGAAAGATTTTAGAACAAACTTAGCCAACCACAATTGGACTCAATACCAAAATTGCTTCGTTGCTGTAAATTGCTCTAATGATGCCATTATTCCCGATTGGGCATTCATGCTGGTTACCGTACATCTTCAACCTTACGCCAAAAAAATTGTGGAAGGGAATCTGAAAACTCTTGAAACACTTATTTTTCAGGATTTAATTTCAGAATTAGACGTCTCTGTATACGAGAACTGCCCTGTAATTGTAAAAGGGTGTTCTCACAAACCTATTCCTTTAAACGCTTACGTTCAACTCACCCAAAAACTGCAAACGGTTGCGAAATCAATTATGTTTGGTGAGGCCTGTTCATCAGTACCTTTGTACAAAAGAAAATAAAAATAGGATTTTTTAAAAGTTATTTTATTTTTGCCAAATATTTGACAATAAAATTGGTATAAAATGAAAAAACTTGGTATTCTAATTACACTTTTAAGCTTCGGTTTTGTTAATGCCCAAACTTTAGATGAGCTTAAAGCACTTCAACAGGAAAAGAAAGACTCTATCGCCGCCATTCAGTCGCGCGTAGATGGGCTCCAATCTCAAATAGATGCCTTTCCAGGTTGGAGAATTGGTGCTTTCGGAACCATTGGAGGAAGCCTATCACAATTTAGCAATTGGTATGCTCAAGGTGTACCAAATAATGCATCAGGTAACATTGGTTTTACCTTTAATGCCTACGCTAACTTAATTGAAGAGAAGTTTTTCTGGAGAAATGCCCTGACTACAAATTTAAACTGGGTTAAATTAGACAATAAAGACAACCCTAATGACAACGATAGTTTTGAACCAACTACCGATGTTTTTAATATATCCTCATTATATGGAAGAAACATTACTAAAAAAATAGCTGCTTCGGCTTTGATGGAATATAGAACTACTATTTTAAATAATTTTAATGATCCCGGATATCTAGATCTTGGAGTAGGTTTTACATGGACACCGGTTGAAAACCTACTGGTAGTTGTACACCCGCTCAACTACAATTTTGTGTTTAGCAGTGGTGGTGATATTTTTGAGTCTTCACTTGGTGCTAAAATTATGGCCGATTATACCAGATCTATTGGTGCTGTTAATTTTAAGTCTAACCTTTCTATGTTTCAAAGTTACAAGAGTTCAAACCTTTCTAACTGGACCTGGACTAATTCATTTTCATACTCATTATGGAAAGCCATAGGTGTTGGGTTTGATTTTGGTTTAAGAGACAGCAGACAAGAAGCACTAAATTATGCAGTTAACACGCTTGGCGACCCAAATGCAACATTTGATAACATCGATAACGATTTACAAACTTTCTGGACACTTGGTTTAAGTTATAAGTTTTAAAAAGCATATGCATTTATAAAAACAAAGCCTCCTTTAATTTGGAGGCTTTTTTTATAATTCAATATCTTCAACGTCTGGATATAAAAAATTGTTATAAGGAAACCTTTGTACATGAATTTCTCTAACTTCTTTATAGACTCTTTTTCTGAATTCGTCGAGGTTTTCTTTATTCAACGCCGAAATAAACAGGGCATTGTTTTGTGTTTTACTCATCCAGGTTCGCTTCCATTCATCAAGGCTGTAGTGCAACGTTGTGCGTTCAATATCTAAGTCGGTTGGATTGTAGTATTCCGGTTTGTAGGCATCAATCTTATTAAAAACCATGATGGTTGGCTTATCTTTACTTTGAATTTCATCTAGAATTTTATTGACAGACTCTATGTGTTCTTCAAAGTTAGAATGCGAAATATCTACAACGTGTAATAATAAATCAGCCTCTCTTACCTCATCGAGCGTGCTTTTAAAAGATTCGATTAATTGGGTTGGTAATTTTCTAATAAACCCTACAGTATCACTAATTAAAAATGGCAAATTACCAATCACTACTTTTCTTACGGTGGTATCTAGTGTTGCAAATAACTTGTTTTCGGCAAACACTTCACTCTTACTAATTACATTCATCAAGGTTGACTTTCCCACGTTGGTATAACCAACCAAGGCAACCCTTACCAACTGCCCGCGATTTCCCCGTTGCACGGCCATTTGTTTATCGATAATTTTTATTTTTTCTTTTAAAAGCGCGATTTTATCTCGAACTATTCGGCGGTCTGTTTCAATTTCGGTTTCACCGGGACCACGCATACCAATGCCACCCTTTTGACGCTCAAGGTGTGTCCACATACCTTTTAATCTTGGCAGTAAATATTCGCATTGTGCTAATTCTACCTGGGTACGAGCGTAACTAGTTTGCGCTCTTTGTGCAAAAATGTCGAGAATTAAATTGGTTCTGTCTAAAATTTTACAATTAAGTATTTTGCTGATGTTACGCTCTTGAGCGGGAGACAATTCATCATCAAAAATAACCGTGCCTATGTCATTATCGTCCACAAATTGCTTTACCTCATCCATTTTACCTGTTCCAATAAAGGTTTTGGGATTGGGCATATCCATTTTTTGAACAAAACGCTTAATGACCTCGCCTCCGGCAGTGTAGGTCAAAAACTCCAGTTCATCTAAATACTCTTTAGACTTTTCTTCGTCTTGTTGTTTATTTATAATTCCTACTAAAACAACTCTTTCTAGCGAAATATCTTTCTTTTCTATCATAAATCAAAATAATACCCAAAGGTAAGCAATAGTTTAATTATTGATGAATTGATTAATTACTCATTTAACTTACTGAAATAAATAAAGTTCAACGGTTTAAAACTTTTTATCGATGATACGTGCTTTTAATCTATTATAGCAATGTTAACATACTGATAATGCTCATTTTTTTTATCTTCGGAGCTTATTTATACACCTACAATAGATTAAAAAAATGTTGGTTGTAAAGAAATTATGACTTAGTTCACGCTAAGCTGTTATCTAACTAATTTAACTAATTTAACATGAATAGAATTACTTATTTATTTGCACTGTTATTTTTTGGTTTATGGTACAATGGAGAGGCACGTATTTCTACATCTCCTAATTCAGAAAATCTTGAAAAAAAAATAAAAATCACTAACCCTGAGATTACATTTTCAAATCATTTCAAGATTGAAATTGTAAATAAATATTTCTTAGAAATAGCTGAACTTGAAGATTGTATTATCCCTCAAGGCATTTCACCAAATAATGACGGCTTAAATGACAAATTTGATTTGAGCTGTTTTAATGTTACGAAACTAGAAATATTCAACCGTAACGGCACCTTACTTTATTCCAAAGAGAACTATACAGATGAATGGTTTGGTCAAACTAATAAAGGAGATAATTTACCGGTAGGCACTTATTTCTACACTATGATTTACGAAGAAGAAGGAGTTGTAAAGAAACACAGTGGCTGGGTATACATTAGCCGTTAATTCACTAACCAATACAAACTAAAAGAATGAAAAAATTAATTGTAGCCTTTATACTGCTGGTAGCCGTAGAATCTTTCGGTCAACAAGATCCTCAATATACTCAGTACATGTACAATATGAGCGTGATTAATCCAGCCTACGCCGGCTCTAATGACGCATTATCATTTGGTGTGCTATATAGAACACAATGGTCGGGTATAGATGGAGCACCTAAAACAGGTACCTTTTTTGGGCACACACCGGTTGGTGAAAAAATAGGTTTAGGACTGTCTGTCATTGCAGACCAAATTGGCCCTATTAACGAAACCAATGCTTATGCGGATTTCTCATATACATTGAATTTAGGTGGCGTTCATAAATTAGCATTTGGTATTAAGGCTGGTGCTACTTTTCACGATCGCGGATTGGGAAGCCTAGACTTGATAGATCCTGGAGACCCTTTCTTTCAAAATCTAACAGGTGTTACGCCAAATATAGGCTCAGGTGTATTCTATTATACCGATAAATATTACTTGTCTTTTTCTGTGCCAAATATCTTAAGTGGTGTCAAATTGGATGCCAATGGCACCGAGTTCGGAACTGAAGTGGCACATTATTTCTTATCGGGGGGTTATGTATTTGACCTTTCAGAAAACACAAAATTCAAACCCTCTTTTTTAGTTAAATCCGCATTTGATGCGCCAACTTCATTTGATGTTAACGCCAACTTCTTATTTTTTGAAAAACTAGAACTAGGTGCTTCTTACAGGTTAGACGATTCTTTTTCAGGACTCATTAATTTTGCCCTATCACCATCTATAAGAATTGGATATGCTTACGATGCGGTAAACTCGGATATTAGAACATTTGCACCGGCTTCTCATGAATTTATGCTGTTATTTGACTTAAATTTCACGAAAAAAGTTTCGCGTTCTCCAAGATTTTTCTAACTAGTTAAGCCAAAACAATTATGAAAAAAATTAATAATATTATTTTATTTGTTGCATTATTTAGCTTTTTAAATTTAATAGCTCAAAATGAAGCCACCAGCAAGGCCGATCAGCACTTTTCACGGTTAGAGTTTGTAGAAGCAGCCAAACAGTACAACAAACTTATTGAAAAGGGCAAGGGGGATAATTATGTTTACAGCCAATTAGCAGAATGTTATTACAACATATTTAACACTGTTGAAGCAGAACGCTGGTATGCGAAAGCACTTGCCGGAAGTGATGATCCCGAAATGATGTTTAAGTATTCTCAAATGTTAAAATCTAACGGAAAATACAAGCAATCTAATGAATGGATGCAACGATTTGCCGAAAAACGCCCTAACGATGTAAGAGCAATAGCTTTTCTAGAAAATCCCAATTACCTGCCAAAAATTCTTGAAAGAGGTAAAAAGTTTAATATTAAGAATTTAGATATTAATTCAGAATCTTCAGATTTTGGAGGAATTATACATGAAGGTGTGTTCTATTTTACAACAGCCCGTAATCAAGACAGACGTAAATATGGTTGGAATCAGGAATCTTTTTTAGATATCTATGCAGCTACACAAAATAGCGACGGTAGTTTTCAAACGCCTGTTAAAATGAACGATAAAATAAATACCCGCCATCATGAAGGTCTGGTATCTTTCAGCCCGGACGGCAAAGCTATGTATTTTGGTAGAGAAAGCTTTTACGAACAAGTTTTTATGAGAGATTCCACTACAAGAGATAAAGCCGGCGTCATTCATTTATTTAGAGCTACCAAACTTGGAGCAGATTGGGATAGAATTGAAGCCCTCAATATAAACAGTGAAAACTATTCTGTTAAAAACCCAAGTGTAAGTGCAGATGGAAAAACTTTATATTTTGCATCAGACATGCCAGGTGGTTACGGTAGCTTTGATATTTATAAGGCTGCAATAAACGATGATGGTAGCATTGGCACTCCTGTTAATATGGGTCCTAAAGTAAATACTGTGGTTCAAGAAATGTTTCCTTTCATAAGCAGTAATGGCACATTATATTTCTCATCTAACGGCCATTTAGGCCTAGGTGGCTTGGATGTGTTTTACACCATAGAAATTGATGGGGAAATGGCCGATGTAAGAAATGTAGGTGTCCCCGTAAATAGTAATTCAGATGATTTTGCTTTCATTATTGATGAGGAGGCCGAAATTGGCTATGTGTCGTCAAATCGTGCAGGCGGAAAAGGCAGCGACGATATCTACGCCATCAAAAAAATTCAGCCGCTTTGTGATGTATTGGTTCAAGTAACCGTAAAAGACGATGAAACCGGTAAACCAATTTCAAATGCAACCGTGTCTTTATTTGATGCCGCAGGTAATAAAGTATTATCGAAACAAACTAATGAACAAGGATTAACAGAGTTTCTTGTTGAATGCGATACCAATAATGCTGTCGATGCGGTAGCGGAAGGTTACTCGGGTAAGCGACTCCAGATTCCTTCAACCCGAAAAGAGGAAATCAGCATGAACATCAACCTACTACCTCTCGACGATTTAATTGAATTAAGCAAAATTAAATTAGACCCTATTTATTTCGACTTTGATAAGTCTAACATCACCGAAAAAGCAGCGTTCGAGTTAGATAAGTTAGTTGCTTTGATGAACAAATATCCTCAAATGACGATAAGAGTTGAAAGCCATACCGACAACAAAGGCTCAGATGCCTATAACAATAAGCTTTCAGACCGAAGAGCCAAATCAACCGTTCAATACGTTATTTCTAAAGGTATCAATGAAGACAGAATATTGGGAATTGGTAAAGGTAAGAGCGAATTAAAGATTAAATGTGGCACCAATTGTACCAAAGAACAAAATCAGGAAAACAGACGTTCTGAATTTATAATTACCAGCGGAAACCCAAAAGAATAAATAATTTCACACTTATATAAATAGCCGTTTCAACTCAATTGTTGAGACGGCTATTTTTTACCACTTATTAAAAGATATTTTACTTAATTGCGAATTGTAATATCTATTTTCGCCGGTAACTTCCTTACCTAGCCATGGAGGTTTTTCAAAAGATTCATCTTCGCGACTTAATTCAATCTCAGCTATGATTAACCCTTCATTTTCGCCATGAAATACGTCAACTTCAAACAAATAATTACGAAATAAGACTTCATATCTGGTTTTATCAATGATCCCGGGTTCACAAATTTCAAGAAGTTTTTGCGCGTCTTTTAAAAGTATTTTTTGCTCCCATTCCATTCGGGTGGTTCCTGATTTATTTGAGATACCCTTCACAGTAATAAAGGCTTCTTTACCAGATATTCTTACACGTACCGTTCTTTCGGGGTTGGTGTTTAAAAAGCCCTGTGTTATTCTTTTAATACTTTTGGCTTCCTGAATAAAATCCAAAGATTTTACCAGATACTTACGTTCGATTTCAAGCATTGTCGGCAATTTTCTGTATGTCTTCACTTTCAATAATTTTGACAGCGCTACCTTTTAAATCCAAAGCTATCATAGCGTTAGCAATAGTTTTGGCGTTAATGGATCGATACTTCTTAAAACTTCCAACTAAAAACACATTCAACACTTTCATGGCCATTTTCGCAATCATCTCAAACAATCTAAATTCACTTCTTTTTCCTGCGATAAGTGATGGTCTTAAAATGTAAATATTTTTAATGCCTGTGTTTAAAACGGCTTGCTCCATCTCGCCTTTTAACTTACTGTAAAAAACCGAGCTCTTAACATTGGCTCCCATAGAGGACATTACAATAAAATTAGGAATGCCATTCATTTCACAAATTTTTGCAGCATTTGTTGGTATGCCATAGTCTATTTGTCTGTATAAATTTTTATCGGGAGTTTTTGCTTTGGTGGTACCTATGCAGCAAAAAAGCACATCGCCAACAAAATGTTCTTTATAATCAAGTAGCTTTAGCAAATTTATTTGCTCAATTATAAGCTTGGGATGAGATAAATGGAATTGAGAACGTACAAAAACAATAATCTTGGAATAATGGTCATTGCACAAGAGGCTATCTAATAACAAACTCCCCGTTAAACCAGTTGCACCTAAAACAATTGCAGTTCTTTCCATTTAGCAATAAATTCAACACTAAAGATATCATAAATTTGCAATATGACGTCTCAATCTCAAATTAGAAAAATCATTCATATAGACATGGATGCCTTTTATGCTTCGGTTGAGCAGTTAGATCATCCTGAACTAAAAAACCAGCCATTAGCCGTTGGAGGAAGTGAAAAGCGCGGCGTGGTTGCAGCGGCCAGTTATGAAGCCCGTAAATTTGGTGTAAGAAGTGCTATGAGTGGTATGCAGGCGAAAAAATTATGCCCTGATTTAATATTTGTAAAACCAAGGTTTGACAGGTATAAAGAAGTTTCAAAAAAAATTAGAGCCATATTCAACCAATATACCGATTTAGTAGAGCCATTATCACTTGACGAAGCATACCTTGATGTAACCCTTAACAAAAAAGGAAACCCAAGCGCCACATTAATAGCACAAGAAATAAGAGCGCAAATTTTTAATGAATTAAATTTAAAAGCTTCAGCAGGTATATCCATCAATAAATTTGTGGCCAAAATAGCCAGTGATTTCAACAAACCTAACGGACAAAAAACGGTAGCTCCTGAAGAAGTTGAAAGTTTTGTTGCAAGTTTAGATGTTAGAAAATTTCATGGAATTGGAAAAGTCACTGCCGAAAAAATGTATCAAATGGGAATTTTTACAGGTGTAGACTTAAAAAATCAATCATTAGCCACACTCGAAGACCATTTTGGAAAATCGGGAGTAAGGTTCTACGAACTCTCACGAGGCATTGATCATAATCCGGTTATACCCGACAGAATAAGAAAATCTTTAGCTGCAGAACACACCTTCGAAAACAACTTAGCTTCAGAAATTTATATGCTAGAACAACTTAAAGGCATCACAACAGAAGTTTCTAAAAGGTTAAAAAACCAAAATACAGCCGGCAAAACCATTACGCTAAAAATTAAATATAGCGACTTTAACATTCAAACTCGCAGCAAAACATTGGATGATTACACACTTAATTACGATGTAATATATCAAACCGTAAAAACGCTTCTACTATCTAATGAACTCAATAATTCTGTACGGCTTTTAGGTATCTCTATTTCAAATTTAAATAACACTACCACTCCAAAAAACGACAATGTGAGTTCGCAATTGAGTTTTAAGTTTTAGAAACTACAACTTGTTATTTCGGTAATTCGCAATGTATTCACCATACCTTTATCTTGTATTGGCATTGCCGCTAAACTAACAAGCATATCTCCTACTTCTAAAAAACCTTCTTTACAAGCCATGGTATTAACATCTTCAATGGTTTCGTCTGTACTTACAAATTTATCATAGTAAAAAGCTTGTACACCCCAAAGCAAACTAAGTTGGGTTAGGATGCGTTTGTTAGACGTAAATACCAATATATAAGAAGAAGGTCTCCAGGCCGATATTTGAAACGCCGTATAGCCGCTATTAGTTAATGTTGATATGGCCTTTGCTTTAATTTCGTTGGCCATATTTGCAGCGTGAAAACAAATCGACTTTGTTATGTAGCGCTTAGTACGAATATGTGGTGGTGATTGTGGCACCTTAATAAGAGGTGAATCTTCTACACTTCTTATAATTTTAGTCATTTGCTGAATCACCTGAACGGGATAACTACCTACCGAAGTTTCACCACTAAGCATCACAGCGTCGGCACCATCCATAACCGAGTTGGCAACGTCATTAACCTCTGCTCGCGTTGGTGTTAAACTTGTAATCATGGTCTCCATCATTTGTGTTGCGATGATGACCGGGATTCTGGCGCGTTTTGCTCTTAAAACTAATTGCTTTTGAATAAGAGGTACTTCTTCTGCCGGAACCTCAACTCCTAAATCACCGCGGGCTACCATTAAACCGTCGCAGTAAGCAACAATTTTATCAATGTTTTCGACAGCTTCAGGCTTTTCAATTTTGGCAATAATAGGGATTTTATGGTCGCTGTATTCTTTAATCAATTCTTCCAATTCAATTAAATCTTCAGCATTTCTAACAAAAGATAAAGCTATCCAGTCTACTTGTTGTTTAATTGCAAAAATGGCGTCTTCAATGTCTTTTTCGGTAAGTGCCGGTAAAGATATTTTTGTGTTCGGCAGATTAACTCCTTTTTTAGATTTTAATGGTCCGCCCTGAACCACCTTGGCCACAACTTCCGACTTTTTATCGGTTGAAACAACTTCAAATATTAACTTACCATCATCCAATAATATTCGTTCTCCCGGTTTGGCATCTTGTGGAAAAGTTTCGTAGGTCATGTACACACGCTCTTTAGTTCCTTCAAATGGCGCTCCGGTTGAAAAAATAATTTCGTCGCCAACGTTTACAACGACGTCTTCTTTCATAACACCCACTCTTAGTTTTGGGCCTTGTAAATCGGCTAAAATACCGGTTTTAAATCCAAACTCTTCGTTGAGTTCTCTAATCATTTTAATGCGTTGTTCTACTCCCGAATAATCGGCATGAGAAAAGTTGATTCTAAAAACATTGGCTCCTGCCTCTATCATTGCCTTTAGCACTTCCTTTGTGCTGGTTGCCGGACCTAAAGTGGCCACTATTTTTGTTTTTTTAAGTTGTAACATGAACTAAAATATTAGATGGTTTTTTGATTTAAGTTGATTAGCATCAACTTTATAGGATGTAACTATTTTTGGTATATCAATTATTTTTTTTATTGTACTTAATTCGTCAAAATGTGTGGCCTCTTCTTCGACTTTCAGAAAATAATTAACCGACTTATATTCAGGCACTAAAAAATGGGTTTTATAGGCTTTTTGCGAAAAATCAAATAATGAACCAGAACTTTGTATACTTTCAGTCTCTGTAACACAACTATTTGCAATTAAATACCAGGTTCTGCATTGTAAGGTTTCGTTGAACTCAAAATAAGGATACGATGCCATAAAATACTTAAAATCTAAGTCTTTTTCGCAACGATTAAGTTTTAGATTCAGATTTTTATTTAATAAATAGGCCAACCTGTAATCTTCTATTTGACTATGGATAGCAATAAGGGTAAATGAATCATCATAGAATTCGTCCAATTCCAGTCTATGCAAAGCCATATACAATTATTTACACAAGGTAAAGATAGTATAATAGCAATAGAATAAGTTAAATTTTTCCGTTTGTTAGCAAGGTTTTTCTACGAAAACGTTATAGTTGCGGGGTTTCCCCAAAGAATATTTCAGTTGCGATTCATATGATTTTGAAAAACAAAATAGGCTCTTTTTGAGGCTTTCTCTTCAGCTTTTTTCTTTGAAGTTGCTCTAGCCTTTGTAATTACTTTTCCATCAATAGATAATTTCACCGCAAAGTGTTTGAGGTTATCGTTTCCGGTATCATCGTAAATATGGTATTCAAAACTTTTTTTCTCTTTTTGGCACCATTCTATCAACAAACTCTTGTAGCTTATGACTCTGCCTTCTAATTTTTCAATATCAACATGCGGAATAATAACTTTATCATAAACAAACTTTTCACAATCTTTATAACCTCTGTCAAGAAAAATTGCACCTACTAAGGCTTCAAATAAATTACCGTGAATATTATTGCCAAAATTGGATTTTGGGATTTTAGACTCAACAAAATTGATAAGATTTAATTCTTTGCCCAATTCATTAAGATGCTCTCTGCTCACAATTTTAGAGCGCATTTTGGTTAAATAACCTTCATCTCCTTGAGGTGCTTCATTAAATAAAAAATAGGCAATAACGGCTCCGAGCATTGCATCACCTACAAACTCGAGTCTTTCGTAATTAAGTGCATTACCTTCATCGTCTTTTATGTTCATTGACCTGTGGGTAAATGCCTTAACATACAATGACTTATCCTTAATTTTAAAGCCTGTGATCTTTTCCATTTCCAAAAAAAAATTCCCGTCGCCATTGGCACGGGAATTAAATATGTTTCGAATGAAATTCATTCAATATTTTAATCTAGTTTTTTGAAAAGTACGCAAGCATTGTGACCTCCAAACCCAAACGTATTACTCATTGCTACTTTTACGTCTCTTTTTTGAGCTTTATTGAGTGTTAAATTAAGTTCAGGGTCAATATTTTCGTCTACTACTGAATGATTAATAGTTGGTGGCACTATGCCGTGCTCAATGCTAAGAATAGAGGCAATAGCTTCAACAGCTCCGGCTGCACCAAGTAAATGGCCTGTCATGGACTTTGTTGAATTGATGTTGATATTTTTTGCGTGGTCACCAAAAACTTGTTTGATTGCTTTTAATTCGGCTACGTCGCCAAGTGGTGTTGATGTACCGTGGGTATTAATATGGTCTACCTCCTCGGCACTTAAATTAGCATTTTCCAAACAGTTTTTCATTACTGCTATAACGCCTATGCCTTCAGGGTGCGGTGCGGTCATATGATAGGCATCAGACGACATACCACCACCTAATACTTCAGCATAAATTTTGGCGCCTCTGGCTTTTGCGTGTTCATAGTCTTCTAAAATAATAGCGCCCGCGCCTTCACCTAAAACAAAGCCATCTCTTGTAGCATCGAAAGGCCGAGAGGCAGTTTCAGGACTATCGTTTCTGGTAGAAAGTGCGTGCATGGCATTAAAACCACCCATACCGGCAATGGTTACGGCAGCTTCGCTTCCGCCGGTTACAATTACATCACAATGACCTAACCTAATGTAATTTAAGGCGTCAATCATAGCGTTGGCTGATGATGCACATGCTGAAACAGTGGTGTAATTTGGTCCCATAAAACCGTGCTTTATGGATATGTTGCCCGGAGCGATGTCTGCAATCATTTTTGGAATAAAAAACGGATTAAACCTTGGTGTACCGTCGCCGGCAGCAAAGTTTAATACTTCATCCTGAAAAGTTTCCAAACCACCAATTCCGGCCCCCCAAATTACACCAACTCTCAGCTTGTTTATAGTATCGAGATTTAATTTAGCATCGGCAATGGCTTCATCAGACGCTACCATTGCGTACTGAGTAAACTTGTCCATTTTACGAGCATCTTTTCGATCTATAAAATTTGTTGGATCAAAATTTTTAATCTCACAAGCGAATTTGGTCTTGAACTTTTCAGTATCAAAATAAGTAATAGGTGCCGCACCACTTTTGCCACTAACAAGCGCATCCCAATATTCAGAAATATTGTTGCCAATGGGTGTTAGTGCACCTAAACCGGTTACTACAACTCGCTTTAACTCCATGAATTAAAAATTATTTTGCTTCTTCTATATAGGAAATAGCCTGACCTACTGTTGCGATATTTTCGGCCTGATCATCAGGAATTTGAATGTCGAATTCTTTTTCGAACTCCATGATTAATTCTACAGTGTCTAATGAATCAGCACCTAAGTCGTTGGTGAAGCTTGCTTCTGCTACAACTTCATTTTCGTCAACGCCTAATTTGTCTACGATAATCGCTTTTACTCTTGATGCAATGTCTGACATAACTTTAATTTTTTTAAGGATTTATTAGGAGGCAAAAATAAAAAACTTATTTGTAATTAACACTCTTGCCGTTAAAATGTACGTGTAATTTAATCAATTTCATTTTAAGTATTTATTATTTAGTGTTTAATTGTTAATAAATTCTTTTTTTTGTTCTTTGAAACCACCTATATTTAAAATGATGAAGCGCATTGTTGTTTTTGCATCGGGTTCGGGAACCAACGCCGAAAATCTTATTAATTATTTTAATCAAGGCAATCTCGCTAAGGTTGAATTGGTACTTACAAACAATGCGTCTGCAAAGGTATTAGAGCGCTGTAAACTCCTAAACACAAGCGCAATGTCATTTAACCGCTTTAGCCTTTATGAAGAAAACCACGTTGAACAATTATTACTAAGCATTCAACCCGATTTAATTGTGTTAGCCGGATTTTTATGGAAATTCCCTGAAAAACTTTTAACGCTATTTCCGGAAAAAGTCATTAACATTCATCCGGCCTTATTGCCTAAATACGGCGGAAAAGGCATGTATGGTATGAATGTACATCGTGCGGTAGTTAATAATAGGGAGAAGGAAAGTGGCATCACCATACATTATGTGAATGAAAATTACGACGAAGGTGCCGTTATTTTTCAGGCATCCTGCCCAATAGACAGCGCTGACTCCGCTGATGATGTAGCAACTAAAATACATGATTTGGAAATGGAACACTTTCCGAAGGTCGTTTCAGGGATATTAAAATCTCAAAAAAACCATTCAAAAAACCTCAACACATAAATCTCATCGGAATCCTTGTCAAAAAAGAAGAAAAAATATTATACTGTTTGGAAAGGCCATCATCCCGGCATTTTTGAAAATTGGGACGACTGTAAAGCACAAATCAAAAATTTTGAAGGCGCTCAATACAAGTCCTTCGAAACTTTTGAAGCCGCCAAACAAGCGCTCAAAGGCAATTATTTTGATTATATTTCAAAAAAGGGCGCTTTTAAAAGTGAGCTCTCCCAGACACAAATAGAAAAAATTGGACAGCCCAATTTAAATTCCATCGCGGTTGATGCGGCTTCTAGCGGCAATCCCGGCAAAATGGAGTACCAAGGAGTAGATACACAAACCAAAAAACTAATTTTTCATCAAGGCCCTTTTGAAGAAGGCACCAACAATATAGGTGAATTTTTAGCCATTGTACATGCTTTGGCGCTTCTTAAAAAACAAAATAGTCAAAAAATTATTTACACCGATTCTAAAACTGCCATTAGTTGGGTAAAAAAGAAAATGTGTAACACCAAATTAGAGCGCAATGCTAAAAACCAAAAATTGTTTGAATTGGTTGATCGCGCGGTAAATTGGCTCAAAACAAATAGTTATACTACTCCAATAGTCAAATGGGAAACAAAGGCATGGGGAGAAATTCCCGCTGATTTTGGGAGGAAATAAACTTATCATCCTATTAAAATCAACACTTTTTTAAGGCGTAAAATTTGTGTAGTTTTGCATCAAAATTTTTTAAGCTTTGAATAAACTTGTAATTGTTGGCACAGTTGCCTTTGATGCCATTGAAACACCCTTTGGTAAAACTGATAAAATTTTGGGTGGTGCTGCGACCTTCATTGGATTGGCGGCATCTCATTTTGGTGTTAATACGGCAGCTGTATCTGTTGTTGGAGGCGATTTTCCGGAAGCCTATCTAAAATTACTTTCAGATAAAAATATAGATATCAACGGTATTGAAATTGTAGAAAACGGGAAAACCTTTTTCTGGAGTGGTAAATACCATAATGATATGAACTCGCGCGATACCTTGGCTACCGAGCTCAATGTATTGGCCAATTTTAATCCTGTAGTTCCTAAGGCCTTTAGAAATGCCGACTATGTTATGTTGGGTAATTTGCACCCAATTGTACAGTTAAGTGTTTTAGAACAAATGGATAAAAACCCAAAATTAGTAGTTTTAGATACTATGAACTTTTGGATGGATAATGCCTTAGAAGAATTACACGAAGTCATAAAAAAAGTTGATGTGATCACCATCAACGATGCCGAGGCCAGGCAACTTACCGGTGAATACTCTTTGGTAGTAGCTGCAAGAAAAATTCATGAAATGGGCCCACGGTATGTTGTTATTAAAAAAGGAGAGCACGGCGCCCTGTTATTTCATCATGAGCATGTGTTTTTTGCTCCTGCTTTGCCATTAGAAGAAGTATTTGACCCAACCGGCGCGGGCGATACCTTTGCAGGCGGTTTTATAGGCTATTTAGCAGGCACTGGAGACACCTCATTTGAAAACATGAAAAACGCCATTATATACGGCTCAACTCTGGCTTCTTTTTGTGTTGAAAAATTTGGAACCGAACGCATGCAAGATCTTACACAGCAAGAAGTGTTAAAACGCTTAAAACAATTTAAAAATCTTACACAGTTTGATATATCACTTACCAACGCGCTCTAATTTGAGTGCGTTTTTATTTAAAAAACAACCATGAGTGACGCAATAAAACACGAATGCGGTATAGCCATGATCAGGCTATTAAAACCACTTGAGTACTACAAAGAGAAATACGGCAGCGCATTTTACGGGGTCAATAAAATGTATTTAATGATGGAAAAACAGCACAATCGTGGTCAAGATGGTGCCGGATTTGCCAGTATTAAACTCAACACCAATCCCGGTGAGCGTTACATTAGCCGAGTTAGATCTATAGCACAACAACCTATTCAAGATATTTTTAGTCAAATAAACTCAAGAATTTCAGAGGAGATCAAACAAAATCCAGAATACCAAAATAACGTAGCACTTCAAAAAAAACACATCCCTTATATAGGTGAATTGTTTTTAGGTCATGTGAGATATGGTACTTTTGGTAAAAACAGCGTAGAAAATGTGCATCCCTTTCTTAGACAAAACAATTGGATGCATCGCAACCTTATTGTAGCGGGCAACTTTAATATGACCAACGTATCCGAATTGTTTAACAACTTGGTTGAAATTGGCCAGCATCCGAAAGAGAAAGCCGACACCATTACTATCATGGAAAAAATTGGTCATTTTCTGGACGATGCTGTTGCTAAAATATATAAGGATCTCAAAAAAGAAGGCTATAGTAAAATGGAATGCTCGCCATTAATCGCCGAACGATTAAATTTGGCCAAAATCTTAAAAAGAGCTTCCAAAAATTGGGATGGCGGTTACGCCATGGCCGGACTCATTGGTCATGGCGACTCTTTTGTTTTACGTGACCCTGCAGGAATTAGACCTGCCTATTATTACAAAGATGAAGAGATTGTAGTGGTTGCCTCTGAAAGACCTGTGATACAAACTGTATTTAATGTACCTTTTAAGGAAGTAAAAGAATTGCCACCGGGGCACGCCATTATTACTAAAAAGTCAGGCAAAACAAAAATTCAAAAAATTCTTCCTGTACTAGAACGCAAAGCCTGCTCCTTTGAGCGCATATATTTTTCTCGTGGAAGTGACGCCGAAATCTATACCGAAAGAAAAAAACTAGGCAGCTTATTAATGCCAAAGGTACTGGAGGCCATCAAAAAGGACACTAAAAATACTGTATTCTCCTATATTCCAAATACCGCCGAAACTTCTTTTTATGGAATGATTGAAGCCGTTGAAGATTTTTTAAACGCACAGAAAACCAAATCCATTTTAGAAGGAAAGAGGACGCTTTCTGAAGAAAAAGTAACTTCAATTTTAAGTGAAAGACCTAGAATTGAAAAAATAGCCATAAAAGATGCCAAACTAAGAACCTTTATTACAGAAGACAGCAGCAGAGATGATTTGGTAGCCCACGTTTACGATGTTACCTATGGCGTGGTCAAACCAACTGATAACCTGGTAATTATAGACGATAGTATCGTGAGAGGTACCACCTTAAAAAAGAGCATCATTAAAATGCTTGATAGGTTAAACCCAAAGCAAATCGTTGTAGTCTCATCAGCTCCGCAAATTAGATACCCAGATTGTTACGGAATTGATATGGCCAAACTCGAAGATTTGATCGCCTTTAGAGCCATGCTGGAACTCCTAAAAGAAAATAATCAATATCATCTAATTGAAGAGGTTTATAAAAAATGTAAGGCACAAACTAATTTACCAGATTCAGAGGTTAAAAATTTTGTAAGTGATTTATACAATCAATTCACAACAGAAGAAATATCAAATAAAATTTCTGAATTAATATGCGATGACGACATAAAGGCCGAAGTAAAAACCATATTTCAAACAGTAGAAAACTTACATGAGGCTTGTCCACATAATTTAGGTGATTGGTATTTTACGGGTAATTATCCCACTGTTGGCGGCAACAAAGTTGTTAACAGAGCTTTTATTAACTTTTACGAAGGTAACAACGAACGTGCTTACTAGACCAACTGTTTAAAATCAGCATTTTATCCGAAATATTTGTTTTTCATCTTAAAAATATGCATTTCATCTAATATTTAATTTTACTTGATAAAATAAATCTAATTTAGTTTCACCATAACATAAGTAGGTTAAGTTCATGGTAGATTTGGGGCAAAAAAGGGTGAACAACTGTTCACCCTTTTTTATTTAAATAAGCTCTCTATAAGTCTATATTATAATTAATTATTCCGAAGCCATTTAACCGATATTTTTTACGCTTTTCTCTGTTAGACTAATTTCTAAGCCGTTTGTCCAAAAAATTGGACTAGAGAAAATTCATCCCTTTATATTTGACCCACCATAACATAAGTAGGTTAAGTTTATGGTAGATTTGGGGCAAAAGAGGTGAACATTCGTTCGCCTCTTTTCATTTTTATACCTGCGAAAGCAGGTATCCCGTCTTGTGACTCCCACTTTCGTAGAAATCTTTGCAATAAAAAAGCGAACCTCTCAGTTCGCTCTTTTCATTTCAAAATATTTATAAACTACTTTGCCTCGGCGTAGCGTCTTTCAACTTCGTTCCAATTAATAACATTAAAAAATGCTTCAATGTAATCCGGACGTCTGTTTTGATAGTTTAAGTAATAAGCGTGTTCCCATACATCTAAACCAAGTATTGGAGTTCCGCCACAAGAAACACCGGGCATTAAAGGATTATCTTGATTGGGTGTAGAGCAAACTTCAACTTTACCACCCTTATGAACACATAACCACGCCCAACCTGAGCCAAATTGAGTCGCAGCAGCTTTAGAAAAAACTGTTTTAAATTCGTCAAAATTGCCATAAGCTGCTTCTATAGCCGCCTTAAGTTCACCGGATAATCTGCCTTTGCCTTCAGGATTCATCACATCCCAAAACAATGAGTGATTGTAAAATCCGCCACCATTATTTCTTACAGCAGCATTAGACATATCCAGATTAGCAAGAATATCTTCTATACTTTTCCCTTCTAAATTGGTGCCAGCAATAGCGTTATTTAAATTGTTAGTATAACCGGCGTGGTGTTTAGAATGGTGTATTTCCATGGTGCGCGCATCAATATAAGGTTCAAGCGCATCGTATGCATATTTTAATTTCGGTAATTCAAATGCCATAATTTTAAGTTTTTAATGTTAATTTTATTTATTTCAAAGTTACTGAATACTAATGGCAATAAAAAATAATTATTACCAATTAAGTCATTGATAGTTTTTATATTGTATGCAAAAAAACAATGCTGTCGTCTAGTTTTTTAATTTACAACGCATCAGCGGGAAGTGGTAAAACCTTCACCTTGGTAAAACATTATTTAAAAATATTGTTTATTTCAGGGAATGTGCTTCCTTTCCGACATATTCTGGCACTAACTTTCACCAATAAGGCTGTTGGCGAAATGAAAGAGCGTATTTTGAAGCATCTTTCAGAATTTTCAAAACCCGAAATATTAAACGCCAATGACGCCATGTTTATATCACTTTGCGAAGAATTAGGGTGGCAGCCATTATTGCTTCAATCAAAATCAAAGGATCTTTTAGAAGAGTTGGTGCATAATTACGCAGCATTTGAAATTTCTACCATCGATAAATTTAACCACAGAATCATTCGCACTTTTGCGCACGATCTAAGGCTACCGGTAAATTTTGAGGTTGAAATTGACCAAAATTCTATGTTGGTTGAGGCTGTTGACAGCCTAATAACAAAGGCCGGAACCGACGAGAAACTCACTGAAGTTATCATAAACTTTGCACTTGAAAAAGCCGATGACGACAAAAGTTTTGATGTGTCACGAGATTTGTATGAAATTGCCAAACTTATCACCAACGAAAATGACAAACCTTACATTGATAACATTTCAGAAAAAACGCTCGATGAATTTAACCAATTTAAATTAGAGCTCATTACTCAACAAATAGATGCCGAGAAAAACCTGGACAATGTATGTAATTCGTTTTTTAATTTGCTTCATCAAGAGCATATTGAAGCCGGAAATTTTAAAGGTGGTTATTTCCCTAAATATTTCGACAAACTAAAAAGAAAAGATTTCTCCGTAAGTTTTGATGCTGCCTGGCAATCAAATTTAGAATCAGAGCCCTTATATGCAAAATCATTAAATAATGGCACTAAAGAAGTTTTAGACCGCATTCAACCAGAACTGGCCTTTCTTTTTCAAACTTCTAAAAACTTAGTATTTAGAATAAAATTTTTGTTTGCTTTATATAAAAACATCACTCCTATATCGGTTTTAAATGCTATTTCAGCGGAATTGACCAAACTTAAACAAGATCAAAATAAATTATTGATTTCAGAATTTAACACCTTAATCAACGACGAAATCAAAAATCAGCCAACGCCTTATATATACGAACGTTTGGGAGAAAAATTTAGACATTATTGCTTAGACGAATTTCAAGACACTTCAGTTTTACAATGGCAAAATATGATTCCGTTAATAGATAATGCCATCTCTCAGGAAAAAGAGGGCAGTTTAGGATCTTTGCTATTGGTTGGTGATGCTAAACAAGCTATCTATCGTTGGCGCGGCGGAAAACCAGAGCAATTTATCGATTTGTATAGCGGTGCACAAAATCCGTTTCAAACTAATTGTACATCATTAAACTTAGATACCAATTACAGAAGCTGTCAAACGATTGTTTCGTTTAACAATTCGTTTTTTGAATATGTTTCAAATTCTGTGTTTTCAAATCCCGACTACGGCAAACTATATAAAGATAGTAAGCAGCATTTCAATAACAACAATACCGGTCTGGTTGAAATACATTTTGTTGAAGGTGATAACCAAGAAGAACGCAGTGCAGCTTATATAGCATCAACTTTTGAGATTATTCAAAATTGCATTGCCAATAAGCAGCCTCTATCCGGTATTTGTGTTTTAGTAAGAAAAAACAAGGAAGCGGTAGCCATTTCCAATCATTTAATTTCTGAAGGTATTCCGGTAGTTTCTTCAGAATCTTTGCTGTTAAAAAATTCATCTGAAGTTCAATTTATTATTAATTTCCTGAAATATATAACTACTCCAAATAATGAGGAGGCAAAAATTTTGGTCATCGAGTTTTTGGCATCTCAGCAAGAAATAGTCGACTCCCATTGGTTTAACAAGTCCTTGATGAAATTAGATGAAATGTCATTTTTTAAGGCCATTTCAAATATGGGTTATCATATAGATTATTACGGCCTTAGTTCACTCCCGATTTATGAGCTCATTGAAAACTTAATCAAAACGTTTCACCTAATTCAACACTCTAACGCCTATTTACAATGTTTTTTAGATGAAGTATTGAGCTTTTCAAACAAAAAAAACGCAAGTCTAAGCAGTTTTCTTGAATACTTCGAAGTTAAAGTTGGCGATGTTTCCATAAGCATGCCAGAGGGACAAGAGGCCATTAAAATAATGACCATTCACAAATCTAAAGGTTTAGAGTTTGATACCGTTATTTATCCTTTTGCCGATAGTTCTGTTTACAAGACGATGAACGACAAAATCTGGTTTCCTTTAAATCCAACAGAGTATGACGGTTTTGAGTTTGCTTACCTCAATTTCAACAAAGACATCTCTAATTTTGGAGAAACAGGTAGTAGTTTACACACCGATCATAACTCTCAAAAAGAACTAGACGCTGTAAATGTTTTATATGTAGCTCTAACGCGAGCAGTCAATCAGCTGTATATTTTAACCAGTGCTAAGGGCGATGAAGGTTATGCTAGATTTTTCATCAACTATTTAAAAGATTCGGAACTTTGGCAAGATGGTAAAATGATATATAAATTTGGCGACTTTCCTGAACGAACTTCCATTACAAAATCGGAAAGAGCTCAAACTATTCAACCAGCATTTATTGGAAATTTAAAATCTGAATTAAATATTTCTGTTGTAAATAATGCTGCCTTACTATGGAATACAACCATTAAAAATGCTATTGAAAAAGGAAATTTAATTCACGATATTTTAAAAGAAATAACATCTAAATCTGATATAGAAACTGCCTTACAACTTTTTCTTGATGAAGGTAAGTTGGAAATTGGTCAATTATCTCCCTTAAAAGAAACCCTATTGAATATTGTAACCCACAATAAACTTGCAAAATTCTTCGATTCTAGCTGTACCATATACAACGAAAAGGAAATAATTACTAAAAATGGAGAGCTCATACGTCCTGACCGACTCGTTATAACTACCGATAATAAGGCAGTAATTATAGATTATAAAACCGGGTCTGAAAAAGACTATCACAAATTACAAATTCAGTCCTATTCAAAAGCAGTCAATGAATTAGGTTTTTATGTTGAAAACTTGTATTTGGTATATGTGAATGACGACATTAAAATTGTTCAAATTTCAGCCTGATAGAATATTTTATACTTGGTATTTACCACGGTGTTTTGAGCTAGTATAATTATCTTTGCAATAAAATACATTCAATTTTAAAACTATAAATATGTACGGTGCTATTCAACAACATTTAGCAAAAGAACTTGAATCGATTAAAAATGACGGATTATACAAAACAGAACGCATCATCACATCACCCCAAGGTGCCGAAATTACTTTAGAAGATGGCAGCACTGTTTTAAATTTTTGTGCCAATAATTATCTGGGCTTATCGTCACATCCTGATGTGGTAAAAGCCGCCAAAGACACCTTAGATTCTCATGGATTTGGAATGTCGTCTGTACGGTTTATTTGCGGTACTCAAGACATTCATAAAACTCTTGAGGAAAAAATAGCAGAATTCTACGGCACCGAAGACACCATATTATATGCAGCAGCCTTTGATGCCAACGGCGGAGTTTTTGAGCCACTATTCGGGCCTGAAGACGCCATTATATCAGACAGTTTAAATCACGCTTCAATTATAGATGGTGTTAGATTGTGTAAAGCTGCGCGCTATCGTTATAAAAATAACGATATGGGAGATTTAGAAATTCAATTAAAAGCTGCCAATAGCAACGGTGCAAGATTCAAAATTATTGTAACCGATGGCGTCTTTTCAATGGATGGCCTGGTAGCCCCGCTTGATAAAATTTGTGCGCTCGCTGAGAAATACGATGCACTCGTTATGATAGACGAGTGCCATGCCACAGGTTTTATCGGCGAAACCGGTCGTGGTACGCTGGAGGAAAAAGGGGTTATGGGGAAAATTGATATTATAACCGGAACACTTGGCAAAGCCTTAGGTGGCGCCATGGGTGGCTATACAACCGGCAAAAAAGAAATCATTGAAATACTCAGACAGCGCTCAAGACCCTATTTGTTTTCAAACTCATTAGCTCCGGCTATTGTAGGCGCTTCAATAAAGGTTTTTGAGATGCTTTCAAACGACACAACGCTTAGAGATACGCTCGAGTGGAATACCAATTACTTTAAGTCTGGATTAAAAAAAGCAGGGTTTGATATTATTGATGGAGACTCGGCCATTGTCCCGGTAATGCTTTACGATGCCAAGTTATCACAAACTATGGCTAACTTGTTGCTTAACGAAGGGATTTATGTGATTGGATTTTTCTATCCCGTAGTACCAAAAGATAAAGCAAGAATTAGAGTGCAGTTGTCAGCTGCCCATACCAAAGAACATTTAGATAAGGCAATTGAGGCCTTTATTAAGGTGGGTAAAGCTTTAGAAATAGTCTAAATTCACTATAATTACCTTATTTATTAGGCATTATTCAATATTTTTATATATTTGTCTTTGTTAATATTTCTTAACAACTTACTTTTGCTAACAATTAACACTTAAAAATTAAATTTTTTGAATATGAAACATCTTAGCAGATTTTTGTTCGCTATGTTATTTTTATTGAGTTTTAGCGCAGCTAATGCTCAGGATAAAAACAACCCATGGGCTGTATTTATTGGTACAAACGCCGTAGACGTATACCCTGTTGGTCAACCGGCTCCACAAGGCCCATTTTTTGATGAATTTTTCAATGCCAACGATCATTGGAATATTTTACCTGCTCCAACAGTGCTTGGTGTTGGTCGTTACATTGGTGATGGCTTTTCTTTTACAGCTACAGGGTCATTAAATACTATTAGTAAATTTGGCTCTAATACAAATCCAATTACGGGCGAAGAAACAACAAATAGAGTAGCCGATTTAACTTACTTTGCTGTTGATGGTTTAATTTCCTACAGCATTGGTGAAGCCTTAAGCTGGGGTAAAGTAGATCCTTATCTTGGTGTTGGTGGTGGTTACACTTGGGTAGATGACATCGGTGCCGGAACTTTAAATGGTAGTGCCGGAATAAAATACTGGTTTAACGATAACTTTGGTTTTAATGTTCAAACTGTATACAAACACGCATTTGAAGATTATTTGCCTAATCATTTTCAGCACAGTGCCGGTATTATGTTAAAATTCGGTGGTAAAGATTCTGACGGTGACGGTATTTACGACAAAGATGATAAATGTCCAGACGTTCCCGGCTTAGCTCAATTTGATGGTTGCCCAGATTCTGATGGCGATGGTATTCCAGATGCTGAGGATGCTTGTCCTTACGAAGCAGGTTTAGCCGAATTTAACGGTTGTCCTGATACCGATGGTGACGGTGTTCCAGATAAAGACGATAAATGTCCTACTGTAGCCGGTCTTAAAGCACTTGACGGTTGTCCGGATTCTGATGGTGATGGTATTGCCGATGGTGACGACAAGTGTCCAAACGAAGCCGGTCCAAAAGAAAACAATGGTTGTCCTTGGCCAGATAGAGACGGAGACGGTGTGTTAGACAAAGACGATCAGTGTCCTGATTTAGCTGGTCCTGCTTCTAACCAAGGATGTCCAGAAGTAACTGAAGAGGTTAAGAAAACTCTTAATGACTACGCTAAAACTATCTTATTTGATACCGGTAAATCATCTATCAAAACAGAGTCTGAAAAAGTTCTTAAAGATATAATTGCTATTATTAACGAGTACCCTACTGCTAAATTTAGCGTAGAAGGACACACTGATAGTGTTGGTAGTGCTGCTAATAATTTAAAATTATCTAAAGAAAGAGCAGCATCTGTTATGCAATACCTTATTCAAAATGGTGTTGGTTCAAGCAGATTAAGTTCAGAAGGATTTGGTCAAGATAAACCAATTGCCTCTAATAAAACCGCTGCTGGTAGATCAGTAAACAGACGTGTTGAAATTAATTTAGCTAACTAAGCGAATTAATAATAAAATAAAAGCTTAAAAACGCCCCGATAAACGGGGCGTTTTTTATTTTTATAATATGAAATCATTTCTTCATGAAATTATAGAAAAACTTATTAGCGAAGGTATTGACTTTCAAAATTCAGTTTTCATTCTGCCCAATAAGCGTGCAGGGCTATTTTTAAAACAAGCACTTTCAAAACAACTAAAACAAACTCTATTTTCTCCAGAAATAATATCTTCACAAGAGTTTGTAACTAATTTATCAGAACTTAAAGAATTAAACAATATTGATGTACTGTTTAAGTTTTATGAAACTTATTGTGAAATCACTTCATCGGAACAAACAGAATCTTTTGACCAATTCTCATCTTGGGCACAAATTCTGATTAATGATTTTATAGAATTAGACCGTTATTTAATAGACCCCAATAAAATTTTTGATTATTTAAGTGCCATAAAAGAAATAGACCACTGGTCTGTTGAACCAAACAAAACAGAACATGTTAAAAATTACCTTCAGTTTTGGAATCATCTAAAAACTTATTACACCCATTTTAATCATAAATTGACTTCAGAAGGAGTTGGTCATCAAGGATTACAATATCGTGAAGCAGTTAATAACATTGAGAATTATATTGAAAACAATAATAAACAACATTTTTTTATCGGTTTCAATGCTTTAAACAAAGCTGAAGAGATTATCATACAAGAATTATTATCTCAAAACTTAGCAAAAGTGTTTTGGGATATCGACATTCATTTCTTAGATAATAATCACCATGATGCTGGATTTTTCGTAAGAAAATATAAAGAAAAATGGCCCTACTTTAGAACTCACCTTTTTGAAATTGTTTCAAATAACTTCAGAAATAATAAAAACATTCAAGTAATTGGCGCCATAAAAACAGTTGGTCAGGTTAAACAAATAGGAGCTCTTTTAAAGGATTTGTATACTAATAATGCAACCAATCTAGAAAATACTGCTGTAGTTTTAGGAGATGAGCAACAACTCTTACCTTTACTTAACTCGTTACCCACAGAAATAGAACACATCAACATCACAATGGGCTTACCGTTAAAATCGGTACCGCTGAGTTCGTTTTTTGAACTACTGTTTAACCTTCACAAAAGCAATAACGAAAAATATTATTACAAAGATGTTATTGCCATTTTAAATCATTCAAGCCTTAAACCTATTTACTCGAAAATTCAGGCGGTTGAAATTGAAAACTTCATTCAATATATTTCTAAAAATAATCTTAGTTATTTCGATTATGATGTAATTAGTAAACATATTGCCACAGCGGCAAAAATTATAGATGCCTTGTTTTGTTCATGGGAAAACAATCCGGTGCTGGCGTTAAAAAATTGTAGAAATATGGTGCTTGAAATTCAGACAGTTCTCAACAAAAACTCTAGTGCTCATCTGGTAGAATTATCCTTTTTATATAAGTTTTACACAATATTTAATAAACTTATTGGTTTACAAGAGCAGTTTAGTTTTATTAATAGTATTCAAATATTATTCGGACTTTACAAAGAACTTTTAAACATAGAAAGTGTTGATTTTAAAGGAGAACCCTTAAAAGGTCTTCAAATAATGGGTGTTTTGGAATCGAGGCTGCTAGATTTTGAGACCGTCATTATTTCTGGGGTTAACGAAGGTGTACTGCCCGCCGGAAAACAACACAACTCCTTTATCCCTTTCGATGTTAAACTTGAAAACCTCTTGCCAACTTTTAAAGAAAAAGACGCTATCTACACCTATCATTTTTACAGATTACTCCAACGGGCAAAAAACATCTACATTATTTACAATACCGATCCAGATGTTTTATCAGGAGGTGAACCCAGTAGATTTATTAAACAACTCGAAATTGACGGCATACATCATTTAACGCATTCGTTATCGATTCCGAATGCACAAATAAAAGCTGTAGAGTTAAAATCTGTTTCAAAGACAGCCACACTTCTAGACGACTTAAAGGATCTGGCAATAAAAGGTTTTTCGCCTTCTTCTCTTAGTAGCTATGTTAGAAATCCAATTGATTTTTACTATTCTAAGGTGCTCAATATTAACGAATACGACGAAGTAGAAGAAACCATCGCTGCCAACACTTTGGGTAATGTTTTGCACAAAACTCTGGAAGAAATGTACAAGCCTTATGTGGGAGAAATTCTTGAAGAAAAGCACATCAAAACAATGTTTAAAAGCATTGATGGTATCGTTGCAAAACACTTTAAGACTTATTTTTATGACGGCAATTTTACCTCGGGTAAAAACCTAATTAGTTTTGAAGTCGCTAAAAGGTATATTTATAATTTCTTACAGCGAGAATTAGAACAAATAAAAGCCGGTAGAATTATTGTAATTAAAGAATTAGAAAAGCCCATACAAGTTACGTTAGATATCCCTGAATTAGGTTTTCCTATTCACCTCAAAGGTGTAATTGACAGAATTGATACCGTTGATAATGATTGGAGAATTATAGATTATAAAAGTGGCAAAGTAAACCAATCAGAGGTTGAAATTGTGAACTGGGAAGATCTTACATCAGACTATAAAAAGTACAGTAAATCATTCCAGCTGTTAACTTACGCTTATATGTTACACCAAACAAACGTCATACAGCTACCTGTAAACGCCGGAATTATTTCGTTTAAAAATTTACAAGACAACTTTGTGCTTAATTTTTCTAAAAAGAATAAAGCCGGAAATGGTGCGGTCAAAGATCCAAAGATTACTACTGAAACACTCGATGCTTACTTTGAAGTCTTAAAAAATCTAATTTTAGAAATTTTTAATCCTGAAATTGATTTTACTGAAAAGATTATAGAATAATGCAGTTACTAAAAAACAACATTATCAGTGGTGCCGAAAATAAGGCGATTTTATTAGATGTTTTTTATGATAGTCATACGTCTAATCAACCCGTAGCTATATTTTGCCATGGTTATAAAGGTTTTAAAGACTGGGGAGCCTGGAATATAATGGCCAAAAAGTTTGCCATGGCCGGTATTTGTTTTGTGAAATTTAATTTTTCACATAATGGTGGAACTATTGATCAACCAATAGACTTTCCGGATTTGGAGGCTTTTGGTAATAATAACTATAGTAAGGAGTTGGAAGATTTAGAACATGTAATAACATGGTGTCATCAAAACTTAAAAAACAACCCAAACATTAATGTTAATAATACCGTTTTAATGGGGCACAGTCGTGGCGGCGGTATTGCCGCCATAAAAGCTAAGGAAGACCAACGTATCAAAAAGTTAATAACACTTGCCGGCGTTAGCGATTTTAAGTCAAGGTTCGGTTCTGAAGATGAAATCAGTCTATGGAAGGCTAACGGTGTTAAATTCGTTGAAAACGGTAGAACAAAACAAAAAATGCCTCATTATTATCAATTTTATGAAGACTATTTAAAAAATGAGACCAGACTCAATATAAAGAGCGCACTAAAAAATTTAAAAATTCCTCATCTAATTATTCATGGGGAAGCTGACAGCACTGTTCAAATTTCTGAAGCAGAAAATTTATCTAAATGGAATAAAGACAGCAACTTTATCCGATTAAAAAGTGCTGATCATGTTTTTAACACTCATCATCCTTGGGAATCGATAGAACTTTCTGAATCAATGAAACAAGTGGTTGATATAACCACTAAATTCATATTTTAGAGAAGATCCTCAAAAAGATTGCATGTATTCTTTATTAATTGTGGATAAGACCCAACCTTCTCAGTTCCAACAAAGATAAAATTCTGAAACGGATATTTTATTGAACGAAAAAGACCCTCAAAAACATTGAAGGTCTTCCTGCTTAGCGTGGAGAAGATCGGGCTACCTTCGGCTCCGCTCAGGATAAACTTCTCACCCGATTATTAGATAAAATAAAAAAAGACCTCCAATAATATCGAAGGTCTTGCTAATTACTGTGGAGAAGATCGGGCTCGAACCGACGACCTCTTGACTGCCAGTCAAGCGCTCTAGCCAACTGAGCTACATCCCCAAAAAGAAAATCTATTTAGGCTGCGAAAATAGTACAAATTTTCTATTTTCACGCCAAATTATATCAAAATTAATACATTCTATAAAGCATTACAAACTGCTAGACTTGTTATTTTAAACTATCAATATTATTAAGTAATTGGGAACAGACTTAACCTTTAAAGCCATTAACAAATTAGCAATACCGGCACTTATTGCGGGTGTGGCCGAGCCAATTTTATCTATCACAGATACCGCTATTATCGGAAATATGAGCGAAAATGCCACCGAATCATTGGCGGCTGTTGGTATTGTTGGGGCTTTTATTTCAATGCTTGTTTGGGTTTTGGGGCAAACCCGCAGTGCCATCTCGTCTATTGTTTCTCAATATTTAGGAGCCAATAACTTAGAGCAAGTTAAAAATTTACCGGCACAGGCTATTTTCATTATTACTTCTTTAAGTCTGGTTATTATTTTGTGTACTTTCCCGTTTGCCAGGCACATTTTTAGATTGTATAATGCGTCAAACTTAATTTTAGACCTTAGCGTTGAATATTACCAAATACGTGTATTCGGATTTCCTTTTACCTTATTTACCATTGCTGTTTTTGGAGCGTTCAGAGGATTGCAAAACACTTTCTATCCTATGATTATTGCCATTATTGGGGCTTCGTTGAACATTGTATTAGATTTTATTTTTGTTTACGGTATAGATAATGTTATACCTGCTAAGCACATAAAAGGTGCCGCTTACGCCAGTATCATAGCTCAATTTGTCATGGCCTTGCTTTCGGCTGTATTGTTGCTCAGGAAAACCGTTATTCCACTTAGGTTTACTTTACCTTTTAATCATGAAATTAAACGCTTTTTACTCATGATTGCCAATTTGTTTGTTAGAACTTTAGCCCTTAATTTAGCCTTGTATTTTGCCAGCGCGTTCTCAACAAGCTTTGGTAAAAATTACATTGCTGCTTATACCATTGCAATTAATTTATGGTTTTTTGGCGCCTTTTTTATCGATGGTTATGCCAGCGCCGGAAATATTTTAGCAGGAAAGCTGTACGGTGCCAAACGCTATAACGAGCTTATTAAATTGAGTAACCAATTAATAGTTTATGGTATTTTAGTAGGATTGGGTTTGACTGCAATTGGATTTTTGTTTTACGAATTTATAGGAAGTGTATTTACCAAAGAACCCATGGTATTAGAAGAATTTTATAAGGTGTTTTGGATTGTGTTGGCCATGCAACCATTTTGTGCAGTTGCTTTTATTTTTGACGGCATGTTTAAAGGTTTAGGCCGAATGAAGTTTT
The DNA here is from genome assembly GCF_006494535.1 of Paucihalobacter ruber. Lineage (GTDB taxonomy): Bacteria > Bacteroidota > Bacteroidia > Flavobacteriales > Flavobacteriaceae > Paucihalobacter > Paucihalobacter ruber. Next base: position 274,262 of record NZ_VHIQ01000002.1, read on the forward strand.
TAAGAAACGTATTGTTATTTTCAACATTACTGGTGTTTGTGCCAACAATCTTCATAATGGACTTTTACAATTTAAAATTATATGCGGTTTTCTCAGCATTTTATTTATGGATCATCGCCAGAGGTCTGCCCCTCATTATAAAATTTAGAGCTATTTTTATACCGTTAAGCAAAAACCCCTAAATTTAATTTTTTAAAAAAATGTTTAGAATGTTTCTTATTAGTCAGGTTAATATTGAAGAAAAAATGGAACATGCGCCAGATAGTGCTTATGGCATTGGTGTGTTTATAGGCTCTATGCTTCCCTTTTTGATTTTAGCACTATTGGCCTATCTCATTTATTATTACAATAAAAAACGAAACCAAAATCAATAAGATATGGATCTATTAAGCTTTCTTAGTGGTAATGGACTTTTTCTTTTATTAGCAGTAGTGTTGGTTGTTGTATACCTCATTAATAAAAACAAAGGAAAAGGTAAAGGCAAACGGAAATAATCTACCTGGTTTTTAACCAGCCGGTAATACTTAATCTGCGTTGAACTACGGGTTTCACCTCATGTTCTAAAAACTGACTTTCAAAAATGACCATTCTGCCGGGAAACGGATAAATACGCTTCTCGGTTTCAATACCATTTTCATTGAAATACAGCACCAATTCGCCTCCATAATCTACCTGCCAATCTTCCTCATTTAAATAACATACCATTGAAAGTTTCCTCCTGTCGTCGTTTTGAAAGGTATCCAAGTGGCGTTTATAAAAAGTGCCTTGGGGATACAGCGCATAATGAAATTCCTTTTGGAGAATTCCCAAAAAACAAGTTTTATTTAAGTAAGAAACTAAATCATTGATGTTTTTAAAAAACTCTTGTTCTGCCGAATTGGCTTCCTTTTCATTGAGCCATAAAATAAAATCGCCTCTTATACTTTTCTCAATAGTTTCATTGAGTTTGTTGCCAATGGCTGCCTTTTTAAATTCGTCTTCTTCGTATTTTAACAACAACGAATTTCTTAAACCCTGGACTAATTCAGCTGAAAAGAAATCTTCAACAACACTGTGCTTATGTTCTAGTAAATCATTGATAATACGCTCGTAAAGCGGATTTTCAACAAAATCGAGTTGTTCAAATATTTCAGACATTAATTCAGAAAAAAGTGCGCAAATATACGCCACAAACGCATCGGTTTTACACGCAGAAGTAAATAAGATTGGCTTAACAGGCTATTGAAAAATTACTGTATTTTTGCAGCGTAAATTAGCGGCATGAGTAACATAAGACTTACCAAATCATTTTCATTTGAAACCGGACACGCACTTTATGGCTACGATGGCAAGTGCAAAAACATTCACGGACATAGCTACAAGTTATATGTAACGGTTATTGGCGAACCAATATCAGATTCGGGAAATGTTAAATACGGCATGGTAATAGATTTTGGCGACCTAAAAAAAATTGTAAAAGAAGAAATTGTAGATGTTTTTGATCATGCCACAGTTTTTAATAAAAATACACCGCACTTTGAGTTAGCTATGGAATTAAAAACCAGAGGCCATAATGTACTATTAGTTGATTATCAACCAACCAGTGAAATGATGGTAATTGATTTTGCTCAAAAAATTCAGCGATTATTACCACAACATATACAGCTTCATTCTTTAAAACTTCAAGAAACTGAAACCAGTTTTGCTGAGTGGCACGCAGCCGATAATTAAATTGTATAAATTTATTGGATTTATTTTTCGGCTCAATGCGGTAAATCTAAACTAAGACCTTATCACAAACTTCATTATATTTACCATGTGAATGTACCAAAGGGTAAATACATCTATTTCGCATCCGATAATCATTTGGGCGCACCAACACCTCAGGCATCATTGCCCAGAGAGCAAAAGTTTGTGGCTTGGTTAGACGCGGTGAAATCAGACGCAGCGGCCATTTTTTTACTCGGTGATTTATTCGATTTTTGGTTTGAATACAAAACGGTTGTACCAAAGGGTTTTACACGTGTTTTAGGTAAACTTGCCGAAATATCGGATGCCGGAATACCCCTTTATTTCTTTGTTGGCAACCACGACTTGTGGATGAAAGATTATTTCAAAACCGAATTAAATATTCCTGTCTATCACGAACCACAGGTGTTTACTTTTAATGACAAACAATTTTTTATAGGTCATGGCGACGGTTTGGGCCCTGGAGACAAAGGTTACAAACGCATGAAGAAATTGTTTACCAATCCCGTCTCAAAATGGTTATTTAGATGGCTACATCCCGATATTGGCATGCGCCTGGGCCACTATTTTTCTGTAAAGAACAAGCTGATTTCGGGTGATGAAGATGCCAAGTTTTTAGGCGAAGACAACGAATGGCTAGTTCAGTACTGTAAGCGTAAACTTGAAACCAAACACTTTGATTATTTTGTTTTTGGGCATCGTCATTTACCTTTAGAGATTCAACTAAATGAAAAATCTACTTACATCAATTTAGGCGACTGGATACAGCACTACACCTATGCCGTTTTTGATGGTGAAAATCTTCAGCTAAAAAAGTATTAGTTCTAGTCTTTTTGGTGGTCTTCGAGGTCTTTGGTTAAATCTAATTTTCTAAACGCCGGAGACACAATGCCCGTAGTTATTACCGTAAGTAGCGTCATCGTTCCACCAAAAACAACTGCTGTTACCGTTCCCATCCATTTGGCAGTAATGCCACTTTCAAAAGCCCCCAACTCGTTTGAAGAACCAACAAACATAGAGTTTACTGACGACACGCGACCGCGCATATGATCGGGTGTTTTAATTTGTAATATGGTTTGCCTAATGACCATTGAAACGCCATCGGTTACACCGCTAAAAAACAAGGCTACTACAGAGACCCAAAATATGGTTGAAACTCCAAAGACAATAATACAAACCCCAAAACCAAATACCGCGGCTAATAATTTAATTCCTGCTTTTTTACTTATAGATAAGTAAGCTGTTGCCAACATTGTTAAAAAGGCACCAACAGCCGGGGCTGCTCTTAAAACACCAAAACCTTCGGGACCAACTTTTAAAATATCTTGAGCATAAATTGGTAATAAGGCAACAGCACCACCAAACAACACGGCTACCATATCTAAGGTAATAGCGCCTAAAATGGCCTTAGTTTTAAAAACAAAATTGAGACCTTCCTTTAAACTTTGAAAAACCGGTTCGCCAATTTTTGGATTTAGAATTGGTTTGCGTTTAATCTTCTGAAGAATTAAAAAAGATAAACTCACCAAGCCAAATACCACCATGAGCGTATGATGCACACCAAACCAGTTAATAAACAATCCGGCAGTTGCCGGACCTAAAACTGATGCCATTTGCCAGGTTGAACTACTCCAGGTAGCGGCATTGGGATAAATTCTCTTCGGAACAATTAAGGCTACCAGCGAAAAAATGGTTGGCCCGAAAAACGACCGTAAAAATCCGCCAAAAAAAACCAATCCGTAAATGGCGTATAATATATGTTGGGTAGACCAACTTTCGGTAACTTCTGGCGAAGTAATCCAGAATAAACCAAAACTTATTAACGAAAAAAGCGCAATACACAAGGCCAGTAAATTTCGTTTTTCGCGCTGGTCTACAATATGGCCTGCAAACAGCGCCATAGATAATGCCGGAATTATTTCCATCAAGCCAATTAATCCCAATGATAGCGGATCTTTTGTAAGAGAATACACCTGCCACTCAATCACAATAAACTGCATACTCCAGCCGAACACCAGTGCAAATCTAACTAATAAAAAAATGTTGAATTCCTTAATGCGTAGCGCTGCGTAAGGATCGTTTTTGGGTGCAGACATTTAGTTTAATAAAGGATTAGCCAAGCTTATTAATAGGCACAAATTTATGGAAGATTGGTTAGTAACTTTCAAATTTAGTGTCATTTTAAAACGATTCTTTAATATCCCTCAATTTCAACTGTAAGCTTACATTACCATTCCAATGATTTTCATCGATACTGTAAACGGCGTTAAATAATTTTTTGTCATTAATTAAATCGAATTTATCACCTAAACTAAATCCTATTCCAACAATATTTGGCGCATTGGGTTGCCTAACAGTAACGCGCAAATGCTTGTCATCTTCACCTACACACTTGCCATAACCGGTATCTCTTAAATGTGTTGTCATAAACACCGGAATCATATTTCCAGGGCCAAAAGGAGCAAATTGTTTCAATATTCTATAGAATTTTGGCGTAATATCTGCCAGATGAATTTGCGCGTCAATTTTAATTTCTGGTGTGAGTAAGTTTCGGTCTATGGTTTTAGATACGGTATCTTCAAAGGCCTGTTTAAAAGCCTCGTAATTTTCCTCTTTAATCGTTAATCCTGCAGCGTATTTATGACCTCCAAATTGTTCTATAAATTCAGAACAAGCATCAATGGCATTATACACATCAAACCCGGAAACAGAACGCGCCGATGCCGCTAATTTATCTCCACTTTTAGTAAAAACAATGGTAGGCCTGTAATAGGTTTCGGTAAGTCTTGAGGCTACAATACCTATTACGCCTTTGTGCCAGCTTTCGTTATAAACAACGGTTGTTAAACGTTCTTGCTCGCCATCTACCTCAATTTGGATCAAAGCTTCTTGGGTAATTAATTGATCGGCTTCTTTTCTATCGGCATTAAAAGTTTCGATATCTATGGCAAACTTAATCGCTTCGTTATAATCCTGTTCCATGAGCAAGGTGACTGCATGGTTGCCGTGTTTCATTCTTCCTGCTGCATTAATTCGGGGCGCGATGATAAAAACTACATCGGTAATATTGAGTTCTTCTTTTTTAATTTGTTGAATAATGGCCTTAAATCCTGGGCGAGGATTGCTGTTGATGACTTGCAGACCAAAATAAGCCAACGCTCTGTTCTCGCCGGTAACCGGAACAATATCGGCACCTATGGCCGTAGCTAATAAATCGAGATATTCGGTTAAATCTTCGGGTGTTTGTCCTTGATTTTCTGCTAAGGCCTGTACCAACTTAAAACCAACACCACAACCGCATAGTTCCTTATAAGGATAATCGCAATCGGGTCTTTTAGGATCTAAAACAGCAACGGCATTAGGAATTTCGTCGCCCGGCCGGTGGTGATCGCAAATAATAAAATCAATGTCTTTTTCATTGGCATATGCTACTTTATCGATGGCCTTAATACCACAATCCAAGGCAATTATTAAAGAGAAATTATTATCGTGTGCAAAATCAATACCTGCGTAAGAAACACCGTATCCTTCGGCATATCTATCGGGAATGTAGGTGGCAACTTGGGTAGTTCGGGTTTTGAGGTAGCTTGCCATTAAGGCCACAGCGGTGGTACCGTCTACATCATAATCGCCATACACCAAAATGTTTTCGTTGTTATTTAAAGCTTGTTCAATGCGTTGTACTGCCTTGTCCATATCTTTCATCAAATATGGATTATGTAAATCTTTTAGGCTTGGTCTAAAAAATTTTCTGGCGTCCTCATAAGTTTCAATACCGCGCTGTATCAATAAAGTTGCCACAAAATCGTCTACTTGTAGCGCTTCTTTGAGAGCTTCAACTTTGTCTATCGGCAGTTTTGGTTTTAGAGTCCAGCGCATTATTTAAAAAATTCAAACTTATTAATGAAAGTGAATAGACGTTTTAATTGTAGCAAAGCGTCTGAACATCTCCATAACTCCACAGTATTTTTCAATTGAAAGATTAACGGCCTTATCAATTTTAGCGGGCTCTAAATTATTGCCGTAAAAGTGATATTCAACCTCAACCGTGTGGTAATATTTTGGATGTTCATCGGTGAGATGACCTTTGGTAACTATTTTGAATTTTTCAGGTTGGGCTTTCATTTTTTCCAAGATTGAAACCACATCTAAACCGGAGCAACCGGCAAGCGAAGTTAACATCATAGCCTTAGGCGAAAGACCTTGGCGCTCCTGCCCTTCAACATCGGTATCTATTTTAACGGTTTTTCCGCTCGGGTTATCAGATTCAAACTGAACGCCGCCTTCCCAAACTGTTGTAACTATATGAGACATATCCATTTATTTTTTGTTTCTTGTAACTTCAAAAATACAAAATTTATTACCATGCCATTAGTAAATCCGTTATCTGCTCAACACGATTTAGAAACCAAAAAGTTAGCTGAATTTTTTAACGAAACCCTCGGATTTTGTCCCAACTCGGTTTTAACCATGCAACATAGGCCAGCCATTTCAAAAGCATTTATCAACTTGAATAAAGCGGTCATGCAAAACGATGGTGGTGTGACTTCTGCCTTAAAAAGGATGATAGCCTGGGTAAGTAGCAATGCAACCGGCTGCAGATATTGCCAAGCACATGCCATTAGAGCCGCCGAGCGCTATGGCGCCGAACAAGAACAGTTAGACCATGTTTGGGAATACAGAACACATCCTGCTTTTTCTGAAGCCGAAAGAGCGGCACTTGATTTTAGTCTTGCGGCTAGTCAAATTCCGAATGCGGTGAATGAACAAATAAAAACCGAACTCTATAAATATTGGGATGAAGGCGAAATTGTAGAAATGTTAGGTGTTATTTCGCTTTTTGGGTTTTTAAATCGCTGGAACGATAGCATGGGAACAACGCTCGAAGACGATGCTATTGAAAGTGGCGATAAATATCTTGGTAAACATGGATGGAACAAAGGGAAACACCTATAAAATTTTAATTGACATCAATACAAAAGAATATTATGTCCTTCCAGCTACTATAATCACAATTTCACCTTTAGGTGGTTTGTTGGTGTAATAGTCTAAAACTTGTTTAGCTGTACCTCGGACCGTTTCTTCGTATAGTTTGGTAAGTTCTCTTGATACCGACAATTGGCGTTCTTCACCAAAATATTCGCAAAAGTTGGCAAGGGTTTTAATGAGTTTATGCGGGCTTTCATAAAAAACCATCGTTCTGGTTTCTTCCGCCAGTAGTTGAAGTCGGGTTTGACGACCTTTTTTTACAGGTAAAAACCCTTCAAAAACAAATTTATCGCACGGTAATCCGCTATTAACTAAAGCCGGGACAAATGCGGTTGCTCCGGGTAAACATTCAACATCAATTTGTTGCTCAACACAAGCTCTGGTTAATAAAAATCCGGGGTCTGAAATGGCAGGTGTACCGGCATCACTAATTAAGGCAATGGTATTTCCGCTTTTTAATTTTGAAATTAAAGTGTCGACCGTTTTATGCTCGTTATGCATATGGTGCGATTGCATTGGTGTACCAATTTCGTAGTGCTTTAATAGTTTTCCTGAAGTACGGGTGTCTTCGGCAAGAATTAAATCTACACTTTTTAAAACTTCAAGCGCTCTTAAGGTAATATCTTTAAGATTTCCTATGGGTGTTGGTACCAGGTATAGCTTGCTCATGAGTTAAAATAGTAAAGAGATCATTGCAAAGAAATAACTTCTTAATTAAATTTATTTTCAATGAGTTGCATCAATCGCTCTTCAAATTCTTCTTTCCCGGTCCAATTGTAATCGGGTTTTACAATATTATGTATAAAATTAATGGCTTCTTCTTTGGAAGTTGAGGTGTTTAGTTGTGATAAAACTCTTTCAAAATCTTCGGCTTTGCCTTCAAAAAGTTTATTAATGAACGCTATTTTATCATTAAGTCCAACTTTTATAATTTTTGGTTTTAACTGGTCGTTAAGGGATTTTTTATTTTGATTTTTTTCGCTAACAGGTTCAAATTCGGGTATTTGATCAAATCCGGCTGTGATTTCTTCAAAATCGTTTTTAATTCTGGTTTCCGAGAAACCAAACAAGGTATCTACTTGCTGGGTTTCGTGTGGCATTTGCGACACCAGATCTTTTATTTTTTCCATTACGGGCTCCATAATGCCATCATCTTCAACTTCATCTACATTAATATACGTTTTGTCTTCAACCTCAATATTATCACTTACCTGATTATTAAAAGCCGAATCTAACATCCCAAAAAAGGATGAATCGCTTCCAATCGTTGGCAAGTCGCCTTCAAAGTTTTGTTCAGCAAACTTTAAAACTGTAAGTTTTTCATACAACTGTGCTACTTCGCTGTGCATTTTTACAACATCTTCTTTTCCTTTTAGTTTTAGAATCCGATGTGCAATACTTATCAATTCTGATTCTAATTTCTTTTTCATCTTTTCCAATTTAAACTTTTGTTTTTTACTATTTTTATGCCACCTTTAGGCAAACGAAAAACGCCACGAATTTAGTGTTAAAAGTACAAAATGTTTCTCGAAAATACTGTTAATCATAAAGAACAATTTGGTTGGATTGAGGTGATATGCGGCTCAATGTTCTCCGGAAAAACCGAAGAATTGATACGCAGGTTAAAGCGTGCGCAGTTTGCTCGGCAAAAAGTTGAAATTTTTAAACCGGCAATAGATGTGCGTTACGACGAGCAAAAAGTAGTGTCTCATGATGATAACGAAATTAGATCTACACCGGTACCAGCGGCCGCTAATATTCCTATTTTGGCCGATGGCTGCGATGTGGTTGGCATAGATGAAGCCCAGTTTTTTGATGACGAAATTATACGTGTATGCAACGACCTTGCCAACAAAGGTGTAAGGGTAATTGTTGCGGGGTTGGATATGGATTTTAAAGGCAATCCGTTTGGTCCAATGCCCTACCTCATGGCCACAGCCGAATATGTAACGAAAGTGCACGCCATATGCACCCGCACAGGTAATTTGGCACAATACAGCTATAGAAAAACCAACAACAACGATTTGGTAATGTTGGGCGAAGTAGATGAGTATGAGCCATTAAGCAGAGGCGCTTTTTACAAGGCTATGCAACGCGATAAAATTAGGAATCTGAAAGTAACAGATCCCGAAGAAGTGATTTCAAAACCCGGTAAAACCGATGTCTAAAGTACTTGAAACAACTCTTGAAATTGATTTAAAAGCTTTAACTCATAATTTCAATTATTTAAAATCTAAGCTCCGGCCAACAACAAAATTTTTAGGTGTAGTTAAAGCATTTGCTTATGGTAGCGATGCTGTAGAAGTCGCTAAACATTTGCAGCATTTAGGGGCAGATTATCTGGCCGTAGCCTATGTAAAAGAAGGTGTTGCATTAAGAGATGCCGGCGTTACTCTGCCTATTTTAGTATTGCATCCACAACCTGTAAATTTCAAAACCCTCATAGATAGATGTCTCGAACCGAGCTTATACAGTTTTAAAGTTTTAAACGAATTTATAGAAATTTCTAAAAACTTAAATCAAAGTAATTATCCTGTTCACATTAAAATAAACACCGGATTAAACAGATTGGGATTTACGGCAGACGACATTGAAGCTGTTTCAGATAAAGCAAAAACCAATGAAAGCATAAAAATAAAATCTGTTTTTTCACACTTAGCGGCCAGCGAAGATTTAAACGAATCTGAGTTTACTTTAAACCAAATCAGTCAGTTTAAATTAATTGCTAAAAATTTCTCAGAGTTATTGGGATATCAACCATGGTTGCATATTTGTAATACATCAGGCGTGTTAAACTATCCCGAAGCTCATCTTGATATGGTAAGGTGCGGCATAAGCCTTTATGGTTTTGGAAATAACCCCAAATATGATCAATATCTTAAACCAATAGCTTCTTTAAAATCGGTGATATCTCAAATTCATTTAATAAAAAAAGGAGAAAGTATTGGATACAACCGAGCACTCGTTGCCGAAAATGACATGAAAACTGCAACAATTCCTATTGGCCACGCCGATGGTCTTAGCAGAATTTACGGCAAAGGAAAGGGGTTTGTTTTTATCAATGACCAAAAAGCACCCATAGCAGGAAACGTTTGCATGGACATGATTATGGTAGATATTACACATATCAACTGTGACGAAGGTGATGAGGTGATTGTATTTGACAATAATCATACAGCAAATGATTTAGCTGCATCAACAGGGACTATTTCCTATGAAATTCTAACAGCAATTTCTAATCGTGTGAAAAGATGCTATATCAAATAAATTGCCAATTGTAATGTTAACAAAATTTACTTAATTTGCAATTACAAATACTAACTTAAATAACACTATTATGCTTAAAGAATTCAAAGAATTTGCAATGAAAGGCAACTTGGTTGATATAGCCGTTGCTTTTGTAATGGGTGCCGCTTTTAACAAAGTGGTTACTTCTTTTACCGGTGGAATTGTTTCTCCCTTAGTAGGATTAATTTTTAATGCCGATTTCAAGGATTTAAAATACACTATTAAAGAAGGCGTAGCTAACGATGCGGGCGAAATTGTTGGAGAAGTCTCAGTACTTTACGGTGATTTTATTACCAATATTATTGATTTTGTCATCGTTGCATTTGTAATGTTTATGATTATAAAAGGTATTAACCGAATGAAGAAAAAAGAAGAACCGGCACCGGAAGCACCAAAAGGTCCGTCTCAAGAAGAGCTTTTAGCAGAAATAAGAGATTTACTCAAAAAATAAAACAATTGATAATATTAAGTTAAAGACCGCTTTTTAAGTGGTCTTTTTTTGTTTTATCAAATAAATTATTGGCTACTTTTGCACAAATTTTTTGATATGAAAGTAGCCGTTGTAGGCGCCACCGGAATGGTTGGCGAAGTTATGTTGAAAGTGCTTGCAGAGCGCAATTTTAAAATTGACGAATTAATACCTGTAGCATCAGAAAAAAGCGTTGGTAAACAAATAAGTTTTAAAGACAAATTATACACCGTTCATAGTTTAAGTGAAGCTGTTGAAAAGCGTCCCGATATTGCCTTATTTTCGGCAGGTGGAGATACCTCTTTAGAATGGGCTCCAAAATTTGAAGCAGTTGGTACTACCGTAATTGATAATTCGTCGGCATGGCGAATGGTTGAAGGTAAAAAACTTATCGTACCAGAAATCAACGCTCATTTGCTAACCAAAGAAGACAAGATTATCGCTAATCCCAATTGTTCCACCATTCAAATGGTCTTGGTATTAGCGCCTTTACATAAAGCTTTTAAAATTAAAAGAATAGTAGTCTCGACGTATCAATCGGTTTCAGGAACTGGTCTTAAAGCAGTTCAACAATTAGAAAACGAAATGAATGGCGTTAAAGGAGACATGGCCTATTTTTATCCTATTCACCGTAATGCCATTCCGCATTGCGATGTGTTTCTTGAAAATGGTTATACCAAAGAAGAAATGAAATTAGTAAATGAGACCCAAAAAATATTACAAGACCCATCAATAGCTGTAACAGCAACGGCGGTTAGAATTCCAACCTCGGGCGGTCACAGCGAATCTGTTAACCTAGAGTTTGAAAAAGAATTTGACCTTTCAGAAATAAGAAACATCTTAAGTAATACCGAAGGAGTTGTTTTACAGGACAACACCGACACCAACACCTATCCAATGCCGGCATTTGCGCATGACAAAGATGAGGTTTTTGTGGGAAGAATAAGAAAGGACACGAGCGTTAAAAACGGGCTAAATCTATGGATTGTTGCCGATAATTTAAGAAAAGGTGCAGCTACCAATGCTGTGCAAATCGCCGAATATTTAGTAAAAAATAATTTAGTTTAATAATTAACTGTATAGATTAACAAAGCCTTCGCATTAGTAGTGAAGGCTTTTTTTTTATCTTTATGTGCTATTTCAAATAATACAGTAAAAACACTTAAAACTAAGGATAACAAATGAAACATCTCTCTATTCTATTAACAGTTTTAGCTATAACCCTAAGTTGTCAGCAAAACTCTAAAACAGCCGAAACAGCCGTGAATTATCCAAAAACTAACACAGTTGATACCGTAGACACCTATTTTGGTGTAGAAGTTAAAGACCCTTACAGGTGGCTTGAAGACGACCGAAGCTCCGAAACTGAAACTTGGGTTAAATCTCAAAACGAGGTAACCTTTGGTTATCTGAATCAAATACCCTACAGAAAGCAATTAAAAGAACGTCTTTCCGAAATTTGGAATTATGAACGCAGCGGCGCACCATTTGTTGAAGGTAATTACACTTATTTTTACAGAAATGACGGACTCCAAAACCAATCGGTTATTTACAGGTTTAGAACCGGAGAAGCTAAAGAAACGGCTGAAGTATTTTTAGATCCCAATACCTTTAAAGAAGATGGCACCATATCGTTGGGTGGTTTAAGCTTTTCTAAAAATGGGGAATTGATGGCTTATTCAATTTCTGAAGGTGGCAGCGACTGGCGAAAAATCATCGTTATGGATGCCGAAACCAAAGAAATAAAAGAAGACACCTTGGTAGACATCAAATTTAGCGGTATGTCTTGGTATAAAAATGAAGGTTTTTACTATTCTAGTTATGAGAAGCCTAAAGGCAGTGAGCTTTCAGCTAAAACAGATCAGCATAAAGTTTACTATCATAAACTTGGTACTGAACAGTCTCAAGACCAATTGGTTTTTGGTGGTACTCCTGTAGAAAAACACCGCTATATTTATGGCGGCGTAACAGACGACGACCGCTTTTTGGTAATTACTCCAAGGGTTTCAACATCAGGTAATAAATTGTATGTGAAAGATTTGAACAACCCAAATTCAGATTTTATTGAAATACTTGGTCACACCGATAGTGATACTAATGTTATAGACAATATAGGAACTACACTTATTTTAGAAACCAACTTAAATGCTCCTAACAAACGTGTGGTAACCGTAGACATTTCTAATCCTGCGCCAGAAAATTGGAAAGACCTAATTCCTGAAACCAATCATGTTTTAAACGTTTCAACCGGAGGTAATTATATTTTTGCCTCTTACATGGTAGATGCCATTTCTAAAGTGTTGCAATACGATTATCAAGGAAATCTAATAAGAGAAGTTGAATTGCCCGGCATTGGCACTGTAGGTGGTTTTGGGGCAAAAAAGGAAGAAAAAGAACTCTACTACAACTTCACCAATTATGTAACGCCGGGTAGCATCTATAAATACAATATAGAAACCGGTACTTCTGAACTTTATCAAAAGTCTAAAATTGACTTTGATTCTGATGCTTACGAAAGCAAACAGATTTTCTACACCTCAAAAGATGGCGCTAAAGTACCCATGATTATTACACACAAAAAAGGTTTAGAATTAACAGGAAAAAACCCAACTATTTTATACGGCTACGGTGGTTTCAATATCAGTTTAACGCCATCATTCAGTACTGCAAATACCATTTGGTTGGAGCAAGGCGGAATTTATGCCATTCCCAATTTACGCGGTGGCGGTGAATACGGAAAAGCATGGCACGATGCCGGCACTAAAATGAAAAAGCAAAACGTTTTTGACGACTTTATAGCAGCGGCCGAGTATTTAATTGAAAATAACTACACCTCTTCCGAATATTTAGCCATTCGCGGTGGATCAAACGGCGGCCTATTGGTTGGTGCCACTATGACCCAACGTCCCGATTTAATGAAGGTAGCGTTACCGGCAGTAGGTGTTTTAGATATGCTGAGGTATCATACATTTACAGCTGGCGCAGGATGGGCTTATGATTACGGTACAGCCGAAGACAGTAAAGAAATGTTTGAATACTTAAAAGGCTATTCGCCAGTTCACAATGTTAAAGAAGGCGTAAAATATCCTGCAACACTTATAACCACAGGAGATCATGACGATCGCGTGGTACCGGCACACAGTTTTAAATTTGCAGCCGAGTTACAATCAAAACAAGCCGGTACCAACCCAACCCTTATTAGAATTGAAACCGATGCAGGACACGGCGCAGGAACCCCAATAAGCAAAACAATTGAAGAAACTGCCGATATTTTTGCCTTTACACTATACAATATGGGGTTTGAGGTATTGCCTAATGAAGTTGGTGAAAAAGTAAAGGATTAAATTTTTAAGAAAATTTGGATTTTCCAATTTCCGATTTAGCCCAGGTTCTAAACCCTGGGCTATTTCAGTTAAGAAGTTTTTTTGCGTTATTTTTGTCGAATGCTAAAAGTTAAAAACATAAGCTTCTCCTACAATAAAACTCCTGTAATTTCAAAAGTTCGTTTCGAAATAAAACCGGGAGAAAATGTCGCACTTATCGGTGAAAGCGGTTCAGGTAAAAGCACTTTAATTAAATTAATTTACGGTCAATACGATTTATCAAATGGCGAAATTTACTGGAAAGAACAACAAATTCTGGGGCCAAAATTTAATCTTGTAGTTGGATATGAGTTTATGAAATATGTAGCCCAGGAGTTTGATTTAATGCCATTTACCACCGTAAGGGAAAATATCGGGAAATACTTATCCAATTTTTATCCTGAAGAAAAACAACAGCGTACCAAAGAACTTATTAAGGTGGTTGAATTGGAAGAATTTGCAGACATCAAAGTAAAATTTTTAAGTGGTGGACAAAAACAGCGTGTGGCTCTGGCGCAGGCATTAGCAAAACAACCCGAAATTTTACTGCTCGATGAACCTTTTAGCAACATCGACAATTTTAAAAAACAGTCGCTCCGTAGAAAAGTATTTAAATTCTTAAAAGAACAAAACATCGGTTGTTTGGTGGCTACGCACGACAAAGATGATGTTCTAGGTTTTGCCGATCGGGTTTTGGTTCTGGACAACCACAAAATTATAGCTGATAAAAATATTGAAGATTTATACAACAACCCAAAAAACAAGTTAATAGCCGCATTCTTTGGTGAATATAATTACATAGAACCATTCGGTTTTGTCTACGCACATCAATTAAAAATAGTAGAAAATTCAAAGTATGAAGCTCAAGTAAAAGATTGTTATTTCAATGGGAAAAACTATTTGATTGAAGCTGTTTATCAATCAGAATCAATTTTTATAGAAAATGAAAATAAACTGAACACTGGCGTTTACATTTCATTTGAAAAAAAATAATCTACTTATCAAACCGTTTTAAAAGCGCCGGTAAAAAAACCACATCGCTTATAAAGGCAATTGCAATAGTTAATGCGCATAATATTCCGAATTCGCTTACCGATGGTACCGCGCTGGTGCTAATAATTAAAAATCCGGCTACCAAAGCAATGGTAGTTGAGAACAGTGCGCTACCGGTGTAAACCATAGATTTATCAATCCGCTGCTGTGCATTACCCTTTATCGCTTTTGTGCGTTTATATTTATAAATTAGATGAATGGTATCGTCCATAGCAATTCCTAACATTATAGGAGTGATCATAACGGTAGTAACATCTAGCGGGATTTCTAAAATCCACATGGCCAATGCCAAAACTAATAAGGGTAAAATATTAGGGATAAGCACCAAAATTGTAGTCTTTACATTTTTAATAAAAAACAATAGGGCCAAAAAACCAACTATAAAAGCTGCAAAAAACGACCTGAACTGTGTTTGCAAGATAAACTTGTTAAGCTGAGAAAACACCACGGAAAAGCCTTGAATATCAAGACTGAATTTCTCCGTATTGAAACTCGATTCGAAAGCAGTTTCAATATCATTCATAATAGTTTCTAACTCTGAAGTTTTTAATTCTTTAACCCCAACGGTAATCCCCAAAGTTTTCAAATCTTTTGAAAAAAAGGTGTAAAATGAATTGCTATGTTCGTTGTACGAAGTCAAAGCCGATTGAAGTTTAGTTTTATTAATATTAGATTGAAATAATACCGGTGTTCGCTCCTCTAAAAAATCTTTAATAGTTATTACAGAAACCGGATTTGACAATAATGGATGTTCATCTAATTGCTTTTGAAACCTTTCGAGAGATGCAACGCCATCATCTAAAAACATATTATCTTCAGAGGTCGTTGTTATATTAATCTGTAATCGCGAACTGGCATCTAAATGTGATTCAATCACCCGAAGATCTTGTTTAGCTTTCCCTTCAGCTAAAAGATTTAGAGAATCGGTGTCTATTTTAAGATTAAAAACCGAATAAATACCGGCCATCATTAAAATAGTTGAAACTAAAATTATGCCGCTTTTTCTTTCAGAAGTAAATTCATTTAACCTTTGAATTAATAATTGATAATTAATATTTGAAAGACTTAAAACAGGCTTTGAATTTTTAAAATCTATATTGTAAAAACTCAATCCAATTATCACAATTACATAAACTAAAACAAAGCAAAGCAACAAACCAATACAGGTTAAAACACCCATGTTTTTAAATGCCGGAAGCGGTGATAAATACAAGGCAAAATATCCAACAATGGTGGTTAGTGTAGTGTAAAAACATGGCGTTAGACTTTTTCTAAACGCCAATGCCATGAGGTTTAGTTTATTAAGATTGGAGTTAATAATACCTTCTTTATGATAAATATTAATGATGTGCACCGCATCGCTCACACTGTACACCAGCAAAATGGTTGGTATCAGCATAGATATCATATTAAGCGCAAATCCAAAGGCTGTAATAATACCAAACAAAAGCGAAACCGGTACAATTACAGCGCATAAAGCAATAATTAAATAACGCCTGTCAGGCAATAAAAACAACAACATTAAGCCAATTACCGCAATGGTTAAAACGGCGAAAATTAAACTTTCTTTATAGATACCTCTGCTATAGGCTTCATTGAGAACAGGTGCGCCGGATAGGTGATAATCATTTCCTATTATTTCATTAAAATACTGTTCTATTTCAGGTAAAATAATTTCACGTTGCGATTCAATTAACGGTGTTGGCTTTAACTGAATGTAAAAAAAGAGGTTTTTGAAATCGGCTGTAACTAGTTGATGGCTAATGCTTGGAATTTTAGACATCAAACTTTTAATAGCGTTTTCACTTCTTTGCGGGTTGTAAAGAGGCGAAAAAACGAAAACTCCGTTGTTATAAACAGGATATTCGGCTTTGGATAAACTAAACGAAGTGTTTACATACCAAAGACTATCAATCTTTTGATGTAAACGTTCTAACTTTTTGACCTCAATACTATCTAAGGCATTAGAAACCGGAAGCATTGCAATAAAAACTTCGTCTGAACCAAATTTTTCCTGATAGGCTATATAGGCATTATACTTCGGATTATCTTCTAAAAACCATATAGCCAGACTATTATCAACTTTTAGGTTCTTTAATGTACTGTAATTTGAAAAGCCCAATAGCAGCAGCAGTAAGCCAATTATGAGCCATTTGGTTATAAGTAAAGTTTCTACAATGTTTTGAAAGATTTTCACAACTTTCTATATATGTTACTAAGCCAAAACCACTGCAAACGCACCGAAACTCCCGTGATGTGTTAGTGATACATTTACTGGTAAAAAGGTGTTTTTATAGGACAGTTTAGGAATATTGTTCTTGGCTTTATTAAGCTGAATAAGCCTGACATCAATTTGAAAAAATAATGAAGCATTTTTCTTTAAAGCCAATGATACTTGTTGCGATTGATTATAATAGATATTGCTGTCTAACTCAAAACAACTACTTATAACTTTTGACTTTTCTAAAATGGTTTGAGCATAAACGAATTTTGTGTTCGCAATACAATCAACACTTGTTTTAAAATTGTCCATAGAAACTTGAAAGTGCTCATTTGCCTTTTTACAAATAATTTTTTTAGGAGCAAATTCAGGTTGAAAACCTTGCTGTACAAACAATTTATATGCACTTTCTTTAACTGCCCATAATTTCCAGATGATTAAATTTGGATCTTCCGAATTAACTATCATTACTTGTTCTTCAACTGTAAAAATCTTGTCCAAGAAGCGCTTCGAACCAATGTGCTTAGAGCGATTGGCAGTTGAAAGACAAACAATGTCATTACCAATCATTTGCTGTTTTGTTTGGATTGAACTATTTCAATGGCGGCTTTAACATTCAGCATTTGCTCCATGTCTTCGTTTTCCAATCTAATATCAAATGCGTCTTCGATATCGAGGATGATATCAACCAAATTAGCCGAATTTATTTTCAAATCTTTTACAAAATCGGTGGTTTCAGTGAGGTTTTTAAAAGCGTCTTCATCTTGAATGTAGGGTTCAATAATGACCTTTAATTTTTCAATTAACACAGTCTTTTCCATATTTAATTTTTGCCTAAAGTTAAGCTATAAATCGCTTAAATAAAACACAAGCATTGACATCTCCAAATCCAAAACTGGCTTTAGCAATAATGTCAAGGCCTTGCGGTTGAAATGACTTCGGAATTTTTTCGGAGTCTACAAGCATCAGGATTTCGGGATGCAAATCTTCGCAATTAATATTTGGCGCTAAAAATTGTTCCTTTAACTGAAGAATTGCAGCGACGCTTTCAATAGCCCCAGCCGCCGCCAGACAGTGACCAATAGTAGATTTGGTGGCGCTAACATAAGGAAAATCTTTACCCCTTCGACCCAAAGCCCTGCTCCAATTTTCTATTTCTAGGCCGTCTTTTGAAGTAGCCGTTAGATGACCGTTAATTGCGTCGACCATATGAGATTTAATTCCAGAGTTAACAATAGCATTTTTAATGCAACGTTGCACGGCTTCAGGGTTTGGAGCCGTTAAGGTGCCGCCATTTCGCTGACCACCACTATTGACATCGCCGCCTAAAACTTCGGCATAGATGATAGCATTTCGTTGTAAAGCACTTTCTAAATCTTCAAGCAACAAAGCACCTGCGCCGCTACCGGGTACAAATCCTGAAGCGCTGTTACTCATTGGTCTTGACCCTTGTTCAGGTGAATCATTATGCTTATAAGTACATACACGCATGGCATCAAAACCACCCCAAACATAGGGTCCGTGATCGCTACAACTACCCACTAACATGCGTTTGGCTTTTCCGGCTTTAATGCGTTCATAACCCATAATAATGGCTTCGGTGCCGGTACTACAGGCCGAAGAATTAGTTGTGACTTGGTTGCCTAATCCCAACATTCCGCTTAAATATGCACTCACACCGCTAGCCATGGTTTGTACCACAACGGTACTGCCCAAGCGTCGAACCTGTTTATCATCTAACTGGTAAATGGCTTCTCTGAATTTCTCGACACCTGAAGTTCCTGTACCAAAAATAAGTCCGGTTTCAGGATCGTAATGCTCAAAATTATCCGTTGGTAAACCGGCATCTTTCCAAGCGTCTATTCCTGCGATGCAACCATATAGAATACCGGAGCTATTAAAACCTCGCAGTTGTAAATCGGTAAAATATTGTTTCTTTAAGGCTTCGGAAATTTTTGGAATTCCGCCTATCTGACAAGAAAAATTAAGATCTTTTAATTCCTGATAGAATTCAATACCGGAAGTTCCTTTTTTTAAAGCTTCAGAAAAATTAGTAATGCCTACACCATTTGGTGCCACTACTCCCAAACCGGTAACCACTACTCTATTCTTCATCTTGCAAAACCTTTAGCATTCCTGAAATGACACCACGGCAAACCAATTCGTCATTTCGATTAAACATCTTCACCTTGCATTTTAACTTATTGAATCTAAAATATTCCTTCTCTGAAATAACCGTTACCTTTTCGTTTGGAAATACCGGTAAATAAAAATCTATTTGATGAGACGTTAAGGCCACCTGAATGTTGCTGTTTAATACATGTTCGTTTCTTAATAAATAAATTCCCAAACTTACCAAACCTATTTGCGCCATACATTCGGTTAAAATAACGCCCGGCGTTACGGGATGGTTTTTAAAATGTCCTTTATAAAAATATTCGTCAGATTTAAAAGTATAGCTTCCGGTTAGGCCATTTTCTGAGAGCGCTTCAATAGCATCAACAAACAAAAACGGTGCTTGATACGGTAATTTTGCAATGATTTCTTTATCTGTCATCTATCTCAAATGTTCTCCGCCATCAACGGTAATGATACTTCCATTAATCCACGCTGCTTCATCCTTAGACAATAAATACACCACATTGGCAACATCTTCCGGCGTGGTAAGTTTATTGAACGGGTTTCGTTGTACGGCCATTTTTTCCAATGCTTCGCTACCGGGAATGGCTCTAAAAGAAGGTGTATTAGTAGTGCCGGCCTGAATACAATTGGCTTTTATGCCAAACGGTGCCAATTCTAATGCCATGCTTCTTGTGATGGCTTCTAAACTGGTTTTTGCAGCAGAAACCGCTGCATAACCATGCCATGCCTTGATATTACCTTCACTTGTAAAGCTAATAATCCGAGCATCATTATGAAATAATTTGGAGTCCAAAACAGCCTTCGTCCAATCGTATAAACTAATGGCCATGGCATTGATGGTGAGCAAAAAATCGTCGGTTTTTAAAGTTGGGTTTTCGGTGTGGGTCATGGGCTTTAAATTTCCTTTGGCAATACTATGGACCAAGGTTTTTACACTGCCGTTATTGGCCATTTTTGCTTTTAATTGATGAATTATCTCAACTCTATTTTTGGGATTTAAGGCATCGGCATTAAAAGATAAAAAGTCAACACCTATCTTTTTAATAGATTCAAATTCTTTTTGAATAGCATGTTCCATATTTCTGGGTGCTCTGTAAAGCACGCAAATATTCATGCCGTGTTGTGCCAGTTTTTTCGCCGATGCTAAACCCAAACCACTGCCACCACCCAAAATGAGTGCCCAATAATTTTTATGTTCAAATTCTTTTACCATTGTAATAAAATACGTTGCGCCGAAAAACCGGGGCCAAAACTTAGCATCAAGCCCAAGTCGCCTTCGGGTAGTTTTCTGTCTATAAATCGTTCTAAAACATAGAGTACAGTTGCACTGCTCATATTGCCGTATTCTTTTAAAACCGATTTGGTATCGTCTATGTTTTTTCCAATAGCGCCAAACAATTCTTCAACGGTTTGCACAATTTTTTTCCCGCCGGGATGAAAAATCAAATGATTTACGGCATTGATATCAATACCATTCCGCTCTAAAAACGGATAAATGATGTCGGGAAAATGATTGGCAATCGTTTCGGGAACCGACTGGTCTAAGACCATTTGCAAACCTGAGTTGGTTAAATTAAATCCCATCATATGGGTGGCGTCGAAAAAATGATACATGGCCTGGTCTAAAATTTCAGGACCGGTTTCTTCAGGATAAGACGATAAAATGGCGGCAGCACAACCATCGCCAAATATGGCAGCACTTACAATATTTACCATAGAAAAATCGTCGTGCTGAAAGGTAGCCGTTGGCGATTCAACGGCAATAATCAGTGCCCGTTTGTTGGGTATAGATTTTAAAAAATGATAGGCATAAATCATAGCCGAAACACCCGCCGCGCATCCCATTTCGGTAACAGGTAAACGCACAATGTCCTGATTCATCTTAAAGTGATTGATGAGATAGGCATCAAGCGACGGAATCATAATTCCTGTGCAGCTCACTGTAATTATAAAGTCAATTTCGGTGGGTTTTAATTGAGCTTTTTCTAGTGCCCGCGATGTAGCGGTTTGAGCCAAATTGGTGCATTCTTTTATGTAAATATTATTTTTTTCTTCGAAAGAGGTTTTTAAAAACACCTCATCTGCATCCATAATGGCATAACGTTTGTCAACGGCGGCATTTTCAAATATTTTAAGAACCTTCCGCTTAAAACGCTCGTCCTGACCATCAAGCCATTGTTCTACATAAGGCAAGATATCTTTGGTATGTCTGGTATATTTTGGAAGCGCCTTGGCTACTGTTGTTATTTTTACTGCCATATTATAATTTAATAATCCATTGGTAACGAAATGCCCATCGCCATTTAATTTGTGATTTTAATTGAAGCCGGTTTGAAAACCTCACCAGTTCATCTTTTTTAAAAGCTCTTTTTATCGAAGTAAGACCGTCTTCTTTCACCATTTTATTTGAGATGAAAAGCCCTAAACCTTGAAAGAGTAAATAGGCTAATTTACTTCTTTGTAAATCGTTAATCACAATTCCTATGGTAGTATTTTGCTGAAATATTTCAAGTAATTTAATGATTTCTTCGTCTTTAAAATGATGTAAAAACAATGTTGCTAACATAATGTCGCAATTCATGTTTTTAAATGCTTCCGAAAAAACATCTTCGCATAAAAATGAAATATTGGGGTGATTAATAGATAATTCATTTGCATAATTAACAGCATCTAAATTAGCATCAACCCCAAGTAATTCTAACCGATATCCGTTTTTTTTGGCCCATTTTGCAATTAATCTCAGCATATCTCCATGCCCACAACCAAGGTCAATAATGTGATATATCTGATCTTTCGGCTTGTCTATAAGCAGGTTTGCAACGCCATTTACTGTAATGCAATTACCTCCCAACCATTTATTAATGTTGCCTAACTTATTAAGCGTGTCTCTTAGTGTTTCGCCTTCAAGTTTGAAGTCGTCCATAAGTTCTATCTCATCACTTCTATATGTGGTATCTATAAGCATTCAACAGCTGTCATTGGTTTACCATGTGTGCGTTTAATAATTAACGGAAGTAGTATCGGAAAATAACTAATTAATCCTAACAACATTGGGGCTAACCATTCCTGACGGAATAAGTAAGCCAATATATGACCTGTTTTAAGTCGTGCTTTAAATGCTGTATCCCACATTTTGGAATATTGCTTTTCCATTTCACTTCTACTGCTAATTTTTTTATGAAGATAATCAATTATCACCAAAGAAGCCATTTGTGCGCTTCTTATTGCCATGGCCATGCCGTTACCGCATAAAGGATGAATCATTCCGGCTGTGTCACCACACATGATCATGTGGTTTTCGATGGTCTTTTTAGTTTGAAACGAAATTTGACTGATAGTTAATGGCTGTTCAAAACACATCTCGGCATTTTGAAAAATATAGTTTAAAGACTTGTTTTTGAATACCACTTGTTGCTGAAAGGCATCTATGTCTTTATGTTTTTTAAAGCTTTTAAAATTGGTAATGTAACAGAGGTTAACACGGTCTTCTTCTACCATACTAACGCCGCAATAGCCCCCTTTAAAGTTATGTAAAGCAACCAAATCTTCTTTGAAAGCGATTTTTGCATGCGTTTTTACAGCTAGGTATGGCGATTGTTGTTTGATGAAACTTCTGTTGAGCTTAACGTCTAAATTAGCGCGTTTACCAAAGGCACCAATGGTAATTGCACTTGAAAATTCCCCGTTATTTTTTGTGGAAATAGTAAATTGATTGTTCAAAAAAATAACATTGGTTACTGAATCCTGAAGAATTTGCACCCCGTTTTGAAGAGCAAGTTTAGAGAGCTCGTAATCCATTTTGTATCGACTAATTCCAAAGCCACCCAAAGGTAATTTAGAGCTGATTTTTTTGTTGCTATTGGTAGTGAGTTCAAAATTATAAATGGCTTTTGCTCCAAAATCAAAAGGATTAAATCCTAAACTTTTGAGGTATGGTAATACTTCGGTGGAAATGTATTCGCCACAAACTTTGTGCTTGGGGTAACTATTTTTTTCAATGAGTAAAACCTGGATATTAAACTTGCTTAAATGAATAGCGCTCACCAATCCGGCCAAGCCACCGCCAATGATAATTACAGGGTAGAAATTTGGGGAATTATTCATTGGTCTAAGGTAGTAAATTGGCCAATTCTTTCCCAACCAAACTTCCTATAGCTACGCCCATGCCACCTAATCTTACACCGCAATAAATATTGTTGGAGTACTGTTTTACAATTGGGGATTTTTCTGAGCCAACTCCCATGATGCCACTCCAGCGGTGATCAATATCAAATGGTGTGTCAGGCAAAATAATTTCCTTTAAATAGTTTTCAAGCTGATTTTGAACTATTTCTGTTAGGCCAAATTCTGTTGTTTCTTCGGTTTTAAAGTCTAAATTTCTGCCGCCACCAAACAAAATTCTATTGTTGATACTTCTAAAATAGTAGTAACCTTCGTCTAAATGAAAAGTACCTTTAATTTTTAAAGCATCTATAGGTTTGGTAATTAATACCTGAGCGCGTGCGGGTTTTACATTAACTTCCATTAATTTGGCGGCAAAACCGTTGGTTGAAACAAATACTTGACTAGTTTTAAATTCAAAGTGATTGGTTTTAATGTTTACACCATTTAGGCTATCTTCAATATCTTCAACAGTAATATTATTTAAAATTTTGATCTCTTTTTTATAAGCTAGGTTTAATAAGGCTTCCATCATTTTTCCAGTGTCGATTTGACCTTCAAACGGATTGAAACTAAGTTGAGGAATCACCTTTTCAAAACCTTGATTATTATCTACCCACGAAAACACGTCAGCACCAAATATGGGTTTAAGCAACCTATTAATTTTGGAAGTATTGGCTTGACATTTCTCGAACAGTTCCTTTTGGCCGTTTAAAAACAACTCATAACCTCCGTGTTTTTTATAATCAATAGCTTTATCTCCGAGGGTTTGTCTTAATAATTGTAAGCCTTCTATTCTGTTTTTCACAAGATTTGAAAGTTCTTGTTCTGAGTGATGATTAAGATCGGCTATCATCTCACTTAAACTTCCAAAGCATGCAAAACCGGCGTTCTTGGTACTGGCACCTTGTGGCAAGATGCCTTTTTCGAGAACTAAGACTTTAGCGGCAGGAAATCTCTCTTTAAGGTGAATGGCACAGTTTAATCCAACAATACCACTGCCAATAACAGTAAAATCGATGTTTTGAAGCCAAGATTTTATTTCCCAATAAGATAAATTCATAAAAAAAGCTCCCGTTTTTTGGGAGCTTTAATTTAAGTGATTTTGGTTAATCTACTATTATTTTTTTAGTTACTTTTTGATTGCCGTTGGTGATGCTCAATAAGTACATTCCAGACTGCGCATTGTCTAATGTGAGGGTTTCTTCAAATCTACCGTTGGATTGGTATGTTTTACTTAAAATGGCTCTGCCACGAATATCATAGACTTCCAATACGATTTTTTCATTTGATTTAGGCTCAAAACTAATATTAACTTTGTCAATTGTGGGATTTGGATATATTTTGAGATTAGAAAATTGATTCTCATTTACACTTAATTGTGCTTGTATTTCAAAATCTCGAGTATTAACATTATAAAATATATTGCCAACTGCTTCCACCATAATTCTACAATTAGTTGCGTCTATTTGTGGTAACATAACAGTTTGAGAACCATCATTTGGAGTATTGGAAACTAGAACCGTATCAAAACTTAGTCCGCCATTTGAAGATAATAGAATATTTACATTAGAAACATTAATTCCTGATCCAGCCGTACCTGCAACGTCCCATGTTACCGTTTGGGAAGTACCTCCTTCTAAAATTAACCCTGTTGTATTTTGAGAAGTCACCTTAAAAAATGCCGCGCCAGTATTAGTTGTAATAATCATGTTATCTACTGCTATTTGTCCGCCTCTTAAGTCATTGTCTCTCACAGTAAGTCTATAATTAATCTGTCTACTGACTAATGTTAGTTTTTCCCAATTTGTTGAAGTTCCACCATTTTGTAATACATCTGATAATCTTGGTACAAATCTAGTGGGGCTATTTGAGCCTTCAAAAGATCGAACTAGCGGCCCTTCAGTTGCTGTTTCAGACGGCATTCCTGCAGCAGGACCGAGGTCGTATTGCTCCCAGGTGTAGGTGTGAGTGGCTGTACCATCCGGATCTGAAGATAATCCGTTTAGTTTATAAGGAGTGCCAACTGGTATTGTATAATTTGCTCCTGCATTGGCAGATGGAACGCTATTACCTGATAAAGTTTGAACAGGGCAAGTACTACTATTTCCTGCAGATATATTCGCCCAAATAAGTTCTAAACTTCTTTGATGAAAATACGCATCACTCAGTGGCTGTATATTTTGACTTCCACAAATACCAGCGTAAGCCATTATGGTAGTTCCACTTCCGGGTTCGTAGGCAGAATTAGCAGTTCTTTGTCCTACGCTTCCACAAAAGCCTTCATTACCATTAAATGTATGTGTTGAGCCAAACTGATGCCCCATTTCGTGTGCCACAAAGTCTATGTCGAAAGGGTCTCCCACCGGCTGTGGCAAACCGGTTATCCCTCTAGCTTTTTGACCGTTCACACAAGGCACATTCAAAGATGCTAAACCTCCTCCTCCAGTACTAAGGGTGTGGCCTATGTCATAATTTGTATTGCCAATGTTGCTGTCAATTACCGCCTGACTCTGGTTTATTAGAACACCAGCGTTGTTATTATCGAAAGGGTCGTTGGAAAGAAATATTATGATATCGTTATTGGGAATAATGGTCATTGTTAAAGATAGGTCTCTTTCGTAAATTCCATTAACTCTAGTCATCGTAACATTCATTGCGGCTAAAACAGCAGCCTTTTTTTCAATATCGGTTGCTGCGCTCAATCCTGCTCGGTTTACGTGAAAAGCCGCATATTCTTCGGTACATGCCAAGGCAAGTCTGTATTCTCTAAGTCTCCCGTCGTTAGCATTTCTGGCTTGCTCAAGATTTACAATTTCTGATCTGTTAAATCCTTGTAATTCGTCTTCTACTTCACAAACATGAGGGTTGTCTAACTCACTCAAATTACGCTTGGCGTATACAATATAAATATCGCCATGCTTCGAATAAGGATCAATATATTGTGCCCCTGCATTTCCTCCTAATGTCATAGTGTGTAGTCCAAAATCTGAAATACTAAGTCGAACAAAAAGCGAAGGATGATCTACACCTTGTCCCACATAAGATTTTATTGATGGATACTTTAATTGTAACTCTTCATGCAGTACACTTGCTTCCATAACTTTAAAGTTATCAAACCCACCACTGGAATTTGGCAAATTTATTACAATATTAGAATTTACATTACCACTCACACGTTGCGGAGCATTCTGTAAAACTTCTTTGATTGCTCTAACGTCTAACTGATAATAATAAGACTGATTGGGTATGGTCTTTCTGAACTCTCGCTCTGAAGATTCAACTTTCTCGGCACTTATAGGTTTCCAGTAATTATTACTCTTTTGAGCAATTACTGTTGATGTAAATATCAAAATAGCTAAAGTCAATTTCAATATTATTAAGTAATTATTTCTCATATCGACTGTTTGTTTTTAGAGCATCTTATTACTGTATTACTACCTTTTTGGTTACTTGTTTATTTCCTTCAGAAACTTTTAACAAGTAAACCCCGGTGCTTAGGTTATTGACAGAAATAGACCTGCTTATTTCTCCTGACTCTTTAACTATATCAGTGTAAACAACTCTACCTTTTAAATCAAAAAGTTGTAAATTTATTGTTTCTCCTGACGTGTTAAGTAGTTGTATTTCAAAATTGCCATCACTCGGATTAGGATAAATTCTAAAATTAGCCGCTAATGTATCATCGTTAATACTAAGCTGTTCTTGAATTTGAAATGTCCTGTTATTAACGTTAAAGAAAATATTACCAACTGCCTCAACCATAATGCGGCATTGTGTGGCGACAACATTTGGCATGGTAACAACCTCAGTGCCATCATTTGGTGTATTAGAGGCTAAAACAATATTGAAGTTTTGACCCCCATCAATAGATAATAATATATTAACATTTGAAGTATTAATGCCCGAGCCGGTTGTACCAGCTACATCCCATGAGACTGTTTGATCAGAGCCGCCCTCGTAAACTAAGTTTAAGGTATTTTGGGAAGTAACTCTGAAAAAGCCCGAAGCAACTGTATTAATTGTCATTTCGTCAAATGCGTTATTTCCACCTCGAGTGTCATTATCTCTAACCGTAAATCTATAATTAATGACTCTTGCTAAAACTGGTAGCTGTTCCCATTGAACATTAGAGGCGCCACTTGTTATTATATTCGATAATCTTGGCACGTATCTAACAGGGCTAGCACTTGGTAAAAAGGATCGAACTAATGGTCCTTCTGCAGTAGTTGCTGAAGGCACGCCCGAAGGACCCAAGTCATATTGCTCCCAAGAGTAAGTATGTGTTTCAGTACCGTCGGGATCTGCTGAAGAACCGGTAAGTTTATAAGGCGTTCCTATTGGAATGTTGTAATTAGGGCCTGCATTTGCAAT
Source organism: Paucihalobacter ruber (assembly GCF_006494535.1). GTDB lineage: Bacteria > Bacteroidota > Bacteroidia > Flavobacteriales > Flavobacteriaceae > Paucihalobacter > Paucihalobacter ruber. Next base: position 302,049 of record NZ_VHIQ01000002.1, read on the forward strand.
TGGACTTGAATTTCCTGAAGAAACTAAGTTTGGACAGGCAGAACCAGTACCGGCAGATATGTTGGCCCATATAGCTTCTAAACTACGTTGGTGAAAATACAAATCACGATTGTTTTGTACATTCTGTACACCACAAATACCGGGATAAGCCATAATAGTTGACCCACTGCCTGGCTCATAAGCCGAATTTGGATCTCTTTGGTTGGGGTTACCACAAGCATTAGTATTTCCATTAAAGGTATGTCTGCTGCCAAATTGATGCCCTATTTCATGTTTTAATACTCCTTCAAATCCGATTCCGGCTGGTACACCCGACCCTGACACACCTCTTGCCTTATTTGAAGTACAAGGTGAATTTAACTGTGCCAAACCACCCGGTCCTGTGCAAAGCATATGACCTATGTCATAAACTGTTCCTATGAATGCATCGATAAATTGCTGACTTTCACTAATAAGATTAGTTAGATTATTATTACTTAAAAAAGGTGAAGAAAGAAAAATAACATTTTCATTGGTAGGCACAAGTATCATGGTTAGTGAAACTTCATTTTCGTATACAGCATTTACCCTTGTCATTAAATCATTCATTACTACTAATACAGCAGCTTTCTTTTGCGCATCGGTAGCGTCATTTAAGCCAGCTTGGTTTACATGAAAGGCGGCGTATTCTTCAGTGCAACCCATGGCCAACTTATATTCTCGCATTTGGCCGTCATTAGCGTTTCTCTCAAAGGAGCTACCGAAGTTTCTGTTAAAATCAAGTCCGTCGTCATCAAAACCACACTCAAAATAATCTGTTCCTTCGGGTAGATTTTTTCTATTGAAAACCGAAAAAACCAACTGCTCTTTAATAGCCGGTTCAATATATTCTGTACCGGTTTCATCATTTAAGCTTATGGCTTTAAAACTATTTTCTGAAATACTAAATCGAATTATTTTAGAAGGATTTTCTAAACTTTTACCAATATAAGAACCCAATTCAGGATAGACTTCTTGTAGGGACTCGTCTATTACAGGTGCATTAAATATTTGAAATTTTTCTATTTTACCAAATGCATTAGGGAATCCTATTTCAACATGACTTCTGGCATTTGAGGAACGGCTTGGTGCATCAGCCAATAGGGTCTTTAACCTATTTAAATTTAACTTATAAAACTGTTCTTTTATTGGTAAATCTGGGCGATTTTGCAGAATTTTAGCGTCTAAAGTGTTAGTATCGACTGCTTGCCATATATTTTGCGCTGATATTGTAAAAACACAAAAAACAATAAAAGTAAAAGATGCCAAGGCTTGGGTAACTTTTTTATTCATATAATTTTTTTTTGCTAAAGTTACGGCCAAACCATTAAAATTACAATAAGCTTAAAAAAATTCTAAGAATTTAAAAATTTGACATAATCAAAAAAAACTCCGACTGTTTGTCGGAGCTCTTTTTAATCTTCTTCAATTGGCTGCATTTTAAATCCTTCCATAAATTTAGTGGTGTAATTACCTGCCAAATAATCTGGATGTTCCATTAACTGTCTGTGAAATGGAATCGTGGTTTTAATCCCTTCAATTACAAATTCATCTAATGCGCGCTTCATTTTATTGATGGCTTCTCCCCTGGTTTGAGCGGTTGTTATGAGTTTGGCAATCATTGAGTCATAATTAGGCGGAATAGAATATCCGGCATACACATGAGTGTCTAATCGTACTCCATGACCACCGGGTGCATGAAGGGTTGTAATTCTTCCCGGTGAAGGCCTGAAATCGTTAAACGGGTCTTCGGCATTGATTCTGCACTCGATAGAGTGCAAGTTTGGTGTATAATTTTTACCTGAAATTGGCACTCCGGCAGCGACCAAAATTTGTTCTCTTATTAAATCAAAATCTATGACCTGCTCTGTAATTGGATGTTCAACCTGAATTCGGGTATTCATCTCCATAAAGTAGAAATTACGGTGCTTGTCAACCAAAAACTCAACCGTGCCGGCACCTTCATATTTAATAAATTCTGCTGCTTTAACTGCCGCCATCCCCATTTTATCGCGAAGCTCATCGGTCATAAATGGTGAAGGGACTTCTTCAGTTAATTTTTGATGACGTCGCTGTATGGAACAATCTCTTTCGGAAAGGTGACAAGCTCTTCCTGTTGAATCTCCTACAATTTGAATCTCGATATGTCGCGGTTCTTCTATAAGTTTCTCCATATACATACCATCATTACCAAAAGCAGCTTTAGATTCTTGCCTGGCCGAATCCCATGCCGCTTTCAGGTTTTCGGGTTTCCAAACGGCCCGCATACCTTTTCCGCCGCCGCCTGCCGTGGCTTTAAGCATTACAGGATAACCTATTTCTTTTGCTAATTTTTCGCAAGTTTCAAAATCGGGAATAATACCTTCACTACCTGGAACACATGGAACGCCTGCCGCTCTCATGGTTGCTTTGGCTGTTGCTTTATCTCCCATCTTCGCAATCATTTCTTCTGAGGCGCCAATGAATTTAATACCGTGCTCGGCGCATATTTTTGAAAACTTAGCGTTTTCTGATAAAAAACCATAGCCGGGATGGATAGCGTCTGCATTGGTAATTTCGGCTGCGGCTATAATATTTGACATTTTAAGGTAAGACTCTGCGCTTGAAGGCGGGCCAATACAAACGGCTTCATCGGCAAATTTAACATGCAAACTTTCTGCATCGGCAGTAGAATAAACCGCTACTGTTTTAATGCCCATTTCTTTACATGTTCTAATGACACGAAGCGCAATTTCACCTCTGTTGGCTACTAATATTTTTTTAAACATAACTTCTAAAATTAAATTTTTCAAATTCCAAGTGCCCAATTCCAAAATACTGGAATTTTGGAATTTACTTTTTGGCAATTGTCAATTGGTTATGATGGGTCTACTAAAAATAGCGGTTGGTCAAATTCTACAGGTGATGAATCATCTACAAGAATTTTTACAATTTTACCTGAAATTTCAGATTCAATTTCGTTGAATAATTTCATGGCTTCAATCACACAAAGCACATCTCCTTCTTTGATTTCTTTTCCAACCTCAACAAAAACAGGTTTGTCGGGCGAAGGCTTTCTATAAAAGGTTCCTATAATTGGAGACTTAATTGTGATATACTTACCATCTTCTGAGGCAATCGAAGCTGCTTGTGGTGCTTCTTGAGGCGCCGACTGCAATTGTGTAGCCACGGGAACCTGTGTTATTGGCTGACCAACAGGCGCTTGCTGAACAATTGTAGTAGACTCACCTTTGACTTCACCTCCGGTTTTAATAGTGATTTTTACGTCGTCCATTTCTAATCTCACCTCGTTAGCTCCTGATTTAGCTACAAATTTTATTAGATTTTGAATGTCTTTTAAATCCATTTGTTATAGTTATTTTAGTTAGTTTTAGTATTATATGCCCATTTTAAATACACCGAACCCCATGTAAAACCACCTCCAAAGGCAGCGAAAATAAGATTATCTCCTTTTTTAAAACGGGATTCGAACTCTGCCAACAACAATGGTAAGGTTGCTGAAGTAGTATTTCCGTATTTTTCAATGTTTTTAAGAACTTTTGATTCTTCCAAATCTAATCGGTTGGCGGTTGCATCAATAATTCTCATGTTAGCTTGATGAGGTACCAACCAATCAATATCTCGTTTTGACAAATTATTTCGATCTAATATTTTTTCGCAGACGTCTGCCATATTAGATACAGCAAATTTAAATACTGTTTTACCATCCTGAAAAACAAAATGCTGCTTATTTGTTACTGTTTCTATGCTTGCTGGTAATATAGATCCGCCGGCATCTATTTTTAAATGAGCTCTTCCTATGCCATCGCTTCTTAAATATTCGTCTTGCAACCCTAAGCCTTCGTTATTGGGTTCAAATAAAACTGCTCCGGCACCATCCCCAAAAATAATACAGGTGGTTCTATCTGTATAGTCGATGATAGAAGACATTTTATCGGCACCAATTAACAATACTTTTTTATATCGACCGGATTCTATGTATGCGGCAGCATTTGACATGCCGTACAGAAAACTGGAACAGGCTGCTTGTAAATCATAGGCAAAAGCGTTAACTGCTCCAATTTGTGTAGCCGTGTAAACAGCAGTAGCGGCCACAGGCATATCGGGCGTAGCGGTAGCTACTATTACGCAGTCTATTTCTTTTGGATTAATATTGTGTTTTGTGATAAGTTGGTTAGCGGCTTGTATGGCTAAGTAAGAAGTACCCTGTCCGGGAACATTTAATATTCTTCGCTCTTTAATACCTGTGCGGGTTGTAATCCACTCGTCATTGGTATCTACCATAGTTTCTAAAACCTTATTTGAAAGTACAAAATCAGGAACATAAGAACCTACAGCAGTTATAGCGGCAGTGATTTTACTCATTGTAAATATTTAGATTGACTTTAAGCAAAAACAGGCCATTTTTGATAAATTTTTTATTGTTTTTTATCATTTTGGCCTAATTTCTCTGCAAATTAAGTTGTTTTTAGAAGACTTAAAAATAAATCATAAAAAAAACGCTCGATATCGAGCGTCTTATTGTATGCGTGCATAATACTTATGCTGCGTTTTCTTCTTTTTCAGAATTGTCAATCAATACTTGACCTCTGTAGTAAAGCTTACCTTCGTGCCAGTGAGCTCTGTGGAATAAGTGAGGCTCTCCCGTTGTTGGGCAGGTAGCGATTTGAGGCATAGAAGCTTTATAATGGGTTCTTCTTTTGTCTCTTCTGGTTTTAGAGGTTTTTCTCTTTGGATGTGCCATTTTATATGTTATTTATCCGTTATTAATTTTTTTAATTTATCCCAACGAGGGTCAACCTCATCGGTATTATTTTTTTCGTCTTGTTGTTTTGGACTTAGTTCTTCGAGTTTTTCGAGTGCCTCACTTTTTAAGGTACCATCTTTGACTCCCGGATGGATTCTTTTTAATGGCACAGATAAGATAATTAACTCGTAAATGTATTGCGCAACGTTCATTTCATATTCAGCATGAGGAATAATCAAAATCGCATCATTTTCATCGTTGTATTCCTGACCAAATTTCACAACCAGATCAAAACTTCCTTGAACCTCCTGGTTATAGGGTTCATTGGTTAAATCGCAATTAACATTAACCCAACCTTCTATTTGAAAATTCAACTCCATTAAAGTTGTTTTCTTGTCAAATGTTAGATTGGTTTTAACATTTACTTCGTTAAACTCGTCGTATTCAAAACAATCAAAGAACGCTTTTGTTATGTTGTACTCAAACTGATGCTTTCCAAGTTTTAAACCTACAAATTGTATGTTATAATCTTTTAAAGCCTTCATTTGCACACTCATTTTGAGCCTGCAAATATATAAAATTTATAAGTAGTGTAGCATAAAAATGCCGCTAATAAGTTAATATTTATTTATTATTGAGCTTTAAGATAAATATAATATTGATTATTAATTAATTATTGACATAATTTGAAGCTAAATTATTCCTTAATTTTAATCTAATATTTAAATATTTTACAATCTTGTTTATTCATCGTAATAAAAATTAAGCATCAAAAGACTTTTGAGACGACTTTTGAGATAATTTTAATGGGTTTTGCGTTAGTTTTTGATACGAATTTCGATTGTTGTAAATTTTAAGAGCAGTAAAAATTGCTTGCTTAAATGAACTGGCATCTGCCATATTTTTACCGGCAATATCGTAACCTGTTCCATGGTCTGGAGAGGTTCTAATTTTACTAAGACCGGCGGTGTAATTTACACCCTCGCCAAACGAAATGGTTTTAAAAGGCACCAAGCCTTGGTCGTGATAAGCTGCCAAAACGGCGTCAAAATTTCTATAATTTCCGGTGCCGAAAAAAGTGTCGGCTGCATAAGGGCCATATACCAGCTTACCGTCGTCTCTAAGTTGAGACAATGTTGGCTTTAAAACATCGTCGTCTTCATTGCCAATAACACCACCATCGCCTGCATGCGGATTAATTCCTAATACTGCTATTTTGGGTCTTCTAATCTGAAAATCCATGATAAGCGATTGATACATCAAATCAATTTTTTCTTTAATTAAGTCCGGAGTGATTGATTTTCCTACCACCTCAACCGGTACATGATCTGTAAGTAGGCCTACTTTTAAATGGTCGGTTACCATAAACATCAGGCTTTTACCATTAAGTTGTTTTGCAATATAGTTGGTGTGACCTGGAAAGTTAAATGTATCTGATTGTATGTTTTGCTTATTTATTGGGGCAGTTACCAGAACATCTATGTCGTTACTTTTTAATGCTTCAACAGCACCTTCAAGAGATTTTACGGCATATGTGCCAATGGTTTTATTCTCTTCTCCAAAATTTATTTCTACGGGCTCTTTCCAAACATTTAAAACGTTTATTCTACTATCTATTAGTTGATTAAACTTGTCTATACCGTGAAAACTAATATCACTATTCATGTGATTTTTAAAAAAAGACATGGTTTTAATCGAAGCAAAAATAACAGGCGTGAAAAAGTCGAGCATTCTTTTATCTTCAAGAGCTTTAATAACTATTTCAGGTCCAATTCCGTTTAAGTCGCCTATTGAAATGCCAACGCGTATTTTATGTTCCTTTCTCATTAAAATGCTATTTGTAGTGCGTATTTTTGCAATAACAAAATTACGTGAATTTTTTCATTGAAAGTCAATTCTAACAAGAAAGCAGCTTGATGTAATTTATTATTAAGAAAAAGAAAAATCTAAAAATAATGTTTACAGGAATTATCGAACAAATTGGTATGGTATCTAACCTTGAAGTGGACAGCAATAATTTACACATCACGGTTAAAAGCGATTTAGCGCCTCAGTTAAAAATAGACCAAAGTTTGGCTCATAATGGTGTTTGCCTTACTGTGGTAAAAACTACGGAAGACACCTATACTGTGACAGCCATCAAGGAGACTTTAGATAAAAGTAATTTGGGTTTATTGCAAATTGGTGACCTTATAAATTTAGAAAGAGCGATGATATTAGGTCAGCGTTTAGATGGTCATATTGTTCAGGGTCATGTTGACCAAACGGCGATTTGCACCAAAGCTGAAGACTTAAATGGCAGTTGGAAATACACTTTTACCTATGATAAAACTCCAAGAAACATCACCATCGAAAAAGGTTCAATAACCGTTAATGGTGTGAGCCTCACTGTTGTTGATTCTGGTGTGAATAATTTTAGTGTTGCTATTATTCCGTACACTTATGAGCATACCAATTTTAAGACTTTTAAAGAAGGTACGGTAGTTAATTTAGAGTTTGATATGATTGGTAAGTATATTCAAAAATTGCAGCAATTATACTAGTTCTCGATATCCTTTCAAATTATTAGTAGAAGCTGCTTCCCGCTTTCTGCTAAACCTGCCTTGCCGGTAGGCAGGTCTTTTGCTCGTGCCTCACAAAAGGATGTCGCTGCAATCGGGGCTAAAATGAAAACATCATTTAATAATTAAGTTATTAATTATTAGAAGATTTTGCGGCGTTTTTAATTTTCAAAAAATAAAACACCCCTATTGCCAAAGCCAGTAATATCATAAACGGTAAATAATCATCAATAGGTAAACCGGGTGGTGGTGGTGGTACAGGCGGAGGTGGCATGGCTTGCGAAAATGCGGTAAGAGACTGCGTAAAACACAGCAACAACATAAAGGTTTTTTTTATTTTTAGTAATCTCATCGTACTTGGGCACGTAAATGTATTAAAAAAGACATACTTAAAAAATTAATTTTAATTGTTTTGTCCTTAAAATGTCATTTTTATCGTTAAGACGCATTGCATATTCAAACTCGTGAGGGATTACTTAAATAAATTGTTTGAAAATAGCTAGTTAGGCGCAAATATATACTTTTTAAGGAAATGTTAAAGCATTATATAGTTTAATTAATGGTTAATAACGATGAGAAGCGCAAATTATCATAAAACACCTTAAATCAAAGTGGCAGAGTTGTAAAAAATCTAAGTTAAGCTCAAATATACAAACTTAAAAATCGCTAAAAACCAATGTTTTGACATAGATTTAGACAAGTGGTGATTAAAATGTTACACTGCTATTAATTTATTTCTAATGGTAAATGTATTTGGATAAAATCTTCTAATTTAAGTTGTAAATCCAGATAATCTGCTTGGCTCCAGTCATCGCCGTGACCTCCTTGGTAGACCGTAAATTCGTTTGCGGTGCCTTGTGTGTTTAATGAAGCAGCTAAGGTTTGGCCGTTACTTAGTGGCACAATTGGGTCTTGATCTCCGTAAAACAGAATTGTAGGAGAACTCAATGCCGAGACTTGAAGTGCCGGACTCACGGTCTCTGCTAAATTGGCATTTTGAGGATAAGCACTTGCATCGACCAAGAATTGTAATGCCAGTGGAAAGTTAGGGTCGTCGGCATAAAATGGATCGGTAAAATCAGTTGGACCAACAATGTTTGCAACAAACTTTACCTGATTACTCGTATCGTACACATAATCATACATAAGCGAAATATGCGCACCTGCGCTGGTGCCTATGAGTCCAAATTGTGGTTGAATCTGTAACTCGTTTTGCTGCGCGGTTAATTGACTAATAACCCGGCCTAAATCTAAAAATTGATTTGGAAAGGCCGGAACGCCAAACCCAGCCAGCACATAATTGATGTTGGCAATGGCATAATCCGAATGGTTTTCTCTTAGGAGATTTACAAATTGACTCATGTCGCTTTTATCTCCTGAGGTCCATCCACCACCATGAACGAGGATAATAACTTTAGTGTTTTCTTGTGTACGTCCTTGCGGAAGGTATAGATCATAGACCTGTTTAGAATTAGTGCCGTATGATACATTAAGCAGCGTTTCTGCCTCCAGTATTTGATTTGGGTTTTCATCCGCGGTATCGTCATTAGTGCTACAGGAAGTAACAAGAAAAATAGACATATAAAACGCGATGAATAAGAGAAGTTGTTTTTTCATTATTAGATGTTTTTACACTTAAACGAGCAGAAATAAGGTTTATGTTATTTATTAACTTAATAGTTAAATTTCTTTTTTATTTAATGGCTTTTGTTAATGCAATATAACATAAAAAAAATCTGGCAATTAATGTCTATTTCAACTTATAAAGGGCCTCTTATATAAAATTGTGTGATTTTGTTTGAGGGCTTAACGCATTATTTTACTCGTTGTTAAACTACGTAATTAATTCTAGTCTAACAGTTCCCTCTATTTTTGATAAAAAGCTGGATTGCATAAAAAAACAGGATTGCTAAATAAATAACAATCCTGCTTTATAAATTTTAAATTAACTTTTTTAAGAAATCAATTATGGTATTAATACGCTGTTAATTACATGAATCACACCATTTGTTGCTTGAACATTTAACAAACTTGGTACTAACATTGCATTACCGTCTATAGTTAACGTTTCAAGATCCAAATCGAAACTTCCGTTAAGCGTTTCAACCGGGCCACTTGACAAATCGGTTGAAAACACACGACCGGGCACAACGTGATATAATAAGATTGGTGCTAAATCTTCAGGGGCAAGTCCGTTTACAGCATCAATAGCTTCCTGAACTGTATTTACCCCTAAAAGGTTCATAAATGCTTGATTTGTTGGAGCAAAAACAGTAAAAGGTCCGTCATTTGCCAAAGTAGCAGCTAACTCTGCTTTGATGGCTGCTGCCAATAAAACAGAAAATTCCGGATCAAAACTACTTGCTAATTCAACTAAATTTTGTGTAGGTGGAAATAAGACATCATCAATAGCGTGTATTACCCCATTTCGAGCTTCTATATCGGCAATAACTACCGTAGCATCATTTATAGTTACACTAGAACCAACATTTACTTCAACGCTGGCACCGTTTAAAGTAGCCACAAATCCATTGCTTGGTAAATCTCCACTAAAAACCGTACCGGCGACAGCATGGTACAATAAAATAGACCTTAAGGTTTCTACTCCTAAGGTAGAAACAATATTTCTTTGATTCAATCCATATTTTTCAAAAGCAGCATCGGTTGGCGCAAAAACAGTAAGACGGTTTGAAGAAACTGTACCCGCTAAACCGGTTCGAGCAAGTGCAACATTTAAGGTTCTAAATGTTGGTCTGTTCATTCTAGATTGAGTAGATTCATTATCTGAACCTTCTGATTCTGAGCCATAACTGTCTAAAACTTCTACAATTGTGCGCTGTAAATCAGCATTTTCATCAAGGTATGTGTCTTCTGTATTACATGAAGTAATTAGCGTTAACACAAATAAAAGAAGCGCAGGTAATTTTAAATAATAAACTTGGGGTTTTGGTAAATTAATAGCTAATTTCATTGCTTCTGGTTTTAAATTAAACATCTCAAATTTACCTGTTTTGTTTAACTATTTATAACTTTTTATTAAACATTTAACGTGTTTTGTTAAAGATTTCTAAAAAACACAGAAATATTAATTCCAATTAAACCTCTGATATTTCTATATTATTTGTAAAAAATAAACATAACTATACAAAATAAAATATAATTGGCACTAATTAAATAAGGCCGGCACATTGTTCCCTCTCATAAATAAATTATAGCTTTAGCTCCATCTAGTATACCTTATTTTCAAGTTTTACCTTGTTCTTAGGACAGATTGCTATCTTCAGTGATTTTCTTTGCTGCTTTTTAAACCCTTAAACAGACATCCAAAACTTGTCTTTATCCGCATTAAATAATTAAGGTCTTTTTTAAGAAACAAATTGCTATGGCTATGGCACCTTCCGAATTCTTGAATAAAACGTCTCAACTCTGACCAAGAATTGTCCAATTTTAGACTTTTCATTTAATAATGTGGTCCTACTTTATAAATCTGATCAAATTAGAACCTTCTGCTTTTAATTTAGATTGCATATAACTCATACATTTGAACAAGATATTGTAATGGCAAATATCGGCCGCACATTAACCCTTATTAGCCTGTAAGCATTTTAAGCAAATTTTTCTGTATTACATGTTATGACTATTTGATAAAGCCGTTATCAAGCAACATCAACTAAGAGCCAGAGCTTAATTTAAAGGTAAAGTATCCGTAAAAATTATAAAGCCTAATTTTAACTTTAAATAGTGATTTTAAAAGCATGAAAAAAACCTTCTTAACACTTTCATTTGTATTTACTTCTTTTTTGGGGTTTTCGCAAGACATTAAAGACATCGATTCAACGGCGCTATTTATACTAGATAAAATGGCAGATGTTATTGGAGATTTAGAAGCTGTAAGCTTCAATTTAAGTAATTCCATAGATAAATTAGATGCGCAAAAAAATATTATCAAACACTATTCTACTAATAAAATCTTGCTCTCTGGGGCTAATAAGCTACAAATTCGTACTGAAGGAACGAGAGGTAAAAGCAGTTTTTATTATGATGGTTTTTATTTGTCTTATTACAACTATGATGAAAATAATCATATTACCCTTGAAGCTCCAGAATCAACTTTAGAAATGATTGATCAAATGCATCTTGATTATGACTTTCAATTCCCTGCTGCAGATTTCTTCTACCCGTCGTTTACAGACGATCTGATAGAACAATTTACGAGTATTAAGTTTTTAGGTAAGAAAAGTATAGACGGAGAAGAATGTTACCATATAATGGCAATCAACAAAGATTTAAACGTGCAATTATGGATTTCAGATAAGACCTATTTACTTCCAAAACATTTTGTAATCATTAATACATCCAAATCAAATCTTCAATACGAATCTACATTTAGTAATTGGTCATTAAATCCTGTTATTCCAGATTCTGCATTCAATTTTTTACCACCACCAGGGTCAAAATTAATAAGCATTCTAAAAAAGTCTTAGTCTTAACCATAAAGCTATAATATATCATGACAAAATATATAATCGATATAAAGTATAAACTAGGTATTTTATTTGTTTTTTTAGCCTTAATTCTTCCTACAGAAGTATTAGCGCAAAGAATAAGTCACGGCGCGTCAAGAGGCGGAGGTCGCACAATGTCTAGACCTAGTGCCTCTCGCGCAACACCAGGAAGAACAATAAATGGAGGTCATAAAGCTATGCCAAACCGGAATTTTTCAAAACCCACAACAGCTACAAATAGACCTACAACACGGCCTAAAACACCCGCAAATAGAGCATCAACAACCCCTAATATAGCAAGAAACAAAACGGCCCCTAATAACCGACCTATTTCTAACAACATAAAGACACGTGAGACTTCTAAAATTAAGTATAATAATAATAATAATACGAATAGAGTCCAGAACAAGACTAAAACACGACAAAATAACACAAATCGTGTTAGTAATAACCGGGCAGGTAATAGCAACCGCTTAGGAAACAATAATATTAATATTAATGTTGATAATCGTAGGTATACCAACATTAGAAACACAAGAGTAAGAACGAGCACTAGACCTTACTCTAGGCCACCATACCGTTACGGAGGCCGCGGTTATTATTGTCATAGGCCTTACTATTACCACCCTTACAGGCCTTATTACTGGGGGTCTTATTATCGTCCATGGGGACATTTTATAACATCATTGGCTACGACAGCCATAATTGTAGCAATAGTAAGTGAAAATAATGACTCGAATGAAACTAAAGAAGAATATCATTATGAAAACGGGACGTATTATTTAAAAACAGAGGACGGTTTTGTGTCAGTTCAAGCGCCAACTGGCGCCCAAGTTCCCTCAATACCAAAAGAAGCCGAAACTGTAATAGTTAATGAGACCAAAAATTATTACTATGGTGGTGCTTTTTATGAAAAAAATGCCGAAGGCTATATTGTAGTGCCAGCTTCAGCTGGTACCATAGTGCCCGGTTTACCAGAAGGGGGAGAAGAGGTTAAGATTGGAGATCAAACTTATGTGCAGTTCGGAGAAACCTATTACCAACCTATTAGCATTGATGGTAAGGACATGTATGAAATTGTAGAAATTAAAGAAGAATAAATTTGTACTGAATAAAAATATTAGTTTTTATAATCTTAAAACAGATGTCATTTTAAATGTTTTTATTAAAAAACAACTTCCATTTACTTATTTTGTTTTTCCAGTTTTGAACTTCCCTGAATAGAGTTGACCGTTTTTAAACATTAATTTCATTATTAAAAATAGTAATAGATTTTGGATGAAAAGCACTTTTCATCCAAAATCTATTTTCAAATTGCATTGGACTTATCTTTCCTATATTATTATATGATCTTACTGTATTATATTGATTAAGTGCCTTTTTTACCATTTGCTTTAACTGCTCAAAGCTTTTAGGCTTCCAATGTTCAATATAATCGTTCTTTATGGTTCTATTTATACGCTCAGCATAAGCATTGTCCTGGGCTGTTTTGGCCATACTCATTTTAAAACTTTTGTCCTTTAAAAGATTAATGTACTCATTGTAAATATACTGGCTTCCTCTGTCTAAGTGATGGATCTCAGGAGCTTTTTTACTTTTTAAAGCCATTCGAAGCACTTTTACATTGGCTATTGCTCTCATATGATCTGACACCTGATAACCTACTATTTTTTTGGTATAAACATCTATTATAAATACTGCATAATAAAACTTCTCACCAACACGTATGTAAGTAATATCAGACTGCCAGATTACTGAGGGTGCATTTAACTTCATGCCCTTAATCAGGTTAGGATAATATATATCTGATGAGTAGGTAGTCCTTCTAAAGTTCTTCTTGCGCTTTAAACGACACCCTAATTCCATAAAAGTCTCTACAAAGTAGTCTCTCTACCTATAAAATCGGGACGCAATGTATAGTACATTTTCTCAACCCCACAACCGGGATGCTCCTCTCTTAGATGATTAGCTTCTATAATCAAATTTTCAATCTTTTTGTTAAAGATTGCTTGGCGTCTGGCATACTGATAAACAGCCTGCTTACTAATGCCTATGGTTTGATATAAGTGATTGGTGGAGAAATTTATTTTCTTTTGGTTCTTGCTGAACCACTCGATTGTTGGGTGTTGGAGTTTTTTTTAATGTCGATATCTAGCTCATCCTTAGCGATATCAATCATCTTTTCTAAATAATCAATCTGTATCTGTTTTTGACCCACAGTACGCTCTAACTCCTTAATCTTTTGCTCAAGGGCTTTTAGTTTTTGTGTGGTACTGTCTTTCATCTCTACTATACGTTGACCTCGTTCGTTTGAACAAGAATATTTATAAATCCATCTATAAATAACCTGACCTTTAATTTTATGTAATCACTCTAATTCGAGTAGACTAACTTTACCACTTTCAAAATCATTAACAATAGACTTTTAAATTCTTCTGAATACTTACTTTGTTTACTAATTAATTTTACATTTGCTTTCATATAAATTGACTTTAAGTGGTGAACCTATATCAGGGACGTACACTTGTAGTAAAAATCACTTTTAAGACTTTTAAATTCGTTTATTATTTTGATTAGTGCTGACATTGCCTCATTTATTTGTTTCTCGGGATTTTTACTTGGGGTGGTTATTTTACTAATTCTCATTCTTGCCAATAGTAAGCGCCCTTATTACAACTTTCTCCTTTCATTATGCATCTTTAGCTTTACATATTTAATGTTTGTTAGTGGTTTAATATGGAGTGGGCTAATTATTGAAGTTCCTCACTTCTTTCGTACGGCAAGTCCCGTTATTTATCTAATTGCGCCAGCAGCTTTTCTTTATGTCAGAGCCATATTAGAGGAAGAAGAAAAGTTCAAATTAATAGACATAATTCATTTTTTGCCAGCACTTTTACATTTTTTAGAAATGGCACCGTTCTTCTTTCAATCTGCTGAAATAAAAATAGGTATTCTTCAGAGTATCTTTATAGACCCTGATTATTCACTTGCTATGTACGAAGGTTTACTCCCCACTAATGTACATGCCTTTCTCAAAACTGGGATTGGATTGGTTTATTTTCTGTCTCAATTCTACATTATCGGTAAGTATAAACGCAAATATACCCCCTTGGATTCTTATGAAGCAAAAGTCGTTAATTGGTTAATGTGGTTTACATTGATTCTAACCGTTTCTTATACTTTACTATTTATTGGATTACTCATAAATGATGAAAATAATACTGTCCAACATTTCCTTACGGTATTAATAGGAATAGCCCTTCTCATCATTTTAGGCTTTCTGTTTTTCCAGCCACAAATCCTTTACGGTTTATCTGATTTTTCGGAATCGGAGAATTTAGCTGAGGATATTTTTTCTAAAGTAGCCAATAAACCTAGCCTTTCTCTGTCAATAAATCAAATTAAGGATTACCAACACAATATCGAGGAATACCTAGAATCAAAAAAGCCTTATTTAAATTGTGATTTTAGAATGCAAAATATGGTAGAGGATACGGGCATTCCGCGGCATCATCTGTCAGCCGTGATTAATACCACTTTTAAGCAGAACTTCAGTAGCCTGATCAATGAATACAGAATCAACTACATAGAGAAAAACATTAACAGTAAGGCATGGACGAATCTCTCAATAGAAGGTATTGGCATAGAAGCAGGCTTCAAATCTAGATCTACTTTTCTAGAAGTTTTTAAGAAACAAACCGGTATGACACCTTCTGAATTCTTGAATAAAGCATCTCAACTCTGACCAAGAACCCTTTAATCTTGGTCTTTTCTTCAAACAATGTTGTCCTACTTTATAAATCAGATCAAATTAGAGCCATCTGCTTTTAGTTTGAATTGCACCTAACAAATATATTTGCTCCAGATATGAAGTTAGGTAAATTTCTGTCTCACCTGAATTTTTATTGGCCGTTTGGCTTTACGTGTAATTTTTTAAAATCTCATTATCAATGAATCAAATTAGTAGTTACAAAAAAAGAATTGGATTAAAGAGTTTTAACGCTTTTTTAATCAGCAATAGGTCATTTTTTTCAAGCCTAACAAAACAGGATTCAAAACAATCTAAACAGACCAATTTGAATCTCTTTTCTCAAACGTCTCGTCTAGCCTTGGTCTTATTTTTCTTTATCAGCATGTTCCAGTCTGGACATTCACAAGTTACAGGTCCTGGTATTGAGACTGTAACAGGACAGGCAATTTACGACTTACCGCGTGACCATGCCTGGCATGGTGGCGCCTTTTATCAAAGCAACGACTACAACGAGTGGCATTATATTACCGCATTAGGCAAGGATGTTAAATCGGGCGACCGGATATCCATTTTTTGGGTACCTCTTGCCCAGGGCTGGATGGCAGATGAGGGTCGTCCGTTGCACAACGTTCTATTCGCCTATCATAATCTTGATACCGGTGAGTTTAGTAGCTCGTTATGCTATATTACGGGACCGCTAACTACAGAAGGTTCAGCGGCTGATGCAAAAGATTTTTCGTTCAAATATTCTATCGACGATAGCAAGAACGGGTTCACCACTGAATATGATTACCCGACTGAAACATGGAGATTTTCCGGTTACAACACCAAAAATGACAAATGGAATCAACCATTTAAACTGGATATGACGGCAACCTTGGCTGCGCCCGGTTATGTTCCTATGGCTTATTGGGGTTTGGAAAGCATTGGAGTAGATCCGCAGGATCGACAAAATCCCGAGTCAATGTACGGACTAACTTACTATTACACTGCACCACAGATGGCCGTGAAGGGCAATGTTGAATTAGGTGGCCGCACCATTCAATTTGAAGCAAATGGCTGGTTCGAACACCAATGGGGGAATTTCCGCAATACTTATCAATACCGATATTTCTGGGCATGGTTCCGTTTCAACAACGGCGATATGATGACATTCAGGCAATATTACAAAGAGGCAGGTTTCATGGATCCAAATTATGAAGTGAACCGTTACCTGTTTATGGATGGTGATACCCATAAAAGGTCTTATGCCTTTGGAGAGAATATCAAGGTTATTCCATCGAAAATGTGGAAATCGCCCAAGTCTGGCAAGGAGTACCCATGGTATGGGCGGATCGAAACTCCGCATGGTACCTATTACTACGAGCCAACTTTTCCGGAGCAGGAAGGGTATGCACTCGCAGGCGCATACATTGAAGGCGTTATCCAGTTACGGGAGGGTGCTCCGGATGGACCGATTGTGGCCACTGGTTTCACCGAAATGATTATGCTCACAGAGCCATTTGAAGACGGCTCCGACCCATCAATGGGCCCACCAATCTCTCGCAGTTTACCTGAAGATCCTAAAGGTCCATGGAAACCAATGAATAAAAATTAATTGTAGAGGTAGAGGGAGGGTTACTACACTGCACTTATATTCATCATCGGCGCACTTAGCGCCGATGATGTATTTAACCTTTTTGTATTAGATATTTCCAAGATTAAAATTGTCTGGTAGCCATATAAGAAATGAATAAAATAATAAATGGAGGCTTCTTACTATTATCATTGGTTGTAAATGCACAGTTTGGTCGCATTTACATCAATGCTCCGAGAGGCTCAGGAGCATTGGCGGCTACTTATTCTAATACCGGCAGCAATACCTCATGGGATGAAGCCATATCTAACGATCTTTTTCAATCCCGAATCAACAATATAAACTTTAATTATACGCATGTACTGCGTATTTTGGACAGAACGGTTGGGCTTGGTCTCAACTTGCCTATGGGTAATATTTTGAGTTATAATATCGCCGCCAGGCAGGTGTTCAACTCCGCTTCGGGTATGGCTGATCCCTCGATTATTTTTGACATGAATATTTTTGGAGCGGCATCAATGTTACCTGAAGTATTCAAAGAAACTCCTGCAGAAGATTATTTTGGTATTCATACTACTTGGAGTTTACCCTTGGGTGAATATGACCCAGGTAAACAAACTAACCTCGGCAGCAATCGATTTACCGCTAAAATATTATTGAATTATGGAGTGCCGCTAAAGTCCGGAAAAAACTGGATTGACCTCTATACCAGCATAAGGTTCTTTGGCAAGAACAATAACTTTTTCGGTCAACAGCCCGGTCAAATCCTAAGTCAAAAACCATTATTGGGTTTTGAAGGGCACTACACCCATGGCATTGCCAATAGAACATGGATAGGTGGAGGATTGATTTATGGAATTGGTGGCAGACAGGAATGGGATACTACTCCTACCATACAGGCGCAAAATTCGCTCAGGTATGTCTTACAGGCTTCGTTCCCGGCGTGGCCGGGAGGCACCTGTTATGTAGGTTATAATCGAACAATTTTTGCGCCGTCAAACTCTGCCGATGTTCAAACATTTACCTTACAATACATACACTTTATACAATACAAAAACGTAAAATCTTATAAAAAAGACCCCATTAAATAATTTTAATCTTAAACAAAATGAATCTTTACAAAATAGGTAGTGTAATCATCTTTTTTTTGTCGATTTGCGGTATTCAAGCACAAGAATCTGAAGAAATTGATCCATCAAAGCCCACCAATTTTTATACACAGGTAAATGTGGCAGCTGAATACAGTTTTGGCAAATCAGATGAATTAATAGGTACCCGTATCAATGGACAATATTCCTTCAACCCTAATAATCTGGTATTATTTGAAGTCCCCATTTTGTACAACCTAAACCGCGATGCAGGAGGTTTGGGTGATATCAGGCTGCGGTATTTTGGTGTTATTAAAAAGGATTACAGTAAAACGTTTCCTAAAATAGCCGCCATAGCTCCTACAGTGGATGTAGTGTTGCCAACTGGAAGTTTCGAAAAAGGTATCGGCACCAGCAGTCTGGTAATTTCCCCGGGGCTGGTGTGGGGTTGGTTTTTAAGCGAAAGGACGCAAGTATTTCCAATTATATCTTATCAACATATAAGCAAACCGGGAAGCAACTTAGTCCCCGAGGAATTGAGGTATGATAAACACGGTATGACCTTCCAGACCATTGCCAACTATTCGTTCAGTAAAAAAACCTTTCTGCAGGTTACTCCTATATATGCCATCAACGATTTAAGCCGAGGTGGGGATAGTTTTACTACTGAGTTTAAAATGTCATATATGCCCACGGTTACCAGTAAAGTGCAAGTTTTTTTAAGACAAGAATTTACACGCAGTCAAACAACAATCAATGCAGGTTATACACTTTATTTATAAAATCCAATTTAAAATAAAAAGGGTTTTTGCTGGACTTCGAATATTATATGCGCTGGATCTCCAAAATGGAGCTAGCCAATGATATTATTCCCTTAGAAAACCTTTACGATTAAGGTTACTCTATTCGGGGCTGGGCTATGCTCATAGATTAGCATGAAAATTAATAAATCTTACTAATATGAAAAAACTTTCACTAATTTTTTTAATGTCTATCTTATTCTTTAATGCAAATAGCCAGGTAATTGAACTTACCCCCACATACGGATATCAATTTGGCGCTAAATTAGGCTATGGCCCAAATTATTTAAAAATTCAAGATAGCGGTCAATTTGGAATTACTCTCGGAGTGGAAACTTATTCAGGTTTGATGGCAGAGTTCACATACATTAACATGAGTTCAGAGCTAAGGATTAAAGATTTTGTGTTCGCGCCTTTTGAAAGTAGACTCGCTGATCTAAATATAGATTGGTTTCTCATAGGGGCAACGCGCTATTTTAAAGAAGGTAAAGTTAAACCCTTCGCAGGAGCTGGATTGGGACTTGTGGTGGTTTCTCCCAAAAATGAAAATTTAGAAATCCTATCAAATGGTTTAAGTAGTACTACCAAATTTGCGTTTAACTTTAAAGCCGGTGTTAATATAATGGTTTCTGAAGTAGTTGGTTTTAAATTACAAGGTGATTTATTCTTTCCTGTAAACTGGGCTGGCGTATATGTAGGTCCAGGTGGTGCAAGTATTAGTACCGGATCTACTGTTATACTTGGCGGTTTTAGCGGTGGGTTAGTATTCAGAATAGATAAAAATTAAGCATTTTATGTGTTTGTAAGGTAATGAATTTCAAAAAAACCTTGTTACAATGAAAAACTTATTCATTTTTACTTTGACTTTTTCTTTTCTTAGCTCACTTTTAGTCAAGATGAAATTTTTTCCAAGGTAGAAAAAAATCAAATCAATTTTTATGTTACAGATATTATTAATGGGTTTTACACGCTTAGTTATGAGCGCACTGTAGGAAAACATACTTCGGTAAATTTGGTGCGTATCACTAGATAATAAGTGCTTTAAAATGCGCTTTAAAGCACTATTTGTGTTTAAGCTGAAGTTTATTTTTGTTGTATTAGAACGTCTTATGTGGACACAGAAGGCTCTACTATTTCGGTAATATTCGGCATTTAAGATTCGTTAAAGCGTTATAATTAATAGCTGCACTTTAATAGGAAAAGAGTTTAACAAACGTGATTAGGCATCAACGGCTAAAATTTCTTTCCCATATGATGTTACGCACTTTGAGCAACTAATTTAGCAAACAAATCCCAGACCTGAGGAACAACAGCGCAGATTTCACCCTCTAAATTGAAATGTGCTTAGTAATATTTTTAAAAACCACCCAGCAAAATTGTTATGGCTCAACTTATTAGATAAATATAAATGATTTTTTGTTAATGGTTTTACGGGATTCCGTAAAACCGTTAAATTTTTACATCACTGGGTTTTTCCGGGCAGTTTTACCATTTGATGCATTAAAGTAATTTCTGTGACATTTCGGTTGAATCTATTCACCAATTGGATTTTAACTCGAGTGTGTTCACCCCTATGTTGTAAGCATAAACCGCAGCAGGAACATAGGTTAGATTGATTTCTTCAATGGTTTTATTGCCTAAAACATCAATGGTTGTAACAAGACTCGCGCTAAACTTATTTTGTTTGCAAAAATGTAGTAAGCTTTTTAATTCTTGTGGTTTTTCAAAATAACGGTTAGTCCATTTTATTTCTACGCACCATTGGGGTTTAAATAGTTTATTGTCTAGCAGTACAATATCAACCTCACCTTCTGAGCGTCCCATTTTCCAACGGGCATATTTTAAATCGAGCTGCTCTCGATGCATCCATTGCGAAAAAATGGCTGTTCCCACCATATTGCTCATTTCGTGATCGGTTTCTGTAATGGGCGAAAATAAAGCGGTTCGTAAAGAAGGATTGGTTAAATAGACTTTAAAACTCGTTATTCTTTTAAATTTTTTGGCCGTATCATTTACCTTATGAATGACTTTAATTAAAAATGCCGCTTCAAGATATTCTAAGTATTTTTTAATGATTTCTTTTGCAATGCCACTGTCTTTAGATAATTTTTCGAATGAAAATTCATTGGCTGTGTTGTATGCCACATAGGTGAAAAAGCTGTTTAGTTCTTGCACGTCTTTTATACCGTATAAACTGGGTAAGTCTCTCAGCAATACTTTATCAACAATATCGCTTTTGACATAGCGACCCATATCGCTTTGTATTTTTTCGGATAATACCACTTCTGGGTAGCCACCAAAGTTGAGATAGTGAAAAAACTCTTTGTTGAATGCTTTGTTATCGTGGGTTGTAAAAAAAGGAATTTGTTTTCCGTTGTAAACTATGGTTTTGGCCTGCACCAAATGCCCCAAGCCTTTTAAATGTATGTATTCATGAAAGGTGAGCGGTGGCAACATAAAATCGGTAAATCTGCCTGCACCACTTTCTGTACTTTGTAATCGCAAAGCAGCAGCAGCAGACCCAGATACCACAAACTTTGTTTTTGGATGCCTGTCTACCAATACTTTAAGTTGGCGTTCCCAATCTTTTAGATACTGGATTTCGTCAAAAAAAACAAAACAACCCTCTAGACTATCTACTTGCACAGCTTCTTTTGCCAATAACAAAATATCTTCTAGACTTAAGTGCATGTAAATAGGATTGTCTATGCCTATAAAAAAGATTTTTTGTGGTGAGATGTGTTCTTTTATGAGCTCTTGAATGCTGTGAAACATCATGACCGTTTTACCTACCCTACGTGGCCCCATAAGCACCACCGCGCGTTTAATATCTGTTTCTTTTACGAATGGATAAAACGAATTAAAATACAAGCGTTTGGACATATCTCGATAAACTTGCTGGACGTTACCGGTGGTCCACCAAGGGTTTTCATATTGTAGGCGCTCAATTCTTTTAGCTGTTGGAATAACGGTATCAAAACTCATAATATTGCTTATTATGACTCAAATGTACAAATAAGTATTTATATATTTACTTATTTTTACGTAAATGTTGTTTTAAGCGATGGCTAATTCGTTTTGTATTTGTGGGACAGGTCAAGACCTGTCCCACTGATACAATCCCAGCCAAGACGAAACATTTTTAAAAAAACAAAGCCTTTCATTTTATTGAAAGGCTTTACAATTGTTCGTGGTCTCCCCTGTTTTCCTTATTTTTTCACATAAGTCTTTTTGAGCGTTATGATCTTCTATAATAGCTTCATAAATTTTCATATTCTTTTTTTTTAAATTGTAATTGTTATAAAAGGTATGGAATGGACGGCGTTATTTTTAATCCTAAAAAAATAACTTTAACTGAAAAAAGCATGAGGTTTTTCAAATAGTATGAAATCTTTTTGGAATCTGTAATAACCCAAGCATGTCGCTTTCGTGGGTGTCTTTTGAGTATCAAATTTTCATAGTATTCAAAACTAGTTTTAGGCATTGAGTTAATATTTTTTCTTTTCAAATCAATGAAATTATACTGTATAAGCTATATTTAGACAAGGTGGATAGTAAAGTTCCTGAACTTCAATAAATAATAAAACTCTTTTGGAAGCTCTAATATTAACCGTAATCAGAAGTATTAAAACCTTTAATTAAAATTATAATCGATGGAACATAGAATTAAAATAAAAAAAATAGAGCATATTAATCATAATGTATTGCATTTGGTAACTGATAAACCAAAAGGTTACATTTTTAAGCCTGGTCAAGCCACAGAGGTATCAATAGACAAAGAAAACTGGTCGGGTAAAAAGCGGCCCTTTACGTTCACTAGCTTACCTGAACATAAGGACTTGGAATTTACTATTAAAGTGTATCCTTCTCACCATGGTGTTACTGAACAATTAGAACAACTTCAAGTTGGTGATCATCTATTAATTGGCGACGCTTGGGGTGCTATCAATTACATAGGTCCGGGAACCTTTATCGCCGGTGGAGCAGGAATAACACCTTTTATAGCAATATTCAAAGATTTATTACAGAAAGATGCATTGGAAGGCAATAGCTTATTTTTTGGGAATCAAAAGGAGAAAGATATTATCTATAAAAACCGTTTAGAAGCTTGGTTAGGTGACGCATTGCATATAGCCTTGTCTGAGGAACAGCACGAGGATTATCATAAAGGTTTTATTGATAAAGCTTTTCTTGAAAGAAATAAAGTTGAAGTTTCAGAGCCCGTTTACTTGTGTGGTCCACCAGCTATGATGGAAGCTTTACAGACTGATTTATATGAAATGGGTATGCCTAAATCTGTTCTTGTTACCGAGGATTTACAATAAACCTATTGAGGTGAACAATGGCTAAAATTAAGGATTACTTAAGTTGAACTGGTTTCTTTTTTAGGAACTTGAGTGGTTACAATTATAATACCTATAGCTCCTAATGTGGCGCCACACTAAAATCTACAACAAAACCAAATCTGACCGCATAACCCGTAAGGGAGGATCCTGAAGAAAGGCCTAATCCAAAAGCCATGGTCACCACTACAATTTGGGATCCTGTTTGGTTTGAGTCAGTTAAATCACCATCTAAAGTAAGCGCCAGTGCAAAAAACCATAGCGACAATTATAAAGTGTAAGGCACGCGCAGCAATCATTTGTCAAGGTTGTATAACTATACCTTCTAAAAACAAAATCGGAATCTGGCAAATTAAACTTACTATAATTAAGCTTTTTCTTCCACAACCATCACTTGCTTTACTAATAATAGTAATATAGCTAGTTAACCTAGAGCGTCTTCAGCTTTTTTATATTCATCCCAAGCGTCGTTATATGCAGCCTGATATATTTCTTGTGCATGTTTTGTATAACACTTCTCACAATTTTGGGTAAATCGGAGAGTAGTTCGTAAGGCATTAATTATATTTTTTTAAGATTTTTTATATCCTCGGTAAGTTTAGTTGCTCGTTCTTTGGCTTTTATATTATTCACAGTTCCTGTAAGTTCTGCAATGCCTTCGTTTACGATTACGTTTATTTTGTTTACGTCTATAGCATTGTCAAATCTAAACTGATTTTCAATAGCATCAACTATTTCCATAAAGTTTAATTCTGTCTTTTCTTGTGCATAATTAAAATTTGCGCATAGAAAAAGTTACAATACGGTTAATATTTTAGTTTTCATAATATAAATCGTTTTTTTAGGTTAATAATTTGATTAGTGTTCAACGGTTGAACTTTCATAGTAATTGAACAACTCTTTTTCATACTTATCGGTTATTGGTTCTGAAAAATCAAACTCTGGTGCCGATTGTATAGTTTCTTTATCCAGGTTTATTTTTATTTCTTCTTTTTCATAGTTTATTTCTTGCATCCAGTGAGTACCTACAAGGACTTTTTTACTCCAAGGAACCCAGTTTTTGGTATCCATTAAGGCATACACAATTTGCCAATCTAAATCATCTACCAGCAAGTCGTCTACATGTCCAATTTTTCCGTCTGTAGCTTGAATACGATAGCCTCTTACTTCATTAAAACTTCTTACTTTAGTTTTAGTGTTTTTTTCAACACCTACTTTTTTAGGTGTTTTTAGTGGTCTTTTTGGGAATATAACAGGGTTTCCACCTATTGGTGTAGCATAAGTCTGAGGGTATGCCCAAAAGTTTTCTACTCTATAATACCTATTTAATGATTCTTCGTATTCTCTAGATATAGTAGGTGCTGATTTTAAAGGAGGGCTGTTTTCTAAATCTTTTTTTGATAAATTAACAAGAAAGTTTTTGGTTGTCCAATCTGGTTGTTCCAACAGTGCTTTAGGAATCACTGCTTTCTTTCCTGGAAGAATTAATCCTAAATCTGCTACTAAATAGCGAACTATCCATCTTTCTTCATCAAATAAAAAATCTTTAACAGTTCCTTTTATCCCATCATTTGTTTCTATACTATAACCTATCAGATCATTTAGTGCATGTTTCATAATTTTATATTTATTAATTAATATTAACAGGAAAGTATTTAAAGATTGATGAATAAATTACCTCAATAGGATTGTTTATTAACTCAATAAATATGATGAAGGCTAATTTTAAAGTAAACCAGCTAGAAAAAGAAAGGTACGCAAACTCATTTACAGTAGAGTAAAAGCAATGATACCTAAAGAGGCCTCTGTTTAATTTTGTAAATTGCATAATAGCCATGCAAAAATAAAGCAATGCTAAACGAACTATACCCTTTTCTAATACAACTGCCGATAGGAATACGAAACCCAGATGACAATAACCCTGTCGATTTTACAAAGCCCTTTAATGTCATTGTATATATCATTCTGCTCGTAGAAGTTATTATTCTTTACATCCTTTGGAAGAAGCAGAAGAAGGATAAGAATTAAAATGTGCTGTTCATGCCTTGTTTAAGTGTTTCTTATAAAAGCCATGCAACAAATCAAAGCAACTATATCAAAAAACGGAACTAAATTTTTTTAATTGTATAGGCCTGATTGTTTTCATAACAGTTAGAAGAATAAATTTAAACACATATGTTTTCTTGTTCAATTTATTTTCACTTAGTTTTTGAATAGCATCATTGAGACATTATAACATATTTCTTTACTTTTTAGGTAACTTTTTCAATAGGGTTAAAAATTTTATCTTAAGAGCAAAAGCATATGAAGTTTTTCTTTTATTTTTCTGAAACAATATTAAGAAATGTGAAAGTAATAGTCTGTGAACAATCTTTGATTGATTGTTAAGCATTAATGCATATGGAGGGAAACAAAGTAAAAGTGATTATGTGAAATATGTACAATTAACCGAAGAGTTATTTGCAAGAATGGCTTAAACATAAGGAATAGGGAAAATAAAGAATATTAATTTATAAATACTATAAAAATGAGCAATAAAAATAATACAAAAGACGAAAGAAAGTTAGAGAAAATAAAAAGTCTTATAGATGAAGCAAAAGTGGTGATGATGGCAACTCGATTAGACAAAATCCCTTTTTCAGTTTGCCCTATGATGCTTCAGGAAATCGATAAGCAAGGAGACCTTTGGTTTTTTTCTTCAAAAGAAAGTAGTCACTTTGCTGATATTGAGCACGACAACAGGGTGCAAATTATCTATTCCGATGAGGAAAAACAAAAATACTTGTCCATTTATGGCAATGCCTCTCATATTGTGGACGACCAAAAAAGAGATGAGTTATGGGACCCCTTGTTAACTAACTGGTTTGAGGGTAAAGACGATCCTGATTTGGTATTGCTAAACATAAATATTAAAAACACTTATTATTGGGATACTGAGGAAAAAAAACTAGTCTCCTTTTTTTAAAATAAAATGAATTATGATTCTATTTTTAATTGCATCTCTGATTTAAGAAAAATTTGTGTTTATCTTTCTAACTGCGAACACATTGCGTGCATGTCTTGTTTTTAATGGAATAAGTTTAACCCAATTTAACAATATATGGTTTAACAAACAATCCAATTAAGATTTGGTTATTGCAAATTTTGAAAGGGTCCATTTATTTAATGATTCAATTTATTTTTTGTGCAGAGTTTACTTGGGTTTTTTCTAAAAGATATGGCTTAGGCATTCAATCAAATTCAAAAAGCGAATAGAAAAGAATGTATGAGTTTTTATTTTTAATTATAAAAAAACCCTTGATTATTTCAAGGGTCTTTTTGATTAAGAAAAACTGATTACCAATTTTCAATTTCTTCAAGAATTTCTTCTTTTTTCTTTCCTGTTTTTACTTGTATCTTACCTAACATTTCATCAAATTTACCTTCGGCAAAAGAGATATCATCGTCAGTAACGTTTCCATATTTTTGTTTAAATTTTCCTTTAATCTGTTTCCACTTACCTTCTAATTGATCTTTATTCATAATTTTAAATTTATAGTTATACAATGAACTTAAATTATTAAAAAATTGTGGGTCTAAATACCTCAAAAAAATAATTTATTGACTCAATAAAAACAGCATTTGTATTAAACTCTTTAGCGTTAATAATTTTAGTAATCTGGTTAAGGGGTTTTATTTTGTTTATAAATTTTTGTGTTAAACAGGGAAAAATATTTTATAAACATTAAGTAAGCTTATAAGAAGATATAAGCTTTAAATAATTAATAAAATTTAAACTCATGGACATACCAAGTATAAAAAATGAAGATCAGTATGAAGCGCTTCGTGAAAAAGGATATAGCAAAGAAAAATCGGCAAGAATAGCCAATACGCCTGATTCAGGAAAAAAAGGTGGTAAAGCTAAGCCATATGAACAGTGGACTAAAGATGAATTATATGAACAGGCAAAACGGGTTGATATAAAAGGGCGTTCTAAAATGGATAAAGAGTCGCTAATTCATGCTTTAAGGAATGGTTAAATAAATACCTTTTATAAAATAATATGATAATCCCTAATTATTCGCCAATTTTTTATTCTATTATTAATTATTTTAATTGGAGGTCTTATTTTTATTGAAATGGCCCCATACTTATCTGTTATTCTGAGAGCTATCACTATTTATGAATTATTAAAAAAGCCGATGAGAAAACTTTTAGAAAAAGGTTGGCATCCTAATTTAGCTGCTGGTTTTTTGATGTTCATTTCGTTTTTGCCATTTTAATTCCTGTAACTGGTGCAATACTTATGTTTGGCAATAGAATAGGAAAAACAGCAAAAAATTCTGAAAGGGTAATAAATGCTTTTAAGACGCAAATGGGTAATTTAGAGACCGTTTTAACTATGATTTAACTTCTCAAATTGATGTTTCGACAATTTCAGTTTGGCTAACTAACAAATTACAAAATTTGCAGGAATTACACTAACTTTTGTTATGGCTATTAGTATAATGTGTTTTTTATTGTTTTACATGTTGGCTAATCGAAATCAGGTTCGTGAGTATTTATTTGAGTATTTGCCAATAAACAAAGAAAATTTCAAAATTTTGGGTAAAGAAATACATGAAATGGTGCGAGCTAATGCTTTAGGAATTCCTTTAGTTACCATAGCACAAGGCTTTGTTGCCCTAATAGCTTCTTGATTTTTGGAATTGAAAACTCTTTTTTTTGGCGGTCATAGTAATAATTCGTGTTTATAAAAAAGAATCCGGAACAAAGGAGAAGCAAACATTGTAAATAAACTAAAAACATGTTTTTTTATGTTTTGGTATTAAATCTATTCTTATTAATCCTAATTTTCTTTGGAACCCTTCATAAGCGGGTATTCATTTAATCTTAAAGCTTTGTTATTGGTGCAATCGGCAAATTAGTGATTTGTTTCATACTGTTTTTTTATTGAATTAAAATTTTTTGTATTAACGTTAACAATTTTGCAAAAAAACAGATAGTTTATGGAAATTTAAATTTAAAAGAATTGTAAAATGATGAATTTGGAAGAACAAGTAAAGCTAGATAATATTGCAGATACTGACCATGAAATATTTGCGCTTTTAAAACAAAGATATAGTCCAAGAACTTTTAAAAATGAAAAGATAAAGAAAAGGCATTTGTTACAACTTTTTGAGGCTGTTAGGTGGTCGGCAAGTTCAAATAATTTGCAACCGTGGCGAATTATTTATGCAGAAAAAGACACAGAAGCTTACCAATTAATTTTTAATTGCCTTAGTGATTTTAATCAAACATGGGCAGATAATGCTCCTCTATTGATGTTAACAGCTTATAAGGAAAAGAAGGACAACGGAGATGAAAATTTTCATGCTTTACATGATTTGGGTTTATGCATGGGCAGTATGACAGTTCAGGCTCAATATATGGGTATTGGCCTCCACCACATGGCTGGCGTTAATTGGAAAAAGGCACAAGATGTTTTTGATGTTCCAAATGGATTTCATATCACGACCGCAGTAGCAGCAGGGTATTATGGTGGCAAACTAGATAAACTACCTGAAGATTTACAGAAACAAGAAACTTCAAAACGTGAAAGAATGCCTTACAAACAATTTGCTTTTAAAGAAGCATGGAGCAACAATAAAAAATAAACATATTTAAAATAATATTATTGTGAAAATAGGAATCATAGGAAGTGGAAACATGGGAGGGAATTTAGGAAAACATTGGACCAAAACAGGTCATAACGTACTGTTCAGTTCAAGACATCCCGAAGAACTTAAAGGTTTAGTTAAAGAAGCAGGTAAAAATGCAGAAGCATTAAGTGTGAATGATACATTTGAGGCAAATGCCGATGCATATTTATTGGCAGTACCTTTTAAGGCTATCGATAAAATATCAGAACTCTATGCAGGTGAGTATGGTAACAAGGTCATAATAGATGCAACTAATCCTTACCCAGAACGAGATGGTGAAATGGCCCTAAAAGTTAGGAACGCTAACTACAATGCTTCAGAATACACAGCCATGAAATTTGTAACAGCAAAAACTGCAAAAGCGTTTAATACCATCCATGCAGAACATTTACGAGACAGAGCATTTCGTAATGTAAACAAATTGACAATTCCTTATGCAGCTCAAGACAAAGAAAGTAAGGCTGTAGTAAAACAACTTATAGAAGATATAGGTTTTGATTCTCTTTATATTGGCAATCTTAGTGATACACAAATAATGGATCCTGATCAAGTCATTTATGGTAAGTCCTTAAAGTGTAACGAACTTAAAGAGTTGGTAGACGCTACAAAATCTTATTAAATTAAGTTAAATAAAATTATAAAACATGCAGATAATATATGAGTACGATGATGTAATGGCAAGCCAAGGTTTAGAGAATTTGGTAAAAGAAAAATTAGAAACCTTAGAGAAAAAATACGATTTTGTGCACCGTGCCGATGTTTTTCTAAAAACAGAGAACCGCACTAATGATAAGGAAATGATATGTGATATAAGGTTAAGCATGCCAGGGCCGCGTATTTTTGCCTCTACAAATGCCGACACTTTTCAAGCTGCTTTAGCAGAAACAATTAAGGATCTTGAAGATCAATTAGAAAAGCGTAAACAGAAAATGAAACACTATTAAAAAAACAGAGATTTGGATTGGAAAATAATGGGGTTAATTTAGTCTATACTCTTTTATAATCTGATTTTGTTTGATATCAATCCGTTAGTGCTAAGATGCTTATTTATAGTGTCAACCTAAATGCTGTTTTTTACCCAAATTTTTAAGACTAGTTTAATGAAAGGACAATCATTAATTTGTTTGTTCTTGATTAGTATAAAAAATCCTGTCTAATTCTAAATATAAAAAACAATGGATAACAAATTTGCAAAGAACGAAAAAGACTATATAAGAGTCTATCAAGAAAAGGGTTATGTTTCTAACTTTCATTTTGAAAAAGGCAAACTTGTCAATAACAGAACAAAAAAGCAATATAACCCAGAAGATGTATACATAGTAGCAGAAAACAGATATGAGGGTATGAGTAATCCGTCTGATATGTCTATATTATATGTTATAGAAACAAACAAGAATGAAAAAGGCACATTTTTAATGGATTATGGACCGACAGCAGACTTTGATACAGCTGAATTCTTCAAAAAGATACCCGAAAAAAATATTTCTAATAAAGAAAATATAAATAAGTAAGATTCAAAATTGGTTTGATAATAATCGGTGTTAAAATGTCTACTTTTAAGTTATGGCAGTACAAATTTATTTATACGAAATTTTCGCCTTCTGTTGTTGAAAAGGTTGTGGGTGGCTCATGATTAAATCCTTTTTCAAGTCCAGCAGAATCAACACCAAAAAATTTTAATATTTCAGATCGATTTGAAATCAATATAATTTTATCACCATTTATGGCTATTGGTTTTTGTAGGAGTGCTGGATTTTTTTCAATCATTTTAAGCCAATCGTCAGCACTGAAGCTATCTTCATTTTTATTGTGTATTTGTTGAGTTTCAAAGATTTTTTTGAAAGGTAAATTAAGTTCCTCTGCTAACTCTACCCAAATGGTATCGCTTATTTTTTCTTTGGCAATATCTATAACCTCTATTT
The DNA here is from genome assembly GCF_006494535.1 of Paucihalobacter ruber. Lineage (GTDB taxonomy): Bacteria > Bacteroidota > Bacteroidia > Flavobacteriales > Flavobacteriaceae > Paucihalobacter > Paucihalobacter ruber. The sequence continues at coordinate 333,041 of NZ_VHIQ01000002.1, forward strand.
TTTTCTTTGTTCCCTGAACATATCCCAAAACCTGTTTCCCCAAATGAGATAATGAACTATAAATGTAAGTAAGTTGCCTTTTGTTGCGTGCTAATATTGACATTTTTTTATTAAGTTAATGTGTTAAAGTGTTTTTTGTTTAAATAGAATCATTTTAAAATTATACCCGATACTATAACTGCTATGACACAAACCACAAGGACAATCACTATAATTTTTGCTCCATTTCTAGTGATTCGATCTTTCTTAAATAGGTAATCTTTTCTTTTTTCATCTTCATCTTTAATTAAACTCATACTTTTATTTTTAATTATTTATATAAACAGTTTTTATATTTACAAATTCGCGGATACCTTCTAATGATAATTCTCTACCAAAACCAGATGCATTTGTGCCTCCAAAAGGTAATCTTGGGTCAGACTTTACCATCTCATTTATAAAAAAAGCGCCATCTGGAATTTTGGAAATTACTCGCCTAGCATCTTCAATATTTTCTGTAAATAGCATGGTTCCCAATCCAAATTTTGAATTTGTGGCAAGTTTTAGTCCTTCTTCTAAATTATTAACTTTAAAAATGGGTGCTACAGGCCCAAACGTTTCTTCGTTAAATACAGTCATATCTTCAGTTACTTTAGTTAAAATGGTTGGAGCAAAATATGCTTTGTCTCTTTTGTTGCCCATAATAACTTTAGCTCCTTTTGCAATGGCATCATTAACTTGTTTTTCTAATTTCAAAGCAAGATCTTCACGAGCCATAGTTGCGATTTCAGTATGCTTTTCTATTGGATTTCCAAATTTTAGATTTTTTACTTTTTTTGTGAATTTTCCAATGAATTCATCATATATACCTTTAGTTACTATAAAGCGTTTTGCCGCGATACAACTTTGACCTGTATTTTGCATTCTGGATTTAACCATAATATCTAAATAAGCATCCAAGTTAGCATCGTCTAGCACAATACAGGCGTTATTTCCGCCAAGTTCAAGTACGGATTTTTTAAGGTTTTCACCAGCTATTTTTGCAATATGTCTTCCGGCTTTTTCACTACCGGTTAATGACACTGCTTTTATGATATCATCTTTTAAAAGATTTCCTATAACTTTATGATCGGTTAGAAGTATTTGAAAACAACCTTTTGGATAGCCAGCATCTTCAAATATTTCCTGAATGGCTATTGCGCAACCACTTACATTAGAAGCATGTTTTAATAGTACTGTATTTCCAGATGTTAACGTGGGAACTGCAAACCTGAAAACTTGCCAAAAAGGATAATTCCAAGGCATTATAGCTAAAATAACCCCTAAAGGATCATAACTAATAAAACTTTCATTGGCATCAGTTTCTATAATGTCATCAGCTAAAAATGTTTCGGCATTCACTGCGTAAAAATTACATAGGAATATACATTTGTTTATTTCGGCTATACTTTCATTAATGGGCTTACCCATCTCAAGCGTAATAAGCTCACTTAAATAATCAATACGCTTTTCTAATAAATTACTAACTTTAGATAATAAAGTTGTTCGTTCAATAATTTCTTTTTCTTTCCATTTAATAAATACCTCATCTGCTAATTCAAGTTTAGATTTAATTTTTGATGGTGTATCCAAATTATAAACGTTAATTACTTTTTCATTGTATGGGTTTATAGATGATACTTTTTTAGTCATTTTACAATTTTTATTATATAAATTAACAGCAATTAAAGCTTATAAATTAACTATATAGATATAATTATTAACGTAATCAAAATTTATTATTAGCGATAATAATTAAGGCAAAAGAATTAATAGAATCTCAAATTTAATTGCATATTGACTTCATAACGTTTAATACAAATAAAAAAATTATGAGTAAAAGCAATAATAATAATACATTGATTGGAATACTGGTAGGAACAGCAATTGGAGCGACACTAGGTGTTTTATTTGCTCCAGATAAAGGCATTAATACTAGGCAAAGAATTGCCGATGAGGCTATTGCTGCGAAAGACAAAATAGCTGACACCACAATTGATTTAAAAGAAAGAGTTGTAAATGCAGCTAGTACACAAAAACAAACTTTAGATGAAAAAGTAGAAACTTTGATATCTGACGCAAGTTATAAGGCTGAAGATGTTATTGAAACACTAGAAAAGAAACTGAAAGATTTGAAAGAGAAAAATAAAAAATATCATAATAAATGAGTCTATTTAAATCTTTAGATAACTCTTCAACTAAAGCTAGAAATATTTCAGCAATTAACATTGTCATAAAGTTTAGTCATAAAATTTTTTAATATTGGTAGTTTTGTGTTTTTGGCTTTTGTGTTTCTTGTGTTTACAGCAGCTATAGCAATAGGTAATGCGCTTGAGAGTTTAACCATGGGCTGTTTAATGGTGGCCATAATTTTGATTTTATTGGTGTTTTTGATTTACTATATGAGAAAAGCTATTGAGCGGATAGTTATTAAAGCCATTTGAATTAAATTTTTTGATTAAAAAAATGAAAGTATATAACACATTTGATGATGTTGATACAGATTTAAAACGTTTCGATCTTGAACGCAAAATTGCCCGGGAAGAGTTAAAGCTTGTTCAAGGAAAAGTTGAAAAAGATTTACAACCTATCAATTTGATTGTAGCTGTACTTAAAGTAATTGGAAAAGTTGGAATGTTTAAATTATTAAAGAAAATTATTAGATAAAAAAAGATTGGTGAGTTTTACCAATCTTTATTCTATTTTAAATCGTCATCCAAGCTAACAATTATTTGTTTTTTAAATTCATTTGGAGGTATTCCATATTTTTCTTTAAAAATTTTTGAGAAATAACTTCTGCTCGTAAAGCCAATTGAATACACTATTTGTGAAATATTAAGGTTGGAATTATACATTAAATCTCTAGCTTCCTGTAATCTAGCATGTCTTATGTAATCATTTACAGTTCTGGCATACAAAAATTTAAACCCCTCTTGCAATTTGGCCTGTGATAAGCCAGAATTTCTTGAAATTTCATTTAAAGAATAGTTTTTAGAAGAATCCTGTGTTATTTTTTTTGCCAACTGTCTAATTTTTTTCAATTCAGATTTTAAAAGGGATATTTTTAAGGGTTTAGAGTTCTCATAGGTATTGTGCATTTTTATATGCATAGATAACAATTGATAAACTTCACCTTCTATTTGTAAAGTTCTTATTATTCCTCCAGACTCTATATTTTGTAATTCATCTATATGATCAGCCATTTTAAGGCTTATTGGGCCATAATATAAAAATTGTTTATTGTGTTGAGTATCTACAAATACGTTATGAAGCTTATCATTTAGCATATGTGAAATGTTCAATCTTTTTTTTAAAAATTGCTTTCTAATAATACTAATAATATTAAGTTGAATGTGAACGTCTTTTTGGAAAGAGAATTGATGAACACATTTTGAACTACCGGCAGTTATAACTGAATGGAATTGCTCAATTTTTTTATAATTTTCTTCGTCACTAAATTTATGTTCAAAAAAACCTTTTGTAGAATAAATAAAATGAATAGGATTATAATTTAAAGGTCCAGTAGTTAAAACCATATCTTCAAAAAAGATAATGTTAAAATCTACCAAGCTTACTCCCCAATCAAAAGTTATATATTTTATGCATCCTTTTGCTAGTCTATTGTCCACTTCTAAAACATATTCGCCCCATTTTTGGCTGATGCTACCCCCAATATGCCTTTGCATTTGCTTGACATTTTCTAGAATATTAGAATCAGTAAGGTTGATTTCTTTCATTAATAAGATTAATTATTAATTCATTATAAAAATAGCTAAAAAATGCCTAAGAGTTTGCTTTTAAATTTTATTGATAAAATGTTTGTTTCTATTACACCCATCAATATAATAAACATAATAAATTAATAAAATTATGCTTTTAAAATTTGACTATGACCTTTAAAATTGATTAATGTTAATATCTAAACCTAATCGTGAAGCTTTATAAAATTAAATCAAATTATTCTAATTCTAATATTAAAAGAATTGACATTTTTTCTGTTCATTCAACAATACTTGACTAAAATACATTTTGTTTTCTAATTTTTTTAACAAAAGTAAGGATATTGTGGGGATATTTATAAAATAAAGAATTATAACCAATTGATAAACAATAGTTAATGTTTTTATTGAATGAGAAATAGGTCGCCAAACATTTTTTTAAGTAAACATAACTTACTTCATATGTTTACTATTGTTTTTCAATATTTTACATTATTTTTATAATTTGTTAAAGGACGGTTTTTATATCTAAATATATAAAAACTTACACCTAAAAAATAAAATGCTTTATTTCAATTTATTACAAGGATTTTTGCGGAGAAAGAAGAATTAAACCATTAAATTATTGCTTTTAAAGGGACTAAAAAATCACCGTTATTTTCTTATAAAAGGCACCATATACAACTTTAAATTAGCATAAACATTTACAATATCGTACATAAACGGTACAAATAATAAAAGCAAAAATCCATAAAACACATATATTTACAGTGCGTTATGGATTTTATCTGTGGTCCCACCTGGGCTCGAACCAGGGACCACCTGATTATGAGTCAGGTGCTCTAACCAACTGAGCTATAGGACCTCTTCTTGACGTTAGTTTTAGAAGCGTTGGCAAATTTATAATTAAGTTGCTAATACAGCAAACTTTTTTAATCTTTTATCTCTTGGCACAATTCTACCAATACACCATTGGTTCCTTTGGGATGCAAAAATACTACCAGTTTATTGTCGGCTCCTTTCTTAGGTATCTCGTTTAATACTACAAATCCTTCGTTTTTTAAACGATTAATTTCGGCGTTAATGTCGGCCACATCAAAGGCAATGTGATGAATGCCTTCGCCTTTTTTCTCGATGAACTTAGTAATGGGACTGTTTTCATTAGTGCCTTCAAGCAATTCAATTTTATTGGGGCCAACTTTAAAAAAGGAAGTTTTTACACCTTCGCTTTCAACCGCTTCGGTTTTATAGTGGGGTTCGCCAAATAATTTAGCAAACAACGCGTTAGAGCTTTCTATATCTTTTACGGCAATGCCGATATGTTCAATTTTTAACATCATACGGTAATTTTAACTTAGCTTTACAAAGATAGCACAGAAATTGCACAAATGCCTTAATTTTGCAGCATGGAAAGTAACAGACAAAAGAAAATAGCGGGTATTTTACAACAAGATCTGGCCGAGGTGCTTCAGGCTGAACTCAACGCCGGTGGTGTAAAAGGTATTATCATTTCGGTAAGTAAAATTAAAGTCACCTCCGATTTGTCTATTGCCAAGGCCTATCTCAGTATTTTCCCAAATGATAAAGCTAAAGGTTTAATTGAAGAGATTCGCACCAAAACCCCACTTATTAAGCACGAACTGGCGCAACGCACCAGACATCAATTGCGACGCATGCCACAACTGGAGTTTTTTATTGACGACAGCTTAGAATATATGGACCGCATTGACCGTTCGCTTAAGGGCGAGGACAACCCTATTAAAAATCCCAATTTACTCGACAAACGAAAAAAGTCTTAATTGAGTGTTTCATTTTATATAGCCAAACGTTATCTGCGTTCTAAAAGCAGCACCAATGCTATTAACATCATGACGCTTATTGCGTCGGCAGGAATTGTGATTGCTTCGGCAGCACTTTTCATTGTGCTTTCAGGCTTTGCCGGATTAAAAACGTTTAGCTTAAGTTTTAGCTCGTTTGTGGATCCGGATTTAAAAGTAATGCCAGCACAGGGCAAAACCTTCAGCTTAGATAAGGCCACCTTAAATAAAATTGAAGCCCTTGATGGCGTGGCCAACATCTCTAAAATTGTGGAGGAGCGCGTGGTTATTTCGGTAGACAACAAAAATGTTTTGGCCACTCTAAAAGGGGTCGATTCTAATTACCATAAAGTTACGGGAATTAAACAAATGGTAGCTCAGGGTAGTTGGCTTGAAAACAACAGCTTACAGGTAGTTTCGGGTTGGGGCATTTCAAACGAACTATCGTTTGGGGTGCTGGATTTTAGCCGAAGTTTAGAAATTTACGTACCTAAACCCGGAAGCGGCCAAATTACTTCGGTTAAAGGTGCTTTTAACTCCATTAATGTAGTGAATGTTGGTTTGTTTGATATTAATGAAGAAATGAACCAAAAATATATTTTTGCCGATATTAATACGGCCAAAATTCTATTAAACTATTCTGAAGATATCATTAGCGCTCTTGAAGTAAAATTCCAACCCAATGCCAAAGAAACTTCTATAAGAAGTGCGCTTACAAACATTATTAAAGACGAAGTGGTTATTAAAAATAGGGTTCAACTCAACGACGCTTTATACAAAATGCTCAACACCGAAAATTTAGCAGTATATCTCATTTTTACCTTGGTAATTATTATTGCACTGTTTAACGTTATTGGCGCCATTATTATGATGATTTTAGACAAGAAAAAATCGCTTAATACGCTCTTTAATCTGGGTGCTAATGCGTCCACCATCAAACGCATCTTTTTTATTCAAGGGAGTTTAATGACGCTAATTAGTGGTATTATCGGACTGGTTTTAGGTTTAATCATAGTGTGGTTACAACATACGCTTGAACTCGTTATGATCACACCTTCTCTACCCTATCCGGTTGAGATTAAAGTCTGGAATTTGGTAATTGTTTTATTAACCATTACTATTCTTGGGCTAATTGCCGCAAAAATTGCTTCGGCCAGAATTAATAAAAAATTATTGCAAAGTCTGTAATTATTCAGCAAACTGATAGCCTGCAAATACTTCTAGTACCTCATCAAAGGCAGCAAAAACATCTTCGGCTTTATCACTGGTTACCATTTTAGTGCGATATTCTTTAAAATCGGGAATGCCTTTAAAGTAATTGGTATAATGGCGTCTGGTTTCAAAAACGCCTAAGGTTTCGCCTTTCCAGTCAATAGACATTTGTAAATGTCTGCGGGCAGCTTCAACCCTATCTTCTAAACTTATGGGTGGCAAATGTGTTCCGGTTTTAAAAAAGTGCTTCACCTGCTTAAAAAACCAAGGGTTACCAATACTGGCACGACCAATCATAGCGCCATCTAAACCGTAAATATCACGCATTTCTACTGCGCGTTCGGGGGTGTTAACATCTCCGTTACCAAATACAGGAATGTGCATTCGCGGGTTGTTTTTAACTTCTGCAATGGGTCGCCAATCGGCTTCACCTTTGTACATTTGCGCTCTGGTTCTACCGTGAATTGAAATGGCTTTGATACCGGCATCCTGAAGACGTTCGGCTACTTCAACAATTCTAATAGAATCGTGATCCCAGCCCAATCTGGTTTTTACAGTTACCGGAATATTAGTGCGTTTTACCATTTCGGCCGTTAGGCTTTCCATCAGGCAGACATCTTTTAAAATACCGGCACCGGCGCCTTTACTCACCACTTTTTTTACCGGACAACCAAAATTAATATCAATAATATCTGGTTTTGTGGCTTCAACAATATCAATGGTTTGCAACATACTGTCGAGGTTAGCACCGAATATCTGAATTCCAACAGGGCGTTCCTTGTCGTAGATATCCAGCTTCATCACGCTTTTAGCAGCATTTCTAATCAGGCCTTCGCTTGAGACAAATTCTGTGTAGACCACATCTGCGCCTTGCTCTTTGCACAAGGCACGAAATGGCGGATCAGACACATCTTCCATTGGTGCCAAAAGCAATGGAAAATCGGGTAATTCTATGTTGCCTATTTTAACCAAGTCAATAACTTTTGGTGCAAAGCTAAAACATTTTTAGATAACTGACTTTTATTCAGAATAAATCGTATTCAATACCCAAAGGCCATAAATGCCAAGAATCATTTCACCAATAGTTCCATATAAAAAGAATGTGCCCGGAAAGCCATCAATTACTATACTGAAACACCTTCCAAAACCCAGACCCAACATAAAAATAACGTTAGAAATTAATGCTGTTTTTAAGTAAGACGAATTAAAAACACCTAAGATCCACAATAATGAAAACCCTAAATATATTCCTGAAATGGCCTTGAATACGCTATGTTCGTCGTTGGTTTTAACTGAAACATCAAACAATAATTCGGGGTTAAAACCATAAATTAAGGCAACAGGAATGACAATAACTATTGAAATAATCAGGTGAATTTTGGTAATCAAGCCATTAGGTGTTTTTATCATATTTGTGAGGACTTTTTTAAGACTTATTTTTCATTGTTCGTTGTAAAGCTAAATTATATAGTATATTGTTTTATTCACAGCACCTGTTTTCTTGAACAAGCCTAACTGAACTCCTTTTTTCAAATCTCGGCTTGCGGTAGCCGATGAAATATCTTTAAAAATATTCATATAATCCTTCCTGGAGAATTCATTTATGTTTAGAGAAATGAAGTATTCTAAACGGTCATTTTCAGTAAGAGTTCGGTTGTTGAAATTTAAAAGTTGAACCATAGCATTGTTAATCACGCCTAACATATACTCGATAAAAGCAGTTGAATTTCCCGCTTTATCGCTTTGTGCTAATGCGCGATAATAGTCTTTTTGGGTTTGGCTAATAATGGTCTCAAAGGGTAAAAATTCGAATATTGGATATTTGTTCATTAATACAAGTGTTTGCCACAGTCTGCCCATTCTGCCATTACCATCTAAAAACGGGTGAATAAACTCCAGTTCGTAATGAAACACACAGCTTTTTATAAGTTCTATATCGTTTGATTGCTTCAGATATTTAAAAAGTTCTTTCATTAAAAAGGGCACATTTTCAAACGGTGGTGCTACGTGTTCAACTTTTGAGCCTGTTAAAATTCCAATCGTCTGCTTACGATACGCGCCGGGGAACTCAATAAGATTTTTCATTAAATCTTGATGCGCCTTTAAAAAAGATTGTTCGCTATATGGACTGTAATTTTTTAAATTTTCGTAAATGCTATTGGCATTTAAAACTTCAATAATATCCTGTTTAGGGCCAATAACTCTTTTGCCATCAAGTATGGCTGTAATTTGTGATTCGGTTAAAGTATTGCCTTCAATTTTTAGCGATGCATGAATTGTTTTTATTCTGTTTTGTTTTCTTAAAGTTGGTGAGGGTTTGTTTAAATAATGAGCATTTATTTCTCCTATCTTTTCTGAAATAGTAGTGATAAGATATAATATTTTCGTGGATATCTCGTATGGTGGTTTCATTTTGATAGTATCATTTGATAGTATCAAATATACGATTAATTGTAAAAAACAACTTGCAATGATTTTGAACCCTGTGTTTTATTGTTATTAAACCCTTTCAGGGTTTGAAACCCTGAAAGGGTTGCGAGCACTTGAATAATTTATGAATAGAAACTTTTGTTTCCTGATAAAAATAATTTTATAAAATTCTGTTTTTTAGGGATAAACATTGTCTAATAAAGACCTCACAGGTTTTCAAAACCTGTGAGGTCTAAAGAAGATCGGATATAAAAATTTTAGTCTTAAAATAATTAATCAACAATTTAAAACTTCACCACAGCTTCAATAATTTCGTTTCCTCTGGTAACTGTGATGGTCGTTTCATCACCTTTATCAAAAACTGAAAGTGCGCGCATGTAGCTCATCATATCAGTCACGGCGCTGTCGCCTAATTTGGTAACCACGTCACCCTTTTGTAAACCTGCTGCAAATGCGGGAGTGTCTTCTCTGGTGCCATCAATACGCATGCCTTCGCCATCATACAAATAATCGGGAACAACGCCTAACCCAACTTTAAATCTTGGGGTTTCTTCACTTTCGTTTTTGGTGGTTCTAAAGGCTAACTTTTCGTCGTCGTCAAGGTCTTTAATAATGTCAAAAATATATTCTGAAATCATGTTCATCCCTTCATAATTCAATTTATCAGAATCGTCGCTTGGCTTGTGATAATCTTCATGTTGACCGGTAAAAAAATGCAATACCGGAATATCGGTTAAGTAAAAAGACGTGTGGTCTGATGGACCAACGCCACTTTCGTTTTCAACTATTTTAAATCCTTTGTTATGCGCATTAATTACTTGTTTAAAAATAGGTGATGTACCCGTACCATAAATAGCCAAAGTACTGTCTGCCTTTAGTCTGCCCACCATATCCATATTAATCATATAATTAACCGTTTTGGTATCTACGGTCGCATTTTTAACAAAGTAGTTAGAACCTAACAACCCCATTTCTTCTCCCGAAAAGGCCATAAAGAGGTAGTTGTTATTTTTAAAATTGATGGGGTCTAATACAATTTTTGATGCCAGGTCCAGCATCACTGCTACGCCACTGGCATTATCATCGGCACCGTTGTGAATGGCTTTCTCCTCGCCTCTAAAAAGAGACCCTTCGCCACCGTAACCCAAATGGTCATAATGCGCACCAATTATCACAGTATTTTCGGCTCCGTTATCTAAATATCCTAAAACATTTCGGCCTGTAATGGTGCCGTCTTCGTTGGTTGTAAACTCTACTTCTTTATGCGGATCTGTTTTTGGTTTGAATGAAAAAGGCTGCAAAAAACCTTCAGTTCCTTTGGGTTGAAGACCTATTTCTTTAAATCGTTTAACGATATAGTTGGAGGCTGCTATTTCGCCTTCGGTACCGGTTTGTCTGCCTTCCAATTGGTCATCGGCTAAAAAAACAACATCGGTTTCAAGAAGGTTTTTATAGGTTGGATTTTGCTTACAAGAAAAAAGTGAAACGAAAAAAATAACAAGGAGTATAAGTCTCATAGGTTTAATATTTATTTTTGTGCAAAATTAGAGAATAATTACCATTTTTTTTAGACCATTCATAATGAAGAAAACACAATTACTGGTTATTGCATTATTAATTTCAATGAATGCCTGTAAAGACAATTTAAATGAACAACAAACTTCTTCAAACCCTGAAGAATTAGAAGTTGTAAGTAGCCAAGCCTCGCTTATTTTTCCCGGTGAAACAAATTTTAAGTCTTTAAGACAAGTAACTTTTGGTGGCGATAATGCCGAGGCTTATTGGAGTTTTGACGATAAGCATCTGGTGTTTCAATCTAACTACGACAAATGGGGTGTTGCATGCGACCAAATGTTTGTTATGAATGTTGACGACACCTTTGAAAACAGCCAACCGCCAATGGTTAGCACCGGATTAGGTAGAACCACCTGTGCCTATTTTTTGCCTGATAACCAACATATTGTTTATGCCTCAACGCATTTAGGAGGAGGATCATGCCCTGAAGTACCATTGAGAGAAAACGGTAACTATGTTTGGCCAATTTACGACACCTACGACATTTTTGTGGCCGATTTACAAGGCAATATAGTTAAGCAACTCACAAATGAACCTGGTTATGATGCCGAAGCAACGGTGTCTCCTAAAGGTGATAAAATTGTGTTTACCTCAATGCGCAGTGGCGATTTGGAGTTGTATACCATGAATATTGACGGTAGCGATGTCAAACAAATAACAAATGAGTTAGGTTACGATGGCGGTGCTTTCTTTTCGCCCGATGGTAGCAAGCTCATATTTAGATCGTCAAGACCAAAAACTGAACCCGAAGTTAAAAAATATAAAGACTTATTAGCCAAAGGTTTGGTAGAGCCCACCGATATGGAGCTGTACATTTGCAACGCCGACGGCAGCGATTTAAGGCAACTTACCTTTTTGGGCAATGCCAATTGGAGTCCGTTTTTTCACCCATCCGGGGAGAAAATCCTGTTTTCTTCAAACTTTGAAGCACCAATGGGATTTCCTTTTAATTTATACATGATTGATATTGACGGTAAAAATTTAAAACGCGTTACCTACGGTAAAACTTTTGAAGCCTTCCCGGTATTTTCAAACGATGGTAAATATTTGGTGTTTTCTTCAAATCGCAATAACGGTGGCACAAGAGATACCAACTTATTTATTGCCGAATGGCAAGATTAGTTAAAATCTTTAATTCTATCTCGTTCGTCTTTGCTCATGCCGCGTTCATTGGTTTGTAAGCCTGTGTTTCCAAATTTATATCTAAATCCAAGGGTGACGGTGCGGCTGTCTAAGAGCGTGTTGTCTTGATTAAACTGATTTAGATACTGCGTAGTTGTAAATTGGTTTTGATAATTAAATAAATCTTCAAAAGTTAAACTCAAAATAGCTTTCTTCTTAAATAGAGTTTTCGAAAAACTAAGGGAAGAAAAAAGTCTTTCTTCTACTAATCTCAAGCCTTGTAAATCGGTTGTGATTAAAGACACCGCAAAATTAACCGATAGACTATCGTCTTTTAAAAAGGTAAAATCATTACTCAACACTGTATAATTGGTCCATTGATTAATATCTACAAATCCGTCACCAAAATTGGTAGATTCTCTCATATTGAATATGGAGTTAACAAAGTAAATACTCCAACGGTCTGTAACATTAAAATACGTTAAAAAATCGAACCCAAAGTCTACGGTTTCATCAAGATTAACCGGTACAAACGAAATGATATTAGTAGCGTTATCCTGTCGTGGTAATTCAACAATGTTACCATCATACCTAATATAATAGGCTTCAACTGTAAATAAGCCAAACAAGGTAGTACCAATCACAAAATGATTTTTAAAAGCTGGTAACAGATTAGGGTTTCCGGTGACTTCATAATTCTCGTTTAAGAAAAACCTAAACGGATTGAGGTTGGTATAACTGGGTCTTTGTAAACTGCGCTTATAATTTGTGTAAATACTAAAATTGTCTGAGGCATCATATTGAATGCTGTAATTTGGAAACCACTCAAAATAGTTTTGAGTATTGGTGGTATTTCCAAAATCAGAAATACCTTCAATATTGGTTTGTTCTACTCTCAATCCTAAATTTAAACTCCACTTTTCCCAGCTTTTGCTATAATTGGCGTAAGCTGCATAGACTTTTTCGTCATAATCAAAATCGTCTGAATTTTGGGTATTTAAAGTTTCGTCTCCCGTTGATAAGTCACGGTCAAATTGTGCCAAGCCACTATTAGTTTGAACATTTGAAAACTTAACACCTGTTTCAAAACTAGCTGTTTCGCTTAATGGCAATTCATAATCTACCTGACTGCTAATAATTTCAGTGTTTTGGTTGGCTAAGGTTCTAAATTCAGAGGCGCGATCAAAGTCATTATTAGCATCAAAAAACTCTGAAAACACATTTTGATTTCGGCTGTAATCATAATTGGTATAATGAGCATTTAGGGTTAATTGCGCATCGTTTTCAAAATTGTGTTTTAAATCTACATCGGTGCCAATGTTAAATCTGTCGTCTCGCGAAAGATTGTTGGCGGTAAAGCCACCTAAAAAATTATTGGTGTTATCTCTTATGCTCGTGTTATTGTTAATTTTATATTTAAAATAAGGCATTACGGACGCTGTGGATGTTAGGCTTAGAGTGGATTTTTCGGTTAGGTAATAATCGAAATTTAAATTGATGTTATGATTTTCAGACCAGGTAGTTCTATCTATTAACGACCGCCATTGTTCTTCTACATTGTTATTGGCATCTAAGAAATTAACAAAATCGTCGTTTCTTCTATCAATTTTATTGCCGGTATAACTGTAGTTTAAATTGAGGTTGATTTTGTCGCTTTTGAAAAAATGTCCGGTTCCAAAATTGTAGCGTGGAAAAACGCCTTGCGTGAAGTTGTTGAAAACATCACCTCTGTAACCTGTTACTAAATTTTTGGCCATGACAATGTTGAGTACAACACCACTATCGGCATCGTATCTTGCCGAAGGATTAGTAATCACTTCAATTGACTTAACACTGTTAGCCGAGGAGTTTTCAAGCAATTGCGCCAATTCTCTGTTGGTGAGTTGCACTTTGCGGTTGTTGATGTACACCGTAGGACTACTACTTTTTATCATAATGTTGCCATCCATCACCAAAACGCCGGGCGTACTTTTTAAAACTTGTAAAATGTTGCCTTCTACCAAAGGTGTGTTAGCAATATTGAAGGTAAGTCGGTCTGGGAGTTTTTGCACCGTTGGCCTTTTGTAAATTAAATTAACTTCGGAAAGTGATTCGGCGTCTTCTTGGAGCGTCAACGCTTCAATAACTAAATCTTCTGTAATATCAATTTCAATCACTTCAGATTTAAATCCAATAAAACTTATATTGAGTATGTATTTGTCTTTTGTAATGTTTTTAAATTCGAATAAGCCCTTATGATCTGTAATTGTTCCTGCAACAAACGATGCATCGCTCTGCTTTAATAACACAACGTTGGCAAACGAAACAGGCTGATTATCAACATCAAAAACATTTCCTGAAAGTGAGTATTCTTGTGCAAAAACCCAGTTAAAGGAGAAAATTAAACTAAAATATATAAGACGAATCAGCAAATTGGTGTGCATTTTCATTTCGGCTAAAGTAAAAATACTTTTTTACTTTGAGTTACGGTTTTTCCGCACATTCGATAAAATGCACAAAATAAATGAATTAAGGTTCATTTTAGTCTGATGAAATCTCTCTTAATAATTGATTGGCTTTGCGTATCTTTGCATTCAAAAAATTGCCAAGAAATATTGGTGTTGCCATCTTAAAAAACACATGAAGCATATAAGAAACTTTTGCATAATTGCACATATAGACCACGGGAAGAGTACTTTGGCCGACAGACTTTTAGACGCAACCGGCTCAGTTACCGACAGAGAAAAACAAGAGCAGCTACTTGATAATATGGATTTGGAGCGCGAACGCGGTATCACCATCAAATCGCACGCCATCCAAATGGACTACGAATACAAAGGCGAACAATATGTACTTAACCTGATAGATACTCCGGGTCACGTAGATTTTAGTTATGAAGTTTCGAGGTCTATTGCCGCATGCGAAGGTGCGCTGTTAATTGTTGATGCCGCACAAAGCATTCAGGCACAAACCATTTCTAACTTGTATTTGGCTTTAGAGAATGATTTAGAAATCATCCCTGTGCTCAATAAAGTAGATTTACCCAGTGCCAATCCGGAAGAAGTTACAGACGATATAGTTGATTTATTAGGTTGCAAACCGGAAGATGTGATTCCGGCCAGTGCAAAAACCGGACTGGGAATTGATGAGATTTTAGCGGCTATTATTGAACGTATTCCGCCACCAACAGGAAATGTTGACGAACCTTTACAAGCATTGATTTTTGATTCGGTTTACAATCCGTTTCGCGGTGTTGAAACCTATTTTAGAGTATTAAATGGCAGTATTAAAAAAAATCAGTTGATTAAATTTATTGCCACAGGTAACACTTATAATGCTGATGAAGTTGGTACTTTACGTCTTAAGCAATTTCCAAGAACCGAGATAAAAGCAGGTGATGTTGGCTATCTCATAACCGGAATAAAAGAAGCCAAGGAAGTAAAAGTTGGTGACACTATTACAGACGCTAAAAATCCTACACAAAATGCCATTGCCGGTTTTGAAGATGTAAAACCAATGGTGTTTGCAGGAATTTATCCTGTAGATACAGAAGATTACGAAGAGCTTAGAAGCTCTATGGAAAAACTTCAGCTCAACGATGCCTCGTTGGTATTTGTCCCCGAAAGCTCAGCTGCTTTGGGGTTTGGTTTTAGATGCGGCTTTTTGGGAATGCTTCATATGGAAATCATTCAGGAGCGATTAGAACGCGAGTTCGATATGACGGTGATCACCACGGTACCGAACGTGTCTTATCACGCTTACACGACTAAAAATCCTGATCAAGCCATTATTGTTAACAATCCAACAGATTTACCCGAGCCTTCATCCTTAAACCGTGTTGAAGAGCCCTACATAAAAGCGTCTATCATTACCAAAGCCGATTTTGTTGGTAATGTCATGAGTTTGTGCATCGATAAAAGAGGTCAAATCACCAATCAAACCTATTTAACGCCCGAACGCGTAGAACTTAACTTCGATATGCCGCTGGCCGAAATAGTTTTTGATTTTTACGACCGTTTAAAAACAGTGTCAAAAGGTTATGCCTCGTTTGACTACTCACCTATTGGTATGCGTGCCTCAAAACTGGTGCGTGTTGATATTTTGTTGAATGCTCAAACAGTTGATGCGCTTTCGGCTTTAATTCATGCAGATAATGCCTATCACATTGGTAAAAAAATGTGTGAAAAGTTAAAAGAATTAATTCCAAGGCAACAATTTGATATCCCTATTCAAGCCGCTATTGGTGCTAAAATAATTTCTAGAGAAACTATAAAAGCACTTAGAAAAGATGTAACAGCCAAGTGTTATGGCGGTGATATTTCGCGTAAGCGTAAACTTTTAGAAAAGCAGAAAAAAGGTAAAAAACGCATGCGTCAGGTTGGAAATGTAGAAATTCCACAACAAGCATTTATGGCGGTTTTAAAGTTGAATGATTAGCCCAATGCCTTTGCAAAAGGGAATCTCAGATTGGAAATTAAAAGGTATTTCAAAAGATTTTGCTTTTCTGCCAGAGGGAATAATTTTTTTTAGGAAACAACCCTTTCAGTGTGAATCGGGATAAAACTATAAATGGGTAAATCACTTAAAATTAAATAAACAAAAAAGACATTCCATATAATTAAGTCATAACATTATAGTTTTACAGCAACATTCCTAATCGATTCGCTGCGCGTTCTTTTGAGAAGTAAAAAATGTTAAAAGCATTTTAATAATTACACGGTTTTCTCTTAAAGTTAAGCGAGTTTTAGTATTTTGGAAGCCTGAATTATCAATATGAAGTTATACCCTATAGAAGCCGGAAATTTTAAATTAGATGGCGGCGCCATGTTTGGTGTTGTTCCTAAAATGCTTTGGCAAAAAACCAATCCGGCCGATAGTAACAACATGATTGATATTGCCGCCAGATGCTTGTTAATTGAAGACGGCAACAAACTAATTTTAGTTGACACCGGTATGGGTAATAAGCAATCTGATAAATTCTTTGGTTATTACTATCAATGGGGCGACGATTCTATTGATAAATCCTTGGCTAAATACGGCTTTAACCGCGATGATATTACCGATGTATTTATGACACATCTTCATTTTGACCACTGCGGTGGAAGCGTTCAATGGAACAAAGATAAAACCATATTAGAACCCGCATTTAAAAACGCACATTTCTGGAGTAATCAAGACCATTGGAACTGGGCCACCAAACCTAACCGACGCGAGGTGGCGTCGTTTTTAAAGGAAAACATTTTACCGATGGAGGAAAGTGGTCAATTAAAATTTACCTCACTACCCGATAGCCATTTTCTTGAAAATTCAGAATTAGGATTCGATATTTTCTTTGCCAACGGTCATACCGATAAACAAATGATTCCTATCATTAAATACAAAGGCAACACCGTTTGTTTTATGGCCGATTTATTGCCAACAGCAGGTCACATTCCATTGCCCTTTGTTATGGGCTATGATACAAGGCCGTTGCTAACTTTAAACGAAAAAGAACTGTTTTTAAACATTGCGGCTGATAACAACTACTATCTGTTTTTAGAGCATGACGCTCACAACCAAATTATTACCGTTAAACACACAGAAAAAGGTGTAAGACTCAACCAAGTATTTAATTGCGAAGATATTTTATAACATTATCAAAATTTGAATAACAACTCATGACAAAACTGAATCAATTTTTATTAAGCCTGGTCGTTACAGGATTACTATTTGGCTGCGGTGCCGGAAACATTATTTCAACGCCACTTGAAAACATAGATACTTCACCACTTAAAGTATCAGAACTTACTGAAGCCGAAAAAAATAACTGGCAACATAAAGACCTTGTAAAAGACACCATTCCAGGAATGAGTGTTAACACGGTTTATGAAGAACTGATAAAAAACAAAAAGGGAACGAAAGTGATTGTTGCTGTAATTGATTCAGGGATTGATATTGACCACGAGGACCTTAGCGGATTAATTTGGACAAACAAAAAAGAAATACCCAATAATGGTATTGACGATGATGGAAACGGTTATGTAGATGATATTCACGGCTGGAATTTTCTGGGTGATGCCTACAACGAACAATTAGAATTTGTTAGAATTTTAGCAGGTAATGACACTTCAAATCCACGCTTCGCCGATGCTCAAAAAGAATATGAAGAAGAGCGTCAAAAATACATGGGTTACAAAGCTCAATACGATCAAATTGCAACTCAGGTCAACAGCGCTCACGAAACTTTAACAGCCCATTTCAAAAAAGAAGATTATACAAAAGAAGATGTAAACGCGGTTAAAACAGAAGACCAAAATTTAATGCAAGCTGTTGGTTTAGCTAAATATGTTTATAGTCTTGAAATGGAATCAATGACGGCATTTATTAAAGAACTAAACGACGGTCTTACTCAAATTAACGACCGCTTAAATTACAACCTCAACAAAGATTTCAGAGGCCGAACTACCGGAGACGATATAAACAACATCAACGATACCGGCTACGGTAACGGCAATGTAAAACCATCGGTTAAAGACGAAAGTCACGGCACACACGTTGCTGGAATTATTGCGGCCAACCGAAACAATGGTTTAGGTATACAAGGTGTTACCAACAATTTAGAAATCATGGCCATTCGTGCAGTTCCTAACGGCGACGAATACGATAAAGACATTGCTCTGGCTATTAGATATGCCGTTGATAACGGTGCAAAAGTAATTAATGCCAGCTTTGGTAAGTCGTACTCTCCTCATAGCCAATGGGTAATGGACGCGCTAAAATACGCTGGTGATAATGATGTGGTTTTTGTGCATGCGGCAGGCAACGATGGAAAAGATTTAGACAGCAACTACAACTACCCTAACGATGCCATTAATAATGGCCCCGAAATAACCAATACCGTTATTACTGTTGGGTCATTAACCTCTAAATACGGATCAAATATGGTGTCTGACTTTTCAAACTACGGAAAAATAAACGTTGATATTTTTGCGCCGGGAAGCGCTGTTTACTCAACAATGCCCGAAAATGAATACAAACATCAAGGCGGTACTTCAATGGCTGCACCAGGTGTTGCAGGTATTGCTGCACTTGTTCGTTCTTATTATCCGAACTTAACTGCCGCCCAGGTTAAAGACGTCATTTTACAATCTGGACTTAAATTAAACCTTAAGGTTATTGTGGGTGGCGATGCCAACGATGTTCGTGCGTTTGAAGAGTTATCAAAAACCGGTCGAATTGCCAATGCCTACAACGCACTTATTTTAGCAGCTCAAATGGCTAAGTAAAACAAAACTTGATAATCATGACTTTTAGAATCTCCGTTTTATTTCTCTTTTTAACTATCTTTTCTTGTGGTAGTTCTGTAACTACAGCTACAAGTAACAAAGAATTGCATCATTATTTAAAAAACATAAATAAGGACTGTTATTGGCAGCAACATGCAGATTATAAAATGGAGATTGATGTAGATGTAAAGTCTTATCAATACACTGGAAAACAAGAGTTAGTTTACACCAACAATTCTCCCGATACCTTAAGGCGTGTTTTTTACCATTTATTTTTTAATGCTTTTCAACCGGGAAGCGAGATGGATGTGCGCTCAAGAACTATTGCCGATCCTGATAGCCGCGTTGGTGATAGAATTTCAAAATTAAAACCTAGTGAAATTGGTTATCTCAATGTTATAAAACTTGAACAAGATGGTAATTCTATTGTTCATAAAACTGTTGGTACCATATTAGAAGTTGACTTGGCCAAACCGATAGCGCCAGGAGAAAGTACCACCTTTCATATGGATTTTAAAGGTCAAGTTCCTGTTCAAATTAGACGCTCCGGCCGAAATAATGCCGAAGGTGTAGCACTTTCCATGACGCAGTGGTATCCTAAATTAGCCGAATACGATTTTGAAGGGTGGCATGCCGATCCTTACATTGCCAGAGAGTTTCATGGTGTTTGGGGAAATTTTGACGTTAAAATCACCATAGATAAAAACTACGTTCTTGGCGGTACCGGTTATTTACAAAATCCCAACGAGATTGGACACGGTTACGAAACTACCAATGTTAAAAAACCATCAGGAAATAAATTGACTTGGCATTTTATAGCACCCGATGTTCACGATTTTACTTGGGCAGCAGATCCAGATTTTAAACATGATCTATTGCAGGTACCCAATGGTCCTGTTTTGCATTTCTTTTACAAGAAAACCATGGAAGACCAATATTTAGAGAATTGGAAAAATCTTCAACCAAAAACATTGGCACTCATGGAGTATTTCAGTAAACATATTGGTGAATACCCTTACAAACAATATTCTGTTATTCAAGGTGGTGACGGCGGTATGGAGTACGCCATGTGTACGCTTATCACTGGAGAAGGAAGTTTTGGAGGATTAGTTAGTGTTACTGCACATGAATTGGCACATACCTGGTTTCAGTTTTTGCTTGCTACTAATGAATCTAAACACGAATGGATGGACGAAGGTTTTACTTCTTACATCAGCTCAATGGCTATGAATGAAGTAATGAATCAAAACCGTGAAAATCCAATTGCAGGATCTTATAACGGATATATAAGATTGGCAACCTCTGGAGTAGAACAGCCTTTAACAACACATGCAGACAGATATCAATACAATGGGGCTTATGGTACATCTGCCTATAGTAAAGGTGCCGTTTTTATGGCACAGTTGGGTTATATTATGGGCGAAGAAGCTCTGAAAAAAACCATTAAAAAATATTTCAAAGACTTTGCATTTAAACATCCAACACCCAACGATTTTATTAGAACTGCCGAAAAAGTTTCGGGGATGCATTTGGGCTGGTATTTAATAGATTTTGGTCAAACTACCAACACTATAGATTATGCCGTAAACAATATTGACGGTAACAAAGTTACGCTTGAACGCATTGGTTTGATGCCAATGCCGCTAGATGTTATGGTTACTTACGATGATAACAGCTCTGAAGCGTTTCACATTCCGCTTAGAATGGCAAGAGGACACAAACCAACGATCGCAACTGTTATTGAAAATTGGGCATGGGCCTATCCAACTTACACTTTTGAAACCACCAAAAAAGTGAAAAGCGTAGAAATTGATCCAAAAAATCACATGGCTGATGTGGATAAAAATAATAACAAAAAGAGTCTTTAAATTATTAGATGATTAAATTAAAAACTGCTGCTCTTGTACCAGTTCAAATGTTTATACATGGCCTTTTTGCTCATGCGCTCACGATTATAAAACTTGATATTGTTTTTATCTAACTGATAACTTCTGTAGCCCAATAAATGAAATAATTGTTTGGCCATATATTTCGCGGTTCTGGTATTGACCAACAAAATTTCTTTGGTTTTGTCGTACCAACTAACTCCGGGAAATAAAACCAGCATATTATCAAATTTTATTTTCCTTAAAATAGCAGAAAGTTTTAGTGCTAACTTAGGTATAGGCCTAATAAGATAGTAACCGTCTTCTCCTGCTTTTTGATACAGTGGCATAAATAAAGTTGCGGTTTCTTTTAAAGCAATAGACACGCCGTCGCTTACAGCAATTACAATACCTTCATCCACATCTTGAAAACTTTTATAACCTTCGCACATTCTAAAATCTTCGTTGGGCTCTATCTTGTGTCGGTAGGTAACTTCGTAAGTTTTTGTGTTATTTTCTGCTGATTGGCTTAATAATTCTTTGTAAACTGATACATTTTCTGCGACTTCAGCTTCTAAAATTTCGGTATGAACCAATGCTAAATTAATAAAAGCAATACTATTGGTAACAGCAAGTTCGTCGTCGTGCTGACCTGATTCAAAACCCAACGAAACGTATCCTAGTTGGTTGATATAGCTCAATAAAGGACCTTCAAGATATTCTTCAATTCCCAACACTTTTGGCACCGGAAACAGATTAGAAAACCTTCGGTTAATGAGCGCATCGTTGATGGTTATAAACGGGATTGTTTTACTTGAAGTGGTGTGTAAATCAATGAAATAAAATGGTCCGGTATGATTATTCAGAATCTCCAATAGCAGCCTGTAAAGTGCTTTTTGTTCGGCATCTTCATTTTTATAATCTATTTGTTTTTCTAAAGATTTTAATTTCTCTCGGGTCCATTGCCTATTCAGGTCTTTTATAATAAAACGTTTATTTTCTTTTAGCGCAGCTATGTTACCGGCAATACCGTAAACTGTGCCTTTAATTTTTGAAGAATTTAGTTGAGGTAATACGCTTTTGATAGCCTTTACACCTGCTTTTTCATTACCGTGAATGCCTCCAAAAAGCACAATAACCGGTCCTGATTGATCACCTTCAATTTTATGTAAGATTCTGTCAATCGTCGTATTTATTGGTATGTCAATTTCTGTGATTTGGGTCATATATCTAAATATCATTGCTAGTTATAATACCTACCAATTTACCTTTGTAAATAACCGGTAAACAGCTGATATTATTTAGCTTCATAAGATCTTTGGCTTCTTTAATGGTTTGATCTGGTCTTACAGTGATGATTGTTGTTTTCATTAAATCTTTTACGGTTTGCTTAACAAGCAATTCATCGTTTTCTACACCTTGAATGTCTTTCCAGCTTAAAATACCAATAATTTCTTTTTGATTATTGATTACCGGTATATGATGAATGTTATTCCATTGCATAATATGAAGTACTAATTCAAGACTGTCTTTTTCTCCTACAGAAAATATTTTGGCGTTCATATTATGCTTTACAATACGTTTGATGTTGAAGTGAGACATCATGCCTTCTTCTAACAAGGTCCAACTATCTACCGGGTAATCGTGTTCTTGTTTTTCATACATATAAGAAGTTAGCACCTGTAAGGCTTCGAAAGATTTTTTTGACTTTTGAAGGTTTCTATAGCTTTTTACCATCCATTCAGAACCTGTCCATGATTTTAATCTGTTTTCAATGATGGTGAGATAATGTTCTACATCTTTGGGTGAAATCCCCGCTTTGTACAATCCGCGATAAGCCATTGGTAACAGTTCATCTAAAATCAAATCCTTCGCTGCTATTTTTTTGCCATTCCAGGTCAAAATAGATTCTACACCATAGCGACACGCTTTGTAAAAATTAGAACGCACATCTCTAAAATCCATTTTGTCCTGAATTTTCTCATACTCTTTAGATTGACCAACAACAAGGCCAACCCAAAACATCATATTAGCTATTTCGTCTGTTAAAGTTGGGCCGGATGGTAAATAACGACACTCTATTCTAAGATGAGGTTTTCCATCTCCAACACCATAACAAACGCGATTCCATCGGTATACCGTGCCGTTATGAAGGTTTAAAGCTTTCAGTTTGGGAATGGTCCCGCTTTTTAAAACATCAACACTATTGCCTTCAAATTCCGAAGTCAAGAGGCTTCTAAACTTTGAAATGTTGTCTTTAAAAATACTGGAAACCGTTCCCTTTTCCCAATGTGTTCCGAAACTAACCCTAGATTGTTTTTCGTTTAAAACAAATGAGTTGGCTCGGGTATCAACACTTTGGTTAAATAAAGCAATTCGCGTTTCTGCCCATAACTCTTTACCGAATAATAGGGGCGAATTGGTACAAACACTTAAAACCGGACCCGAAATTGCCTGAGCCCAATTATAGGTATCTATAAAATTATCCGGATTAACTTGTAAATGTGTTTGAAAACTAGTGTTACAAGCCTCAAGCATCACCGAGTCACTTAAAAAATTCAGTTCATCAACCCCTTTAATGTGAATGTAGAAATCCTGCCCTCTCGAATCCTTTATGGCTTCGTTTAATACCGCGTAGCGCTTAATTTTGGTCATATAATCTTCAGAAACATGCGGAATTCTGAGCGTAGGTAACACACCTGTTAAACAAATTCTGGTATCGTGCTCGGCCGCTGCAGTTTTTGCCTTTTCTAACAACTCTTTTAATTGTTTATGAAGTTTTGAAAAACAATCTTTATCAAATAAAATAGGGTCTGAATTGATTTCTAAATTGTACTGTCCTATTTCTGTTGTAAAATGTTCGTCATTTATGGTTTCAAGTACCTGAAGTGAATTTTTTTGAGGCATGAATTCATGATCTACCAAACAAAATTCCTGTTCTGCCCCAATTCTTATGGGTGTCTTCTCAATTAAGTTTTGATCAATCATCATATCTAATGCTTCTATATCTTTTAAAAGCTGATGAATATAATGGGCTTTGTCTTTCTTTTTATTAAGCACAGATACGTCTAAACTTCCCATGATATTTTAATTTATTAATTAGTAAAGGGTTAAATTATATAAAAAGCTGAGTTTAAACTATGATTTGGGTCATGTGATAGATTAAAGGGTTATATAGCTACATTTTCCTACTTTTACATCCATGAAGCCTATAGATACATCTTATAGCCAAATCGAAAAACTCAAAAGCAAAAAACTTATAACGCAGCTTTTTGAAAAGGGTAAAACAGTTACTATATATCCTTTAAAATTAGTGTATTTAGAAACGCAATTTGAGGACAATGCTTTGTTAAAAACCGGTGTGAATGTAAGCAAGAGAAACTTTAAAAAAGCGGTAGACAGAAACCGTATTAAACGACTCATGCGCGAGGCTTACAGACTTAATAAGGCTCATTATTTTAGCAATACTTCAAAACATTATGCGTTTATGATTTTGTATATAGACAAAGAAATGCCCAATCTTAAATTTCTAGATTCAAAAATGAAATTACTGTTTAAGAAATTTAAAGAAAAGGTTGTTTAAATTTATGGTGTGATTTTTGACTAAAAATCACATTAGCTAAAATGGATCAGACATTTGAAGCAAAGTCATATAAAAGAAACCAAACAGATGAAAAAATACATTTTAAAAACTAAGTTCTTGATGCCGGTTCTTCTTGTTGTGGTGTTCTTCACCGGAACTGCGTTTAGAAACAATCTTTTTGAAGTAGCCAAACAAATAGAAATTTTCACCACCCTTTACAAGGAAATCAACATGAATTATGTTGACGAAACCAATCCGGCAGAATTGATGGATACAGCCATTAAAAACATGTTGAATGAACTGGATCCATATACACAATTCTATAACGAACAAGACGTACAAACAGCAAGGCTCAATCAAACCAATGATTTTACAGGTATAGGTGCCACGGTAAAAACCAAAAAAGACAGACTTATCATTGTTGAACCTTTCAGAGATATGCCGGCAGATAAAGCCGGACTAAAAGCCGGAGATGAAATAATTAAAGTTGATAACATCACCGTTGCCGACTTTAACGACGATGCCGGAAATTTACTGGAAGGCGCCGCAGGTAGTACCGTAAATTTAACCTACTTAAGACAAGGAAAAACTGAAAATGTAACCATTACCAGATCTGGAAGCGCAGATAAAGCTGTAACGCATTACAGCTTAATAGACGGCAACGTTGGCTATATTGTTTTGAGAAAATTTAACGAAAAGGCCTCAGCCGAAACCATTAATGCATTGCGAGATTTAAAAAATCAAGGTGCAGATAAGTTAATTCTTGATTTACGTGGAAATCCGGGTGGTCTGTTGCGGGAAGCTGTGAACATCGTAAACATTTTTGTACCGCAAAACACCTTGGTCGTTACCACAAAATCTAAAATTAAAAAGTATAACCAAACCTATTTCACACAACGTGAAGCTTTTGATACTGAAATCCCTGTGGTGGTCATTATTGACGACCGAAGTGCTTCGGCCAGCGAAATTGTTTCCGGCGCGCTACAAGACTTAGACCGCGGTGTAATAGTTGGCTCCAGAAGTTTTGGTAAAGGCTTGGTACAAAGACCAAAACCGCTCAACTACGGTACTCAAATGAAAATTACTATTTCCAGATATTACACGCCTTCAGGAAGATGTATCCAGGCATTAGATTATTGGAATAAAGACGAACAAGGTAAGGCTACCAGATTAAGCGAATCACAATTTACAGCATATAACACCAAAAACGGTCGAACAGTTTACGACGGTGGTGGTGTTGATCCTGACGAAAAATTAAAAGAATCGGCTCTTACACCTATTTCCAAAACCATTTTAGAAAACGACTTTATATTTAATTACGCAACCCAATACTATTATAAAAACAAGGTAACCGTTTTAAACGACTTTAAATTGAGCGATGCCGACTTTAACGACTTTAAACAATATTTGGCATCGAACAATTTTGAGTTTGAAACCCAAACAGAAGAGGCTTTTTTAAAAGCCCTAAAAAAAGCAAAAGAAGAGGAAATGGATGCAGTAGTATTAAACAGTTACAATCAGCTTAAAAAAGACATTGAAGCCTATAAAAACATAGCTATAGAAGCCAATAAATCGCAATTAATGTCGCTGTTAACAGACGAAATTATTACGCGCTATTTTTATAAAGAAGGCCTTTATAAATATTACACTGTAAAAAATCCCGAAGTTGCTAAAGCTAAGGCGATTGTTAGTAATAGCAGTGTTTACAGTAAATATTTAATACCTTAGATAAAAAATATTTTTTACTTTTAAACTAAAATCAACAGTTTGCGCAGGATAGCTTATATATTATTCTTTGTTTTAAGTGTCTCATTTTCACAACAAAATTTGAAGCATGAAGTCTATTTTGAAACTGATAAATACGATATTTTATCAACCGAGCTCAATAGATTATTACTCTTCTTAAACCAATTAGAAGAACTAGACATCGAAAAAATTTCAATCTACGGTTTTACTGATGACCGCGGTAGTGATGCTTATAACGAAAGACTTTCGCAACAAAGAGCTGATGCCATCAAAGCAGTAATTGCTGAAAACGAATTTGAAGAATCTCTCATTACTAACGTAGATGGAAAAGGTAAAATACTTTTGAGAATTATCAAAGAATCGGATGTTCAAAAAATTCGTGGTTTAAACAGAAAAGTTGAAATTATAGTTACTCCAAAAATTAAAGAACCCGAAGTTGTAAAAACTGAAAACAAAAAGCCTTCAACCAAAGATATCTTAAAAGGAGATGTTAAAGAAGGTGATAAAATTCTGATTGAAAATCTCCTTTTTAAAACAGGCTATAGTTATTTACTACCCGAATCTAAAAAGGTTTTAGACGAAATCGCCGAAGTTCTTGTAGAGCGCAAAGAATTGTATTTTACCATAGAAGGTCATGTATGTTGTACGCAAGGTACGCGCGATGCTCTAGATCGTAAAACCAACAAACCAAATCTTTCGGTGGCGAGGGCCAAATATGTTTATGATTATTTAGCCAGAAAAGGTGTTAATCCTCGTAGAATGCGTTACATGGGAATGAGAAGAAAATTTCCGCTTGGCGGTGAAGCCAAATACGACAGACGTGTGGAAATTGTAATTAACAGAATTGTTCCTGTTGATTAACCTCTATATAACATGTTAACATGTGGAATGCCATCTTCTAAATATTCTTCACCTTCAATTTTAAAATTTAAGTTAGAATAAAACTGTTTTAAATAACACTGAGCAGAAATTCTTATATCATTTGTTTTGTAGTAGTGTTTTACGGCGTCTATTGAAGTGTTCATAACATCGTAACCATAACCAAACTTTCGGTAATTGGCCTTTACAACAACTCTACCTATACTGGCTTCGGTGAAATAATGGCCTGGCTTAAATAACCTTGTGTAGGCTACAAGCTCATCTTCATCATACCCAAATACATGTAATGCTTTGCTGTCTTTTCCGTCTAAATCTTGATAAACGCAATTTTGCTCTACCACAAAAACTTCACTGCGCAACTGTAAAACATCGTAAAGTTGCTTTAAACTAAGTTGATTAAATTCTTTAATACTGTAAGTTAACATATTAATCTTGTACTATAATATCTTTTGGATCTTGTTTGTTGTATTCGGGTTGCAGGGTGATGTGATTGATATAAAACTCTTCGCTTAATAACTTTTCAATTGATTTTAAAACACCATCAAATTCTTCTACCGAAATATTTTCATTTAAATCTACATGAGCTTCCAAATGTAATTCATCATCGTTAAGTGACCAAACATGAACATGGTGCAGTTTCTTAACCCTTTCCAAACTGTTGACTCTGTTTACAATGTCTTCAACTTTAATATGATCTGGGGTAAACAACATGAGCATTTTTGTGCTGGTCTTAAGTAAATCATAACCTACCCAAATTAAGTATAAAGCAATGGCAAGCGTTAAAATACTATCTACCCAATAAATTTCATAAAACTTCATTAACAAACCACCTATTAAAACTGCAACACTTGCTAACATATCTGTTAGTAAGTGTAAATAAGCAGATTTCATATTAATGTTTTTTTCAGCCGAACTTTTTAACAACAACACACTAAAGCCATTAAATGCAATAGCCAAAGCTGATAACCAGATAACCAAATTTGAATTAATTTCTTCGGGATTGTTAAATCGCTTTACAGATTCAATAATCAATAATACAGCAATAATTATTAAGGTTGAAGCATTGATAAAAGCGGCTAAAATTTCGGCTCGTTTATAGCCAAAAGTTTTGTTGGTAGAGGCCTGTTTTCTTGATAATTTAGAAGCAAAATAGCTTACTAACAACGAAATAACGTCACTAAAATTATGAAGTGCATCGCTTAGCAATGCCAAACTTCCTGATATAAAACCACCAATAACCTGAGCAACAGTAATACCAATGTTTAATACAATGGCGAGCAACAATTTATTTTCGTTGACCTTACCGGTATGATGCTGATGGGAGTGAGACATTTGTTAACAAACCGGAATTTTTGAAATGCGATTGGCATGGCGTCCACCTTCAAAAGCAGTTGATAAAAATACATCCACCATTTCAATAGCTTGTTGTTGTGCTGTATATCTCGCCGGAATACTCAAAATATTAGCGTTGTTGTGTTGTCTGGCTAAAGCTACTATTTCTTTATTCCAACATAAAGCTGAACGTATGTCCCGATGTTTATTGGCCGTCATGTTAGCACCATTACCACTACCGCAAATAATAATACCAAATTCGGCTTTATTAATTTCTACATCTTTTGCTACAGGATGAACAAAATCTGGATAGTCAACACTGTCGTTGGTATCAGTACCATGATTAATAACTGTAATACCTTTGTTTTTTAAATGATTAACAATAGCGTTTTTGTAGTCTGTTCCGGCGTGATCGTTACCAATAGCAATAGTCATAATGTTATGTTTTTTTGAAGTTAAACAAAGGTAATACATTGTAAAAATAATAAGGTAGTGCTTATAAGTTTTTAATAGCTTGTTAATAACTGTTCGCTAAAATCTGATAGAAAAATTTTGATATATCAATCAAATTTACAAACCAAAACTATTTATTAATAACCAAAAAAGTTAGCGTGAAAATTTGAGTAATTTATCAGACTAAAATGTATTTAAATCAACACTATTTTTAATAAAAGTTATTATAAAACTCGAACTATTTTAGGTTATAAACAGTTGTTAATAGAATATATAAATTAGCTGTAATTAAATAGTTTAATTCAATTAAGTTATGTTAACTAAATATTAATAGAATGTAAAATTAATACTATCATAACAATCACATAAAAAGTTATACGCACTATTAACAAACCATCATAAACACCATTTTTTATTTAAAATTTCAAAAAGAAATAATGATTATTATATTAAATGTTCATAAAGTTTAGTTTTAGCCATGCAGGTTATTTTTTTAAACCGTAGCTTTGTTATTAATGAAATAAAATTTAATGAGTAGAAATAAAAAGAAAAAATCTTCTAACAAAATAAATAATCTTACTTCCAGTATATTAGCAATTTTAAAAAAGGAAAAAAACAAAAGTTTTAATTACAAACAAATTGCCGCAATACTTAATGTTGATGATGCCAGTAGCAGAAATCAAATTATTAAAACACTTCATAAATTGCTGGCTAAAAAAGAAATTGAAGAAGTGGAACGCGGTAAATTTAAAGCCGTGATTAACACACAATACTATACAGGAATATTAGATTTATCGGGCAGAGGCAGTGGCTATATTATTTCAGAAGAATTTGATGACGATATTTTTGTAGCTTCCAATAATCTCAATAAAGCTTTAGACGGCGATCAAGTAGAATTTTATCTGTATAAAAGACGAAAAAACGGTCGGTTAGAAGGTGAAATTGTAAACATTGTTAAGCGTTCTAAAAACGACTATGTTGGAGTGATTCAATTGCAAAAAAACTTTGCCTTTGTAATAGCCGACAGTAATAAAATGCACAAAGACATTTTTGTACCTATCAACAAAACTTTAAATGCTGAAGACGGCGATAAAGTACTGGTGCAGTTGGAAGATTGGCCTGAAAAAGCTGATTCACCCTACGGAAAGGTGATAAAAGTATTGGGTAAACCCGGTGAACACAGCACCGAAATTCACGCTATTTTAGCAGATTACGGTTTACCGGCCGAGTTTCCACCTGAAGTTGAAGAATTCGCCAATCAAATTGATACTTCTATCAATAAAGAGGAAATTGCTAAGCGAAAAGATTTAAGAGATACCTTAACATTTACGATAGATCCTAAAGATGCCAAAGATTTTGACGATGCCTTATCGTTTAAAATTCTCGACAATGGCGATTACGAAATTGGTATTCATATTGCTGATGTTTCGCACTATTTGCAACCCAATACCATTCTCGATGAAGAAGCCTACGAGCGTGCTACTTCTATTTATTTGGTAGATAGAGTCGTACCAATGTTACCTGAAATTCTATCCAACAACGCCTGTTCGCTGAGACCTAACGAAGAAAAATTTACCTTTTCGGCCATTTTTGAACTCAATCAAAAAGCCGAAGTTAAACAACAATGGTTTGGTAGAACGGTAACTTATAGCGATGCGCGTTTTGCTTACGAAGAAGCTCAGGCTATCATAGAAAACAATCCTAACAGCGATGTTTTAAATTTAGGCGGAATTAAAACGACCATTCCTAAAGAAGTATCGTTAACAGGTATTGAATATCAAACCAAACCCGAGATTGCCCGGGCTGTTTTAATTTTAGATAACCTGGCAAAAAAAATGCGCAGTAAACGCATGGCTTCCGGAGCTATTTCATTTGATAAAGTTGAAGTGAAGTTTAATTTAGACGAAGCCAATAATCCGGTTGGTATTTATGCTAAAACCAGTAAAGATTCCAATAAATTAATTGAAGAATTTATGCTGCTGGCCAACAAAAAAGTAGCCGAATTTATAGGAAAACAAAAACCCGAAAAAACCTTCGTTTATCGTATTCACGACGAACCTGACGACAGCAAATTAGCTGCGCTTCAAAATATTGTGGGCAGATTTGGCCACAAACTTAATTTTCAGGATAAAAAAACCACGGCAGCTTCACTTAATAAATTATTAACGGCCGTTGTTGGCACTAAAGAACAAAACTTGGTTGATACGCTTACCATTCGAAGTATGAGTAAGGCAGAATATTCAACCCAAAATATAGGTCACTACGGACTCGCTTTCGATTATTACAGTCATTTTACATCGCCTATCAGACGCTATCCCGATGTAATGACACACAGATTGCTTCAGCATTATTTAGATGGCGGAAAAGCGCCTAGTAACGAGGTTTACGAAGAAAAATGTCAGCACTGCAGCAATATGGAATATTTAGCCACCAAAGCCGAACGCGATTCCATTAAATACATGCAAATACGCTTTATGCAAGATCACCAGGATCAACCTTTTGTTGGCGTTATATCCGGTGTCACCGATTGGGGTATTTATGTTGAAATTATTGAAAACAAATGCGAAGGCATGGTGCGTTTGCAAGATTTAAAAGACGATCACTATATCTTTGATCAACAAGAATACGCCGTTATTGGCCGAAAAACCAAAAATATGTATCAACTTGGTGACGAAGTTGTGGTAAAGGTTAAAAATGCCGATTTAGTTAAAAAACATTTAGATTTTGAATTACTTGGAAAACATGAACCTGAAAATTAAAATGATAGCTATTGTTATTTTGTGTGCTTTCTTCGGAAGTGTGACAGCACAAAATACGCGTGAAACATCAATTAAAGAATTCTCAACCATAAAGGTGTACGATTTAATTGAGCTCAACTTGATTCCTTCAACCGAAAACAAAGTTGTGATTACCGGAAGTAATACTGAAGAGGTTGAAGTAGTACAAAACGGCAGTACCTTAAAAATTAGAATGCAACTTAAAAAGTTGTTTAAAGGTACCGATGTTGAAGTGAATGTGTATTACACCAATCTAAATATAATAGACGCTAACGAAGGTTGTATCATTACAGCCAATAATCTCATCAAACAAAACAGTCTTGAAATAAGAACTCAGGAAGGCGCCAAAGTTGATGCCAATCTGGAGCTTGAAGACTTAAAAATTCGTGCCGTCACCGGTGGAATTGTTGATGTAAAAGGCACAGCCACGAATCAAGATATCAGTATTTATACAGGAGGCATCTACAATGCCGAAAATTTAATAACGCAAACCACAACTGTTAGAATCAACGCAGCCGGAGAAGCGCACGTAAACGCAAACCAAAGTGTAGATGCTAAAATCAGGGCAGGAGGCGACGTCTAT
The DNA here is from genome assembly GCF_006494535.1 of Paucihalobacter ruber. Classification (GTDB taxonomy): domain Bacteria; phylum Bacteroidota; class Bacteroidia; order Flavobacteriales; family Flavobacteriaceae; genus Paucihalobacter; species Paucihalobacter ruber. Next base: position 365,396 of record NZ_VHIQ01000002.1, read on the forward strand.
GTTTATGGCAATCCAAAAACAATTTCAGAGAATATTGCCTTGGGTGGCAGCTTAAAACGCGTGAATTAGCGATACTTTGCTAAATTTGTAAAAAACCGGCTTTTTAATGATTGACGATATTTTAGCGGCCATTCCATTTGGGATTATTCTTGCCTTTACTATTGGTCCGGTATTTTTTGTATTGCTCGAAACCAGCGCCACCAAAGGTTTTAAAAGCGCTTTGGTATTTGATATAGGCGTGATGCTCGCAGATATTGTGTTTATTGCTATTGCCTTTTACAGTACCAACAACCTTATCGAAAAAGTAAAAGACGACCCAAATTTTTTGGTGTTTGGGGGTGTGTTATTAGTAGTTTACGGAATCATTTCCTTTATAAAAACCTCTAATTCGTTTAAAATGATTGTTAGAGAATACCGTAAAGTCACCATTCAAAAAGACTATGCCAAACTATTCATTAAAGGATTTTTACTCAATTTTATCAATATAGGCGTGTTGTTAGGTTGGTTGGGTTTTATTGTGGTAGCCAATTCAATTACCACCAGCGAAGACGGCGTCATGGTATTCGTCATCACCATGTTGGTGACCTATTTTGTGGTAGATTTATTTAAGATGGCAGCCGCTAAACGTCTTAAAAATAAACTCACACCCAGACTTATTTTTAAAACAAAAAAAATTATCGCCTTGGTTATTTTAGGTTTTGGAGTGTTGTTATTAGTACAAGGTTTGTTTCCAAAAGCTTATGAGAAAAACAAACAGCGCATTGAAACTATTAAACCAATCGATTAACATCTGTTTTTATTTAAAATTTAGCAACTTTTATTAGTAAACTAAAACAGCGCATTTTTTGTTTAACCACAAAGCGCACTGAGAAGGCGCAAAGTGCACAAAGCAAAACACAACTCTGTGTTCTTGTTGTAATACTTCGTGATCGTTGTGGTTAATAAAACCCACCGCTAAGACGCTAAAAATGCAAAACAAATTCCCTGCGCCCTTTGAGCCTTTGCGGTAAAAAAGAAATATTGCAACCCTTTAACAAACAACTAAATAACAAACCAACTATTAATAAACCGTAAAAATTTAAACCATAAAACCCCAAACCGTAACGGTTTTTCCGTACTATCTAGTAATAACGCGGTGTGAGAGACGTAAAAATTTAACATTTAATAAGTTAACTAAAAAATTTTTAAAATTTTATTAGGTAGAGTAAAATTTTTTTTTTAAGATTTGTAATGTTGTTAAGCGCAATTAAATTTTACAAGTAGTTTAATTACAGGCAACAACAAAACTAAAGGCCTTTAACCTAAACCAACGTTGGTTTTTTATTTTAACTTGTATCACTTGTAATTTTTAAATCTTGTAACAACAAATTAAGTATTAATCATGCCGTCTTATGGCAATTTAAATTTTAAAAATTATGAAACGTAAAGTTTTTAGTGTACTTTGTTTAATATGCTTTTGTATTGTTATCGGTTCGAATAAATTAACAACTTCAACGGATTGTATTGAAGAAACTTTTGACGCAATGGATGAAATGGATGATTTGGGTTATTCGGATTTAGCTGCTTCATGTATGGGTAATTTTGTGTTAGCTGCATGTCAAGGATGGCCTGTTACAATTGAAGAGGCGGAAATATGTTTTGACCTGTGATCAATGAAAAAATCAACTTTTATCCTTTATGTTTGTTTATTTTTTCAACTTTCATCTTTTTCACAGAAATATGGAAGAGTGGTATATAGAGTAAATTCAGAAAAATTAACACAAAATAATTCTGAATCTGAATCTAGAAAAACTTTCGTGTTGTTAATGAACAATATGAGTGTTATAAGAGACAGCATTCAACTGAATCTAGATTTTAAAGACAATGCATCAATATTTTATGTTGACACCAAGACTAATCTGGGATTATCAAATTTAAAAGGTTATAAAGGTATTATTAATTCTTTTAACGTCTTTTACCGTAACGATAATACAGACACCCTTATAGAGGTTGTTAATTCAGACAAAATTTATTTAGTCACCTCAAAAGCTTCTGAAATTTCTTGGAAGATCACTAACGAAACCAAAGTCATTGGAAATTATAAATGTATAAAAGCAGAAGGTAGTATTAAAAGTCATAGTTTAACAAAAGGACTGCATACAAAAATGTTAACGGCGTGGTTTTGTCCGGAGATCCCTATAAAACTTGGGCCAAAAGGATATGGCGGTTTACCGGGGTTAATTATGGAACTAAAGGAAGGCAAATTAACCTATTATGTAAAGGCTTTAAATTTTAACTTAGATGATGTTTCAATTAACAAACCCGTGAAAGGTAAAGTAATTTTTAAGGAAGATTTTTTTAACCTAAAACCAACAATAACAACAGATAATTTTAAAGAGCATATTGGAAATTAATAATAAAGTCATTTTGATCATTATTTTGAAAATCCTGTTTTGAATACAGGATTTTCTTTTTTTTTGCCTCGGCCCAACAAATCCAAGTCACAGGCAAAGTCGCCGATAGCCTTCAAAACCCACTGGGCTATGCCAACATTTTAGCCATGCCAGAGTAAGTGATAGAGACGTTTACCAACCCACGGTTTTAACCGTGGGAGATCAAGCCAAACATAAAACACAACCCTTTAACAAACAACTAAATACCAAACAAACTCTTAATAAAACGTTAAAATTTAAACCATAAAACCCCAAACCATTACGGTTTTTCCGTACTATTTAGTAATAACGCGGTGTGCGAGACGTAAAAATTTAACATTTAATAAGTTAGATAAAAAATATTTAAAAAAAGGTTTGTTTTAATCGTTTTTTTTTTTTGCTTTGTGAGGTTCTTTGCTAATAGTGAGAAAATAACAAGGTTTTTTATTATGGCATTGAACAAATAGATTAATCTAAATATCCGGTACCGGTTTATTTAAAAATCTCCTTGTAAAGCCTTGTATCCTTGTAAAGCCTTGTATCCTTGTAATTTTTAAATCTTGTAAAACAAATTAAGTATTAATCATGCCGTCTTATGGCGGTTTAAATTTTAAAAATTATGAAACGTACAATTTTTAGTGTATTTATGTCGGTATTTTTATTAGGTAGTCTAAATAGTGCTAATAATCATGTTGATAGTTTTGAAGACATATCTTCTGATTGTTTTGAAAATGCCATGGAATTATATAATTTATATCTTGCTCATGGAAGAAGTAGAGAGGTTGCATTGCAAGCAGGGTCCGATTATTATGAGGATTGTCTGGAATGGGAAGCTGAAGCACTCATACCTGAACCTTGTGGATGTTAAAAAATTTAAATAGCTACGATTTTTAATCGTGGCTATTTCTTAATACTTTTTATATGGAGAGAATTTTTCAGTGGTTTATCATTATTTTATCACAACTGAGTTTTTCACAAAACTTAAGTGGCATCGTTGAATACAAAGTGATAAGCCAAATAACAACCGACACCATTTCAAACCAAAGGACAGCTGCAATATTTGAAAATATTACAAACCAATTTGAGAAACTTAGTTTTAGGCTTGAATTTAATGCTAATGAGTCAATTTTTGAACTTAATACCATATTGAAAAGTGATAATAGCGCTGAGAAAGCATTTGTAAGTCAAGCAATTTCAATAGTAGAAGGTGAAACAACCTATTTAAATTTGGCAGAAAGCAAAAGATTAATCATTAAAAAATTATTCAGTGATGTTTTTTTGGTGAGTGACAACCTTGAAATTGATTGGAAGATCGTTAACAACTCAAAAGAAATAAACGGTTATGAATGTTTTAAGGCTGAAGTAATTCTTAAAGCTGATAAAATGCACACAAAAGACAGACAAGTGACAGCATGGTTCACTAATAAAATACCTGTTTCGCATGGACCACGAGGATTTGCTGGATTACCAGGCTTAATACTCGAGTTACAAGTAGATGATATCGATTTTGTAGCAAATAAAATAACTTTCAAGAATAAAGACGAAGTTAAAATCAATGCGCCAACAAAAGGCATTAAACTAACACTGCCAGAATACCACAATCTTGTCATGGAGAAAATTTATGAGTATGGTTTTGAAAAGAGACAATAAATAACTTTCTCATATATTAAAATTTGAATTTTATATATTTCATTCGTTTATTCTTTTTATTGATACTATGTCTTTTTCTAAGTAAGACACACGCCCAACAAATCCAAGTCACAGGCAAAGTTACCGATAGCCTTCAAAACCCATTGGGCTACGCCAATATTTTAGCCATGCCCGAGGCAGACGACCAAGAGGTGCGTTTTGCTATTACCACAGATAACGGTAGCTACCAATTAGGCTTGGCAAAAAACCAAACCTACGAGCTTACCATTAGTTTTTTAGGCTATATAAGCCAAAAACTTACACTTACCACCGGTACAGACAACCTTATTAAAAACTTCATCTTAAAAGAAAGCACAGACCAGCTTACCGAGATTACCCTTAATTACACGCCGCCTATTACCGTTAAAAAAGACACGCTTACTTACAGGTTAGATGCCTTTACCACCGGCGAAGAACGCAAACTGCGCGACGCTCTTAAAAAACTACCCGGTATTGAGGTAGATAAAGCCGGTAACGTAACCTCGCAAGGCCGCAGAATCACCAAAGTATTGGTTGAAAATAAAACCTTTTTTACCGGCGATAGCAAGTTGGCCGTAAACAACATCCCGGCAGATGCCGTTAACGAGGTAGAGATTTTAGACAACTACAACGATGTGCCCATGCTTAAAGGCCTTCAGGATAACGAAGACCTGGCCATGAACATCAAACTTAAAGAAGATAAGAAAAAGTTTGCCTTTGGCGATGTAGAAGTGGGCGCGGGCTACAAAGAGCGTTATGTTATACATCCTAACCTATTTTACTACAGCCCAAAAACCAACATCAATTTTATTGGCGACCTTAATAATACAGGCATAAAAAGTTTCACTTTTAGAGATTATTTAGAGTTTGAAGGCGGTTTTGGTAAACTTCTAAGCGACGCAAGTGGCTATTTTAGCTTGTATAACAGCGATTTTTCGCAATACCTTAACAACAATAATTTTAACGCTAATACCAACCAGTTTGGCGCATTAAACATTAGGCAATCTGTTAGTAAATCAACCGATATAAGCGGTTACGTGATTAGCTCAAACAGCAAAACCCAAACCCAACAAGAAACGCTTAACAATTACCTTAATTTTGGCAATCCGTTTACAGAAGAACGCAGCAATAGCAACTTGGCCAATAGCTTTTTTACCCTTGGCAAATTAACGGTGAATTACAAACCCGATTTTTCAGAAGATTTAGAATACAACACCTTTATAAAAGCCACCAATAACGATGCCACCGGCGTGATTAGCACCATCAATCCCACGCAGTCTAATACCATCGCCACCAACACCGATGTAAGAGGCATTGACCTGAAACAAAACCTTAATTACAGCCGGAAATTTTCTAAAGCACATACAGCTACCTTAGAAGCCACCTATAATTTTAAAAACGATGAACCACTTGCCAATTGGCTTACCAATCAGCAAATATTACAAGGCTTAATTCCCTTAGAAGACGATGAGGTGTTCAATATTATGCAACGCAAACGTGTTAATTCTCATAGTTTTAATGCCATTGTAAAAGACTATTGGGTACTCAATAACTTCAACCATATTTACACGAGCGCAGGCGTCAATACCGCCTTTTCAAACTTTTTTACAGAAGATGTACAAGAACTCTCCAATGGCGACATTAATAATTTTAATACCGCAGGATTTGGAAACGATTTTAAGTACAGTTTTGTAAATACCTACATTGGTATGGAATACAAGTTTCAATTTGGTAAAACCATTTTTAAACCTGGCTTATTTTACAACACCTATGTATGGCGCACCCAGCAAGAAGACGAGGTAAACAATCAACAAAAAAACTTGTGGTTGCCACAGCTTAATATAAAAGTTGAATTTAATAACAGTCAAAAACTAAACTTCGACTATCGTCTTAACGCGCGTTTTGCAAGTGTTGACAGGTTGGCGAATAATTTTGTGCTCACCAATTTTAACTCGGTGTTTAAAGGCAATGAGACTCTTGAAAACACCTTGTATCATACGGCTAGGTTGAGTTATTATAAATTTAGTTTGTTTAGAAACTTAAACTACAACATCAACGCATCGTTTAACAAACGGCTTAAAAATTTTAAAGCAGTTACCGAGTTAGATGGTATCGATCAGTTTAGAACCCAAATACTACTCGATTTACCGGAGCATAATTTTAATATCAGCGGAAGAATTTCTAAAAAAATCAATAGAATACGCTATAATTTAAGTGGTAATTACAATTATTCAGACTTTTACCAAATAGTAAACCAGCTCACTAGTCAGAATACTTCAAACTCCATTTCAGGAACTAGCAGCGTAGAAACCCTATTTAAAAACTTCCCAAATTTAGAAATAGGTTACACCAAAGATTTCAATAATTACAAATCCTTCGGTAATGATAACCAATTTGAAAACGATCGGTTTTTTGTGAATTTGGAATACGATTTTTTAAAGCACTTCATCTTTAAAGCCGATTATAGCTACGATAATTACAACAATAAAACCAACAATATCACCAATACTTTCGACACCGCAAATGCTTCTCTATTCTACCAGGTAGAAGACAGTCCGTGGGGATTTGAGATCAACGCCACCAACCTATTCGATATTAAGTTTAGGCAAAACAATAGCTTTACAGATTTTTTAATTTCAGACAGTCGTACGTTTATTATGCCGCGAATTATTATGTTTAAGGTGGCTTATAAGTTGTAAATAGTATTTTTTGCTTGATTTTTTTTACCGCAAAGTGCACAAAGAAGGCGCAAAGTTCACAAAGCATAAAACAATCATCTTAAGGCAAAACACAACTCTGTGTTCTTGTTGCAATACTTTGTGATCTCTGTGGTTAATAAAACCCACCGCTAAGAGGCTAAAAACGCAAAACAAATTCTCTGCGCCCTTTAGTTAAAACTGTATTAATATAGCGGCTGAATTAGGTTTTGCAGATAGTTACAGCATGATTTTTTTACCTTAATTGTTTCTGCGAAAATCTGCGAAATCCGCGGGATAAACCCCAGTGGTGTCAAATCACTTTTACTGATAGGCATTCGTTCTTTAAAATCACGGCTAAGACGCTAAAAACGCAAAACAAATTCTCTGCGCCCTTTGCGTCTTTGCGGTAAAACCATATCAATATTTTGGTGGAATCGTTTTTTTTAGACTTAATATTTAATCAATTTTTCATAAAAATTAGAACAAAAAACCTCCAAGTTTCCTTGAAGGTTCCAGAGGCATCAAGCTTATTCAAATCCCAACTAAAGACATGACTAATCGCCGCTGTAGCAGCTTTTGCAGAGTATATCTTTAATTAATTTTCATAAAAATTAGAAATAAAAAACCCCGAGTTAACGGGTTAATTTAAGAGGCATCAAGCGTCCCAACCTTTCAGGTCGGGATAATCCCAACCAAAGTCGGGACTAATCGCCGCTGTAGCAGCTTTTGCAGAGTATATCTTTAATTAATTTTTCTTAAAAATTTGAAATAAAAAAACCTCCAAGTTTCCTTGAAGGTTCCAGAGGCATCAAGCGGATTCGAACCGCTGTAGCAGCTTTTGCAGAGCTGAGCCTAGCCACTCGGCCATGATGCCAAACTACCCGCGTACGCGGGTATCTATTTCGACTGCAAAATTAAAAAAAATAAGTAGTTAACACTATTTACTGAGTAATTTTTCGTCCTTCGGTTAATTTAATCGTTACCATCTCAACATCACCACCAATAGGCGGATTTATTTTACTAATTTTTACCGTTGCTTTTGTAACGCGCTGGTCTTTAATAAATATTTGAGTTAAAATTCGCTTAGCTACGGTTTCCAATAGTTTAGATGGTTTGGCCATTTCTTCTTTAACTATGGCATTTAACAACACGTAATCAACCGTATCTTCTAAAGCATCACTTTTGGCCGATGGTTGTAAATCGGCATTTACTTTTAAATCAACCCTGTAATCGCTGCCAATAATGGTTTCTTCCGGCAAGCAACCGTGGTGTGCGTAGATGCGGATGTTTTCAACTTTAATTATTCCCATATCATAAAATTAGAATACAAAATTACCTAATTTTGCACTCGCATTCGTGCTATTTAAAGCTATTGTTTATGTCAGAGGAGTACAAATCGCTCAATTTTTTAGAGCAAATTATAGAGGAAGATCTTAAAAACGGCTTACCGCAGTCTAAACTCAGATTTAGATTTCCACCCGAACCTAATGGTTACTTACACATCGGGCATACCAAAGCCATTGGAATTAGCTTTGGATTAGGTTTAAAATACAATGCACCTGTTAATTTAAGATTTGACGATACCAATCCGGCTAAAGAAGAGCAAGAATATGTAGATGCCATCAAACGCGATGTGGCCTGGTTAGGATATCAGTGGGAAAATGAGTTGTATTCATCAGATTACTTCAAGCAGCTATACGATTGGGCGGTTTTAATGATAAAAGAAAACAAGGCTTATGTAGATTCGCAAAGCAGCGAAGCCATGGCCGAGCAAAAAGGTACACCAACTGAACCCGGTGTTGACGGACCTTTCAGAAATAGAAGTGTAGCTGAAAACATCGATTTGTTTGAACGCATGAAAAACGGTGAGTTCGACGAAGGCACGCACGTATTACGAGCTAAAATAGACATGAAGCATCCCAATATGCTCATGCGCGATCCTATTATGTATCGCATTTTGAAAAAGCATCACCACCGCACCGGAAACGATTGGTGTATCTACCCCATGTACGATTGGACACATGGCGAAAGCGATTATATTGAGCAAATCTCGCATTCTTTATGTTCGTTAGAGTTTAAACCTCACAGAGAGTTATATGATTGGTTTAAAGAACAGGTGTTTGAATATTCAAAAGATGCATTACCCATGTTGCCAAAACAAAGGGAATTTGCGCGTTTGAATTTAAGCTACACCATTATGAGCAAGCGTAAGCTGCTTAAATTGGTTGAAGAAAATTATGTGAATGGCTGGGACGATCCGCGAATGCCAACCATTTCTGGATTAAGACGTCGCGGTTATACACCGGCAGCAATAAGAGAATTTATTGATCGCGTGGGTGTTGCCAAGCGCGAAAATGTGATAGACGTGTCGTTATTAGAATTTTGTATTCGCGAAGACTTAAATAAAACCGCGCCAAGGGTGATGGCAGTTTTAGACCCCGTAAAGCTAATAATTGACAATTATCCTGAAGACAAAGTTGAATGGCTAGAGGCAGAGAACAGTCAAGAAGACGAAAGTGCCGGCTTTAGAAAAGTTCCCTTTTCAAAAACCCTTTATATTGAAAGAGAAGACTTTAAAGAACAAGCCAATAGTAAATATTTCAGATTGAGTTTAGGCAAGGAAGTAAGGTTAAAAAACGCTTATATTATTAAAGGCGAAAGCGTAGTAAAAGATAACCAAGGTAACATTACCGAAATACATTGTTCTTACGATCCTGACAGTTTAAGCGGCAGTGGTACCGAAGCCAGTTTACGTAAAGTAAAAGGCACCTTACATTGGGTGTCTGTAGCACATGCCGTAAAAGCCGAAGTGCGTGAGTACGATAGATTGTTTATGGATGAGGCACCAGACGCACATGCCGATAAGGACTTTTTAGAGTTTATCAATCCTAATTCGTTAAATATTATTGAAGCCTTTGTTGAGCCTAGTTTAGAAGAGGCTGAAGTAGGTGATAGATTTCAGTTTCAGCGTTTGGGTTATTTTAATGTTGATGACGATAGCTCACCCGAAAATTTAGTATTCAACAAAACAGTAGGCTTGCGCGATACCTGGGCCAAACAGGAACAAGCGCAAGAGCAGCCACAGAAATCTGAAAATAATGTTTCAAAACAACCAGAAAGACCGGCTATTGAGATTATTAAACAACTAGGTAAAAAGTACACCAATTTGCCTGAAGAAAAGCAGGAAAAAGCCAAGGCTGAAATTTTGGAACTTGCTAAATCCGTCATTTACGAAGATGTGCAACCACTGTTTAATACGGCCGCAAAAAAAACGGGAACGCGTATTGCGGCAGCACTTACCTTAAGTGTAATGTTACAACAAAATTTAGTCAAAAATGATGACATAGAGGCCTTTATTGCATCGTGTAAGGCCGACGAAAATTCGATGCTGAATAATATTTTTTAATTTCCGTACTGGCAGGTCGCGACCTGCCAGTACGATTTTTATTGTTTTTTATTTTTTAATCCCTGCTCTCGTTCCTGGCGTTTAATAATTTCACCAATTTGGTTACTGGCCGTAAAACTGGCCACCATTTGGTTGAGCATATCGCTACCGGCTTGTGGCGAATTTGGTAGTAGAATTAAATTACTATTGGTTTCTTCACCTAAAGATTGCAAGGTATCGTAATGTTGAGTAACCACAATTAATGCGGAAGCTTCTTGTGAGTTGATACCAACCCGATTTAAAACCTCAACCGATTCTTCTAAACCACGTGCAATTTCACGACGCTGGTCGGCAATACCTTGGCCTTGTAATCGTTTGCTTTCGGCTTCGGCTTTGGCTTTTTCGACGATTAGAATGCGTTGCGCATCACCTTCGTATTGAGCCGCAATTTTTTCGCGCTCAGAAGCATTAATTCGGTTCATGGCAGCTTTTACCTGCGCATCGGGATCAATATCGGTTACTAGCGTTTTGATGATATCAAAGCCGTAATCGGTCATGTAATCGTTCAGTTCAGCCTTAACCGCATTGGCGATGTCATCCTTTCTAACAAATACGTCATCTAATTTCATTTTAGGTACTTCGGCTCTGATCACGTCAAATACAAAACTGGTGATTTGCTCGTGAGGATAGTCCAAGCGATAAAAGGCATCGTAAACCTTTTCTCTAATTACCATGTATTGTACAGAGACTTTCAGTTTTACAAACACATCATCAAGTGTTTTAGTTTCAACAAGCACATCTAATTGCTGAATTTTTAAACTCAATCTACCGGCAACTCGGTCTACCAAAGGAATTTTTATATTTAAGCCAGACTGTCTAATACTGTGAAATCTACCAAAGCGTTCAATAATGGCGGCAGTTTGCTGTCTTACAACAAAGAGAGACGACAGTAAAATAACAACGGATAGAAATAGAACCACATAAATAATAATACTCATAACTTATAAATTTTAGTGTTTTATGAACAGATGACTAATTTACGTTATATTTATCCAATTAAACAGGATTAAATGGCAAATATCTTTCGTTTTATATTAGTAGTAGGATGTATACTTTTTGTTACAAATACCAATGCACAACACAAACGCTATGCTATTCAAAATGGTATTGGAATTTTTGGAGGGCTTACACAATTTGATATCATTACCGATAATTTTCAAACAAAAGCCAGCTCAGGATGGATTGGTGGTTTATCGGCCAATGTTGATATTCCGCATAAATGGTATAATGTGAGTTATGTTATTCAACTGTCTGAAAATAATGTAAATATCAGCGCGTCACCACAAGGTAACTTGACGACTGAAGAAGTGGAGTACAAAATGACAGCCGCACAAATAGGTTTACTTATGCATATTAAGCTGGCAAACCGTTATTTAACAGTTGATGTTGGCCCCATGCTGCAATACAGTGGCGAGCTGGAACTAAAAGATAAAAGTCAGGAAAATTACGTGCTCACCGGTTACACCAATTTAACGGCTAAAGATATTTCAAACATCAATAAATTTAATGCTAACGGTGTGGTTGGATTAACGGCGGGATTCGACAATTTTAGACTTCGGGCGCATTATATTTACGGTTTTACCAACATGCTCAACAACCTTAATAAAGATGGTTTAGATGTAAGCGGAAACAGTACCGACAAGTTCAAGGGCAACCAATCTATGCTGGTTTTTGGTGCCTTCTTTCTGTTTTAAATAGTTTCGATAAACGCTTGAATTCTCTTTGAGGTTTCGTGCTTTCCAATCATAAAAATAATTTGAAACACATCGGGTCCTTGCAAGGCACCAACCAAACTGATTCGCAAAGGCATCATCACCTTTCCGAAACTAATATTTTGTTGGGTAATCCAGTTTTTAACTTCAGATTGATAGGCTTCGGCGGTATCTGATTCTACATTTTTAATGATTGACATCACTTCTGTTAACAGCGATTTAGTGTCATCTTTCACAGCTTTTTTAACGGCACTGTCATCGTAATTTGATGGTGCCTGAAAGAAATAGTGACTCAATTCCCAAAAATCTGAAGTGAAGTTGGCACGCTCTTTAATTAATCCCACAACCATGGTAATATAAGCGTTGTCGACCGTACTTAATTCGGCTTGTGATTGCTTAAATTGTTCGGCAAGTATTTCATTATTTTGTGTTTGCATATAATGATGATTGAACCACTTGGTTTTATCGGGATCAAATCTGGCACCGGATTTATGAACACGCTCCAAATCAAAACTTGCGATTAATTCATCCATACTAAAAATTTCCTGCTCCGTACCGGGATTCCAACCCAATAACGCCAAAAAATTAACAACGGCTTCAGGAAAAAAGCCACTTTCTCTATAACCGGAAGAGACTTCGCCTGTTTGCGGGTCTTTCCATTCTAAAGGAAACACCGGAAAGCCCATTTTATCGCCATCGCGTTTGCTAAGTTTACCTTTTCCTGTTGGTTTTAAAATAAGTGACAGGTGTGCAAATTGTGGTGGTGTCCAGCCAAAAGCATCGTATAACTGATAATGTAAGGCCAAAGATGGCAACCATTCTTCACCGCGAATTACGTGGGTAATTTCCATTAAATGGTCGTCTACAATATTGGCTAAATGATAGGTGGGCATACCATCGCTTTTAAACAAAACTTTGTCGTCTAATATGTTAGTATCGATTTCAATATCGCCTCTAATGATATCTTGCAAATGCAATTTTTGGTTTTCGGGCGATTTAAATCTAATCACATAGTCTTCACCCGAATTAATTTTGGCTTCAACCACTTCTTTTTCCAAAATCAAAGAGTTCACCAGCTTGCCTTTTGCGCGATTGTGCCAGTTATAGATAAAGGTTTTGCCTTGTGCCTCATGATTTTTTCGGTGCTCGTCAAGCGCGTCGGCAGTATCAAAAGCATAATAGGCTTTACCTTCTTTAACTAGTTGCTCGGCATACCGACTGTAAATGTGTTTGCGCTCACTTTGCTTGTATGGACTAAATTCGCCATTTTTGTTGGGTCCTTCATCTATAGTGATACCGCACCATTCAAGTGCTTCAACGATATATTGTTCTGCACCCGGTACAAATCTGTTTTGGTCGGTATCTTCAATTCGTAATATAAAAGTACCGTTGTTTTTTTTCGCAAATAGATAATTAAATAAGGCCGTTCTCAATCCGCCAATATGTAATGGTCCGGTTGGGCTTGGCGCAAAGCGCACTCTTACAGCTTTTGTCATGCTTATTAGATTTTGGTGGCAAAGATAATAAGTAAGCGATAGTTAATCCGGTTTTTTAGTTTTTTACTACTTGCAAAATATCTAATAACCCCTTATTTTTTATTAAATTCTACATATTTAGCTAAATAATGCGATTTAAATCGACAAATTTGGCTAAATTTGTAGAATATGAGAGCTTTTAAATTTTGGAAAGATGATTTATAGAACCTTACAAAAACAAATCTTGGATAGGTGGAACGACAATAAAATCATTATTGTAACAGGTCCCAGACAGGTTGGTAAAACCACTTTATTAAAGAAAATTTGTAAAGATAAAGGAGACTTTCTTTTTTTGAATGGTGATGATGCCACAGTACAAAATTATTTAAAGGACTTTTCTAAGACAAAGTGGCAAAATTTGTTAGGACAAAATAAAACGGTTTTTATAGACGAAGCTCAACGCATTGAGAATATTGGATTAGGGGTAAAGATTATTTATGACGAATTACCGGGTGTAAAAGTGATTGTTTCAGGTTCTTCAGCGATAGACATCAATTCAAAAATTAAAGAGCCATTAACTGGAAGGAAATGGGAGTTTTCTATGTATCCTATATCATGGGAAGAGTGGATTAATCACAATAACTTTTTGGAAGCCTATGGCGATTTAGAAAACAGGATGTTGTTTGGTATGTATCCAGATGTTGTATCGAACGAGGCTGATAAAATTGCTATATTAATGGAACTAACCGGAAGCTATTTGTTCAAGGATCTACTCCAATATGACGGTATTAGAAACACTAAGTTACTAAACGATTTATTAAAAGCATTAGCACTTCAATTGGGCAACGAAGTTTCTTTTAATGAATTAGCGCAATTACTTCAGGTAGATAGAGCCACAGTAGAAAAATACATTGATTTGTTAGAAAAGTCCTTTGTGATTTTTAAACTCCAAGCACTTAATAAAAACCAACGCAATGAAATTAAAAATTCAAGAAAAATTTACTTTTTCGACAACGGAGTAAGAAATGCTATTATAAATAATTTTAATCCTTTAAACCTTCGAAATGATACCGGAGCACTTTGGGAAAATTTTTTAATGGCTGAGCGTATTAAAAAAATTGCTTATCAGCCTTTATACGTATCGCAATATTTTTGGCGAAATTATTATGGTCAAGAAGTAGATTATGTGGAAGACCAAAACGGAAATTATCATGCCTATGAGTTTAAATGGAATGACAAACGAAAGGCAAAATTACCTATTGCTTTCCAAAAAAGTTATCCTAACAGTACTTTTAAAGTTGTGAACAAAACAAATTTTGATGAATTTGTGCTTTGATATGAAGTAGCTTCTGCAGAAACATGAAAGGGTAATTCCCCAATCTAGTTTTTAAGAACCATTTCTCTGGGAATTCGTTTATTCATGACTTTAAACCAAAGCGGCGGCACTAAAGCCAATACCATCGAGGTTGGATAACCAAAAGGCATTTGCGGACTTTCCTCGTGGCAATCTAAAACTTGATACTTTTTTGAAGATTTGTAATGATGATCGCTGTGACGTGTGAGTTCGTAAAGCACAATTCTGCCAACTACGTGATTGGAGTTCCAGGAGTGAATTTCGCTAACGCGCTCATATCGGCCTGAGGATTTTTTAAGCCTGATAAGACCGTAATGTTCTATATAATTAACAGTTTCCAAAAGAATAAATCCGCCAATTCCGGCTGCAAACGCAAACAATAGCACTTTTGGTCCAAAAACAAACAGCACAGTCAGTAAATACGCAATTTGAAAAATGGCATACCACAACATATCATTATATACTGAGAAGAATGAGCGGTTTTGGGTTTTTAGCAACTTTAACTGAAGGTTCCAGGCGCTAAAATACTGTCTAATGCTTGAAGTTAACCAAAAACTGTAAACACTTTGATTGTATCTGGCGGTTGCCGGATCTTCAGGTGTTGCGGCATGTAAATGATGTCCAAAGTTGTGCTCTATATAAAAATGCATATAATGCGAAGGCAATAATAATAGCTTACCTAAAAACCGTTCATTTGTTTGTTGCCGATGGCCAAGTTCATGAGCTACATTAATGCCGTTAACGCCCAAAACAATTCCAACCGAAAACACCAATCCTACCAATTCGTAAGTCATTAAATGATGGCTAGCAACTGCGTTAAAACTGTAAAATAACAGCGCGAATACAATAGGTACATTGAGATACAGCAGCCAATCAAAAACGCGTTGTTTTGACTTACTTTCGGCAGATTCTCGAGATAAATTCTCGTGGTCTAACGGAAGTAATACCTCTAAAAAAGGGATCAACACAAAAGCATAAACAGGAGTTGCATAGGTCCATAAACCCTTGAGACTTATTCCCAAAAAACAAATTATTGGAATAGAGAAAGCCGCTAAATATTTTAAGTCGCGCATAAATAAACAATTACAATGGTCTTAAAAGTAGTTCGTTTACTCGAAATTAACAGAATCTTACCAAATTTAAGTAATTTAGGCTTAAAATAAAATTGTAGTTTAGTAGTTTGTATAAAACCACTTAAGACCCAAATTGAACAATTTTAAAATCATACAGTCAAAATTAGAGCAGTTTATAAAACGGTATTACGTTAATGAACTTATCAAAGGTGCTATTTTGTTTTTTGCCGCCGGATTGATGTATTTTATTTTAACGCTGCTCATCGAGTATTTTTTATGGTTGAATACGGGTTT
The DNA here is from genome assembly GCF_006494535.1 of Paucihalobacter ruber. Lineage (GTDB taxonomy): Bacteria > Bacteroidota > Bacteroidia > Flavobacteriales > Flavobacteriaceae > Paucihalobacter > Paucihalobacter ruber. The sequence continues at coordinate 381,527 of NZ_VHIQ01000002.1, forward strand.
GCGAACCTTGCTGTTTTGGTTATTTGTAGTAGTAGAGATCGCGCTGTTGGCAAAGTTTATAGTTTGGCCTTTGCTCAAGCTTTTCAAACTTCAAAAAGGCATTGATTACGAGCAAGCCTCTAAAATTATTGGCAGTCATTTTCCTGAGGTTAACGACAAACTGCTTAATGTTCTCCAGCTAAAAAGTCAACCTAAAGAAAGTGAATTACTTTTGGCAAGTATCAATCAGAAATCGGCAGAGTTAAGTCCGGTACCGTTTCATTTCGCAGTTAATTTTAAAAACAATACTAGGTATTTAAAGTATGCCATCATTCCGGTAATGATTGTTTTACTGTCGTATGCTACGGGTAAGTTTAACTGGTTTAGCGACAGTTATGAGCGTGTTGTAAATTATAAAACGGCCTATGAACCGCCTGCGCCATTTCAGTTTTTTGTTTTAAACGAATCGCTTCAGGCTTTAGAATCTAAACCATTTACCATTAAAGTGAATACGGTAGGCGATGTAGTACCTGAAAATCCGCAAATTCACTTTAACGGAAACGCCTATTTTTTAAAACAACTGTCTCCCGGGGAATTCGAGTTCACAATGACTCAACCCAAGGTTGGTACCGAATTTTATTTTTCGGCAAACGATGTGCAATCTAAAAGCTACAATCTGTCGGTTTTAAACGTACCCGCTTTAACCGGGTTCGAAATGGTTTTAAATTATCCCAATCACACTAATAAACCTTCAGAAACACTCAAAAGTACTGGAAATGCCGTTATCCCCGAAGGCACCAAAGTCACTTGGCAGATGAAAACAAAAGCCACAGACGCTATTAGTATTTATAGTACAGACACTTTGAATTTTAACCGAGAAGGTAACAATACCTTCACTGCCGAGAGGCGTGTATTTAAAAATTACGATTATAACATTAGTATAAGTAATAACAACTTAAAAAATTACGAGAGTCTAGCCTTTAACTTAAAAGTAGTAAGAGATGCCTATCCCGAAATTAACCTGAAGCACGAAATTGATAGTTTAGACGGACAAAGTTTGTATTTCTATGGCCAGGTAAGTGATGATTATGGCCTTAGAAAACTACAATTGGTATACTATCCTTCAGGTGAAGAAAACATTAAGAAAATTGAGACTATCGCCGTCGGTACTTCCAATTTTAGTGAGTTTGTAAGTGCTTTTCCCAATCAGCTTCAAATAGAACCCGGTATTAGTTACGAGCTATATTTCGAGGTGTTTGATAACGATGCAGTTAATAATTTTAAAAGTGCAAAAAGCAGCACTTTTACTTATAGAAAACGCACCCAAGATGAAGAAGAAGACAAGCAATTGCAGCAACAGAATGAAACCATAAAAGGATTAAATCAATCTTTTGAAAAGCTTCAGGAACAAGACAAAAAGCTTCAGGAAATTACCAAAACCCAAATTGAAAAAGACCAGCTAAATTTTAACGACAAAAAGAAGCTGGAAGAGTTTTTAGAGCGTCAGGCACAGCAAGAACAGATGATGCAAAATTTTAACGAAAAGCTGCAGAAAAACCTCGAAGAATTTCAACAAGACAATCAGGAAAAGGATCTTTTTAAAGAATCGTTGAAGGAACGCCTCAAAGAAAACGAAAATAAACTCAAACAAGACGAAAAGCTACTCAAAGAACTTGAGGAGCTAAAAGATAAAATCAATAAAGAAGAGTTTAATCAGAAACTCGAAGAGCTGGCTAAGCAAAATCAAAACAAAAAACGAAGTCTTCAGCAATTATTAGAACTGACCAAGCGCTTTTATGTTTCTAAAAAACAGGAAAAATTGGCCAAAGATCTTGAGAAATTGGCCAAAGAGCAAGAATCATTAGCCGACAAGCCTGACAAGGAAAATAACGCGGAAAAGCAAGAGGAATTAAATAAGTCTTTTGAAGAATTTCAAAAGCAAATGGAGGAGTTGATCAAAGAAAATCAAGAACTCAAAAAACCAATGCCAATAGAGCAGAACAAGCCCGAGGAGGAAAGTATTAAGCAAGATCAAAAAGAAGCCCAAAAAAACCTGGAGCAACAACAAGAACAGAAGGAAAAAGATGATCAGCAAGGTGCTGAACAAAGCAGAGAAAAGGCAAAGCAACAGCAAAAGAAGGCAGCCAAAAAAATGAAGCAAATGGCCGAGCAAATGATGCAATCCATGCAAATGGCCGGCGGCGAACAGATGTCTGAAGACATCAGGGTGTTAAGACAAATATTAGACAATGTGGTGTTGTTTTCGTTTAGACAGGAAGATTTAATGGAGAGATTCAGGGGCATTGAAACCAACCATAACAATTACGGAAAATTTGTTGTCAATCAAAAGAATTTACGCGAACATTTTGAACATGTAGACGATAGTTTGTTTGCGCTATCTCTCAGACAACCAGCGCTTTCAGAAGAAATAAACAAACAAATCACTGATGTTTACTTTAATATAGACAAGTCTTTGGATGCCTTGAGCGAAAATCAGCTATACCAAGGAATAGCATCGCAGCAATATGCCGTTACAGCCACAAATAATTTGGCAAATTTTTTAAGTGATGTTTTAGATAACATGGAGTCTCAAATGAATGCTTCGGGGAGTGGTCAGGGACAAGATCAGGGTGAGCCCTTACCAGATATTATTATGAGTCAGGAAGAGCTTAACAAAATGATGGAAGAAGGCTTAAAAGAAAGCGAAAAGGGCAAACCCGATCAAGGGGAAAACGGTGAAGAAGGTAAAGAAGGTGAATCCAAAGAAGGCAGTGAAGGTAAAGAAGGAGAGCAAGGCGAAGGACAACAAAACGGACAGGGAGAAGGAGATGATATTAACGGTAACGAAGAACTTAACGGTAAACTGTTTGAAATATATCAGCAGCAACAAAAGCTTAGAAAGGCACTTGAAGATAAAATAGGAAAAGACGGTAATAGCGGTAAAATTAGCGAGCTCATCGAAAAAATGGAAGAGGTTGAATTAGACTTAATCAACAAAGGATTTACCAATCAAACTTTACAAAAAATGATGGCTCTAAAATACGAATTACTAAAGCTTGAAAACGCCACTTTTCAACAAGGTGAAGACGATAAGAGAGAGTCTCAAACCAATAGAAATACTTTTAATAATAGCGCGACTAATCAAATTCCAACCGCTAGAGAATATTTCAATACCACTGAAATTTTAAACAGACAAGCCTTACCTTTGCGCGAGTTTTATAAAAAACGCGTACAGGATTATTTTAAAAGAAATGATTAATTTTTTTGCTGAAACCGAATTCCAATTGAAGGGCGAGGATAAAATTTCAGCTTGGATCAATAACGCCATTACCGCTGAAAATAAGATTGAAGGCGAGATTAATTTCATTTTCGTTAACGACGATTATTTATTAGACTTAAACGAAAAGTTTCTCAATCATGATACATTAACCGACATTATTACCTTTGACAATTCAGTAGGAAATATATTACATGCCGATATTTATATTTCAACCGAAAGAGTTCAGGATAATGCAACGGATTTTAAGGTGAGTTTTCAAGAAGAACTGCACAGGGTAATGATACACGGCGTACTTCATTTAGCTGGCTATGGAGATAAAACAGATGATGAGGTGGCGGTTATGCGAGCCCGCGAAAATCATTATTTGGAAAGATTATAAATAATTTAATTGGCGTATATTTGCAGCCAAATTTAATGTTCCACGTGAAACAAAAATGAGTTTATTTCAAGACACATACGATGTAATTGTAGTTGGCGCTGGTCATGCCGGTAGTGAAGCCGCTGCGGCTGCTGCCAACATGGGCTGTTCAACTCTGTTAATTACAATGAATTTGCAAAACATTGCCCAAATGTCGTGTAATCCCGCTATGGGAGGCATTGCGAAAGGGCAAATTGTTCGCGAGATAGACGCATTGGGTGGTTATAGCGGCATTGTTAGTGATACTTCGGCAATACAGTTTAAAATGCTGAACAAAAGTAAAGGTCCGGCTATGTGGAGTCCGCGAGTTCAAAGCGACCGAATGCGGTTTGCAGAAGACTGGAGGTTGTTATTGGAGAAAACACCAAATCTTGATTTTTATCAGGAAATGGTGTCGGCCTTACTGGTTGATAAGGATAAAGTAGTTGGTGTTAGAACTTCCCTTGGAATTGAAATAAAAGCAAAGAGTGTTGTTCTTACCAATGGCACTTTTTTAAACGGATTGATCCATATAGGGGATAAGAATTTTGGTGGTGGTAGAGCAGGCGAGAAAGCGGCAACGGGTATTACCGAGCAACTGGTAGATTTTGGTTTTGATTCGGGCAGAATGAAGACAGGAACACCACCAAGGGTTGACGGACGCTCTTTAGATTATTCCAAAATGGAAGAACAACCCGGTGATGAGCATCCGGCTAAGTTTTCATTTTTAGATATCACTAAGCCACTAACACATCAACGCTCTTGCCATATGACCTACACAAGTCCGGAGGTGCACGATTTGTTGCGCGAAGGTTTTGACCGTTCGCCTATGTTTAATGGAAGAATACAGAGTTTAGGTCCGCGATATTGCCCTTCAATAGAGGATAAAATTAATCGCTTTGCTGATAAGGAACGCCATCAAATTTTTGTAGAACCTGAAGGTTGGAATACCATTGAAGTGTATGTCAACGGTTTTTCAACATCTCTTCCCGAAGACGTGCAGTTTAAAGCCTTAAGAAGCGTAAAGGGTTTTGAACGGGTGAAGTTTTTTAGGGCAGGATATGCCATAGAATACGATTATTTTCCGCCAACACAGTTGATGCATACATTAGAAACCAAGTTAATTTCAGGATTGTATTTTGCAGGTCAAATTAATGGCACTACAGGTTATGAAGAAGCCGCATCACAAGGTTTAATGGCAGGGATTAATGCTGCTTTAAAAGTTAAAGAAAGGGAGCCGTTTATTTTAAAACGAAATGAAGCTTATATAGGTGTTTTAATAGATGATTTAATCACCAAAGGAACCGAGGAACCATATAGGATGTTTACTTCACGTGCGGAATATAGAACCTTGTTGAGACAAGATAATGCCGATTTTAGATTAACGCCCAAAGGGTATGAGTTAGGATTGGCTTCAGAAAAGCGTTTAAGACGCATGGAAAAAAAGCTAGCCAATTCTGAAGCGTTTGTACAGTTCTTTAAAGATACCAGCGTTAAACCTGAAGAGATCAACCCAATTTTAGAAGAAAAGGATTCGTCAACAATGAACCAATCTGATAAAATGTTTAAAATATTTTCCAGACCTAATATTTCATTTGACGATATGGTTAAAATACCATCGGTTAAGGATTATGTGGTAGCGCATCAATTAGACGATGAGGTCATTGAACAAACCGAAATTCAGGTAAAATATTCGGGTTATATAGAAAAAGAAAAGAATAATGCCGATAAGTTGAATAGGCTCGAAGATATAAAAATCCCAAAGAATTTCGATTACTCAAAAATAAAATCCATGAGTTATGAAGCTCGTGAAAAACTTAGTAAAATTCGTCCGATTACCGTATCTCAGGCATCTAGAATAAGTGGTGTTTCACCTAATGATGTTTCGGTATTATTGGTGTACATGGGAAGATAATTTATAAGTTCCACGTGGAACAAGTGGTTAAAATTACCCTTTAAAGCGGTGTCGAAAACAAAGCAAAACCATATCAAAGTTAAAGATCACGCTGTTTCAGGTGAAGACTTTTTATTGGTTTTCGATGCAAATTACTGTCTTTATAAAACCACCCCACAACCAGATTATTTAAAATTACCCGAATATTATAAGAGTGATGATTATATTTCTCATACAGATTATAAGAGAGATTTAAAGGAAAAACTATATCACACCGTTAAGCAATTTGCTTTAAAGAAGAAATTAAAGCTCATCAATAATTTTCAAACCGAAGCTAAAGCCTTATTAGATTTTGGTTGCGGTACTGGAGATTTTTTAAAAGTGTGCCAAAAGAACGGTTGGGAAGTTACGGGAATTGAACCTAATCAAAAGGCCAGAGATATTTCCAATCAAAAATTAAAAAATAAAGTATTTGATGTTGCTCAGTTAAGCCAATTAAAAAACAATAGCTTTGATGTAATTACCCTTTGGCATGTTTTAGAACATTTACCAAACTATAAACAGGATTTGGAAATATTAAAAAAGCTTTTAAAGCCCCAAGGCGTTTTGATAATTGCGGTTCCAAATTTTGAAAGTTTCGACGCAAAATACTATCAATCTTTTTGGGCGGCATGGGACGTACCCAGACATCTTTGGCATTTTTCTCAGTTTTCAATTTCAAAATTGTTCGAAGAATTGCATATGAGAGTATATAAAACCAAGCCTATGTATTTTGATGCATTTTATGTGAGTTTACTATCTGAGTATTACAAAACCGGAAAGCATAATTATATCAAGTCTTTTTTTATAGGATTGCGCTCAAACATGTCGGCTTTAAAAACCGGCGAGTATTCTTCACTCATTTATGTTGTAAAAAAGAACAAAATTTAAAATAAGGCGTTTTAAGCGCTATTTTGGCTTCTAGATGAACAATGACCTGAAAAATTTTAAAAACGCCCGTAATTAAAAACTATGCAAGCCGATTTTAATAAGTTTTGTTAATGATAGTTTCTGAAACCATAAAACATGTCAATATAAAACTTTTAGTTGTTTTGACTGTTAACTTTTATACATTTGCAAAAATTTTAACCAAATGAAAAAAATATTAATAGTACTTGCCTTGGCTTTATCGTTTTCTTGCCAGCAAGAGAGTAAAGTCGGTTTTGTAGATAACGGCGAATTGATTAATGGCTATCAAATGAAAATTGATATTGAAGCTAAATACGAAGGCATCAATCAAAGTTTCACTAAGAGAATGGATAGTTTAAGTCAGGAGTTTCAAAAAGAGGTAATGCAGTTTCAATCAAAACAACAAAGTATGTCTCAAAAGGAATTGGAAGAGATCTATCAAATGTTAGGACAAAAACAACAGCAATTACAACAGCAGTATCAAGTTGAGCAACAAGAACTTGAAAAGGCCTTTCAAACCGAAATCGATACCGTTATTTCTCAAGTAAAAGATTTTGTAAAGCAATACGGCAAAGACAATAAATACAAATATATATTAGGAAGTAACGAAGCCGGTAGCGTGATTTATGGAGAAGAATCTTCAAACATAACAAAAGTTATTTTGGAAGCGCTAAATACCAAATACGAATCTAAAAAATAATCAAAATTAAAATATATAATTTAAAGTCAGGTAGTTGCCTGACTTTTTTTATGCAGTAAGCGCGTTAATTTTATTGATAAATCAGTGAGTACGATTTTTGAATTGGCGTTGCGTTCTATATGATAAATGGCCTCTTCTAAAGATTGTATGATTTCCAAAATGTTATTTTGATTAACAAATGGCGCAAAATTAGAAAGCTTAAATCCTTCAGTTTTCGATTCCATATAAACAAGCGGTTTGGCGTTGTAGTTGAGAAGCATGGCTTGTCTAAAGAGCTCAATGCAGAAGTTTAGAAATTGTTTTTGTGTTTCTCTCCCTGTCTTTGAAATATCTTCGCTCCAACCTATCAAGTCATGTATGGCTTGTTTATTGCCTTTCGCCCTAAAGGCCGCTCTAACCCAAAACACAAACCAATTTTCAAATTGTAAATCTTCGCTGTCTTGATATACCAAATCACAGGCCTTGTTATAATTGCCATTGGCCTGATTGGCAATCTTAGCAGCAACCGATTTTTCAATATTAAACTGATTAACCAAACCATCTTCTATCACTTGTTGCGATAACGGCGGAAAATGCAGCACCTGACAGCGAGACCTAATAGTGTTAATAATTTGTGACTCGTCTTCAGCAATTAAAATAAAAACTGTTTTGTCTGGCGGCTCTTCAATAAGTTTCAATAATTTGTTGGCACAAGCGATATTCATTTTTTCTGCCATCCAGATAATCATGAATTTGTATCCGCCTTCATATGATTTTAGAGATAATTTTTTAACAATATCCTGTGCTTCGTCCACGCCAATTTGCCCTTGTTTGTTATCAACGCCTAAAATTTTGTACCAGTCAAATAAATTTCCATAAGGTTGTTCATTTAAAAGCTTGCGCCACTCTTCCATAAAATTATTTGATACCGGATGGTTTTTCACGCTGTTTGTGGTAGTAACCGGAAAGGCAAAATGCAAATCGGGATGCCCAAAATTTTTAAACTTTAGGTTGCAACTTTCGTTGCCGGAATTGTTTTCAGAAGTATTGTTACAAATAACATATTGCGCATAAGCAATAGCCATTGGTAAAGTGCCAACACCTTCTTTTCCTACGAATAACTGCGCATGTGGAATTCTGCCATGATCAGCACTATTAGTAAGGTGATTTTTGATGTGGGTTTGGCCTAAAATTTCTGAAAACAACATAGCACAAAGATAATAGAAATGACCAAGTTTAATAAAACGGAAAACTTTATCTTTGTGTTTTAAACTCATACCAAATGACAACAATAGACGATTTTAATTTTAAGAATAAAAAAGCATTAATTAGAGTAGATTTTAATGTGCCCTTAAACGAAGCATTTGAAGTAACCGATGCTACCAGAATAACCGCAGCCAAGCCAACAATTGTAAAAATTCTAGAAGATGGCGGTAGCTGTGTGTTAATGTCGCATTTAGGGAGGCCAAAAGGAGTTCAGGAAGAGTTTTCACTTAAACATATTGTAAAGGAACTTGAGCACAAAATTGGCGTACAGGTGCAATTTGTAAATGATTGCGTTGGTGCTGAAGCTGAAGCAGCAGTAGCTAATCTTAAGCCCGGTGGCGTTATTCTCCTGGAGAATTTAAGGTTTTATAAAGAAGAAGAAAAGGGCGATGAAGCTTTTGCCGAAAAGCTATCTAAATTAGGCGATATCTATGTAAACGATGCCTTCGGAACAGCTCATAGAGCCCATGCCTCAACTACTATTGTGGCTAAATTTTTCCCAAACACTAAATGTTTTGGTTATTTATTAGCTCAGGAAATTGTGAGTATAGACAAAGTTTTAAACAACAGCGAAAAACCGGTATTAGCCGTATTAGGAGGCGCAAAAGTTTCATCAAAAATTACCGTTATTGAAAATATTTTAAGTAAGGTAGACCATTTAATTATTGGCGGCGGTATGACTTATACTTTCATTAAAGCACAAGGTGGCAATGTTGGCGATTCTATTTGTGAAACAGACAAAACAGATTTGGCCTTAGAAATTCTTGAAAAAGCCAAAGCCCATAACGTTCAGGTGCACATTCCGGTTGATGTTGTAGCCGCTGATAGTTTTTCAAACGACGCCAATACTCGAGTAGTAGACGTTGACAAAATTCCAGATGGCTGGCAAGGTTTAGATGCCGGTCCAAGAACACTCGAAATTTTTGATAAAGTTGTTAACCAGTGTAAAACTATTTTATGGAATGGACCACTTGGTGTTTTTGAAATGTCAAATTTTGCAAAAGGTACCATTGCCTTAGGAAACTCTATTGCCAACGCCACTAAAAATGGCGCATTCTCTCTTGTTGGTGGCGGTGATTCTGTGGCTGCAGTAAAACAATTTGGTTTTGAACATAAAGTAAGTTATGTAAGTACAGGCGGTGGCGCTATGCTCGAAAGTTTAGAAGGTATCACTTTACCGGGTATAGCCGCAATCATGGAATAATTTCTTATATTCGAAAAACAATATAACACGTAAAATACGTTGTTATGGAAAGCATATATCATGATTAAACCCCAAATTTTTATAATTGTTGTCCTTTTTGGTTGCTGGTCTTTTGCCCAAACCGATAAAACTGCGACCAAAAAGGATACCATTTTAGATGGTAAGTCTGTTACCGAAAAACAAATACCTCCAATTAAAGACAGTATAAATATCAAATTGTTTGCTGACGATTCCTTATCTCTGGATTTTGATAACCGATGGTTTAAGGAATTATACAGTACATCTTCATTTGACTCTATTTATAGTGCTGTTACAAATCTGGATGACGAAGTTATAGAATACCCGGAACTTTCAACAGACACCTTGAAAGCTCGTTTAGAGCGTCTTAACGCAAAAACACCTTTTAATGTAGAGTATAACCCGTCGCTGGAAGCCGTTATTAAGAGGTTTTTAAAAACCAGACGCAACTCACTTCAACGACAAATGGGTTTGAGCGAATATTATTTCCCATTATTTGAAGAAGTTTTAGACAAACATGATTTGCCATTGGAAATAAAATATTTAGCCATTGTAGAGTCTGCATTAAACCCAAGAGCCAAATCAAGAGTTGGCGCTACGGGCCTATGGCAATTTATGTTTCAAACTGGTAAACTGTACGATTTAAATGTAAGTAGTTATGTTGATGAGCGTAGTGACCCGATTAAATCAACCAACGCAGCAGCAAAATACCTTGCTAAATTGTATGAAATATTTGGTGATTGGGATTTGGCTCTGGCGGCTTACAACTCGGGCCCGGGAAATGTAACCAAAGCCATTAGACGCTCTGGTGGATATGAAAACTATTGGAATATTAGAAATAATTTACCACGTGAAACCGCAGGTTATTTGCCTGCTTTTTTAGCAACCATGTATATTTATGAATATGCTGAAGATCACGGATTTGTGCCACATAAACCTCAATTCAGGCATTTTGAAACAGACACTGTTCATGTGAAACAAATGATCTCATTTGATCATATTGCCGAAATTACCGGTATTGACATAGAAACCATTCAATTTTTAAACCCGTCTTACAAGCTCGATATCATACCAAAAACTGAACGCCAGCCTTATGTGCTAGAATTGCCCCTTGAGGCTGTTGGGTTATTTGTTAGTAACGAAGAAGCTATTTATGCCTATGCCGAAGAGCAATTTAATAGACGAGAAAAACCACTACCACAATTATTTAATAATGATACTAAAATTACCCATGTAGTTCGAAGTGGTGAGTTTTTAGGGAAAATAGCCAGACAATATAGCGTAGGGATAAACCAAATTAAACAGTGGAATGGTTTGCGCAATAACGATTTAAGAGTTGGCCAACGATTAACTATTTATCCACGTGGTTCCGCACCACCTGCCAGCACGGCTAAAAAAGTTACGACCCCAAACGCTAATAGTACTACTAAAGCCAACACAACCTCTAAAAGTACATACACCGTAAAACAAGGCGATTCACTTTGGAGTATTTCGCAAAAGTTTCCGGGAGTGTCGGTAGATAACTTAAAAAAATGGAACAATCTTTCAGGGAATAACTTAAAAGTAGGTATGGTTCTTGCGGTGTCTGAGTAAAATTAATAAATCCATCATATATGTCTAAGCTAGCTTATTCGTTTTTAATCCTATTGCTGTTGTTTTCTTGTGAAGAAAAAGATCCTAAACAGCGCACCATTACGGCCTCATCAGGAAACATTAATAATTTAAATGTCATTGCCGACAATGATCTATGGGAAGGTGCTGTTGGCGAGGCCATAAGAGATTTATTAGCGGCACCTTACGTTGGTTTGCCACAAGACGAACCTATGTTTTCTATCAATCAAATGCCACCCGAAGTATTTAGCGGTTTTGCCGCAAAAAACCGAATTGTTCTAAAAATTGAAACTAATAAAGAGCCACAGACGGTTGTTAAACTCAATTTATTTGCAAAACCTCAAACTGTTGTTGTGGTTGGTGGTAAAGATGAAGGAGAAATCTTAGAGCAATTATCCACAAACGGCACAATCATTTTGGAGGCGCTTAAAAAACAAGAATTGGTTGAGAAGCAAGGCCGCATCGGCATTTCGTTAAAAGAAACAACTCAGATAGAAGAGCAACTGGGCATTACACTTAATTTCCCATCGGTTTACAGATATGCCAAAAATGAAGATAATTTCTTTTGGATAAGAAAAACCCTAACCACAGGAACCTTAGATTTTATACTTTATCAAGTGCCTTTAGACAGTATTAGACCCGGTGATAGTACGGTGATAGATATTATAAAAATCAGAGATTTTTACGGTGAAAAATATATTGAAGGTGATAAACCTGAGGCTTATATGAGTACAGAAATGGCTTATTCACCTTACATCTTTCAAACTAATATAGATGGCAAACCAACTATTGAAACCAGAGGTGTTTGGCGCATGAAGAACGATTTTATGGGCGGGCCATTTGTAAACTACGCTATAGAAGACAAGGCAAACAACCGCTATATCATTGCCGAAGGCTATGTTTATGCGCCATCTGTTAAAAAGCGAGACTATGTGCATGAAATAGAAGCCATTTTAACATCAATAAAATTCAAATAAAAAAACGTCAACTTGAAGCAAGTTGACGTTTATTAAATTCCGTTAAAGAAAAATTATTTCTTCACATCGCTGTTTGATGTGTCTTTGTCTTCTTTGCTGGCATCTTTAAATTCCTTGATACCGCTGCCTAAGCCTCGCATTAATTCAGGAATTTTCTTTCCTCCAAACAAAAGTAATACGGCAACAATTATTAAAACTACCTGCCATGGGCCCAACGCTAAAAAAATGTTTGATGCTATCATCTTCAATTAAATTAATGATGCAAAGTTAACAATTATAGTTGAATCTATGCGTTTTCAACTAAACTTTAGCTTTCGCAATAATAAATGGTTATTTTGGCTAATTTTGTAAATCTATGGCAGGAAAAAAAAGACGAAAAATATTAAAAAAGCTGTTTTCAAAATACCGCTTGGTTATTTTGAACGAAGATACTTTTGAAGAGCGCTTTGCCATAAAACTAACCAGGCTCAATGTTTTTGTGTTGATATCTTTGTCGGCCATTATTTTAATCGTACTTACAACCTTACTCATTGCCTTTACCAATCTAAGAGAATATATACCGGGATATTCATCAACCACACTAAAAAAACAAGCATTAGAACTCAGTTACAAAACAGATTCTCTGCAGCGTGTTTTGAGTATGAATGAGCAATATTACGCATCTATTAAAAAAGTTCTTACAGGCGATGTAGCCATGGTAGAATTCAACAAAGATTCTGTTTTAGAAGCTGCAAGAAATGAAGAACTCATAGAGCAGGTTTTGCGCAGTAAAGAAGATTCATTATTGAGAGAAAAGGTGAGTAAAGAAGATAAATTTAATGTTTTTGAAACCGAAGGCATTGCTTCAAATTTTGTACTTTTTCCACCCGTAAATGGCACTATTTCTGCACCGTATAATATAGAAGAAAAACACTTTGCAGTAGATATTTCTGTGCCAAAAGACACGCCGGTTAAGGCAGTGGCCGACGGTACCGTTATTTTTGCAGAATGGACAGCTGATACAGGCTATGTGTTAATTTTAGAACACAGTCAGGCACTTATTTCGGTGTATAAGCACAACCAATCGCTCAATAAATCTCAAGGAGATTTGGTAAAGGCCGGCGAGGTTATTGCCACTGCCGGGAGTACAGGCGAATATTCAACCGGTACGCACCTGCATTTTGAGTTGTGGAGCAAGGGCTACCCGGTAAACCCAACCAATTTTATTGATTTTGAATAAATGAGCAGTCTTAAAGCATTACTTGCAAAACCATTTGCCAAATACATTGTTTATAAAACCAAAAAATGGGTCAATCAACCGGCAAAATCTCAAGAACGCGTTTTTAAAAACCTAATTGATAATGCTCGTAATACTGCTTTTGGAAATGATCACCAGTTTGAAAAAATTAAAACCTTTAAAGACTTTGCTACCTTAGTTCCTGTTAGAGATTATGAAGATTTAAAGCCTTATATAGATCGAGTTGTTTCGGGAGAAGCAGATGTTCTTTGGAAAGGGAAGCCTATTTATTTTGCAAAAACTTCGGGCACTACATCGGGAGCAAAATACATTCCAATCACCAAAGAAAGCATGCCCTTTCATGTTGAGGCCGCTCGTAACGCCATTCTTCATTACATCAACGAAACGGGAAACACAAATTTTGTTGACGGCAAAATGATTTTTCTTCAGGGCAGTCCCGTATTAGAAGAGAAAAATGGAGTGCAGTTGGGAAGACTTTCTGGTATTGTTGCGCATTACGTTCCGCAGTATTTACAAAAAAACCGATTGCCATCATGGAATACAAATTGCATTGAAGACTGGGAAACTAAGGTAGATGCCATTGTAGACGAAACTATTAAAGAAAACATGATGGTGATTTCAGGTATTCCGTCATGGGTACAAATGTACTTTGAAAAACTAATTGAACGCAGTAAAAAACCCGTTGGAGAACTGTTTAAAAATTTCAATTTGTTTATTTATGGCGGCGTAAATTACGAACCATACAGAGCTAAATTTGAGGCTTTGATTGGCAGAAAAGTAGATAGTATAGAGTTATTTCCCGCAAGCGAAGGTTTTTTTGCCTATCAAGATAAGCAAAATGTAAAAGGTATGTTGTTATTGCTGAATTCGGGAATTTTTTTCGAGTTTATCAAGGCAGATGAATTTTATACTGAAAAGCCACAGCGTTTAACTATTTCAGAGGTTGAGGTCGACACCAATTATGTCATAATTATTTCTACCAATGCCGGTTTATGGGCCTATAATTTAGGTGATACAGTTCAGTTTACATCATTAAAACCTTACCGTGTGATTGTAACAGGAAGAATAAAACACTTTATTTCGGCCTTTGGTGAACACGTTATAGGCAAAGAAGTTGAGCAGGCCATGAATGAAGCGTTACAGCAAATCGATTTTCAAATTAGCGAGTTTACGGTGGCACCGCAAATTAATCCGGAATCTGGCCTGCCTTATCACGAGTGGTTGATTGAATTTGAGAAAACACCCGAGGATGTTCATCAATTAGTTCAAATTTTAGATCAATCAATTCAACTTCAAAATAGTTATTATAAAGATTTGATAGAGGGGAAAGTGTTGAAACCCCTTCAAATTACTTCTGTGAAACGCGACGGTTTTCAAACTTATATGAAATCGGTTGGAAAATTAGGAGGGCAAAACAAATTGCCAAGATTATCCAATGATCGACAGATTGCCGATGCTTTACATCGTTTACAATTAATCAAATAAATGTATATTTGCGGGTTAAAAATCTACAATGATTAAACAAAAAATTAACGGACGAACAAGAGCACAGGAAAGTACCAGCGCCATAGAGCGTATGTACATTACTATGAGACACTTGTTTAATCGCGGGTTTTACAAACCCATGGGTATTTCTGGGGAAACATTAAGAGAAGCCTTGTTGCTGCTTAGACCTGAAATTTATGGTACCATAGCAGAAGAAAAAACAGAGTTAGACGGGTTACTTTATGTAATAGATAGACTTCCGGAAGGTATAGAAGAGTGCCGGTTTATCAATCTCACCAGTGATGAGGGCTACTCAGAATCGCATTTTAAAGCCATTATTCCACCTAAAAGAAGAAGAAATTGCTATCGCATAGACGATGAGCAAATGAATATTGAAATCACCCGAGGCAGATCTGAAATTTACGACATACTAACGCATCTCACATTCTTGTTTATTGAATCGCATAAAATTG
Organism: Paucihalobacter ruber; assembly: GCF_006494535.1. Classification (GTDB taxonomy): domain Bacteria; phylum Bacteroidota; class Bacteroidia; order Flavobacteriales; family Flavobacteriaceae; genus Paucihalobacter; species Paucihalobacter ruber. The sequence goes on from NZ_VHIQ01000002.1 coordinate 396,975, forward strand.
CTAAAAAAGTAATTATTTCAGAAGATGGTGCCACCACCAGAGATTGGATAAAGTTGGAGCAGGCGGTTGCCTCAGGCAACAAACTCACTTTGCAAGAGCGCGAAGTTGCCTTAACACACACAGGTAATATTTTAGGCCGAACTTTTCATGAATTAAAAGTAAGTCATGCGCAATTTGCCACTAAAGACAAACCAGAAAGGCTATTGCAAATTATATATTGGTTAGGAAAACTAGCCATTGAAGAAGTAATAGAGAATAAAAAACGAACCATTACATTTAGTCCGGTTTTAAGAGAACGTTTAGGGCATCATATCCATGGAGAAATATGGGCCGACAACATTAAAAGTGAGCTTAAAAAACTTAATTTGTTAGACAGGCCAGTACACATTATTAGCGCTAATATGCATAGTGTGATGAATGCATTTTTTGCCCCTGAAGCATTGAAAGCTGTTTTAAAAAACCAAAGCAACTTTAAAATGTATGAAGCCTTGAGTTTAGAAGAAAATGAAGCGCTTCGCAATAAAGTAAAAAAAGTAGCGTTGCAGAATGGAATGACGTTTATCCCGGATCAATCAGGGACTAATATAGACGTGCAAATTTTTGACACTTCAAAATTGAAGATAAGTGATTTAGATTTGCCGGTGAGCGAAAAAGTAGTTTCAAAAAACCAACCAGTTATCATTGTAATGGACTACGCTTTTGGAGAACAAGCCTATGAGACTATTGACGAGCTTCTAAAGCCCGTAAAAAACAATGGTGTAAAAACCCATTTAAATATAGAGTCTATTTCAATTATGGGGAAAGCCGGTATTTTAGATGGAAAAAAAGGAGATGTGATGATACCTTCGGCACACATTTTTGAAGGTACAGCCGATAATTACCCGTTTAAAAACGAACTTTCCAAAAACGATTTGCAAGCCTGTGATGTTGATATTTTTGAAGGCACCATGGTAACAGTATTGGGTACATCACTTCAAAATAAAGATATTTTAAAATTCTTTAAAGACTCTACATGGAATGTAATAGGTCTTGAAATGGAAGGTGTACACTACCAAAAGGCCATTCAGGCGGCTTCTAAAATAAGGTCTAGCATCAACGAAAATGTTAAAGTAAGGTACGCCTATTACGCTAGTGACAACCCATTAGAAACCGGCAGTACTTTAGCCTCCGGCGGATTAGGAACTACCGGCGTAAAACCAACTTACGTCATCACGAGAAAAATAATAGAACAAATACTTAACTAACTTAATATGAGCCATAAATTACCTGTTGAATCGAATAACAAGCCGATACAGTCTTCTAACAATGAAGAGATAGATTTGGGTCAATTGTTTAATGCCATAGGTAGATTGTTTGAGAAGTTTTTTAATTTCATTGCAAGTATCTTCAAAGGGATTTTCAAACTTATAATTTTAGTTTTAAAACCTTTTGTTGAAAATATTAAATTAATATCAGCTGTCATTCTAATATCAGCGATTATTGGTTATTTTTTAGAAAGAGCCCAGACACCTGTTTATTACTCTGAAATGCTGGTGCAGCCTCATTTTGAGTCCAAGTATAAGCTATCAAATAACATTAATTATTTTAATGGTCTTATAAAATCTCAAAAGATTAATGAATTATCAAAAATATTTGAGATTGATTCTGCTCAAGCAGCTTCGTTAATCAACTTTGAGTTAACTGCGGGGCCTGAAACCTCAAATACTATTCTGCTAGAATATAATGATTATATAAAAACCATTGATACCTCTCTTACATCTGTTGTGAGCTTTGAGGATTATGCTAAGAACAGAGATATCTTGTCAGGAGTCATTTTTGTTGTAAAAGCAAGATCAAAAGACAATAATATTTTTCCAAGACTAGAAAAAGGTTTTGCTAAAACCTTTGAAAATCCTTACTCTAAAAAATTAAAAAAAGTTAGAGATTCTACAATTCAAATAAAGAAAGAGTCATTTAGTAAAGAACTTGAAAGATTGGATACACTGCAGCGCATCTATTTGGAGTTAAAGAAAAATGAGGCTGAAAGTGGTGCCTTTAAATTGGGTAGTAATGGTGCTTTTCCAATGCAGTTAGAAAGAACTGAAACCAAAGAGTACGATTTATTTCAGGAAGAACTAAAAGTTAGACGAGCCATTAGAGCTTTAGATGAAGAATTAATTAAAGAAAGTGTTTTCTATGACATAATCGCCGGTTTTGAAGAAGAAGGAAGCCTAGACACAGGGCTGTTAAAAAACAGAATAGTGATGTTACCCTTGATTGCTTTAGGACTAATGATCTTATCATTTTTATCCTACAATATTTTTATTTTTATCAAAAACTATGAAGCATAAATCATTGCTTATAACAGGTGGCGCGGGATTTATTGGGTCAAATTTTATTATAGACTTTCTTAAAAAACATCAAAGTACACAAATTATTAATTTAGACAAGCTCACTTACGCGGGTGAGCTTTCTAATTTAGATGAGATTAAGAATTTTGATAATTACCGGTTTATTCAAGGAGATATTTGTGACAGATCCTTAATTGAAGATTTATTTAAAGAGTTTGAATTCGATGGTGTCATCCACTTTGCAGCAGAGTCTCACGTTGATAATTCTATCGAAAATCCTGACGCGTTTATTCAAACCAATGTTTTTGGCACGTTTAATTTATTAAACATAGCTAAAAATCACTGGATGTCAGCACCGTTTCAATTTAATAAAAATTGTGAGCACAAGCGTTTTCTTCATATCAGTACCGATGAAGTATATGGCACCTTAGGGGAAACCGGTTTGTTTACAGAAGAAACACCTTACGCACCCAACAGTCCGTATAGCGCATCTAAAGCTTCATCAGATTTTATTGTTCGAAGCTATTTTCACACTTACGGAATGAACGTAGTCACCACCAACTGCTCTAACAATTACGGTCCTAGACAACACGACGAGAAATTAATTCCAACCATCATTAGAAAAGCAATTAACAATGAATCCATTCCAATTTATGGAGACGGAAAGAATGTGCGCGACTGGCTTTTTGTGAATGATCATTGTGAGGGTATCCAATTAGCCTTTTTTAAAGGAGCCTCAGGTGAAACCTATAATATTGGAGGTAGAAACGAACGCAACAATTTGTATATTGCCTCTAAAATTTGTGATATTTTAGATGAGTTGGTTCCCCAAAATGAGTCTTATAGAAATCAAATAACTTATGTGAAAGACAGACCGGGCCATGATTTTAGATATGCTATTGATGCCACAAAAATTGAAATCGAATTAGGATGGAAGGCCGACGAAAACTTTGAATCGGGTATTCAAAAAACCGTAAGCTGGTACTTAAAAAAATACAATAAATCATGAAGGGAATCGTATTAGCCGGAGGTTCCGGAACCAGATTACATCCATTGACAATAGCCGTAAGTAAACAGTTAATGCCTGTTTACGATAAGCCCATGATTTATTATCCCATTTCAACCTTGATTTGGTCTGGAATTCGGGAAATTTTAATCATTTCAACACCTCAGGATTTACCATTATTTCAAAAATTGTTGGGTGATGGTTCTCAATTGGGTTGTGAATTTCATTATGCCTCACAAGAACACCCCAATGGCTTAGCAGAAGCTTTTTTAATTGGCGAAGGTTTCATTGAAAATGATAAAGTAGCCTTGATTTTAGGAGATAATATTTTTTATGGCTCTGGTTTATCCAATTTATTGCAGAGCAATAACAATCCCGATGGTGGTATTATTTACGCGTATCATGTGCAAGACCCAGAACGTTATGGTGTTGTAGACTTTGATAATGAAGGTAAAGCCATATCTATTGAAGAAAAACCAAAAAACCCCAAATCAAATTATGCAGTTCCCGGTATTTATTTTTACGACAATGATGTGGTTAGAATTGCCAATGAAATTAAACCAAGCCACAGAGGTGAATTAGAAATTACAGATGTTAATAAGGCTTATTTAAAACAAGGCAAATTAAGTGTTAGTATACTCGATAGAGGGACAGCCTGGCTTGATACAGGAACATTTAATTCTTTGGTACAGGCCACCAATTTTGTTCAGGTAATTGAAGAACGTCAAGGCCTAAAAATAGGCTCTATTGAGGAAGCTGCTTATAGCATGGGTTTTATTGATAAAAAACAACTTCACCATTTAGCTGAGCCATTGTTGAAAAGTGGTTATGGTAATTACCTATTAACGTTAAAATAGATGACAGTAGAGAACTCCAATTTAAAAGACTGTTTTATCATTCACCCCAGAGTTTTTGAGGACGACAGAGGCTATTTCTATGAAAGTTATAATAAACAAGGCTTTAAAAAAAAAACAGGATTAGACATAGATTTTGTTCAAGATAACCAATCGCAATCTTCAAAAGGTGTATTAAGAGGATTACATTTCCAAGTTGGAGATTATGAGCAGGCAAAACTGGTAAGAGTCATTAAAGGTAGTGTTTTAGATGTTTGTGTGGATTTAAGAGAAAATTCAGAAACTTATTTAAAGCACTTTACGCTGATACTTTCAGAAGAAAATAAGAAACAATTATTTATACCCAGAGGTTTTGCACATGGTTTTTTAGTGTTGGAAGACAACACCATTTTTAGTTATAAATGCGACAATTATTATCATAAAGAATCAGAAAGAGGTATTATATACAATGATCCTGATTTGGCAATTGATTGGCGATTCGAGAATTCACAACTATTAATTTCAGATAAAGATAAGGTCTTACCAAGCCTACAAAAATATCAGAAGCAGAGATGAATGTACTGGTAACAGGAAGTAACGGACAGTTAGCTTTAACCATAAAAGCGTTGTTTGACGAAAACAAGAAAGGAATCAATTTTATTTTTAAATCTAAAACCGAATTAGATATAACTAGTAGTGGCAATATTCATGAGTTTTTCGACAACAATACACTAGATTATTGCATCAACTGTGCAGCATTTACTAATGTAGAACTGGCAGAAACAAAAAAAGAAGAAGCCTTTACCATCAATTCAGATGCTGTTAAAAATTTAGCCTTAGCCTGTAAGAAACAAGGTATTGTTCTCATCCACATCTCAACCGATTATGTTTTTGACGGCGAAAGTTGCAAACCCTACAAAGAAACAGACCCAACTAACCCCATTAACGTTTATGGCAGTTCTAAATTAGAAGGTGAACGCCACATTATGGCCAATTTAGAACAATATTTTATCATCAGGGCGTCATGGCTTTATTCGGTTTTCGGACATAATTTTTTTAAAACAGTAGTCAAAAAGATAAATAATAATGAGACCATGAGTGTTGTCAACTCTCAGCTTGGCACTCCTACAAGTTGCGAAGATTTGGCTAGATTCATATTCTTTTTAATCTATTCGCAAAGTCGAGATTACGGACTTTATCACTTTGCACCAAACGGCGAAACCTCTTGGTTTGGCTTTGCTTCATACATTGCGAGTCATTATAAAAGTGATTTGATTCAACCAGTAGGGTCTTTTAAAACTCAGGCCAGAAGGCCCCAATATAGTGTTCTAGATAATTCAAAGGTCAAGGCAATAGGTGCGAACATAAGAAATTGGCAAATCGCTGTAGATGACGTTGTCATTAAGTATAAAGAAGGCCTTTCTTAGGAAGTTTTAATGAAACTTAGGGCTTGATTAAACTAACAAAAACAATACATTTGCAAATCACGACGTTAAATTATAGTTTTAAGGTATACTATGAATAAAAAAACAGCACTTATTACGGGAGTAACCGGACAAGATGGCGCTTATTTAAGTGAATTTTTGTTGAAAAAAGGATATGTAGTCCACGGTATTAAAAGAAGATCTTCAATGTTTAATACCGATAGAATAGATCACCTATACCAAGACCCGCATGTAGAAAATCAGAATTTCTTTTTACACTACGGAGACCTAACAGATAGTACCAATCTAACAAGAATCATACAAGAAGTACAGCCAGACGAGATTTACAATTTGGCGGCCATGAGTCATGTTCAGGTTTCTTTCGAAATGCCAGAATATACCGCAAATTGCGATGCTTTGGGGACATTGCGAATTTTGGAAGCCATTCGGTTGTTGGGCATGGAGAAGAAAACAAGAATCTATCAAGCCTCAACTTCTGAGCTTTACGGCAAGGTTCAAGAAATTCCACAAACCGAAACCACGCCATTTTATCCAAGAAGTCCTTATGCTGTAGCTAAAATGTACGCTTACTGGATTACCGTTAATTACAGGGAAGCCTATGGTATTTACGCATGTAATGGCATACTTTTCAATCATGAATCTCCAATAAGAGGTGAAACTTTTGTTACCAGAAAAATCACCAGAGCCACGTCGAAAATAGCGCTAGGCTTGCAAGATAAATTCTATTTAGGGAATTTAGATGCCAAACGAGATTGGGGTCATGCTAAAGATTATGTAAGGATGATGTGGATGATTTTACAAGCAGACCAACCCGAAGATTGGGTAATTGCCACAGGAAAAACAACCTCAGTGCGCGACTTTGTTAAAATGAGCTTTGCACATATTGGTGTTGAATTAACTTTTGAAGGTAAAAACGAAAATGAAAGGGGATATGTTAAGTCCTGTAATAACCCTTTATATCAATTAGAAATAGGAAAAGAAGTGGTAGCAGTAGATCCAAAATATTTTAGACCAACAGAGGTAGATTTGCTAATAGGAGACGCCACAAAAGCAAAAGAAAAATTAGGCTGGGTACCACAATACAACCTAGAAAATCTTGTTGAAGACATGATGACCAGTGATTTAAAATTAATGGAAAAGCAGCAGTACTTAAAAGAAGGCGGGTACAAGATTAAAAATTACTTCGAATAAACATTTGTGATGAACAAAGATTCAAAAATTTATGTGGCCGGTCACCGCGGATTGGTAGGAAGCGCTATTTTAAAAACGCTTCAAAGTAAAGGTTACACTAATGTCATTGGTAGAACTAGCTCTGAATTGGATTTAAGCAATCAAGTGGCCGTTCAGAAATTCTTCTCATCCGAAAAACCAGAATACGTTTTTTTAGCCGCAGCCAAAGTAGGAGGAATCGTTGCTAACAACATTTACAGGGCAGATTTTATCTATGAAAATTTGATGATTCAAAATAATGTTATTCATCAAAGCTACTTAAACGGTGTTAAAAAGCTACTTTTCTTAGGGAGTACTTGTATCTATCCTAAGGATTGTCCCCAACCCATGAAAGAAGAGTATCTATTAACTAATACACTTGAGTACACTAACGAACCTTATGCCATTGCTAAAATAGCCGGCATTAAAATGTGCGAAAGTTATAATCTACAATACGGTACCAACTTCATATCGGTAATGCCAACCAATCTTTATGGCCCTAACGATAATTTTGATTTAGAGAAATCGCACGTATTACCGGCACTTCTCAGAAAAATTCACCTTGCTAAATTGCTAAGCGAAAATAAAACAGAAGAAGTTTTAAAAGATTTAGGCTTAAAAAATCTGGAAGAAGCTACAGATTACCTCTCGAAGTTTGGAGTAACGGCGCACAGTGTAGAGGTTTGGGGGAGTGGTAAACCTAGAAGAGAATTTTTATGGTCTGAAGACATGGCCGATGCATGCGTGTTTTTAATGGAAAAAGGAGATTTTAAAGACATAATAAACTCTTCCCCTAGGGAAGATGCCGAAGGCAGTGGGTATGAGATTAGAAATACGCATATTAATATTGGAACCGGTGAAGATATTTCCATTAAAAATTTAGCAGAAATTATTAAAGACATCGTTGGTTTTAAAGGAAATTTAGTTTTTAATATCGATAGACCCGATGGGACGATGCGAAAGTTAACAGATGTTTCAAAGTTAAATAGTTTGGGATGGAAGCATAAACTTTCATTAGCGGATGGAATTGAGAATATATATAATTGGTATATTAATAAATAAAAAATCTCCAATTTAAGCTGAGATTACACATATTATTATTTGAATTTTAAATATATGAAATAGAATCTAAAATTAAAACCAACAAACATCGACAAATTACGTAGAATAAAACAAATAAATTATCAATCTGATCACTCAAAAGCAATAAATTAAAGTAACCATAACCATCAATGACAGATATTTATTGCGTCAATTATTTTACAAACAACTTAACTCTTTTTGATCCTGTTTCTTACAAAACAGGTGCAGCAAAAATGGTGTTATAATATCGACAAAATGAAAAACCTAATAATTTATATTCTTTTGACATGTTCTATTTCGTTTAGTTGCAGAAACAACACAAAAAATCAACCTCCTCAGGTTGAAAAGCCAATAAACGAACAATTTTATACTAGTGATTTTTCAGATAACTTTAATGTTGAATTAGAGGTAAAAGTATCAAAAGACGATGTTTTCAGTGTTTTTTACTTAACTGATTCATTTGAGAAATATTTTATTGGAGAGCAAGCTATTGGAGTGTCAGTAAAAGGGAGCGAAACAATTCAAAACATTAGAATTGAACTTCCTAAGGATACAATCCCGACTAGGCTTAGAATAGATTTTGGTAATAATTCTGAACAAAAAAACATCGAATTAATTGCAATCAAATTTATATTTGAAGACAAGAATTTAATAATTTCAGATTCTATATTTTCAAAATATTTTGAACCAAATATTAATGTTGAGCCAGAAGAATACACTAAAATTATTAGACTAAAAGCTGATGCTGAAGGCAAATATGATCCTTATATAATTGGGAGAGTCTGGTTAAATCGGAAATTGGAGAATTTGACCAATTATTGAAATTCTTTTTATTATCAAATAAATTTACCCGATTGCAAAAACATATAAAATGAAAAAATCTCTAACAGAAATAGCCAATCATTTCGGAACTGATAAAGGAACCGAAGGCCCAAGTCAAAAATGGAATCCTCATAATTATACAGATATTTATGAACCATATTTGGATAATTTTAGGGAATCTCATATTAACTTTTTAGAAATTGGTTTGGGAGTTACCGGAAAGAATTGGAGAGCCGATATAGTACATGGCAAAAATTCAGGAGGCGCTTCAATTAAAATGTGGTATGAATACTTCAGTAATGCTAAAATATTTGGAATTGATATTAATGAATGTTCATACCTGGACAATGATAGAATTAAAACTTTTGTTATTGATCAGGGAACTATAAAGCAACTGGACTACTTTATGGAGAAATCAGGAATCGATGAATTTGATATAATTATTGATGATGGGAGCCATATTCCAGACCACCAGCAAACATCTCTCAGTTATTTTTTTAAAAAACTAAAAAAAGGAGGGTTGTATATTATTGAGGATTTATTAGACAATGGTATTGGCGATAATAAATCCGGAAGAATGTCGAGTAATAAAGTAGTCAATACTAGAAATGTTCTAAAACAATTTTATTTAACAGGTAAATTTTCGACTCCAAATATGTTATCTGATGAGGCCTACCTTGCATCGAATATTGAATGGATTCGGTTTCATGCACCAGAAAAGTCTATTAAATACAAGTTAGGAAAAAGCATTTTTCACCCAATTGGTAAAAAATATTATTATAAAAAGGATTCAGAAAAAGTTTGTGTAATCAAAAAGAAGTGAATTTTGAAACCGTCTATATAATGGTTCAATTAATTTTTAATAACCTGTAAATAATTAAACCTTTTGCATTTAATGAAATTTAAATTATCCAATTTAGATCAATTCAATTTTAATAGTTTTCAAGTTATTTTTATTAAAGGTTTAGGAATATTAATTACTTATATACTTATTCTTTTTATCACTAATTTTTTCCCTGAAGAATTAGTTGGCGAATACAATTTTGCTAATAATATACTCCTGATTTTCGGCACAATTTGCTTATTTGGGGCAAATCAATCAATTTATCAACTGGGATCAAAAATACTCGTAGATGGTAATACAGCTAATTTAAAAAAGTTATACATAAAATACATGCTGATATCGTTTTGTATTTATCTTTTTATTTTGACTTTAACCTTTGTTATTCCAGAAAGTTTATACCAAAAGATTTTAGGAAAGGAAAACATATATCCATTAATAACAAAAACAGTTTCTTTTGCCTTTGTGTATTTTCTGGCCTCTCTAAATTTTGAAATGTTTAGGATTTTAAATAAAATTAAAGCCTCGGAAATTTATCGAAGTATTTTTAGGTTGGTGATATTTTTTATTGGTGTTTTGATTATTTATTTTTTAGATTATCAATCGTATTTAGTTGAAGCATTTTTAACCTCTTTTTTATTAACTTCAATAGTAACTACTTATTCGGTCTTAAAATTATTAAACCAGAATTCGAAAAATGAGCTAGATCTTTCAATCAATTATAAGAAAATCATTAAAGTCTCCTTGCCAATGTCAATAAGTGCCCTTTTTATACTTTTAATGCAGAGCATTGATTCATTCTTCATAATAAAATATAATTCATTTAAAGAACTAGCTTATTATAGCACCGCTATTAGGATTACTACATTAGTATCCATTGTATTAACATCAATAAATACCATCATTGCCCCTGAAATTTCAGAAAATTTCTTTAAAAAGGATTTCAAAAAACTAAGAGAAATTATATTTAAAGCTAGTAAATTAAACTTTCTTTTGTCCATTCCATTATTATTGTGCTTATTGCTTTTTCCAAATACAATCTTAGGGTTTTTTGGTGATAATTACACCAATGCAAAAATTGCCCTCATTATTCTTTGCGTTGGCCAAATTGTAAACTCATTTTGTGGTTCGGTTGGATTGTATTTAAACATGACCGGCAAACAAAATGAATTATTGCTTTTACTTTTATTAGCATTAATACTCAATATAATTTTTAATGTTATTTTAGTTCCTAAATATGGCATTAATGGTGCAGCAATATCAAGCTGTATTAGTTTAGCTTTTTGGAATATATTGGGTTTAATCTTTATATATTACAAAGACAAAGTTGTTACGTCTTTCAGAATTTATGACAAAGGAAAAAACACTACCTGATTTTTTAATAGTTGGCGCTGCAAAAGCAGGCACAACTTCGTTATTTTACTATTTAGAGGAGCATCCGGAAATCTTTTTGCCTAAGATTAAGGAGCCAAAATATTTTATGAGTAAAATCTTGAATCTACCGCAAAACGGAAAGGGTGATGATTTGACTCATGAGCTAATGATAAAAAGCCAGACAGATTATTTTAGGCTATTTAGCAGCAAATCTTCAACTCAAATATGTGGTGAGGCTAGTGTTGACTATTTATATTACAGTAGAGATGTTATACCACTAATTAAAGAGAATATTGGCCTGCCTAAAATCATTATTGTTCTGAGAGACCCAACCATAAGGGCCTTTTCAGCCTACAAGCATTTAATTAGAGATGTTAGAGAAAATGAAACCTTCGAAGAAGGATTAAAGTTAGAAGACCATAGAATTAAATCCAATTATGAATTTATTTGGCATTATAAAAAGGCAGGGTTGTATTATGAAAATGTAAAAGATTACATAGAAGCTTTCCCAAATGTCAAAGTAATAATCTTTGAAGAATTTATTAACAATACCCAAAACACATTAAAAGAATTATATTCATTTTTGGGGGTTGATTCAGAATTTACACCGCTGTTAAAGAAGAAATACAATGTTACCGGTAAACCTAAAAGCAAAGCACTGCAAAAACTATTAAAAGGAAGCCCCAATATTTGGCTGAGAAAGGTTTTAAAAAAAACGTTTAACGAGAAAACAAGATCTTTTATGAGAGAAAAATTAGAAGGGTTTAATATCTCTAATTACAATCAAGTGATGGAAAAACACACTAAACAGATGCTAATAGACTATTATAAGGACGATAAAAAAAAACTAGAGCAACTCCTTGAAATTAAGCTAAAAAATTGGTCATGAATTTATGCTTTATTTGTGACGAATATCCACCTGTATCACACGGCGGAATTGGAACCGTAACAAAGTCTATTGCCGAAGAACTAGTTAGGCAAAATCACAATGTTTTTATCGTGGGTATTTTACCAAAATCCTACAAAGGTGAAAAATACGAAGAAGTAAATGGAGTTAAGATATGGAGACTTGATCATGGGATATTACTGCCTTTTTTATCAAGAAACACACTACTTTATAAATTATTAAACAAAATTTTTCAAATTGATTTTTTAAATATTAATTCGGTTTGGAAAAAGCAAAATAGATTAATCGAAAACCTTGTCAGCGAGTATAATATAGACGTTATTGAGTTCCCCGATTATCGCTTTGCTTTCGAACACCTCACCCTTAAAAACAATGTCTGGCCAAATATTGACATATTTAAAATCGTTAAATTTCACGGAAGCATTAATTATTTTAATTTGGAAGCTAACCTAAAAATTGATCAAAAGGTATTGAAATATGAAACGTCGCTGTATGAATATGCAGATCAACTGGTTTCTGTTAGTGATTATACAAGGCGAAAAATGATGTTATATTATGATTTAAAAAAGGACATTAAAATTATTCATAATGGACTTGAGATTATAAATAAGGGTGAAGCTATAAAAGAGAATACCGTTATTTTTTCTGGTTCTTTAGTGCCAAAAAAGGGAATAGTTCCGCTTTTGAAGGCTTGGAATATCGTTTGTAAGCAAAACGACTCTGCGGTTTTAAAACTTTATGGTAAAGGTGTAAAGCATCGCTTTACAAAACACATTGACCCTAAGAATATGAATAGGGTAAAATTTTTAGGTCACATAAACAAAGAAGACTTAATAAATGAATATACTTCTGCAAAGTTGGCCGTATTTCCTTCATTTGCCGAAGCCTTTGCTCTGGGGCCTATGGAGTCCATGATGGCAGGGTGCGCAACAATCTATAGCACTGCAACCTCAGGAATAGAATTGCAAGTAAATGAAAATGCCGTCTTGTTAGTTAACCCGTATGACGAAGGGCAAATAGCCGAGAAAATACTAAAGGTGCTAAATGATGAGGATTTAAGGCTGAAACTTCAAATAGAGGGAAGAAAACTAATTGAAAACACTTTCAACATAAGTAGGGTTGTACAAAAACATCTTGATTTATATAAAAGCACAGAATGTTAAAAGCCGTTAGTAACACGATATTTAAGTTAATATTACTATCCATTTTTTTAATTCCCCTGACAATCTCAGATAAAAGGTTGTTTTTGAATTTAGGGGAGTTTAGAAATGAAACATATATATATCCATTGTTACTTGGGTTTATATGCTTTGGATTTTATTTGTTGTTAAAAGGCGTAATCAACTTACCCTTAAAATCCATTTTTTTTCAAATCTTAATTTTGCTGTCTCTATGGTTTTTGGCTACATTTATTATTTCATTTCCAAGTATTGCAACCAATGATTTTAAAGGAATAAACGGTATAGCCAGGTTCTTAAGGCAATATTTTTCCGCGATATTTTCAATAATATTAACCCCCGTGGTCTTGTATAATATTTTTAACAATTATGAAACAAAAACTATTTTTAAAAAAATTGAAAAGGTAATAGAAGCAAGTTTAATTGTAGTCTTTTGCTTCGCAATGATTGAATTTGCATCTATAGTTTTAAACAGCAATGCGGCTCATGGCATTATTGTTTGGATAAACAGAAATTTTCCTCTTGTATTTATTAGTGAAGATATATATCTTAAACGAGTATCTTCAATATCACATGAACCTCCTTTTCTGGGTATGTATCTTATATTTGTTACTCCATGGATTTTGAAGGGGCTGGTAACCAATTCAAAAAAATGGAAGTACACATTGTTTTTAATCATGATTTTAATATTGGCCCTGATTTCTAAATCAAGAGCGGCGCAATTATTCTGTTTAATAGAAATACTTTTGTTCACGGTCATATTAGTTCTAAGTAAAAAATCTTTTCTCCAAAAATTCATACTTACAACAATGCTCTTTTTACTCATCACACCTTTTTTGTTTTTGTGGAAGGGAGATGCGATTTTTAAAGATATAGGAGACAGAATAGATTCTTTTAAAATAGTAAAAAACCTAGAGGACAACAATTCAAATAAAACAAGACTTGGGACGATAATTGCAGGATTAGAAACTTTTATTGAGCATCCAATTGCTGGAGTAGGTTATGGTCAGCAAGGATATTATTTAATCGATAAATACCCAGTATGGGCTGTTGAGGGCAACTGGGAGATAGAAAGATACCTTAATGAAGATGAACCAAACTATCCACCCGGTTTTAACTTTTATGTGAGGCTGCTTTCAGAAACGGGAATAGTAGGCTTCTTATTGTTTTCCCTTTTTATTTTCTATTTGATTTTCTTTTGTTTTAAAAGATATTCTTTTACGAAAGACATTCACTATTTGTTATTTTTTACGATTTTTGTTGGCTTTGCAATTAACTGGATGCAAATTGATACACCTAGGATCTATGGTTTTTGGATTACCTTAGCTATATTATGGGTTTATCTTAAAGAAGAAAAAAAGCATAATGAAAGAATTAATAATTCTAATACCTCATTATAATAACATAGAAGGTTTATATAGCTCAATAAGGTCTATTGAGGAATCTTTTAAAATTGATCTAATGGTTGTTGATGATGGCAGCAAGATAAAACCTTCCATTATCGATTTAAAGAAAAATTACAATCAGGGTGAAATCATTTTCGAGGCCTTACCCGTTAATCAAGGTATAGAGTCGGTTTTAAACTATGGTTTAAAAAAAATAGTAGACTTAAACTATAAGTACATCGGAAGGCTTGACTGCGGAGATTTGTGTCACAAAAATAAATTTTTAATACAACTTAACTATTTGTCCCAAAATCAAGACATTATGCTGTTGGGGACCCAAGTGAATTTTATAGGTTCAGAAAATAAAAAAATCTTATACAAATCAAACTTACCAACTACCTACCAAAAAATTAAAAAGGAGTTCTATGTAAATTGTGTTATAATCCATCCAACAGTGGTATTTAGGACTCAAATTCTTAACACAACCGGATTCTACCCGACAGAATATAAGGCCGCCGAGGATTATGCATTCTTTTTTAAGATCCTTAAGAAATATAAAGTTGAAAATCTCAATGAGGTTCTTGTAGATGTTATCTTTGATGAAAATGGTATTTCGTTTAAAAGTAGAAAAACCCAAATAAAAAGTAAAATTAAAATCATCAAAGATAATTTTTACATTGGGTTTTGCCCGATTTATGGGATTCTAAGAAACAGTATACTGTTGTATATGCCACATAGTTTATTAATTTTAATAAAGAAGAATTTTTTTAAGAAGTGAAGATTGTAAATAAAATTTATATTGTAATCTTATGTCTATTATGTGCCTCCATACCATTTGAAAATCACATAAGGATAGTACCAAATTTATTACTCATCACTTTATGCATTTTGTTTCCTTTTAATATAGAGAAAAGCGACTTTAAAGTCTTAAAAAGCAAGGCTTATATCATGCTTTTGGTCCTAATTGCTTATATTGGAATTCGTTCATGTTTTGTTGCTGAGAATGCTGACGATATCAATTTTATCAAAAAAATTTTATTAGCACTCATATTGCCAATTGTTTTTCTTCCTGTGAAAGATAAATCGCCAATAATAAAAGCTTTTATTTTTAGCGTGTTTTTTTGTGTCCTAATATCTTTTTTCAATCTGATAGTATATATCTCAGAATCAAAAAGCTTTAATTTCACAAACGGCGATATTATTAATGATGTTTTAATCGTAGAAAGACTCTATCTTGGGTTTTTATGCTGTATTAGTTTTGCATTATCCTTTGTATTATATAAAGAATCCAGTCAAAACTTAAAAAGCTTATTAGTATTTAATATTATTATATGTTTTTCGTTCTTGGTCATTATTTCAGCGAGGATAGGGCTTATATCAATTGTATTTATAAGTTTATACTACTTTTATAGCCTTTTTAGTATAAGAAAAGCCATTTTTGCAACAATTTTACTTGTTACTTCTATTATTGTTGTATTTCAGTTTAATCATAATTTAAGAAATAGGGTTTTTTACAGCAACGACATTCATGAAAATTATTTTTTTAAATTAAAGGAATGGGAACCCAGAATTGTGATTTGGGAATGCGGCTACAAAATATTTAATAACATGGACAATCCTTTTCTTGGGCAAGGCCTTTATTACACCAAAAATAATCTTGTAAAATGTTATTCTTATACTATAGAGAAAGAAGATAGGAAAAAGTTTTTTTTAGAAAAACAATATAATACACATAACCAATTTATAGATTTAACATTGAATTACGGCCTTTTAGCGCTTTTTATCTTCCTTGCGTTTTTATCAGCCCTCTTTTATCAAGCAAAAAATAATTTTAGGCTAATATCCCTTTTGTTCCTCTTGCTGTTTTTTGGATTTGTAGAAAATTTTTTTCACCGCCAAATCGGGGTATATTTGTTTTCACTTATTATTATGTTCATTATTAACAAAAAAATTGCTTTAAATTTAAATGAATAAAGTAAAAATCGCTCACATAGTACATTCTGTTGGAGGGGTAGATGTTTCTTTAAGGCTTATTCTAGAAAGTATTGATCCTTGTAATTTTGAAAGTATAGTAATTCATGGCACAGGCGATGCAAAGTCAGCATTCATAGATAAAAATGGCAAATCAATTTCAGAATTTAAACTCCCACTTCAAAGAAATATTAGTATAATCAGGGATTGTAAATGTTTAATCCACACAATTAAAATATTAAAAAGGCATAGACCGGATATAATTCATGGACATAGTGCAAAAGGCGGGATAATCGCTAAATTGGTTGGATATAATTTAAAAATTCCAGTATTACATACACCACAGGCATATTCTTATTTATCAGCCTCTAATAAACTCAAGAAGAGTGTTTATCTATTGATTGAAAAAATGATTTCATTTAGAGGAAACAAAATACTAGCCTCATCTAATTCAGAAAAAAACAGAGCCTTATTTGAGGTTGGTTATCCTGAAAACAGAGTGCTGTTATTTAATAATTCGATACGACCGATAGTTAAAATTCAATCCTTAAGTATTAATAAAACTTGGCCAGATGAGTACATATGCTCTGTTGGAAGACCATCTTATCAAAAGAATATTGAGTTGATGCTGGATGTTCTTGTCAATCTTAAAAATAAAAAGAATAATATTCACCTAGTTTTGATGGGGGTTGGTTTTCATTCTCCCAATCTGAGAATTGTTAAGAATAAAATAAGACGATTAAATTTAGAAAGCAATATAACCTTATTAGAATGGACGTCTAGAGAGGATATTTTTAATATTATAAAAAATTCGCAACTCTATCTATCTACAGCTAGATATGAAGGTCTACCTTATTCAATAATAGAGAGTTTAGCACTTGCAAAGCCAATTGTGGCAACTAATGTCGATGGGAATCGAGACCTAGTAATCGATAATTATAACGGAAGATTAATACGTAATGAAAATGTTAGTGCATTATCAAAATCTGTTATGGAGATAATAAACTCTGAGGATTTAAAGCAAAAATATTCACTCAACTCATTAAAATTATTTAATGAGAACTTTAATATTTTAAATAATATTAATCAATTAGAAAACATTTATAAAAAAACTGCGAGATACTTATGAATTAATACATGGACAACGGATACTTTTTTAATATATCATCATTTTGGAAGATTCTTTAACATAAAAATAATCTCAAATTGGATTATCGTTTTGCATTTCTAAACAATCTATTTGCAAACACCAAGATTTACACTACTTTTACCTTTTTAAAAATTTAACTAAATGAAAATAAAATCAATATGCTGTATAGGCGCCGGATATGTCGGCGGCCCAACCATGGCAGTTATTGCCCAAAAATGCCCTAATGTTAAGGTAACCGTGGTAGATATTAACGAAGCCAGGATTGCTGCCTGGAATAATGAAGATTTAAGTAAACTTCCGGTATACGAACCGGGTTTAGATGCCATCGTTAAAGACGCCAGAGGCCGAAACCTTTTCTTTTCAACTAATGTAGATGCTGCCATTGATGAGGCAGACACCATTTTCATTTCGGTGAATACCCCTACTAAAACCTATGGTAAAGGTAAAGGCATGGCTGCCGACTTAAAATACATTGAACTTTGCGCCCGACAAATTGCACGTGTTGCCAAAGAAGATAAAATAGTGGTTGAAAAATCTACTTTACCCGTTAGAACTGCCTCTGCCATTAAAAGTATTTTAGATAACACAGGTAATGGTGTGCAATTTCAAATACTGTCAAACCCCGAGTTTTTAGCAGAAGGAACGGCGATTGAAGATTTATTAAAACCCGATCGTGTGTTGATTGGTGGTGAAATGACAGCTGAAGGTGAAAAGGCCATGCAAGCATTGGTTGATTTATACGCCAGTTGGGTAAATAGAGATCATATTTTAACAACCAATGTGTGGTCGTCAGAATTGTCTAAACTAACAGCAAATGCGTTTTTAGCGCAACGGGTGTCATCAATCAACGCCATGTCTGAAATTTGCGAAAAAACCGGCGCCAACGTTGCTGAAGTTTCCAAAGCCATTGGTATGGATAGCCGAATTGGCCCAAAATTTCTCAGTTCCTCTGTTGGTTTTGGTGGTTCGTGCTTTCAAAAAGACATCCTTAATTTGGTATATATCGCCAAGTCTTACGGCCTTGATGAGGTAGCAAATTACTGGGAACAGGTAGTTTTAATGAACAACCATCAAAAAAACAGATTTTCAGATAATATTATCAATACGCTCTACAATACAGTTTCAGGAAAAAAGATTACTTTCTTGGGTTGGGCTTTTAAAAAAGACACCAACGACACCAGAGAATCTGCGGCAATTACTGTAGCTGATAATTTGTTAAATGAACACGCCAAAATAACGGTTTATGATCCAAAAGTTAGCGAAGAGCAAATCTTCTCAGATTTAGAGTATTTAAATTCAAGAGATCCCAAACAGAATAGAGCGCTATTGAAAGTAGAAAAAGATCCTTATTTAGCTATGAAAGATGCCCATGCCATTGCAATTTTAACAGAATGGGATGAGTTTAAAGCATACAACTGGCAAAAAATATACGATCATATGTTGAAACCGGCATTTATTTTTGATGGCCGAAGGTTATTAGACCATGAAATGCTAAAATCTATTGGTTTTGAATGTTACGAAATTGGCACCGGAAACGCCAGCCAATAAATTACCAACTCTTACAGAAAAAAAATGAAAACAGTTTTAATAACAGGTGCCGCCGGGTTTTTAGGGTCGCATTTATGTGACAGATTTATAAAAGAAGGGTTTAAAGTGATAGGAATGGATAATCTTATCACCGGAGACCTTAAAAATATAGAGCACCTTTTTCCTTTAGAACATTTTGAGTTCTACCATCATGATGTGTCTAAATTTGTTCATGTGCCCGGAAAGCTAGATTACATTTTACACTTTGCCTCTCCGGCTAGCCCTATCGATTATTTAAAAATTCCTATTCAAACTTTAAAGGTAGGATCATTAGGCACCCACAATTTATTGGGTTTAGCCAAGGTGAAAAATGCCAGAATATTAATCGCATCCACTTCTGAGGTTTACGGCGATCCTTTGGTGCATCCGCAAAGCGAAGACTATTATGGCAACGTTAATACCATTGGCCCGCGCGGGGTTTATGACGAAGCCAAACGCTTTCAGGAATCCATTACCATGGCTTACCACAGGTTTCACGGTTTGGAGACTAGAATAGTTAGAATTTTTAACACCTACGGACCAAGAATGAGATTAAACGACGGTAGAGTAATTCCGGCATTTATGGGTCAGGCCTTAAGAGGCGAAGATTTAACTATTTTTGGAGATGGTTCACAAACAAGATCTTTTTGTTATGTCGACGATCAGGTTGAAGGTATTTTTAGATTGCTGTTTAGCGATTATTCATATCCCGTAAATATTGGCAACCCTCATGAAATTAGTATTAGAGATTTTGCCGAGGAAATTATTAAATTAACAGGCACTAACCAAAAAGTTATTTATAAAGATCTTCCTGCAGACGACCCCATGCAAAGACAACCTGATATAACATTAGCTAAAAAATTATTAGACTGGTCGCCAAAAGTAGACAGGTCAATAGGAATGAAGATTACTTTTGATTACTTTAAAAATCTTTCTGAAGAAGAACTATACAGGAGCGAACATAAAGACTTTACAAATCATATTAAACGGTAGTGAGCTTATTTAAACATGGCAGATACTCTGGATTTTTAAGACCTATTTCCTATGGAATAGACTTGTTAATTATTAATTTGCTTGCTACCAGATATTTTTTAAATGAAGTAAACCCTTTTGTGTTTATTTCCTATATCTCTATTACTTGGGTAATTCTTTCACTGGGATCAAAATTTTACGAAGTTTACAGGTATACAAGAGAAGTGTATATTCTTTCCTTAATTTTTAAGCAATTGGTATTATTTCTTTTGCTTGTATATGCGTTTTCCGGGGTTTTTAATGAATATGATTTAAATCCGGGGACCATAATTAATTATTGTATCTCTTCTTTTGCGTTAATAGCTGTTTTTAAGTTTTCTATATACTACTTACTTCAAAAGTACCGTTCAGAATTTGGAGGTAATGTTAGAAAAGTGGTTATTCTTGGATATAACAAAAAAACACTGGCATTAGAAAATTTCTTTAAAAACAAGCAAGAATATGGTTATTCTCACAGAAGGACTTTTGACGTAAAAAAAACCAATGATTTTGATTTAAATTCTTGTTTTGAGTTCATATTAGATAACGGTATAGATGAAATATACTGCTCGATATCAGAATTAAACAACAACCAGATAAACAACGTAGTCGATTTTGCAGATAACAACCTAAAAATTTTAAAGTTTTTGCCCGATAATAAAGAAATTTACAGTAAAAAGTTGAAGTATGAGTATTATGATTATATCCCAATTTTAACACTAAGA
Source organism: Paucihalobacter ruber (assembly GCF_006494535.1). Classification (GTDB taxonomy): domain Bacteria; phylum Bacteroidota; class Bacteroidia; order Flavobacteriales; family Flavobacteriaceae; genus Paucihalobacter; species Paucihalobacter ruber. Next base: position 417,811 of record NZ_VHIQ01000002.1, read on the forward strand.
AGCATTCCGTTAGAAGAACCTATTAATCAATTTATTAAACGTGGCTTCGACATTGTTTTTTCAAGCTTTGTAATAATTTTTATACTCTCATGGCTAACACCAATTTTAGCTATCTTAATAAAATTAGAATCCCGCGGCCCGGTTTTTTTTAAACAGGCTAGAAACGGCTTTAATTATAAAGAATTTGACTGTTATAAATTCCGATCAATGACACCAAATAAAGATGCACATTTATATCAGGCCACAAGAGGTGACAATCGTGTTACAAAAGTTGGTAAATTTATGCGTAAAACCAGTGTTGACGAGCTGCCCCAATTTTTTAATGTGCTTTTTGGTGATATGTCGGTAGTGGGCCCCAGACCACATATGGTAAGCCATACAACCATGTATGCGAAACGAATTGACAAATTTATGGTAAGACATTTTGTTAAACCCGGTATTACCGGTTTGGCTCAAATAAGTGGTTATCGCGGCGAAGTTGAATCTGATATAGATATTATTGGACGTGTTAAATACGATATCTTTTACATCGAAAACTGGTCACTACTATTAGACCTTAAAATTATTTTTAAAACATTTTTAAACGCTGTAAAAGGCGAAGATAAAGCCTATTAAATCACATTAACAAGCTGTTGAAGTTGCTTCTTAAAATCAAAATGTATTTCACTTACTATTCTTAATTTTTCCTTTCTCTCTTTACTTATAAGGTTTTTATCAAATGAGTTAATAATAGCATTCAAGCCTTTGTAATCTCCCGGCGCCGCGACCCATCCTAATTCATGTTTTTTTACCAAATCCTCGCCTTCACCGCCACCAAAATATAAAACAGGTAAACCAAGTTTGGCAAACTCAAATATTTTTGAAGGTACACTACCGTAAATTCGGGTAAGTAATGGCACGATGGTTAAATCATATTGAATAAGAACCTTATGTAAATCATTTCTGGATAAATGACCATGGTAAAAAATGGCCGAGTTTTTTTGCTGTTGAATGTAAGACTCTATGGCTTCTGCCTCTTGACCAGAGCCGTAAATATGAAACTCAATATTTGTAGTATCAATATGTCTGCACAACTCTAATATGCCTTGTGCAACGCCTAACAGCCCGGCGTATACTAATTTAATTTTATGGTGTTTTTCTGGTTGATCATGAAGTTTAGGTGCTTCAAAATCAGGGAAATTACGGTATAGAATACCGGGTGTTTGTGGTGAAATAGATTTTATATGCGCTATAATCTCTTCACTTTGACCAAGAATTAAATCTGAGTTCCGATAATTAAAACGCTCTATTTGCTCTAAAATTTTATACGAGAAATTTCGCTTTAAAGCATCTAATTCCAATCCTGCTAAAGGCCACAAATCACTCACATTTAAAATAATTTTTCGCTTTTTCTTTCTTAGAAATAACACTGCAGTAAAAGCCACAATTAACGGTGGCGATTGTATAATAACTTTATTGGGAATTTTATGACTTATAAAAAACCAAATTAAACTCAAGCTATACGACAACATTGAAAATAACCTTAATAATTTATTTTTGGAATTGCTTGGGTATATCCATAATCTATAAATCTTAGCACCTTTTTCATTAATTTCAGGTTGTTTGTGGTGCTTGTAGTCTTCAAATATTCTTCCTGTTGGGTAATTGGGTAGTGGTGTTAAAACGGTTGTATTAAAACCGGTGCTCTGAAGTCCGTTGGCAAGTTGAGAGATTCTGTTTGAAGCTGCTCCGGTTTCGGGTGGGAAGTATTGCGTAATGATTAAAATGGAACTCATATTTTAATCGTATAATTCTAATAAAATATTTACAATTCTTTCAGATGTTTTGCCATCCCAAAGATCTGGTGTTTGTCCTTGTTTCCATTTGCCTGCAAATAAAGTTCTAAACGCGTTCTTTATTTTTTCGGTATTTGAACCTACAAGTTCGTTGGTGCCAATTTCGCAAGTTTCAGGTCTTTCGGTATTGTCTCTAAAGGTGATACACGGCACGTTCATGATGGTAGCTTCTTCGGTAATTCCTCCGGAATCTGTTAAAACTGCAAAAGCGTTTTTCACTAAAAAATTAAATTCTAAATACCCCAAAGGTTCAATTAAATGCAAATTTGAATGACTTATATTGGCATTGTCCAACATCTTTTTCGTTCTGGGGTGCACCGGAAAAATAATGGGTAAACCGTTATTCAAATCGCATATAAGAGAAATAAGTTGTTTTAGTTGAATGGTTTCGTCTACGTTGCTCGGCCTGTGTAGGGTGAGTACAAAATATTGTTTGGGCTTTAAATTTAAATCATCCCACATATGCGGTTGTTTCAGGTTGTTTAAATTTTTTAATAGTGTGTCTATCATGGTATTTCCAACGTAAAAAATCCTGTCATCTGATATTCCTGATTTCTTGAGATGATTGTTGGCGTGCGTAGAAGTGGTAAAAAACCAATCGGTGATGCTATCTGTCACCATTCGGTTAATTTCTTCGGGCATTTTTAAATCTCCCGATCTGATACCGGCTTCAACATGGGCCACATCAACACTTGCTTTTTTAGCAACGATGGCACAAGCCATGGTTGAGGTAACATCGCCTACTACCAAAACAAGGTTGGTTGGATTTTGTTCAAGATCTTTTTCAAAAGCAATCATTATGGAAGCCGTTTGTTCTGCCTGTGTACCGCTTTTAACCTCGAAATTTACGTGTGGCTGGGGAATATTTAACTCCTCAAAAAACTGATCGCTTAAATTTTTATCGTAGTGTTGTCCTGTATGTACCAATCTGAAATTGATGTTTTTACCTTCATTCTGTTTTTTCTGAATGGCATGAATTATGGGCGCAATCTTCATAAAATTTGGTCTGGCACCGGCAACTATGGTAACTGTCATGAGATGGATTTAACTTGTGATGAAAACTGCTTTAATTTTCCGCGTTTGCTTCGGTCTAAGCATTTGGTTTGTTCAAACAAAATTACCAATCCGGGTTCTAAATAACGTTCCATTTCGGTTTTAATTTTAGCTTTTTGAGAGGCTTCAAGAGGTTGTTCGCAGGTGTAAGTTATTTTAAAGGTGCTCGGGTTGAGCTGTTCTATAATAAATTCTTTTACATTGCCGTCGTCTTCTATAATACTTTTGGTAATGTAGTAAAAGGTAAGACCGGCAGCGGTTTTTCCACTGGGAAGCATCGCAATATCGTTGGTTCTTCCGGTTAACTTTTCAAGAATTAAATCTACTGCAGTACTGCTTTCAGAGATGATACCTGTATCTCCAATATCATATCTTATAAACGGGTGTGCTTTATTATAAAGAGAAGTAATTACAATTCTGCCTTCTTCTCCAAATGGTAATACCTTATTATTACTATCTAAAACTTCTACATAAAGACTTTCAGTGTTGATTTTCCATTCCCCTGCCGGGGTTTCAAAGGCTATTAAATCTAACTCTGATGCGCCATATTCATTAACAACAGGAACACCAAAAACGCTTTCCATAAGTTCTTTATCGGTGTCAAAAAGCATTTCAGAAGTCACCACACAAACTTTAAGAGTAGGACAAATTGTTTTTAAATGAAGTTTATGTTGTTTTAAATATTTAGCGAATTGCACTACAGCGCTGGTATAGCCGTTGATGTATTCAAAAGCTTCGGTTGCAAATTTTTTGTGAAGGCTTTCAAAGGCCTTGTCACTTAAGTCAAAAACCGAAAACCGCATTCTCATGCTCAAATAATCTTTTATTTTTTCGGTTGAATAGCCCCAAAAATCCAAAAGGATACCATAAAATCTCGCTTGTAAAGAGCTGTTAAAATCAATGCCATACCAGCCAAACCGCTGTTGAATGATGGCCCAAGTTAGGGCATGTGTAAATTTGTCTTTGGCAAAAATAAATGGGTCGCCAGATGAACCTGAGGTTTTGTTAACATAACAGTTTTCGGGGCTAAAACCTTTACTTAGCCTATTATTTAATGGTTGCTGTAAATCTTTTTTGGTCATTACAGGTACATCGGCCCAATTTTCAAAACCGCTTGAATTATTGGTGAATTCTTTATAAAAATTGTTGTTGTTAAGGTGATAATTTAGAATAGTTGTTCTTTGCTCTTCTGCATAAGCAGAAAAAGCGGCTTCATCAAGTTTGCTTAAACGCTGCAGTGTTAATCGCGCTTTTTGAAGCGGATAACCTTTTAGTTGCAGTGTTAAATCAAAAATATTCACGAGATGTTGCTTTTACAGATGTTTTGGTAAATTAATTATTTTTTGAGTCTAAAAGCAATTATTTTTGCTAAAAACAACCTAACACTATGCATATTTTAATATTGGGCTCGGGTGGAAGAGAACACGCTTTTGCTTGGAAAATCAATCAAAGTAAAATCTGTACTAAACTTTTTGTGGCACCTGGAAATTCAGGAACGGCTAATATCGCTGAAAATCTTTCGGTTAGCCCAACTAATTTCCCTGCTGTAAAAGCGCTGGTATTGTATCACAACATTGATATGGTAGTGGTAGGTCCTGAAGATCCTTTGGTTGAAGGTATTCACGATTTTTTTCTTGAGGATGAGCAACTAAAACACATAGCTGTTATTGGTCCACAAAAAGCGGCTGCGCAATTAGAAGGCAGTAAGGAATTTGCTAAGCAGTTTATGATGCGTCACAGTATTCCAACGGCTGCTTACAGCAGTTTTAATGCCAATACTATTGAAGACGGATATCAATTTTTAGAAACCTTAAACGCGCCTTATGTTCTAAAAGCCGATGGTCTGGCAGCCGGAAAAGGTGTTTTAATTTTGAACGACTTAGAACAAGCCAAAACCGAACTTAAATACATGCTGCTTGATAAGAAATTTGGAAAAGCGAGTACAACGGTGGTAATAGAAGAATTTTTAGATGGTATTGAATTAAGTTGTTTTGTTTTAACTGATGGGGAACATTATAAAATTTTGCCAATGGCCAAAGATTACAAGCGCATTGGCGAAGGCGATACCGGTTTAAACACAGGCGGAATGGGCGCCGTATCTCCCGTGCCATTTGCTGATGAAGTTTTTAAATCTAAGATTGAAGAGCGCATTGTAAAACCAACGGTTGAAGGTTTAAAAAAAGATAATTTGCCTTATAAAGGATTTATTTTTATTGGATTGATTAAGGTTGGAAATGAGCCAAAGGTTATAGAATACAACGTGCGAATGGGCGACCCCGAAACCGAAGTGGTATTACCAAGACTTAAAACTGATTTGGTTGAAATATTCAATGCTATACACAGCCAGACACTTCATAATGTAGAGATTGAAATTGACCATCGTGCCGCTACCACAGTTATGTTGGTGTCTGGTGGTTATCCCGAAGCTTATGAAAAAGGTAAAGAAATCACAGGTGTTGACTCAGTAAACGAATCTATTGTTTTTCACGCAGGGGCCAATCTTGTGGACGGAAAAATTTTAACTTCCGGTGGCCGCGTTATGGCCATTACCAGCTATGGTAACACGTATCAAGAGGCCATAAAAAAATCTTATCAAAGCATTGACAATATCAAGTTTGATAAGATGTATTATAGAACAGATATAGGTTTCGACTTATAAATAAGAATGAGCTGAAATACTCTTATCTTCAGCCTCAGTTTTGTTGAAAATTTTAAGTTGTCTCATCCAAAACATAAAAAACGAAAAACCAATAATAATAAAAACCCAAGAGGCAGCATTTGCAGCCCACCAGCTTTCAAGCTCTAAACTTCTAAGAGCATCAAGTGGTGCAAATAATACATTAACAAATAAATCTTCAATGGCGTAAAAGAAATCCTTCATCTTTAATCACTAATTTTGTTAGGCAAATATACAAACAATAACTATGTTTTCAAGTTTTTTTAATAAATCTAAACCCATACATGTTGCTTTGGTGTGCGGCTTGATAACAATTGTTTTTGCATTGGTTGAGTTCTCATTATTTAAGACCAAGAATCACCAATTTGATTGGTATTTTCAGCAGGTTTTTATTTTTTTAGTGCTTATGTTCACTGTTTTTGTAGTCGATTTTATCATAGCAAGAAATAAACTTACCTCTAAAAACAGTTTCAGTTTGCTGTTTTTCGCACTGTCAATAGTAGCCATACCTGCAATAGTTTTAAATATTGATGTTATAGTGGCTAATATTTTTATACTATTCGCTGTAAGAAGATTAGTTAGCTTGCGTTCACAAAAAGAAATCATAAAAAAGTTATTCGATGCCACGTTTTGGATTTGCATAGCAAGTCTTTTTTACCTTTGGTCACTATTGTTCTTACTGTTAATTCCTATAGCTTTATTACTGTTTAAAATTGGTAATATTAAATATTGGATCATCCCAATAACGGCTGTTTTAACTGTTGCTATTTTATATGCTTGTTATGCCATCATCTATAAAATTGACGTGATTACTTTTTACAGTGAAAAACCACTGTTTAGTTTTGATTTTTCGGGATGGGCCAATCAGAGAACTATTATTTCCTTGGCATTAATGCTGGCCTATTTTTTATGGGCTTCTGTGTTTTATTTCGGAAAGATTAGAGCTATTTCAAGAAATCTTAAAGCACCATATTATCTAATGTTTATAGTGGCGGTCTTAAGCATTTTATTAACCTTGATTGTGCCCGATAAATCAGGTGCAGAATGGCTGTTCTTTTTCATGCCGTTTTCAATTATCATGGCCAATTACATTCAGGATATAACAGAAGTTTGGTTTAAAGAATCTTTAATCATCGCCTTTTTATTATTACCTTTTCTAGGCTTAGTATTGTAACTTTTCGCCAAATGCCAAATCGCCGGCATCACCTAAACCGGGAACAATATAACCTTTATGGTTAAGTTGTTTGTCAACAGTGGCAACCCACAAATGTGTATCGCTGTTAAAGTGTTTAGAAATATAATCAATACCTTCTTGAGCAGCAATAACGCAGGCTAAATGAAGGGCTTTGGGCTTTCCAAATGGTTTAAGCGCTTCAAAAGTAGCTACTAATGACTGACCGGTAGCCAACATAGGGTCTGCTAAAACCAGTGTTTTACCTTCTAAATTTGGGCAAGCTAAATATTCTACCATAATCTCGAAGGTTTCAGGATTTTTTGCATGATGCCTGTAAGCCGATATAAATGCGTTGTCGGCATGGTCAAAGTAACTCAGTAATCCGTTGTGGAGTGGTACGCCGGCTCTTAAAATAGAACACAATACAAGATTGTTTGTTGCTAAGTTGATATGACTTTCGCCCAAGGGCGTTATTACTTTTTCAGACTGATATTGAAATGATTTACTCATCTCATAACCTAAAATCTGACCAATGCGTTCAATATTGGTTCTAAATCGCATGCGGTCTTTTTGGATATCTACAGACCTGATTTCTTTTACAAAAGTATTGAGAATGGAATTCTGTTCAGATAAATGATGAATATGCATAGACTAGTTATTGAAATGTAAATTTAAGTAATTACAAGTATATTTGCATTTTAAATACTACACTATGTTTTCAGATAAAGCCAACGCCATTTTTCAAGAAGTAATAAAAACTTACCATGTTAAAGATGATGTTAATCAGCCATTCAGTAACATTTACGAAGGAAAAACTCATTTAATTGAACATTTACTTTACAGAAAATGTTGGATTGACACGGTACAATGGCATTATGAAGACATTATTAGAGATCCTAATATCGATCCGGTAGCTGCTTTAAAATTAAAACGTCAGATTGATGCTTCAAACCAGGACAGAACCGATATGGTTGAATATATCGATAGCTATTTTCTGGAACTTTACAAAGACGTCACACCAAAAGAAAACGCTACTATCAACACCGAAAGTCCGGCTTGGGGTATAGACAGGCTTTCTATTTTAGCACTAAAAATTTATCACATGAATGAAGAGGCTAATAGGCTCGACGCCTCAACACAGCACCGCGATGCTTGCAAGCAAAAGCTGAATATTTTACTAGAACAGCGCGTAGATTTATCGACAGCAATCGACACCTTGTTAAACGATATTAAAAACGGTGACAAATACATGAAAGTGTACAAGCAAATGAAAATGTACAACGACGTTGATTTGAATCCGGTGCTGCGATCTCAAAAATAATCCCTGCGAAAGCATGGATCTCATCAACTAAGATGCAATGTCCAAACCCAAACACATATTGGTTATCAGGCTATCTGCCATGGGAGATGTAGCTATGTTGGTACCGGTGCTTTCAGCATTTACCGGCCAATATCCAGGCGTTAAAATTACAGTACTCACCAGAGAATTTTTTGCGCCATTTTTTAAACATTTACCAACAGTAGAAGTTTTTTATGCCAATCTAAAAGCCGAGCATAAAGGGATTTTAGGAGTTTATAAATTGGCCAAAAGTTTAAAAAATTTACAAATTGATGCGGTAGCTGATTGTCACAACGTACTTAGAAGTAAACTATTGAAGTTTTTTTTAGGTGGAATCCATTGCGTTCAATTAGATAAAGGACGTGCTGAAAAAAAGGCCTTAACTACCGGTAACATATTTAAGCAACTAAAAACAACACACCAACGCTATGCAGATGTGTTTGAAAAACTAGGTTACCCTATAGATTTTTCAAAAGTTCAATTTCCTCAACCCGCTGCGCTCAATCAAAAGATTAATGACATCATCAAAACCAATGTTAAACCTTGTATTGCCATTGCACCCTTTGCAGCACATGAAGGTAAAATGTATCCCTGGGAGCAAATGCTTCAGGTGATTGAAACACTGTCTAAAAACTATTATATTTTGCTTTTTGGCGGAGGAAAAAAAGAAGCAGATTTATTAGAAACAGCAGCTTTAAAATTCGAAAATGTTATTAATTTGGCAGGTAAACTCTCACTTTCCGAAGAAATAGATGTGATATCTAATTGTAAACTCATGCTTGCCATGGATTCCGGTAACGGGCATATGGCTGCCATGTTGGGAATAAAAGTTATGACTATTTGGGGCGTAACACATCCTTACTCGGGATTTGCGCCGTTTAATCAGCCTGAACCACATCAAATACTTCCTGATAAAAATAAATATCCCTTAATTCCAACTTCGGTTTATGGTAATAAATACCCTGAAGGTTATAAGGATGTTGCAGGTTCAATTCTACCTAAATCTATTATCGATAAAGTTTATTCAGTTTTAAATCGATAATAAAGCCATTACACATCATCATAATCCACCACAATATAGTCGCTGGTTGGGCAAGCTTGACAGGTTAACACCAAGCCTTCGGCTACCTCACTATCGGTTAAAATATTGTTTTGTTTCATGGTGGCGCTACCTTCGGTAATTCGGCCAACACAACTACTGCAAATACCGCCTTGGCAAGAGTATGGTGCGTCGATATCTTTTTTAAGAGCTGCCTCTAAAATAGTTTGAGATTTTTGCATCACAAACTCAGTTTCTTCTTCATCTACAATAACTTTGATGGTAGTTTCTTCGGAAGAAGCTGCTTGGGTTACGTTGTCTATTGGGGTTGAAGCCGTAAACAATTCAAATTTGATTTGTTGGTTTCTCACACCATTTTCAACCAGAACATCTTTAACAGTATTGATCATGGCTTCTGGCCCGCACAGGTAGAAACCTTCAATGTTAACGCCTTGGTATTTGTTTTTCACAATTAAATTGACGGTGCTTTTTTCTATTCGACCAAACAAACAATCGGGCTCGCGTTCTTGGCTGTAAATTTGATGTAAATGAAATCTGTTACCGTAAGTATCTTTCAGCTTTATAAGCTCATTTAAAAACATGGTGTCTTTAGCACTTTTGTTGCCGTAAACCAGAATAAAATTGCTGAATGGTTCTTCTTCCAACAAGGTTTTACCAATACTTAAAATTGGCGTAATTCCGCTTCCTGCGGCAAATGCAGCAATCGTTCTGGTTTTATCTGGGTGGTGCTCAAAAATAAATCGGCCCTGCGGAGGCATCACTTCAATGGCACTACCAACACTTAGTTTTTGGTTGGCATAATTTGAAAAAGTACCGTCTTTAACAGCTTTTACGGCAATGCTTAAATCACCACTGTTAACCGATGAACAAATGGAGTAATCTCTCCTAATTTCGTTTCCGTCAATGTTGGTTTTTAAACTTAGGTATTGTCCGGCTTTAAATAAAAATGTTTCTTTTAAATTTCCAGGGACTTCAAAAGTGATTTTTATGGCGGCATCGGTAAGTCTGTCAATGGCACTTATCTTTAGCGTATGGTATCTGGACATGTCAATTTTTTTTTGCAAAAATAAAGAAGCTCTGATTGTAAGAATGCTAAAATTGAATTAAAAAGAATTATTTTTAAATATTTAGCTGTAACATTTCACTTCAAATCGTTACATATTGGTGTTTTTAAAGTCAAACTAACCAAATTATGACCATTAAACAATTTCTAAAACTGGAGTGGAAACAATTTTTTCGCTCATCTCACTGGCAAAAAAGTATTGCGCTTAATATTTTGCTTATATTCTTTGCCATTTATTTTATGGTAGTTTTTTTAATTATGGGAATAGCCATCGTTCCTATTTTAAAAGACACTATGCCGGGAGAAGACGTATTTAAAGTCATCAACAACTACATTTTCTACTGGGTTTTAGCCGATTTATTTTTTAGATTTTTCTTTCAAAAGCTACCCGTAATGAGCGTTAAGCCTTTACTCACATTAAATGTTAAGCGATCAAAGGTTGTTCATTACGTTTTAGGGAAATCGGCCACATCGTTTTTTAATATTCTGCCCTTGTTTGCCACCATTCCTTGTGGTGTGATGTTAATTAGAGATGGTTATGCAACATCTTTGATTTTAACATGGATTGTGGCTTTGGTATTGATATCTTTCATTATTAATTTTCTAAACTTTATCATTGAAAGCGCTTCGGCCGAGACAGACTTTTCATTTTTGCCTCCAATTTTGATAGTTGGAGCGTTGTATGGCCTAAATTATTTCAACATTATTTCATTCACCAGCCTTTTGGGTAGTGCCATTTTGGCCATTTCTAACAATGCATTGTATCTGTTGGTTCTGGTTCTTATTTTAGTTTTGGTTTACACTTACAATTTTAAAATACTAAAACAAAAACTGTTTTTAGACAGCTCTTTAAAATCTAAAGTGCAAGAGGTCAATGCAGCCAATTTGGCATGGACCGAGCGCTTTGGAGATATTGCACCATTTATGCAGTTAGATTTAAGACTTATTTGGCGCAATAAACGCACAAAATCAATGGCTTTTTTAATGATTATTGGTCTTTTGTACGGCTTGTTTTTTTACCCGCAACCTATGTATAGAGATATGGTTTGGTTGTTTCCATTTATAGGAATATTTGTAACGGGAATTTTCTTAATAAGTTTTGGGCAGTTCATTCCGGCTTGGGATAGTGGTTATTATAAATTGCTAATGAGTCAGAACATAAAATACGAACAATACCTGCGTTCTAAATTTGTTTTAATGTCATTAAGCGTGGTGATTATTTTTGTACTGAGTATTCCATATGTGTATTTTGGATGGAAAATTCTCGCCGCACATTTTGCCGCAGCCATCTATAATATTGGTGTTAACTCACATGTGATGCTTTACGGCGGGTCATTCAACCGAAAAAAAATAGACCTAAACCAACGAGCGGCATTTAATTATCAAGGCACCGGTGCTGTACAGTGGATTATTGGTATTCCACTTATGATTGTTCCGGTTATTATTTTCTCCATACTAAACTGGCTGGTTAGCTTTGAAGTTGGATTAGCAGTTTTGATTATTATGGGTATTACGGGATTAGCCTTACACAAAAAATTAATGAACCACATTACTGCAAAATATTTACATTCTAAACATATTATGATAAACGCCTTTAGTCAGGACAGTTAAAAAATACAGCTATGATTACAACCAATAATTTATCAAAAAAATATAACGGTGTTACCGTTTTAAACATTGAAGAATTACAAATTCCAAAAGGCCAAAGTTTCGGACTTGTTGGCAATAATGGTGCCGGAAAAACAACCTATTTTTCGTTGTTGTTAGATTTAATTAAACCTACCACAGGCAGTATTGCATCAAACGGAATTGTTGTTTCTGAAAGCGAAGACTGGAAACCCTTTACTTCGGCTTTTATAGACGAAAGTTTTTTAATAGGGTATCTTACTCCCGAAGAATATTTTTACTTCATTGGTGAGCTAAGAGGTCAAAATAAAGCCGATGTTGATGCTACTATTGCCAAGTTTGAAGACTTTTTTCATGGCGAAATTCTAAATCAGAAAAAGTATTTAAGAGATTTAAGTAAAGGTAACCAAAAAAAGGCAGGTATAGTAGCAGCGCTTATAGGCAACCCTGAAGTGATTATTTTAGATGAACCCTTTGCAAATCTCGACCCAACCACCCAAATAAGACTCAAAGGTATTATCAAAGACTTGGCTCAAAAGCAAGGTGTTACGGTACTGGTGTCAAGCCACGATTTACTTCACGTTACAGACGTGTGCGAACGCATTGTAGTGCTCGAAAAAGGTAAATTAGTTAAAGATCTAGCAACCAATCAAGCTACCTTAAAAGAATTGGAAGCTCATTTTGCCGGCACACACGAAGTTTCATTATTTTAAAAAATTACTTTATTCGTTGTGTTAATCACTTTCACTAATCAAAAAGATGTTTAAATTTACCCCAAAACATACTAAAATGTTAATATTTTAGTTATAACAACACCAATTTAAACACATTTTTGAAAGCAGTCGTAAAAATATTTGGTCTTTGCCTTGTTTTATTACTGGTAGTACAAAGTTGCTCCAGAAAGAAGGACAAATGGCTTAACCGAAATTTCCACGCCATGGGCACCAAGTACAATGTGTTGTATAATGGTAATCTGGCACTTCAGTCTGGCTTAGATGCCATTAACGATGCCTATTCCGAAAATTTTTGGGAGTTATTACCTGTAGAACGCATGCAGGTAGATAAAGACGTGATAAAACCCGGACAGTCTCAAAATGCCGACTTCCAACGCGCCGAAGAAAAAGCCATTAAGGCCGTACAAACTCATGATATGGTGATTAAAGGCAAAGAAAAAAATCCGCAAATAGACGAAGCCTACCTGTTGCTTGGCCAGGCAAGATATTACGATCAGCGGTTTATTCAAGCTCTGGAAGCTTTTAACTACATCTTATTTAAATATCCAACCAGCGATAAAATAAACACAACAAAAGTATGGCGTGAGAAAACCAATATTCGCTTAGATAATAATGAGTTGGCCATCAAAAACCTCAATGAGTTAATAGAAACCGAGCAATTAAGTCAGCAAGACATGGCAGATGCCACCGCTATTTTAGCGCAAGCCTACGTGAACATGAATGCTAAAGATTTGGCCCTTGAACAAATAAAAATTGCTTTAGAAAACACCAAATCAAACAGCTATAGAGCACGATACAAATACATTATTGCACAATTACATGAAGAATTTGAAGAAATAGATAGCGCCAAAGCCTATTATTCTGAAATAATTGAAATGCATCGTAAAATACCAAGACCGTATTATATCAACGCACATCTTTCTAAAATTAGACTTCAGGATTTAAATAATTACAATAAGCTGGAATATGAAGAATACCTCACAAAGCTCGAAGAAGACCGAGAAAACAGACCATTTTTAGGCAAAATTTACTACCAAATAGCACAGTATTACCAAAATATTGAATCAGATTCTGTAGCCGAAGTTTACTATAACAAATCGCTGCGCTCTCAAACTACAGAGCAAAAACTAAAGGCCATCAATTACAGTATTTTGGGCGACATGTATTTTGATAGGTCTGTTTATAGAACTGCCGGTGCTTATTACGATAGTACCATGACCAATCACGAAGAACGTAGTAAAATGTATCGATTGTACAAACGCAAAAGAGACAACTTGCAAGATGTTATTTTTTATGAAGGTGTAGCCCAGCGCAACGACAGTATTTTGAAATTGGTTTCAATGAGCGATGAAGAACGTGCTTTGGTATTTACTGATATTGTTGAAAAAATCAAGAAAAGGGACGAAGAGCGAGAAAAGCTGGAAGATGCTGCTAAACGCGATAATTCCGGGTTGACCCAGGCCGGACAAAACATGGCGCCACTGGTTAGAGAAGTTGGAGATACCGGTAAAAAGGAAAGCAGTTTCTATTTTTACAATCCAACATCGGTCGCTTTTGGTAAAAACGAATTCTTAAAAATTTGGGGAGACAGGCCACTTGAAGACAATTGGCGTTGGTCTACAAAGGGGCGTAGTGTAGAACAAAGTATTTCGGCCGAAGACGAATTATTGGCAACGGCAACCGATGAAGAGCGTTATGATATTAACTTCTATCTGTCTAAAATTCCGTCAGAACCCAAAGAAATAGACAGCATTGCCAAAGACCGAAATTATGCTTACTACCAATTGGGCCTAATTTACAAGGAAAAGTTTAATGAGCTCAATCTGGCAAAAGATAAGCTACAAATTCTTTTAGGTAATAACCCTGAGGAGCGATTGGTTTTGCCGGCAAAATATAACTTGTACAAAATTTACGAGCTATTAGGTCAAACAGACCAAGCTAATATTGCCAAGCAGGACATTCTTTCAAATTATCCAGATTCTCGTTATGCGGAATTAATCAGAAATCCGAGAGCAGCCTTAGACCAGGAAGCTAATAGTGCCGAAAATTTATACAAAAAACTATTTGAAGCTTTCGAAAATCAAAATTATGAGCAGGTGCTAACACAATGCGAAAAAGCTGTGCTAGATTACGACGGAGATGATATGGTGCCTAAATTTGAAATACTAAAAGCCGCTGCTAAAGGCAGACTAGAAGGATTTGAAGCTTATAAAGAGGCCGTAAATTATGTGGCTTTAACCTATCCAAATAGCGAGGAAGGCAAACGAGCTTCAGAACTATTAAATACTGCTATTCCTATCATGGCAAAAAAAGATTGGTATAACGAAGAAGACTCAGAAAACTTTTATATTGTATATCAATTTGAAAATGAAACCGAAGAAAACATAAAGAAGTTTGCAGAATTAATGGAGCAAAAGGTAAAAAATGTTAATTATTTCGACCTTACTGTTTCTAAAGATGTTTACGATAGAAATACTACCTTTGTGGTTGTTCACGGTTTAAAAAGCATCAATGGCGCCAAAGGCTTTGCTCAAATTTTAAACGAAGACAAAAAAAATAAAACTAAAATAACAAGACCTTATTTTTCAATTTGTTCAGAAAATTACGCCATAGTTCAACGCCATAAAAATTTAAACGCATACCTCGATTTACAATAGGTCAAACATAAAACCCCATAAAATGTTTACTTCTAAAAATAAAACACCAATCACCATGGAAACAACATCTCAACAAAACATTATTGCTGCAGGAACTGTTATTACAGGAGACATTGTAAGCGAAGGGCCATTTAGAATCGATGGCACTTTAGACGGTAACCTAAAAACTCAAGAAAAGGTTGTCGTTGGTAAATCAGGAATTATAAAAGGTACATTAGAAGGCGATAATGCCGATTTTGAAGGAAAGTTTTCCGGTAAATTATTGCTTACCGGTACGCTTACACTAAAATCTACCGCACATATTGAAGGCGAAGTAATTGTTAGCAAGCTCGCTGTAGATCCCGGAGCAACATTTAATGCTACTTGCAGTATGAAAGGCGCCGTAAAAGCATTAAACCATGAGCAAGGCAAACAAAACACCAATTCAGAAGCAGGAAAAACAGCTTAGTAACTACGCCATTTATTCCGGTTTAATATTTCAAATGATGGCAATTATTGGCATTGGTGTTTTTGTGGGTTTCAAATTAGACGAAAATTATCCCAATAAGCATCAGCTTTTTACCGTGGTTCTGTCATTATTATCTGTGGTTTTGTCAGTTTTTTATGTGGTAAAACGTATTATTGCACTTTCAAAATAATACAAATTGATGTCACCGAAATGAATGCTGATTTTAAAAACCGACAGATAAGTTTTTTGCTTCAAATATGTTTGATCTCACTGGTTCTTTTTGGTGTTCATCAATACATTCTGCATTATTTTGCTGCATCAGTTAACTTTTTCTTTCCGCTTTGGCATATTTATGTGTTCCACATTTTGGTAGCTGTGGTAATTTATACCGTTATTAATTATAGATATTCCAACGGTAAAACTGAAATTTTTACCTTGTTTATGGGTATTACTTTGGTCAAAATGATTTTGGCAATTGTTTTTTTATTGCCATTACTGCTTTCGGATTTTGAAAAAAAACAACCGGATGTTTTTAACTTCTTCATTCCCTATTTTATATATTTGTTTTTAGAAGTGTTTTTCGTGACAAAATTCCTTCAGAAAAAGTAAATTTTCAGAGCTAAATAGGCGCTTAATTTTGATTAAAAACAATGCAAAAATTATTGTTTGCCAATTCATTTTATGTATGTACATTTGCACCGAATTTAACGAAAGGTATTTTTAATAAAAAAATAATGGCGTTTAACCCCTTAAAACATTTCTTTTTACTTGTATTATTTTCTGCGTATTCTTTAACAGTTTCTGCAATAAACAATAAAGAAGCAAACGAAGGAGAAAGATTCGATCCCAAAGAAATGATCATGCATCACGTAAAAGATGCTTACGGCATGCACATTTTAACTTTAAACGAAGGTAAAGAAAACGAAAAGCACATCACCATTCCATTACCGGTTATTTTATGGACAGATAATGGTCTTACCATCTTTTCTTCTTCAGAATTTCATCACGATTACGACGGAAAAGTTGTAGTAGAAAAAAACGGCAAAAAGTTTGTTAATTTTCACGAAAAAATTTACCAGTTAAACGACGGTGCAACTGCCTTGAAATTTGACGAAGAACACCATCCGCTAAACGCCGAAAAACCATTGGATTTTTCAGTTACCAGAAACGTGTTTATGATGTGGGTTTCGGTAATTGTACTTTTACTTATATTTATTACGGCTGCAAGAAAATACAAAAACAACGACAGTAAAATCCCGAAAGGAATTGCCGGATTTGTAGAGCCACTAGTTTTATTTGTTAGAGACGAAATTGCCAAACCAATGATTGGCGAGCATAAGTACAAACGCTTTATGCCTTACTTGTTGACCATATTTTTCTTTATATGGATTAATAACATCTTTGGCTTAATTCCAATTTTAAATGGCGCAAACTTAAGTGGCAACATTGCATTTACTATGACAATGGCTTTGTTCACTTTCGTGATTACCACCTTTAGCGGTAACAAGAATTATTGGAAACATATTTTTTGGATGCCGGGCGTGCCGGTGCCAATGAAGATATTCTTAATGCCAATTGAGATTGTTGGAATGTTTGTTAAACCCGTGTCTCTAATGATTCGTTTGTTCGCAAATATTACTGCAGGTCACATTATTGTTTTAGCTTTAATGTCGCTTATTTTCATTTTCGAAACCGTTTGGGTATCGCCTGTGTCGGTTTTATTTTCATTATTTATAACAGTTATTGAGATTGTGGTTACCGCAATTCAAGCTTATATATTTACAATATTGTCTGCCCTTTATTTTGGAATGGCAACAGAAGAAGAACATCATTAATTAATTTAAATTTTATATTATGACTATTACTGGAATTGCGGCTATTGGAGCTGGTTTAGCAGCTATTGGAGCTGGTATGGGTATTGGACGTATTGGTGGTTCAGCAATGGATGCCATGGCTCGTCAGCCCGAAATCCAAGGTAAGATTCAAACTTCTGCACTTATTCTTGCAGCTTTCGTTGAGGCGGTTGCTCTGTTTGGTGTGGTTGTGGCCTTATTACAAGGATAATTATCTAAATTAAACACAGAAGTAACGGTTGGTTGCTTCTGTGTTTTATTAAAATTTAATTGATTAAAAACTTATAAAATGGATTTAGTAACTCCTGGTTTAGGACTCGTTTTTTGGTCGGTAATTACTTTTTTAGTATTGCTTTTTATCCTTAGAAAATTTGCATGGAATCCAATTCTTGGTGCCGTAAGCGAAAGAGAAGAAGGCATTAAAAACGCTTTGGCATCTGCTGAAAATGCGCGTAAAGAGATGGAAAACCTACAAGCCGATAACGAGCGTATTTTAAAAGAAGCCCGTGCAGAGCGCGAAGCTATGCTTAAAGAAGCCCGCGACATGAAGAATAAAATGATCGCCGACGCAAGAGAAGAAGCGCAAGTTCAGGCAAACAATATGATTGCTCAAGCGCAAGCAGCCATTGAAAGTGAAAAGAAATCAGCCATGGCTGAGCTTAAAAAACAAGTGGCAAACCTTTCAGTTGAAATAGCTGAAAAAGTAGTTAGAGCAGAACTTTCTAACAAAGACAAGCAAATGACTTTGGTTGAAAGTATGTTAGGCGACGCAAAATTAAACTAAAATGGCAGGAACCAGAGCAGCAATAAGATACGCAAAAGCACTGTTATCGCTAGCCTTAGATAATAAAAAGGCCGGCGAAGTCAACACAGATATGCTTCACATTGCCGATACTTTAAGAAGCAACCCTGATTTGCAGAATGTGGTATTGAGTCCTGTTGTGAATACTCAGGATAAAAAAGCAATTCTTGAGCAGGTTTTTAAAAATGCCGATAGTCTTACCATACAGTTATTCAATGTATTACAAATTAATAATCGAATCCAAATTTTAGGGAATATAGCCGGTGCTTATTCCAATTTGTATGATGAACATATAGGTGTTGAAAAAGTTACGGTTACCACAGCAGTAGCTTTAACACCCGAATTACAAGCTAAAGTGCTTAAAAAGGTTAAAGAATTAACGCCGAAACAGGTGGTTATTGAAAATGTGATTGATGAATCGGTCATTGGCGGATTTGTCTTGCGCGTTGGCGATGTTGAGTATAACGCCAGCGTATCAAACCAGCTCAACAAACTAAAAAGACAATTGACATTAAATTAAAAAATAGAAGTTATCTATCTAATATAAAACAAGATGGCAGAAGTAAAACCCGCTGAAATTTCAGCAATATTAAAAAAACAATTATCAGGTTTTGAATCAAACGCTTCGTTAGATGAAGTTGGAACCGTACTTACCGTTGGTGACGGTATTGTTAGAGCCTACGGACTATCAAATGCGCAATACGGCGAGTTAGTTGAGTTTGAAGGTGGTTTGGAAGGTATTGTTCTTAACTTAGAAGAAGACAATGTTGGTATTGTATTATTAGGTCATTCAAAAGTAATTAAAGAAGGCTCAACAGTAAAAAGAACTAACAGAATTGCTTCGATAAATGTTGGTGAAGGTATTGTTGGCAGAGTTGTAGATACTTTAGGAAGCCCTATTGATGGTAAAGGTCCCATAGAAGGTAAAACTTACGAAATGCCTTTGGAGCGTAAAGCGCCCGGTGTAATTTATCGCGAGCCTGTAACCGAGCCATTACAAACCGGTATTAAATCAATCGATGCTATGATTCCCGTTGGCCGTGGTCAACGTGAGTTGGTAATTGGCGACCGTCAAACCGGAAAAACTACGGTTTGTATCGACACCATTTTAAATCAAAAAGAATTTTACGATGCCGGTAATCCGGTTTATTGTATATATGTAGCAATTGGGCAAAAAGCCTCAACTGTTGCTAACATTGCTAAAACGCTTGAAGACAAAGGCGCCTTGGCTTATACTACTATTGTTGCTGCCAATGCTTCAGATCCTGCGCCAATGCAGGTGTACGCTCCAATGGCAGGTGCTGCAATTGGTGAGTACTTTAGAGATACTGGTCGTCCGGCATTAATTATTTACGACGATTTATCTAAACAAGCTGTTGCATACCGTGAGGTATCGTTGTTATTACGTCGTCCACCGGGTCGTGAAGCCTATCCGGGTGACGTATTTTATCTTCACTCTCGTTTGTTAGAGCGTTCGGCTAAAATCATCAACAACGATGAAATTGCCAAAAACATGAACGATTTACCCGACGTTCTAAAACCAATGGTAAAAGGAGGCGGATCACTTACTGCATTACCAATTATCGAAACACAAGCCGGAGACGTTTCCGCTTATATCCCAACAAACGTAATCTCTATTACAGATGGTCAGATTTTCTTGGATGGTGATTTGTTCAACTCCGGTGTACGTCCTGCTATTAACGTAGGTATTTCGGTATCGCGTGTTGGTGGTAATGCGCAAATTAAATCCATGAAAAAAGTTGCAGGTACTTTAAAGTTAGATCAGGCACAGTTCCGCGAATTAGAGGCTTTCGCAAAATTTGGTTCAGATTTGGATGCTGTTACACTTAACGTAATAGAAAAAGGTAGACGCAACGTTGAAATCTTAAAACAAGCCGAAAGTAATCCGTTTACTGTTGAAGATCAAATCGCTATTATTTACGCGGGTACTAAAAACTTATTGAGAAATGTACCGGTTGATAAAGTTAAAGAGTTTGAAACAAATTATTTAGAGTTCTTAAGAGCAAAACATAGTGATGTTCTTGCCGATTTAAAAGCCGGAAAATTAACCGATGAAATTACAGATACTTTAACTAAAGTAGCTGGAGAGTTGTCGGAGAAGTACAAAAATTAATTTTAAAAACCAGAAATTCCTTTTCTCCGGAAAGGATTTAGGATAGGATTATGGCGAACCTTAAAGAAATACGAAACAGAATCACCTCAGTTTCTTCAACCATGCAAATCACCAGTGCCATGAAAATGGTGTCGGCTGCAAAATTGAAGAAAGCTCAGGATGCTATCACGGCAATGAGACCTTATGCCAATAAGCTCACAGAGTTGTTACAAAGCTTAAGTGCTACCTTAGATGTAGATTCAGGTAGTGTTTACTCAGAACAACGTGAAGTAAAAAAGGTGTTATTGGTTGTTATTACTTCAAACAGAGGTTTATGTGGTGCTTTTAATTCAAATATTATAAAAGCGGCCAACCACTTAATTAATAACGATTACAGTAATGCTGAAGTTCAAATCGTAGCCATTGGTAAAAAAGCGAATGACGCCTTTAAGAAATCAGGTAAATTATTGGCTAATAAAAGTGATATTTTTGACGATTTAACCTTTAATAACGCAGCAGATATTGCGCAATCTTTAATGGATCTTTTTGTCAATCACAAAGCAGACAAAATTGAGTTGGTTTACAACCAATTTAAAAACGCAGCTACGCAAATTGTGATGACTGAGCAATTTTTGCCAATAGTTCCACCACAAGCCGATGCCAATGTAAATTTAGATTACATTTTCGAGCCTTCAAAACTTGAAATAGTGGAAGCCTTAATTCCGAAGTCTTTAAAAACACAAATTTATAAGGCCATAAGAGACTCTTTCGCGGCTGAGCACGGTGCACGTATGACGGCCATGCATAAAGCAACAGATAATGCAACCGAATTGAGAGATCAGTTAAAACTTACTTACAATAAAGCACGCCAAGCTGCTATTACCAATGAGATTCTTGAAATTGTTGGTGGTGCAGAAGCGCTGAATAACTAGGTCTAGGTGATAAAAAATTTAGATGAACCCAACTTAAACAAGTTGGGTTTTTCATTTTATATAACACAACACACAACAGTTATACTGAACATAACAATATATAAAATGCTTTGCTAAAAACTGTTAGAATACCTACTTTTAGCAATCAATAAACTAAAGCTTGAGCGCACTCAAATCTCTTTTTAAACAAACAGCCATCTACGGCTTGGCAACGGTTTTACCAAGGATGCTGAGTTTTTTGCTCGTGCCGCTATACACAACACAAGGTGTTTTATCTTCGGTGGCTGAGTATGGCAAAGTCACTATTATTTTTTCCTATTTTGTCTTATTTAATGTGGTTTTGGCATACGGAATGGAAACGGCTTTTTTTAGATTTTATAACAAAGAATCTAACAAAGCAACAGTAATTAGTACTAGCAGCATTTCGTTAATGCTTTCAACATTGGCTTTTGTGATGATAGCGCTGTTATTTCAAAATCAAATTGCTAACGCCATCAATCTAAATGTGAGTTATATCAATTTGGTTATTTGGATATTAATGTTAGATGCTTTGGTAATCGTCCCTTTTGCCTGGTTACGCGCTACGCAGCAACCTATGAAATATGCGGTTATTAAAATTTTAAACGTGGCTATCAATATAGGCTTAAACTTATTTTTCTTGCTAGCGTTGGAAGATTTAGCCGCTAATTCCGGCTTTTTTCAAGCTATTTATAAACCCAATTTTGAAGTCAATTATATTTTTATAGCCAATCTTATAGCAAGTTTAGTGACCTTATTATTAATGTCGCCATTTTATGTTAAGCTTAAGTTTAGTTTTAATACCAGATTGTGGAAGCAAATGTTGAAGTACGCTATTCCGGTGCTGATTGCCGGCGTTGCTTTTTCAATAAATGAAACCTTCGACAGAATTTTGTTGGATTATTTGTTACCGCCAGACATTGCCAAAACCGAAATCGGCATGTATTCGGCCTGTTATAAATTGGCCTTGTTTATGACACTTTTTGCAACGGCTTACAGATTGGGCATTGAACCCTTTTTCTTTAGCCACGCCAACACTCAAAATCCGCAGAAAAATTATGCCAAAATTTTGGAATTGTTCGTTGCTTTTGGATCTGTTATTTTACTATCGGTAGTGGTGTTTGCCGATATTATTAAGCCGTTTATTATTAGAAGTGAAGCCTATTGGGAAGCCATGTGGGTTGTGCCATTCATTTTATTAGCCAATTTTTGTTTAGGCATTTATCACAATCTGTCGGTTTGGTATAAAATAACCGACCGCACCAAATTTGGCGCTTATATTTCGGTGGTTGGAGCTATTGTTACCTTGATTTTAAACTTCTGGCTCATCCCAATCATGAGCTATCGCGGCTCTGCCATTGCAACACTTTCGGCTTATGCTTTAATGATGCTGTTGTCTTATTTCTTCGGAAGAAAATACTATCCTATTCCCTATAACTTAAATAAAATAGGATTATACTTGGTTTTATCAACAACCTTGTCATTCATTTCCTTTTACTTATATCGAACCAATTACTTTGTAGGAATTGCCATGTTGTTCGTATTTTTGGGTGTTGTGATTCATTTCGAGAAAAACTTAATTCGTCAATTTATAAAAAGATAAACACTTTGTATAATGAAAATAAAACTTATTAATAAATCCAAGCATCCCAGTCCAAATTACGAAACAGAAGCCTCAGCAGGCATGGATTTACGCGCATCTATTGAAACACCAATTACCTTACAACCATTAGAACGAGCCATCATCAAAACGGGTTTGTTTATTGAGTTACCAATAGGTTACGAAGCACAGGTAAGACCGCGTAGTGGCCTTGCTGCCAAAAAAGGAATTACCGTTTTAAATGCACCTGGCACTATTGATGCCGATTATCGTGGTGAAGTTGGTGTAATTCTTATAAATTTGTCTAATGAACCGTTTATAATTGAGAATGGCGAGCGCATAGCCCAATTGGTCATTGCCAAACACGAACGCGCAGAGTGGGTTGAAGTAGAAGTGCTAACAGAGACTGAGCGTGGTGAAGGTGGTTTTGGGAGTACTGGTTTTAAATGATAAAAGAATTATGATTGATGATTTTGAATGGTCCCCTTGAGGCGCTTTAGGGGTGTTTTTTAAGTACTGAATCACAAATAAATTTATATAACAAATAGATTTCCAGTTCCGTGGAAACGAAAAACAAGTTTTTCGATGAAAATAATAGTACCCATGGCCGGTCGCGGCTCCAGATTAAGACCACATACATTAACAGTACCAAAACCACTAATTCCCGTGGCAGGTCAACCAATCGTACACCGATTGGTAAAAGATATAGTAAAAGTTTTAAAGCAACCCATAGAAGAAATAGCCTTCGTGTTGGGTGATCCGGCGTTTTTTGGTGATGAGGTAGTTGAAAGTTTAACAAAACTGGCCCAATCGCTTGGAGCCAAAGCCAGTATTTATCGCCAAGATCAGCCACTAGGAACAGGTCATGCCATTATGTGTGCTGAACCATCACTTTCCGGTCCGGCTGTTATTGCTTACGCCGATACTTTAATCCGCGCAACTTTTAATTTAGATTCTGAAGCCGATGCGGTCATCTGGACCAAAGAAGTTGACAACCCCGAAGCATTTGGCGTTGTAAAATTAAACGAAAAGGGAGACATTGTTGAATTGGTTGAAAAACCAACAACCTTTGTCTCAAATCAGGCTGTGATAGGTATCTATTACTTTAAAGATGTGTCTGTTTTGAAGCATAAATTACAGGAAGTTTTAGATGAAAACATCACCAATGGAGGTGAGTATCAAATCAACGACGGAATTAAGCGTATGATGGCCGAAGGCCGTATTTTTAAAACCGGAACGGTTGACGAATGGATGGATTGCGGCAACAAAAACGTTACGCTCGAAACCAATGGCAAAATGTTAGACTTTATTTCCCAAGATGGCGAAGAGCAACTAATATCTCCTAACGTAACAAAACAAAACGCGACGATTATTGAGCCATGTTTTATCGGTGATAATGTGAAATTGGTCAACAGCACCGTTGGACCATATGTATCTATAGGAGCTAATTGTGTGATTGAAAATGCAACACTTAGCAATAGTTTAATTCAAAACAACAGCACCATTAAAAATGCTAAATTAAATCAAGCCATGATTGGCAATAACGTATTTTTTAATGGCGAGTTTAAACAGATTAGCATAGGAGATTACAGCACCTTGGAATAGTTATTGCTACCAATTAAAATTAAAACAACATTAGATTGAGGCTATCAATTTATATCCCCATTGTCATCATAGGTATTTTCTTAATGCCATGGATAAATTATGCCCAAATAGATTTTAATCAAAGACCCGATGACGATCTGGGTAATGTTGAAGATAACTTCCAGGAATTCTTTTTTGAAGCACTCAAACAAAGCGGTATTGAAAACTACGAAAGAGCTGTAGAATTTTTACTAAGATGCGAGCGACTAAACGATCAGGAACCCGCAGTTTACCTGGAATTAGGTAAAAATTACACACGTTTAAAAGATTACGAAAAAGCCGAAGCTGCTTTTTTAAGTGGCTTAAAGCTTAAACCCAATGAACTTTGGTTGCTCGATCCGCTTTATGAAGTTTACGTGCAACAAAATAACAATGCAAAAGCCATAGACATATTACTTCAGTTAGAAGACAAACATCCCGATTACAAACAGGATTTAGCCTCATTGTTTATAAGAGAAAAAAGGTTTAATGACGCTTTGAGGTTATTAGATGAATTAGATAATAACTTTGGCTATTCGCCCGTAAGAACAAATATGCGCAGCGAAATTTTTAAACAAACAGCCGGCGAAGACGAGCAGATTTCACAGTTGCAACAGCGCATCAAAAGTAATCCCCTAAACGAAGCCAATTATCTGGCCTTAATCTATAGCTATGAGCAAAACAACCAACGCGAAAACGCTTTTCAAACCGCTCAGCAATTACTAAAAGAAATGCCCGATTCAGAATTGGTGCACGTAGCCTTGTACAAATTTTATCTTGAAAACAACCAAGCCGAACAAGCATTCATTTCGGCTGAAAAAGCTTTAATAAGTACTCAGGTTAATAATAACGACAAAACCACCATTCTTCAAAATTTATTACAGTTCGTAGCCAATAATCCACAATACGAAAGTAGGCTGGTGCAGCTAACCGCTTTAATTGATTCTGAAAAAACACCCGAATCTTTAACTGAGTTGGCAGCATATTATTTAAAATTAGGCAATAAACAAAAAGCCTTAGAAACTTATCAGCAAGCCTTGCAACAAAATCCAACTGACTACAATTTGTTAAAAAACAGTTTATTGCTCAAATTAGACCTACAGCAGTTTGAGTCTGCGGCAGATTCATCAGAAGAGGCTTTGGCTTTGTTTCCGGCGCAATCGTTGCTGTATCTCATTAATGGAGTAGCCAATAACCAACTAAAACAATCACAAAAGGCTATTGACAGTTTAGAAATGGGGCTCGAATTTTTAATAGATAACCCCAAAATGCAAGCCGATATTTATTCACAGCTTAGTGAAGCATACAAGCAGCTTAATAATATTGAACAAAGTAAAGCGTTTGCTGAAAAGGCAGCAGCCATTAACAAAGCACAATAATCACTTATGACAAAGGCTTCATTTTTCTTAAAACTTATGGTCGTACTTTTTTTGACTGTTTTAAGTTCTTG
Organism: Paucihalobacter ruber; assembly: GCF_006494535.1. Taxonomy (GTDB): domain Bacteria; phylum Bacteroidota; class Bacteroidia; order Flavobacteriales; family Flavobacteriaceae; genus Paucihalobacter; species Paucihalobacter ruber. The sequence goes on from NZ_VHIQ01000002.1 coordinate 443,868, forward strand.
CAAGACGGCTAAAACGGTGTTGTCATCAGGAGAAATAGACAGCGATTTGTCTGTTAAGCAGCTTATTAAATCAACCCAAAAACAAGAAGCCAATTTTAAAACCCTTCAGTCTAAATTAGATTTAGAATATACCGAAGGTAAAAAGTCTCAGAGTTTTAATCTTACCCTTCGCATAGAAAAAGATAAAGCAATTTGGATCAGTGCCACCTTAGGTCTGGCAAGAGCCTTAATTACTCCTGATAAAGTTCAGTTTTACGATAAACTCAACAATCAGTTTTTTGATGGCGACTATAAAATATTAAGTGAAATTTTAGGCACAGAATTAGACTTTTTTCAGGTACAAAGTTTACTTTTAGGCGAGTCTATTTTAAATTTAAGCAAAGACACTTACATGCTTTCCAGCACAAATAATTCGTATAGTTTATCTCCAAAAAAACAAAAAGCACTTTACAATTTAATGCTGCTGTTTAATCCTTCGCACTTTAAAATGGATGGATTTATGATTTCTCAACCATTAGAAAACAGGCAGCTAAATGCGCAGTATAAAAAATATCAAATTGTAAAAAATCAATTGTTCCCTGAAGAAATTGAAATTTTAGCCAACCAAGATAATGAAGAGGTTGTAATTAAACTGGAAATGAAATCCATAAGCTTAAACGAAGACTTGCGTTTTCCATTTAGAATACCAAATGGGTTTAAGGAAATTGTACTGCAATAATGATAAGAGTATTTAAAATAGCGATATTACTGTTGGTCATGTGTTTTAACACAGCATTGCTGGCACAAACCGATAAGCAAAAGCAACTGGAAGCTAAGCGTCAGCAATTGCAAAAAGACCTCACAAAAATCAACAACCTGTTATTTTCGAATAGGAAAAAAGAAAAATCGGTTTTAAACATGGTTGAAGATCTCAATTACAAAATAAGCGTAAGGCAAAATTTAATTGAAATTACCAATGAGCAAGCCAATCTTCTAACACGAGAAATTAACAATAATCAAAATCAGATTTCAAACCTACGAAATCAATTACAGCAATTAAAAGACGATTATGCTGCCATGATAGTTAAGTCGTATAAGAGCAAATCTCAACAAAGCAGGGTCATGTTTTTATTGTCGTCTAACAACTTTAAGCAAGCTTACAAGAGGTTGCAATACATGCAGCAATATGCCGACTATCAAAAGCAACAAGGCGAAGCCATTAAAGAAAAAACCCAAACTTTACAAGCCTTAAACGTTACGCTCTTGCAACAGAAAGAAGACAAACAAAAATTAATTGAGGATAACCGTAAAGCCAAGGCCGAAATTGAAAAAGACCTCAAGGCCCAAACCAGTTTAATGGCGAGTATTAAAAATGATTTGAAGAAGTTTTCAGAGCAGGTTAAAGCCAAACAGCAGGAAATTGATCGAATTGATGCCGAAATTAAAAAGTTAATTAGAGAAGCCATTGCCAGTTCTAACAAAGCATCGGGCAATACTACCAACACAGGCAAATTTGTATTAACGCCTGCCGGAAAAGCATTGGCAGCCGGTTTTGTGGCTAATAAAGGTAAATTACCTTGGCCAGTGGAGCGCGGTGTTATTAAAATGCGCTACGGCAACCAGAGATCTTTAATAGATAAGAATGTGACTATAAAAAGTAATGGTGTTAGAATAGCCACAGAGCCAAACGCTGCTGTAAAATCTGTTTTTGATGGTGAGGTATTTGCAGTTCAATTGTCAAAATACAGTAATCCTTCGGTATATGTGAAGCACGGTAATTACATTTCGGTGTATACCAATTTGTCAAAAATCTTCGTGAAAAAGGGCGATAAAGTTAGTACCGGACAAACCATAGGCGAAGTTTTTACAGATGCAGGTGGCGAAAGTTTACTGCGTTTTTCCATTTTCAAAGAAGACCAAACCGAAAACCCTGAATTGTGGTTGGCTAAATAGCTATTTATTAAAGGTTTGCGTAAATGGCATAAATTCTGTTAAATGTGGTTAAAAGTTGTTAACTTTATAAAGTGAATTTAATCGATAAACATGCCGACTCCATAAAGGATTTATGTGAAAAATTTCATGTAAAGACACTTTTTGTTTTTGGGTCTGTAATAACAGAACGCTTTAACAAATTTAGTGATGTGGATTTTTTGGTTCAATTTGAGCATATTGACCTTTACGATTATGCAGATAATTATTTTAATTTAAAAAATGCACTGGAACAGCTTTTAAAAAGAGAAGTAGATTTATTAGAAGAGCAGGCATTAAAAAATCCGTTTTTAAAACAATCTATTGAACTTTCAAAACAGTTGGTTTATGAACAACGAGATAAAAACTTGGTTATTTGATATACTACAGTCTATTAACGAAATAGACAGCTATTATCTTGATAAACCCAAGTTATATGAAGCTTACCAAAATGATATTAAAACAAAACGTGCCATTGAGCGCAATTTGGAAATTATAGGAGAAGCCGTAAATAGAATAAGGAAAAGCGACAGCCAAATCAATTTAGAGAATGCCGATAAAATTGTGGCAACACGCAATAGAATTATACATGGTTATGATAGCGTTTCAGACGATTTAGTCTGGAGCATCGTCCTGAACAGCCTACCAAAATTAAAAGAAAATGTAAATAATCTTCTAAATGAAGGTTTTTAAACAAACAAAGCCTTCAATTCCGTAGCATCGTGTGGTTTCATCTTACCGGCCAATACAAGCGCTAGTTGTTTTCGGCGTAGCGCAGCGTTAAAGCGTTCTTTTTCTAAATCTGTTTCGGGGATTAATTCAGGTACGGTTACCGGTTTGCCGGTTTCGTCGACTGCTACAAAAGTATAAATGGCCTCATTGGCTTTGTCTCTATTACCCGATTCCCGATCTTCAATCCAAACATCTAAAAACACTTCCATAGAAGTTGTAAAAGCGCGCGATACCTTAGCTTCCACAGTTACCACACTACCTAGTGGAATAGCGCGATTAAAGGCCACATGATTAACCGAGGCCGTTACCACAATGCGGCGCGAATGCCGGCGTGCCGCAATACTGGCTGCACGATCCATACGGGCTAACAATTCGCCACCAAAAAGATTGTTAATGGGGTTGGTTTCACTGGGTAAAACCAAATCGGTCATAATAGTTTTAGAAGCTTCGGCTGTTTTGGGTTGCATGAGATATAATCAATTTACGCTTGCAAAGATACATTTAAAATAGCAGGCTTAATCCAAATTCTTCACCAACAACCAGGCTTCTTTGTTATGCGTGTTTCTAATATTCCGTAAAGCATTTAAAGCTTCCACACGGTCTGAGTAACTGTCGTAAACTACTTCGTGAAGTCCGTATTTGTTGACCCCAATTTTTCTGGCTTTATAACCGGCATCAATGAGTTGTTGTACTTTTTTAACGGAGTTTTCTTCAACTCTAAAAGCACCGGCTACAATATGATACGGTCCGGTTTGTTTGTTGAGTTTTAACGTAGCTACCGGTAACGGATTAGATATTACAAAGGTAGCTTCCTGTACTTTTTTATCGACTTGTTCATACGCCTCTTCTTGGGCTGCTACATTGTGTTGCTCAACTTTGTTAAAGTATTGATTGGTATAAACGGTACCGGCAATAGCAAGACCTAATACAGCAATGGCTGCGTATTTTAAGTAAGATTTGTTGTTGCGTTTTTCAGGTGTTATGGCAATAGGTATTACTTTTTCTAAAGCTTCAGCTTCTTCTTTGTAAACTTCTCGTGAAATACTGTTAGAAATAAAATGACTCAAACCAAAAGCATCGGTAAGGTAATTAATATGCTGCGACGGTTCAAACAACATACGGCCTTCAGCATTGAGTTTTAACTCGCCGATGTCTTGTAAATTAATTACTTCGCCTTGCGCTAAAAAGGACTTGATGACTTTAACCTGTTTCTCAATTTTTTGGGCACCAACTTCAAAGGGTATTTTTTCAACTTCAGAAAAATAATTTACCAATAAACCATCGTTGGTTTTAATTTGCTCGTTAAAAGTGATGATTTTTTTAGGCGGATAAAACGTATCGGTGCCGCTGTGCACCTTTGCCGAAACTCTGCTGGTTACAAAGGCACCTAAATCGGGCACTGTAACGCAGTCGTATCTATAAAGTAAATCGCTTATGTAAGTATCTAATCGCATAAAAACAAAGTTAAAAATTTTTGAAAATGAATTAAATTTAAAGCTTCATAGTTATTAACATCGGGAAATTTATTTAATTGCAGTTAGATTAGCTTTTTTAAATGACTAAAGAACAATTACTTTATACACTCGCCTTACAGCACGTGCCCAATATTGGCGCTATTACTGCCAAAAAATTAATAAATCACTGTGGTAGTGCCGAAGCTGTTTGGAAGGAAAAAAAGCATCAACTTCAAAAAATAGACGGTATTGGCACTACCATGTTATCAGCACTAAAGGATACTAACCATTTAAAAGAAGCCGAAGATGAGCTTAAGTTTATTGAAGACCATCAAATTATTTACCACTATTTTACAGATGCCAACTACCCCGAAAAATTAAAACATTGTATCGATAGTCCGATATTATTATTTCAAGCAGGTAATATCAATCTCAAAAAACAACGTTTGATAAGTATTGTTGGCACCAGAAAAATTACGGTTAATGGGATTGCCTTTTGCGAAAAACTGGTAGAAGAATTGGCGCCGTTTAACCCTGTAATCGTTTCAGGATTTGCCTATGGTACCGATATTACGGCCCAGAAAGCTGCGGTAAAACACAATTTGCAAACTGTAGGCTGTTTGGCACATGGCTTAAACCAGATTTACCCCAAGGTTCATAAAAAATACATGAAAGACATTGAAGCCAACGGCGGCTTTTTAACCGATTTTTGGAGTAGTGATGTGTTTGATCGCAACAATTTTTTAAAACGCAATCGTATTATTGCCGGTTTAAGCGAAGCCACCATAGTAATTGAATCGGCCGAAAAAGGTGGTAGTTTGGTAACAGCAGATATTGCCAATAGTTACAATAGAGATGTGTTTGCCGTTCCCGGAAGAGTTACCGACAGCATGAGCATTGGTTGTAACAATTTAATCAAGTTTCAAAAGGCGCATTTGTTGTCTACGCCTTTAGATATTCCCTTAATGTTGAATTGGAAACTGGAAGAAGAGAAACAACCCATTATTCAAAAACAATTGTTCGTAGAATTAGATACTGAACAAAAAATCATCTATAATTTTCTAAAAGATAACGGTAAAGAATTGTTAGATGTGATTGCCTTAAAATGCGACATGCCAACTTTTAAAATTGCCGGCATATTACTCAATATGGAATTAAAAGGTGTGATAAGGCCGCTGCCGGGTAAACTGTTTGAGGTGGTTTAATAACCCAAAACACCTCTCACTCTCCCTAAAACCTCATTGGCAACCTTAGAAGCTTTTTCCGCCCCGGAGGTTAATACAGCATCAATAGCAGCGGTATTATTTATGTAGTAATTGTAAGTGTCTCGCGGCTTGGCAAACTTGTCCAAAATTAATTCAAACAAAGCTTGTTTGGCGTGACCGTAACCGTAACCACCTTTTTCGTAATTGGATTTCATGTTTGCTACAGCTTCTGGTGTGGCTAACAAACTGTAAATGGCAAAACAATTACAGGTCTTCCAGTTTTTTGGCGCTTCTAAAGGTGTGCTATCGGTTTGAATGCTCATAATTTGTTTGCGCAATTGTTTTTCGGGCAAGAAAATGTCAATGATGTTACCTTTACTTTTACTCATCTTTTCGCCATCGGTACCGGGAATAAGCATGGTGTCTTCTTGTATATCGGCTTCGGGTAATACAAATACCTCTGCATTCATTTTGGCATGTAAGCGCGAAGCCACGTCGCGGGTCATTTCAAGATGTTGTTGCTGGTCTTTTCCAACGGGAACAATTTCAGCATCGTATAATAAAATATCGGCTGCCATGAGCATTGGGTAAGTGAATAAACCCGCATTAACGTCTTCCAACCTATCTGCTTTATCTTTAAAACTGTGTGCCAGCGTTAATCTTTGGTAAGGAAAGAAGCAACTTAAATACCAAGACAGTTCAGTAACCTGTGGCACATCGCTTTGTCTGTAAAATACCGTTCTTTCTGGATTTAAGCCAAATGCCAACCACGCAGCTGCCGTAGAAAAGGTATTTTGCTTGAGTGTTTGCGCCTCTTTTATCTGGGTAAGCGAGTGTAAATCGGCTATAAATAAAAAAGACTCATTGTCTTTATTTTCAGAAAGTTTAATAGCCGGGATAATCGCCCCTAAAATATTGCCTAAATGCGGTGTACCGGTACTTTGTATGCCTGTAAGTATTCTTGCCATGTCCACTTCCCGCGAAAGCGGGAATCTATTATGTTAAACAAGCCACAAATGTAACCATACTTAGCAACAAAAAAAAGTGACTCAATGCTGAATCACTTTTAAGCTTTTTCAGACTTTTTCGGCTTATTTTTTAAATAATCCTGCAATAAAAAGCAGAACAATGGCGCCAATAGCACCGGTAATAAGGTCTCCAATAAACCCGTCAGACACCGAAATGCCCAATAGGCCAAACACCCAATTACCTACCAAACCGCCAATAATGCCTAAAATAATGTTTAACAGCAGTCCAAATCCGCCACCTCTCATTAAACTACCTGCTATCCAGCCGGCAAGTGCTCCAATAAGTAATGAATACAATAGTCCCATGATTGTTTAAGTTTAAAATTGTACTCTAAATTTAATAAATATTTATTAAATGCTATTTTTACACCGTAATGAAGTTATTTAAATATCCGTTTTGGTTGTTATATCGCATTTGGTTCTACTTTTTGGTAGCCCTACCAATTATTGTGTTGTTTCCGTTATTGGTTATTTCCATTTTAAAAGAATCTTGGTATCCTTATTTTTTTAAATTAGCGCGTATTTGGGCCAAGTTTATTCTCATAGGAATGGGATTTCAAACAAAAATTAAATATCATGAAAAACCTGAATTAGGTAGAAGTTATTTGTTTATTGCTAACCATACTTCGATGATTGATATTATGTTAATGTTAAAAACTATAAAAAATCCGTTTGTGTTTGTGGGTAAAAAGGAATTGGCTAAAATTCCGTTATTCGGTTTTTTTTACAAGCGCACTTGTATTTTAGTAGACCGCAACAGTGCCAAAAGCAGACAGGCGGTTTTTTTAAGAGCGCAGCGCCGTTTAAAACAAGGATTGAGTATTTGTATCTTTCCCGAAGGTGGTGTTCCTGAAGAGCACATAGATTTAGATACGTTTAAGGATGGTGCTTTTAGATTGGCTATCAACCATCAAATTCCTATTGTACCAATGACCTTTTTAGATTGTAAAAAGCGTTTTTCATATACATTCTTTAGTGGTGGTCCCGGAAGGTTAAGAGCAGTGGTACATCAATTTATTGATACAACAGGTTTAACACTTCATTTTGCCAAACAAATTAATGAACAAGCGAGAACCGTTATATTATCCACTTTATTAGAAGACAAAACAAATAAAAAAAGCTACCTTGACACAAAGTAGCTTTTTCGTCATCATTGCTTTAGAGCAATAACTAATCTAACCAACTAAAAAACCTAAAACTTAAAGCTTAATCCGGTGTAAACACCCATAAAAAATGGCTGAAAATCTCCGGAAGTATTATTAAATGTATTTATTTGATATTTAAACATAGGTTCCAGATTAAACTGAAACGCTTTGGAGAAATTATAAAACATACCTAATCCAAAATTGGCACTGTAACTTATGTCGTTGAGATTGGCAGATTCGCCAATTAAGCTGCTGCCGCCTTGTTCAACTAAAAACAAGTTATTATTGTTGAGGAAAAAGGTACTAAAGCCACCTATCACATTCAATCCTAATTTTTTATCAACCAAACTATATTCTAATTCGAGAGGTACTTCTATAAACCCAAATTGTTGCTCTAAGGACACCATATTAGACGACTTCACAATTTCAGGAGCACTTGTTAACGAAACAGCCTTTCCACTCATAAAATTAGATGTACCCGCATTTTGGTTGAGTTTAATGTTTGGAATACTACTCTGACTGTTAGCGGCACTTCTTGCAAGGCCATTGGTTGTCATTACATCGTTGGTGCGGTAATCAAAATTAACATTACTAACGCCGGTTCTAATTTTAAGTTTTTTATTAATGGCATAACTGGCGGCAATACCATAACTCATGTTAATATTGGTGCTTTTTCCGTTTTCATTAAACTGACTGTGTATGCTGGAGCCCTCACCTAAAGAATTAAAATAAACAGGCGCCACATTGGGCGAAATGCGCCACCTGTTTAATACTTCTTCTTCTTTTTCATTTGTAATTTCTTCTAATTCGGCTATGGCTTCTTCTATGCTTTTTTCTTCTTTAATCTTTTCTGACACAATATCTTTTTCTAAATCTTTATTTATTTGATTTTCAACTATTGAAGTAGCTGTAGATAGTTGCTTGATATTATTCAAACCCTTACTACTTTCATCCTTGTTCAAGTCATTATTGTTTTGGGCAATACCAGTTTGATTAATGATTGTTTTGTTTTCTTCGGAAGATATTTCGGCATGGGCAACCTTACTTTTTTCCAATTGAGAATTTGTTTGATTTACAGAAGATGACTCATTGGTTTTAACTTCACTTTGACGATTTCGGTTGCTGTTTGAAACTAATTTAGAACTACCGTTCATGATATTTTCTGATGAGTTCGGTGAACCAGAAGTTGTTGTTGCTGATTCATTTTGTAGAGTTTCATTTTTTGAAACCTCTTCAAAAGCAACGCTATCATCAGTTGATTTTTTACCGGGAGAATTCAAGGCATCTTTAACCAATGTTTCAGTTTCTTGATCAACAATGGTGTTGCCTGATGTATTATTTTGTCGGTTCCAAATATTGAAACCAATCCCCAACATTACCACCAAAGCAGCAGCGATACCTCCAAGTCGCCACCAAAATGGGACTACTTTTCGATCTTTTTCTTTTTGGTTAAGATTTGCTTCAATATGATCCCAAACATGAGGTTGCGGATGCACCTCAAAATCTTTGAGCTTTTCCTGAAACAATCTGTCTATGTTCTTTTTCTCTTTCATTTAACTGTGTTGTGAACGTTGGTTCACATGGTAATTTTCAATTTTCTCTTTCAATATCATCCGGGCTCTGGCCAGATTGGATTTTGAGGTACCTACATTGATATTGAGCATTTCTGCAATGTCATTGTGCGAGTAGCCGTCTAAAGCATACAGGTTAAAAACCAGGCGATACCTGTCTGGAAGTTCCTGTATAATTTTCAACAGAAAATCAATAGCAATGTCATCGTCATCAATTTCAACGCTAACATCTTCTATTTGATTTTCATTTACCAAATCGAACACACCTTCTTTTCTGTATTTCTGAAGCGCTGTGTTAATGGTAATGCGTTTCATCCAACCTTCAAAAGAACCTTGATGCCTGTATTGTTCAATTTTTTTAAAAATAGTTAAGAAGGCATCTTGCAGTGTATCTTCTGCATCAACATAACTATTGGAATACTTCAGACAGAGCGAAAATAATTTGCTTGCATAAAGCTTATATATCTGACTCTGCGCTGTTGCATCGTTTTTTTTACATTGCTGTATGAGTTGATCTAAACTCACATGTTTTCTGTTAGCTTATGTAATTATTCTACTACCGGTACTTCAACAATCGTATACAAATCATTGCCGTTATTATCTCTGCCTTGCCATAGCTTAAAAACATAATGGTCAAAAAAGCCATTTACCAAAAAGTTAAATGTGGCCTCGTCTTGAACGGGACTAAAATCGCAGTTTAACGCGTTATCTATGGTGTTGGTAACAGCAACAATTCGCTCATTTCCGTTAGCAGCAAAGAATATATCACGAAATTGATAACAATCGTTAGGTTTGGTATAACCAACTGTAATTTCATAAGTTTCCCCACTATGAAATTCTTCGGGAATTTCATAGCTATCAATTGGTAAAAACTCAATGCTAATGTCTCTTATATCATCGTCATCAGGGAGACATCCATTTAAAACAAACAGAGATAATACGAGTAAAAATATTTTTTTCATTGATCGTGTTTTTTGAATAGATACATATTTCATAAAATGGTTGCGTTCGAAACTTAAAAAATCCTGATTTTTCAGGATTTTTTAAGTTGTTATTTCTTTTTGATGGTTTCTTTGACCTTAGCTTCCAGCTCGTCCATGAGTTCCGGATTGTCTTTGATGAGGTCTTTTACAGCATCTCGACCTTGTCCTAGTTTGGTGTCTTCATAACTAAACCATGAGCCGCTTTTCTTTACAATATCTAATTCTACTGCCAAATCTAAAATCTCGCCAACTTTAGAAATCCCTTCCCCGTACATGATGTCAAACTCGGCTGTTTTAAACGGCGGGGCTACTTTATTTTTAACCACTTTTACCTTGGTTTTATTTCCGGTTACATCAGAGTTGTTGTCTTTAATTTGGGTAGAGCGTCTAATATCTAATCTTATAGAAGCATAAAATTTTAGCGCATTTCCACCCGTAGTTGTTTCAGGGTTGCCAAACATCACACCTATTTTTTCACGCAACTGGTTAATAAAAATCATGGTACAGTGCGTTTTGCTAATGGTTCCGGTAAGTTTTCGTAAGGCTTGAGACATTAATCTGGCGTGTAAGCCCATTTTTGAGTCGCCCATTTCACCTTCAATTTCGCTTTTAGGTGTTAAGGCGGCCACAGAGTCTATTACTACAATGTCTATAGCTCCCGAGCGAACCAAATTTTCGGCTATTTCTAAAGCTTGTTCACCATGGTCGGGTTGAGAGATGATTAAATTTTCTAAATCCACACCTAATTTTTCAGCATAAAAACGGTCAAAAGCGTGTTCAGCATCTATAAATGCTGCAATGCCTCCGGATTTTTGCGCTTCGGCGATGGCGTGTAAGGCAAGTGTGGTTTTACCCGAAGATTCAGGCCCGTAAATCTCTATAACTCTTCCTCTGGGATAACCGCCAACACCTAAGGCAATATCAAGCCCTAATGAGCCCGACGGAATGACTTCAACATCGGTCACTGCGGTATCACTCATTCTCATGACGGTGCCTTTGCCATAGGCTTTATCTAGTTTGTCTAAGGTTAATTTTAAGGCTTTTAATTTGGCTTCTTTTTCGTTGCTCATACTCGGTCTTTTTTAGTTCAAAATGACTGCTAAAATACTACAACTTTTAGCATATTACAATTTTATCACGCAACCTTTTTCTTGTTTTTGCATCTACATCATAAAAGAGGGAAAAATTGCTGTGAATACCCAAAACAATATCCGTAATGGCCATGAGTTTTGGGTATTATTTAAAAAGCGATAATTTTTTTCTTTAGGTCGACTAAAACGATTTAAAATTTTTTGTGGTGATTAGTTTTAAAAGTTTTAGAAACGGACTTTAATGTTTGTGGTCAATAATTTCACCAGGTTCTAAATGCAATGATGAACAATGAAATTTTTAAGAAAGTTAATCTTAATTAATTTAGGTGATACTGCAACCTTTTTGATAAACAGTTGCTGTAAAACCGATGGTGGTTAGCTCGTTTAAAATTTTAAAAGTATAATGTTTTAAAATTAATATAAACGAGTTAGTCTTATAAAAGGCGCTTTGATTGGTTTCAAGGCGCCTTTTTAATTTAAATATCTCCCCGAAGGCTCTGCCTCAGGGTTTCCGCTTTACCTCTCCTTCCTGCCCGTCCGGCAGGCGGGTGGAGAGGTCGGAACTGCAAAAGGCAGTTCCGGGTGAGGTAAAATATAAAATTGCGGCTTTTGGACTCAAGACCAAAAGGAAATCGGGAAAACCTGTATGGCCTACCTAAAGGATAGTTAGTTTCAAGCAATTTTTTATTAAATAACTTTAAAAGTTTACTTTTGCTAAAAATTATCTCTAACCTTAAAATTAGTATAGCATGCAACTGTACAATAAATTAAGCAGTAAAGAGAGAGCAGAACTTATTGAAAAAGCCGGGAAAGACAGGCTTACCATCTCTTTTTACAAATATGCCAAAATTGGCAATCCGCAAATTTTTAGAAATCATATGTTTCTGGCATGGGATGAATTGGATATGTTGGGCAGAATACATATTGCTCACGAAGGCATCAATGCACAACTTTCGGTGCCGGCCGAAAAATTTGAACCTTTTAAAAATCATTTAGACAGCATCACTTTTTTAGAAAACGTAAGACTCAACATTGCTGTAGAGCATGATAACTTTTCGTTTCTGAAGTTGAAAGTGAAAGTACGTCCTAAAATTTTGGCCGATGGCTTAAATGATAAAACTTTTGATGTCACTAACAAAGGTTTACATGTTAATGCCGAAGAATTTAATAATCTAATTGAAGACCCTAATACGGTTTTGGTTGATATGCGTAACCACTACGAAAGCGAAATAGGGCATTTTAAAAATGCTGTAACACCCGATGTAGATACGTTTAGAGAGTCATTACCAATAATTGAAGAAGACTTAAAAGATTATAAAGAAGGTAAAAAATTGGTAATGTATTGCACAGGAGGTATTCGATGCGAAAAAGCAAGTGCGTACTACAAACACCGCGGATTTACAAATGTCTTCCAGCTTGAAGGGGGTATCATTAATTACTTCAATCAGGTGAAGGAAAAAGGACTTGAAAACAAATTTATAGGCAAAAACTTTGTGTTTGATGAACGTCGTGCCGAAAGAATTACCGATGATGTTATTGCCAATTGTCACCAGTGTGGAAAACCCTGCGATACCCACGTTAACTGTGCTAACGAAGCTTGCCATTTATTGTTTATACAATGCGATGAATGTAAAGAAAAAATGGAAAATTGCTGTTCCAGTTATTGTATGGAAATTAACCGATTGCCCTATGAACAACAAAAAGCTTTGAGAAAAGGCCAGGGTAACAGCAACGATATCTTTAAAAAAGGCAGAGCAGACCATTTACCTTACAAAAAGGATTTGAGGAATATTTTTGAAAAATTCTCTAAATCAGGTATAAGTGAATATTTATAAGTTATTAAAATTAAATAGAAACATTAATAATCACAGAATTAAATTTTTTGCACTTTTTCTGTTGCATAAATTTAACAAGCGTTATTTAGCAGTTAATTTAGATCCTGTTATGGCCTGTAATTTAAGGTGTAAAATGTGTTATTTTACCGATGCAAACTATGTTAAAACCTTAAAAGGGCAATTTAAAGAGGAAGAGATAAAACAGGTTGCGAAAACTATTTTTAACAGAGCTTTAAAACTACAAATTGGATGCGGAACTGAGCCAACTTTGTATAAAAATTTACCATTACTGGTTAGTTTAGGTAAGACTTACAAAGTTCCTTACATATCATTAACAACTAATGCCAATCTTCTCAATGAAAATAAAATCGAAGAACTATTAATTGCAGGTCTAGATGAGTTTACAATTTCTCTGCACGGTGTTACGAAAAGTTCTTATGAAGATTTCATGAAGAACGCTAGTCACGAAAAATTTCTAGAAGTATTTCAAATATTTACCAAGCTAAAGACTAAATATAATTTTGCAGTAAGAATTAATTATACTTTCAACAAAGATAATTTTTACGAATTATCAGAATTTTTTAATGTCTTTGACGGTAATAGTTTTGATTATTTACAGATACGACCCATTCAAAAAATTGGTGATACAGAATACAACGATTTTGATTTAGAGCCATTAAGGGATGATTATAAATATATTATTAAGGATATAAAAGAGAAATGCAAAAATTATAAAATTACACTTTTAGCCGCAAAAGAATTACCAACGAAAGGTGAATCAAACGACTCAAGTTTAATATTTAACTACACCTTTTGTTATATTTCGCCAAATAATTTCTGGAAGCCAGATTTTAATTGGAAAACAGAAAGCTTTAATACTTACTCTAGCCGTATCGGCTGGGGGGAACAATTATTTAAAAATATTTTTAGATCTAAAAAAACTTTGAAGTCTTTATCCAACAGATTAAACTATGAAATTAGTTTTAGCTAAATACTAAAGCAATTTCATTTAGGTACGATATCTTTAAACTTTTAAGAATTACTCTTTAATCTTAATATTTAATTTTATCTTAGCTACTAATTAATTACGAACCCCATTTCTGAGGTATGATCAGCAATATTTCAGAAAAAAAATATACTTTTTTATGAGTTGTAACAGTTGTTCAACCGGTGCGGATGGACAGCCAAAAGGATGCAGAAATAACGGAACTTGCGGTACAGACAGCTGCAATAAACTTACTGTATTTGATTGGCTGGCAAATATGTCACTTCCAGAAGGTGAAACTAAATTTCCCGGAATTGAAGTACGCTTCAAAAACGGCAGAAAACACTTTTTTAATAACACCGAAAATCTCACCTTAAGTATTGGAGATATTGTAGCTACACAGGCCAAATCTGGCCATGATATAGGTATGGTTACACTTACAGGAGAATTAGTAAGAATTCAAATGAAAAGAAAAGGTGTAGAGCTTAATGATCCCGAAAACGTTCTAAAAATTTACAGAAAAGCTTCGCAGCGGGATATTGATATTTGGCAGCAGTCCAGAGATAAGGAAGAGCCCATGAAGGTTAGAGCAAGGCAATTTGCCATAGATCTTAACCTTCAAATGAAAATATCAGACATTGAATTTCAAGGAGACGGAAGTAAAGCTACCTTTTATTATACGGCCGAAGATCGTGTTGATTTTAGAGAACTTATTAAGGTATTTGCACGCGAATTCAAGATAAGAATTGAAATGAAACAGGTAGGTTTTAGACAAGAAGCTGCCAGACTAGGAGGTATTGGTTCCTGCGGAAGAGAACTGTGCTGTTCAACATGGCTAACAGATTTCAGATCGGTGAGTACCTCGGCTGCCAGATATCAGCAGTTGTCGCTAAATCCTTTAAAACTTGCCGGACAGTGTGGCAAATTAAAATGTTGTTTGAATTATGAATTAGATGCCTACTTAGATGCTTTAAAAGATTTCCCCAAAATCGACGTTAAATTACAAACCGAAAAAGGTGTAGGTGTTTGCCAAAAAATAGATATTTTTAGAGGTATTCTTTGGTATGCTTATGACGGTGAATGGATGAACTGGCATAAAATTACTGCACCACAAGCCAATGAAATCATTGATCAGAACAAAAAGAACATTAAAGTACCAAGCCTGGAAGCTTACGCAATAGATCAGGAAGAAGTTAAGGTGAATTTTGAAAATGTAGTTGGTCAAGATAGTTTAACACGTTTTGATAGTCTAGATCCAAAAAGAAAACGTATTAATAAAAAGTCTAATAATAGAAACAGAAAACGCCGAAATAATGCTAAAAAAGATTAGTGGTTTATTAATTGTTGTTCTGTGGTTTTCATGTAACCAAAATGTTGTTTTTGATAAATATCAGTCAATTGGAGATGTATGGGATAAAGATAACCCTATTGAATTTAATTTTACAGCTCCCGATTCTACTCAATCATATAACTTGTTCATCAATCTAAGAAATAACAATAATTATAAGTTCAGCAATTTATTTTTAATAGCAGAACTCAATTATCCAAACGGAAAAACATTGGTAGATACTTTGGAATATCAAATGGCAAAACCTTCTGGCGAATTTTTAGGCACCGGTGCCTTTAGCTTAAAAGAAAACAAACTTTGGTATAAAGGATTTAAAGAACCATTTGTGTTTAATGAATTGGGAAACTATCAGTTAAAAATATTTCAGGCCATGCGTCAAAATGGTAGTGTTGATGGTGTAAAATTATTAGATGGCGTCACCGATGTTGGCTTTAGAATAGAACCAAATATTTCAGAGTAATATGGCAACTGCAAAGCGTAAAACCCCTAACAAAACAGGTAATTTCAGTAAATACATTCGTTGGTTTTGGATGGCCTTTGCGGGTGTAATAGCCGTCATAGCGCTAATATTTTTATTTGCATCTTGGGGCTTATTAGGAGAAATGCCTGATTATACCGTTTTAGAAAACCCCAAAACCAATCTGGCCACCGAAATTATTTCGTCAGATGGGAAAACTCTTGGTAAATACTACTTTAACGACAACAGAACCCCGGTAGACTATAGCGAATTACCACAGCACTTAGTTGATGCACTTATTGCCACCGAAGACGCACGTTTTCATAAACATGCAGGTATAGATGCTGTTGGAACAATGCGAGCCGCCTTTTATTTGGGCAAACGCGGTGGTGCAAGTACTATTTCGCAACAGCTCGCAAAAAATTTATTTAATAAACGTGAAGGAGCTAATATCTTTCAAAAGTTATCTCAAAAAATTCGAGAATGGATTATTGCCACTAGGTTAGAGCGCCAATACACTAAGGAGGAAATAATTGCCATGTATTTTAATATTTATGATTTTGGAAATAATGCGGATGGTATTCGATCGGCTTCTAAAATATATTTTGGCAAGGAACCTATGGAATTAGACATCAAGGAATCTGCAATGTTGGTGGGCATGCTTAAAAATTCATCTTTATACAACCCAAGATCACACAAAAATCCTGTTGGCACTAAAAATAGACGTAATGTGGTACTAGAGCAAATGTATAAATACGGCTATTTGGATAAAAGCGTAAAAGATTCTTTAAAAATAACCGAGTTAGATCTTAATTACTCACCGGAATCTCACCGAGAAGGCTTGGCAACCTATTTTAGGGCTTATTTGTCTGATTTTATGAAAGAATGGATTAAAGAAAATCCCAAACTCGACGGCACAAAATATAATTTGTACAACGATGGTTTAAAAATTTATACCACCTTAGACTCCAGAATGCAACAATATGCCGAAGAAGCTGTGAGAGAGCATATGCCAAAACTTCAAGCTGAATTTGACCATCAAAATAACAAAAGCATCAACCCCAACAAACCATTTTTAGATTTATCAAAAGACGATGTAGAAAAACTACTATCACAGAGTATGAGACGCAGTGAGCGATGGAGAAAGATGAAATACGATTTAAAAAAATCTGATGATGAAATTATAGCGTCCTTCAACCAGCCAACCGAAATGACAATTTTCTCGTGGCAGGGCGAAATAGATACCATTATGAAACCTATAGACTCCATGAGGTATTACAAGTCGTTTTTACATCCCGGTATGATGGCCATGGAGCCGCAAACAGGCCATGTAAAAGCTTGGGTTGGTGGGATGGATTATTTTCATTTTCAATATGATCACGTTAAACAAAGTAAACGCCAAGTTGGTTCAACTTTTAAGCCTTTTGTTTATGCCGCGGCTATGGACGAACTACATTTGTCACCATGCGATTCGCTGCCAAGAACACCTATTACTATAGAAGCTGGTAAATTTGGAAATCCAGAGCCCTGGACTACCAGAAATTCTGATGGGAAATACGACGGATTCCAAACCCTAAAAGCCGCATTAGCAAACTCTACAAACACTATTACTGCCAGGTTGATGGATCAAATAGGCCCGCAACTTGTGGTAGATATGGCCAAAAAATTAGGGGTCGAACAAACTATAGATCCGGTACCTGCCATAGCACTTGGTACGCCAGATTTAAGTGTTTACGAAATGGTGGCTGCCTATGCTACTTTTGCCAACAAAGGCATCTATAACAAACCCGTGATGGTTACCAGAATCGAAGATAAAAACGGAACCGTACTGTATCAGGTAACCCCTGAAACTAAGGATGTTTTAAGTGAAGAAGTGGCTTATGTAACCGTGAATTTGTTGGAAGGCGTTACACAATTTGGTAGTGGACAAAGATTAAGAAGCACATGGGCTGTAAATACACCACTTTACAAAGAAGTAATTACAGGTTATCCCTATGCATTTGAAAATCCCATTGCCGGAAAAACCGGGACTACGCAAAACCAAAGCGACGGCTGGTTTATGGGCATGGTACCTAATTTAGTGACCGGAGTTTGGGTTGGTGCCGAAGACAGATCTGTTCACTTTAAAGGCATTGCCTATGGTCAAGGCGCCTCTATGGCATTGCCAATTTGGGGCTTGTTTATGAAAAAATGCTACGCCGACGAGAATTTGGAGGTTTCAAAAGACGAGTTTGAAAAGCCTTCAGAACTTTCCATACGTGTTAATTGCAACGAAGTACCAAGTCCAACTACTTTCACCGATGATGAAGATGATCTTAATGACATCATCGACTTTTAGTATTTGACATTCTTACTATGATTTTAGGGGCATATTTTGTATTTTCACACATAGAAAAAATGGATGTATGATTAACAAAAAAGTTACCAATGCCGCAGAAGCACTCACAGGAGTAAAAGATAAAATGACCCTTATGGTTGGCGGTTTTGGTCTGTCCGGCATACCCGAAAACAGCATTGCAGAACTCGTAAAACTAAACGTAAAAGAACTAACCTGTATTTCAAATAATGCCGGAGTTGACGATTTTGGATTAGGATTACTACTTCAGAAGAAGCAAATAAAGAAAATGATATCTTCCTACGTAGGCGAAAATGCAGAGTTTGAAAGACAGATGCTCAGTGGCGAATTAGAAGTTGAATTAATTCCGCAAGGAACACTTGCCGAACGATGTAGAGCCGCCCAATCCGGTATTCCTGCATTTTACACACCTGCCGGTTATGGCACCGAAGTAGCCATAGGTAAAGAAACCAGAGAGTTTAACAAAAAAATGTATGTCCTGGAACACGCTTTTAAAGCAGACTTTGCTGTTGTAAAGGCATGGAAGGGCGATGAAGCCGGCAATTTAATTTTTAAAGGAACTGCCAGAAATTTTAACCCAAATATGTGCGGTGCTGCAAAAATTACAATAGCTGAGGTCGAAGAATTGCTGCCGGTTGGAAGTTTAGACCCCAATCAAATCCATATTCCTGGCATCTTTATTCAAAGAATTTTTCAAGGTGTTAACTATGAGAAGAGAATTGAACAACGAACGATTAGGAAAAGATAAAATCACAAATTCCAAATTCCATTGATATAGCTATTTAAATTGAAAATAATTAAGAATTAGTGAAACATTAAAATGAGAATCAGCTCTGTGTAGCTCCGAGCTTCTTCGTGAAACTCTGTGTAACAGCTAAATAAAGGATGTTAATTAAAATAATATCAACCTAATAACTCAATAACTCATCAACTCAAAAACTAAATCATGGCACTCGATAAAAACGGCATCGCAAAACGCATCGCAAAAGAAGTAAAAAATGGCTATTACGTCAACTTGGGTATTGGCATTCCTACTTTGGTGGCCAACTTTGTTCGGGATGATATAGAAGTAGAATTTCAAAGTGAAAACGGTGTGTTGGGAATGGGTCCGTTTCCTTTTGAAGGCGAAGAAGATCCTGATTTAATAAACGCAGGCAAGCAAACCATTACAACGTTACCGGGTGCGTCATTTTTCGATTCGGCTATGAGTTTTTCCATGATAAGAGGTCAGCATGTGCATCTCACTATTTTAGGAGCAATGGAAGTTGCTGAAAACGGCGACATCGCCAATTGGAAAATCCCAGGATACATGGTAAAAGGAATGGGTGGCGCCATGGATTTGGTAGCCAGTGCCGAAAACATTATTGTGGCTATGACGCATACCAATAAAAAAGGGGAATCAAAATTATTAAAAAGATGTTCTTTGCCGCTAACAGGTGTTGCTTGCGTCAAGAAGATTGTAACCGACTTGGCTGTTATTGAAGTCACAAATGAAGGTTTTAAATTGTTAGAGCGCGCGCCCGGTGTTTCAGTAGACACCATAAAAAATGCAACCGAAGGCCATTTAATTATTGAAGGAGATATTCCTGAGATGATTTTGTAGCTTGTATGATAAATTCTTTTAAGTTTAAAATCGCTCACGCAGCGATTTTTTCAGTTATAAATGTAAGAATACACTTCAATTTATGGCGTAAATGTTAAAATATTAAGTATTTTATCGATTAATAATGTACTTTAACTGATTATTTAAAAAATTTGATTCATCTTAGCAATCCCAAATCACAGTATTGAAAACCAAATCTATCATGAACTTAATTTATGATTTTGCCCCAAATCTATCATAAATTTTATTACTTATGAACAAAACCTCAAATCTACCAAAAACCTACTCATCTGACGTTGCCATTATCAATGGCCTTCAAAACAGCGTTAGATTAATGAAGCAAATTGCTCAACTAACTAAAAAATTATTCATGCTATAATCCTTTTGGAATGGCATGAATTAATTTTTTGGTATAGTTTGAAACAGGATCATTGTAAATAGCATCTGCTTCGCCGGTTTCTTCAATTTGTCCGCTTTTCATTACGATTAACTGATCTGACATATATTTTACAACGGCCAAATCGTGTGAAATAAAAATGTAGGTAAAATTGAAATTTTCTTTCAGTTCATTCAATAAATTCAGCACTTGGGCTTGAACCGAAATATCCAACGCCGATACCGATTCATCGCAAATAATTAATTTAGGCTCCAGCGCAATGGCCCTTGCAATACCTATTCTTTGTCGTTGTCCGCCCGAAAATTGATGTGGATATTTATTAAAGGCTGTTTCATCCAGACCAACCCTTTTTAAAAGCTGTAAAACCCTTTCCCTTCGTTCTTTATAATTGTTACCAATTTTGTGTACCATCATAGGTTCAATAATGGCTTCACCAATGCTTAATCTTGGATTGAGAGATGCAAAAGGATCTTGAAAGATGATTTGAATGTCTTTTCTTAATTTCCGTAGGTGTGTTTTAGACAATTTTGTAATATCGGTGCCTTTATAGAAAATGGTACCTTCGGTTGCAGTGTCTAATTGTAAAATTAGGTTGCTCAGGGTAGATTTTCCACATCCCGATTCTCCAACCAAGCCCAAGGTTTCTCCTTCATAAACCTTAAAACTCACTTGGTCCACGGCTTTAAATGCTGTTGACTTTTTAAAGACACCCGTTCTATTCCAAAACACTTTACTAACATTAATAACCTCAAGAATTGGTGGTTTACTGTATATATCTTGATGCGTGTTTTTGCGTTCTTCTTGAGAAACAACTTCACGATTTACACTGTTTCTTAGAATGTCAGAAATTGTTGGTAAAACTTTTAATCTGGTTTTAGTTGACGGCCTTGAAGCAATAAGCGCTTTGGTATAATTGTGTTGTGGATTATTAAAAATTGAATTAACCTCGCCTTGTTCAACTATTTCACCTTTGTACATCACCATTACTTTATTCGCTATTTCAGAGACCAGCGAAAGATCGTGTGAAATAAACAAAATGCTCATTTTATATTCGGCTTGCAGCGATTTTAATAGTTTAATAATGTCTGCCTGAACGGTGACATCGAGAGCAGTGGTAGGCTCATCGGCAATTAATATTTTGGGTTTGCAGGCAATGGCCATAGCTATCATCACACGTTGCTTTTGTCCGCCTGAAATTTCATGGGGATAAGCCTTGTAAATACGTTCTGGATTTGGAAGTTTCACTTTATTGAATAAAGACATCACTTCTTCCTTGATTTCGGCTACGGAAAGCTTGGTGTGTTGACTTAATACCTCAGCCACTTGCTTACCGCAAGTCATAGACGGATTTAAAGAACTCATAGGTTCTTGAAAAATCATTGAAATTTCTTTTCCTCTTATTGCTTGTAATTCATCTTCGGTCAATTCAATTAAATCCCTATTATTATAAAGGATGTTACCATTGGTAATTTCAGAAATATTTTTTGGCAATAATCCCAAAATGGCCAGTGCTGTAACAGATTTACCTGAACCAGATTCTCCAACTACACCTAAAATTTCGTTTTCGTTTAGCTGAAATGAAATGTCTTTTAGAATGCTACTTTCAATTGTATCATTGTAAAATGATACAGATATATTTGTTATCTCAAGGACGGTTTTATTGGTTGAACTTAGGTCCAATAGTTAGGGTTTTATGCATGAATAATCTCGGTCTCATCAAGGATAGACTCACCTCTTAGTCTTAGAAACACCTGAGCAACCGCAATGGTATCTTTTTCGCAGTAGGTAATAATTCTTTCAAGACCGTTTTCTTGGTAATAAACTTTGTAAACTTGGCTACCATCAATATCATCTTTAGGAGATGGAATGCCAAGCACATTGGTAAGTAATTTTAAGGATGTATAATTTTTATAATCACCAAATTTCCATAATTCTAAGGTGTCTAAATGTGGTACTTCCCAAGGTTTTTTTCCAAATAAATTCAACTTTTCGGGTAATTCTATATTATTAATGATCATGCGTCTTGCTATATATGGGAAGTCGAATTCCTTACCGTTATGCGCACAAAGTAAATGTTTGATCTGATTAAAGTGTGAGGTTAAAAGATTCTTGAAGTCTTTCAAAATCTTTACCTCATCTCCAAAAAATGAGGTAACTCTAAATTGTCGAACATTACCGTGAAAAGTAAAATACCCAACCGAAATACAAATAATTTTTCCAAATTCGGCCCAGATTCCTGCCCGTTCATAGAACTCTTCAGCCGAAATTTCGCCTCTTTGATATTGCGATTTTTGTTCCCACAAATGTTGTTTCGTTTCGCTTAATCCCGAAAATATAGGTTGCTCCGGGACCGTTTCGATATCCAGAAACAAAATATTTTCAAGTGTTAACTTTTTAATCATTGTTTAAGCATTTGGTAGGCTTCTTCTATATAGGTAGTAATATCACTAGTAAAGGTTGCTATGGCATCGCCTTCGCCTTTAGAGTGACCTAATCTTACAATAATAATGTTGTCATTGGGTTCAACAATAACATATTGTCCTAAATGACCACGCATCATAAAAAAGCTTTTATTGCCATGATCTTTCAACCACCAGCCATAACCGTATTCAGGGCTTTCAGCAAAACGTGGTTTAATAGATTTTGCTATAAAAGCAGAGTCTAATAGTTGTTTGCCATTCCATTTTCCATAGTCTTTATACAATTTCCCCATTCGTGCAAAATCTTTGGCATTACTGGCAATACAACAATAGGCTTTTACCAAATCGTGATCTTCACTATCAACTTGCCAAAGCGTTGGGTTTTCTGAACCCAGTGGCTTCCAGAAGCTTTCCTCAAGGTAATTATACAGTTTTTTACCGGTGGCACGTTCTAAAACAATGGCCAGCATTTGGGTGTCACCACTGGCGTATTTATAAGAAGTTCCGGGCTCTCTTACCACTTTTAATCCGGTAACTACCTTAGTTAAATCGTCATCAAAATAAGCTCTTGTTGTAATTGATAGAGGAGAGTAGTAGCGCTCGTCCCAATTGGTTCCTGAAGCCATCGAAGATAAATCTCCAACCGTCATGGTTGCTGCTTTTCCTTCACAATATTCAGGAATAAAGTCGCATACAGGCTGGTCTAAATTTTTAATATAACCATCCATAATGGCTTTACCTAAAAGGGCAGACACATAACTTTTAGCTATAGAGAAAGAATTGGTTTGCGAGTTTTCGTTAAAACCATCGTAGTAGTTTTCAAACCAAATACTGTCGTTTTTAATAATAACGTAGGCTACAGTACCATTTGATTTGTTTATTTCTTTTAATCGTTCAGTTTCGCTAACGCTGTTGTAGTTTTTATGGTTTAGCCAGGGTTGGGGCGTTCCGTTTTCTACAATGGCATTATCAAAATGTTTATAATCTTCAAGATAAGCGGTTGTGTGGCCTTTTAAATAAATGGTTCTAACTGCTTTGATGAGGTAATCTGTATCGGTAATGTAAAGCACGGCAATTAAAATAACAAATATTGAAAGAATTGCCAGTAAGAGTTTTTTTAGAAATTTCATAGGTTGTTTTTAATCATTTAAATATATAAAAAAATTTATTCAACAGATATTAAATTTGAGATGAATAGATTAAAATAGTGATTGTTGCTTACAAGGATTTTCATGTTTAAGTAACCATTGCTTTCTTGCCAATCCACCTGCGTAACCGGTAAGACTGCCATCGCTACCAATAACTCTGTGGCATGGTATCACAATCAAAATTGGGTTTTTACCATTGGCCGCAGCAATAGCTCTGATAGCTTTTATATTGTTTAATTGTTTTGAAAGTTCCGAATAAGAAACTGTTCTGCCAAACGGAATTTTTTGTAGAGTGATCCAAACACTTTTCTGGAATTCGGTGCCTTTTGGATTAAGTTTAAGCTGAAATTGTTGGCGTTTACCATTAAAATAATCCTGAAGTTGGTAAACACAATCTTCTAATACTTCAGGAATAATGTCGGTAATGTTTTCTTCAGAATTTAAAATTGAAATGCTCGTAATGCCATCATTATTACCAGTAATTTTAGCGAAACCTAAAGGTGTATAGATGATGCATTCTTCCACAAATGTTAGTTGTTTTCGTCAATAATGCCCAAGCGTTTGGCGCGGTCTTCCCAATTTTTTCGAGCCAGGCTTTGCAAATCGGAAATATTATCACTTTCATCCATAATTTCTAATCCTAACAGAGTTTCAATAACGTCTTCCATGGTAACAATGCCATTTATGGAGCCATATTCGTCAACCACCAAGGCCATGTGATTTTTACTTGATATGAGTTTTTCAAACAATTCAGGAATTGGCAAACTTCTGTTGACTACAATAATTTCTCGTTTTAATTCTGAAAGTGGTTTTTGATCGTTGTCTAAAGCCATTTCTTTAAAAACGTCGTCTTTAAGTACCAAACCAACGATATTGTCTTGTTCTTGAGAATATACCGGAATTCTGGAAAATCTAATATTGGAGTTAGCCTCAAAAAAATCTGAAACGGTCATGGTTTCGTTGACAATTTTCATGACGGTTCGCGGTGTCATAACATCTTTGGCGCGCACTTTTTTAAAGTTTAGCAAGTTTTTTATCACCTTGCTTTCGTTTTCTTCGAACACGCCTTCTTGTTGCGCAATTTCGGTCATTGCCACAAAGCCATCCCTACTTAAAATGCTGTTATGACCTTTGCCTCCTATGAGTCTGGTGGTAAGTCTTAATAACCACAACAATCCTGTGTATTTCATAGGGAAAATGAGGATCTTTAGACTTATGGCAGTGAAGTTTCCGAGACTTTTCCAATAGGTGGCACCAATGGTTTTTGGGATAATTTCTGAAGCAACCAGAATTAAAATGGTCATAATAGTCGAAACAACGCCAACCATTAAATCTTCGGTAAAAGCTATACCAAAAAAGGTGCGAGATGTGGTACCATAAATTTCGGCATAAGCCACCTTTGCCTGCACACCGACCAAAATTGCACCAACCGTATGAGCGATTGTATTTAAAGTTAAAATAGCAATGAGCGGCTGATCTACATCTTTTTTAAAATCCTCAAGTACTACGGCATAGGCTTTACCTTCCTGTTTTTTAATTTTTAAAAAAGTAGGTGTTAAACTAAGTAGTACTGCTTCTAAAATACTACATATAAAAGAAAAAAATATGGCAAAAAAGGCATATAAGAATAAGAGTCCCATTTAATATTTAGATTTGACTGTAAAGGTATAACATTTAGCGGTTCAAAAGTTTACTGATATCCTTCGCAACCCTTCGACTTCGCTCAGGGTGACAGGAATAGTTTTAAGTATTTATAATTTTTACGATATCCTTAGCAAAATAGCTGGCAATAATACTTGCGCCTGCACGTTTTATTGCAGTTACTTGTTCTATCATTACGGCATCATGGTCTAACCATCCTTTTTCGGCAGCGGCCTTGAGCATGGCATATTCACCTGAAACCTGATATACAGCCACAGGAACATCTACTGCGTTAACGATATCTCGCACAATATCTAAGTAACACAAGCCAGGTTTTACCATAACAATATCGGCGCCTTCGTCTATATCCATTAAAGTTTCGCGAATAGCTTCATTGCGGTTGGCGAAATCCATTTGGTAGGTTTTTTTGTCTTTGGGAATATTTTGAGCATCCACAGGAGCTGAGTTTAAAGCATCGCGAAACGGCCCATAAAACGCCGAAGCGTACTTGGCACTATAACTCATAATGCCGGTATTGTGAAAACCCTCGTCTTCTAACAGCGTTCTAATTTCAAAAATTCTGCCATCCATCATATCGCTTGGTGCTACAAAATCGGCGCCAGCTTTGGCGTGAGACAAAGACATTTCGGCTAATACCGAAGTGGTCTCGTCGTTCAAAATTTGTCCGTTATGAATAATCCCATCGTGTCCGTAAATTGAAAAGGGATCGAGCGCTACATCGGTCATGACTATCATATCCGGACAAGCATCTTTTACGGTTTTAATGGCGCGTTGCATTAATCCGTTGGGGTTTAAGGCTTCTGTACCACTGTTGTCTTTTAGTTTGTCGTCAACTTTAACAAACAGCAAAACCGATTTTAAGCCCAAGCTCCAAAGTTCTTTGACTTCTTTGGTTAGATTGTCCAAACTTAATCGATAATAGTTGGGCATGGAGGCAATTTCTTCTTTCAGGCCTTTTCCTTCTACCACAAATAGCGGTACTAAAAAATCTTTAGGGCTTATAATCGTTTCACGTACCAGGCTTCTAATACTTTCGTTGGTGCGCAATCTTCTGTTTCTTCTTAAAGGATACATAATTCAATTTTTGTAAAGTTATTAATTGGCATGTTTTAATAAAAACCTCTGTGTAACTTTTTAATTCTTTGTGTAAATCGATGTTATAGCTTAACCCAATTTATGGGATTTTTTAAAACCTTCATTAATTTCTCTTCTTCACTTCCCGGTTCTGGATGGTGATTGTAAACCCACTGCACATGCGGTGGCAAACTCATTAAAATACTTTCAATTCGGCCGTTTGTTTTTAATCCGAATAAGGTGCCTTTATCATGAACCAAATTAAATTCTACGTAACGCCCTCGTCTAATTTCCTGCCAATTTCTTTGTGATTGAGTGTATGAAAGCTCCTTTCGTTTTTCCACTATAGGAAGGTAAGCTTCCAAAAAACTATTGCCAACTTCGGTTACAAAATTATACCAATCTTGCATTGAGAAATTTTCGGTGGCTTTGCAGTAGTCAAAAAATAAACCACCAACGCCACGAGCTTCATTTCGATGTGAATTCCAGAAATAACTATCGCATTTTTGTTTAAATTCTGAATAAAACTCTGTTTTGTGCTTATCGCAGGCAGTTTTGCATATTTGATGAAAATGTATGGCATCTTCTTCAAAGAGGTAATAAGGTGTTAAATCTTGACCGCCGCCAAACCATTGATCTACTATCTGGTTTTGCTGGTTGTACATTTCAAAATAGCGCCAATTGGCATGAACGGTTGGCACCATTGGGTTTTTAGGATGTATTACCAAACTGAGTCCGCATGCGTAAAAATTGGCATTTTTAACACCAAAATAAGCCTGCATCGTTTCCGGTAATTCGCCGTGAACAGCTGAGATATTAACACCACCTTTTTCAAACACAGCACCGTTTTCAATAATTCTGGTACGGCCGCCTCCGCCTTCGGAGCGCTCCCAAAGGTCTTCTCTAAATTTTGCCGACCCATCGCATTTTTCAAGCGCTGCACAAATTTGGTCTTGTAAATTTTGTATATATCGGTAAAATTGCTCTTTCATATTTTAATATGTGTTCAAACAGCAAGAAATGTTTTTTGATGACTATTAAAGTTCTTCAAGATACACAAATTCGTTGTTGAAATTTTCTATTTCAGAAGGTTTTGATATTAAACCTGCAGTTTTAATTTTTTCCTTTAAAACAGAAATAATAATTTCCTGATTTTCTTGATACAGTTTATGTTCAACAAAAATAACTCTTCCAATTTTATTGTTGTGTAAATCCATCTGCATTTCAAGGCAGCTGTTAGGCGCTAGTTGTTCGTGTAAATCGGTTATTTTTTTAGCCCATAAAACCGATTTTTCTACAGATTGGTTCATGTTATAGCATCGTTTGGCAACTAACACATTCCACAGAGCATGTCTAAATGCGTTTGTGACATTGTTTTTGTGATGTTGTTTTTTAAAGAGTCGATAACAAATCTGAACTGTTTGTAATGTGGCTCGATGCGTTGGAAAAAAATAGAGTGGTTTAAAAAAAAAGGTTTTGACCAGTAAAAAAAGTTGTTTAACACTAAGACTTTTTATGCGGTTTAAAATGGCCACTTTAAGACAATTTGTATTCTTTAACAGCATCTACAAAGGCCTTGGCATTCTCTAAAGGAATGTTTGGTAAAATGCCGTGGCCCAAATTTACAATATACCGGTCTTTTCCAAACTCGTTTATCATTTGGTTAACCATTTTTTTGATGTCGGCAGGCGGTGAAAATAATCGTGCCGGATCAAAATTACCCTGAAGTGTGATGTTACCACCGGTTAAATAACGGGCATTTCTTGGAGAGCAAGTCCAGTCTATTCCTAAAGCCGAAGCACCCGATTTGGCCATAACGTCTAAAGCAAACCAACATCCTTTTCCGAAGGCAATGACGGGTATTTCTGCTTTTAAAGCATCGATAATTTGCTGAATGTATGGCCATGAAAACTCCTGGTAATCGATTGGTGATAGCATCCCGCCCCAACTGTCAAATACCTGAACGGCGTTAACACCGGCTTTTACTTTTTCCTTTAAATAAGCAATGGTAGTATCGGTAATTTTCTGAAGTAAGCTATGTGCAACCTCTGGTTGGGTAAAACACAGTTCCTTAGCTATGTCGAAGTTTTTTGAACCCTGACCTTGAACACAATAACATAAAATGGTCCATGGCGAACCGGCAAAACCAATCAATGGAATCTCGTTGTTAAGTTTTTCCTTTGTTATTTTGATGGCTTCCATAACGTAACCCAACGATTCATTAATATCTGGAATGATAACGCGGTCTAAATCTTTTTGAGAGCGAATAGGATTGGGTAGCCAAGGTCCTATGCCGGGTTTCATCTCAACTTCAATATTCATAGCTTGTGGCACAACCAAAATATCGCTGAATAAAATGGCAGCATCCATACCGTATCTTCTTATTGGTTGCACTGTAATTTCGCTGGCCAACTCAGGGGTTTGGCAGCGGGTGAAAAAATCGTATTTGGCTTTTATTTCTTGAAATTCGGGTAGATATCTCCCGGCCTGACGCATCATCCAAACAGGCGGGCGATCTACAGTTTCACCTTTTAATGCTCTTAAAAATAAATCGTTTTTAATCATGTTCATTTAGTAAAAGACGGATTAAAATTAAAGATGTTGATTGACCAATTCAATAACGCTTTCAACACTTGGTATTTTGGCAATTTTCACTTCCGTAAAGTATTTTTTAGCTTCTTTTGCTGTGGTTTCACCTATACAAAAGGCCGTGCCGGCAGGTTTATTTTGCTTAATAAAACTTTCAACCGTAGAAGGGCTAAAAAACATGATGCCTTTAACAGCATTAGGTATTTTGGCAGCATCTAGTTTGGTCTGGTAAGCTTCTATTTCATTAACCTTAATGTTATTTTCGGTTAAAATTTGTGGTAATTCATCTAATCTAATGTTACTGCAAAAATAGGTGACTTCGGTGCCCTCCAAATATTCAACCATATAATCGGCCAGGGCTTTTGCGTTATTGGCTGAGTATTTAACCGGGCCAATTTTTTGTTCGATTAGTTTTTTGGTTCTTCTGCCTACGCAATAAATATTTTTAAAGTTGAGCTCTTGGGCAGGAACGCTGTTTAAAATGGATTCAACGGCATTTTGACTTGTAATCACCACATTTTTCAATGTAGATTTTAATACTAAAGGGGACAAACGGTTAAAACTTATTTTAATAGCGTCGTCGCATTTTATCTTTAAGTGGTTGCTAAATTGTTGCAACTGTAATTCAGATAAAGATTTGGTGGCGTATACATCAATGTCCTTATCGTGTTTTTTAATTTCGTCCATTAAACGTTTGCCACCGCGCTCTATAATATAATTGGCACAAAATTCAGCCATGTTGTAATGACTGCCAATTTTTTCGGTGCGGGTTACGTCTATACGCTTGGAACCGTCAAGACTCAATAACACGCCTTTAAATAGAATTTCGTCGTCTTTTACAAAGGCAATAGCTCCAATTGGGGCCGAACAACCGCCTTCAAGTATGCGCAAAAAGTCGCGTTCTATTTTGGTGCAGATTTGGGTATGTTCGTCGTTTATTTCAGCTAAAATGGCTTTGGTTGTCTCGTCGGCCTCTAGGGCTGCTACCATTACAGCACCTTGCGCCGGCGCAGGAATCATCCAGTCCAGATTGAAGGAATTTTCGGGTTTAATTCCCAATCTACCCAAACCTGCTGCGGCAAAAACAGCAGCATTCCAATCTTGGTTATCGTCTAGTTTTTGAAGTCTTAAGTTAACGTTTCCTCTTAAATCAACTACTTTATGAGTAGGATAACGGTTAAGCCATTGCGCACGACGGCGCAAACTTCCTGTTGCAATAATGGCTTCTTTTTCCGATAGAAATTCTTCATTGTTTTTAAAAACCAGCATGTCTCTGGTATTGCCACGCTTTAAAACTGCCCCTTGAACAATGCCTTTTGGCAAGGTGGTTGGTACGTCTTTTAAAGAATGAACGGCTATATCAATATCGCCGTTAAGCATAGCCACGTCTAAGGTTTTTGTAAAAATACCGGTAATACCCATTTCGTAAAGCGGCTTGTTAAGTACCAAATCGCCGGTAGATTTTACGGGTAAAATAACCGTTTCGTAGCCAAGGTGCTCTAACTGTTGTTGAACGGTTTTGGCTTGCCACATCGCCAATTGGCTGTCGCGGGTGCCAATTCTGATAATTTTAGGCATTTTGGGTATTTTCTATCTGAAAGATTTTTTTGATTAGCTCAATACTTTCATCTGAAGCATCTAAATCTGCTTTTAAGTGATGCGCAAAGTGATTGGTAATTTTTTGGATGAGGTTGTTGCTGATCAATTCGGCTTGCGCTTCGTTAAAATCGGTAAATTTTTTACGCTGATTGTCTAACTCAGTATTTTTTAAATCGAGTAATTTGTGTTTAATAGCCTGAAGTGTTGGGGCTAATTTTCGGGCCTCTAACCAAGATAAAAACTCCGACTGTATTTCTTCAATAATACCTTGAGCTATTGGGATAAAGGCTTTACGTCTTTCCAGAGTTTCATCAGTAATTTTTGCTAAGTCGTCTAAATGTATCAACTGAATGTGTTTCAAGTCGGCCACATTTTGATGCACATTTTTTGGGATAGATAGATCTAAAATAAGCAACGGCTTGTGTGGTGTTAGTAAAGACTTGTCAATGGTTGGCCTTTGAGCGCCTGTTGCAACAATTAAAATATCAGCCTGACTAACTTCGTGGGTTAACTGCGAATAGTCTTTAACAACCACATTAAATTTACCAGCAATTTCTTCGGCTTTTCTTTTAGTTCGATTAATGATGGTGATGTGCGAATTTTTGGTATGTTTCACTAAATTTTCGCAAGTATTTCGACCAATTTTTCCGGTGCCAAATAATAAAATATTCTTTTCGGAAATATTATTGACGTTGTTAATAATGAATTGAACCGATGCAAAAGAAACCGAAGTAGCGCCTGAAGATAACTCAGTTTCGGTTTTAATACGCTTACTGGCTTGAATCACACTGTTCACCAATCTTTCAGTGAAGGCGTTTAATAGCCCGGCCGATTTTGATAATCTTGCGCCTGATTTTAACTGACTGATAATTTCAAAATCGCCTAAAATCTGACTGTCGAGACCCGAGCCAACTTTAAACATATGAGCAATGGCTTCTCTTTCTTTGTATATGTATGCGAACTTTTCGAAGGTTTCAACATCGCCTTTTGAATTGGCGCACAACAACTTGATAAGCTGATAAGGATGCTCGGCAAAACCGTATAATTCGGTACGGTTACAGGTAGAAACCACCACCAAACTCTCAACGCCTGAAGCAATAGCGTCTTTTAAAAGTTGCTTCTTAGACGATTCGCATAGGCTAAACATGCCGCGTATTTCGGCATCTGCTTTACGATAACTTAGTCCTAAAGCATAAAAATGTGTGTTCTTATGTTGTTGCATTCGCTCGTTTACCTGACTATTGAAAGTAACGGGCCAAAATTACGGGTGAAGTATTTTTAAAAATAACGCTCAAAGAACTTTTTGTAACGCTCGAGGTTTTTTGCTTAAAATTCACATTTAAAACTGATAAATATCATACTTTTGCAGTGAAATTGATACTTTCAAGTCAATCTGTTTAGATTGATTCTAAATAAAACTAATAAATTTATAAATTTGATAACTACAAAAAATATCGCTAAAGGTTCTTTTTTAGAGGTGAAGATAGATGAAGGTATATGGCTTTACAGCTTTAAAGAAAGTTTGGGTCAACCCGCAGAAATTAAACATATTACCAATAGAAATTTCATACAATTTCACTTTGCGGTAAAAGGAGATTGTGCGTTTCTCTTTAACGAAGGCAATTATACCTTTGGTTTAAAAGAAGAAAATGCGTTGTTGCTTTATAATCCGGAGCGCGATTTACCAATTCACCTTCAAACAAGTGCCAACAGTGCGGTCGTTTCTATTTTAATCAGCATCAAAAAACTACATACATTATTTTCTAATGAAGCTGAATCGATAAGCTTTTTAAGCGAAGAGAACATTCACAAAAAATATTACAAAGACCGCATCATTACACCTTCGATGTTTATTGTGCTTAACCAAATTTTAAATTACAATTTAAATACTTCTGTACGCGACTTGTATTTTAAAGGAAAGACCTTTGAGTTGTTGAGTTTATACTTTAACAGAAGTGAAGATGCCAACGTAGAGCAATGCCCATTTTTGGTTGATGAAGCCAATGTTAGCAAAATTAAACAAGCTAAAGAAATTGTGATTGCCCGAATGGCAGAGCCGCCAACACTTCAGGAAATCGCCGATGAGGTTGGCCTAAGTCTAAAAAAATTAAAGGAAGGATTTAAACAAATCTACGGAGATTCGGTTTTTAGTTTTTTATTAGATTACAAATTGGAAGAAGCCAGAAAATTTCTTGAATCAGGAACTTACAACGTGAACGAAGTGGGCTTAAAAGTTGGTTATAGTACAGCCAGTCATTTTATTTCGGCCTTTAAAAAGAAATATGGTGTAACACCCAAAAAATATATTCAATCCTCTTAATGCTATTAAATGAAAAAGTTAAAATTACTGCTTGTTACAGCGTTCTTATCAGCAGCTATATTTGCTCAAACAGATCAGCAGGTTATTCAAGCAACTGCTCAAACCTATATGAACGCGGTTAAAAACAAAGACATTGACAAAATGTTAGACGCCATGTTACCCGACGTTTTTGAAATGGTCAACCGAAATCAGTTAAAGATGAGTATGGAACAAATGTTCAATAATCCAAACATGATTATTGAATATTTATCGGCTAAAATTTTTGATATATCTGAAACGGTTAGACATAAAGACAACAAATACGCACGAATTAATTACGACAGTAGTTTTAAGATGTTATTTCCTTCGGACGATGGCATTTCAGCTGAAGAAAATAAGTCGATGCTGAATTCAATGAAGTCTGTTCTTGAATCTCAGTTTGGAAAAGATAGTATTGTTTTAAATTACGATGAGTCTTCGGTTACCGTAAATTCAAACAGCTATATGTATGCGGTTAGTTCTCCAAAATTTGATGGTTGGAAATTTATAAACGATGATAACGCTATGGGTCAATTAGCAAAAAACATCATTCCTGCAGAGGTTATTTCAGTTTTAAAAAAATAAGAATTGCATAAAATGAAAAAAGGAATTTTATTAGTAAATCTGGGCGAATTTTTCGTGTTGGTTAAAAGAGAGTAGGTTATACCCATGGTAAACTGTCTTGGCCTTAAAGAAAATTGAGAAAAGATTATAAAATACACATTGATATAAGTTATTGTAAAGAGCTTGACTAATCAGTATTCGTATTTATATGTCAAAAATTTTAAAATCACTTGTAAACACATATAAAGGAATTATTAAAGGTCATAAAAATAATTGATTTTTACTGCTTTTGAGCACTACGTTTTTCCAAATACTCCTTATTAAACTTTAATCGATCCGGATTAATTTTAAAAGCAAATTCTAAAAGAGATAAATTGTCAATTATCTCTAATTTTTGTTTTGAATGCTCCTCTACTTTAGCTTTTAAATTCATTAATAGAATAAGTTTCTCTTTTGTTACAATACTATCATTTTTTAGAAATTTATAAAATCTATATGGGTGTTTAAATCCAAAGTTATTTCCTGTGACTTCTGCTTGTTCAGCGTTCTGCCATATATAGAAGCCCAAATTTCGCCATTTAAAAAGTACTCTGTTAAAGACCAAATTAAATGCATGATCATCTATTATTTGAGAATCTAGAATAACGTACAATGAGTCCTTATAGGATTCAGCTTTAATTCTTTTGGTATTAATAATTGAGAATGTTATGCTATCGATGTCAATCTTGAAATTTTTATCCAAAAAGTCATAATGCCTCTCGAATAAATCTAGATTATTTAAACTGTCAAGTTTTTTATCCAGGTTTTCAATTTTATATGCATCATTTTTCCTTTTTTTTTCTTGACTAATGCAAGACATCACTACCAAAAGTAGTGATGTCAATGTAATTAATTTAATCCTTTTCATAATTAATACAGAAATTCTTCCATATGACTGTCAGCAACAATATCTTCTAGTGGATAAGAGACACTAGGCAAAAAGAAACCCATTGCCAATTGAGTGTCATTTAGAAATGTTTGATCGCTTTGATCTACTCTTCCGCCTCTTAGTTTCATTGCATCAGTCGAATCAGCTCCACATCTGCATGAATAAGGAAAATCATAACCTTGATCCTCTAGATGGTCTAAAATATAAACGTTAGAAGGACATCTTTGCATAGGGCTAGACCACTCTTGCTGGTCTCTATTCCAGATAGATAATTGATAACTCGGTACTCTGGAAAAATTTAAATGGTCTACTTTATTTGTCGTTAGCATTGTAATTCTATCCGATGCAAATTCATAATAATTTTTTACAGAACCATAGTGGTTAAGTATCAAAGTTTTTGATTTTTCTGAAAACGGTTGTTTCATATTAAACAACACCTCAACTTCGTCAAATGACAAGTCTTGGTTTTCAACTAAATCTTCGTTATCACATGATAGAACAATAAGAAAACAACACCCCATTAAAATTAATTTTAAACTTCTCATTACTTAAAAATATTTGCTGCCCTTTAGGGTCTTGGGCGGTTAGTTTTCGACCGTTGTTGGCTTTCATGCTTTACCTGTAATGAGTCAATTTACGTATTTTCTTTAATTCCGTAAGTCGGATGGTCTTAAAATTGCACTCTGATAGTGTTAACACAGTTGCCAACTACTCAAAAATGTTAAACCACAACATCTATTTTAAATGGTTATAACCCTTTGATTGTTGCCAAATTAGAAAAAAAAAAAAACGAAAAATCCAATTTTAAACTGTTAAAATTGTTAAAGAAAAGTTAAGTGCGGAAAAACCGTAACACCAAACAAAAAATAGGTTGGAGTTTAACATATGCATTAACACATATTGTCAAAATTTTTTACTATCGATTACTAAAAAAAGAACTTTACTAGTACATTTTTCAAATTGATAAAAAAAAACAGTGGTTTTTGCGTACTTAATTATGGGTTGAAGTTTAAGCAACCTCAATATTTAAATAGTTAAAAACTATCAATGTTAACAAGTAAAAACAACTGGGCTATTGTATCTTTGTTATCAAAAATTATTATGAATCATATTTTATTACAATTGTAATATCACAATCGTAATTAAATTAAAAGATCCCTCCCGATAGCTATCGGGATCGCATGCACATTATGAAAAAAGGAATTTTATTAGTAAATCTGGGCTCACCCGATAGCCCAAATCCCAAAGACGTTAAGAAATATTTGGGCGAATTTTTAATGGACGAACGTGTGATAGACGTACCACTTTGGGCCAGAACTTTGTTGGTGAAAGGCATTGTTTTAAATACCAGACCTAAAGCATCGGCTAAAGCTTATAGCAAAATTTGGTGGGAAGAAGGTTCACCGCTTATTGTATTGTCTGAAAGACTTCAGCATAAAATACAAGAACAAGTTGAGGCGCCGGTTGCTTTGGCCATGCGTTATGGTAGTATGACTATTAAGTTAGGTCTTCAGGAATTGGTGGATAAAGGTGTTGAAGAAGTTTTTCTTATTCCTTTATACCCGCAATACGCCATGGCAACTACCGAAACCATTTTGGTGTTGGCTGAAGATATCAGGAAAGAACATTTCCCCAATTTAAAAATCACCGATTTAAAACCATTTTACAATAATCCCGATTATATAAAAGTGCTTTCAGAGTCGATTAAAAAGCAGTTGGAAGGCAAAGAATATGAGCATTTATTATTCTCTTATCACGGTGTGCCCGAGCGACATATTCGAAAAAGCGACATAACTAAATCGCACTGTAATCCGAGCTTGTCCGGTGGTGGTGTTTGTTGTAAAACACCGTCGAAAGCACATGAATTTTGCTACAAACATCAATGTCTTGAAGTCACCAGATTGGTAGGTGAATATCTTAAATTAGAAGAAGGCACCTATTCAACTTCCTTTCAATCCAGACTTGGATTCGACCCATGGTTACAACCTTATACCGACAGAACTATTGAAAGGTTAGGGAAAAGTGGCATTCAAAATATGGCAATTGTAACGCCTGCTTTTGTAAGCGATTGTTTAGAAACCCTTGAAGAAATTGCCATGGAAGGCGAAGAAATCTTTCATGAAGTCGGCGGTAAAAATTTCACCACCATTGCCTGTTTAAACGATGATCAGGCTTGGGTAGATTTACTTTCAAAATGGATTAACAGTTGGGTTGAAGCCAATTTAGTAACTGCTTAATGGCGCGCGTATCGGCCGAAGATTTAGGGACCCAGCCAATAGGTAAATTACTGATCAAACAAGCAGTACCGGCATCTATTGGTATTTTGGTAATGTCGCTGAATATCATTGTCGATACCATTTTTGTGGGTAACTGGATTGGTTCTATTGCCATTGCGGCTATCAACGTAGTATTGCCGGTATCGTTTTTTATTGCGGCTTTAGGTATGGCTATTGGTATTGGTGGTTCTTCTATTATTTCCCGGGCACTTGGTGCTAATGATAAAGAAAAAGCATTAAAGTCTTTTGGCAATCAGCTAAGTTTGACTTTACTGCTCACCATTGTTCTGGTCTTTTTTGGATTGTTGTTTGTTGAAGACATTATACCCAAATTTGGAGGCAAAGGCGCCATTTACGAACCGGCAAAAATTTATTACACCATTGTACTTTATGGCGTACCGTTTTTGGCACTTTGCATGATGGGTAACAACGTGATTAGAGCCGAAGGAAAACCAAAATTCGCCATGATTGCTATGATTATTCCTTCGGTTGGAAACTTAATCCTGGATTATATTTTAATCTACGTTTTTGATTTCGGAATGGCAGGAGCCGCTTGGGCAACCACCTTATCTTACCTGTTGTGTTTTGGGTATATTTTATGGTTTTTTATGTCTGAAAATTCCGAACTTAAAATCAATCTAAGTCATTTTAATCTCAGTAAAAAAATCACTTCAGAAATTGCTTCTCTTGGTAGTGTAACACTGGCAAGACAAGCGGTGGTGAGTATTATTTATTTGTTTATGAATAACATTTTATTCGACATTGGTGGCGAATCCAGTGTGGCTGTTTTTGGCATTATTTCGCGGGTGATGATGTTTGCACTCTTTCCTGTGTTAGGTATCACCCAAGGATTTTTACCCATTGCAGGTTTTAACTATGGCGCCAGAAGTTACTCTAGAGTTAAAGAAACCATCAACACATCGGTTCTGTATGCGTCTGGATTGGCTATTGTTATTTTTGTATTTCTAATGGTTTTTACAGAGCAAATTGTATCGGTATTTACCAAAGATGCCACTGTAATTGACCAAACGGTTTATGCTATGAAATGGGTCTTTTTAGCGGTGCCTATTGTATCTGTACAGTTGATTGGTTCTGCTTATTTTCAGGCTATTGGAAAGGCCATTCCCGCGTTGTTACTTACCTTATCCAGACAAGGATTTTTCTTTTTACCATTGGTTCTGATCTTACCCTATTTTTACGGTGAATTTGGTGTGTGGATCTCTTTTGCCTTGGCCGATTTTCTATCCACAATTCTTACAGCTTATTTTATTAATAGAGAAGTAAGGCTTAAACTCAATACTACTTCTGACTAAATATTATTTACAAAGTAGCTAATAACTTCTTTCTGATAATTAGAAGTTAACTAGTTTCATACCTGTTAATGACCAAACAGAAGGCTTCTTTATATAATAACCTGTATTATAATGGTTTAGTTTTAGCGCAAAAATCCACCTATAAAAATTCGTGCATTCGTGGCATTATTATCAATCAAGAATACTAGAAATCATTAACTTTATAGCTCGACTAACTAAAATTTAGAATAATGAGATTTTTCAAGCTTTCTTTAGCATTTTTGCTTTGCTGTTTTGTTTCCCCAACTTTATCTGCACAAGACCTTAACCCCGAACTTTACGGCGCCTTAGAATACCGTTTTATTGGTCCGCACCGCGGCGGTAGAAGTGCCGCAGTAACCGGTGTTCCAAATCAGCCAAATTTGTTTTATTTTGGCGCTACCGGTGGTGGGGTCTTTAAAACCACCAATGGCGGTCGCACCTGGGAAAGTATTTCCGATGGTTATTTTGGAGGCAGCATTGGTGCGGTTTCTGTGGCTAAAAGCGACCCCAACGTAATTTATGTTGGCGGTGGTGAGAAAACCGTTCGTGGTAATGTGTCTTCCGGTTACGGCATGTGGAAAAGTGTAGATGCCGGAAAAACCTGGCAACCGTCCGGACTTGAAAAATCAAGACATATACCACGTATTGCTATTCATCCGCAAAACCCAGATATGGTGTATGCAGGTGTAATGGGAGATATCTATAAACCCACAGAAGATCGCGGTCTTTACAAGAGTATCGATGGCGGAAAATCTTGGAAAAGGATATTGTTTGCTCATCCACAAGCCGGTGTGGTCGATTTAATTTTAGACCCAACAAATCCGCGAATTATCTACGCCTCAACCTGGCACGTACAACGTACCCCATACAGTTTAATTTCTGGAGGTGATGGTTCAGCACTTTGGAAAAGTACCGACAGCGGTGAAACCTGGAAAGAAATTTCAAAAAACAAAGGTTTTCCAACGGATACTTTAGGTATTATTGGCATTACGGTTTCTCCTGTAAACAACCAGCGTTTATATGCCATGGTTGAGAACAAAGAAAAAGGCGGTTTATATCGCAGTAACGACGGTGGTGAAAGCTGGACCTTAGTTAACAGCGACCGCAGTTTGCGTCAGCGCGCCTGGTATTACACCAGAGTTTATGCCGATACTAAAGATGTGGATGTGGTTTATGTGTTGAATGTGTCGTATCACAAGAGTACTGATGGTGGCAAATCTTTCGATAGTTATAATGCGCCACATGGCGATCACCACGATTTATGGATTGCACCCGAAGACCCAAACAGAATGATTATTGCCGATGATGGTGGCGCCCAAGTTACTTATGATGGTGGTGAAACCTGGAGTACGTATTACAACCAGCCAACAGCGCAGTTTTACCGCGTTACTACCGATAATCATTTTCCTTACAGAATTTATGTAGCACAACAAGATAATTCTACTTTGAGAATTCCTCATAGAACTGATGGTTATGGTATTGGTGAAGACGATTGGGAAGAAACTGCCGGCGGCGAATCGGCTCACATTGCTGTAAGTCCGCTGGATAACGATGTGGTTTTTGGCGGCAGTTATGGCGGTTTTCTAACCAGAGTGAACCACAAAACTGGAACCGTTAGAGCTGTGAATGTTTGGCCAGATAACCCAATGGGTCATGGCGCCGAAGGCATGAAATACAGATTTCAGTGGAATTTTCCAATCAGATTTTCAAGACATAGCCCTAACAAGTTATATACCTTTTCGCAACATGTGCACGTAAGTGAAAACGAAGGTCAATCGTGGGAAATTATCAGTCCCGATTTAACCACCAACGATCCTGAAAAGATGAAATCTTCGGGCGGACCCATTACAAAAGACAACACATCGGTAGAATATTATTGTACCATTTTTGCAGCTGAAGAATCACCGCTTAAAGAAGGTCTTCTTTGGGTTGGCAGCGACGATGGTTTGTTGCACATTACCAAAGATGGCGGTAAAAATTGGGAAAACGTCACGCCTAAAGGAATGCCACAATGGATGATGTTTAACAGTATAGAACCCAGCAAATACGATGAAGGCACTTGCTATGTAGTAGGCACACGCTATAAATTAGGCGACTTTTCGCCATATATCTACAAAACCAGTAACTACGGAAAAACCTGGACTAAAATTACGAATGGAATCAACGCCGACCATTTCACAAGAGTGATGCGCGAAGATCAAAACCAACGGGGTTTGCTTTATGCCGGTACCGAAACCGGAATGTATATTTCGTTAGATGATGGAAAGAACTGGAAATCATTTCAACTTAATTTACCCATAGTTCCCATAACAGATTTAACCATAAAAGACAACAATTTAATTGTTGCCACACAAGGTCGTGGCCTTCATATTATTGATGATTTATCGGTGATACAGCAATTAATGGAGAGTAAATCAACAGAAAATTTATTGCTAAAACCAAAAGATACCTACAGAATGCGCGGTGGCAGCAGATCAGGTAGTTTAACTCAAGGCACCAATCATCCAACCGGTGTAATGACCTATTTTTATTTAAAAGATTTAAACGATAAAGATGAAGTTGTTTTAACCTATAAAGAAGCTAATGGGAAAGTTATTAAATCTTATAGCACCAAAGGAAAAGACAACGAAAAATTGGAGATAAAAAGCGGTTCAAATTTATTTGTATGGGACATGCAATACGACGGCGCCGAGCGTTTACCCGGTATGATTTTATGGTGGGCAAGTTTAAACGGACCAAAAGCCATTCCAGGAGATTATAAAGTAGAATTAAAAGTGAATGACAAAACCATCGAACAACCTTTCACTATTCTTGCCGATCCCAGAGCAGAAAGTACGCTGGAGGATATGAAAGCGCAGTTTACTTTTATCGAAGATGTTAATAAAACCATGGATAATGCCCATCAATCGATTAAGAAAATTAGAAATATTAATACACAATTAACAGCCTTTCAAAAGCAATACAAGGATGATGAAGCAGTGAAAGATTTGGTCGAGAAAGCTAAAGAATTACAAAAACAATTCACCGAAATTGAAGAAGCGTTATATCAAACTAAAAACAGGAGTAACCAAGACCCGCTTAACTTTCCTATTAGGCTAACCAACAAATTGGGGCATTTAAATGCATTGGTAACTATGGGCGATTTTGCCCCAACCAATCAGGATATTGTGGTAAAAAATGAGTTGAGCTCTAAGATTAATGTAGAACTGAATAAGTTTAATCAACTGCTGTTGGAAGAGATTAAAGCATTTAATGAGGCATTTAATAATAAGAATCTAAACTATTTATTTATAGATTAACATAATGTATTATAATTACATAAAGGCACTGCATCTCATTTTTGTGATAACCTGGTTTGCGGGCTTATTTTACATACCCAGATTGTTTGTGTATCAAATAGAAGCATTTCACAAATCTTCGCCCGAAAAGGAAATATTAGGAGAACAATTAAAACTAATGGCCAAACGCTTGTGGTATATTATTACCTGGCCGTCGGGTGTATTAGCAACAATTTTTGCTGTATGGTTATTGGTGCTAAGGCCAGATTTATTCCAACAAGGATGGATGCATGTAAAACTCTTATTTGTGTTATTACTGTTTGTGTATCATTACCAAACTCATATATATTTTAAACAGCTGCAAAACGGCATTTTTAAAAAGACATCGTCTTTTATGAGGTTGTGGAACGAAGGCGCCACATTTATTTTGTTTGCAGTTATTTTTCTGGCAATTTTAAAAAATGCCCTCAATTGGGTTTTTGGTGTCTTTGGTCTAATAGTTTTAGCAATACTTATTATGTTAGGATATAAAGTTTACAAAAACATAAGATTAAAGAATCCTGAGGCTTAAACTGGCATAAAACTTGGTGCAAAATGCCAAAAACAGAGTTTAAATTCTAAAAATGAATTTTAAAAACATATCACTTAGAGTCAGGATTTTTATTGGAATGGTTACCTTGGTTTTATTGGCTTCGGTGTTGATTGCATTGGTAACCATTTATCAATACAACGAAGAAGCGCAAGACTACCACAGAGAGCGATTGGAGAGAAAAGAACAAGCTATAAAAGAACACATTGATTTTGTGTTGCGAGATCGCCAAACCACCTACGAAATCACAACCGAAAACATCCCCAGAATCTTTAAAGAAA
Source organism: Paucihalobacter ruber (assembly GCF_006494535.1). Taxonomy (GTDB): domain Bacteria; phylum Bacteroidota; class Bacteroidia; order Flavobacteriales; family Flavobacteriaceae; genus Paucihalobacter; species Paucihalobacter ruber. The sequence continues at coordinate 486,085 of NZ_VHIQ01000002.1, forward strand.
AAATCTTTGAAATAGCCGAGATCCATGGGATGCAAATTAATCTGTACGACATGGAAGGCGATTTGCTCATTAGTTCTCGTGGTGCTTTTGCCATGGATTCGATTGTTAGGTGTTTAGACGCCGAAGTTTTAAATTTACTAACCAATTCACCAAATCACCGCTATGTTAATAAAAATGTTGCCAATAGAGTTGCCTATCAATCTTCGCACAGTTATATCACCGATAATAGGTTTAAGCCCATTGCTATTTTAAATTTACCATATTTAGAGAATGACGATTTTTTAAAACGAGAACTCAATGAGTTTTTGTTGAGATTGGGCTATGCCTACACTTTTATGATTTTTGGAGCTGTATTTATAGCGTTCTTAATTTCGCGGTACATCACGCAATCTTTAAAAACTGTTAGTGAAAAAATCGCTAAAACTCGTTTAGAACATCGCAATGAAAAGATTGAAGTAAAACATACCAGTAAAGAAATAGAATTGCTCATTAATTCTTATAATAGCATGATTGATGAGTTAGAAGAAAGTGCAGTAAAATTGGCTACCAGTGAGCGTGAACAAGCCTGGAGAGAAATGGCAAAACAGGTAGCTCACGAAATTAAAAATCCTTTAACGCCCATGCGTTTAAGCATCCAGAGTTTTCAACAAAAATTCAATCCTAACGATCCTGAAATTGATAAAAAGGTGAACGAATTTTCAAATACACTCATTCAGCAAATCGATACCATGAGCTCTATTGCCTCGGCATTCTCTACTTTTGCAAAGATGCCGGCGCAGCAAAATGAAACATTAAATGTTGTTGCCATTACAAAATTGGCATTAGACATTTTTAACGAAGATTATATTACATTTATTAGTCACGAAGAAAAAATTGTAGCCAAATTCGATCGAACCCAACTTATTAGGGTAGTTACCAATTTGGTTAAAAACAGTATTCAGGCAATTCCTGAAAAACAAGAACAAAAACGTATTGTTGTAGATGTTTCGAAAGATGAAAATTACGCTATTATTTCGGTTTCAGATAATGGAATAGGAATTTCTGAAGACAATAGAGAAAAGATTTTCGAACCTAAATTTACCACCAAAACCAGTGGAATGGGCTTAGGTTTGGCCATGGTAAAAAGTATTATCGAAAATTATAAAGGTAGTATTTCATTTACATCAGTTCCTGGAAGTGGCACTCATTTTAAAGTTAAAATACCAAGAGAAAAATAAGAATCATATGAGTTATAATAATTTATTAATCAATCAAAACAATGGTATTTGTATAATTACCATCAATCGCCCCAATAAGTTAAATGCATTAAATAAAGAAACCATTCAAGAGTTACACGAAGCCATTCAAGATGCTAATTTGAATAAAGACGTAAAGGTTATTATTTTAACAGGTAGCGGTGAAAAGGCATTTGTAGCGGGTGCAGACATTAGTGAATTTGCGCATTTTGATGTTGAAAACGGCGCAAAACTGGCGCAAAAAGGTCAGGAACTGCTATTTGACTTGGTTGAAAATCTACCAACACCTGTAATTGCCGCTGTTAACGGATTTGCTCTTGGTGGCGGATTAGAATTAGCAATGGCTTGTCATTTTAGAGTGGCTTCAAGCAATGCTAAAATGGGTTTACCCGAAGTGTCGTTAGGGGTTATTCCGGGCTATGGTGGCACGCAAAGATTACCGCAATTGGTAGGCAAAGGTCGAGCTATGGAAATGATCATGACAGCAGGAATGGTCGATGCTCAACAAGCATTGAGTTATGGCTTGGCCAATCACGTGACTTCACAGGAAGAATTACTCGAATTTACTCAAGGATTAGCTAATAGAATTATGCGAAATTCATCGGTAGCCATAGCCGCTGCCATTAATGCGGTAAACGCTGGATATAAAGATGGTGTTGACGGTTACGCGGCAGAAATTGAAAGTTTTGGCAATTGTTTTGGTACCGCCGATTTTAAAGAAGGCACCACTGCATTTCTCCAAAAAAGAAAGGCCGAGTTTCCTGGAGCTTAATTATACTTTTGAGATGTTTTATAATAATTAAAAAAAGTGGGTTTTTATGCCCACTTTTTCATTTCATAATAACTAATATAAGCTTAAACTAAAGTTTAAATTTCTCTTTGTAAACCCTACCGTTAGATGTCATAACCGCGTAATAATTTCCTTTTTCCCTGATGTCTAACTGGTAAACACGTTTTAAAATTGGGTTTTCTGAGGAAACGGTTTCAGAATGAATTAATTCGTTTTCGTAGTAAATTTCAACTTTCATTTTTTTAGAGTCTAAACCTACTTTTGAAATTAAGATTTTGGCATCCTCCTTTTTAAAAACGGGCTTATAAATGGTTTGTTTTGAGTTTTCTACAAATTCAACTGTGTTTTCAAACACCTTAAAAGATTGCATTTCTACCAGATAGTCATTTTCAACTTCCAGCGTATACAAACCGTTTTCCAGAAGAGAATAGTCAAACAAAGTTTTTATATCGCCCTTTTGTTTAACTGGGCTCAGATAGACAATGTTGCCTGAGTCATCCTTTACCGAAACCAAAACTTTTGGGTTGTCGTAGTTTGTGTTTTCGGAGTTTGAGGCATTATCATTGGCATATCCTAAAAAAGTACTTGCCAACATGGCCATCACTAATAATTTTTTTACTGTTTTCATAATTCAAATATTTTGAAATTAATTTGATACAAACTTACGTTAGACAATGGCCTTATAAAACAAGGATTTTGGCAAGTATGTGTTCAAAATTAACCGCAATACTTGTATAAAATTATGATTTGGTTAAAATAGCATACAACAATGATAAATCTACATAGTTTTTCTTTTTAATAACCCATAACTTTGTATCAGTTATGAAAGCAAGAAAACCTACATTAGAAAAAATAAGTCCGGAGTTTGGAAGCTCTATCAGAGTTAAAAAACACGATGCATATATAGGTGAAAATAAGCCGTTTTGGCATTTTCATCCGGAGATAGAGTTGGTTTACGTTAACAAAGGTCAGGGCAAGCGGCATATAGGAAATCACTTGTCTTATTTTAACAACAGTCAGTTGCTCCTCATAGGCTCAAATTTGCCCCATAATGGCTTTACCGATCGTTTAACTATTAATGGGTCTGAAACTTTAGTACAATTTAAACCTGAGTTTTTGGGGGAACATTTTTTTGATATCCCCGAAATGGAAGCCATTCAAAAATTATTTGAACGGTCTAAAAAAGGATTGGTTTTTGGGGTAAAAACCAAACAAAAGCTTGGTGTTAAAATAGAAAAGTTAGCAGAAAAAGACGGATTTAAAAAGATATTACTCTTGTTGGAAATATTACACGGATTAACCAAATCTCTAGATTATACTGTTTTAAATGCCGATGGATTTGCTTTTGAAGCCGCGCCGCAAGACAGTGCCAAAATTGACATCATTTTTAAGCATGTAAACGAACATTTTAGGACACATATAAGTCTAGACGAGATTGCGGATAAGGTAAGCATGACGGTACCTGCGTTTTGCAGGTATTTTAAAAAAGTTACAGGAAAAACCTTTACCAAGTTGGTTAATGAATACAGAGTTGTTCATGCAACCAAATTACTTTTAGAAAGTAATATGAGCATAACCGATATTTGTTTTGAATGTGGGTTTAACAACTTTTCGCATTTTAATAAACTGTTTAAAGAGATTACGGGTAAAAGTGCCTCAAAATATAGAAGTGAGTTAAAAAAAATTGTTCAATAAAGAAAGAATGTAATGGCAAAAAGAAACAGCAAAATAGAAACAGCCTTAGAGTACTACAGTAAAAAAGGTGAAGATATTTTAAACATTGTAAATTCCAGAAGTGACTTAACTGCCGATGAGATTATTCATTACGGTGAGGAGATGGCAATTTTGGAATATAAAATGACGGCTTTAGAAGTGGCAAAGGTGAGCTAACAATTATCGCTCGCCATCCCACTCAGCGTAAAATTGTTCTAAAAATTGCTCCATAAAACGGTGTCTTTCTTTGGCTAAAGCTATGCCCGTTTTGGTATTCATTTGGTCTTTTAATAAGAGTAGTTTTTCATAAAAATGATTAATAGTTGGCGCGGTAGAATTTTTATACTCAGCCTTGGTCATGTTTAAATTAGGTTTTATGGCCGGGTCAAACATGGCTCTGTTTTTAAAACCACCGTAATTAAATGCACGTGCAATACCTATGGCGCCAATAGCATCGAGTCTATCAGCATCTTGTACTATTTGCATTTCTAAAGAATTAAAAGTTTGACCATTCTCTAAACTATTTTTAAAAGACATGTGTTTAATAATATTCAGCACATGTGTTACCACAGTGCTGTCTGCATTGTTCTTAATTAAAAAAGTTGCAGCCATTTCGGGACCAAGGAATTCATTGCCATTATGAAATTTACTATCGGCAATATCGTGTAATAAAGCGGCTAGTTTTACTACCGGCATGTTTGCGTTTTCACTTTTTGCTATGAGTATTGAATTATTAAACACCCTTAGGGTGTGAAACCAATCGTGGCCACCTTCGGCATTTTTTAAAACTAATTTTACATAGTCTTTAGTTTTTTCAATTAAATCTTGGTTAGTCATTTTTAATAGCAGATGTAATTTCAGTCTCTATGGTATCGATAAATGATTCAAAATTAGTGATACCATCCAGATTTTTGGGTTGATGTACTTCAAACTTAATATGTGCGCCTAAACCCATAGGATATTCGCCAAAACGCAAGGTTTTCCAGGAATTGTTTATGGTTATTGGCACTACCACCGCATTGGGTATTTCTTTAAAAAGTGTAATAAGTCCTTTTCTTTGAAAAGGTTTTGGAGTTCCGTTTCTGCTTCTAGTACCTTCAGGAAAAATAACGGCTGCACGATTGGTATTTTTGATATAGGCCGAAAAGTTTTTAATGGCTTTAATCGCTTGTTGCGGATTCTTCCGGTCTATTAATACCGAGCCACCGTGACGCAAATTAAAGGACACACTTGGGATGCCTTTTCCTAACTCTTTTTTGCTGATAAATTTGGGATGGTGTTTGCGCATGTACCAAATAATGGGCGGAATATCATACATACTCTGGTGATTCGCCACAATAATCAAGGGTCGATTTATTGGAATCTCAAACCGGTTTTTAAAAGAAAAACGGGTTCCTAATAGGTTGAGGCAACGCATTAAAAAAAACTGAAGCCAAATCACACTTACTTTATGCGCTTGATAACCAAAAACTTTCAAACAAAACCACTGAATGGGATGAAAAAACACCAAAGCCAAACCAAAGCACAAAAAGTAAACAGGGGTTAGTATGTGCGACAGAATTTTTTGCATGGTATAAAAGTAAAAAAAGCCATCCCCAAATACAATGTATTCAAGGATGGCTTTAATATTTAATTTTTAAATCTTAGCAGAAGCTGTTATAAGCATCTCTTAGGTTATCGGCAATTACCTCGGCCGGTCTGCCTTCAATGTGATGACGCTCTAACATGTGCACCAATTCTCCATCTTTAAACAAGGCCATACTTGGTGAACTCGGCGGAAAAGGTACCATATGTGCTCTGGCTTTATCGGTAGCTTCACGATCTACACCTGCAAAAACAGTTACTAGATGATCTGGGGTTTTAGCGTTTTGTAAACTCATTCTGGCGCCAGGTCTGGCGTTGGCTGCAGCACAACCGCATACTGAATTTACCACTACTAAAGTAGTACCGTTTTTTGCTAATGCTTGTTCAACGGCTTCGACGGTATGTAATTCTTCAAATCCAACGGCAGTTAAATCTTCACGCATTGGTTTTACTAATTCTGGTGGATACATATATTTAGGTTTTTATTAAAAATGATTCTAAACAACAAAAGTACAAAATTCAACATAGAATAAGATAAGTTTACATAGAGTTTAACTATTGTGCAATTAATATTTTAAGCTGCTTTTGAAGACTTTAAAATTGTGTTAGTTAACTTTTGAGTTGTTATCTTTGCAGTTCTTTATTTTAAATTTGAAATTTTGATTCGTTGGATTGCTGCAATTTTAGGGTATATATTTTTTAGAATTCCTGGTGCGATTATTGGTTTTTTAATAGGAAGCTATTTAGACAGCTCCAATCGTTCGGGTACAAATCCACTCAATAGAACTTCACGTGTAACGCCGGCCGATTTTGAGGTTAATTTATTGTCGTTGGCTTCAATAGTTATTAAAGCCGACGGGTCTATTAGTGAACAAGAAATGCAATTTGTTCAAAATTATTTTGTACAGGCTTATGGTAAAGAACGTGCCAACGCAACTTTTAGAACTTTTAACGAGGTGATAAAAACACGTGAGGTTTCGGCGTCGAGAATATGCGAATATTTAAGGTTGCGAACCCGCTACGAATCGAGATTGCAAATCATTCATTTTTTATTCAGTATTGCCAAAGCCGATGGTTTGGTTAGTGAGTTAGAAGCTACAAAAATCAATGAAATTGCCGGCTATTTGCACATTGGTTTTAAAGACTTCGAAAGCATTAAAGCCATGTTTTTTACCAATCCTGATAGTGCTTACAAAATCCTGGAAATAGAAAAAACTGCTACCGTGGCCGAAATAAAATCTGCATATAGAACGATGGCCAAAAAATATCACCCCGATAAATTACAACACATGGATGATTTGTATCGTAAGGGTGCCGAAGAGAAATTTAGGAAAGTAAAAGAAGCTTACGAGCAGTTACAGAAAGAATTAAACTTTAAATAATTTGCTTTTTATGGACAATTGTCTTAAATTTGAAGACAATTGTTTTGTTTATGAATTATTCCAATGATCATATTATTGCTGTAAATGAGGCTGCAGCAGTTTATTTAAAGGGTTACTCAAGTTATGCTGTTGGTAATGACTTTAGTATTAAAGAATTTATAAACAACAAATTACTGCTTATAAAATCTATTAGAACAGGTCTTTCGTATGCTTTTTTTAACGAAATAAAAAACATTACCCCTTTTTCAGATGAAGATTGGGCAGATATCTTAAATATTTCAACAAAATCACTACAGCGCTATAAACAAGAGGCTAACTTTTTATTTAAGCCAATTCATTCAGAAAAAATTATTGAAATTACAGAAGTATCATTACTTGGTAATGAAGTTTTTGAAGATACCGCTCAATTTAAACTTTGGTTGCAAACACCTAATTATGCTTTGGGCAATATGCAACCTTTAGAGTTGCTTAAAGATTCTTATGGTAAGGAGATGGTTATGGCAGAGTTGCATAGAATAGATCACGGCATTTTTGCGTAATGATTGTTTACAGATTATCACGAAAGAAATACGCCAAGGAGCTAACGGGGAAAGGTGCAGCACTCAGCGGCAATCGTTGGAATAGCAAGGGCGTTGAAATTATTTATACTTCAGATAGCAGAGCACTGGCTATGGCTGAGGTCGCGGTTCATTTAACACTCGCAACCATTCCGAAAGATTTTGTGTTATTAGAAATTTTAATCCCAGATGTTATTGAAATTTTAGAATTAGAAAATAAGCAATTACCAAAACAATGGAACAGTTTTCCACATTACCATGAAACACAAATTTTAGGGGACAACTACATTAGAGAACAAAAATATGCAGTAATGAGAGTACCTTCAGCAGTGGTTCAAGGACACTTTAATTTTTTAATAAACCCACATCATCCCAAATTTAGTGCTGTCAAAATTTTAGCTGAATTCCCCTTTTTATTTGACCAGAGACTATTTCAATCAACTTAAAAGTTATAGGTTAACATCAGTAAAAAGGTGCGTCCGGGATTTGGAATGTTAAAGGCTCTCAAAATTGATAAATGATCAACATAGGTTTCATTTAGTAAGTTGTTGGCACGTACACTGGCCGTAAGTTTGTTATTTCCAAATTCAAAGTTTTTCGTAATACCTAAATTCAATAAGGTATAAGCCGGTGTTGCTATTTCGTTAAATCCCGGCCTGTTTTGATTTGAGAAATGCGCTATATTGGTTTCTAATTGTAAATCTTTTATAAAATTTGGTAAATAGTTTAAACTTAAACTGTAATTATCTGCCGGAATAAAGGTGAGATTGTCTTTAAAATTATTAGTAGTACCGCGCACCAGTGCTGCGGTGGCATTTGCATTAAGTTGCTCACTAAATGTATATTTTACTTGCCATTCTGTACCGTAAAGGTTAGCGTTTTGTTGTTGAAATTCCCAAATTTGAAGTCCGTCTTCAGGGCGCACACTTCCTGTATTGGTAAAGAAAATATAGTTAGAAATACTGTTAAAATATACAGAAGCACCCAGTTCAAATTTTTCTAATTTCAAAGCGTAGCTTACATCGGTTTGAAGACTTTGTTCTCTTTCAAAATTGACATTTCCAACCTCAAAACGATTGGTTCCCGGATGTGGTCCATTTGAGAATAGTTCGGCTAAATCGGGAGCTCTAAACCCAGAAGAGAGATTAACTTTTAGGTTTGAAACCTTGTTCAAGGTAAATGTAGCACCTAATGATCCTGTAAATCCGTTAAAGTCTGTACTCAGTTGTCTGTTTGACGGATTTCCCGGGAGAATAAAACCATAATCTATCAATAAATCTCTATCGGCGAAGGCCGTGGTTTTTCTGTAATCAAAACGCAAACCGGCCTGTAAAAACACTTTATCTAATTTTTTACTTCCTAAGTAATAAGCACCTATATCAAAAGTATTAGCATCAGGAATGAGTATTTCCTGAGCTTCGGTTTTATTAAGTGTTTTGATAAATCCACCTTGAAATCCAAAACTGTGTTTATAATTATTTGTTGGTGTTAATGAGATTCTACCTGATATAAAAGTGTGATGTTGATTGATGCCTAAATCTACTTCGTCAAAATCTTCCTCAATTTCACTGCGGTCGTTATAATGGTATGAGGCATGTAAAAAGGTTTGAAATGTATCGTGAAAAGTTTCTTGGGAATACGACACTAAATAATCGGTTACCTTTTGGTAGGGCAATTGCATTTTGCGGTCGTTTCGAGTTGTGGCCAGTGTTTTATCGAGTTCACCATCTTCAATAATTCCCAGATTTTGGTTGAGATAGGTAAAGGATAGTTTGTTTTTGAATTTATCTCCTTCTATGCCGGTATGTATTCTAACATTTTGATTGTTAAATCTACTGTTTCCAATAATTCTATTGTTGCCGTCTTTATAATCGGCGTGATTTTCGATAGCAGCATCAATGGCTAAAAACATGTTGTTATTGAAAGATTGCCCCAAGCTTAAAAAATTTCTATAACCCAAAGAATTGCTGTTGAAAGAGGCACCAAAATTTCCCGAAAGATTTTTGCTGTTTAGGTAAAAGTCATTGTCTTTAACCAAAAGTACGCCACCAATAGCCCCTGAGCCGTAAAGAATAGAAGCCGGACCTTTTACAACATCAACTCTTTTTACTCCTAAGTTATTTAATCCCAAACCGTGATCTTGTCCCCATTGGTGATTTTCTAGTTTGTTGTTCTGAAAAATGGTTACTACGCGCGAAAAACCCAAACCTCTAATAAATGGTTTTACAATTCCTGTACCTAAGGTGGCACCACTAACTCCGGGAAGATCGGTAATAGATGCGGCCAAACCACCTGGGTTGAACTGACTCTGTAAGGTCGTCATATCGATGGCAGTAACGGCGTAGGGTGTTTGTCTGGTTAAACCACTTTGCTGATCTATGATGATAATTTCGTTAAGTGATTCAATAAGTTCTTCTAAATATAGATCCAGAATTTTACTGTTAGTATCGCCCTCGTTAAAATTGACACTGATTTTTTTTGATTGATAACCTATAGCCGAGGCAACTAAAATGAACTTGGCCTCATTACTGGTTATTTTGTAAAACCCTTGTTCATTAGTTACTACGCCATTATTTGAATTTTCAACATAAACCGAAGCAGCTACAATGGCTCCATTTTTTGTGGTGAGTTTTCCTTCAACCGTAAATTGAGCTTTCATTGAGCTTGTAATTACAAACAGTAATAAAGAAAAGTAAATAACAGATTTCATATTCTATTTTTCGTACAAATATAAAATAAATTTAGATAAGTCTAAAAATAAGATTTTGTTTTAATAAAAATTCTATTTTTGTGTTTGAAAAGTTTCAGACAATGTTTAGCGATTCCGAGGAAAATTATTTAAAAACCATTTTTCATTTAGAGCGTAGCTTAAAAGATGGTGTTTCTACCAATGCCATTGCAGATCAAATGCAAACCAAAGCGTCTTCAGTTACCGACATGCTTAAAAAACTCTCTGAAAAACAATTAGTTAATTACATTAAATACCAAGGTGTAACCCTAACCGAAAAAGGTAAAAAAACAGCAGCGGCCATCATAAGAAAGCACCGTATTTGGGAAGTATTTTTAGTAGAAAAGTTGGATTTTAACTGGGATGAAGTTCATGATGTTGCCGAGCAGCTTGAACATATTGATTCAGAAAAATTAATAGACCAACTAGACAAATTGCTTAATTATCCCAAATTTGATCCGCATGGAGACCCAATTCCTAATAAAGATGGCAACTTTCCTCTTAGGGATAAACAGTTGCTTAGTAATTTAAAAGTTGGCGATATTGGGGTTTGTGTTGGCGTTAAAGATACATCTTCAGACTTTTTAAAATATCTCGATAAGCATGGCATAGCTTTAGGTAAACAGATTGAAATTTTAGAGAAAGAAGAGTTTGACAAATCTCAAAAAATTAAGATTGACAACCAAATTTTACATGTGTCTCAACAAATAGCATCTAATCTTTTTCTTAAAACCAAGCATTAATTTATGGACCAAATTTTAACTTATTTTGAAAGTATTAATCCGGTTTATGGGGCATTATTGGCCGGGTTATTTACTTGGATTTTAACCGCTTTTGGTGCGTCTTCAGTTTTTTTATTTAAAGGGATGAATCGGGCCTTGCTTGACGGTATGTTAGGTTTTACGGGAGGCGTGATGGTGGCTGCGAGTTTCTGGAGCCTTTTGGCACCGGGCATTGAAATGAGTCCGGGCGAAGGGTTTGTGAAGGTTATTCCGGCAGCTGTCGGCTTTGCTTTGGGAGCCTTATTTATATTTGGTTTGGACAAGATTTTACCACATTTACATATTAACTTTAAAGAAACCGAAAAAGAAGGTGTTAAAACACCTTGGCGCCGAACAACATTATTGGTATTGGCTATTACACTTCATAATATTCCAGAAGGTTTGGCTGTAGGTGTTTTATTTGGTGGTGTTGCCATGGGAATGCCAGAAGCAACCATTGGTGGGGCTGTGGCTTTGGCAATCGGGATTGGTATACAAAATTTTCCTGAAGGGATTGCAGTAGCCATGCCATTAAGACGACATGGGGTTAGCCGTTTTAAGAGTTTTTGGTACGGCCAGCTTTCAGCCATTGTAGAGCCAATAGCAGCCGTGGTTGGTGCACTTGCGGTAACTTTTTTCACGCCATTATTACCTTATGCCTTGGCATTTGCTGCCGGTGCTATGATTTTTGTAGTGGTTGAAGAAGTGATTCCCGAAACCCAAAGAGATAAATACACAGATATCGCTACACTTGGTTTTATTGGCGGTTTTATTGTAATGATGACCTTGGATGTGGCCTTAGGGTAGTAATTAAGAACACCCACAACCATCATCACCACAAGATTTAGAGGATTTATTTTTAGAAGGCAACACAAATTTTTTCAGCAGAAAATAAACTGCTATTGCTACCGCGGTAACAACTAAAATGATCTGTATGGTGCTGTTGAATTCCAAAATTTATTTTAAAAATTGATAAGCAATTAATGAGAAAAGATAAGCAATTACAGTCATTCCTGCAAATTGAATCACAGGCCATTTCCAGCCATTGGTTTCACGTTTAACAATGGCTAGGGTACTCATACATTGCATGGCAAAGGCATAAAAGAGTAATAACGAAATACCTGTGGCAAAGTTAAACACTTTAGTACCGTCGCTTCTCACTTCGGCACTCATGCGTTTTTTGATGGTGGTTTCGGCATCAGCGTCGGCGCTTCCAACACTGTAAATAGTTGCTAATGTGCCAATAAACACTTCTCTGGCAGCAAATGAAGTTATCAAACCAATGCCAATTTTCCAGTCGTATCCTAATGGTCTAATAACGGGTTCAATTCCTTTTCCAATAACACCAATATAAGAATATTCTAACTTATGGGCTGCCAGTTTTTGTTCTATGACGTCTTCGCTTTCGCCTACATACTCTTGGGCAATAATTTCTTCTGCATTGTTAAACTGTTCTCCCGGACCAAACGAGGCCAATACCCACAGTATAATTGATATGGCTAAAATAATTTTACCGGCTTCAAAGACAAATGCTTTAGTTTTTTCAACTACTGTAAGCGCTACATTTTTTGGCAACGGCATTTTGTAGTTGGGCATTTCAACAACAAAGAAGGACTTGGTTTTAATTTTTAAAATTTTATTCAATGCCCAAGCCGACATGATTGCCATTAAAAATCCGATTAAGTACAGCAACATTAAGGTCAAGGCCTGATAGTTTAACCCTAAAAATCTGCCTTCAGGAATTACCAAGGCAATGATAATCAAGTAAACGGGTAATCGCGCAGAGCAAGTCATGAATGGCGTTACCAAAATGGTGATGAGCCGTTCTTTCCAACTTTCAATATTTCTGGTGGCCATAATGGCCGGAATGGCACAGGCAGTACCCGAAATTAATGGTACAATGCTTTTCCCACTCAAGCCAAATCTTCGCATAATTCTATCCATCAAGAATACCACGCGACTCATATAGCCAGTTTCTTCCAGAATGGCAATAAATAAAAATAAAAATGCAATCTGCGGAATGAAAATAACAATTCCACCAATACCTGCAATGATTCCTTCGGCTAACAAATCTGTAAAAACTCCTGATGGCAATGTGTTTTGAACCCATTCAGATAATGACGCAAAACTTTCGTCTATAAAGTCCATTGGCACTGTGGCCCAATCGTAAATAGCCTGAAAAATAGCGAGTAAAATTGCGAAAAATATAAGGTAACCAAATACTTTATGGGTAAGAATTCGGTCGGCTTTATATCTTAAACTGGTTGCTTTAGAAGTGTCAACGGTTAAGCCTTTTTTAAGTACGTTATTAATAAATTGGTAACGCTTAATGGTTTCTTTTTGCTGAAGTGCTTTAATTTCAATTTTTGACTTCACCTCAAAATCTGAAATGTCGAATTGATTTCGGCTTACCTTTCCAAAACTTGCGTCTTGCGAAATTACCACCCAAAGTTTGTATAGGTTTTGATTTGGAAAAACTTTAGCTAAATTTTCAAAGTAATTGATATCTATGGTGCTAATATCTAAGCAGCCTTCGGTGGATAGAGATTTGTAGTCGTTGATAAGTTCTTTAAGCTTGTCAATTCCAATGTTTTTTCGGGTTGAAATAAGTGCAATTTTAGTTTTAAGCTCTTGTTCCAAAGTTTCAATATCGAGCGAAATACCACGGCGTTTCATTCTATCACTCATATTGATTACCAAAATAGTTGGGATATTAAGGTCTTTTATCTGAGTAAATAAAAGAAGGTTTCGTTTTAGGTTTTCAACATCGGTAACTACAACGGCAACATCGGGAAAATCTTTGTCGTTTTTATTGAGCAGAAGCTCAATTACCACATTTTCATCAAACGATGACGCATTTAAACTGTAAGTTCCTGGCAAGTCTAGAATGTGTGCTTTAACACCGCGAGGAAGTTTACAAATGCCTTCTTTTTTTTCAACCGTAATACCGGGATAATTACCAACTTTTTGGTTAAGTCCGGTTAAAGAATTGAATACCGAAGTTTTGCCGGTATTGGGGTTACCAATAAGCGCTACATTAATTTGTTTAGCCATTGGTGATTTTTATGATGACGTGTTGTGCCGTTTCTTTTCTAATGGCTACGTGAGAGTCGTTGATGTTGATATACATAGGATCTGAAAACGGCGCCACTTGTAGTAATTCTACGGTGTTTCCCGGCAAACAACCCATTTCAATCAGTTTTAATGGAATAAAATCAGACGACACATCTATGATGATGCCTCGTTGACCGCGTTTAAGTTCTGCCAGAGTGACTTTCAATTCTTATTTAGATTGATTTTAAAAAAGCAAAAATAAATCAAATTAATGATACCTAAAAAGAAATGCAGTGTTAAACCTATTTAAAAATTACTTTTTGTATTCGGCTTTTAGGGTTTTAATATCTTCAAGAAGCAACTTGATGTCTTCGGGATTGGTGCCATCATAAAATCCTCGAATTTGACGTTTTTTATCAATGAGCATAAAGTTTTCGGTGTGAATCATATCAAACTTACCGCCGTCACCATCGTCCAGTACAGCGAGATAACTTTTACGTGCAAGCTCATAAATATCTTTTTTATCACCGGTAACTAAATTCCATTTGCGATCTATTACACCTTTTTCAAGCGCATATTTTTTAAGCTGTGCTACGCTGTCAATTTCTGGAGTAACAGAATGAGACAATAACATCACTTCTTCATCATTGATAATTTCGTTTTGAATTTGCAGCATGTGGTCTGTCATAGCAATGCAAATGGTAGGGCAAGTGGTAAAAAAGAAATCGGCTACATAAATTTTATCTTTATAAGCGTCTTGTGTTATCGTTTCGCCATTTTGGTTGGTTAATCTGAAATCGGCAATACTGTGATATTTTCGTTTAAACTGAATGGTACTGTCTACCAATTCTGAAGTTACCATAGATGGTTGATAAATAGGTAAAACGCGTTGCGGTTTTAGAATGTTGTAAAAGATACTGATGATAATTGCAGATACAATTAATAACACAATGGCAAAATATCTGTAGGCTTTAAAAAATGCTAGCATGCGGAGACAATTTGAGCTATGAATCTAAAATTTACACAAAAATACAACTCAAGTCTTATAAAATATTTAAATTTAGGCTAAAACTGCAGTCTATGAAAATGATCATAAGCATTGTTTTAATGCTTTTCTCAGTGCTGCTACATGCGCAGCAACGGGATATTTTGAATGATATAGTAGAAGCCGAAGCTAAATCGGCTTCTCAACTCATATACCAACGAACCAATCAAAACACCGGCAATTACGACATTAAATACCATAGAATTGAATTGAGCATAGATCCTTCAGAACTAGGACTTTCAGGTGATGTTACCACTTACTTCGAAGCTAAGTCTAATACCTCTAAAATTGTATTTGACCTGGCCAGTAATATGACCGTGCAAGAAGTCGTCCAGCGCGGAAGTAATTTAACCTTTACTCAAAGCACCGACGATGAATTAATTATTACTTTACCTGAAGCCTTAAACGAAGGTGTTTTAGATTCGCTCACTGTAACCTATTTGGGTACACCAATAAGCACGGGATTTGAATCTTATTCTCAAACCACGCACAACGGCGTTCCTATTGTTTGGACACTGTCTCAACCATATGGCGCGAAAGCTTGGTGGCCTTGCAAACAAGATTTAAATGATAAAATAGATTCAATTGACGTGTATTTAAACACACCAAGATTCACACCGCAAAACGAGGATTATGTGGCAGTTTCAAATGGTGTGGAATTGAGTCAGGTTGTTAATGGGGCCAATAAAACAACAAGATTTAAACACCGTTATCCAATCCCCGCTTATTTAATTGCCATTGCAATCACCAATTATTCGGTTTATACAGAAGAGGTTCCAAATAATGGCAACCCGTTCGATATTATAAACTATGTTTATCCTGAAAGTCTTGCCGCAGCTCAGGCTGGCACGCCGGTAACACTTGATATTATGAATTTTTTCATCGACAAGTTTGAGCCCTATCCTTATGCAGATGAAAAATATGGTCATGCACAGTTTGGTTTTAGCGGCGGTATGGAACATACCACCATTTCGTTTATGGGCAATTTTTCAAGAGAACTGATTACCCATGAACTGGCCCATCAATGGTTTGGCAATAAGGTTACCTGCGGAAGTTGGCAAGATATTTGGCTCAACGAAGGATTTGCTACCTACTTATATGGTTTGGTAATTGAAGAGTTTGACGGCAGTTCGGCTTTTAACAATTGGAAACAACAACGCAACAATTTTATTACCTCTCAGCCCGATGGCTCTGTTTATATTCAGCCGCAAGACACGGTTAATGTAGCGCGAATTTTTAATAGTAGATTAAGTTATAATAAAGGCGCGATGGTGTTGCACATGTTGCGAAAGAAAATGGGCGATGATAACTTTTACCAGGGCCTAAGAAATTTTCTGGCACATCCCGATTTGGCATTTAATTATGCTAAAACATCCGATTTTGTTCCAATCATGGAGTCAGCTTCAGGATTAGATCTCACCGAGTTTTTTAACGATTGGTTATACAACCAAGGGCACCCAAGTTTCACTGTTTTATGGAATCAGCCGGAGGCTAATCAAATACAAATTAATTTATCCCAATCAACCAGCCATTCGTCTGTAGATTTTTTTGAAACCGATGTCACTTTGCGTTTGTTGGGTTTTCAAGGTGAACAACAAGATATTACCTTAAGTCACACAGAGCAAAATCAGGAATTTATAGAGAATATTAGTTTTAATGTTGCGAATGTTATATTCGATCCCAGCGTCGATATTATTTCGAGGAATAACTCGGTTACCTTAGGAGTTGATGGGTTTAATGTGGCGGAGAGTATTCGGCTTTTTCCCAACCCTGTAAAAGAAACCTTAACGATTACAAAACCTGATTTTCTAGAAATAACCGGCTACATTGTTTATAACAGTGTTGGTCAGAAAGTAATAGAATCAGAAAATTTTGATAATACAATCAACTTAAAAAATCTTACTACAGGGTTTTATGTACTACAATTTCAATTGTTTAATCAAGTCGTTAATAAAACCTTGTTAAAAAACTAGCTTAAAAAAATCTTAGGTTTTTAAAATGGTTCTAAAAGGTTACTTTTGCAAATTAATTTCGTTAAAAACCACAAATGGAATTTGTAATTAAGATATCGCAATTTTTATTGAGCCTATCGCTTTTAATTGTCCTTCATGAATTAGGGCATTTTATTCCTGCCAAATTATTTAAAACTAAGGTTGAAAAGTTTTACCTGTTTTTCGATATTAAATATTCGTTGTTTAAAAAGAAAATTGGCGAAACGGTCTATGGAATTGGTTGGTTACCTCTTGGTGGTTACGTAAAAATAGCCGGAATGATAGACGAAAGCATGGACAAGGAGCAAATGGCACAACCACCGCAGCCATGGGAGTTTAGGTCAAAACCGGCATGGCAGCGACTCATTATTATGCTTGGTGGCGTTACAGTTAATTTTATTCTTGCTTACTTTATTTATGCCATGGTTTCTTTCGCTTATGGCGATATTGATATTAAAGTAGATAGTATTAAAGACGGGTTTTTTGTAAGAAATGAAATTCTAACCGATTTAGGTGTTTCAACAGGTGATAAAGTTTTGGCTATTAATGGTCAATCTGTAGAAACTTACTATGATATTCGTAAGCAAATTATTGCAGCCGAAAGCATTACCATTGAGAACGAAAATGGAATTAAAGAGATTGTGCTTCCTGAAGATTTTTTGGGCAAATTAAGCGATAGCGACGACCGTTCTTTTTTCGAGTTGCGCTTTCCTTTTGTGGTAGATCAAGTGGTGGATTCTTCATTAAATAAATTGGTTGATTTAAAAAATAAAGACGTTATAACTGCTGTCAACGGCCAGCCATTAAAGTATTTTGATGAAGTTGAAAATAGGCTAAAGCCCTTGGCCAATCAAACTATTGAAGTTGATATTTTAAGAGATAATCAGACGATAAGAAGACAATTACAGGTTAACAATGACGGGAAACTAGGGATTGTTCCGGGTGGAAATTTATCAGATTTAGAGCGTTTAGATTATTATAATATTATTAGAAAGGAATACGGCTTTTTCGAAAGCTTTGGTGTTGGATTTAACAAATTTATAGATCAAATTTCTGGTTATGGCGTTCAATTAAAGAAAATATTTAATCCAAGTACCGGCGCCTATAAAGGTGTAGGTGGATTTAAAGCTATTTACGATATTTTTCCTGATAGTTGGAGTTGGGAGTTCTTTTGGGGTATTACGGCTTTTCTTTCAATTATGTTGGGCGTTTTAAATTTATTGCCCATTCCGGCTTTAGATGGCGGACACGTCATGTTTTTAATGTTTGAAATAATTTCAGGCAAAAAACCAAGCGAAAAGTTTTTAGAACGCGCACAGGTTGTTGGGTTTTTTATTTTAATAACCTTGGTGGTATTTGCCAACGGGAATGATATATTTAAGGCAATATTTAAATAGTTTTTTATCTTTATTTTTTGTTGTCAATAAAAAAATGATATATATTTGCGCTCGCTAAAGCGAAAAGAAATTCCTCCTTAGCTCAGTTGGTTAGAGCATCTGACTGTTAATCAGAGGGTCCTTGGTTCGAGCCCAAGAGGGGGAGCTTGAAAGTCTATCATTTTTTGATAGACTTTTTTGTTCAATTTTACTCGGGATGTGGCGCAGTCCGGTTAGCGTACACGGCTGGGGGCCGTGTGGTCGCAGGTTCAAATCCTGTCATCCCGACAAGCACAAAAGTAATTTGCGGGAGCAAATTACTTTTTTTATGCCCTGAAGCAATCAAAACGAAGTTTTGAAGTGCGAAAGGGCATAAAAAAAGTATAAAGGCGATGGCCTTTACTTTTGTATTTCCAGCGTAGGCTGTAATAGGATTCTATAAATCCTTGTCTGGCATTATTGAAGTGCGAAAGGGCATAAAAAAAGTATAAAGGCGATAGCCTTTACTTTTGTATTTCCAGCGTAGGCTGTAATAGGATTCTATAAATCCTTGTCTGGCATTATTGAAGTGCGAAAGGGCATAAAAAAAGTATAAAGGAGATAGCCTTTACTTTTGTATTTCCAGCGTTTGATGTAAAAGAATTCTATAAATCCTAATATTCTAGATAAATCAAGAAATACAAGACTAAAAACCTGAAAATGAAGCACAAGTTAACTCTGTTATAAACATGTTAAGTTTTTTAGAAGGTTTCAATTATTTTTAGCTTTTGCCTATATTTAAAGCGTGAAGTTATTTCTTACATTTTCTTTATTTTTTATTTTAGGATACAGTAACTACTGTAATGCTCAGCTTGGTTTTTGCAGTGGTAATTCCGGCGCTCCTATTTTTACAGAAACCTTTGGTGCCGGAAGTAATTTTGGTCCACCATTGCCCGCCGGAACTACCACCTATCAGTTTGTGTCAGAAGCACCGCAAGACGGACAGTATACCATAGCCAGCAACAGTGGTTTTTTTGATTGGCACAACACGGGCGACAGAACACCTGGTGATACTAACGGAAAGATGTTAATTGTTAATGCCGACTTTACAGCCGGTGAGTTTTTTAGAATTACCGTTTCTGGTTTGTGCCAAGGAACTTCTTACGAATTTTCGTCGTGGGTCCTAAATTTACTTCCTATAAGTGGATGTGGAGGTAATGGCATTCCAATAAATGTTGGATTTCAAATATGGGATAGTACAGACTCAGTTTTATTAGCCTCAGGAAATACAGGACCTGTTGGTGGTACTGTCTCTCCGGTTTGGAATCAATATGCCTTAGTATTTCAAACCGAACCAGGTCAAACAGAGGTAATTTTAAAAATGATTAACAACGGTCAAGGCGGATGCGGAAACGATTTAGCTATTGACGATATTGTTTTTAAATCATGCGGAGATGCCATTGATATCACCGATAATAACAACTCAGATGTTTTTCTCGGGTGCTCAAATACTGCAACTAACTTGGAATTAACAGCTAATCCGGATTTCGCTGTTTTTCAAACACATGCATATCAATGGCAGATGAGTAATGATGGTAATAACTGGAGCGATATTTCCGGAGAAAATAATCAGTCATATACAGCTAATCCTGCAGAAGGCAGTACTTTTTATAGAGTAACGGTAGCTGAAGATGCAGCCAATTTACAAAATGAGTTGTGCAATGTGATATCAGATGTTTTTGAGTTTACCATAGAACCACCACCAGATGCACCGATAAGTAATGGCGATATAACAGATTGTGGTACTGATGAGGTTTCACTTACTGTGAATGTGCCAAATAACATACTTGTTAATTGGTTTGATGCGCCAACAGGTGGTAATTTAATAGCAAGTAATACGGCTGCCTTTATAACTAACGTCCCGGGAACCTATTACTCAGAGTCAGTGACTCAAAGAGCCGGATGTAGCTCACTTTCCAGAACCGCTGTAAAATTTACCAGACTAGAACCTTTAAACTTTACCGATGAAACAATCTATTTTTGTGAAGGCGAGCAAGTAACACTTGGTGTAGAAGTTGAAAACAACGTGAGTTATATATGGAGCACGGGAGAAACTCTACCACAAATTACAGTTGCAGCCCAAGGCACCTACTCGGTAGATTTTGTAAATGCCAATGGTTGCGAAGCCACTAAAAATTTTGAACTATTTCAGATAAACACCCCCGTAATTTCAGAGGTAATAACCAATGGTTTCGACATAGAAATTATCACTTCAGAAACAGGTGATTTTAGTTATTCTATTGACGGGCAAAACTTTCAATACGGTAACATTTTTTATGCAATTCCCGGCGGAAGATACACCATCACAGTAAGAGAAAATCTTGGATGTGGCGAAGACGTAGTTTCTCATCTTCACTTTGTTATTCCTAAATTTTTCACGCCAAATAATGACGGGTTTAACGACTTCTTTGAAATAAGAGGTATTCAGGAATTTGGCAATTCAGAAGTAAATATTTTTGATCGCTTTGGGAAGCTATTAAAAAGCTATAAAAACTCACCTGTTATTTGGGACGGAAGCTATTTAGGAAGTTCATTACCTACCAATGATTACTGGTATCAAATTATTATTGATGGTGAAGAATTTAACGGACATTTTACGCTTAAACGTTAAAATTGTTATGTTAACACTTTTGTTGCAAATTCAAGATTTTACAATCAGTGTTTTGCTGTATTTTCCACTACAAAAACTATACAAATTCTGTCTTTAGTATAATTACGGTTATAATTTTATATATTGTACTCTCGGATTAGTAAGCGTTTTTTCATTTTTTATAAAAATGGCTTCTATTTTTCACAAAATAGAATTTTGTAGCCCACCTGTAGCCCATCCAATTTTTTACCGATTTTCGGAATAAAGCTCGATGTATTGGGAATTGACAAACCAAACATAGAGAATTAAAGAAAATGCCTACTTGGTTACTCATAAAATAGCCAATAGATTGAAGATAGGCGTGAAAGAAAAATTTATTTAAATCAAATCTTGAATTGATGAAATTCTTTTTTGTATTAGTATGCACCATTTTACTTCATAGTAGCACGTTTGGACAGATTATTTTGACCCAAACCCATAGTGATGCAACCATAGGACTTGATAGAAAGGCATTTCTTGGTTTAGGAAATACTTCGCAGAGTAGTGATGGATATGCCCATGATTTTACATTGCCTGAAAGAACCAGTTCGTGTGAGAGGATTTCAGCTATTAGTGTTGTTATCAATCTTACAAGTTATACCAATAATAGTTTGCCCGGTTGTCCGCCAATAACACTGTATTACAATCTATTTTATGGATGTGGTACATACAGCGGCGGTGCTACGTGTTTACCAGCTACTAATTTGATAGCAGAACCTAATTTCGCTCCTAATACAAGCCCGCCAACATTTAATTTTGGAAATCCTTTAGGTAGCCCTCTTAATGCCAATATTGAGCCGGATTTTGGTGATAATTTAAGTGTAGACATTATACCTGTTTCCAATCCCGGCTGTAATTCGGTTAGTAATGGTCGAATAAGCTATGAATATACAATAACGGTTACTGTTTCAGTTGAAGAGGTACCAGATGTATCACCAACCTTCACGCAAGTACCAGCCATATGTGAGGGTGAAGCACTAAGCGCTCTACCAACCACCTCTGAAAATGGAATTACAGGAACATGGTCACCTGCCTTAGACAATACCACCACCACCGAATACACATTCACACCGGATGCCGGACAATGTGCAAGCACCCAGACAATGACAATCACTGTCAATCCGGCAACGACTCCAACCTTCACACAGAGACCGGCCATATGCGAAGGGGAAACCTTATCACCATTACCAACCACCTCTGAGAATGGAATAACAGGAACATGGTCACCTGCATTGGACAATTCAACCACCACCGAATATACTTTTACGCCGGATACCGGCCAGTGCGCCCGCACCCAAACAATGACAATCACTGTCAATCCGGCAACAACTCCAACCTTCACACAGATACCGGCCATATGCCAAGGGGAAACCTTATCACCATTACCAACCACTTCTGAAAATGGAATTACAGGAACATGGTCACCTGCCTTAGACAATACCACCACCACCGAATACACATTCACACCGGATACCGGCCAGTGCGCCAGTATCCAAACAATTACAATCACTGTCAATCCGGCAACGACTCCAACCTTCACACAAGTATCGGCCATATGCGAAGGGGAAACCTTATCACCATTGCCAACCACTTCTGAAAATGGGATTTCAGGAACATGGTCACCTGCCTTAGACGATACAACCACCACCGAATACACATTTACACCGGATACCGGCCAGTGCGCCAGTATCCAAACAATTACAATCACTGTCAATCCGGCAACAACTCCAACCTTCACACAAGTATCGGCCATATGCGAAGGGGAAACCTTATCACCATTACCAACCACCTCTGAGAATGGAATAACAGGAACATGGTCACCTGCATTGGACAATTCAACCACCACCGAATATACTTTTACGCCGGATACCGGCCAGTGCGCCCGCACCCAAACAATGACAATCACTGTCAATCCGGCAACGACTCCAACCTTCACACAGAGACCGGCCATATGCCAAGGGGAAACAATATCGGTTTTACCAACCACCTCTGAAAACGGGATTACAGGAACATGGTCACCTGCATTGGACAATTCAACTACCACCGAATACACGTTCACTCCCGATGCCGGACAATGCGCAAGCAACCAAACAATGACAATCACTGTCAATCCGGCAACGACTCCAACATTCACTCAAGTGCCGGCCATATGCCAAGGGGAAACAATATCGGTTTTACCAACCACCTCTGAAAACGGGATTACAGGAACATGGTCACCTGCATTGGACAATTCAACTACCACCGAATACACGTTCACTCCCGATGCCGGACAATGTGCCACCATTCAAACAATGACTATAACGGTTAATCCAGTCGATACGCTGCCAACCTTCACACAAGTGCCGGCCATATGCGAAGGGGAAACCGTATCACCATTACCAACCACCTCTGAAAATGGAATTACAGGAACATGGTCACCTGCCTTAGACAATTCAACTACCACCGAATACACTTTTACGCCGGATGCCGGACAATGCGCAAGTACCCAAACTATGACAATTGTTGTAAATATTAATACGGCACCGGTTATTTCAGAAGTTAAAACCAATGGCTTCGACATAGAAATTATCACTTCAGAAACAGGTGATTTTAGTTATTCAATAGATGGGCGAAATTTTCAATACGGCAATATATTTTATGGTATTCGTGGCGGGAGATATAGTATTACCGTTAGGGATAACTCTGGATGTGGTCAAGATGTATTGTCTCATCTTCACTTTGTAATTCCTAAATTTTTTACACCAAATAACGACGGATTTAACGACTTTTTTGAAATTAGAGGTATTCAGGAATTTGGAAATTCAGAGGTCAATATTTTTGACCGCTTCGGGAAACTTCTAAAAAGCTACAGGAATTCACCTGTTGTTTGGGATGGAACTTATTTAGGAAATCTGTTGCCTACCAATGATTATTGGTACCAAATTATTATAGACGGAGAAGAATTTACGGGTCATTTTACACTAAAGCGCTAGATGATTGATTTTTGTTTATCGAAAATGTAACATCAAATGTCAACAATAGAATAATTAGATCATCTTAAAAAGTTAATTTCGCGCTGGCAAATCTTTAATCATTTATCTTTTTGAAGGAGCTTTATCTTTTTTTTAAATCCGAATACAAAAATGTTGGGTTTGGCTACACCTTAACTTTCTTATCCAGTTTTGGGCAAACGTTTCTCATTTCACTATATGTGCCTGAAATTTTGCAGGTGTTCAGTATCAGTAATGGTGTTTTTGGAGGAATTTACGCGTTTGCAACCATTATTGCTTCATTTATAATGCTTACCGTTGGTCATAATATAGATCATAAGCCTGTAAAACAGGTAACTATGGTAACCACCATTGGAATGGCCGTTTCTACGCTCATTTTAGGATTTTCGCATTACAGTTTAATAATTTTAATATTGGCATTAATTGGGCTGCGACTTACAGGTCAGGGATTAATGAGCCATATTAGCCTAACGGTGATGTCCAGACAATACGACTCTAACAGGGGGAAAGCTTTAAGTATTGCCATGCTAGGTTACTCAGTTGGTGAGGCTGTGTTACCTTTAATTTTATCAATTATTATAGTAACTTACAATTACGAAGTGAGCGCATGGGTATGTGCCTTGTTTTTAGGCTTATATATAGTAAGATTATATTTTCAGGATTTATCTAGATTGGATGAGCAAAGCAACCTTAACCATAAACCAACCGCAAAAGCTTTAATAGGAGATTATTCAACTTTGTTAAAAGATAAATTTTTCTGGATTTTAATACCTGCAACTTTCATGCTTGGATTTGTGTTTACAGCGGTATTTTTTTATCAATATGTGTTTGTTGAGCAAAAAGGATGGTCGGTGGCGTTATATGCCAGTTTTTTTACAGCCTATGCGGTAAGTAGATTTTTGTTTTCAATATTTGGAGGTATCTGGGTAGATAAATATACCGCTAAAAAGCTATTTAGAATTTATATGATACCACTTATTATTGGCTTAATTCCGTTTGCTTTTGTCAGCCATATTTATGGTGCTTTAGTGTTTTTGGTGCTTTCTGGTTGCACTATGGGTTTAGCCGGAACGGTAAAAACTGCCTTGTTAGCAGAATTATTTGGCACAGAAAAATTAGGAGCTATTCGTAGTTTGTTCACCATGATTATGGTTATCAGCACTGCACTTGGGCCGTTGATGGTTGGAATTTTAATGGATATGAAGTTAGATTTGAAATGGATTATTACAATCCTAAATATCATGCTGGCTTTGGTGTTTATAAATGCGCAACGGATTTCAAAACATTAAATTCAACTAGTCGTTTTCATCATCATTATAAATCCCAATATACAAATCTTCATTCGATTTAATAGAAGCTCTATACATACCGGCCGTATTAAACTCCATGGTAATGTTACCGTCTTTATCAACGGCTACAATACCGCCATCACCACCTAGATTGGCTACTTTTTCTTGTATTACAATTCTCGAAGCTTCCTCAAGACTCAAACCTTTATAATCCATTAAGGCCGAAATATCGTGTGCTACCATGGCTCTAATGAAATATTCGCCCCAGCCGGTGCTTGATACTGCGCAGGTTTCATTATTAGCATAAGTACCGGCGCCAATAATTGGTGCATCGCCTATGCGTCCCCAGCGTTTGTTGGTCATGCCTCCGGTTGACGTACCGGCGGCTAAATTGCCGTCTTTGTCTAAGGCAGCACAGCCCACGGTTCCAAATTTGGAGTCTTTGATATTAGGGTCAAAATAAACCGATTTGGCGTCGTGATCGAGTTCGGTTTTTTCGCGGTCTTTAATTCTTTGTAATGAATTGAATCTTCCTTCGGTATAAAAATAACTCGGATCAACAATTTCAACACCTTGCTCCTCGGCAAAGTTTTCGGCACCTTTTCCGGCAAGCATTACATGTTCAGATTTATCCATAACTGCCAAGGCCAAGTCAATAGGGTTTTTTACGTTGGTAACACCAGCTACAGCTCCTGCGTTTAATGTTTTTCCATCCATAATAGAGGCATCTAATTCATTGGTTTCAGCATTGGTGAAGACAGCGCCTTTTCCGGCATTAAAAAGCGGTGAATCTTCCATTATATTAATGGTTTTGGTCACAGCTTCAAGACTGGTACCGCCGTTTTTTAAGATGTTGTAGCCAACCATTATGGCTTCTTCCAACTTGGCCTTGTATTCGGCTTCTCTTTCTGGCGTCATATTTTTTTTGAGAATAGTACCTGCGCCACCATGAATAACAATAGCAAATTCGGGCTTCTCAATAACGACTTCAGAACTTGTTTCTTTAATGTTCTGTTTATTCTCATTACATGATACAATTAACAGGCAAACAATCGTGAATAATAAGGTAAATGGTGTTCTCATAATCTGGTTTAATTAGCAGGTGAAAGTTACTACTTTATTATGAATTTTCAATTTAAGCCGTTTAGAATTTAGTACCTTTGTGGCTACAACATTAACTTAAAACAGATTACCTATGCAAGCAGTTGCTTCAAACTTTCAAATTCAGGAAACTTTAAATAAACTTGGTATTTTAGCGGTTAACAATGGTACCTCAACAGGGTCCAATTGGTTTTCAAACGGAGAAGAAATTACCAGTAACTCACCGGTTGATGGCGCTATAATTGCTAAAGTAAAAACCACTTCTAAAGAAGATTATGAAAAAGTGATGCAAGCGGCTACTTCAGCGTTTTTGGACTGGCGCTTAAAACCCGCACCGCAACGTGGTGAAATAGTAAGGCAGTTCGGGCAAAAACTACGAGAATTAAAAGAACCACTTGGTAAATTAGTGTCTTATGAAATGGGTAAAAGCTATCAGGAAGGCTTGGGGGAAGTTCAGGAAATGATTGACATATGCGATTTTGCTGTT
The DNA here is from genome assembly GCF_006494535.1 of Paucihalobacter ruber. GTDB lineage: Bacteria > Bacteroidota > Bacteroidia > Flavobacteriales > Flavobacteriaceae > Paucihalobacter > Paucihalobacter ruber. The sequence goes on from NZ_VHIQ01000002.1 coordinate 512,836, forward strand.
GGCCTATCCAGACAATTGCACGGATTTACCATGCACAGCGAACGTCCCGGACACAGAATGTACGAACAGTATCATCCGCTTGGGGTGGTAGGTATTATTTCGGCTTTTAATTTCCCGGTAGCGGTATGGGCTTGGAATACCGCCTTGGCATGGATTTGTGGTGATGTATGTGTTTGGAAACCCAGCGAAAAAACGCCACTTTGTGGTGTGGCCTGCCAAAAAATAATTGCAGACGTTTTAAAAGAAAACAATCTACCCGAAGGAATTTCCTGCTTAATCAACGGCGACTACCGCGTTGGTGAAATGATGACTAAAGATGTACGCATTCCTTTGATATCAGCCACAGGATCTATCCGTATGGGTAAAATTGTGGCTAAAGAAGTTGCAGGGAGATTGGGTAAGTCTCTTTTAGAACTTGGCGGCAACAATGCCATTATTGTGACGCCCGATGCCGATGTTAAAATGACTGTTATTGGTGCTGTTTTTGGTGCTGTTGGTACTTGTGGACAACGCTGTACATCAACACGCCGATTAATAATTCACGAAAGTATTTACGACACAGTGGTTAATGCTATTGTAGATGCTTACAAACAGTTGCGCATTGGAAACCCATTAGATCAAAACAATCATGTAGGTCCATTAATCGATACAGATGCCGTTAAATTATATCTTGACGCACTTGAACAGGTAAAAACTGAAGGTGGAAATATTTTAGTAGAAGGTGGCGTACTTAACGGTGATGGTTTTGAAAGCGGTTGTTATGTAAAGCCGGCTATTGCCGAAGCCAAAAACGATTTTAAAATTGTACAGCACGAAACCTTTGCACCAATTTTGTATGTAATTAAATATTCGGGTGAAGTTGATAATGCCATTGCCTTACAAAATGGCGTTGTACAAGGTTTGTCATCGGCAATTATGACGAACAATTTACGGGAAGCCGAACGTTTTCTATCGCATGCCGGAAGCGATTGTGGTATTGCCAACGTTAATATTGGCACTTCAGGAGCCGAAATAGGTGGCGCTTTTGGAGGGGAAAAAGAAACCGGAGGCGGAAGAGAATCTGGCAGCGATGCCTGGAAAATTTATATGCGGAGACAAACCAATACCATTAATTATACCACAGAGTTACCTTTAGCGCAAGGGATAAAGTTTGATTTGTAGTCTTTAAGAGAATAATTATTTTTCGCTAATATTGGAGATAAAAAAATCTTGCTATAGCTAACCGGTAGGACGGCGCACAACAAGATTTTATAGTAATTGATTAATAGCGCTCCAAAGGTACATGAAAGTACCACCTGAAAATTACTTTTTTTATGAGTAGTAGTATTTTTTACATGAATGGTACAGTTTTTAACTTAGCTATACTTGATCTTCCTTAAAATCCGGATAGTTTCTTTATAGATATTATAAATCTCCTCGCTATAGTTTTTTAAATGTGGTTTGGCTTCATTGAGTTTATCAACAGCTTCGTGAAACAAATTTAAATAACAAATCAGGTAGGTTGCCGGTAAGTTTTTTAAATCGTGATCTTCGTTTTTATTAAGGTGAAGCCCTTTCTTTAGCTTCTCTAAAATTTTATTATTAGCATTGTAAATGTGATGCAGCACTTTTTTATCAAACTGCGGCGCTTCAAAAACTAACTTACTTTCAATATTGTAGTTGGCATTAGGCTGGAAGCTAATCACAGTCTCTTCTAATGGGTAATACTTGTTGGTATTGTGCAATCCCAAATTCACATATTCAAGAATTTTAAAGGAATCATCATCGTAACCTATAGCTACTTCATCAAAAGTAGAATAGAATAATCGCACCTGTTCATTAACCAGTTCGATATCTACTCTGGAATAAAAAACTTCGTCTTTTACCACTTTTTTTTGACCTGCCCAACACAGCACGAAATATTCTTTAAACACCTTGTATTGTGGATTGAAGTCGGATCTTTTTTTCATAAAAGACAGCACGCCTTTTAAGGTGTATTCAATATTGTTTTGTGCATGGTTTTCTATGGCTTGAACAATAGCCGAATTATGGTCTTCAACCGTAATATCGAAGATTTTTGGCATACTCATACTACCATCTCTAAAAAATACCGAACCACCATAGTATTTCCAGATGTTTTTACGCAGTGCCGTCAATTTTTCCATAGGTCTGATGGTAACCAAACCTATTACTTTATCATCCGGCAGATGGGGAAACGGAATATTTTCGTATTGTACAATTGGCGGATTGGTTAAATAGGCATTGATGAGGTTTTGAATTTTACTATCGTCAAAGAAATCGACGCCTACAATTTTATTGTCTTCGTCTTGTACACCTATAACTATGTATGAGTTGTTTTTTGGGTTGCTGTTAGAAAGCGCACAAATATGCTTTAAGAACTTGGCTTTACCTTCCTTATAACCAATATCAATTTTTCGCTTTTTGTCATAAAAACTGTTCTCATCATTGTGAGCCAACAAATTTTTAATAAGTAAGCGTTTGTTAATCATAATATTTCCCGCAAAAGCGGGAATCTTTTAGTTCATATTTCAAAACTCCATTCGATGAAAAATTCCTTATTTAAACTAGGCAGAAAAGCATTAAACTATTATTTTTTTTACAAGGTTTTCTTAATCGTGATTGAATTAGCCTGTGCTGTTGGAAACACCAACAAATCGGCAATATTAACATGTGCAGGTCTGCTAATGATAAACCCAATAATTTCGGCTATGTCTGAGGCCTGCAATGCTTTGTAACCTTTATAAACGTTATCTGCTATGGCATCGCCTTTAAATCGCACTTTCGAAAATTCGGTTTCTACTAAACCGGGATTGACTGCAGCCACTTTTATTCCGTATTCATTTAAATCAATACGCATCCCTTCGGTTATGGCTAAAACAGCGTGTTTACTGGCACAATACACATTGCCTTTTGGATACACTTCTTTTCCAGCCGAAGAGCCAATGTTAATGATATGCCCACTTTGTCTGTTTACCATTCCCGGAATTACAGCCTTGCTTACATACAACAGTCCTTTTACGTTAATGTCCATCATGGCATCCCAATCTTCAATACTGCCTGTTTCTATTGGGTCTAAACCATGGGCGTTTCCGGCGTTATTAATGAGTACATCAATTGTTTTGAAATTGTCAGGGAGACTTTCAATTGCCTCAAAACATGCGGCTTTATCTCTCACATCAAAAGTTAAGGTGTGAATATCTGTGAATTTAGAAAGTTCAGATTCTATAGTTTCTAATCTACTTTGTCTTCTTCCGCATAGAATTAAGCGCATTCCTGATTGGGCTAGCAAATAAGCAGTGGCTTTTCCAATTCCACTGGTGGCGCCGGTTATTAATACAGTTTTATTTTTCATTATTAATCAATTTATGGGATTTCATGTCCTTTCGAAGCTTCAAGCAGCATAAACCAGTCTTGTAATTCTAAATCAATTTCAACGCTTTTGGCACTCTGCGAAATACGTTCAAAATTTCCTGTGCCAATTACCGGGTGAATTTTTGCAGGGTGTTTTAATAACCATGCTAATAACAACTGGTCTGTTGTAGCCTCATATTTTTTGCTCAATTGCTGTAGTGATTGAGTTATAAGTTTTGTTTGTTCGCTCTTTTCTTTATAAAAGTGACCCAATGGCGACCAAGCCATGGATATTTGTTTGTTGGTAATAGCATAGTCTAAAACTCCGTTGAACATTGCCTCTGGATGCATCAACGAACACTCAATTTGATTAGCACTGATTTCGATATAGCTTGAAAGCATTGTCATTTGTGATACGGTAAAATTAGACACCCCAAACTGCTTTATTTTACCTTCTTTTTTTAGTTGATTTACTGCATCTGCAATGGTTTTGGGGCACATTAACGGACTCGGACGATGAATCAACAAAACATCTAAATAGTTGGTTTGAAGCTTGTTTAAACTATCTTCAACCGATTGTAGAATATAGTCTTTAGAGTAATTGTAATGCTTTACTTTGTTCGGGCGACTGTTGCCAATTAATTGAATCCCACATTTAGAAATCAATTGAATTGCATCCCGTTTTATCCCACTTTCCTTGAATGCTTTTCCAAAATCAGCTTCGGTGGTGTAATCACCGTAAATATCGGCGTGATCAAAAGTGGTAATACCTTGATTAATGCTGTGTTTAATTATCTTAATCATTTGTGAAGTATTGAAGTTTTTACCCCAAATACCCCAGGTCATAGTTCCCGATATCAATCTTGAATAGCTTGGGTTTGGCATTTTTTAGTATAATAAGTGATTCATTTGTAAAAATATTTAAAAAAGAATCAATTACTCATAATTGTTTGTAGAATTATAGATCTTTTGGATGTTTACAAAAGAAAAAATTATCTCTTTTTTCATCTAATTTTTATAAATTACAATTTGAATTTTTGAATAGATATAAAATTTGATAATAGAACTTTTGCTTAGTGACATATTTTGCACATTGTCTTAGCCTAAATTTTTTTTAAATCAATAAAATGAATAATTATTAACAGAAAGATTTATCATTAAGGCAATTGTGGCTTTATTCCAAAAGTTAAAGTAAGATATAATACCTAGATGAGATGGCATAAACATCCATAGGCAAATTCTTGAACGTATATATACTAAACCCAATAAAACATATATATTATGAAACATTTTTCAAAAGCCTACTTTCTACTTTTAATTTTTGCCGCTTTTTTGTTTAGCTGTAATAACGATAGTAATAATTCCAGCGGAACTTCCGGGATTTCTGTTAAATTGGTGGACAATCCGGGAGATTTTGACAATGTCTTTGTTGAGGTTGTTGATGTGATGGTGAAATATCAGAACAATTCTGATGAAAATCAAGATGACGAGTCGGGATGGCAATCGCTAGAGTTAATCAACTCAGGAGTGTATGATTTATTAGAATTAACCGGGGGCGTAGAACTCTTATTGGTTGACAATTTTGATATTCCGTCCGGAACTCTTCAACAAATTAGGTTGGTTCTAGGAGATAACAATACCATTGTAATTGACGGACAAACCTATCCTTTAATGACACCTAGTGCTCAGCAATCAGGATTAAAAATTCAGATTAATCAGGAATTAGAGTCTGATTTTAATTATACTTTTATTTTAGATTTTGATGCCCATCAATCAATAGTAATGGCAGGAAATTCTGGTAATATCATTTTAAAACCTGTAATGCGTGCCAGCTTAGAAGTTTCTTCAGGAACTATATCAGGGGTGGTTTTACCGGCAGATGTAGCAGTTTTGGTAACAGCTAACGATGGCATGATGGAAACCTCAACTTTTACAGATGACCAAGGTAATTTTATGATTGCAGGATTACCGGCGGGAAGCTATAATCTTACCTTTACTCCAGATGAAGCCTCTTTATTAAATGAGCAAACCTTAAACGATGTTATTGTCGTCGCAGGTGAAGTATCCAATGTAGGAACAATTGAACTGGAATAACTTTATTTTAAAAATTAAATTTTCAAAAAGCTGTCTCTAATCTGAGGCAGCTTTTTTAGTTAATAAACCTACCTACTTGTATTAAATACCACGCTGTCATTTTTAACCTATTATTAACAGCGCAACACGAATAAATTTAACAATTTGCGGTTGTTACTTAAGTCAACACTTTATCTAAATTTAAATGATAATATATGGAAGAAAATAGTACAATAGACATCAAAGCTATTAACGAAAAAATTGAAAGAGAAAGTGCTTTTATCGATTTACTTTTATTCGAAATGAATAAAGTAATCGTGGGGCAAAGGCACATGGTTGAAAGACTTCTAATTGGCTTATTAGGCCAAGGTCACATTTTATTAGAAGGTGTTCCCGGTTTAGCAAAAACACTGGCAATTAATACGTTGGCTCAAGCCGTTCAAGGTAGTTTTAGCCGTATTCAGTTCACTCCAGATTTATTACCGGCCGATGTGGTGGGAACCCTAATTTATAACATCAAAGAAAACGACTTTTCAATTAAAAAAGGTCCCATTTTCGCAAATTTTGTGCTGGCAGATGAGATTAACCGGGCGCCTGCTAAGGTACAATCGGCTTTACTGGAGGCCATGCAGGAAAAGCAGGTTACCATTGGCGACGAAACCTTTAAATTAGACAAGCCTTTTCTGGTAATGGCAACACAAAACCCGGTAGAACAAGAAGGAACGTACCCGTTACCCGAAGCTCAGGTAGACCGTTTTATGCTGAAAACAGTTATAGATTATCCTAAATTAAACGAAGAACAACTTATTGTAAGAGCCAATTTAAAAGGTGCTTTCGACACTGTGAACCCTGTTATTTCAACCGATCAGATTTTAAAGGCACAACAAGCCGTAAGAGAGGTTTATATGGATGAAAAAATTGAAAAATATATCCTCGATATTATTTTTGCTACCCGATATCCCGAAAAATATGGTTTACCCGATTTAAAACCTTTAATATCGTTTGGTTCGTCTCCTCGTGGTAGCATCAATTTAGCAACTGCTGCCAAGTGTTACGCCTTTATAAGAAGACGTGGTTATGTAATCCCTGAAGATGTGCGTGCCGTGGTTCACGATGTGCTGCGACATAGAATAGGAATTACTTACGAAGCTGAAGCTGAAAACGTCACTACTGTTGATATCATCAATAAAATTGTAAATCAAATTGAAGTGCCTTAACCCATTATAGTTCCTGCGAAAGCAGAAACCTCATGGTGAAATTATAAATCAATCTTGTTATTTCAGTTTTTTTAAATTAAACACTTAATAAAAGGTATTTGAAGAATAGAAACTCTTGATTGAATTCTCACAAAATTTAGACAAAACATTTTAATCAAAAATTAAAAGATTCCTGCTTTCGCAGGAATAAGAATATGGATACCAAATCGCTACTTAAAAAAGTAAGAAAAATAGAAATAAAGACCAGACGCTTGTCTGATCATATTTTTGGTGGTGAGTATCACTCTACCTTCAAAGGGCGTGGTATGACTTTTAGTGAGGTTAGGCAATACCAGTTTGGCGATGATGTTAGAAATATTGACTGGAATGTTACGGCGCGCTACAACGAACCTTACATTAAAGTATTTGAAGAAGAACGAGAACTTACCATGATGTTGATGGTAGATGTTTCGGCAAGTAAATTATTCGGAACAAAAAATAGTTTTAAAGACGAAATTGCTACCGAAATTGCCGCAACACTTGCATTTTCAGCAACACAAAACAATGATAAAATTGGCCTTATTTTATTTTCAGATCAAATAGAACTTTACATTCCGCCAAAAAAAGGCAGATATCACGTGCTTCGAATTATCAGAGAATTACTGGAATTTGAACCTAAAAGTCAAAAAACCGATATAGAACAAGCGCTTAAGTTTTTGTCAAATGTGATGAAGAAAAAAGCCATTGTATTTTTGCTGTCAGATTTTATTGCAGACAATTACAAACAAACCTTAAAAATCGTTGCAAAGAAACACGACCTCACCGGAATTAGGATTTACGATGAGCGTGAAGAACAAATCCCAAATTTAGGATTGGTTCCAATGGTAGACGAAGAATCCGGTGAGTTAATGATGGTTGACACGGGTTCAAAAAAAGTGCGTTTGGAATATGCCAAATTTCACAATAACAGCGTTGCTTATTTTAAAGATAGTTTTGCCAAATCCGGGGCAGGCACTATTGATTGCCGGGTAGATGAAAGTTATGTTACCAAGTTGTTAGGCTATTTTAAAAGAAGAGGTTAATTATTTATGAAGCAATTGTTTATACATATTGATAAAGTAACTTTAAGACACAAAATCACTATTTTGTTGGCACTGTGTTTATTCGCTTCTTTTCAGTTGTCGGCTCAAGTAAGAACGTCGGTAGATACCACCAGAATTAAGATTGGTGGCGAAGTGGTTTATAAAATTGAAGTTGAAACCGATACCACCAAACAAGTCGTTTTTCCTGAAAGTCAAACATTTTTACCCTTTGAAGTTATCGAGTTTTATAACACAGATACCGTAAAAAAGGACGATAAATTTCAACTAATCAAAAAATACGGACTCACAAGTTTTGACTCCGGATGGTATCAAATACCAAGGCAAAAAATACTCATTAACGAGCAACCGTTTTTCTCAGATTCGCTTTATGTGTATATACAAGATGTACTTGTAGATACCACTAAGCAGAAACTTTTCGACATTAAACCAATTTTAGAAGTTCAAAAACCCCAAAAAAATTGGTGGCCAATCATTATTATTATCCTTTCTGCGTTGGCTATTATTGCATTTTTAATTTACTGGTTTGTATGGCGAAAAAAACCACTAACCGAAGCCGAAAGAATAGCACAATTACCACCATTTGAAAGAGCTAAAGCTGAACTAAAAAACCTTGAAAACAGCAGGTATCTTATTGAAGACAAATCAAAAGAGTATTACTCTGAACTCACCAGAATCATCAGAAGTTTTATCGATGAAAAGGTTTATGATAAAGCACTTGAAAGTACAACGGCACAACTCATCGAGCGTTTAGAATTACTCTCTGAGGCCAATGAGTTTTCGCTTAAAAAAGAAATCATCACCCAAATCGACACCATTTTTAAACGTGCCGATTTAGCCAAGTTTGCCAAGCAACAGCCTGAAATGGTCATCGCAGAAGCCGATTTAAAGGAAACGCACTTTATTCTTGACGAAGTCAATAAACTTTTGCCAGAACCTTCCGAAGAAGAAAAGCTCTTAGACGAAGCCTACAGAAAAGCTCAAGAGCAAAAAGCCAAGCGAAAAAAGATAGTGATAACCTCGGCAATCGCTATATTTTTATTGATAGCTACCATTGTAGGCCTAGGCTTAAAGTATGGCTTTGTTTACATAAAAGATGTGGTGTTTCAAAACTCTTCGTTAGAACTTCTTGAAGGTGAATGGGTTGATAGTGAATACGGTATGCCGCCAATCTCAATTTCTACGCCACAGGTGTTAATGCGAATGGATGCACCGGTGCCGGAAGAGTTGAAAGAAAAAATGCAGGTAACCTCCTATGGCTACGAACTTAAAGATAAATTTACCATAGCATTGGTAACTACCAATTTAAAAGAAAAAGTAGAGAATTTCGATTTAAGTACTGCTGTTGAAGGTAGTTTGCAAACATTAGAAGCCAGAGGGATAACCGATATCATTACCCTTAACGAAATGTTTAAAACTCCCAATGGCGCCGAAGGTTTAAAAACGTACGGAACATTAAAAGTGCCAAAAGGATCAAGCAATAATTTTATTGATGGTAAATATGTGATGCTAAGTTTTTCGGCAGAGGATAAGGTTATTCAACAAATCATTCTTGTTTGGGGCGCTAACGATACCTATGCCGACGATATTGCCGATAAAATTATTAAATCAATTGAACTTCAACCTAAAGAATTGCAACCAAAATCTGAATAAATGTTTGAAGGAATAGAATTTTTACATAAAGAAATGTTTTGGTTGTTGCTACTGTTGCTGCCTGCTGTGGCCTGGTACATTTTTAAACACAAAAAGCAAACAGCCGAAATTAAAATATCAACTATAAAGGGCTTTAAAACATCGAAGTCGGTTTGGCCAGTTTTAAGACATTTAATGTTTGTATTAAGGTTAGCAGCCTTAGGGCTATTAATTATTGCGCTAGCGAGACCTCAAACCGTTGATGTGAGTACAAAAACGAAGAAAACCGAAGGTATTGATATTATGATTGCTGTAGATATCTCGGCCAGTATGTTGGCCAAAGATTTAAAGCCGAATAGACTAGAGGCATTAAAAGAGGTAGCGTCAGATTTTGTTAAACAACGACCAAACGACCGAATAGGTATTGTAGAATACGCAGGCGAGAGCTATACCAAAACACCCCTAACCAGTGATAAGAGTATTGTTCTATCGGCCATTTCCGATATTAAATATACAGGTATTGTTGAAGGCGGAACAGCTATTGGCATGGGTTTGGCAACAGCAGTTAACAGACTTAAAGATAGCAATGCAAAAAGTAAAGTAGTTATTTTATTGACGGATGGGGTTAACAATACAGGCGAAATAGATCCGACTATTGCTACAGAGCTCGCACTGGAATTTGGAATAAAAGTTTATGGTGTTGGTATTGGTACCAATGGTATGGCATTATCGCCCGTAGCAATTAGACAAGACGGGAGCTTTGTTTACGAGCGTGTTCAGGTGGAAATAGACGATGATCTATTGACAAAAATTGCCAACGATACAGGAGGCAAATACTTTAGAGCCACAGATAACCAATCGCTTAGTGATATTTACGACGAAATCAACGAGCTGGAGACCACAGAAATTGAAGAACGCAAATTTTACAATTATGAAGAAAAATTCAGGCCTTACGCTATTGCCGCTTTGTGCCTGATTATTTTTGAATTTTTATTAAGACATACCGTTTTTAGAAGTTTTATTTAAAAAGATTATTAGATGTTTCAACTCGAAGAAAAAATATGGATTACCGCCTTTGCCATTATTCCAATAATGGGCTTGGTGTTCATGTTATTTACTATTTGGAAATCTAAAAGGCAAAAGAAATTTGCCGAAGCCCGATTACTCGATAAACTAAGTCCTAACAGGTCTTTATTTAAGTCTATCCTGAAGTTTATGGCACTTGCTTTTGCTATTGCTTTTATAATTATAGCACTTATTAATCCTAAAATTGGGACAAAATTAGAAACCGTAAGAAGCGAAGGTATCGATATTGTTTTTGCAGTTGATGTATCAAAAAGTATGCTAGCCGAAGATATTGCGCCAAACAGACTTGAAAAATCCAGACAACTGGTATCGCAAATTATCAATAGTCTGGTTAGCGATAGAATAGGAATTATAGCTTATGCCGGTAAGGCATTTCCGCAGCTGCCTATTACAACGGATTACGCCGCGGGGAAACTTTTTTTACAAGGTTTAAATACCGATATGATTTCTTCGCAAGGAACTGCTATAAGCGAAGCTATTGAGCTCTCCAGAGGTTATTTTTCCGACAGCGGACAAACCAATAAGGTACTTATTATTATTTCAGATGGTGAAGATCACGGTGAGATTTCTGCAGCAGAAGCCGCTAACAAGGCGGTTAACGACGGTATTAAAATCATCACCATTGGTGTTGGTGATGTTAAAGGCGGACCAATCCCCATTAAAAGAAATGGTGTAGTTCTCAATTATAAAACAGATCAGAATGGTGAAACCGTTATCACTAAATTAGATGAAGAGAATTTAAAAGCCATAGCAGCAAGTGGTAACGGAATTTATCTCAATGGAAGAAACACAGCATCGGTGGTAGAATCGTTAAAAGAAGTATTTGACAACATTGAAAAAACCGAATTCGAATCGCAACAAGTAGCCGATTTTAAAGACCAGTTTCAGTGGTTTTTAGGCATAGGTTTTGCACTATTGTTTATTGATATTTTCTTATTAGAAAGAAAAACAGCCTGGTTAAGAAAACTCAATTTGTTTAATGAAAACATTTAAATCAAACATTTAAAATAGTTTTAACTAATAAAAAATAAGGGTTTTATAACTTCGTAATTAAATTTAAAAGATCTGTATGAACACATTTAACTTAAACAAATTTGTTGGCTTATGCATCATTTGGTTGGCACCTTTTGTTTTAAGTGCTCAAAATGATGTAGATAAAGAATTGATAAATAAGCAAAATAAAGCTAGTTTATATGTAATTGAAGGTAATGAAAACCTAAGCAATGAAGATTTTATAAAGGCAGAAATGGCATACAGAAAGGCTATTTCGAAACAACCCAACAAGGCTGCGGCCACATATAATTTGGGATATGGCTATTATAAAGAAGGTAATTTAGAAGAATCGCTTTATCGCAATCAACAAGCAGCTAACGATGCTACTTCAAAGGAAGAGAAGCACAGAGCATTTCACAATATAGGTAATATTTTAATGAAAAATGAACGCTGCAAAGATGCCGTTGAAGCCTACAAAAATGCTTTGAGAAATAATCCCTCCGATGATGAAACCCGCTACAATTTAGCCATGGCTAAAGAATGTGCCAAAAACGAACAAGATGCGGGCGATAAAGACGATGAAGACAGCGAAGACAAAAAAGACGAGAAAGACCAGAAAGATCAGGAGCAACAAGACCAGGATAAAAAAGATCAGGAAGGCGACGAAAACGATGATCAAAATAACCAGGGCGATGAAGATAAAAAAGATGGTGACGATAAAGAAGATGAAGAAGGTAAGCCTAAAGATGATAAAGACCAAAACGATAAAGGAGATCAACAAGAAAAACAACAAGAACAACCAAAGCCTAGACCCGGTACATTAAATAATCAGCAGATAAGAAATTTGCTCGAAGCTTTAAACGATAAAGAATCAAAGGTTCAGGAAAAAATAAATGCCGAAAAACAAAAAGGTGCAAAGGTTAAAAACGAGAAAGATTGGTAAACAGTTGTAAGCTTTATACTAAGAAACAGATGTAATGCCGATTGAAGAATTATGAATTTGAAAACTCACATAACACTTATTTTACTATTGATTTCGGTTTCAATTTCTGCCCAAGTGCAGTTTGAAGCCAAACTCAGTAAAAACAAACTAGGCGTTAATGAACGGTTGCGTATTGATTTTGAGATGAATCAGGATGGTGACAATTTTGTGCCACCCGATTTTTCAGATTTCACAGTGGTTGGTGGTCCCAACACATCGGTGAGTAATACCTGGATTAATGGTAAGCGATCTTTCAAAAAAACATATTCTTATTTTCTGGCACCTAAAAGAGTTGGGAAATTCACCATAAAACAGGCAGTGATTGAAATTGATGGCGAAGTTTATAAAACTTTTCCTGTAAATGTTGAGGTCACGCCGGCTGTAGAATTGCCCAAAGATCCCAATGATCCTGATTATGTAGCATCGCAAAACATTCATTTGGTAGCTGAAGTTTCAAAAACAAGTCCGTATCTAAACGAGCCTGTAACGGTGGTTTATAAGTTGTATGTATCGCCTTCAACAGGCGTGAGCAACTGGCGTGAAATCGATAATCCGAAGTATTCAGACTTTTGGAGCCAAAATATTCCAATTAAAAACATTTCAGTTCAAAATGGTCAGTTTAATGGGGAAGAGTATCGCTTTGTAGAATTGCGAAAAACGGTCTTGTATCCTCAAAAATCGGGCGAATTAAAGATTGAACCCTTAAGCTTGGATGTTACCGTTGAAGTACCCACCAACCGTCGCGACTTTTTTGGCGGCCGCATGATGACTCAGGTCAACCAGCGTGTTACCGCAGGTGGCAGAACCATTAAGGTAAAGCCTCTGCCTGAGCAAGGTAAACCCGAAAATTTTACAGGCGCTGTGGGCGATTTTGATTTGGTGGTTTCAACATCAAAAAACCAGTTGAATGCCACAGAGTCTTTGCAATTGACTGTTGAAGTTTCCGGAAAGGGAAACTTGAAACTGTTTGAGTTGCCCAAACCAAAATTTCCAAGTGCATTAGAAGTATACGATCCTGTTAAAAATGATCAGGTTAATACGGCCTTAGACGGCATGTACGGTACAAGAATAGAAAACTATACCATTGTGCCACAATTCAAAGGCAAGTATCCAATACCCGGTATATCTTTTTCTTATTTCGATCCTAAAACAGAGCAGTATAAAACAATTACATCTAATGAAATGTTGATAGATGTTCTTGAAGATCCTAATAACCCAATAACAGCAACTCCCGCAACCCCTAATTTAAAACAACCCGTTGTTGCCAGTAATGCGTTCGCCTACATCAAAACCACAACCAAATTAGAGCCCCTAGAAAAATCTTATTTTTTTAGATCTAAAGTGTTCTGGGCTTCATTAATTGCCCCACTTTTGGCAATTCCCCTGGCCATGGTTTTTAGAAGAAGACGCGAAACCTATCTTGCTGACGAATCTGGAAACAAACGACGAGCTGCCGACAGGTTGGCTAAAAAATTCCTCGGAAGTGCTAAAAAATCGCTTGGCAACAAAGAAGTATTTTACGAAGCGCTCGAAAGAGCCTTACACAATTATTTAAAGGCAAAATTGGGCATTGAAACCAGCGAGTTTACTAAAGATAAAATAGAATCGCTCTTAACAGAAAGAGAAGTAAGTAACGAAACTGTAAACAGCTTTTTGAATGTACTTGAAAGTTGTGAATTGGCGCGATATGCACCGGTCACCAACGTTATGATGCAGCAAGATTACGATAATGCTGCTACTGCTATATCTGCAATAGATAAACAAATTAGGTAATATGGCTAGAAAGTTAATTTATACCGGTTTTTTTATTGTTTTAGGATTTTTGTTTCTACTAAATACTAATAATTACCAACCTCAAAACTCACAGTTATTTGAGGGGGCGAATAACTATTATAATGAAGGCGAATTTGAATTGGCTATTGAAAATTACGAAAGAATTATCAGCAATGGAGAACACTCTCCCGAAGTATATTTTAATCTAGCCAATGCTTACTACAAATCTAATAACATTCCTTCAAGTATCTATTATTACGAAAAAGCCTTAAAGCTTAAACCCGGCGATACAGATATTATCAATAACCTAGGCTTTGCACAAAATATGACCATCGATGAAATTGCGGCAACACCTCAAGTTGGTTTTAATAGAATCTACAGTAATTTGGTGGATACTTTTAGCTTTGATAATTGGTCTAAAATTGCGGTTGCAGCGATAGTAGTATTTGTTGTTTTATTTTTGCTCTATTATTTTTCGGCAAACACAAATTTTAAACGCGCCACTTTTATTGGTAGTTTTGTTGGTATTATAGTGGCCATGTTTTCTTTATTTATGGCTTTTCAAAAGCAAAGCATTGATGATAAATTTGACGAAGCCATTGTTTTTTCAAAATCTATCGATATTAAAAGCGAACCCAATTCAAGTAGTAACAACCTCTTTAGACTTCATGAAGGCACCAAGGTAAAAATTATAGACAATTTATCGGGTTGGAGTCATATTGAAATAGCCGACGGCCAAAAAGGCTGGATTCCTTCAGAAACAATAAAAGTGCTTTAACGCCGATTTATTATACAAAAGCTTGAGCATTCAATTACAAATGTTATCTTTACAAAGCTATTGTTTAGGTAATGAAAAGTAAGTTGTCTTCAGTAATTTTGGTTTTTGTATTTATGTCGTTTATTGCAACGCCTACACTAGTATATGCTTTTAACTTAGACCTCGACACTTCAGTATGTTTTCAAATGAGTGAAGAAGAACAAGAAACCATTTCCAAAATTGATATCAAACAAATATTTAAAGAAACTAGTGCTTATTTTTCATTTGAAGGTAAAAATCCAAGTAACAACAGTCTTTTCTATAAAGAGCTTCATATCGAGACGATACTATTAACAACCTTTTCTCCACCTCCCGAATTTTTGTTTTAGTCCAGTCAAACCTATTATCTTAATTCAATCATTTTATCATTGCTCCTTTTTGGAGCACATTTTACGTTATGTTTAAAACATTTAAAAACGATTTTCCTGCCAGTATTGTAGTATTTTTTGTAGCCTTACCACTTTGTTTGGGCATTGCCTTAGCATCAGATGCGCCGCCGCTTTCAGGCCTTATCGCCGGTATCATTGGCGGTGTAATTGTAGGTACATTAAGCGGTTCAAAAATAGGTGTTTCGGGCCCTGCAGCAGGGTTGGCGGCTATTGTGGCAGTAGCAATTGCCGAACTTGGAAGCTTCGAGGCCTTTCTGCTGGCTGTTGTTTTAGCCGGCGTTATTCAAATTTTATTTGGGGTACTCAGGTTTGGTGTTATAGGTTACTTTTTTCCAAACAGCGTGATTGTTGGAATGCTAACAGGTATAGGGATCTTTATAATCTTGAAACAAATCCCGCATTTGTTTGGTTATGATGCGGCTGCCAATGGAGATTCTACTTTTGTGGCTTTATTCAATATGTTCAAATCAATTTCAATTGGGCCTCTCATTATTGGCGCCATTGGGTTGGCCATAATCATGCTTTGGGATAAAGTTTTAGGGCCTAAACACAAAATCTTTAAACTTGTTCAAGGCCCAATTGTTGCAGTGTTGGTGTGTACAATTTTGAAATTAATATTTGATAATACATCGCTTGAAATTACGGGCAGTCAATTGGTTCGGGTTCCGGTGGCCGAAAGTTTATCGGAGTATGCAGGATTTTTATCTTTTCCCGATTTCTCTTATTTGAGCAATCCTGCTATTTATACAGTAGCATTTACAATAGCTTTGGTAGCAAGTTTAGAAACGCTTTTAAGTGTTGAGGCAACCGATAAATTAGACCCTGAAAAGAATATAACACCCACCAATAGAGAGTTATTTGCTCAAGGTATTGGTAATATGGCATCAGGCTTGATAGGTGGTTTACCTATTACTCAGGTAATTGTGCGAAGCTCTGCAAACGTTCAGTCTAACGCTAAATCAAAAATGTCGGCAATAATTCATGGATTTTTACTTTTAATTGCTGTTATTTCAATCCCGATATTATTAAATCATATACCTAATGCTGTACTAGCTTCGGTGTTAATAATTGTTGGTTACAAATTGGCCAAACCAGCATTATTTAAAAAGTTCTGGGATAGAGGTTGGACGCAGTTTTTACCATTTATAATTACCGTTGTGGTTATTGTTGGAAAAGATTTGCTTTGGGGCATTTTCACCGGTTTAACCATTGGTATTTTTGTAGTGTTGCTAAAGAGTTTTCAAAACTCTATGTTTTTACACAAGAAGGAAAGTGCCGATAAACACATAGTTAAGATGGTACTTGCTGAAGAGGTGACGTTTTTAAATAAAGCAGCAGTTCAACAGGCACTTAATGACATTCCGAAAGATTCAGCAATAGAAATAGATATAAGAAAAACCAAATACTTAGATTATGACGTTATTGAAATACTTGAAGATTTTAGTATTCATGCCAAGATTAAAAATATAAATATTGTGGTTAAATCTGAACGCGGTGTCTTTGAAAATCCTACGAGTTTTATCGATTTGATGAAACTTGAAAAGAACGAAGCGCATATTGCCGTGGAATAATGTATTAATCAAATTAAATAAAGAACTCTAACTTAAATATTATTATCATGTCAAATATATTTTATAAAGGACTACTCGACAACAACAAGAAGTGGTCTGAGGGCAAGATTAATGAAGACGCCGATTTTTTTAACAAGTTATCCAAACTTCAAAAACCACCGGTACTTTGGATAGGTTGTGCTGATAGTCGTGTGCCTGCCAACGAAATTACCGGGACCAAACCCGGTGAAATATTTGTACATCGAAATATAGCCAATATGGTGGTGCATACTGATTTAAACATGCTAAGTGTTTTAGATTACGCGGTTAATCATTTGAGTGTGAAGCATATTATTGTTTGTGGTCATTATGGCTGTGGCGGGGTACAAGCTGCTATGCAGAATAAAGATTTAGGTCTCATCAATAAATGGATTAGAAATATTAAAGAAGTCTATAAAGAATATAGGCAAGAAATAAATGCATTGGAAACAGAGAAGGAGAGATTGGATTTACTTGTTGAACTCAATGTGAAAGCACAGGTATTGGATTTAGCTAAAACTTCTATTGTTCAAAAGGCATGGAAAAATAATAAAGGTTTAAAAATTCACGGTTGGGTCTATGGTTTAGATAATGGTATCATCAAAGATTTAAAGGTGTCTATGTCTAATACTGAAGCTTTAGACGATATATTTGTTTTAGATTTAGACTAGCCCAATTCAATTATTGCAAAATATAAAGGCATTCCCAGGGTAATATTAAACGGGAAGGTAATACCCAAAGCCATAGGGATGTAAAGACCGGCATCGGCTCTTGGTTCGGCTAATTTCATAGTAGCAGGTACTGCAATGTACGATGCACTGGCTGCTAAAATGGCCAGTAACAATCTATTGCCCGAACTTTCCATAATAAACTGGCTAAAATACGCCACAAATATTCCGTTTACTATAGGTATTACAATTCCGAATAAAAACAAGAACACCCCGTGTTTTCTAAAGCCTTTGATGCGTTTGGCTGTTACCATTCCCATTTCAAGCAGAAATAACGACAAAAATCCTTTAAATATATCGGTTGTGAAAGGCTCAATACCTCGGGCTTGTTCGGCATCTGCAATTAAACCAATAATTAAACTTCCTAATAACATTAAAACACTACCACCTGTTAAGGAGTGTTTTACCAAGCTACCAATAGAAATATCGTTCTTTTTTTCATTGTCAAATAGCATTATTAAGATCACACCAATAATAATTGCCGGCACCTCCATAATGGCCATGATGGCTACCATATGTCCACCAAAATCAATGCTTTGTTGTTCTAAAAATGATACTGCCGTTACAAATGTTACGGCACTTACAGAACCATACGCTGCAGCAATGGCACCGGCATTAGGCACGCCGATTCGTTTTTTAAGAATAAAAAATGTATAAATAGGCACCAAAGACGATAAGACAATGGCAAACACGATGGAGTTAAAAATTTCACTGTTAAAATCGCTGTGCGACAATTCTTGACCGCCTTTAAATCCAATGGCAAACAGTAAGTACAGCGATATAAATTTGGAGGAATTTTCAGGAATTTTCAAATCGCTTTTTAAAGCGGTTGCAATAATCCCCAATAAAAAGAACAATAGTACCGGATTGGTAATATTGCTAATAAGAATATCGATATTCATTTAAAACATTTAAAATTCGTGCAAATGTAAATGCCTTTAATCATAAGTTTTTATTTAACTTTGTTATTGCTTGTATAAAATATATTTATGAATTTTACATTACACCAACTCAAGGTTTTTTCAGAAGTTGCGCATTTTAAGAGCATCACAAAAGCTGCTGAGGCGCTTAATATGACGCAACCTGCGGCATCTATTCAGCTTAAAAACTTTCAAGATCAATTTGATATACCTTTATACGATGTGATTGGCAGACAACTTTATATCACCGAGTTTGGTAAAGAAATTTACAATGTGGCTCAGGACATACTTAATCAAGTGTCTTCAATTAACTACAAAACCGAGGCTTTTAAGGGTTTGCTTACCGGGAAACTCAGTATTTCGGTGGTGTCTACCGGTAATTATGTAATGCCTTATTTTTTGAAGGGTTTTTTGCAAAAGCATCCTAATGTAGAATTAATGTTAGATGTTTCTAATAAAACGCAGGTTATTAAAGATCTTGAAGATAATTTGGTAGATTTTTCGCTGGTAACCGTAAGTCCGCAACATTTAAAAGTACATCAACAAGCCATTATGGGCAATAAACTGCATTTGGTTTCGGCCTACAATAGCCGGCATATCTCTAAATCTAAACTCAACATTAATCAATTAAACGATTTGCCGCTTATTTTTAGAGAAGAAGGTTCAGGAACCAGATTTACAATGCAGGAATTTTTTAAAGACTTAAACATCAAGCCTAAAATTCAGTTAGAATTGTCAACGCACGAAGCTATTATTCAAGCTGTTGTAGCGGATATAGGTGTTTCTATTGTGTCTTTATTGGGAATTAAAAACGAGCTCGAACAAAAAGATTTAAAAATTGTACCGGTAAAAGGCTTACCGCTTATATCAGAATGGAAATTGATTTGGTTGCAAAGCAAGACTTTGTCACCAGTAGCATTGGCATTTCTGGCATACGTGCGTCACAATCAGCAGGACATCTACCATAGCTATTTTAGCTGGCAGGAAAAGTATTAAACTTCTTCATTAGAAGGTAACAGGTCTTCAAGTTCTGGCAATACTTGGGGAAATAGTTGATTGGCCAGGTTGTAAACCGGTTGATATAGCACGCTAGTCTCATCGTCTTGGTTTGGCGCTACATCAATATTCATTCGGTCTAAAACAATTAAAATCACACTGCATATTAATGCCATTTTAAGCAACCCAAACACGGCACCAAGTAACTTATTGATCCAACCCAATGCTGCAAAATCAGCCAGTTTGGTTAAGGCTTTTCCTACTAAACTAATTACAAGAACAATGATTACAAAGGTTATGGCAAATGCGGCAATTTTGATATACTGTTCATCCCAGTCAAATTTTGAAGACAGCAATTCTGCAGCGTAATTACTAAAATGAATTGCGCCGTAAATACCAAAAATTAAAGCTAATAAAGAAGCAATTTCAACAAAAAGCCCTTTCATGAGTCCGCGCACCAAACCAAATAATAACAGCACGCCCAAAACAATATCAATTACCGCCATGTTCATTATTTTCAGTAAATATAACTTAACTTTGCCAATCTAAAAATTCGAGAGTTAGCGCAGTTGTTATGTCTAGAGATCAAATACTAAAAGAACGTTGGGAACAAGTGGTTTCAAAATTATCGCAACAATTTGCCGAGGGCGACACCTTAGACCTCGATGCCATTATATATTTAATCGGACTCCAGGAGCTACAACAACCGCACAGGCAATTTACCAAAGACCAGAAGTTAGAGCTCATGCACATTGCCATTTGCCGCTTACTCGAACCTTATGGTTTTTATGATTTTGATTATATTGATAACGAAGGCTGGCCTCATTATAAAGTAAAAGAGCAATTGCCGTTTCTAAAATCGGGAGAACAAAGCATTCTCATGAAAGAAGCCATTGTTAACTATTTTTTAGAAACCGAATACATCGATTAATCGCGGTGTTACCCCTAATACCTTTCGGGTCGCACTTTCTACCCAACTTGTTGGGGACAACAATTGCTCAATCGCTAACACAGGTTTCGTAAAAAAAACTAAATTTGCACTCCAATTCAAAAGATTAGGATTTTTGAATAAAACGTTAGGTTATGATAGATCAAATCAAAGAGCATATAGAAAAAGTAGCGCAGTTTCAATCTACTTCAGCACAGGAAATAGAAGCATTTCGTATAGAATACCTTGGTAAAAAAGGATTGCTCAATCAGTTTTTTGCAGCCTTTAAAAGTGTACCTAACGAACAGAAAAAAGATTTTGGTCTGGCAGTAAACGCCTTAAAAAATGCAGCCGAAGAAAAGGTGAATGCTCTTAAAGCCGTTTTAGAAAATCAGCAGTTGGCCAAAGGAATATACGGCGATTTATCTCGTCCCGGCGAACCTATTGCCATAGGTGCGAGACACCCAATTTCTATTGTAAAAAATCAAATTATCGACATCTTTTCTAGAATTGGATTTAATGTAAGCGAAGGTCCGGAAATTGAAGACGACTGGCACAATTTTACGGCATTAAACTTGCCCGAATACCATCCGGCACGCGATATGCAGGACACCTTTTTTATTCAAACCAACCCCGATATTTTGTTGCGTACCCACACCAGTTCAGTGCAAGTGCGTTATATGGAAAGCAACAAACCACCTATTAGAACCATTTCGCCTGGCAGAGTATATCGAAACGAAGCTATTTCGGCGCGTTCGCATTGTTTTTTCCATCAGGTAGAAGGCTTGTATATTGATAAAAATGTGAGCTTTGCCGATTTAAAACAAACCCTTCAATATTTCACTACCGAGATGTTTGGTAAGTCTAAAATCAGGTTGCGTCCTTCGTATTTTCCGTTTACTGAGCCCAGTGCCGAAGTAGATGTGTATTGGGGATTAGAAACCGAAACTGATTATAAAATGACCAAAGGAACCGGCTGGCTCGAAATTATGGGTTGTGGTATGGTAGACCCGAATGTGTTGGAAAATTGCGGTATCGATTCAAAAACCTATTCCGGATTTGCCTTTGGTATGGGTATAGATCGCATTGCTCTACTGTTGCACCAAATTAGCGATATTAGATTGCTCAGCGAAAACGATGTGCGTTTTCTGGAGCAGTTTAAAAGTGCGTTTTAATTTTTCTCTCTAACAAATATTGAACAAAACAACCATAATTAGTGTTCTCCTCCTTTGGAGGAGTTAGAGGAGGCCATGAAAAAAGACATCCAAATCCCCGAAGTTAAAGATGTGCACATTGCCGCGGTTCAAGAATTGCATCCTGAGTTTAAGGCTTTAGACTGGAACATCTACCTCATCAACAACCTACCCGAACCACTTGAAATAGTAATTATAGTTACCAAAGGGTTTAAAGACCATAAAAGTACCGCACAAACCAGACACCAAATAAAACTGCTACCTGCCAAAAGTTATGCTAAAATAGAATGGCTTCAAGAAGATTTGTTAGCCATTAATAACACTTACAGCGTTAGCTTTTTTAAAGATGGTAGTATGTACCACCGCAACTTTGTATTAAAAGCGAATACGGTAAAACCGCACTCGCTAAGGGCTGTTCCTTTATTAACGGCTAAAGGGGTTTTGGCAGAGTGAATATCAATAAAAACCTCACAGGTTTCAAAAACCTGTGAGGTTTAAAATTTTAATCATGTTTTGAATCTTCGTCAATACTCAAATCTAATATGGTAATTGATGAAATTGGGTCTAAACTATTGAAAACACCAGAAATGCTTTTCTTTGGTTTTTCATTTAATTGCCTTGTATATCTCTTTCAAATCCGCTATCACATTCAGAGACAATTTGTTGCAACGATTCAACCCATTCTTCACCCTCGGGACATTGTGGCACACAATTGTTATTCTCATTTCTTATATAGCCTGTTTAAAAACCCCTTTAAATGGTTATTTTCTAAATGTGTTTGATTACATAAACAGGGTGTTAATTCTATATATTACAGCCTAATACCGTCAAGATAAAAATTTAAAAGAATAAAGAGAAATACATATGAATAAAGGTAGTCAAACGATGATTTCTTATTTTGAACCATTTTATTTGGTTGTAAAACTTTGGTTTCGGTATCAACATAAAACCAATTAATAACTATTTACCTCAATTGACGTTATCCAATTAAAATCATTATATTCTATTGTAATAAAACGATCGTATTCTATTATATTAATAATTAAAGCATTATTTGATTTATTGAGAAAACTTAATGGGAACAATAATTCCGTCGCATTTATATTTTGGTTTACAGTAATACCGTTGTTAAAAACACTGAATGCGCTACTATAAATCCTAAAGTAATGTAAAGAATCATCAACGAACCAAAATGTACCACCATCATATTGGTAAACTAAGGCATTTTTATCAGATATTTCAAAATATTCATTTTTGATTGAAACTGGTATGCCAAACAATGTGGTGAAATTTTCTGTACTCATTCCTAATATGATATTATTATTAACCGTAATATCGTTCTTACTTATAGCATTAATTTGTCCATTACAATTTAAAAATGTTAAATAACAAATTATTGATATAATTCCTGTTTTTATGTTAATTGCAGTCATTTTCTATTGGGTTTTGGTTTTCGTCAAATTTTGTTAGAAGAAAATCTTCTGGATCCAAACTTTGAGTGTAATTCGAGTTATATATTTGAATATGAATATGAGGAATAATTCCTTTTTGAGCAGCATTACCAGTATTGCCGGTTAATCCAATGATTTGCCCCACTCCAATTGTTTGCCCTATTTCAACAAATACACTATTAAGATGATTATATTTTATGTTATAGGTAGTACCGTTAATATTTGATGTTATAGTAATGAAGTTACCATAAGAATTTTTTCTATATTCTCCAGCTTCAAAAGAATTTCTCACATTTGTTACTGTACCTGAGTACATTGAAAATAGACTACTATTTAAGTCGCTTTTTACATCTAATCCATCATGTTTTTTTTCGCCGGCTCTACCTTCACAACTCGTAGATGCATCTACTCTTGTACATCCAAAAGTACCTCCCCGTTTTCCAGACAAGCCTGATGAGGCTATCTCAGGATTTAAAACAGGATCACCTTCACAAGGCTTTTTCACACAATTGCCTTGTACGTCTCTTACAAATCCGCTATCGCATTTAGGTGCACATTGTTGTAAAGATTCAACCCATTCTTCACCCTCGGGACATTGTGGCACACAATTGTTATTATCATCTCTTATATAGCCTGTTGGGCAAGCATTAGGGTCTGAGTTATTACTGCCGCCCGGGCCGCTCCATTCGGCATCAATAGATTCGTTTTCGGGTTGATCTCCTTGTGAGAGTAAACAAAAATAACAGTAAATAACGTTTACTTTTATCTTTTTTGTAGAAGTTACAACTACTTCACCAAGTTCACCACACATGTTACAATCAACAAATTCCGGACACTCTTGGCAACCACCTGAACGAGAATAAACATTGCTACTCACACTAAAATTTTCGGGCAGTAAATATTGAGCTACATAATAACCATCCTCAACTTTTAGAGCGTTTAAAATGTTTCCATCTAAATCAGTAATTAAAACATCACCGTAAAAAGTATCGGTTTCGAAATTATTTTTAGAGAACATATTATAAACAGCAGTTTGAATAGTGTCGTTAATTTCAATCATTAAAATTCTGCTATTAGCATTCACAAACTGTGTTTGCACAGCAATGGTAGCAAGCATCTCATCTGAATTGATAAGACTGTCATATACAACAGCATCATCTATCTCGGTAACAAATGATGTGCCAGATCTATTCATAGTTATATTATTTTGAAGATGATAAAAGGCATCGGCTTTTGTAACTGTTTTTATATTTTGTTTGTTTACCGGCTCGAGCAGAATGTTATCTCGCTCGCAAGCCTGAAAAGTAATTAGTAATGCCACAAATATTAATAATACCCATAGCATGTTTTTAAAATAATAGACTTTTTGCATTTACAAAGTATTAAATTAAACACAATTTTTTAGAAGTCATTAAAAAATGCTAGAAGTCTGTTTAGAAGTTTTAAGAAAAAAAACCGGCGCCGGTTGTGTTGCAACAGGTGTAAATACCAAAATAGGTTAGGACTTCTAAGACTAACTGCAAGAGGGATTTACACTGTAAATATATATATATATATATTAATAAATTACAAATTTTTCAAAAAAATATTTTTCAAAAAACGGTAGAATTAAAACTATAAATGCCTTGAAAGTCTTGCTGTGCTTGACTCCAAAGTGAAATGTTAAAATTTAATTTTAACGCATTGGTATTAAGAATATTGGGGAAATTCTCCAAAAATGCGGGTTATATTAATTTGTAATATAAGTTGTTTTAAGTCCTTTAAAAGCTAGTTTAATAAATTGTAAGATAGATTTTCATTAAAAAAAACCTCACAGGTTTCAAAAACCAGTGAGGTTTAAAATTTTAGTCATTTTTTGAATCTTCGTCAATACTCAAATCTAATATGGTGATTGATGAAATTGGGTCTAAACTATTGAAAACACCAGAAATACGTTTCCTTAATTTTTTGCCTAAAAATGTACCGTGTACAATACGGATATGATAGCCATCTTGTTTTGTAGTCTTCGATTTATTAAAAGTCTCTTTGGTTATAAAATTATTAGATAAACTGTCAACAAGTTTTAATATAGGCAATTGTGTCTCTTTAAGTTTATCAAGTTTTTTTTGATCAAGTAATTCTACTGTGTAATCAAAATCCTCATAACAATTTACGGTGTAAGACTTTTTATTTTGAATGTCTTCTATAATAAAAATTGGGAATGACACCTCTTCTAAAGCTTGAAACACAGATACAAATGACTTCTGGTTTTCTATAGTTTTAATCAATATTGCGGCTTCCTTATTTTCAATCCACGGGTTGTAATACTCAATCCGGTCTTGGTTACTTACGTAAACTTTCGGGTTTTTAACTCCTGTAACTAATTTAAAAATTGGTTGACAGGAGACTAAGATTCCTAATACCAAAATCACAATTAAAAATATTTTAAATTTATTTTTCATAGACGTTTAAATCGACATAGCCATAAGGATAATCATTATTTGTTTGGAATATATAGTCATCTGCTAATATAAATAATGATTTTGAGAATCCAAGAGGAGTTGATATTTCTGAAGGAATTAAAACATCATCATCATCTTTAGAAATAAATACACCTGACTGATAATTTTTTGGGGGTTCTAAAAAGGAAAGTCTTATAACTAACGGACTTGTTGTAGGTGCAAAAGATAGAAATGTAGTCTCCTCATCACCTTTTAATACTTCGTAATTTTCGATGAATTTATTTAATGATGATTTACATTTAACTTTAACTGTAACCTCCTTAAATTTGAAGTTGCATATCCCAAAACTTTGGGTACAAGGTGCTACATTATTACTTTCGCTCCATCTTTCTCCTCTATGTAATTTTCCTACAAACTTTACTTTTACCTCGTCTACAGTGCAATCTTCAGCCTCTTCTGTCCGCATTAAAGCTGTATCTTCATTAGTTATTTCGGTTACTTCATTTTCAGTTGAGCATGAATTGGTTAATAATACTGTGACCAGTAATAATTTGAATATTAATAAATTATAATTTTTCATTATTTAAATTTTTTGTCATCCAAGATTTTCATGGATTAACTAATTAAACATAAACGTTTAGAAGATTTGCTCTAGAAGTCATTAAAAAATGCTAGAAGTCTGTTTAGAAGTTTTAAGAAAAAAAACCGGCGCCGGTTGTGTTGCAACAGGTGTAAATACCAAAATAGGTTAGGACTTCTAAGACTAACTGCAAGAGGGATTTACACTGTAAATATATATATTAATAAATTACAAATTTTTCAAAAAAATAATTTTCAAAAAACGGTAGAATTAAAACTATAAATGCCTTGAAAGTCTTGCTGTTCTTGACTCCAAAGTGAAATGTTAAAATTTAAATTTTAACATCATGGGATTAAGTTGATTAGTGGACATCTTAAAAAATTTGGATGATATATTAATTTGAAAACAGGTGTTATTAAGCCCTTTCAGGGTTTCGAACCCTGAAAGGGCTGGATTTAAATTGTAGGATATGTTTTATCATTAAAAAACCTCACAGGTTATCGAAACCTGTGAGGTTATAAATAAGATATTCATAATTAATTTAAATCAACATATTTGGAAATATACTCCTCAAAGCCTAAAAATCTTAGATCTGTTTCAGTCGCAGGATTAGGCTGGTATTCAGACTTTCTAATCTTTTTTAAATTTTTGGTCATAGTTTTTATGAATTCTCTGTTTTTATTAAGGACGCCTTTAACGTCTACTTGACTAGATAAACGCTCATCATTTTCAATTATTTTAATTACATTTTCTATTAGTGATGGGCTCGGTAATTGATCATCAAATATGTCGTTTAAAATAAGTTGGTAAGCATTTTGGTTAGTTTTCAAGAGAAATTCTTTTTCCTTAATCAGTTTACCAATTATTTGAACCTTTCCAACTTTAAAAAACTCTTCATCTCTGTACTGATTTAATTTATTATTGTAAAAATCGTACAAATAATTTATATCATCACTATGTAATGCCATAAGAATAGGATGATAACTCGGAGCAAAGGGATTTAATTGAGTAAGCAATTCTTTAGATGTAGAATCAATTTCATTTATTGTTGGCTCGCTATTTTCACACGAGGCAAGAGAAACAATAAACATGAGTAAAATTAAATTTTTCATATTTCAATAATTTTTCGGTTTAACAACAATAGGCTTGTGCTGCAGCTCCTGATGTTTCACAGTAGTCAATAAATTCGAGATTACCTGATGAATCATAATAAACTTCCCCAAAATGACCGCAACCCACAGGAGTTCCACTGTAACAACCTTCACCAGCCCCAACTTGATAGGAGGCACCTGTGCCAGCAAATGAGCTGATAAAAACCCTTGTAGAAATTATTGTCTAAAAGGGTTTTATTACGTGTGTAGGGTATTAATTCTTGAGACTATGCAGTCTGATTCAATTAAGGCTATAAAAAACAACCAAAACTAATAGTAATGTTATACCTAAATACAGGTAGTCGAAAAACGAATTTTTTATTTTATAAAATTGATAACTATACCAAAAACCAATTATTAGTAATGGAGATATAAACCAAAGACTATATACATTAATTGAATTAAATGAGATTGTATAAATCAAATAAACAGCCAAAATAATGTTACTAATATAAAGTATTTTACCAAATTTTATTTTACTTATAATTCCTTTATTTATAACATAATGTTGGTAATAATAATAAAGACTTAATAAAGTCACTATTGTAAATATGTACATTTCATTGGTCATGATATGACAAGTTAATTATTATTTTGGTTTCTGGTACAAAGAGTGTGCCTATCAATTGCAACAGCAGTTTGAAAAGTTGCATTCCCCACTGCGGCAATAAAACATGGTGAAGCTAGAGCAAGAGTTAAAAGAGTAGCAATTGTGCATATACTAACAGCTGTGTCGTACTGATCATGAATTACCTGCATGTCTGACTGAAATTGAGCATCACAATCAACAAGTAATCTTTGGGGAAGTCTGGAATTTGGGTCTTGCGTAGACAAATTATTATAAACGTTGAGTATATTATCTTCTGTTAAGATAGCTAAATTTGGGTACTTACTTTTAATATTTTGTAAATGAACATTAATTTCCATGGAATAAGCGATGTAATCACCCAAAATATCTAGTTCAATCATTAAATTGTTTAAATCTACTTCTCTATTGGAATCGTTGTCTAATTTCAATTGAGAGGTTTTTAAGGTATTAAATAAGAGATTTGAAAACGCAGTATTTTTTGATACTAGTAGATTAAAATCGTTATCATTTTTCAAATGTATTAATAACTGTTCAGGGGTCATTACATTTTTAAGGTGATTATCATCACTTGAGCAGGAAACCAACAAAATTATAGATGATAAAAATATAGATAAATAAGGTTGTCTGAATGATTTTAGAATATTCATGGATTTTTTTTTTAGTTTGAATAATGTGTTAGAAATATTTTCAAATGAAAAAAATATCTGATAATAAATGACTTTAAAAATATTTGATTTCCTTATTAAATTTTCATGTTTTGGAAACACCAAAAATTTAATAATTTTCGTCTTTTAACTATTCAAAATATTTGATCATTATGTAATATCTATTAGCAATAAGTTGATAGTTGTAAATATTTAAAATTTATAAAAAAGAAGTCATTAAAAAATGCTAGAAGTCTGTTTAGAAGTTTTAAGAAAAAAAACCGGCGCCGGTTGTGTTGCAACAGGTGTAAATACCAAAATAGGTTAGGACTTCTAAGACTAACTGCAAGAGGGATTTACACTGTAAATATATATATTAATAAATTACAAATTTTTCAAAAAAATAATTTTCAAAAAACGGTAGAATTAAAACTATAAATGCCTTGAAAGTCTTGCTGTGCTTGACTCCAAAGTGAAATGTTAAAATTTAAATTTTAACATCATGGGATTAAGTTGATTAGTGGACATCTTAAAAAATTTGGATGATATATTAATTTGAAAACAGGTGTTATTAAGCCCTTTCAGGGTTTCGAACCCTGAAAGGGCTGGATTTAAATTGCACGATATGTTTTATCATTAAAAAACCTTACAGTCCCTATGCTTCGGGATCAAGACCTGTGAGTTTAATATCAAGTTATTTAAATTAATTTAAATCATTCTATTTAGAAGCCGCATCTTCAAAACCTATAAAACAGAAATCTATGCTTTAGGTGAAATTGGCCTTTAACGTTGAAATTTTATTGTAATTTATTCTTAAATGTAACAGCATTGAATTTAAGAACTGTACCTTATGCGCTTATGATTTTTTTGATAAAAATCACCAAAACTAAACAATAGATTACATGGATTTTACAAACCCTTTAGTGTACGGGGTTCCTTGCTTTTTAGGACTG
The DNA here is from genome assembly GCF_006494535.1 of Paucihalobacter ruber. Taxonomy (GTDB): domain Bacteria; phylum Bacteroidota; class Bacteroidia; order Flavobacteriales; family Flavobacteriaceae; genus Paucihalobacter; species Paucihalobacter ruber. The sequence goes on from NZ_VHIQ01000002.1 coordinate 542,391, forward strand.
ATTTTACTAGAACTTACCTACAGTAAACATACCAACAATAAAGATCTTTACAAATGGAAAGACCTTACCGCCAGTCTTACTATTGGCGTAGGTTCCGCTGTTATTGCCGCATTAACTAAAACTGTTTCTGCAATCTTGATTTTTTCTTATGTTTACGAACTGTTCAATCCAATGGTTGATGGTGTTAGAAGCAATATTTTTGGCTGGGAGTCTTTTGGCTATGCGTGGTATGTTTGGATTCTTTGTATGCTACTAGACGACTTTGCATATTACTGGTTCCACAGGCAAAATCATATGGTACGATTTTTTTGGGCAGCCCATATTGTGCACCATTCTTCCGATAATTTTAATTTGGGAACGGCTGTGCGCAACGGATGGTTCACTATTGTTTACAAACCTTTTTTTTATGTGTGGATTGTAATGTTAGGTTTTCCGCCGGAAATGCTTATTGTTTGTCTTGGAATTGAGGCATTGTGGCAATTTCAACTACATACCAAGTATATCTCTAAAATGGGGTTTATAGAAAAATTCATTAATACTCATACCATGCACCAGGTACACCATTCCAAAAACATTGAGTATATGGACAAAAACCATGGTGGGATCCTTAATATCTTTGATAGAATGTTTGGCACTTGGAAGGAACTCGACGAAACTATCGACATAGAATACGGTGTAACAACACCACCAAACTCTCACAATATATGGACCATCTTAACACATGAATACCAAAACATTTGGGTAGATATGAAAAAATCCAGAAACTGGCGCCATAAATTTATGTACGCCTTTGGTCAGCCTGGATGGAGCCATGATGGCAGTACGTTAACTATAAAGCAAATAAGAAAATTATCTAAAAAAGGCGACAACAAACTAGATAACAGCACCAATGCATGAAGCCAAGCAACTGCTTAGACTCTTCATTTTAATGATTATAATTTATACAACTATTAGTCTAATTGGTCTACCAACTTAGCAAACACTTTCTTTGGGTCTTTACCTTCATATAAAACAGCGTAAACCGCATTGATGATGGGTAATCTGGTTTTTTTGTTATTTTTTTCGTTGAGCAAATGGGCGCTTTTGGTCGCATAGTAACCTTCGGCCACCATATTCATTTCCATCATGGCCGATTTTACGGTATACCCTTTACCAATCATATTACCAAACATGCGGTTTCTTGAAAAGGTAGAGTAACCGGTTACCAACAAATCGCCCAGATAAGCCGAGTTGTTAATATTGCGTTTCATCTTGTGCATCTTCTTGATAAAACGCTTCATTTCTCTAATGGCGTTACTCATCAACACACTTTGAAAGTTATCGCCATAGCCCAAACCATGAGCTATACCTGCGGCAATGGCGTAAATGTTTTTAAGCATGGCAGCGTATTCGGTGCCAATAATATCATCGCTTATTTTGGTTTTGATATAGCTGTTAGACAATTTACTGGCAATTTCCTGTGCTTTTTTGGCGTCGGCACACGAAATTGTAAGATAAGACAAACGTTCTAATGCAACTTCTTCGGCGTGGCACGGACCGGCAATCACCGCAATGTTTTCAAAAGGAATGTTGTAAATGTCATGAAAATGTTCGCCTACCAATAACCCTGATTCAGGAATAATACCTTTTACCGCAGAAACAATGGTTTTTTTTGAAATATCAACCGTTAATTTTTCAAGCTCACTATGCATAAAAGCCGATGGAATTACAAAGATGAGTACATCGGCATAGGCGGCCATCTCGTTAATATCGTTACTGAGTTTTAACTGCTCGGTCTTGAATTCTACCGAACTCAAATAATTAGGATTGTGTTTTTCTCTTAACAAATGTTCTTTGGTGTAAACGCTGCGCATGTACCAACCAACCTCGTCGAGATTTTCGCAAAGCATTTTAACTATGGCGGTTGCCCAGCTACCGGCGCCAAAAACGGCATATTTAAGGGATTGACTCATTTTTTTAATGGATGTTTTAGCTATTCAAAAGTAATCAAAAATAAATTGAACCAAGCACGCTAAGGTCTTCAACTTAAGTTTTGGCACGGCATTTGAAAACTTCAAATTATGAACCCATAAATCCTTGAGTTATGAGAGCACTAAAATTACTTTCGGTTTTTGCCTTAACAGCAACCATGTTTACCTCTTGTTACAGAGAAGACATTATAATTGTAGATACAGCCCCTCAATTATCTTTAAATCAGGTGCTCAATTCATACGAGCTATGGTACGTGGATATCAATCAAACCCTTGGTTATGGACAAACCCCATTTTTACAAATAGCATTTACCTTATCGTTTAGAAACGGTATGTTGTTTGCCAATAACAACCTGGTTGGCTTTGGTTCTCAAGGTAACGGTTTCGGAATTGCAGTTGGCGATTACAATGCCTACGATAACATTCTTGATGTATATCACGACGTGGACGGTTTTCAAACATTTGATGTGTATATCATTAATAACAATACGATTGAGTTATATAATCCGTTTAACGATACCTCGTATTTTTTGAAAGGTTTTCAGCGTTCAAATTTTGATTACGACTTTATTTTCTATGATAATATTCATTATTTCCTTCAGGAATATAACGCTTGGGAAAAAGTGTACACAAGTAACTTCGGGGCTTTAAACGAATTTGATAACGAAAATTACCTGCAGTTTTTGTCGGGTGGAAATGATAATTCCTTTAGAAGCTCGAGAGACTTCGGTATTTCAAATACCAACCTTATCTTTTGGGATTATACCGGTGTTTACGGTGTTGGAAATATACCAGGTAACTTCTACCTCAAAAGATTAACATTAGATTATGATTTTTTCAACAATGAATTTTTTGAACTTAGCGTTATAAACGATGCCAGAATACAATTGTATCACAATGCATCCGGCACTGTTTACGAGTTTGTTGGTAGAGGCTACATACAATATTTAAGAGATGGATCAACGATGGGTAAAGCTGAGGTCTCAACCAACAACCCCAAGATGAGAACACAAATGGTCGATAAAAAACCCAATCCAAGACAATCAAAACGAAACTAAATGTTGGTTGGTTATTTAGTTTCTAAACGCTCGGGAAAACTGTTTGTTAACCGGGCGTTTTTTTTATATTTATACAACTAAAATCAATCTTACTAATGAAAAAATTTTTAACCATCGTTATACTCATTGCCGTTGTAGGTTTCGCCGGATATTTATGGGTAAGTTCATGGACCTATTCTGAAGGTACACGCTCTGGCCAGCTAATTAAGGTTACCAAGAAAGGCGTGTTTTTTAAAACAAACGAAGCACAACTCAATATGGGTGGATTGAGAACTTCTAATGTTGAAGGGCTTGAAGGTAATATCTGGGATTTTTCAATTATTAGTGATGAGGTAGTTGCCAAGTTGAACGCTTTGGAAGGCAAACGCGTAAAGGTAGCTTATAAAGAACGATATAAGTCTATGCCATGGGTTGGGGAAACCAACTACATTGCCGTAGATGTGACCGAATTAAAAAATTAATTTATAATCCTAAAATTTCTTTTAAAGCTTCGGCGTCGTTGGGCTTTTCTATTATTATCTTATTGGCGTTTAATAGAAAAAGGGTAGGTGTACTTTTAATATCGTAGGCCTTGACCAAATCGCCATCCCATTTGTTGAGTTGAATGGCATGCATAAATTCGGGGTATTTTTGGCGTTCGCTTTCCCATTGTTCTAAATCTTCTTCCAAACCAACAGCTATTACCTGAATATCCGGCTGGTTTTCAAGCATTGCTTTTACTACCGGCAATTCTTTTAAACAATGGCTGCAACTGCTGCTCCAAAAAATAAGCAAATAATTTTTGGCCGAATTTAAATTGTGAAGAGTTGTTTGACTTAAAGGAATTTCAAAATCAACAGCTTTAGCACCAATACTTGTATTTTTATAGGCTAACAACGCATTTTTTAAAGGTTCATTTTGTTCTTTTTCGGCTAAATCTAATAAGTATCGGTCTGTAATGTAAATGGCCATTTCAGTTTGGTTGTTAGTTACAAATCGTTGCCAGATGTTGGTGTAGACAATAGATTTAAAATGAGAATTATTACCAATCAATTCGTCAACCTCAAACAGTAGTTGTTTGTAGTTGTCTGCGTTTGGTTTGTCAACCATATCAAACATATAAGCATTAACGCGGTCTGTTAGAAAGTCGGAACTTTGTAACAACTCACTACTAAAATCCACATGTTTTAAATAATTTTCTTTTAAATGATTTGAATAGGTCGTGGCATCTTCAAAATCCTTTGGGAAATAAGGCTCATTGGCTTTAATAAAAGCGGTTACCAGCAAACCGTTTGCGTCTTCCAAAAATGCTTCGTGAGTTTCTTTAAGCGACTTAAATATGGCTTGGTATTCGGACTTGTTTTTACTTTCAGACTGGTAAAAATTACTGATGGTCATGTTCACCTCTTGAATGGCGTTTACGTAATTAGCCCAGATTTTATTTTCTTTAGATTCGGTAAAAGTAATGCCATCGTCAAAACTGAAATTAAAATGTATATCTTCTTGAGTGTTTACAATAATATCAAAGTTGTGATCTTCGGGTGGTATGGCATAAACAATTTTATACATACCGGGTGTTGCGGTGCTGTCTAATGTAATACTGAAGTTTCCTTCTGCATTGGTTTGGGCACGGTCTACGTACGATGCACCATCGGGACTGGATTTGTATAAGAAGGCATAGGTAAAATCTTCGGCAGGCGAAAAAGTTCCTGAAATAGTAAATTGGGCAAACCCGAAGGTTGTAGAAAGAAAAAATATCAATAACTGAAAGTGTTTCATCATCTTTATAAATTACAGATTCATAACAATAGCATCAATTATTCTGCCATTAATGGCGATAACAAACTCAAAGCTTGATTTACATTTTTTACAGGCTCAAAAGTAATTAGTAAACGCATACCTGCTCTGGTTTGTTTTTGTTTCATTTTACAAATATTGGCGTGTTGTTGCACAAAGTTAAGTAATTTGGTAAAGGCGGCACTTTGGTAAAAACTGCTTTGCTGGTCTTGAATAAAATAACCAATAAGCTTTTTATCTTTCATTACTACTTTTTCAAGACCAATATTAGCGGCAATCCACTTTATCTTAACACTGTTGAGCAAATCTTCAACTTGTGTTGGCAGTGGCCCAAATCTGTCTATTAATTCATCTTCAAAATTTTGAAGTTCTTGGTTGGTTTTTAATTCGTTGAGCTTGGTATAGAGATTAAGACGTTCGGTGATGTTGTTAACATAGTCATCAGGAAACAGTAATTCAAAATTGGTATCTATGGTAACGTCTTTTACGTATTGTTTGGTAGTTGAATCGTCTTTGTAGAGGTCTTTAAATTCGTTTTCTTTGAGCTCGTCAATGGCTTCTGCTAAAATTTTCTGATAGGTTTCAAAACCAATTTCATTGATGAATCCGCTTTGCTCACCGCCTAATAAGTCGCCCGCACCACGAATTTCAAGGTCTTTCATGGCTATATTAAAACCGCTGCCCAAGGCTGTAAATTGTTCCAAGGCGGTAATGCGTTTTCGGGCATCGTTGGTCATGGCACTGTATTCGGGTGTAATAAAGTAACAAAAGGCTTTTTTATTACTTCGACCAACCCGACCTCGCATTTGATGTAAATCGCTTAGTCCAAAATTATTGGCGTTATTAATAAAAATGGTGTTGGCGTTGGGTACGTCTAAGCCGCTTTCAACAATGGTTGTACTTACCAATACGTCAAACTCCCCATTTACAAAGGCCAGCATGAGTTGCTCTAGTTTTTTGCCTTCCATTTGTCCGTGGCCAATACCAATTTTGGCGTTTGGCACCAATCGTTGTAACATGCCGGCAACTTCTTTTATGTTTTCAATGCGGTTGTGAATAAAAAATACTTGTCCGCCACGTTCCAACTCATAACTTACGGCATCTCTAATAACAGACTCACTAAATCTTACAACTTTACTTTCAATAGGATACCTGTTTGGCGGTGCCGTATTAATAACAGATAAATCTCTGGCAGCCATAAGACTAAATTGCAAGGTTCTGGGTATTGGCGTAGCCGTTAAGGTAAGCACGTCTACGTTTTCTTTAAGTGTTTTAAGTTTTTCTTTAACCGCTACGCCAAACTTTTGTTCTTCGTCTACAACAAGCAGGCCTAAATCTTTAAATTTAACGGCTGTATTTACCAACTGGTGCGTTCCTATGATGATATCTACTTTTCCTTTTTCAAGATCATCAAGTGTTTGCTTGCGTTCTTTGGCGGTTCTAAAGCGGTTGAGATAATTTACCGTAACGGGCAAATCTTTTAGTCGTTCAGAAAAAGTTCGGTAATGCTGGTATGCTAAAATGGTGGTTGGTACTAAAACGGCCACTTGTTTGTTATTGTCAACCGCTTTAAAAGCAGCTCTTATAGCCACTTCGGTTTTGCCAAAACCCACATCACCACATACCAAGCGGTCCATTGGGCGCTCGCTTTCCATGTCGGCTTTTACATCGGCGGTTGCCTTGATTTGGTCTGGTGTGTCTTCATATATAAATGAGGCTTCCAACTCGTGCTGAAGGTAGCTATCCGGTGCGTATTGAAAACCTTTTTTAAGCTTTCGTTTGGCGTAAAGCTTGATGAGGTTAAAGGCAATTTCTTTAACCCTGGTTTTTGTTTTTTGCTTGAGGGCTTTCCAGGCCGAGCTGCCCAATTTATATATTTTTGGTGGCTTGCCATCTTTACCGTTAAACTTGCTTATTTTGTGTAAAGAGTGAATGCTGAGATATAAAATATCGCGGTCGCCATAAATAAGTTTAATGGCTTCTTGTTTGTTGCCTTCGACATCTATTTTTTGCAGGCCACCAAACTTACCAATCCCGTGGTCTATATGAGTTACATAATCGCCAATTTCTAAATTAGTCAGCTCCTTAAGGGTAATGGCTTGTTTTTTGGCATACCCGTTTTTAAGGTGAAATTTATGGTAGCGATCAAAAATTTCGTGATCGGTGTAAACGGCAATCTTTTGCTGGTAGTCTATAAACCCCTTGTGAAGTGTGGTCACTTCGGTTTTGTAGTGAACTACTTCACCTATATCATCAAAAATATCGTGAAAACGCCTGGCTTGTTGCTCGCTAATACAGGTGATAAAATTGGTAAAACCGTCTTGATGCAGACTATTTAAATCTTCAACCAACAAGTTAAACTGCTTGTTAAAGGCCGGCTGTGGCCCGGCTTTAATCTGTATGTCCTGATGAGTTTTAAAATAATGGCTGTTACCAAACTCGATGAGGTTAAACTGTAATAACTCTTGTTTTAATGCGTCGGCATTGCAAAATAATTCTTCAGGGGTAGCGTGTTTAATTTCAGAAGACAGTGCCTTAAAATTTACAATTGCTTTGTTGAAAAAATCGTCGATTCTATCGAACATCATCGCTGCATCTTTGATAAAAACACAGGTTTGAGAACTAACGTACTGTAAAAAACTCTCGCGTTTTTCTTGCAAAAATTTGTTGGCAACATTGGGCAAAATACTCACTTTTTTGAGTTTGTTAGTAGAAAGCTGCGTTTCTACGTCAAAACTGCGAATGCTGTCTACTTCGTCACCAAAAAACTCAATGCGGTAGGGCTCATCATGCGAATAAGAAAACACATCAACAATACCACCGCGAACCGAGAAATCGCCGGGTTCTGTAACAAAGTCTACGCGTTTAAACTTGTATTCAAACAAGGTTTCGTTTAAAAAGTCGATACTTATTTTTTCACCAACTGCTAATTTTAAGGTGTTTTTCTCCAGTTCTTTTTTGGTAACTACCTTTTCAAATAGGGCATCGGGATAAGTTACTATTAAGGCTGGTTTTTTACGCGAGTTGATACGGTTGAGTACTTCGGCGCGCAACAGTACATTGGCATTGTCGGTTTCTTCTATTTGATAGGGTCTGCGGTAACTTCCCGGATAAAACAATACGTCGTTATCATTTAGCATGATTTCCAGGTCGTTCAGGTAATAGGCGGCTTCTTCTTTGTCGTTAAAAATGAGTAGAAAAGGTTTTTGACTCCTTTTAAAACTTTCGGCAATAATAAAGGATAACAATGAGCCAATAGCACCTTTTAAATGTACTCTTGAGAGCGCAGAAGTTTCAGAATTGGTAATAGCATTTTGCAGAGATGCCACTTCGGCACTCCGTTCGTAATACTTCGAGATTGAATGAATACTCAATTTCTGTAATTTGAGGTGCAAAATTAAGCATTTTATGAAGTTTATTTTATAAAACTGAAAAAAGCTTCTTTAGGAATACTTTAGCATAAACTCCTCCGCTTTTTCAACCATCTTTCTACTGCCACAAATAAAAGGCACGCGCTGATGCAACTCGGTTGGCTCAATGTCTAAAATTCTGGTAAAACCGTCGCTGGCTTTGCCATTGGCTTGCTCGGCTAAAAATGCCATGGGGTTACATTCGTATAGCAAGCGTAATTTACCACTACCGGCTTTTGAACTTTTAGGATATAAATAAATGCCGCCTTTAATCATATTTCTATGAAAATCAGACACTAAAGAACCGATATATCTTGAAGTGTACGGTCTGTCGCCTTCTTCCATCTGGCAATATTTAATATAATTTTTAATGCCCTGCGGAAAATGAATATAATTGCCTTCGTTTACTGAGTATATTTTACCGGTTTCAGGAAATTGCATGTTGGGATGCGACAGGTAAAACGAACCAATAGCCGGATTTAAAGTAAAACCGTTCACACCACAACCCGTTGTATACACCAGCATGGTTGAGGTACCGTAAATAACATAACCGGCTGCTACTTGCTGACTCCCTTTTTGAAGAAAATCTTCTAAAGTAACCGCTGTGCCAAGCGGTGTTACACGTCTGTAAACCGAAAATATGGTGCCAACCGAAACATTTACATCAATGTTTGACGAGCCGTCTAATGGGTCGATAAGAACAATGTATTTGTTTTGATGTTGTTCGTCTTGGCTGTTAATGCTGATAAAACTGTCTTCCTCTTCGCTGGCAATACCGCAAACAATATTTCGATTGGTAAGGGTTTGAATAAACAATTTATTGGCGTAAACATCTAGTTTTTGCTGATCTTCGCCTTGTATATTGGTATCGCCGGCGGCACCTAAAATGTCTACTAAACCTGCTTTGTTAACTTCGTGGTTCACCACTTTGGCTGCTAATCTGATTGAGTTGATAAGTCTGGAAAGTTCACCCGAGGTGTATTTAAAAGCAGATTGGTTTTCTATAATAAATTCGCCAAGAGTTTTATGTGTTTGTTGCATACGCTCAGTTATATTTCGCTACAAATATCGTATAATTTAGCAAACTACAACGTTTTCGTAAGATGAAATATCTCATTTTTATTGTTAAGTTTCCGTTATCTTTGTGGGCTTAAAAATCCTTGTAGAAATGACCATTAGACCAGCTGTAAAAACCGATATGAAAGCCGTTTTAGCGCTCATTACCGAGCTCGCTATTTTTGAAAAAGAGCCCAACGCCGTCGAGGTGACCGAAGATTATCTCATCAACGCCGGATTTGGAACCAATCCCGAATTTAAATGCTTTGTAGCCGAAATAGACTCCAAGATAGTTGGTATGGCTTTGGTTTTTACGCGTTTTTCAACCTGGAAAGGAACGGTTTTACATCTCGAAGATTTAATCGTCAACCAAAATTATCGCGCACAAGGGATTGGTGCAGCACTGCTAGACAAAGTGGTTGCTTATGGTAAAGAATTAGGGGTTAAACGCATTAGTTGGGAAGTACTCGACTGGAATACCAATGCCATAGAATTCTATAAACAAAAAGGCGCCAATATTTTGGAAACCTGGCGTGTGGTACATTTAGACCAAAACGGTATTAACAATTATAAATTTAAGAACTAACATGCGTGTATTTAAATTTGGTGGTGCTTCGGTTAAGGATGCCGCCGGTGTCATGAATTTGGTAAAAGTGCTCGAAACGGTTGGGCACAACAATACGTTGATTGTGGTTTCGGCTATGGGTAAAACCACCAATGCCTTAGAAGTGGTTATTAATAATTACTTCAATAAGCAAAGCGAACTACAAAGTTCTATTCAGGATGTAAAAAAGTATCACAACGAAATTCTTCTTGATTTGTTTAAAAACGAACAGCATGCCGTTTTTAAAAAAGTAAACGAATGGTTTGAAGAATTGGCAGGCTTTTTTAAGCGTAACAAGTCACCCGATTATAATTTTGTTTATGACCAAGTGATTGGTTTTGGCGAGCTTGTTTCTACCACTATCGTTAGTGCATACCTAAACGAAAGGGGTTTCAATAACCAGTGGATTGATGTACGAGAATTGATTAAAACCGATAATTATTACCGTCGGGCCAACGTCAATTGGTACGTGACGCAACAACAAATTTCTGAAACAATCAATACCAAAACACTCAATATTACCCAAGGTTTTCTAGGTAGTGACGACAACAATTTTACCACCACTTTAGGTAGAGAAGGCAGTGATTACACGGCCGCTATTTTTGCCTACTGCCTCAATGCTGAAAGCGTTACCATTTGGAAAGATGTTCCGGGAGTTTTAAATGCCGATCCGCGTTATTTCGAGAATGCGCAACTGCTTAATAGCATTTCTTATCGCGAGGCTATTGAGTTGGCCTTTTATGGCGCATCGGTGATTCACCCAAAAACGCTTCAGCCTTTACAGGGAAAAGAAATTCCGCTATACGTAAAATCGTTTATAAGTCCCGAAAATCCCGGCACCAAAGTGGGCAAAGGTATCGGTATAGAGCCCGAGGTGCCGTGTTATATCGTGAAGAAAAATCAGGTATTGATAAGTATGTCGTCTTTAGATTTTTCATATATAGTGGAAGAAAATATCAGCGAAATCTTCAAATTGTTGCATCAGTACAAAATGAAGGTAGATGTGATTCAAAATTCTGCCATTAGTTTTTCGGTTTGTGTAGACAACATCTACAATAACCTCGAAAAACTGTTACAACACTTAAAAGCTAAGTTTAAAGTAGAACATTTCGAAAACGTTTCGCTGTATACCATTAGACATTATACAGACCAAGCTGTAAAATCTGTTGAAGCGGGCAAAACTGTGTTGTTGAAACAATTGTTGCAAGAAACCGTTCAAATAGTAACCAAATAAACAATTCACTACATTTGTGAAGATGGAAACCCAAAACAATAAAGGTTTAGTTAGTGCCAAAGAAATTGCAATTGCCATTAATGCTAACAAATATGGCTTTTTAGGAACCTTTTTTGGATGGATTTTGATGAAGTTATTAAAGATTTCAACCATTAATAAAATTTATCTTCGCAACAAGCACTTATCGGGATTACCGTTTTTAAATGGTATTTTGGAAGAGTTTCATATAAGATTCGAAATTCCTGACGAAGATTTAAAACGTTTGCCAAAAGACGGTGCTTACATCACGGTTTCTAATCATCCGCTTGGTGGTATTGATGGTATCTTACTCTTAAAATTAATGTTGGAACAGCGAGACGATTTTAAGATTATCGCCAATTTTTTATTGCATCGCATTGAGCCAATGGCACCTTACATCATGCCTGTAAATCCGTTTGAAGACCGTAAAGACGTTAAAAGCAGTGTTGCAGGTTTTAAGAGTGCATTGTCGCATTTACAAAACCGTCATCCGCTGGGAATCTTTCCGGCAGGCGAAGTCTCTACCTATCGCGACGGCAAATTAATGGTAGACAAGCCTTGGGAAGAAGCTGCTATTAAACTTATTAAAAAAGCGCAGGTTCCGGTGGTGCCAATTTATTTTCACGCTAAAAACAGCAAATTGTTTTACAGGTTATCTAAAATTAGCGACACCCTGCGAACGGCCAAATTACCATCTGAATTGCTTACCCAAAAAAGGCGCGTCATTAAGGTGAGAATTGGCAGACCTATTAGCGTTGCCGAGCAAAATGAGCATGAAGACATTGCGCAGCTTTCAGAATTTTTAAGAAGAAAAACCTACATGCTTTCCAACGTTTTTGAACCTAAGGATAAAATTCTTAAAAATATTCAGTCATCCCTAAAGGTTCAAAAGCCACCAAAAAAAGTGGTACAACCTGTAAGTAAGGAGTTGATGTCAAAAGAGGTTGAAACACTACGGCAACAAGAATTACGATTACTGGTTAGTAAAAATTACGAAGTCTTTTTAGCTCAGGCAAAAGAAATTCCTTACATCTTACGTGAAATTGGTAGACTTCGTGAAATTACCTTTCGAGAAGTAGGCGAAGGCACCAATAAAGATATTGATTTAGACACTTTTGACACTTATTACCATCATTTATTTTTATGGGATAATGAGGCGCAATGCCTCGCCGGTGCTTATAGAATGGGTCTGGGTTCGCAGATTTTTGCACGTTATGGCATAGACGGCTTTTACCTTCAGGATTTATTTAGGTTTGAACCCGAATTGTACAAAATGATGAGCGAATCTATTGAAATGGGTCGCGCATTTATCATTAAAGAATACCAGCAAAAACCAATGCCTTTATTTTTACTTTGGAAAGGAATTGTGCATACAACCTTAAGACATCCGGAACACAAGTTTTTAATTGGAGGCGTTAGTATAAGTAATCAGTTTTCAAATTTCTCGAAGAGTTTGATGATTGAGTTTATGAAATCTCATTATTACGATCCTTACGTGGCGCAATATGTGCATCCTAAGAAGGAATTCAAGGTAAAGCTAAAAGACGCCGATAAGGACTTTGTTTTTGATGCTACCGAAGCCGATTTAAATAAGTTCGATAAAATTATAGACGAAGTAGAACCCGGAGCTTTACGCTTACCGGTGTTACTTAAAAAATACATCAAGCAAAATGCCAAGCTGGTGGCTTTTAATGTAGATCCGTTGTTTAACAACTCTGTTGATGGTTTGATGTACATTAAAATTGCCGATTTACCCGAAAGTACCGTTCGCCCGGTGATGGAAGAATTCCAGGCCGAACTGGAACGCAAATTTACCGAAAACAGTGAAAAATAGATGGTATCTTTTTAGCCTGATTGTTCCATTTATCGCTATGTCTTCGTATGCACAAACATTAAAAGGTGTTGTGGTTGATGCCAATACCTTAGAACCTATTGAAAGCGCCACCGTTTACTTTGACAACACAACTATAGGCACTACAACCAACGCCAATGGCCAATTTTCAATTGATTATACCGATGCGGTTCAGTCGGTTTTAGTGGTGTCTTTTTTGGGTTATGAAAAACAAATCATTGCCAATTACAGAAACCTTCAGCAGCTTCAAATTAAACTAAAAGAACAAACCGATGTTTTAGATGAAGTTTTGTTAACCGATAACGACGGTCTAACTAGAAAGCAAAAATTAAAACAATTTAAAAAGGAGTTTTTAGGAACCTCGGCTAACGGCAGATCGTGTAAAATACTCAATGAAGGCGATATTATTTTGAGGTATCATAAACCTTCCAAGACGCTTACCGCTACCGCTAAAAATCCGGTGAAGGTGATTAATAACAATCTTCAATACGAAATTTTGTACGATATTATCGATTTTGAAATTGCTTATAAATATGTAGACGAGAAGCAAGATCTTTTCAATGTCAAGTCTGTAATTTATACGGGCACCACTTATTACAAATCTATTGGCAAAGTTGATGCGAAAAAGCTTAATAAATTTAGACAGAAAACCTTTAAAGGTTCAGTACAACATTTTATAAGAGCTTTGTACCACCAACAATTAGAGGAAGAGCAATTTCAAATATTTCGTAATAAATTTAAAGTCAATCCTTACGAGGCATTCAAAATAACAGATGTTTCAGATTCTAATCTAAAGCAGGTAACGTTTGATAAGCGATTGAGTGTACTTTATGATAAGAAACACCAATCGGGCATACAATTAACAGCCGATTACTTTGTAATTGACGCTTACGGGAATTATGCACCCATTGCAAATTTACTATTCACAGGTGTAATGGGCAACCAGCGTTTGGGCGATAGTTTACCTTTTGATTTTGGGTTGGAGGTTGAAGACTAAATTAGGATTTTTATTTAATAAAATAATTATTGAGTCTAGATAGTATTCTAAATCAAAATGTTAAAGTTTTGTTTTCTGTTTTTAGAAGTTTCTCAATAATATCACGGTTTCCAAGAAAATTTTGAAGAATTCCGGAAAAATAATTTTCAAATTTTTTAATTACATAATTTGCAATTTAAGTATATATATATATATTTACACTGTAAATCCCTTTAAATGATAGTTGTAGAAGATCTATCCTCTATTGGCATTTACAATTGTTGCAACAGAACTGGCGTGAGTTTTTTTATAAAACTTCTAACAAAATCTTCTACTAAAACTTCTAAAGGTAATTCAGTTTAATGGGTTGACTTCACAATGAAGTTAACTTTTAATTATTTTTATTACGAAAAATTTATTTTTAATATCTTTTATATCAATTATTTGTTTCGGTTCATTTGCGAAAAGTCATACTAAAGTGGTTGAATTTGAAAGTGTTTGTGTTGTTACATTAGATATTTATCATTATAATCCGTATACGGGAGAAAGATGGGTTACACAAGAAAGAGTTAATTTGGGACTGGTTGACAACATCGAACAATGCAGAGCTAGGGCAAGGGATTATGTTGCATTTAGAAATTTTCTTTTAGCACTTTAATTTTATGAATAAATATATATTATTTCTTTTACTTATTTGTGAATGTATTTGTTTCGGTCAAAATATTGATAACACCATATATGTTAATTATCATTTTGTAAGTCATTTTGGAGCAAATACTACATTTAACATTGATGCTTCCTTGATTGCAAATAATAATTCATCTTTATATGTAGTTTATTCAAGACATGATAATTATAAATATAGTCCTGAAAATGAAGAAGAAGACAGTAACAATACGATTAAAATCTTTAATAATATATCAAACTCAAAAGATGTGTATGTTTATCAAAATTCAAAAGATAAAACACTCTATCACACATCTAATATAAAAGATAAAATTTATAGAATTGAGGAAAGGAAACAGGATTTCAATTGGATTGTTTTAAAAGAAACGAAGTTAGTTGGAAGCTTTTTATGTAATAAGGCGGAAGTTAATTTTAGAGGCAGAAACTATACTGCTTGGTTTACTACAGACATTCCAATTAGTTCAGGACCGTGGAAGTTTTCAGGATTACCAGGTCTTATTTTAGAAATTTACGATGAAAGTAAAACTTTTAGTTGGGTATCAAAATCAATTCAATTTCCTTATTTGGAAAAAGTATCCATTGCGGAGCCTGAGACGCATGACAAAATAAAAATAACACTTAAGGATTATATCGAACTTGTAGAAAGGGAAAGAAAAAATGACGATAAAATGCGAAATTCTAAAATGAATAAAGATTATACAATTATTAGCTCTGTAACCAAAAGAGCTGGTATAGAATTAACTTATGAATGGGAAACTAATTAGATAGTAACTTTTGTTCTGAATTTTGGAGAGAATTACACGATTAAAGTTTAAATTGTTTGAATCACGAAAAAACAATGATTGTTTATATCTTTAACTTTTATAAGTGTATCTTAATTAAGTGATAGAAGTTTTTGGTATTACTCCTGCTACAGAGTGTGCGATGAGGGTTCAATCGTATTATAATATTTACATTGCACAGTATCTACGAGATTAGATAATTTAAAAATATGGCTAAATTACTTATTAATTGTTTATTGTTCGTGGTTACCTCTGTGTTCTCTCAAGAAACCTTAAGAGTAAGTTATGAAGAGACTTTTACTTTTACAAATAACAGGCAAATTACCTTTAAAACAGACCTTTTTGCCAATTATGTGATGTCTCATTATGTAAAAACTATTGATGATAAACAAAAAGCTAATTTAAATAATCCAATAGTTTCGGAAGGCGATAATAGGATAATAGCTCCTAAAATTGTTAATTCCGGTAATAGTAGTACATTAATAATAGATAGGGGCAAACAAACAATGCGTCAAAATTTATTACACGAAGGTAAGCCTGTTATTTTAGACGATACTACAGTCAAATTGGATTGGCAACTTTTAAATGAAGTTAAGACCATTAATAATTTTAAGTGTAATAAGGCTGTTGTAAATTTTAGAGGTAGAACGTTTATTGCATGGTATACCACAGAAATCCCGATTTCGGCCGGGCCTTGGAAACTTCATGGCCTACCCGGTTTAATTTTGGAAGCAGCAGACGTCGATAATTTATATACTTGGTATGCAACCGATATATTATATCCGGTTGAAGAACAAATTGTTTTAACAGATTTTGATTATTCAAAATATAATCTCATCATCTTGAGAGCGTATATAGAATCAAAAGCAGAAGACAGAAAATCGAGAGAAAAGTTAATGATGTCTAAAATGCCGAAGGAGCACAGAATTGAAAGCAGCACTATTGAACGTAAAGGTCTAGAATTAATTTACGAATGGGAAACTAATTAGATAGTAACAGTTTGTCAATTAAAATCAAATTTCTTAAAAAATGTTACCTGTCATTGTTATTATTGACAGGTAATTTTTTATTTGGTCAAGCCATTAAAGGGGTAATTACAGATAGCCTACAAAATCCCATTCCTTTTGTAAATATTATTGTAAAAGATTCGACGAATCAAAATATTGTAAAATATACAACTTCAGATTTAGGTGGTAAATACCGCATAGCTCTAAAAAATGCAGGCCATTACTATGTTGAATTTAAGGCCTTGTCCTATAAACCTTACTCAGAATTTATAAAGATTGCATATACAGATATTATAAAAAATATGGTTTTATTAAACCAAGTCACAGAACTTAACGAGGTCATCGTTCAAGCCGATAGGCCAATTGTGGTGAAAAAAGACACTATTATATTTAGGGCTAGCGCATTTACCAAGGGTAACGAAACTGTTGTAGAAGAATTATTAAAGCAAATTCCCGGATTGACTGTAAGTGCTGATGGTACTATAAAAGTTGGAAATCAAGAAATATCAAAGGTGATGGTAGAAGGCGATGATTTTTTTGATAAAGGCTATAAATTACTCACTAAAAACCTAAACGCCGATGTGGTTGAAAAGATAGAACTGTATCAAAAATATTCCAACAATAAATTATTAAAAGATATAGAAGATAGTAATAAGGTGGCCTTAAATCTCATACTTAAGGAAGATAGAAAAATTGATTGGTTTGGTAATTTAAGTCTTATGCATGACATCACGGGTGAAAGTCGCTATGAAACTCGAGGAAATTTAATGAGGTTTGGCAAAAAAGCCAAGCACTATTTTTTAGCGAATTTGAATAATATTGGCAATAACATAGGTGGACAGGACAGATTTATTGTAGATGCATCCAACACGGCCAGTGTTGGGAGTGTAGGAGATTTTGAGCAAAGCAATGAACTAATATTTTTAGATGGGTTTAATCTGCAGCTCTCTGAAAATCGGTATAATTTTAATAATGCAGAACTCACATCATTGAATACAATTTTCAATTTGAGTAAGAGGGTAAAATTAAAAACAAGCGCACTTTTTAATTGGGATGAGAATCAATTCATTCAAAATAGTACTCAAAATTTTGAAATCAATGAAATAAATTTCACAAATACCGAAAGCAGCAACCTATTTAAAAAGCTGTTTAGAGGTGAAGGGAAGTTAGATTTTGATATCGATTTAACAAGTAAATCTAGTCTGAAAGCAGACTTCGTTTATCAAAATGGCAATAAAGATGTGAACACTAATTTAAATTTTAATGACCTTCTTATAAATGAAACTTTAAACCAGAACAATGAAAGGTTTGATGCCAAAACAATTTTCACCAATAAACTCTCAAAAAGTAAGGTTTTGGTGAGTTCGGCTCGCTATCTTTATGAAGATAGACCTCAAACTTATACTGCAGATAATTTTTTGTTTCAAGAACTTTTTCCGGATTCAGATGCCTCTGCTGTAGCTCAAAACAGCAATAATACGATGCAATTTGCGGGTTTTGAAACTCATTATTTAAGTAGAGCCAATAATAACAATCTTTTCGAGGTTAAAGCAGGATATGCGTATCGTGAAGACCGATTAAAAAGTCAATTTAACTTAATTGAAGAGAATAATTCTATAAATCAACCACCAGATTACAGTAATAACCTCAAATATCGTACAGGTGATTTTTATGCAACCTCAAAATATAAAGCCAATTTTAAATCTTTTTCTATAATTGCGAATCTAGATTTTCATCAGATAATAAATAATTTTGAGTCAACACTTACAGACGACCAGACGACGTCGTTTTATATAAATCCTTCAATAAGTTTAGGCTATAAGTTTGACGATAACAATAATTTAAATCTAAGATTTCAAAATAATATTACGAACACAAGTTTAATAAACGCTTTTGAAAATTTTGTGCTTACAAATTACAGAGGATTTAATAAGGGTTTAGAACGTTTTGATCAAATCTCTGCAAGTGCATGGACACTTAATTACACTTTGGGGAAATGGACCAATAAGTTCTTCGCGAATTTTAATGCCATGTATATTAAAAATCATGATTTTTTCTCAACCAACTCGGTAGTTACGCCTAATTATACATTGTCTAATACAATTGTAGTTAAAGACCGCGAGATGTTGATGTTTAATGGAACAACAGATCGGTATTTTGAATTCTTACAAAGTAATTTTAAGGTACTATTAACCTACACAAAATCTAATTTTAAAAACAGCGTAAACAGTGAAGAGCTCCGTCAGGTAAATAGCGAAAATTATAGCTACGGCTTTGAACTACGGTCTGCTTTTGACGGATTGTTTAATTATCATTTGGGTTCTAAGTGGGATACCTTTATTATAAACACCACCACACGTTTTAATAATACCAATAATGTTAGTTTTATAGATCTTAATTTTAATTTTTCTGACCAGCTTAATTCGTCATTAAAAACCGAACATTTTTATTTTGGAAATTTAGATTCCAATAAATCATACACTTTTATTGACTTTGAAACCAAATATAAATTCAAAAGTAGGGATGTAACCTTGAGCTTAACCGGCAAAAACTTATTAAATAATCGTACTTTCAACGAGGTTTTTATTTCAGATATAAGTGCGTCTACTCAGTCTTATCAAATATTACCTCGGTTTATTTTATTAGGTTTAGATTTTAGATTTTAATAAATAATAAATTTGTTAATTATTTTGTAGTTAACGCCTATCGTAATTATGCACCCATCCCAAACTTACTATTTACAGGTATAATGGGCAGCCAGCGTTTGGGTGATCGTTTACCTTTTGATTTTGGGTTGGAGGTTGAAGAGTAAGTAATAATAAAATTAGATACTACAAATGTAAAAGCCCTTTCAAAAAAACTTAACCAATTTGGTTTTTCTTAAAAAGGGCTTTTTATTATAGGTTATAAATGTTTCTGTAAGCTTAATCAACTACTAAAACCAAGGCTTCTTCCCGGCTTGGTAGGTGTTGTAAAATTCTTCATCAGATTTTGTAAGATAAATAATACCTTCAATTAATCCAATAATGCCTGGAATCCATAGTATAAAGGCTCCTATTACTAAACAAGTCGTTAAAAAACCAACAAGTGCTATAGCCAACATTATAAAGCCTTCTTTGTTGTATCCAAGTATAAACTTGTGCACACCAAAAGTCCCAAGCAAAATAGCTAAAATACCAGCCAATATTTTTTTATTATCGGTAGATTGAAATGTTTCTCTGGCACTATCAGTGAACTCTCTGGCAGTTTCTTTGGCTTCTTCAGCAAATTCTTTAGCAGATTCTTTGGCGTCGTCTAAGGGTTTGTTTTCGTCAGACATAATTTTGATTGTTTAATGGTTAGAGTAGTAAATTTAATAAAATTAGCTCCATTTTTTACATAATTGATTTAAATAATATATAAACAGATGGTTAACTTGTATAACTGGACTTTTTTAGGCAACTTTGAATAACGTTGTATTTGCTGTTTTATGCAAATTCAGCTTTTATTTTATCAACAATGGTTTGTGCCAGTTTTATATGACTTTCGGTAGTCCAGCCGGCTACATGTGGCGTTAAAAGTACGTTGTTGGCTTTAATGAGGTACTGGAAGGCTTCGGGCATTATAGAAGTAAACATATCTTCGAAAGATGCTTTTTCATATTCCAACACATCTAAACCGGCGCCTAAGATTTTGCCGTTTTTTAAAGCCGCTACCAAATCTTTAGTGACAACACTTTTTCCGCGGGCGGTATTAAGAAACCAGAATGGCTTTGCAAAAGCATTGATTAAAGTGGCGTCAATCATTCCAAGTGTTTGTGGCCTTTGTGGCGTGTGAAGGCTCACCACATCACTTTTTAGTTGAAGTGTTTCGAGAGATACCTGTTGGGCATTTTCATCGCCGACATTTTCGAGAATATCATAACACAGTACATCTACATCAAAGCCGAGTAATTTTTTGGCAAAGGCTTTTCCGGTGTTGCCATAACCAATAATACCAACGGTTTTACCGTCTAATTCTACACCGCGGTTGGCTTCGCGTCGCCAAATGCCTTGTTTAACTTCGCTGTTGGCCTG
The DNA here is from genome assembly GCF_006494535.1 of Paucihalobacter ruber. Taxonomy (GTDB): domain Bacteria; phylum Bacteroidota; class Bacteroidia; order Flavobacteriales; family Flavobacteriaceae; genus Paucihalobacter; species Paucihalobacter ruber. The sequence goes on from NZ_VHIQ01000002.1 coordinate 562,876, forward strand.
ATTGAGCTTGTTGAATAGCGCCAGCAACATTCCCAAAGCGTGCTCGGCTACTGCATTTCGGTTACCTTCGGGTGCAGCAATAAGTTTTACGCCTTTTTGCCGTGCGATATCTGTATCTATATTTTCCAATCCGGCACCAACCCTGGCAATAAATTTTAGATTAGTGGCTGCGTTTAAAAAAACTTTGTCTATGGTGAATCGACTTCTAATGACAATACCATCATAATGTGCAATTTTTGCTTCAATAGCTTCTTTTGATGAGGTATAATCTTTGTCGTTTACAAAGCCTAGGTCGCTAAGTTGTTTAATGAGTAATTGGTGATTGGTATCGAGGTGAAGCACTTTCATATAAAACAGTTTTAGTTAGCTAAAGAGTTTAACATAAGCATCAAAAACATACACTTTTCCTCTCTTGCCACCTGTAATTTCGTTAAGTATTTCCATATTAACCATTTCGTCTAAAATTTTATAAGCAGTTGGTTGAGAAACATTTGTGATTTCTACTATTTTTGAGGCGTTTATCACGGGTTTTTGGTATAAAAATTCCATGATGTTAAGCAAGTGTTTATTTCTACTATTGGCGTTCTGAATTTTTTCTTCTATGTCTTTTTTAAGTTTTAACACGGCATCAAAAGTTAAAATTCCGTTTTGTGAAGTTTCTATAACACCTACCAGAAAAAATTTCAACCATTGTTTTAAATCATTTTTGGTTCTCACATTCATTAAGTTGTCATAATACAATTGCCTGTTGCGTTCAAAAAAATCTGATAGATATAATACAGGCTTTTTAAGAATAGATTTATCTACCAAATACAAAGTGATAAGTAGCCTGCCAACCCTGCCATTACCATCTAAAAATGGATGGATAGTTTCAAATTGATAATGTATAAGGGCAATTTTTATCAAATCAGGTAAATAATTTTCCTGATTATTGGCAAATTTCTCTAAATCGCTCATTAGTTCCGGCAAAGATGCATATATAGGTGGTATAAATATAGCATCGTTAATTGTAGCACCTCCAATCCAATTTTGGCTGGTTCTAAAATGTCCGGGTTGTTTATGTTGCCCTCTAACCCCTTGCAATAGAATTTTATGTGTTTCTTTTATCAATCTATTTGAAAATGGAAGTTGCTCTAATAATTTAATAGCAGTATTCATGGCCTGAATGTAATTTTGAACCTCTTCCCAGTCATCTCTTTTTTCTAAAACTATATCTTCTTTCTCTAAAAAGGCTTCTTCAATTTTGGTTTGCGTACCTTCAATTTTACTGCTTTGTGTGGCCTCTTTTATGACGTGCATGCTAATGTACATCTCAATATTTGGAATGTATTCTGAGTACATATCTAACCTGCCAAGTTGCCTGTCGGCCTTAGACAATAATTGCAGAATTTCCATATCGTCCATCAGCCATTGTCTGTTGATGAGCGAAGGTTGGAAGCTTTTGTAGTATCCTTGATTTTGAAAATTTCCCGATTGATGATTTTTCATTTTTTTGATTTCCTTTAAACAAAGATACAGCTTATTTAAAAAAACATCATATAATTTAAATAAGAAATGACATTATTTAAATATATTTATTAAAAATTAAATAAGAAGTTGTTAATGTTAAGTTTTAATTCAATTTTAACGAATAACAACAAAATGCACTTATCTAAATGATCAAAGATTGAATAGGTTAAAACCCCAAAATAAGTTTAGCTATTAAAAAGTAAATTAGAATCCCAAAAATATCGTTACTGGTGGTAATAAACGGTCCGGTTGCTATGGCCGGATCAATACCGCGTTTGTCTAGAAATAACGGTACAAACGTACCTACCAGTCCGGCAACTACAATCACTGCAACAAGAGACACCGATATGGCAATGGCAGTTAACAGATCCCCATTGTAAAAAAACACAAACAAGAACAAAAACAAGGCTAGAATAGCACCATTGAGTGCTGCTAAAAGCATTTCCTTAATCAACCTGCTGTTAATACTGCCTTTAACATCGTCGTTTGCCAAACCCTGTACGATAATGGCGCTGGATTGTACACCAACATTTCCCGCCATGGCTGCAATTAACGGAGTGAAAAAAAACAAAACAGCATATTTTGAAAAAGACTCCTGAAACCCTTCCATAATTAAGAAAGCACCAATACCACCAAGCAAACCCAGTGCCAACCAAGGAATTCTCGCTCTGGTGAGTTGTAAAATACTGTCGTCTGCTTCAACATCTTGCGAAATACCTGCTGCTAATTGGTAATCTTTGTCAGCTTCCTCTTTAATAACATCAATAATATCGTCAATGGTAATCCTGCCAAGAAGGGTTTTGTTTCGGTCTACTACCGGAATTGCTTCCAAATCGTATTTGGCCATTATTTTAGCTACCTCTTCAACATCTTCGTCTACATATACAGAATCTACGGTTGATATGTAGATGTCTGCAATTTTCTGGTCGCTTTTGGCGGTGATTAAATCTTTTAGTGACAGTCTTCCAATAAGCTTGTTTTTTTTATCAACAACGTAAACCGAATGTACGCGAGTCACATTTTCTGCCTGCCCGCGAATACGACGTAAACAACCGGCAACCGTCCAGGTTTCGTAAACTTTTACCAACTCTTTGGCCATGAGTCCGCCGGCCGTATCTTCGTCATAGGTAAGTAATTCCTGAATTTCGGCTTTGTGGTCTTCGTCTTCAATTTTTGAAATTACTTCGTGCTGTCTGCTTATAGGAAGTTCGGCAATAATATCGGCGGCGTCGTCGGTGTCGAGCTCTTGAATTTCTTCGGCAATTTCTTTAGCCGACAAATTTTGAAGTACTTTTTCTCGAATGTCTTCGTCTAACTCGGTAAGAATATCCGAAGTGGTTTCAGAATCGAGCAACTTAATAACATACAGTGCATCTTCGAGCTCCAGATCGTTGAGTATTTCGGCAACGTCGGCATAATGGTAATCTTTTAGAAGGTGTTTAAGTGCTTTATCGTCTTGGGTTTCAATAAGCTCTTGAACCAGTTCTAAAAGTTCCTCGGTGATTTTAAACTGTATATTATTATTTAATTCTTCCAAAACACTTGGTTTTAAGTGTCGTTAGACAATAGTTGTGTTAAGTTGATAAATTGCGACACGCTTAATTGCTCGGGTCGTTGGTCAAAGATAGTATTTGCTTTTAAATTATCGCTTAGGTTAAAACTTTTTAAACTGTTGCGAAGGGTTTTTCTTCGTTGATTAAAAGCGGTTTTTACCACTTTAAACAGTAAGGCTTCATCACATTCCAATTGATAAGGCGTTTTTCTGGTAAGACGCAATACACCCGAATCTACTTTTGGGGGCGGATTGAAAACACTTGGCGGCACTGTAAATAAATATTCGGCCTTGTAAAAAGCTTGGGTTAATACCGAAAGTATGCCGTAAACTTTGCTGCCTTCTTTGGCACAAATACGCAGTGCGACTTCTTTTTGAAACATACCGGCAAACTGTGGAATTTGCGCTCGCATTTCTAAGGTTTTAAATACGATTTGAGTCGAAATATTGTAAGGGAAATTACCTATGATTGAGAAAGACGCACCATTGAATACCCGGTTTAAATCGAATTTTAAAAAATCTTCGGGAATGATATGGTTTGCTAAACTGGTAAAATGGGTTTTGAGATAATCTACCGATTCGGGATCAATTTCTATAACATAGGTTTCTTTGGCGCGTTCCAATAAAAATTGTGTGAGAACACCCATTCCCGGACCAATTTCGAGGATCTTTTCGGTGGCATTATAATCTAGGCTATCAGCTATTTTTTGAGCAATGTTGGTGTCGGTTAAAAAATGCTGACCCAGATGTTTTTTGGCTTTTACCTGTTGGTTATTTTTCAAGATAGCAGACTTGTTGTTAGTTAAAATTCACGCTGTATTCGTCAATTACCTGTAATTCGGTTCTAAAAGCCAATACTTTATCGGCAAATAGTTTAATACTTTCCTGCTGAAGCCTGGTGGCGTCTTTTTTATAGTAATTGTCTAAATCTTCCCGTGATTTCGCGCGATATTGAACAGAATAGGTAACACCGGAATCCCCATCGATTAAAACCTTGATGAGCTTAGCCTCAGTAAACCAACCGGTAGATAATACCTGGGGTATGTGCATTTTAATCCAGTTAAGCCATTCGGTGTGAATGGAGTTATCAACGCTGATGGTAACGTTATATATGTACATAACTGTTGTTTTGAAGCGAAGATAAGATTAATTATTGTGGTTTGCGAAAAAACGGGGTGATGTGCTCAGACACGGATTACACGGATTAGCACGAATAATACCGTAAAAATTCTGCGTAAAACTTCTGCTAACTTATTCGATTTTAGCGGGATAAAATATTTATGTGTATGATTTTAGGAATTGGTTTCCTTTACGTTCTTTGCTTAGCGTTTTAAAAATTACTATAAAGACACGGATTTCACGGATTATCACGAATTATCTTTAGATTTAAACAACAAAAAAATCTGTGCTAATCTGTGTTATCTGTGAGAAAAAAATATCAATTAACATCATCACCTCTTAATTGCCTAAATTTCTTACGGGCTTCAACAAAATAAATGCTATCCTGATGGTTAAAGATGATGGCTTCGTAGTGTTCTTTAGCTAATTGTGTGTCGTTATAGATATAGTTATAAATCTCGGCCAGCCTAAAATAGGCGTCGTCTGCCAGGATTTCGTCTCGGTAGTCTTTTAGTATTTCCTGATAGTTGGCAATGGCTTTTTCGTATTGTTTTTCTTTTTCCAAAAGCAGCGCTTGTTTGTAAAGAGCCTCGTCTATGATGCTTTCACCACGGTGATCGCTTAAAATTTTATCGAGAATTGCTATAGCCTCAATGTTGTTGTTTTTAAAAGCAAGTAAATCGGCTTTACTATATAATTTTAAAGCAGTTAGGGTTGAATCTTCGTACTTATTATCTGAAATAAGCAATTTTAGCTCTACCGCATCATTAGCTATAAGCTGTGAGGTCGCCGCTTTTAAAATTTTGAGTTGAGATTCTGCCCATTCAAAATCACCTTTATAAAAACTGGTTTTAGCAACTTTAAATCTGGCTTCCTGCGCCAGAGTACTGTTTTTAAGGTTATTTTGAATTTGAGTGTAATAGATGAGCGCCTCATTAAATTTCTCCTGAATTACTAAAATATCGGCCATCAGCATTTTAACAGTGTTTTCTTGAAACGGTGCTAAATTTAGCGTTAAGGTGTTTTTTAAAAAACCGGTGGCCTCTTGTGTTTCTTGCAGATTAAAAGCTAAAAATCTGGCATAAGACAATTGCAAGGCCAATGTTTGTGGGGTTTTACCATATCGCTCAAAAAGGTCTAGATATTTAGTTTGGAGGTTGTTGTAATCTTTTTTAGTGGCATTTTCTAAACCAATGTCTAAAAGATATTGATGCGCCAGCAACTGGGTGTCTATATCTTGTGCCTGTTGAAGAACGTAGGTAAATATTTCTTTACTTACGTTGTAATCGTGGTCGTCTAAGGCAATCACGGCAAGTTCAGTTAATCGGTCCAAACTTTCAGGAAAGCGCATGTAGAGTGCTTTTTCTTGCAGGAATGATTTTTTATAGTCTTTTTCCTGTATATACTGCCAGCTCAGTAATTCATACCAAAACGGGTCTGGTGAGGTTTGTAATTTTTTGAGCAGTTGTTTTCTTAACATCAAATTATTGGGTCCGTTACTGTCTTCACTTAAAAAGTCATTAAAGGCTCGTTTGGCGTTGTAGATAAACGACGGATTTACCTCAATGTAATCCAAGTAATTACTAAACATAGACTCAACATCGCCAATATCGCCGTAAAGTCTTGCTAGTTGCATGTTATAATTTTTTTCCGGTTGAAGTTCCATTCCCCGCTTGTAAACCCTTATAGCATTATCAATCAAAGCTTTGTCTTCAAAACTACGGGCAACAGTGTAGGTAAAATTGGGTTTCTCTTCAATATATTGTATAGCCGACTCATAATATTCGTTGGCCAGTTGCAAACTATCCATAAGTTGATAGTTGTAGCCCATTTCTATGGCGTAGGTTGGACTGTAAAACCGTGATAGTATTTCGTTTAATTTATCTTTAGCTTCGCCGTAGCGCTCCATTTGTTGAAGCGTTTCTACTATTTTAAATAAGTACTTTGACGCACCGCGTTCTGTGGTGTACAGCTTTTCGTAGGTGATGAGTGCTTTTTCAAATTCACCGCGATTGAAATAATCTTCTGCCAAAGCTTCACTCTGCGCCATAGCAGTGCTCAAACCGAATAGGGTAAAAAGTATCAATATTATATGGCGTAACATAGGAGTTTATTGAGTGTAACACGTAAATATAAATAAACAACGCTGCACTGAGTGTGAATATTTTTATAAAAAAAGCCCAAATCTATGTTTGGGCCTTTTATCAGCCAAAATAAATGTGCTATCAATCATTATTTATAAATAATGAAATTATTTTGCTGTAAATTTTTTAGAAGAACACCTTGCTCACCATTACTACCAATGCAACAAGCAAAAAAAGTCTTTTAATATTTTTCATAACACCGTAGGTTAAGTCGGTTTGGGAGTTTAAATATCATAAAAACTCACAAATAAACCGATGTAAAACACAAAAAAACGATTAAAAGCACTATAATTTAACATTTGTAGTGCTTTTTTATGAAAAAACTTACATTTTAATTTCGGAAAATCCGGTATAAGGAATTAATACTTCCGGTATTTTAATGCCGCTGTCTGTTTGGTAATTTTCCAAAATTCCGGCCAGTACTCTAGGTAATGCCAGTGAGCTTCCGTTTAAAGTGTGTGCCAGTTCAGTTTTACCGGAGCTATTTTTAAACCTAAGTTTTAATCGGTTGGCCTGAAAGGTTTCAAAATTAGACACCGAAGAAATTTCTAACCAGCGTTCCTGAGCTGTAGAATACACTTCAAAATCGTAAGTGAGTGCAGAGGTAAAGCCTAAATCACCACCACACAAACGCAAGATTCGGTAGGGTAATTGTAATTCTTGTAAAATGCCTTTTACATGTTCAACCATTTCGTTTAAAGCATTATAAGAGTTATCAGGATGTTCAATTCTTAAAATCTCTACCTTGTCAAACTGGTGCAAGCGGTTTAAACCTCTAACGTGTGCACCGTAACTTCCGGCTTCGCGTCTAAAGCAAGGCGTGTAACCCGTAAGCTTTATTGGGAAATCTTTTTCGCTTAATAAACTATCGCGATAAATATTAGTTGCAGGAACTTCGGCGGTAGGAATGAGGTATAAATTATCTTCGGTAACGTGATACATTTGACCTTCTTTATCGGGCAGCTGACCCGTTCCAAATCCCGAAGCCTCATTTACCAAAAGTGGTAACTGATATTCTGTATAACCTGCAGCCGTATTTTTGTCTAAAAAATAACTAATTAAAGCACGCTGCAGCTTGGCGCCTTTACCTTTATAAACCGGAAAACCGGCACCGGTAATTTTGTTGCCCAATTCAAAATCAATAATGTCGTATTTTTTAGCCAATTCCCAATGCGGTAGTGCGTTGTCGCCCAAATCAGGAATGGCACCTTCGAGGTAAACTTCTTCGTTATCGGTTTCAGAATTGCCTTCGGGAACCAAGTCGTTTGGCACATTGGGTATTTTGTAAAGCAACTCATTGAGCGCTTCAATAGTATCGTTTAATACCTGTTCCAAATTTTTAGACTGCTCTTTTAGCTGCGTGGTTTTTTCCTTTAAAACATTGGCTTTTTGTGGCTGCTTCGATTGAAATAGCGCACCAATATCTTTTGAAAGATTGTTAGACTCTGCTTTAATAGCGTCTAATTCGGTTTGGGTTGCACGGCGTTTTTCGTCTAAAGATAAGGCGGTTTCAACCATTTCAGTGGCGTCTATATTGCGTTTGGCAAGCGCCTTAATGACGGCTTCTTTCTGATTTCTGATGGCAGCTATTTGTAACATAGTGTTTGATATTTTTTTGGGCGTTACGCTTTGCGGATTTTTGGGGCCGCAAAGCGTCGGGTTTTCCGCTGTATCTTTTTTGCTCAATAACCCTGTTTAAACCATTAATAAACAGGCGTCGCAAAAAAGGATGCCGCTGCAACCCCTAACGCATTTAAGAGTGCAAAACTAATCAAAATTTTGAAGGCTTAAAGATTAAAACAAATCAAAAAACATATCTCAATTACAAATCTGACGGTAATAACCAATCGCTATGCTTAAAATGAGACCACGGCACCGATGCAAGGTCTATTTCAGGATTAACCAGTTGTTTATAGGGCCTACCGTTAACACTCACATAAGCCGATACAAATACCTGAATATCTTTACCTTGTTTGGCGTATTCTTTTTTTAATCGTTGCGCAAACTGCCAGATAAAATCGGGTTTGGTTGTAGCACCGCGCTGTTGTTTCTTGGTGAGATAATCGTTTAAATTGATTTGTATGACCTCATTAGTAGCTTTATCTACCACTTTGTAAATGGTGCTGCCGCCTTTTGTGCGTAACATCATTCGCCAGGACATACGGTGACCTTCTTCGGTCCAAAGCACATTGTCTTCAATAAGATGATGTCTTAATGGCAGCAAAATTTGAAAAGCGAAATAAACAGAAAAAACGCTAACCAAAATTGGCGCGTATTTGGGAATAATGATTTCGACTCTATCGTAATATGGTTTACGCTTAATAAATAAGTTATTGATGACTTTGGAGTCAAAGAAAAACAAGCAAAACGCGAGCGATAAATAAGGGAAAATTCCAACTTGAAAAACAAACGAATTAAACAGGTGAAAGAAAATGGATGCTGCAAAGGCCAACTTTCTTGTGGGTTTCCATAATAACAACGGAACAACCAAACCGTCAAATAAGATGCCGCCGTAGGCTAAAAAATAATGCATCCATTTTTCTTGAAGTAAATCTCCTACAATGTAGTAGTGTTGTTTACTCTTCATAAGAATTTCCATAACTGAGGTGTTGAGCCAGTCGGGATAAATTTTGGCAATAGCACCGTAAGTGTAAACGATAAATAGTTGCAAAATAATAATCAACCAAACCCAGTAGGGCATTGAGGTGTTTTTAATTTCGGGATGTTGTTTGGCATCAACAGAGGCATAATGATGCGCGGGAAGTAACACCATTAAAAAACTAAAAAAGCTCAATAAGTAATAGTGGTTGTTGTACGAAGATTTTTGCATCAAATAAGTGCAGGTCCACATGATGGCAAAGGCAAAAGCACTCCATCTATATTTGTAGCCAATCATTATGAGTAAACCAAAAATACCCATAACGATGTAGTAGGCATACATCCAGTAACCGGGCAGTGGTTGTAGCCATTCAAAACCTATGAAGGTAAAGGTAAATTGAGGCTCAATAAGGGTTGTTTTAACCCAGCCCGTTAAAATGGCGCCAATGGATTCGGCAAAGCACAAAAACCCGAAAATAATTCTGAAAACTATCAGGGCTGAATTATCAATATGTCTAAAAAGAAAATTAAACATGTTGTTTTATATAATGCAGGGCATTTTTTTGATCTGTTTTGAGTTGATTTTTAAGTGCATCAAGAGATTCGAATTTGTGCTCATCTCTTAGTCTTTCAAGCAGTTCTATTTTGATAACAATATCATATAAATTCTCGTTGACTCCAAACCAATGCACTTCTATAGATTGCTGTGTACCGTCAACTGTGGGTTTGGTGCCAATATTCATCATTCCAAAAACTTCACGGTTATTTATTGCTGATTTAACAACGTAAACGCCGTTTTTTGGAATCAGCTTATAACTTTCATCAATAGAAATATTAGCGGTTGGAAAATCAATTGTACGACCTATACCGCGGCCTTTTACTACTTTACCTGTTAAAAAATAGGGATAGCCCAAATAGGTGTTGGCTGTTTCAATATCACCATTTGCAAGGGCTTTTCTAATTTTGGTGCTGCTAACGGCAACACTTTCAACCTCTAGGGCCGATATTTCTTCAACTTCAAAACCAAACTGTTCTCCAAATTGTTTTAAATCTAAAATATTAGCACTTCGGTTTTTACCAAATCTATGATCATAACCTATAATGATGTATTTAGTGTTTAGTTCGTTTAATAAGATATTTTCAACATATTCTAGAGGTGATAGATTAGAGAAGGTTTTTGTAAATGGCATGATCACCACTTCGTCAATACCTAACTTTTTAAGTTGATTTTTACGTTCTTCAATGGTAAGTAGCAATTTTAAGTCGCTGTCTTTGTTCAGCACCATTCGCGGATGTGGAAATAAGGTTAGTACGACCGCTTTTAAATGATGTTCCCTAGCGCGCTGCATCAATTTGCTCAATATTTTTTGATGTCCAACATGAACTCCGTCAAATGTACCAACCGTAATAACCGAACCTTTTGAATAAAACAAGCTAAAAGATTATTAAAAATTTATGCCGTAAAAATAGCCATATAATTGGTAAAGTATTTTAAATTAAATACAAAAGTAAGGTCGTGAATTCAAGATAATTTACCAATTTTACTCAAATTCTTCAAGATTTCTGTAATTTTAATACAATCTATTAGGGGTTCATTTATGGCATGAAACAGCTTGCGCTTTACTCTATTTGTTTTTTATTGGCATATTTTACAATGTTCTGACAATATTTTTTTTGGATTTAGTGGTGCTATTAATCCCTATGAACTGGAAATTTGTGGTTGAATCGCTTTGTCGGGTAATGAATTTTCCGAAACAAATTTCAATATTTATCCAAACCCAAATAACGGGATATTTAACATTATAATCAATTCAACTAACGTTTAAAAAATGAATGTAAGCGTTTTTGATATGAGAGTCAGACAGCTTTATAGGAACCGCTTTGATGCCAGTTTAAAACATGGAAATACAATAGATTTAGGAAATGTACAAGGAGGATTTTATCTGCTTAATTTAACCGACGGAATTAAAACCATTATAAAAAAGATGATTATTGAATAAGATAAATCTTGAAATATTAAAAGAGACAGCAAATGACTGCTTTTTTTATTTACCGTTAAAGTGATTCATGGTAGTATTAATACCGGCCAACCCAAATGACTTGATGGCCTCTGCTGTTAAGGTGAGTCTCTCAGGCAAGGCCGCTTCTTCTTCTTGGGACCATTTACCCAAAACGTAGTCTACCTGATTGCCTTTGTTAAATGCATCGCTAATGCCAAAACGCAATCTGTTGTAATTGGTAGTTTGAAGGGTGTTTTGAATGTCTTTTAATCCGTTGTGACCACCGTCGCTTCCTTTGGTTTTAATTCTAATTTGCCCAAAGGACAGGTTTAAATCATCTGTTAGGACTAAAACATTTTCTAAGGGAATATTTTCTTTTGTCATCCAGTATTTTACGGCTTTTCCACTTAGGTTCATATAAGTGCTGGGTTTTAATAAAATAAAACTTCTACCCTTAAATTTATAGGTGCATACATCACCTAGTTTTTGTGTTTCAAAACTCAATTCTTCTTTTGTAGCGAGTGTGTCAAGTATTTTAAATCCAACATTATGCCTGGTATTGTGATATTTTTCGCCAATATTTCCTAAACCAACAATTAAGAATTTTTTCATGTCTAAGGATGCCTCGTAATTAGAGTTAGATTCTGTATTAAATATGTTTTTAAAGAAACTTAACATGGTTTTTAATTGCTAAAAATAAAAAAAGCATTCTATTCCGAAGCCACGGAAAACAGAATGCTTTTTCTTTAACCAAAAATTTGTTTATTCTTGTGAAGTTTCTTCGGTCGTTTCAGCTGCTACAGTTTCTTCTTCATCTTCTTCATCTGCAACATTCATAGAAGCTCTAGAACGTCTTACTTGGCAAACAACAGTGTTGTCTGGGTGCAAGAATTTGAAAGCATCGTTTTTCAACTCGGTAATATAAAGTTTACTACCAATTTTTAGAGGCGTAATATCTGCTTCTACATAATCTGGTAAATTAGCAGGTAAAGCCTTAACTCTAAGTGTGCGTTTGTTTTTACGTAACACGCCACCATTTAAAACACCTCGAGAAACACCTATAATATGTACAGGGATATCCATGGTAATTTCTTTATCTTCGAAAAGCTGGTAGAAATCTACGTGTAAGATTTTGTCTGTTACAGGATGAAACTGAATATCTTGCATAACTGCGTTAAAAGTTTCACCACCTTCTAAAGCAATCACAACTGTGTGCGCGTCTGGTGTGTAAACCAGTTTTGAGAACGCCAGTTCTGGTGATGCAAAATGTACTGGCTTGTCTCCTCCGTATAGCACGCAAGGAACCTGTCCAGCATTACGTAAGGCTTGAGTTGCTTTCTTGCCCACGCTTTCTCTTTTAGATCCGTTGATTGTAATTGATTTCATTTGATATATTTAATTATTAATTTACATGATAAATTTTGAGCTGATTGATCGGTTATAATGTACGTTATACATTACCGCTGCAAATAAATCTGCACAGCTCAATACCTTTATTTTTGGACTCTGAATTTTCAATGGTATAGAGTCTGTTACTATTAACTCGGCTAATTGCGAATTTTCAATTCTGTCATAAGCACTTCCCGACAATATAGGATGTGTACAAATAGCTCTTACACTTAGCGCACCTCTTTCCATCATTACATCTGCTGCTTTGGCCAGTGTTCCTGCTGTATCAACCATATCGTCTACAAGCACTACATTTTTCCCCGTTACGTCGCCAATTAATTCCATATGAGAAATAACATTGGCTTTAGCGCGCTGTTTGTAACAAATCACCACATCGCTTTCAAGTGCTTTAGCATAGGCATAGGCACGTTTGGAGCCTCCCATATCAGGAGAAGCAACAGTAAGGTTTTCTAAATTTAAATGTTGTAGATATGGTAAAAAGATAGTTGATGCAAATAAATGATCTACCGGTTTTTCAAAAAAGCCCTGAATTTGATCGGCGTGCAAATCCATGGTGATAATGCGGGTTGCCCCGGCTGCTTCCAGCATTTTAGCCACCAGTTTGGCAGCAATAGGCACTCTGGGTTTGTCTTTTCGGTCTTGTCGGGCCCATCCAAAATAAGGCAGAACGGCTGTAATGTGTCTGGCTGAAGCGCGTTTGGCGGCATCAATCATTAATAGCATTTCCATTAAATTTTCAGGTCCCGGATGTGTTGATCCAATAATGAAAATTCGGGTGCCTCTAATAGATTCTTCATACGAAGGCTGAAACTCGCCATCGCTGTATCTTGAGGTAATAACATTGCCCAAAGACACGCCGTATGCCGCTGCAATCTTTTCAGCGAGATAGGTGCTTTGTGTACAACCAAATATTTTGGCTTCAGTGGGTTCTTGAGACATGCCTTTAAAAAAAATAAGATGACCTTGTTAAAAAGGAGGTGCAAATTTAGCAATTTATTTGATGCGTTAAAGTATATTCTCTACATATTTAGTTGTAAGCACTAAATTATTTATTATTTTTGCGGACTGAAAATGCTCAAGTGGCGGATCCGGATAGATATCGGGAGGTAGACACGTAAATTGCTCAAGTGGCGGAATTGGTAGACGCGCTGGATTCAAAATCCAGTTTCTTCGGAAGTGTGGGTTCGATTCCCACCTTGAGTACTAAAACCGTAAATTGTTAATTGATAACTTTTTACGGGTTTTTATTCCTAAATTTCAACCATAAGTTTTATTAGCAGGCTAACGTTTCTTTGGCAAATAGACCTCACAGGTTTTCAAAACCTGTGAGGTCTGTAACTGCTGCTATCAAACGGTTACATTGTAGAGACGCTGCGTCTATTCTGTGTCAATAAAATTACAAATCCCAAAGTTTCCTATACATATCTTTTGGCTGTCATAGCTGAGTCTCGTATCAAAGCATGAAATAAGCGTACAATAGGTTACCTTAGAATCATTTATGTAAAACGAGCTGCTGGAAACTATTGGTGTATGGTTAGTGGGTTGTTAAATCGTTGGTTTAATCTTTGATAGTATTGGTTATAATGACTTAATTATAACACTAACGATTTAAAATCGTCATGGCACACCAGGGTATAAAAATAATGTTTGTAAAGGTTTTATGTACAATTGCTTGAAGAGCGGTGCCGGCAATTTTATGAAGGTGCTTGTGGGTTGGAATAGGTAGAGGTTGGGTTGATTATTGGCCTGTTTTCGGTTGTCGGTTGTCGGTTGTTAGTTTGTTGCAATAGATGTTGTTATTGCGTTATTGTGCGCAGCATTAGTGTAAGCGTGAGGTATTCAGTTTTTTGTTTAACATCATGTATTTTTTTGAATTCGCTGTGAATAACTTCACCAAATATTGTGTTTTTTTCCAGAGTATAGATAAAGTTGCTTAGATCATTATACGCGCCAGACAGGATAAATTTATAGGTATTTTGGGTTTGGTTATTATTAGAAAACACGTGAGGTTCGTTAAAATTAAGAACTACCAAATTGTTTTTCGAGGCAAAATCATTCATATAATACAGTAAATTATTTTGGGCTGTTATCGTTTTAAGCCGATTAATAGCAAGTATTGAGTCGATTATTTTTTCTTTTCTCTTTAGTTGCAATAATAATGCAGGTGAGTTTTCAAGCTTATCAGATTCTGTTAGCAGATTTAAATATTCACGTCTTTGATTTATGGTATTAGATATGGCAAATTTATAGGACAGTACCAGAATCAAAAAGAGGAATATAATGACTATAATGAATTTATTTTGTGTTTTCAATGATATTAATTTGCAGAGTGAATTCGGAGGATTGATTTTCTTTAAACTGATAGTTTATAACTTCACATTTTTCGACCCAAATCAATGCGTCAATTTTATCAACCCAATTTAAAAATGACACGTGATTTTCGGTTATGCCTTGAAGGTTGATGACATTTGTAGTTAATTCAATTTCCTTTTCATCTTTAATTTTTTTTGAAATGGGTTGATATATGAATGAATGCAGCAGTAGGTCGTTTGGGGTCATTTCAATTATCTGGTTCAGATAAAAGGCATTTTTAGGGTTATTTACAATAGCTAATTTTGAAACTAATTTTTCAGATTGGGTAATTTTCTTTTGCAGTGATTCTATTTGATTGATTGTATTATTATAGATTATTTTTTTCTCGGCGAGTTGGTTATACTTATTGAAATAGCTATTGAATACCAAAAAATTGACTAGTAGAACGACAAAAATGGCTGATAGTCCAAACTTTAGGATTGATTTAGTTAAGTTTTGTTGCTGAAATTGTTTGTAGCTTTGACTTAATAAAGTTTGTAAGTTCTGACTAAAACCTGTGTGAGGTTTTAAAGTTGCTACAATTGCCGAAAATGGAAGCAGTTGCTTATTATTAATTGATAAACCGCTAATATTTTGGTCAGTAATCTTTGTTTCTGATGAAGTTATAATATTTAGAATTTGAGAATTTTTACATTCAATTCTGGCATTACTAGTAAATAAGAGTTCTGATTCTTGATTGGTAAGTATAAAACTTATGGGTAGGTTGCCCAAGAATATTGATTTTATTCCAATTTTGGCCCCATCAAATTGAGCAATAATATTATTCATGTAATCTTTTCTGCAAATACTTATAAATGCTTGACTTTTATGTGTTAAAATATTGTAGTAGAAATCGTTTATGTTTAGTTGAGGGAATGCTTGGTTTATTATTGAAGTTTCATCGAAGTCTTTTGAAGACATTAAGGCTTCCTTAGAAATAACTTGGTTGTTGTTAATAACCATTGAAACAGCTTTATTTGTGAGTTTTGTTGTATCCATTGAATTTAAACAACCTATCTCAAAGGATTTCAGCTGATGAATTTCATTGTTTTTTTTGTATGCCTCGACTACAACAATCGTTTCATCATGATTGACAATTTCAATACCAAAAAGCTTTATTTCAGGCAGCAATAATTTGTCGAAAATTTTCAAAACTAGTATATTATTGTTGGTTTTATAAAAACAGTTAATTTAGACTTTCTGCCTTCTCTCACTCTTTGGCTAAATAAAAATTTAATGAGTGGAATTCTCGCTAAAAATGGAACGCCTGAACCAGAATTATTAGTAAAATTTTCTTCCAGGCCCCCTAAAACAGCGATATCTTGGTCTTGCATTCTAACAATGCTCGAGAAATTACGTGAATTGATATCGGGTGGTGCATCTTCTGCGATGCGTTGACCGAAACTGGATTGAATGACGTTTATTTCGAGCAATACCTGGTTATTACCCGTTACATAAGGCATAATATCTAGACCCAATTTGGCGTCTACAGGAAAATAATTTCTGATTTCAGAAGTTTGGGGATTATCTGTGCCTATGATATTTCGTTGTACTATGGCGTAATAGGAAGTTTGGCCATTTGAAAATGAGGCTTTATGTCCGTTAAGGGTAGCTAATTTTGGTGTAGATTTTATTTTTAAATCGCCATTGGTTTCCATAGCCTTAATAGTTGCATAAAAGTTTGGAATCACCTTTCCAAAATTGAACACTGATGTACTACTAAAACCACTAATAATACGGTTAATGGTTTCTGCTCCCAGTGTGAGGTCGGTTGTGGGAAACAAGTTGCCCTGAGTAGTAACAGGTTCATTACCGATGCCCCACGAAACACCTGTTTCCAGAGTGTTGCTAGTTTGAGCTTCAACAATCATCACCTCTATAATAATGACAGGGATGGATTTATCTATGTTTTTAATGAAGCTTTTAAAAGCTGTGATTTTAGCACTGGATCCAGTAACATAGATGCTATTTCTTTCGGGGTCGACTGTAAAATCCAAATTAGATTTTACTTCGGTTGGAATTATATCGAGAATGGTTCTTTGGTTCTCATTATTGTGATGATTAGTTAGATTATTGTTGTTCAACTCTTGTGGGCGCACATTTGGATTGTTAAAGCCTGTTGGGAGCTGGTTTCTGAAATTTTGACCAGCCGTATTGAAATTGTCTCTGATATTATTTGTCTCTGTTAGGAGTTCAGGATCTGACATTAAATTTACAGAACGGTAGTTGAGCATAATTAATTCTACTTGTCTAACACTTAACTGGTCTGCTGTTCCGTAATAATAAACATCACCTTCCTTTTTAAAAGTGTATACAGACTTTTGACTTGTGTTTGAAGCAGAATTAGAAGAAGTGTTGGACTGATTAGGTAACTTATCAATATTCGAGGACTCCCGAGTTTCAAATATTTTAACCAATAAATCATCAAAATAAATCTTATCGGTTTTAAATGTTATATTTCCTGCTTGATCTAATGGGCTTGCAATGAAAAAATTGAGCTTTAAGACATGACTAATTTCATTTATAATTGATTTGATTGATGTTTCTTTGAAATCGACCATTAATAGGCGTTTGGTGGAATCTAAAACTTTAAAATTAATCGATTTTTTAAGCGCACTTCCGTATCCCGAACCACTTACTGACACCTTATTTTTTATTTCTTCGAATACATAAAAGTCATCATCAGTTACTGTTAAATTAAGTTGATTGGCATAAGCCAGTTTCTCCATAGCTGCATCGAATGGCGTGTTTTTTATGTAGGCAGTAAGCTTAAGGTTTTCCATACCAGGGGCAAAAAGTAAATTTTTGGCAGTTTTATTTGTAATTAATTTAAAAATGGTATAGAGTTCGTTGTTTTTAATATCTATATCTATGTTTTGTATAGTAGGATAGTAATTGACGACAGGTTTGTATTGTTGTAATAATTCGTTTTCTTCTAATGGTCTTATTGTTAAAATATTTTCTAAAATATCGATGGTTAAATCATATTCATTACATAAGTATAGTAACAATTGAGAAAGGTTAATGTTGCTAAAGTTATTTCTTATTACGTAATTGTTGAGTTCAGGCGACACCACCAGGTTAATTTGATTAATATTTGATATGGCAGTTATATAATTGCCTAATTCAATTTCGTTCAGGGTTATTTTAGAGTCAATTGCATTATTTAGTCCCGGCAATGAGGTAGCCAAGCTATCTAAACGTATTTTGAGTATATCGATTCTTGGCACGTTTTGACCAATAACATAAATGGGAATGATTAAAAAAATAATATACAGGATGAATTTCATTTTGTTGAATTAGGCGATTTAAGTAAGTAAAATAGGGTAGACCTCTTCAATGGAAGTTGTCCCATTTTCAACTAATTTTATTGCATTATTTTTTAGGGTTGAAATCCGATTGATTTGTACATAACCATCAATTTCCAATTGATTTCCCATTATAAGTTCTGATAAGTTATTAGTAATTGGTAATATTTCGTAAATGGCCTGTCGTCCATTATAACCTGTATAATGACATTTTTGGCACCCAACCGGTTTAAAGACATTTTGTAAAGACTTTGGTATTTCGAAATTTTCGGGGAATTCATTTTTATCAATATTTGTTTTTATTTTGCAATGAGGGCACAATTTTCTAACTAGGCGCTGGGCGATACTTGCGTTAAGTGTACTTGCTATTAAAAATGGTGGGATACCCATATCAATCAGTCTTGAAATAGTAGCCCATGCTGAGTTTGTATGAATCGTTGATAAGACTAAATGACCTGTAAGCGCCGCCCGAATAGCCATATTAGCTGTATTTGCATCTCGAATTTCGCCAACCATTATAACGTCGGGGTCTTGCCTGAGAAAGGTTCGTAAGGTACTGGTAAAATCTAAACCAATGGACTCTTTAAGTTGCACTTGATTTATACCCTCTAATATATATTCTATAGGGTCTTCTATAGTTAAAATGTTAGTGGTTTCGTTGTTTAGTAGTTTTAATGTGGCATATAGTGTAGTGGTTTTTCCTGAGCCCGTTGGCCCCGAGATTAATATTATACCATTAGGTTTTTTGATGGTTTCTTTGTAAATACTCAATTCTTCTTTGGTAAGGCCCAAGTCTGTTAGGGAAATATGTTGGGTATCTCTTTGTAGTATTCTCAAAACCATTTTCTCGCCATATAGTGTGGGTAACGAAGATACCCTGACATCAAATTCATTATTTTTTAGAAGAACGCTAATTCGTCCGTCTTGTGGCAGTCTTTTCTCAGAAATATCGAGCCCTGCTTTAATTTTGAGTTTATTAATGAGTTTAGGATAATCGGTTTTTGCAATTACATAATGCTCTATAAGTTTACCGTCGAGACGAAGCCTTACTCTGCATTTGTTCTCATAAATTTCAAAATGAATATCGCTACTACCGATATTTTGAGCTGTTAAGAGCAAGTTTTCCAAAAAGTCTTCTGAATAGTTGAGACTATCCTTTGATTTGTTGTTATTCTCTCTATAGTTAGCAGCCAGTAACAGATTAAGTTGCTCGTTAGCTGTTTCAACCAATACAATTTGTTTACCTAAGATGATTTCAAGTTCTTGTTTTAACGAATCTGTTGGTTGAAGACAATTAAATTTCAAAGAATTCGGACCTACTTCTACCGGAACAATTTTGTAGTGATAAGCCTGCTCACCGGAAATGGTTTGTATGATTTCTTTTGGTAATTTATGTAAGGCATTAATCATTAAAAACTATATTGATAATTATATAATTCTAACCATATGACGACAAAACAGCCAAAAATAAATAAGCTCATGTAACCTGCTAAAGGAACAGAATCATCAGCTTGTTTATTTTTAAGGATTAAATGTGTAACCAATGAAAATAAAAGCGCACTAATCATAATCACCATAAAAGAGACTGTAGCAAACATTGCTGATAACCCAAGAAAAAAAAGTACATCACCTAAACCAAAAACCGCAGTAACAGGTTGTTTTAATTTAAATTTAGCGTATAATACAATGGTTAAGAAGAGGATTGAAACAAAGAGTACGTTTATTGTGATATTCAACAAGTATACCCGGGTAATGGTGTTAGACCAATAAAGCCAACCGCCCAAAATTGATACAGCAGGGAATAAGAATACATTCACCTGTCTGCTGTTGTAATCTTGTATAAAAATTAACCAAAGAAATGTGAGCAACAATAGTTTGATAATCATAATTAATCTTTTACAATTTGTTTAGGAATACCATCTTCGGTAATCTCCCATACATTAAAAACACCGTCACCATCAAAGTCGGTAACTGCTGTTGCACGTGCTGTGAAAGCGTTATTATCAGCTTTTATAATTTCATAAGTGTAGTTGCTTGTGCCATTATTGTTGACTGTTTTTGGAGCTTCAAAATCAATCTCGTCTAAATGATTGGCATATTTTGAATTGAGGTATCTATAGGTGGTTTGATTATTGTATAAATACTTCAATTGAATTTGCGCTTCTATGCTTTTTGCTTTTACTACCAATGGCATTAAATTTGGAAGTGCAATCAACATAAACACACCTATAATTAGTAATACAATGAGTACTTCTTGTAAGTTGAAAGCACTTACTTTAGTCGTTAGTTTCATAGTTGTTATTTTAAATAAATCCGTGAAATTGTGCGCGTTCTATCAATTTTTTGTCGCCGCCGTTTTCAATTTGAAATAGGTCTTTTAGTTTTCTTTTTCTAGATTCGAGTCCGCTAATTGAAAGGTGCACCTCTTTAATTATATCTTTCATTTTATATCCCTGTGAAATAAAGTATAGAATATCTCTGTCGATTTTATCTAATTTGATATTACAGGTTATTTGTTTTCTTAGTACTTTGAGTACAGACCTTGAATAATAGGTGTTCAAGTTAAAAACAGATTTGATGGCTTTTTTCAAGTCTTCTCCATCTACATCTGTTTTAATGATTAATCCTTCGGGATTTATATTAGCTATGAGGTTATTGATGCGATAATTACAGTTAATATTGGTAATAACGGTAATAATTGTTTTAGTGAAAAATTTACGGATTTCTTCACCAAGGTCTTCACCGCTGTAAATTTTATCAATTTTAGAAGGCGGAATACTGATGTCTAAAAACACCAAGTCGAACGGATTAGAGTTAACAGATTGGTGAATGAGTTTTAAGGCATCTGAACAAGTGTGAGCGATTTTATGTTTGAATTCAACCACACCAAACTCGTATGCATGTCTGTTAAGTAAATCTTTTAAGTAATTACAGAAAATGGGTTCGTCTTCTACGATGAGAACATTTATTTGTTTTTTCATATTTAGGATAATTAAAAATTACAGAGGGATAATAAAAAATTAACATCCATTATGGCACTAAAGTAACGCTTGTCATTCAATTTGAATAAAGGAAAAACCTTTTAAATTGTAAGGAAAAACCTTAATTCGGCTATATTGTTAATGATTTAAAATTAAGCATATTAATTTTATGGAATCATAAAACTTATTCAAACAATATCAACAATGTTGATATTAAAGACACATCCGGTGTTGTAAACTTACTAGTTGACCTTTTGTGAAACCTCTGTTGAAATAGGTAACTGTGGCATGAAATATTAGTGAATGCCATTTAAATAAAGGAAAAACCTTTAAAAATTCAAGGAAAACCCTTTACGATATTGAAATTTAGCTATTTAATTTTATCGAAATAATAAAAGGTGTTATAAAGTTTGATTAGATCATTATAACATTCAATAAAATTTCAATTAGTTTAATTTAAAAAAATCATTCCATGAAAGCCTTGTTTACAAAATCTATTTCCTGTTTGTGCTTGTTAATAACTAGCGTTATCGGGGCTCAAGAATTGCCTGAAATCATTCCTCCTTCTCCAACGGTAGCCAACTTAATGCAGTTTGAGGAGGTACCTGTAAGTTATTATACCGGGCAGCCTAATATTTCTATTCCACTTTATAGCAAAAACATAGGAGGCAACTTATCCTTAGATATAAGTCTCAGTTATAACACTCAAGGAATTAAAATTAACAATCGCTCAAGCTGGGTTGGTACTGGATGGTCGTTGAATGCCGGAGGAGTCATATCTCGAACTGTTAGAGGTTTGCCTGATGAATGGCCTAGAAATTCAGGTGGGATTACTGGTGAAGGTGTTTTCCACAATGATGATTTTTGGAATTATGATAATTTAACAATTGCCCAAAAACAAGAATTTTTATGGAACAGTGGAGGTACTCCTGCTGACAAATATGATTATGAACTTGATTTATTTCAATTTAATATTATGGGTGCTACCGGTCGATTTATTATAGTTAAAGAAGCTGGACAATTAGTCCCAAAATTATTGACTAAAAATCAGAGTATTAAAATAGTGTTGGATTATGATAATAATTCTGCGAGTCCCACTTATTTTGCTTTAAATAAATTTACAATTGTAGATAATAATGGAAATCGTTTCATATTTGATGAAAAAGAAACATCTGTTGCTCAGCCATTTAGTGCGATTGAATATTTTGATAATACAACAAACATTTCAGGCGCAAGCGATGATTATGTAAGTACCAATGCATGGCATTTATCTAGAGTTGAAAATAGTAATGGAGAGGAACTTATAAGCTTTAGCTATCAGACAAGTGTTGAAACTTATAATGTTTCTGTTTCGAGAACAGATACTCGGCCATTAGTTGATGCAACTAATACAGCAAATTGGAATAATCTAAGTCAAATTAATTATAATGCTATTAACATTAAGCCAAGAAAAATTTATGCTTATTATGTAACCTCTACTTCTACAAAGAAAATTCAAAATGTATATTTCCACGATGGTAGTTACGTTAATTTTGAACTTTATAATAAAAGTTTTTTAACACATCCAGAAACGAATGGTCATGCTTTAGGTTACATTAAAATAAAGAACCCAAATCATACGGATAATAAGTTATTCAAATTTAATTATGGATTAATAGGTAGACTTTGGCTGAATAGTATTGAAGAAACTGCAGGTGGTAATACACATCCCTATCAATTTGAATATAACAATGAACAGCAATTACCAAATTTTGATACGGTTAATTTGACAGACGATTGGGGCTATTATAAAGGCGCATCTTTAACGGGTTGTGGGATTGTTATTCCAAGTCAAAGTGTGATTACTACAGGGTTACTGAAAAAAATTATTTATCCAACCGGAGGTAGTAAAGAATTTGAATTTGAAAGACATCAAATAACCTATCAAGGTAATCAGCAGTTAACTGACAACGGATATAGAGATAAGAATCCTGACAACTGGATACCTCAAAATAACACATACTCTTTTAGTAGCACGGGAAGTTTGCCACAACAATTCACTTTATCGCAAGAACAACAAATAGTTTACAAATTAATAAGTACCACCGCCAATCAAAGTGAGCAAGAAAATTCTATGATAAGAATAACAGGACCCAACAATTACATTCAAACCTTTATGTTAACCCAAGAGGAAGTATGGTTTACAGCTCCTGCAGGAACCTTTCAAGTAGAACTTGTTAATTTAAATTTGGGTGCTAATTACACAGTTGATATTTGTTTGGGATATAAAAACTTTATTTCTAATATTAAGAGATATGTCTATGGTGGCGGTGTAAGAATTAAGAATATAATTTTTAAAGATAACCCCAATGATCTTACAAATAGTAAATTAATATCATTTAATTATGATGAATTAGGTTCTCAAAATAAATCGTCAGGTTCTATTGATGGTAAAATTACCGGAGTTATCAAAAGGCATGTCGAACCAGTCACCAGGATTTTGATTAACGAAAACTGTCCATTAAGTCCAATAAATGAACCGATAACCTTTAATTTTGAAGTCATCATAAATTCGGCTAGAGCAGAATTAACCCAAGGGCAATATGTGGGCTATAAGAGGGTAAAGACATTTGAATCTGGTAACGGGTTTAATGTTTATACCTTTACTTCAGCACAAGATTTTTATAGTCCTTCAAGTGTTTTTGAGTTTCCTTATAAACCGGCAGATGATATTGATTATAAGCGGGGTCTGCTCATAAAACATGAAGTTTTTAATAATACATCACAGTTATTAAAAGAAACTATAAACCTGTATTCTTATCAGGAAAGTATAATTGGACCATCTTATGTGCTCTACAATGACGATTGTGAATGGAAACAATTTTATAGCAGGTATAATTTTTATGTTCAAATGACGACGGATCAAGAAATGACAGCTTGTTATGGTGAGAACGGATGTTCTAGAGATTGTTTACTTTTTTATGACAATTGTGGCACTGCAGCACCTATGTGGTTTGAAACCAATCATGTAAAATCTACTTGGGCAAGGCTTGAAGAAACCACCACCAAAGAATACTTTTATCCTGCCACTGGCGGGCCTCTTGTAAAGGAGGTACGTAAGGAATTCGATTACAATCCACAAAACTATCAAGTCAGTGTTGAAGATACTTATTATGACAAGTCGGGCTCGGAGGAGCATTTGCAAACCAAGTATTATTATCCGCTTGGGATATCATTAAACAGTAATACCGGCACAGTTAAAAATGCATTGGTTAATCTCAATAAAATCAATGAAGTTTTAGAGACGCAAAGTTATAGAAATGGTGTTAAGTTAAGCGAAATGCATAATATATACCATCAATTTGCCACGAATCAAGTATTGTTAAAAGAAGTAAAAGTGGGCAAGAATACCTTAACGCCTGACAAGCGCATTGAATTCCACAGATACGACACTTATGGTAATGGGTTAGAGGTTAGCAAAGCAGATGGCACCAAAATAAGTTATATCTATGGCTTTAACGGCTCCTTACCGGTTGCGAAAATTACCAATGCTAATTATTCTCAGGTAGAATCAATAATAGGCACTACCATGTTAACCGGTAACCTTACCACCAGTCAGCGCAATAACCTTCTGAATGGATTGGGTAGTGCCATGATTAACTTTTTAGAGCATGACCCTGCGGTAGGTATTACAAAAACCTATAATGAGCGTGGATTGCTTAATAGTTTTGACTATGATCCATTTAATCGCTTGATAAGAGTTAAAGACCACAACGGTATGGTAGAGGGCTATAATGCTTACCATTATAAAAGTCAGCTCCAGCCAGTGCCGCTACCATTTTAAAAAGTTAAAAAAAATAAAGACAAATGCGAACAATCAAATCCACACTGCTTTTCATACTAGCTATAAGTATGAGTAGCTATTTAATGTCTCAAGAGTTAAATTTTGAAATCAATAGCCCAACCATCTATGATGAAACCATCGATTTGGGTATTGGGAGTAGTTTTACTAAGAATGGTATGATACTTACCTGGGTACAAGAAGTATCTGGGCAAACCCATACTAACCAATTGGAAATCATAAGCAGCGCAGGTAATTGGGATGTGGACAGCTCTACAGGAAACCTAATTTATAATTTGGTTCAAGAAGGTAGTGGCATTACATTGACTATTATAGGACAAACCGATGGTATTACAGCTGAGTTGACCATGCCATCCAGCGACCCTGAGGCGCCTACTTTGGTGTACACCTTTACAGAATGTATCATTAGTTATCTTTAAAACCCACACCCATGCCAACAAACAGCATCCGTCGTGATTGGACTCGTCCAATCCTGATTCTATTGTTACTATCAACAATAAGCATAGCAAAAGCCCAAAACCTCCAAGGCCCCACACAGGTAAGTCCGAACAGCACCCACGATTACACTTTTAGTAATGGATTATTAGCAAACCCAACCTGGACGGTAGTTGGTGGCACCGTATTAAGCACAACTATGGTAAAAGGTACAGCACAATACACCGCCACGGTACAATGGGGCGCAGCAGGCGCGGGGTCAGTAACCTTTAACTCCTTTGGTACACCACTAGAAACACTCAATGTTACTATCACAGGTTCCGGCACCGGAGCCACCCTATTAAGCGACCGCAACTACGTATATACTTTAGTACCCAGAGAAG
>NZ_VHIQ01000020.1 GCF_006494535.1 Paucihalobacter ruber
TGCTGTGGTCGATTGGCTAGACGTTTTTACCCGAAATGAGTATAAAGACATTCTTATTGACAGCTTATCCTATTGCCAAAAACATAAAGGAATGGAGATTCATGCTTGGTGTATCATGACCAACCATGTTCATTTAGTTTTTAGAAGTATTAATGATTTGCATCCCTCGAGTTTGCTAGGGGATTTTAAGCGTTTTACCAGTAAAAAAATAGTGAAAGCAATACAAGACAATCCAAAAGAAAGTAGAAAGGAATTTTTATTGGAACAGTTTAAAAAAGCTGCTGGCATGTCTTCAAATGTTAATAAATTTCAATTTTGGAGACACGACAACAAACCTATTGAATTATGGAGTAATAAAGTAATTCACGAAAAAATAAGTTATGTACATAATAATCCTGTAGACGCCGGTTTAGTCTATCATCCAGAAGATTATGTTTACAGTAGTGCGGCAGATTATGCAGACAAAAAAGGATTACTAGATAATGTTATTGTTTTTCAGTATTTTGGTTGAAAGAATAGAACCATTTATGTATTGTTGGAACCACACGATGCAATCGTGCGGCAGCAGGGG
>NZ_VHIQ01000003.1 GCF_006494535.1 Paucihalobacter ruber
CACCGCTGCTGCAGATGTGGTAACAACTACTTCAGCTGACGGCACTGGAAACTGTACTGTCGCCGTAGCCATAACAAACGCCTCTTTTGGTGATAACTGTACCGGAAGTTCTATTGCATGGACTATGTCCGGTGCCGTTACTGACAGTGGTTCCGGTCAGGTTGGTACTTATACCTTCCCGATTGGTACAACTACCATCACTTATACCGTTACCGACGGTGCTAATTTAACAGCTACCGATTCGATGACCGTAACGGTAACTGATAACGAAAATCCAACAGTCACCGCTGCTGCAGATGTGGTAACAACTACCTCAGCTGACGGCACTGGAAACTGTACTGTCGCTGTAGCCATAACAAATGCTACTTTTGGTGATAACTGTACAGGAAGTTCTATTGCATGGACTATGTCCGGTGCCGTTACTGACAGTGGTTCCGGTCAGGTTGGTACTTATACCTTCCCGATTGGTACAACTACCATCACTTATACCGTTACCGACGGTGCTAATTTAACAGCTACCGATTCGATGACCGTAACGGTAACTGACAATGAAAATCCAACAGTCACCGCTGCTGCAGATGTGGTAACAACTACTTCAGCTGACGGCACTGGAAACTGTACTGTCGCCGTAGCCATCACAAATGCTACTTTTGGTGATAACTGTACAGGAAGTTCTATTGCATGGACCATGTCCGGTGCTGTTACAGACAGTGGTTCCGGTCAGGTTGGTACTTATACCTTCCCGATTGGTACAACTACCATCACTTATACTGTTACCGATGCTGCTAATTTAACGGCTACCGATTCTATGACCGTTACGGTAACTGACAATGAAAATCCAACTTTCGTTCTGCCATTACCCCAAGCCAATATCACAGTAGAATGTGATGCAATACCGGCCCCTGTAACGCTTACTGCCTCTGATAACTGTGGTACTGCTATAGTTTCTTTTAATGAAACAAGAACTAATGGTGCCAGCCCTTTTGAGTACACACTAACAAGAACCTGGACAGCCACAGACACAAGTGGCAATACCAGAACTCAAATACAAAACATAAGCGTTAGAGACACCACTCCACCGGTTACCCCAACCTTAACTGATATTGTAGAAGATTGTTCATTAATTGTTACACCTCCCACCACTACCGATAGTTGCGAAGGTATTATTACAGGTACTACGAGCTCTGATTTAACATTAGATAGTCCCGGAATCTATGAAATATTCTGGATTTTCACAGATAGCGCCGGCAACTCAACCGCACCTGTACGTCAGCTAATTACTATTATTGACGAAGCACCGGTCCCACCAACTTCAATCGCGCTTTTAACACTTGATGGCTGCCAAATAAGTGGCTATGACGATTTAACTATTCCAACCGCCTTCGATTTTTGCGATAACGTATGGATTCCAGGTACTTTAGAAGATGATTTTGAGTTTCCATTTATCTTTACCGGCACCCAGACTATTATTTGGGAATTTACCGACAGCAATGGTAATACATCTTTTCAATCACAGGAAATCATATTAAATCCACTTCCGGTTGATGGTGGTGCCTTGACCGCTACCTATGATGGCAACGTCTTTAATAGTCAAGTCGATATTGGTGCATGTAATTTAGAAGTTGTGGTTGCCATGAGTTTAACAAATCAATCAGGAACCATTGCAAGGTGGGAACGATTTGCGGTTAACGAAAATGTTTGGGTGGAAATTCCCGGAACAGCAGGTCTAACATCCTACACAGCAACCTTTGCTCCGGGTGCTTTGGTGTCTACCTACTATAGAGCTATTGTTCAAAATGGCTCTTGTGCCACATCTTCAAGCCAGATTTTTGTTAGAGCCTTGCCATCAGGTGAGCCGCCAACAGTAGAACTTTTAGATGAAGATAATTTATACTGTCTCGGAGAAGAGGTAAGAATTTTAGCAACCAGTCAGATAGTCACCATAGACGAAAATACAACCATTGCTTATGAAAATGGTGATTTTAATGTAGGTCAGCTCAACACCAACGATCCAAGATCATGGCTTGTTGACGGGAAGGTAGGTGGTTGGACAGCCGGAGGTAGTTCCAAAAAACCTAAAAATTGGTCAGGTACAACAAATAACAATCAAGAAAATGGCAACATTATTTATCGTGGTGATGGTAAATTTGGTATTGCTTATGGCAATTATAATGACAAAGATTACAAAGGCCCGGATCCAACCACGTTAGAGAGCCCAATAACCGATCTATCAAACGCTGTAACAGCCTCGGTAGATTTTGATCAGGCCTATAATTTAGCTGTTGGAGACTTGGCTATAATTGAGATATCTTTTGACGGTGGTGCAACGTATGAGACTTTATACATATTGCATCAGCCTGGACAACCTGCCATTAACTGGTGGGAAGATGGTGATCCCGACGATTATTTAAATTCTACACCAACTTTCTATAATTTTACAGAAGACAATACATCAATTTCACTACAATCATATCTTGATGACGATTCCTTAGATTTAACTCAAGTTAGAATTAGATGGACCTTTTCAGGTACTACGGACAATAGTGCCTGGGCATTGGATAACATGACTGTAAATTCCACTATTTTCCAAGAAACCGAAATAGAGTTGACTGATGGCATTGGTGATCCAATAGAAGATCCTATTTATGCAGGAGAAACTAACCAGGCATTTACCATAACCCCTACAACACCTGGAATTCATGAATATGGTGTAACCACTTTAATTAATGGTTGCAGAACTTATGACGGAGAAGGAACTAATTTGGTAACGGTAAGAATTTCTTATTCAAACGCCGGTGAAAATATTGAACTCATAGGAGGTGATTGCGGTCAAAACGTGGTGCAACTTAATGCCTATGACAATAGATTAACTGCAACCCAAAATGCCTTAAAAGGATCTTATACACTACCTGTTGATTGCATTGACTGCGACAATCCCGGTACAATACCACCGGGCGACATTGCAGGTGAATGGACATGGGAATTTGTGAGTGGTAATACATGTGGTGATGGTGCATTTTCAGATCCTAACGATCCAAATGCACAATTTACAGCAGAGGAAGGAACATACACCCTAACGTGGACCGTTGATGGCTGCAGCGATTCAATAGAAGTTGTTATTGAAAATTGTAATCAGGTAGATTTTGATGGTGCTGATGATTATGTAGAATTTGGAACTAATGACTATCAGTTAAATAATAATTTTAGTGTTGAGACCTGGGTTAAATTAGAATCTTTAGCCGGATCACAAACCGTACTATCAAAAAGAGACGGTAACGCACCAAATAATGGTATAGGTTACGATTTAACAGTCGAAAATTCGGGTGAAGTTGTTTTTAAATACAGAAATGCTTCCGCTAATGGGAGAATTTCTTCATTACCATATAAAATTGACAACAACAGATGGTACCATTTAGGAATCACCTACAATAATTCAAATAATCAGTATGTGCTCTATGTAGACGGTGTGCTTATCAATTCTGCCGGTGGAACTGCACCCGGAAATAATAACAATAGAGCTCTTTTAGGTGCTATGGATAATTCCAGCACTCATACAGAATCCGAAAATCACTTTAATGGGTGGATTGACGAGGTTAGAATTTGGAATACCACCCTTACTACAGAGCAATTACGCCTGATGATGAACCAACAAATTACAGAAAGCCCAACAACACCAGGTAATGTGCAGGGTGCTACTGTGCCTTTAGATATTCCTAATTTATCGTGGAACAATTTGATTGGTTATTACAAAATGGACGTAGCTAATGTTAGTTGTGGTTACTTAAATTCTACTTTAGGCAACAATATAAGAGGTAAATTAAAAAATATTACAAGTCAGCTCGTAAGAAGTGCACCGATACCTTATACCTCAGGAAGTGACGGTGTTTGGACTAATGTTAATACCTGGTCGAATCCTATTTATTGGGATATACCTAACGGCAATGGCATTAATGGTGCAGCAATAGACTGGAATATTGTTAGAACGGCTCATAACATCAGTTCCGGGGATAAAGACATCACTGTTTTAGGTTTATTGGTAGACAATAATGAACTAAGCATACAAAATTCAACAGCACCCTTTGACGAAACCAATAATGGCCAAATGCTTTGGGTAACGCATTACTTAAAATTAGATGGTAAAATAGATTTAGTTGGCGAATCGCAATTAATTCAAAAACGCTATACACCTACACAATTCCACGAAAGTATTTTTGATGACAACAGTATCGGTATTTTAGAACGCGATCAACAAGGAACCACCAATCCTTTTAATTATAATTATTGGGGTTCGCCGGTTCAAACAGGATTAAACAGCTTTAGTATTGGTGGTGTGTTAAGAGATGGTACAACAACTGTTGATGAGCCTATAAACAGATTAATAAACTGGGTAAATAGCAACACTGCTGCAGGTGGTGATCCTACACAAGTAAGTACCAGATGGCTTTACGCCTATTTTGATGCGGTTGGAAACACCTACTCTGAATGGGATCGATTAAATCTGGGATCTGAGCTTAGTATTGGTTTAGGTTTTACCATGAAAGGAAGTGGTAATGGCTATGATGTAGCCACTTTTGATGGGACAGCAGTACAGAACTATGTATTTATTGGCAAACCTAACAATGGCAGAATAACCAATAATTTAGGAGCATCAGTTGGTGGTGTACCTAACCAAATCCTTTTAGGAAATCCTTACCCGTCAGCCATAGATGCAGATGAATTTATAAGAGATAACGAAGGTGTTCTGGCAGACGGAGCCCTATTATTTTGGGAACATTTCGCAGGGAACAGCACGCATATCCTAAGAGATTATCAGGGAGGTTATGCAGTGTATAATCTCTCAGGTGGATTAGAGTCCACTAGACCACCAATAACCTCAGACGGTGTTGAAATCATAGGCGGTAACGGGACAACAAAGCCTGAAAGATATGTGCCTGTCGGACAAGGATTTTTTGTTAATAGCTCTTCAACTGGTGGACTTGTTACCTTTAAAAACAGCCAAAGAATAGGTAAAAGAGAAGGATCTGTAGCAGGTGGAAATGGTTCTATCTTCTTCAGACCGGCTGGAAATGTAGAGAACAATGCAGAAGATGCTGTTAAAAGAGTTCGACTTCGATTCAAATCTCCTGAAGGTGCTATAAAGCCACTTTTACTAGGATTTGTTCCAAATAATCTTGCAAACGACGATGTAAATTATGGTTATGATGCCAAAAACCGCGATAATTATCCTAGTGATATATCTTGGCTGATTAATGATGAAAAATATGCGATTCAAGGTGTCGGCGACTTTAATGAAGCTAGTATGTATCCGGTGGGTATTGATTTGGCCATTAGCGGTAAAATTGAAATAAACTTGAATGAATTAGAGAATTTTGATAACGAAATTTCTGTATATGTTTTTGATGCGTTGCTCGATACTTATACGCTTATCAATGAGGCAAATTTTACGACATACCTGGAAGCCGGTGATTATTTTGACAGATTCTTTATCACATTTACCTCAGAGAGAACTTTAACCAATGAGGAAGTCAATAGTACGCAAAACTTGTTGTATTATCTGTTCGATTCTAAACAAATTTACATCAACTGGTCTAACAGTTATAATGTAAATAAGGTAGAATTAATCAATACCTTAGGGCAAACGGTTAGAACCTGGACACAGTTTGAAGTGCTGAACAACAGAGAAATTCTAATTCCGGTAGATGATCTATCTGAGGGCGTTTATGTTGTGAAAGCTCAGGATAGAGACGGCGAAATAATGAGTAAAAAAGTCATTATTAAACAATAAAATAATTATACAGAACTAAGAAGGCTTTTAAAAACCCACGAAAGATTCGTGGGTTTTTATTTTATGGCTACGTCCTGCTAATTTTTCAAACCCACGGTTTAAACCGTGGGTTATATATACTTAAAAACATTCTTTGTCATTTTGACAGAGCGAGGAACGAGCGAATAGAAATCTTATAAAAATATAATTCGGTTTCATTCCTAGTTCGCCTGGTTGTCTGCTTGAATAGTCAACCTAATTGATATTTTCATTCCAAACCTTCCAAGTACTTAAACCGAGGGTTATAGGCAGAAGCGTAAACTTCTTCATGATTTATGCATTCCATCGTTTTCAAGTGCTTTTTGAAATGACCAAATTTTTAAAATACGTTTCCAAAATTACACTTTATCGATTTTATTTGCATTTCATGGATATTTATATTAAGTTTGTGTCATTAATTAGTCCCAAGCTATTAATTAACCTAACTATGATATTTGCTATCTTTAATGCTATTAAAGCGTTTTGCTTTTTATCGCTGTTACTACTAATAAGTATCCCTGATTATGCCCTGCTTGTAAGTAATAATATTGACAGCGCTCAAAATTTAATAAGCAAAACTCCTTCAGAATATCCACTCATAAATAAGGTTTATAATAAACGTATAACAGAAGTTCTAATAACAAATCGCACTAATCTTATCACAGCAAATACCACCTACGAAAGAACTTCGGCAGTTGTTAATTCAGGGGCTGTTAATTTTAATGGTGTTTCTGATTTGATTGATATGGGAAATCAATTTAATCTTGACATCTCGGAATTTACCATTTCTCTATGGATAAAAAGAGGATCAAATTCAGAAAACACATCAATTCTATCGAAAAGAGATATGGCCTTTACCGAAGGTTATGATCTAAAAATCAATCATAACGGGCAATTGGAGATGACATGGAAAAATGAAGCAACCCAATCGATCACCTCAAATACTGTTATTCCTGTAAACCAATGGCATCAGGTGTCAGTTGTTTATAAAGACGAAACTCTTAGTTTATATATAGATGGAGTTCTTGATAAAACATCTCGCTTAAGTCTGCCCCTTGCCACCGAAAGTAATTTTATGGTAGGCGCTGCAGGTGCTACTCCACCTACAAATTTTTTTAAAGGCGATATAGATGAAATAAGAATTTGGAGTGCTGCACTAAGCGAACGGCAGCTTAGATTTATAATGAATCAGGAAATCCTTGAAAAGGATGGTTTTGTTAATGGCGCATATTTTGAAAGTCTAAATTATTCGTTATCCAAAAACGACCTACAAAGTATTCCTTGGCAAAAACTTGAAGGTTACTATCCAATGTCAACTTTCATTCACACCACTCTAAAAGATGAATCTGGCTATGGAAGAGATGGCATCCTTGCAAATCTATCATCAATCGTTGAGCAAACCGCTCCTTTGCCTTACCAATCCTCCAATAATGGTCACTGGAACGATAACAACTCATGGTACAATGGAAATGTTCAATACATACCGGGTTCTGCCTCTATTGTGGATCCACAAATAACCATCGACTGGAATATCGTAACCATCAATCACCATATCTCAATGGATAACTCGTTCTTACCATCCGGAAAAAAGAACAACTTATGTTTATTAAGTCTGGAGGTTGGGACTAATACCTTAACCATTGAAGGCGAAAATCATACTCAAACGGGTAACGCCCTTACCATTACACACTATTTAAAATTAGATGGGGTGCTAGATCTTGAAGGTGAATCGCAATTAATACAAACACTTGGCAGCGATTTCGATGTGAAGAGTTCTGGCAGACTAGAGCGCGAACAACAAGGCACTGCCGATATGTTTACCTATAATTATTGGTCATCACCCGTAGGAACAAGAAACACCACCACTAACAACAACAGCTACAGACTTCCGAATGTCATACAAAATGTCAATTTTATTTCAAACAGCTTTAACGGAACTGCTTCTCCTGTTGGGATAGCCGATTTCTGGATTTGGAAATATGCAAGTTTATCTTCCGGGCAGTATGCTGCATGGTCTCATGTAAGAAGTACCGGTTCAATTTTAGCAGGCGAAGGCTTTACAATGAAAGGTCCAGGGACGGGAACTTTCAATGAGAGTCAAAACTATGTGTTTAGCGGTAAACCTAACAATGGAAATATTGCGCTTATCATGGCGCCGGAAAGTGACTATTTGGTGGGTAATCCATATCCGTCGGCCATAGATGCAGATGTGTTTATACTTGAAAATACACCAACACTGGGAGGTACCGGTGCGATCAATGGTACGCTCTTTTTTTGGGAACATTGGGGAGGTGGTTCGCATAATTCTCAAGAATTCCGAGGCGGTTACGCAACTTATAATTTATCCGGTGGCACACCCAGTGCCAGTCATGGTGCCTATCATCCTGACTTTGGCATGGGTGGTGTTCCAAGAAAAACACCCAGAAAACATATCCCTGTAGGCCAAGGATTCTTTGTGAAGGCAGCAAATTCAGGTGGTACTATTAACTTTAATAATGGTCAGCGAATTTTTGAAAAAGACGATGGTAGTCTATCAGGAAACTCAGTCTTTTGGGAATCTTTTATCGAGAATTATTACAGAATTGGTCAAAACGAAACCGACCCTAGAATGAAATTCAGATTCGGTTTAAAATCGGTTAACGACATTCAACGTCAACTTTTATTAACTATTGATGAAAAAGCTACAGCTGCTGCAGATTGGGGATACGATGCAGTTCTGAATGAAACACAAATAGACGACATGTATTGGCTAATTGAAGACGAGAACTACGTAATTCAAGGAAGTGATGTGTTGGATGAATTTGTAAGATATCCTGTTGGCATCAAATTGGCCAATGCAGGCATGAACGTAATCAGCATTAATGTACTTGAAAACGTCCCGGCAGATATTACGGTTTATATACATGATAAAGACTTGGATTATTATCATAATTTAAACGAAAACCCATACGAGTTTCATTCTATGGCAGGTGAGCACCTTAACAGATTTGAAATTTTATTCAATCAGGAATATGCAGCACTGTCGGTTGGTGATGATGAATTTAAATCATTAAACGCTGTCTATGCTAATGCTAACGAAAGTATTATTTTAATCAATCTCACCTTGATTGAGATAAAATCAATGATATTATTAAACTTAATCGGGCAAACAGTTACAACTATTAACAATATTTCAGTTAGTCCTTATTCTGAATATGAAGTTAAGAATTTAAGTAGTGGCACCTACATTATCAAAATTAATACCGCAAGCGGTTTGGTATCAAAAAAGGTATTGATAGATTAATCTGTTTTTTCTTAACCTAAAAAAATCTTGCCAAATGGTGGGATTTTTTTATTTTAACAGCTCGATGATTTCTAATCGGCTTAACTGTTGTTGTTCTCCTGAAGCCATATTTTTTAGAGTGTAGATTCGAGATTGTATTTCGGCTTCACCAACCATAACAACATAGGGTATGTTGCGTTTATTGGCAAAGGTCATTTGCTTTTTCATTTTCCCAGCATCAGGATATAATTCGGTTTTGATATTTTCGGCTCTCAATGCCTGAATCAATTCTAAACAATGCATGGCTTCGGTTTCACCAAAGTTTATAAACAGCACTTTTGTTGCGCCTGTAACGGTTTCAGGAAATAAGTTTAAGGTTTCCAAAACCAAATAAATACGGTCTAAACCAAAGCTAATACCAACACCACTTACGTTATTTAACCCAAAGATTCCTGTTAGATCATCGTATCTGCCACCACCGCCAATTGAACCCATATCAACACCTTCTGGCGCGGCTACTTCAAAAATAGCACCTGTGTAATAATTAAGTCCGCGTGCCAGCGTCACATCAAGCTTCAATGTTGCCGTCTGCAAACCCAGTTTAGAAATAGCATTATTGATGAAGTCCAGTTCTTCAATTCCCTTAAGACCTTCGGAAGACTTACCTAGAATTTCTTTTAACTTGCGAATTTGACTACCAAAATCACCCGATAAATTAAAGAGTGGTTCAAGCATTTGAATACCTAACGCAGAAATTCCTTTGGAAAGCATTTCTTCTTTAACCTTCTCCTCTCCTATTTTGTCTAATTTATCAAGAGCAACGGTAAAATCGATTAATTTATCTTTGGCACCAATCACTTCGGCTATACCCGAAAGTATCTTTCTATTATTAACTTTTAAAGTAACGCCTTTAAGTTTTAGTTGGGTAAATACAGCATCGTAAAGCTGAATAAACTCAACCTCCTGCCACAAACTATCAGAACCAACCACATCGGCATCGCATTGATAAAACTCTCTAAATCTGCCTTTCTGTGGCCTGTCGGCTCTCCAAACCGGCTGAATTTGATAGCGCTTAAACGGAAAGTCAATTTCATTTTGGTGTTGCACCACATAACGCGCAAAAGGAACCGTAAGATCGTAGCGCAGGGCTTTTTCGGAAATTAAGGGAGTAAGTTTAACTTCGTCTTTTTTCTGATAAATACCGTTATCGACCTTAGACAAATATTCTCCAGAATTCAAAATTTTAAAAATCAATCTGTCGCCTTCATCACCATATTTCCCCATTAAGGTTTCTGAATTTTCAAAACTTGGTGTTTCAATAGGTTGAAATCCAAATAATTCGAATTGTCCTTTAATAGTATTGATAATATATTGTCTCTTACTAACTTC
Organism: Paucihalobacter ruber; assembly: GCF_006494535.1. GTDB lineage: Bacteria > Bacteroidota > Bacteroidia > Flavobacteriales > Flavobacteriaceae > Paucihalobacter > Paucihalobacter ruber. Next base: position 10,455 of record NZ_VHIQ01000003.1, read on the forward strand.
TTGAGGAGTAAAATCTCTTGTGCCTTTTGGTATACTTGGTTTTTGTGCCATGTTTACTTCCCGCGAAAGCGGGAATCTCAGTTTTAAAGTTGGTATTCCTCCTTAGAAAGAAAGAATCCATCTATGGTTATTCAATCAATTCACCACAAAAATATTACAATTTTAAGAGTCCCTGCGAAGTTATTTTACTTTTATAGTAACTTTATGGTTATTTAATAGTCTTACTGTAAAACAACTTCTATACTCGAAAATTTATGTTTGCCTTATTTAGAGAAAATGTCAAAATTGCTTCAGGCTCTATTAAAAGTCAAAAATTAAGAACTGCGCTTACTGTATTTATCATCGCCATTGGTATCACAGCACTTGTTGGCATTTTGGGTTTGGTATCTGCCTTAGAAAATACCATAAGTAGCGATTTTAGTTCTATGGGTGCCAACACCTTTAATATTCAACGTTATGAATTTACGGCACAGCGCTCCGGAAGAGGGCAAGACAAGGTAAATCCGATAATAAGTTATACCAATGTAAAAGATTTTGAGGAGCAGTTTAGTTATCCCGGGTCAAAAACATCGGTATCTTTTTTTGGAACCAATAGTGCCGAAGTTAAATTTGAAAATAAAAAAACAGATCCGGAAGTGTCTGTTTTGGGAATTAACGAGCATTTTATCAACAATTCAGGATTAGAAATTGAAGATGGCCGGCAGTTAAACTTCTTTGATATCGATAACAATAATAATGTTTGTGTTATTGGTAGCGACTTAAAAAAGGCCATTTTGGATGATGTCAATCCCGTTGGTAAAGTCATTAGTGTGCGCGGCAACAAGTTTACAGTTGTTGGTGTTTTAAAATCAAAAGGCGCCACTTTTGGCAATAATCAGGATTTTCGGGTTTTAATTCCGCTTCAAAAAGCGCGTTCCATTTTTACCAGTCCTAATATCAATTACGCCATTAATGTAAAAGTGGAGAAAAAGGAAATGCTGGAAGGCGCACAAGACGAAGCCATTGCTGTCTTTAGAAATATTAGAGGCCTAACACCATTAGACGATAACAACTTTGGATTAGAACGCAGTGATGACTTAATCAATCGTGTTGGCAGTATCACAGATTATTTGTATGTGGCTTCAGTTATAATCAGTGCTATTACAATTTTTGGTTCTACTATTGCACTTATGAATATTATGTTGGTGTCTGTTACTGAAAGAACCCGAGAAATTGGCGTACGAAAAGCCTTAGGTGCCAAACGTAAAACCATTGCACAACAATTTTTAATGGAAACTTTAATGATTAGTCAGATAGGCGGATTAACAGGGATTATCTTAGGTACACTCATGGCAATGGGAATAGCACTGGGATTTGACCTTCAGTTTGGATTGCCATGGACAGCCATTATTTGGGCGGTGTCGGTGACTTTTATTGTGGCTATTATTTCGGGGTTGTTTCCGGCGATTAAAGCATCAAAATTAGATCCTATTGAGTCTTTGCGTTATGAGTAGGACAGTTGACACTAATTTGCTTCGCTTGTGCTACGAATTAACACGAATTAAATTTATAGCATACGTGCACGCCTGTTCGCAACAAGCGAGTAATTTCAATAATTATGTTAAATCAAACTCCGTACTCTCAACTTCAAACTCATCACTAATTCTTATATCGTATATCTAATATCGAATTGAACTTCCCTGAATAGAGTTGACCGTTTTTAATATTAATTTTTCAAATTTTTGTTAAGTAGGTTTTACACCCCTAAAGTCCCCTCAAGGGGACAATTAGTTCTATGTATTGACCATAATTTTCAACCTATATCAGGGACGTACAAATATCTAATATCGTATATCTAATATCGTATATCTAATATCGTATATCTAATATCGTATATCTAATATCGTATATCTAATATCGTAAATTTAAAAATCAATAATTCTTCGTGTTCGCTAGAAATTTTTCGGCAATTAACTACAATATTGTTACTTCAATAATTTTTCGAAATACTGAAATAATTCGCCTTTGGTTATAACAGCGCCTTGTTGAATAAGTTGAAATTTATCCTGCAACGGATCGGTTGTGTAAGGTTTGGTGCCATTCAAAAACTTAACGCTATCTTGCATTAAATTGCTTTGAAGCCACTGATAGCCTACTTTGGTTGTAATGTCAACCAATTCATTTTCAATTTGAATCACAATCACCCGCATTAATTTCTCTTCGCACTTAAACAAAAACATTTGTTGTTTTGAGATGTTTTCCAAATAAATTACTTTTTGTAGCACACCTTGCCAGATAAGATCGCTAAATACATCCAGTTCCTGTTCGGCTACTTGGGACTGTTCTTTTTTGATTTGCTCCCATTCTGAAGAAGTGATAGACTGAGCGGCCAGAAAATTGATGAATTCCTGGTGCATTTCTTCAAACTGTTCTTTTGTAAGTCGGGCGTATTTCAATGTCAAAAAAATTTGTTCAAATATTATAGAAATAAAAAAACCGCTTAGTATGACTAAACGGTTTTTATATTTAGAATTTTAATTAAGCTTCTGCTACAACCTCAAAAGGTAAATCAATAGTTACATCACGGTGTAATCTAATTACGGCGTTGTATTTGCCTAAGCGTTTAACACTTCCGCCTACAACATTGATGTATTTTTTATCGATGGTTTGTCCTTCTTTTTGTAAAACATCAGCCAAATCAATATTGCTTACAGAACCGAATAATTTATCTCCGGCACCGGCTTTGGCAGGGATTTTAATTTCTAAAGCTTGTAAAGCTGTAGCCACAGTTTTGGCCTCTTCAACAATTTTAGCTTCTTTATAGGCTCTTTGCTTTAGGTTTTCTGCTAAGACTTTCTTGGCAGAAGCTGTTGCAAGAACAGCATAACCCTGAGGTATTAAATAGTTTCTACCATAACCGTTCTTAACTGTTACAATATCGTCTTTAAATCCTAAATTTTCAACGTCTTGTTTTAATATAAGTTCCATTTGTTATGATATTTTATTTTAATAAATCTGCTACATAAGGCATTAAAGCCAGGTGACGTGCTCTTTTTACAGCTACCGATACTTTTCTTTGATATTTAAGCGACGTACCTGTTAAACGACGAGGTAAAAGTTTTCCTTGCTCATTTACAAAGCTTAATAAAAAATCGGCATCTTTATAGTCGATGTATTTAATACCCGATCTTTTAAAACGACAGTACTTTTTAGTTTTTGAAGTATCAATATTTAAAGGCGTAAGATATCTAATTTCTCCGTCCTTTTTTGCTTTTGCTTGTTGTTCTATAGATGACATAATTACGCTTTTTGATTTAGTTTAGCTCTTCTTTTCTCTGCCCATGCAATGGCGTGTTTATCTAATTTAACCGTTAAATAACGCATAATACGCTCGTCACGTCTAAATTCCAACTCAAAAGTTGTAATAACTTCACCGGGAGCGGTGAATTCGAATAAGTGATAAAAACCACTTTTTTTGTGTTGAATTGGGTAAGCTAATTTTTTTAAGCCCCAATCCTCTTTGGATATCATCTTAGCACCGCGAGAAACAAGAAAATCTTCAAATTTCTTAACTGTTTCCTTTACCTGATCTTCAGATAAAACGGGATTTAAGATGAAAACAGTTTCATAATGATTCATATAAAATTATTTTATTTGTTAAAAATGGGTGCAAAAATAACGATTAAATTGTTTGTGTACAAGAAATTAATACTTAATTTCGTTAAACTTTCTTTTACATAGTTTTTTGTTAAATTTTACATTTAATCGATGTTTTTTGGTTTTTATCCGAATTTTTCGTAACATTGTCGATATCTTAACCTAAAATTTAAAAATGTTATGACTTTAAACTGTGTAGTAGTTGATGATTCTGCAATTCAACGCTTATCCATAGTTAAGTTGATTGAAGGTCATCCTTCTCTTAATTTGATTGCAGAATACAGCAGTGCCCTTGAAACCAAAAATGGTCTCAATACCCATAAAGTAGATTTAATCTTCTTGGATATTGAAATGCCTGTTTTAAACGGTTTTGAGCTGCTGGATGTCCTTAACAACAAGCCCCAAATCATTTTTGTTACAGGAAAAACAGAGTATGCCTTTAAAGCGTTTAACTACGACGCTACCGATTATTTGCAAAAGCCAATCACCAAAGAACGTTTTAACCAAGCTGTTGAAAAAGCCCTAGAACAACACAAGTTAAAAATGGACTTTAACGAGGCAGACGGCGAGCATATCTTTGTAAAAAGTAACCTGAAAAAGCGTAAGGTTTACGTTAAGGATATTAAATGGATTGAAGCGCTTGGTGATTATGTGAAAGTAGTTACAGAAGAGAATAGCCTGGTAGTACTATCTACCATGAAAAGTTTTGAAAAAGAATTACCCGAAGGGAAGTTTTTGCGCATTCACAAATCTTATATTGTAAATCTGGATAAAATAGACAGATTTAACAGTAAAAATGTGGAAGTTGGAGCTTACGAAATTCCGCTAAGCCGAAATAAAAAGACGCAGTTAGTTGATGCATTAAACAATATGGATTAATAATTATCGACATTTAAAACTACTCTTACAGCCTTAAAATCTTTTACACTTTCGAAGCTGTTGTTTATTTTAACAACGGCTTCTTTTGTTTTTTTTACCGACTGACCTGCCGCAATTTTAATCAGTATATTTTTATGGTACTGATTCCTAATTCTGGAAACCGGCGGAAACTCAGGACCCAAAACGTATGCTCCAAAAAACTGCCTTAGCGATTTGGCGTACCACTCTGCAGCCAGGTTGACCTTGTTAAAATCTTTGTGTTTTAAAGTAATTTTTATCAATCTGTAAATTGGCGGATACTTAAAATTATGACGCTCGTTCATTTGCTCAGCATACATATCGTAGTATTTATGCTGTGATACCTGCTGCAAAATATTGTGATGCGGATTAAAAGTTTGCACCAGTACTTTACCCCTTTCGTCTGTTCGACCTGCACGTCCTGCTACCTGAGTAATTAATTGAAAACTGCGTTCATGTGCCCTGAAATCCGGGAAGTTAAGGCTGTTATCAGCATTCATAATACCAACAACTTTTACGTTTCTAAAATCTAGTCCTTTGGTAACCATTTGTGTACCTACTAAAATATCAACTTCGTGTTGCTCAAAAGCTGCAATTACTTTTTGGTAACCGTATTTTCCGCGCGTGGTATCCAAATCCATTCTCGTTACTTTGGCATCCGGAAATAATTCTTTGGCTTCGGCTTCAATTTGCTCGGTTCCAAAACCTTTGGTGTCTAAGTGCGAAGAGCCACAAGCATCGCACTGCTGCGGTACCGCCCTGTTATAACCACAATAATGGCAACGCAACTGATTGCGATACCTGTGAAAGGTTAAACTTACATCGCAATGTGGACATTGAGGTGCGTGACCACATGTTAAACACTCTACAATGGGTGCGAAACCACGACGATTTTGAAACAAAATCACCTGTAAGCCGTTTGATAGAGCCTCTTGAATTTCTTCAATCAACCGATCGCTAAAGTGCCCTTTCATACGCTTTCGCTTGTATTTATCTTTTAAATCTACCAATTCAATTTCGGGCATTAACACATTGTTATAGCGCTGGTTAATTTCAACTAATCCGTATTTATTTTGTTTGGCATTAAAATAACTTTCTAAACTTGGAGTAGCCGAACCCAGCAAGGTTTTCACCTTAAAGATGGCTGCTAAAACGATAGCCGAATCTCGGGCGTGATATCTCGGTGCAGGATCAAATTGTTTGTAAGATTGCTCGTGTTCTTCGTCAACAATCACCAGTCCTAAGTTCTTAAATGGCAATAATACAGACGACCTTGCACCTATAATTACCTGTGCTTTTGAACTGTGCTCTAAAACGTGGTTCCAAACTTCCATGCGCTCAAAATTGGAATATTTTGAGTGGAACACTGCCACCTGTTCTCCAAAATGAGCTTGCAAACGCTCGACCAGTTGTGTGGTTAACGCAATTTCAGGAACCAGATATAACACTTGTTGATTCTGCTGAAGAATTTGATTGATAAATTGAATATAAATTTCGGTCTTCCCCGAAGCGGTGACGCCATGCAACAAACAAACATCGTGTTGTTTGAAGTTTTCATTAATCTCATTTAATGCGATTTGCTGGAAATCCTGAAGCTTTAAGCCGGTTTCATTAACTTCGCCTTCAAATTGAACTCTGTCTGTTTTTTTATCGAATTCAACTAATATTCCTTTATCAATTAAGGATTTAATAACACTGTCTGAGGCTTCAACAGCCGACTTTAAATCTGAAGTCTTTAAGGCGCCCTTTTCTTTTGCCTGCATACTGAAAAAAGTAAGCAACACTTCACGTTGCTTAGGTGCCTTGCTCAACTGTTCTAAAATTAATTGTAGCTTTTTTTCACTTTTATACTGATCGTTTAACTTAATGAACTTAACCAATTTTGGTTTATAGGTTTCGAACAATTCTTCCTGAACTGTAATTAATCCTTTTTCAATTAAGCTGTTCACCACAGGCAACACACGTTGCTTTTCAAGTATGTTGATAACGTCGTTAATTGATAACGACGATTGGTGTTGTAAGGCTTCAATAATTAAAAATTCGTCGTCGTTAAGACCGGTGTCGTCTTTGACTTCTAAATTAGCCGACTTGATAACTGTTTCGCTTTCAATTAAAAACCCACTTGGTAAGGCTGCCCTTACCACTTCACCCAAACTGCACAAATAATAATTGCCAATCCACTCAAAAAGTTCCAATTGCTTTTGAGTTAATACAGGTTTTTCATCTAGAATCTGATAAATAGGCTTAGCCTCATAAACCAAGGGTGCATTGTTATGGGTGTGATGCACAATGGCGGTAAAAATTTTTCGCTTTCCAAAAGGAACAGCCACTCGCATTCCGGGTTTTAGAAATTGCACTTCAGCCTCTGTTATGACATAAGTATATAGCTTGGGTATTGGAATAGGCAATATTACATCAACAAAATGAAGCATCACGAATTGATTTTCCTTAGTCTATTTAAAGACGCGTTCAACTCATAGCCCAACAATAAAATATTAGAATTCAACCATAAATAGAAGAGTAAAATCAACAATGCCCCAATAGAACCATACAATTCGTTATACTTTGAAAAGTTATCGATGTACACCCCAAAAAGAAATGAGGTGACCATTATTAATAAGGTAGTTAATAATGCACCAACCGAAAAGAACTTGTTGTCACGACCTTCGTGCGTACCAAAATAATAAAGGGTTGCAGTTCCAATATAAGTCATTACAATAAAAAACAAATACTTGCCAAACTGGATCCATCTAAGTGCATTAGCTGTTTCAGAAAGGGCTTCACCGGTTAAACTATTGTAAATGGGTTGCATAATATAAATTTGAAAATACCCGAAAACAGCTACCGTTAAAATTACCAATAAAGCCAAAATTAATGCCACTCCAAGTGCGTAGAGATACTGATTAAGTATAGACCTTGAAGTCTGTTTGTGATAAGAACTTTCAAAACCTGCAAAAACCGCATTAACACCATTTGCCATTAAAATAATGGACAATATAAAAACGGTAGACAACAAACTCCCACTGCTCTCTTTGCTGATATTTTCAAAAATATTTTGAGAGAAAAAATCGAAGGTTTGCGGCGGTAAAATAGAATCCAAAAATGCTAGAAATTCTTCCTGAAAATCCGCAATGGGGATGATGGGAATTAATACAATTACAAAAAGCAAAAATGGAAAAATGGCTGTAAAAAAATTGAACGCAATAGCACTGGCTCTGGTGGTTAGCGCACCTTCTGCAATGCCTATAACATAAAGTTCGATTAAATCATAAATTGACAGTCCTTCAAAACCCGGCAACTTTAACCCTTTTAAAAAACGAACCACATTTTTTACTATCGGAATTTTTTCCAGTTTATCTTCTATAGGTTTAGTCATGGATTACAAATCAAAATTTAATCTACGGCTTTCAAACTTAAATCCATATTGTAAACCGAATGTGTTAAGGCACCGGACGAAATATAATCCACACCACATTCTGCATAGGCTCTTATGGTGTTCTCGTTAATACCGCCCGACGATTCGGTTTGGCATTTATGACCAATCATCTCAACAGCTTTTTTAGTGTCTTCGTAATTGAAATTGTCTAATAAAATTCGGTGAATGCCGTCATTTTTTAAAATCTCGGCCACCTCATCCAAATTGCGAGCTTCAACAATGATTTTTAAATTTTTTCGTCGTTCTTTTAAATATTGCTTAGTTTTTTCGATGGCTTTGGTAATACCACCGGCAAAATCGATATGATTGTCTTTCAACATAATCATATCATACAATCCATAACGGTGATTTTCGCCACCACCAATTCTTACAGCCCATTTTTCAATGGTTCTAATGCCCGGTGTGGTTTTTCTGGTATCTAAAATTTTGGTATTAGTGCCGTCCAGCATATCTACATATTGTTTAGTTTTGGTAGCTATGGCACTCATGCGCTGCATGGCATTAAGCACCAACCTTTCGGCTTGTAAAATAGATCGCGACGGACCTTCAACATAAAATACAATATCACCGTATTTAACAGGCGCGCCGTCTTCAATTAAAGTTGTAACAGTAAAATTAGCGTCCACATAACGAAACACTTTTTTTGCAAATTCAACTCCGGCAATAATACCTTCATCTTTTACCAACAACTTAGCCTTGCCTATAGCATCGGAAGGAATACAAGCCAACGAACTGTGATCGCCATCTCCAACGTCCTCGCGTATGGCATTAACTATAATTAAATGTAACTCATTGTTGAATTCTGCTTCAGAAATCATATCAACTAAATTTTATGTAAAAGTAACAAATTCAAAATTCACAGACTGCTAACCGGCAGGTAATTTACTAATTACAAATTCCAATAAAATTGTAATTTTGCCTAATGACTATTAAACTGATATGCATAGGTAAAACCGACAATAAAGCATTGGAACTTCTGATGACTGATTACATCAAACGACTCTCTTTTTACACCCGTTTTGAGTTGGAAGTAATTCCTGATTTAAAAAAAGCCAAAAACCTAAGTGAGACCGAACAAAAGCAAAAAGAAGGAGAGCTAATTTTAAGCAAAATATCAACATCTGATGTATTGATTTTACTTGATGAAAACGGTCAACAATACAGCTCAGAACATTTTGCCGATTACCTTCAAAAACATATGAATTCGGGAATTAAAAACTTGGTATTTGTAATCGGCGGTCCGTATGGCTTCTCAGAAATGGTGTATCAAAAATGCTCCGGAAAGGTCTCGCTGTCTAAAATGACCTTTTCCCACCAAATGATTCGTTTGTTTTTTATTGAGCAATTGTACCGCGCTCATACCATTTTAAAAAACGAACCTTACCACCACAGATAAACCGTGGTAGTAAGGTTGCGTATTTAAGCGTCTAACTTAAATTAATGTGTTTTAAAGGTTTCTTTGCGTTTTTTTAGTTGTTTTTCTAAATCACTAATGGTTTCTTTAACGGCTAATTCGTAGTTGCGTTCATTAGAAGTCGCGAAAATACGGGGTCCCGGAAGACTTAATTCCATACTGCAAATCTTTCCGTTTACATTGTCTTTTACATCTTCTTTAATGGCAACATCCGCACTTATCAACCACTCGTATTTTTTAGTTAATTTTTGTAGACGTTTTTCAATAAAAGCATCTAAACTTTCACTGCGGTCTAATTGAACATATTGAATGATTACTGTCATGTATCTTAATTTTTCTTGATTTACTCAAATATAATCAATAAAAAACAAAGGCTATATGACTAACATCATTTGCGGTATTTTTTAAATGGGTAAAAAGGAAATAATAGCCACTTGTAAAATAAAAAACACAACTACTGGTAGTACCAGATACCCCATAACATCACGTGCTTGCAGGTTTATACCGGCACCCATAATTGGCAAAACCAGTAATAAATAAAAAGGCTGAATCATGTTGCTTAAACTTTCGCCGTAGGCAACAGACATAGATGCTTTGGCTACCATAGCATCTATTTCGGATTGAGACAAGCCAGTACCAATTTCTTTGACCGCTTCGATAATACTCGGACCAATAACAGCAAATTCGCCGCCTGCTGAAGGAATGGCAAAGTTTACAAATCCGCCGGTTACATATGCAAAAAACGGATAGGTATCCATAGTAGCAACTGAAGCTAAAACCTTCGCCGTAGCTTCACCCAATCCTGTGTATAACATAATGCCCATAATGCCAGCGTAAAAGGGATATTGAAATAAAATTCCTGAGACGTTACTACTGGCGTGTTTCATCGAAATAACGTACCGCATAGGCGTTTGATGAAAGGCCATTCCCAACATTAAAAAAATGAAAATCATGATATTGAAATTCAAATCTAATCCTCTCGTGCTAAAATGATATCCAATATAAATGAGACCCATCAAAACTACCACCCACTGAATGATACGACTATTGTTAAGTTTGTCTGATATCGCTTTAAAGGGTAGTTTTAAAGCTTCGGCCTCGGTTTTTATTGAATTGTTTTGTTGATTATTAACTGACTTCAGTTCTAAAGTTGACTTTTTAGGTTTTAGTAATAACATTAATAGCGGTGCGCCAATTACCATGAGTGCCATCATAGCCAGATTCATCACTGATCCCAATGTATAAGTAGTTGGAATTAAATTTTCAAGAATACCTTTGGAAATCAAATAATTATTTTCTGTATTTAATAACAAGGGAATAGAACTCGACAAACCCAAAACCCAACTATTCATTGAAAAATATACACAGGCTACCAAATACGGATAGTGAATTCCATTAACCCGAAGCGCCAAAGCCCGAGCTAAAAAACAGGTAATAACTATCCAACCAAAACTTATCATTGACAATAACATACCTGTCATTACTACAAAAAAGTAAACTTGCGCCGGTGTTTTAATATACCTTGCCAGATAATCCACACCCTTGCCAATAATTGGTGATAAGGCAATACTGTAGCCGGTAATAATGATTAAAACTATTTGCATACCAAACTCCAGCAAATCAAAAAAACCGCCATACCAGGCTTTAATAATATCTATGGGTTGACTGTCCATAAAAAAATAGGCCCCTAAAACAGTTACCAGTGTAAGCAACAAGGCAAATACAAAGGCATCGGGCATAAACTTGATGAATAGTTTGGTAAACTGATCTCCTATTTTTGAAATCATATAACAGTAATTTTAATGATTGCTTATTGGCTTATTAAAAAAGAAAACTTAGTACTATAAAGTTAATATTAGTTATTTTTAAGTCCGATTTTTGATAACATTTTTATGATACAAATAGTTTTCGCTTCCAACAATTTAAACAAACTGAAGGAAGTTCAATCAATGCTTCCAACGAATATACATATTTTGAGTTTAAATGACATTGGTTGTAATGAAGACATCCCTGAAACCCAGCCTAGCATTAAAGGCAACGCCATTCAAAAAGCACAATACATAGAAGACCATTACGGCTACGATTGTTTTGCTGACGATACAGGCTTAGAGGTTGAAGCGCTTAACAATGAACCAGGCGTTTACTCGGCCAGATACGCCGGAGAACAACGCAATAATGAAGATAATATAAATTTACTTCTTAAAAATTTAGAAAATCAAAGCAACAGACAAGCCCAGTTTAAAACGGTTATTGCCTTACACTATAACAACCAGGTACATACCTTCACAGGAATTTGCAAAGGCAACATCACTTTAGAAAAACAAGGTCATAAAGGCTTTGGATACGACCCGATTTTTAAACCGTTAGAATCAAACCAAACCTTTGCCGAAATGTCTCTTCAAGAAAAAAATCGCATTGGCCACAGGGGAAATGCTATTAGGCAATTGGTTGATTTTTTTAATAAGTTAGATGTTTAGTCTAGTTCTTATCTCATAAAAAGCGGTTATATAAACACACGGTTTCAACCGTGGGTTCCAAAAATAATTTCACTTCAGCTTATAATATTTTAATAAACAACGTTTTAACATTACTACACTCAAAATAGGAAATCTCAATTATTATCGTACCTTTGCCGCTTAAAATTCCTCAGGGTGAGGATGTGTTACAAGAAGTTGAGGTTTAAGTATGTCGATTTGCTTCTAAGTGGCACAAAACGTTAGACAATCGAATACTTATTACTTTAGAATGAACACATTCCACGAATTAGGTCTTAACCAAGACCTTTTAAATGCCATTACCGATTTAGGATTTAACACGCCTAGCGAAGTTCAAATCAAAACCATTCCTGTTTTACTCGAGCAAGATACCGACTTAGTAGCCTTGGCCCAGACAGGTACAGGTAAAACCGCAGCTTTCGGTTTCCCGATGTTGCAAAAAATAAACATCAACAGTCGTAGCACCCAAGGTTTGATTTTATCGCCAACGCGAGAACTTTGCATGCAAATTACCAACGAACTTAAGCTTTACGGTAAATATTGCAATGGTTTAAATGTAGTAGCTATCTATGGTGGCGCCAGTATTACAGACCAAGCACGCGATGTAAAACGCGGTGCACAAATCATTGTAGCAACACCCGGCCGTATGAAAGATATGATTAACCGAAACCTGGTTGACATTTCCCAAATAGAATATGCCGTTTTAGACGAGGCCGACGAAATGCTAAATATGGGCTTCTACGAAGACATTACCGATATTTTATCGCACACACCTAAAGAAAAAAATACCTGGTTGTTTTCGGCTACCATGCCACAAGAAGTGTCTACCATCGCTAAAAAATTTATGAAACAGCCCGTTGAAGTTACTGTTGGCGCAAAAAACGTTGGTAGCGAGCAAGTATCTCACGAATACTATATGGTTGGTGGTCGTGACCGTTATGCCGGATTAAAAAGATTGGCCGATGCCAATCCTGATATTTTTTCGGTGGTATTTTGCCGAACTAAAAGCGACACCCAAAGAGTGGCAGAAAAATTGATTGAAGACGGTTACAATGCCGGTGCTTTACATGGCGATTTAAGTCAGAATCAGCGCGACATGGTCATGAAAGCCTTTAGAGCAAAACAAATACAAATGCTGGTAGCTACCGATGTAGCTGCACGCGGGATTGACGTTGAAGATATTACACACGTTATTAATTACCAGCTTCCCGACGAAATTGAAACCTATACGCACCGTTCTGGAAGAACCGGTCGTGCCGGAAAAACCGGTATTTCTATGGTCATCATTACCAAAAGCGAAATACGTAAAATCAAGGCTATTGAGCGCATCATTAAAAAACAATTCGTTCACAAACAAATACCTAACGGATTAGATATTTGCCAAGTTCAATTAATGTCTTTGGCGCATAAAATTCACAATACCGAAATTAACCACGCTATAGACGACCACATTGAGGAAATCAACACCTTGTTTGCAGATACTAGCAAAGACGAACTTATTAAAAAATTCTTCTCGGTGGAGTTTACCCGTTTCTATAACTATTACAGAAACTCTAAAGACCTTAATGCCGCTGATAGCGGAAAGCACAGTGATAGCGGTGATTATACACCATCAGAAAATGCCGTTAGATATTTTATTAATGTAGGTAGGAAAGACGGTTACGACTGGATGAGCTTGAAAGATTTCTTAAAAGCTGTCCTGGATTTGGGCCGAGATGATGTGTTTAAAGTTGAAGTGAAAGAAACCTTTTCGTTTTTTAGCACTGATGCCGAGCACATGCCGAAAGTGGTTGAATTCTTCACAGATTTTAAACACAACGGCCGTTATGTAAATGTTGAAATTTCAACAGATAAAGGCAGAAAAGAAAAAAGTCGCGGTAGTAAATTTTCTGGAAAGCGAAGAAGTAGCGATTTTGAAAGTCAGCCATCAGGTAATTTTAAACGCAGCGGTGGCGATAAAGGCAAAAAAACCAAATCGTTTGGCAAGTTTGACGGTGCTGTTTCCAGACCCAGAAAATCAAGACGTAAGTAGCAGAGTATTGTTAATTTAAAGTCAAATGATAAGGCTAAGCATAAGGATTTACTTATTATTCTTAACTTTGTCTTATAATGATGTGGTGTAAGTTAGTCTCAAATTGAATTCCGCTTTAATTTTTTTTGGTTCACTTTTTGCTCATCAAGTTGATAAAACTAATACATGAGGATTGTTTTAACCGCTTTACTGGTATTTTTTACGCTGCATTTTGGCTTTGGTCAGGAACCTGAAAAAATTCACGGTACCATTGTTAATGGTTCAAACGACCAACCACTTGAAAATGTAAACATTGTTAACTTAAATCAGGTGATTGGTACCTCAACCGACGAGAAAGGCTATTTTGAAATTAAAGCCGAAGTGAACGATACCTTACATCTCTCCTATCTCGGTTTTAAATCGATTAGAATTCGTGTTACCAACGACTGGTTTAAATACGGCTCTACCACCATTAAAATGACGGAGCTGGCTTTGGCACTTGAAGAAGTTGTGGTATTTCAAAATAAACTTACCGGATTTTTAGAAGTCGATATCAAACAAATTCCGTTGAGATCTAATAACCGATTTAGCGTTTCGGGCCTACCTAATCAAGGATATGAAGCCGGTTCGCGTGGCAGTGGCGTTAACAAGGTGTTGAGTTCTATACTCAATCCCGCCGATTTACTTTACAATATGTTTGGCAGTAAACCCAAAGAAATGGCCAAACTCAGGAAAATGAAGGAAGACGACCAGATTAGAAACGTCCTGGCAAGCAGATTCGACCGGGAAATGCTCATGGCACTGCTCAACGTTGATAAGTTTGATTTAGATGAAATGGTAAGCCAATGCAACTATTCTAAAGATTTTATCATGACTGCCAACGATTTACAAATATTAGACGCCATTAGCGAATGTTACGAAGAATATAAGGTACTGAGCCGAAACAAAAAAGGCAAGTCTAACTAACCTTGTCGTCGTAGTATCTGGCTACAATCTTGTCGAAATCTTTCACGGTTTTTTTAATCCATTTTAAGTATTGTTCGTTTATTTCATCTTTAGAAAATTGCCAGTTTAGATCACTGTTTCTCAACCTTGAAGTAACGTCTTGTAAAATAATGGCGGCTGATACTGATATATTTAAACTTTCGGTAAAACCAATCATTGGAATCTTTAAAAAACAGTCAGCTTGTTGCAAAACAGTTTCACTCAAGCCTTCAGTTTCCCTTCCGAAGAAAAAACACGACTTTTTGGTGACATCAAAATCACTTAATAAAACATCGTTGTTATGCGGCGTCGTGGCAACAATCTGGTATTGTTGTTTTCTTAATTCTTTGATACAATCTTCAACTTTATGATACCTGTGCACATCAACCCATTTTTGTGCGCCCATGGCAATTTCTCTGTCTATTCGTTTAAGATTGCGTTCTTCAATAACATGTAAATCTTGCACCCCAAACACATCGCAACTGCGCATTACAGCGCTTGTATTATGAAGTTGGTAAACATCTTCAACCGCAACACAAAAATGTCTGGTTCGTTGAGATAATATGGCTTCTATCCTATTTTGCCGTTCCGGCGTTATAAAGGTTTTGAGATATTCTAAAAGTTTTAAATCGGTCATGTTTTCAAAGATAAATCAATTCTGTATTTTTAACCAATGAAGCAGTCGCTCAAACTAAATTAATTTAAAATGAAACATCTGGTAGTTTTAACCGGGGCCGGAATGAGTGCCGAAAGCGGTATCAAAACCTTTAGAGATGCCGATGGCTTATGGGAAGGCCACGATGTTATGGAAGTGGCTTCGCCTCAAGGTTTTGCTAATAATCCAAAACTTGTTTTAGACTTTTACAACCAAAGACGAAAGCAATTGTTTGAAGTCATACCTAATTATGCACACAAAGCGCTGGCCGAACTAGAACAACACTACAAGGTAAGTATTATCACACAAAATGTAGACGATTTACACGAACGCGCCGGCAGCAGCAAGATTATTCATCTTCACGGCGAATTACTAAAAGCCAGAAGTATATTCGATACTGATATCATTTATGATTGTAACGACGATATAAAATTAGGCGATTTGTGCCCTAGAGGTTATCAGCTAAGACCACACATTGTATGGTTTGGTGAAGAAGTTCCAATGATTGAAACCGCTATGGAAATTTGCGCAACGGCCCATATACTGCTAATCATAGGCACCTCAATGCAAGTGTATCCGGCAGCCGGATTATTGCATTATGCGCCGCCAGATATACCTGTTTATTTTATTGACCCCAAACCTGCGATTACACCCAAAAAACACTTAACAGTTGTTTCTAAAACCGCTACAGAAGGCATCAAAGATTTATTGAAAATTCTAACTTAACTTTTAGACTTAACCAACCCGAATAAGCTATTTTTACAGAAAAATACAGGCAACTTGAAATACTTTTTTTGCTTAACAGTCTTTATTTTATTAAAGGTCAATGTCTTTAGTCAAACCCAAAAAGACACCACCCAGCTATCTGAAATTACCTTAGTTAAAGAAGCCGGTACCAAATACCAAAATACAGCCATTTCTGTATCTCAGTTATCAGCTGCAGATTTACAAAAAAACGATGGAGTCATCATTACGTCGGCGTTGAACAGTATTCCCGGTGTTTACATGCAGCAAGGCAATCTTAACACCAATCGCATTACCATTAGAGGTATTGGAGCCAGATCTCAATTCAGCACCAACCGAATCACCACTTATTTTGAAGATATTCCGCTAACCAATGCCGAAGGCGAATCGGTAATTGAAGATATAGACGTTGAAAATTTAGGCGGAATTGAAGTTTTAAAAGGTCCAAACAATTCCATTTACGGATCAGGATTAGGTGGAGTAATCCTACTAAAATCCAAACCCATTATAAATAATTTTGTTCAAAACATAACCCAAGTTGGCAGTTTTGGTCTATGGCGACAAAATATTTCGGTTGGTGTACAAAACGAAAATAATTATCTTCTGACCAACTACAATCATCTGCAAAGCGATGGTTTTAGAGACAATAGTCGCTATAACCGGGACGCCTTTAACTTAAGCGGAAGCTTGGCTTTAAATGAAAAAAGTAAGTTGAGTTTTATTTCGGTTTTTACCAGACTAAAAGCCTTTATTCCGAGTTCTCTCAACGAAACCGATTTTGAAAACAATCCGCAAACAGCTCCTGCCAACTGGGCGCAATCGGAAGGTTTTGAGTCATACAAGAGGCTGGTTTTGGGAATTAATTACAAACTAAACATCAATGCACGTTTAAACTGGTCTACCAGCATTTTTGGTAATTATAAAGATGCTTTCGAGCCGAGACCTTTCGATATTTTAGATGAAGTCAATGGCGCCTTAGGTTTGCGCTCACTATTAAATTACAATACCAAATTGTTTAATGCCGACACACAATTAACAGTTGGCACCGAACTCATGACTGAAGATTATACATTTTCCTTATTCCGAAATTTATACCAACAACAACCCGGTGTGGGCAGTGTTAAGGGCGACCAATTTGCGAAAACCAATCAGAATAGAAATTACATCAGAGCTTTTATCAGTCAATCTACCAACATAAACAATACCTGGTTTTTTGAAGCCGGATTGTCGTTGAACAGTACAACTTATACTCAAAAAGACGAGTTTAATTCAGATACATCTTCTGAAAGAGAATCTTACAGCTTTGAAACCGTATTGTCACCAAGATTGGGTATTTCTTACAAAGCCAACCCAAATACCAATATTTTTGGCTCGGTGAGTCGTGGATTTTCAGTGCCGTCGGTAGCGGAAACTTTAACACCTGAGGGCAGCATCAATACCGAACTTAAACCTGAACGAGGTTGGAATTATGAAGTTGGTGTAAAATCAACCTTACTTAAAAACAAACTCTACACAGAGTTAACATTATACAGCCTTCAAGTTAATAATTTATTAGTAGCCAGACGTATTGCCGAAGATCAATTTGTAGGTATCAACGCCGGTGAAAGCAGCCACAAAGGTGCTGAATTAAGTTTGAGATATAACGAAACCCTTTTTAATAATATTGAAGTAAGCCCTTATTTTACCGGAAGTTTAAATCACTACCGATTCAAAGATTTTGTTGATGGTGATGAGGACTTCTCAGGTAATAAGCTAACAGGTGCGCCAAATGTGCAATGGCAAACAGGCTTAGATATCAATACCGATTTCGGATTGTCAATTTTTGCTTCGTTATTGCACGTTGGTGCTATACCTTTAAACGACGGCAATACTTTGTTTAGCGATGCCTATAGTGTTACCAATTTAAAAGCGATGTACCAATTTCCGTTATTTAAATCTATTATTGCAAATATTTCAGCAGGGGTAAATAATTTATTCGATTTAAATTATGCAGCGAGTATTTTACCTAACGCTGTAGGTTTTGGTAATTCGGCACCACGTTACTTTTATCCTGGTGCGCCGGTTAATTACTTTGGGAATATCAATTTAAGATACCAGTTTTAATATCTTTTATTGTAAATCAATAGCTTTAAGATTCTCTAACCTGTTTCTCACCAAGAAATCGTCAATGGTTTCGAAATGTTCAATAACGCGCTGGTCTTTAAATTCAAATACCTTTTTAGCCAAACCTTGTAGAAAATCGCGGTCGTGCGAGACTAAAATCAAGGTACCGTCAAAATCCATGAGTGCTTCTTTAAGAACATCTTTTGACTTTAAATCCAAATGATTTGTTGGTTCATCTAGTATAAGCAGGTTAACCGGTTCTAACAACAATTTCACCATGGCTAGTCGGGTTTTTTCACCACCCGAAAGTACACTTACTTTTTTGTCGATATCATCGCCTTTAAACATAAATCTACCCAAAATGTTCTTGATTTGGGTTCTGATATCTCCTTGCGCAACCTCATCCACGGTTTGAAAAATAGTTAATCCTTCATCTAATAATGACGCTTGATTCTGAGCAAAATAACCTACTTTTACATTATGCCCCAACTGGCACTGACCTTCAACTTCAATTTCGCCCATGATGGCTTTTATCATAGTCGATTTACCTTCGCCGTTGCGGCCTACAAACGCTACTTTTTCACCTCTGGAAATAGACATGTTGGCGTTTTTAAACACCACCTTCCCTCCATAGGATTTAGACAAATCTTTAACAGTAACGGGATAATCACCTGAACGCTGCGCCGGTGGGAAACGCAATTTCAAAGCAGAAGTATCAATTTCGTCAACCTCTATAATTTCCAGCTTTTCAAGCATACGCTCGCGAGAATTTACCTGATTTGTTTTAGAATAGGTACCTTTAAATCGTTCAATAAACGCCTGCGTTTCGGCAATAAATTTTTGTTGTTCTTGATAGGCTTTTATTTGATGGGCACGACGCTCTTCGCGCAATTGCAAATAATGACTGTAATTGGCTTTATAATCGTAAATTCTGCCCATAGTTACTTCTATAGTTCGGTTGGTAATGTTATCGATAAAAGCGCGATCATGCGAAATAACCATTACAGCCTTAGCCTTATTAACTAAGAAATCTTCTAGCCAGATCACCGATTCAATATCAATATGGTTGGTAGGCTCATCTAATAAAATTAAATCCGGTTTTTGAAGCAGAATTTTAGCCAATTCTATACGCATGCGATAACCACCACTAAATTCGCTTGTTTTTCGGGCAAAATCTTCGCGTTTAAAACCCAAACCTCTTAAGGCTTTTTCAACCTCAGCGTCGTAATTAACATCTTCTAGAGCGTAAAACTTTTCACCCAAATCAGACACTCGTTGAATTAAATTCATATAATCATCAGACTCGTAATCGGTTCGGGTTTCGAGTTGTTGGTTGAGATTATCCATTTCAGCCCTCATTTCAAACACATGTTGAAAGGCCTTAGAAGCTTCTTCAAAAACGGTGTTATGATCCTCGGTTAATAAATGCTGTGGTAAATAAGCAATAACGGCGTCTTTTGGAAAGCGAACACTGCCTCGGGACGGTCTTTGTTCTCCTGCTATAATCTTCATCATGGTAGATTTACCGGCGCCATTTTTGCCCATTAAGGCAATTTTATCGTTTTCGTTGATGGTAAAAGACACACCACTAAATAAGGTGCTTCCACTAAATTCAACAGCTAAATTATCGACTGAAATCATTCTTAAATTTTAAAGGCTGCAAAGCTATTAAAAAGAATAACAATTTAAGATGATTAATTGGGATTTTGAATTTGCTTGGCTTCAATCCATTTGCTCATATACTTCGTGCTTTGAATGGTGTGATGCTGCAATAATTGACCAATAAAATTTTCTTGACGATGACGGGCCAGATTGTTAGATAGATTTTCGATAGTATTGATCAACGCCTTCTCAAATTTTTCTTTTTGAAAACGTTCATTGATCACTTTAAACCCGTTATTGCTATAAAATTGCCATTCAGATGGGTCTTTGTAAAGTAATACAGCTTGTTTGGCATAATCTTTTGGGTTGTCTAAAACGCAATCATCTGTTTCCATAAGGTTAAAAATACCTTCGGCAGCAACTGTGGTCATGATGCAAGGGGTACCGTTTGTCATAGCATCTATCACCTTCCCTTTTAATCCGGCACCAAAGCGCAAAGGTGCTAAACAAATTCTGCTGTTTTGCATTACTGTGTTGACATCTGCTACATGACCTTTTACCAGAAAACCTTCCTTTTCATTGTTAAGTTGCAGCACCTTTTCAGTTGGGTAAGCACCATAAATATGCAATTCTGCTTCAGGAAGTTTAGCTTTAATTAAGGGCCAAATGGTTTGCTTTAAATACAGAACGGCATCTAAGTTGGGCTCATGACGAAAATTTCCGATAGTCACAAAATTAGAACGTTCCTCAAATTTTGGCAATGCCTCTATTTGGGCTGATGTAATCGGGTTTAAAAGAAAAGGTAAATAGACGAGCAAATTGGGATTAATTTCGAACTCGCCACGCAAAAAACACATTTCTTCTTCAGAAATTATCAAGCTCAAGTCAGATCGATAAATAGATGCTATTTCGCGTTTGGTAAAATCGTTGTAGAGAAAACTATCATCGAAGGGTATTCCTTGTTTTAATGCAATTTGTCTGCCTTTTCTTAAAAAGTGTAAATCTTCGGTATCTAAAATTTTGATGGCATTTGGACAGTTTTCGGTAACACGCCAGCCAAATTGTTCTTCGGTCATAAAACGGTCGAAAATGACGATTTGAGGATTCAATTCAGAAATGAAATCGTCAAAACCAGAATGATTTAATTGTATACTTGCCGTTTGAACACCGATGGCTTCTAAAGCAAATGACTGATTAGTTTTAGAACTGGCAGAAACAAAAGTAATTTGGTAACCAGAATTCTTAAACATATCAATTAGCTGCAGCATTCTGCTACCGGCCGCAGTACTGTTAGGTTCTGGCCAAACAAAACCGATAATCAAAAGTTTTGGTTGTTTCAAAAATTATTTATTGAGGCTCAGGAGTTAAGGTGTATTTAAATCGTACCAGTTGCGCCCAGTATACCATTTCTTGTATTTGGTCATGGGTTAAATCGGCTTCGTGATGTGTCCATGTGTATGAAGGTAACGGCATTTTCTTTTCTTTAACCTCTTCAATCAACTCCTCCATTTTATGGTCCTTTTTCTTATCGCTGTAATCTGCCCATTTTGAAACGTTAAAATGAGATTTTCCTTCTACAACATGACTATTAATCCAATAGTTAACCGGAGTAATACTGTTATACCAAGGATATCTGGTGTGATCTGAATGGCAATCAAAACAATTGTTTAATAAAATATCTTTGACCTCATCGGGTGGATTGGTATCGACTAAAAAGTGATCTACAGAAACTATGTCGCCATCATTTTTATCAGGCGAAAAGAACTGCGCCACGATAATTATTACCAATAAAAAAAACATTACTTTTTTAAGCATACGAAAGGATTTTATTAGATTGATTAAAAGTAAAAAAAAACTAAGATGATTTTTACAATTCCATTACTGTTTTTAAAACTTCCGGCGAAACATTGAGTAACTTACTCCTTACAAGCCTGGAAGTAAGTGTTCTCCAATTATTGTTAGTTTCAAAAATAGATTTCAAAATGGGTAATGCCTTATCTATATCGTTGTTATTAAGTAAGTTGACGGCATACCAATACTGCATTTCAAGATTTTCGGGGAACATTTGTTGGGCGTTTAAATACATGTCCTCAGCGGTTTTAGAGTCGCCATTTTCCATGGCTACATCACCCTTATTCATAAAATCGTAAGCTTTATGCACCTTCACCAATCTTTCAAGTTCTTCAATAGGGTTATCACTGTCTTCTACCCTCAATTCCATTTTGGTATCTTGCCAACTATTTCCGGTAGCTTTGGCATTAACAATTAAAATAGCAGCGCTTTGTTTACCCCTAATATCGCCTTGTTCACGCTCAGCTGCCTTTAATGCCGCCATTAATCTATCTTCTAAATTACCGGAATAATTTTCAAACGCCCTTGCCATAGCATCAACTACAGTATTTTTAAGCATCATATTGGCCTGAACTGAATAATTTTTACCACGCTTATGGCCTGCCTCCTCAATGCATAATTTTCCGGTATGTGTAGCGGTCAATCCTTCTTTATTGAGCATGGCCACCTGCCTGTAGGCCTGGCCTTCGTCGTTTGCCAACAATACTTCTAAAGCCTGCTGCGGTTTTAATCCCTGTTTCATAAGCGCTAAGCCTTTTGGTCCGTAAGCAGGGTTCACTAAAGATTGTGTAGCAACAACTCCAACTTCGGCTTCACCATAAATTACCAAACTGCCAACACTAAACCAATGGCTCTGCACTGCTACCCCCATTTCTCCGGTAGTTTCGTCTAAGGCTACTATACTATAGGTATGTGTAAACGGCTCAGATTTTTTATAAACCTGAGATTGAGCCAAAAAACTTATAAAAAAGATAGAAAGTAAAATTGATTTCATAAAATGAAAATTCGTTAGTGAAATATGATAATTATATGCAACTAAGTTAAACCTTTTTATGTTTAATTTTCTATGCTTAATGGTTATCTTTGTGACTTATTTTAAAAATCACCGTATGACATCGCTCTACGCCATTTCACCCATTGATGGTAGATATCACGATAAAGTAAAAGACTTAGGACATTACTTTTCTGAGGCTGCGCTTATTAAATATCGTGTACAAGTTGAAATTGAATATTTTATTGCATTGTGCGAAGTACCGCTGCCGCAGTTGACAACCATAACACCTGATTTGTTTGAAAGTCTTCGAAATATTTATTCAAATTTTTCTGAAGCAGATGCGCTTCAAATAAAAGACATTGAAAAAACCACCAATCACGATGTGAAAGCGGTTGAATATTTCATTAAGGAGCAATTTGACCAACTTAGATTAAGCGATTATAAGGAGTTTATACACTTTGGACTTACCTCTCAAGATATCAACAATACGGCCATTCCGTTAAGTATTAAAGACTCATTAAATGAAGTTTACTTACCGGAATTACAACAACTCATCAGCACACTCAAAAATCTTTCAAATCAATGGTCTGATATACCAATGCTTGCCCGTACACACGGCCAGCCGGCATCACCAACCCGTTTAGGAAAAGAAATTGAAGTTTTTGTTACCAGGTTAGAAGCGCAATTAGAATCACTACTTCAGGTTCCGCATGCAGCTAAATTTGGTGGTGCCACCGGAAATTTAAACGCACATCATGTGGCTTATCCATCAACCGATTGGAAAGCCTTCGGTAAGCATTTTGTTGAAAAGGTTTTAGGTTTACATCACTCCTTTCCTACCACACAAATCGAACATTATGACCATATGGCTGCAATGTTTGATGCGCTCAAAAGAATAAACACCATTGTAATTGATTTAAATCGTGATTTGTGGACCTACATTTCAATGGATTATTTCAAGCAACAAATTAAAGCCGGTGAAGTTGGTAGCTCTGCCATGCCTCACAAGGTAAATCCTATAGATTTTGAAAACAGTGAAGGGAATTTAGGTTACGCCAATGCTATTTTTGAACATTTATCGGCCAAACTACCCATTAGCAGATTGCAACGAGACCTAACTGATAGCACGGTTTTAAGAAATGTTGGTGTACCATTTGCACACACCATTGTTGGATTTAAATCTACCCTAAAAGGATTGGGTAAACTCTTACTCAATGAGGAAAAAATAAACGCCGACTTAGAACAAAATTGGGCCGTGGTGGCTGAGGCCATTCAAACAATATTAAGACGTGAAGGATACCCGAATCCTTATGAAGCATTAAAAGGACTTACTAGAACCAACACTAAAATAACACAAACATCAATTTCAGAATTTATTGATACCTTAGAGGTGTCTGAAGCCATAAAAATAGAGTTGAAACAAATAACCCCTAGAAATTATACCGGTATTTAACGATGTGGAAATTTATAAAAAATAACCTGTCTTTGGTGTTCTCCAGCTGTATTGGGTTGTTATTTGTAATCGCAGGAATATTTGATATTCTAGACCTTATGATTGTGAAACTTATTTTAATTTCATCAATCATTATCTTGTTTGTTCATGTTATGAACACTTTAAGTAATAGTATTCAAAAATAAAAGCGCCGCTACACTAAACAAAGTGCGCGGCGATTCTAGATTTATTTTCTATTCTTAATTAAAAAAATTAATCAGGTCTTTAAAAGCATCTTCCTCCATATTGGATTTAGACATGATTTGACTTAGGTTCATCATTTTATCGGCACTCATATTTTTACCCAGAACTCGCACTACCGCAAAGCCCTTATCGTCTGCATGACCAAACATTACAAATTCTTTGACAGCGTTGTCTTCTCCAAGATATTTTATTACAAACTTTCCGTCTTCAATATTGCCGCCACGCAATAATTCTTCGTACTGCTCTGCATCTAATATGGCCTTGACCTTATTGAGTTCTGCATTAAACAAATCCATATTTTGTTCATCAATGCGGTAAGCAAGCATATTGAGTCTGTCAATAGATTTATACGCTTCTTGCTCATCGGGGTTTAAAGCCGATTCATCAATATTAAGTATACTCTTAGGCACGTCCATACTTAAAAAACCCGGTTGTTCCTGATGGTCTACAAAATAGGCTTGCAAACTCGTGCCATCACCGCAAGATGTCATTAAAGACAGTAACAGAACAAATGGAATGATATTTCTTACTAAAGCTACCATACAATTTACTCTGAAGATTTTTTAACCTTTTTAAGCTGATCGCCACCCGGAACGTTCATACCATTGGTAATCTCACCAATTTTTCTAAGGTCAATATCACCGGTTAGACTTAATAAAACAGTTTCTACCTCTAACTTTTTACCGTTAATATTGACATCTGAATTTTTGGTAAGCTCATTTAAACCGGTCATAAACATCAATAATTCTTTAACATGGTTTTCGTCTTTACCTTCTTTTACATAAAATTTGATATTTTGCTCGCCATCTTTAATTCTCATCAATTCTTGTAAACTTGATGTTTTGAGATAGCCGTCAACGGTTGCCAGCATATCGGCAGATACTTTTGCATCGCCTGTGGTAAAGACGCGCATACCTGTGATTTTTTTAACCATGTCTAAATATTCTTGTGCTTCTGCATCATCAAGATTAACGCCCATTGAGGCAATCATGCTAAACATTTTTTGATTGACCACCACTGAGGTTACGCCTTTTACATCTTCGTATTTATCGAAAACACTCTGAGCAGTGACCAACACTGGCATCAGGATTAAGGCTAAAATAAAACTTACTTTTTTCATTGCTTTAAATTTAATTTGTTGTTTTAAAAATTTTGTTTTTTGTGTTTGAGAACTCTTCAATCAAACCAATTTTGCTAACACCTTCGGTATAAGATTCGCTCATGGTGTTAAGCACAGCTAATTGTTGGGTTCCTTTATTTAACTGTGTAGACACTAATTGCAGTGCTTCAACAGTTTTGTAATACAACTCTTGTTCTTCGGGCGAAAGCTGACTTAATTCTGTTTTCGGCGCTTCTGGTTGAGAGATGTAAATTCCAAACATAAGCACTGCAACGGCTGCGACAGAAATCCACCTGTAAACATTGTTTTTCTTAGGTTTTAATGGAACGTCTTTATTGTATTGCTCTGTTTTGGCTTGTTCAAAATATCCAAACATCAATCTATACGATTCTAAATGTTCGGGTACCCGGTTATTTAAAAAGTATTGCCGTAATTGTTGCTCTTCGGCAAGTGACGTTTCACCTAAATCGTACTTTTCAAGTAGTTGTTCTATATTATTTAACACCATAATTATGTGTTTTAGTTAATTGTTCTCTTATTGTTTTTCTGGCTCTCGATAAAGCTACTCTTATGGCCGTTGGATTCATTTCCATGATTTCGGCTATTTCATCAAACTCATAAGCCTCGATATCTCGCAATTGTAAAATCATTTTTTGTTGTTCGGGCAATTGCTCTAACATTTTTCCTACCCAGCTTAAACTATCAGATAATTCAACCTGTTTTTGTAAAGACACGCTGTGGTCTTGGTAATTGCTGTGAACAATCTTTAAATTTTGTGCTTGTTTCGACTTTAATCTGTCCAAGCAAAAATTCTTTGTCATGGTCATCGCAAAAGCTTCTACATTGTTATAAGAACTTATTTTAGACTGGTTACTCCACAACTTCATTAAAATTTCCTGCGTGGCATCTTCAGCCTCTTCGTTTGATACCAACAGTCTTCTGGCCAACCTAAATACCTTATCCTTAAAAGGCATTACAAGTGATGTGAACTCTGTTGATGTCATTAGTTGGTTGCTTTTATTAACTTTGGTTCTTGCCCTTACGACGAGGCAACTATTATTTTGTTACATTTTGTTTTAAAATTACAATATTGTAAGTAATTTTAGAGTTTGTACTACTAAGGTTTTAGGAATTATTGAATAGAAAAATATATGAACTACATCACCCGCTTTTTTTTGGTTATAACTGTTTTAGTAACCTTTAATAGCTGTTTTGAAGACAGTGACGACAATTTAATTGCTGCCAGCGAAATCAATGATTTTGTTTGGAAAGGCATGAATTTAGTGTATTTATACAAAAGTGAAATTCCCGATTTGGCCAACGACAGATTTAGCTCGCTCGAAGAATATACCAACTACTTAAACAGTTTTTCTACACCCGAAAGTTTGTTTGAAAGTTTAATTTTTGACAGGCAAAATGTAGATAAATTTAGTGTAATTATTCCTAATTATGTAGAATTTCTACAACAGCAACAAGGCATTTCTTTAAACAATGGTGCCGATTTTCTCTTTTATCTCGAACCCGGAAGCCAAACCAATGTTTTTGGTGTGGTTAGATTGGTTTTTGACGGGAGTCCGGCAGATCAGGCCGGATTGCAACGTGGTCAGGTTTTTAATGCCGTAGATGGCATTGGCTTAACAGTTGACAACCTTAATAATTTGCTTAATCAAAACAGTTACACACTTAATTTAGCCGATTACAATGATAACGGCACTCCGGAAGTTGCAGACGACACTATTGAAAGCAACTCACAAAGTGTTTCATTAACCAAAATCAACTTCACGAGAAACCCAGTGGTAACAACAGAGGTCATTAACCTAAACGGCACCAACGTTGGTTACTTACACTATACCGGTTTTAACAATAATTTTGAAACGCAGCTCAATCAGGCGTTTGCCACTTTTGCCGGTGCTAATGTTCAGCATCTGGTAGTTGATTTAAGATACAATCCCGGTGGTGTTATCAATACAGCCGCAAGATTGGGTAGTATGATAACAGGGCAATTTAACGGACAAGTATTCTCCAAATTATTTTATAACGAAGATTTGCAATCTAACAATACCGATTTCAACTTTACCAATACCATTAGTGGTGGTGCAACTATTAACAGCCTTAATCTTAGTAAGGTTTATGTAATCACCAGCAGTCGATCTGCTTCGGCGAGCGAATTGCTTATTAACAGTTTAAGACCGTACATTGAAGTGGTTCAGGTAGGTGATGTCACCTCTGGAAAAACCCAGGCTTCCATTACCATATTCGATTCTCCCGATTTATCAATCGACGACGTCAATCCGAGCCATACCTATGCCATGCAACCATTGGTGGCCATTTCGGTTAATAAAGACGAGGTTGAAGTGCCTCCAACCGGAATTGTTCCTGATATTTCAATAAGAGAAGTGCCAAATAACTTGGGAGTTTTAGGAGATGTCAACGAACCGCTGTTAGCTGCAGTATTATCTAATATTGAAGGTTTGGGCAGAAGTTTCCCACTGTTTTTCGAGACACTCAAACCTGTTAACTATAAGACAGAGGATTCAAAATTTAATGATAAATTGCTAATTAATCAGGAAGATTTTAGTCTTAAGCTACAGAAGTAACATCGCTATGCTCTGAATTATCAGTTTTATAAACACTGCAGTATTTCTTGCAGGCACTGTACATATTATTTAACGAAGAAATAGTTTGTTTGGTAACGTTGGTGATGGTTGATACCGTAATAGTCTGCTTTTTTGATTGCTTTAAATGATTGTATATAAAGTGAATATTCTCGTTATAAACATTGTGATTTTCGACATAAAAATTAATGCTTAAATCTTCGTGCATGGCGAGATTCATTAGCTGATCGTATTGATTAAAACGTTTATTGATAGTATCCTTTAAATTTTCTAAAACATCAATCGGCAAAGACTCTGAACTGTCCTGTATGTTCTTTATGTTATGTTGTATATCCTTGACATCTTTAGATGCATACACCAATGACCGCATGATAGCCATGTTATCTTCCAGTAGTTTTACTTCATCATCATCTAGCGGTTGTTTCATTAAATTGGAATAAAAAACGGTCATCTCGTCTTCAATTAATTTAATATGATCATATTTATCATTGGGGTTTTTGGCAACCTTAAAAATACGCATCCACTTGTTGAGTTTTGAAATGTTTTCCAATTTCACTTCGTAAACATTTATAATAAAATCTTTGGTAAGATCATACAGGTGAGTCAATTCATTTTGAATGGCTTTAATAGCCACATCCGGCACGTTGGTTGGAACATTTTTAATATAAATGGTGGCACCAACTGGTTCAGAAACCTTAAATCTGTTTTTAAGAAATCTCTGAAACAAACCTAAAAACGGGAAAAATAAAATTATTCCGAAAAAATTTAAAAAGGTGTTTAAAATAACCAGTTCCATTAAAACATCAGTCACATGAAACACATTGAGCAGTACATCTATGGCTTGTCTTAAAAAAGCAAAGGCAATTAAGCCCGCAACTACATTAAACACCACATTGGCAAATGCTAAACGCTTTTTATCGGCAGTGCCGCCTATGGCTCCCAAAACTAAGGTTGAAGTAGTGCCTATATTCGCTCCAATGATTAAGGCAACCGATTGATATATATCGATTAAATCAGAGTTTAGAGCACTTAAAATAATCACAATCATCGCTGAACTCGACTGAATTAAAGCCGTAACAATCAAGCCAACCAGCAAAAATGCCCATAGACCATATTGCGAAAAAATATTCATATCAATTCCACCCGAAACGGCCTCCATGGCTTCTTTCATATAGTCTAAACCCAGAAAAAGCAGGCCAAATCCAATTAAAAATAAACCCAGGTTTTTAATAACGGGTCTTCCTTTCAAGAATAAATAAGACAAAATACCTAATGCTAAAAATGGAAATGAGAAATCGGCTACATTCATTTTAAATCCGAGTGTTGCCACAATCCAGGCCGTAAAAGTAGTGCCCAAATTAGCGCCTAAAATAACGCCAAGTGCGTTTTTTAAATTAATCATTCCGGCACCAAGAAATGCCAGAATGAGTAAATTCACCATCGAACTACTTTGCAAGATACCGGTTACAAAGGTTCCGGTTAAAATACCTTTCCAACTGCGGTTGGTGAATTTTTTAAGCAGATTTTTAAACGATTTTCCGGCAAGACCTTTAATACCATCTTCCAGGTGATGCATCCCAAAAAGAAAAATGCCCAACCCGGCAAGAAACAACCAAAAATCGAAATCAAGGTCTTGCATATCTTTGTAATTGAATTAAGCTGGTAACCCAAAGATATCGATTTTAACGTGCGAAAACAATGATTTGAATTAGTTTGATAGGAGCAAAAATAAAAAGTCTGAAGTTTTTAGGCTTCAGACTTTAAACAGTACTAAAATTTTAATTAAAAACTCAATTGCAAGCCAACCAAAGCGTTTCTACCTCTGGTTGAAAACCGAAATATTTCCTGATAGTCTTGATCAAATATATTGGTGAGATTAAACATAAATTTTACATGGTTGTTTAATTGATGACTCACATAAAAATCGGTGATGCCAAAGCTGCTTAAAGTTACGCGCTCTGAAGCAAAGGTGCTAGGATTAAAAAACTGATCCTCTCGACTATCGTTAAACTGATAGGCCAAACTCAAGGTTGTTTTTTGGCTTGGCATATACAGAAGGCTGGCGTTTACTTTGTGTTTCGGGATTCTCAATGCAAATCTGGTGTCGGCATCAGTAAACGTATAATTGGCGTTTAGCTGAATCTTATTTCCAAAGCGGTTAGAAAACTCTACTTCTACACCGCTACTGGTAAAAAGGTCGGCAATATTTTGATATTGAGAAATAAACAAATCCGGATTAAGAGTTACAAAATCAACAAAATTCTTTTCCTCTCTGTTAAAATATACCACACTTACCCGCAACGATTTGCTGTTGGTAAATTCTAATCCCGCTTCTATGGTTCTATTTTCTTCGGGTAACAAATCTTCATTTCCGAATGAGGGATCGAAAATTTGAAATAACGACGGCGTAATGTATGCCGTACTATAACTCGATAATAATTTTAGGTTGTTTTCTTTCAGTTTAAAATTATACGAAGGATTAATATTGTAAACCACCTTATTTTCATAAACCGAATGAGTGTTGAGTCTGGCGCCGGCATTAACATTTAAACCAAAATCTGAAATGTACAATACATTTAAATAAGGGTCAACAATGGTGAAATTGGCGTCGTCTTCTTGAATAGATGGTTCAAAATCTGTTCCGCCAAAGGGAATACTAAAACTGTTCATTTTAGAATTGGTTAAATTGAGTCCCAAAGTAGCCGAAATTGATGTGTTGAATTGATGCTGAAAATAAGTATCAAAAGCAAAAAACTCTGAATCGAATTTTGACGGAAATGCCGAAGTTATGCCGCGCTCTACCCGAGTATAACTATCGTTAAAAACAAACTTCGAATTTTTGAATTGCCATTGCAAGTTACCACCTATGCGCCGTTGTTTACTTTCACTTAAGTTATCGGCGTCGGTAAAATCGAAGTTATCAAAACCACTTTTGAACTGGTCTAACGCAAAAAATCTGCTGATTTTCAAATTTTCAGAAAATCGGTAACCCAACTTTGCGTTAACGTTAAAAGCATTAAACACATCACTTTCAAACTGAGCTTCCCCATCGGGAGCGGCTACTGCCGATAGACCATCGGTAAATCTGTTTTGAAAACTTACCTCGTAAAACCATTTACCAAGACTACCGCCAACCTGGGCATTATTCACAAACTGTTCAGCATTGAAATTGCCAACATCTTGAGGCTTATTCGACCCAATCATAGTACTAAAATTGCCCGAAATAGGTTTTTCAGAAGATTTTTTACTTGTAATACTAATCACCGCTGTACTGGCACCACTGCCATATAAAACGCTGGAAGCGCCTTTTACAATCTCAATTTGTTCTATATTTTGAACTGAGAGTAAGCGCAAATCAAAATCGTTGGCAATCTGCGATGGATCGTTAACTTGAACACCATCAATAACAATCACAACCTGACGGTTTCGGCCTCCGCGTGCAAAGTAGCCCAGATTTTGACCGTCATTGCTACGACTGCCGTTAATTTCCATTCCTGAAAATTCGTTGATAACTTGCGCCAATGTTTTACCTGTACTGCGCTCCAACACTTCCGAAGTAATTTTGGTTACCACCTTACCACTATTTTTTCTGGGTAATAAAGTTTTAGAATCAATAAAAACTGAATCTAAGGACTGCTGTTGGTTCAAATCCTGCGCATAAGCAGAAATTCCGGCGCACAACCACGCCGCGATTAACATACGTTTCATTTTGGTTAAAATTTAACCGAGAAAAAAGAATGAAGTTTCCCTCACCCAAACTTTTATCCCGAAAGTTTGACTTATTTATTTGAATTTGGCAGGTCTCCTGGCTCGCGTCTTGTTATTGGTCTTCCCAACCGCTAAAGGCGGTCAGTGACATTGAAGTTAACAACAAGCTTATTAGCTTACAGTTGCGGGAACAGCTTCGGTTTTGCACCGAATTCCCTTTTAATCGTACTTTTTTTTGTAAAATAGCACGAACCTAAATTCGATGCGAAAATAGCAGTTTAATTGAACTAAGATATAAAGATGATTACTTTTTTTTGTTGAGTTTGTAAACCAAATAAATAAAACCAACTAAAAAATGGGCAATGATAATTCCTGCCACAATATATAATGTTAAATTTGAACCGTCTCGCATCGCTAAGAAATTTATCAAAACTAATATGTTTTTAAGAGCTTATCAGTCACTTATGTTACATAAAAAAACCACCGTATTGGTGCTATTTTTCGTCACAATTGTTTCATGTAAAAATGAAAAGGCTAGTGCCGCATTAGAGCCTGAAACTTTTTCAAATAAGATTGAAGTGAACTACGCCGAAGGTTTTTCAATAACTGATTATGGCAGCTATAAGGTTATTGAGGTGAAAAATCCATGGCCCGAATCTGAGCAAGTTTTTAAATATGCCTTGGTGAAAGACAAGTATGATTTTTCTTCGGAAGAAACCTTCGATGCGGTGATAGAAGTACCGGTTAACAATTTGATTGTGACATCTACCACACACATTCCTTCTTTAGAGATGCTGAATGAAGTGGACAAACTGATTGGTTTTCCTAATTTGGATTATATTTCTTCAAAACCTACCCGAGAACGAATTAAGAACGGGCAAATTACCGAAATTGGCAACAACGAATCCATCAACACCGAGACTGTTATCAACCTACAACCCGATGTTTTGATTGGGTTTGCCGTTAATGGAAGCAATAAAAGTTTTACTACCCTTGAACGCGCCGGTATTAAGGTAGTCTACAATGGCGACTGGACCGAAACTTCACCCCTTGGAAAAGCCGAGTGGATTAAATTTTTTGGTGTTTTCTTCGATAAGCTAGATGACGCTGATAAAATATTTAAAAATATAGAAAACAATTATTTAAAAATTAAATCTTTAGCATCAACATCAAAGAACCAACCAAAGATTTTAAGTGGTGCCATGTGGAAAGATACCTGGTATTTACCTCAAGGTAATAGTTGGGCAGCCACCTTTATTAAAGATGCCAATGCTAATTATTTTTGGAAAGATTCCGAAGGAACAGGAAGCCTTGCGCTAAATGTAGAATCGGTTATTGAAAAAGCTCAAAATGCCGATTTTTGGATTGGTCCGGGACAATTTTCGAGCTATCAACAAATGATGGATGCTAGTAAATCATACACCCAATTTAGTGCATTTAAAAACAAACAAGTGTACAGTTTTTCGAGTTTAAAGGGCGAAACAGGTGGCGTTATTTATTACGAACTTGCCCCAAATAGACCTGATTTGGTTTTAAAAGATTTAGTGAAGATATTGCATCCGGATTTGTTGCCAGATCATGAATTGTATTTTTTTAGGGCTCTGGAACAATAATTATATTAATGATTATTGTTGTACCGCAAAGTTATGCAGAGGTGCCACAAAGAACCATAGAGATAACTTCAAAAAAAAACACAAATTCTTTGTGTAACTTTGCGCTGCTTTGTGCCTTTTGGGCTACAACCAAAACTTTTTTTTCATTATAAATTATTACTCTGGGAAAAATAACAACATACAACAAACACTTCATAACACTAAGTTTAGCACTTATTATAGTGTTTTTCGCCAACATTAGTTTGGGTTCAGTTGCTATTCCGATAACGGAAGTATTTAAGAGTTTATTCCATCTTAGCGTAGAAAATACCGCCTGGAATTTCATTATTCAAGATTACCGCTTACCAAAGGCCTTAACGGCAGTTATGGTTGGCTCCGGACTTTCAGTTTGTGGCTTGTTAATGCAAACATTGTTTAGAAATCCGCTTGCCGGACCATTTGTTTTAGGCGTTAGTAGCGGCGCCAGCTTAGGTGTAGCCTTACTCATTATGGGCGCCGCAGGTTTTGGCGGAATTTTAGGAACCGCTTTACTTGGAACTTGGAGTTTGGTAATTGCCGCCGGACTAGGCAGTTTTTTGGTAATGTTGGCGGTATTGGCGGTAACGGTTAGGGTAAAGGACACCATGGCCATACTCATCATTGGATTGATGTTTGGTAGTGTTACCGCTGCCATTGTTGGCGTGCTTGCCTATTTTAGTCCTGCCGAACAATTGCAACAATACATTTTTTGGTCATTTGGCAGTTTGGGTAACAATTCGTGGGAAGGCATGTTGGTACTGTTTATTTGTTTTATTGCAGGTTTAAGTATGTCTATCTTCACTATAAAACCCTTAAACGCGTTGCTTTTAGGAGAAAACTACGCTAAAAGTCAAGGTTTAAACATTGCCAAAAGCCGATTAATCATTTTAATTGCTACTTGTATTCTAGCCGGTGCTGTTACAGCATTTGCAGGTCCAATTGCCTTTATTGGTTTAGCTGTTCCACATATTACCAGGCAAATTTTTACAACTGCCAGTCATCATATTTTAATTCCGGCCGTAACTTTAAGTGGTGCCATTATCATGCTTATTTGCGATAGTATTGCACAAATACCTTTTACTGATTACACATTACCCATTAATGCCATTACATCATTGGTTGGTGCGCCGGTAGTAATTTGGTTGTTGGTAAGGAAACGGAAGCTGCTCTTTTAAGACGACGCCAATTACCAAAATTGAGTTTAAAAGTAGCTTAATACATATAAAAGATTCTTTGCGTAACTTTGTGAGAGCTTTGTGTAATTCTGTGGCACCAACAAGAAAATGAATGCCAATCGATTTATAGCTCAGAGAAATACATCTTTACTTAACCATTTGAAATGCCAAATCAACAAGATATCACTCTTCAAACCAAAAACCTTTCTATCGGGTATTTCCATAAAAACGGAAATCATATAGTGGCCAAAAACATCAATTTTTTCTCAAATAAAAGTGAACTTATTGGTTTAGTAGGCAGTAATGGCATTGGAAAGTCTACTTTATTACGCACCTTGTGCAAAGTTCAAAATGCCTTGTCAGGTGAAATTTTTATCAATAACCAAAATTTAAAAAGCTACACCTACGAAACCTTAGCCGAAACCTTAAGCGTGGTTTTAACCGAAACGCCTGCTTCAAAAAATATGACGGTTGCAGAACTCGTAGCACTTGGGCGTCAGCCTTACACCAATTGGTTAGGCACCATAACTGAAAATGATAAAACTCACATTACGCAAGCACTTGAAGCCACCGAAATGATGTCGTTTAAAGACCGGAAATGCTACGAATTGAGTGACGGACAATTGCAACGTGCCTTAATTGCCAGAGCATTGGCTCAAGATACACCCATTATTATTTTAGATGAGCCCACGACCCATTTAGACTTGTACCATCGCGCTTCCATTTTGAAACTTTTGAAAAACTTAACCAAAACAACAGGAAAAACTATTTTGTTTTCTACCCACGAAATTGATTTGGCCATTCAATTATGCGATAAAATGTTGGTGATGACGCCCGAAGAATGCTATTTTGGCGATCCATGCCAATTGATTGAAGCCGGACATTTCTCAAAATTATTCCCAAAAAATTTAATTGACTTTGATGTTGAGGTCGGACGATTTAAAATCATAAATTAAATATCTTTACAAAAAACAGTTCATGGAAACTACTACACTTATTGTACTCATTTTTGTATTCCTGTTAATTGGAAGCGTTATTGGCTACTTCATAAGCAACCTCAAGCAAAAAGCGGCCGTTTCATCTTTGGAAGAGCGATTGCGATCTTTCACAGAAAATGAAATAAAGCTATTTCAAAATATTCAAGATTTGGAACAAGAACGAGAATCCATAAGAGCCGAAAAAGACCAACTTTCTATAGAACTAACCCGTAGAAATGCCGACTTTGAAAACCTCAAACTACGCAGTGACGAGCAAAAAGCCGAGGTTGAAAAACTTCAGGAACGCTTTCAAAAAGAATTTGAAAATCTTGCCAATAAAATATTAGATGAAAAGTCGAATAAATTCACCAATCAAAACAAAGAAAACCTCGATGCTATTTTAAAGCCACTTCAAGAAAAAATTAAAAGTTTTGAAGAAAAGGTTGAAAATACGCAAAAAGAAAGCGTGGGTATGCATGCCTCATTAAAAGAACAATTACTTAATTTGAAAGAACTTAACCAACAAATGACTGCGGAAGCTACCAACCTTACCCGAGCCTTAAAAGGCGACAGTAAGATGCAAGGTAATTGGGGCGAATTGGTTTTAGAGCGCGTGTTGGAAAAATCCGGTTTGGAAAAAGACCGTGAGTATTTTGTTCAGCAAAGCTTTCAACGTGAAGATGGTACACGTGTCATGCCTGATGTGGTGTTGCATCTACCCGATTCTAAAAAAATGATTATCGATGCCAAGGTTTCGCTGGTTGATTACGAACGATTTGTAAACGCTACAGAAGAAGAACGTCCAATTTACTTAAAAGCACATGTTAATTCTATAAGAAAGCACATAGAGCAATTGTCTGCTAAAAACTATCAGGATTTATACGATATTGAGTCGCCCGATTTTGTGTTGATGTTTATTCCTGTTGAGCCCGCTTTTGCAGTGGCCATTAATGATGACAATTCCTTATACAATAAAGCTTTCGAAAAGAATATTGTTATTGTTACGCCTTCTACTCTATTAGCCACGCTACGCACAGTAGACTCGATGTGGAGCAATGAGAAACAGCAGCAAAACGCATTAGAGATTGCTACCCAAGCAGGCCGACTGTATGACAGTTTTGTAAATTTAACAGACGACTTATTAAAAGTTGGAAATCAAATAAATACGGTGCAAAACTCCTATGGCACTGCGATGAAAAAACTAACCGGTAAAGGAAACCTTATTTCACGTGTAGAAAACCTTAAAAAACTTGGTGCAAAAGCGGGAAAAAGTATTGATGACAAATTGTTAAAGCGAGCCGATCAAGATCAGGATTAATCTATTTCAATTATTCCTTCTTGAAGTCATAATTTAAATTATTCCACATATAAGGCATATATTAGTTTATTCCATAAAAAAGGCATATATTTGAAGTCTATTTAAAATAGGATGATAGGAATAATCACAGGAGATATTATAAAATCTAGAGCAATAGACAACCAGGATACATGGTTAAGTCCATTAAAAAGCGCATTGAATAAGGTGGCGTTAAGTCCTAAATTATTTGAAATTTATCGAGGTGATAGTTTTCAATTAGAACTTCATGACTATTCTAAAAGTTTTGAAACAGCGGTTTATTTAAAATCTTGCGTGAAATCTATAAAAGGCCTGGACGTAAGACTTTCTATAGGTATTGGTGGTAAAAGTTATGACGGAAATACGGTAAGCGAATCTAGTGGCGAAGCGTTTATTTATTCAGGAACTACCTTTGATTCATTAAAAAAAGACAAACAAAATTTAAAAATTAAAACTGCTAATCAACAACTTGACAAAGAATTAAACTTGTATTTTAAACTGGCCTTAATTGCTATGGATAACTGGACCACAAATTCGGCCGAAATTGTAAAATTAACCTTGGAACATCCTAATAAAATACAAGAAGAACTGGCAAAACTTATAGGCATTAGCCAGGATGCCGTGAGCAAACGTCAAAAAAGAGCGTATCTTGACGAAATTTTAGAACTCAACAAACTCTTTCAACAAAAAATAAAAACGCTGTTATGATGGTACTTATAAAATTACTGATGGCACATTTGATTGGCGATTTTTTTCTTCAGCCAAAATCCTGGGTTGAAGAAAAAGAGGCACGTAAATTAAAATCTACCAAGTTATACATTCATACAGCAGTTCATATTGCTTTGATGTTTCTACTGCTTTTTGACCTGTCGTATTGGCGATTAATTTTAATTATTGGTGTTTTACATTTTATAATAGATGCTTTCAAGCTTACACTTCAGAAAAAGAAGACCAAGAGATTTTACTTTTTTGCCGATCAAATTCTACACTTGCTAACCATTTTTGGTACTTACTCTTTGCTTTACCCAGACAATATCAACTTAAATTTTGAAGTGAATGCATTCCATTTAATGTTTTTGTTAGCAGTATTATTTTTGAGTTATCCAACCTCAATAATTATGAAGGTTATTTTCTCAAAATGGAACCTGTCAAAAATTGTTTCAGAAAAAGAATCCTTAGAAGATGCCGGAACTTATATTGGGATATTAGAGCGATTACTGGTGTTTATCTTCGTTGTTTTAGACCAGTGGGAAGCAGTAGGATTTTTGATTACGGCAAAATCGGTTTTCAGATTTGGCGATTTATCGGCAGCCAAAGAGCGAAAACTCACCGAATACGTATTAATTGGCACCTTAATTAGCTTCGGAATTGCAATTATTATTGGACTTATATTTAAACTGATGTTGAACTATGTATAAAAGTGTAGAGGAATCTAAAATTCAAATATCAGAATTAATGTTACCGTCAAACACCAATTTTGGCGGTAAAATTCACGGTGGTTATATTTTAAAACTCATGGATCAGATTGCCTTTGCTTGTGCAGCAAAACATTCGGGTAGTTATTGCGTTACGGCATCAGTTGATAAGGTTAACTTTTTAAATCCCATCGAAGTTGGTGAATTAGTTACCATGAAAGCGTCTGTAAATTATGTCGGTACTTCGTCGATGGTAATCGGCATAAGAGTAGAATCTGAAAATATAAAAACAGGCTCGAAAAAACATTGTAATTCCTCCTATTTTACAATGGTAGCGGTAGATGATAATGGAAAAACCATAAAGGTTCCGGGATTAAAAATCACCACCAAAACCGATGCAAAACGATTTATTAAAGCTATTAAAAGACGTGAAAGTGAAGATGAAAGGAATTTAGATTTAAACAAAATCTATAAAGACATTGATACGCATTTAAACACCTTGAACGCTTATAGAGTTCAAGTTCAAATCAAATAAAAAGCCACCTCAATAAGGGTAGCTTTTTGCTTATATTAATACGTTTTTATTGTTTTATAAAACGCTTGGTTTTAGTTAGGTTGTCTGTGCTTACTTTAACTAAATACACACCGCTATTCCAATTTGATATATCAATTGATCCGTTAAAATTTGAGATTTCACCACTGTAAACCAATTTTCCCAGCACATTGAAAACAGACACCTTTGCGCTTGGCATATCTGACGGCAATGCGATATTTAATTTATTTTTTGCAGGATTTGGAGAAATAGTAAAGTCTTTGTCTTGGTAATTATTCTCAAAACCCAAAAATATATTTGTTTTAAAACTGGAAGTTAAAGTTGGATAAACCCAATTGTAGGCTTGACTTTTTATGGTCAAACTTAAAAAAACAAACGGCAGAACAATTTTAAATAATTTTTTTATCAAAACAATAATTTTTAATCAATAATGTTTCGTTTTGTACTATTAATGTCTATTTATCACGAACCGAGCCAATCTACAACATTTTTTAAATGTTTTTTTAGCCTGATTAAAAATAACAATTTATATCGAATCTTTTCATATGTAAATTATTTGCTCAAATACATCTTGCGTCTGGAGTACAAATTGTAAAACTCGTCGTCTTTTAAGCTATCAATAAACAATATGCTTTCACCGGTACTTTTCATCTCCGGTCCTAATTTTTTATTCACATTAGGGAATTTATTGAACGAGAAAACAGGTTGTTTAATAGCATAACCTTTTAGTTGAGGATTGAATTTAAAATCGCTTAATTTATTATGCCCTAACATTACTTTTGTAGCGAAATTAATATACGGCTCACCATAGGCTTTTGCTATAAACGGAACCGTTCTAGAAGCTCTTGGATTGGCCTCTATGATATAAACAATGTCATCTTTAATTGCGAATTGAATATTAATTAACCCAACCGTATTTAGTGCAAGTGCAATTTTTTTGGTATGATCTTTTATTTGCTGCATCACAAATTCGCCAATATTAAAGGGTGGCAATGTGGCGTTACTATCGCCCGAGTGGATACCACACGGCTCAATATGCTCCATAATTCCAATAATGTAAACCTCTTCTCCATCGCAAATGGCATCGGCTTCGGCTTCAATAGCACCGTCAAGATAATTATCTAACAGCAATTTATTATTCGGAATTTTTCTTAATAAATCTACCACATGTGCCTCCAATTCGGCTTTATTAATTACAATCTTCATGCCTTGACCACCTAATACATATGAAGGTCTTACCAAAATTGGAAAATCAAGTTTGTCGGCCACTGCTAGTGCTTCTTCGGCAGTTTCGGCTACGTCAAACTCAGGGTATGGAATGTTATTCTCTTTTAATAATGTTGAAAAACTACCACGATCTTCAGCCAGATCAAGCGATTTAAAAGTGGTACCAATGATCTTGATTCCGTAGCGGTCTAATTTTTCGGCCAGCTTTAAAGCAGTTTGACCACCTAACTGAACAATAACACCCTCAGGTTTTTCATGCTGAATGATATCGTAAATATGTTCCCAGAATACCGGTTCAAAATACAGTTTATCTGCGATGTCGAAATCGGTAGACACTGTTTCAGGGTTGCAATTGATCATGATGGTTTCGTAACCACATTCTGAGGCTGCCAATACACCGTGAACACAACAGTAATCAAACTCAATACCTTGTCCGATTCTATTCGGTCCGGAACCTAAAACCACAATCTTTTTTCGGTCGGTGACCACACTTTCGTTAGCAACATAAGTTTCTCCTGTTTTTGAAGTGATATCGCTTTCAAAGGTTGAATAATAGTAAGGCGTTTGTGCTTGAAATTCGGCAGCACAGGTATCTACTAATTTATAAACTCTATTAATATTAAATTCTTGTCGTTTTTTGTAAACCTGACTTTCCAAACACTTCAACATGTGGGCAATTTGGCGATCGCCATAGCCTTTTTGCTTGGCTTCTAACATTAAGCCGCGTTCTATCGTGTTAATATTATATTTTGAAATTTCCTTTTCTAAATGATACAGCTCTTCGTATTGTTTTAAGAACCACATATCAATTTTTGTTATTTCGTGAATACGTGATAATGGAATGCCCATCTGAATGGCATCGTAAATAACAAACACCCGGTCCCAACTGGCAAAGGTTAATTTTTCAATAATTTGATCGTAGTTGGTATATCCTTTTCCATCTGCTCCCAGTCCGTTACGCTTAATTTCAAGAGATTGAGTGGCTTTATGAAGCGCTTCCTGAAACGATCGGCCAATAGCCATCACCTCACCTACGGCTTTCATTTGCAAGCCTAAAGTTCTGTCGGCACCTTCAAATTTATCAAAATTCCAACGTGGAATTTTCACAACAACGTAATCTAAGGTTGGCTCGAATAAAGCTGAAGTTGATTTGGTAATTTGATTGTTTAATTCATTTAAGTGATAACCAATTGCCAGCTTAGCGGCAATTTTAGCAATGGGGTAACCGGTAGCTTTACTGGCGAGTGCCGAAGATCTTGAAACTCTCGGGTTAATTTCTATAGCAATGATATCTTCGTTTTCATCAGGACTTACAGCAAATTGCACATTGCAACCTCCCGCAAAATCACCGATACTGCGCATCATATGAATAGCCATATCGCGCATGCGTTGTTGTGTTTTATCAGAAAGTGTCATGGCCGGTGCAATGGTGATAGAATCGCCGGTATGAATACCCATAGGATCCATATTTTCTATGGTACAGATAATAACTACATTGTCATTTTTATCCCTAAGTAATTCTAACTCATATTCTTTCCAACCAATTAAAGCCTTGTCAATCATTACCTCATGAATGGGTGACACTTCTAAACCTCGGGTTAACAGTTCATCA
The DNA here is from genome assembly GCF_006494535.1 of Paucihalobacter ruber. Classification (GTDB taxonomy): domain Bacteria; phylum Bacteroidota; class Bacteroidia; order Flavobacteriales; family Flavobacteriaceae; genus Paucihalobacter; species Paucihalobacter ruber. The sequence continues at coordinate 52,342 of NZ_VHIQ01000003.1, forward strand.
AAATCTTCTTCTTTATAAACTATCGAGGCTCCTGCACCGCCTAAGGTAAACGACGCTCGAATCACTAATGGAAAGCCAAATTCCTGAGCAATTTCTTTTCCTTTTAAATAAGAAGTTGCAGTAGCTTGGGGCGCCATTGGAATACCAATTCTTTCCATTAAATCTCTAAACTTCTCACGATCTTCTGTAATATTAATAGCATTGATATCTACACCTATAATGTTGACGTTAAAATCTTGCCAGATACCCTTTTCGTCTGCTTCAATACAAAGGTTGAGTGCTGTTTGTCCTCCCATTGTTGGAAGTACAGCATCTATTTGTGGATGTTCCTTTAATATTTTAATGATAGATTTGGTGGTAAGCGGTAACAAATAAACATGATCGGCCATACTCGGGTCGGTCATGATTGTTGCCGGATTAGAGTTGATTAATACAGTTTCAATTCCGTCTTCTCTTAAAGACCTTAAAGCCTGAGAACCTGAGTAATCAAACTCGCATGCTTGACCAATGATAATTGGTCCGGAACCTATAATAAGAACAGATTTAATTTGGTTGTTTTTTGGCATTTTTACTTTTTCTTTGGAGTTTCAAAATTAGTTATCAAATAGGTATAAAAAAAGGCGTTACACCTAAGTAACACCTTTAAATATTAACAATTGTTAATCATTATTTCTTATGTCTTGGATCTGACGACACAGTTAATCTTTTTCTGCCTTTCGCACGTCTACGCGCCAACACTTTTCTGCCATTAGCAGAAGCCATTCTTTCTCTAAAACCGTGCTTATTTCTTCTTTTTCTTTTAGACGGTTGATACGTTCTTTTACTCATCGCCGTAAATCTTTATTATCTTGATTAATGTATAATTGACCTTTTAATGGGCTTGGCCAAACTGGGCGCAAATATACAAAGACTTTTTACTTTGACAAACCTTAAATTAAAAATATTTTGTTTTGTTTTTATTACCTTCGTACTTTAAAAAATCACACAACTTATGTTCAATAAAAATATAAAATTAATCATAGCAATTGCTCTTATTGCCTACGGAATATTCTTAATTACAGATAGATATGTAGGTAATGGCATTATGTTAATTCTGTTATCAACCATATTTATATTCCTTTACTTTAAAAATGAACTTATCTTATTGGCTTTTTTAAAACTTCGCAAGCAAGATTTTGTAGGAGCTAAAAAGTGGTTGGACAAAATAAAAAACCCTAAATCGGCACTGGTTAAAAAACAACAAGGTTATTTTTACTACCTGCATGGTTTGATGGAATCTCAAAACAATATCAACCAAGCCGAAAAGTTCTTCAAACAAGCTGTAAGTTTGGGTTTGAGCATGGATCACGATATGGCCATGGCTAAACTTAACTTAGCTGGTATTGCTTTTAGTAAACGCAGACCTCAGGAAGCTAAAATATTGATGGCCGAGGCACAAAAACTAGACAAAAGAGGACTTCTGGCTGATCAGGTAAAAATGATGAAAGAGCAAATGAAAAAAGCCTCTATGCCACAACAGCACTTTGGAAATCGTAATATGAGACGCCGTTAAGTTAAGAACTAAGGCGCTGTATAAATGCCTTCTGCAGGAATATCTATAACGTATTTTTTTCTGCTAGAATTATTTAAATGAGGTTCTCTCAACCAGGGATTGTGTAATTTTAATATTTTATAGTTAATATTGAAATTCTTGGCGAAGGCGGCAAAATCGGTTACAGCAGTGTCTATCTCTATCTTTCGGGTTGGTATGTGCTGATACAAATCTTCCGGCTTAAAATTGAAACCGTAAGTGGTGGGATTATTTATGATTTCCTTTAAAGCAATAATTCTAAAAATGTATCTACCGGTTTCTTCTCCCAGCAACAAGTCGTAATAATTGTCTGCTTTCTGAATATTTAGTTGTTTACTTATACCACCATTACCGGCGTTATAAGCAGCAGCAGCCAAAGTCCAAGATCCCAATTTGTTTTTGGATTGCTTAAGATACTTGCAAGCTACATGTGTTGACTTTTCCAAGTGATAGCGTTCATCTACATTTTGATTGATTTCCAAACCAAATTCTTTTCCCGTAGCCGGCATAATTTGCCAGAAACCTCTAGCTCCCGCAGGAGAAACAGCATTGGTTAAACCACTTTCTATAACTGCTAAGTATTTAAAATCATCGGGGATACCGTGTTCTTTTAAGATGGGTTCAATAATTGGAAAATATTTCTCGGCTCTTTTAAACATTAATAGAGCATTAGATTGCCAATAGGTATTTACCAATAACTCTCTATCCATACGCTCATAAATATCCGGATTGTGTAATGGGATAGGCTCACCGGCAAAATTCAAATCATTGGGCACTTGTATAGCATAAACATTGTATTTGTTAACCGGATCATTTTCAAGAGTTAAAGTCAAATCATTTTCAGGGATGCTCTGAGCTGCAATTATAATTAAACTAATTAAGCAAACTGCACCGAATGCGGCAAGTATGTGTTTTAGGGTGTTCATCTATCAATGGATTTTGTTAGCTAAAGGTATAAAATTCTAGTTTATTAATCTGTTAATTAAGAATTAGTTTTGGTAGATTTTCATTAAACCATTTGTATTTGTTAATTATCATCACATGCGTACCACCTTTAATTACAATGCAATTACCACCACATGAATCTGGAAAAACAGCATCTTTATTGCCGTGAATATAAATGGCGTTGGGGTTGGGCTCTGACTGCTCCCAGCACACCATTTCTTTTATCGCCCAATCTAGGTAACGCTTGTCATCGACTGAAAGGTACTTCTTGTACAATTCAATACGCCTTTTAATAGTTTCACCCAAAACAAACTTTGATAACAAATTAATGCTTCCTACCAATTGGGTCGGCAATATTTTATATGCTTTGGTAACCTTTAATAACTGTAAATGTTTTGGTAATTCGTGTTTAGATTTAATGCTTGAAACAACAATTAACTTTTTTACGTCAATACATTTAACCATTTCTTGTACCAGTACACCTCCAAAAGAAACGCCTAAAAGTACCACATTTGGCTGGTCTATCTTTTCGCACATGCGTTTGGCATAATGGGCTAAGGTTTCATCTTTTTCAGGGATAAACCATTCCAGCCAATGAATTTTAAACTGTTGCTCCGGAAGTTTAATGTTTTCAAAAATTGAAGGGTTAGCTGCCATTCCGGGCATTAAATAAATATTAACCACTTCTTGTTTCATTGAAGTTTAAAATAATTTGTAACTTTGCATATCCTTACTGCAAAAGTAAAGTATTCTAAGTTTTCCGACTGCTACTAAATAAATTATTATGATAGATTCTGCACAACTCATTGACAATGATTTTTTGCGTCAATTTGAATTAAGGATTGATGATGAACTGGCTAAAATTGAATATTCACTTCAAGACCGAAAGATTTTTTTAACTAAAATTGAAATTCCCAATTCTGTAGAAGACGAAAGTTTTGAAGAAGAATTTCTAATCATGGTTTTTGACAACATTAAAGAAAGAAACATTAGCGTAGTACCAACAAGTCCGCAAATAGCCAAATTTGTAAGACGTCATCGTCAGTATAAACGCATGCTACCTGTTGGTATTAGAATATAACGTAACATTAATTGTATAGGCAACCTGAATTGAAAGATTCAGGTTTTTTTATTCAGCTAAAGAAGCAACAAAGTCAAATCGTACCAAACCATCATCATCTATTTCGGTAAGTTTAATTTTGTGCAAGGTGTTTACCAGTTTTGGATTCCATGGTGCTTTAACTTTTACGTAATTTTCTGTAAAACCGTGTACGTAACCCATTTTATTTTCACCTTCAAACAAAACAGTTCTTGTGGAACCTAACTGACCTTCATAAAAAGAGCGCCGCTTTTTTACCGATAAACCTCTCAACATTTTACTGCGTTTGGCTCTTACATTTTTTGGCACCACGTCGGGCATTTCTGCAGCGAGTGTGTTATCTCTTTCCGAATAGGTAAAAACATGTAAATACGAAATGTCTAATTCATTTAAAAAATGATAGGTCTCTAAAAATAAATCGTCTGTTTCACCCGGAAATCCAACAATAACATCTACACCAATACAAGCGTGAGGCATTACTTTTTTTATGGCTGCAACGCGTTCTTGATACAACTCTCGCATGTAACGACGACGCATCAATTTTAATAATTGGTTACTGCCACTTTGTAACGGAATATGAAAATGAGGTACAAAAGTTCTACTTTGCGCCACAAAATTAATAGTTTCGTTTTTCAGTAAGTTAGGCTCGATAGAAGATATTCTAAGTCGCTCGATACCTTCAACCTCATCTAAGGCCATTACCAAATCTAAAAAGGTGTGCTCGTGCTTTTTGTTTCCAAATTCGCCCTTTCCGTAGTCGCCTATATTAACACCTGTTAAAACAATTTCTTTTATGTTTTGTTCTGAAATTTCTTTGGCATTTTTTAATACATTCTGCAGAGTGTCGCTTCTTGAAATACCACGAGCCAGCGGAATGGTGCAATAAGTACATTTATAATCGCAGCCATCCTGAACCTTTAAAAAGGCACGGGTTCTATCACCAATAGAATAGCTGCCAACGTAGACATCTGCTTCGTCAATTTCGCAAGAATGTATTTGAGCCTCGCCTTTAACTCTGTTAGGATGATCCAATAATTCGTTAACGTAGGCTGTAATATTAAACTTTTCGGTAGCACCTAACACTAAATCAACGCCATTAACATCGGCCAATTCTTCCGGTTTTAATTGAGCATAGCAGCCAACTGCCGCTACAAATGCATCGGGATTTACTTTTTGTGCTTGCTTGACAATGGTCTTAAAACGTTTGTCGGCATTATCGGTTACAGAGCAGGTATTAATCACATAAACATCGGCCTTTTCTTCAAAATCAACCGACTTAAAACCATCGTTTTTAAAACTTCTGGCAATGGTTGACGTTTCTGAAAAATTCAGTTTACATCCTAAGGTATAAAAGGCTACTTTTTTACTCATTAATCTTTATCTTTACCAACGGTGAGCGCACCTAACATACCGTTCGCACACCTATCGTAAAAATTGAACGGCAAAATTACAACATATTAATTAGATGATAAAACCGAGAATAAAAGTTACAAAAGGTTCTTCTTTTGTGTGTTGTCTTGCACTTGTTTTATCAAGCCTATTTTCCTGCTCTAACATTAAAAATGAAGACGGTTCTCTGCATGTTTTTCGATATAACGAACATAAAAATATTGGTTCGTTAGATCCTGCTTTTGCAAAAGACAATGCCGATATTTGGGCTGTTAACCAGCTTTTTAACGGCCTGGTTGAAATGGACGAACAGCTCAATATTAAACCAAGTATCGCCACACGCTGGGATATTGATAGTTCTGCAACCTCTTACACATTTACACTAAGAAACGATGTCTATTTTCACAAACATCAACTGTTTGGCAATGATTCAACCCGCCGGGTAACCGCAAAAGATTTTGAGTATAGCTTAAACCGACTCACCAATCCTAAAATAGCATCGCCGGGTAGCTGGGTTATGCAGCAGGTTGACAACATAGAAGTTTTAAACGATTCAATGCTAACGATTAAACTTAAACAGCCATTTCCTGCTTTTTTAGGCTTGTTGAGCATGAAATACTGCAGTGTTGTACCAAAGGAAGTAGTTGAGCATTATGGTGATGCTTTCAGGTCGCACCCAATCGGTACCGGACCATTTAAATTTAAACGTTGGGAAGAAAACATTAAATTGGTATTCAGAAAAAATGAACTGTATTTTGAAACCGATATCAATAATCAACAACTACCCTACTTAGAAGCAGTTGCCATAACTTTTTTACCTGATAAACAAAGTGAGTTTTTACAATTTACGCAGGGTAATTTAGATTTTTTAAACGCTCTGGACACCTCTTACAAAGACGATATTTTAAATGCCGACGGCAGCTTAAACAGCAGATACGAAACAACAACACAAATGCTGCGTGGACCGTATTTAAATACAGAGTATCTGGCGTTTTTTCTAAAAGCCGAAGTACCCGAAATACAATCAGAACAATTGCGTAAAGCCATTAACCTGGGTTTCGACCGAAAAAAAATGATGCAATACCTGCGCAATGGTGTTGGGATTCCTGCTAATGGCGGATTTATTCCAAAAGGACTCCCGGGATTTAATCCATCTGCGGGATACTCTTACCAACCCGAGCAAGCCAAAATACTGGTCGAAGATTTTAAAAAAACTACCGGTATCGCCAACCCAAGTATTACCATTACCACTACCAGTAACTATTTAGATTTTTGTGAGTTCATTCAGCGGGAATTGCTTAAAATTGGTATAGATGTAAAGGTTGACGTTATGCCGGCATCGGCATTAAAAGACGCCAAAGCCAATGGTAAATTAGATTTATTCAGAGCCAGTTGGGTAGCCGATTACCCCGATGCTGAAAATTATCTGTCACTTTTCTACAGTAAGAATTTCGCACCTAACGGACCCAATTACACACATTTTGAAGATGAAAGTTTTGACAAACTTTACGAAGCATCACTCAGTGTAGCCAATTTAAAAGAACGCGCCACCTACTATGCCCAGATGGATAGCCTAATCATGAAGCAAGCGCCTGTTGTAGTATTATTCTATGATGAAGTTGTAAGATTTACCAGAAAAAATATCGAAGGTTTGGGCATCAACCCCATTAATTTACTCGATTTAAGACAAGTCAGAAAAATACCTTAATCTTTGCGGTATTTCTTGGTCAACTCAAACACGTGCTGTAATATGGCAGCGTCATCTTCGGTAAACGTAACATGCCTTCTTTCCATAACAATTTTGGCAACTTCAAATGCTTTATCGGTTTTGTAGGTGATAAATCCGCTGCTGCCGCCCCAAGAGAAACTTGGAATGAAATTTCGGGGAAAACCGCTGCCAAAAATATTGGCACTAACGCCTACAACCGTTCCGGTGTTAAACATGGTATTGATACCACACTTACTATGATCGCCCATCATTAAACCGCAAAATTGCAAACCTGTTTTAGCAAATCCTTCGGTATTGTAATCCCACAGTCTTACTTCGGCATAGTTATTTTTAAGATTCGAATTGTTGGTGTCGGCTCCTAAATTACACCATTCACCCAACACCGAATTCCCCAGAAATCCGTCGTGGCCTTTGTTGGAATAAGCAAACATCACAGAATTATTAACTTCGCCACCAACACGGCAGTGTGGGCCAACAGTGGTTGCGCCGTAAATTTTTGAAGCCATTTTTACAACAGCATGATCACATAATGCAAACGGACCGCGAATGACGGAGCCTTCCATAATTTCGGTATCCCGACCAACGTAAATAGGGCCATTTTCGGCGTTTAAGGTTACAAAATTGAGCTTGGCGCCCGACTCAATAAAAATATTTTCGGCATTAATCACATTCACAGTTGGCGGAATGGGTTGCGATTTCCTGTTGTTGGTAATCAAGTCAAAATCGTCTTGAATAGCCAAATGATTTTTCGAAAATATATCCCAGGTGTTTTCAATTACAATGCATTCACCTTGATATTCTATAGGTTGAAAGTTGTCAAAATTTTCAACCTCAACATTCTCTTCAGAATAAAAGGCAATGACTTGTTCATTGTGAAAAATGGCCTGATTACTTTCAAGAGACTTAATCATTTCAACCAATTCGGCATTGGGCAGATATGAAGCATTGATCATGATGTTTTGCGGCATTTCAACCATGGGAAACTTTTCAGATAAATAATCTTCGGTAACGGTGGTAATCACGCTACATAAATAAGATTCCCATTTTTCTCTAATAGTTAAGATCCCAACTCTAATATCGGCAACCGGTCTGGTAAAAGTAAAAGGCAATAAATTATTGCGAAAGGGTCCGTCAAAAAGAATGTAGTTCATGAATATCTATTGCTAAAATTACTTAATAATCAAAAGTAGTTCAATTAGGGCACAAAAAAAAGCCTTTCATTCGCGTTTGAATAAAAGGCTTGTATATGCTTTTACGTAGTTTATTTGCTAAACTTGGCGTATTTGTTTTTAAATTTATCGATTCTACCTGCGGTATCAACCAATTTGGCCTTACCTGTGTAGTATGGATGAGAGGTTCTTGAAATTTCCATTTTAATTAACGGATACTCTACACCATTAACGTCAATAGTCTCGTTGGTGATGGCAGTTGATTTTGTTAAAAACACATCTTCGTTAGACATATCTTTAAATGCTACAACTCTATAGTTTTCAGGGTGTATACCTTTTTTCATTACTTCGCGCTTTATAATCGTTGCTTTTTAAGAGGTGCAAATTTAGATAAATTTTGTGAGATTGCAATTATTTTTTCAGATTTTCAGTAGAAAATAAATTTTTACCTATTTACTAAAACTAAATAGAATTGATATTGTAACAAAATTGTAAATTTATTGACCAACTAACAAACTAAAACAATCAACTATGGAACAACAATTGAAATCTTCAGCTATTAATTACGGTATTTATCTGGGTCTGTCTTTAGCCCTTATAAGTGTTTTAATTTATGTAATTAACGCAGAATACGCTATTGCTTGGTGGATTGGTATCATAATGTTATTGTTAATTTTAGCATTCGGAATTGTTTCCACAGCCAAATCCAAGGATTTTTTAAATGGTTTCATTTCATTTAAACAGGCCTTTTCATCCTTTTTCATAACCGTAGCGATAGGCGTTATAATTAATACCGGAATTGGAATTTTAATTTACGGCGTTATCGATACTGAAGCTGCCGTATTCCTTCAGGAGAAAGGTATTGAAAATACTGTTAGTATGATGGAACGATTTGGCGCACCTCAATCTGAAATTGACAAAACAATCGATTCCATGTCCGGTGAAAACTCGTTTTCTATTATGAATCAATTAAAAGCAATTGCTTATCAATTGGTTTTTTACGCAGTAATTGGATTGATTGTCGCTGCCTTTATGAAAAAAAAGAATCCTGATTTAGCTTAATTTTTTTTAACTATTTTTGACTGCAGATAGTTAAACTATGGATATATCGGTAGTCATACCTTTACTTAACGAAGAAGAATCACTCAAAGAACTACACGATTGGATTGCAAATGTTATGCAAGTCAATCGTTTTTCTTATGAAATTATTTTTATTGACGATGGTAGTACTGATAATTCGTGGGAAATCATTGAAAAATTGGTCAAAGCCAATTCAAATGTAAAAGGTATTCAATTTTTAAGAAACTACGGAAAATCTCAGGCCTTACACGCTGGTTTTGCCAAAGCACAGGGCAATGTGGTGATAACCATGGATGCCGATTTACAGGACAACCCCGAAGAGATCCCCGAACTATACCAAATGATTGTTGTCGATCAAATGGATATGGTTTCAGGTTGGAAGAAAAAACGGTACGATGCTGTTTTTACCAAAAATCTACCTTCCAAATTATTTAATTGGGCCGCTAGAAAGACATCGGGTGTAAAACTTAAAGATTTTAATTGCGGACTTAAAGCCTACAACAAGAATGTTGTTAAAAATATTGAAGTTAGAGGCGAAATGCATCGTTATATTCCGGTGTTGGCAAAAAATGCCGGATTTCAGAAAATTGGCGAAAAAGTTGTAAAACACCAGGCACGTAAATATGGTAAAACCAAATTTGGTGCCGAACGATTTATTTACGGATTTTTAGACTTAATAACCATATGGTTCTTATCGCGTTTCGGCAAAAGACCAATGCATTTATTTGGTGCTTTGGGTGTGTTAATGTTTATAATTGGTTTTGCTTTCGCACTGTTTTTAGGGATTGATAAGCTGTTTTTTAATCCCTTAGGAAGACTTATTACACAACGACCCCAATTTTATCTGTCGCTCGCCACCATGATTATTGGCAGCCAATTCTTTATTGCAGGATTTTTAGGCGAACTGATACTAAGAACTAAAGATGCCAAAAATCGCTACTTAATCAAAAAGGAATTAAACCTTAATTAATCACTTTTTTTTGCTAAAGTCTTAGCGCTAATTCATTAAATTTGACAATCAAAACCTAATTGAAATGCTTTATATAGAACCCGACATTTTAGAGAAAGTAAATAATTGGCTTACTCCAACTTTTGATGATGATACCCAAAATAAAATCAAAACACTCATTTCATCCAATCCAACCGAACTTAAAGAAAGTTTTTATAAAAATCTTGAGTTTGGCACCGGCGGTATGCGCGGTATTATGGGTGTTGGCACCAACAGAATAAATAAATACACCTTGGGCAAAAACACACAAGGTTTAAGCAATTACTTGCATCAAAGTTTTAAAGACGAACCTATAAAAGCAGTCATTGGTTACGATTGCAGACACAATTCAAAAACCCTGGCTAAAGTGGTGGCCGATGTGTTTTCGGCCAATGGCATTACGGTATATTTATTTGAAGATTTAAGAGCAACACCAGAGGTTTCGTTTGCTTTAAAACACCTGCATTGCCATTGCGGTATTGTGTTAACTGCCTCTCATAATCCGCCGGAATACAACGGTTATAAGGTGTATTGGCAGGATGGCGGCCAACTGGTGCCACCACAAGACGAAGACATTATAGAAGTTATAGAAACGGTAGCTTACCCCGACATAAAGTTTGAAGCCAACAATGATTTAATTCACTACATAGGCGAAGACATTGATAATGCTTTTATTGACGGTTCTATTAAAAATGGCACTTTTGATACTTCAGATAAAGCACGTGAAGACCTTAAAATTGTGTTTACGTCGCTTCATGGCACTTCGGTAACATCAATTCCTGAAACCCTGAAACGCGCCGGATACACCCAAGTATATCAGGTTGAAGAACAGGCAGAGCCTAATGGCGATTTTCCAACGGTAAAATCGCCTAACCCCGAAGAACCCGAAGCACTTGAAATGGCTTTAAAATTGGCCAATGAAGTCAATGCCGATATCGTGATTGGCACCGACCCCGATGGCGACCGACTTGGTATTGCCGTGAGAAATTTAAAAGGAGAAATGGAATTGCTCAACGGCAACCAAACCATGGTATTAATGACAAGCTTTTTACTTGAAAAATGGCAGCAACAAGGAAAAATAAAAGGTAGTGAATTTATTGCCACCACCATAGTATCAACGCCAATGATGGTAGAAATTGGCAACTATTACAATGTTGAATGTAAAGTAGTTTTAACCGGATTTAAGTGGATTGCCAAAATGATTAAAGACTTCCCTGAGCTTAAATTTATTGGTGGTGGAGAAGAAAGCTTTGGCTATATGGTAGGCGATTTTGTAAGAGATAAAGACGCTACCACTTCTACCCTCTTGGCATGCGAAATTGCAGCACAGGCTAAGTCTAAAGGCAGTAGTTTTTATGAAGCTTTAGTTCAACTCTATGTAAAACACGGCTTTTATAAAGAAAAACTAATTTCACTCACCAAAAAAGGTATTGAAGGTGCTCAAGAAATCAATCAAATGATGGTGGATGCACGCAACAATCCGCTTACTGAAATTGCAGGTGAAAAGGTAGTACGCGTTGAGGACTATAAATTATCGATCGCTAAAAATATTGTAGAAGGCACACAAGAAAACCTGGATATCCCAAAATCGGATGTGCTGATTTACTACACCGAAAAAGGTAGTAAAATTGCTCTGAGACCTAGTGGTACTGAACCCAAGATTAAATTCTATATGAGTGTGAATACTACACTAACCCATAAACATGAATTTGAATCTGCCTCTAAAAAAGTGGATGAGAAGATTGAATCAATTTTAAAGTCTCTTGGATTGTAAGCGTACCTTATCTGTTAACTAAAATAGTTTTACTTAAATTTACACCACATTCGTTCATAAAATGAAAGCAAATTCATTAAATAGAGAGACTTTAATTGAAATTCTCAAGCAAAATAAGACTCAGCTTGAGGAGTTTGGAGTTTTAGAAATTGGTTTGTTTGGGAGTTATGCAACCAGCAATGAAAATGATGACAGTGATGTTGATATTTTAGTAAATTTAAACAAGGATAAAAAAACTTTTAGAAATTTCTTATCTCTAAATTATTTTCTTGAGAAGTTAATCGGTAAAAAAGTAGATTTAGTGACAAGACAATCATTAAGTCCATACATCGGACCACATATTTTAAATTCTATTGTTTATGTACCCTTCGACAATTGAATTTTTGAAACATATACAATCAGAATGCCATTATCTTATAAAAGAATATCATACAAGTTCTTTTGAGGAATTTAAAAATAATGAAAGACTTACTAAAGCTATTTGTAGAAGTCTTGAAATTATTGGAGAAGCAGCCAATAAAGTTGATCTGGATCTTAAAAATCAGCATAGTGAAATTCCTTGGAGGGAAATTAGCGATTTAAGAAATCGTATCATTCATCATTATTTCGGAATTGATTACGAAATCATATGGGATGTTGTTGAAAACGAAATTCCAATTTTATCAAAACAAGTTGAACATATCATCAATAACAACTAACAACTGCTTAAAAGCATTAGAAATATTCAGGAAAAATTACTCTAATAAATGAACTACTTTAAACAAATTCTTCATTTTGCCATTCCTTACAAGCGTTATGCCTATCTAAATATTCTGTTTAATATTTTTTATGCGCTTTTTAGCGCTTTGGCTTTTGTAGCATTTATACCAATGCTGGATGTTTTGTTCAATGAAGAAAAACAAGCCGTAGCAGAAAAGCCGGTTTATTCGGGTATTACAAAACTTGCGTCCTTTATTGAAGATACCTTATCCTATTACATCCATTCGCTAGCCGAAACCAATAAAATGAATGCCTTACTGTTGGCTATTGGTTTAATTATTTCGCTGTTTTTACTGAAAAACATCTCAAATTACCTCGCGATGTTTTTTATTACCTTTTTACGAAATGGTGTTTTAAAAGACTTGCGGAACGCCCTTTACCACAAGTTGGTTGAATTGCCACTGGCATTTTTTTCAGAAAAGCGAAAAGGTGATTCTATTGCGAGAATCTCCAATGATGTGCAGGAAATTCAAGTGTCTTTTCTATCTATTTTAGAACTGATCATACGCGAACCCCTAACCATTATCTTTACCATTATTTTAATGTTTAAGATAAGTACAGAACTCACTTTTTTTGTGTTTATCTTCTTGCCAATTTCAGGATTTATTATTTCAAGAATAGGCAAAAGCCTGAAGAAAAAATCAGACCGAGTTCAAAAGGAACAAGGGGAATTTTTATCTATTGTTGAGGAAACATTGGGCGGATTAAAAGTCATTAAAGGCTTTACAGCCGAAGGTGTTTTTCAGCGTAAGTTTGAAGAATCCACCAACCGTTTTTATAAATTTTCAAATACTTTATTAAATAGGCAGAACTTAGCCTCACCAACCAGTGAATTTCTGGGTATTGTGGTTATTGCCATCATATTGTGGTTTGGCGGTAAAATGGTCTTAGTCGATGATGTTTTAAAAGGTAGTGAGTTTTTGGCTTATTTAGGCTTAGCATACAACATTTTAACACCTGCAAAAGCCATTAGTAAAGCCAGCTATAGCGTTAAAAAAGGTAATGCAGCCGCAGAGCGCGTTCTGGAAATATTGAACACCAAATCACCTTTGGAAGATCAACCAAATGCCAAAATTAAAACAGATTTTAAAGACAATTTAAGCATCAACCGGGTGTCTTTTAAATACGAAGATGATCTGGTGCTTAAAAACTTCAATTTAACGGTACCAAAAGGAAAGAGCATTGCATTAGTAGGCCAATCTGGAAGCGGAAAAAGCACCATTGCCAATTTAGTTACCCGATTTTACGATGTCAACCAAGGCGATATTACTATTGATGGCGAAGATATTAGAAACCTTACCAAACAGTCGCTTAGAAGTTTAATGGGATTAGTTACCCAAGACTCCATCCTATTTAACGACACCATTAAAAACAACTTATTAATTGGTAAAGAAAGTGCCGGTGATGAAGAAATTATCGACGCGCTTAAGATTGCCAACGCATGGGAGTTTGTTGAACAATTACCCAATGGCATTAATACCAACATTGGCGATTCGGGAAATAAGCTTTCGGGCGGACAAAAACAGCGTTTGAGTATAGCCAGGGCAGTGCTTAAAAATCCGCCAATCATGATTCTCGACGAAGCCACATCGGCCTTAGATACCGAGAGTGAGCGACTGGTGCAAAACGCTCTGGAAAATATGATGAAAAACCGCACTTCTATCGTCATTGCGCACCGACTTTCAACCATTCAAAATGCCGACGAAATAGTAGTGATGCACAAAGGTGAAATTGCCGAACAAGGCACACACGCCGAACTTCTCGCTAAAAACGGTGTCTATAAAAAACTGGTGGACATGCAAAGTTTCGATTAACGCAAAAAAGGATAACCATGATGGCTATCCTTTTCGCTTCTACTACCAGATTTGGGGACACTGGTAATATTAGTTAGGTTAAGACGATGTAAACATATAACATAATTTATTATAAAACAAGAAAAAAATGCATTTTATCGGTATTATATTGCATTTCATCGATGATATTAATACTTAGTTACTGTTTATCAGCATTTTAAAAAATATAATAATTTTGATTAAACTTTTCCTACCTTTCAATGTCTAATATCTGTAATACAAAGAAAACGTGATTGACGAAGTTGAATTAATCAACTCATTAAAAACCGAAGCCACGCGCGAAAAGGCCTACCGCTTGTTGGTTAGTACCTACAAAGAACGTTTGTATTGGCATATTAGAAAAATAGTCATAACACACGACGACGCAGACGACGTACTTCAAAACACATTCATTAAAATTTTTAGAAACATCAATAATTTTAAAGGCGAAAGCAAATTGTTCTCCTGGATGTATCGAATAGCCACTAACGAAGCCATTTCGCATTTAAATCACAACGCCAAAATACTTCAGTTAAATTCAGAGGAATTGATCAGTCAAAAAGTTAATAACTTAAAATCTGATGTCTATTTTGAAGGAGATGCCATTCAACTCAAACTACAACAAGCCATCGCCACTTTACCTCACAAGCAGCAGTTGGTATTTAATATGAAGTATTTTGAAGACATCACCTATAAAGATATGGCCGAAATATTAGAAACCTCCGAAGGAGCCTTGAAAACATCATACCATTTGGCCAAACAAAAAATTGAAAAGTTTTTAATAGACAATTAAACTATTTCATTTAAAATGAGTCTTAATAACAAATGAAAAAACAACAATTACATAAAAATCATCACAGCGGGTTTAAAACTCCGGAAAACTACTTCGTGAGTTTTGAAGATAAATTGTTTGCCAATATTGAAACTAATAAACTCTCAAAACAAACGCATGCTTCAGGCTATACAACACCCAACAACTATTTTGAGAGTGTAGAGTCTAAAGTTGTTTCACAAAGCATCAAAAAACAACCCAAAGTAATTTCGATATTTAAAAACCGTTGGACAATATCTTCGGTTGCAGTAGCAGCTTCAGTTACAATCGTATTATTCTTGTTTTTCAATCAACCGGATGACTTGAGCTTTAATGATCTTGAAATGGCTGCTATAGAAAATTATATATTAAACTCAGATGTAAGTGCCGGTGAAATTTCTCAATTTCTTAACGACGAAGATTTTAATAATTCACTAACCGATCATTCAATTTTAACGGAAGACAATCTTGAAAATTATCTTATCAACAATACAAACTTAGAAGACCTTTTAATAGATTAAACAATGAAATATATCATCATAACTTTATTATTATTGCTATTTAGCTTAGATACAACAGCTCAAAACCCGGAAAAATTAGAACGTATCAAAGCCCTTAAAGTAGCTTTCATAACCGAAAAATTGAGCCTTACCGAAACTGAGGCTCAACAATTTTGGCCCGTTTATAACAAATATGAAGAAGCTACCTTCAAACTGCGCAGGGAAAAAAGAGCAGAACGTGCCGATTACGATTTTGCATCGCTCAGCGAAGCCGATGCCAATAATCTGCTCAATTCAATGATGGATACCGAGCGTGAAAAATTTGAATTGCGTAAACAATTGGTAAACGATTTGAAAAAAGTGCTTCCGGCTACAAAAATATTAAAACTGCAATGGACCGAGGATCAATTTAACCGCCGACTCTTAGAAGAAATGAGAAACAGACGTGGTGGAAACACTGGCGGCCAGCAAGAAGGCATTAAGCAAAGAGAACGCCAAAATTAGGATACAATTAGGCCATTCAGCTCAATGCAATAATTGAAAATTGTGTTTTGATTCATCTAACTTTTAGCCCAATCGAATAGCGTTGATAAGTATGTTCAAAATCAATCTGATATTCATAAAAATATTACTAGCACACATGAGTTAATACTTGTGCAACTTGTCTTCAGGGCACTTGGTAAATTCGTGGCTATATTTTAATGACATTTACTTAAAATTCAACTTTGAAATACCACCTTTGCCTGCTGCAAAAGCCGTGGTATCATCAATAAATCTAACAGTGTAAAAAGAGGCATCAGATAATTGCGTCCAATTCAATCCGCTATCAAAACTGTAATCAATACCTTTAAAACCAACAGCTACCATTTGTTGAGCCTCAGAATTTGGCACAAATTGAACACAACTCCTGTAACCGGGAGCTGCGTTGTTAGCTATTAACTGCCAGGTTTTGCCACCATCATCTGTAATTATTTTATTGGCTTCGTTAGCATCAGGATTGGTGTAATCGCCGCCAATGGCCACACCATTCAATTCATCATAAAAATCGAGAGAATAAATACCCGTGGTTTCTAGTCCGCCAATCATTGGGGTTTCAATAACTTTCCAGCTATAACCCTTATCTTCCGAATAAAAAACTCTGCTAACCTTTCCACCGGTTGCTACCCAGGTTTTATCTCCAACAATGGCAATATTGGTATTACTGGCTGCAAAAGCCGCTTCGCCGTCTTTAATTGCAGGTAATTGTTCACAAGGTATTTTTTGCCAGGTATACCCACCGTCTCGAGTAATAATGATACTTAAACAACTATCTGTTGGATCGCCTATGGCAATACCTTCCAAATCATTCCAAAATGTCATGGCATCGTAAAACGCCTTGGGATGGTCTTCTTTATAGACCACTTGCATTTTGCCATCGTCTCCGGTTTTAAAAAGTAGTGCCGGACTGCCAACACTCAACATAAAAAAATCGGTTGAAGTATGTGCAACGGCTCTAAATTCTAATTTCAAGCTGTCATACGGCTGCTGTGCAATTTGCCATTTTTTATTTACTGTTTGATACATCCCGTATGTACCATCATTAGCGGCAAAAACTAAATTGCCGTCATCTAAAATATCAATAGCTCTGATGCTTAAAGTCGAATCTATTAAAATTGGTTCAATTTCAACCTTTGTAAATGGTTCAAAATTTTTGGCTTTTTTGTTACAGCTGCTAATCAATAAACAGGTTATAATAAGTAATAGGAATCTCATTTGTAAAGTTTATTCAAAAATAGCTAATTAAATGTACCTTTGTAGCCTTAATTTTTACTCCATGCGTTTACATAAAAACCTGTGTTTTGCGGTAATTGACGGACTGCACATTATATTTAATGAAGATGAATATGCCGATAAAGTGGTGCAAGCCTTACTCAAGCGCGACAAACGCTGGGGAAGTCGCGATCGCGGTTTTATAGCAGAAACGGTTTATGAAATTGTTCGTTTCAAACGTTTATACGCCGAAATTGCAGAAGTCAAGGAGCCCTTTAACAGAGATAATTTATGGCGAATGTTTGCCGTATGGGCAACCTTACGTGGCATACCTTTACCCAAATGGAAGTATTTTGAAGACACGCCTGCCAGAAAAATAAAAGGAAAATTTGACGAACTCTTAAAAATCAGAAAATACCGCGAATCCATCCCGGATTGGTTAGACCAACTGGCTGTTGAAGAATTGGGCGAAACACTATGGACCAAGGAAATAGCTGCACTCAATCAACAAGCCGATGTTATCTTAAGAGTCAACACCTTAAAAACCAATATCAAAGATTTACAGAACCGCCTTCAATCGGAAAATATTGAAACGGAAACCATTAATGGTTATCCCATGGCGCTCAAATTAAAAGAGCGTGCCAACGTATTTCAAACCGAATGTTTTAAAGATGGTTGGTTTGAAGTGCAAGATGCTTCCTCTCAATTGGTAGCTACCATGCTCGATGTAAAACCGGGCATGAAGGTTGTTGACGCCTGTGCAGGTGCCGGCGGAAAATCACTGCATTTGGCTGCACTTATGGAAAATAAAGGACAGATTATTGCCATGGATATTTACGCCAATAAGCTTAAAAACTTAAAAGTGCGCGCCAAACGAAATGGGGCCTTCAACATAGAACTTAAAGAAATAGATTCTACCAAACCCATTAAAAAACTTCACGATAAAGCTGATAGATTGCTCATTGATGCGCCTTGTTCGGGGTTGGGAATATTGCGAAGAAATCCCGATGCCAAATGGAAACTACAACCTGAGTTTATTGAAAACATCAAACAAACACAACAAGACATTCTCCAAAATTACAGCAAAATGCTAAAACCCGGAGGTAAAATGGTATATGCTACGTGCTCCGTTTTACCGTCTGAAAATGCACAACAAGTTGAGAGATTTTTAAATTCAGAAAATGGTAGCAACTTTAAATTGGTGGAAGATAAACGTATATTTGCTCATGAATCAGGCTACGATGGTTTCTATATAGCTGTTATCGAGAAAAATAAATAATTACAACATCGAATGAAACAACTTTACTTTATCATTTTTTTAGTTTCAACTTTTGCATTTGCGCAACCCCCGGAAGGCTACTATAACTCGGCAACCGGTACAGGTTTTACACTCAAAACACAATTATACACCATTATTTCAGGCAGTCATCAACCACAACCCTTTAATACACATTGGACTTTCTTTGAAACTGCTGATGTCTTACCAAATGGTAAAGTATGGGACATTTATGCCAATTGCAACTTCGAATTTGGAACTCCTGATACCGGTGGTAACCAAGATATTGGTTCAGGCGGCAATGTTGAATGCGAATTTTTTAACAGAGAACACACCTTCCCGACCAGTTGGTTTGGCAATATTGAACCTGCCAGATCAGATGTTGTACAATTATTACCGGTTGATAAAAAAGTAAACAGCGAAAGAGGCAATTTACCATATGGCGAAGCGTCAAGTGCCTTTTTTACAAGTAGTAACGGTACTATTCGCGGAAGTTCAGAAATTACTGAAGTGAACGGACAAGTTTTTGAGGTCATTGATGAATACAAGGGCGATATTGCCAGAATTTTCTTTTACATGGCAACACGATACGAAGACCTTGTTGCCGGTTGGGAAAATTTGAATACCGATGGCGATAAAATGCTGGATGGTTCAAGTAATAAGGTATTTGAACAATGGGCACTTGATATGTTGTATAGCTGGCATTTGAACGACCCCGTAAGCCAAAAAGAAATTGATAGAAATAATGCGATTTACAATTACCAAAACAATCGCAATCCCTTTGTTGATAATCCCGGATATGTGTTTCAAATTTGGCAGAATGTTTTGTCTGTTAATGAATTTTCGTTAAACAGTTCCATTACCATGTTCCCAAACCCTGCTGCTACTAACGAAATTAATATCATTTCTAATCGTGAAATTACAGCCGAAATTTTTGACATTTTTGGCAAAAAAGTTCTTGCGAGAAAAATTAACGCCACCCATAAAACAATTGATATTTCAAATCTCACCAGTGGCGTTTACTTAGTTAAACTAAGCAACCAAAGTCAAAGTGTTACAAAAAAATTAATTCGGCAATAAACTGATAATCATTATTTGTAAAAGGCCATTTTTTAATGGTCTTTTTTTATTTTTATAAGAATGAAACAGAATCTTATAGATCACCTATCAAATACGCTAAACATCAGTATCAAGAGCATCCAACCTGTTACCGGTGGCGATATATCTCGGGCTTATAAAATTGAATCTTCTCACAATACTTATTTTTTAAAGGCGAACGACAAGGCATCAGCATTGAAAATGTTTCAACAGGAAGCCAACGCTTTACAAACCATTTCAAAAACCAAAACCATTAAATCACCGCACGTAATTCAAGTCGCATCATTTGAAAACCAATCCTATATTTTAATGGAATATGTTGAAAGTAAAACACCTTCCAATCAAGATATGGCTTTGTTTGGCGAACAATTGGCACATTTACATCTCACACATTCTGATGCCTTTGGATTTGACACCGATAACTTTATTGGGAGCTTACCACAATCGAACACCACACACAATAACTGGCTTGATTTTTATATAGAGGAGCGATTAGTACCTCAACTCAAAATAGCCATCCAAAGACAGTTGTTATCACCTGCTGAAGTACCCGATTTAAGTGCAATGAAATTAAAAACCGCGGATATTTTCAAAGATGTTCAACCATCTTTGTTACACGGCGATTTATGGAGCGGCAATTACTTGATTTCAAAAGACGGAACGCCATACCTTATTGATCCGGCAACGTATTTTGGTCATAGCGAAGTAGATATTGCCATGAGTTTACTTTTTGGTGGTTTTGGTGACTCGTTTTATCAAGCTTACCACACTGTTATTCCGAAAGAAACACATACCAAAGCCAGAATTGAATTGTACCAGTTGTATTACCTGTTAGTACATCTTAATTTATTTGGAAGCTCCTATTATAATTCGGTTAAGCACATCATCAGTAAGTATTTTTAATTGTGAATTATTAGTGAATAACTTATGCCCGGGATTAAAAAATTCATAGCGCCATAAGCCCAAAAAGACTAAATTTGCATTTTGTTTAAAGCATCAAATTTTTAACAATGATTCACTTTTTCGGCGATGTTAACCACAAGGTTTTCGCAGTACAAACCACTTCAGAATTAAGTCAGGATAACACTCAAAAATTGGTATGGCTTTTTGGCAACCAACCTAAAATAAACGCGGCGTCTTTAGACGCCTTTTTTGTTGGGCCCAGAGCAGCCATGATTTCACCGTGGAGCACAAACGCCGTCGAAATTACCCAAAATATGGGCATTTCTGGTATCATTAGAATTGAAGAATTTACTGCGGTATCAGAAATCTTCACTGACTTCGACCCAATGATTTCTGAGAAATTTAAAGGATTACATCAGGATATTTTTACCATTAACATTCAACCGGAACCCGTAAAAAATATTGAAGATATTCAATCCTACAACCAACAAGAAGGTTTGGCATTAAGTAATGATGAAGTTGAATACCTCGAAAATTTATCTCAAAAACTCAACCGACCTTTAACTGATGCTGAAGTATTTGGTTTTTCGCAGGTAAACAGTGAGCACTGCCGTCATAAAATATTTAACGGCACCTTCATAATTGACGGTGAAACCAAGCCAACATCCTTATTCAAACTCATCAAAAAAACTTCCGAAACACATCCCAATACCATTGTTTCGGCCTATAAAGACAACGTCGCCTTTATTGAAGGACCTGAAGTTGAGCAATTCGCACCCAAACGCGCCGATATTGCCGATTACTATACCACTACCCCATTCAAATCGGTGCTATCGCTAAAGGCCGAAACGCATAACTTCCCAACAACGGTCGAGCCCTTTAACGGTGCTGCTACCGGTTCAGGAGGCGAAATTAGAGACCGTTTAGCCGGAGGAAAAGGTTCTATCCCAATGGCAGGCACAGCGGTTTATATGACCAGCTATGCCCGACTTGAAAACCCTAAACCCTGGGAAAAAAGCATGCCCGCAAGAAAATGGCTCTATCAAACACCATTAGATATTTTAATTAAAGCCAGCAATGGTGCCTCAGATTTTGGTAACAAATTTGGGCAGCCACTTATTTGCGGTTCTTTGCTCACTTTTGAACATGATGAAGCCACAAACGAAAGTATAGAAAATCCGAGACGATTGGCTTACGACAAAGTGATTATGCAAGCCGGTGGTGTAGGCTACGGCAAATTAGACCAGGCCAAAAAAGACACCCCAAAAACGGGCGATAAAATCGTGATTCTTGGTGGTGATAATTATAGAATAGGGATGGGTGGCGCTGCCGTATCAAGCGCCGATACCGGCGAATTTGCCTCAGGTATCGAACTAAACGCCGTACAACGCTCTAACCCCGAAATGCAAAAACGTGCCGCCAACGCCATTAGAGCTATGGTAGAAAGTGAACACAACCCAATTGTGTCTATCCACGACCATGGCGCCGGGGGTCATTTAAATTGTTTATCGGAATTGGTTGAAGAAACCGGCGGACATATCAATATCGATGCGCTTCCCGTAGGAGATCCAACGCTTTCAGATAAAGAAATCATCGGCAACGAATCTCAGGAACGTATGGGATTGGTCATTGCCGAAAAAGACTTACATATCTTAAAAATAATCGCCGAACGAGAACGCGCTCCAATGTATAGCGTGGGTGATGTTACCGGCGATGGCAGATTTAAGTTTCAATCTGAAACCAAACATAGCAAACCAATGGATTTGGAACTAATCGATATGTTTGGAAGTTCGCCCAAAACCATCATGGAAGACCAAACCATCAAACGTGTTTATAATGAAATAACTTTTGATGAAAAACACTTTTTTGATTATCTGGACAACGTCTTACAGCTAGAAGCTGTGGCTTGTAAAGATTGGCTCACCAACAAAGTAGACCGCTGTGTTGGGGGCAAGGTTGCCAAACAACAATGTGCAGGTCCGTTACAATTACCGCTTAACAATGTAGCCGTAATGGCTTTAGATTACAATGGCAAGGAAGGCATTGCAACGTCGGTTGGGCATGCGCCAATTTCGGCCTTAATAAATCCTGTTGCCGGTAGTCGCAATAGTATCGCCGAAGCCTTGACCAATATCATTTGGGCGCCATTACAAAACGGTTTGAGCAGCATCTCATTATCGGCTAACTGGATGTGGCCTTGCAAAAATCCCGGTGAAGACGCCAGATTATATCAAGCTGTTGAAGCGGTTTCAGAATTTGCCATTGAACTGGGCATTAACGTTCCTACCGGAAAAGACTCACTTTCAATGAAGCAAAAATATCCCGATGGCGATGTGCTGGCACCGGGAACTGTTATCATTTCGGCCATAGGACATTGTAACGATATTAACCGTGTAGTTGAGCCAGTATTGCAAAAAGACGGCGGCGCTATATATTATATCAATCTGTCCGGCGACGATTATAAATTAGGTGGCAGCTCATTTGCCCAAACCTTGAGTAAAATAGGAGAAGACAGTCCAACCATCCAAGATGCCGCCTATTTTAAAACGGTATTTAACACCATACAAAATTGTATTAATGAAGGTCAAATTATAGCCGGACACGATGTGGCTTCAGGTGGATTAATCACTACCTTACTCGAAATGTGTTTTGCTGGTAACGATTTAGGAGCCGAACTGGATGTCACCGCTATTGGAGAGAAAAATTCTATCAAGCTGTTGTTCTCAGAAAATGCAGCCATTGTATTTCAGTCTAAAGACGATAACATCGAGCAAACTTTAAGCAAGGCTAATATCAAGTTTTACAAAATTGGTCAAGTTGTAGACCGACATGATTTAAGTATTATCAATTTCAACCGCGTTTTTAATCTTTCTATTCCGCCGTTGAGAGATACCTGGTATAAAACTTCCTATTTATTTGATTCACATCAAACCGCTAATGGATTGGCCAAGCAGCGATTTGATCATTATAAAGATCAGCCTTTAAAATATATATTCCCATCTAATTTATCCGGTAGGGTCGAGTCACGACTCGAACATTCAGAAAATCGCCCAAAAGCCGCCATTCTTAGAGAAAAAGGCAGCAATTCAGAACGCGAAATGGCCAACGCCATGTATCTGGCAGGCTTTGATGTGAAAGATATTCATATGACCGATTTAATTTCGGGGCGTGAAAATTTAGAAGACATTCAATTTTTAGGCGCTGTTGGTGGCTTCTCAAATTCTGATGTTTTAGGCTCGGCTAAGGGTTGGGCAGGTGCATTTTTGTACAACGAAAAGGCGAATACCGCGCTTAAAAATTTCTTTAAAAGAGAAGATACACTATCTGTTGGTATTTGCAACGGCTGCCAGTTATGGATGGAATTGGAACTTATCAATCCCGAGCATGAACAACATGGTAAAATGGTTCATAATGATTCACACAAACACGAAAGCGCCTTTACATCGGTGAGGATTCAAAAGAATAATTCGGTCATGCTATCATCACTCGAAGGTGCAACTTTAGGCGTATGGATTTCGCATGGCGAAGGTAAATTTAGCTTGCCCATGCCCGAAGACCAATACAACATTGTTGCCAAATACGGATATGAAGGTTATCCCGCCAATCCTAATGGATCGGACTTCAATACCGCTATGATGTGCGATAAAACAGGAAGACATTTGGTGACCATGCCTCATATTGAGCGCTCTATCTTCCCTTGGAATTGGGCTTATTACCCAAAAGACCGACAAGATACTGTATCGCCATGGTTAGAAGCCTTTGTTAATGCTAGAAAGTGGATTGAGGAAAACTCATAAGAATTAAATTGGTTTTTAAGGTTTCTTTAGACAAAAGTCATCATCTAAAAGTTTTAAGCGATTTTACCGTGAACACATTTTAAAATTATAAAGACAACCAACCTGTAAATGATTTACTTTCAAGTCTTGTGTTTACAGACTACAGTTAAGAATACGCTGTTTTGATTAATACACATTAAATATTTACAAGTATGAGTTACATAATATTCATATTTAATAATTTTTTAAGGTAATTTTTTCTATTTTCGTAGAACTCAACCCTAGTTTTTCTAATCTAAGCATAATGACTAAAGTTACCAGACTTTTCGATTTTCCTTATTATCAACTTGCTAATAAACCCTTAAAAAACGCCTTAGTTACCAAATACAATGGTGTTTGGCAATCTACTTCAACTCAGGAATACCTGGATAAAGCCAACGCTGTAAGCCGTGCGCTTTTGCGAATGGGCGTTCATAAAAATGATAAAATCGCATTGATATCTTCCACCAACAGAACTGAGTGGAACATTATGGATATTGGCATTTTGCAGGTTGGTGCACAAAACATCCCAATATATCCAACCATTTCGGCTGAAGATTATGAGTATGTTTTAAACCACAGCGAGTCTATTTACTGCTTTGTATCAGACGAAGAAGTGCTGGCTAAAATCAACACTATTAAAGCCAACACAAAACTCAAAGAGGTGTATAGTTTTGATCACATTGAAGGCTGTGAGCATTACTCTGAATTGTTTAAACTGGGTGAAGACCAAAGCAATCAACCCGAGGTTGAAGCCAGAAAAGATGATGTGAAACCGGACGATTTAGCTACTATCATTTACACCTCAGGTACCACCGGAAGACCTAAAGGCGTTATGTTGAGCCACTGGAATATTACCAGTAATGTATTAGATAGCATTCCAAGGTTGCCTATTGTAGGAGAACAACCAAGAATACTAAGTTTTTTACCAATTTGTCACATTTTTGAACGGGTGCTTATTTATATTTATCAATATGCCGCTGTTGAAATTTATTTTGCAGAAGGTCTAGACAAAATTGGTGACAATGCCAAAGAAATTAAACCTAATTTAATGAGTGTTGTGCCGCGTTTACTCGAAAAAGTTTACGATAAAATCATGGCCAAAGCCGAAGAACTGACCGGTATCAAACAAAAGCTCTTTTATTGGGCAGTTGAATTGGGCGAAATTTGGGAACCTTACGGCGCCAATGGCTGGTGGTATGAGTTTAAATTAAGCATCGCACGCAAACTGATTTTTAGCAAATGGCAGGCTGCTTTAGGTGGCGAACTAAAAACCATGGTGTCCGGAAGTGCCGCACTTCAGCCAAGATTATCCCGTATCTTTTGCGCAGCCGGTATGCAGGTCATGGAAGGTTATGGACTAACCGAAACATCTCCTGTTGTTTCAGTAGGAATGTATAAGGATAAGCATTTTAAAGTTGGTGCCGTTGGTAAACCCATTGCCAATGTTGAAGTTAAAATCGCCGAAGATGGCGAAATACTTATTAAAGGACCTAATGTAATGCTCGGTTACTACAAAGACGAAGAAAAAACCGCCAGCGTCATGACGGGAGAATATTTCCACACAGGCGATAAAGGCGAAATAGATGCCGACGGATTCCTCAAAATTACCGGTCGCAAAAAGGAAATGTTTAAAACTTCAGGCGGTAAATACATCATTCCAACCCTTTTGGAAAACGAACTCAAACAGTCCCGATTTATAGAACAGGTAATGGTAATCGGCGAAGGCGAAAAAATGCCGGCTGCTATTATCCAACCCAACTTCGAATTTGTGAGAGATTGGATTCACTACAAAAAATACAATATTAAAGACGATAACCACAGCATTGCCACTTCAGAGGTGGTGATTGACCGAATTCAAAAAGAAATAGAAAAGAGTAATCAGCGTTTTGGCAAATGGGAACAAATTAAAAAGTTTGAACTCACCGAGGATGTCTGGTCTATTGACGACGGTCACCTTACGCCTACCATGAAAATGAAACGTGAAGTGATTAGAAATAAATACGACGATTTGTATCAAAAAATTTATTCCTAAACGTTGCATTTCCTTGGATCTAACACTAAGGTATTTTCATTTATTTAACAATATATTTATATTTTAATTGTTTTTTTAGTAATTTTAGTGTCATCTAACTAATTAAATCAATTAAAATGAAAACTAAAAACTTTCTGGTTTCCGGCGCTGTCGCTGGTATTGTTTATTTTCTATTGGGATGGTTATTTTACGGCATCCTGTTTAAAGACTTCTTCCCCGAACAACCTGAGGAAACTACACAAACAATGCTTATGATTTTTCTGGGTTGTCTTACCTACGGACTTTTTGTCGCTTACATTTTTACTAAATGGGCGCAAATCTCAACAGCCACAACCGGTTTAAAAGGCGGTGCCATCATTGGTCTGTTCACCGCCTTGTTTTACAATTTTTTCAACATGGCCATGGCTAATGGTTCTACCTACGAAATGTTCGCAATGGATACAGCCATTACAATAGTTTCAACAGCTATTATTGGTGCCGTTGCCGGAGCGATAAATGGTAAAATGGGCTAACATATTTTAAAATTTAAAACAATAAGCATCTCTAAATGAGGTGCTTTTTTTATAGTTATACTATGCGTGCATAATTTTTATTTAAATACTATGCATGCATAGTATTTTTTATTATCTTTACAACTAAATATATTTAGATGAAAGATAAAACCATCGACTACGTACTTAGAACCACCTGGTTGGCTGTCAATAAAATGTATAATGAAGAAGCTGCAAAATTCGATACCACCATGGCTACGGGTTTTGCTTTATTAAGTATTGATCCAGAAAATGGCACCCCATCTACTTCGTTAGGCCCCAAAATGGGTATGGAAGCCACCAGTCTTTCAAGAACTTTGAAAGCTATGGAAGACAAAGGTTT
Organism: Paucihalobacter ruber; assembly: GCF_006494535.1. GTDB lineage: Bacteria > Bacteroidota > Bacteroidia > Flavobacteriales > Flavobacteriaceae > Paucihalobacter > Paucihalobacter ruber. The sequence goes on from NZ_VHIQ01000003.1 coordinate 79,736, forward strand.
AATTATACGAAAACCCAATCCAGAAGACGGTCGCGGTGTGTTAATTTATCTAACAGATTTTGGAAAAGAAAAAAGAAATTATTCTAAGGAACGGGTTTTAATTTTTAATGACACTATAAAAAAAAATGTGTCAGAAGAACAACTAAGGCACTTTTACGAAGTGGCCGATGTGATCAATAATATGATTTCAAATAAAAAAATATATAACCAAAAAGAATCTATACTTAAATACAATGAGCAAACGCAGAATTAAAAAAATAGCAGTCATTGGGTCTGGTATTATGGGTAGCGGCATCGCTTGCCATTTTGCCAATATTGGCGTAGAGGTGTTATTGTTAGACATCATTCCAAGAGAACTCAACGACGCCGAAAAAGCTAAAGGCCTTACCTTAAACGACAAAGTGGTAAGAAACAGAATCGTCAACGACTCCTTTACTGCCGCATTAAAGTCTAAACCATCTCCTATTTACCACCAAAGTTTTGCACAGCGCATTACTACCGGTAACATGGAACATGATATTGCTAAAATTGCCAATGTTGATTGGATCATTGAAGTGGTAGTAGAACGCCTGGACATTAAAAAACAGGTGTTTGAAAATCTGGAAAAATATCGCAAACCCGGAACGCTCATCACCTCAAATACCTCGGGCATTCCTATTCAGTTTATGAGCGAAGGCCGCAGCGATGATTTTCAAAAACACTTTTGTGGCACACACTTCTTCAATCCGGCACGTTACTTAAAATTATTCGAGATTATTCCCGGGCCTAAAACATCTCAGGAAGTCCTGGACTTTTTAAACGGTTATGGCGAACAATTCCTCGGAAAAACATCAGTGGTAGCCAAAGACACTCCGGCCTTTATTGGTAACCGTATCGGGATTTTTAGCATTATGAGCTTATTCCATATGGTAAAAGATATGAATCTTACTATCGAAGAGGTTGATAAACTAACCGGACCGGTCATTGGCCGTCCAAAATCAGCCACCTTTAGAACTGTAGATGTTGTAGGCTTGGATACTTTGGTGCACGTGGCTAACGGTATTGCTGATAACTGCCCAAAAGACGAACGACACGAGCTGTTCAAACTACCAGATTTTATCAGTAAAATGGTAGAAAACAAATGGCTGGGCAGTAAAACCGGACAAGGATTTTACAAAAAAGAAGGTAAAGACATCAAGTCTTTAGATTTAAACACCCTTGAATACCGCGATAAGCAATCGGCTAAGTTCGCCACTTTAGAGCTTACCAAAACAGTTGATAAAGTTATTGATCGTTTCCCGATTTTAGTCAATGGAAAAGACAAAGCAGGCGAATTTTACCGTAAAAATCTTGCGGCACTGTTCGCCTATGTATCACACCGAATTCCGGAAATAACAGACCAGCTTTATAAAATTGATGATGCCATGAAAGCCGGTTTCGGCTGGGAACACGGTCCGTTTCAAATATGGGATGCCGTTGGTGTTGAAAAAGGATTAGAATTAGCAAAAGCAGAAGGTTTTAACGTTGCACCATGGGTACAAGCCATGCTTTCAACCGGAAGTAAAACGTTCTATACCGTGAAAGATGGAGCCAGTTACGCATACGATATCGATAAGACATCGCAAGAAAAAATCCCCGGACAAGATGCCTTTATTATTTTAGATAACATACGTAAATCTAACGAGGTATTTAAAAACTCCGGAGTAGTAATTGAAGATTTAGGAGACGGCATTTTAAACTGTGAATTCCAAAGTAAAATGAATACCATTGGCGGTGATGTTTTAGCAGGACTTAACAAAGCCATCGACTTGGCCGAAAAAGATTTTGACGGACTCGTAGTTGGAAACCAAGCAGCAAACTTTTCAGTTGGAGCCAATATCGGTATGATTTTTATGATGGCCGTTGAACAAGAATACGATGAGCTTAACATGGCTATCAAATATTTTCAAGATACCATGATGCGCATGCGCTACTCCTCTATTCCAACTATTGCAGCACCGCACGGAATGACACTTGGCGGTGGTTGCGAATTGTCTATGCACGCCGATAAAGTGGTAGCGGCAGCCGAAACCTATATCGGACTTGTTGAATTTGGTGTAGGTGTTATTCCCGGTGGCGGCGGTTCTAAAGAAATGGCTTTAAGAGCCCAGGACACCTTTAGAAAAGGCGATGTAGAATTAAATGTATTGCAGGAATATTTCCTAACCATAGGTATGGCCAAAGTAGCCACCTCAGCCTACGAAGCCTTCGATTATGGCATCCTTCAAAAAGGAAAAGATGTGGTGGTGGTCAACAAAGACCGACAAATTGCCACAGCCAAAGCCTATGCAAGACTACTGGCCGATCAAGGTTATACCCAACCGGTTCCAAGAAAAGATATCAAGGTACTTGGTAAACAAGCCCTGGGTATGTTTTTAGTTGGAACAGACGCTATGGAAGCCAGCCATTATATTAGTGAACACGATAAAAAAATTGCCAACAAACTAGCCTACGTTATGGCAGGCGGCGATTTATCAGAACCAACCTTGGTGAGCGAGCAATACTTATTAGATTTAGAACGCGAAGCTTTCTTGTCGCTCTGTACAGAACGCAAAACCTTAGAGCGTATACAACATATGTTAAAAACTGGTAAACCCTTAAGAAATTAGTATTAAGTATTAAGACACAAGTTTTAAGACAAATAAGTATAACTATGATAAATTACGAGTTTCATTTTAAAAATGGATTTTTAACGAGCGAATTATCTTTTGAATATCAAGGTATGTGTCTTAATACTTAATACTCTAATCTTAATACTGTATAGGATGCATAATTTCGAAAAACTTAAAATATGGCAAAAAGCAATGGAAATAGCAGTTGAGGTTTATGAAATCTCTTTAATTCTGCCCGAAGATGAGAAATTCAACCTTATTCATCAGATAAAAAAATGTGCGGTTTCAATCCCTTCTAACATTGCAGAAGGTTCAGGACGGAACTCAGATAAAGAGTTTATTCAATTTTTAGGTATTGCTAATGGATCAACGTTTGAATTAATCACACAACTTATACTTGCTAAAAGATTAAAACTAATAAATGAAGAAGTTGTTCAACCAGTAATCAACCAACTGGTTGAAGTTTCAAATATGAATTTTTCGTTTCAAAAAACATTAAAAAATAAAAATAAATGATTTGATTATTAAGTCTGAACTTCTCTGTCTTCTGTCTTCAGTCTTCAGTCTTAATACTTAATACTTAATACTTAATACCTCTAAAATGAAAACAGCATATATAGTAAAAGCATACAGAACAGCCGTTGGAAAAGCACCAAAAGGCGCGTTCAGATTTAAAAGAACAGACGAACTCGGTGCTGAAACCATTCAGTACATGATGAAAGAATTGCCACAATTGGATGTCTCGCGTATAGACGACGTGATCGTGGGCAACGCTATGCCCGAAGGTTCCCAAGGACTTAACATGGCGCGATTTATATCGCTTATTGGCTTGAACAGTATTGAAGTTCCGGGAGTCACCGTCAACAGATTTTGCTCTTCAGGAGTAGAGACCATCGCCATTGCCACAGCTAAAATACAGTCGGGCATGGCGCATTGCATTATTGCCGGTGGTGCCGAAAGCATGAGTGCGGTTCCAATGACCGGTTTTAAGCCCGATTTAAATTACGACACTATCAAATCAGGCCATGAAAGTTATTACTGGGGTATGGGTAACACGGCCGAGGCGGTTGCCAATCAATTTAAGGTATCTCGTGAAGATCAGGATGAATTTGCCTATAACTCACACATGAAAGCTTTAAAGGCACAAGCTGAAGGCAAATTTGACGAGCAAATTGTTCCCATAACTGTCGACCAAACTTATATTGATGACAATGGCAAAAAAGTCACAAAATCATATACCGTAACCAAGGATGAAGGTCCGCGCGCAGGCACTAGTAAGGAGGCCCTTGCCAAATTACCGGCAGTGTTCGCAGCAGGTGGTAGTGTCACCGCAGGAAATTCATCTCAAATGAGTGATGGTGCTGCCTTTGTAATGCTCATGAGCGAAGAAATGGTTAAAGAACTCAACTTAGAACCTATTGCGAGAATGGTCAATTACGCCGCTGCCGGTGTAGAACCGCGAATTATGGGTATTGGTCCGGTTAAGGCCATTCCGAAGGCTCTAAAACTTGCCGGATTAAAACAAAGTGATTTAGAACTGATAGAATTAAACGAAGCATTTGCTTCACAATCCCTAGCAGTTATTAGAGAATTAGGTCTCAATCCCGACATCATTAATGTTAATGGCGGTGCCATAGCCTTAGGTCATCCGCTGGGCTGTACCGGTGCTAAACTGTCGGTGCAACTTTTCGACGAAATGAGAAAACGCAACATGAGCGGTAAATATGGTGCCGTAACCATGTGTGTTGGTACCGGGCAAGGCGCTTGTGGGATATTTGAGTTTTTGAAATAGAAATATTGAGAACAGAGAAAATAGAACAGAGAACAGAGAGAAGAGATGTTTTTCATTAAAACGATTGACATTTATCTCTTCTCTCTTCTCCCTGCCTGTCGGCAGACAGGTCTTCTCTAAATACTAACATCTATGAGTACCAAGAAAAGACATAACTACAAAAATTTGAAAATTTGGCAATTAGGATTAGAAATTTCTTTCGACATCTCTGATTTACTTGTTCAATTTCCGCAACATGAACCTTATGATCTTTCTTCTCAAATGAGTAGATGCTCTATTTCTATGCCCAGTAATATTGCCGAAGGTTCAGCTAAAAGCAACAAATCGTTCAGTAATTACTTAGACATCGCTCTGGGCTCATCATTTGAATTAGGCACCCAATTATTAATAGCAAATCACAGAACATATATAAACCAAGAAACATTAACAACCCTTGAAGAAAAAATAGAAGAATTTCAGAAAATGACCATGAGCTTCCAAAACAAGCTTAAGGATTAAGTCTCTTTTCTCTTCTCTCTTCTCTCTTCTCTAAAATTAAAATCTATGAACACAACAGTTAAAGAAAAAGAAATCTTACGCGGCGGACAATTCCTCGTGAAAGAAACACATTGCGATGACGTCTTCACCCCTGAAGATTTTACCGAAGAACAAAATATGATGAAAGAAGCGGTCATCGAATTCAACGACCGTGAAATCATTGCACACCGCGAACGCTTCGAAAAGAAAGACTTCGCTTTTACCGAAGCTTGTATGCGCAAAGCGGGCGACCTAGGCTTTTTGAGTGTTGCAGTACCTGAGGAATACGGCGGTTTGGGAATGGGCTTCGTGTCTACCATGCTGGTATGCGACTATATTTCGAGTGGTACCGGCTCGTTTAGCACGGCTTTTGGCGCACATACCGGTATTGGCACCATGCCAATTACCCTCTACGGAACCGAAGAACAAAAACAAAAATACGTGCCAAGATTGGCCAGTGGCGAATGGTTTGGCGCTTATTGCTTAACCGAACCGGGCGCGGGTAGCGATGCCAATTCGGGTAAAACAACAGCCGAACTCACTGCCGATGGTAAACATTATAAGATTAACGGACAAAAAATGTGGATTTCCAACGCAGGATTCTGCAAGTTGTTCATTGTATTTGCCAGAATTGAAAACGATAAAAATATTACCGGTTTCATCGTAGAAAATGATCCGGCAAATGGCATCACCTTAGGCGAAGAAGAACACAAACTCGGTATTAGAGCCTCTTCAACGCGTCAGGTATTTTTTAACGATTGTATGGTGCCGGTTGAAAATATGCTGGCCGGTCGTGGCGAAGGTTTTAAAATTGCCATGAATGCCTTAAACGTTGGAAGAATTAAACTGGCTGCCGCTTGTTTAGATTCGCAACGCCGCATTACTACTCACGCAGTAAAATACGCCACAGAGCGCAAGCAATTTAACACACCTATTGCCGATTTTGGTGCTATCATATCTAAATTGGCCGAAATGGCAACCAGCGCTTATGCCGGTGAGTCAGCCTCCTACAGAGCTGCTAAAAACATTGAAGACCGCATTGAAATGCGCGTTGCCGCCGGTAACAGTCACCAGGAAGCAGAATTGAAAGGGGTTGAAGAATACGCCATAGAATGTTCCATCTTAAAAGTGGCAGTGTCTGAAGATGTTCAAAACTGTGCCGATGAAGGTATACAGATTTTTGGTGGTATGGGCTTCTCTGAAGAAACACCTATGGAAGCCGCCTGGAGAGATGCCAGAATTGCCAGAATATACGAAGGTACCAACGAAATTAACCGAATGCTCTCTGTGGGAATGTTGGTTAAAAAAGCCATGAAAGGTCATGTAGATCTACTGTCGCCCGCCATGAAAGTTCAGGAAGAATTAATGGGCATTCCGTCTTTTGATATTCCTGATTATTCTGAATTATTTGCCGAAGAAAAGGAAATGATTGCCAAGCTTAAAAAAGTATTTTTAATGGTGGCAGGTGCTGCGGTTCAAAAATTCGGACCCGATTTAGACCAACATCAACAATTGCTTCTAGCTGCATCAAATATACTGATCGAAATTTACTTGGCAGAATCTGCTGTATTAAGAACCGAAAAGAATGCCAAACGATTCGGTGAAGATTCTCAAAAAGAACAAATCGCCATGGCCAAATTGTACTTGTTCAATGCCGTTGAAATTATCAAGAAAAACGGTATGGAAGGTATCATATCATTCGCTGAAGGCGATGAACAAAAAATGATGCTCATGGGCTTAAAACGTTTCACCAAATACAACAACTACCCTAACGTAGTTGAATTGAGAAACACCATCGCCGAAAAGGTAAAGGCCGAGAATAAGTACTGTTTCTAAACGGTTAAAATTTCATATAACACATACCAGACCTCATAGTCCCGATGGCAATTGGGACTGCGAGGTCTTCCTTTTTGAAATAATGTAGCTCAACACAATATAAAATACAGTGCTTCTGGTGCTATTCTATGACGAGCGCTAGATGTAGGCATCAGATGTTGAAAAAAATTATTGACAAAACCTTAGCGTTCTTGGCGACTTCGCGGTGCATTTTAATTATTAAGTCATCAATGGACTTTTTATATTTCTTTACTTTAAGCCATCGTATGCTTCACCTTTTCCTCCTCAGTAATTTCAGATAAATTAATAGCCGTTTCTATCAATGCCAAATGCGAATAGGCCTGCGGAAAATTCCCTAACAAACGTTTGGTTTTAAAATCAATGTCTTCGCTAAACAATCCTAAATGATTACTATAAGTCAATAATTTATCGAACATTTTTTTGGCTTTGAGCCGCTCACCTATTTTGTACAAACTGTTGATAAACCAAAACGTACAAATGGTAAACGAGGAGCTTGGTAATCCAAAATCGTCTTCATTTTTATAACGATACATCAAGCCGTCGTAACTCAATTCTTTTTCAATAGCCAAAACCGTACTCACATATTTTGGGTCTTTGGCTTCAATAAATCCGTAATTTTCCATTAACAGTACCGAGGCATCCAGGTATTTACTGCCATAAGATTGGGTAAACGCCTTTACATCTTCATTCCACGCTTTCTCAAAAATATCGTTTTTTATTTCGGCTTCAAGGAGTTTCCACTTATTGATTTTTCGGTATTTATCCAATTTTTCGGCTACTTTAATAGCTCTGTCCACGGCTACCCAACACAGTACTTTTGAGAAAGTGAAATGTCGGTCTTCGGTTCTAAATTCCCAAATACCTTTATCGGCTTCGCGCCAGTGTTTTTCAACTACCCAAACTATGCCTTTAGTGATGGTCCAAAGTTCTTCAGTTCTTTCAACATCAACAGTAAATTTTTCAAACTGCTGGTTAATCACATCCATCAAAATACCATAAATATCGTTTTGCTTTTGCATGTATGCGGCATTGCCAATGCGCACCGGTCTGGAATTTTGGTAACCCGATAAATGATTTAAGGTAAGCTCTGTGAGTTGCTTTTCTTTATTGATCCCATACATGATTTGAAGTTTTTCGTCTTTATCGGGTATCAAATCAATAATAAATTGCAAATACCGCTGCGCGGCACTGCGATGTCCTAAATGAGACAACACTTTAATCACCATCGAAGCATCCCGAATCCAGCAAAAACGGTAATCCCAATTGCGCACTTCGCCAATAGTTTCTGGTAATGAAGTGGTTGCAGCTGCCAAAACGGCACCCGTTTTATCATAGCTTAGTAACTTTAAGGTAACCGCACTTCTTAAAATTTCTTCGTTATATAAATTGTATTTAGGAGTTTTATCTATCCAATTCAACCAATACACCTTAGTGCGTTGGTGCTCTAAATACATATTGTCAACAGTTGGCTTAAATACTTTTTCGTTATAGCCTAAAAGGAAAAACGCATCCGCGATGAGCAAAATAGGTTCACTATTTACAATTTGTTGAAGGTCTAAATTAGAATACATAAAAAGTGTGTCGAACTTTTCACTATGTGTTAGACTTACAATAAATTCATCCTTTACATAGGTGTCGGTAACACCAATGGCATATTCCAATTTGGGCTGATAATCTAATTTAAATGTGGGCTTTCCTGAAATATATTTGATATATCGAACAATTTCGGGCGGTGCTTGGTATTTGGTATTTGTTTTATGATAGCGCGGCATAAAGTCGTGTACTTCAAAAGTATCGAGTCCGTTACTAAATCTCGTTACCAAAATAGCAGTTTGATTGAGGTAGAATTGGGTAATTTGATAACTTTCATCTACAATAAATCCAAAGTGGCCACCAATGTTATCGTCTAAAATTTTAGCAAATACCGACGAAGAGTCAAACTCGGGCAAGCAACACCAGTCGATAGAACCTGTTTTTGAAATAAGCGCAGCGCTTCGGCAATTTCCTATAATGCCATAATGTAAATTGTCTTTCAAATCTTTCTTTTTATGGTTAACACAATTTTTTTCGTTAAATTACAAAACTAAGTATTAATCTAAGAATAGCATTGTGAATAAAACGATTATTGTTTCCAACAGACTTCCACTACAAATTAAATTAAATAATGATAAACTGGAGGTAGTGCCAAGTGTAGGCGGTTTAGCTACAGGCCTAAAATCGGTTCATGCTGATGGTAATGGTATCTGGATTGGCTGGTCGGGTTTAACTGAAGAGGAATTAGATGATAATCTTAAAAGTCTTGTAAAACAAGCGGTTAAAAAGGAAAAATGCGAGGCAGTGTCCTTAACTCAAGATGATATCGACAATTATTATCTCGGGTTTAGCAACAAAACCCTTTGGCCGCTGTTCCACTACTTTATGGAATACACCGAGTTTGAACACGAACAATGGCAAGCCTACAAGCGCGTGAACGAAAAATTTGCCGAAGTCGTTTTAGAACACATTGAAGATGGCGATACCGTTTGGGTACACGACTACCAATTGTTATTGTTGCCAAAACTCATCAAAGACAAAAAACCCAATACTTCCATTGGCTTTTTCCTACACATACCGTTTCCTTCCTACGAAATATTCCGCACATTTCCATGGCGCGAAGAAGTGCTGGATGGCATGCTCGGTGCCGACTTACTGGGCTTTCATACCTACGATTACGAGCGCCATTTTTTAAGTTCAGTCAAACGTATCATGCGTTTAGAAGTGAACTTCAACGAAATTTCAATGGCCGACCGAACTATTAAAGTGGATTCATTTCCTATGGGAATAGATTACAACAAGTTTCACAACGCAGCCCTGGCGCACCTCAATCAGGACGAAAGCCAAAAATCGGAACTGCAAAAACGTCTCGACGACCATATTCAATCAGATGCCGATACCAAACTCGTTTTGTCTATTGATCGAATGGATTATACCAAAGGCATCCCCAACCGCATTCGGGCATTTGAGTATTTTTTAAATAAATATCCGGAGTTTAAAGAGAAAGTAAGGCTAATTATGCTGGCGGTGCCATCGCGCTCTGATGTGCCACAATACAAAAAATTAAAACGCGAAACCGATGAGCTGGTTGGCAGAATTAACGGTCAATTTGCCACCGTAAGCTGGACACCCATCTGGTATTACTACCGCTCGATGCCCTTTGAAAATTTAATCGATTTATACACCTCATCGCAGGTAGCATTGATAACGCCAATACGCGACGGTATGAATTTGGTAGCTAAGGAATATATCGCCACACGCACCAATGGACACGGGGTGTTGGTGTTAAGCGAAATGGCCGGTGCCTCGAAAGAAATGAACGAAGCACTGCTCATCAATCCCAACAATTTTGAGCAAATAGCCGACACCTTAAAAATAGCTCTGGAGATGCCTGAAGCGGAACAATCACGCCGACTTCATATTCTCCAAAAACGACTCAAACGCTACAGCGTAGAAAAATGGGCCGATGAATTTATGAGTTCGCTCAATTCAACTAAAAAATACAGAGAAACTTCAATAACGCGTGCATTAGACACAAATGTGTCCGCAAAAATGGTCTCCGATTTTGAAAACGCACAAAAAAACCTCTTGTTGTTAGATTATGACGGAACCTTGGTTGGCTTTACCAACAATCCGCAAGATGCCTCACCCGATGAAGACCTGATAGCCTTACTGCTTAAATTGAACAGCCTACCAAATACCGATCTGGTTCTCATCAGCGGAAGAGATCGCGAAACATTTGAGCGCTGGCTAAGCGATTACGATTTTAACCTCATCACCGATCACGGCGTTTGGTTAAAATCTAAAAATAAAGACTGGAAAATGTTAGAGCAGGTTAAAACACAGTGGATGGAGAACATTCTGCCCATTTTAGAAACCTTTGTCGACAGAACGCCGGGAACCTTCATTGAAAGGAAAAAATACTCACTGGCCTGGCATTACCGCAAAGCCGACCCCGAACTGGCACAAATAAGAACTATGGAACTCAACACCGTATTGACAAGCTTAATCTCCAACAACGATTTATCGGTTCTGGAAGGTAATAAGGTCATCGAAATAAAAGGCAGCAATGTTAACAAAGGCCGGGCAACCTCGCGATTAATTACTGCAAAACAATACGATAACATAGTAGCTATTGGTGATGACTGGACCGACGAATTTACCTTCGAGGCCTTACCCGAAAAATCGTATACCATAAAGGTAGGTTCTAAAAAAACCAAAGCCAATTATTATATAAAAGACACCAATGCGGTAAGGGAATTATTGGTTAAATTTGTGAAGAACTAAAAACCATTTCCAATGCAAAAGCTAGTGATTCTTCTATTTGTTTTATCTCCTTTTTTAACCAAAGCCCAAACAAATCAAAAGATATACGACATCATCAATGCAGTTTCCGCAGAACGTATTGAAAACGATATCAGAACACTGGCTAATTTTGGCACCCGAAACACCTTTAGCGACACGGTGTCTGATACGCGTGGCATTGGAGCCGCCAGACGATGGATTAAAAATGAATTCGAGAAGATTTCAGCCAACTGTAATAATTGTCTGGATGTCTTTTATCAAAAAGATTTTGTTACAAAAGAAGGTAACAATCGCGTACCAAAAGACGCTTGGGTTGTGAATGTGGTAGCCGTTCAAAAAGGTACCAAATACCCAAATCGCTACATCATTATGAGTGGCGATATCGATTCGCGCGCCAGTAATACAATGGACTTTACCATCGATGCACCCGGTGCCAACGACAATGCCTCCGGTATGGCCGGCGCTATAGAAGCCGCAAGAGTGTTGTCGAAATATCAGTTTGAAAGCAGCGTGGTTTATGTTGGGTTATCAGGTGAAGAACAAGGATTGTTTGGTGGTGCCGGATTAGCAAAATACGCACAGGACAATGGCTGGGACATTATTGGCGTATTGAATAACGACATGATTGGCAACATCGAAGGTGTTGACGGGGTGATTGATAATCGCACTTTCCGCATTTTCTCTGAGCCTGTGCCGCCAACCGAAACAGAACGCCAGCGCAACGCCCGCAGATTTTACGGTGGCGAAGTAGATGGTATTTCACGTCAACTGGCGCGCTACGTTCATAAAACTACCAAAACCTATATGCCCGAAATGAACCCCATGATGGTTTACAGACTCGACAGATTTGGTCGTGGCGGTCATCACCGTCCGTTTAACGATCTGGGATTTTCAGGCATCAGAATCATGGAAGCCCATGAAAATTATAACCGTCAGCATCAGGATATTCGTGTAGAAAATGGTATTGCCTATGGCGACGTAATTGAAGGCGTTAATTTTGATTATGCCGCTAAGCTTACCGCCGTTAACGCCATTAATATGGCCAGCCTGGCATGGGCACCACCGGCACCAAAAAATGTGGGTATTGGCGGCATTGTACAACCATCGGCCAAGTTAAAATGGGACAAAGTTGAAGGAGCAGTTGGCTATAAAATTTACTGGCGCGATACCACCTCACCCACCTGGGATCACAGCCGCTATGTGGGTGATGTCGATAATTTTACTCTGGAAGGTATCGTCATTGACAATTACTACTTTGGTGTGGCTGCAGTTGCTGCCAACGGATTTGAAAGTGTGGTGGTCTTTCCGGAGCAGATTATACGGGAGTAGATGTGAGTATTAAGTAATAAGACGAAAGTATTAAGACTGTTGACTCTCGTAGTTTCGAGTTATGAGTTCGGAGTAATGAGTTTGAAATTTGAAATTTGGAATTTGAAGTTTCACTACCCAACAAACCAATCCCAGGTAAGCCCCAATCCCTCACGCACCGTTACCTCAGGATCATACCCAAGCAACCGTTCTGCCTTGCTGATATCAGCTAACGAATCGCGCACATCACCTTTTCTTGGCGGACCATAAGTAGGCTCTAAATTTGAACCGGCGGCTTCTTTTAAATACTGCCACAACTGATTCACAGAAATACGTTCGCCACAAGCCACATTAAAGACTTCGTTAGCTGCGGTTGCGGGTGCAAAAAACCCTTTGACATTAGCCTGAACGGCATTATCTACATAGGTAAAGTCCCGCGTTTGCTCACCATCACCATTAATTTTTGCCGTTTGGTTGTCTTTCAACGCCTGCATAAATAGGGGGATCACCGCTGCGTAAGCGCCATTCGGACTCTGTTTTGGGCCAAAAACGTTAAAGTATCTCAAACCAATGGTATCGGTGCCATAAGCCGAAGCAAACACATCGGCATAAAGCTCATTTACGTATTTGGTCACCGCATAAGGCGATAACGGTTTACCAATCACATTTTCAACCTTGGGCAAACTTTTACTGTCGCCATAAGTAGAACTGGAAGCCGCATAGACCATGCGCTTCACGGTGTTGCTATTTTTGAGCGCAATCATCATATTTAAAAAGCCGTTAATATTCACGGCGTTGGTAGTAGCCGGATCGTAAAGTGATCGCGGTACCGAACCTAAAGCGGCCTGATGACTCACATAATCAATATCCTTCATAGCCAACTCGCAAGTGGCCAGGTCTCTAATATCACCCTCCATTAATTCAAATGCGGGATGTTCCAAAAACTCGGTAAGGTTATGCCTGTAGCCATTCGAAAAATTATCCAAAACCCGCACCTTCACAGCGCCGTGTTTTAGCAGGTATCCTACCAGGTTACTGCCAATAAATCCGGCACCTCCTGTGATTAAAAAACGGTGTTTTGATATGTTTTGTGTTATCATTTTAATTATTTATTTTACTAAATTAGAACTACTTTAAAAAATTCATGTTTTCAAGCAATTATGAAATGACCCACCCCTTAATCCCCTCCCAGGAGGGGAAGATGACGTCTGCTTAATTTAATATTTCATTATAAAAGATAGTTTTCAAATTTATAATGTTTATAGGATTAACTATTATTTTTTTAATATCTTGTAGTTTACAGAAGTTTGGCTTTAACCACCACTTAATCCCCTCCCATGAGGGGAGAATGGCGATTTTTTAATTTAATTTACTAATAAATACAAAATTATTTTATTCCTTTAAATTTTATTTGCTGTTAAGTTATTTAATAGCCGTTATAAAGTAAATCTTACAAGGTTATTCCCCTCCTGGGAGGGGCTAGGGGTGGGTTTATACCAGATTTCCTAAAAAATGAAATCTTTAATTATCATCGTTGTTTAAGATTTCAATTTTGTTTTTCAATTCATCTAACACTGTATCTAAATTATTTTTAATATCATCATCACTAAACCGAATTAGTTTCACTCCTAAAGATTCTAACTTTTTTTGTCTTTGATGATCATATTTTTCCTGTTCTTCAGTAAAGTGTATTCCTCCATCAACTTCAATAGCTAATTTAAGTTCTTTACAATAAAAATCAACAATATAACTATCAATTGGTATTTGCTTGCTAAATTTATAACCTAACTTTTTACCTTTTATTTCTCTCCATAATGCAATTTCACCATAGGTCATTTTACTTCTTAATGCTTTCGCCAATGCCACTAATTTATGCTGATATGGAATTATTTTAGGCATTAATTTATTTAATTCGTTGATTGATAAAATAGAAATTCTCTGTCAAGTACCCACCCCTTAATCCCCTCCCTGGAGGGGAGAATGACGTCCTTTTAATTTAAGATTTTCCATTTCTCTCCAAATAACTATCTGAATCTCTTCTCTCTTCTCTCTTCTCTCTGTTCTCTTCTCTCTGTTCTCTTCTCTCTGTTCTCTGTTCTCTGTTCTTTGTTCTCTGTTCTCTTCTCTCTGCTCCCCTAAATTAACTTCCAATCACAACCTCGCATTCACCATTTCCTTAGGAAACAAAGACTTCACATCAAATATAACACCATTAGCTGCCTTAAGCGCCTCAACATTTAGTTCTAAAAATTCATTATGAGATACCGCTAAAATGATGGCATGGTAGTCCTCTCCTAGTTGTGCTATATCGCTTAATAATTCTAATCCGTATTCTTCCTGAACTTCCTCTTGAGAAGCCCACGGATCAAACACATCTACATTGACGTGATAACTTCTCAATTCCTGTATGATGTCGATAACCCTTGAATTTCTAATATCCGGACAATTCTCTTTAAAGGTAATGCCCAAAACCAGTGCTTTGGAACCTTTGATGGTGACACCTTCATTGATCATCATTTTAACCGTTTCGGTGGCTACATAACTACCCATACTATCATTCATCTTACGACCCGCCAATATAATCTCCGGATTATAACCACATTCAATGGCTTTTTGGGCCAGGTAATACGGATCGACTCCTATACAGTGTCCGCCCACCAGTCCGGGTTTGAAGTTTAAAAAATTCCACTTGGTACCTGCTGCTTTTAAAACAGCTTCGGTATCGATGTCGAGAATTCTAAAAATCTTCGACAACTCATTCACAAAAGCAATATTGATATCGCGTTGCGAATTTTCAATCACCTTAGCCGCTTCTGCCACCTTTATGGAAGGTGCCAAATGCGTACCTGCCGTAATCACCGATCGGTACAAGGCATCTACTATTTCACCTATTTCGGGTGTAGACCCCGAGGTTACTTTTAATATTTTGGTAACGGTGTGTTCTTTATCACCCGGATTAATGCGCTCAGGTGAATACCCTGCATAAAAATCCGTATTGTAGGTTAATCCACTTACCTTTTCCAGGATGGGCACACACACCTCTTCTGTAGCACCGGGATACACCGTAGACTCGTAAATAACAATATCATCAGCTTTGAGTACATTACCCACAGTTTCACTGGCCTTTATCAAAGGTGTAAAATCGGGTTTGTTGAGCGCATCGGTAGGTGTTGGTACGGTAACTATGTAAATGTTACAATCTTTTAAATCTGCTAAATCGTAAGTCACCAAAAGACCGGTGGTATCAGGTTGATCGTTCAACACCGACATTAAATGGGCATCTTCCACCTCTAGTGTATGGTCTTTTCCCTGGCGTAGTTCGGCTACACGCTTACGGTTGATATCAAATCCAATCACAGGATATTTCTTAGCAAATTCAACCGCTAAGGGTAATCCTACATACCCAAGACCAATGATGGCTATTTTATCTGTTTTTTTATTCATATACTTCAAAATAAAGATTTTAAAAGGCAGTCCAAATCTAAGTAAAAACTCCAATTTTCCGCGTAGTTTTTATTAATTTTCACCTTATCGGGCCAAATAATCGTTCTATTGTATGTTTCAGGGTTATCTTGAAGCGCCAGCAACTGCTCCTCATGCTTATATTTAAGGGTTGCCGGTCCTGTAATTCCGGGTTTAACACTCAAGATCACCCTATCTGCTCCCTCAAGCTTATCGGCAAAACCGGGAACATCAGGTCTGGGACCTACAAAACTCATCTCACCTGTTAGTACATGGTATAATTGTGGCAACTCGTCTAATTTGTGGGCTCTGATCCATTTACCGCTGCGGGTGGCGCTTTGTTCTAACTTCCCTAAATAATGGGGTTCGTTTTTTAAGGTGCGAAGTTTATACATAACAAACGGTTGTCCGTATTGACCGATGCGCGCATGCCGGTAAAGCCCGTTACTTCGGGTTTCAACCGCGCAAATCAGCATTAAAACAATTATTAAAAGACTCACAGGAATTAACAAGACTATAGCCAACAGCAAATCAAATAAACGTTTAATAAGCTTTTGACCTCGTGTCATGTATGTGTTTTATTGTAAACGCTTCAAAAGTCTTTTTAGTCTGGATACCAATCCTTTCTTGTCGCGCTCGTGATAGGCATTGCCATATACTCCGTATCCATAACCATAGCCATAACCATAGCCATAACCATAGCCATAATTGTGATTGGATTTATGCTTATAAAAGTTGAGTAAATAATATACATTCTTCAATTCGCCGGTACGATATTTGGCATTTACCAGAGACAACATACCCTTTTTGGTGTAATCCAGCCTCACCAGAAATACCGTGGCGTCGGCAAAATTCGACAATTCCAGAGCATCGGTCACCAAGCCCAAAGGGGGCGTATCCATTACTATAATATCATAGTTATCCCTCAAATGTGCCATAAAGACTTTGAGATTGTCTCCCATCAATATTTCAGACGGATTGGGTGGTATGGGACCTGATGGTATCACATCCAAATTCTCGATATGACTTTTTAAGGTTACTTCTTCCAGAGTACTGTCGCCAATAAGGTAATTAACAATTCCCAAATCGTTTTGAATATTAAAATCTCCAAAAATTTTAGGCTTCCGCAAATCTAAACCCAATAGTATGGTTTTTTTACCCGATAAGGCATAGGCAGTCGCCATATTAATAGAACAAAACGTTTTACCTTCACCACTCACAGAAGAAGTCACCATCAAAGTTCGACCTTTGTTCTCAGGGTTGGGCTGATTTTTATAAATAAACTGCAAACTCGAACGGATGGCGCGAAAAGACTCGGCTACGGCCGACTTAGGTTTTTCGTAAACCACCAGATTGTTTTTGTAATTGTACTTACCTATCAGACCAATAATGGGGATTTTACTCAACTTCTCAACTTCATCAGACCCATGAATGGTATTGTCTAACAAATACACCACAAAAATGAGGAACATGGGCGAGAAAAAGCCCACCATTAAGGCCATCATATAATTTAACGACTTCTTAGGTCCGATGGGGCCGTTACCAATATCTTTGGCCTCATCTATTACCACAATATCAGATACATTAGCGGCTTTAACAATAGCTGCTTCCCCACGTTTAGACAAGTAAATGTCATAAGCCTCTTGGCTTAAGCTTAGGGTGCGTTCTATTTTAAGAAATTCTTGCTGGTCTTCCGGCAATTTTGACAGCTCAGATTCTAACCTGCCGATACGTTGATTAATGTTAATAAGTTGGCCGTTAATGGTGCGTTTGGTGGCCCCAATGGTTTCCAGCAATACATTTTTCTCAGCATCAATGCGACGGTCCAATTCTTTAAATAAAATAGACCCTTCTTTGGTGGTGTATTCCAGGCTCTGGCGCTCAATCGCCAAACCGGTAATGGTACTCACACTGCTTACAATATTGCCTTCTTGTATACCTACCGAACTGGGTGCTGCAATTTTGGTATAATCAGTTTTGGTGCGCAGGTAGTCTTCCAGACTGTTCAAATATTTAAGCTTCGCATTTTCAGCTTCCCTTTCAACATCAAGCATTTTCAGCTTTTCGTTGGTTGAAATCATCTCTTCGGTAACATTAAAGACTTTGTTTTTTTTCCTAAACTCATTCATCATGTCAGTAGCCCGCCTTACGTCTGCATCTGCATTATTTAAACTGCTGTCAATAAACTTAATGGTGTTGGTGGCGTACAAATTTTTACGCTCCAGTTCGGTACGACTTAAAATGGCGGCTGTAGCATTTAAATAGTCAACAATTTTGGCTTTATTAGTTCCAATAAGAGAAAGGGTTAATACCGCCGAGGATGAACCAGAAAATGGCGCAATTTTTACACCGGATTGATATTGATAGACAACTGAATCAAAATTTAAAAATTGTATATAGTACTCAGTGCCGGGAACAAGTGCTCTTCCCACACGTTTTTCTATGGTTCCACTTAAAAAAGAGAGTTTAATTGGGTTACCAAATTGAAATGTTTGCTGAAATTCACCAAGAGGCAGCGTAATGTTTACTTTTGATTTATCGCCATAGCGCTGAGCTGTAGCAGCCTCACTCTCAAAAACAGCAAAGATTTCGAAGTTGTCGTCGTCTTTAATTCGCACGCCTATGGTTTGCCCAAGTATTTGCCCCTGTTGCATATCTGGCTTAAACTCAAATGGCGCATTTTTATATACATCTTCAAATCTGTATTTTCCCTTCACAAAATAATTCATGTAATACTTCAATGAATCTACTACCAATTCATTATGCGT
This sequence comes from Paucihalobacter ruber, assembly GCF_006494535.1. Classification (GTDB taxonomy): domain Bacteria; phylum Bacteroidota; class Bacteroidia; order Flavobacteriales; family Flavobacteriaceae; genus Paucihalobacter; species Paucihalobacter ruber. Next base: position 98,407 of record NZ_VHIQ01000003.1, read on the forward strand.
TCGGGTTTTTACAGAGGTCATTATTTTACCCACCTTTCCTGAAACGCCACCCCAGTTAAAAGAAATAGAAGTGTTGGCAGTAAAAAAAGGATTCTGTTCGCTTTCTATAGAAATAAGAGAGTTAAGTTGATAAATATTCGGTTTGCGTACGTTGATAAAATAAGCCACTAAAAGCGCTATACCTATTGAAAGTAGCACAAGTTTCCAGAGGTTCAAAGCCTTAAATAAAAAGCCCCTGAAATCAAAACCTATCCGGCCTTGTTCACCCTGCTCTATGTCTTGTTCAAAATCGGTCACGTTCGTTTATAGTCTGGTTAATAATAAAATAGTGGTAGTTACTAAACCAAAAACAGCAGCAATGGTTCCAAGTGTTTGTGTACCTGTTGTACCGGTTCCCCAGGATTTTTGCTTAAGCGGTTTTACATAAATCATGTCGTTGGGCTGAATGTAATAGAAAGGCGACTGCATCACGGCACGGTCGGTTAAATCTAGGTAATGTATCTCCTGTCCTTGCGGGTACTGCCTGATGATCATCACTTCCTTGCGGTTACCGGTAAGTGCCACATCGCCAACATTGGCAAGCGCTTCAAATATATTCACGCGCTCCTGAAACAACACGTTGGTACCGGGGCTACCCACTTCGCCGGTGGCCGTATAACGCAAACCGGCCAACTTCACTGTTACAAAAATCTGTGCTGTATCTTTAAATTCATCTTCCAGTAATCGTTGTTCAATCAAGTCCTGTATCTCCTCGGTAGTCAAACCCAGCACCTGTACCTGCCCTAAAATAGGAATGCGAATGTTACCGCGCAAATCCACCGTGAAACCGTCAAAGTAGGCGCGTTCCTGACTACTGGCATTTAAATTGGCATCGCCTGTGGGATTTAAAATTTGGGTGGTTTCCTGATCTAAGGCCTTTACCTGAACGTTTAAGATATCATTAATCTGAACGCGGTAGGGCTTTTGTACTTCGGTGAGCACGCGTAAACTATCGGTTTGCCCTTCCTGTTCCTGTAAATAGGTCAATTCTTTTTGCGAAATGCACGAACTGCTCAAAATTATCAAAGCCAACGCCAATACCGCATATATCTTATTCATAGGGGTGTTTTGTTTCATCACAAATATAGAACATCACTAACAATATCAAAACTATTCGTTTGTTTTTTGGTTATTTACGTTATTTGCAAAAAATATGTTTCATGCATCTGTTAAGCGCTCAGCAAATTTCTAAATCTTTTGGCGAATTGGTATTATTTAAAGACCTGTCTTTCAGTATACACAAAAACCAAAAAATGGCGCTGGTGGCCAAAAACGGCAGCGGTAAAACCACCATCCTCAATATTCTGGCCGGCAGAGACACCCCCGATTCGGGCGAGATCATCTCCCGAAACGGCCTGCGAATTGCTGTTTTAGACCAGGAACCGCAACTGGATGCAGCTTTAACTATTGAAGAATGTATTTTAACCGGCGACATGCCCATTCTCAAGGTGATTGCCAATTACGAGCACGCTCTTGAAAACACTGAAGATGCCGAGGCTTACCAAAAAGCCTTCGAAGCCATGGAGCGCCACAATGCCTGGGAATTTGAAACCACCTACAAACAACTACTGTACCGGCTAAAACTGGAGAATACCCACCAAAAGGTAGGAACGCTGAGTGGCGGACAAAAAAAACGACTGGCACTGGCGCAGGCACTGCTCTCTCATCCCGATTTGCTCATTCTTGATGAGCCTACCAACCACCTGGATTTAGAAATGATTGAGTGGCTGGAGCAGTATTTTGCGCAAAGCGACCTCACACTATTCATGGTCACCCACGACCGCTATTTTTTAGAACGTGTGTGCAATGAAATATTAGAATTAGACGAAGGCCAGCTATTCAGCTACAAAGGCAATTATTCCTACTATTTAGAGAAAAAGGAAGAACGCATCGCCGTTTGGGAAACCGAAACCGGCAAGGCACAACAACTCTTTAAAAAAGAGTTGGACTGGATGCGCCGGCAGCCCAAAGCACGCACTACCAAATCTAAGTCGCGCATAGACGATTTTCACGATATTAAATCCCGCGCCCAACAGCGTCGCAAAGACCATGTAGTGCAATTAGAATTGCAAATGCAACGCCTGGGTTCAAAAATTATCGAGTTCCACAATGTGAGCAAACGCTTTAAAGATGCCGTCATTCTCAACAATTTTAGCTATGTGTTTAAACGCGGTGAGCGCATTGGGGTGATTGGCAAAAACGGCACCGGAAAAACCACCTTTCTCAACATGCTCGCACAATTGCTTACACCCGACAGCGGCAAAGTGGTTTTGGGAGATACCGTGCAACTGGGCTACTATACCCAAACCGGTATAGATATCAAACCTCAGGAGAAGGTTATTGACGTCATCAGAGCGTATGGCGATTATATTCCATTAGCCAAGGGCAGGCAAATCAGCGCACAACAGTTGCTGGAACGCTTTTTATTCGATCGTAAAAAGCAATACGATTTTGTGGAAAAACTCAGTGGTGGCGAGCGTAAGCGCCTCTACCTGTGTACGGTTTTAATTCAAAATCCCAATGTGCTAATACTCGATGAGCCTACCAACGATTTAGATGTGGTAACGCTCAATGTACTCGAGAATTTTTTAATGGACTTCCCCGGTTGTCTGGTAGTAGTCTCGCACGACCGCTACTTTATGGATAAAATTGTAGACCATTTGTTGGTTTTTGAAGGCGACGGCGTCGTAAGCGACTTTCCCGGTAATTACTCCGATTACCGCGCCTATGACAATAGCAAGGCACCGGAACCGGACACAGCCATCACCAAAACAACCCATACTGCCGAAAAACAAGACAAAAACGAGGCTGCCAAACTCAGTTATAACGAACAAAAAGAACTCAAAAATCTCGAGAGTAAAATCCGTTCTCTTGAACTCGACAAAAAAGCCCTGGAACAACGGCTTTACAATACCGACTTAAGTGCAGAAGACCTCACCAAATACGGACTAAAATTACAGGAACTGATTAACGATATAGAAGCCAAAGAAATGCGCTGGCTGGAGCTGCAGGAGAAGATGGGGTAGATGTTGTATTAAGTATTAAGTATTAAGTATTAAGACTGAAGACTTAATACTTAATACTTAAGACTACATGACGTATGGCTAAGTAGTTAGATGGGTTGATGCAGATCCTAAATTCGTTTTAAAGAAGATTTGTGCTGACTCGATGAGATTGCCACGCTCGTCCCAACTATCGTCGGAACTCACTCGCAATGACTCCCTTTTGTTGGGGTTGTGGCTCTATTTTTTACCGCAAAGAGCAAAAGATTTGCACGAAGCGCACTAAGTTTAATACCTTACAAAATCCTAACTCTGGTGCTCGTTTGCAACGAGTACCCACTACGAGAAAACAACAAGAATTACAGCGTTTGTAACGCTGGATTTTTCATGTATTCACCATAGATTCACACAGATTCGCACAGATTTAATTTTCTCTCTCGCAAAGACGCTAAGACGCAAAAAAAATTGTGAAAATTTATTGATACATTTATATGTGAAAATCCTTCGCTTTGCGACTTTGCGACCCTGCGTGGTATATTTATTTGTTTCTCGCCAAGACGCTAAGACGCAAAAGAAATTGTGAAGATATATTGATGTATTCAATTATATAAAGTCCTTATCTTTAAAATTTTACGACTCTCTCTGTGGAACTCTGTGCCTTCTTTGTGCACCTCTGTGTTATAACCATTTAACAGCATTTAAATACGACGGGAGTATTCAATTAACTGGATCAAGCCTATTTAAGACTCTACAAACCATGTATCATGAACCACAAACTATTCATTCAACAATTCAGAAATAAACTTAAGTTGATCACTTTTATCGGCCATAATTTTAAGCAAGCTCACTATTGGAATAAACAAAATCATTCCGGCAGCGCCCCACAACATTCCACCTAGGATGATCATAATAAACATCACCAAAATATTTACCTGAAGTCGCTTTCCAATAATTATTGGAAAAATAAGATAAGCCTCAAGAATTTGTACAATGGTGAACCAGGCAACAACAGCCACAGGGTACCAAACAGAATCAAAGGTGATCCAAGCCACTGTAATTGGTAATAAAGAAGCTATGATAATACCAAAATATGGAATAAAGGTAAAAACAGATACTATAAACCCAAAAAGAATGGGATTGGGCACCCCTATCACAGCCAGTCCAATACTATTGAGGATCCCCACAATCAGATAAATCAACAACATTCCTTTAATAAAACTGTAATAAGTTGTAACGGTTTCAGAGATCATTTTATAAAGATCATTCCTGTTGTTGGAAGGAAACAAACTGTAAAGTGCATTGGTCAGTTTATGACGGTAAAGTAAAATAAGAAAGGCAAAAATGGGTATCATAATCATAAAGAAGAGATTTTCAGACAGAGTTAAGACCGTGCCTCCCGATTCTCCAACCAAATTACCACCCAAATCATCTATAAAGTTTTGTAGTATTTCGGTTTGCTTCTCGGCATTAAAACCCAGATTCTCCGAAACGGTTAAATTAAGTTGTTGTAATAATTCTTGTAATTTTAGCTTCATGTTGTCCAGTTCACTCACCACATTCAACACATAAGTAAATAACAAATACCCCAAACCAACAAATAATGACAAAAGAAAAAAGAAAGGAATGGAGATGGCCAATGTTCTGGGTACACCCTTATTTTCAAACCACTGACACAACGGATACAACACAATACTAATCAAAAAAGCAAAACCCAATGAAATAAAAAGCGATTTTCCAATGTATAAAATCAGTACGGTCAATACTAAAAACTCTAAAACCACCACGACCGATTTTAGTTGATTGAAGAGCGCTGTTAATGATGATCGTTTCATACCCTTAAATTACTCAAAATTTAGGAAATAACGGACATGTAAGAGTCCTAATTTTGGTTCAATAGTTTTTGATAGATGGTGAAATGATTACTAATAGTGAGAATTGGGAGAAGAGAGAAGACCTGTCTGCCGACAGGCAGGGAGAAGAGAGAAGAGAAAAGAGAAATTGTATAAATACATCCTTAGGCAGGCAGGGAATAATTTCGTTATTTTTTATAAAAATTCGTCAGTTGTTATATTCACTGTGAACTTATTTAAAATGAAAATCTACTAAAATAAATTAACCAAACCTTAATTACATTACGTTATCCTCCCCTCCTGGGAGGGGACGAAAGGGGTGGGTCAATCTTATTTAGGACTCAACAATCAACAAACTATGAACCATCAACTATTCATTCCGGTGCTCCAGCCACATTCGCGCAGGCGTTTGCAGCGAGTTCTCTTGGTGAACCTTTGGAGTCTGAGGGCATAAAACTTAATCTGTATAAATCCCAAAGGTTTTAGGGAGTTATAAAAACTAATCAATGCTTTATTATTCAACTTTAGAAAAACTAATTAAGCAAATCAACCGCATATCTGATACTATTAAAATTCAGAATTTAATTATATCTTTAACAAATCAAGAGCTTTAAACCTTTAATCACAAAACATTGTAATTAGAAACAAACTAAGTGTAATATGCCGACAATATTAATAGTAAAGGGCTATCGATTTTTCTTTTACAGTAATGAGCATTTACCAATGCACATTCATATTGAAAAAGACACTAAAACGGCTAAATTTAATTTATTAAATATTGAGTTGGTATATTCAAGAGGTTTCAATGCAAATGAAATTAAAGAAATTCGTAAATTAGTAGATGAAAATGTAGAATTTTTTAAACAAAAATGGAATGAGTACTTTAACAATAACTAAATCGCCTTTTGCTGTAGATATATCATTTACAACTTCAAAAATGGTGATCATTTTAGAAGATGGTCGCGAATTATCCGTGCCACTAGAATGGTTTAAAAAATTGCGAAATGCCTCCATTGATCAACTTACCAATTGGCGATTCATTGGTAAGGGTGAAGGTATACATTGGGAGGAACTTGACGAAGATATTTCAATAGAAAACTTATTGTGAAAAAAAGTTTTAACATCTAACCAATCTGGTGCTCCCGCCACAGGCGCGCAGGCGTTTGCAACCAATCTGGTGCTCGTTTGCAACGAGTACCCACTACGAGAAAACAACAAGAATTACAGCGTTTGTAACGCGGGATCTTTCATTTGTTCACCACAGAATAAGTCTCTCGCCAAGACGCTAAGACGCAAAAGAAATTGTGAAGATTTATTGATGTATTTCAATTATAAAAAATCCTTCGCTTTGCGACTTTGCGACTCTGCGTGGTATATTTATATGTTTCTCGCCAAGACGCTAAGACGCAAAAGAAATTGTGAAGATTTATTGATATTTTCAAATATAAAAAGTACCTCGCTTTGCGACTTTGCGACGCTCTATCAAAATCAACAAACTGAACTCAATTAAAAACACGCAAACCTCCCCTCCTGGGAGGGGACCAAAGGGTGGGTCAATCCTATTTAGGACTCCACAGTCCCACAACCCACAACCTCCAACCTAAAACCAAGAACTACACCACCATCCCCAATCTGGTGCTCGTTTGCAACGAGTACCCACTACGAGAAAACAACAAGAATTACAGCGTTTGTAACGCGGGATCTTTCATTTGTTCACCACAGAATAAGTCTCTCGCCAAGACGCTAAGACGCAAAAGAAATTGTGAAGATTTATTGATATTTTCAAATATAAAAAGTACCTCGCTTTGCGTCTTTGCGACTCTATTTGTGGAACCCTGCCTGCCCTGCCGGCCGGCAGGCGGGCGGCAGGCAGGTCTGTGCCTTCTTTGGGAGCTTCGTGGTTTTATTTAATACAAGTTTTTAAAGGTTTGGTCTTAGGTCTTGTAGTATTGGTGCCACACTATCTTTTTTTACCGCAAAGAGCGCTAAGGTTATACGCAAAGCACACCAAGTTTAAAATCTTTCAAAAAACCTCTTTGTAGACCTTTGTGGTATAATTATTTCCAGAGACTCGTAGAGGCTCACAGAGTTTAATAAACAATAGTAACGATTGATCAATTATATTTAGGACTCCAAAGTCCTACAACCTACAACCTAAAACCTACAACCTACAACCCAACAACTACACCACCATCCCCGCAGCCACAGTTTCATTAGTAGCCTCATCAATCAAAATAATACTCCCCGTAATACGGTTGGTTTTATAATCGTCTATCATCAATCGCTGCGAGCATTTTAAAGTTACTCTGGCAATGGTATTCATCTCCAGTTCGATGTTGTCGGTGATGCGCTGGTAGTTGTTAATGTTAATTTTATAAACCACCTGCTTAATCATCGCTTTTTGCTCGTTACTGGTATGCTGAATCACATATTTGGTTCGTGGTTTGGCCGGTGCATGGTGCAACCAACACAGCATCACATCAAACTCCTGCTGCATTTCAGGTTGATTGTTGGGTTTAACAATCATATCGCCGCGGCTAATATCAATATCATCGCTTAGTGTCATGGCTACCGACATGGGTGCAAAGGCTTCCTCCAGCTCATCAAACCCACAATTAATTGAAGCAATGGTTGAGGAAAAGCCCGAAGGCAACACCATCACCTCATCTCCTACCCTGTAAATACCACTGGCAATTCTACCGGCATAACCGCGGTAGTCGCGATGCTGGGCACTTTGAGGTCGTAAGACGGTTTGCACCGGAAAACGCGCGTCTATTTTATTGATATCACTGCTAATATGAAGTGTTTCCAATACATCTAACAAAGGCGCTCCCTGGTACCAGGGCATCTGCTCAGAACGGTTCACCACATTGTCACCCAACAAAGCACTAATAGGGATAAAGCGCACATCTTTGATGTATAGTTTGGAAGCAAACTCTTCAAAATGCGACAAAATCTCATAATAAACCGCTTCAGAAAAATCTACCAAATCCATTTTATTAATACACACAATAATATGCGGAATCTGCAATAAAGAGGCAATATAGGCATGGCGCTTGGTTTGTTCTACCACCCCATGACGCGCATCAATTAAAATAATGGCAGCATTGGCCGTAGAGGCACCGGTAACCATATTACGCGTATATTGAATGTGTCCGGGTGTATCAGCAATAATAAACTTTCGTTTGGGTGTGGTAAAGTAACGGTAGGCCACATCAATGGTAATGCCCTGTTCGCGTTCGTCTCTTAAACCATCCGTAAACATGGCGAGGTCAACACCCTCGTGTCCTTTTTTCAAACTGGTGGCTGTTACCGAAGCCAGCTGGTCTTCAAAAATAGACTTGCTGTCGTATAACAATCGCCCTATCAGGGTGCTTTTGCCATCGTCTACACTTCCGGCGGTTGTAAATCTCAATAATTGGTTGTTATCTATCATGGGGTACCAATTTCAATTTTATAATGTAAATAGTTTCTTCTTCAGTTAAATTAAGGCAGTATTGTAGCCTTTAAAAGTTTAAAAATAGCCATCGCGTTTACGGTCTTCCATGGCAGTCTCAGAGCGTTTATCGTCGCTGCGATTGCCGCGTTCGGTTTGGCGCATGGCCGCCACTTCGGCTACAATCTTATCAAGCGTATCGGCATCGGAGGTAATACCGCCTGTTATGGTGATATCGCCCAAAGTTCGAAAACGGATGGTTTTGGTTTCCACCTGTTCATGCGTTTCCAAAGTGATGTGTTCTGAATACGGAATCCAGCTGTTACTGCGCCATATCACCTGTCGTTGGTGAGCAAAATACAAACTCGGAATGGCTATTTGTTCTCTTAAAATATAATTCCAGATATCCATCTCGGTCCAGTTACTAATGGGAAAGGCTCTAAAATGTTCGCCTTCAAAATATTTACCATTGAGCAAATACCACAATTCGGCACGCTGATTTTTAGGATCCCACTGTCCAAAATCATCTCTGTGCGAAAAGAAACGTTCTTTGGCTCTGGCTTTCTCTTCATCTCTTCTACCGCCGCCAATGGCACAATCTATTTTATGGGCTTCAATGGTATCGAGCAAGGTGGTGGTTTGTAAGGCATTTCGGGAAGCATGCTTACCGCGTTCTTCGGCCACTCTGCCATTATTAATAGATTCCTGAACAGACCCTACGATGAGTTTCACACCCAAATCCTTCACCAATTGGTCTCTAAAAGCCATGGTTTCCGGAAAGTTATGTCCGGTATCCACATGCATTAAGGCAAACGGAATTTTAGAAGGATAAAAGGCCTTTCTGGCCAAATGGGTGACCACAATAGAGTCTTTACCACCCGAAAACAAGATCACCGGATTCTGAAACTGGGCCCAGACCTCGCGGATGATATAAATAGCTTCGGCTTCTAATTCGTCTAAATAATTTAAATAATATTTGCTCATGGTATGTTTTTAAAGCTTTTGCATTACAAAGTTAACAACTTTTTCAACGGAATCTTCCAGACTTAGCTCGGCGGTTTTCACCACCAGATCAGGGCTGTCGGGAGCTTCGTAAGGGGCACTAACACCGGTAAAATCTTTGATGATTCCCGCTCTGGCTTTGGCGTACAAGCCCTTCACATCTCTGGCTTCGCAGACTGCAACCGGGGTATCCACAAAAATTTCGTAGAAATTATCAGCACCAATAATTTGTTTGATGGTGGCGCGCTGCGACTTTAAAGGCGAAATAAAAGCCGCCAGTGTGATGATTCCCGCATCGGTAAATAATTTACTCACTTCGGCCACACGTCGCAAATTTTCGTCTCTGGCAGCCGTGCTAAAATCAAGATCGGCATTTAAACCTGTTCTTAAGGCATCGCCATCTAAGCTATAGGTTTGCAAATTTTTTGAAAATAACACCTGCTCAACGGCATTGGCAATGGTAGATTTTCCCGAACCCGAAAGTCCGGTAAACCACAGCACAAAAGCACTGTGTTGGTTGCGCTCAGCCCTGAGCTGTTTGTTGATGTTAAAATCGTGTGGAATGATAAATTTACTCATCCTCTATTGTTTTACGGTCCAATCCAAAATTAATACGATACCACATACGCTCGTGCAGGTAATACAACAGCATTTTGGTAAGCACTTCGGCCAATCCTACTTTTAAACCAATCATGGGGTCGCCAGAGATAAGCCAGGCCAGCAGCATGGTATCGAGTGTTCCCACCACGCGCCAGGTAATGGTTTTGGCGATATGTCGGTATTGACTGTTGGCAAATTGATGGTTTTGTTTTAAATCTACTTTAAACCAAACACGCTCATGCAGGTAGTACAAACCAATTTTTGTAACCACCTCTGCCAGACCAATTTTAAATCCGGTGAGCGGGTTCCCCGAAATAAGCCAGGCCAGCAGCATGGTATCCAGCGTACCCAAAATACGCCAGCTCAGTGCTTTTAATAAATGTCGTTTATGCGAAGAACTGATCATGCGCTGCTATAAAGTAAGGGTTCAAAAGATTGGGTTTGTTATATTGCAGTTCGGTGGTTTGGTCTTGCTGATACACTTTAATATCGAGCGCCTTACAAATGGCATGTCCGGCTGCGGTATCCCATTCCATGGTAGGTGCAAAACGCGGATACACATCGGCTTTGTCTTCGCTTAACAAACAAAATTTAAGAGAACTGCCCACACTTACCATTTCAGCACTTGCGCCGGTATCAGTTTTAAGCGTTTCTAAAAACAACAGGGTATCGTCATTCATATGAGACCTGCTGCCCACCACTCGGTTATAAGCCACAGGAGCCTTTGGTGTTAATATTGTAGCTTCTTGAAAAATGCTCTCTACCGACAAAGACTTACCACTTAAATTTATTTTAGCGGCCTGTTTTTCGGCGCTGATGGCAAAATATAAATCGGCGGTAGCAGGGGTATAAATCACACCCATCACCGGAGCACCATCAACAATCATGGCAATATTAACCGTAAACTCGCCATTGCGTTTAATAAATTCTTTGGTACCATCCAGCGGATCTACCATCCAGCAAACGGACCAGTTTTTTCGGTCTTCAAAAGGTACCTGTTTGTTTTCCTCGCTAATCACGGGAATACCACTTAATTTTAAGTGCGACATAATCACCTCGTTAGCACGCCTGTCGGCCAGCGTTAAAGGCGAATCATCAGCTTTGTAGCTAATTTCCAAATCGCCGTTATACACTTCCATAATGACTGCTCCGGCAGCCACTGCAGCATTGATAGCCGTTACCAGATGTACCCTTAATTGACTTGTTTCCATAGATGCGGCGAAGATAAGGTATTGGGTTTTGATATAAAAGTGTGATGGGGATTAATTGTATTAAGTATTAAGATGGAAGTATTAAGTATTAAGACTGGACTTCCCTGTTATAGGTTGAATAATTATGGTAAATACACGAAACTTATTGTCCCCTTGAGGGGACCTTAGGGGTGTAAAACCGATTATTCAAGTCAATTAACCATTCCAATCAAAACCCTCCGCCATATAACGTCGCTTTTTTTCTTTGCCTCCTCCTACGCTAAAGCTCCGGCGGACAGGCTAACCCTAAAGGGTGAAAAAAGCTCTATTTAGGAATTATTCTATACTATTCATTTATTTATTCAATAAATCTACACGTCCTTATTATTGAAATTTCTCTCCTCTCTTCTCTCTTTTCTCTTCTCTCTTTTCTAATATCTATCGTTTAACCTCATAAGTTAAGCACCTCAATCCACTTCTCTCGAACCACGTTCCAATCAAACCCCACCATATTAACGTCGCTTTTTTTTCTTTGCCTCCTCCTTCGCTAAAGCTCCCATGCCAGAGGCAGGCAGGCGGCGGACAGGCTAACCCTAAAGGGTAGAAAAAAAGCTCTATTTAGGAATAATTCTATTCTGTTCATTCTTTACCTTAATAACTCCGAACTCCAAACTCATCCCTGCAGCTATCGGGAATCATAGACTCAAAAAACCACATCCGTCACCTAACATCTGTCATCGGTCCATTTAACTCAGAACTTCATAAAACGGTCAACCCAAACTATCAAAATACTTAATACACCTAGCGTGTTTAACGCGAGGTGAATCTCTTAAAAATACAACCTGATAAACTTATAATAAGTAGTTAGTTAACCACAACATAAGATCAAAAATATTAGAATAAAATTTGAAATTTATACCAATAGTTGGTATATTTACATTAAAGTTAATGTTATGGCAAAAAACACATCTATTTTATTAGGGGACTATTTTGATGACTTTATTAATAAGCAGGTGAAAACCGGAAAATACGCTTCTGCAAGTGAAGTCGTTCGAGCCGCATTACGAATGTTTGAAAAGGAAGAATCCAAAAGAATTGAGTTGATAGAGGAATTAAAAAAAGGCGAAAAATCAGGTTTTATTGAAGATTTTGACCGAACAGATTTTTTAAATAATCTTGAACAAAAGCATAGGTCAAAAAATGAAGTATAAAATAAGTCGAGAAGCACATCTTGACCTTGAAAATATTTGGCTTTATACATTTGAAAATTGGTCTAAAGAGCAAGCCGACAGGTATATTAATTTAATAATTGACGAGATTGAATATTTAGCAGAACATCCTGATTCAGGTCAAAATTATGAAAATATAAGAAAAGGATATTTTCGTTCACGTATAAAGTCACATTTTATATTCTATAAAAATAATCATAAAATAAGTAAAATTGAAGTCATTAGAATTTTACATCAACGAATGGATATTAAAACAAGATTGACAGAATAAAAAAGGCGCTATCTAACAGTAACTATGCGCAATTAGGGTCTCATTCCAGTGCCCATTCTGGTGCTCACTCTGGTGCTCCCGCCACAGGCGCGCAGGCGTTTGCAACGAGTACCTAACTATCAAAATACTTGGTAGATAAAGCGTTTACAACGCGGATTAATTTCACCAAGTTCCACAGAGGTTCGCGGAGTTTGATTTATTGATAAATGTATTTTTTTTCATAACCACTAAGAGCACAAGGTTTGCACAAAGCGCACCAAGTGTAATAACTTTCAAAAAACACTCTGTGGAACCCTGCCTGCCCTGCCGGCCGGCAGGCGGGCGGCAGGCAGGTTTGTGCCTTCTTAGTGAACTCTGTGGTATAATCACTTAAGAGTATTCAATTAACTGAGGCAATTTTATGTGATCAATCCTTCTATTTTTAAATTCATTTTAAAGAACATTTGTGCCAACTCGAGGAGATTGCTTCACCCCAACAAGTTGGGGTTCGCCCGCCTGCCGGCCGGCAGGCAATGACGCCCTTTTGTTGAGGTTTTGAATTAATTTCTATAACCACAAAGAGCACAAGGTTTGCACAAAGCACACCGAGTTTAAAATCGTTCAAAAAAGGCTCTGTGGAACTTTGTGCCTTCTTCGTGAACTTTGTGGTATAACCATTTAACAGAGTTTAATTGCAGTGGGAGGATTCAATTAGCTGTTTAAATCCTATTTAGAACTCAACAAACAACAAACTCTGAATTAGAAACTAGGAACTAAGAACCTTGATCCATTTCTCTCGAACCACATTCCAATCAAAACCCTCCGCCTTAACCCGTGCGGCAGCACTTATATTCTGCGCTAACTCCGGATCCTCTTTCAATTTCAAAATCCCCGCAACCATCGCTTTCACATCTCCATCAGGGACCAACAGCCCATCTACCCCATCTTTCACCAAATACGGCATACCGCCCACACCGGTACTCACCACCGGTAAGCCCAGCGCCATGGCCTCAATAACGCTTACCGGCATATTATCGAAATGCGTGGTATTGATAAACACATTGTGCTGTTTGGCCAGGGCATGCCACTGTGGTTTTGGTAATTTCCCGGTAAAGTTCACCGTTACCCCCAATTGTTCTGCCAGTTGCTTTACCTCCTTTAAACTGCCGTCTGCGTCGGGGCCTACCATGGTAAGGCTGGCCTGATTACCCTGTTGCTGCAAAGCGTGTAAGACGCTTACCGCCATTTGCGGATTGTAAATACTGCTAAAAGAGCGCACCCATAGCAATTGGATGGTACTAATGGCCTTGAATTGATAGTGGTATTTGTCTAAAACAATGGTGTTTGGAATGTAAGTAATGTTATGATAACCGTGCGACTTAAAGGCTTCCAGTAAATAAATGGAAGGGGTAATATTAACCGCCGCATTCGAAAAAATCATTTTAGACATCAACGGACTCCTTTTTAATCTATGCGGCAGATTGCCACCATTTAAACTTGGTATGTAAGGCACTCTAAAAATTCTGGCCAGTTGCGACATAATAAAAGCATAATTAAAATTAAGGGTGCTGTAGGTATCTATCAAAATAACATCAACGGTTTTAAACCTTTGAAAAAAATTAAACAACATCCCCATCATGCGCAACACTTTGCTGTTACTGCTAGAGGATAAATACACGGTATAACCCTCCTGTTGCAGCAAAGCACTTAAGGTTTGTATGGTAGACACATTACTGCGTTTGTTATTAACGTTGTTTCCTATGTAAAGCAGGCGTTTCATTGGTGACGTTGATTAAAGATAAGGCGTATAAAAAAGCCGGTGCGGCGATGCGCATACCGGAGTGGTTGATGGTGGCAAACCAAAAGGCCAAAAAGGCAAAAAACAACAAATTATTGCGATTTCTACTCCTATAATCTAATGGTTTAATAATTAAAATTAAAATGATGACAATCCCCAAAAAACCATGCTCAGACATTAAGCGACCTAATTCATTGTGGGAAGGTAAGTGATCGCCATCTCGCTCCACACGAATATCCTTTACCCTGCTGGCCCCAATCCCCAAAAAAGGGTGGTTGATAAAACCGTCTACTTCTTCTAAAAATAATTGTACCCTTCCCGTAGTGAGATCACTCTTCTCTCTACCTAATGCGTCTTGATTGGCATAGCGTTTGTCAATTAAGCCATAAGTTTGCGTAGAGCTGATATTCCAGGTCATGAGAATGGCTACAAAAAACAAGCCCATGGAGATAATGATTTCGCCTTGTCTTCTTGCCTTGGCCTGAAAGAAATATATGGCCAAAAACGCTACAATGGCTATGACCGCTGCAAAAATCCCACCACGACTAAAGGTGACGATGGCCCGATAGGTCATGGCACTTAAAATAATGGTATTGAGCACTTTTAAAAAAACGGTTGGCGATTGCAAAAAAATACGTATCGCAGCCGCAAACATCCCCAAACCTAAAATAGTCGCCACCTGATTGGGCCCAAAACCACCGGAGGCCGCAGCATTCGATGCTGTACCCGACAAAACATCCTTAATAGAAGGATTGTACAAATAAATGTAAGTGGTGGTGGTAATAATGGGGAGTAAAATGTAAAGATTAACATCCAATAAGGTTTTTACCGAAACTTTACGGTCGTAACAAAACAAAGCAGCCATGCCCAAACAAACGGGGCCGCTTAATACAAAGGCAATATTGGTCCTAAAATTAGCACCCCAACTCAAGGTATTAGAGGCCACCAGAATGGCCGGCACCATTAAAATCAAATAAATAAAATAAGGATAACCTTTACCCGAAACCCCTTTATAAAAAATGCCCATCGACATAAATAAAATTACCAAATACTTAGAAGATTCGTAAGCCAGACCGCCTTTGGTCATTCTAAAAAAAATTTCGGCGCCTGTAAAATAAGCACAAGCCAGTAAAATTTCTCTGGTTTTAGCCGATGGCGGTACCAGAATGATGCGCAGTAAAAAATAGAATGTAGCCAGTAAAAAGAAACCATTGGCAAGCGGCTGAAAAGCAAAAATAAGCACTCCCAAACCAATATGTAGCAGCACCAATTGCAGATATTTATCTTTAGTGTTAAAGGCCATCTTTGTTTTTAAAGGTGTTTGGAGCTTCTAAGATATCCTTTTTGAGGCGTTTTTGATAATGTTCAAAGGTGAATTTAGCAGCAGTATCTCTGCCGGCCTTCATCATGGCCTGATGCATGTGAGGCGACAGTTGTAATGCCTTTATAATGCCATTCGTAACTTCTTGTGCATTGGGCGCCTCCAATAGAAAGCCGTTGACGCCGTTGTGAATGTAATGACCAATGGCCGAAATATCAGACACCATCGGCATACAGCCAAAATTCATGGCTTCGGCCAATACTTTTGGAAATCCTTCAGAGGCGGTGGTAGGCATCACAAAAAAGTGCGACGTCTTGTAGATGTCGAATAAGCGGTTGCCGGGTAAAGCGCCGTAAAACCTGATACGGTCTTGATTGCGGTATTGTGCTTTAAAAGTTTCAAGGTCCTTACCTTCACCCACAATATGCACGGTGCTAATGCGCTGTTGTAATTTTGGGTCTAAGGCCTCATAGGCCTTTAAAAAAGTCCCAACGCCTTTTTCAAATTCCACCCTACCGGCGTAACACAATTCTAAAGGCTTATCCAAGGATTTGGCTTGACAGACCTCAGCACCCAGGGCATACTCGGCTGCTGTTAAACACGGGTTTTCAAACGACAGGCAATGTTTGGGTTGCTGCGGCCAAAAACCGTTAATGGTGACGGTTCGGCGCTGATGTTTCAAGCACCAGCGTTGCCAGGCGTATCCCAATGGTGCCTTTTGTTGCCTCCAGTTTCCGGCATATTTGTACCAGCCGTGTTTGCGAGTGAAGAATGTTAAAAGCGGAATAAGGACCACCCCAATACCGGTGGGCGCTCTAAACTGAAAAACCTCTACCTTTTTTAAATATTTAAATACCTGATGGATGACCCCCGACATATGCCATAACAACTGAATCTTTGCTATTAAACTCTTTCCGCCCAGTGGCTTCAATGGAATGAAATGAATGTTTTGCGCCGTATAAGGCAAGGCACTTAAGGGCGGCGTTCCCTCATGTAGCATGGCCATGTGATAAATATCGTCGAACATATCGGCCAGAGCGTTGAGCTCCCGCACGGTGGCACCCCAACCTACGACCGTTCCATCGGGCAGTTGGTAATGTTCGGTATGGGATATGATGAGCAGTTTCATAGCGCGATGCTTTGATAATAGGCTTCAAAAGTTGTCTGCCAATGGTGACGGTTGGCCCATGATATGGCCTGTTTACTATAGGTGTTGTATTGCACTTTGATATCCTGCAAGGCGCTTATAAAATTTTCGGTATCATTCGCTGCAATCAAACAACCAGACTTTAAATGAGCTATGGCATCTTCCAAACCGCTGTTTAAACTGCCTATTGCGGGTAAACCAAGTGCATTGGCCTCTAACACTGCAATACCAAAACCCTCTACATCGCCCGTTTTAGTAGTAGTGCTTAGCATTACAAAAACATCGCTTTGACGTAAAAGCGCTTCTACCTGCTCATCCGGTAAACGACCGTGAACCGTCAGATGTTTTTCAACACCCAAACTATTTGCTAATGACGTAAGTTGCTCTACTTCTGTTGGAATACCCACGCAATGATAATGCAACGAAGGAAATGCTTTGAGCAGGGCAGGTAATTGGCGCACCACATTGGCCTGACCTTTACGCTCGGTAATATTTCCTACGGTAATCAATATAGGATAAGATGCCGATGGCTGCTTTGCTACAGCCGGTTTAGACCATTTTTCAGGATCGAATCCATTAGGAATAACCACCACATTTGAATGATGGGGTTTTACAAACGTGGCAGTATGTCTAGAAACGGCAATTAGGGTATCGAAATGCCTTAAGGCCAAACGAATGGAATAATTTAAAATAGGTGATTTAAAATTAACTTCAGAGCCGTGAATCACCGCGAGGGTTTTCTTGCGGTACCACAAGCGCATCCAAGCCACCGCCCATAAGGCAAACTTACCGGAAGCTATTAAAACGTCATGTTGCTTCGCCAATTTAAAAAGGAGCTTAAGTCTTTTGAAATACATTGGCCAACGCGGCTTTTGCATGGCTACGCGTTTAACAGTAAATTGTTGTTGAACGTCAAAAACAGCTTCGCTGGCAGCATCAGTGCGTTGATCGGCTATAAGGGTTACTTCACAACCAAAAGCACTTAAATGTTTTGCCATTTGTTGGGCATGCACCCCAATACCTCCAGGCAAGGGCGGAAATTCAGTGGTTAGTATGAGGATGCTTTTTTTAGGCAATTAATGACTTTTTTTATTAGTAAACTGTATTTAGTATTAAGTATTAAGTATTAAGTATTAAGTATTAAGTATTAAGTATCAAGACTCAAATTATCCGAACTCTGAACTCTAAACTCTAAACTCTAAAATTAACAGTTCTCTGTTCTCTTCTCTCTGCCTGTCGCCCGCCTGCCGGCTGGAAGGGCAGACAGGTCTTCTCTCTCTTCTCTTTTCTCTTTTCTAATATCGTATATCGTACTTCAAATCTATCTCTCTTCTCTCAAAACTTGCCATCCAAAACCCAGTCTAAATCCGCTTTTTTTGTCTGCCCTCCTCCTTCGCTTTAGCTCCGGCGGACAAGATAACCCTAAAGGGAACAAACCCGCCTGTCCGGCCGGCAGGAAAAGCTCCAATTTTGATAAATCGATTTTATATGGTCAACGCTATTCAGGGACGTACACACTTCTAACCTCTCACCTCTCATTTCTAATATCGTATATCGTACTTCAAATATCTCTTTTCTCTGTTCTCTTCTCCCTGTTCTCTTCTCTCTTCTCTCTGTTCTTTTCTCTAACTCACAATCTCTCAATCCTCGCCCCTTCCTTCATTTTAATACCCGACAATCGCCAGGACTTAGCTACCTGCAATACAACCAACGGTAAAAGTAACAGGCTTAAAGGAATTCCCAAAACAACCAGCCACTTATTTCCTTTAAATCGATAAGGCATGATGGATATGGGGATATTGCGCCATAATGCCCGTTTGGCAGCCTTGGTTCCAAAATAGCTTCTAAACAAATACAGCACACTGGGAATGGGACGCGGTTGCCATAAGTTTTGGGTTCTAAAGGCATCCCAGCTGCCCATATCGCGCAGGCCACCGGTGCCAACTTTTAAATGCAGGCGCTTGGCCAGTGGATTTGATACGTTTAAAAACCCGTTTAAATAGGCTCGCAAGCCAAACTCACCGTCGCCCATGCGCTGTTTTTCGAACTGCCGATCGAATAGCCCGATGGTTTCAAAAACACTCCTTTTGATGAGTACATTGCCGGTATCTAACTGGTCGCTTACCCTAAAATAGGCATAATGTGCCGGCACCTCAGCGCCAACGGCGGAAATAGAGACGCCTGAAGACAGATCTGCTTGAAAATAATCCAGACACTTGAGGTGGTTACTGATCCAATCCGCACTGACCCTGCTGTCGTCATCAAACAGCAGGATATAATTGCCTTTGGCACGTTTAATGGCCGTGTTGCGTGCCAGCCATAAGGCCCTTTCTGTCTGATGTGTTAATTGTAACTCTAAATTGTAAGCTTTATAAAACTCCGGTTGAAAGGGTTGCGACTGGTCCACTACAATCACCTCAAAGTGGCGGTAATCTTGCTGCTCAAGGTCTGTTAGCACGTCTTTTAAATACGCATAGCGATTTAAGGTGGGAATGATCACGCTTACAAAAGGTGACCGGTTAACCAAATCGGTTTTGGATGTTAAAGTCAACTGAGCGATGGGCGTATTGTAGGCGGTTGATCTAGGCGTGTTGCGCACCTGCCAATAGGCGTTGAGCTCTTTAAACGGATTGTTCAAGCCTGCCAAACGCATCAGCAACACCCATAGCACCCACCATTTGCTAAAATATTTAAAGGCAAAGCGGTAGTTGTCGGCTAAAGGCAGCGGTTCAAATTGCTGATAGGTATCGGCCTTTCCAATATAACCCCGGTGCAGGGCTTGCCAGGATCTGTCGTAGTCCTTCGATAACTGACTTTTATAATGGGCGTCTTCAGGTATTTCTTTTAGAATATCTTCAGGTAAGGCCGCTACGTTTGGAAACGCGTAATGTCCGTCTCTTTTAGGGAGTCTAAAGTAATGTACCGGTTGTAGATATGATAAAAAGCTAAATGGCATTACAGCGTTGCTTTAGGTAGGCAAAAAATATTAGGAGGCAACACATCGCCTTTTATGTATGGCTTCAGCTTCATAGTTAAAATTTGATAATCAATATTTTCAAACCATGTAATCATATCAATATTGTTATTAGTTTCAACAATTACCATAGGTTGAAACTTTAAAATGGTTTCTTTGGCGCCTTTTAAAATGGCC
Organism: Paucihalobacter ruber; assembly: GCF_006494535.1. Taxonomy (GTDB): domain Bacteria; phylum Bacteroidota; class Bacteroidia; order Flavobacteriales; family Flavobacteriaceae; genus Paucihalobacter; species Paucihalobacter ruber. The sequence goes on from NZ_VHIQ01000003.1 coordinate 118,422, forward strand.
GGTTCAATACCATCCACGTCTATTTTAATCAAATCGCAACGTGTGATGTTTTGTTGTTTCACATAACTGTCGATGGTAATCATATCGATGGTTACTGAATTTTCATTATGACGCAGGTCTAAGACGTTAGAACTAGAATGATTCAAAAACAACTGAACCGGCTGACAAACATCGCCTACTGCATTATTAACCAATGTGATGCTTTGTTGTAAATCATTTTCAGCAACCGACTTGACCAAACAATCACTCACCCATGTATTGGCTTCAAAGGCATGTACTTGTCCGTTTTTAGCCAGTGTTTGCGACCAAACCAGGCTCAGGTACCCAAAATTGGCGCCTACATCAAATATGACTGCATTATCAGGCCAATGCTGTTGTTTAAACAAGCTTATACTATTGTTCAATAAGGTATTTTCAATGCCCCTTTGCAATGCTCTGGCCGCAACTTTTACGGGTGCTGTAAATTTAAAAACCACCTGTTGGGCTCCGTACAACCTGCTAACCTGCACCGTTGAGGTTTTATAGGTTTTGTTTGATTGGAGTAGTAAGGTTCTCAGCCATTTCAGTCTAGCAGACTGACCAAGTCGCTTTTTAAGAGAGGCCGGAATACTATTATACAAGGTGACTACAAACGGGTTCATATGGTAAGTTTTAATAACTTCATTTTTTAGTAATAAATGTACGCTTTTCAAGAATGGCAAAATAGCAATATTTACAAACTTAACCTATGCCAATCTTTAATTGAATCAACAGATTAAATATTTTAAAGCACCTGCACCGTCTTAGTTTTAAAATGACAATCTGTTTTTATGATTGATAAAAGGCTGTAAACTTTTCCTGCTGTGCCTTTAAACTAAACGCTTGTTCAATTCTTGTTCCGGCATTCGTAATGATATACTCACGTTCTTGATCTGATAATTCTATCGCTTTTAACAGGGCTTGGGCCAAACTATGCGGCTCACGTTTGGGGACAACAAAGCCGGTAATACCATCAACTACATTTTCGGGCAGGGCGCCTCCATCAGAAACAATGCACAAACAACCAGAGGCTTGTGCTTCTAAAACAGCATTGCAAAATCCTTCGGAATGGCTGTATTGGATATAAATATCTGAGGTTCTCATAGCATTTAATACAGCTTCATGTGGTTGTACACCCATGAGCTTTACTTCTTTACTCAATCCTAATTGATGAATGGCGAACATCAGGGGTTCATACAACTCTCCCGAACCAATAATGCTATATTGAAATCGATGAGCCGGATAATTTTGTTTAAAAATTGCCAAAGCCTCTAAGGTGTCCATAAAACCTTTGATGTAATGCAAACGTCCCACGCTTAAAATGGATATAACCGATCCAGGCTCAGTATTTGTGATTCTTTGCTGATACGCAGTGATATCGATGGCCGGAGTAATGATGCTGTAAGGTGTGGTTTCAAGCATGCCGGTGTTTTTGGCTTGACCTAACATGTGTTGTGATATGGCATGAACCTTATCGACCTGTGCCCATAAGGTTTTATAAGCATCGGGGTGTTTTAAAGGATAGACATCCATATCGTAACCCCGGCAGCTCACCGCCATTTTGGCCCCAATGGCCTTCGCCACCAATTCGTGCTGTAGTGCCATGGTAGCAAATCCAAAATGCAGCCAATCTAAACGAGCCCCTAACAAAGGTGCATTTAAATACAGGCGTTTGGCAATGACAGCTGCCGTTGTTCCACGGGCTTTTTCTAAGGCAATGTATTTTTTCACCCTTTTAATATGCGTCAATAAGCCCATATAAGTTTTAAGGATATGCCAGGCAAATGTAATGGGTTGACGCTTGTACACTTTCGGCAGCAGTTGTACTTTACATAAGCTGAATTGTGGAGAAGCCTTGCTCACAAAGAGTTGTACCTCAAATCCCGCATCCTGTAAGCCTTTAATTTTATGATTAAAAAAGGTTTCAGAATACACAGGCGTTTGAGAGAGTACAATACCTATTTTCAAAACATCAACATTTATTGCGAAGCTACTATTTTTTGTGCTAATAAAACCGAAAACTTTGACCCGGAGTCAATATCTAAATGATGTCCATCAGTGTATTGAAATTGATCAACCATATGTGTGAAATTAAAATAGGGTAACTCTAACTCCATACTTACTTCAAGCATTTTTTGGTCAAAATCAGGCATCAGCTCCTTCTCAATCGCAAGCATGTTACTATGAACAGGCATTCTTACCATAAACACCTTACCATGATACTGTAAAAAATCAATAGTTTGTTTTAAATAATCCAAACGTATATCAGAGAGACCTTGATAATCAGTCCTAATTTTAGAATAACTGGTTATTGTACTATTAATCCTTTGGTCTCTTTTTTTTGGCGAATCGTTTAGATTAACTTCATACCATCCATCATCATGTACAAATAAAATTTCTTTATGATAATTAGTTCCCTTTTTTGTAAAAATATCAACATTTTTACCCTCGTAAAAATTCATTAAATACTCTAAATTTGGCTTAACTGAAACATTTTTCACACCTCCTAAAAAAGAATTGTTTTCTCTAAAATTCACCGAGTCTAAAACTTCATTTTTTTGCTTACAAATACTCCAGGGGTTCACCTCGACAATAAAAATACCCTTCTTCGAATCTTCTTTTAATTTAAGCTTGATACTCTCTAAATAAGGCTTTCCATAAGGCGTATGTATTCTTGAAAATGCATAATTATATATTGGATAATTTGGAAGGACACGACTCATGCTATTTGGCTGTAATCCTTGTGCCGCCCTAGAAGAGCCTACAATGAGCGAATTTTGTTTGGGTGTAGTAAATTTTACATAAAATGCATCTGTATAACCGTCAGCTTGCATAAAAATAATATAGCAGCTCAAACCTGTAATTAAAATAAACCCTATGATATGCCAAATAAACCGCTTCATACTAAAACTGAAAATAAATAAACTCCTGCTCTTTAACGCCATACAGGAAGATGAGCATGATGATGAAATAATAAATCAATAGTCTTAACCAGCGTGGATACTCAAGCCACAGTTTTTCAATAGCATATTGATCCCTTCTTCCCCACCATTCTATAAAGACAAACACCAGGATAAACAACAACAAAAAGCTGGGTCTCACTTCGGGAATGCTCAACAAGCTGCGTTGAAAGATTCCTTTTAAATAAGCCACGGCATGCCCAATGTTGTCCGCTCTAAACACCACCCAAGCCAATACGGTGGCCACAAAGGTTAAGCCCATCAAGAGTAATTCTTTTACACTTGGTAATTTATTGTGCTCTGCCACGACGTTGGTATGCTTGCGGTTGCGGTTGGTCCATAACAGGGGTAAAAAGTAAGCCGCATTTAAAGCGCCCCAAACAATAAAGGTCCAGTTGGCTCCATGCCAAAAACCGCTTACCAAGAAAATAATGAGCACATTACGCAATTGCATCCCTTTGCCGCCTCTGCTGCCGCCCAGGGGTATATACACGTAATCTCTAAACCAGGTAGACAGCGAGATGTGCCAGCGCCTCCAGAACTCGGCCATATCTCTTGAGAAATATGGAAAGGCGAAGTTTTGTTTGAGGTTAAAACCAAACAACCTTGCCGTACCAATGGCTATATCGCTATAGCCCGAAAAATCCCCATAAATTTGAAAGGCAAAAAACACCGCCCCTAAAAACAAAGTGCTGCCCGAATAGCCGGCATGACCATCAAAGATGGTGTTGACAAAGACGGCACAGTTATCGGCAATGACAATTTTTTTAAACAAGCCCCAGAGTATTTGACGTAAGCCATCTACCGCCTTGCTGTAATGAAATTGGCGCTGTTGGTAAAACTGTGGCAGTAAATTGGTAGCGCGCTCTATGGGTCCTGCCACCAATTGCGGGAAGAAACTTACAAAGGCTGCAAAGGCTACCACATCTTTGGTGGGTTCCAATTTGCGTCTATAAACATCGATGGTATAACTCAGCGTTTGAAAGGTATAAAAACTAATCCCCACCGGTAAAATAATGTTTAAGGTATTGGGTTGAATAGCCGAGCCAAAAAAACTAAAGGCCGTTACAAAATTATCGACAAAGAAATTGTAGTATTTAAAGAAACCTAAAAAGCCCAGGTTGGCAAGAATACTCAACCATAGCAGGCTACGTCGTTTGGTTTCAGAATTAGTTTGTTGTAACCATAACCCAATACTGTAATCTACCAGGGTGCTAAACACAATGAGACTTAAAAAGCGCCAGTCCCACCAGCCGTAAAATACATAACTGGCTACTACTATCAGGGCATTTTGCAGTTTCAAGTGCTTTTGTGTTACAAACCAGTAAAGCACAAACACTATTGGTAAAAACACGGCAAAATCGATGGAGTTGAATAGCATTAAAGGTGGTTGGTTAGGTGATGGTTAACTGTGGTTGTATTTTTTTCTTCAATATTCGGGATAATTTATTAATTAACAAAATGGCGAACTCGGGGAACTGCCGGAACTCCCCTAACCCCTCTTAGAAAGAGGGGAGCATTTTGGACGGAATTGGTGGTTATGTTACCGAATTAGTTTTTTTTACTACACCAAAAAGCTTCCAAAAAATGCGCAAATTTATTATCCATCTCCCAAACCACATCAACCATCCCAAATGCTCCTCCCTTTTCAAGGGAGGTGTCCGCCGCAAGGTGGACGGAGGGTTCCCAAGCGGCCTGAGTGTTCCAATCACACAAACCTCTTGCAAAACCCACAAAAATATATTAGCTTTAAACCATGAAGCACAATCCCTTACACACCAGAAAGTATCTAAAACCCTATCGCAAGAAATTGAGGGAATCCATGACGCCGGCCGAGGCTTTTTTATGGAGACACCTTAAATCAAGGCAACTTTGCAACCGACGGTTTAACCGACAATTCAGTATTGGAAATTATATAGCCGATTTTTATTGTCACTCCGAAAAATTAATTATTGAACTGGATGGTGAAATTCATAACACTCCTGAAACTCAGGCGTACGACGACAAGCGTACTGCTTATTTAGAAAGTCACGGGTATAGGGTTATTAGGTTTGAGAATAAGATGGTGTTTGATGATTTGGTGGGGGTTTTGGAGGAGATTCGGGCTTCTTTTAACTCCCCTTGAGAACTCCCCTTTCTGGCGCTGCGCGCCATTCATTCCCCTCTTATTAAGAGGGGAGCATTTTGGATGGGGTGGTGGTTTAGTAACTACACCAAAAAATCTCAATTAATATTTTCCAAAACTCAAACCATGCTCCAAACCACATCACCCCTCCCAAATGCTCCTCCCTTTACAAGGGAGGTGTCCACCGCAAGGTGGACGGAGGGTTACCTGCCTGCCAACCGAGCATAAACCCCCTCATGCCCTTCCAGCATCTGCTGAAGTGTAAAACGCTGCTCAACTTCTTTGCGCATGGCCATGGCCAGGTCTTTGCGCTGTGTCCCATCCATTGCCATAACTGCAGTAATCTTTTTTGCCAGGTCTTGAGCATCTCCCGCAGGAAACAACTGCTCTTGAAAATTACTTAACAGGTCAATAACACCCGGTACTTCTGAACCTATTACTATGTTGCCGGATGCCATCGCTTCTAAAGGTGCTATGGGTAAGCCTTCACCCTTTTGTAAAGTAGAAATAACACACACATCTGCCAATGCCAGATAAGGTCTTACATCTCTTTGTTTTCCGGTAAAATGCAGGTGGTTTAAATGGGTATAGCGTTTTTTTAAATCCTGAGCATAAGCACTTTGATCATCGCCTACAATAAAAGTTTTTATACGTGGATTATTCAGATGTGAAACGGCCTCTAAAAGTACCTCAATCCCCTTAACCGGCACCAGATTGGCCACACTCACAATGACAAAATCGTTGGAAGTAGCCGTGATTCCTTCAGGACTGACATAGGCTTTTTCATGGACTTGAAAATGTGAAGTATCTACTCCTAAAGGCAGGTATTGCGTTTTAACCTTGGTGTTCTTAAAAAACTGCTCTTGCATACTGTGGTTAATGGTAATGACACAAGTACTCAATTTGGAGCGCCACAACCAGACCTTATTACCCCAACCCATGGCTTTTTTGGTATATACAAATGGAATACCGGCTAACTTAGCCGCCAAGGGTTCTGTAATATCAGAGCTCCAGTGCCAGGAGTGAATGATATCGAATTGATGCTTTTTAAAAAAGTTGACTATTTTAAGCAGACGAAAAGGTAAACTTATATAAGGTTTATAAGGCGTATAAAATTGAAAGATATGCACCGGCACACCTAAGGACTCCACCTGCTTAAAAAAAGCACCCTTATTGTGGGTACATACAATATGTGGTTCAAATTGTTCTTTATCCAAACCTTTCACCAGGTCATAAACCACCTTACCACTACCCGCCGTATCAAAATTGGGAATGCTAAATAGTATTTTTATTTTTTTAGGCATGTCGGAATTGTTGATTAAACTTGGACAACACCAATAATGTATTGATGGCATGGGCATTAGCCAAAGCATCCTGTTCATAAAAGCCTTCTAAGTTAGCTTTGATAAGGGATTCCGGTACAAGCTCCTGCAATTCCTGATGCAGCAGTGCCTGTTCCAGATGTTGTTGATTGTCCGCACCTAAAAACTGCAACTCCCAGTTGCGCTGTATATAGGGATTACCCAATACAGCACTGATACCGCGTTTGAGTTTGCCGGCTATTTGATGCGGTACATTGTAAGGCGATTGATTGCGGTGGAAATTATAAAGATTAAATGGCCGCTGGTCTTGCCAGGTAATCCTTGCCAGCTCAGGTGCTTTGGTTTTGATATAGGCTATTTGCAGTTGTCGGTTTTTGAGGTAAGCCTCCGGCACCGTGCAAATAAATTCACACATTCGTTGGTCGTAATAGGGTAAGGTGATTGGGTGAGCGCTTTTAAATACCGACAGGTTCACCGAGGTCCAGCGCGGTGCCCAGTGCAAACTTTTAAAGGCACGTATTTGGGCATTGGCGTTATGAGGGATGTCAACATGTTGTAATAACGCCGTAATACGATTTCTAAAGTAAGTTTCAAACGTTCCTTCCAGTCCCCATGCCTGCCATAACTGCTGAGCCAATTGCAAACCGCCTTTTTTGAGTAACTTTTTAATCAGTAGGGTTACCTGATCATCAAATGGCAAGTCATCAGGTACTTTCATATCATCAAACAATACATCACCCCAATGACCCAAAGAAAATACCTCTCCCATCTCCAGAAATTGGTGGTGTATGGCCATTTGTCGCGGACTCGTAAAATCGCTGTAACATTGGTTGAGTTCTGCCAGTTGGTCAATAACGCTCCATAAGTAGCCCTTTTGTATGGTATAAGCATTAAAACTAAAGTTGCAAGCTTTGGCAATGGCTTTGGCAATGTGTGTTTCGGGATAACCGCCTTTAAATTGATAACTATAACTGTGCACCTCAGCACCCAAACGTTTTAAAGCCACTGCCTGGGTGCGGCTGTCCAAGCCTCCTGATAAGGGTAAGATGACTTTTTGACGTCCAATCTGCTCCGCAATAATGCTTTCAAACAATTCTGTAAACTCCTCCAAAGCCTGTTGAAAGGTGATATCTCTGGGCGTGTAATGCCACTTGAAGTAAGGCCTGCTTTGCTGTAAAAAACCTTTATCATCCAAGGTGTGAATGGAGGCTGCTGCCAATACTTTACTATCCTTCCAATAGGTATCCGTATCCAGAAAAAAACCAATGGCCGCAAATACACAAATCGCTTCCAAATCCAATTCATGGGGTGCAACTACCTTGGCAAAGGTCTGTTTCGTTGGTATGATGGAAGTGTTGATGGTTTGCATAGTTTCTCCGAGACGAAGATAGGAAAAAAGGAAATTAGATATTAGAGGTACGATATTAGAGGTTAGAGGTTACAGCTTTGAACTTCCCTGAATAGAGTTGACTGTTTTTAATTTTTCAATTCCTTCAAAAGGTATTACACCCCTAAGGTCCCCTCAAGGGGACAATTGGTTCTTTATATTAGTTATAATTATTCATTCAATATTAGAGACGTACAGTTAGAGGTTAGACACCCAATGACCTAATGAGCTGACCCAATGATTAAATGATCAAATGACTCAATAACTAATTCTCTGAACTCCGAACTACATCCTCATAAAACTCCAAAAACTCCGCAATCCTATCCTCCGCATTAAAATGTTGTTTAACCAATTGATGGGCATTAGCCGTGATGCGTTGTAGCTCATATTCCGGGGTGTGGTGTAGCTTAGTGATGGCAGCGGCCAGAGCCTTGGGGTCTCTAACGGGTACCAGCCAACCTGTTTCACCGGGTTTGACGACTTCTGCCATACCGCCACAATTGGTGCTAATGACCGGTACACCCAGCGCCATGGCTTCTAATACCACGTTGGCAATGCCTTCTTCTAAACTGGGGAGCACTAAGGCGTGGTGCTGTTTTAATAAGGTCGCCAATTCTTCTTGCGACTTTTTACCTAATAAATTAACTTGGTTTTCTAAGCCTAACTGATGTAATTGAAATAGTATCTCCTCCGGATAGTCATTTTCTCCAATAAAGTTAAGATGCACACTTAGACCTTGTTGCTTTAACATATGCATGGCATTCAACAAATAACTATAGCCTTTTTTCCAATGAAACCTACCTACAACAATCAATTGTAAAGGCATATGTGAAGGTTTGTTACAAGGCTGATAAGAATCAATAAATAATGGTGATAGCGGTGAGCGTATGACTTTGATGCGCTTCATATCAGCTCCATAACAACTAGCCTCATGGGCAATAGCTTCTGACACTGCGTGAAATGCCGAAATATTCGGAAAGGTTTCTTGATAGATTTTAGCCATACGCGGTTCTACGATGGGCGTGTAATTGATATGCGCACCGCGCAAACTTACCAGCAGTTGAATACCCAACTTACTTTGCATAAAGTAGTAAAATTCTAAGTCTCTCGCCCATTGCAAATGCAAGATATCCGGTTTGTAAAGTACAATAGGTAAAAACTTTGTAAACCATATCCAACGTTCGTAGTTACTTTTAAAACGTTTTGTTTCTTTTAGTAAAATAGAAAGATTTTTTGGCGATTGTAAAGCCAGTTTTAGGATGCGTTTAATTGTGAGCCATAAATTGCCCCAATGAGACTTGGGTGTTTTATAAATGTGGATATTTCCCTGTTCATATACAATTGGTTTTTCTATAACCCCATATAACTGAACTTGGTGCTTTTGAGCCACGCCTTTAATCAGATTCTCTATAAAGGTGCTACTCGGTATTGAACCGGAAAAAATGGCAATCTTAATCACTATATAGTCAGTCTAAACAATTTAATTTAATCTTGTAATAAATTATTTTTTATGGCCCATTTTTGCCAAGCATAAATATGCCAAACGCCCCAACCGTTTTGATGTGTGCCATCTAAAAATTCAGTAACAAAATCTTTAATCTCACTTGAATTAATAAATGATGACCCATAAATTGGTATGTTAAAAACAACTGTCTTTAGGTCTTCTCTTAACTCATTTAATAACCAGTTATTAATTGGAACTGAAAACCCTTTTTTTTGATTATTTTCTAAATGTGCTTCATTAAATTCTTTTAATAAATCTTTTAGCGGTTTTTTTAAGTGTTCTGATTTTTCAAAATGCTTAGGCACATAATTCAGCGCTTCTTCAATAACCTGTTTGTCTAAAAAAGGTACCCGTACTTCAACACTATTGGCCATGCTCATTCGATCTACTTTTATTAAAACACGCTGTAAATGCGCATAAAACTCATTATATCTTAACCAAAGTAATAATTTTTTTGCACTTAATTTGTTTGGTAATTTGTACAAATTTTTAGCACCATGAGAAAATTGGGCGTTGGGCAACATCCTCTTTAGTCTATTAAAATCAATATAACAATGTTTTGATTGTATCCAGTCTTCTAAGTTTTGATGATGAAAAGGTGCCCAAGTATTTATAATCCCAATTTTATTCAATAATCTAATGAGTGGTTTTCGCGACGCAAAAGGAATCTTAAACCAATGTCTTTTTTTGTATATGTCCATCATTCTGGGATAACCAAAAAACAATTCGTCACCGCCATCTCCCGATAACATGACTGTGAAATTTTGAGATGCTAATTTGGTAATTAAAAAAGTTGGGATACTCGAATAATCTCCAAAGGGTTCATGTAAAAAATCAAAATGATTATCTACAACTTTTAATAGGTCTACTTGATTGACGGCGTGTACCTCATGCCGAATATTCAGTTTTGTTGCAAAATTAGATGCTGAAACACTTTCATCAAGTTTACTGTCTTCAACTTTTATGGTAAATGCCGTTAAATCATGTTTAGTTTGATGCGCTAAAGCAGTTATCAAAGGGCTATCAATGCCACCGCTTAAAAATGTTGCCAAGGGTACATCACTTACAAGTTGCGATGATACTGACTTTTTGAGTGTTTGTTTTAATATGTCTATTTCAAATTCTTGACCGGTAGACTTATTAAAACCAAAACTTTTAAAATCAGAAATATTGATAGTACCAGTGTTAGAAACTTCTATATAAGTGCCGGGTTGAACTTGTTTTATATCCTTAAATACGGTGTTTGGTGCTTGCATATAACCCATACCAAAATAGTCCATAATCACCTCCTTTTGAAGCATTAGATTATCTTTGAAATAGTGGTGGTTAAAAACCTGATTGAATTGTGATGCTGCCACCATACCTTTTTTAGAAACACCATAAAATAAGGGTTTAATACCCGCAAAATCCCTTGCCATCAATAAAGTTTGCGCCACCGTATCAATAACAACAATGGCAAACATGCCATTTAAAGACTGCACTGTTTTTTTAAAACCAACCTTATCTAAAAGATGCACAATCACCTCAGTGTCGGAAGTTGAAACTAAATTAAAAAGTTGAAAATTGTTAATTAATTCATTATGATTATAAATTTCTCCGTTAAATAAGAGATGATATCGACCTGATGGGCTTAACATGGGTTGACTACCTTTTGAAGATGTGTCGCGTATTGCCAATCGATTAAAGCCTAATTGATAATTATCTCCTTTTAAATAACCAAGATTGTTGGGTCCTCTATGCTTAGATAATATAAGAAGTTCTAAAAACGATGCTTTGTTTGAGAGCTGAATGTTAGTATAAGTATACTCGGCTAGAAATCCGCACATATTTCATTAATTAAGCAATTGTTTGTAGAGATTCACGAGCAATTTCTCTTCATTCTCAACTGTGAATTTACTGTTTACAAACTGAATTGATGCTTTTGAAAATAGATTGTATTTTTTTTCATTTGTATATAATTCTATAATTTTTTGTGCTGCCAATTCAATTTCATAATATGGTACTGCAAACCCTGTTTCATTCTGTATTATCATTTCAGGAAGACCGTCAGAATCAGAAACAATACACGGTAAACCATAAGACTGCGCTTCAATTATAGTAGCACCAGCTGATTCAGAAATACTGAGTTGCAAATAAAAGTCATACTTAGGCAAAATACTTTTAAATTCTTCATTTGGAATTTTACCATGACATTTTACAGAATCGTTTAAATTATATCTATCAATTAAGTAAAACACTTGACCCAAATCGGCTCCATCGCCGTAAATATCATATGTAACATCATATCCATTATCTATAAGATTTTTTACCACTCTAATGTTTGAATCTATATTTTTCTCCCAAGTCATGCGAAAAGCTGAAATTATTCTAATTTTATTTCGACTCAGTTTTCTGGGACTTTCGTTTGATTTACTTCCAAATGAGATCGGTATAACATGAATTTTTTCTGCCGACACACCCCATTTAGTTAAATATTTTTTCTGATGCTTACTTACAGTAATAAATGCATCTACTTTATTTCCGTAATTTTTATAGAACAATTTCCAACGCTCTAGAACGTAAGGCTTCAGATAGGTATCAGCACCTCTTAAAGTTATAATAATTTTAGGACGTTTATATGCCTCTATCTCTAATAATCCTATTATTTTAGGATGTAAAAATGAATCTTGAAGATGTAATATATCAACGTGTTGCTTCAGACTTTGTATTTCAAGGTAATTAAGCTTTCTGGGGGAATTTTTAATTAAGTGATAAAATGCTTCATAAATACGCCTAAAATGATAAGGCGGTATTTTAACAATATAGTCTTGTTTATTGCCTTTAAATACATTAACCTTAAAATTAATATCTTTCCTATCCATTAATGCGTTAACAATCGGAGGAATATAGGGTTGGTAAAATACCGGATATTCTTGAAAGACATAAACTAAATTCATCATATAAAATATAAATATTTTTCAATTATCTTTAATAGATAATTACATTTACTTTCCTCTCAATTTTTCTAAACATAATTAATTATATTTTAAAGCAATAAATTAAAAGGTTTATTCTGTAAAAGGTCTTATCTCCAATAATTGCTTTTCTTTGCTATGAATGGCAACATAATTTGTTCTTTCATTTTCCAAAAAAGATTTAGGATTAAGTTCAATTTTTAAATTCAATAAATCGAATAGAATGTAACCTAAAGGTGTGAGAAAATCAAAAATAGGGAGTCTTTCTTCTTTTTTATTTGATTCAAATATTACAATAGGTTTGTGCTCCTTCAAAATATGTGATGCTCCTTTAAGGACAAATATTTCAAATCCTTCAGTATCAATTTTAATCAAATCCGGAAAAATATTATTTAATTTACAATAATTGTCAAGAGTTATAACCTCGACTTCAATTTGAGTGCTTTGTTTATAATCTTTAATCTTTTGTTTTGTAGATGCCTCCAAAGAACCCAGCCATGTTTCTCTTTCTGGAAACATAAGGGATGCAAAACCAGATATCTCACCTACTGCTTTATTTACCAGACATGGCTTAAAATTATTTAATGTACACATTTTATGAAAAAAAGGCTTGCATTTTACATTGGGTTCAAAGGTTACCGTTTTAATATTGTTCGACAAAAATATGAGTGAATGTATGCCATAATTAGCACCAACATCAAAAAAAACTTTTGGCTTAAAGTCTGATTTAATAAAATTATGGTAGAATAATTTAATTTCAATGTCATGACCTGAAAGCGTAAGAGCCATATCCCAATTTAACCACATTTCGCCTTTTGAAATTGGAATTAAAATGCGGTTATTTAAAAATTTCACTTTCCATATCCCATTGAAACCATATTTTTCCGATTCTCTATATAGCCTCTTATACCTGGAGTGAAATCTTTTTTTTTCAGCAAAAGAAAGTTCATTATAGTAAAAATTGATAATTTTTCTTGAATATTTAAATCTTATAAGAGTTTTTATGTTTGAACTAAACATCTTTAAAAGTTTAGTTGAATTTAGTATTATTCTTAAAGGATTCATTACCATCAATTTATTGTTTTAATTAGAACTGTCATAGAATATGATTTATAAGAATTTTAGAAAAGTATCAATATTATTTCTAATTACCTTATTTAGTTTAAATAATTCTTAAAACGTTGAACAATATACTTTAAAAAGTAAGTATCTAAATAACATATAGCGTAATAAAGTCCATATACTACAATTCCAAATTTGGAATGATGCCCCAACTCAATTTTTCGATGCTGTTTTAAGGCTTTACGGTAAAGGGTTGCATCGACCAATTGCGGGTGCGATTTTTTAAAGTTTTTAAGCAATTGTCTGGTTGCCTGATGTTGGGCAGCTTTATTATTGGTAGTCACACTACCTACCGTTTTTTTACGGTTCATATGTACCAATACTTTTGGGATGCCGTACACCTTACTAATCAGGGCAAAGCGCAATATAAAATCCCAGTCCACATTAAAGTTGCCATAGTGGTTGTTAAAGCGCAATTGCTCTTGTTGGTGCACAGATTTGCGCCATAGCATACAGGTATTCACCACTTTTAACTGATGCTCATACAAATATTTAAACAGGGCTTCGCCTTGCGGAAATTGTTTACCATGTACCAGTATGCCGGGGAACAACACCGTACCGCCGTCGCCAATGAACTCGGCAATACCTGACACCAACCCTACTTCGGGGTTTTGTTGTATTACTTGTAACTGCCATTCTAAGCGTTGTTGCACATAAATATCATCTTGCTCGGCCATGGCATAGTACTCCGATTGTGGATCCGCTAAAACAATTAAGCTGTTCACGTTGTCTGCTAGCCCCAGATTTTTTGGGTGTTCTATGATTTTGATGCGCTTGTCTTTAAAAGATTCAGCAATGTTTTTAGACTTGTCTTTTGTGCCGTCAATTCCAATGAGCAATTCAAAATTAGCAAAGCTTTGGTTCAGCAAACTTTCAAGAGTAGCCCTCAAAGTTTTTTCGCCGTTATAAACGGGTAACAATATACTGATGAGCGGACTGTTATTGGCCATACAACCATTGTTTTAATTGGGTAAGCCTGCGCCAAACAGGATGGTACAATTTTAACAATTTCCAGCGACATTGGGGATGTAAATAGGGTAACAAATGTTGGTAATAACTTTGATACATCAAATCGTTGTCTTTAATATTGGCCTGTTTATTTAGGCTACTGGCCTGAGCCTCGTGAAGCCTAAAGGCGCATAAAGCCTTATCTATAAAACCAACCTTATAAAACGGCATCAATCGGTACCAAAAGTCGCTGTCTAAGGCCTGTTTCATGTGGGTGTTAAAATAACCAATGGCATTAAACACTTCGGATTTTAAAAGCACATTCCCGGGTTCGCCTATTTTATTTTTGGGACTGGTTAAAAAATTCCGGTCTTTTAAATAGTCCTTACCCTCTAATACACCATTGGATATTGTTAAGTCTTGCCATTGCTGGTGTAAGTTACTGTAACCTACTACAAATTGTTTGATAAACTCAGTTTCTGTGTCGTAAATTAAATCGCGCTTGCTGTAGGCCATACCAATGGTTGGGTCTGTTTGCATCAGCTGCACCAGACGCGCAATACAGTCAGGGTATAATAAATCATCCTGAAACAAGAACTTGATATAGGCACCCTTGGCTTGTTGCACGGAATGATTCCAATTGGCACCAATGCCTGCCGGTTGGTGGTGGTAGATGTGTATGGGGATGTCTGTTTGCTTTTGAAAAGTCTTTACGATGTTGAGTGTTGCATCGGTAGAAGCATCATCGCTCACGATGATTTCTAAAGGTCGATAGGTTTGCGCCAGTGCCGACTCTAGCGCCTGAGCTATAAAGGCTGCTCCGTTGTAGGTTGGGATACAAATGGACACTAATGGTTGACCTGACATTATTTAGTTATAAACATCAATTACTTACAAAAATAGCATTGCTTTTTTAATATCGGCTATTTTATGGCATTTAGATCTATTAGGGTTTGAGTATTTTTTTTAAAAGAATTTTTGTAGTTAATGCTATTAAATTTAATAACTCTTTTTTAGTTTTTAAATATTTAGGGTGCGTAATTTTTTGGTTATAATTACTTGGATGAACCAAAGCATTTACTTTTTTATTTGGAACTAACACACCATCTAAACAACCTTTTTTAGCATAGATGATCATATTTTGGCTATACCACCAAAACACTTTTTTGTGATCCCAAAATTCCTGTCTTAAGATATCATAAGCCAAAAAATTATGTTCTTTAAATTTTTGATGCCAATACTCCGGCCACTGTTCATTAATATGACAATGACCAAGTTGGTTGGGAACAGCAGCAGAAAATAACACCACATCACTTAGGGTACACAACGAACTTATCAACATATCTGCTGATGATTTTGGTAAATGCTCCCCTACTTCCAAACAAATGGCCATATCATAAGACTGCTGCAGTTGGAATGGCTTCGTTAAATCATGTAATAAAAATTCATGGTCTTCAATGAGTAATTCTTTTCTATCAACTTTAACGCCGTCAACGCCGGTTACTTTTTCAACACCCAATAATTTTGAAGCTTTTAACCAGCTACCATTACCACAACCAATATCAACGATACTTTTTGGTTGTATATATTTAAAAACAACAGGTAAAATTTCAAGAGCGTCTTTTGTATTGTGTATGTCCTGCGAATGTTGGTAATTTATTTTAGTCATTAAATTCTCTTTAAAACAGGTAACAATATACTTAAAAAACTAACAATCTAACCATTACATGCCTCTATAATGTTAGGTTATGCACCATTGGTATATAACGGCTTGTGAATAGCATTAATGAGCTCGCCACTTTCATCAATTTGCCAAGATGCAGAAGCGTTGGCAGTTTTTAAATAATAAGATTGTTCATCAGTTAAATTTTTAATATCAACATACCAGCCGCCATGTTGCGCCTGAATTGGATAATCTGTACGCCAGGCCTTGGTGAAATGTTTTAATCTGTAGTTATACCCGGGTCTATATAAGGCAAAGGTGGTGTCAATTTCAGCCTTCCAGGCGAGAGGATGAATTTTAGTTTTCCAAAATTGAGATTCCCATTCTAAAATGGCATTTTTGTTTGGGTTGGTGTTTGGTATATCATCTAATTTTAATGAAAAACCTACTTTGGTGCGGTCATAAGCCTTATCTAACAAAATACGAAAGGTATTTAAAAAATCATGAGGACACTCTGTCAATGGCAGTATATCGGGATCGGTAAGCGCATAATATCCTTTTGTATATTGATGAACCAAATGCTGATGTTTCCAAAAAGACAAATGGCCCGAATTTGCAGATAGATAATGAATGGTGACTTTATTTTTAATACTATCTAAATAATTGAGCAAAGGCGGGTAAGTAGATTGGTTATCTACAATTACAATGTTTTGATATTGGTGTTTTAATAAAAAGTCAACCAACTTTTTTAAATAGTATAACTGGTTAAAGCTAATGATAATGATGGGTATAGATTTGGGATTTTTAAGTTGTTTTTTAACCGTTTTGTTGAATGTACGGTGGTAAAACAGCGACATTATCTGTAGCATTAATCGCTTTAATTTTTGCCATTTGTTATACCAATTTGCCAACATACATGGGTTTTAATAGCTTATAACCTTTTCCAAAAATAATATAAGACCAATAAATCACGTATGTTTTTATATAAAATAATGTTTTTTTAGATGACGGCACCGGCATATGGGTTAACATTTCCAGCAACATTTTTTGTACATTTTTGGCACATCTATAATTTTTAAGCAGTAACTGATCTTTATAAACAAGCGTTACCATTTCCAAAAGTTTAAGCTGACACTTCTTACTTAAAACAGAATTATAGTTTTTTAAGGTATTAGCTTTTACCAATACGTTAGAAATAACCTTTTCACTTGAAGCCATCCAATTATTAGATAAATTATCCTCATGTTTAATAAGTTGGATTAATACTTTTGCGGTTGGAATATAATTGTCATCAATTGCCAGTGCCTTAATATGAAAATCGTACTCTTGTGATTGTTTAAGTGTTTCATCAAACTGCAACTTATGAGTCATGATAAATTCTTTTTTCCAAAGTGGTGCACCGGTAGACCAAAAAATTTGATAGCAGATATAATCTTCAAGCCGTTTATGAGATGAAATGGATTTAGAACGCAAACCCAAACTTAAATTCTTTGTTACATCTATCCATTCCGTTTGACAAATGCAATAGTTAGCATTATGTGATTGCAATAAAGCTAATTGATGTTCTAACTTGTTAGGCAACAATATATCATCGCTATCCAGAAAATTAATATAGGTACCTAGGCTTAATTTTAAACCGTAATTTCTCGCACCATTACCTCCCGGTAAATACTCATTACTTCTTAACACATATTTAAATCGGGAATCTTTGGTTATATAGGCTTGTACTACCTGTGGAGTTTGGTCTGTACTGCCATCGTCAATAATTAAACATTCCCAGTTGGTATATGTTTGCGCTAAGACAGAATCAAGGGTTTTTGCAATTAAATGAGTACGATTAAATACTGGAATTATTATAGAAACTAAATGAATATTCATATGCTATTTTAGTCGAGTATAAAATTAAAATTTTTATAACTCTTAAACTTTTAAAACTTGTAAATTATTTTTAAATATATTGCAATGTCAAATAATTAAGAGACTAATAAATTATGCTGCTGTTGTATTTCGAATTGTTTTATAATTGATATGAATAAAAAACTTTCCATCATAATACCTGTTTACAATGAACAGGAGACAATACATTTAATTCTAGATTTAATTCAAGATGTTAAGTTATTAGAAGAAACACAAAAAGAAATTATTATTGTTAATGATTTTTCTACAGATAACACCAAGGAGTCAATTTTAAATTATAGTTTAAAAAATTCCAATCTTCCAATGAAAATAATAAATCACGAAAAAAATTTAGGTAAAGGAGCTGCTATTCAATCTGGTATCGCAGAAGCTACGGGAGATTTTGTTATTATTCAAGATGCCGATTTAGAATATGACCCACAAGAATATAATTTACTTCTAAAACCTATATTATCCGGATTTGCTGATGTGGTATATGGTTCAAGATTTATGGGGGGAAACCCACACAGAGTTCTTTTTTTCTATCATACTATTGGGAATAAATTTTTAACTTTTTTGTCAAATGCTTTTACAGGAATCAATATCACAGATATGGAAACCTGCTACAAACTGTTTAAACATGAAATAATTAAAAAAATTCAATTAAATGAAAAACGATTCGGCTTTGAGCCTGAGGTTACGGCCAAAATTTCAAGAATAAAAAACATTAGAATTTATGAGGTTGGTATTTCTTACTACGGTAGAACTTATGACGAAGGAAAAAAAATTGGTTGGAAAGATGGTTTTAGAGCTATCTACTGTATTCTTAAATATAATCTATTTGTAAAATAACAGAATTAAATTACATGGCTCGAAATAGTGAAATTGCATTCAACGAAAATGATCCTGTTGGAGAAACAACGCTAACTGTGATTAGCGAAGCACATCAGTTCAATAACTGGATGTACCAAACTATCAAGCCCTTTATAAAGGGTAACGTTTTGGAAATTGGAAGTGGAATTGGTAATATTTCTAAGTTAGTTTTAAATGACGGATATAACCTTATGTTAAGTGATATACGACAAGTATATTGTAATAAATTGATTAAAGAATTTGAAGGTCATCAAAACTATTCAGGAATCATACAAATGGATCTTACAGACAGCAATTTTGAAGAAAAGTTTAAAAGTCATCTAAGGAAATATGATACCGTTTTTGCGCTTAACGTTGTAGAACATATAAAAAATGATTCGCTTGCACTCCAAAATTGCCATAAACTTTTAAAAGATAGTGGTCATCTCATCATTTTAGTGCCTTCATATCAAAAGTTATATAATAAGTTTGATGAACAACTAGGCCATTATAAAAGGTATAATAAATCTACATTAAGTAAATTGTTTAAAGAAAATAAGATTTGCATAATTCATAAACAATACTTTAATTTCACTGGAATATTTGGGTGGTATATTACAGGTAGTTTATTCAAAAAAGATGCTATTCCCGGAGGTCAAATGAAATTATACAACGCCATGGTTCCTATTTTTAAAGTAGTGGATAAAATTATTTTTAATAGAATGGGATTGTCAACGATTATCATCGGTAAAAAAGCATGAGAACTACAATTAACTTAAAAAACAAAAAATTTTATAAAGATTTAATTGGCATTTGGTTATTGATTTGTTTAGGCTTATTTTTTATTCTTATACAATTTTTTCAAGATCGAGGCATGTGGATGGATGAATCAGCGCTTGCTTCAAGTATTAGAGATGCAAACTTTTATGAACTTTTCAAACCCTTTGGAAACGGACAAGTAGCGCCGATTCTTTATTTAATTATACAAAAAGGCATGATTTGGGTATTTGGCAGTTATGATTTGGTATTTCGAATATTACCATTGTTTTCTGTTTTATTATCTACCCTACTCTTGTTTATTATTTTAAAAGAATTAGAAATAACTAAACGCATAACTTTAATTACTTTAGCACTTTTTTTATTACACCCAAATATAATTTATTATTCATCAGAAATAAAACAATATCCTACCGATATATTTGCGGTGCTCGGATTTATTTTCATCACACTCAAAATAATAAAAACAACTAGTTCAAGGAATAGAATAAAACTGGCTCTCTTGGTTGTTCCATTATTTTATTTTTCAAACGTAACAATCATCATCTTTCCTTTATTGGCGCTGATAATATTATACGATAATTATAAGCACCACAAAAAGTTAAAAATATCCTCAATATTAATCTTATTCATATGGATAATTAGCATTATTACTTATTACTACTTATTTGCATACAAACATGCCAGTACGGACCTAATGTTAAAGTTTTGGACAGGAGTTGGACTCCCAGATTCAGGAATTGATTCACTAAACGAATATTTTAATTGGGGGATAAAAATTATATGGGAACAATTATTTTATGACTTAATTGCCGATCAGAATATAGTTTTCGCGGTTATTAGTTTAATTTTATTTGTGATTGGACTATTTTTCCTAATTAAGGCAAAAAAGTATATAATTATAACTTTAATAATACTGACAATAATCAGTCATTTATTAATGTCTATGTTAATGTTATATCCTTTTTATAAAAGGATTATTCTTTATATGTTACCATTATACTTAATACTCATCGCAGGTTTTTTGGATATTTTATATTTAAAACTGCAAACAAGAAAATTTGGCGTCCCTATTTTTAATATCGCGATTGGTATATTATTTATGTCGTTAATTTATAACAACGCCATCAAATTTCCAAGTGAATATGATCCTTATAAAGCAGCAATCACTTACTTAAATCAAAAAGGATATAATAATGATACATTAATAGTCTTTGCTGGATTGTCTGGAATATCTTACTATAAAGATATAACTCAACCTTATAAAGATAGAATAATAGCAATTGGGCATATAGGCCCCACAAATGAAGAATTAAAAAAGCTAGATACAATAGATGTAAAAAAAAATTATTGGCTTATATTTAGCTATCGAAGAAGTGAATGGAAAGACAAAGTCTTTCCAATTCTTAAAAAAAATGGTAGCCTAAAGTTTGTAAAAGGAAATAACACACTTTTAAGAAAAAATGATGGTTATCTTTATCAATACACACCCTATTAATTGTGGTGAATCTTGTAATGTAGTTTTAGGTATTAACCAAATAACCTAGATGATTTATTGCTATATCATCAATAAGATTAGAGATGCCGTACAATCAATCAAGAGGCTGCGGGCTCTAACCCAAGAGATGCAGGGCTGATGGGATTTTAGATTTAAGATATACGATATTAAATATTCGATAATAAAAGTTTAACTGCTTCCATAAAACTACTGATTAAGAATAACTTAAGATTGTATGTCAAACGAAAGGAATATATGATGCATTTATCATTTGGTTAAGTTACCGTTGGATTGGTCGTGTTATTCGTCGATTTTAACAAAAAAATAGATAAACGGTTTATTAGATTAGATAAAGTTGTGTACTTTTATTACAGAAAAAACCTAGATAAGTTGGTGCTTATCTAGGCTTTTAAATCAAGAAATGCGTAAGGTTTAAGCGGAAATTTTAGAGAACTTCGCAGTTTTTAGCATTTCTTTTAAATCAGTACCGGGCGAAAATATAATTTTCGCCTTTTTTATGGCACTTGCCGTAAGCTCGTCGGCCAGCTCCTGGCCTTCACTACTTACCGACATTCTAAAACTGCCCAACTCGCCGAGTTTGACAATTTTGCCGTGCTCGAGATGGTACACTACCAGCTCCAGCAAGGAGATCAACACCGCATAGCAATCTGCTTTGCTTACGGTACTTTGTCTGGACGCAAAATGCGCCAGCTCGTCTAAGTCTACACGGCCGTCTGAGACTGCTTGCGCGTAGAACTTGTCCGGACCCTCAGTATCCTGAAGGTTCCGCTTTACAACTGATCTAAATTTGATCATAGTGTATTTGGGGATTATTTACACCCTTTTATTCAGGCGACGCCGGCATTATTGCCTTTGTGTTTCCAAGTTATAAAAAAGTGTTTTAAATGTCCTTAAATTTTTGTCTGAACTTATTAACCAAATTATCAACAATATTTATATATTTATACAATTTTTCCTACATATAAAAGTGTTTAAACTTCAATATATTTCATTATAACGTTTATTTAATCGTTAAAGCGTTTATTTTAACAGATAAAATGCGATTTTTATAAAAAAGCTGCATTTTATCCTTATTAAGCTGCTAAACAACGAGTTGTAATACTTTTCTGATAGTGGACGTCAATTTTGGAAAAGATGTATTGAAAAGTGGTAATTTTTTTGATGATTTGAAGACTCAATGAGATGTCTCATTTATAATTACAATGTCATGAAGTTACCCGAAAAAAGTTAAGTATTTTTAACGGCACTTTCTAAAACTTGTTGCAAAGTTGAAAGGTGATGCTCCATACTAAAATTGGCCTTGATGTAGGCTTTACCCGATTGGCCTAATTGCTTGGAGTAGTCCACATCTCTTAATAGGCGAAGCATGTGTTCAGCCATCGTATCAACATCATGTTCATGGCACAATAAACCTGTTTGTTCATGAATGATCACATCCGGGATACCGGCATGATAAGTTGACACCACAGGTAATCCTGCAGCCGAGGCTTCTAAGATGGCCACGGGTGTGCCTTCCATATCGCCATTGTCTGCGGTAATGGAATGTTGTACAAAGGCCAAAGACTCCTTAAGATCTTTTTGAAATTGGGTTGATGTAATCGCCCCCGGAAATGCCACATGGTTTACTAAGCCGAATTGCTTAGCCAAATTAATACAGGTATTACGCAAAGGACCATCACCTCCCATTATTAAGTATGCCGTCGGGTACAAGTCAACCACTTTTTTAAAAGCCAGTAAGGTTAAATAAGGCGCTTTTTTATCTACAAACCTCCCAAGCGCCAAGAATTGTGGCTTTTTAAAATTGGGATTGATGTGCAAAAATGCATCACTAGGTGCACAGGGGTTATAAATAATTTTTTCTTCAGGACAACCCAGCGAGATTAATAGGGATGTCATGAGTTTAGATACCGCAATAACGGCCGTGGCATATTCAAATACCTTAGTGTAATTATTATTTTTAGAAATTACCGATTGTATAGCTGCATCATAACCATGAAAATGAACTACCAAAGGAATTTTTAAGGCGCTACAAACATCCACCACACTTTCACCGGTGGGGCCGTAATGGGCTAACACCACATCAATTTTATGTTTTTTAAAAGATGTCTTTAAGCTTTGCGACTTAACGTCTTTAAACAATAAGCCATAACGCTTTCTAAAATCACCAAATGGTATTATTATACTGCCTTTGCCTTCTAGTTTAGTAGGTGGGGCACCGTCATAATAATAAAACACCTTGCCACTTATTCCGTTTTTTTGAGCCTCAATAAAGGTTTCGGAATAGCTGGTTTTATTAGGTGAAATGAGTGCGATGTTCATAACTTACTAAAGGGTAGGTTCGAATTTAAATAATTTTTCAATGCTGTTAATAAATCCTGAGACACCGGATACTCAAATTTACGCGCAAAGAACTTATTTGAACTTAAAATAGGCTCAAGATCTGTTCGATCTAAATTGGCCGGAAAATTTCCATTTCTGTTAGACCATTCAATATATCTTAAACTGTCATTGACAACGGTATTGGCATATTTAGAATTCATCAATACTGTTTGAATATAAATTTCTTCAGAGCAAAATGAGTGTTTCATTCGCCTTAAAAAATAAGGCTCCTCCTTTGTGTACTCCATTATATATGCTAAGGCTTTTCTGTTTAAACTCCAATAGCTTTCACCGCCATATAATTTGGGTAGTTTTTTAGATAGTTTTCTTTTAATACCCAGCTTTTTTTGCCAATTTACCAATTTAAAAATTAAAGGTCTGTGTTTTTTCGCATTGATCCAGTCGTAAAAATTATAATATTCCAAACGATCCAAGCCCCCATTAGGCCAATTTTGGTAAGGTAATTCACGATAAACCATATAATTGTTTTCCTGATGAGATTCAAAAAACGAGATAAAATAATCTTTGGTCTTTACGGGATAATCGTGGCCGGTAATAACATGAAACCTGTTAATGTTTTTATTTTTAAGAGCCTCAACAGACAAATATAAAATACACTTTAAATGATTAATTCCTCCCCAGTTCACTTTATATTTTTGAGACACCAATTTAACCTGTGGCAAGGTAGATAACTCGTTAATGACCTTGTTTGGAAGCTCACTTTTTTTATCGACATGAATATAAATTTCAAACCGCTGGTCAAAAAAATTAGCAATTTCATACAGATGTTCAAAATTCTTGTAGGCTGTAATAAGTATTGCTTGTTTCATATCAACAAATAAAACTATTTTTTAGAAATGGTAGGAAGTCTAAATATACCGCAAGAAAGCGAAGTGAGTATAAACAAAAATAAGGTTTTTAAATAATGCCAATTTCTAAAGGTCTTTCTTTCGTTTAAAAGTATATATCCTTTATGGTAAAATTGATGCTGTTGCTTTACAATGCCTCTTACGTCCCGGTCACTTAAGGCAGGCGTCGTTCTTGTAATATACTGGTCGGGCCATTCCATACAGGTTAATCCATAACCCAGATTTAAAAACTTATTGCTTAGTTCAATTTCACCATTGAAAATAATATTCAGCCTGGATGTTTCATTAATACCGGGGAATGACTCACCCAGTAAGTTCAAATATTTAATACTGGATAAAAAAGCATAAGTTTGAACGTGAGGTAAATTATTTCTGTCACTTCTAAGTGGGTGATCTATAAAATTAATGGTACTACCACAAAGTGCAGTATTTGGGAATTTTAAAAATTGTGATTTAAAATCTGTCAACCAGTTTTCTTTAAAAGGTCCAAATCCACTTCTGTTTTGAAAAAAAACATAGTCATTGAGATTAGCTTGTTGTTTTATGATGTTTAGCATGACGTTATAAGAACTAAAATCTCGCCCAATATTCGATTTATATAAGACCTGATTTAATGCAATGTTTTTGTGGTTGTTGAATAAATAACGTACAAGCCGCACAAAGGTTTTATCAATAAAATTTACAGGCTTTACTTTACTTATAGCCATATAAAGATTTACTCGACTAACACCCGAAGGCATTTTGTAAATACGTATCAGATTTTGAATATCACGATAATAATGCCAGGTATCATTAGCAGTAGCATAGATATGAAAATATTGAGGCTCAGACATATTTATCCACAACTTTAATACTTAGAATTTTCATTTTTTAAGTGAATTTTTTATTCCTTTTAAATTATTAAATATTAATTTATTGTTTTTTAAAACGGATTCAAGTTTTAAAGCCCATTTAATAACCGTTCTTTTTTGAATACGGTTATAGGCATCTCTATGCTCCAAGCCATCAACTAAGGCCATTCTTAAATTAGAAATCTGTTTCATGTCTTCTTTTGAAAACATGTAAGAAATTATTAAGCTTCTGTTCTGATTAGAATTAATAAGCATAGATTGCTCACGAACCCTATAATCAAAACCTACAATTGGTAAGTAATAAAATTCCCAACCTTTAAAAAACAAACGAATATATAAATCCCAATCTTCATAACCCATCACGGGCATTAGTTCGTCATAGCCACCAACCGATTCCCAAGCCGATTTTCTAAGAATCACACAGGCATCTATATAATTTTTTACCAGCATTCTAGAAATATCAAAAGAACCAACCTTAACCAAGCCATTTTCTATACCAAAACGATTGAGATCGCTGTAGACCACAGCAACCTTTTCATTGCTCTCAATGATCTCTAAACCTTTAAAAATGTAGTCTGTTCTTAATTTATTGTCGGCATCTAACAGCAACACAAAAGGTGCTCTGGCATTTTTTATACCTGTATTTCGTGCATAACCCAGGCCTTTATTTTCTTGATGAATAATGGTACAATTAGGATAATTAAACCCCGCTAAAACGCCCTGAGTATAGCCATTATCATTCGAGCCATCGTTAACTATAATGATTTCAATATCCTCTTGATTTGGAAAAGCCAAAACAGAGTTAACAGCCTCTTCAATAAAGTTACCCATATTATAACATGGAATGACGATGCTTATTTTTACGGGCATTTAATATTATTTATGAATTTAATATAAATTGATAATTCAATAATCATTTTAAAAAGTACACTGAAGGTAATTGAGCTTTTATATAGCTTTTAAAATTATGTTTATTTTCAAAGTGATAATTTAAGAATTTAATATCCTCATTATATATGCGTTCCACTATTTTTTTTCTATTGAAATTATAAAAATGAGAATAATGAAACATGTTATGCCCACTTTTATTAATCTTATTATTTAAAATCTTTTCTTTCAATTCATTTTTAATATTAAGTTTTAAAATACCGGTATTAAAATCTTCAAAAGATATTACCGCGTCATAATTTATAATTTTATTGTTTAATTGAAAATATGAATATTGGCTATTTAAATGATCACCTCTAAAGTCAGGCGTACTATTATTGTTCAAAAGAGAATAATATTTGCCCTTTTTTAGAATAAAATTTTCAAAAGTATCAATAATATTGTTAGTTTTTGATATCCAAAAATAATCAGACATCATTCTACTGTATGGATTTCTTACAACAATGAACTTATAGTAGTTATCCCAAATATCATAATTCAAATATTCACAATCAAAAAGTTGCTGTGGAGTAGCATGTTGTAGAAACAGTTTATTTTTTTCACTCCATCCAAAAAAATTTTTATTATTCTGAGTTGCATTACTAAACACATCTATATCAAACGCCTTCTCTATACTTGAACCAGCACATTTTGAAATATGAATAAAAATACATTTATGTTTGTGCGATATCATTAGTATCTAACTACTTTTGAAAAACTAGTACATCTTGAAAATAAATTCCAGGCTGTTCTTTCCAATTTCCCGGATAATATTCTATCAGGGTCAATCCTGAATGCATTAATAATTTATCTAATGCCTTTTTTGTGATTCCAATTGCATTTTCCGGAATTTTTAAACGTTTTGGATAAAGCCAATTTTCTGAATTATAAGCAGGTGTATTAAAAATCCATTCTAACTGATTAGTATTATGAAAACGACCCTTTTCATCTTTTCTTTTATCAAGAGAGTTAAAATATAATTCATCTAAATAAAAAAAAGTGACTATAGCATTTCCCCCTTTTTTTAAAACACGATGTATTTCTTTAAAATAAAATAACGCATCTTCTTCATTTAAATGAGTCCACACAGATAAAGCAGTAACCATATCCATAATTTCATCCTCAACAGGCCATTGCTTTCTAAATTGATTATTTTCGCGAGAGTACATTGCATTATTGACATCAAAATGCTGAAATCTTAAATGGTCTTTGTCTTTATAGTGATTCTTACAAAACCGAATGTTTTGCTCAATTACATCAATTCCTAAGTAATAACCATTTTCTTGAACAACCCCTTGGCAAGCCATAGACAACAATCCTGTTCCACATCCTACATCCAAAATAATATTATCATTTTTCTGTTTTAAATTTTGATAAATCAAAGTTTGAAAAATACCTATCACATGAGCCCATTCAGCATATGATATCTTACCTCCTTTTCTTTGTTTCCTGTAAGGAATACCTTGAATTACATTAGTTCGTAAAACTTCGTTTCTATCATTATCTTGAAATAGTAATTCTAAAGAATCAAAATCTACCTTTAAATATTTTTTAATCCTTTTCTTGGCTCTCTTATATAATTTTATCACTTTCCATCTTTTTAAAGTCCCAGGAGGTATCAATAAATACTTTTCCTAAATTCTTTTTAACCGGTATCTTGCCACTATTATAAAAATCACCATTGACTACTGATACCAATTCGAAATTTTCTTCATCAAACAGTGTTGTCATCAACTTTAAATCAATGATTTGTATTCCAATTTTATAGTCTCCTGGACCTAATGAAAACTTGTTTATTGAACAAGTTGCAATAACCTCTTCTTGAGGGTTGATCAACTGTTGATTGTTAGTAAAGAAAGTATTAAACGTAGTAATCAAGTTTTCTTTAGTGTCAAAAAATTGTAGTCTTATATTAATAATCTTGCTGGTTTGTCCATTTATTAAGTTTAGCGTGAACCTATAAGGCATACCCAATATAAAACTTGAAACATTATCGCCATTCGAGTTCTGAATTTCAAAGGATTTTATTTTAATATCTTTTAAAATTAATGGAAACCCTTTTATATTCTTCTCATTTTGGTCATTATCCAAATATGTATGAATCGCCTGATTAACTTCTCCGTCAAATGTAATAAACCCATTTTTTAGAACAATAGCCCTTGTACATAATTGCTGAATTGATTCCATATTGTGACTTACAAACAATACCGTTCGTCCTTCTCCCTGACTAATATCTTGCATTTTACCAATGGCCTTTTTTTGGAACTCGGCATCGCCCACAGCCAAGACCTCATCAATTACTAAAATATCAGGCTCTAAAAAGGCCGCTACCGCAAAGGCCAAGCGTACCCGCATACCGCTACTATAGCGTTTAACCGGGGTATCTACATAGCGCTCGCAACCGCTAAAAGCAATGATTTCGTCTTCCTTTTCCTTGATTTCGGCTTTGGTCATGCCCAGGATGGCACCGTTTAAATAAATATTTTCTCTACCGGTAAGCTCAGGGTGAAACCCGGTGCCTACTTCCAACAAAGATGCAATACGCCCCCGGGTTTTAATTTCACCGGTGGTAGGAGCCGTAACTCTGGATAGGATTTTTAATAAGGTAGATTTACCGGCACCGTTTTTACCAATAATGCCCAACACTTCACCTTGTTGCACTTCAAAATTGATATCCTGCAAGGCCCATACATAGTCACTATCCCCTTTGGTACTGCGGTCGTTGGTGTCGCCTATTTTTAAAAAAGGGTCTTCCTTACCGCGCACTCGGTACCACCAGCGCTTCAGGTCGTCACTGAGCGTGCCGGTCCCCACCAGGCCGAGGCGGTATTGTTTAGAGATGTTTTCGGCTTTGAGAATGATCATTCCTTTAAGGTCATTACATTTACAGGGTTAAATATAGGACATATGTTTAAATAACACATTGGTATAGGCCGCCATATTATTTCTATAAACAATAGGGTAAAAAGCTACTAACTCAAAACCTTGTGCGATGGCGAAATCACATAGCTCAGTAAACCTTGGAGCCTTATCATGGTGATTATTAAAAGTAGTTTCAAAAAACAGCAAGCCTATCTTTTGAGCAGCAAAGCAATTGTGTGTACCTTTAAAAACTTCTAATTCAAAACCCTCAGTATCAATTTTAAGAACATCTATTTTATCTATGGTATGTGTTTCACAAAATTGATCGATGGTTATTATTTTTACCGGCGTTTTCTTTTTTAATTGAGCATTGTTATCGGTTTTACTTTCTAAAAAAGAATTGGTATTTGAGAGTTGATATTCATTTAACATTAATTCCCCCGGTTGAGAAGCTACACCAACATTCCAATAATATACGTTTTTAAAATTGGAGGTAGCATTTTTTAAAATTTGGAAGGTATCAGGACTAGGTTCAAATGCGTGGATGGTTGAAGATTCAAAAACTTCTTTAAAGTCTTTAATGGTTTGTCCTACATTCGCACCTATATCAAAAAGGATGGGTTGCTTAGTTTTAACAAACTTTGCCATATCGTAAAAGGGATATAGCCCCATTTGATTTTTTTTAAACTTTATGATATCATATCCGTAATTTCTGGCAAGTTTTCTAATGCTTCTTCTCATGTTTTATAACCATATTTCTTAAAAATGTGCTTCTATATCATTAAAATTCAAAAATGAAGATAGAACATCATCTCATGTCAATAAACTGTTTAAAATATTTAGCTGTTTGCTCATATTATTGTCATGATATTTAAATCTATCTATAAAATCTTTTCGAGCAAATTCAGACATTGCGTTCCAATCGCCCTCCAGAATTTGTGTTATATTTTTAATAAGGTCTATTTGAAAGGTATCATTTTCACAAAAGTAACCATTCTTGCCATTTACAAGAATATCTTTAATCCCACCAACATTATTAGCAATGATTGGTGTTCCTGCAGATAATGCTTCCACATTCACCAATCCAAAAGCCTCCTCCTTACTGGCACTGATATGTATTAATACATTAGACATATATAAATACACAAAGTCCAGTTTTAAATTACCTAAAAAATGAATGTGGTCTGAGATTTTTAAAGCTGTACAACGCTGTTCTAAAGCGGCCCGATTAGGGCCGTCGCCTATAAAATAAAACATTAGTGTTGGGTACTGTTCTAAAATTTGTGGTATGGCCTCTACCAAGTGCTCCTGTCCTTTACTGTTATCCATTCTGCCTGCAAAAGCCACTGCAAACTGTCTATCTGCCTTACTTTTGATGGGTTGATTTTCAAAATAATCAGAGATGAGTAAATGTAAAACATTAACCTGCTCTTCTTTAAAATTAAAATGATGAATAAGGTCTTGTTTAGTAGCCTTAGAGTTCGTGAGTATCTGCGTTGCATAACCTCGCAGTAATAATTTTTTTCTAAGCTCTAACAACCATAATTTAAATGATGATGATTTTGAGTCGGTTTGTATTTGCAGAAACATGGTGTGCCAATACACCCATCTATTGCGTATGCCTAACAGTTTACTCACTAGTAATACCAAATTGGTAGCACCAAATTGACCAAGAGTTACATCGGGCTTGTACTGTTTGCAAAGCTTATAAAAGAATATAAAATCTTTAAGCTTGGTTGGTCTTTTAGAAGGCCAGGTTACTACCGGGATACCGTTATATTCTTTAATGTTGGTATTTTTCTTGTCGACTACGATTACTACTTTGTTACCATTGTTATGAAGTGCTTTAGCCAATGAAAAGAAATAGTTGGAAATGGCATTGCCTTTGGGACTGGTGCAAATGATGTATGTTTTTTGGTGGCTATACATTTGAAATTTGCCTAAACCGTATCAATAAAACTCCGCTCCGTTCTATTAAAAATCAACAGGCCTACAATTAAAATCACAAAAGTAACGGTTGCTGTAAACCCTAAACCATACCATGAAAAATCGCCCACACTTAACAGCATATAACGGCTGTACTCCACAATATAAGCCACAGGGTTGTACTCAACCAACCAGGCATATTGAGGGAGTTTTTCACGCATCAGAGCCAGTGGATACATCACCGCCGAGGTGTACATCAACAACTGCACGCCAAAGGTAACCAGATATTTAAGATCGCGGTATTTAGTGACCAAGGACGAGATAATCATACCAAGGCCAAGGCCTAAAAGTCCCATTAATACCACAATTACCGGGAACAGCACCAGCGTACTGTTGGGGCTCACAGCGGTGCCTTTAACAACGTAAAACACATAAAAGCCCACAAAAATAAACAGCTGTATACCAAACTTAACCAGGTTGGAAAACACCAGCGATAAGGGTAAAATCACCCGTGGAAAATACACCTTGCTAAAGATGCCTTCGTTGGCTTTAAACGTATCGGAAGTACCGGTAAGGCAGGTTTTAAAATAGTTCCAGATGCTAATCCCGGCCAGGTTAAACAAAAACGGCGGTATGGTTCCGGTAGAGATATTGGCCACGTTATTAAAAATAAGGGTAAAGGTCAACGCGGTAAACAAGGGTTGTATCAAATACCAAAACGGTCCCAAAATGGTTTGCTTGTAAACCGTTACCACATCGCGCTTAACAAACAACATCAGCAAATCGCGGTAGCGCCAAATTTCTTTTAAGTTAAGCGACAGCGCATTTTGCTTGGCTGAAATGGTGTAGAGCCAAGGTTGTTCCTGAGTGGTTTGGGATGGTTTGTTCATTGTTGTCGGGCAACTGATCATTGCAATTAACGGGTTAAATATAGGATTTATTTTGGGGACAGGGCAAGTGTAAATTAAGCAAATTTTGTTAATTCTATGGTTGTTGCTTTTTGGTGGGTGATTATGATGACTCGGTGAGATTGCTTCACCCTTCGGGTTCGCAATGACCGTCCTTCTTATTGTTTTTTAGTTAATGCCTGTCCGTCCTACAGAAAGACGCTACGTCAAAGCCAAATCAACCTAAACAAATACGGTCCTTGCGAGGAGCGCAGCGACGCGGCAACCTCATCAACCCCATTTCCCAACTCTATTAACCTCTCAACAACTTGTTTGGGTAAATCAACCTCATCCACCCACTCCCAATTCAAATTATTAAAGACGGTCATTGCGAGGAGCGCAGCGACGAAGCAACCTCATCCACCCCATTTCCCAACTCTATTAACCTCTCCGCAACTTGTTGGGGTGAAGCAACCTCATCCACCCTATCCAAATCTCTCTAAAACCTCCCCATACAAATCGTTCCAATCCCGATTCAAACCCTCAATCAAAGCCAACTTTTTCGCCCGGCTACCGGCCTTCAATTGCTTTTCCCTTTCTATCGCCAGACTAATGGATGGCAACACCTCATAATACACCAATTTATCCAGATTATAATGCGCGGTGAAAGACCGCGGATACTTCTTTTCCTTATGATCTTTGATGCGCTTTACAATCACTGACGTAACACCCACATATAAAGTGGTATTGTTTTTATTAGTGAGTATGTAAACAAATCCGGCTTTCAATTTGATATTGGACTTTAACAGGTTAAATATAAAATTTATTTTGGGGAGTTGTCACGGGAAAATGGAGTTTATATGACTAATTCGGCTCACTCGGTGAGATTGCTTCACCCTTCGGGTTCGCAATGACCCCCGTTTATTGTTTTTGTAGTTATTGCCTGTTTGGCCTTTAGATGGACGATACGTCAAAGCCAAATCTCGCGTAACAAGGACGGTCATTGCGAACCCCCAACTTCGTTGGGGGTGAAGCAACCTCCTCCACCCCATTTCCCAACT
This sequence comes from Paucihalobacter ruber, assembly GCF_006494535.1. GTDB lineage: Bacteria > Bacteroidota > Bacteroidia > Flavobacteriales > Flavobacteriaceae > Paucihalobacter > Paucihalobacter ruber. The sequence continues at coordinate 151,231 of NZ_VHIQ01000003.1, forward strand.
TGATTAAGCACTCCCCAACTAAAAGCGCAAAGCAAACTCATCAACCCTCCTACGCTATCGCTCCGGCGGGTAAGCTCAAAAACTAATAACACAATTTAAAATTGAAGGAATTCTTTCTTAATAAACTTCGGAGCGCTCAAATAAAACTTATAAGCCTCCTGATAAAATATCATTTTTAAAAGTAATCCACGTATTGAGGTCACCATTAATATATATTTCGCGCTTTTTACGTAACACTCCTGTTAATCCGCCCACGGCTGCACCAACAGGTAGACCTAAAATAATTCCTGCTCCTGCCCAATCTCCTGTTGAATTATTATCATTTAAATAACTTAAATCACCTTTCCATCTTAATGATGAAGATCCGCCTCCACCAACAACAGCCCCGATAACGCCTCCAATTATACTTCCTTTAAGAACGCTACTACCTATTGCACGTTTAAATTTGATGGCACCTAAATCTGTTGCTGATAAAGTATGCAAGCTATCTCTAAACCTAATGGTAAGGGTAGAATCGGATACACCGTACAAAAAACCTTTGGCAATTTTGTGGTCATCAAGATCGTAGATGCGCACAAACTTTTGGTCTTTAGAATGCAATACTTGAGACACACCGCTAACAGAAATGAGCAGTGCAAAAATTAAAACAGTTGTTTTCATTATAATAGAATTTAATTGGTTAGCATACCATTTAAAAACAACCATTAATGTGCTTTAGCAGGGCAGTATTTAAAACACGTTCATCTGCATTACATTAAAAGTACGAAAAAATCAATCACACAGATCAAACTCAGTAAAAAATACAACAGGTGGATCTTGTTAACTGTGCAATAGTATTAAGATTATAGACATAAAACGGATGGGATATTAGATATTAGAGGTTAGATATTAGAGGTTAGAGGTTTGAACTTCCCTAAATAGGATTGACCGTTTTTAAACATTAATTTCATTATTAAAAATAGTAATAGATAGTTCTCGATACAAATGTTTTCGCCCCTGCTCAAACATTCACACGAACTGAAGGTAGTTAGCGACTTGATAAAGTTTCGTCACTTCGATTGATTCCGAGGAACAAGGAATCGTATCGACAAGCACTCCTAAAAACCAACAAACCGTTATCTTTGTAATTAATTAGACGGTTTTACAAATGAAAACACCACTCTTGTATTTAGCCATTCTTGTATCACTTCTGCTAGTTGGCAATACCCAGATGATGGCCCAGCAAAAGTACGAGCGGGAGGTGCGCATTTCTGCTGATGACGTGCATCCCGATGCGCTCAAGTTTTTAAAAGATTCACCCGTCAACTCTAAGGTAAAATGGTATAGAGAAATAGGGCTGGATACCACCTCTATTGAAGCCAAAACCAAATACAAAGGTCAGCGTTACAGCATTGAATTCTCTGAAAACGGTGTGTTGGAAGATGTTGAAGTTGAAATTAAGGCCCGTGATTTGAAACCTGACATTCTTAAAAATATTGAACAAACCATCGAGCAGGCTTACGGCGATTTCAAGATTGAAAAAATACAATTGCAATACACCGGAAGTCCCCAACTTTTAAAGTCGGTTTTTGGTTCTAGCACCATACCCGATGCGGTAATCATTAAATACGAACTGGTGATTAGCAGTAAGGAATCTGAAACATTCAAGCGGTTTGAGTTGTTGTTTAATGAGGAATTAGAATTGGAGCGTACTACCGAGATCATCACCAAAAACGATATCAACATTGAATATTAAATACTGTTTTATAGCAGGCATACTGGTGCTGACTATATGGGTATCCAAGGCTCAAAGCAGCTATGAACTGGGCTGGTTGCCATCTTTAACCTTTAATAAAAAACTGCCCAAAGACTACGTGATTAACTTCAAGGCCGAATCTAGACAGGTCATGGAAAGCGGCGTGTTTAATAGCGACATCTCAGAAGGCTACGACTATGTTTTAACTGATTTTACCACCATTATTGGAAAAAAAATAGGGATGAATACCTCCTTAAATTTGGGGTATTTATTCAGGGTTGAAAACAATGTGATTATTCATCGCAGCATACAGCAACTTATTTGGGTCAACCGCTACGAAGGCTTTAAATTGGGACACCGTTTGGCCACCGATCAAACCTTCGAACCGGGCGAAGCACCCGCCTACCGACTGCGCTATCGCATGGTGGGCGAACTGCCCTTAAGCGGTTTAGAAGTAGACGTCAACGAATTCTACATCAAAGCCGGCACCGAATACCTCAATGAACTGCAAAGCGGTAAATACGAAGGCGAACTGCGATTAATGCCCTTTTTAGGCTACGCCTTAAACCCCAAACAAAAACTGGAACTGGGATTAGACTACAGACTGGGCAACTTTATTAATGGCCCTCCCGAGCACACCTTTTGGATAGGTATGAACTGGTATGTGTCGTTGTAGGATATAGAGTATTAAGTATTAAGTATTAAGTATTAAAACTTAAGACTAAGACTACACGACTTAAGACTTAGGATTTAATCGGTGTGAATCTGTGCTCGATTTATTATATACCATGTGAAACTTAATGCCAACATAAGTTGCAGATATTTCTGAAAATAAAAATTAGCAGTCCATCAAAAAGATTCATTAACCACTATACCACTAATTCGGGAATTTAACTAAATTTGAGTAAAAGTTAACTATTTACCTGAGACCTAAACCTTTTTCCTCTTGAGGAAATTTAGCACATAGTTCTATGAATCCATTTCCCTCCTCCCGCATTGTAAAGACTTTTGGTCTCTTTGCTGTTTTTTTCAGTCTTTTTTATTGTACCTCTGAACAACCGCCTTCTAAAGAAGCACCACAATTGATGGCACTTGGCTATGGTATTAATGGTATATCGCTTGCCGTAGAAGATATAGACAGTGCTCAAACCTATTTTACCGATGTGCTGGGCTTTTCGCTTCCCAGAAAAGATTTAGAAAAAAGCCTGATCGATCAGGCCTTCAGCTCGTTCTTTCAATTTCCGGATATGAGCTACATTGAATTGGTAACTTTACCCGACTCAATGCCAACATCTGAAAAAAACGCGGCTTTTCGCTCTTTTACAAAACAAGGACAAGGTGCTTTTTCTTATTCAATATCCAGTTCTTCCGCAGAACAAACATCCAATTGGCTGACTTCCCAAAAGTTTGTCATGGATAGCCTTCAGTCACTTTTTATGACCGAGGAAGTACCTTCCGGTTGGGGTATGAATGATGGTGGTGCAACGATGTTGAGTACGCGTTTTGTACAGCAAGACTACCCGGCACTTTTACCTGATTTCATGCAAATTAGAAACTTTCCCTACGAACGTATAACGGACTTTATCAGCTTTTACGTAATTCAGCGAGAATTTATTTCTCATCCCAATGGTGCGGTGGGTATTTCGGCTATTCAGCTGGTTGTGAAAGATCTTGAAAAGTCCAGAAGTGAGTTTCAAAACATGGGTTTTGAAGAAATTATAGATGACAATCTAAAAAATCAAGCGCGATTTCGAGTAAAGCGGCATCAGGAAATACAGCTATTTGGTGTGGATGAGAAAGACGTTGATTCAGAATTTCCGGAAAATCGAAAATCTAAGATTCTGGGCGTGACGGTTGAAGTGAAAAACCTGAAGGCTACCAGGGACACCTTGAATTTAAAACTTCCGGAAAAAGCCATTCAATTCGATTCAATCAATCAAATCCTTACCATCCCCGGCGAATATGCTATGGGTTTGCGCATGCAATTCATACAAGAATCAAAAGAACAGGCAATGCAAGCCGAGCGACTTAAAATATCTTTTGGTGGCAAGCTGGATAGTGTTGCCTCGTCTAATGCTGAAGCCATGTATCTTAAATACTGTGCTCTTTGCCATGGACCAGATCGGGAGGGATATGCTGCAGACAATGCGCCTTCCCTTCGATCGAAATCTCTTTTGGGTACTTCTTTTAATAATAATTTTCTTCGCTACACCATACAATATGGCAGAAACGAAACAGCTATGGCGGGGTACTACAAAGCAGCAGGAGGTCCATTGGAGTACATTGAAATAGAACTCTTACTGAAATGGCTCAATGAAAAAGCTGAGATTGAAAACCCTATTGAATTGTCTAATGACCCCATTAAAGGAGATATAGAATTGGGCGCAAAAATTTACTCCCAGGCCTGCGCTTCGTGTCATGGTGCCAAAGGCGAAGGGGTATTGGCACCTGCTTTGGGCCATCCGATGTTGTTGGCCACTGCCTCAGATCAATTTTTACGTTATGCCATTGCCGAGGGTCGTGATGGCACACCCATGTTGGCTTTTAAAGACAGTTTGAGTTCGGAAGAGATTGACGGGGTCACCGCTTTTTTAAGAAGTAGGGCGTCGGGTTGGGATGTACCTAAAACAGCAGTAGTTAGTATGCCCACCCCGGAAGAATATGTGCTCAACCCCAACGGTAAGCAACCCAATTTTAAATTGCGGGAAGGTCTTTATTTATCGGCAAAACAGTTAAATGAAGCCTTAAAAGACAGTGTAAAAATGGTGATCCTGGATGCCCGATCTACGGCTGCCTGGCATCAAACACACATTCCCGGATCTGCTCCGGTTCCATATTACGAAGATCCTGAAACCTTTGTACAGCACATACCCAATGATGGTACTTGGGTGGTAGCCTATTGTGCCTGTCCGCACGCCGCTTCGGGTGTAGTGATTCAAACCCTTAGAAGGCTTGGATATAAAAACACAGCCATACTGGATGAAGGGATTTTAGTTTGGTCGCAAATGGGTTATCCCATCCGCAGCGGACAGTAAGTTCATCGATTTCTAGTCTTGGTCACTTTCTGTTTGCCGCCTGCTTGCCTCTGGCATGTGAGCTTTAGCGAAGGAGGAGGGCGAGCAAAAAAAGCCGGTCATAAATTGACTCTATACTGTTAATTACCCACCCCTAACCCCTCCCAAGAGGGGAATAGGCCTGTTAGTTTTTATGAGACGTAGGATTATATCTGTGAGAATCTATGGTCAATTTATTATATAACATGTTAATAGTAAAACTTAAAGCCATATCAATCTTAGCTTTTTTTGTACCCTTTAGGGTTAGGGCAAACAAAAAAAGCCGGCAATGAATTGACTTTTTTACAAGAAGTTTAAAATTTAATGCTGAACTGCGATTTTACCCACCCCTTATCCCTGTATTGATGAGACTCCTCGTCGCTCGTGCCTCGCTCGCTCGGAGTGACAAACTACCTGCGTTTGTTATACCTACAGTTTCATCAATAAACTTAAAGCCATACCAATCTAAGCTTTTCCTGCCTGCCGGTCAGGCGGGTTTGTACCCTTTAGGGTTAGCCTGTGCGCCGTAGCTTTAGCGAAGGAGTAGGCAAGCAAAAAAAGCCGGCAATGAATTAACATTTTTACAAGAAGTTTGAAATTTAATGCTGAACTGCGATTTTACCCACCCCTTATCCCTATATTGATGAGACTCCTCGTCGCTCGTGCCTCGCTCGCTCGGAGTGACAAACTAACTGCGTTTCTTATACCGACAGTTTCATCAATAAAGTTAAAGCTAAACAATCAAAGCTTTTCCTGCCGGCCCTGCCTGCGGCAGGCAGGCGGCAGGCGAGTTTGTTCACTTTAGGGTTAGCCTGTGCGCCGTAGCTTTAGCAAAGGAGTAGGCGAGCAAAAAAAGCTATGACGTAACATATAAGATATTAGAGGTTAAATATTAGAAGTTAAAAGTTTTGTACGAGTTATCTTTATATGAATTATCCCTTTTGAGGGTCCCAAAGCATCGAGATAGCGATGTCTTAAAGCTCATAACTTTTTATAAATAAAAAAAGAGAACAACCTGAGGCTATTCTCTTTAATTATAAAATATTTTAAAATATTCTAGAACATAATGTTATAAGTTGCTCCCAGTCCAACTACTTGAATATCGATGTCGTTTTCAGCAAACGTATGTTGATAGAAGGCGTAAAAATTCCATTTGACGTTGTGGTATCCAATATGCGGATTAACGTACAACCCGCCGCTGTTATCATTGGCATTGGTTAAAAAACCGTATCCAAAGTCGGCTCCAAAAAACAACCCTTCACTGGTGGCGTAATATCTGGCAAAACCTGCCAAGGGTATTAATCCGAAATCGGCTGCGCCATCCTTACCAAAGAAGTGATTGTAACCCGATGCCACACCAATTCCAAAATTGGGATTAACCAGGTACTGTGCTCTAAGGTCGGCACCAAGGGTAAAGGAACTAAAATCAGCCGTGTCCCCAATGGGAGCGCCAATAGTTAATCCGGCCTTGAACCAGGAATTTTCGGGTGTGATGTCAATATTATCCTGAGAAAAAGCAAAACTTGCCGCAAACAAACTGAATACTAATAGCGTTTTTTTCATTATTGTGATTTAAATTATTGTTATACTTATTATTAAGTCAATATCCATGCCAGTAATACAAAGCTGCCACATTAGGTGAAAGTTGGTGGTGAGAGGTTAGATATTAGAAGTTTGAAGTTAGAAGTTTGAACGTTGTACGTCCCTTATATACGTTGACTACTTAAAGCCATATCAATCTTAGCTTTTCCTGCCTGCCCTGCCTGCGGCAGGCAGGCGGCAGGCGGGTTTGCTCCCTTTAGGGCTAGGGCGAGCAAAAAAAACTAGTCATTAATTTACAATTGAGTTAACCTTACCACCCTATTTATCCAACTGTAAGTAAGTTATGATGATTAAAAATGAATACGACAAACTCAAAAACTCAAAAACTCAAAAACCCTACTCCGGCGAGCGGGCTTAATAACACATTCTCCAAAGTCAGGAGAATTTAGCAAGCTTAAATAATTAAACATTTAACGGCGAGGTAAAAGCAATAATTTTAGAATCAATAGAGATCTGTACCTTCTCTATCGGTATAGCCGTGAATGTGTGCAGAAATTTTGAAACTATATTCAGCAAAGATTTACTTTAATTCCCTAAAACAGCATTTGGATGAATTTTTTCCTGCGCCTTGCGTATGATTGACATAGATAATGAACGTGGAACAAGCCAATTCACAAATAGCAGGGTGCGATTTACCATACCTGGTATTACCAATGATTTTCCCTTCATCAAAGCCTTGTAGCCGCTAAGCGCTACATCAGCCGGATGGCTACACAAAACGCTGTTAGGTGTTACTTTCGATTCGCCATTACCAACCGACTTTTGGAATCCCGTCGCCGTAATGCCGGGGCAAAGTGTTGTTATTGATACTCCGGTGGTATGCAATTCGTTGGCAATAGCTTGCGAAAACGATAAAATGTAGGATTTACTAGCGTAATAGACTGCCATTAGAGGACCCGGCTGGAAGGCAGCGACGGAAGCAACATTTAATATGCGTCCGTAACCTGCCGTTATCATTCCCGGTAAAAATAATTTAGTGAGTGCGGTAACGGTTAGTACGTGCAATTGTAACATGCACATTTCTTTTTGCCAGGGTGTTTCGGCAAAACAACCGTAAACCCCAAAACCGGCATTATTTACTAAAAAGGATATATTGAAACGATGGGTTGTAACATGATTATAAACAAATTCTGCAGCATTTTCTCGGGCAAGATTACAATTAAGTATATAAACCTTAATTTCCGGACACTCATTTTCTATTGCGTGTTTGGCCTCGCAGAGTTTTGGTTGGTTCATATCAACAAGGATTAAATGGTGCCCATCTCTGGCAAATAGTCTTGCAAGCTCAAAGCCAATTCCGCTTGCACCACCTGTAACTAAAGCTGTATATCTGCTGATCATAATAAAAATGGTATTAAACTTAAAATAAATAAATTAGTTTTTTTTTGAAAGAGAATTATTTGCGACTGATTGACTCCAATTAATTTTCCGCTGATTTTCGAAAGTTAAATACAGTGGAGATCTAAAAAGTTAATGTCTTAAGCAAGAAGACTGTTCAAAGCCAAAAGCTCGTTACAAAATTTAACGTTATTAGGTTGAACTCCGAAATCAGGAAACTTCAATGAGCAATTGTAGCATCACACTTAAAATCCGCCTGATAAGACGTTATTTTTAAAAGTAATCCACGTATTGAGGTCACCATTAATATAAATTTCCCGCTTTTTACGCAATAGGCCTGTTAAGCCACCCACGGCTGCACCAATAGGTAGACCTAAAACAAAACCCGATACCACTCCTTCGGCCACTGTTGCTTGACCGAATAAACTATCGGGGTCGGGATCGGCAGATGCACCTCCAACTATTGCTCCAATACCGCCTCCAATTAAACTTCCTGTAAGAGCATTACTTCCTATTGAACGCTTAAACTTGATGGCACCTAAATCTGTCGCTGCTAGAGTATGTAAGCTATCTGTAAACCTTATGGTAAGGGTAGAATCGGATACACTGTACAACCTACCCTTGAGCACTTTGTTGCCGTCGAGATCATAAACGCGCACAAACTTTTGGTCTTTAGAATGCAATACTTGAGACACACCGCTAACAGAAATGAGCAGTGCAAAAATTAAAACAGTTGTTTTCATTATAATAGAATTTAATTGGTTAGCATACCATTTAAAAACAACCATTAATGTGCTTTAGCAGGGCAGTATTTAAAACACGTTCATCTGCATTACATTAAAAGTACGAAAAAATCAATCACACAGATCAAACTCAGTAAAAAATACAACAGGTGGATCTTGTTAACTGTGCAATAGTATTAAGATTATAGACATAAAACGGATGGGATATTAGATATTAGAGGTTAGATATTAGAGGTTAGAGGTTTGAACTTCCCTAAATAGGATTGACCGTTTTTAAACATTAATTTCATTATTAAAAATAGTAATAGATAGTTCTCGATACAAATGTTTTCGCCCCTGCTCAAACATTCACTCGAACTGAAGGTAGTTAGCGAATTGATAAAGTTTCGTCACTTCCTGTCTGCCGACAGGCAGGCGAGTGATTTTACGGAGCTCGCGAATTTTATCACTATTAGGTTGAAATCAGAAAGCTCAAGAAGTAACTCAACCAATCAAATTAAATGCGGATTTAACAGCTTTAAATCCGGAATTTTATCAAAGTCTTTAATATTACGTGTTACTAAAGTCAAATTATGGTGTATGGCGGTAGCTGCTATTATAGCATCAGGCACCTTTATCGCATAGGTTTTTCTAATATCAACAGTTTTTTCAGTAATTGATGCATGTATATAATGCACTACTGAATCGTTAATAAAATCTTTTAAAATCGACTCATGTTTTTCGGTTGATTTAAAACTGAGTAATTCAATATGTGTAACAAAGGAAATCTGTGGAACATTATTAACTACCTCGTCTAAAAATAACATACCATTTTCAGGAAGCCTTCCTCCTAAATAATCGATAATGGCGTTGGTATCTAACAAATAATTTACGCGCCCCATGACGCTCTTGATTCTGCTACTTGGCTCTGAAGTTCATCTGTAACATTACCAGGTATGCTTGAAGCATACTTTTTTGACAACTTACGAGAAGGTTGCTTGTCCGTTTTCAAAACCCTAATAAGATTTAGGGCCTCTAAACTTTTTAAAAGTTTATAAACTTTACTACTTTTTATTTCGATGGTTAATATCTCCATGATACAAGTTTATCAAAAACACTAAGCTAAGATAATGAATTTTTATTTATTTAATAATCAACATAAAAAAAGAAGGTCAACTCTAATCAGGAAAGTTCAATGAGATATTAGAAGTTAAATATTAGAAGTTAAAAGTTTTGTACGAGTTATCTTTATATGAATTGTCCCCTTGAGGGGACCTTAGGGGTGTCTTATAGCCATATCTATCTTAGCTTTTTTTGTTCCCTTTAGGGCTAGGGCGATCAAAAAAAGCTATGCAGTAACATATAAAATATTAGAAAAGTGTTCAGAGTTTTTCAACAGCGGCCCTTAAGGTGGTCTTAACTTCTTCCCATGTTATCGGAACGACCATTTCGGGCATGACCTGTAGTTCGGCGTCTTCAAAGTAAACTAAACTTCTTATCGCATTGTAAGGAGAGGCATCGGGAAATTTGTTTGAATAAAACTGCAGCAGTTCTTGTAAAGAAAATTCTTGCAACAGAAAGTAAATATCCACAAAATCCTTTTTAGAACCTCTGTTTGTAATTGCTGCAATTTTCATAGGTGCAATATCTTTTTTTCCTGCCATCTTTACGCCTTCTGATTCAATGAGCGGATCAATCCAATCGTAAGGATAATTAACGATGTCGACTTTAACATTCTCAATAGTGAACATTTTAATCGACTTTCGGTCTAACATTATTTCAACATTAACAATGCCATATTGTTTAATCTCGTGGGTAATTTCCAAACCTGTTTCTTCAATTGTTCCAAAAAAATCTAAGTCAATTGATTTTCTGTGACCTATTTGCAGTGCGAGTGCGGTACCTCCAACCAGCCGCAGATGACTCAGCAAAGGAATGGATTGCAATTTAATCAATAAATCCAATGTGGACTTTTCGACCGTGTTTGTTTGTAACATCTGAATTGATTTTCGGGGGTTCTGGTTACTGTGGCAATAAAGGCCAGCGATTGCGGAAGCAAACTGCGTAAATCTAGTGCGATGTGTTTTATTTTTTCCAACCCATATAACTCATCACGAATAAAAAGCCAGTCTTCCCATCGACCGCGATCTAACACCCTGTTGACAATATAAGAACCGTGTTTTTCAACATCTAATTCGTTCAAATCGGCGTCCCAAAACAGGTTTTTTGAAAAGCGGGATAAAAGCTGCTGTTCCATTTTTACAGGTTGTTGTTTTACAAAAATAAGGAATAAAATGGTACTTGCGAGATTCGAAGTTTAAAGGTTGGTAGCTTGGCAGTTCGGTACACAAGACAGATTCTCCTAACTCGGTGAGATTGCTTCACCCTTCGGGTTCGCAATAACCCCCGTTTGTTGTTTGCTTCGTCACTTCGTTCCTCGCAATGACTCCCTATTGTTGTTTTTGTAGTTATTGCCTGTTTGGCCTTTAGATGGACGATACGTCCAAGCCAAATCTAGCGTAACAAGGACGGTCATTGCGAACCCACAACTTCGTTGGGGGTGAAGCAATCTCATCCACACCATTTCCCAACTCTATTAACCTCTCCGCAACTTGTTGGGGTGAAGCAACCTCATCCACCCCATTTCCCAACTCTACTAACCACTCACCACCTAAACCGTATATCTGTAAGTCCATGAAACAGGTTAACTTCTTAAAGCCATATCTATCTAAGCTTTTCCTGCCAGCCGGTCAGGCGGGTCTCCACCCTTTAGGACCAGCTTGTCCGCCGCCTGCCTGCCTCTGGCATGGGAGCTTTAGCGAAGGCGTAGGCGAGCAAAAAAAGCTGTGACGTAACATATAAAATATTAGAAGTTAAAAGATTTGTACGAGTTATCTTTATATGAATTGTCCCCTTGAGGGGACCTTAGGGGTGTATTTAAGCCATATCTATCTAAGCTTTTTCCACCCTTTAGGGCGTGGGGCAAACAAAAAAAGCCGGCCACGAATTAACTTTTTACAAAAAACACCAATAATAACGCTACTTTCTAAATTTACCTAAGCCCTTGCCCTAACTCTCATAGTTAGATGATTTATCTGTTTTTAGAGTTATCTAAAGATATTTATAATTAATTATATCTATAATAATCATAATATAAGATATTATAACTATTTTAATGATATTTAATAAAATAATAATCTGTATATTGTTATTTTATTGCAATAAGTATCTAATTTTGGCGACTTATTTTATTGTTGACGCTACATGGAAACCTATCAATTTAAACTCGAAGTATCTTCTTCAAAACATCTCAAGTATTGCGATGCCATCATTACCGAAATTGAGGCGTCTGCAAAAGTTAGAGGTACCGGAATTGCCAAACGCTCTGAGGAGTATGTTCAAAAAATTCTGGAAAGCGGTAAAGGCATTGTTGCCATTACCGAACAAGGCGAATGGGCCGGTTTCTGCTATATCGAAAGCTGGGACCACGACCGTTTTGTGGCCAACTCAGGATTGATTGTGGCGCCAAAATTCAGAAATCAGGGATTGGCTCGCCTTATCAAAAAAGCCATTTTTGATTTATCGAGACAAAAATATCCGGTGGCTAAGATTTTCGGACTCACCACCGGACTGGCAGTGATGAAACTTAATTTTCAGTTGGGGTATCAGCCGGTTACCTACTCTGAATTAACCCAGGACGAAAAATTCTGGAATGGCTGCAAAACCTGCATCAATTACGAAATTTTAATGTCGAAAGAACGTAAGAATTGCATTTGTACCGCCATGCTCTACGACCCTAAAAAAGAAATAAAACCCGAATTGCGATTAACCGAAAACCCAAGCAGCAAAAAACTCACCTGGAAGTCTATCTTACCACTGAGATATTTAAGCCTGAGAAAAAAACAAAATACATAAATCATGCAAAAATTAGTATTGGCCTATAGCGGCGGATTGGACACCTCTTACTGCGCCATCTATTTATCAAAAGAATTAGGTTACGAAGTACACGCCATTACCGTTAATACCGGCGGCTTTAATGATGAAGATATTAAAGGCATCGAAAAACGCGCTTTAGAGCTGGGCGTGAGTTCATACACCTGTGTCAACGCCGTTGAGTCGTACTACGACAGCTGTGTTAAATACCTCATTTATGGCAATGTGCTTAAAAATCACACCTACCCGCTTTCGGTAAGTGCCGAGCGCACCATTCAGGCGCAGGAAATTGCCAACTATGCCAACCAAATCAATGCCGATGCCATTGCGCATGGCAGTACAGGTGCCGGCAACGATCAGGTGAGATTTGATGTGATATTTCATATTCTTTGTCCGCAAATAGACATCATCACACCCATCAGAGATTTAAAATTATCACGTGAGGCTGAAATAGCCTATTTAAAGGCTAATGGCGTGGACATGGATTTTGAAAAAGCGGCCTACTCAGTCAATAAAGGACTTTGGGGCACTTCGGTTGGTGGTAAAGAAACCCTGACCTCTCATCAAAATTTACCTGAAGAGGCTTTTACGAATCAGCTTCAAAAATCAATAAACGACCAACAAGACATCGCACTTCACTTTAAAAAAGGTGAGCTCATTGGCGTTAATAACAAAGAATTTTCACACCCAACCCAGGCCATTCAGTATTTGGAAACTTTGGCGGCACCTTTTGCCATAGGCAGAGATATCCATGTGGGCGATACCATTGTGGGTATCAAGGGCCGTGTAGGTTTTGAAGCTGCAGCAGCCTTGATTACCATTAAGGCACACCATTTGCTTGAAAAACACACCTTGTCTAAATTTCAACTGCAAGTAAAAACACAGCTGGCCGAAAATTACGGTACCTGGCTGCACGAAGCCTTGTTTTTAGATCCGGTGATGAGAGACATGGAGGCCTTTTTAAACGCCTCTCAAAACACCGTTAACGGTACTGTTTTTGTAACCCTCAAACCTTACCGCTTTATCTTAAACGGCATTTCATCGCCCAACGATTTAATGGCTTCTAAATACGGTAGCTATGGCGAAATGAACCTGGCATGGAGTGGCGACGACGTTAAAGGTTACTCTAAAATTGTGAGCAATTCCCTGAAAATTTACCATCAAATCAATCAAAGTTATTAAAATGACTCAAAAAGCAACTATCGGAATTATTGGCGCCGCAGGCTATACGGGCAGCGAGTTATTGCGATTATTGGTGCATCATTCCAATGTCAATATCGCCTTTGCTACCAGCCGAACCCACGCCGGTACGGCTATAAGCGATGTTTTTCCTGATTTAAAGGGGGATATTAATATTAAATTCACTGAAGATTTTCAAACCGGTGCCGACCTTATTTTCCTGTGTTTACCGCACAAGCAAAGTAACATTTGGCTCGAAACGCATTCCATTCCAACCAATACCAAAGTTATAGACCTGGGTAACGATTTCCGCATTAAAAACAACAGCGCCCTGGGCCAATTTACCTATGGACTGCCCGAAGTGCATCAAGAACACATCAGCGGGTCGCAACTGGTGGCCAATCCCGGATGTTTCGCCACCGCCATTCAGCTGGCCCTTTTACCACTGGCACAGGCGCAGTTGCTAAACACGGTCAATACCACAGGTATCACGGGTTCAACAGGTGCCGGCGTCTCGTTGCAGCCAACCACCCATTTCACCTGGCGTAACAATAATATTTCGGCTTACAAAACCTTGCAGCATCAGCACGTTGAAGAAATTTTACACACTTTGCAACCGCTCAACAAACAACGCATTGATCTGCATTTTGTGCCTTGGCGCGGCGATTTCACACGTGGTATTTTTACAAGCAGCACTGTGAGTATCCATTTTGATATTAACCAAATACAAGAGTTGTACAATGACTTTTACAGCAACAACCCATTTGTACATGTATCAACTCAAAATATCGATTTAAAGCAAGTGGTTAACACCAACAAGTGTTTGATCCATCTGGAAAAAGTAGATCACCAATTGGTAATACACAGCGCCATCGACAACCTCATCAAAGGCGCATCGGGCCAGGCCGTCCACAATATGAATTTAATGTTTAACTGGCCTGTTCACACAGGTTTAAAACTAAAAGCATCGGTTTATTAATGCAACAATTGGTTAACAATATCAGGGCGTTTATACGGGCTATCCGTTCTAGCTTTTTTGCTTCAAGCTACTTTTTATGGCTGTTAAAGGCGCTTCCTGCGGTCGCACTTTACAAGCCTAAAAAGTTAAGCTTTCAGCTGCAAAAGGCTGCCACTGCTATCACTAACGCGGCCTTGAAAAGCCTTCAAATTTTGGTGCTCAATTATTTAATGTTAAAACAAATTACTCATGGAGTTATTTAAAGTATATCCCTTATTCCCCTTAAACTTTGTAAAAGCCAAAGGCGCGCATCTATGGACAGATACCGGCGAACAATATCTGGATTTGTACGGCGGACATGCTGTTATATCCATTGGTCACAGTCATCCCACCTATGTTAAAAAGGTATCTCAGCAATTGGCAGACATTGGCTTTTACTCCAATTCGGTTCAAATACCAATTCAAGAACAACTCGCCAAAAAATTAGGCGAACTTTCAGGCTATGAAGACTTCACTCTTTTTATGTGTAATTCGGGTGCCGAAGCCAATGAAAATGCCATAAAATTAGCCTCTTTTCACACGGGTAAAAAGAAAATCATCTGTTTTACCAAAGCGTTTCACGGACGTACCGCCGCGGCAGTAGCTGCAACAGACAACAAAAAAATTATCGCACCCGTTAACGAAACCGACAATTTTTTGTTTCTGCCGTTTAACAACCATCAGTCTTTAGAAGAAGCCTTTAAAAATCATGACATAGCTGCGGTGATCATAGAAGGCATTCAAGGGGTTGGCGGTGTACAAATACCCGAACCTTCATTTTTACAAAACATTCAAAGCCTTTGCAACGAAAATGACGCCATTTTCATTTGCGATGAAATTCAGTCCGGATTTGGAAGAACCGGTCAATTTTTCGCTCATCAACATGCCGGTGTAAAGCCCGATATCATTACGGTAGCCAAAGGTATGGGTAACGGTTTTCCGGTTGGTGGTGTGCTGATTTCCCCTAAGATAGAAGCACAATTTGGCATGCTAGGCACCACCTTTGGCGGTAATCATCTGGCTTGCGCCGCTGCCTTATCGGTTTTAGAGGTGATTGAAACAGAGCAACTCATGCAAAATGCCACTTTAATGGGAGATTACCTGGTGAATGCCTTAAAAGATTTACCCGGTATTAAAGAAATTCGCTATCAAGGTTTGATGATTGGTATTGAACTTAATGAGCCTTGTGCCGAATTCAGAAAAGCATTACTCAACAATTATCACATACTTACGGGTAACGCTTCGTGTGCAAATACCCTGCGTATTTTACCAACACTTAACATCAGCACCAAAGAACTGGATGAATTTATAATGGCTTTCAAAGAGCTAGCTAAATTAACTGTATTATCATGAAACGATTTTTTTCGGTAAACGACGTACCAAATCTCGATAACCTCATCAAACAGGCGCGTCAATTAAAACAGCAGCCGCTGGCGCAACAACATTTGGGAAAAGGAAAAACCATAGGACTGGTGTTTCTAAATTCAAGTTTAAGAACACGCATCAGCACGGTTAAAGCAGCTCAGAATTTAGGTCTGGAAAGCATTGTTTTAAACGTAACTCAAGACAGCTGGAACTGGGAATTTAATGATGGCACCATTATGAATGGCAACACTGTTGAACATATAAAAGATGCCGCAAGAGTTCTCAGTACCTATTGCGATATCATTGGCATTAGATGTTTTGCCGGTTTACAGGACAAGGCAGAAGACACCTCAGAAAAAGTTTATATGCTTTTTGAAACCTACGCTACGGTGCCGGTAATTTCGTTAGAGTCGGCCACCCTGCACCCGTTGCAAAGTCTGGCAGACTGTATTAGCATTGCCGAGCATAGCGCTAAAAATAGTTTCCCTAAAGTTGTTCTTAGCTGGGCACCGCACATCAAAGCCTTGCCTCAGGCTGTGGCCAATTCATTCGCACAATGGATGCATAAAATGCCATGCGAATTGGTTGTTACGCATCCCGAAGGTTATGAGTTAGACCCCAAATTTACCGGAAATGCCGCCATTGAATACAACCAACAAAAGGCTTTGGAAAACGCCGACTTTGTGTATGTAAAAAACTGGTCGTCGTTTAATAATTACGGAAAAATTTTACCCGTTGAAGAAGACTGGATGCTCACCAACAACAAACTGCGCATTAGCAATAATGCCAAAATCATGCATTGTTTGCCGGTTAGACGTAATTTAGAAGTGAGCGACGAAGTTTTAGACAGCGCCAATTCGTTAATTTACGAACAAGCCAACAACCGAACCTACGCCGCACAGGTAGTACTTCAAAATATATTAACACATGCAACTTAATATTATTAAAATAGGCGGAAATATTATAGACAGTGAAACAGATTTGGCATTGTTTTTAGAGGATCTATCCCGGTTAAAAACGCCTTTTATCCTTGTTCACGGCGGCGGAAAACTGGCGACACAAATGGCTTCACAATTAAATATTCCGCAGCAAATGGTGCATGGCCGACGCATTACCAACGCCGAAACCTTAAAAGTAGCCACCATGGTGTATGCAGGTTATATCAATAAAACCATTGTTGCAGGTTTACAAAAATCGGGGGTTAATGCCATAGGCCTGTCAGGCGCAGATGCCAACATCATTAAAGCCTCAAAAAGATCGGCAACACCGGTTGATTACGGGTTTGTTGGAGATGTTGATTACGCTCATATTCAGAATAAAACCTTACAAGTATTTCTTGAACAAGATTTAACACCGGTGGTATGTGCCATTACCCACGATGGCAACGGACAATTGCTAAACACCAATGCCGATACCATTGCCGCTCAAATTGCCTGCAGCATGAGCAACCATTTTAAAGTAAAACTCATATACTGCTTCGAAAAAAATGGGGTACTTTTAAACGCAGATCAGGATGACTCGGTGATACCCGAAATTGATGAAAGTATGTTTCAAACCTATGTGAATAGCGGTATTATAAAAGACGGCATGATTCCGAAAATGGATAATTGTTTTTTTGCCCTCAATAATGGCGTTCAAGAAGTGAGAATACTGCATGCTTCTCAATTAAAAAATCACATCAACCATAACAGCAATGACGGAACAAGAATTACATCAACTCTATAACAGCGCTTTAAGTTTGTTAAAACAGCTTATTAGTATACCGTCTTTCAGCAAAGAGGAAGCGCAAACTGCCGACTGTATTGAGAAATTTTTAAATAACCATGGTATAAAAACCCATCGTTCAGATAATAATATTTGGGCATTTAATAAGCATTTCAATAGCGACAAACCTACCATATTACTCAACTCACATCACGATACTGTAAATCCCAATTCTAATTATACTTTAAATCCGTTTGAACCCATTGAAAAAGATGGCAAATTATACGGCCTTGGCAGTAACGATGCCGGCGGATGTTTGGTATCGCTAATTCACACGTTTTTATATTTTTACGATCAGCCCAATCTTAATTACAACCTTATTATCAGCGCCACCGCCGAGGAAGAAATATCGGGCCTCAATGGTATTGAATCTATTTACAACAAACTAGGTCCTATAGATTTTGCCATTGTTGGTGAACCAACCGAAATGCAATTAGCAATCGCCGAAAAAGGTCTCTTAGTGCTAGATTGTGAAGCCAAAGGAACCTCATCTCATGCGGCGCACCCTAATAATGACAATGCCATTATTAATGCCATGACCGATATTGAATGGATTTCAAAATATAAATTTGAAAAAGTCTCCCCGTTGCTGGGCGAAGTTAAAATGACTGTCACCATCATCAATGCCGGGACGCAACACAATGTAGTGCCCAATAGTTGTAAATTTACGGTAGATGTGCGCACTACCGAACTGTATTCAAACCTGGAGGTTCTCAATATTATAAAATCTCACGTAAACAGTGAGGTCACACCGCGCTCATTACGACTCAACTCATCGCACATGCCATTGGATCATGCATTTGTTAAAGCCGGTTTAGCTATTGGCCGCAGCTATTACGGCTCACCTACTTCGTCTGATCAGGCCGTTATACCGTGTATCTCTTTAAAAATGGGCCCGGGATTATCCACCAGATCACACAGCAGCGATGAGTATATATTTTTAAATGAAATAAAAGAAGGTATTAAAATTTACCACGACACGCTTGTTCAATTATTAAAATAACACGCGTAAAAAACAAATAAAACCTAAAACTATGTCTCAAAAAATATGGCAAAAAAAAGCTGAAAGCAATTTGGAACACTCCCAAAAAGTTGAGGCTTTTACCGTTGGAAACGACATTGATTTTGATTTAAAACTCGCCAAATACGATGTCTTGGGCTCCCTGGCACACTGCGAAATGTTGTGCAGTATCAACTTGCTTACCGCAGAAGAATGGCAACAAATTCAAAAAGAATTAAATATAATTCTCGAAGACATTGAATCCGGTACTTTTATCATTGAAAGCGGTATTGAAGATGTGCACTCGCAAGTTGAGCATTTACTCACCAAACGCATTGGCGATGTCGGAAAAAAAATACACAGTGGCCGCTCAAGAAACGATCAGGTGTTAACAGACCTCAAGTTGTTTTTTAAAGCTGAAATTTTAGATATCAAAAATCTCACCCGGAAGTTATTTGAGCAATTGATTGATTTAAGCAATCAACATAAAGACGTGTTGCTTCCGGGCTATACCCACTTACAAGTAGCCATGCCATCGTCTTTCGGGTTGTGGTTTGGGGCTTATGCCGAGAGCTTAACCGACGATATGGAAGTATTGCTGGCGGCCTTCAACGTGGTAAATAAAAATCCGTTAGGTTCCGGTGCCGGTTATGGCTCGTCTTTTCCGTTAAACAGACAACTTACCACCGAACTTTTGGGATTTAAAACCATGAATACCAACGTGGTTTACGCACAAATGACCCGTGGAAAATCTGAAAAAGTGTTGGCCATGGCTTTGGCAACCATTGCAGCCACTTTGGCTAAATTTGCTTACGACAGCTGTTTGTATATGAGTCAGAATTTCGGGTTCATTGCATTTCCCGATTCGTTAACTACCGGCAGTAGCATTATGCCGCATAAAAAAAACCCGGATGTGTTTGAAATAATGCGTGCCAAATGCAACAGGATTCAGGCTTTGCCCAATGAAATTACGATTTTAATCAACAATTTACCTTCGGGTTATCACCGCGACGTACAATTAACCAAAGAATGTTTGTTTCCGGCGATTGACAGCTTAAAAGAATGTTTAGAAATGCTGCATTTTATGCTTCAACATGTAGAGATAAAAACAGATACCGTTAACCAAAATATCTACAAATATATGTTTAGCGTAGAGCAAGTCAATGAGGAAGTATTAAATGGTGTGGCATTTAGAGATGCCTATAAAAAAGTTGGTTTAGAGATTGAAAACGGTCATTTTGAACCCAACTTTAATGTAAAGCATTCGCACGAAGGCAGTATTGGCAACCTTTGCAATCACCACATTGAGGCGCAAATGAACAGTGTGCTCATCAAATTTGAAGAATAAAATCAGCCGTTCTTTTTTGAAGTTGGTAACTGCTTGATGTAGGCCGTACTTTTTTTCACTTCATTTAAAACAATAAAGCTGTGGTATTGCCCAATGTTTGGAATATCTGAAATGACATTCACGATAAAATCGTTGTAAGAATCAATATCATCAGCATAGATTTTAAGCATAAAATCGTAAGTACCCGATGTGCTCACCACTTCTAAAATTTGATGGTGTTTAACAATGGCTGCTTCAAAATTCTCCAAGGTTTTTTTTGACTGTTCCTTCATGGTGATATTGCAATAGGCAATTAAACCAATACCTAATTTCTGCCTGTCAACAAGCGCCACATACCTTTGAATGATTTGTTGCTTTTCGAGATTCTTTATGCGCTCATAAGTTGGCGTAAATGAAAGTCCGATTAAGTTACCCACCTCTTTCACCGAGATGGTGGAATCTTTCTGTAAAATGTTGAGAATTTTAAAATCTTTATCGTCTAATTGACTTTTCATAGATAATTATATCTGATATACAAATTTAACTATTTTACATCATTCCAATAAATTAATTCAATTGAAATAACAAGCATAAAACAGCATTTTGAAGGTTTAGATTTGACTGAAAAAAATTATCAAAAACTATTAACAAATCAACAATCGATGCTTTTAAAACCTTTACTTTTGAGGCATCAAAATTTTAACAACACAATGAATTCTAACATCCCTTATTTAAAAGATTTAACTACTCAGGTCCGAAGAGATATTTTGAGAATGGTGCACAAAGTAAACTCGGGGCATCCCGGTGGATCACTTGGTTGTACCGAGTTTTTCGTGGTTTTGTATAATGTCATCATGAAACACAACCCAAAATTTAACATGAATGGCGAAGGAGAAGATTTATTTTTTCTCTCTAACGGTCATATCTCACCTGTTTTTTATAGTGTGCTGGCAAGAGCCGGATACTTTAATATTGATGAACTCAACACCTTTAGACTCATTAATTCTCGGCTGCAAGGTCACCCAACAACCCATGAAGGTTTGCCGGGTATTAGAATAGCCTCAGGATCTTTGGGTCAGGGTATGTCGGTTGCCATTGGCGCTGCACAAACTAAAACATTAAATAACGATTCTCATTTAATATACAGTTTACACGGTGATGGTGAATTGCAGGAAGGCCAAAATTGGGAAGCCATTATGTATGCCGCCGCCAATAAAATTGATAATTTAATTTCAACTGTTGATTTAAATGGTCAACAAATAGATGGTTCTACAGACGATGTGTTGTACATGGGAGATCTCAAGGCCAAATTCGAAGCATTTGGATGGACGGTGATTGAAATTGATGAAGGTAACTCAATTGAAGCCATTATTGAAGGTATGCAAACTGCCAAATCAAAAACGGGCCAAGGCAAACCGGTATGTGTATTGCTTAAAACCGTTATGGGTAATGGTGTAGATTTTATGATGCACACGCATGCCTGGCATGGTAAGGCACCAAACGACGAGCAATTGGCCGTTGGGTTAGCGCAAAATGCCGAAACTATTGGAGATTACTAGAAAATTAATATAGAAGTTGAATCAAAAGATACCCGCTTTCGCGGACATGTATATGAAAACATTTACAAACACAGGAAATAAAGATACACGCTCCGGATTTGGAGCCGGATTAACCGAACTAGGTAAAACCAACCCTAATGTGGTGGCACTTTGTGCCGATTTAACCGGTTCATTAAAAATGGAAGTCTTTCAAGAGAACCATCCTGAACGTTTTTTTCAGGTTGGAATCGCTGAAGCTAACATGATTGGGATTGCCGCAGGTATGACCATTGGCGGTAAAATCCCGTTTACAGGAACCTTTGCTAATTTTTCCACCGGTCGTGTTTACGATCAAATAAGACAGAGTGTTGCCTACTCACATAAGAATGTAAAAATATGCGCCTCTCACGCCGGCGTTACGCTGGGCGAAGATGGTGCTACCCATCAAATCCTCGAAGATATTGGTTTAATGAAAATGCTTCCCGGAATGGTGGTTATCAATCCATGCGATTACAACCAAACCAAGGCAGCAACCATTGCTATTGCGGAACATTACGGTCCGGTTTATTTGAGATTTGGTAGACCCAGTGTCCCTAATTTCACACCGGCAGATCAAACTTTTGAAATTGGTAAAGCACTGCATTTAATAGATGGTAGCGATGTCACCATTTTAGCTACTGGGCATTTGGTTTGGGAAGCGCTAGAAGCTGCCAAAACTTTAAATGAATTGGGCATTTCGGCCGAGGTTATTAATATTCACACCATAAAACCTTTAGATGATGAAGCCATTTTAAAATCGGTTAAAAAAACAGGTTGCGTGGTTACTTGCGAGGAACACAACTATTTAGGTGGTTTGGGTGAAAGTGTTGCCAGAGTGCTTAGTTTAAACCATCCGGCGCCCCAAGAATTTGTAGCTACCAACGATACTTTTGGAGAGTCCGGCACACCGGCACAGTTAATGGACAAATACCAACTCAACAGCGCAGCCATTATTGAAAAAGCGCAAAAAGTAATCAGCAGAAAATAAGTGAATTAATTAAGCGTTATAAGATATATATATTTATTTGGTAGGGTTATTGCTACTTTAATTGTTAAATAAATAAACGATATCATGAAAAAACTTTTTTTAACAACTTGTTTTATTACACTATTTGGCCTTGTTGGTATGTCTCAAAATGGTAGTGGCTTTGGAATTAAGGGCGGCTTAAATTACAACGGTAACGGCGATTACTTTAATTCTATTTCAACCAATTTTGAAAATCCTGATAATACCTTCGGTTATCATTTAGGGATTTTCGGAAAAATTGGTAATAAGGTCTACCTGAGACCCGAATTGGTTTATACAAAAACCAAAAGTGATTACAACAGTGGTACATTTGATATGTCTAAACTGGATGCTCCAATTCTGGTGGGGTTAAAAATAATTGGTCCTTTGCACGTGTTTGCCGGTCCGTCTTTTCAATACATACTTGATACCGAATTTGAAGGTGTTACAATTGACAACATTGAAAACGATTTTTCAATAGGTTTAAACTTTGGTATTGGTGTTAATTTTAACTCCTTTGGAATTGACCTAAGATATGAACGCGGATTTAGCGAAAATGAAGGTACATTTTTAGATAATAATTTAGGAGTAGGTGGCAGACTAGATACCAGACCGGAGCAATTAATTCTGAGTCTTTCTATAAAACTGTTTTAAAAAAAATGTCGCTCGAATGAGCGACATTTTTTTTGATTATTTATGAATCCTCCGGCCAGGTCGGATCCAGATAGTCCGGTGTTCCGTTGTCATTAGAATCAGGGAACTCGATGGTGCCGTCTTCGCGAATAATAATTTCTTGTCTGGTTGGTACACCATCTCCATCGTCGTCTGAGTCTAAATAATTTGGAATACGATCACCGTCTGTATCATCATTAAATAAATTAAAATCCCCGTTTAAGTCTTCCATATAAGACGGCACACCGTCATTATCATGGTCGAGAACTTCAGTTTGAAATAATTCAAATTTAAAAATGAGATTAGAATAAAAAGGAACGCCCACCGGTGGTGTAGCAAAATAAGCCAATCCCGAAGGAATAAACATCACACCTACGCCATAATTAAAATATTGAACCGTACCATCAGTATTGATACTAAAAGTTTCTGCGGCGTTGAATTCCGGTAATACTCTGTTCCATCCCGGTATGACGTTGGTTAAATCAAAGACTATTGGACTTGGAGTACTATCAAAAATAAAATCGTTTTGCAAATTTCCTGAATATCTAACTCTAACCGCATCAGAAAAATTAGGACGACCCTCTCCACTACCCTGATTTAAATTTAAAATATAATAAGTGTATTCAACGTCTTGAAAAGTGGTGGTTTTAGTCACCAAATTAGCATCACCCCAAAGGATTCGGTTTTCATTCGGATCCGGAAGCGGCAAATAGTTACCATTGTCATCTTTTGGTAGTTCGGTAATTGTAATATCTGCAACTGTAATGTTATTAAGTGCCTGCAGCTCAGAAAAGTTGTAGTAGTGCGTTTGGAGATATCCTACAAGCGAATCGTTATCAACAATTTGTTGTTCAGTTCTGTCTCTTTCAGGTACCGGTTGAAAGTCGGGATCATCGGGTGAGCACGAAATACCAACAACTATAAAAACAGCAATTAATAGTCCTCCAAATTTTTTCGTTTTGTTCATCATTATTCTTATGTTGCCATTACGGCGTTTTAATCTAAATGTATTATTGCTTAAATTTGAGCGTGCAAGATACAATTTTATAACATTTTTGCACTGAATACTTAACGTAGTTTTTGGTAAAAATAATATGCGAATAGACAAATACTTATGGTGTGTACGGTACTATAAAACTAGAAACATGGCTACCGAAGCCGTTAAAAAAGGCCATATTAAGATAAACGGACAGGTTGTGAAGCCGAGTCGTGAGGTCTATCCATTAGACGAAATTGAATTGCGAAAAAATCAAATCAACTACAAACTAAAGGTGAACGACATCCCTGAAAACAGATTGGGAGCCAAATTGGTTGACATCTACAGAACCGATCTTACTCCTAAAGAAGCCTATGAGGCATTAGAGTTGTTAAAATATTCAAAAGAGTATTACAGGAAAAAAGGAACAGGTAGGCCAACCAAAAAAGACCGAAGAGATATAGACGATTTTACAGATGAACCAGATGTTGACTTTTAACGCCGATTACTGGAACCAACGCTACAAAACCGATGAAACCGGATGGGATCTTGGACATGTTTCACAACCAATTAAAGCCTATATCGACCAACTCGACAATAAAGATTTAAATATTTTAATCCCCGGTGCCGGTAATAGCTATGAAGCTGAGTACTTATGGCATTCTGGTTTTGAAAATATATATATTATTGATATAGCGCCTGTGCCCTTAATTAATTTCAAAAACAGATTACCGGAATTTCCTGATAATCAAATTATTTTAGGCAACTTTTTTGAGCTAAACATAACATTTGATCTTATTATAGAACAAACATTTTTTTGTGCATTAGCGCCGTCAATCCGTAAAACTTATGCTACAAAATCTGCTGAATTGCTTCATAACGGCGGGAAAATTGCCGGACTTTTGTTTGATTTTCCGCTTACCGAAAAAGGACCACCATTTGGTGGCAGTTTGAGCGAATATCAAAATTTATTTAACATCGGCTTCAATTTGAAAACTATGGAACGCTGCTACAATTCTGAACCATCGCGTGAAAACAAAGAACTCTTTATTATCTTTGAAAAAAGAAAAGTCTAATGATTTCTAATAAGCAGGTTATATTAAACGAGCGCGAAATTGAACATAAATTAAGACGTATCGCCTATCAAATTTATGAAAGTAACGCCAACGAAAGTCATATAGTTTTAGCGGGAATTGCCGATAACGGTTATTTGCTTGCAGAAAAAATTAAAAATTTACTAACCGAAATATCGGATTTAAACATAGAATTATGCAAGGTTTCTGTCGATAAAAAACATCCGCACTTACCTGTTGTTACCGATGTATCTCCTGAGCATTATCAAAACAAATCTTTGGTTTTAATTGACGACGTACTAAATTCGGGCAGTACGCTTATCTACGGCGTTAAACATTTTTTAAATGTGCCTTTAAAACAATTTAAAACAGCAGTACTTGTTAACAGAAATCACAAGAAGTTTCCGGTAAAAGCAGATTTTAAAGGCATATCGCTGTCTACATCCATCAACGAACATGTAGAAGTTGTGCTTGATAAACAACCATTTGAAGCCTTCCTAACTTAAAATCTCTATTATGTTGTCTGCAACTTGTTGTGGAGTAAGGTTGTCTATATTAATAGTAGCTTGCGCCTGGTTGTAGTAATAATTTCGCTCAAAAAGATGCTTCCGTATAAAATCATTTAATGCTTCTTTACTATCGAGGTGACTTATAAGCGGTCTTTTTGATTTTTCGGGATATAAGCGGTCTGTTAGTGTATTTACAGAAGCCTTTAAATAGATAACCTTAGCATTATTCGCACCGGTGAGTCTTGTTATGTTATCTCCATAACACGGCGTGCCACCACCCAAAGCCACCACATAATGATCTAATTCTAAAAGCTTTTCTAAGTGTAAATATTCTTGCTTTCTAAAAAATATTTCTCCCTTTTGTTTAAAGGTTTCGGTGATGGACATTCCGATTGAATCTTCCAAATAGTTGTCAAAATCCATAAACCTATATTGAATTTTATTCGCAAGTATTTCTCCAACAGTAGACTTTCCGCAACCCATATATCCTATCAAAAAAACAATCATTAACCAACAATTTAATTATTCAAATGAACAAAAAATAGCTTCAATAAAAAAACAAAAAATTAACATTTAAAAACATTTGGAAAGTAAATTAAAGATTCTATATTTGCACCCTCGAAAGAAAAACCTGACCTGGTAGCTCAGTTGGTAGAGCATCTCCCTTTTAAGGAGAGGGTCCTGGGTTCGAGTCCCAGCCAGGTCACATTAAGTTAAGCTTATGCTTAGCTTTTTTTTTATCTTTACCTAAAAAGCGCACGTGGCGGAATTGGTAGACGCGTTAGGTTGAGGGCCTAATGACCGCTTAGGTCGTGGAAGTTCGAGTCTTCTCGTGCGCACTAAACAAATTTTTGAGTCACTTTTTTTATTTTTTCTGTGCCTCATTTATCCTCAAACGAAATTTCTACAACCATTTTTTTTAAAAAATGTTAAACAGTCGCATTGATTGAAAAATTAATGTAATTTTGTTTAACTTTTCAGCATTTAAAATGAACAACATTAAAAGTAAATTTAGTATAAAAGATTTAGAAAATCTAACAGGGATAAAAGCGCATACCATAAGGATATGGGAAAAGCGTTACAATTTACTTTCTCCTAAGCGAACCGATACCAATATAAGATACTACGACCTTTCAGATTTTCAGAAACTATTGAACGTTAGCTACCTTAATAACAATGGTTATAAAATATCTAAAATAGCCACCCTGGAAGAAGGAAAAATTCCGGAAACAGTAAGAAAAATAGCGACAGAAACAAACCTAAACAGCCATGCCATCAATTCTTTTAAGCTGGCCATGTTAAACTTTGATCAGGTTTTATTTTATAGAACATACGAGCGTTTAGAAAGCGAAATGGGTTTTCGAGATATCTTTTACACTATTTTTATTCCGCTTTTAACAGAATTGGGCTTATTGTGGCAAACCGACACCATAACGCCCGCACATGAACACTTTTTAACTTCTCTGATTAGACAAAAAATTCTGATCAACACCGAGAATATTCAGGCGACGTCAGAAACAAGTGATAAAACATTTATACTCTATTTACCCGATAACGAAGTTCATGAATTAGGGTTGATGTACATTAACTACGAGATTGTAGCCAATGGTCATCATTCAATTTTTCTCGGTCAAAGTGTACCAATTGACAGCCTTATAGAAATTACCAATTATTACGATGATGTGACTTTTGTTTCTTATTTCACCGTAAAACCTGAAAAAGAAGAGATTCAACAATATATACAAGATATTGCAAGCAAATTATTGGTAAATTCTCATGTTAAATTTTGGGTTTTAGGACGAATGCTCAACGCCATCGATTTGAATAAGCTGCCAAAAAACATGAAAGCCTTCAAATCTATAGACCACCTAGTTAAAGATTTGTAAAAGTTTGAATTTCTTACATCCCTGTTTAACTTTTTGCTACATTTGTTAGACATGAAAACAACAATAG
This sequence comes from Paucihalobacter ruber, assembly GCF_006494535.1. Lineage (GTDB taxonomy): Bacteria > Bacteroidota > Bacteroidia > Flavobacteriales > Flavobacteriaceae > Paucihalobacter > Paucihalobacter ruber. The sequence goes on from NZ_VHIQ01000003.1 coordinate 179,012, forward strand.
CAATTATAGGTTCCGGCTTCTCTTCGCTTTCAGCAGCATGCTATTTGGCGAAGCAAGGCTTTGGTGTTGAAATATTTGAAAAAAATAGTACAACCGGAGGCAGAGCGCGTCAACTAATTAAACAAGGATTTACTTTCGACATAGGACCAAGCTGGTATTGGATGCCGGATATATTTGAGAAATTTTTTAATGATTTCGGAAAGACAGTATCCAACTATTACGAACTGGACAAACTAAGTCCGGCTTATAAAATATTTTTTCACGATGAACAAATCACCATTGGTGATACCATGGATAAAATATGTGACGAGTTTGAACGCATTGAAACCGGTAGCTCAAAACCGCTTCGAAAATTTATAAAGCGGGCACAAGAACATTACGATATTGCTATCAATAAAGTGGTTTTAAGGCCGGGATTATCACCTTTTGAGTTAGTAACGCCTGAGACTGTAACCCGGGTAGATCAGTTTTTTAAAACTATTAGCAGCGAGGTTAGAAAGAACTTTAAAAATCCTAAACTAATTTCGACTTTAGAATTTCCTGTATTATTTTTAGGTGCAAAACCCAATAAAACACCGTCGTTCTACAGTTTTATGAACTTTGCCGATTTTGGTCTCGGAACCTGGCATCCAAAAGGTGGCATGTACGAAATTATCAAGGCCATGACTGCTTTGGCAACTGAATTAGGCGTTAAGATTAACATTAACAGCAACGTTGAAAAAATTATTGTTAAAGACAAAAAAGCGGCTGGTATTGTAGTTAACAAAGAGGAAAAGTATTTTGATGTTGTATTGAGCGGCGCAGACTATCATCATACTGAAACATTATTGGATGAAACACATAGACAGTATTCAGAAAAATACTGGAGCAAAAAAACTTTCGCGCCTTCATCCCTGTTGTTTTACATTGGATTTGATAAAAAGCTAAACAATATTGAACACCATAATTTATTTTTTGATACCGACTTTGAACAGCATGCCATAGATATTTACGATACACCTAAATGGCCTGATAATCCGTTGTTTTACGCTAACTTTCCTTCTGTTACCGACAAAAGTATGGCACCGGAAGATTGTGAAACAGGTTTCTTTTTAATTCCTATTGCGCCCGGATTGGAAGACACCGAAGCGTTAAGAAATCAATACTTCGACATCATAATTAACAGATTTGAAACCTTAACCAAGCAAAAAGTAAAAAATAATATTATATTTAGAGACGCATTTTGTGTGAACGATTTTATTGAGCAGTACAATTCTTACAAAGGAAATGCCTACGGAATGGCCAATACGCTATTACAAACAGCATTTCTAAGACCCAAATTAATCAGTAAAAAAGTAGAACATCTCTTTTTTACCGGTCAGTTAACCGTTCCCGGTCCGGGAGTACCACCTTCATTGATTTCAGGGAAACTGGTTTCAGAGTTGATCACAAAACAGTTTAAAAATAATTAAGCAGCGTCTGTATTAATTAAAAAAGGCATTTACAAATGAAAACATTATTCGATTCGGTTTCAAGACAGTGCAGTAAGTTGGTTACCCAATCTTACAGCACTTCATTTTCTATGGCAACAAAAATGCTTTCAGAGTCAATTCGCCAGGATATTTACAACATTTACGGTTTTGTAAGATTTGCCGATGAAATTGTTGATACGTTTCACGATTACAATAAAAAAGACTTATTCGACAGATTTTCTGAAGACCTTGAACACGCGCTGATTAATAAAATAAGTTTAAACCCTATATTAAACTCATTTCAAGAAACCTATCATAAATACGACATAGATAAACATTTGGTGGATGCATTTATGAAGAGCATGCATTTAGACCTTCATAAACAAACTTACTTAACCGAAGAAGAATACAAAGCCTACATTTATGGCTCGGCGGATGTTGTAGGGCTAATGTGCTTGAAAGTGTTTGTGAAGGGCGATCAACAGAAGTATGACGAATTGAAAGATTCGGCCATGAGTTTGGGTTCGGCCTTTCAAAAAGTTAATTTCTTAAGGGATTTAAAAGCAGACTTTGAAGACTTAAGTCGTACCTACTTCCCAAACACCGACTTAAATCATTTAGATGAAACATCAAAACAAATCATCATTCAAGATATAGAAGCCGATTTTCAAAAAGGTCTAGAGGGTATTAAAAAATTACCATTAGAAGCCAGATTTGGTGTTTTTATGGCTTACAGATATTACAATAAATTACTTGAAAAGCTTAAAGACACACCCGCTATTAAAATTAAATCGGCCAGAATTAGAGTTCCAAATTATAAAAAAGTGGAACTTTTAACGAGAAGTTATGTGAAATATCAATTAAATTTGATTTAAAATTAATTATGCAAACTTTACTCTGGATACTGATATTTCTAGGCACATTTTTAATAATGGAATTTAATGCATGGTTCACACATAAATATATCATGCATGGATTTTTATGGTCTTTACACAGAGACCATCACCTCAAAGACCACGACAGCTGGTTTGAGCGCAATGATTTGTTCTTTATTTTCTACGCTGTGGTGAGCATGGGTTGCTGGTATTTTTGGGGCGAACACAATTTATGGTATTTCCTGCCCATAGGTATTGGAATAATGGCCTATGGCCTTGCCTATTTTATTGTTCATGATATTTTTATTCACCAACGATTTAAGTGGCTGAGAAACATTGACAATGCTTATGCCCGAGGTGTAAGACGTGCTCATAAAATTCATCACAAACACTTAGGTAAACAGGAAAGCGAGAATTTTGGGATGTTATTCGTTCCTATGAAATATTTCAAGAAATAACTACTCTCTTAAGAGTTGGTCTAACTTTTCTTTAAAACCATCACTAAACCAGTTAGCAGCGCCGGTTTTATCTACTAAAATTTTACCGCTTTTATTAATAACAAAAGTTCGGGGTATCGAATTGATATTAAATTCTGAAGGCGGTTTCGTGGCGGCTTTGTAAACCGGAAATTGATAATTGTGCTTTTCTTTAAATTTTTGAAGTTTATCTAGGTCTTCATTCGAAACAAATAAAAACACCACATCGTCTTGGTAAGCTTGATAAAGTTTGTCTAAACTTGGCATTTCTGCGATACACGGCGGACACCAGGTAGCCCAAAAATTTATGACAATTACTTTTTCTTTGGCATCGTTAAATTTGAATAACTCGCCTGATTCGCTTTGCAAAGTCCAGTTATAATCAGAAATGGTTTCAGCCTTTTCAACCGATTTAAAACCCGGTCCAAAGAGCCCTAAAACTTTGTGAAGACCCACTTGAATTGGTTGACGCGTTTGCGGAATGATTAGCAATACCAAAATCACTAATAATACTATATTAAAGCCTCTACCCGATGATTTTTTACCCCTGCTTTTCTCGTCTGTCATTATATTTTAAAATTGACTCAAAAATAAAAAAAAAGCCCCCGATTTTCGGAGGCTTTATTAATGATATTTATTTATTAAGCATTTTGCTTTTTAATTAAATTTAAGGCCGATCCTTCGTTATACCATGCTATTTGAGCATTGTTATAAGTGTGATTAACTGTAATAGCATCTTTACTGCCGTCTTTATGAACTAGCTCAATGGTTAAAGGTTTATCCGGCGCAAAAGCATCTAAATCTAAAAAGTTGAAGATATCGTCTTCCTGAATTAAATCGTAGTCATTTTCATTGGCAAAGGTTAATGCCAACATCCCTTGCTTTTTCAGGTTAGTTTCGTGAATTCTGGCAAACGACTTTACCAACACAGCAGCCACACCTAAATGTCTTGGCTGCATGGCGGCGTGCTCACGAGAAGAGCCTTCACCATAATTATGATCACCAACTACTATTGAAAAAATACCGGCTTTTTTGTATTCACGCTGTACATCGGGTACACCACCGTATTCACCGGTTAGTTGATTTTTAACAAAATTGGTTTGTTTGTTAAAAGCGTTAACCGCGCCAATTAAGGTATTATTAGCGATGTTATCTAAATGACCTCTATATCTCAACCATGGGCCGGCCATAGAAATATGGTCTGTGGTACATTTTCCAAAAGCTTTAATTAAGAGTTTAACACCTTGTAATTTATTTCCTATTGGTTTAAATGGCGCTAAGAGTTGAAGTCTTTCAGACTCGGTACTTACCTTAACGTTGATATGGCTTCCGTCTTCGGCGGGCGCAATATAACCGGCATCTTCAACGGCAAATCCTAAAGGCGGTAATTCGTAGCCTCTGGGCTCGTCTAATCTTACTTCTTCACCATCTTCATTGATTAAAGTATCGGTTATTGGATTAAAGTCTAATCTACCCGAAATAGCGATGGCAGTTACCAGTTCAGGAGAGCCAACAAATGCCAATGTATTAGGATTACCGTCTGCACGTTTTGCAAAGTTTCGGTTAAACGAATGTACGATGGTATTTCTAGGTCCGTCGGCTGCTTTATCACCATATCTGTCCCACATTCCAATGCACGGTCCGCACGCATTTGCAAAAACTTTGGCACCAATTTTATCAAAAATATCTATAAATCCGTCACGCTCAATGGTAAATCTTACCTGTTCAGAACCCGGTGTTATGGTAAACTCTGATTTGGTTTTTAAATTTTTATCCGATACCTGTTTAGCCAGCGATGCTGCTCTTGAAATATCTTCGTAAGACGAGTTGGTACAAGAACCTATCAAACCTACCTGAACATTCAAAGGCCAGTCGTTTTCCTTTGCAGCCTCAGCCATTTTAGAAATTGGTGTTGCCAAATCGGGCGTGAATGGTCCGTTAAGGTGCGGTTCTAGTTCAGATAAATTAATTTCAATCACCTGATCGAAATAAGCTTCAGGATTGGCGTAAACCTCGGGGTCTGCGGTAAGATAAGATTTTATCTTGTTAGCCTCATCGGCAACGTCTGCTCTATCGGTTGAACGCAGGTATCTATCCATTGATTCGTCATAACCAAAAGTTGAGGTTGTAGCGCCTACTTCGGCACCCATATTACAAATAGTACCTTTACCGGTGCATGACATAGATGTTGCGCCTTCGCCAAAATATTCGATAACAGCACCGGTTCCACCCTTCACGGTTAGAATACCTGCCACTTTTAAAATTACATCTTTAGGCGCTGTCCAACCGGAAAGTTTACCGGTTAATTTCACACCAATTAATTTAGGGAATTTAAGTTCCCATGCCATACCGGCCATTACATCCACAGCATCGGCACCACCAACACCTATGGCAATCATTCCAAGACCACCGGCGTTAACGGTATGCGAATCTGTACCAATCATCATTCCTCCGGGGAATGCGTAATTTTCAAGAACCACCTGGTGAATAATTCCGGCACCGGGCTTCCAAAAACCTATACCGTATTTATTGGAAACCGATTCTAAAAAATCAAAAACCTCATTACTAGTTTCTTTGGCTCTTTTTAAATCTGCTTCTGCGCCTACTTTTGCTTGAATTAAATGGTCGCAGTGAACGGTTGTTGGTACAGCCACTTTTGGTTTACCGGCGTGCATGAATTGCAATAGGGCCATTTGCGCCGTAGCATCCTGACATGCCACTCTATCTGGCGCAAAATCTACATAATCTTTACCTCGTTGTAACACCTTGGTTGGTGTTCCTTCCCATAAATGCGCGTATAAAATTTTCTCAGAAAGTGTTAAAGGTCTGCCAACTAAGTCTCTCGCCGTGTCAACACGATGTGCCATGTTAGCATAGGCCTTTTTGATCATATCAATATCGAATGCCATAGTAGTAACTGTTTTAAATTGATTTGTTATTTTTTAAGTAGTGCAAAGTTAAGAAAACTCACTCACTTTTAAAAGTATGTAACAAAATGCTTAAATAAATGATAAAAATTCAAGTGATTTTAAGTTTTATCGTATTTTTTTAATTATTTCTTAACTTTTAAATACGATAATTTATAAATTCATAAAATTTGAATCATAAATTGAATATATGTTAATGGCATTAAAAACGTGTTTAAAGTCTTGGATAGATTTATATTAAAACAAGCTTTCAATAATCGCATCATCGGTGATGCCTTCAGCTTCGGCTTTATAATTTTTAATCACCCTGTGTCTGAGGACACTTTTTGAAACTGCCCGGATGTTTTCGATATCAGGAGAAAACTTCCCATTAATAGCGGCATGCGTTTTGGCCGCCAGCACCAGGTTTTGAGAAGCTCTTGGCCCTGCTCCCCAGTCAATGTATGCTTTTACCAAATCTGTTTTATAAGGAGATCCCGGCCTTGTTTTATTGACCATTTTTACGGCGTATTCTATAACATTATCTGCCACGGGTATACGACGAATCACATTTTGAAAATCTATGATTTCCTGAGCATTAAACAAAGAATTTACAGTAGCCTGAACGTCGGTTGTAGTACTTTTTACCACTTCCACTTCTTCTTCAAAGCTCGGGTATTCTAAATTAATGGCAAACATAAATCTATCGAGCTGAGCTTCGGGAAGTGGATACGTGCCTTCTTGTTCTATAGGGTTTTGAGTAGCCAGCACAAAGTAAGGCTTTTCAAGACTGTAACGATGTCCGGCAACAGTTACAGCTCTTTCTTGCATTGCTTCCAGTAAGGCTGCCTGAGTTTTTGGCGGGGTTCTGTTAATTTCGTCGGCCAGAATGATGTTGGCAAAAATTGGGCCTTTAATAAATTTGAAATGTCTATTTTCATCTAAAATTTCACTCCCAAGAATATCACTAGGCATTAAATCGGGCGTAAATTGAATTCGCTTAAAATCAAGCCCCAATGCTTGGGCAATAGTGTTTACCATTAAGGTTTTTGCCAAACCCGGAACACCAATTAACAAAGCATGACCGCCGGAAAAAATGGAAATTAGAATTTGATCAACAACATCATCTTGGCCGATGATTACTTTTGAAATCTCCTTTTTTAATTCTTTATATTTTTTTACAAAATGCTCTATTGCTGCTACGTCGGACATGGTGTTGGATTAGTTTTTAAGCCAGTTTCCTGAAAATTGACACTTGCGGTGCTCACCGTTGATTTTAATATAGGTGTCTTTTATTTTTTGGTCTTGCCATTTTGAAACGGTCTCCAATTGTTTTTCCTGAAGCGCCAATCGTTTAATTTTCAAATAATCGCGCGAGAAATCGGCTTCGTGTTCATCAGTCCGGTTGGTGACTTTTAAGATCTTGAATTTTATGGCATTAACCCTGTCTTCGTCTTGAAGTATCGGACTTACCTCATCGTCTTTTAAGTCTTGAATCTCTGTATACATTTGAGTATCCATTCGGGTAAGTTCAAAATTAAAATCCTGAGTCATCGGATTGATTAGTCTACCGCCTTCGAATTTGGTTTCAACTTCGTCGCTATACTTTAAAGCTGCCTCGGCAAAGGTAAGTTCTCCACTAACAATTTTATCCCGCGCTGCCTGAAGTTTTTCGCGAGCTGCCTGAATGGCCGATGGTGTTACTTTTGGCCTCAATAAAATATGTCTCACGTCAATTTCTTGTCCGCGTTCCTTCTCCTTATAAATGATGTGATAGCCAAACTCCGTTTTAAAGGGTTCTGAAATTTCTCCTTCTTGAAGGGAAAATGCCACATCTCTGAACTCTTTTACCATTTGCGGTCTTTTACGATTAAGTGTGTATTTACCACCGGTTCTTTTCGAGGCAATATCGTCTGTATAAAGCACCACTTTAGATGTAAAACTAGCACCATCTTCTTCAACATCTTTTTTAAATTGGCTAAGTTGGTCGATAACCTTATCAATTTCTTCTTGTGTAACCTCAGGAATAACCACAATTTGCGCTACTTGAAGTTCTGTACCAAAAATAGGCTTTTCGTCTAGGTCGTTGAAAAACTGCCTTACTTCTTCGGGAGTAACTTCAATTTCTTCTACAATTTTGTTTTGCATCTCGGTAACCAACTGCATGTTTTTATTGAGTTCTACCATTTCTTCGCGCAGTTCGTCTTCAGTACTTTTGTTATAGAATTTTAAAAGTTCGTCTAAAGTACCACCCGATTGGGCTAAAAACCCATCAATTTGTTGCTCTACCCTTCCACGTATTTCCAATTCATTCACCAAAATACTATCCTGAATGGCATGGTGCGCATAAAGCTTGTCTTCAAGTAATTTACCAAATAACTCACATCTGGAAAAATCTTTAACCTGACCACCCGCAGCCTTGATTTGTGCGTATTCTTTGTCAATATCTGAATCAAGTAGTACGTATTCACCAACAACTGCCGCAACACCGTCAATTTTTCTGCGCTTTGTATTGTCGATGGTATCTTTAGCAATTTCTTTTGGTTTATCTTCAATAATTTCTTGTGCACTCAGCATATTGAGGCCTGAAAACACCATAATCAAAGCTAATATGCTATTGATTGTTATAAATTTCAAATTTTTTGTTACTGTTAGCATCTTGAATAATGTCTTTTTCTAATTGTTTTATAAGTTCGAGTTTACGTCTGTTAACAACAATTTGATTTACAGTTGGTAACACATATTCTAAAGGTGCATAATCGTTTGGGAACAGCACTTCATTAACATGCACCAAATATAGGTCTAATGAATCTGTGAGTTGTATGAAATTAGTTTTTTTTAACAATTGATTTTTGTTGAGGCTTCCTGTAATTGGCACCTTTTCAATTAACTGGCTGTACCGAATCCAAATGGAGTCGTTTAATGAATAAGATTTAAACTGCACAGAAATTGAATCTAAATGTCGCTTGTCTTCGGATGTGAAAGATTTAAATTTATTGGTAATATCTTTGGCATCATTGGCGTTCTGAGCGATTTTAATGTAACGAAGTTTTAATAATTCTTCATTTAATTTGAACGACTCTTTATTGCTTTCATAAACTTCTTTTAATTCTTCAGGATTAGTGTTATCATTGATGTTTTGTTTCACCAAAGCATCTAAATAGGCCTTAGTATAAAGATCAGATTTGTATTGAACTACCAGTTTATTGAATTCTTGTTGTGTTTTGTCGGGTAAATTTCGTTCGGCTCCCGAAAGCAGTAAAAGTTGCAAAGCCCATTTATTTATATAATTATTAACCAATACCAGACTGTCGTCTTTTGACACACCCTCAGGAACTACGCCAACCAAGTCTTCTTTGTATAAAAAGTTTTCGTTAACTCTTGCCACCGGATTACCGGGTGATGCCGGTTTAAAAAAATCGCAGGAAGATAAAGAAAGAACCAGGAATAATATGCCGATGTTTTTAATCAATACTATTTTAATTGAGATTTTACCTTTTTAAGAATCTTTTCATTCACTTCTACCGGAAAGCGGGATTTTAGTTCCACAAGCCAGTTTGTTTCAATTTCATTTTGATAATCGTTGACCACTTTTCCACGAGCTTCTTCAAGTGATTGGATAGTTGAAGGAATTACCTCATTAATTAAAACCACATGATAGGCATCGTTATGACTGTAAATTTTTGAAACACCTTGACTGAATTCTAAATCAACGGGTAATATATCGTTATCTTTCTGATAGATGCCCTTGGTAAAAATAATCTTTTGATTATTGTTATTCATTTTGGTATTGATATCGTCTAAAGCTACACTTTCATTAAGCATTTTTTGAACCTGTTCTGCATCGGCTTTACTGGCTGAACTTGCCATAACCATATCTATTCTATCGTTCCAAATGTATGTTGCTTTGTTTTTGTTGTAGTAATTTTCTAATCCAACCGAATCTTTCGCGGCTTTATTCCAGACTTCTTTTTCCATCAAATCAAATAGAAGCAAACCATCTCTATATTCGGTTAAGATAGCCGCATATTCTTCGTTAGTATATTCTAAATAGGTCTCGTGATAAGTAGTGATGGTATTATTTACAAAATTTTTATATTCGGTTTCAACAATAAAATCAAACCCGGTATTTTTCCCAACATAGTTTTTCTGACTTGCTTCTAAAAAGAGTGCAAAATCTTTATTGGTGTAGGCAATACTGTCAATTTTTAAAGCGATTCCTTCTTTAAGATCTTCAGGAATACGCCATGTTCTATTAAAGAATTCTGCAGATAAAATACTTTGAAAATAAGGTTTAATTTCAGGATAGGTTTTGATCTGGTACTTTGCCATAAGCTTTTTAACCAAAGCCTCGTTGATTAATTTTGATCTGGAATCGCGTTGTATTCTATTTTGAATTTCGGACTTTAATTCATCCAAAGATTCTAATGGCTTTTTATCAATTAATTTCACAATATGCCAACCAAATTGTGTTTTAAAAGGTTTTGAAACTTCATTCTTTTCGGTTAAGTAAAAGGCCACATCTTCAAACTCGAGAGCACTTAACTGACCGCCTTTAAAAGGCATTAGTACGCCACCTTTATTTGCCGAACTTTTATCGTCTGAAAACTGTTTTGCTAAAGACTCGAAGCTTTCCCCTTGCTGGAATTTTCTGTAGATTTCATTAATACGCTGCTCAGTATCGATGTCTTTATCGGTTTGATTGAGTGATACCATGATATGTGCTACCGTAACTTCTCCTCGAGACGGTCTTTTATCCTTGACATGCACAATATGATAACCAAATTGTGTTCTAAACGGTTGTGAAATCTCACCTACCGGAGTTTCATAAGCCACGGTTTCAAAATCGTAAACCATTTTAAAAGCCGAAAAATAGCCCAATTCTTCACCGTAAATTTGTTGTCCGTCGTGCACTAAGGCTCTTACATTATCAAAACCTTCTTCTAGCGCGCGTTTTCTAAATTCCTTAATTTTGTTGTATGCAATTGTAGAGTCTTTTTCGGTTGCATCAATTCTAACCAAAATGTGAGAAGCGTTGATATCGAAAGACAATCTTTCGTAAGCTTCCTTTACCAATTCATCGGTAACCTCGGCGTCTGATATATAGTTTTTTAAAAGTTGTTTTTTGTAAGATTCAAACTCTCTTTTATAGGTTGCTTCTTCATCAAATTTTAAGCGTCTTGCCTCTTTTAATTTGAGCTGATAATTAATGTAAAGATCGAGATAGTTATCGATATCTTTTTGCGACTCGTCTTTAACCAGATCAAGATTTTTGTTATAAACGCGAATAAACTCGGTTGCAGTTATTGGGGTATTTTCAACAGTAAAAAGGATTTCGGTGTTTTGCTTTTGTCCCAAAACCCAAATTGAAACTAATAAAAACAAAACTATCATTAAATTTTTCAACATATCATCAACTTTTAAATGCAAGCAAAAATAACATAATTACGCTATTAAGACAACACACTATTTTAACTTGAGTTAAGAACAACACAAGCTATCATTTATTGTCTTATGCCAGATAATCTTGACAACTTTTTAACACGCAAACGTTTTCGTCATATACTTATAAGCTAAATCTTGAATTTTTGGTTATTTTTATAAAAACTTACTATATGATGAAAAAACTACTTTTCTTACTTACAGTTAATTTAACCTTTGCTGCAGCTTCACTGTTAGCTCAAACTAACTACAACGGAAACGGAAATGGAGGGTTTGGAGAACCTGTTGGTGGTAGTAATATGACTATTAACGACAATGGTACCACCGTTACATTAACCTTTAACAAAGGTATTGGCGACTTTAACGACGATATGGTCATTTACATTGACAGCAAAACGGGTGGTTTTAGCTCTACGGTTAATTTTGCCGATCCTGATTCTGGAGACAGGCTGCGCAGAGCGATAACAGGAGCCGGTATTTTTGATGGCGGCACACGCTCGGTGGTGAATTTTCCCGCAGGGTTTGAAGCTGATTACGCTATCGCTGTGAATACAGGCTTTGGCGGATTGTGGGAGCTTATCGAAAACGGAGCATTCCCTTTTATTACCGGAGTTGGAAATCCCGCAAATCCAACAGATACAAGTTTTGTAATGAGCTTTAACAAAGAAGACATTGGTATTGCTCCTGGAGATAATGTCGCCTTTAATTTTGTAATAACTTATATGAATGCCTTTGGAGGCAACGGCGTTTTTAGGTCGGATGAAGGTTATGGAGCCGGCTTACCATCAGGAAATCCCGGTACAGATGATGTTACCTTTACTTCGTTTGAAATTTACGATGCTAGCTTATCAATTAACGCCAATCAAATTAATAAATTAACTGCACGTTTTTTAAATAATGAGCTAAACATTTCAGGAGTCAATACTTCAGCTAATCTTGAATTATATAATTTACTGGGCCAAAGTGTTGTCAAGTTAAAAAACATAGCTATTAACAACCAATTAACTATAGGCAACCTCGATCTTATTAAAGGGGTTTATTTGCTGAAAATTTCAATTGCAAACAGTTCAAAGACTATTAAATTAGTCAATCAATAACCACAAACAAAGCACCGTCAAATAATCACACTAACTTTCGGTGCTTTTATTTTTTTATGAATTTTATTGCTGAAATAGAAATTGATTTACCACGTGCCGAAGTATTGCACAAGCTTATAAATACCGACAATTATCAACACTGGCAAGAGGGCTTTCGTTCCGCCGAACATATCTCAGGAGACATTGGTCAATTTGGCGCTAAAATGAAATTGATTTACAAATTTGGAAGCAAACAAAAAATCTGGATTGAGACCATCACCAAAAGGGATTTACCGTTTCAACTGCATGCGAATTACAGCAATAACGGACTTATAAATTTTCAGCGTAACTACTTTAACGAAAACAGTGAAGGTGTTACCAAATGGATTTCTAAAAACGAATTTATTCCTACCAACTTTAAAATGCGCCTGATTATTATTTTTATGCCCGGTGTTTTCAAAAAACAAATTCTGAAACAAATGAAAAATTTTAAGAAATTTGCAGAAGAAAATCAATCTTTGCTGAATGCAACAAATTAAATTTATCTGGGATTTTAGAGGTCCGAATGGCGCACAAATAGCCAACCACCATTTAATTCATTTAAAAGAATTTATTTTTAAAGAACAACTCGATATCGAAATTTTCGGGGTGGAATCTGTCAACGAAATGCATCATATGGCATTTATGGTGGTGCCGGAAGCCCTTATGAAATCTCTGCGCGATACCCTAAAACCGCATCGCGGACAGATTTACTCAGAAAACTAAAACATCCGCTTCAACAAAGCCTTTACAAATCTCAATGGAGGCACCGCAGTAATAATTCTTAAATCTTCTGATAAATTAGATTCTTCATCTAAAAACTTAAGAATAGTTTTGATGTTTGTTTTTTTAAATAAACTTGAAAATAATTTGGCACCATCGCCATTATGTTTGGCCAAAACATCTAATAATAGCAAGTCGTAAAACCAAAATTTTGTAAGCCTTGTGAACCTAGATAAGTCTTGGTTACCCTTTAAATAAGACACCACTGCTTGCGTTTTCTTGGTAGTATTCATAAAGGTATAACCGGTACTGGCCTTGGTCCAGCCGCCGGCGGTGCCAATGTGTAAAACATTCTTGGTGTTATTCTTCCAGAATTTAAAGGAAGTCATAGGTATCGCACCATGCTCTGTCTCTGTTATTTGGTAATTTTCAATACCTTTTTGTTTTAAATAGTCTTTTATGGCATTTTCATAATCTTGCTTTGGCAGCAAATCTTTTGAAAAAAGAGTGTATTCAAATAAAGCTTCGGTTTTTGAGGTTGGCAACACATACATAAAACGGGTATTGCCATTTTGTGGAATTTCAAAATCCATAAAAGTGGCGACATTGTCATTAAACACCTCGGTATCGCATTTCACAAACCAACCTATAAAATGTTGTTGCAATAATGGAAATTTCTGTTGCGTCTTAAATGACTCATCAAAAAGAATGCTGTTGAACAACTTATTACAAATAACCTCACCTTCAGAAGTTTCTACTGTAACAAAATCGTTCATTTCAGTAAAACCATGCACCTTTGCGCTTAAAAATTGAATGTTCGGTTTACTTTCGATAACTTCCCACAGATACCTGTAAAATTTGGCACTTCTTATCATCTTATACTGATAAGGCGCTATGTTAATTTCTTCAGAATAATAATCGCTTCCAAAGTAAATGTGATTCCATGATTTAAATATCAAATCATCCCATTCGCCATTCTCCTGCTCCCAAAAACACCAGGTACGATTGTTCGTGAGGTTTTTTTCCTTATCGATGATTAAAATAGACTTATCATCAAAAAAAGTATCCTGTGCCATTCGGTAAGCTAGCATAAGCCCGGAGGCTCCGGCACCGGTAATGATATAATCTGTTTTCTTCATCTAAAAAATTAAAAAGGCGCTAAAAAACACTAAAATAGATATATAAATATGCCGGGATAGCGTTCGATTTGTTTTAATGTTGAATTTCTGATATGCCAAGTGTGCCAAAAAAGCCGTACCCAACCAGCCCAAATAATTTTGCAAAGGTACAATACCGTTTTCAAACTCCCAGTAATCAAATCGTGGTGCCGAGACCTCTATAATCACGTCTAAACCGGTCATCAACGCTGCACCTGTGAAAGCCGAAACCCAAATATTTTTAAAAAACTGCTTCGCTATATCAGCTGTTATAGCTGTTAATACTGCCCAATTGATACATATTAATAAAGGAACACCAAATACCTTAAAGCCTAGATTGTTGCCATAGGTATAATTACCATATACCAAACCGAAATTAACGCCTAAAGCTTCGGTAACAAAACCCAGAAAAAAGGGGATGCTCAATGCTGCAAAAACTTTCAGGTTTATTTCCTGAATATTTACAAACATAATAGTGAAGGTCAATAGTAAATTTAGTGGCGTTAACGATAAAAACCATTCAGCATTTGGAGAACTTATACCAATAATACCGGATATGGTAAATAACCAGATTAAAAAAATGCTCAGCCAAAGCTTGTATTTGGGTTGCCAGGTCATATTAATGAGAGATTTCTATAAGTTCTGAAACAATTTTTCCTGAGAGCAAACACAGCGGAATTCCGCCGCCGGGATGTACGCTACCGCCGCAGAAATACAAATTTTTAATACTTCTTTTAAAGTTGGGATGTCTTAAAAACGCGGCAAATTTATTGTTTGAAGATGCCCCGTAAAGTGCGCCCTGGTAACTTTGTGTTTTAGACTCAATACCTCTTGGGTCTAATACAAACTCATATTCAATAAGCGCCTCGATATCTTTATGCAGCAACCTACTTAATTTTTTGATGACATTGGTTCTGGCCGATTCAATTATACTGTCCCAATTCTGACCGGTATTACTAGGCACGTTGATCATGGTAAACCAGTTTTCGCATCCATCGGGCGCATCGGTTGGTTCGTCTTTACTGGTAATGTTAATGTAAACTGTTGGGTCGTGATGGACGGTTTTTTTATTGAAAATATAGTCGAATTCGGTCTTATAATCTTCAGAAAAGAAGATGTTGTGCAAATCCAAATTCTCAAAGCTGTGTTTAATACCCCAATAAAAAATCAAAGCCGAACTGCTTCGTGGTTGTGCTAATGTTTTTTCGGGTGCCTTGTGCTTGGGTAGTAATTTTCGATAGGTTGGTACTACATCGGCATTAGAGACTACTATATCAAAAGGCAAAGTTTTGTTCTTTACCTTAATGCCCACTGCCCTATTTCTATCAGTAATAATTTCTTCAACTTTGGATTCAAAATAAAATTCAACACCTAGTTCCTTTGCCAGGTTGTACATACTCATGGTTATTTGATGCATGCCGCCTTTGGGGAAATAGGTGCCAAAATGTTGCTCTAAGTGCGGAATCATTGACATAATACCTGGTGTTAGATATGGGCTGGAACCATTGTAGGTAGCAAACCTATTGAATAACTGCACCAGTTTGGGTTCTTTAATCAACTTTTCATTGACTTCATTTAAGGTAGAATTAATATCTAAAACCGATAGATTAAAAATGGCTTTAATAGTTTGAGAGTTGAGATAGGTTGAAAATTGATGCAGTGATTTTTCAAGGAACAAACCGGCTGTTAAATCGTATTTGGTTTTACTGCGTTCAAAATAATCGAGCACTACCTTTTTATCTACATTAAATACAGCCTCGGCTTCGGCAGCAAAATCCTCCGGTTTGGCATGTGCAGTAAAAGTTGTGCCATCTTCAAAGAAATAATTACAGACAACGTCCTTTCTGATGTAATCAAAATAATCTTTAGAATTTCTGCCTGTTATTTCGAATAGTTCTTCAACAAATTGCGGCATGGTAAACAACGAGGGGCCCATGTCAAAACGGTAGCCTTTGCCTTCAAAAGCAGTAAGTTTTCCGCCGGGATAATTATTAGCCTCAAAAACGCTTACCTTATAACCTTTTGATTGCAAACGTATAGCAGCCGAAATTCCTGCAATTCCGGCACCAATTACGGCCACTTTCTTAACATTATTGTTCTCTTTCATAGAAAAACGAAGATACTATATTCTAAAAAATTTAATTAGTTTGTAAGTATTAAAACTTTCTAAATAAAATGAAGCATTATTGAGCGTAATTTGATAAGAAATTTTTCTTAAAATATCATAAACTTTTTATTGTATAGCTTTTGTATAGGTCATTTCCTTTTTCAACACAGAGATTATCGGTATCTTGAAGAAATTTTTTTTATGAAAAGACTCATTTCTGCCATACTATTCCTTTTTACATTTGCTATTACAACTAATTCTCAAACAGTTGAAGACGATTTTGAAGGAAATGGCACCATTAACACATGGTTTGGAGACGATTGCGACATTGATGTAAACTTTCTAAATCCGTGGCAAGAAGGTATCAATACCTCCAACACGGTTTTACTATATAGCGATACCGGCGGTCAATATGCCAATGTAAGATTTGACGTGATGGCTAATTTTAATTTGTCTGTTAATCAAACATTTTCCTTTAAAATTTATGTGCCATCATTTGGAATTACAGGAAATCAGCCAAATCAGGTGTCGCTAAAACTTCAAGACAGATTTTTAAGTGCGCCATGGAGCACACAAAGTGAAATTGTAAAACCAATTGTTTTAGACCAATGGCAAGAGGTGAGTTTTAATTTTTCAACAGACGATTATATTAATCTAGACTCCGGGTCTGCACCACCAACCGAAAGAACTGATTTTAACAGAGTTCTCATTCAGTTAAATGGTGAAAATAACAGCGACCGCGTTACTGCCTATATTGACGATGTGCTTTACGATGGCGAAATTGAAATTCCGGTTGAACCAAATTTTGACTACCTTGTTTGGAACGACGAATTTGATGGCTCGGGTGCTATTGATACTTCAAAATGGTTTCATCAAACATTGCTGCCTAACGGGCAAAGCTGGTACAATAATGAAATTCAACACTATACCAACAGAACAGAAAACACCTATGTAAGTGATGGTACCATGAAACTGGTCGCCAAAAAAGAAACGTTTACAGACCAAGGTGTTACAAAACAATATACCTCAGCAAGATTAAACTCCAAATTTGCATTTACCTATGGCAAAGTCGAAGTTAGAGCCAAACTACCAACAGGCATTGGCACTTGGCCAGCCATATGGACCTTAGGCAAAAACATTACAGAACCAGGAGGCTACTGGACCAATGATTTTGGCACAACCTCATGGCCTGCATGCGGAGAAATTGATATTATGGAACACTGGGGAGACAATCAAAACTTTGTACAAAGCGCTATGCATACGCCTTCAAGCTTCGGCGGCACCATCAATAAGGGCGGGCAGATGATTCCAACCGCTTCTACAGAATTTCATTTATATACACTAGTGTGGACAGAAGAAAAAATGACCTTTAGCGTTGATGGAAATGTACATTATGTTTACAATCCGGAAATTAAAAATGCTGACACTTGGCCATTTGATGCCGATCAATACCTGTTATTAAACTTCGCCATTCAGCCCAGTATTGATCCTAATTTTACCGAAGATGCCATGGAAATTGATTACGTGCGTATTTATCAAGAAGCACCACTTTCGGTTAGTGATGAACATAAGCGTAATAAATTATCTGTTTATCCTAATCCTGCTGTAAATATTTTAACCTTACGAGTTAACGACGAGTTCATAAATTCTAAGGCAGAAGTTTATAACATACTCGGGCAAAAAATAATAGAATGGACTATGGATAAAACTCAAAAAGACATTGACATTTCTCAGTTAAAAAACGGCGTTTATTTCTTGCGTATTGAAAATAATGAGGGTTTTATTACAGAAAAAATAGTTAAGAAATAGATTCAAATACCTTATTAACAGAAATTACATAAAATTCGCAAAATATTAACCTGAAACCTCCGAGTTTTATCCCTTCTTTAGTAATTTTAAGCTCTCTAACCCAAGACAATGCAGCTTATAAAGAATTCAGCTAATAAAAAGTGGATCAAAATAATAGGTAAACTTTTTGCAAGTATCGCAGTGGTGGTATTACTTTTTATGTGGTTGGTACCAAAAATTTTCGCAGATGATATCAGCACCATCATCAGAAATCAGGCCAATCAATCACTCACCACTAAATTCGACTTTTCGTCATCAGAACTGTCGTTTTTTAAACATTTTCCGTCTTTAACATTTTCGTTTTACGAGTCTAAGCTTGACGCTTCGGCACCATTTGAAAACGACACCTTATTTTACGCCAAAGAACTATATTTCAAAATAAATGTTTTAAAACTCGTTTTCTCAAATCAGGTTAAAATAAAAGGTATTGTAGCAACCGAGGCCGACATAAATTTAATGATAGACCAAACAGGTAACAGCAATTATCAGATTTACAAAACCAGCACCGATACCATTGCTGATGCCAATAAAGCATTATTTTTAGAAGTCGACCTATTTGAGATTCAAAATAGTAAACTCCATTTTAACGACCTGTCATCAAAAATAAATTTTAGTGCTGATAATTTTAATTTTAAAGGAGATGGCAGTTTACTCACAGCCGATGTCTATCTCAACACAGCCGTTAAAGCTCAAAATTTCGAATTCCTATACGACGGAATGAGATATTTTTTTGAAAAAGATTTGAATGCAAAAGTAAAAACACGCTTTAATACAGATGAACTATCGTTTAAATTTGAAAATAATAAAATAAAAATCAATAAATTACCCTTAAACTTTGAAGGTGAATTCAAGTTACTACCCGATGGTTATGAGGTTGATTTTTTAGCCGACTTCAGTAACACTCAAATTGCGAATGTACTGAGTGCCTTCCCTCCAAAATACAATATTTGGATGCAGGAAACAAAGGTAAAAGGAACCGCAAGTGCAGAGATGGTCTTCAAAGGTCGTAGCAGTAAACTCAATAACCTAAATCCTGATTTCTCGCTAAAGTTAAAATTAGAAAATGGAGAAATAGACTGCAGCTACACCAAAGAATTTATTGAAGATATCTTAATAGATGGTTCGTTTTTTATACCACAACTTAATTTATCGATGGCCAATTACGATATACAAAAATTCTATTTTAAAGTAGATGAAGACTATTTACAAGGCACCTATTTAGAAAAAAATAACGGCAAAGAAAAATTGGTAAATGCTGACATTAAGGGTAAAATTAATTTAAAAAATATTTCGAATGCTCTGGGAATTGAGAATTTGGTGATGGATGGTAATCTTAACGTAGCTATCACATCTAACGGTTATTACAATCCTGAAGAATTAAAATTCCCAAAAACCGAAGCCTATTTTAAAATAGAAAATGGTTTGATACAATCGCCTTACTATCCCAATCCCATTAGTAATTTAAATGCTGATGTAAAACTTAACAATGGCGCCGGTACTTTTAGTGATGCGAGTTTGATTATAGAAAATTTGAATTTCTTATTTGAAAACGAACCTTTTACAGCCAATGCCCGTTTTATTAATTTTGACGATGTTGATTATAATATGGCTGCAAATGGCACATTTAATTTAAACAGATTTTATAAACTTTTGGGCGCTTCGGTGAACAACCTTGACGGACTAATCATAGCAGATTTGAGTCTTAAAGGTAAGCAGAGCGATTTCTCGTCCGGTAATTATAACCTTCTTTCTCACAGTGGTAGCCTTAAGTTTGAAAACATTAATGCGAAGGTTAATAATTACCCTAAAGATTTTTTAATTGAATACGGTGAGCTCCTATTCAATAATAATTATACGGCTTTCAACAACTTTAAAACAAGCTACGGTACATCAGATTTATTACTAAACGGAAATTTTAACAACCTACTTTCGTATATGTTCAACAGCAAGGAAAATCTGGCCGGAAACCTTACCATTAGTTCTGACTTTTTTAATTTAAATGAGTTTGTGCCAAGTTTTTCATTTAAAGAAAGTGAGCAATATAATCCAATTTATGTAGATACCAATTCGGTTGAGCAGTACGGGGTTTTAAAACTTCCAAAGCGGGTAAATATAGAAACCCAATTAAATGCAGCACACATACTATACGATTCTATCAATGTTTATAAAGTGTCATCAAAAGTTTTACTAAAAGACGAAACCTTAATACTACAGCAATCGAACTTAAAACTTATTGATGCTACAGCAACCATATCGGGTAATTACAAAGCCATTGATAAAAACAAAGCTGTATTCGACTTCAATTTAACAGTTGACGATTTTGATATCAATCGGGCTTACAAAGAATTGCCTCTATTTAGAGAAATGGTCTCGGCCGCGGCCTACACCGAAGGTATTGCTAAATTAGACTATCAACTGTCGGGTATTTTAGATGGTGAGATGAAGCCCATTTTTCCATCGTTGGCAGGTTCAGGAACTTTAAATATTAAAAATGCTACCATCAAAGGTTATAAATTACTCGGAACCGTTTCTAAATCAACACAAACCGACGCATTTGAATCACCCGACTTAAAAGAAGTAGTTATTCCCACCACTATTAAAGACAATATTTTAACCATTGACAGGTTTAGAATTAAATCGAAGGGATTTAGACTTCGTACGGAAGGTGAAACGAGTTTAGACGGCGATTTGAATTTAAAAATGCGCATAGGTTTACCACCTTTCGGAATTATAGGAATACCCATAAAAGTAACAGGAACCAGCGAAGAACCCAATATTTCATTAGGAAGAAAATCGCCCGATTTAGAAACAATTTCTTATGAGGATTACCTAGAAATGGAAAGAGACAGTATGATGACTAAAGAATTAGACAGTCTTCAAATTAAGGAACTCAACACTAAATTCTCAAAAGAATTAGAGCGAGACCAATCCAAAACAACCGATAGTTTGTTAATTGATGTTGAAAAACTTCAGGTTAAATCAACCGACAGCCTACTAAAAGCGCAAAAGAACAATTAACTATCTAGAGTAATTAGGCGATTCTTTGGTAATGGTTACGTTATGCGGGTGACTTTCGTTAATGCCGCTCGCCGTAATTTTTACAAATTGTCCGGTTTCCTGGAGTGTTGCAACGTCTTTAGCTCCGCAATAACCCATTCCTGCACGTAATCCGCCAACAAATTGATGGATACTTTCAAACAATTCGCCTTTGTACGGTACACGACCAACAATACCTTCGGGCACTAATTTTTTTATATCGTCTTCTACATCCTGAAAATAGCGGTCTTTACTTCCTTCTTTCATAGCTTCAACAGATCCCATTCCGCGGTAAGATTTAAACTTTCGGCCTTCGTAAATAATAGTTTCACCCGGACTTTCTTTGGTACCGGCCAGCAATGAGCCGAGCATGACACAATCGGCGCCGGCTGCAATGGCCTTTGGAATATCGCCTGTGTATCTAATACCGCCATCGGCGATTACAGGAACACCGCTGCCCTTTATAGCAGCAGCAACCTCGAGCACTGCCGAAAACTGCGGAAATCCAACACCGGCAACCACACGGGTTGTACAAATAGATCCCGGACCAATACCAACCTTTACAGCATCGGCTCCGGCTTCAACCAAATATTTGGCAGCAGCCGCCGTGGCAATATTTCCTACAATAACTTCTAATTCAGGAAAATGCTTTTTAATTTCTTTTAAAACAGATACTACGCCTTTGGTATGGCCATGAGCGGTATCGATAACTACAGCATCAACTCCGGCTTTAACCAAAGCATCTGCTCTCTCTAAAGCATCGGGAGTTACCCCAATGGCAGCTGCAACCCTCAATCTGCCATAGGTATCTTTATTAGCAATAGGTTTTTGGGTGACTTTTGTAATATCTCTAAAAGTAATGAGTCCGGCTAATTTATAATGATCATCAACAATCAGTAATTTTTCAATTTTATTTTCCTGAAGAATACTTTCAGCATCTTTTAAAGAAGTTCCAACAGGGGCAGTTACCAAATTGTCTTTGGTCATGACTTCTATGATAGGTCTGGAATTTTCGTGTTCAAAACGCAAATCGCGGTTGGTGACGATACCTTTTAAGGTGCCATGATCATCAACAATAGGAATACCACCAATACTGTATTCGGCCATATTGCGTTTGGCATCTAAAACAGTAGCCGTTAACGGTAAGGTTACCGGATCGATGATCATACCGCTTTCGGCACGCTTCACCTTTCTAACTTTAGCTGCCTGGTCTTCGATACTCATATTTTTATGTAATACACCAATACCCCCTTCACGCGCCATGGCAATGGCCATTTTACTTTCGGTTACGGTATCCATTGCAGCAGAGACAATTGGTACGTTTATGCCAATATTTCGGGTGAATTTCGAAGTAATATCAACCTCTCTTGGTAGTATTTCGGAGTAAGCCGGGACTAATAAAACATCGTCGTAAGTTAGACCTTCGCCCAGAATTTTTTGTTGATGCGCTATCATGTGCAATTTCTTTGAATTGCATGCAAAGATACTTCTTTTTTTGAATGTATAAATGGGCAACGAAATTTTAAAAAATCGGTAATAAACGGTCTTCGGCTTAGTAAAAAGTTAAAACACAAACACCTATCACTTTTAATTTTTATTTATTCTAAATAAGCTTTGAAATATAAATATAACACTCTAAATTTGCCGCCTTAAATCAGTTTTGTTTTTAATCAATCTAAATAAATGAAATATTTACTTGCTGTTGCGACCATATTATTTAGCGCACCGATTTTCTCACAAACCACCCAAGAATCAGAAAAAAAAGCCACAGATAGCATTCAAAAATTAGATCAGGTAATCTTAAATGCCAACGTAATGTTTGGTAATAAATACGTGGCAAAAAACAGGACAGGTTCTTCTTATTATTTATCGCCCGAAGAGTTAAAAAAATTCAATTATACCGATATTAACAGAGCCTTGCGTTCGGTACCGGGTGTTACTTTTTATGAGGAAGACGGTTTTGGTTTAAGACCTAACATTAGTTTAAGAGGTACCTCACCCGAACGCAGTGCCAAAATAACCGTGATGGAAGATGGCGTTTTAATTGCACCTGCACCATACAGCGCGCCTGCAGCTTACTATTTTCCAAATGTAGGCAGAATGCAAGCGGTTGAAATTTTAAAAGGTAGCAGTCAAATTCAATACGGACCATACACTACCGGTGGCGCTATTAACTTGGTTTCGGCTCAAATCCCCAATAAATTTCAGGGAGAAATTCGCGGTAGCTACGGGAGTTTTAACACCTCGCAATTACATGCACGTGTTGGCGATAGTAAAGAAACCATTGGCTATATGGTTGAGTTTTTAAACTTTAATTCCGATGGCTTTAAAAATTTACCTTCTGGCGCCAACACCGGATTTAACCGAAATGATGTAGTAGCCAAATTTAGAGTGAACAGTAAAAAAGAAGCCAAATTACAGCAATCGCTGGAGGCCAAATTTCAATATTCCGACGAAGATTCAGATGAAACCTATTTAGGACTTACCCAGGAAGATTTTGACCGTTCGCCATTTGATAGATACGCAGGTTCGCAAATTGACAACATTACCACCGAAAATGTTCATTTTATGTTAACGCACACACTAAATTTATCAAAAGATATGCGTTTAACTACTCAGGCTTATCACAACCGTTTTGCCAGAAACTGGTACAAACTTAACGATGTAGCTGCCAACGGTCAAAAAGTAGGCATTGCCAATATTTTGGACAATCCCGCAGACTTTCCAACGCATATGGCAATTATTAGAGGTGAAGACGATTCAGCAGATGACGCTTTTTTTATTAGAGCCAACAATCGTGTCTATTATGCCCAGGGTATTCAATCTAAATTTGACTGGCACTTTTATGGCGACCAAACCTTTCACGATATTGAAATTGGTGTTAGATATCATTACGACCAAGAAGACCGCTTTCAATGGGATGACCGTTATAACATGATTAATGGCGTTATGAATTTAACTTTTGATGCCGTTGAGGGTTCAGGCGCCAACCGAATTAGCAGTGCCGGTGCTTTGGCTGCCTTCGCCATGTACAAGTTTAAATACAAAAACTTGACCGTTACACCCGGTTTGAGATATGAAAACATATTACTAAGTCGTTTAGATTTTGGAAGCAATAACCCAGAAAGAAATCCAGGAACCGGCTCAGAACGCGATAACCGCGTAGATGTCTGGATTCCGGGTATTGGATTTAATTACAATATTAAAGAAGACTTATCAATTTTTGGAGGTGTTCATAAAGGATTTTCACCTCCCGGCAACGAACCCGGCCAACAACCCGAAAAAAGTGTGAACTACGAATTAGGCTCAAGATTTACTTTTGGGGCATTTCGCGGTGAAGTGATTGGTTTTTACAACGATTACAGCAATCTGTTAGGAAGTGACTTGGCAGCCAGTGGTGGCGTTGGTACGTTGGACCAATTTAATGCCGGTGCTGTAAGAGTGAACGGTTTAGAACTGTTACTTAATTACGATGTGTTACAAAATAACTCAAAACTTTCTATGCCCATCAGTTTTGGTTACACTTTTACCAACACCGAGTTTCTAAGCGATTTTGCCAGCAGTGTTGGTATTTGGGGCGATGTTAATGTTGGTGACGAAATGCCATACATTCCAAAACATCAGTTTAATGCTATGATTGGTCTTGAACACCAAAAATTTGAAATCACTTTAAGCGGTCGTTATAACGGCGAATTTAGAACTGTGGCAGGTACCGGAAGCATTCCTCAAAATGAAAGGGTTGATGCCAACTTTATTATAGATTTTGCCGCCAAATACCATCTGGCCAAGCAACTGAGTTTAACCACAACGGTAATTAATTTATTAGACGAAACTTATGCTGTGGCCCGCGTTCCGGCAGGTCTTAGACCCGGACATCCGTTTGGAGTTTACGGCGGATTAGAATTTAGATTTTAAAAAAAGTGAATTTTGTTTAAGTTGATTCATTTTTAAGTGGAAGGGTTTGTTATTTGGTTAGCAAGCCCTTTTTTATTATATCTAAAGGACAACTTTTACTTGTTAACTTCAGGCTATAGTTTATCATTTCTAGACAAGCCAATAATTACCAATAACCTCCTTAAATAACATTTTTTATTTTGTCAATACCTTTTCAAGCTCAGTTAAATTACTAGGTCTCGGGGCATTATTTGTTAAAATGTTCCCGTTTTCATCAATTATTAAATACTGTGGAATACTTACGTAGCCTTTTACAAGAGAATAATTTTGTTCAAAATTTTGGAAGAAATCCAGACTTGCTAACATATGCAAACCACTCAAATTATAATATTTAATATCGTCCTTCCATTTATTTTCAACTTCGGGTTTATCTAAAGAAATATAAAGCTTTTTATAACCATTAGCTTTTAAAAGCACATCTAAGTCTTCATTAAATTTGAACTCTCTCTTACACGGTGCACACCAAGTGGCCCAAACATCCACGTAATATTTATCGCCTTTAAGTATATTCAAAAGCTCTGTCATTGTTGCAACATCTTTTCCGTCAATAAATTGGATGTTGTCTGCTAAATTTCCCGAAATTTTTTCATGATAGTCTTCTACTTTTTGGATTTCAGGTGAAAGATATTTAGTGTAAGGGCTTGTGGGATATCTTTCTTTATAATTTTTAAAAACCTTTATTAAGCTTTTTTCAAAATTATTTTGCTTTGTGGTATTCATTAAAAAGTTCGCTGTGACAATTTCTGCAATTTTGGAGTTTTCATATTCGTTTATTACGTTGTATTGGTAAGGAATCCATTGATCATTTTTATACCAAGTTTGAACTGAATCTATTGTGATTGAATTATTAGCTCGTAATTTATACAAGGGCTTTTGAAGCAAAATATTATCTGCTAAATCCAACCAGCTGCTAGGTTTGTAATCAATATTCAATGGATATTTTTTTTCTATTGTATTTGAAAGCTCTAATAAATCTTTGTTTATAGGAAAGTTTTGATGTTGTTTACTCAAAATAATTTGAATAGTTCTTGATGCGTAGAAATAGTTGATGTCCTCTTTTAAAATATTTTCAAATCTTTCATCAATTTGGTTTTTGTCTACAAGTTTTTGTATTTCATTTAATTCGTCATCCTGCTGCACTTTTATCTTGTTTGTTATCTGATAAGGTGTTGAATCAGTTTGATATTTATTGAACTCACTCACATCGAAATAAGGCCTTTTTATTTTATTTAGAAACTCCATTCCGGCACTGTTGTTTCCCTTGAAAACATAAGATGAATCAGTATATTCAACTTCAATTTTAGTATTTGGCAATAAAATGGATTTTAAACTTTCTTCTCCAACTTTAATAACTATGTACTCCGGTATTTCAATTTCTTTTTTAAATATAAACTCTTTATTTTCATTAGGATAAATAGTATCATTTTTCATATCCCAAATATAAACACCCTCTTTAGGGTTTCTTACTACCACATATTCAATTTGATCTGATTTTATGCTGATCTCTGAATCTCTATTTTCGTTTTCAGAACAAGAGGATAATAAAATAAAGACGAGTAGGTAAAGTATTTTTTTCATGTATGCTTTCTTAGTTTAATCTAGTCAAATTGTATGCTAATTCTTTATACCATCACCCTATGTAACGATACAATGCTATTAATTATATTATTAGATATATCTCAAATATAACGCAATTGATTAAAATCCCTACTTTCAATTACTTAATTGTAAAAAATTAACAAGCGTCTTAATGATACACCGTAAATATTTTGGTAGCTTCGTTATAGGCACTTTCAAAACTAAAAGCGTTCAGATTGTTTATTTTTTGCTATTTACAATAGTTTTCTAATCAAATTCAGGGTCGTAGTAACCAAATCTTATGGTGGCATTGTGAAATATGAATTCTGTAGCTGTTTCAGTAAATTCTATATGATCAAAGAAGATAGTGTAATCAACATTATTAATACCGGTATGAATTCTTCCAGAGAATGAAGTCCCATCAGTTTGATAATCTTCGTCAATTTGAGCAAAATCAAATTCGTGCATTGCATTTTCAACAATCAATCTACCGCTTATTCTAGCGTAGGGTACATTATTGGGGTGTGTTTTGGTATAATTTCCTAATTTTAATAAGGTGAATTCCAAGCCAGGTCTGTCGCTAAAAGTTAAGCAATCATTTTCTTTAATGACGGTTGATTCAAGAAAAGCTATTTCAAGACAATTTACTACTTCCTCATTAATTTCTTCATTATTAGTTGAGCATGATAAAATTGTGATGATGAGTATTGCGGATATAATGTTCTTCATGTCTTTTGTTTGTTATTTGTTGAACGTTCTCATATTTGATACGTAGCAGGCTAACAATCACTTTACTGCTTGCCTGAAACTAAGATTAATGAGTACCAAAACTAGCAAAAACCATTTATTACGGTGTGTTTTCCCTAAATTATTTGTCTTATTGTACTCATTGGAAGAAACATTTTTTCACTGTCCGGCAATTGTTCGAAACCATATTTTCTGTAAAAATCCACGGCATATTCATTAATTGGATCTACAACAACTGCCATGGCTCCAATACTTTCTTCAGATAATGTAAATGCTCTAAACAAAGCGTCTAACAGAAGGTGCTCGCCTAATCCGGTTCCTTTTGCCGATAAGTCTCTTGCCAGCCGTCCTAGCAGAATAACAGGAGCATTATAATTTCGAGGAACTTTTTTGATATACTTTTCAGGAATCTGTTCTCTTCCCAGGCTTTCGCTTGTTAGCGTATAATATCCTATTACATTCTTGTAAGAATCTGTTGCAACGAAACAGACAGCCAGCTTTTTCTTTACATCCTGACTAACTTGATTGTGGATATACTCAGTTAGTTGTTGCTCTTCGCATTTAAATGCCTTTCGGTTATGGGTCTTATCTAATAAAGAAATATCCAACTTCAGGCTTTTTTTGATTTGTATCTTTTAGCAGCTTCAACTAAGTTTTGATTAGGTTTTGGATTTCCGAATACGGCATCAAAGAATACTTTACGATCCTTCTCTGTTGCAATAATTCTGTCATTCTTTGCCACTATTTCTTCAGCTTGCTGTTTAACCACTCTAATAATAAAGCTACTGAATGATTTGTCTCCACTAAGTTTCTGTGCTTTTTTGAAAATTCTTTTATCAGTTGAGGACACTCTCAGTTCAATGCGTTCGTCTTTATTTAGCTGTGCTTCCATCGTGTATTATGTTTTTTCAAATGTACGTTAAATAACCGTACAAACAAAATTTGTTTCTTTCCGACGTCTCGCGTAAATGGTTTGTGGCGGTATAAAAACCGCTCGCCATTCGGTTAAGATTTTAAGTTTCTAAAAATACAAAAACTTTGAGTTTAGCCCAAAATCCGCCATGAACTATATACCCTGTTACCACATTTTTTTATTTAATTAGCTTTAATCAAAAGTAAAATCAGCGTTATTAACATTCCTAAAATAAAAGCAATAATATTCTTACTTGTTAATTCCTCTTTTTTAATTCCATAATTCAGTTTACTAATTTTCTTTTTATTCATAAGTATGATAATCAGAAATAAGATGGAAAAAGATATAACATAAAAAAATATCAAATCATTATCAATTAAATCATCTTTAATTACCATGAATACTAAATTTGAAATCAAAAAATAAAAATATGATTGAATTAAAATCCAACCGATTTTTCTTTTGATAAAAACTCCGATGAATGGAAGCAATGATATTATAACAGGTCTTAAATAACTGAATCTTGTAGTAATATAAAAGTAATCAGCTATTTTGCTTTCACTAAAACTATAGGCGACATCATAGTGATCAGTTATTTTTAAAATTGCATTAGTCAAATTAAATATAAACAAAAAGGCGATAAATATCTTAATTATTAATATTAGATAATTATCTTTTAAGTTTTCTAAAGTTAATTTCAAATTCCAGTTTACTTAAAATTATTATGCTCAATGTTTTGAGTGTGTTTTTTTTAAATTTTCTGTCATTTCACCCGCAATTTCATCATATCTTATAAATTCAACTCACGAATTTGACTTTTTTCGATTCTGAAATGTGTGGTAACTCATTATATCATAATTATTTATATCGATATCTCGATATTAAGTGGGTTATTCGTGACTTCTCAAATATAATAAATCTACCTCAACCGTCGATCGATAAATACTTAAATATAAAACCCTAACTAAAGAATAACGGACTTCTCAATGATACACCGTAAATATTTTGGTGGCCTCGTTATAGGCACTTTCAAAACTAAAAGCGTTGAGATTATTTATTTTTTGCTGGGTAAAATACGAGAGAAGTCGTTCGGTGGGCATGTTACCGGTGAGTTCGTCTTTGGCCATAGGGCAGCCACCAAAACCTTGAATGGCGCCGTCAAATCTTAAACAACCGGCTTTGTAGGCGGCATCTACTTTTTCGTGCCAGGTAGATGGTGTGGTATGTAAATGCGCACCAAATTCTATATTCGGATAGGCAGGAATTAAATTGGAAAACAAATAATCGATGGTTTCGGGATTTGAAGTACCAACCGTATCGCTTAACGACAAAATCTTTACTCCCATTTTGGCAAGTTTCTCGGTCCATTCACCAACTATTTCAACATCCCAAGGGTCGCCATAAGGATTGCCAAAACCCATCGAAATATACACTACTACCTCTTTATCTACTTTGCTGGCAATGTCCAAAATTTCGTTTAAGGTCACCACAGACTCCGCAATGGTTTTATGGGTATTTCGCATTTGAAAGTTTTCAGAAATAGAAAACGGAAATCCTAAATAATCAATTTGGGCATGTTGGGCGGCATCTTGCGCACCTCTGGTATTGGCTATAATGGCCAGCAATTTACTGGA
This sequence comes from Paucihalobacter ruber, assembly GCF_006494535.1. Lineage (GTDB taxonomy): Bacteria > Bacteroidota > Bacteroidia > Flavobacteriales > Flavobacteriaceae > Paucihalobacter > Paucihalobacter ruber. The sequence goes on from NZ_VHIQ01000003.1 coordinate 208,974, forward strand.
AGTTTTACTTAAATCTAATCCTGCCAACACTTCAGCTGTATCTGCCATTTGCGGAATGGCTTTGGGCGACACAAAACTGCCAAAATCAATGGTGTCAAAACCCACACGTAACAAGGCCTGGATGTATTGAATTTTCTTTTGTGTGGGAATAAATGCCTTGATACCTTGCATGGCATCGCGCGGACATTCGATTATTTTAAGCTTAGATTGCATAGAGCACCAAAGATAAGAAAGAAATTTGCCCTGAAAAGAACCTATTGCAGCAATAAAGAATTATTTTCATAATTAATTAAAATGTATTTACTTTGTAATAACAATTTAACATCATGGAAACCGCAATTATTAAGATAGGAAATTCAAAAGGTCTACGCCTCAGCAAGAATATTTTGGAAAAATACAATATTAAAGATAAGGTAGAACTTATTCTGGAAAAGGGTCATATCATTCTGAAACCAATTCCTAGCCCACGCAAAAACTGGGATAAGGCATTTAAAAAAATGAACGAAAGCGGAGATGATAAACTTTTGATGAGCGATATTTTTGAAGATGAAAATTTAGAAGAATGGAGCTAAACCAATATGCAATAGTTCTTGTCAACCTGGACCCAACCGTAGGTAGCGAAATAAAAAAAACAAGACCTTGTGTTATTATTTCACCTGATGAAATGAATAGGAATTTAAACACCATTGTTCTCGCACCTATGACCACCAATCTTAAAAAGTATCCTACAAGAGTTGCTGTGAATCACAACGGGAAAAAAGGTATGATTGTGATTGATCAAATTCGTACGGTTGATAAATCGAGAATCATAAAAACATTTGAAAAATTAAATGACTCCGAAATTGATAAATGTAAAGAAATAATTAAAGAGACTTATGTTGATTGATAACTATTTACAGTAAAATATAAACTGCAATTCCAACAAACACCAAAATTTGCAACCATTTAAAAAAAACATTGATTCTTTTATTGTTAACAGTAAACCGGGCAATAGTACCTGAAGCCATCGCTATGGTTGAGAAAATAACAAAAGACACTGCCATAAAAATAAGTCCCAACACATAAAACTGAACCACCTTACTCAAATCATCACTAAACAAAAATCCCGGAAAAAAAGCCAGAAAAAAAATGGTGACTTTTGGGTTAAGAACATTCATAACAACACCTTGCTTAAACAACTGCCATAACGATTTTTTAGGAGCATCGCCACTTAACGAAATACCTTCGTTACTTTTAAATACTTTAAAGGCCAGATACAACAAATAAGCGGCTCCAAATATTTTGATAGCCGTATAAACAGAAGTATTATTTTTTATAATCGCCGACAGTCCAAACGCTAACAATGAAGTATGCACAATACATCCCGAAATAAGTCCTGCCACAGTTGCCATACCATATTTAACTCCATTGGTAATACTTTGAACCAACACGTAGATATTATCAGGTCCGGGAGAAATGGCCAAAGCTGCCGTAGCAAAGGCGAATGAAATTAAAGTTTCGTAACTCATTTTATGATTGAGTTTGTTGTAAAATGGCTTTATTGATGGATTTAATTAGTGCCGGACCTTCATACACAAATCCGGTATACAATTGAACCAAACTGGCACCGGCTTTCAGTTTTTCAAGCGCATCTTCAGCCGAATGAATACCGCCAACGCCTATAATAGGGAAAGCACCTTTACTTTCTTGATGTAAAAATCGAATGACTTCGGTGGCGCGCAATTTTAATGGTTTTCCGCTTAAGCCACCCATTTCGGCTTTATCTTCACTTTGCAAACCTTCGCGACTAATAGTTGTGTTGGTGGCTATCACTCCGGCGATTCCGGTAACTTTTACAATATCAATAATATCTAGAAGTTGTTCATTGGTTAAATCAGGAGCAATTTTTAATAATATAGGCTTCGCTTTTGGTTTTGTAAGATTGAGTTGTTGAAGCGAATTTAATAGTCTCGTGAGTGGTTCCTTATCTTGAAGTTCCCGCAAATTGGGTGTGTTTGGTGAGCTTACATTCACTACAAAATAATCTACATCGTCAAAAAGTGCCTCAAAACAAAGTTTGTAATCATTTTCGGCTTCGTCGTTGGGTGTAACTTTATTTTTGCCAATATTTCCGCCAATTAAAACATTTGAATTTGTTTTCAATCTTTCAACCACAGCATCCATACCTTCATTGTTAAAACCCATTCGGTTGATAATGGCCTGATCTTTTTTAAGTCTGAACAAACGCTTTTTAGGATTGCCATCTTGTGGTTTGGGGGTTACCGTTCCTATTTCAATAAAACCAAAACCAAACAAGGATAATTCTTGAAACAATTCGGCGTTTTTATCGAAACCGGCTGCCAAACCAACCGGATTTTTAAATTTTATTCCGAAAACTTCTCGCTCTAAAGATGGATGTTCTAAAATGTAAACCGATTTTAAAATACTTTTTACACCCGGAATTTTACAAATAAATTTAATAAACGAAAAGGTGAAATGATGTACCCTTTCAGGGTCGAATTGAAATAATAATGGCTTAATTAAAAACTGGTACATGGCTACAAATTGCCTACAAAAGTAACTTAAAAGCACAGAATTTAAAAGAAAGCCGGCGAAGTGTTGTAACTTAATTTTAGGTTGTATACTTTTGATGAAAAGCACGATTATGATTTCAAAAGAAGCCATCACTAAACGTTTTACAAGTTACGTTACCATTGATACGGAGTCTGACCCAAATAGTGAAACAACTCCAAGCACCAAAAAGCAATGGGATTTAGCCAATAAACTGTTTGAAGAACTAAAAAGTATTGGTATGAGTGATGTTTCTATTGACGACAATGCCTACGTCATGGCAACACTGCCGTCTAACATCAAGGCAAAAGTTCCCACAATAGGTTTTATTTCACATTTTGATACCTCTCCCGATTTTACAGGTGCCAACGTTAAACCTCAAATTATAGAAAACTACAACGGTAAGGACATTGTTTTAAATGCTGAGAAAGATATAGTCTTATCGCCCGATTATTTTGATGATTTACTCCAATACAAAGGCCAAACTCTTATCACAACTGATGGCACTACCCTATTAGGCGCCGATGACAAAGCCGGTATTACAGAAATTGTAAGTGCCATGGAATACCTCATCCATCATCCCGAAGTTAAACATGGCGACATTAAAGTTTGTTTTACGCCTGATGAAGAAATTGGTCGAGGTGCTCATAAATTTGACGTCAAAAAATTTGGTGCAGACTGGGCTTACACCATGGATGGCAGTGAAATTGGTGAATTAGAATACGAAAATTTTAATGCCGCCGCCGCAGTCATTCACATTAAAGGAAAAATTGTACATCCCGGTTATGCCAAAGGGAAAATGATCAACTCGATGTACATGGCAACCGACTTTATCAATTCATTACCCCGATTAGAAACACCAGAACACACCGAAGGTTATCAGGGATTTTTTCATTTGCACCAAATTGAAGGTAAAGTAGACGAAACCAAATTGCATTACATTATTAGAGATCACGATAGGGATAAATTTGAAGCCAGAAAACAAATGATGCAACAACTGACTCAAGATTTAAATACCAGTTATGGAGATGAAATTATTTCGGTTGAGATAAAAGATCAATATTTTAACATGAAAGAAAAGGTTGAACCGGTTATGCACATAGTTGACATAGCCGAAGAAGCCATGAAGCAATTGGGCATTAAGCCAAAAATTAAACCCATTCGTGGTGGCACAGATGGCTCTCAATTGTCTTATATGGGACTGCCTTGCCCTAATATTTTTGCAGGCGGCCATAATTTTCATGGACGTTACGAGTATGTGCCTGTTGAAAGTATGATAAAAGCAACAGAAGTAATTTGCAAAATAGCCGAACTAACGGCACAACGATATTCCTAATAAAAAAGCCGTTTCAGTTTAATTGAAACGGCTTTTTTAAAAATTTATAATTTTATTTTATTCTGCGCTTGCTTGTAGCTTAGCACTCATTTCCATTGAGATGGCAGATCTGTCAAACTTAATTTTCCCTGCTAGTGTTTCAATAACACAGCTGTTGTCTTTATCGTTAAGTTCAACTATTTTGCCATACATGCCACTTTTTGTGATAACTCTATCGCCCTTTTTAAGTTCAGTAATAAACTTTTTTTCTTTTTTCTGACGTTTAAGTTGCGGTGCAATCATAAAGAAATACACCACTGCAAACATTGCTACAAATGGCAGAAATGAACCAATTCCTTCACCCATATTAATTATTGCATTGGAGTGACAGACGCAGAACCGGCGTTAGCACTTGGGTTAATGAAAGCTTTTATACTAACACTTTCGTTGCCTTTTTCTGTATTGGTAGTTAGATTAACTGTTTTTCGAACTTGGTTAGCTCCTTTACCGTTAAATTTTACTGCAAACTCACCTGTTTCACCCGGCGCCACTTCTCTGGTCCAGTTTGATGGCACAGTACAACCGCAAGTACTTTTAATATCGCTTACAACTAACATTGAGTTACCTGTATTTGTGTATTTAAATACTGTTTCAACAGGTGTACCATCTTCAAGAGTACCAAAATCGTGCTCAACTTTATCGAAGCTAATTACAGGAAAATTACCGGCATTAGCATCTCTTTGGGCAGCCTGAGCTACATTTTCTTCTTTAATCTTTACTGTGGCGTCTTCTTTGCATGAAGTTGTAAACACCAAACATAAAGCGCTAAATCCTAAAATTACTTTTTTCATTGCTTAAAATTTAAATTATTGTGTATGATTTGTTGCATTTAAAACCCAAAAGTAGTAATAATTTTGTAGTTATTAAAACAATTGTATTGAGCTTAACGCTTTTCATTGCTTCAAATGACTACTTTAAGCCTCTGCCTGTCTTGTTAAGAGAATTACTATTTTGATACTGTTTAACCAAATTATCAAGTATTCCGTTTATAAATGTACTGCTTTTGGGAGTTGAATATTCTTTGGCAATTTCTAGATATTCATTAATGGTAACTTTAACGGGGATACTGGGGAAGTGTTTAAATTCACAAATAGCCATGGTCAATAAAGTAGCATCTACAGCAGCCAAACGCTCTGAATCCCAGTTGGTGGTTTTACCCTTAATTTCAAGATTCAGCTCGTCTTTGTACAGTAATGTTTTTTGATACAGCTGAATTGCAAATTGCTTATCGTCTTCATCCTTATACAAATCAGGTAAAAAGTAGGTATCATTGCTTTCGGGTTTGATCTGTTTAAGCATCTTTAATAAATTGGTGTTGATAATTGGTAAATCGTCAATCCAAGTTAGTTTTTTATCTTCAAGATAATCGTAAAGTTTTTCGTTAGGGGCAATAATGTCTCTGAAAATATCGGCTACAAATTGTCTGTCACTTTCAAAATCGTGGTTATTTGACTCGGCATATTTTCGGTAGATTTTGCTTTTTAAAATTTGTTTGAAGATTTTATCAACGTATTCAAAATCTAAATCCCAATAGTTTATTTTTTGTTTCGCTATGGTTTCAATCAGTAATTTATTTGTTGAAATTTTTAACAAAACCTGGTTATTAATAATAACTCTGCTTGGTTCCGGTTCGTTGGAATCTACTAAAATTCGGTTTTGAAGTTTTTTGTAATAGTCTTCAGATTTCTTGTGAAGCTCAATAAACAAAGACATCATGAGTAAGTAGAGATCGTACATATTACTCATACTGTTTAGAAGAAATTTTTGATCGGTATTACCTTCTGAAATTTCATTTTGACCTAACGCAAAAAGGGTTTGCATTACTTTAATACGAATATGTCTTCTGTTCAACATTTTTAAAGAACTTACTATGTAATCTTTTTAAAGATTATAAATTAACGATTAACCTTCAATAATAGAAAGTGCAAAAGTAGCGCAAAAACAAAAAGAATTAAGTAATTACTTCTTTAAATTTTCAATTTTTCTCTCCTCTATACGCTCTAAAGCTACATTAAGTGCTGCCTGATGTGTTGTAATATCACTTTTTTTGGCACGTTCTAAAATTTCAAGTGTTGTATTGAAGATATTTTCGGTTTTGCGCATAATTTCTTGACGGTTGTAATGCTCTAATTCGGCGTAAACATTGATAATACCACCGGCATTAATCAAAAAATCAGGGGCGTAAAGTACACCTCTTTCATGTAGTATTTTGCCGTGTATGTGCTCGTTAGCCAATTGGTTATTAGCAGCACCGGCAATAATAGCAGCGTTTATTTTAAAAACAGTATCGTTATTGATGGTTGCACCTAAGGCACAAGGTGCGTAAATATCCAGTTCTTGTTCAAAAACATCATTACCTCTATGAATATGGGCACCATATTTTTCACTAACGGCTTGTAATCTTTCTTCGTTAATGTCGGTGATAATTACTTTTGCACCTTCGTTAGTAAGGTGTTCAACTAGAGCTTCGCCCACATGGCCAACGCCTTCAACCAGTACAATTTTATCTTCTAACATTTCGCTACCATATTTAAATTTTGCAGCAGCTTTCATACCCATAAAAACGCCATAGGCGGTTACGGGCGAAGGATTTCCGGCGCCACCTTTACTTTCAGAAATACCTGTAACGTAAGGCGTAACTTCACGTACCAAATCCATATCGGAAGTTTCCATCCCTACGTCTTCGGCAGTGATGTACTTTCCACTTAAAGAATGTACAAACTCACCAAATTTTTTCATGAGTTCAGGCGTTTTTTGTGTTTTGGCATCACCAATTATTACAGCTTTACCACCACCAAGATTTAAACCGGTAATAGCGGCTTTAAAGGTCATACCACGCGACAAACGCAATACGTCATTTAAAGCTTCCCATTCACTGGCATAATTCCACATTCTGGTACCACCAAGTGCAGGACCTAAAACTGTATTATGGATTCCAATTATTGCTTTTAAACCAGTATCTTTGTCGTTGCAAAAAACAACCTGTTCGTGGTTATCAAATGAAGTTTGCCCAAATACCGGGGCAATCTGAGTTAGTTCGTGAGAACTTAAAACATCTACGGCCATGTTAAAACTTTTAATGGTAATTGAGACATTCTCAAAAACCGCCTGCAAAATTAGCTTATATTTTGAATTATTTTCATAACATAAGTCATATTTTGACGATTTGTTAATAAAAAGTTGCTTACTATTAAATGAAGGAATTACAGCACATCAATAAATATTTTTACAAATATCGATACCGATTAATTATTGGTATCATTATTACGATAGTCGCCAAAATTTTTACACTTTATACGCCAAGGTTTTTAGGTGCTTCAATCAATGTTGTTGCCAGTAGAGCTAATGGAGATATTAGCGATGAAGTTTTTCAAAAAGAATTGGCTTTTAATATCTTACTACTTTTAGGCGCTGCGGTTATTGCCGGTTTATTTACATTTTTAATGCGTCAAACCATTATCAATGTGTCGCGATTGATTGAATACGATCTTAAAAACGAAATTTATCAGCAATACCAAAGACTCTCGCTTAGCTTTTACAAATCTAACCGTACGGGAGATTTAATGAACAGAATAACCGAAGATGTTAGTAGGGTTAGAGATTACGCAGGTCCGGGACTTATGTATACCATCAACATGATCAGTCTTTTTGTAGTAGCCTTATTTTATATGTTCAGCACCGCACCAGTACTAACATTATATACCATTTTACCCTTACCCGTGTTGTCTGTTCTAATTTATTATATCAGTGCTGTTATTCATAAAAAAAGTACGATTGTACAGGAAGAACTATCAGCACTATCTGCTTTTACGCAAGAGGCATTTAGCGGAATTTCGGTTATTAAAGCTTACGCCATTGAACCAAAAACTCAGGCCGGTTTTAACCAATTATCAATCTCAAATCGCGAAAAGCAAATAGACTTAGCCAAGGTTAGAGCCTTATTCTTTCCATTAATGGTATTATTGATAGGCATCAGTAATATTTTGGTTATTTATATAGGCGGAAATCAATATATCAATGGTGAAATTGAAGAGATTGGCACTATCGCCGAATTTATTATTTACGTCAACATGCTCACATGGCCTGTGGCTACTTTAGGTTGGGTAACATCTTTGGTGCAACAAGCCGAAGCATCACAAAAACGTATTAACGAATTTTTAAAGCAAGAGCCTGAGATAAAAAACCTGAACCACGAACACTCTGAGTTAAATGGTGAAATTGCCTTTGATAACGTTCATTTCACCTATCCCGATACCAATATAAAGGCATTAAAAGGAATTAGTTTTTCGGTTAACAAAGGTGAAACTTTAGCTATTATGGGAAAAACCGGATCTGGGAAATCTACCATTTTAGACCTTATTGGAAGATTGTATGATTTAGAAGCAGGTGACATTTTAATAGATGGAACACCTATCAATCAATTAAACCTTTACGATTTAAGAAATCAAATTGGTTACGTACCACAAGAGGCTTTTTTGTTTAGCGACACTATAGAAAATAATATTAGGTTTGGCAAAGAAGACGCAACAATCGACGACATAACTGCTGCTGCAAAAAGTGCCGATGTACACAAGAATATTGTCAAGTTCAAAAAAGGTTATCAAACTATTTTAGGCGAACGCGGCATTACATTATCCGGCGGGCAAAAACAAAGAGTTTCAATTGCGCGCGCACTTATAAAAGATCCCGAAATATTTTTGTTCGATGACTGCCTTTCGGCCGTAGACACAGAAACCGAAGAGAAAATCTTAAAAAGCCTGTTTAAAGTTTCTAAAGGAAAAACAACCATTATTGTGACACATCGTATTTCTTCGGCTAAAAATGCAGATAAAATTATAGTGCTTGAAGATGGAAAAATTATACAGTCAGGTAGCCATGAAACGCTCATGTCGGCCGACGGATACTATCGCAACATGTTTGAAAATCAAATAAGTAAAAAAGAATTAAAGTAATTTGTTGGTTACTTATCTTTTTTTTTAGAATTTTGAGCGAAATTTAAAAAATACAGCGCATGAGTGATAACGGAATGAATGAACAAGAAGAAATTTTCTCAAAAGTATTGAGAGCCGGAAGAAGAACCTACTTCTTCGATGTGAGATCTACCAAAGCCGGTGATTATTACCTAACCATTACCGAAAGCAAAAAATTCACCAACGATGATGGCTCATTTCACTACAAAAAACACAAAATCTACCTTTACAAAGAAGATTTTGAGGAATTTAAAAATATTCTAGACGAAATGACCAATTTTGTATTCGATGAAAAAGGTGGAGAAGTTATTAGCGAACGTCATCAAAAAGACTTTAAAAAAGAAGATTTTAGTTCAAATGGTGAGCTAAAAGATGATGAAGCCACCACAACCGAACGTTTTACAGACATAAGCTTTGATGACATATAACCATCAACTTTTGTTAAAATAACTACAAAAAACCGCCTTATCAAAAGGTGGTTTTTTAATTTTAGACCTTTCGTAAATAAAAACACTAACTGTTCAACTAAAATCTCCAAAATGCGTTTTATTAAAGCAATTCTATTGTTGATTACATTCAACATATTTTCTCAATCACAAATTACTTTAGACTACTACCTTCCCGAGAACATTTCTTACAATACCAATATTCCAAAACCGGCTGATATTATTGGTCACGAAGTAGGACAATGGCATGTTACCCACGATAAAATGGTGCAGTATATGTACGCCGTCGCAAATGCGTCCAACAGAATATCTATTGAAAATCGCGGCTATACTTTTGAAGATAGACCGCTGCTGCTTTTAACGGTTACATCCCCAAAAAATCACGAGAATATTGAAGCTATTAGAACAACCCATATAAACGCTACTGAAAGCGACGAAACAAATTTTAACAGGCCAACCGTAGTTTATCAAGGCTTTTCAATTCACGGCAACGAACCTAGCGGTGCAAATGCCGCTCTGGCGGTTATTTATTATTTGGCGGCAGCCGAAGGTGACGAGATTAATCAATTACTGGAAAATACGGTCATTTTATTCGACCCGAGCTATAATCCCGACGGACTTCAACGCTTTGCCTATTGGGCCAATACCAACAGAAACATGAATTTAACCTCCGATTCAAACGACCGTGAGTACAACGAGGTTTGGCCGGGTGGACGTACCAATCATTACTACTTTGATTTGAACAGAGATTGGCTGGTTGGTCAATTACCAGAATCTCAGGCACGTATCAAATCCTTTCACAATTGGCTACCTAATATATTAACCGACCATCACGAAATGGGTACCAATTCTACTTTTTTCTTTCAACCCGGAATCCCGTCTAGAGTTCACCCGCTTACGCCAAAACAAAATCAGGATTTAACAATGGCTATTGGCAACTTTCACGCTAAGGCCTTGGATAAAATAGGATCGTTTTATTACACCGGAGAAAGTTTCGACGATTTTTACTACGGAAAAGGTTCTACATTTCCAGATATTAACGGAGGCATTGGAATACTTTTCGAACAAGCCAGTTCTCGAGGCCATCTTCAGGAAAGCGATAACGGATTGTTAACCTTTCCTTTTACAATAAGAAATCAATTCACCACCGCACTTTCTACCTTAGAAGCTGCTGTTAAGCTAAGAACAGACTTGCTTGATTACCAACATCAATTTTTCAAAAATGCCAGACAGGAAGCTTCCAAAGCAGGAAACAAAGGAATTGTTTTTGGTGATGAAAAAGATGCTGCAAAAGCCTATCACTTGGCCGAAATTTTACAACGCCATCAAATTGAGTTGTTCGCTTTGGAAGAAGATATGACTATTAATGGTAAAAAATTCGCAAAACAGCACAGTTATTTTGTTCCGAAGAATCAAAAAAACACCCGATTGATTAACGCCATGTTCGAAAAACGAACCCAGTTTCAGGATAGTCTGTTTTATGATATTTCGGCATGGACTTTACCATTGGCTTTTAATTTAGATTACGAAGAAAATGTGGCAAAACCTTCAGATAACAAACTTTCAACAGCCGTAAATTTATCTAAAGGTGAGGTTAATTCCGCAAGTAATTATGCTTACCTGATGGAATGGCACGAATATTATTCGCCCAAAGCACTTTACCAAATACTTAGTAAAGGATTAAGAGCCAAGGTAAGCATGGAACCTTTTAAATCTGGTGGAAAAGCCTATGATTATGGCACCATTTTAATCCCAATTCAAAATCAATCACTCAATCCTGGAGATATTAAAAGCTTACTTGATGACATTGGAATAGAATGCCATGTTAATTTCGATGGTGTATCTACAGGTCTCAACGAGGGAATAGATTTAGGTAGCGGCCAATTTAGAACCTTGGAAAAACCCAATATTGCGTTGTTAGTTGGTGATGGTATTAGCTCATACGATGCGGGCGAAATTTGGCATTTATTGGATACGCGCTATCAAATACCCATCACAAAATTAGATACTAGAAATCTAAATCGCAGTAATTTAGATCATTATACAACCATCATTATAGCCAACGCATCGGGATTAGGTAAATCTGAAGCCGGCAAACTAAAAAGTTGGGTAGAAAATGGTGGTACACTTATAGGTTACAGAAATACCTTGCGATGGTTCAACACCAATGAATTTATGAAAATAGAATTCAAAGAAAAGGATTTGACTGCTAAAAACATAAGTTTTGAACAGCAAAGAGATTTTAGAGGTGCACAAGTAATTGGCGGCGCAATTTTTGAAGCCAAATTAGACAGATCGCATCCTATAAATTTTGGGTATAAAAACAACAACTTAGCCTTGTTTAGAGATACCACTTTATTTGTTTCATCAGACGAACAAAGCTACAATAACCCCATTCAATACACAGATCAACCCTTGTTAAGCGGTTATATATCTAAGCCTAATTTAGAACTTTTGAAAAATACTGTGCCTTTTAAAGTTAACAGATTACGCTCCGGCCGAGTTATTGGATTTACAGATAATACCAACTTTAGAGCCTTTTGGTATGGTACCAATAAATTACTGATGAATGCCGTGTTTTTCGCTAACAACATGTAATATTACAAAACCTGAGCACCGTTATTAACGCGATGCTCAGGTTTTAATAAAATAACTTCGTGACTACTAACTGCTCCAACAACTAAGCATTCGCTTATAAAGTTGGCAATTTGTTTTGGTGGGAAATTTACAACAGCCAATATTTGCCTGTTTAGTAACTCTTCTTTTTTGTAAAGCACTGTAATTTGGGCCGAAGATTTTTTTATTCCCAAATCACCAAAATCTATGACGAGTTGATAAGCCGGTTTTTTAGCTTTCAGGAAATCTTTAACCTCGATGATAGTTCCAACCCTAATATCTACTCGTTCAAAATCATTAAAAGAAATGTCGGTATTCATTTTTTAAAAATACGATTTTTACTTATATTGTAAATAAAAAATTATGGCACAAACACCTTCTAACATGTTGCCTTTAGGCACCAAGGCACCAGATTTTGAGTTGTTAAACACGGTAGACAATAAAGTTAAAAATCTTAACCAACTACGCGGTGAAAAAGCAACAGTTGTTGTGTTTATGTGTAATCATTGTCCGTTTGTAAAACACATCAACAAAGAATTATCGGCCACTGCCAAAATGTATCAAAACAAGGGCGTCAATTTTATAGCCATTTCAAGTAACGACGTTGAAAATTATCCTCAAGATGCGCCGCATTTAATGCAACAACTCGCCAGAGAAGAAGATTTTATTTTTCCTTATTTGTACGATGAAACTCAAGAAGTAGCCAAGGCATATGATGCTGCCTGCACGCCCGATTTTTATCTTTTTAATAAAAATTTAAAATTGGCATATCGCGGTCAATTTGACGATTCCAGACCCGGGAACAACATACCTGTTACAGGTCTGGATTTAAAAAATGCCATTAATGCGGTCATTAATAATTTTCCTGTTGATGTTAATCAAAAGCCAAGTATAGGTTGTAATATTAAATGGTTTAAATAGAAAAGAACCAATTTAAATTGGTTCTTTTCTATGATTTAAGTTAAATTCTATTGGTTTTAAATTAGTTTGATTCAACCAACTTAAAATTAATTGGGATGCTGTATGGCACTGCTACAGGTTTGTTACGTTGTTTACCGGGTTCCATTTTAGGAAGTAAACTTATAATACGTTCGGCTTCTTTTTCTAAAATTTGATCCGGGCCACGCGTTTTAATTTTAGTTACTAGGCCATTTTTATCAATTTGGAACAACACGAACACTTTACCGTAAATTCCAAGTTCTGTGGCCACTTCGGGATATTTAAAGTGCTTTTTTAAGTGCTCCTGCATTTTTTCCTGGAAACAGGCTTTTAACTGGTCGTTGTTTCCGGTACAACCGGGAAATGTAGGAACTCTTTCAATAACCGCAAAAGGTACTACTATATCTTCTTCTACTTCTTCTACTATTAGATCTTTTATTTCAACTGCCGGTTCAATCACATCATCAAAGCCTATTTCTGTACTCTTTACTACAGTTTCTTCAATATCTTCGGTGTTTTCTATAACCGTTATTACTTCAGTAATTTGAGGTGGTGGCGGTGGCGGTGGAATATTAATGGTTGTCATAGGAATGTCTTCCTCAATCATCTCACTCATTTGAAGTATATCAACAAGTGTATCGCTCTTCTCATAGGTTCTATGCTCTAATGCCAAATATGTTAGCAATAACATTACATTTAAACCAACAGCAAAGTAAATACTGCTGTTTCGACCTACGTCTAAATTAGGATTCTTTTTTGATTTCATGACGCTTAAATTTTATGTAATGAAATTAATCTAAACCTCTAAATTTAACTATGATATAAATCAGTTCTTGATGAAATAGCCTATTTTTACTAGGATTCGACGAACAACTTGTAACAAAAACATAAAGTTGTATACTAACAGACACTAACCAAATTAGCGCATTGGACCACAGTTTAGAACATAGTTTTGTTGATCTTTTAGGGAAACATCAAAATATTGTGCATAAGGTTTGCAGGTTGTACACCAATAATCAAGATGCTCATAATGATTTGTTTCAGGAAATAACCATTCAACTTTGGAAAGCCTTTCCGAAGTTTAGGGGCGAATCTAAGTTTAGTACCTGGATGTACAGAGTTGCGTTGAATACCGCAATTACCTTATATAGAAAATCTACGCGAACTTTAAATACTCAAGAGTTTGACAGTATTCAATATAAAATTGAAGCCGAACCTTACGACGATACCGAAGAACAACAACTAAAACTATTGTACGACGCGGTTCATCAATTAAACGATATAGAAAAAGCCTTGGTGTTTTTATATTTAGAGGATAAAAATTACGCCGAAATAAGTGATACTCTGGGAATATCTGAGGTAAACGCTAGAGTGAAAATGAACAGAGTGAAGACAAAGTTAAAAACCATATTAAATCCGTAAGGTTATGGATGAATTAGAATTATTAAAAAAAGACTGGGGAAAACGCAAACCTCAATTTGAACAAGTTTCAGTAGACGAAATTTATGCCATGTTGCATAAAAAATCGTCCTCAATAGTTAAAATATTGTTTTATATAAGTATTGCCGAGTTGATATTTTGGATTTTACTTAATTCCATTCCATTTTTCTCGTCAGATGCTTACAAAGAACAAATTAATATGGTTTATAAAAATGATACGACGTTTTACATAGTGCTAAGTGTATCTTATGCCATCATATTGTTGTTTATTTATCTTTTGTATAAAGCTTATAAAAACATCACTGCAACCGATAGTGTAAGAGTTTTGATGCAACGCATTTTAAAAACCAGAAAAATTATACAATATTATGTGATTTACAATTTATTAATGGCTTTTACTGCCATGGTTTTAGGAAGTTATTATGGCATTGTAAATGACCCTGTAATATACGAACAATTTAACGGTTTTAATCAAACACAAATAATAATTTCCATTGGTATAATGGTGATTTTTACATTAATGTTTGTTCTATTAACTTGGGTATTTTATAGAATTCTCTACGGAATCTTGATTAGACGCCTATTAAAAAATTACAAGGAGTTGAAAAAGCTGGAAATTTAAATTACCATTTTCTTAATTTATTCAATTCTTCTTTTTCAAGCAATTCTTGCTGAGGTATAACTTTCAAAAAAGATGGATGCTGTTCTATGGCAAATTCAATTTTTTCAACAATTTGGTCGATGGTTTCATTTTCGTAATCTATGTTTAGTGGTTGTTTAATTTCCATAGTTTGCAAAATGTTTTTCTTCTTAACTCGTAGACCTTTTTTATCGAAAGAACGTCTAAAACCATCAATTACAATTGGCACTACAATGGGTTTGTAATGCTTAATAATATGAGCGGTACCTTTTCTAATTGGTTTAAAAGGCGTTGTTGTACCTTGTGGAAAGGTAATCACCCAACCATCTTCAAGAGCCTTTTTAATACTGGTGATGTCGCTCATCTTTACCTGTCTTTGTACCTCTTGACCTCCGGCACGCCAGGTTCTATCAATACTTATTGAGCCAGCATAGGCCATAATTTTTGGCAGCAATCCCGATTTCATGGTCTCTCTGGCAGCTACGTAATAAATATTTAGCTTGGGTTTCCATAGGTAGCCTATGTTTTTAATATTATCATCTCTGCCGCTCAAACTGGCGTTAAACACATGAAACATAGCCACAACATCGGCAAAATAGGTTTGATGATTAGAAATAAATAGCACATTAGTATCGGGTAGATTTCTAATAACATCCGAACCTTCTATTTGTAATTCATTAAAACCACGATAACGCCTATGGGTTAAAGTGCCCATAATTCTAATTAACCATAATTTTAAAAATAAAATATGACCAAACGGATTCTTTTTAAATAAACTCATTACCTGATGTTAAAATAACCTTACAAAAATAATCAGATATACCCGATTAAAAGCCCAAGAAGTCGCTAATATTTTAATTTGAATGAAATAAATATAAATAAAACCTTAATAAACAGATTTTTGCATTTCTATAAAATCTTGTTCTATTGCAACACATTTTGAAATAAACTTTTAATTTCACTCATCATCATTGCAGTGGCACCCCAAACAATTTGTCCGTCAAAATTAAACGCAGGTACTTCTACCTCTATATTGTAAGAAGTTGGTACGGTTACTTTACAAACACAACTGTCGTTTAAAAAATTTTGTAGCGACACGGCTAAAATATCTTCAACTTCAGACTCTTGTTTAATAAAAGTTGGTGTATGAGCTACTTTCCCAAGGAAAGGAAAAACTTCAAAATTACTCGGTGGTATATAAAGTTGTGTTAATGGTTTAATGATTTCAATACTTTTTCTGGACACGCCAATTTCTTCTTCCGTCTCTCTAAGTGCGGTTTCCTCAAAATTTTTATCGATGGCCTCTACCTTTCCACCAGGAAAGGCTAATTGAGCCGAATGCACACCTTTATAAGTTTTGCGTTTAATTAAAACCAAATGAGTTTCTCCGTTAAAATCAGGATAAAACAAGGCTAAAACTGCGGCTTTTTTCGATTTTTTTATAACTTGCTGCCGTAACTTCATCAACTCTTGGCGGTATGGCGGCGACATTAAAAATTGAGCATTCTCGCCGGGAAGCGGCAAGTGCGTTAACTGATTTACCTTTTCATTAAAAAAATCGAACTTCATCTATGAATTATAAAAGTCTGTTGTTTCTTCTCTTAATATTTATGAATTGTGAAGATAGCAAAACTTCAAAAGAAATAACTAATTCTAAAGTGAAGGATAGCATAATAGTTGAAGTTGAAGCTGAAGCTGAATCGAAAGTTAAACCGAACGACAGTGATGATACATTTCAACTCACTGACACCAATGCCATGGATTTTTTCATGATGTTCGATAAAGAAAACCCCGAAAACAAAGTGCGCATCTACACCCGTTTTGGAACTATTGATTTAGAACTATTTACTGAAACTAACTTTCATCGGGCCAATTTCATCTTTTTAACCAAAAAAGAATATTTTGATGGTACACAGTTTCACAGAGTGGTTAATAACTTCATCATCCAGGGCGGTAATACCGATAATCCTAATGTTGGTAAAAAACGTGGCGAAATAGGCAGATATCTTATTCCGAAAGACACCAGACATGGTTTTAATCACCATAGAGGTATTGCGTCTGTCCCCAGTTCAGAAATTGATAACCCTTATAAACTTGCTTCGCCTTATGAATTTTTTATAGTTCAGGCACCGAATGGGGCTTATCATTTAGATGGCGATTATACAGCCTTTGCCAAGGTTATTAATGGTATGAATGTAGTAGATAAAATTGCTGCCCAAAAAACCGATCGAGCCGAATGGCCATTGCGGAATATCATTATTGACTCTGTGCGGATTATAGATTAACCCTTATATAAAGTTGGCAAACTAATCTTAAAAATAACCGCAGCCAATCTTACTGCAATCACTACTAAACCAACGATTAAAAACAATATATCAGTTGATAAGTTTGTGAGTGCCTCCAGCATAAAAAATATAATTCCACCAACAATACAGGCAGTAGCATAAATTTCTTTTCGGAAGATAACGGGAATTTCGTTGCATAAAATATCCCTAATCACGCCTCCAAAACAAGCCGACATAGTACCTAATGCAATACAAATAATTGGATGTAAATCTGCCAAAATACCCTTTTCAATTCCTACAACTGTATATAAGCCTATACCAATGGTATCAAATAAAAACAGAGACCTTCTAAGTTTATCTAGTTTATTTCTAAAAATAACCGCGAAGATTGTAGCTCCGGCAATAACATACATAAATGTGAGGTTTTTCATCCAAAATACCGGTACTTGTCCGATAAGCACGTCTCGCAAGGTACCACCGCCAACTGCCGTTACAAAGGCTATGATAAATACACCGAAAGGATCGAGTTTTTTGTTAAGCGCTACCAAAACTCCAGAAATGGCAAAGGCTATAGTACCGAGAATATCAATAATTTGTAAGAACATTACATTTGTTGGGTATAGTAGTTATAATCTTTTAAGATGGTGCCAATAAATTCTTTGTCGTACATATCACTTTCAATAGACAATACGGTACATATTTTAGTTCTCAATAATTTAAGCATCTTAAAATCGTTGGTGCGTCGGGCAATTTGAAAGGCTTCTTTAATGATGCGCACATCTTTATCGGTTAAAGTAGTAACGTTTGAAAATACCGGTACATAGTCGTCTTTAACTTCCTCTAAAATGGTATTCGAAATTTTTTCTTTCTTCTTCACGCTTATTACCACTGTTCCGGCTGCAGCATCACCAATGCGCTGTTTTTTGTCGGATAACAAAATGCTGGTAACACCAATTGAGGCAAAGAAAATCCAGATATCAACAAAGCGCAACATCCATCTCACCATTAAATTATACCATTCGGTTGGGGCGCCGTCTAAGCGCACCACGCGAATGCGCATGATCATCTTTCCAATGGTTTGTCCGTTAAACGCAATATGGCAAATTAAAGAGTAAAAAAATGCCGGTAATAAAATGAGTCCAAGATAACCGCGCTTACTCCAACCATCGTCGATAAAGGTTGAAAATTCAACCAAATTTTCCATAATGGTCATGTAGGTTAACAAAATAACCCCATCAATAAGGAAAGCCACAAACCTTTCGCCCAATCCAATTAATTTGTAATTAAGGTTCACATTTTGGGCTGTGTTTATTGCTAGATTGCTCATTGCAGAGTATATTCGTTTAAATTTTAAGTTTATGCGTGAAGCTGCATTTGTGAGGCAAAATAAGGAAAAATGGCTGGTATTTGAAAAGGCTTTGAATAATAATATGAAAATTAATCCGGATGACCTAGCATCGTATTACATTCAACTCACCAACGACCTGTCTTATGCTCAAACTTACTACCCCGATAGTAAGACCTTGTTATATCTCAATTCGCTGGCGTCTCAGGCACATCAAAAAATTTACATCACCAAAAAAGAGTCTAAAAATAAAATTATAAGTTTTTGGAAATACGAATTCCCGCTATTTTTTAAACAATATCACAGCACTTTACTTTACACTTTTTTGATTTTTATGGGTGCAGTTCTAATTGGTGTGGTTTCTACCCTAAACGACGATTCGTTTGTGCGTTTAATTCTGGGCGATAGTTATGTAAATACAACTATTAACAACATTGAAAACGGCGAACCAATGGCTATTTATAAAAGCGGCAGTAAAATGGGCTCATTTTTAGGAATTACCATTAATAATATTAGAGTTGGAATTTTGGCTTTTGCCTTTGGTGTTATTTTTAGCGTTGGAACCATTTATATTTTGCTAACCAATGGCATCATGCTTGGCTCTTTTATCACTTTTTTCTACAATTATGGTTTATTAGAAAAAACCTCAACAGTTTGGCTGCACGGCACTATCGAAATTTCGGTGATTGTAATCGCAGGCTGTGCCGGATTGGTAATGGGCAACAGCTTTTTGTTTCCTAAAACCTACTCAAGGCGCGTAGCTTTTGTAAAAGGTGCCAAAGATGGATTGAAAATTGTGGTAAGTACCATTCCGTTTTTTATAATAGCCGGATTTATTGAAGGATTTATTACCCGTTATGGTGAACAAATGCCTTCATTTATTTCGTACGGAATTATATTTTTGTCGTTGTTTATCATTGTATATTACTATATTGCATATCCAATTTTATTGAATAAGGCAATCCCTCAAATTAAAAATAATCATTTAAGTGAACAAACCCTATTTAGAACTCAGAACGCGTAACAGCTTTGGCGATATTATCAATCTTTATTTTCAATTCTTAAAGTACAATTTTAAAAATTTTGTCAACTTGTATCTCAAATACAATGCAATTAGCATTATTTTCACACTAATTGCTTCTTATCTATTGGTTACAGGTTTTATGGGGCTTGCCAGTAGAGATTTTAGATTTGGCATGAGCAGTAATATAGACAGCAATGCCTATCTTATTAGTGGTGTTATTGTTTTGGTACTAATGGTATTAATTACCAGTTTAATAAATTATAGTTTTTCAAGCGCATTTATTACTGAGTATGTTGAAAATAAAGGTGAAGTACTTTCAAAACCCGTTTGGAATAAAATAAAAAAGAACATTGGTAATATCATCCTGCTCATCTTAATTGGTTTTGTGACTTATCTGGTTTATTTAATAATTTCGATTGTGGTGTCTTTTATTCCTTTAATTGGATTGATTGTGCAATACGGACTCAATTTTACACTAACCGCTTTATTTGGGTTATCCTTTATTTCAATGTTTAAAGCAACTAACAGAGAAGGCGCCGGAGCAGCCATAGGCGAGGCATGGGATTTTACGCTTTCAAACTTTTGGAATGTAATTTTATACGGATTGGTAATTGGCATTTTAAATTTGATGATTACCGCATTGATGTCTACTATTCCAGGATTTATAATTGGCATATACCTGTTTTTTTCAATTGATGCTGATATTGATTTTGCCACCAGTAACTTTGCAAGTGTTATTTTTACCATAAGTTTTGCCATGTTTATTTTGAGTTTTATTTTCACACAAGCCTTATCTCAAATTTCTTATGGCATCTTGTATTACAACCTTTATGAACAAAAACACAACACCTATTTAAAAGGTAAAATTGAGCAAATTGGTATTAATGATTAAGACGGTTTTTGACTTGATATTTAAGGGTCGTTCATATTCAACCCATGTAGTTAAAACCCACTTAAACCGTGGGGTGAATACAGATTTAGATATTAAACTAAACACTGGCTTAGTCGATAGCCTCACACAAAACAAGATTAAAACCGATTCGTCTCAAGTCGAGGTAACCCCTTTTAAAGAAGCCATTAACGAACGTTATAAAGGGAGCGACTTTAACTATGACATTAACGATACAGGTGGCATCAATTTGTTGCAGCGACTTTTACAGCGTTTTTTTAATTGGCTTAGTGATGTTTTCGGCATTAATATAGATTTTGTCGATTACAAAACGCTAGAGATAATTATTTACGCTTTGCTGGGTATTGGCGCTCTATACCTTTTGATTCGGTTTTTGGTTGAAAACCCAATGAACCGTGTCTTTAAAACCGAAGAAACATCGATAGAGACCTTCAACTACACCGAAGAAAACATTACCGAAGTTAATTTTGACCAACTAATTAACCAAGCAATTAACGAAGGTAATTTTAGATTAGCCACCAGATTTTTATATCTAAAATCCCTTAAAATTCTATCTAAAAACAATATTATTGAATGGCATTTTGATAAAACCAACAGCGATTACCTCAACGAAATTAAAAATACCGAAACACAACAATTATTTAAAAAAGTATCGTATGTGTATGATTATGTGTGGTATGGCGAATTCACGGTAAATCACGACCAATTTGAGTATAACAAACAGTATTTTGTGCAACTTCAAAAAGCAAAAAATTAATGGATAAAACTTCCAAAATAGCACTTTATGCCATTGGCTTTGTTTTGTTGCTAATGATTGTTGCCGAGGTAACCAAGCCAAAAGCGCTCAACTGGAGAGACTCATATTCAGCTTCAGATAAAATACCATTAGGTTGTTATGTACTTTATAATGAACTTAAAAATCATTCAACTTTTAATATAGAATCTTCTGAAAGTAACCTTTATGAATTTATCAAAACGGTAGACACCACTAAAAATCAAACGCTGTTTCTGGTGAACAATTACATCAATTTAGACGATGAGCTTTCAGATGAATTATTGGAATTTGCAAACAAAGGCAATACGGTTTTTATTAGTACAAGATATTTATACTCAAAACTATTAGATACCTTTAAACTCGATTTCCATAGTGGTTATAACAAATTTTACAAAGAACCAACGCTTCAAAGTTTTACAAATCCGCGATTAAAACCAAATGAAAAGTTATTTGAAGATGTTATCGAAAATAGCTTTTTCACATCCATTGACACTACCAATGCTGTAGTTTTGGGAACTTTTGAATTTGCCGATGAAGAATTAGTTGAATATTTAAAGAACTTGAATGAAGACAAACAACTCTTTTTAGAAAATCCAGATGGTAAATATGACACACAAGAATTACCTGAAGATGATGATTATGAAGATGATTACGATAGCTATCATTACGACGATTTCGACTATTCAAAAAACAAAATCAACTATATAAAAATGCCGGTTGGCAATAATGGTGGTGCTTTTTTAATACATACCAATCCTTTTGCATTTACCAATTACCACATGTTAAAAGATAAAGCCGATTATGCTGCCGGTATTTTAGCTTATTTACCGCAGCAAACCATTATTTGGGATAACTATTACAAAAGTGGCAGACGCGTTATTGGGAGTCCGTTGCGTTATATACTCTCTAATCCATCATTAAAATGGGCTTTTTACATGGTCATGTTTGGGCTTTTAATGTTTGTAATCTTTAGAGGCAAACGCAAACAACGGGTGATTCCTATTATTGAACCCTTAAAAAATGCCACGGTAGATTTTACCCAAACCATTGGCGATTTGTATTACCAAAATGGCGATTTTAGCAATATTATCAATAAGAAAATTGAGTTTTTCCTAGAATTTGTAAGATCACATTACTATTTAGATACCAATATCTTAAATGAACAGTTTCAAAACAAATTGGCCATTAAATCGGCTAATACAAAAGAAGACACAAAAACACTTGTAGATTATATAATGTTTTTAAAATCCAAATCAATACATACCGAAAAAGAACTCATAGAACTTAACAAGAAAATAGAATTATTTAATAAAACCAATTTATAATGGAAGAACAACAAGATAACAACCAAGAGCTGTCGCAAGATAACAATAACCAAACTGAAAGTAATCAAGATCAAATAACAGTCGAAACCAAAGACAGTAATTTTGAAAGCAGGCTCGACCTTGGGCCTTTACAGGAAGCGGTGGCTGCAATAAAAAGTGAAGTTGGCAAACTCATTGTTGGTCAAAACGAAATGATCGAGTTTCTAATTATTTCAATTCTTACCAATGGTCACTCGCTTATTGAAGGTGTTCCCGGAGTTGCAAAAACCATTACAGCCAAGCTTCTGGCAAAAACAATGGATATTGGTTTTAGTCGTATTCAATTTACGCCCGATTTAATGCCGAGTGATATTTTAGGAACCTCCATTTTCAATATCAAAACCAACGAATTTGAATATAAAAAAGGTCCAATTTTTTCAAATTTAATCTTAATTGATGAGATCAATCGTGCGCCTGCTAAAACGCAAGCTGCCTTGTTTGAAGTGATGGCCGAACGACAAATAACCATGGACGGCACCAAATACGAGATGCAACCACCATTTTTGGTGTTTGCTACTCAAAACCCCATCGAGCAAGAAGGCACCTATCGTCTACCCGAAGCGCAATTAGACCGCTTTTTATTTAAAATAGATGTAGATTATCCAAATTTAGAAGATGAAATTCAAATTTTAATTGAAAATCACGAACGTCAGGATCAATTCGATTTTAACAGCGTTAAACCGGTGCTTTCAGCCCAGCAAATTACGCACTATCAAGAACTGGTAAAGCAGGTGATTGTAGAGTCGCACTTGCTTAATTATATTGCTGCTATTGTTCACAATACCCGTACCAACGCCAACTTGTTTTTAGGGGCTTCGCCAAGAGCTTCGATTGCAATTTTAAATGCTTCAAAAGCCAATGCAGCTATTAATGGCAGAGACTTTGTAACGCCAGACGATATTAAAAGATGTGCCCGTGCCATCTTAAAACACCGTTTGGTATTAACTCCAGAACGTGAAATGGAAGCCTTTACTGTAGATAAAGTAATAGACCAAATTTTGGAAACCATTGAAATTCCGCGTTAGTGAAGCAATTATTTAAAAATACATATTTAGAATCCAGATTCTTTTTAGCCGTTACTTTGTTTGTGGTGGCCTATATTTTGGCGTATTTGTTTCCGGGTTTATTTGTAATTGTAAACACGCTGTTTTTTGTTTTTGCAGGGTTGGTAATTTTTGATTTGTTTTTATTATTCAAGCAGAAAGGCATTGATGCCAGCCGAAATTTACCTGAAAAATTGAGTAATGGTGACGATAATCCTATTCATATTTCGGTAAAAAACAAGTACCCGTTTAAGGTTGAATTACTGCTTATAGACGAGTTGCCCTTTCAATATCAAAGGCGCGATTTTGATATTTTAACCACCTTAAACCTTCAGCAGAAAAAGAACATTCACTATACGTTAAGACCTTTGCAGCGTGGCGAATATCATTTTGGGAATCTGAATATTTATGTAACCTCACCCATTAAATTAGCGGCGAGACGATTCCAATTTGGTAATAATGCCATGGTACCAAATTACCCTTCGTTTTTACAATTGCGTAAATATATGTTACTGGCCTTTTCAAATAAAATTTTTGAAAGTGGTCTCAAAAAAATAAGACGTATCGGGCATACCATGGAGTTTGAGCAAATAAAAGATTATGTTATTGGCGACGATATTAGAAATATTAACTGGAAGGCAACCGCCAAACGCAATCAGTTAATGGTTAATCAATACCAAGACGAAAAATCTCAACCAATTTATAGCGTGATTGATACAGGCCGAGTCATGAAAATGCCTTTTGAAGGATTAAGTTTATTAGATTACGCTATCAACGCCACTTTGGTAATAAGTAATGTAGCCATTAAAAAACAGGACAAAGCCGGAATGTTTACCTTTAGCCGAAAGGTGGAAAATAAAGTACTTGCAGAGCGAAGACCAACGCAGATGAACAAGATACTGGAAACCCTTTACAACATCAATACAGACTTTGCCGAATCTGATTTTTCAAGACTTTATGTTGATGTAAAGCGCAGTATTTCTCAAAGAAGTTTATTATTGCTTTATACCAATTTTGAAACCTTAGACGCGCTACACAGACAGTTACCGTATTTACAAGCCATGGCTAAAAACCACTTGTTGGTGGTTATCTTTTTCGAAAATACCGAATTAGATAAACTTACCAAGAAAGAAGCCAAAAACACCAGAGAAATATTCGAAAAAACCATAGCAGAAAAATTTATCTACGAGAAAAAATTAATTGTCAACGAACTGCTTAAACACGGTATACAATCAATTTTAACAACCCCTGAAAATCTTACCGTAAACACCATCAATAAGTATCTTGAGATAAAAGCGAGAGGGTTGTTATAGAAATTAAAATTCCAAATAACAAATTCCAAATAACAAATTCAACATTTCCTAAACTTTCTCGAGAGTAGATAAAACTAGATAACAATTCATCTTGAATTTATAACAACTCGGTAAGAACAATTTAATTTCACGAAGATCTGAGCGCATCTTTGTACTGTCTAATTTAAAAAACAAACATTATGCGCTTATTAATTACAATTTTAGCTTTGAGTTTAGGTTTAACAGGCAATGCTCAAGACACGGGTATATCGATTACCGTAACTATAGAAAACATTAAAAATAACGACGGTAAAGTACTGCTTGGTTTGCACAACAGCGAAACTTTTATGAGAGCTGACGGACTTGACAATTTAGAAAGTACTATTGAAAACGGGAAAGTTATATTGGTCTTTAAAAACGTCAAACCCGGAGACTATGCCATACTCGCAATGCACGATGAAAACGAAAATTATATGATGGATTTTGAAGCCAGTGGCATGCCAAAAGAATCGTTTGGATTATCTAACAACCCAATGAGTTTTGGTCCGCCACAATTTAATGAAGCCAAGTTCACAGTTAATGATAAAGACTTAAATCTCACGATTAGATTTTAATTCTCGCCAAAAACATTCATTTTCTTTAAATTAAAAAACCTCACAATCCTTAAATTTTAGGACTGTGAGGTTTAATAGTACAATTGGTTTGCAAATATATTGATGTTAAACACTTTCGCCTAACCAGGCTTTCAACATCCAAACCGTTTTTTCTTGTTCGGTGATAAAATCACTCATCATGGCGTTGGTACCTTCATCATTCAACTCGTCTGATTTATCTAAAATTTGTCTTTCAATCTTAAGTAAGGCAGTTAAAGAATCAACAATTAACCTTACGGCTATTTCATCTTCAGAAACATTTTTACCAACCGGTACTTTCGCGATGGCCGAATAATCTTCAAACGTATGTAATGGCGTGGTACCTAAGGTTAAAATGCGTTCGGCAATTTCATCAACTTTAAGGTTGGCGTCTGTATAAAGCTCTTCAAACTTTGCATGTAAATCAAAAAAACGTTTTCCTTTAATATTCCAGTGTACACCTCGTAAGTTTTGATAGTAAATTTGAAAGTTTGCCAATAAGTTGTTTAAATCATTCGCTAAATCTTTAGCTTTATTTTCTTTTAATCCAATACTGTTCAGTGTCATAATAATATGTTTTTTAATTACTTAAAGATAGTGAATTTTCTCCTCAATACCTCATAGTTTTTATAAATACTTTTTATATTTTTATAGTCTAAATTAATAGTCATGACCATTACCCAACTTCAATACGTTTTAGCCATTGCTGAGCAAAAAAACTTTACAAAAGCTGCAGAGAAGTGTTTTGTAACCCAGCCAACACTAAGTACTCAAATTCAAAAACTGGAAGATGAGCTTGATGTGATTATTTTTAACAGAAATAAAAAACCCATAGAACTCACCGAGGTTGGTAAAAAAATTGTAGATCAAGCAAGAAATATTGTAAGTGAAGCCGAACGCATTCAAGATATTGTAGACCAGCAAAAAGGATTTATTGGCGGCGAGTTTAGATTGGGAATTATTCCTACCATCATGCCAACTTTATTGCCTATGTTTTTGAATAATTTCATCCATAAATATCCAAAAGTTAAATTAAAAATTGAAGAACTTACCACCGAAGAAATTATAGACAGATTAAATGAAGGACATTTAGACGCGGCCATTGTTGCTACGCCATTGGCCATAGAATCAATAAAAGAACGTGTTTTATACTACGAGCCATTTGTAGCCTATATTCCTCAAAATCATAGATTACATCAAAAAGACAAAATTAAAGCCTCCGATTTAGACATTGAAGATGTATTACTCTTGGAAGACGGCCATTGCTTTAGAGAAGGCGTTATTAACTTATGTAAGTCATTCAAGAAAAATATTGAAAATAAATTTCAAATAGAAAGTGGTAGTATTGAAACGCTCATAAAATTATCTAATGAAGGTTTGGGAATGACGCTTCTACCCTATTTACACACCTTAGATATAAAGGAAAAACTAAGTGTAAATCTCAAACATTTTGAAGAGCCAACACCGGCGAGAGAAGTGGGCATCATCTATCATAAAAGCGAACTGAAAATGCAAATTATAGAAGCATTAGAAAAAGTAATTTCAGGCGTTGTTCGCGGGGCAATTGCATTTCAAAATGTAAAAATTATCAGTCCGACGGCCCAATAAAAAAGCGACCATTTCTGGTCGCTCTTATTACTTTTTCAAATAGATTAAACATTGGTTCAATTCCGGATTTCTGAGTATGAGTGACTGAATAAATAGTCGCAACTCTTCGATTTCGTAAGGCAGTAATCGCCGCATTGCTTTTTGAACTTCTTTGCAAAACAAACTTGCATCAAAACTTACTTTTTCAAGAACCGTCTTGGTGTATTCAAACATTGCTCTGGCCATAAATATTACAATTTTAATTAGTAAAGCGTAATTCTATTGTATAAGCATTAATTTAAATTTTATCAAAAATAAACAATTTAGCGACATTATTATTGTGATATCAATAATATTTAACAGCCTATTATGTTAAATTGATAATTTAGAAACGATTATCACCATCTAATAAATTACCTAAGCCGCCTAAAATACTACCTTCCCCTTTTTGTTTACCGCCAGCCTGTGGTGCTGCGGCAAAAACCCTTCCGGCCAGTCGGCTAAATGGTAGCGACTGAATATAAATCTTTCCCGGTCCGGTGAGTCTTGCAAAAAACAAACCTTCACCACCAAACATGGCGTTCTTAATTCCACCTACAAATTGTATATCATAATTTACAGTTTGAGTAAAACCTACCAAACAGCCGGTATCAACTCTAAGACTTTCGCCAGATTGTAATTCTCTGCTGGTAATGGTACCACCGGCATGAATGAACGCCATGCCATTACCTTCTAATTTTTGCATGATAAAGCCTTCACCACCAAATAAACCTCGTCCTAATTTTCTGGAAAATTCAATACCGATGTTCACACCTTTGGCCGCGCATAAAAATGCTTCTTTCTGACAAATAAATTTACCGTTGTACTCAGTTAAATCAATCGGGATTATTTTACCGGGATACGGTGCTGCAAACGACACCTTGCGTTTGCGTAATTCGGTATTGTAAAACATGGTCATGAACAAACTTTCGCCGGTTAAAACGCGTTTTCCTGCACCAAGTAACTTACCTAATAACCCGGAATCCTTTTGAGAACCATCGCCAAAAATGGTATCCATTTGAATACCATCTTCCATCATCATAAAATTACCGGCTTCGGCAACAACAGCTTCTTGCGGATCTAATTCAATTTCCACAAATTGCATCTCTTCTCCATTGATTTGATAGTCTATATCGTGTGCAGACATAATATAAGGGTTTAATGTTTCTGGTATTTGGATTTTGGTATTTGGATTTTGGTATTTGGTAATTAATTAGATAAAAGAAGTGTGAAAATGTTACAATAAGTCGCCCAATTTTTAACTTTTCAATTTGAGCGTCCATTCAAAATTAAACTTAGACACCTCAATACCATCGGCATTGGTTCCAGTGGCCTGCATCCAAACAGTACAACCTTCACCGGTTGAAATTGTGTGGGCAATGGCCTTATCTAACTGTGAACCGTCTTCGCATATAAAGGTAATTCTACCGGTGGCCTTTTTAGTAAAGGTAGCATTATTATTTGCCACCAGCATTGAGATATTTTTTCTGCTTTGCATAATTTTCTGCATCACCAGCGCACCTGTAGTAAGTTCTGCAGCCATACCTTGAACTGCCCAGAACATAGATTTAAACGGATTTTTGTTAATCCATTTGTGTTTGACCGTAACAACGCATTTCACATCATCGAGATATCTTGTTCTTACACCACACAGGTATGCAGACGGTAAATTAAATAGCAAATACCAGTTGAGTTTGTTGGGAGAAATATTCATATGTTTTGTTTCGCTAAAATTAATGAATATTTATAGGATTCTATTTGTTAATTATATGTTAAATATTAGTACTAGGTATTGCAATGTACCTTCTTTTGGATATATATTTGCATAAGAAACTATTATATACTTTTGAAATCATGTTAGACCAACATCAAAAAAACATCGCCACGTTCATTCATTTGTCTACATTCAGCAGATTTATTGTGCCTTTTGGGAATTTTCTCGGGCCGGTAGTGATGTGGATTTTACATAAAGAAAAGTCTAAGTTTCTTGACTACCACGGTAAGCAAATTATAAATTTTCAAATTAGTCTTTTAATTTATGCACTCATATTAGGCGCCATTAGCATTCCGTTTATATTATGGAGCTTCTTTGGTGGATTTGATTTTTTCAATTTTGGAAATTTCCCAGATTTTCATTTGGTCTTTAAAAAACCTTCAGCCTTTTTAGCTTTGGCGGGCGGACTCGGAGTTTTGGGTATTATAGCCTTTATAGTAGAAATTATTTTAATCATCGTGGCCAGCCTGGCAGCCAGAGACGGCAAATACTATCAATACCCGTTTACAATCAACTTTATTAAATAATCATCAATCAATCAAAAAAAATGAACAGTAACATTTTTAAAACAAATTAACAAATGAAGATAGAAAACACAAAAGCTCAAATGCGCAAAGGTGTTCTTGAATTTTGCATCTTATCGGTTTTAAAAGACGAAGATGCCTACGTAGCCGAAATTCTTGAAACCTTGAAAGACGCAAAATTGCTTGTAGTTGAAGGCACTATCTATCCGCTTTTAACACGGTTAAAAAATGCCGGATTACTCAATTACAGGTGGGAAGAATCCACTTCGGGTCCGCCGCGCAAATACTACGGTCTTACCGAAACCGGTAAACTGTTTTTAAAAGAACTCGATAACACCTGGAGCGAACTACAACACGCAGTCAACACCGTAACACGCCATAAAAACAAAAACAATGAATAAAACAGTTAACATAAATCTTGCCGGTATATTTTTTCATATTGATGAAGATGCCTACCTTAAGTTACAAAGGTATATAGATGCTATTAAACGCTCTTTTACCGATTCGCAAGGCAGAGACGAAATCATTACCGATATTGAAGCCCGTATTGCAGAACTTTTTACCGAAAATCTTCAAACCGACAGACAAGTGGTGTCTTCTAAATTGGTTGATAAGGTGATAGGTATCATGGGACAACCCGAAGATTATCTGGTGGACGAAGAAATTTTTGAAGATGAACCACAACCCCAAAATCCAAGCAGACCCATCAAAAAATTATTTAGAGATACTGATAACTCTTATATTGGCGGCGTTTCTGCGGGATTGGCGCATTATTTAGCTATTGATGCAGTTTGGTTAAGACTGTTCTGGATTCTTTTAGCGCTGGGTTCTGGAGGTTCTTTCATTCTTATTTATATTCTATTCTGGATTTTAGTGCCTGAGGCTAAAACCACCACCGATAAACTAATGATGAAAGGTGAAGAAGTGAACATTAGCAACATAGAAAAGAAAATTAAAAAAGGTTTCGATAACGTTGCCGATTCGGTTAAAAATGTTGATTACCAAAAATATGGAAGCAAAGTCAAATCCAGCTCAAAATCGTTTTTTGATACCTTGGGAGATATTTTTATGGTATTGTTAACCATATTTGCTAAATTTATTGGGGTTATACTCATTCTAATCGGTGCCATCACCATCATTGGTTTGGTAATTGGGTTATTTGGATTTGGATTTACCAATGCCATCAATTTACCTGTATTCGACTTTATTGAAGCTTCAGCAGTGAACATTATTCCATTTTGGCTTACAGCATTAATGGCATTTTTCATCGTTGGTATTCCGTTTTTCTTTTTGTTCTATTTGGGGCTTAAGATTCTCATTAACAACTTAAAATCTATCGGAAACATCGCTAAATTTTCGTTGTTGGGCATTTGGATTATTTCACTTTTAGGTTTAATTGCCGTTGGAATATTACAGGCTAACGAAATTGCTTTCGAAGCTAATACTACAAGTAAACATGAATTAGCTGTAACCACAGGTGATACATTGTACGTAAAAATGCAAGGCAATGCCAATTTTAGTAAAAGCCTTAGAAGAAATACAGGTTTTGATATTGTTTATGATGAAAACGATACACAACAAATTTTTAGCAGGAACGTAAGACTTGTAGTAAAATCAACCAAAGATTCATTGGCCTACATAAGCATTACAAAAATTGCCGATGGCCGAAGCCACGCAGCAGCCAAAGAGCGTGCAGGAAATATAAATTATGAATATATATTAGTTGATAACATTTTAAATCTTGATGGCTATTTCTTAACCGAAATGGATAATAAGTACCGTAACCAAAAGGTTGAAGTTGAGTTATATCTTCCTGAAGGCAGCATTCTAAATGCCGATGACAACACTTATACTTATCACAGCAATACGAGCAGCTACGGTGATATTTTAGACAATGGATTTGAAAATAAACATCTTCAAATTATCAACAATGGCATTAAATGTCTGGACTGCGAAGATGACACCTATAATATAGACATCAAAATTTCAAACGAAAAAGAAGGAATTCAACTAGATAGCAGTGGTGTAAAGATAAACGCTGATGACGCTGCTTTGGAAATAAATTCGGAAGGCGTTAAAGGCGAATCTAAAAACATCAAGGTGAACATCAACGAAAAAGGAGTTGAGATCAAATCAAAAAACAATTAACAATTCAGTGAAGAAATTTGACACTTGAGTCGCAATTCTTTCTGTATAAAAATTATAATTCATCAATTTGTACCGAACAATCAATCAAAATCAATTCATTATGACAACCTTAGTAAAAATGACCGTTTCTGCCATGTTAACCCTATTATTCTTGTCTTGCAATTTCATACAGGGAGTCACCGGTGATGGCAATGTAAAAACTCAGGAAAGAGAAGTCTCATCATCATTCACAGGCATCCATACCAGTAATGGATTAGATGTAATCTTAACTCAAGATGATGTCGAATCTATAAAAGTGCAAGCCGATGAGAATTTGCACGACATTATCACTACTGAAGTTGAAAACGGTGTACTTAAAATTTCCACCACAAAAAATATTGGTTACGCAAAATCAAAAAAAGTGATGGTATCTTTTAAAGATTTAGAGACCATTAAAAGCACCAGTGGCAGCGACCTTAGAGCCAATGGCACTTTAATTTTTAATAGCGTAGATATTGAAGCTACCAGCGGCTGTGATGTTAATTTATCTATTGAAGCCGAAAATTTAAGTGGCTCAGCAACTAGCGGTGCCGATTTAAAACTTAAAGGAATTGCAACTACAATTAACCTAAAAGCCACCAGTGGTGCTGATATCAATACCATGAACTTAAGCTCCAAAAATGCGGTGGTTAGCGTGACTAGCGGTGCAGACATTAAAGTTAATGCAACCCAATCAATTGAACTCAGCGCTACTAGTGGAGGAGATATTAGGTATTACGGAAATCCAGAAAATGTTATCAAATCCGAAGCAGTTTCAGGATCAATTAAGCCAGGTAAAGAATAAATTTTAAATATTAGTTATTTCATTATCAAACCATTTCAAACTTGTTGTAAAGTTTGGGATGGTTTTTGCATATATTTGTTATAACTAATATGTGTTTACTAATGAATAAAATTACTTACACACTTATCCTTTTTCTTGCTTTGGTATTTACAACTACTGCGCAAAACAAAGAAAAAATTAAAGGCAGCAGAATTGTTACCATTGAGCAGACTTACATAGATGAGTTTAGCAAAATTATAATTGCTGATAACTTACCTGTCGAAATTGTTTTTAACAGTAAAACCTCTGTTGAAATTGAAGCTGATGACAATTTGCATGAAGTCATTAAATTTGAAGTGACTGATGGTGTTTTAAACTTTGAAACAACCCAACAAATAACCGGTTCTAAAAAATTACAAATCACTGTCAACTACAGCAGCAAGCTTGAAGAAATTGAAGTTAACGGTGATGCTGAAATAAGATCACTGTCTACCTTAGAAATTGAAAATTTAACACTCAAAACAACAGGTAATTCGAAAGCATATCTTAATATTAGAACTAAAAACTTTAACTATACTGCTGCCGATAAATCGCGCTCGAGACTTAATGTAGTGTCCGAAAATGCCGAATTGATTATAAATGACAACTCTAAAATTGAAGCACTCTACACTACTAATAATTTTAAGGCAGATTTATATCAAAGAGCAGACTTATCTATTGAGGGCTTTGTGAAGTCAGCTCAATTAAGAATAGACAACTCTTCAAGTTTTAGCGGTAAAAATTTAAATATTGATGATTGTACCTTAAGTCTGGAAGGTGGCAGTACAGCTGTTGTTAATGTAGCCAAAACAATAATAATTGAAGCTTCCGACAAAACAGAAGTCTATCTTTATGGAAATGCTGCAATAACACTTAACAAGTTTTTAGGCTCGGCGAAATTGCTTAAAAAAGAATTTTAATTTGGAAGTGAAGCAACTTTAAGATCGAATACTATTTTTATGATATTCGAAACTTTTACTGCTCCCATTAATTTTTTTGGAGCTTCAAGTTCAAAATCGTTGATATCTAAATCCATGCTGCCACTATAAGATAATTGGTTAGCACCTGAAACATTTACCGGCACCAAATATCGCTTGGTATTACCAGCTAACGAAATATCAACCTCGGCCATGGCCTGATTTTTTTGAGAAGTTTTATGCACCTCAACCAATCCCAGTTTAATATGAGGAAACTCATCAGATTTAAGCAATTTTCTCAAATCTTTATTCATCATATTATTACCGCAGTCAAAACAGTCGTTATCTAACAATAATTGAGTGTTTCTAAACTTTAAGGCATTTTCTGATTCTTGAAAATTTACTTTTAAAGGATCGTCAATATTGGTGATTTCAAAAATGCAGTTAAATTTATTAACGTTTGTTTTACCTTGAATTTCCAAGGTACTATCCGGCATTAATTTAATTAAAGCTTCTCCGGTATCATAGGCATTGCCCTTAATAAATGAACTGAGAACCGGATAAAGTAACAGCAGTGCGATTTGAATTTTAAGGGTTTTCATAATTAGCTTATTAGAGAAACTTAATAAAGTTAAGAAAAAAGTCTCAAACTATGCTCATTTAATGAGAACAAAGTTTGAGACTTGTTATGATTAGTACTAGAAACTAATAACTGTTTCGAGCATTATACCATCAAATTTACCATCGTTAAAAATGCTGTTAGCATTGTAACCATCGTGTTTTTGAGAAACATATTCAAATTTGGCAAGAATATTTTTGGTTAAGAACCAACCGGCAGATAAGTTAAATCTAGTAATTTCAATATCATCTCCATTGGCTTCTTCTGAATCTACCTTGTTATATCTGGTACCTACATAGAATTTTTCGTTTTGACCAAATCTGTATATAAGTTCACCGGCCAATTGAGTGGCAGTTCTATCTTCTAATTCGTTATTGGCTCTACCTGTTGCATTTTCAAAAGTTCCAAAAAACTCTAATCCTCTATATTTCACGAATGGGTTAATCATTACAGCTGTGATTTTATTTCTTAAATTAGGATTATAGCGTCCAGATCTAAATTGGTTTGTTGGGTTGGCATCTTCATTTTCTAAAACCAGATAATATCTTGAACCAGCTCTATCGGCACTGTATAAATAAGACGTTTGTACTGCACCTGTATTATAAAGAGAACCGGTTAATCTAAATCTCAAATCGTCATTAAGTTGTTTGTCGTAACCTAATTTAGCCAAAAATGATGCACCACCGGTATCAGGGTTTGATACAGCTTGGTTCAATTTACCATTGGTAAAGCCTACCATACCAATAAAGCCATTACGTCTATAGTAAAGTTCAGCACCAACCTCAGTTGTAAAGGCGTCCATAATAAGGTTACCTACAAATGGGTTATATAAAGCTTGAGCGTTATCGCTACGTCTAAAATGAGCATCTCCATAGTTGTTTTCCATATGTCCAACTTTTAAAGTGGCATATTTCATAAAACCACTCATAAAGCCTTCGCTTACAAAATCTAAATTATCGATTTGAATGTAGCCGCCTTTTACATAAGGTTCCGGGTGGTGACGTGAAGACAAATAAGTTCTTAGGTGCATTCTAACGCCTTTCGCCAATGCCACATCTAAATCTAAGTTAGCAGTAGCCAAGTTAAAGTTATAACCTATTTCTTTAAGTGCAACCGCACCTGAATTTTCGTGATCTAAAGCCTGAAATTGAAGAGTTGACTGTCCACCAATTCTAACGTTAATACCGTCAAAAGTACTGATCGAATCTTTTGGCGCTTCAAAGACGTTAATACCACGTTGGTCTGGTTGTCTGTAGTTATCTAAGTCTCTTTTACTTTGTCCAAAAGAGGTAAAAAACACAGACAGGGATAAAAGTAATACAGTAATTTTTAATTGTGTTTTCATAATTGTTTGATTTTAGTTATTGGTTTTTTTATTTATTAAATTTTGAGTTAAATGAAATAGTGACTTCATCGCCTGTCTTGATGGTACCAAGAAGGGCTGTTGGAGGCTCCACTTCAAAATCGGTCATTTTGATAGTTTTCTTTCCGTTAAGTGTTACTTGATTATCTGATACATTAACATCTAAGCTCATTGGAACTACTTTAGTAACACCATTAATTTTGAGTTCACCTTGAATTGACAACTTATAAGAACCGTTGCTATTTTTTTCGGTAGCAGTAGTACCGGTATACTTAAACTCGATATTTTTATGAGTTTTGGTGTTTAAGGCCTTATAAGTGTTTTTGTCCATACCGGACTTTCCGCTTTTTAACCCTTCAGCTTCAATTATAATTTGAAGATTTTTTATGCCTTGGTCTGAATTTAAAACTAAATTACCTTCTTGGTTTTCGGCTTTAACTTCCCAGTCGTGCACATTAGAAGTTCCTAACACCAGTAAACTTGAATTATTTTTATCAAGTTTAAAATTCTGTGCAGTTATTGTTTGTGCAAACATTAATACCAGCACAAAAATTGAGGTGGTATAATTTGCGATTCTTTTAAAGTTTAATTTGATCATGGTTGTAATGTTTAATTCTGCGACAAAATTCAATCAAACTATCAATTTGAATTATGATAATTATCATGACTCTTAACTTAACACTAAGAAACAAGCAATTACAAATAAAAAAAGCCGAAAGAACGACTTTCGGCTATATTAAAAAAGGTAAAAACTGTTAATTGTAGGTAGAAGTGCTCACCTCAAAAGTGCTGTCTTTGGCCGCCAAATAGCGCTCAGCGTCTAATGCCGCCATACAACCTGTTCCGGCTGCTGTAATAGCCTGTCTATAAATGTGATCGGCTGCATCACCAGAGACAAACACGCCCGGGATGTTGGTTTTGGCACTTCCCGGTTTATTAATGATGTATCCGGTTTTGTCCAGTTCTAAATAATCTTTAAAAATATCGGTATTGGGTTTGTGACCAATAGCCACGAAAAACCCGGTAGCAGGAATGTCTGTCAATGCTCCGGTAATTTTATTTTTTACCCTAACACCGGTTACTACCTGGCCGTCGCCTAAAACTTCTTCGGTTTCTGTATTGTACAGAATTTCGATGTTTTTGGTGTTTTTCACACGATCTTGCATAATTTTACTAGCTCTAAATTCATCTCTTCTTACAAGCATGGTAACTTTAGAACACAATTTTGAAAGATAGTGTGCTTCTTCACAGGCAGAATCACCTGCGCCAACAATAACTACTTCCTGATTACGATAGAAAAATCCGTCGCAAATAGCACAAGCCGAAACACCTCCGCCTAGTTTTAAATATTTTTGCTCGGATGGTAAACCAAGATACATAGCCGATGCCCCGGTAGAAATAATGATGGTGTCTGAATGAATTTCCTTCTCATTATTAATCCATGCCTTATGAATATCACCTGAAAAATCAACCTTTGTAACCCAGCCATGTCTTACATCTGCACCAAACCTTTCGGCTTGTTTTTGTAGTTCTATCATCATTTCGGGTCCTGTAATACCATCGGGATAACCTGGGAAGTTTTCAACCTCGTTGGTGGTTGTTAATTGTCCGCCCGGTTGTTCACCCTGATACAACACAGGAAACATATTTGCTCTGGCTGCGTAAATGGCCGCTGTATAACCTGCCGGTCCCGAACCTATTATTAAACATTTTACTCTTTCAATTGAATCGCTCATATCTAAAATTTTATTTCAATACAAAAGTAGAATTTTTAGAACAAAACTTACGTTAAAAGCATTAAAAGACCGCAAATCCCATTCTATCTATAATTCACTTTTTTTTTGTATCTTTTCTACTGAATTTTAAAACTTACAACATGAAACTAAAGCTATCTTTACTTATAATCTGTGCATGTTTGTTTATATCATGCCAAGATCAACAGGCAAAAACGGAAATAACAACCGATACCTCATTCGAAAACACTCCATTATCATTAGAAGGCACATGGGAATTGGTTAGCTATCACAATTACCAAGGAAATGTAGCTGTAGACACTTTTGAATCTGACGATGAGCAAACACAAATTAAATTGTACACCAAAAATCATTTTATGTGGAGTAAAAAAGTGCCCCACGGAAACGACGAATGGCACGGATTTGGAACCTACGTTCAAACCGATTCTACTTTGTCTGAAACAATAAAATACGGTTCAGCGGCTATGCAAAACCTCATCTCTAACTCAGATCAGTTTTTTTACCAATTAAAACTTGAAAAAGACAGCTACTCTCAGATTGTTACCGACGATGAAGGTTATAGAATTTATTCTGAAAATTATAGACGGATTGAGTAAATATAGACTTAATCAACTTTTTTTACTTAAGAAATACTAAGACCTAATAGGTGTCAATATTTTTTATTTGTTTAATTTTTGAAAGTTATCAGTTCTCATATTTAGGAATAAAAACCGATATACCTTTAAGAACCGCTTTATAGATTTTTATTAAAAAAATTGAGCAAGCTCATGTTTTCAATAGGAGGATTACTATCATGATCCTATAATAGGGTCGATGCTCACCAAAATCCTTTAAAGCTCGGCTTTATGGTATTTTTTGTTTTTAAACTTTTATTAGAAAGCTCAACAGTTTAATTGCAGGATTACTGCGTGATCCTGAAGGGTGGTCGGTGCTCAACAAAACCCTTTAAAAGCTCCGCTTTAAGTTATTTTTAATTTCAAAAAACATTTGAGCAAGCTCATGTTTTTTGAAATTAAAAATCCCTTCCACTACGTGAAAAGGATTTTGTTGGTCGGGGTGGCAGGATTCGAACCTGCGACCTCCTGCTCCCAAAGCAGGCGCGATAACCGGGCTACGCTACACCCCGAGTTTTTAAAGTTTCTCGGAAACTTTTATAAATTTTTCTTTCCCTTCCATCGTCTCAGTTATATATAAACCATCTAACCTGCGACCTTCACGCCTTAGGCGTGACGCGATTACCGGGCAAAGTTGTTCCCAAATTTATTCGGGACTACCCCACAAAAATTTCAGGCTGCAAATATATACCTTTTTATAGGCATTAAGACAATTATTATAATTAATTTTAAGCCTCGTAAAATAGATGTATTATGCAACTCACATTCAAATCTCCACTAGTATTATTATTAATTTTCTTTCTGTCATGTGCTCAGGATAAAAACCCTGTTAACACCAATAACACTCACGAAGTTGTTGTACCCGAACTACAAATTCCGTGGGGTATTGCATTCTTACCTGACGGTTCAATATTATACGGTGAAAAAGCCGGAAAACTATACACATACAAAAACGGCAATAAAACCGAAATAGCAGGTTTGCCTGAAATTTATGTGCGTGGTCAAGGCGGATTAATGGATATTTTACTACACCCAGACTACACCGACAATGGTTGGATTTATATAACTTATGCCTCTTCAGATAACCCTGATGACGGCGGCAATACTACAGTAATGCGTGCCAAACTGGAAGGCAATACCTTAACAAATCAAGAGGTCTTGTACAAAGCTACTCCAGACACCAAAAAAGGTCAGCATTACGGTTCAAGACTAGCATTCGACGCGCAAGGCTATCTCTATTTCAGTATTGGCGATCGCGGTGAACGCGATGTGAATCCGCAAGATATTACCAGAGACAACGGTAAAATTTACCGCATTTATGACGACGGTCGCATCCCGGAAGACAATCCGTTTTATAATGAACCCAACGCCGTTAAAGCCATCTACTCTTACGGACACAGAAATACGCAAGGCATGGCTGTACACCCTCAAACAGGAGAAATCTGGACACATGAACACGGTCCGCGAGGTGGTGACGAAATCAATATTATTGCCGCAGGTAAAAATTATGGATGGCCTGTAATTAGCTATGGCATTAACTACAATGGTACATCTTTTACCGAGTTTACAGAAATGGATGGCATGGAACAGCCTTTGCATTATTGGGATCCGTCCATCGCCCCTAGCGGTATGGCTTTTATTTCAAGTGATAAATATCCCGGATGGGAAGGCGATTTGTTGGTAGGCTCCTTAAAATTTGAATACCTAGACAAATGCACCATTGAGAACAACAAAGTGGTAAAAGAAGAACGCTTATTAGATGGTTTGGGACGCATCAGAACCGTAGTTCAAGGTCCAGATGGCTATATATATGTTGGTGTTGAAAATGTAGGTATTGTTAAATTGCTTCAAAAATGAGATTAAAATATACAATTGTCATTGGTGCAATGTTTTTAGGTTTAAACATGAATTGCCAAAACACTCCTAAAAAAGTTAGCGCTAACCTAGCCGAAAGTATGGAAGAAGGCAAACTTATTTACAACGACTTTTGCATAAGTTGCCACATGGCCGACGGCGAAGGTGCCGGAGCCATTTTTCCGCCTTTGGCAAATTCCGATTATTTAAAAAACAAACAAATTGAAAGCATTAAGGCAGTTAAATACGGCATGTCGGGCGAGATACTGGTAAATGGCAAAACCTACAATAGCGTTATGTCTCCAATGGGCTTATCAGACCAAGAAGTAGCCGATGTTATGAATTACATCAAT
This sequence comes from Paucihalobacter ruber, assembly GCF_006494535.1. GTDB lineage: Bacteria > Bacteroidota > Bacteroidia > Flavobacteriales > Flavobacteriaceae > Paucihalobacter > Paucihalobacter ruber. The sequence goes on from NZ_VHIQ01000003.1 coordinate 249,007, forward strand.
AATTCATGGGGCAACGATTATGGCGAATTTTACGCCAAGTCCGATATTTCAAAGATCAAACCATAATTAACACAGTGCAAATCACTAAATTTGCAAAAGTGAATTTAAAGAGTTAAAAATGCTAATTATTGGAATTGCCGGCGGCACAGGATGCGGCAAAACAACGGTTGTTAATCAAATTCTAAACGAACTTCCGTCGGGCGAAGTTGGTGTTATTTCACAAGATTCTTATTACAAAGACACCTCGCATTTAAGCTTTGAGGAACGCGTTGCCATTAACTTCGACCATCCGCGATCTATTGATTTTGAATTGCTGGAACAGCACCTTATTCAGCTAAGAAACGGCCAAACTATAGAACAGCCCGTATATTCATTTATAAAACATAATCGTACCGGTGATGTTATTTTAACACACCCCAGAAAAGTTATGATTGTTGAAGGCATTTTGATTTTAACACACCCTGAATTAAGAAATCTGTTCGATATAAAAATTTATGTGCATGCCGATAGCGATGAGCGCTTAATTAGAAGACTAAAAAGAGACATTAACGAACGTGGAAGAGATATAGACGAAGTTTTAGCCCGTTACCAAAACACCCTAAAACCAATGCATCAGCAATTCATAGAACCTACTAAAGAATATGCAGACATTATTATACCAAATAATAAATATAATACCGTTGCCGTAGATATTGTTAAAACCATTATTAACGAAAGGTTAGTTTATGACCACAAATAAAAACACAACAAAATTTCTAAGCATTCTTAAGAAACCATTTGTTTTGATTTTATTGATATTTTTAATTTGGATGTTGTTTTTTGATGCCAACTCCTATCTAATTCACAGAGAATTAAACAAGGAAATTAACGAATTGGAAAAAGAGAAAAACTACTATCTCAGGGAAATGGAAGCCGATAAAAAAATCATCAAACAACTCTCAACCGATGATGGTATTGAAAAACTGGCCAGAGAAAAATATTATATGAAAAAAGAGAACGAAGATATCTACATCATAGAATACGAAGATAGCATCGTTAAAAATAAATAGTTATGACAAACCGTCTCTTTGAAATGTTTCCCGAAGTAACCGCAGCACAGTGGAAACAGCAAATACAAGTAGATTTAAAAGGTGCTGATTACAATCAGACACTTATTTGGAAAACCCTGGAAGGTATTGACGTAAAGCCTTTCTACCATCCTGACGACATTTCAAATCCCAAAAATTTAAACATACCAACGCAACCGTGGCTCATTGGCCAGCACATTTATGCCAAAACAGCCAAAAGCGCCAATAAAAAAGCATTAGAAGCTATTAATCGCGGTGCCGAAAGTATTATTTTTTCAATTGATAATTACAATGTATCGATAACCGAATTACTTGAAAACATCAATCCAAGTGATGTAAACATCATTACTAATTTTAAATTTTTAGCAGATGACTACATTAAAAACATTCCCTATGAAATTCTTAAAGAAATAATTGTTGTAAACGATGTTATACATCACTTATCGGTATCGGGTAACTGGTATACCAATTTAAAAACAGATATGGAAGCGTTTTCAGGTATTGTACAAAACAGTGAGTGCCTTACCATAGATTTAGAACATTATCAAAATGCCGGTGCCAATATTACACAACAACTAGCTTATGGTATGGCTCAAGCCTGTGAGTATCTCAATGATCTCGATTCAAAATTAGAAAAGCCTATAAAGCAGCAATTAAAAATTGTCTTTAAGGTAGCCGTAGGAAGCAATTACTTTTTTGAGATTGCAAAAATAAGAGCATTAAAATTACTTTGGAGCACGGTCGCCTCTGAGTTCAATGTGAATATAAATTGCAAAGTCATTGCAACCCCAAGTAAACGAAATAAAAGTATTTACGATTACAATAACAATATGTTGCGCACTACTACAGAATGCATGAGTGCCATATTAGGTGGTGCAGATGTTGTGTGTAATTTACCTTATGACGCCATTTATCATAAAGACAATGAATTTGGAAGCCGAATTGCCAGAAATCAACTACTCATTCTAAAACACGAAAGTTATTTTGATAAAGTTGAAAATATTGTTGAAGGTAACTACTATATTAATGACATTACGCATCAACTGGCTGAAAAAGCTTTAAATCTTTTGAAAGAAATTGAGCAAGCCGGAGGACTGTTAGAACAACTTAAAAATGGTACAATTCAGAAAAAAATAAAAGATAGCGCCAATAAAGAGCAGGCGCTATTCAATGAAGGTGCTTTGGTATTGTTGGGTGCCAACAAACAACCCAAAAAAGACGAAACTGTAAAAAACAATCTGGATATATATCCTTTTGTAAAGTACAACCCGGTAAAAACAATTATTGCACCAATCATTGAAAATAGATTGGCCGAACACCTGGAAAAAGAAAGACTTGAAAATGAAAAGTAAAAAGTTAATTTTAGTAGTGACTATCATCGCTGCCATAAGTTTTAATTCTTGTGTTGACGCTATAAAAGAGTTTAACAATTGGGGAGCCACTGAAGATATTGAAGAACTACCCGGTAAATATCACTTTCTTGAAAAAGAAGGCATTAAGGTGTTTTTACCTGAAATTTTTGAAAGAACATCCATGGCAGAATACCTCGAACTTGTAAAAACAATGGGCACAAAAGATGAATATGCCTTCGAAGTCAATCAGTTCAAATCCCGTTCAAGGATGGATGGTAATTTCTACATCTATTTCGATAAAGATTCCGGTTCTACCTATTCCATCTATACAAGACCTTATTTGCAACTGTATCAAGAAGAGGCAGCTAACTTACTTGCTGTTATTAGGGCCAATCAAGATGAAGCAGCCAAGGGACTTCCAAGAAAATTCACGAAAATTACAGCCAAATTTGACGACAGTCGTGGTCCGCAAATATTTAAAGCGGTTTACAAAATAGAAAACACCAAGAAAAAAACCGAAGTCTTTCAACACAGTTATATCGTGTCTAGCAATGATCATACGGTTTTCATCAACTTAACAACACCATTCCAAGACGTTAATTTTGATGTATTTCTTCAAAAAATGGTAATGTAATGAAACGAAAAGACCTTCAACACATTCAAATTAAAAACACTGTTGTTAGTAATAACGGTGTAACCGGTAATCCCTCCAACTTTAAAACCGCCGAAGGTATTGCCGTAAAAAGTAAATATACCGAGGCAGATATCGAAAACGCAGAACACCTTAATTATGTAGCCGGTATTGCACCATTTTTGCGTGGACCATACAGCACCATGCATGTAATAAGACCTTGGACCATTAGGCAATATGCCGGATTTTCAACAGCTGAAGAAAGCAACGCTTTTTACAGAAGAAATTTGGCCGCAGGTCAAAAAGGTTTATCGGTTGCGTTTGACTTAGCAACTCACAGAGGTTACGACTCAGACCACGAGCGTGTAGTGGGAGATGTTGGTAAAGCTGGCGTAGCCATAGATACTGTTGAAGATATGAAGGTATTATTTGATCAGATTCCCCTAGATCAAATGAGTGTTTCTATGACTATGAATGGCGCCGTTTTGCCAATATTGGCATTTTACATTGTTGCCGGCGAAGAACAAGGCGTAAAACCCGAACAGCTTTCTGGAACCATCCAAAACGATATTTTAAAAGAATTCATGGTGCGGAATACCTATATCTATCCGCCAACACCATCCATAAAAATCATTTCAGATATTTTTGAATATACCAGTAAGCACATGCCAAAGTTTAACAGTATTAGTATTTCAGGTTATCACATGCAAGAAGCCGGTGCCACCTGCGATATTGAACTGGCTTATACCTTGGCCGATGGATTGGAATACATTAGAAAAGGCCTCGAAGCAGGTATGGATATCGATACCTTTGCTCCAAGACTTTCTTTCTTTTGGGCCATTGGCATGAACCATTTTATGGAAATTGCTAAAATGCGAGCTGCCAGAATGCTATGGGCAAAACTGGTAAAACAATTTAATCCTAAAAATCCAAAATCGCTCGCTTTAAGAACCCACAGCCAAACATCGGGATGGAGTTTAACCGAGCAAGACCCGTTTAACAACGTGGCCCGAACCTGCATTGAAGCTGCTGCCGCGGCATTTGGCGGCACACAGAGTTTACATACCAATGCTTTAGATGAAGCCATTGCCCTACCAACCGATTTTTCTGCAAGAATTGCCAGAAACACTCAGTTATATCTTCAAGATGAAACCTTTATAACCAAAACCGTCGATCCTTGGGCAGGTAGCTACTATGTTGAAAACCTAACACACCAAATTGCTCAAAAAGCCTGGAAACTTATCGAGGAAGTAGAAGAACTCGGTGGCATGACAAAAGCTATTGAAGCCGGAATTCCGAAAATGAGAATTGAAGAAGCTGCAGCGAAAAAACAAGCGCGTATAGATTCAGGTCAAGATATTATTGTGGGTGTTAACAAATACAGATTGGCAGAAGAAGACCCAATTCACACCTTAGAAGTAGACAACCAAACCGTTAGATTACAGCAAATTGAAAAATTAAATAACCTCAAAGCCTCCAGAAATAACGACAAAGTTAAAGTCGCTCTTACAAAATTAACCGAAGCCGCTAAATCAGGTAAAGAAAATTTATTAGCTTTAGCTGTTGAAGCAGCACGCCAACGCGCCACATTGGGCGAAATAAGCGATGCTCTAGAAACTGTATTTGGAAGATACAAAGCAAAAATTCAATCTTTTTCAGGTGTGTATAGTAAAGAAATAAAAGACGATTCGCTGTTTAAAAAAGCTCGCGAACTGGCCGATAAGTTTGCCGAACAAGAAGGTAGACGACCCCGAATAATGATTGCCAAAATGGGTCAGGATGGTCATGATCGTGGCGCAAAAGTAGTGGCTACCGGCTACGCCGATTTAGGTTTTGATGTAGATATTGGTCCGCTATTCCAAACACCTCAGGAAGCAGCCAAACAAGCGGTAGAAAACGATGTTCATATATTGGGAGTTTCTTCGCTTGCGGCAGGACACAAAACACTGGTTCCACAAGTTATTGAAGAACTTAAAAAATATGGCCGCGATGACATTATGGTTATTGTTGGCGGTGTCATTCCAAAACAAGACTATCAATATCTCTTTGATGCCGGTGCAGTAGCCGTTTTTGGTCCCGGCACCAATATTAGCGAAGCTGCAATTTCAATTTTAGACATATTAATCGATGAGGTGAATTTTTAAGTTTTAAATAAAATAAATGTTAAAAAAAGGCGTTAAAGTCTTCGGTATAAAAATAATTACTACATTTATTATCAACTTTTTAAAACTTTTAATATATGAAATCCCTCACAAGTAAAGCACTGCTATTGCTTAGTGCGTTCACACTTATTTTTGCAGAAATTTCAGCACAACAAAGCACCACTGTTTCTGCTGCAAAGATTGACCTCACCGAAAAAATTCCAATAGACCCTAAAGTTAAAGTCGGGAAATTGGAGAACGGACTTACATATTACGTACAAAGTAATCCCAAACCTGAAAACAAGGTAGAATTACGATTAGCTATCAATGCAGGATCGATCCTAGAGGACGATGACCAACAAGGATTGGCGCATTTCATGGAACATATGAACTTTAACGGAACAACCAATTTCAAAAAGAATGAACTAGTTGACTATCTTCAAGGCATTGGTGTAAAATTTGGAGCCGATTTAAATGCTTATACCAGTTTTGATCAAACTGTTTACATTCTTCCAATTCCTAGCGATGATCCTGAAAAATTAGACAAAGGCTTTCAAATTTTAGAAGACTGGGCATTTAATGCACTTCTTGAAGATGAAGAAATAGATAAAGAGCGCGGCGTAGTTTTAGAAGAATTACGCATTGGCAAAGGCGCCGACGAAAGAATGAGACAGCGCTATCTTCCAAAAATGATGTATGGGTCTCGCTATGCCGAACGCCTTCCTATAGGTAAAAAAGAAATTATCGAAAACTTTGATTACGATGTTATTAGAAGATATCACAAGGATTGGTACAGACCAGATTTAATGGCTGTTATTGCGGTTGGCGACTTAGACGTTGAAACCTTGGAAGCAAAAATCATCGAGTATTTTGGTGATGTCCCCGCTGTTAAAAATCCAAGAGAAAGAAAAGAATACGATTTACCCAACCACGAAGATACTTTTATTTCAATTGAAAGTGATCCTGAGGCATCATTCACCAATGTACAAATTATGTACAAAGACCGCGAGAATAAAAAGCCTACCGAAACCATTAAAGATTTTAGAGACAACCTTGTACGCTCCTTATTTTCGCAAATGATCAATAACCGATTAGACGAATTGAGAAATAGTCCCAATCCACCATTTGTGTTTGGTTCTTCTTATTACGGAGGTACTTTCGCTAGAAATAAAAATGCCTACCAATCCAGTGCCTTTGTGGATGCTTCTAAACAATTAGAAGCTTTAAAAACATTGTTAGTTGAAAACGAACGCGTTAAAAGACATGGTTTTTTTGAAGGCGAGTTTGAGCGTGCCAAAAAAGACTTAATTGCCAATTTAGAAAGAGCATATAAAGACAGAGACAAAACAGAATCGGGCAGAATAGTTGGTGCGTATATCAACAATTATTTAGATCAAACACCCATAGCCGGTATCGAATGGAATTACAACATGATGATGACATTGCTACCGGGTATTAAAATTGAAGAAGCCAGCCAACTCATTGAAAATTACATCAAAGAAGATAATCGTGTGATTATTTTAACCGGACCCGAAAAGGAAGGTCTTAAAAAAGTAACTGAACAAGAAGTTAAAGACCTACTGGCTGCCATTGATGATATGGAAATTGAACCTTACAAAGATGCCGAAGTAGCCGAAAGCCTTATTACCAAATTACCTAAAAAAGGCAGTGTTATTGACTACAGCTTAAATGATGAACTAGATACCAAAACCATAACCTTGAGTAATGGTGTAAAAGTAACCTATAAAATTACCGATTTTAAGAATGACGAGGTACTGTTCGATGCATTCAGATATGGTGGTACATCTTTATATTCAGATGAAGATTATCTGGCTACTGCTAATGCTAATGGCGGCTTAACCGAAGCAGGTGTCAATGGTTTCAAAATAAACGATATCAATAAAATACTGTCAGGAAAAATAGTGAATGTAAGACCATCAATTGGCGGATACAGCGAAAATATTTCAGGAAACTCAACACCCGATGCACTCGAAGAATTGTTTCAACTAACGCATCTTTATTTTTCAGCTTTAAATAAAGACGATGAAGCATTTCAGTCTTTTGTCAATAAACAAAAGGCGTTTGCAGGAAATTTACTGGCTAACCCACAATTCTTTTTTCAAATTGAATTGGGTAAGTTTCTAAATGAAGGAAATCCGCGCTACGTTCCATTTCCTACTGCCGAAAGCTGGGAAGAAGCCAATTACGATTTGGCCCACCAAAAATATATGGAGCGTTTTTCGGATGCCTCCGGATTTCATTTTTACTTGATAGGTAATTTAGACGAAACAAAATTGGTTGATTTATGTGAAACCTATTTAGCGAGTTTACCAAGCAGTAACAAAGAACATTCATACAACGTTCCGGATTACAGACCCTTAACGGGCAGTCATAAAAAGGTAATTAAAACCGGAACAGACCAAAAAAGTAATGTGAGACTCATTTACAACGGCCCAACCGATTACAGTCCTGAAGAAAATTTAGCCCTAAGAAGTGTAGGCGAAGTACTTACCATTAAACTCATTGAAAAATTAAGAGAAGAAGAAGGTGGCGTTTACGGTGCCGGAGCAGGCGGAAGCATCAGCAAAATTCCATATGGTTGGTACAGATTTACAATCAGCTTCCCTTGCGGACCCGAAAATGTTGATAAACTTACAAGTGCAGCACTTGCTGAGTTAGACCTCATCATAAAAGATGGTCCAACAGAAACTGATCTTAATAAAGTTAAAGAATCGCTCAAGCTAAAACACAAAGAAGATTTAAAAACCAACAGATATTGGTTAGGTTTGTTAAGAGGTAGTGATTATGAGCAAAAAGATGCTAACAACATGCTTGAATTTGAAAAAAATGTTGAAAATTTAACCGTAGCCGATCTACAAAAAGTAGCCGAAAAATATTTAACAAAAGGCTATATTACAGCCATTCAAATGCCTGAAGATTAAAGTTTAGTGTGATAATTTAGAAAGCAGCGAGAATAAACTTGTCGCTGCTTTTTTATTGGTTTTAATTTAATGATAACCCTTGTATAACTGTTAACAAATTGGGTTTTATAAACTCATAATTAATTGTATTTTTACCTACTCAAAACCAAATCAATTAATGGGTAAAATCATTGCAATTGCCAATCAAAAAGGTGGTGTTGGAAAAACCACTACCTCAGTTAACTTAGCCGCTTCTCTTGGTGTTTTAGATAAAAAAGTGCTACTCATAGATGCCGATCCGCAAGCCAATGCCACTTCTGGCCTGGGCATAGACGTAGACAGTATAGAGATTGGTTCTTATCAGTTATTAGAACACACTGCAAAAGCAGAAGACTGCATTATACCTACCAATTCGCCAAATGTTTCAATTATTCCGGCACATATAGACTTAGTGGCGATTGAAATTGAACTTGTTGACAAGGAAGACAGAGAATACATGCTGAAAAAAGCCGTATCACATCTTAAAACCGAATACGATTTCATCCTAATAGATTGTGCACCGTCGTTAGGCTTACTAACTTTAAATGCCCTTACAGCAGCCGATTCGGTTATTATTCCGATACAATGCGAATATTTTGCATTAGAAGGATTAGGAAAACTACTCAATACCATTAAAAGCGTACAAAAAATTCACAACGCCGCCTTAGACATCGAAGGCATGTTACTCACTATGTACGATTCCCGATTAAGGCTGTCGAATCAGGTGGTTGAAGAGGTGCAAAAGCACTTTAGCGATATGGTGTTTGAAACCATCATTCAGCGTAATGTAAAACTCGGTGAAGCACCAAGTTTTGGTGAAAGTATCATTAACTATGATGTTGGTAGTAAAGGCGCCACTAATTATTTAAGCTTGGCGCGCGAAATCATTCAAAAAAATGAGAGCTAATGGCAAAAGCAACGCAAAAACAGGCGCTTGGTCGCGGACTTTCGGCTTTATTAAAGGATCCGTCAAACGATATTAAAAGCATTCAGGATAAAAATGCCGATAAGGTAGTTGGTAATATTGTAGAGTTGGAATTAGAGGCCATTGAAATTAACCCGTTTCAACCACGTACCAGTTTTAATGAAGAAACGCTCAAAGAACTGGCTACTTCAATAAAAGAATTAGGTGTAATTCAACCAATTACAGTTAGAAAAGTTGGATTTAATAAATACCAGCTCGTCTCGGGAGAACGCAGATACCGCGCCTCAAAACTGGTTGGTTTAACCACCATTCCGGCATATATTAGAATTGCCAACGACCAGGAATCTCTGGAAATGGCGTTGGTTGAAAACATTCAGCGTGTTGATTTAGACCCTATTGAAATTGCGCTTTCCTACCAAAGATTAATAGATGAAATAAACCTTACTCAAGAACAATTAAGCGACCGTGTTGGAAAAAATCGTTCAACCGTCGCCAATTATATGCGATTGTTAAAACTAGACCCAATAGTGCAAACAGGAATGCGCGATGGTTTTATATCTATGGGTCACGGTCGGGCATTGATTTCGGTTGAATCTCAGACCCTTCAGCTCGACATTTACGAAAAAATAATAAGCAATCAACTATCTGTTAGACAAACCGAAGCACTCGTAAAATCGCTCATAAATCCCGAAAGTAAGCCACCCAAAACCGAAACTGAACTTCCAAAACACATTAAAAAAGGTATCAAAGAATTTTCTGAATACTTTGGTCATAAAATAGACGTTAAAGTAGGTAAGAATGGCGCAGGTAAAATTTCTATTCCTTTCCATTCAGAAGAAGATTTTAACAGAATTAAAAAACTTTTAAAGGGTGCCAAATAAGCTGTTCTTATTTTTTTTTATTGCGCTCGGCTTCTTGCAATTTACTTGGTCTCAAACAGAAACCGATAGTATTATAAGCAATAAAGACGAAAAACTTATTCTTATAAGAGATACCATTGTTTCAAGACAAATTGATCCTTTAGCACCTTCAAAAGCGGCTTTTTACTCAGCCATATTGCCTGGATTAGGTCAAGCCTACAATAAAAAATACTGGAAAATTCCCATTGTTTATGCCGCCATTGGTACGGGCGTTTATTTATATATAAATAACACCAATGAGCTCAACAGATATCGTGACGCTTATAAAAGCAGATTGGCCGGTTTTAATACAGATGAGTTTTGGGGTACAGATGCCAACGGCATACCATTAGCTGCACCTAGAATTGAAAGCGACGGACTCATTAGAGCCCAGCAAACATTTAGACGTAATCAGGAACTTTCGTTGCTGGTTACCATTGGTCTTTATGCGCTTAATATTATAGATGCGAATGTAGACGCACATTTAATGCAGTTTAATGTAGATGAAAATCTGGCTGTAAAACCCCATTATAAGTACAACCAAATGGACAATACAACGGATTTGGGTTTAACCATTAATTTTAAATTTTAAGATGAACATTGCACTTTTAGGCTACGGCAAAATGGGAAAAGTTATTGAAGGCATTGCCATAGAGCGAGGTCACAACATTGTTTTAAAAGTAGATGCAGATACCAAAAGTTACAGTTTAGAAAATATAGATGTTGCCATCGATTTTAGTGTGCCGTCGGCAGCAGTTCAAAACATTTCTAATTGTTTAAATAATAACGTACCGATAGTTTCAGGCACTACAGGTTGGTTAGACCATTACAATGACATGGTAGCACTTTGCATGGAGCGTAACGGTAGTTTTTTGTATGCGTCAAATTTTAGTATAGGCGTTAATATCTTTTTTGAGATCAATAAAAAATTAAGTGGATTGATGGGAACACAACCGTCATACAGCGTAGCCATGGAAGAAATTCACCACACTCAAAAACTCGACGCACCCAGCGGTACAGCCATATCATTAGCCAACGATATTATTAAGAACACGTCGTACACCGGCTGGAAACTAGAAAATCCCTTAGCATCTGAATTTCAAATTGTAGCCAAACGAATTCCCGATGTACCGGGAACTCACGAAGTAATCTATAACTCTGAGGTAGACAGCATTTCAATAAAACACACGGCACACAGCAGACAAGGTTTCGCCCTTGGCGCCGTAATAGCAGCAGAATGGCTTAAAGATAAAAAAGGTGTGTTTTCTATGAAAGATGTACTAAACATTGGCTAATTAGCTTATTTTTGAAACATTAACTATCCATAAATTCTAAAAAATGAGTTTAAACAACTGGTTTTTATTTATTCTTGTCATTCAAATTATTCATGGCCTAGGCACATGGAAACTTTATATAAAAGCAGGTAGGAAAGCCTGGGAAGCCTTTATTCCTGTATACAATGCCTTCATTTTAATGAAAATAATCAGCAGACCTTGGTGGTGGATTATTTTACTGTTTTTGCCCATTGTGAACCTGATTATGTTTCCGGCAGTATGGGTTGAAACCGCCAGAAGTTTTGGTAAAAACAGCCTCACCGATACCATTTTAGCAATCGTTACATTAGGATTTTATAACTATTACCTCAACTATATTGACAATGTCAATTACGTTGTCAACAGAGATTTAAAACCTACTTCGGCAGCAGGCGATTGGATTAGCTCTATTCTATTTGCGGTTGTTGCGGCTACTATTGTGCATACTTATTTCATTCAGCCGTTTGTAATTCCAACTTCGTCCTTAGAAAAATCACTCTTGGTTGGTGATTTTTTGTTAGTAAGCAAAATGCATTACGGTGCGAGAGTGCCAATGACAACCATCGCGGCACCCATGGTACACGATACACTACCCGTTTTAAAGGTGAAATCATATCTGCCAAAATTTGAACTGCCTTACCTTAGGTTTCCGGCTTTCGAAAAAATAAAAAATAACGATATTGTAGTATTTAACTGGCCTACTGACACCATGTTGGATATGCGCCATACAGACAAATACTATTACAAACCTATCGATAAAAAAACCAACTATGTAAAACGATGCGTGGCTATAGCAGGCGACACACTCGAAATTAAAAATGGTTATGTTTGGATTAACGGAAAACAAAATCAATTGCCCGACAGAGCGCATATTCAATTTTCTTATAACCTCACATTTAAAAGACAATTGGCGCCTATGGACATGTACCGTATCCTTGAAAAATTTGACATTACAGATGGCCTAGGTATCGACCAACAACAACAAGTTTACATCATTCCTGCCGCAACAGAAGCAAACGTAGCGAAGCTTAAAAATCATCCTGATGTGGCATCAGTAAGCGTAAGAAAAGCAGTTGAAGGTCAGCGTTCATCGGATATTTTCCCAAGTGACCCAAGTTATAACTGGAATAACGACTATTTCGGACCTTTATACGTTCCAAAAGCCGGCACATCCATTCAGCTTACTGTAGACAATCTACCCTTGTATAAACACGCCATCACCCATTACGAAAATCATAAGATAGCCGTAAATGGCAATCAGGTATTAATAGACGGGAATCCTACAAATAGTTACACCTTTGAAAAAGATTACTACTGGATGATGGGCGACAACCGTCATAACTCACAAGATTCCAGGGTTTGGGGATTTGTACCGCACGACCATATTATTGGAAAACCTGTGTTTAAATGGATGAGCATTAAAGGCATTAACGACGGCATAAAAAATTGGAGTATTCGTGGCGAACGCGTTTTCACAACCGTTAGCGGTGAAGGCGAACCTCGCTCCTATTTTATACATTTTGTTGTTGTACTGGGTTTAATATATGGATTTAGCATTTGGCGAAAGAAAAAACAACAGGCTAAATAAAAAGGCCCAAAAATGTCTTCTCTTTTACATTTAACTTATTTTCCAAATGTGGCTCATATGGCAGTCATGTTAAAAAATAATGACTGTTTTATTGAAGCTCACGATACTTACCTCAAACAAACCTACAGAAATAGAACCTGTATATACGCTGCTAATGGAAAATTACAGTTAAATATTCCTGTAATTCACTCGCAAAACAACAGACAATTGTACAAAGATGTAGTGATTAAATCTGAGGAAAACTGGCAAATCAATCATTTAAAATCCTTGGAATCTGCTTACAGAAAATCGCCTTTCTTTGAATATTATATCGATGATATTTTGGTGTTGTTTGAAATGGAAGCGCAAAACCTTTTCAGTTTTAATTTGAAGTGTTTAGAAGTCATTTTTGAATGTTTACAACTACCTTACAATTTTAAATTTACCGAAAGATTTGAGCATCATCCGAAGGAAATTGAAGATTTTAGAAGTTTGGTATACTGTAAGAAGGAAGTTCAACAAAATTTTGACTCCTATACACAGGTTTTTGAAGATAAGCAAGGTTTTATTGGCAACTTGAGTATTCTAGATTTAATTTTTAATGAAGGACCAAATACCGTTAATTACCTAAAAGCTTTAAGAGTAAAAAAATGATACAGGCCTTTATTCATTATGGGATTCATTTTTTAGGACCACTTTTAGTGGCTTTGCTATTTTACAAGAAGCAGTGGAAAACAGCCTATGGCATCATGCTTTTGGGTTTATTGATTGATTTAGATCATCTGCTGGCCACACCAATTTTTGAAGCAGGAAGATGTAGCATTAATTTTCATCCGTTGCACAGTTATTACGCCATTGGTGTATATTTTTTAATGACCCTATTTAGAAAGACAAGACTTTTAGGTTTGGGATTATGTATTCATATTTTAGCAGATGCTATGGATTGCTTTCTGATGTAGACTTGATTTTGAATTAGTTGAGATCTACTAATCTTTTCCCGCTTTAAATAAAAATTCCTTTTCTTCTGCAGATAGACTATCGTAACCACTTTTACTTATTTTGTCTAAAATGGCATCTATTTGCTTTTGCTTATTCAGGGCATTAAATTCTTTTTTAGCCACATCGGCTGTTTTCTTGACTTCAGATTTATAAACCGTTCTCATTCTAACCTTTCGTTTAGGTTTTGAACTGAACAGATTCTCGAAATAATCCATAATCCCCTGAAAGCTCAAACCAATGTCATTGCCCTTCTGAAGTTGTTTTGCATAGACATAGCCCAAAATAAAACCTCCAATATGCGCTATATTGCCACCTTGATTGGGGCCAAGCAAACCAATAACATCAAAAAAGATAAAAGCGTACATAATGTAAAGTAATTTAACATTAAAGGTAAATATCCTAATTTGAGTGTAAGGTAGATAAATACAAATAAACATCAGTAATGCGCTCACGCCGGCAGAAGCCCCCACCACCGAATTCGTTTTAACCACCATACTTTCAGGAGCCAGATTGTAAAAGGTTAAAAATGCCAATCCGCCGGTAACAATTCCCATAAAAAAGACACTTAGTACAATTTTTTCATTTAATAAATTAAGCAAGATTCTGGCAAAATAAAACAGCATCAGCATGTTAAACAACACATGAAATAGGCCTGCATGTAAAAAACCGTAAGTGATAATTGACCAAGGCTGCAATAAAAAATCAAAAAAATCGGAAGGCAATGCAAACCAGTCTTTAATAAAAGTAAGTTTGGCTACCCCTAATAGAAGTGTGATTATAAATATAACCGCATTAACTACGATGATTTTTTCAAGCGCATTAAGATTAGAATACTTGTATTTTAAGTCGTTTATCGTTTTCATCTTTTAATTCCACCTGTATTTATCAAACTGATTTTTTTTCCAAAACCACATGATTAACGCCCCAATAACCGCACCACCAACGTGTGCCAAATAGGCGGTATTACTCGGACTAAAAAACGATTGTCCAGTAAATGCCGAAACAATATCTAAAATAATAATACCGGGTATAAAATACTTGGCCTTAATAGGAATTGGCAAAAATATCAGCATCAACTCTGCATTGGGATTCATAATACCAAAAGCTGCCAATACCCCCATAATACAACCTGAGGCACCAACCATTGAAGTTCTGTGAATGTTATATAATTCTCTTAATTGCGATAATTGAACTTGAGTAATTTCCTTATCTATATCCCTCAATGCAAGTATTTCATGGATTTCAGATTGTAGTAACCCAGATTGAATTAATTCTGTTTCTATTGGAAAATATTGAAAATAATAGAAACCCAACTGAAACAATACAGCACCCAAACCAGCCGATATATATAGAAATAAAAATTTCTTAGAACCCAATCGCTGTTCAACTGCTGTTCCAAACATCCATAAAGCAAACATATTAAATAAAATATGTGCTATACTAAATTCTTTGGCATCAAGGCTAGCACCACCATGCATAAACATATGGGTAATAATTTGCCAGGGCTGAAACAGACTGTTTTCAGGAAAATACAAGGCGAACCAACGGTAAAATAATTCGCCGTTACCCACAAACATGGTTCCTAAAAACATAATGATGTTGATAATCAATAAATGTTTAACAGTATCTGTAATACCTATTCTCATTTAAATAAATTTTTTGTCAAGTTTACCGGTTTCAATAGTAATAAAAGTTGGTTTGTTATCTGGAGACACCGACGGTTCTTTGCAAGCAAATAAACTATTTAATAAATGCTCCTGCTCTTCTCTGCTTAGTTGTTGACCGCGTTTTACCGCTAAACTCTTCGCCATAGATTTGGCCAATAAATCGGTAGTACTAAAATTGGCTTCGGGAACTTCATTTTCTATATCGCTTATGAGCTGCTCAAAAATGATAGGGATTTCGCTGTCGGACACATTAAATGGCACTCCAGAAATTTCGATAGTTTCGTTACCAAAACTTTCAAAAATAAATCCGCTTTGCTCTAATTCGGTTTTTAAAGATTTTAAATTTTCTATATCGCTACTTGAAAAGTACAACTTTAAAGGAAACAGCAATTGCTGACTCACAGCTGATTTTACAGTCATATTTTTCAAAAAAGATTCATATAAAATCCGCTGGTGCGCCCTATATTGATCTACGACCAACAAACCTGATTTTAAAGAACTCACTAAATACTTATGCTGTAATTGAAAAACGGCACTAGCTGGAGTTTCTTCAGAATTTTGAAATAATTGTTGCTTTACAGCTTCACTTTCAAATTCCATTTCATTAGGTAATTCAATTGAAGGTGCAGGTTGTGTATCAACATATAAACTTTCCCACTGGGTAACATTTTGTCTTTGAACAGATGATTTATAACCTGAATCTTTAAAAGGATTGTAATTTCTATCCACCTGAATGGCTGGTGCAACAGCTTGTCTGTCTTTATAACTATAGGGTGTGTCTAAATTGGTATCACTGTCAAAATCTAAAACCGGGGCCACATTAAACTGACCCAAGCTATGTTTAACGGCCGAACGAATTATGGCGTACAAAGTGTGCTCGTCTTCAAACTTAATCTCGGTTTTGGTGGGATGAATATTGATATCAATACTATGCGGATCTACTTCAAGATTCAGGAAATAACTAGGGTAATAACCTTCCTTAAGCAAACCTTCAAAAGCAGCACTCACAGCATGATTTAAATAGCCACTTTTGATAAATCGATTGTTTACAAAAAAGAACTGTTCTGATTTGGTTTTACGCGAATATTCGGGTTTTGCCACAAAACCTGTTATTTTCACAATCTCAGTATCTTCGGAAACGGGCACCAATTTATCGTTTATCTTGGAACCAAACACATTGACGATGCGCTGGCGATAATTACTTTTGGGTAAATTAAACAATTCGCTTCCGTTGTGGTACAGTATAAATTCAACAGAAGGATGCGCCAATGCTATGCGATGAAATTCATCAACAATATGCCTGAGTTCTACTGTATGAGACTTTAAAAAATTGCGTCTCGCCGGAATATTAAAAAACAAGTTCTTTACCGAAATGGATGTGCCTTGTGGCGTCACCACCACTTCCTGAGATTTTACTTCGCTACCTTCAATAACAATGGCAGTACCAAGATCGTTGTATTCTAATTTTGTTTTGAGTTCCACATGAGCGATGGCGGCAATACTGGCAAGTGCCTCGCCACGAAAGCCTTTGGTTTGTAATTGAAATAAGTCATCGGCCGATTTGATTTTTGAAGTGGCATGGCGTTCAAAACACAATCTGGCATCGGTTTCGCTCATACCCTTGCCGTTATCAATCACCTGAATTTGGGTTTTTCCTGCTTCCTTAACTATAAGTTTGATACTGGTAGCATTTGCGTCTATGGCGTTTTCAACCAATTCCTTAACCACCGAAGCAGGCCTTTGTACAACTTCTCCGGCCGCAATTTGGTTAGCTACATGATCGGGTAACAATTGTATAATATCTGCCATTAACGCTGCTTTACAAATATTGATAAATCAAAATCAATGATGTACATAAAGATTAGTACCAAAATTGCAACAATTAATAAAACCCGCTTATTGGCCTTTTTATCGGGGTTGGTTTTATAATCGGTTAATGCATTTACAAAACGTTGCTTAACTCCAATACTCTTATGATCGTTAACTCTAAATTCGCTAAACTTTCGTTTGACCTCATAAGGGCTTCCTTCGCCTTTATAGAAGCGAGGTTTGTAGTTATAACTTTTATTTTTTAGAGGTTTAAAATAACGCATAGTCATCTGAAATATTAGACAGCACATACATCAAAATTAATACCACTACTAATAAAATGAGTAATAATGTTAATCTTGACATCTTAAAAGTTTTGTGCCGGTTGCCTTGTCTTTCGCGCAGCCATTTGTCTTCAAAACTTTCCTTTTGAGAATCTTTACTGCCGTCTTGAAAACGCGGTTTATAATTAAATCGCTTGTATTTTTGTTGTTTTAACACCAAATTTTGCTGAATACATCTGCATACGAAATTACTTAAAAACTAAGTAAAAGGTGAATGAATACTCTTAAATATTTGAAAAATTAAGCCCTTAAATTAAGCTTTCATTCTCAAATCTGCCATTTGTACGGCAGCTACCGCAGCTTCTACGCCTTTATTGCCGTGTTTACCACCGCTACGATCGATAGACTGTTGTTTATTATTATCGGTTAAGACACAAAAAATAACGGGGGTTTCGCGGTTAACGTTCAAGTCTTTAATGCCCTGTGCTACCGCATCGCAAACAAAATCAAAATGCTTGGTTTCACCTTGAATAACGCTGCCAATAGCAATTACGGCATTGACCATTTGCTCTTGCATTTTTTTGCAACCATAAATAAGTTCGAAACTTCCGGGAACTTCCCACTTAATAATGTTAACCGGTTTAACACCTAGATCTAAAAGTGTATCGAAAGCGCCTTTGTACAAAGACGATGTAATATCTTCATTCCATTGCGACACCACAATACCAACACGAAACTTTTCGCCGTTTGGCAATAAAGCTTTGTTATAACCCGATAAATTAGTTCCTTCGGTAGCCATAGAATTTAGGCTGTTAAAGTTTTGCCTTGGCTTTGGCTATGAACACATCAATATTAGCGGCCTCGGTTGAAGTGGAAAACTCAGTTTTAATACGTTCAAAAAACTTAAGCGCCTTATCGTTTTTATCTAAGCTCAACGCCAGCTTTCCTGCCTTTGACAAATATAATGGTGTTGTAAAATCGTTAGTTGAAGCGGCGATGGCTTTTTCGTAGTACTCCAATGCTTCCTCGGGCTGATTAATTTGCACAAATGCATCACCAATAGCACCTTTTGCAATTGGGTTAAGCATTAAATCGTCACTCTTAAATTTAGTAAGGTATTTGATAGCATTTGGATAGTCTTTCAAATTTAGATAAGACATACCGGCATAATAATTTGCCAAATTTGCAGCAGGGGTCCCACTGTACTCTTCTACAATGTCAAGCATTCCAAATTTTCCTTCACCACCACTTAGAGCCATATTGAATAAAGAATCCCTTTCAACACCATTAACGGCCTGATCAAAATACTGTTGCGCCTTAAACATCTCGTTCATAGCTTCTTCTTGCTTAGGCTCTAAAATATATTTTTGATAACCCAGGTAACCCAAAATTATAACAGCAACCGCTGCGACAAAACCAAAGATATAATTCTGGTTTTTTGCAACCCATTCCTCAGTTTTTGATGCCGACTCGTCTAATGTATTAAAAACTTCAGCCGTAGTTGATTGCTCCTCAATGGCTTCGTTCTTTTCTTTTTGTGTTTTTGGTTTGTATCCTCTTTTCTTATAAGTTGCCATATATTCTCATTTTCTGCGCCGCAAAAATATAATTTTTATTGGTATTTAAAAGCTTATTTATTTGTTATTTTGCAAAGCACTTGCCCTATATAGGCTAAATTAGTTTCTAGATAAAAATTGCTCAATCTTATTTAATGATTTTAAAATCGTTATCCTTACTAAATTACAAGAATTTTGAAAGCGAATCTTACCGATTCGACAGTAAAATTAATTGCTTTGTTGGTGCTAACGGACAAGGTAAAACAAATATTTTGGATGCTATTTTTCATCTGGCTTTTGGCAAAAGTTATTTCAATCCAATTACCACCCAAAATATTAAGCACGGTGAATCTTTTTTTGTGATTGATGGTGTTTTTGATAAGCATCAACAGGAAGAAAAAATTGTGGTATCCTTCAAAAAAGGGCAGAAAAAAGTTATCAAACGCAACGATAAAATTTACGACAAATTCAGCGACCATATTGGTTTTGTGCCTTTGGTAATAATTTCTCCGGCAGACCGCGACCTGATTATTGAAGGCAGCGACACCAGACGAAAATTTATAGACACGGTGATTTCGCAAAGCAATAAAACCTATCTGCAAAACCTTATTAATTACAACAAAGTTTTGGCGCAGCGCAACGCCTTACTAAAGTATTTTGCAGCTAATAATACATTTAACGCCGATAATTTAAGTATTTACAACGAACAACTCAACGGCTATGGGCAGCAAATTCACCAGGTAAGAAAAGAATTTCTTGAAATTTTTATTCCAATTTTCAAAAATCGTTATGAAGTGATCAGTGATAACAAAGAATCAATTGACATTCAATATAAAAGCGATTTATTTGAAGGAGATTTTTTAAGCTTGCTTAAAACCAATCTTGCAAAAGACAAAATTTTACAATACACCGGTGTTGGCGTCCATAAAGACGATTTGAATTTTGAAATAGACACACATCCTATTAAAAAATTCGGTAGTCAAGGCCAACAAAAATCGTTTTTAATTGCCTTAAAATTAGCTGAATTTGATTTTATCAAACAGCAAAGTCATGTCGCACCACTACTCTTATTAGATGACATTTTTGATAAATTAGACGAGAACCGCGTAGCACAAATTATCAAACTGGTAAACGATGAACATTTCGGACAAATATTTTTAAGCGATACCCATGCTGATAGAACCGAAGCAGTCGTTAAACAAATTCATCAGAGTTATAAAATATTTAAATTATGAAAAACTTTTTAGTATTAGCTTTGGTTGCAACCTTATTTTCATGTAGCCAAAATCCGAAAAAAATGCTCACTCACCTTAACGGCTATTGGGAAATTAGTAAAGCACAAATGCATGACGGACTGGAAAAAGAGTATAATTTTAATGCATCTATAGACTATATCATGGTGAACGATAGCTTAAAAGGTTTTAGAAAAAAACTCATTCCCAATATCGATGGCAGCTACACCATGTCTCAAGACGCCGAGGCTGTTCAAATAAAAATTGAAAACGATAGTTTAAATTTATATTACAAAACACAAATGTCAACCTGGAAAGAAACAGTGTTAAAAGCCACTGAAGACGAACTAATGATTATAAACTCCAGAAAAGATGTGTATCTTTATAAGCGTTATCAACCTCTTGATTTAGATTTATGAGCAAGCGTGAAAACGAACATTTACCAATATCTCAACTGTTAAAAACCTTTGTAAAAGACAACAAACTGGAAGCCGGTTTAGACCAGGTTGAAGTGCGTGAAGCATGGGCCCAACTTATGGGCAATGGCGTTGTTAACTATACCGAATCCGTAAATCTTCAAGGCCATAAGCTACATATAAAATTAACTTCAAGTGTATTAAGAGAAGAACTGAGCTATGGAAAAGAGAAAATCATAGCAATGCTCAATGAGCATTTAGGTAAAGTATTAATCAAGGAAATTTATTTGAAGTAACCTAAAGATGTCTTTTAAAACTATTGTTTTTCTTACCTTTTTACCCTTACAACTCATGTCGCAAACTCAAATTTTTAAATTTTCAAGTGATTTCAAAACTACAGATTGGATTATTGTTAACGACGGTGTGATGGGTGGCATTTCAACCAGTACCATAAAACTAACAAATGAACAAAATGGTATTTTTAGTGGTACGGTAAAATTAGAAAATAATGGCGGTTTTGCCTCTGTGCGACATTCAGTAAAAAACACTAACGTTTCCAAACATTCAAAATTTATATTAAAAGTTAAAGGCGATGGTAAGGTCTATCAATTTAGATGTAAATCGAATTTATACGACAGGCATAGTTATGTATATGAATTTAAAACAACCGGCGAATGGCAGGAAATTGAGATACCATTTTCTGAAATGTACCCAAGGTTTCGAGGAAATCGCTTAGATATACCTAACTATAAAGGTGAATCATTGGAAGAAATTGCTTTTTTAATTGGCAATAAAAAACCCGAAACTTTTCAACTCATCATAGATTACATAGTTTTACAATGAAATTATTTAAATTTTTACTATCACTCATAGCAGTGATTGCTGTTTTTTACGCTTTGAACAATAAATTTGGTGACGTTCCACCGTTAGGACATTTTTTAAGTCCGCAAACCGGCTTCTGGCAAAACGAAGAAAGTGACTTACCTGCTGAAACCTTAAGCATTGAGGGCTTACTGGATGAAGTGAAGGTTTATTATGACGATGACCTGATTCCGCATGTATTCGCTCAAAATGATGCCGATTTATATACAGCGCAAGGATATATTACCGCCCAACACCGTCTTTGGCAAATGGAATTTCAAACCCATGCTGCAGCCGGTAGACTCTCTGAGATTATAGGTGAAAAAGCACTTAATTTTGATCGTACTCAACGACGAAAAGGTATGGTTTATGGTGCAGAACAAGCCTTAGCTAAAATGGCACAAGATCCCGAAACCATGTCATTGATTGATGCCTATACTAATGGCGTTAACAACTATATTAATTCTTTAAACCCTTCAAAATATCCCGTTGAGTACAAGTTGTTAGATTACAAGCCTGAGCTTTGGACACCTACTAAAACAGCTTTATTGCTAATGTATATGACAGATATGCTGGCAGCGCGAGACTATGATTTAGAATTTACCAACACTTTAAGAAAATTTGGAAAACAAAATTTCGATTTTTTATTTCCTGATTTTTTTGATGTCAACGACCCTATTATTCCAAAAGAACGGGACTGGAGTGATATTAACCCTGTAAAGGTTGAAGTGCCTTTTTCAGAATTACCAAAAGATGCCATTGCCAATACTTTTGAAAAACCCGATCCCAACAACGGTAGTAATAATTGGGCTGTTAGTGCCGCAAAATCGGTATCAGGAAATCCCATCTTAGCTAACGATCCGCATCTAAGCCTCAATATCCCATCTATATGGTATGTTATGCAATTGGCTACATCTGAGCGCAATACTTATGGTGCTACGCTTCCGGGCGCATTAGGTATAGTTATTGGTTTCAATAACGATATTGCTTGGGGCGCTACCAATGCTACAAGAGATGTAAAAGATTGGTACAAAATAACATTTAAAGATAGTACTCGACAATCGTATTTACACGATAACCAATGGAAACAAGTAACCTACAGAACCGAAATTATCAAACAAAGAAATGCCGATAGCTATATTGACTCCGTTGCTTATACGCATCATGGCCCCGTAAGTTACGACAGCAGTTTTAACACTAATAATGAACTTGTTGGTTATGCCATGCAATGGACCGCACACATTGGTGGGAATAATCAACGTACACTTTTAGAACTTAATAAGTCCAAAAATTATAACGATTACAAAGAGGCCATTAAACATTTTGTGGCTCCGGCGCAAAATTTCGCTTTCGTTTCGCGTGAGGGTGATATTGCACTATGGATACAAGGACAATTTCCAAATAAATGGGAAGGTCAAGGAAAGTTCCTGATGGACGGTAGCAATCCGGAGCACGATTGGCAGGGATTTATTCCTCAAGAACACAACGCTCATATCTTAAACCCTGAACGCGGCTTCATAAGTTCGGCCAATCAACATCCCGTAGATAAGAGTTATCCTTACTATGTCTTTAACGACGGTTACGAGGCCTACCGAAATAGAATTATAAATGACTTTTTAAGAAGTAAAGAAAAATTTGATATTGAAGACTTCAAAAATCTTCAAAACAATAACTTTAGCCTAAAAGCTTCCGAAGCATTGCCTACCATGCTAAATTATATTGACCCGAACAAACTATCTGCGGAGCAGAAGCGCATATTTGATGAAATTTCAAATTGGAACTACCTAAACAACACCAACGAAGTTGGAACCAGTATTTTTGAGACCTGGTTTAGCAAATTATACGAATTAATGTGGGATGAATTTGACAGCGAAGCGCAAGCCCTTAAAAAGCCCTTTACATACCAAACTATTTATATTTTAAATAACTATCCCGACCATGAATTTATGGACATTGTTGACACACCGCAGAAAGAAACTGCCAAAGAACTGGTGCATCAATCATTTATAGAAACTGTCAATACCATCACAGATTGGCAAAATAAAAACGGTAGCTACAACTGGGAGCGTTACAAAGCCACCTATGTAGGACACTTACTTCAAGGTCTGCCGGCCTTTAGCAGATTTAATTTACCTATTGGCGGTAATGGTGATAACGTGAATGCTACTAAGAAAAATCACGGTCCGTCGTGGAAAATGATTGTTGAAATGAGTAATCCTCCAAAGGCATTTGGAATCTATCCGGGAGGGCAATCGGGTAATCCGGGCAGTAAATATTACGACAACTTAATTGATGACTGGGCGGCAGGAAACTATAGAAAAATTATTTTTATGCAATTTCCAAATGAGCCGGAGCAACCTATGAATAGCCAAACGTTAAAACCAAAAAACTAAATGATGAAATCAATTCATAAAAATTTTATCGCCACTCTAATTTTAGGTCTTTTATTTAGCTTCTTTTTACCTTGGTGGAATGTAATGGTTGCTGCTTTTGTTGCCGGTATCCTGTTTCCGTTGAAAAAGTGGCTTGCTTTTTTTACTCCATTTTTGGCTATCTTTATCCTTTGGAGTTTTCAAACAAGCATTATTAGTGCAAGTAATGATTTTATTTTAGCCAAAAAAATAGCACAACTACTCTATGTAAACAATACTATTTTACTGATAATTTTAACCGGAATTATTGGAGGTTTAGCCGCAGGCTTAGCCGGCGTTTACGGTAAACAATTTCTGAATATTTTGAAAAACCAACCTCAATAATTATGAAACAAATCTTTCGCTTTGGCTTATACCTTTTTATTGTCAGCATAGTATCTAGTTGTGCCGTAAAAAAACAAAATATAAAGGAAGCTACTTCCAATTTTAATCAGCAACAACGCTCAATGATTTTAAATGCTGATGGTGATAAACCCATGCGTGTATTTAAAATCAATAATGTGAAAGATTCGCTGTTGTTGAGACAAAAAAGTGAAGACGTTGTTATTACCAAAGGTGATACTATTTTAAAACATTTCACCAACAGATTGTATGCCACCGTTAGAGATAGCATTTCGTTAGGTGTTGGCATTGCGGCACCACAAGTCGGCATATTAAAAAATATTATTTGGGTACAGCGTTTTGATAAAGAAGAATTTCCTTTTGAGGTTTATCTAAATCCTAAAATTGTGCAATATTCTCAAAAAAAGCAAACCCGCGCCGAAGGATGCCTATCTATTCCTAACAGAAGAGAAACGCTTAATTGCAGAGCTTATGCTATTTTATTAGAATACGATACTTTAGATGGTGAACACAAAACCGAAATGGTTGAAGATTTTACAGCCATTATTTTTCAGCATGAAGTTGATCATCTCAATGGTGTTTTGTATATTGATTTAATGGATAAATTTTAAAAAATTTAAATTGAATCAACACAAGGCTTAAACCTTATGCATTAAAAGTTATAAAATAAACAACCCATTTTAATCGATGCCCCAAACAACAGTCATTTCATTTTTTAAATACAGAGGCTTTGCCAACAAATGGAATGCTTTTGTGAGAATGGGACGTCCGGCTCTGTTAAATCAAACCATTGAAGGTCTAACTTTTTGGAAAGCGCTTGGCAGTGGCAGTGGTAACGGATTTTCAATCTGGCCTGATTTTTCGGTGTTTGGTTTGTTAACGGTGTTTAATTCTGAAGAAGCCGCTGATCAGTTTGTAAACTCGAACATCCTTAAAACATACACCAATACAGCTGAAAGATCTAGTCATATTTATATGCATAACATCAAGGCTCACGGCCAATGGAGCCAACAAGAACCATTTATTGCCACAGCAAAATACGACGAACAAAAACCCATGGCAGTGATTACCCGAGCCACCATAAAACCCAAACTGGCTTACAAATTCTGGAAGCATGTACCGTCAGTCTCCAATTCGATGGATGGTTATGACGGACTCATTTTTACCAAAGGCATTGGCGAATGGCCTATTTTAATGCAGGCTACTTTTTCACTTTGGAAGCAAGGTTCGCAGATGATGGCATACGCCTACCAAAACCCCAAACACGCCGAAATGGTTAAAAAAACGCGCGAGTTAGGCTGGTATTCAGAAGAGATGTTTTCGCGATTTCACCCGTTTAAGATTGAAGGCGATTTGATTGATTACCGCATTTAGGAATTGCTTACCACTTCTGCATACAAATCAAAATCCTCGGCAGCTGATATTTTTACCGTAGCAAACTCCCCGGTTTTTAAATAGGTATCGGCAGCATTGATTAAGACTTCGTTGTCTACATCTGGGGAATCAAATTCCGTGCGACCCACAAAATAATTGCCTTCCTTTCGGTCAATGACTACCTTAAAAATTTTACCAATTTTTGATTGATTGAGTTCCCATGAAATTTGAGATTGCAACTCCATGATTTCGTTGGCGCGCTGTTGTTTTACTTCTTCAGGAACATCATCTACCAAATTAAAAGCATGCGTATTTTCTTCGTGGCTGTAGGTAAAACATCCCAACCGCTCAAAGCGCATCTCTTTTACCCATTGTTTCAGCTCTTGAAAATGCGCCTCGGTTTCACCGGGATAACCTACGATTAAAGTAGTTCTAATAGTCATACCGGGTACGTGTTCTCTAAATTTACGCAATAAATTAGTGGTTTTCTCTTTAGTGGTACCACGACGCATACTTTTTAGGATATCATCAGAAATATGTTGTAAAGGAATGTCTAAATAATTACAAATTTTAGGTTCGCGATTCATCACATCTAACACATCCATAGGAAATCCTGTTGGAAAAGCGTAATGCAATCGTATCCATTCAATACCATCTACTTTTACCAAAGCTTCAAGGAGTTCGGCCAAATTGCGCTTTTTATATAAATCGAGTCCGTAGTAGGTTAAATCCTGTGCAATTAAAACCAGTTCCTTTACGCCCTTGGCTGCTAATTTTTCGGCTTCACTCACCAAATCTTCAATCGGGGTAGATTTATGCTTTCCGCGCATTAATGGTATGGCGCAAAAGCTGCAAGGTCTGTCGCAACCTTCGGCAATTTTTAAATAGGCGTAATTTTTGGGTGTTGTGGTTAGTCGTTCACCTATTAACTCATGTTTGTAATCGGCACCCAAAGCTTTCAATAATGATGGTAATTCGGTTGTGCCAAAATACTGGTCAACGTTAGGAATTTCCTTTTGTAAATCGGGCTTGTAACGTTCGCTTAAACAACCTGTAACAAATACTTTATCGACTTCGCCGGCTTCCTTTTTTTGCATAAATTCCAAGATGGTATTGATGCTTTCCTCTTTGGCATTATTAATAAATCCACAGGTATTAATCACCACAATATTGCCTTCTTCTTCATGCACAACATCCTTGCCACTAGCTTTTAATTGCCCCATAAGCACCTCGCTGTCGTAAACATTTTTACTACAGCCCAGTGTGACTACATTAATTCTATTCTTTTTTAACGATTTAGTACGCATACCATCAATTTGAAGTTGCAAAGATACAACCAATGTTAAACCTTTTATATATTTTTAAGTCTTATAAAGAAAATTCTACACGGCCATGTCAATCAAATTCAAAATTATACCTTTTTTAATATTGGCTCTTTTCACTTGTTCCTCTGAAGACGACAATCCGCCAACTGTTATCATTCCGGAGGAAGAGATTTATTTTCCGCCTATTAATTCGGATGTATGGGAAACCAAAAGCATCGCAGAATTAGGATGGAATAACAACGAATTACAACCACTACTCGATTTTTTAGAAGAAAAAAACACGAAAAGTTTCATGGTTCTACACAACGGAAAAATAGTGATTGAATCGTACTTTAATAACCATACAGCAACTTCGCCTTGGTATTGGGCCAGTGCCGGAAAAACGCTTACCACGGCCATTACCGGTATTGCCGAAAGAGAAGGATTTATCAACATCAACAACAAAGTATCTGATTACATAGGAACCGGTTGGACCAGCGCACCCTTAGAAAAAGAAAATTTAATTACCTGCAAAAACTTACTGTCCATGACTTCAGGCTTAAACGACGCCTTAGGCAATAATGTATCGCCTGATAATTTGCAGTACACTGCCGATGCCGGAACGCGTTGGGCGTATCACAATGTTTATAAGAAACTTCAGGATGTTGTTGCACAATCAACAGGTCTATCATGGGACAATTATTTTAATAGCAGGTTAAAAAACAAAATTGGGATGTCCGGCGCCTGGATTGCAAGTGATGATTTTAATGTCTATTGGAGTAATACGCGAAGTATGGCGCGTTTTGGTCTATTAATTTACGCCGATGGTAAATGGGAAAATGATCAAATCATTCCACAAGATTTTTTAAATGATGCGGTGAATACCTCTCAAAATCTCAATCAAGCTTATGGCTATATGTGGTGGTTGAATGGAAAATCGACTTACAGGCTGCCACAAACACAATTTCAGTTTAACGGTTCACTCATACCCAACGCCCCAAATGATATGTATTGTGCTTTGGGCAGAGACGACCAAAAAATATACATTGTACCAAGTAAACAATTGGTTGTGGTTAGAATGGGACAACCTGCAGACGAGGCTAATTTTGCGTTGTCGGGTTTTGATAATGAGTTGTGGTTGCGGATTAATGCGCTTTCAGATTAGAAGTAATTTTTAGGCGATTGACTTTTTCCAATATGCTATCCGAAGTTTTCAACTTAGTACTATTTTGTCTAAGCTATCAACGTACCAAATTACACAACGATAAAAAGAAAGATTAATATTACGGCTTTGCTTAAAGATAACTGGCGGTTTTTTTCGAGAAGCTATGATCTTCCAAGAGTTAGTAATACTTCTTCTGAATTATTAATTACCCTTAACTCTCTCCCACAAATCCCCCAATAATTTTTGAGCATCTCCCCTATTTTTTTCAGTTTCTTTGGCATAGATAATACCTTCTTTCTCGTATAACAGATAAGTAAATGCAAATTCAGGATTTTTTGGATTGTTGTTTAGGAGTCCAAAGCGCAAATCGTTAAAATATAATTGATCTTTCTTTTTAGAGATGGTAAACCATCCATTTTCTGTAATCTTTATAAGTCGTTTTACATTCGGATTTTGAATCCAATCACCCAATAAATGATGATTTTTTGGAAATGAATGAAAGGTAATGGGTTTTGAATCAAACAGGGAATAATCACCGATCAGAAAAGCATCCTCTGTTTCAACATTGGCATACCAAAGAACAGTATTTAAAGGAGCCGGTTTGGTTTGAAGCTGGTTGTATGCAATTTGTTGTTCTTGCAATGCTTCTTCAAATTTTGCGTAGGTTATTCCCTTTAAAATAAGCGTAATTAGAAGATAACTACTGCTCACTGTTAATCCCAAACGGTTATAAAAACGGCGTTTTGGTGAAGTGCGCTTTTGAAACATTGTTAAAATCAAAAACAATAAAAAAGGGAATGTGTAAAGTGGGTCGATCACAAAAATGGTTTTCAAGGCCACCCGGTATTCAAAAGGCCAAAAAAATTGGGTACCCCAGGTGGTGAAACCGTCCAAAATTGGATGGGTAATTAATGCCCAAAAAAACAGCCAGCTCCAATGTTTCCAACTCAGTCCCGATTTTTTTTCAATATTGGAAACCAACCATCCAAAAATGGGTGCAAACACCACCGAAAAGAAAATAGAATGGGTAAAACCTCTGTGTATTTCAATAGCCGTAATGGCGTCTGTTAAAAGGTTGGCTACAATGTCCAAATCAGGAATGGTCCCTGCTATAGCGCCATAAAACATGGCCTTATTGCCTACTTTTTTTCCTAATACAGCTTCTCCAACAGCAGCACCTAAAACGATTTGAGTTAATGAATCCATTTAATGTTCCTAGTTTTTTGACTTTGGGGGTTCTAAATAAAATAGGGCCTTGTAAATTTTTATTTCTGATTTATGCCTTTCTTTAAAATTATTACACCCCTAAAGTCCCCTCAAGGGGACAATTAACGGAAATTGCAAGGCATCTATAGTATTTATGTTAAGTAATAACCATTCGTCGCATGCAACATAGCCACATATTCATCTGAAATTTAATAGGACTTTTTTATTGTTGATATCCGATTTCTCTTTCATCGATATAACAACCAAAATTGAGTAAATTTAATTGAACTTTAATTATAATTTTTAGGTGCAATTCGCTTTTTACTAGCCTGCTCATAAGACTTAGCCCATTTTAACAAGTTCTTTTCCTGATTTGGTCTGGCTATAAAAGTTAAACCTTTTGGTGCGCCATTTTCGGCATAACCCATAGGAACTGTAATTGCGGGATATTCGGCAACCGCAGCATAACCGGCATGGTAATTATTTATTGACAGAAAGCCGTCTAAATTATCGGCATTAAACGGTTGTTCAAAAAACTTTCGGCCATTGGTTTTAAGCGTATCTCTAATGCGTCTTAAATATTGGGTGTCGCCTTTATCGGATACAATTCCTCTGAATAAGGCTTGTCCGTAGGGCATAAAATTAATAGAATCTAGACTATTAAAATTAATCACATCCTGAACGTTAGAAATTTTAACCGACGGATTGGCATAATTACTCATATATGCCGGTAAATCTTTTTTCATATCGAGATTGAGCAATCTTAAAAAGTTAGGCAAACTCGCTTCAGTCTCATCAATTTCCACAATAGTTGCTCCTAATTCTTTCAACTTCTCAACAGCTTCAAGATATAAACTATCTTCCATCAAGCGCTTAACTGCGGCAAAACGTTTTCCTTCCAAAGCATTTTTTTCAAGGTTGCTATAATAAAAACCTTTGGAGTGGTTGGTGCGAATAGCCTTCTTATCGTCTTTATCATAACCATACATGGCATCTAATAAAATAGCGGCGTCGCCTACCGTTTTAGCTATTGGACCGGCAGTATCGAGGGTTTCAGAAATTGGAATGACACCACTTCTACTTACCAAGCCTACAGTAGGTTTTAATCCAACCACAGAATTTTGACTTGAAGGCGATAAAATAGAACCTGAAGTTTCTGAACCAACGGCAGCCGCACAGAAATTGGCAGCTACTGCCACAGCACTGCCTGAGCTAGATCCGCCGGTATCAATCATTTTTCTTCCATACGGATTAAGCGTTTGGCCGCCCAAAGCGCTATAACCACTGGGACAATTGCCACAGAAAAAATAAGCCCATTCACTCAAATTGGCCTTGCCTAAGATGAGTCCGCCAGATTTTTTAATCTGTTGTACCAAAAAAGCATCAGAAGTCCGGTTGTCTCTAAGTGCTACAGCTCCTGCCGTTGTTGACATACCAGAAGCATTAACATTATCCTTCAACAAAATTGGCATACCGTAGATGGCGTGTCTGTTTGGGTTGTATTTTAACTCTTGATCTTTCATTTTAGCTTCTACAATCACCGTAGGATTTATTGAAATCACAGAGTTAAGAGATAAATCGTTTTCTCTGTCAAATTCCCTGATACGATACAAATAAAATTTTGTTAAAAGCTCATATGATAGATTACCCTTGGTAATATGCGATTGTAATGTAAGGATATCCTGATCTAAAACAAGAGGCTTTAAGCGCTCGTAGTCTTCGGCTGTGAAATCGCTCATTGCAGAGTTGATGGGTGTCCAAATATCAAGTCTTGAAATATGCCTTGAGTCTAAAACTTCAAATTCTCTAAATTGCTTGGTAGAAATTGCGCTGATATCAGTACTATCATCTGATTCAGAAACCTCAACATCTAGAGCTTCTTCTTTCTTATTATTGCTATTTTTACATGAACTTAACAAGAAAACAAATACTAATAATATTAATACTTGACTAACACGACTAAAAAAGTTGAAAGCGTTATTGATTTTTAAAGTAGCTAAAGGCATAGGTTTCATTTTTTCTCTAAAATAAGAAAAATGAACATACAGAGCGTAAAACGTATCATTAAAAAGTGGCTGAATTTCTATAAATAATTCAATAATAATTATTTGAAAAATGAATCAACAAATTCAAATTTATTAAATACCTGTAATTGCTCAATACCTTCGCCTACGCCAATATACTTAACAGGAATTTGAAACTGGTCTGAGATACCAATAACCACACCGCCTTTTGCGGTGCCGTCTAGTTTTGTGACTGCAAGCGCATTGACTTCGGTAGCAGCGGTAAAATGTTTAGCTTGCTCAAAGGCATTTTGACCGGTAGAACCATCTAAAACTAATAATACTTCTTGTGGTGCATCGGGGACAACTTTTTGCATCACGCGTTTAATTTTGGTTAGCTCATTCATCAAGTTAACTTTGTTATGAAGTCTTCCTGCCGTATCAATTATAACAACATCGGCATTTTGATTAACGGCACTTTGCAGCGTATCAAACGCCACAGAAGCAGGATCACTACCCATATATTGTTTAACGATTGGTACACCTACTCTATCTGCCCAAATTTGTAATTGGTCAATAGCAGCAGCTCTAAAAGTATCGGCTGCACCAAGAACAACGCTGTAGCCCTGTTTTTTAAATTGATAAGCCAATTTTCCTATGGTAGTTGTTTTACCCACACCGTTGACACCAACCACCATGATTACATAAGGTTTATGCACGCTATTGATACTAAAATCTGTTGCATCACCACTATTGGTTTCAGATAATAAAGCCGCAATTTCTTCTCTTAATATTTGATTGAGTTCTTGCGTACCCAAATATTTATCTCGGGCTACACGAGCTTCGATACGCTCAATTACTTTTAAGGTTGTTTCTACGCCTACATCACTTGTAACCAACACCTCTTCAAGGTTATCGAGAACATCGTCATCAACTTTAGATTTACCCGCGATTGCTTTGTTAAACTTAGAGAAAAAGGAGGATTTCGACTTCTCTAATCCTTGGTCTAACTGTTCTTTTTTATCGGAAGAAAATATTTTTTTAAAGAAACTCATATAGCAATAATTAATTCTAAAGGCCAATTTAGTGCGCTTCAGTTTAAGAAGACAAAATTAGTATTTTTAATAGTTAAAACTAAGCATTAACATACTAAATAAAAAGCAATAAAAAAGCTGTTCCGTAAAACGAAACAGCTTTTAATATTAGGATTATAAAAACTTAGTTACTCTTTAAAAAATCGTCAACTAGTTCCGGAGACATAACAGACTCAACAAATGTATAAGCACCGGTTTTTGGTGACTTAACCATTTTAATAGCTTTGGTTAATCTTTTAGATCCTGTTTGTAAAGTTGCTACTGCTTTCTTTGCCATGATTCAAATGTGTTGAATTTGAAATTTTTACAAATTGTAAAAACTTCTAAATTATTTAATTTCTTTGTGAACAGTCATACGCTTAAGAATTGGATTAAATTTTTTAATCTCCATTCTTTCTGGCGTATTTTTTTTATTTTTTGTAGTGATATATCTTGAAGTTCCCGGTTGACCAGACTCTTTGTGCTCTGTGCACTCTAATATCACCTGTATTCTATTTCCTTTACTTTTCTTTGCCATTGTGACGGTGTTTTAGCGCTTTGTAAATTATTTTAATAAACCGTTAGTTCTAGCTTTTTTTAAAGCAGCTGAAATACCGATTTTATTAATGGTTTTTAATGCCGATGTAGATACTTTTAAAGTAACCCACTTATCTTCTTCGGGAATGTAGAAACGCTTCTTAAATAGGTTAGCCTCAAATCTACGCTTGGTTTTATTCATAGCGTGAGAAACATTGTTTCCAACCATTGCTTTTTTCCCGGTAAGTTCACAAACTTTAGACATTTCTTTCTAACTTTAGGTATGTTATTTTAAAACAGGGTGCAAATTTAGCAAAACTAATTCATTCAACAAACTAAAGTTGTTAGTTTTTTAAAATTTCTTTTAGTAGCATTTCCAGTGCCTTATTAACACCTTTATCTATCACCTTTTCACGATGATTTCCAAAGTTGAAATTTTCAACAATTACTTGGCTTGGGCCTGCTACCGCGATACAAACTTCACCTACCTCAGCTTGCTCATCTCCTTTTTCGGGTCCGGCATTGCCTGTAGTTGCTGCAGCGTAATCTGTTTGAAATAATTGTTTGGCTGCAATTGCCATGGCTTTGGCCACCTCATTACTAACTACGCCATAGGCTTTGATAATTGTTTCATCAACACCTAAAATATTAATTTTAGTTTCGGTGGCGTAACAATTGATGCCACCTTTATAAAACTTAGACGCACCTGAGTGTTTTGTGATGAATTCAGAGATTTTTCCACCGGTAAAGCTTTCGGCTAATGATAATGTTTGCCGGCGCTCCTTTAACTGCGCACCAATGATGGTTTCAATGGTTTCTTCGCCTTCAAAACCCACAAAAATATCTTCTATTTGAGGAATGAGCAGTTCGATTAGCCGTTGCATTTGGTCCTCGATAGCTTTTTTATCCATGCCTTTGGCCGATAGTCTCAATCTAACCTTTCCTAAATTTGGCAGATAGGCCAATTTAAAATTTGAAGGCAAACTATCTTCAAAAGCTTCAATACGATTGGCGATAGCGCTTTCTCCAAGTCCGTAAGTGAGTAAGGTTTTGTGCAGAATATAAGGAAACTTAAAAGTTTTTCTAAGATTTGGTAACACTTCGTTAGTAACTAAAGCTTTCATCTCATAAGGTACACCCGGCAAAGAAATAAAAACCTTCTCTCCTTTTTTAAACCACATTCCGGGAGCCGTACCGTATTTATTCATCATAACCGTGCAAGTTGACGGTACTAAGGCCTGTTTCCTGTTTAAATCTGATATGGGTGTATTGATATATTTTTCGAAAAGCATTTCAACATTAGCCAACACTTCTTTGTTGGTTACCATATGGTCACCAAAAAACTCACAAAGCGTTAATTTGGTAATATCATCTTTGGTTGGACCCAAACCGCCGGTCATAATAATTATATTGGCGTTAGACTCGGCTTCGGCCAAGGCCTTTAAAATTTGTGTTTTATCGTCCTGAACCGAAGTGATTTGATAAACAGAAACCCCAATTTTATTGAGTTCTTTGGCTATGAAGGCTGAATTGGTGTCAATAATCTGCCCAATGAGAATCTCATCGCCAATAGTTATAATTTCGGCTAGCATTACAGATTAAAATCCTGTTTAATTTCTTCGGAAGCGTTGGTAATAGCGTTTAAAACCACTTCTAATTCGGCGGAAACATCCTTATCGATTTGTTCAAATTTACCCCAATCTTGAACGATAATTAATTTATCTAACACGCCCAATTCAAACAAATCAACGGTTGGTTTCATTTTGTGAGCGGCTTGATACGCGTTGTAGAAATCTTTTTCGGCTACTGCTTTTTTGAGTCTTTCGGCGTCTTCAGGCACTTCTTCCAGAAATGCTACGGCTATAGCCATAATGAAATCTTCATCGCCCTCGGCCATTTCTTTAATTCGGTATAATTTATAATTCTGTTCCATTTACTTAACTTTTATAGAAAACATTTCAGTTTCTTCAATAAATCCTTGAAGCACATCGTTGGCCGAAACCTTTCCAACTCCTGCCGGCGTGCCTGTAAAGATAATATCTCCGATTTTTAAAGTGAAATATTTTGATACATATTCTATAATTTCATCAATTTTCCACAACATATAGGTTGTATTTCCCTTTTGAACAACCGCTTCATTCTTTTTCAGACTGAAGTTGATGTTGTTGACATCGGCAAAATTTGACTTTGGCAACCATTTTCCAACCACGGCAGCACCATCAAAAGCTTTGGCTTTTTCCCATGGTAAACCTTTGGCTTTTAATACCGATTGCACATCTCTTGCTGTAAAGTCGATACCCAGACCTATTTCGTCGTAATATTTATGTGCAAATTTTTTATCGATGTGCTTACCTATTTTATGGATTTTAACCAAAATTTCAACTTCGTGATGTACATCGTTTGAAAATTCGGGAATAAAAAAGGGTTGTTTTTTAAGCAAAATTGAAGTATCCGGTTTTAAAAACACCACCGGATCTGTTGGTTTTTCGTTTTGCAACTCGGCGATGTGTTCTGTGTAGTTGCGGCCTATGCAGATTAATTTCATAGTTTTAAAGTAGGTTTTTCATAATAATTGAAACTTGTTGGTTTTAAAACACAAACTTCAGTTAATTTATAAGTTCTAAGGATTTGAACTTGATTTAATGGATCCCATTTTTTATCATTCATTTCTGACTTTCAATTTTAGAATCAAAGTAGATGTTTAAATTTATAGTATTATTTACACCCCTAAAGTCCCCTCAAGGGGACAATTCAAATAACAATAATTCCCTCATCTCGATTTAAAATTCTCTATCTTTTCTCTTTTCTTTGTTCTCTTTTCTATCTTCTCAAATTAACTTGTTATTAAACGCCCTTAGCTTTATTGCTGTCAGTACTTTTTTGGTGTACAGCGGAAAATCGGCATCCAGCAACCATCCAAAATAACCGGGTTCTTTCTCTAATACTTCGTTAACAGTTTTTCCTTTGTGTTTGCCGAAAGAGAAACACTCTTCACCATCTTTGTTGTAAATGATAAAACCGGCAAAATCGGCAAACTGTTTTCTGGAACTGAATTCTGCTAAAAATTTGGTGTCGTTTTGAAGCTCTTCGTATTTCTCGATTTGTGCTAATAAAACCTCGTAAGTAGCTCGAGTATCGGCTTCGGCACTATGGGCATCGTCTAAATTTTTATCGCAATAAAATTTATAGGCCGCGCTTAAGGTGCGTTGTTCCATTTTATGAAAGATGGTTTGTACATCAACCGAAACACGATTTTTCATATCAAAATCAATACCTGCACGCAGCAGTTCTTCGGCTAATAGTGGAATATCAAAACGGTTGGAGTTAAATCCGCCCAAATCGGCATCTTTAATAATGTTGTACACCTCTTTTGCCAATTCTTTAAAAGTTGGTTTATCGGCCACATCAGCATCTGAAATTCCGTGAACCAATGTGACTTCAGCCGGAATGGGAATGGTTGGATTCACTCTCCAGGTATGACTTTCTTCCTTTCCGTTGGGATGTACTTTTAAAATCGAAATTTCAACAATCCTGTCTGTAGTGATGTTAACACCGGTGGTTTCGAGATCGAAAAAGCAAATTGGTTTTGTGAGGTTTAAGGTCATTTTATTGATTTCTAATACAAAGATAAAAAAGCCCCACACATGGCAGGGCATTCATCTTGTTGATTCTATTTATATTTCTCTGTTAACGTCAAAATTCTCGAGATATTCGGCCACACGCTTCACAAATTGGCCGCCCAAAGCACCATTCACTACTCTGTGATCGTAGGAGTGCGACAAGAACATTCTATAGCGAATGCCTATAAAATCGCCTTGAGGTGATTCAATCACCGCCGGCACTTTTCGAATAGCGCCCAAAGCCAAAATGGCTACTTGTGGCTGATTGATAATTGGTGTGCCAAAAACACTACCAAAAGTTCCAACATTGGTAACGGTGTATGTTCCGCCCTGAGTATCGTCTGGTTTTAATTTAGAAGTTCTGGCTCTTTCGGCTAGGTCGTTAACCGCTTTGGTCATTCCTAATAAATTAAGCTGATCGGCATTTTTGATGACAGGAACAATTAAGTTGCCATCCGGCAAAGCGGCTGCCATTCCTAAATTGATATGTTTACGCTTGATAAGTTTATCGCCACTCACCGAAATGTTAATCATAGGGAAGTCTTTAATAGCCTTTGCCACAGCTTCCATGAATATGGGTGTGAAGGTTAATTTTTCGCCCTCACGTTTTTCGAAATTGTTTTTAACCTTATTTCTCCAGTTCCAGATATTGGTGACATCAACTTCGATAAACGATTGCACATGGGCGGATGTGTGCTTACTTTCAACCATGTGGTGGGCAATGAGTTTACCCATTCTGGTCATTTCAATAATTTCGTCTTCACCACTAACAGGTACCATTACTTCTTTTGGAGATGCAGCAGGCTTTGGCGTTGCTGTAGCCGCCGGTTGTGGCGAAGCTGCTTGCTCTGGTTGTACCTCTTTCACCGGCTGAGATACCGGCTCTGTTTTAACAGCCGCAGGTTGTGCTGATCTGTTTTCGATATAGGCCATAACATCGTTTTTAGTTACTCGACCATCCATACCTGTACCGGGGAGCGCATCCAATTCGGCTTGTGTAATGCCTTCTTGCTTGGCTATATTTCTAACTAAAGGTGAATAAAATCTATCTTCGGAAGAAGCTACCGGTGCTGGTGCGGCCACTGCTTCTTTAGCAGCCACAACAGTTTTAGCTACTTCTTGTACCGCAGGAGGCGTTACCTCAGGAGTTGGGACTGATGTCGGTTCGGGTTGCGCTGCTGCCGCAGTCTTGTCAACCTGAGCATTGGTTTCAATAATGGCAATGGTTTGACCTACCTGTACCACATCGTCTGCGTTGAATAATTTTTCAACAAGCACACCTTCAACTTCGCTTGGCACCTCGCTATCTACCTTATCGGTGGCTATTTCCAAGACTGCCTCATCGGCTTCTATGGTATCACCAACCTCTTTTAACCATGAGGTAATGGTTGCCTCAGCAACACTTTCGCCCATTTTAGGTAACTTTAGTTCAAATTTTGCCATATTAATAACAAATAATGCGTTTATATATTTTCGGTTGCAAAATTAATGATAATTAAGCAATATTTCTGAGATTTATTCAAATTATAAATCTGTTAATTTAGTCACAATACCTCTGGAACTCGCGCTATGACTACCAACGATAAAGTTAGCATTTTTAGGAAGTATTTTAAAACATCTGTGTTCTTTTATGTAATTTGTTCCCATTAAATTTATAATTGATTTGTATGTCAAAGTATTAGCATCAAGTATAAGTGTTTTATTACTTTTGATATGCGACGTATTTGTGATAATCTCAAACTTTGATAATATAGAGGTTGTATTTTTGGGATTTGCAACAGAAAATAATTGAATTGATTGCGGACAATTAATAGTTTTAGCAATGGGCACTTTTATTATGGCTCCTAAATTAATAATCGCATTCGCCATAAGGTTTATCAAAGGGTTTTGTTTGAAATGTTTTTTGTAAAACAATTTCATTGCTCCAAAAAACCTTTCTCTGTAAAGTTTATTTTTCAAGGTGCTTTCACCTTTAAAATGCAATACACAGAGCTTCCCTACATACCAGCTTTTATAACCCAATTTCTTTGACCTGTAAGACAAATCCACATCTTCGCCATACATAAAAAAATCTTCGTCAAAGCCTTTAAGTTCTTTATAATGCTTACGTTTCATCAACATAAAAGCGCCAACCAAAATATCAACTTCACCACAGTCGTCGGGTTTTAAGTTGTTGGCATAATAATTTTTAGACCAGCCTATTAGTTTTTTTAATGCCACCCAAGGTGTTGGAATATGGCGTTTACTTTCAGGTAAAAAATTACCGCTACCATCAATAAGCTTGCAGCCCACAATACCTAAGTTTTCTTGATTTTTAGAAAAGTTTAAAAGTTGCTCAAATATATCTTCCGGGACCATGGTGTCTGGATTCAAAATACACACATATTCGCCTTTAGCGTTTTCAACGCCAATATTGTTTCCTTTTGAAAAACCAAAGTTCTCTTTATTTTCGATAAGTTTTACCTCAGGATATTTATCACGAACCATTTGGCAGCTGTCATCGGATGAATAATTATCCACCACAATAATTTCGGCCTCAATATTGGCAGTTGCAGCTTCAACACTTTGAAGGCAAAGGTCTAAAAATGCCGAAACATTATAATTGAGTATCACTACCGACAGCTTCATCGGTTTATAGTTTCAAAGATGATTCAAACGGAATTCTGTTCTGGATGCTTCGGCTTAGGGTTACCTCATCGGCATATTCCAGTTCGTTTCCAACGGCGATACCTCTTGCTATTGTTGAAGTTTTAACAGGTAAATCACCCAGTTGTTTATAGATATAAAAATTGGTGGTATCGCCTTCCATAGTAGCACTTAAGGCAAATATCAGTTCTTCAACATTGCCTTGTTTTACTCTATTAATCAAACTTTCTATATGAAGGTTATTGGGACCAACACCATCCATAGGAGAAATTTTTCCTCCTAAAACATGATATAACCCGTTAAATGAGGAAGTGTTTTCGATAGCAAGCACATCTCTAATATCTTCAACAACACAAATCACAGTTTGGTCGCGTTTATTGCTGTTACAGATATGACAAATCTCGGCATCACTAATGTTGTGACATTTTTTACAAAATTTGATCTCGGATCTAACTTTATTTAATGCTGTTGTAAGTTGCTGGGTTTGGGTTTCAGATTGTCTGAGTAAATGCAATACAAATCTCAATGCCGTGCGCTTGCCAACGCCGGGCAGTTGAGACATTTCGTCTACAGCGGTTTGTAAAAGTTTTGATGAAAATTCCATAGTGCGAAAGTACTATATTTTTGTGCAACGTACATAAAAAAACTGCCTCTCACAAATAATGAAAGGCAGTGAATTTAACAGTGAATATTTTATTGTTTGATTAATTTTTTAGTGACTTCGCCTTGAGAATTGCTAACGCGAACAAAATACATACCGGCTGATAAAACGGCGGTATCAATCCTGTAAGGCTGAAGTGCCGTTACATTTTTAGCAAAAAACACAACTTTCCCTTGGGTGTTAAATATTTTAATATCAATGTTCTCAGATTGATTCCAGGCAATAAAAACTTCATTGCTTGCAACATTTGGATACATTTGAAGGCTTTCAAAAACAACCTTATCTACATTCAAGCTAGCACTGCGGGTATCAGAAACCCACAATCCACGTCCATAGGTACCTGCGTAAATTTTATTTTCTGTAAAATTAATTTCAAGTTCGTTCACAATTACATTTGGCAAATTATTTCTATAAGGCAACCAACTGTTTCCGGTAGTGCTGTCATTATAATAAATTCCTTGATTCATTGCCACATATAAACCTTGCTCCGCATTATTATCCCAAGCTACATCAAGTGGCGCTAGGTTTGGCAAATCCAATCGCATTGGTGTCCAGCTAATCCCCGAATTGGTACTCACATACACTTTTTGGTTGTCATTTACTACAATGGCTATTTTTTCAGGATTTGTAGGATGCACGGCAATACCATTTATAAGTCCGCTAAATGTGGCAGGCGATTGAAACCAATTGGCACCACCATTAATAGACGCATGAAAAGTACTATTAACAGCCATATATATGTGATTGCTATTCGAGGGTGCAATTTTAAGATGGTCTATAGGTGTGCCATAATTTGGCGAAATAGATTCCCATGTTGTACCATCGTTTGCTGAACGAAAGAGCTCATCATATGCCACATAGATAACTCCAGAAACTTGTGGATCTTGTTCAAATGGGGTCACCCAATTCCAGTCAGCATTACCTCCTTTACCAACGGGTCTGGGAACATTTACTACATTGTTACCGGTATTAGTGCCTTTGTATAGCACCCCAAATTGCGATGTACCGTAAAGCACTGTTGGATCGTCTTTATCAATAAATCCTTCCATACCATCAGCGCCAAGCCAATCGGACCAGTTACCGGAAGTATCAAAAACCGATGAACCATTATCTTGAGATCCACCGGTAATTACAACCGGAGACGTTTGGCTCACACCTATTTTATAAAATTGTCTAATACCCATACCGGTGGTTAAATCGGTATAATAATCTGATGTTACCATTTGTGGATTATCTGCCACAAAAATTCCACCATCGGTGCCAACGTATAATTTTCCGTTTACGTAATCCATAATGTCAACATCGGCATGACAATAGCCTATCCCTGCGGCATTGGCATTTTGAGGAACCCATTGCGAAGTAATCCCAAAGTTAACACCACCATCAACAGAACGCCAGGTATTTATTCCGGCAATATGAACCTCATTAACATTATTGGGATTCACTACAATATCCATATCTCGCGGCGCCTGACCTAAATCATCGTCGGCTGCCGAACTATAACCAAAATAATTTTTGTTGTCGTGATTGAGTTGAGTAAATAGCAGACCTTGAGTGGTGGATTTATACAAGGCGCTAAATAAGCCGTTTTGAGCTTCAACAACGTAAACCACGTCAGGATTGTTAGCCGAAACACCTATCATTTTTGGTCCCACTGATGTTATTATTGGCGATTGCAAAAATGTATTACCACCATCATCTGATCGATAAAAATTACTACCAGACGCATAAATCACACTAGTATCATCCGGTTTAAATTCTACATCAAAACCGGTAGTTGCATTTGCCGTAATTCTAGTCCAGTTAACACCGCCATTAGTGGATTTGTAGATACCACCATTTTGCACCGAACAATACATTTTACTGGTGTTGTTTGGGTCTATCAAAATTTTATTAACGGTGCCATTCCCGGTATCGGCCAGAAAATTCCAAGTAGCACCGGCATCTGTGGATTTGTATATAATTCCGCTAGTTGTTCCCCAATAATATACATTTGAGTTTCCAGGTTCCATTGTGAGTGCATAAACAAAAAGCGTTGAAAAACTATCGGTTAAGACCGTCCAACTCACACCGCCGTCAAGCGTTTTCCAAACACCGCCGGTTTCGGCTCCGGCAATAATGTGATTGGTATTTGAGGGATCAATTGCCATTGCAGTAATTCTTCCAACACCCGGATTCCATCCACTGGTTTGATTCCAATAGGTTGGACCTAAATCTTTCCATGTGCCGGTGGTACTTCGTGCAGCAAAACCATAGGTATTATTGATGTAGCTATTATAAGATTCCATTTCATTCACATAAAATTCAGGATCTTTCAAATAGCCTGATTCATCCATCATACGTTCAGCCAAATATTCCCATCGTTTGTAGGCTTTGAAACCTGTACCGCGACCGTAACCTTTTTCGGCAAAGTAATTATTAGCAGCTTCTTTAATTTCTTGAACAGTGTAGGTGCCATCGGCAATCATTTCCTGATAGCTTTGCGACCACGATAAAATAAAAGACGTGAATGCAAAAATTAGTAAATAAATCTTTTTCATATTTTTTGTTTAACAAAAGTTTTATCACAAAAAATGCCCATCGGGTAAGCATTTATGAGATTTTGACTATTATTGCGTTGATTTTTTTTCAAAAATAATAGAAATTTCTTGTATTTAGCTCATAACATATAAATTATGTCGCCCATTTTTATCATCGCCCTAATTTTATCCTATTTTGCACTGCTCATCGTTATTTCTTTTCTTACCGGAAAGACCGAAGGGAATGATGCTTTTTTCAAGGCTAACCGACAATCTCCATGGTATGTAGTTGCATTCGGCATGATTGGCGCCTCGCTATCGGGTGTTACGTTTATTTCTGTTCCCGGATGGGTTGAAGCTTCTCAATTTAGCTACATGCAAGT
Source organism: Paucihalobacter ruber (assembly GCF_006494535.1). Classification (GTDB taxonomy): domain Bacteria; phylum Bacteroidota; class Bacteroidia; order Flavobacteriales; family Flavobacteriaceae; genus Paucihalobacter; species Paucihalobacter ruber. The sequence continues at coordinate 291,951 of NZ_VHIQ01000003.1, forward strand.
AGTTTTAGGGTATATTTTAGGGTATTTGGTTATTGGTACAGTTTTACTACCCTTGTACTACAAGCTCAATCTAACTTCTATTTATACTTACCTCGAAGGTAGATTTGGCAATTATTCCTACAAGACAGGAGCCTCATTTTTTTTAATTTCACGGGTGGTTGGCGCCAGTTTCAGACTGTATTTGGTAGCTAGTGTTTTACAAGTAATTTTGTTTGATGAACTGGGTATCGCTTTTTGGCAAACCGTAACCATAACAGTTGCCCTTATATGGCTGTACACTTTTAAATCAGGCATTAAAACCATTGTTTGGACCGACACCTTCCAAACCTTATTTATGTTGATTTCAGTAGGTGTGGCTATTTATTATGTTAGTGAAGATTTAGGTATAAAAGGCAATGAGCTACTGGGCTTTGTTTTAGAGAATGATCTTTCAAAAACCTTTTTCTTTGAAGATGTTAAATCGGCTGAATATTTTTGGAAGCAATTTATCTCGGGTGCATTTATTGCTATTGTGATGACAGGTTTAGATCAAGACATGATGCAAAAAAACCTCACCTGTCGTAGTTTAAAAGACGCCCAAAAAAACATGTTTTGGTTTACTATTGTGCTTACCGTGGTGAATTTTATTTTTCTAAGTCTTGGTTTGTTACTTACCGTATATGCACAACAAAACGGGATTGATGCTCATAAGGATGATTTATTCCCTTTATTAGCAAAAAACAATCTGGGTGTGGGCGTTTTTGTGTTCTTTTTAATTGGTTTAATTGCCGCAGCTTACAGCAGTGCCGATAGTGCATTAACTTCTCTTACAACTTCCTTTAGTATTGACATTTTAGACATAGAGAAAAAATATGATGTCCCTAAACAAGTCCGCATAAGAAAGAGAATTCATATATTAATTTCACTTTTGCTAATTGCGGTGATCATCATTTTTAAATATGTCATTAAAAACGAAAGTGTGATAGCCAAATTATTTGTTTTTGCCGGATACACTTACGGACCTTTACTTGGATTGTATGCTTTTGGTTTGTTCACCAAGTGGCAAGTGAGAGATAAATTGGTACCACTAATTGCCATACTCTCTCCAATTTTATCTTATATTATTAGTGTAAACAGCACCAAATGGCTGGGCTTTGAATTTGGGTTTTTTATTTTAATTCTGAATGGTTTTTTAACCTTTTTGGGTTTAATACTGATTAGTTCCAAGCAACACTAAAGTACAAGCCACTTCAACTTCAATACCCGAAGCTTTTAATAAATTATAAAATTCCGGATTTTCGGTACCTGGATTAAAAATAACGCGCCTTGGTTTTAAATTGATGATGTAGTTGTAATATTCTGGTTGATTAGAAGGACCTAAATATAACGTAACTGTGTCGATATCGGGATAATCTACAAGCTCATTATCGATGGCAACATTGCCAACTGTTCCTTTCTTCAACCCAAACGCCTTAACAGATATATCATTTTGAACCAAACGTTCAATAGCCATATAAGCATATCGCGCCGGATTGGTTGAAGCACCCATTACTAAAGTGTAAGTTGACATGAAAAGATTGGTTTTTGTTAATTACTAGTTAAATTTCAAATGCTATGTAATAAAAGAACAAATATTACGTCTTTATATTAAGTAAGTTTAAATAGTTAAACTTTAAACAAAATGTTTAATAGTTTAGTGTTAGTTTAAGTTGGTTAATAGCTGAAAAGCCGAAGTTTTGTAAACTTCGGCTTTTTTGTTACCATTTTATAATAACGCTTCCCCAGGTAAAACCACTGCCAAAGGCCGCCAGGACTACGGTATCTCCTTCTTTTATCTTGCCATTTTCCCACGCTTCTGTTAAAGCGATTGGTATGGATGCTGCTGTTGTATTACCGTATTTGGTGATGTTATTATACACCTGATCGTCCGATAATCCGAATTTCTTCTGTACAAACTGAGATATTCTAAGATTAGCCTGATGTGGAATCAACATATCAATATCTTGTGGTCCAAAATTATTTTTTTGCAAACCTTCCATAATCACTTCACTAAATCTTACCACGGCATTTTTAAATACAAATTGGCCATTCATATACGGAAAATAGCTTTCGTCGTCAGGATTGTTGTCTTTTAAAATATCGGTCACCCAACGCAAGCCCATTCCGGGTGCTGTTACTACCAATTCTTCGGCGTGTTCTCCCTGAGAATGTAAATGGGTTGATAAAATACCCTTTTTAGGATTTTCTTCACGAGTTAAAACTGCCGCTCCGGCGCCATCGCCAAAAATAACCGAAACGCCTCTACCTCGAGTAGTTTTATCTAAACCACGAGAATGCAATTCACTCCCAATCACCAAAACATTTTTATACATACCTGTTTTGATGAAATTGTCGGCTACGGATAAACCGTAAACAAAACCTGAGCATTGATTTCTAATATCAATAGCACCAACAGTTTTTATATCTAAGGCATGTTGTACTTGCACGCCCGGCCCCGGAAAATAATAATCGGGGCTTAAGGTGGCAAATACTATAAAATCTATGTCGTCTTTCGTAATTCCGGCGCGTTCAATGGCAATTTTTGCTGCTTTTACACCCATTGACGCCGTTGTATCGGTTGAATTTTCTGAAATCCAACGACGCTCTTTAATGCCCGTGCGCTCTTGTATCCATTCGTCGCTGGTATCCATCATTTTGGATAATTCGTCATTAGTTACCACGTTATCAGGAACATAATAACCCAATCCACTTATTCTAGAATTGTACATGTAATTTTTGATTTAGTCTTGCAATTTAGCTATTTGCCTACATATAATATTGGCATATTTAAATCATTCGTTATGCATGCATAGTAACTCAATTCGTTATCTGACATAAAAAATGCCAGTTTGTCACAATCAAAATGATGGTACTTTTTTTGATTTCAAACAGTTCGTTAAATACACATAACTAATTTTTATAAATTGAAACATTATGACAAAAGGAACCATTAACGTATCGGTTGAAAATATTTTTCCGCTGATAAAAAAATTCCTCTACAGCGATCACGAAATATTTTTAAGAGAATTGGTAAGTAACGCTACCGATGCAACACTTAAACTCAAACACCTTACCAGTATTGGAGAAGCCAAGGTAGAATACGGAAGTCCAATTATTGAAGTTAAAGTTGACAAAGACAACAAAAAAATTCATGTGATTGACCAAGGTTTAGGTATGACAGCCGAAGAAGTTCAAAAGTACATTAACGAAGTGGCTTTTTCCGGTGCCGAAGAATTTGTAGAAAAATACAAAGACAAAATTAGCGACTCGGGCATTATCGGTCATTTTGGTTTGGGTTTCTATTCTGCCTTTATGGTAGCTGAAAAAGTAGAAATCATTACCAAATCTTATAAAGATGAACCGGCAGCACACTGGACTTGCGATGGTTCTCCAAATTTCACCATTGAAGAAGCCGACAAAACAAACAGGGGTACCGAAATCATCCTTCATATTGCCGAAGATTCAACCGAATTTTTAGATGAATCTCGCATTAAAACTTTGTTGTTAAAGTATAATAAGTTCATGCCTATTCCAATTAAGTTTGGCACTAAAGAAGAAACCTTGCCATTACCCGAAGGTGCCGATAAAGATGCCAAACCTGAAAAAGTTACTGTAGACAACATTATTAATAATACCAACCCGGCATGGACAAAACAACCTACCGATTTAAAAGATGAAGATTACAAATCTTTCTACCGGGAGTTGTACCCCATGCAGTTTGAAGATCCATTATTTAATATTCACCTCAATGTAGATTATCCGTTTAACTTAACGGGAATTCTATATTTCCCTAAGCTCTCAAACGATTTAAACCTTCAAAAGGACAGAATTCAATTATATCAAAACCAAGTTTTTGTAACCGATAATGTTGAAGGCATCGTTCCTGAGTTTTTAACCATGTTACGTGGTGTGATAGATTCACCAGACATTCCGTTAAACGTCTCGCGTTCGTATTTACAAGCAGATAGTAATGTAAAGAAAATTTCATCTTACATTACCCGAAAGGTAGCCGATAAGCTGAAATCTTTATTTAGCGATAATCGTGAAGATTTCGAAAAGAAATGGAACGACATTAAAGTGGTGATTGAGTATGGTATGCTATCTGACGAGAAGTTTTTTGAAAAAGCCGAAGCCTTTGCATTGTATCCAACAGTAGACGACGCTTATTTTACATATGACGAATTGTATAATAAAATAAAAGCCAAGCAAACCGATAAGGACGATAAGCTAGTTATTCTTTACACCTCAGATAAAGAGGCGCAACACAGCTATATTGAAGCTGCCAAAGCTAAAGGCTATGAAGTGTTGTTAATGGATTCGCCAATTGTGAGTCATTTAATGCAAAAACTGGAAACCACTAAAGAAAAGGTGAGTTTTGCCCGCGTTGACGCAGATCATATAGACAAGCTTATTGACAAAGACGAGGCTAAAGTTTCTAAATTAACCGAAGAGGAAAAAATTAGCTTAGAAGACTTATTGAAAGAAGTAATTCCTTCAGAAAAATTTATGGTACAATTAGAAACCATGAATAGTGACGATGCGCCATTTATTATTACACAACCCGAGTTTATGCGCCGAATGAAAGAAATGCAACAAACCGGCGGCGGTATGTTTGGTATGGGTAACATGCCCGAAATATACAATTTGGTAGTCAATACCAACTCTGATTTAGTTTCTGAAATTATCAACACTAAAACCAGAAAAAAACAAGAGCGATTAATTAGCCAAAGTTTAGATTTGGCCAGGTTGTCGCAAGGTTTATTAAAGGGAAAGGAACTTTCTGAATTTATCAAACGCAGTTATGAGATGATTAAATAGCAATATAACAGCAATTTCAAAAAAGCCAATTAGTAACTTACTGATTGGCTTTTTTTATGCTCTATAGCAGATTCACCTTAATAATTTATTAGTTTTTAGAGCAATACCAGCTAAGAAAGATCGTCGGCTAGCACCTTATAAGTAGGATCTTCTAAAACATTGACATCAATAATTGAATCAGCGTTTTGAAGTAATTGCCTGCAATCGGGACTTAAATGTTTTAAATGTAAAACCTTACCTACTTTTTGATAACGTTCGGTAATTTTATTAAGCGCTTCAATAGCCGACATGTCTACTACTCTACTTTCGTAAAAGTCGATAATTACCTCATCCGGGTCGTTAAGTACATCAAACTTTTCACTAAAAGCAGCTACAGACCCGAAAAACAACGGACCGTAAATTTCGTAATGCTTTATACCATTATCATCCACATATTTTCTGGCACGAATTCGCTTGGCGTTGTCCCATGCAAAAACCAAAGCAGAGATAATAACACCTATAACAACAGCTAAAGCCAAATTATGCAATACTGCGGTTACCAAAGTTACCAAGACCATGACAATAATATCAGACTTTGGCATTTTATTCAAGGTTTTTACACTTGCCCATTCAAAGGTACCAATTGCAACCATAATCATGAGTCCGGTAAGCGCTGCCATAGGTACCAACTCAATTAATCCTGAGCCAAACATTACAAACATAAGTAAAGCCACCGCAGCAACAATACCCGACAATCTTGCTCTTGAACCCGAAGACACATTTATCAAACTTTGTCCTAGCATGGCACAGCCACCCATACCGGAAAATAAACCAGATAACATATTTGCTGCGCCTTGTGCAATAGCTTCTTTATTGCTACGACCGCGTGTTTCGGTAATTTCATCTATGATGTTTAAGGTTAATAAACTTTCAATTAAACCAACGCCTGCTACAATTGCAGCATAGGGGAAAATGATGCTTAGCATTTCAAAATTAAGCGGCACTTGAGGGATGTGAAACGGCGGAAAACTTCCTTTTATAGAGGCAATATCACCCACTGTTTTAGTATCTATCCCTAAAAAAGCTACCAAACCAAAAACAACTAAGATAGCCGTTAATGATGCCGGTACAACTTTGGTTAATTTTGGTAACCCGGCAATAATTAACATGGTAAGCAATACCAATCCCAATAAAATGTATAAAGTTTGACCTGTTAACCAATTACCCGAGCTGTCTTTAAATTGATCTAATTGAGACATGAAAATGATGATGGCCAGTCCGTTAACAAATCCAAAAATTACGGGATGCGGCACTAATCTTATCAGTTTACCCAATTTAAAAACTCCGGCCAAAACCTGAAATATTCCTGCTAAAATAACGGTTGCAAAAATATATTCAACACCGTGCGAGATTACCAGACTAACGAGTACTACGGCAACAGCTCCGGTAGCTCCTGAAATCATCCCCGGGCGGCCACCAAAAACTGCGGTTACCAATCCCATTACAAATGCTGCATACAACCCGGTTAATGGCGACAAACCTGCGATAAGCGCAAAAGCCACAGCTTCTGGTACTAAAGCCAATGCTACTGTTAAACCTGCCAGTATTTCGGTTTTATAATTTACTTTTTGCGATAAATCAAATAAATTCAGGTGTTTTTTAAACTTCATAATCTTCCCGTTTTTTAAACTTTTTATGGTTAAAAATCAAGTCGGCAAAATTAGAACATTATATGGGCTTACAAAGACAAATAGTGTATTTAATCACGAAAAGCATTGAGTAACAAACTTTAAATTAGTCAGCATTTTCGACAAAACGCAAATTCTTTTCACATCAAATGGAAACCAATAAATACAAAGCTTGATATATCTCGCGATATTTTGTAACTTCAGCCATGTTTAATTTTAAAAGAAAAGAATATGGGTAAAGGAGATAAAAAAACAAAAAGAGGTAAAATCATTTCGGGTAGTTATGGTGTTTTAAGACCGAAAAAGAAAGCACTGCCAAAGTTGGTTTCAAAGCCTAAAAAAGAAACTCAGGTGAAGGTAGTTGCCGAGGCTGCTGAAAAGACTGTTAAAAAACCTGCCGCAAAAAAGACAAGCACCAAAAAAGCCTCAACAAAAAAAGCTGAGGCAGTGAAATAATTTAATTTAAACTAATTATTTTGGGCGATTTCACTAACTGGAATCGCCTATTTTTTTATCGTGTAAATACTAATTTATTAGTAGTTGATAAATTAGCATCGAAATTGTAGTTATCTAAATCAAAAGCCTTTAAATCTTCTACATTTTCAATTTGATGCTCAACTACATATCTTGCCATTAATCCTCTGGCATATTTAGCAAAAAAACTAATGGTTTTATAAGTACCATTTTTAAATTCTTTAAAATCTACATCAACCACATTAGCTTTGAGTTGTTTTTTGTCAACTGCTTTAAAATATTCGTTACTGGCAAGGTTAAGCAACACTTCGCCTTCGGTCATTTCGTTATTTAAAAAAGTAGTGACCTTAGATTTCCAAAACTGATATAAATCTTTACTCTTTCCAATGGGAAATTTAGTACCCATTTCCAATCTGTACGGCATAATTAGGTCTAATGGTTTTAAAATACCGTACAATCCTGATAAAATTCTTACCTTATTTTGAAGGGTATCGATTTTATCATTATCAATAGAATATGCATCCAAACCTCTGTAAACATCACCATTAAAGGCATACACCGCCGGCCTTGAATTGGTTGCCTTAAAAGGCAATTGCCAGTCCTGATTGCGTTGATAATTCAACTCACTCAAATCGGGTGAAATGCTCATGAGTTCACCTAACTTTTTAACCGATTGTTTTTTAAGAAGCTTATTAATTTGAGCTGCTTCATCTAGAAATACAGCTTCAGATTGTTTCTCTACAGGTAATTCTGTATCAAAATCAAGAGATTTTGCCGGTGATAAAACTAATTTCATTATATTAATTTTTATAAGGTATAAAGTTACAATTTACCTCAGCTATTATCAAGTTGAAACAGAAGTAAAATTCAATAGTGAAATAGATGATAGTTATATCAAATCCTGATGTTTGGCATAATCTCGCCATTTGGTGATACACTCTTGCATATCCTGCGGCACCTCGCATTCAAAAGACATCATTTTGCCGCTTACCGGATGTTTAAACCCTAGCGTCTTAGCATGTAATGCCTGCCTTGGTAATATTTTAAAACAATTATCTACAAATTGTTTGTATTTGGTAAAGGTGGTTCCTTTTAAAATAGCATCGCCACCGTAACGCGCGTCGTTAAATAAGGTATGACCAATGTGTTTTAAATGTACACGTATTTGATGGGTACGTCCTGTTTCTAATTTACAAGCTACTAAAGTGGTATAGCCAAAGCGCTCTAATACTTTGTAATGTGTAATGGCGGGTTTACCTTTATCGGCATCATCACCCTCATATACTGTATTTTGAAGTCGGTTTTTAGGATGTCGACCAATATGGCCTTCTATGGTTCCAGCATCATCTTCAACATTTCCCCAAACCAAGGCGATGTATTCGCGTTCACTACTTTTATCAAAAAACTGCTTAGCCAAATGCGCCATGGTACTTTCGGTTTTGGCTACCACTAGCAAACCACTGGTGTCTTTATCTATTCTATGCACCAAACCCGGACGGTTACTTGAATTATTGGGTAGATTTTCAAAATGATATACCAGTGCATTAATTAAGGTACCCGAATAATTACCATGTCCCGGATGTACCACCATACCAGCGGGTTTATTAACAACAAGCAATTCTTCATCTTCAAAAACAATATCTAAGGGAATATTTTCGGGAGTTAGCAAATACTCATAAGGCGGATGCTGAAACATCACCCTAATATGGTCGTTGGGCTTTACTTTATAATTAGATTTTACCGCTGTACCATTTACATAGATACACCCTTCCTTGGCAGCACTTTGAATTTTATTACGCGTAGCGTTTTCAACAAAATTCATTAAATATTTATCTATTCGTAACGGATTTTGACCTTTTTCAACCAAAAAGGTATAATGCTCATACAACTCATCATCGTCTTGAGCTTCGGGTGAAAATTGTTCTTCTAACATAACTACCAACCTTACTGGTTATCTTCGGCTAACTGTGAATTTTGAGATTGCGAATCGCTGCCTTTTCGGGTTCCGTTGCCCAATACAATGTCTATTTTTGAAGTAAGTGGCAATAAATCGCCTGCACTGAGCTTGTCGCCTTTATACGAAATTTCTAAAACTTCATCTTTACCCAAATCGTCTTCATAAATAATTTTACCTATCTCAAAACCAAGCGACTCCAAAGTTGGCTTCGCCTGTCTGTAAGTTCGCCTGATGACATTAGGTACTAGAACTTTTCTATAATCGCTGGGATTCAAAATCAAATAAATTTTACGATCCCTTTTTACCGATGAACCTACCAAAGGATACTGCTCTATTACAGCGTATTTCGGATAATTTGGGTTGTAATTGGCAGAATCCTGAACCTCTAATTTTAGATTCAAATCTTTAAGTTGAATTTGAGCTGTTTCTAATGACAAACCGGATAAATCAGGTACTGTAATATATTCGCCATGGTTAGTAGTAACTTTTAACCACTGTAAAATTACATATGCCAAAACCACTACTATTACCAAAGCCAAGGCTATTTGTTTCAAAAAAACTTTACTGGTTAAAAACTTGAAAAAACTCATGATTTAGCAATAAAACATCTATAATTAAAATACGGTGGTAAATATAAACAATAGCATTTAAAAAACGGATTTACAACATTGAATTGTCTTTGAAATAAAAATGTTATTCAGCTTAAAACCTTTCAATTTAAATACTACTTTAGTATTGTTAAACATGAAATACGGATATTTTTGTAATTCGGATGTTTTAAAAACTTATTAAAAAATAATTTAGATATGAAGCATATAGCCATAATTATGGGAGGCTACTCGAGCGAGTACGAAATTTCGCTTAAAAGCGGCAATGTGGTGTACCAAAAATTAGACAAATCAAAATACAAGGCTTATCGCATTCATATTTTTAAAAACAAATGGGTTTATGTAAATGACCACAATGAAGAGTTTCCTGTTAACAGGCATAATTTCTCTATTGATGTAAACGATTCCACCATAACATTCGACTGTGTTTTTAACGCAATTCACGGCGCACCGGGTGAAGACGGTTACATGCAGGCGTATCTTGAACTCTTAGGAATTCCGCACACCAGTTGCCCAATGTATCAAGCGGCACTTACCTTTAACAAAAGAGATTGTTTGAGTGTGTTAAAACCCTACGGAATTAAAACAGCCAAAAGTTACTACCTTAACAAAGGTGATAATATAGATGTTTCGAGCATTATCAATACCGTAGGTTTACCATGTTTTGTTAAAGCCAATAAGGCAGGCAGCAGTTTTGGTATCACCAAGGTTTACAAGGTTGAAGACATACCAAACGCATTGGAAGTTGCCTTTGCTGAAGACAATGAAGTACTAATTGAAAGTTTTTTAGATGGTACAGAAGTATCGGTTGGTGTTATTACCTATCAAGGTGAAGTCACTGTTTTACCCATTACGGAAATAGTGAGCAACAACGATTTTTTTGATTACAATGCCAAATATTTAGGTGAGTCACAGGAAATTACACCCGCAAGAATTCCTGAACATTTAGCCGAAAAAGTGAATGTAACCGCCAAAAAAGTATATGAAATTTTACAACTAAAAGGCTTTAGTCGAAGCGAATACATATTTAAAGACAACGAACCGCATTTACTCGAGATCAATACCGTTCCGGGTTTAACAGAGGCTAGTATACTTCCGCAACAGGCACAAGCGGCAGGCATAACTTTATCTGATTTGTTTTCTAATGCTATCGAGGAAAGTTTAAGAGGCTTTGATAAAGCATAATAAAGGCTACATTTTTGTATCTTTGACCTAATTGTAACTTACACTCATCATGAAACGCGCACTCTTTCCCGGATCTTTTGACCCCATTACTTTAGGGCACTTTGATATTATAAAGCGTGGCGTTCATTTATTTGATGAAGTTGTGGTTGCCATCGGTATTAATGCCGATAAAAAATATATGTTTAGCGTTGAAGAACGACAAGGTTTTATTGAAGACGCCTTTAAAGATGAACCAAAAGTTAAAGTAGTTACCTATGAGGGCTTAACTATCGATTTTTGTAAATTAATAGACGCTCAGTTTATATTGCGAGGTCTTCGTAATCCGGCCGATTTTGAATTTGAAAAAGCCATTGCACATACCAATCGAAAGCTTTCTAAAATTGAAACTGTTTTTTTACTAACCGCTTCTAAAACCTCCTATATATCATCGTCTATTGTTAGAGATGTTATAAGAAATAGTGGTGATTATACGGTTTTAGTACCAGAAAGTGTGCGAGTTAAACAGAAGCGCTAAATTCAAATCTTCTAATAAGTTGTAGTTAAAACAACTAACCTCATACGGCATTTTATAAAATAAAAAAGCATCAGTTCCCAGTGTTGTTAAAACCGTTCAGACTGACGCTTCTTTATAAAAAATGATTAATAGCAGTACGAATATATGGCTATTTACAATTGTCATTTTATTTTTTCGATGACACGTAATTAAAAAGGACAAAAAACAAGTCCATGTTTTTATGTCGGTAATGCTATACTTTTCATCGATTACCAGACTAATAAAAAACAGCCCGAGTCAAGATGTAGATCTAAAAGTTGATGTGAGGAAAAATCTGTTTTATAGAATTTTGCTCTTTTTCAAGTTGCTCCAAAAATGACAAATATGCTTCTGACTTTGGATTAAATGGTTGATGTTGTATAGATTTTTGAACCTTATCAATTCGATTCATCATGGCTTTTGCCGAAGTGTGAATCCAAGATTCTGAAAATTTTTCCCAGATGTAGTTAATGGCTACCTCATTGGGATGAATCATATCCGGTTTGTAAAAGCGATAGTCGCGTAATTCGTCCATCATCATTTCAAATGAAGGGAAATAATCGACATGATGAAATGACTCATTTATTTGATGTACTGCCTGAATTAAAACTGATTTACTCAAGGTGTTTTGAGTAAATCCATCCTTTAAATGCCGAACCGGCGAAACTGTAAAAACAACATGTGCATCCTGATTGACAATACGAATTTGTTCTATAAGGTTTTTTAAAGATTTGGTTACAGTTTCAACCCTAAGCAGCGATTTGGTAAATTCTATTGATGGAATTTTATGGCAATTGGCAACAATGTCGCCTGATTTCATATATTGATAAACCCAAGCAGTGCCTAAGGTAATTATAACATGACTGCTATTTAAAAGAAATTCTTTAGTAACCGATAAATTGCCGTTTAAAGTATTTAATAACTCTTCAGGTTTTGATGAGCTCAATTGAGAATGGGCATCCAGGCAATGCCATTGTTCATTGTTAAAAACTAACTCGTCCTGAATATAAAAGCGATTATTTAATGAACGATACACTAGCTTTTCTATGGCCAATGGATGAAATAAAATCCCGAACGGATTCAATAAATTTTGAAATTTAAAATAATCGAATTTATCACCCATCGCAGTTGCAAAACAAGAACCAATGAGTAAAATTGATGAATTGTAATCTATTGGATTTTTGCTCTTTGGAATATTTAGTTTGGTTGTGAGTTCCATACTAGTTATAATGTCATGAATGAAGCAAATTTTAATGTTTAATTAGATTGATATTTGCAACGTAAATTTAAGACAACAATTAAGTAATTAAATCATCAAATCACATTAAAATCTTCATTAAAAAAGAACCTCAACTTTTTATCATCCTTAAATATAGCGATTCAACTTTGGCTCTCGCCCAAGGTGTCTTTCTTAAAAATGTTAAGCTAGACTTGATAGATGGATTACTTTTAAAACAGTTGATGTTAATTTTTTCAGATAAATATTCCCATCCGTAACATGCTACCAGTTCATTAAGAATAAGCTCTAATGTTTTGCCGTGTAAGGGATTGTTAGATTGTTGCATTGTTGAATAATGTAAATGATTCAATTTCCAAATATCAAGAAAATAAAAAAAATGAGAAGACACAAGTTATTCTGAGCGTCTATTGGAATTGCTGTTAAATCTTCGTCTGTTATTTCTATTTTTATTATTTGAGGATTTTGCTTCTCCATTTCCGGTGGGCTTTGAGCCTCTTTGTTGCGAACGCTGTTGGCGTTGCGGTTTTTCAATTTCGGTTGATGCGTTTGGATCTGGTGTAAAACCTGAGATGACATCACTTTCAACTCTCATTCCAATGAGTTTTTCGATGTCTCTCAAGTAAGTCTTTTCGTCGGCACTAACCAATGAAACAGCTATACCACTGGCTCCTGCTCTACCGGTTCTGCCAATGCGGTGTACATAATCTTCAGGAATGTTTGGCAATTCAAAATTTACCACATGTGGAAGTAACGGAATATCTAATCCACGCGCAGCAATATCGGTAGCAACCAAAACTCTAATATCACCTTTTTTGAATTCATGTAAAGCCTTAGTGCGAGCCGCCTGACTTTTATTACCGTGGATGGCTAAAGCTGAAATATTACTGCTAATCAGTTTTTTGGTTAATTTATTGGCGCCGTGTTTGGTTCTTGTAAATACCAAAACCTGTTCCCAATCTCCATCTGAAATTAACTTTACCAAAATATCGGGCTTATCGGTTTTGTTGACATGATACACTTGCTGATTAATTTTTTCAACTGTTGTATTCTCGGGTGTAGCCTCCACAAGTACGGGATGATTTAAGATATCATTGGCCAAGGCTTTTATATCTTTGGAAAAGGTAGCCGAAAACAATAAATTCTGTCGTTTTGAAGGCATTAACGCCATGATTTTTTTAATATCACGCAAAAAGCCCATATCAAGCATCCTGTCGGCTTCATCTAAAACAAGAATTTCAATTTTATTGAGATTTAGAAGTCTTTGATTGTGCAAATCCAGTAATCTGCCCGGCGTGGCAATTAAAATATCAACACCTTGGCGCAAGGCTGACACCTGCGGATTTTGATTAACACCGCCAAAGATTACGGCACTTTTAATATCTAAAAACGCACTGTAATCTTTAACATTACTGTAAACCTGCGCTGCCAGTTCTCGGGTTGGAGTAAGTACCAAAGCTCTTACAGGTCGATGACGAAGCGCGGGTTGTTGCGATAAAATTTGCAACATTGGCAATGTAAATCCTGCAGTTTTACCCGTACCGGTTTGAGCTGAGGCTAAAACATCTTTTCTCTCTAAAATTAAGGGAATTGCTTTTCGTTGAATTGGTGATGGTTGTGAATAACCTTGAATACTGACCGCTTTTAATAGGGCGTCAGACAAACCTAACGAAGTAAATGACATAAAATTTGTTTATAAAATGACTGAACAAATTGATGTGTCATTTTTATATTAGTTGCAAAGGTACGGCTATTGTTACTTTAAATGCTACTAATACAGTTTTATTGTAGTTTTCAAACTATTAAAAACAGAAAGCACCTGCCAATTGGCAAGTGCTTTCCTCCTTTTCATAGCAATTTTCGAGTGAAAATTACTTTGGCATTACAACGCTATCAATCACATGTATCACACCGTTTGATCCCATGACATCTGTAGTAACGATTTCGCTGTAATTTCCGTTTTGGTCTTGTAACCAAATTTTACCGTCTTTCTGTAAAACAGTTAAAGTTTGTCCGTTTAAAGCTTTTAATTCAACTTTACCTTTTCCTTTTTTAAGCGCAGCAACTACATCGGCCGCAGCTAATTTTCCAGAAACTACGTGAAAAGTTAATATATTGGTTAAAGCCTTTACATTTTCCGGCTGTAACAACGAATTTAACGTAGCAGCATCAATTTTTGCAAATGCATCATTTGTTGGAGCAAAAACTGTAAATGGTCCATCTCCTTGTAAAGCACCCACTAAATCTGCAGCTTTTAAAGCCGTTACTAAAGTTGTGAAGTTTTCATTTGATACCGCAGCATCAACAATAGTCTGCGAATTGATAGTTTGACTTGCTGCAAAAGCAAATAAACAGGTTACAATGGTAAAAATCTTTTTCATAATAATTTTGTTTAAGTATTTATATTTTTTGTTAAACAAATATATGAAGAAGATTGTCAAATAAGAGATTACGGTTCAATTTTTAGCCATACTTTAACACATCAAGTATAAAATAGGAACACGAAACTGAAAAAATGCTATTGAGATGTTTAGATTAGAGACTTGGTGAAATTACAGTGGATTATTAAGTATTAAGACGAGAGTATTAAGTATTAAGACAAAAGACTGCCTTGACAACATTAACTTATTGATATTTTGAAAATTGAATGTTGAATAAATCCATATAATAATCAGTCCGTACAAAATTGTTACAACAATATAATTTTCGATATGGAACAAATTTTTTTTAAGATATGATACTTCTTTAGGCCTTTAGTAAGTCCTGTAGTGCAGGTCTGATATTGTGGAAATCAAAGTTAAAACCTTCTTCTTCAAGTTTTTGAGAGCAAACTCGCTGGCTTTCAAAAAGTAAGATATGCATTTCTCCTAATGCAAGTTTCATAACAAACCTTGGGATGTTAGGTAAGAATAGTGGCCTTTTAACTGTTTCAGCAACGGCCTTGGTGAGTTCTTTGTTGGTTACTGCGTTAGGCGCCACAGCATTAAAAACACCTTCTAACTGATGTTGGGCGATAAATAAAAATATTTTAGCCAAATCTGAAATATGAATCCAACTTTGCCATTGCTTACCGCTACCAAAAGCTGCACCAACGTACATTTTTACAGGCTTTATAATTTCGGGTAATGCACCTCCTTCGGCAGACATTACTAACCCAATTCTTACTTTGGTTACTAAAGCACCAGTAGAAGTAAATTGATCGGCAGCATTTTCCCAAGCCTCAACAACTTCACCTAAAAAAGATGAGGCTACTTCTTTGCTTTCTTCGTCGTAATAATTGGTAATAGAACTAGGATAGATACCAATGGCGCTGGCCGAGATATAATGAGAAATATTGATGTTGCGATCTTTAATGCAGTTTAAAATACAATTGGCACCATCAATTCTACTGTTTAAAATTTCTTTCTTGTAAGCTGAAGTCCAGCGCTTGGAAATAGAAGCTCCGGCCAAATTAATAACAACATCAACCTTGTTAAAACACTTTGAATCTATTTCATTGTTTGCCGGATCCCAGTAATAACCGGTATAATTTTTATCGGTAGATAGTTTTGATTTATTAGTAGTAAGGTAATTAACAGCAATGCTCTGTTGATGACAAAGTCTCACCAATTCCTGACCAACCAAACCTGTAGCTCCTGCTATTAAAATTCTCATTATATGTTATTTTGGTCAAAATTAGAGAATAAGTAAAATTAGTATTGTTGGTTTAACAGTATTTTATATTCATCATTAACTACAAACTGCCGTTTCAGTGCGATTATTCCCTTCAACCTTCATCTAAACCAAAGCATTACAAGAAAAGCCTAAATTGTTGTTAATTTGATAAATAACCATATTGCTTAGCACAAGGATTGCTAAAAAGTATGAAATTTCTAAAATAATAATGACGACACACAAAACTACCAACAATCGCTTTCTTGAATTCTTACAAATAGCCTTCGGAAGTATTTGAAATGGTAAGATGTTGGTTGATGAGCCTGCCCGCCGGAGCTTTAGCGTAGGAGGGTTTTTGAGATGGTGAGTCTTTGAGTTTTTGAGTTGATATGTTAAGAGCGCTTTTTTTGCGCTGGACATTTAGCTCCCTAAGGTCGCTGAATGTTAAGAGCGCTTTTTTTGCGCCGGGCATTTAGCTCCCTAAGGTCGCTGAATGTTAAGAGCGCTTTTTTTGCGCTCTTAACATTTCACGTTTGCCTGGTGGTCCCGGTAGTTTTTCTACTAAAAATCCGGCCGATTGCATAGCGCGTCTCACGCTTCCTTTGGCTGCATAGGTCACTAAAATTCCATCATTTTTTAAGGCCTTGTACATGCGTTTAAACATAGCTTCATCCCAAAGTTCAGGTTGTACACGAGCGCCAAAAGCATCGAAATAAACAAGATGATAGGCATCTGAATCGTTGATGTCATCAAAGAATTTTTGCTGTTTGGTAAGTTTGAAATTTTTAGTGATTTGAAAAGCTAATTCCCAATCACCTCGGTGAAGTCTCCAAAAATCTTCAGTTCGGCCATCGGCATTTAAGGTCGATGCATAATTAAGTTGTGCCAACTCGTCCTCAAGAACCGGATAAGCTTCTACGCCGGTATAATTTATTTTTATTTGATTTTTATCAGCTTCAAGTAAAGTGATAAAGGCGTTCAAACCGGTACCAAAACCAACTTCCAATATGTTGATGCTATTTAATTTTACGGCATGCAATCCGTGTTTTATAAAAACATGTTGAGCCTCTTGCACAGCGCCGTGAATGGAATGGTACTGTTCGTTCCAGTCTTCAATCTGAATGGTTTTAGACCCGTCGGCCGTAGTGATAATTTTCCGTTTCAAATTACTGTATCAGTAACTTTTTAATACGCGGAATTGGTCCGGTACATTCGGTTTGATGACAGGTAATACAAACGTTGACCATATTGTTAAAATTCTGTTTTACCAGAGTGGAATCGGTTGTAGTGTGAAATGTTTCCTGAGCTTTCAAAAACACTTCCGAAAAACTGTTAAATACCGTGTTTCGGCTTTTCCCATTGGTCATTTCAGCTTTGTGAATTTCCAAAAACTCCATAGGAAAATGGGAGGGCATGTTACCATTTAAGATACTGTCTTTAACCGCCAAATTGTAATTATACATCTCATTCATGAGATTGGCCATTTCTGAAGGCTCATACAAATCGAACTCAATTTTTTGAGCAGTTTCCTTCTTGGGTTGTTCAGTACAACTCATAAAGCAAACAACTACGCATACAACAAAAATTCTCATTATTGTTTAATTAGTACGCCGTCGGCTTCAAATGAATAGGTTCGTTTTGGTTCGGTGATAGCCGCTATTTCTTCGGTTGATTTACCGGCGTCTTCGGCGTAGTGACGTAGCTCTTCCACAGGCATTTCATTTACAAAAGCTTTACCGTTAACGATCACTTCCATCCCGGCAATATTCTTTGGCATAAAGAAACCGTAGTCTTTAAACTTCACCATAATTTCTTTATCGTCATCAAGGTTTAAACGCATCCAGCAACCTTTGCTCTGGCAAACCTCTTCTACTTTGGCTATTACTTTAGTGTGAACCGTATCTCCGGCTTTTAAATTCTTGTAAACTTCGGTCATTTGAGCAGCCGACAGCGCATCTGCATCTGTTATTTCACCTCCAAATGATGCATAGGCAATTTCTTGTTTTTCAACATTCTGAACTTCATCTTGGGTAGACGTGTTATTTTTACAAGACGCGAATAATAAAGCTACAACAATTAAAACATAAATTGGTTTCATAAACATCTGATTTCATTAAGTTTCAACAAAAATAGTACTTTTTTAATAGATATTTATGTTTTTATTGCGCCTTAAAATAGCTACTTTTGCCGCAGTTTTAAAGCATTAACCTATGGCAACCACAATAAACATTACTAAAAGAACAGATACAAAAATCAACAACGTAGATTTTAACAATTTAATTTTTGGAACTGTTTTTACAGACCATATGTTTTATTGCGATTATAAAGACGGACAATGGCAACAGCCGCAAATTACGCCCTATCAGGCCATGAGCTTTGATCCCGCAGCGCGCGTATTTCATTACGGACAAGCAGTTTTTGAAGGGATGAAAGCCTACAAAGACGAGGAGGGCAAAATTTTCTTGTTCAGACCCGATCAAAACTTTAAACGCATTAACAAATCTTCGGCAAGATTGGCCATGCCCGAATTTCCTGAAGATTTTTTTTTCGAGGGATTAACCGAATTATTAAAATTAGACAGTGCTTGGATAAAACCCGGTGTTGGTAATTCTCTATATCTAAGACCATTTGTTATTGCTACCGAACCTGCTATTTCGGCTTCACCGGCAAAGGAATACAGATTTATGATTATTTTGTCGCCTGCAAAAGCTTATTACGCCGGAAAAGTACGTGTTTTATTTGCCGAAAAATTTAGTCGTGCCGCCAATGGTGGTGTTGGTTTTGCAAAGGCGGCCGGCAACTATGCTGCACAATTTTATCCAACAAGTCTGGCTCAGAAAAAAGGCTATCAGCAAGTGATTTGGACAGATGCCAATAGCCATGAAAATTTGGAGGAAGCCGGTACCATGAATGTGTTTTTTAGAATTAATGATACTTTAATCACAGCGCCAACGAGCGATAGAATTCTAGATGGTGTTACCAGAAAAAGTCTGATTCAGCTTTGTGATGATTTGAATATTAACTGCGAAGTTAGAAACATCACCGTATCAGAAATAAAAACGGCCGCCAAGAACGGTAGCTTAAAAGAAATTTTTGGTGCGGGCACGGCAGCTGTTATTAGTCCGGTAGAAGCTTTTGAACATGCTGAAGAACTATTTGAACTTCCGGAAATTGAGAATTCCTACGGCAGTTTACTAAAAGACAGCATGCTTAAAATTCAGCACAATTTAGCTGAGGACAAACACGGCTGGCGTTATGAGGTGAGATAGTCTTTTTGAGTTATGAGTTATAAGTGAGTTATGAGTTGTTAGTTGTGAGTTGGTAAGGTCTAAATACCAAATTTCAAAGCACAAATTCCAAATTACAATTTACAAATACCAAACTCCAAACTCTGAACTCCAAACTTTATCAACTTATTTCTATTTCTCCAAAATCGACATGATGTTTGGCTGGAAGTAATTTGGGCCTTTTAAAACCTTCCCATCTTCGCGATAAATGGGTTCGCCGTTTTCACCCAGTTTGCTCATATTGCTACGCTGAATTTCGTTAAAAACTTCCTCTATTTTGTGTTGCAAACCATGTTCAATAATGGTCCCACATAAAATATAGAGCAAATCACCCAAAGCATCGGCTACTTCAACCAAATCGTTGTTATTGGCAGCATCGAGGTATTCTTCATTTTCCTCTCGCATCAATTTATACCTGAGTAAATTTTTTGAAATTCCTAAATTGGCCTGAGGTGTTTCTCGGTAGCCTAATTTAAAAGCCGTATGAAAAGCCTTTACGGCATCTATTTTGTCTTGCATAAAAAATTAGTTTCTAATATTTATGCGCAAATTACAAAATCTAAAAAGTAATATTTTTAATAATGCCATAAATTAATGGTATTAATATTTGTAACTTTGTAATAGCACCAATTTAAGGATTTATGTTTACTAACGGACAAATTACTTTTGGCATTTTGTTTGCCATCGCTTTTATTATTGTGATGATATACACCTACCGAAAAGACATGAAACTTCACCGTAAATATTACAAAGGCAGTGTTTGGATTTTAATTGCCTTTATTGCCTTTATTGCCTTTATTGGTTTTGTTAAGTTTGTGTTTATGTAATCTACTTCGCAATTATTTGCATATTTTCGTATGACTCAATTGAATTAATTTGAAACACATCCTACTAGTTTTTATTGGCGGTGGCATAGGCAGCGCATTGCGTTTTGCCATATCAAAATGGCTAAATAACAACAGTTACCATCTGCCTTTTGGTACCTTTACTGTTAATATTTTAGGCAGTTTCTTGATAGGTATTCTTATTGGGATGGCAAGTAAAAACAATCTGTTGAACGAACAACAAACCTTATTGTTAATTAGTGGATTTTGTGGCGGATTTACAACCTTTTCAGCCTTTGCATTTGAGAATTTCAACTTTATAAAAACCGGTGATTATAGCAGTTTAATTGTTTATACCATTGGAAGCATTGTTGTTGGTATATTGGCTGTATTTTTGGGATTTCTATTGGCCAAATAATTATTCCTTTTTATAATCCTTCATTCCTGCCTTTACCTCAATTTCCAGAAAATTGTCTCTCGGCACAATGGGACAAGAATACTTTTTGTTGTAAACGCATAAAGGGTTATAAGCTTTATTAAAATCAAGCTCCACAATATCACCGTCGGGAATGCGCAAGTCAATATACCTACCACCGCCATAAGAGGTCTCACCATTTGTTAAATCTAAAAATGGTAAAAACAAGTAATCTACAAATTCGGGGTCTTCTAAATTATCTTTGCCTTGATATACATTGAGTTTAAAAGTTGTTCCCTGCAATTCAAAAGTTAAAATACCATACACACGCTCTTCAGTTAGTCTGTCGGTAGTTGTTTTCATTTTAAAAAACGGCGTTTCGGGTGTGCGCTCTAAATGTGCGTTAACCAAATAACTACTATCTGCCTTAAAAAACTCTAGAGATCGAAAGGTCTTTCGGTCTTTATCGGTTAAAGGTGATTTTGAAGCATCTTTAAAATTGGCATTTTGTTGTCGCTGCCATTCGGTTTCACCTAAAACAGGTTGTTTTTTGGGTTCGCAACCTATCCACAAAATAGTGAGTAGGATTAAAATCTTTACATATTTCATTGGTTATTATTTTTCGTTTCAAAAATACAACATACCTATAATTTACATAGATTTGGTTGCAATTTAAGATGTGTTGCAAACTTTTTTTAAAACTAAAAAGGTAAACAATCTTCGACAAAAAAATGAAAGTCCTTTTTAAAAATTACATTGACACTTTCGGCGGACTTTCAAAAGAGGTTTGGTGGCTGGCGCTTATTACGTTGATTAACCGTGCGGGCACGATGGTGATTCCGTTTTTGAGTTTATATCTCACTACCAGTTTAGATTTTAGTTTTTCGCAGGTTGGCTGGATCATGTCGGCCTTTGGTCTTGGCTCTGTTGCAGGTTCATTTTTAGGCGGCAAGTTAACCGACGTATTTGGCTATTACAAAGTCATGGTATTTAGTTTATTCACTACCGGTTTGCTGTTTATTGCGCTTCAACTAATGAAAACATTCACAGAGTTTTGTGTTGGTATTTTCCTGGTAATGCTGGTAGCCGATATGTTTAGACCTGCCATGTTTGTGGCCTTAAATACGTACAGTAAAATTGAAAACAAAACGCGCTCTGTAACTTTAATAAGATTGGCTATTAATTTAGGTTTTTCGGCCGGTCCGGCTGTTGGCGGTATTATTATTACCACCATAAGTTACGCAGGTTTATTCTGGGTAGATGGTATTACCTGTATTTTAGCAACCATACTGCTCATTTTTACTTTAAACCCTAAAAAGGCAAGGATTTTAGATAGTGAAGTTTCTGAAAGTCCGGTATCGGCCTACAAAGACAAACCATTTCTTATTTTCCTTATTGCAATTACCCTATTTGCCATTGTATTTATACAGTATTTTTCTACGATGCCTTTGTTTTACAAAGAAAAGGCCAACTTAACCGAGTTCGATATTGGCTTGCTTTTAGGACTTAACGGATTTTTAATTTTTCTATTTGAAATGCCATTGATTAAATGGTTAGAAAATTCCAGATACCGCTTTAGTATTCTAATGATGTTTGGTGCTGCCATAACCGGTTTGAGTTTTGTAATTTTGCTGGTAAGTTACTGGATAGGCATTATCTTAGTTGGAATGTTATTGATGACACTTGGAGAAATGATAGCATTTCCGTTCTCAAATGCCTTTGCCATGAAACGCTCAAAACGCGGTAAACAAGGCCAGTATATGGCACTTTATGCGGTTTCTTTCTCGGTGGCGCATTTGGTTGGTCATAATTTAGGACTACAAATGGTGAACCAATTTGGCTTTAATACCACCTGGTTATTTATGGGATTATTGGCTGCCTTGAGTGCTGTTTTATTGTTGATGTTGAAAAAAATGACAGATTGAAATGACAAATTTTCAAGTAATTATAATTGGCGGCGGACCCATTGGCATTGCCTGTGCTTTAGAATGTGAAAAACGAGGGTGGCATTATACCATTATTGAAAAAGGCGCACTAACCAACTCCATTTATAACTACCCGTTAAACATGAGGTTTTTTTCTACTTCGGAAAAGTTAGAACTGGACAACATTCCGTTTATTAGTAACCAACCAAAACCAAATCGGGATGAAGCTTTGGAATACTACCGACGCGTAGTTACATCTAACAATTTAAAAATAAAATTATTTGAAACCGTTGAAGCCGTTGAGAAAAACCAAAATAAATTTGTAATAACCACCGATAAAAATCAATACCTGTCAGAAAAAGTAATTATTGCCAGTGGCTTTTACGATCTGCCAAAAATGTTAAACGTACCCGGTGAAAACCTACCGAAGGTGAGTCATTATTTCACCGAAGCACACCCTTATATTTTACAAAAAGTAGCGGTTATTGGTGCCAGTAATTCGTCAGTAGATGCGGCGCTTGAAATTTGGCGAAAAGGTGGTGATGTCACCATGATTGTTAGAGGTGAAGCCATTGGAGAACGCGTAAAATATTGGGTAAGACCCGATATGGTTAACCGAATTGCCGAAGGCAGCATCAAAGCCTATTTTAATGCCGAAGTGACCACCATTGACGAAAAATCAATTTCATTTAAAACCACTGAAGAAGAAATAACCATTGAAAACGATTTTGTTTTAGCCTTGACAGGTTATCGGCCTAATCTGGAATTTTTAAAAAACATTGGTATTGAATTCTCCAACGATAATTTGGAAAAACCGGTCTATAATCAAGACACCATGGAAACCAATATTAAAGGATTATATCTGGCCGGCGTTATTTGCGGCGGACAAGAAACGCATAAATGGTTTATTGAAAATTCGAGGGTACATGCTAAACTAATTGCAGAGCATTTGGATGGTATATTGATTGAGGGTTGAACTTCCCTGATTAGAGTTGACCGTTATTAAACATTAATTTTTGAAATTTTTGTTAATTAGGTTTACACCCCTAAGGTCCCCTCAAGGGGACAATTCGATTTAAGATAATAATTTACCACTAACCTCTCAAAGGCTCACAAACTAATAAACTCACCCACTCACCACTGCCACCTACTTCACCGGCTTCACTTCATTATTCTTAACCACTTGAGACAAGACTATTTGAGTTTTAGATTCGCCATAAACAATTAACTGATCAATAAACGACTCTAAGTGCTTTTGATTTTTGAGAACAACTTCCATTACAATGTTTTCGTTACCTGTAATTCTATAACAATTAATAACCTCATCGTAAGTTTTTACTTTTTCCAAAAAAGGTTTTAACATTCCCATAAAAGCCCGAAGTGTAATAATGGCCTTTAATTGATAGCCTACTTCGAACGGCGAAATAGTAGTTTGATAGGCCTGAATAATACCGGCGTCTTCCATTTTTTTTATGCGTTCTGCTACCGCCGGCGATGATATACCAACCTGTCTGCCGATGGCTGCATTAGATTGCCGTGCATTTTTTTGAAGACATTTTAAAATATGCTTATTGATACTATCCAACATAATTAAAGTTTAAAGTAATAAATATATACAATTTAATGTAAAATATCGCTTTTACTTTAAATATTAAGGTCGAGTCTCAGAACTAGTGATTAATTTTGATGAAAATTGCAAATAATATGACTTATCAGTTCCCCAAACACTTATCTGATTTGCCTATTTACAATAAGGCCATAGAAATATTTATTTTATCGAGAAGTATTTCATCTTATTTAAATCAGGATTTATGTGGCTTACATCCCGATGGTAGTGAAGACCCAAACATTTACTTTTCCGGAGATATCGTACAACAAAGTGAATCTTTGGCTCCCGAAATCTTAAAAGCAGAACAAGCGCGTTTTTCAGACCACAAATACAGACATATCCATACACTAAATTCTTTAACCCGAAAACTCTACAACAATTGCAAACGTCTTGAAAATAGCAATAGCGATGGTAGAGATTTTCTTAAGTTATTAAGAAAAGAAATTGGGCACTTCAAACAATTACAGCGTACTTGGATGTTGAGCTTATAGTTTAAGCCGCCGGTTTGTCGCAGTTACCCACTGCAAAACCTTCATATAAATAATACTTTTCAGACTTGATAACATTAATCATCCAATCCAGGTGATTTTTAGACTTTCTTTCAAACGGATAGTTAAGTGTAGTTTCCATAACTTTTTGTTTTATAGGTTAAACATGTTGTAAATTGAGACGATGTAAAATTATGCTCAACCACGAATTCCGCATAAATTTTAAGATTAAATTTGTTGAAATAACCTAAAAAACAGACCAATGTATAAAATTGTCAAAAAAAATAGATAAAACGCAGTTATTTCGGTGAAAAAAGATGTATTAATCTAGATTCCATATAATTGGAAGTACGTAATAGATAATAATTGATAAAATAGCTATAGAAATAACGTTCATCCAAATACCTTTTCTTACCATATCTTCAATACTTAAATAACCAGACCCAAAAACAATAGCGTTAGGTGGCGTAGCGACCGGCAACATAAATGCACATGAAGCCGCAAGTGTTGCACTTACCAATAAAATATACGGATGAACCTCCATACTAACGGCCAGTGGAATGAGAACAGGCAATAACATGGCTGTGGTAGCCAAATTAGATGTGATTTCGGTTAAAAAGTTAACAGCTGCAATTAGTATTAGTACCAATAAAAATATGGATATACCTTCAAGTAAAGTCAGTTGCCCGCCAATCCATGCCGCCAATCCGGTTTTATCAAAACCCAAAGCAAGCGCCATACCTCCACCAAATAACAATAAAATACCCCAAGGTAATTTTACGGCATCCTGCCAAACAATTAACTTTTTGCCCTTTTCACTTGCAGGAATGATAAATAAAGAAATGGAAGCGGCTACTGCTATGATGGTATCATCAATCTTCGGAAGAAATTTAACCAATACAAAAGATCTGGTTATCCAGGCTATAGCAGTAATCGCGAAGACTGTAAGCACCAGCTTCTCTTCTTTGGAAAGTTTACCTAATTTATTAAGTTGTTTATTAATTTCGGTTGCTCCACCGGGAAAGGTAGCCTGTTCGAATTTAAAAGCGAACTTGGTGAGATAGATCCAACTCACAAATAATAAAACGATACTCACAGGAAACCCGAACATGAACCATTGGGCGAAGGTAATTTCGGTATTGTATGTTTTTTCAACCACACCTGCCAGCACTAAATTTGGCGGTGTACCAATAAGCGTTGCCATTCCACCGATTGAGGCGCTGTAGGCAATGGCCAGCATTAAAGCTTTACCAAACTTCAAATTTTCGTTTTCAACCGTATTTGGATTGTCTTTTAATTGATATACTATGGCCAATGCAACCGGAAGAATCATCACAGCTGTGGCGGTATTCGAAATCCACATCGACAGCAAGGCTGTTGCCATCATGAATCCTAAGATGATTCGGTTCATATTGGTACCAACCAGTTTGATAATATTTAAGGCGATACGTTTGTGTAGATTCCATTTTTCTATGGCGATGGCTAAGATAAATCCGCCTAAAAATAAAAACACATATTTATGTCCGTAGGATGCCGTGGTGTCATTCAATGACAATGCGCCACTTAAAGGAAACAAAATTATGGGCAATAAGGCTGTGGCCGAAATAGAAATCGCCTCGGTAATCCACCAGATGGCAATCCATGCTGTTGATGCCAGAACAGCGTTGGCCTCATTGCTTAAACCTTCGGGATGAAAAAGGTATTTTATTAAAATGAAACTAATCGGGCCGAGGAATAAACCGATGTTCTTTTTTGATAGCGTCATAGTATGGTTTGAAGCAAATTTAGTTAAAAAGAGTGACTGCTGCATCTTGTGCAGCCGAAGTATAGTCGTGATCGGCATTAGGCCTTAACGAAAAACTCCAGTTAAAGTCTACATTAAGGGTTTGTGCACTTTGTACGCAAAAATTATAATAATTCACAGCTCGTTCCAGTCTGTTGATTCCCTGCATGTCTACTGTAGTATTATGTCTTAAACCAGCAGCATTTGGGTTGTTGTCATTTTCTCCGATTTGCACTGTAACATTTTTTGAGAAAAGTATTTCTCTTGAACTAGTTTGAAGCATACTATTTTTAAATCCATAAGGAAAATTAACGGTTAAATCCGGAAATGTATACCACCCGGCGGCAGATATAACCGTTTGCTGTGATCTGTTATTGGGCTTAAACATGAGAAATCGATGTGCAAATTGAGCACCTGCCGAATGTCCAAAAATTTTGTAGGTGTTATTGGTATTACCCAGTTGTGTTTTTACATAATCAAAAAGCGTTTCAATAATAGAGAAGGTCCATTCACTTTCGGGATTTAAAGTATTGGCTGTTGGGTTATCGCCATCAACGTAAACATTACCCAAGTTGTATTGGTCGCCACCGGGAAAATTAGCCTCAGAAAATTCGGGTACAATCACAATAAAATTGTATTCATTAGATTTTGCAATTAGTGTATTTCTGTAATCGGATGCATTGCGATTGGCGCCGTGAAACACCATCATTATTTTCGTTGAAGGTGTTTTAGTTACCGGAATATGATAAAAAACCCTCAAAGTTTTTGAACTACTTTCTGTTGTGTAATCAAACTCAAATATGCCGGAACCTGTAGTGCTTTCGTTGAAATTTGGGTTAATTTCAGAAGTATCATCTGTACCATTATCGCATGCCGTTAACATGAACATCAATAGCAAAGCGATGGTGAAATGTCCAATTTTTATGTTATCCATTTAATTTTCTGTTATAGAATAAACAAAGTAATACTTATTTTGATTAGTTTTATCATACCAGTTTTTCCAATAAATGAATACCAATTACAAATTTGCCATCGACAGAATTTCCAAAGAACTGGAAGTTCAGACACAACAACAAAATAAATACATTGCACTATACCAGTCTATCAAACAATGTATATTAAAGGTTGAGTTGCCCAATCACTGGAAATTACCTTCAACCCGGATTTTAGCGGACGAACTCAAGCTCTCAAGAACCACCGTATTAAAAGCCTACGAATTACTGTTACTGGAAAAATTGATTGAGTCGAAACCAGGATCGGGGAATGTAGTTAGTTATTCTTCGGGAAATTCACAAGCCAAAATTGTAGAAAAACCTAAGTCCACAATTGGATTTAACTATCCTAAAATATCTGAAAAAGGCCAATCATTTTTAAAAAATATCGAACTCATCAACAGACTTCCAAGTGATAACCTGGCCTTTAGACCGGGTTTACCACCTATTGATGTATTTCCTGTAAATCAATGGAAAAAACTATTAAACTCCTATTGGCGGCATGTGAAGGCCTCAGGACTTTCGTATTCACAGGCCACAGGATTAAACGAATTAAAAGAAAGCATTTGTAATTACCTCAACGTGAGCCGTAACATCAAATGTATTCCCGACCAGCTCGTTGTTGTATCCGGGTCGTTACAGTCGCTGTTTCTTATTGCAAGTACAGTTTTAAACAAGGGTGATGATGTGGTGGTTGAAAATCCAATATTTCCTAACGTTCACTCTGTATTTAAGAGTTCTCAAGCCAATCTAATCCCGATTTCATTAGATAATGAAGGTATTAACATCAAAAACCTTGCTAGCTCGGGTCGCAAAAAACCCAAAATCATTCATGTAACACCATCTAATCATTATCCTTTAGGCATTAAAATGAGTTTAACGCGGCGACAAGAGTTACTTAGCTGGGCTTCTAAAAATGGCAGTCTCATCATAGAAAACGACTATGAAAATGAAATTGCCAATTTAAACGAAACCCTGCCTTCTATTTATAGTTTAGATAAGGAAGACCGGACCATTTATATGGGAACCTTCAATAGGTTACTGCATCCATCGATAAGGTTAGGATATATGATTGTACCCAAATATTTACTCCCGGCTGTTGAGGCCTTACAAGAACATTCGCACAGATTCGTATCGCCATCTATTCAGGTGGTAATGAATCAGTTTATAGAAAAAAACTATCTCTATCAACACATAAAAAATTGTGTTGTTGCCGCTAAAGACCGGCACGATTTATTTAAATTGGAATTTTCTAAAAAGATCAAAAACATGTATCTTCAAGAAAAGCCATTTTCCAGCTTCCATGTGGTTGCCTATTTTAATCAAGAAAAAACAGCGAAGGAAGAAAAGGAAATCATTCAAAATTTAAAAGCCGCCGGAATAACTGCCTTTTCATTGAGTAAGTGCTATATAGGTATACCTGAGAAAACAGGCCTCATTTTTGGTTACTCGGCCGTACGACCGGCGATTCTTAAACGGAAAATGGAAAAAATGAGTTCTTTGCTCTAATTATAATTGGTATTTAGTTTTTTTAAAAACTGGTATCTTAATTAAGAGGTTTTGATTTTTACTTTTATATCCTACAAAGTTAGGTTTAACTCTAAACAATTTATTATGAAACAACTTTACATTTTATTACTATGCTTTTCAAGTTTAAGCTGGGGACAAGTAACTATATTTTCTGAAAATATAGGAACGGCTACAGGTACTTTAGCTATCGAGGCTAATACTTTCGAAAACTCAGGAGATCCCAACATCTCCTTCTCAGGTAATGCCGATACTCGCTCTACAAGTCCATCGGATGGCACCTATACAGGGGCGTCCGGCGGAAGGAATGTATTCTTTGGGACCGGAAGCGGAATTAACGCCAGAGATTTTGTTATTTCAGGCATTAGTACTGAAAATTTTTCAGATGTAACATTATCATTTGGAATGAACTCTAACGCCAATGTGAGTCTTCTGGTAGAATACAGTACAGACGGAACCACCTTCACTCCTATTACTTTTGATGACGTAGCCGATGCCGGATGGAAATTAATATCAATTCCAAGTGGAGTCATCCCATCTGTAGCAAATTTAACTTTACGATTTAGTAAAGATGATGGCACTACCTATCGGGTGGATGATGTCGTATTAAGTGGTACCGCAACTATGCCTATTCTTTCGGCTTCAACAAGTGCCGTTTCCGGATTTTCTTATGTAGTTGATGCCGGTCCGTCTTCATCACAATCTTTTAATGTGTCAGGAGCAAATTTAAATGGCTCTGACGTAACTGTTTCTTTACCGGGTGCTTCATCATTTGAAATTTCCAGTAGCGAAGTGGGGACTTATGGTTCTGCAGTCACCTTAACCGCTTTTAATGGTAGTGAAACCAGCATTTTTGTTAGACTTATAGAAGGTCTTACCATAGGTGAGTACAACGATGTTGTTACCATTTCTGGGGGTGGTGCTGAGGATATAACAGTCAATGTTTCTGGAACTGTTATCCCAAACATATTCCTTATTTATGAATTTACTACAAACGAATTAACAGCCACTCAATTTCCGGAAAATGTCACAACCTCTGAATTTCAAGTAACTGGCACAACACCAACTTTTGGTACCGCACAAGCATCTACATGGACAGGATCTGGGGTTCCTTACGCTCAAAGTGGACAAGGCTGGGAAGTAGATAACTCAGAGAACGCTAAATATTTTTTCTTTACTTTAGAAGCAGATAGTGGCTTTGAAATAGACATCACTAACATTTCATTTGAATGGAGAGCTACCGCAAACGGACCTTCTGCCATAACAGTTGAAATCAATGGTACAGAAATTTCCACATTTGATGCACCTGGTGATCAAACATCACTTTTTTCTGCTCCTGTTTCCTTTGAAAACGAAACTCAAATAGAGGTACGTATAAAAGGATGGCTAAATGGCTCTCGAGATAATACTAATGGCTCAGGAATTTTAAGAATTGACGATGTGCGTTTAGATGGATCAGTAGAAGCGAGTTTGAGCATCGACGACTTTAATAGTAATAAAGGAATCTCTTTATACCCTAACCCTGTCAACCAAGGCAACGTTACCATTCAAACCGATTTAACAGGCAACAAACAAATTGAAGTATACGATGTAAATGGCAGACAAGTGTTAAAAACCACCACAACAGGAAACAGTTTTAATGTGGATAATTTTAATGCCGGATTGTATCTGGTTAGAATTTCGGTTGATAACGTTTCTAAAGTCTCTAAACTCATCATCAACTAATATTCAAAAAGCAGTCAAAGTAATTGTTCCTATAAATATCATAGAAATGAAAAAAAATCTTCTCTACCTACCGACACTTTTTACCGGTATTTGTTTAATGCTGTTTACATGCACCACCGACGATATTTTGCCGGCCTTAAATGTAAGCCTTAGTAACAATTCACTTAGTGAAGAAAGCGGGACGGTTATTTTGACTGCTTCTTTAAATGGAGCGGCTACTCAACAAATTGTTATTCCACTAACTTTCTCAGGAAATGCAACTCTTGATGCAGACTACTCAATAAGCGCTAATGCCATTACAATTAACAACGGCCAAACTTCGGGAAGTATTACCATTACAGGTTTGGTTGACGGACTCATTGAAGGGGACGAAACTATAGATATTAGTATTGGAAACGCTTCAGGTGTTCTTCTTTTAAGCGAAACCAATTTCACAATTACCATTTTAGATGCTGATATTGATTCTGATGGCGATGGCGTGCCTGACGCTTCAGATGAATGTCCGAATGTACCTGGCGACATCAACAATAATGGCTGTCCGTTTGTTGGTTTTATCATTAACGAAGTCCTCTATGATCCGGCCGACGGTATTGCCGGCGACTCAAATTTAGACGGCACCAGAGATCCGTTAGCAGACGAATTTATCGAGTTTTATAATTCTACTGCCAACAGTTTAGATTTAAGTGGTTATACCATTTCAGATGCCTCTCAAGTTAGACACATCTTTCCAGCGGGTACTGTTGTACCTTCTAATGGCGTGATTGTTGTGTTTGGCGGTGGTAATCCAACAGGAAGTTTTGGTGGTGCGATAGTACAAACTGCTTCTGAAGGTCAATTAAATATGAATAATGCCGGTGATTTTGTTACGGTTAGAGATGCCGCAAACAATGCCATATTAACTTTTGATATCAATCCGTTATCAGGAAACCCCAACGAGGCTTATACCAGATTCCCTGACATTTACGGTGATTTTGAACGGTACTCTAATATTCCTGAAGCTAATGGCGCTCTTCATACTCCGGGAACCAAAGTTGATGGGAGTACGTTCTAAACACTAAATAATGGAAAGCCTAGGACCAATATTATCGCTGCTTTTTATTGCAGTAGTGGCGCGTTTGTTGCTTAAAAAGTACCATCCGCACGCTGTCTTGCTATTTGCAGGACTCATCATGTTGGCACTTTCTTTATTGCTTAAAAAAGACTTACCACCACTTTCAATACCAACAGGCTTTACAGGATTTGATTTATTTAAACTCATAAAAGAATCGTTTAGCGAAACCAACGCCGGTGTAGGCCTCATAATTATGTCTATTGGTGGCTTTGTGGCCTATATTGATCACATTGGTGCTTCTCGAGCATTGGTTCATATAGCCATGAAACCCTTAGGGCTTTTTAAATCTAAACCTTATTTAGCTGCTTCTTTGGTAATTCCTATAGGTCAAATGCTATTTGTTGCTATTCCATCTGCTGCAGGTTTATCGCTATTATTAATGGCTTCACTATTTCCAATACTTACCAATTTAGGAGTGAGTAAATTGTCGGCAGCATCTGTGATTACTGCCACAACGGCCTTTGGTATGGGTCCGGCCTCGGCTATTACCGCCAGTGCAAGCAACATCATCGGAATGGAATCTGTTAACTTTTTTGTAAACCATCAAATACCTTTGGTTTGGCCATTAAGTCTTTCAATGATGGTGACCTATTATATCGTAAATCGGTATTTCGACAAAAAAAACAACCTAGACAATTCTAAAAATAACCAAAAAGAACAAGTAGTTGATGCACCCATTATTTATGCGGTTATTCCTATTCTACCGATTATTATACTCATTGTTTTTTCTGAAATATTTAATTTTTTCAAAACACCTATAAAACTAGATACAACTACTGCAATGATTATTAGCCTTTTTGTAGCTGTAACTTTTGAATTAATTAGAAAACGAAGTTTTAAAACTGTTTTTGATTCTTTTAAAGTTTTCTGGAATGGCATGGGTAACATTTTTAAAACGGTGGTGACATTGATCATTGCAGCTGAAATTTTTGCTAAAGGTTTAATAAGCCTTGGATTTATAGATGGCCTTTTGGCAGTAACTCAAAGTTTAGGTTTAAATGCGGTTGGTATTAGTATTGTTATGACCGTTATGATTTTCCTGGCCTCAATGCTAATGGGCAGTGGTAACGCTTCGTTTTTTGCCTTTGGACCGTTGGTTCCAAAAATAGCGGACAAAATGGGTGTAGAAAGTGTCTCAATGATTTTGCCTATGGAATTCTCAGCCAATATGGGAAGAACTGTCTCTCCAATTGCCGGAGTAATCATTGCTGTCTCTGAAATAGCCGGTGTGTCTACCTTACAAATTGTAAAACGCAATCTCATTCCGTTAGGAGTTGCCTTAGTTATTATGCTCATCTATCATTTTATATAGCCACATGCTGAAACTACTTAAAAATACTAATCTATATGCACCCGAACATCTTGGCAAACAAGATATTTTAATCGCTAACGATACTATTGTTGCTATTGATAAAAATCTTGATAATTATAAAGCAGTAGCCGATGTCTATGACCTTTCCGATTGCATCGTCACGCCGGGTTTAATTGATCAGCACATTCATATTACGGGTGCCGGCGGAAAAGATGGTTATGCCTCTATGACTCCAGAAATTAGTTTAAGCGAACTCATTGCCTGTGGCACTACCACGGTTGTAGGATTATTAGGCACCGATGGCACTTTAAGAAGTATCAGAACCTTATATGCCAAGGCCAAGGCTCTGGACCAAGAAGGCATTACGGCCTATATGTATTGCGGTTATTACGGTGTAGATTCGGTGACCATTACCGATAACATTCAGAGCGATATGATTTTTATCGATAAGGTATTGGGATGTAAAATTGCCATTAGCGATATTCGTTCGTCTTATCCCACCGCTTTAGAATTACTCAGAAAATTACGAGATATCCGCGTTGGCGGTAGTTTGGCCAACAAAAAAGGGATTTTACACATTCACCTCGGCAATTTGGAGACCAAAATGGATATCTTGTTTGAATTGGTCAACAAATATCAGTTTCCTATACAACATATTTCACCAACCCATGTGGGCCGTACCAAAGAGTTGTTTGAACAAGCCATTGAATTTGCCAAATTAGGCGGCATTATAGATATCACCACAGGTGCCTCAAAATATACAGATCCTTATCAATCGGTTTTATACGCTTTAGAAAAAGGTGTTTCAATAAACAACATGACCTTTAGTTCAGATGGCCATGCCGGACTCACCAAATTCAACTCTCAAAAAGAAGCTATTGGTGTAAAGAATGCACCATTCGACCAAAATTTATTTGAAGTCATTCAGCTTATCAAAAAAGGCGGCGTAGCGATTGAAGATGCCTTTAAATTAATAACCACCAATCCGGCCAAAAATTTAGGATTAACAAACAAAGGACGCCTAGCGGTTGGTTGTGATGCAGATATCTGCGCATTTAATCAAGAACTTGAATTAACTCATGTGTTTGCGCGCGGCCGGCACATGATGAAAGACCAACAAATTATAGTTAAAGGAACTTTTGAATCATCCATGTAATCATAACCACATGAAGTCAATAAAAATATTACTCAGCTTTGCATTATTTATTTCAGCCTTGTATGGTTTTGGCCAGGACGTCAAACTCAGCTCTTATCAGTTTGGTGAAGGTTTAAGACTAACAACCAACGAAGGTCACGAAGTAAAAATTACCAGTTATCTGCAACCCTATTTTGAAAGCAAGCAATATACTGAGGCCGATTTAAATGCTGCCAATCGTTTTAGAATGCGTCGTGCCCGTTTTAGATTAGACGGAGAAACCGCCAATAAGCGCTTTAGTTACAGATTTCAATTTGATTTAACCGGTAATGGCGAATTTGAAGAACAACAAGGACTTTATTTACTCGATGCCGTTATTAATTACGAGCTTACCAACCGCATCACGGTTTCGTTTGGTCAGCGTGCCACCTATACAGACAACCGTGAATTGTTTATGTTGTCCAACACCTTACAATTAGTTGAAAGAAGCCGACTTACCTCAGCCTTTGCCTCTATTAGAGAATTTGGACTCTTTGTAAACGGTAACTTCAGAACCGGACGCGGCTCTTATTTAAGACCCTATTTTGTGCTTACCAATGGTGATGGCGGTAATGTGTTTAACGGCGATTTTGGAGGCCTGAAAGTTGGTGGCAGAGTTGATTATTTACCCTTTGGTTTGTTCACTAATTTGGGCCAATTTAGACAAGCAGATGTGATGCGCGAGCTCACACCAAAGCTGGTGATAGGTGCAAATTTTAGTCATAATAACGGTATTAGCAGCAGACGTGGTCGAGAAAGTGGTGCCATATTATATCTCAACGATAATAATGATTTTTCTCTACCCGATTACACCAAGTTCGGGATTGACTTTTTGTTTAAATACAAAGGATTTTCGGCGTTGGGCGAATTTGTCAAAGCCACAGCTACTGTGCCTGATGATATTACCCAACGTATTAGAAATGACGGTTCTATTGCAACCACTTTTCCGGTCAATGGAATTGACGATGTTGAAAATTACGTAAAAGGAAGAATGATGTTAGGCGAAGGCTTTAACCTGCAAATGGGTTATTTGTTTAAAAGCGGTTTTTCGTTAGATGCCAGGTACACACACCTTAATGCCGATGAGCACTCTTTTTTAAACAACCCTACGTTTTACAGCAGACCTAATTATTACACCTTTGGTGTGAGTCAGTATTTAGCCAGAAATTACGGTGCCAAAATTCAGGCTGATATCACTTATGTAGATGGCGACAATATTAACGATAATAATAGCAATCCTATAGAAGGTAATGAATGGATTGCACGTATCATGCTTACTTTTTCACTATAAAATGAAGGTATATTTTTACATATTGGTTATTCTGTTCAGCTTTTTAGAGTTGTCTGCGCAGCTCAATCCTGAGCCCAAGAAAGTAACCCAATTGTTCTTTCCGGATAACGAAAGCATTGAGAATGTTACGCCCGCACTCCAAAAGAAAAGAGGCTTTACCGATTATGACGAACTGATGTCATTTTTAAACACCGAAAAAAGCAAGCATGCCGATTTGGTTCGCGTGGAATTTATAGGAAAAAGTCAGAAAGGTTACGACATTCCCATTATCTATATTCACAACCAGAGCTCACAAAAGGATAAATTAAAAGTCTGGTTGCAAGGCGGTTTACACGGTAACGAACCTGCCAGTACCGAAGGTGTGCTGTATCTCATATACCAATTACTTAACAATGCTGACTATTCGTATTTGTTAGACCAACTGGAATTTGCCATTGTACCCATGGCCAATATTGACGGTTATTTAAAGTTAGATCGTTATGCGGCGAACGGCCTGGATTTGAACAGGGACCAGACCAAGCTTATGGCTCCCGAAAGCGTTATCATCAAACAAGCCTACTCCAATTTTAATCCTGAAGTAGCCTTAGATTTTCACGAATACAATGCCTACCGAAGAGACTTTGCCAAAATGGGCAGTTTTGGCATTACTTCGGCTTACGATGTGATGTTTTTATACAGCAGCAATCTCAACGTACCTGATAACATCAGAACAGTAATTGACACGTTATTTGTAGAAAGTGCCCGAAAAACAATGGATAATAACAACTTAAGACATCACGATTACATGTCGACCGGCACCTATTCCGGAGATATTCACTTTAACATGGGCTCTACCAATGCCAGATCCAGTGCCACCAATTTTGCGCTCACCAATACCATTTCGGCCTTGATTGAAGTTAGGGGTGTTAATTTGGGAAGAAACTCATTTAAACGTCGTATCAACACCACCTTCTTAGTAGGAATGGCTTGTATAGAAACAGCTTACAACCATGCTGAATTGATTAAAAACACCATACAAACCGCCACCCAACCAGCCAACAATGTTACCGTAACCAGTAAGCAAAAGGTGTATCAAAAAGACATTTCGGTGATAGATTTAGACAGTTATGAACTCACAGATATGACCGTTACGGTGCGAGATTCGAAACAGTCAGCAGCGACATTGATAAGAGACACACCCGAAGCTTATATTATTTTACCCGAGCAGAAGGATTTGATTGAGAAATTAAAAGTATTGGGTGTAGCAGTTGAAACGCTTGAAGCACCCACGGTTTTAACTGTTGAAAGTTATTTGGTTTCGTCGTACAGTCGTGATGAAACCACCTATGAAAAAATGAACTTACAAACCGTTGAAGCGACTGTTGTAGAAAAAGAAATGACCTTTCCGGCAGGAAGCTTTAAAATAAGTACCCATCAAAAAAATGTTGGATTGGTCTACGAGATATTAGAACCCGAAGCGCCTAACAGCGTGGTAAGCTTTGGTGTTTTAAAAACAGAATTGAATCAAGAATTACCCATATACAGACTCTCTAAAACAAATTAAAATAAGCAACCATGAAACATCTAATTTGTATTTCCCTGTTGATTTGCACCTTCGCACTAAAAGCACAGGAAAAAGAACCCAAAAACGCCGCCAATTTTGAGCTGGGCAAAGGCATTACCTTTAATTTAAACGATGGCGATTATCAATTTTTCATCAGTGGTTTCATTCAGCCCAGCGTATCTTACGATAAGCAAGAAGGCAGCGATGCAGACTATCGTTTCAACGCGCGCCGGTCGTTTTTTATGCTAGGTGGCACAGCGGTTAAGGAAAAAGTGAGCTTTTTGGTTCAAACAGACTTTAGCAGCAGAGACCCGTTATTAGACGCATGGATTGCCTATCACCCTTTTTCATGGTTAACCGTTACGGCAGGACAAAAACAAAATTTTGTAAACAACAGAGAAATGCTGTACAGAGAAGACAGACTGCAGTTTACAGACCGCAGTTTGAGTAGCAGAACCTTCAGCAGAACCGGTAGAGAGTTTGGTTTGTTTGTTGAAACTAATTTTGAAGTTGGTAACGGTATTATTATTGCGCCAAAGGCCTCTTTAACATCGGGTGATGGCCGAAATTCGTTTGGTGCCGACTCCAGAGACACCGATTTTGGAGGTGTGAAAATAGGCGGTAGATTAGATTTGTATCCGTTGGGTGCTTTTAAAGAAGGAAATGACTTGTACACAGCCGATTTGAAACGCGAAGAACAGCTTAAACTACTGGTAGGTGCAGCCGTGAGTCAGAATAACGGCGCCAGTCATCCGGCCGGCGAAGGTCATGGCGATTTCTTACTGTACGATTTAAACGGCAACATTGAACTACCCGATTATTCTCAGTTTTATACCGATTTACTTTTGAAATATCGCGGATTCTCTGCGCTGTTTGAATACACCAATGCCGCAGCCTCAGGGTTAGACCGATTATACACAGACCAAAATGCCACTGCTATTTTAGCACCAACACAAATTAGTGAGTTCTTGGTGTTAGGCGATAGTTTTACGGCACAGGCAGGCTATGTTACCACCGGTGGATTAAGTTTTGATTTTAGATATGAAAATTCAACCCCGGAGTTTAATAACAATGCCGCTTCAGTATTATCGGAATTTAGCAATTATACCTTTGGTATTACCAAATATTTTGACGGTAATAATCTAAAATTACAAGCCGCCATTAGCACTACAGATTTTGCGCAGGGTAACAATATTACTACGGGCGAATTGTTGTTTCAGATAGTTTTTTAAATTGCTAAATATTAAACCTAATTTAAAAGAATCTGTCTTAAAAAAGGCAGATTTTTTTATGCCGTTAATTTTCAGAAGTGCCCAAAGTAGTATTACAGCGTAAAGAAATACCATAGCCTTACAGATTTTTAATATGAGTTATTTGATAGTACCCAGAACGGAACTACTGTTTCGAATGGAATTCTATTTTAATTATAATAACATCATAATTTTTTAAACCAATCAATAGTTCCAGTGGTTTATAATCTAAAAAACAAGTAATTGAAATAATATTTAGGTAATTGGTCTAAATTATTTATCAGCTATTCGAATTATTGAGTAAATTTGACATTGGACTAATTCCGAGCTAATTCACTTAACTACAAATTATAATGATCCAGGTAATTACCGATAAATCTCAGTGGGATGAAGCCTTAAAACTTGCCGACCATTCAGATTTTTATCACACCTATCATTACCATCACCTTTCAAAACAACATAACGAAAATCCTGTTTTAATTAAATATCATTATCAAGATAATATCATTTTGTTGCCGTTATTGTTGAGGCCTATAGAAGACACAGACTATAGCGATGCTACTTCAGTATATGGTTACGCAGGTGTTTTGACTGCAAATAATAATAAAAACTTCAATCATCTAAATTTTAAGAAAGAGCTTAATAACTTGTTTCATACTTCCAAGATTGTTTCTGTTTTTTCCAGATTACATCCGTTTTTAAGTTATCAAGAAACCATTCTTTATGGGCTCGGACAAATTACCAGTCCGGGCAATGTTGTTTATATAGACCTTACAAAATCGTTAGAAGCACAAAAATTAGACTATAGTCGCAGACTAAAAACCTATTTGAATAAAGCAGAAAAGCACTGTTACATTGAAGAAGGCACTACTCCTAAGGATTTAGACAAATTCATTGAATTGTATTATAACAATATGAAAAGAGTTAAGGCTAACAAGTACTACTTTTTTTCCACTAATTATTTTGAACAGCTTTTAAAGAGTGAAGATTTTAAAACAGAACTCTTGTTATGTAAGCTTAAAGAAACTGATGAAATTATTTCTGCAGGCTTATTTATAAAAACTGATGAGATCGTTCAATACCACCTTTCCGGAACTAATGAATTATTTGAAGACTTAAACCCCGTAAAATTTTTAATCGACTATTCAAGAATTAAAGCCACAAATGAAGGTTTTCAATTTTTTAACCTTGGTGGCGGAAGGGCTAGTAAAGATGATTCTTTATTCAGATTTAAATCGAAATTCTCGAAAGATATAAAACCCTTTAAGCTTTGGAAATACATTGTCAACCCCGAAGTATACCAAGACTTAGAAACTAAGTTGAACGTCGAACAATTACCGCTACAGCCGGATCCTGATTACTTTCCAAGTTACAGACGTGTTTTAACAAGTTAAAAAAAACATTGTGATTCAACATAATCCTTTTACCTCAAGTCTTTTTATATCGGTTTGGTGTAAAAATTTTAATATCAACACAACGACCTATAACTTCAAGCCCATAAACGGACTTCATTTTTTTAAATCTAAAGGTGAATTATTTATCAATACAGGAAAAAATTTAACGAAAGGTATCACCTACGAAATAACAGAAACAATTGGCAACAATTTCAAAAATCAGGTGTGCTTGATCTACGACGTGCCAACGTATGCACAAGCCAAAACCACTAAGATTCCAAAAAATCTTGTAATCAAAAAAATTAAACAATACCCGGGATTTTTAATTCATTTAAACCAATATACTGGTATTGAAAACTATTTAAAAAAAACTTTTAGTAAAAATAGTATTCAAAAACTCATACGTTATAACAAGCGTTTGCAAACCTGTTTTGACATCGATGAGAAAATGTTGATCGGTAATTCTGTAGAAAAAACGGAATACGACACCGTTTTTAATCATTTTCATAAGTTACTCAACAAACGTTTTGAAGATAAACAAATAACAAACAATAACTTAAACCCTGAAGAATGGCGTTTCTATCAAGCTGTGGTTTATCCTCTTATTTTAGAAAATAAGGCTGCCTTGCATGTTATTTATAATAATGACGTACCTATAAGTGTAAGGCTATTATATTTTTCTGAACATATTATTTTTGACGCTATTACAGTATTTGATATTGATTACACCAAATTTCATATAGGAAAAATTTCCATTTTGAAAATGCTGGAATGGAGTTTTAATAGCAAATATGAAATATTTGACTTTTCGAAAGGTTATTTTGATTATAAAGAAAGTTGGAGCGATTTAAAATATGATTTTGAATACCATATTTTTTACAATACAAAATCTCTAAAAGCTTCGCTACTCGCCAATACTATTGCACTGACTTTTAAAACAAAACAGTATTTAAGAGATAAAAAATTCAATGAGAAACTCCATAAAATTACTTTTGCTTTAAAACGGGGCTCAAAGAACAATCCTATTAAGGTAGAAATTCTACCACACAACAAAGAAGAAATCAATAAATATGATTTACAAGAAATTGAATTAACCGACGATATATTATATTTAAAAAAATATATTGTTGATTTTCAGTTTTTAAATAGCGAGCATCAAAAAAATATAAAACTATATCAAATAGCTAATCAAAACAATACATTGTATTTAATTAAAGGAAAACATAACTATCAATTACTATCTGTTAGTCATTAATGAGTTTTATAAAACTACATAAAGAAAATTTCTATGAAAACTTATTTGAACGTAAGAAAATTTCTTCTTTGTTACAAATTGTGTCCAATAAATATTCTAATGAAAAAAGCACCCCTTATAATTTATTCGGAAAAAATATAATATCAGATCTTGATTGCATCTATTCTTTTGAACTAGTTCCAGATTATTTAAATATAAAAACTAATGAAGGATTCATTGAAAAAAAGGTATTTCAAAAACATGGTTTTGCTATAAATTTAAGCCAACATACCAGTTTAGAAAATTTTATTGCCGCTCAATTAAAATCTAACTACAAAAAAAATTTATCAAGATCTATTAAAAAATTAGAAACATGTTTTAATATTACTTATAAGTTTTATTATGGAAACATTACAAAAGATGATTATAACAATTACATGAATTCCCTTCACCAAATGCTGATTGCTCGTTTTGATGAAAGAAACGATAGAAATAAAGTTTTAGAGAATTGGGAATACTATTTAAATAACACTTACGAACTTATAATTCAGAAAAAAGCATCTCTTTTTGTTGTTTTAAGTGATAAAGACTCTATTGGTTTTTCTTTGAATTATCATTACAACTCAATACTATACAGCGCTATAGCATCTTATAATTTAAGCTACTCAAAATTTAGTGTTGGGAATATCATCATTTATAAATTGATTGATTGGTGCTATTTAAATCAAGTTGTTTTTTTAGATATGGGTTATGGCGACTTAAGTCATAAACGCTTATGGTGCAATATAACCTATAACTTTAATAATTATATTATTTATAAAAGCGAAAATATCTTAACATTTATCTATAGAACGTTTACTAAAATTAAATTTAAGACGATTAATTATTTGATAAAAAAAAATATCAACAGAACATATAGAAACTTAAAGAATTATACACTTAGGAAAAAAAAGCTTAAAGTATTAGCTTATCATATATTAAACAATGACAGTGTAGAAACAGACTTATGTCCAATTAACATGAATGATGATAAGTATAAATTTATCAAAAAACCCGTTTACGAATTTTTATACTCAAATAATGTACATATTAACAATGTACAAGTGTTTGCACTAGACAAAGAGAATATCTATATCATCAAAGGAGCTAAGAATCAAATAAAAATTAAAATTGATTAATTACTAAAATATGTCATAAACCAAGGGAGAGCAATTCATGTGGAATTCTAAAACTCACAAAACGCCTGTATATGGTGTTCGAAAAAATAACTATTTTAAAATTATATATTCTTTAAATGACCTTTATTAAAAGAGAGATGTTTATCTGGGATTTTTTAAAAAAAGAAATGATCCCTAAAAATGTTGAAAGTGTTACTTTTAATAATATCACATTTGATAATAGTAATATTTGTGAAAAATCGAAAAACCAAGTAACTACAATTAGCTTAGTGCCTAGCTATGTAAACTTAAACTTTAAGAATAAAGAATTATTTAAAGAAATTAAAATTACTAATACCAATTTAGATGGTTCTGGTATCACTATTAATGAAAATGACACCTTAGAATCGTACCTTCAAAATACATTAAGTAGACATACAAGAAAAAATTTACAACGTTTTTGGAACCGATTAAACCAATCATTCAATATAAAAGTTAACTACTATCACGGGCAGATCTCGAGAGAAACATTTACATTTTTAATGTCAAGCCTTTATCACTTTTTAATTAAAAGATTTAATGATAAACAAAAAATTAATAGCTATTTAATTAATTGGGATCAAAAAACTGAACCTGCTTTTAATTTAATAAACAATAAAAAAGCTTCGTTATTTGTAATATATAACGAAGACACGCCTATAAATATCACTTTAAATTATCATACGTTTAACACCATTCTATTCTCAGAGATAAATGGCTTCGACACCAACTACTATAAATTTGGCTTAGGCCACATTGACCTTTATTTACACTTAAAATGGTGTTTCGATAACAATTACAAATTTTTAGATTTAGGTAACGGCACCTTAGATTACAAAAAGAAATGGTGTAATACCTTCTATAACATACAATATGTGTTGCTTTACAAAAAAGGGAGTATCCTATCCAAAACCTTATTTATTGCGGAAAAAAATAAACTTAGTGTAAAAAATTTCTTAAAAAAAATAAAGTTGGATGAATTGATTTTAAAGACAAAGTACTTGTTAAAATATTCGAAAAACACAATCAAAAAAACTAGCAATCATAAATTATTTACTTTAGAAAACCTAAGCAACGATGCAGATTATAATTTAAATAATGCAGCTGTTATTGATTTAAAAACAAATACTTTTTTAAAAAACCCAGTATATGACAGTTTGTTTAATAGTAACGAGCACATAAACGATATTACCATTTACATGATTGCTGAAAACACCTATGTTATAAAAGGTAAAAAATCCTTATTAAAAATTAAGACTACAACATGATAAGCTCTGAATATTGAAAAATGATAAAGCAATATATTTATCCAAAGATAAATTATAATAATTTTTATGAAATCACATTCATTTTAAGAATAATCATATCATTATTTGCAAATTATAAAGAGGCCGATATTTTTGTTTTAAAGGGTAAAAGCCTTATTATATTAAAATCAAAACAATTAATTTATACGCATGATAAATTATGAGTATTTTAAATTCTGTAAAAAAAGAAGATTTTTACCTTCAGATAAC
This sequence comes from Paucihalobacter ruber, assembly GCF_006494535.1. GTDB lineage: Bacteria > Bacteroidota > Bacteroidia > Flavobacteriales > Flavobacteriaceae > Paucihalobacter > Paucihalobacter ruber. The sequence goes on from NZ_VHIQ01000003.1 coordinate 335,698, forward strand.
CGAAAAAAATAATGTTTTAAGTGGATACGAAAGTTTAAAATTTCGCCACGATAACTCTCACTTATACAATAACAACGATCTCTTTTACCCGGAGCACGTGGTATCTGTGCAACTCTTTCCTTTATATTTAAAACCAACATTCTGCCTAAAGCCTAATAATTATGTATCTAAAGTATCTCAAGATAAAATTAATGGTTATGCCATTGTTTTAAAAGAAAACATCCATTTTGAAACTTTCTTTACAAAGGAGTACAGTAAAAGTTTTAGAGCCAATATTAAAAGGTTTGTATCGAGATTTGAGACCTGTTTCAATGCCGGTTATAAAATGTTTTACGGGTCTATTTCTGAAAATGACTATCAGATATTAATGCATGCGCTGCATAGTATGCTCACCACACGATTTAATCAAAGAAACGATGACAATAAATTTTTAAAAAACTGGAAGCATTATGAATCCACAACCTATGAGTTAATAAATAACAGAAAAGCATCACTATTCGTTATCTACAATAATACGGTACCTGTTCATGTTTGTATCAATTATCATTTTGACGATATTCTTTTTGTATCAATTCCTTCATATGATATTGATTACGCCAAGTTTGCCTTAGGAAACATTTCTATTTACAAATTGCTTGAATGGTCTATTAATAACAATTACAAAATGCTGGATATGGCTTATGGCGATTTAGAATATAAACGCAGGTGGAGCACCCTCATATATGCCTTTGAACACCATATTTTTTATACTAATAATGCAAGACAGAAGCTCTTAGCCAGGGCTGAAATTGGAAAAATCAAATTTAAAAATTATTTGAAATCTAAAAATTTAGACGACAAGTTAAAGTATTTAAAAAACAAGTACTTGAAACCTAAAAATAATTTTATTGAAGCCTCTTACACAATAGAATCCATTGAGTTTATCAATAATAATTTTCATGAGATAGATTTTCAAACAGAAAATTTTGAATTGAGTTTTTTAAGAAAACCTATCAATGATTTCTTATATTCTAACAAAGAACATGTAAACGATTTAAAAATTTTAGAAATAAATTATAAAAAAGTATATATATTTGAAGGTAAGGAAGTAGTGAAAAAATTAACGCTTCATTAACACCGTGAAGTTTGGGAATAGAATTTCAATAAAACCAATGAATATTTCAATTAACAATACTTAATTAAAATGAACCATGTCTAAAAAATATAAGTTTATCGCCACTTTAATTTATACGCTTGGAATTTTTTGTTTATTAGTGGTTTTTGTTCTAGGAAAAACCTACAATATACCATATGAAAAATTTACAGGAGACCCGGCATATATTTATAAATCAAATCCTTTTAATGGAGTAATTTCAAACATCGGTGCTCTTTTTTGGTGTACAACTGCTAGCATCTGTTTATTTTCAGGAAGACTTCTTTGGTCGTTTGGCAGCAAAAAGCAAGCAGTTTTTTTATTCTATTCAGGTGTTTTTACCACGATACTTCTAATAGACGACTTCTTTATGTTTCATGACTTTGCTGTCTATTACATAGTAAAACATGATTTTGCCCAATACTTTGTGCTACTTTCTTATGCTATATTTTCAATTTGGTACCTATTAAATTTTTACACTACAATTATGAAAGAAAACTATATCTTCATAAGCTTAGCGTTCTTCTTTTTAGGTACATCTGTTATAATTGATATCATATTTGAAAGCGAAGGATTGCAATATTTAATTGAAGACGGTTTTAAATTTTTAGGCATCATCAGCTGGATGTTGTTTTATACAATAGCATCGCATAGATTAGTGTTAGAGAATTATAAAACTATTAATCAGGCTTAAAATATTTACAAAAAAATAGCTTCTTCAAATTTCACGAACTCGTTTCAATTTTATTTTTTAAAATTAATGATTGTTTTGTAAATCCTTTTTTAGTTTAGAATAGAGAATATAAAAAAAAGGTTTTGGGTCTTTTATAAAAAATTTTAAGGGCGTATTGTTAAGTAAAAATTTTAGGTTAAAAAGAAACCACTTGTTCTGTTTAATTGTTCTTTTTAAACCTAATAAGTTCAAATATTTTACGTGATTATATTTAGGTATCTCAAATACAATCCCTTTACTTGCGATACAATAAAAATATGTAAAGTCAACACCGGCAATTAGCGATGCGTCTATTGACCCCCAAAATCTAGGGTTGATTTCAATAACTTTGAATTTTTTATCTGTTATATCAAAACGCATGTCTACATGGGCAACACCTGACCAATTAAGCGATTTCATTAATTTTTTTACAACCTCATATACATCTTTCTCAAATAAAAACTCAACACCCACTTGAGGCACAAAATCACTTACTCCTTTCATTGTACCCTTTTGTATTGTGAAAGCTAATATGTCACCATCTTTGCATAATACACTACAATCAATATCGTAGCCTTTTATATATTTCTGAATTAAATAAGGGCCTACTACAGTATTATTTTTAAAAAATAGATTTAAAGATTCACTATTATTAAAGACCTGTATTCCACTACCACCACCAATATGACCTTCAAATAACTTCATAATTACCGGAAAACCAAATGAAGGAGTTTGTTCACAAATTTCGTTTTTATCAAATAATAATGTTTCGGGAGCCGGTAAATCAATATCTAAAAGTAACTTAGATAACTCTCCCTTGTGATCTGCCTTATCAAAACTCTTTAATGGGGGCAATAAGCCTAATTTATCGGGATCTTTAATGTATGTTCTATTTTTTAACAAACATCTAATAGCAAATACATCAATTGGCATAATAATATCAATATGATGCTTTTCAGCAATCGTATTTAAATTTTTAATCCACTCAATTTCATTAGACTCATTAAGGGGTTCAGTTACAAATATTTCATTTATATACTTAGAATGCGTTATTTCTTTATTTTTATGCTTTTCACTTAAAACAACAAACAATTTATAACCTTTGTTTTGAGACAAACAATGTATCACAACAATAAGGAGATCACTGTCTCCATCTGGTATTAAAACGGAATACTTCTCTTTCATAAAATAAGAATTGAAAAAGATTAAAAAATATTTAAATAAAAATTAATTATCTAATTGACATTAAAACATCTAAAAGTACTAATATGGCTATTAAGTTTAACAAAAAATAAAAAAACCTTTAAATCACATAAATTTTCTTTAAAAAACAATAATTACCATATTAACAGTAAGTTTCGTGAGAAACTTGCGAACATAAGTTAACCTATTAGTTAATGACAATATTCTAGACCTTAACTTTTGATTTGTTTTTATTGTACAAATTTCGAATATTTCTTATCTGTGTTAGCTGAGATATTAAATATGTAAAAAGGATTTTTATGTATACATCTTATTATGAATACGAGTTAAATACTTTTTTATTTAACTTTATAGTCGATTAGTACAACATATTTTTATCATGAAATCACTAATTCTTAAATTTATTCTTTACGCGGTCTTAATTGGTATCTGTTTAGAAATAATAGTCCGCGTATTTCACTTACATCAAGAATACCCCCAATTTATTATAAATGATTTAAATGTTAAAACTTATGCGCCCAACCAGAATGGGTACTATACTATAGGAAATAGAAGAATGAATTTTGCTGAATTTCAAATCAATAAATCCGGCTTTAACTCTTATCGTGAATTTACTCCATCAGAGAATAAGACAAATATTGCGCTTATTGGAGATTCTTTTATCGAAGGCCTTCATCAAAACTACTATAGATCTATTGGCAAAAAAATTGAAAGAAAATTAAATGACAGTGTTAACGTTTTTGAATATGGTCATTCCGGGTATGATTTAGCAGATCAACTACATCTTATAAAAGCCTATAAAGACAAATTTGATGAAATAGATAAAATCATTATTTATTTAAAATTTGAAAATGACTTACAACGCGATTTTTACGAACCGGATCAGTATTGGATAGATTCTCAATATTTTATGTTTTCTAAAATTAAGAAGAATGTCAAACTATTGTCATATATGGATGGTATTGGCGCTTTAGAACCTTTAAGGGAACTTAAAACACGGTTGATCTTTATTAAAAATCCAAAACAAGTTAGTTCTAAAAAAGAAAATGAGGATATAATTATTGAACGTAATGAAAGATATTTAAATAATTTTAAAACATTAATTGATTTATACGACTTCGACAAAACTAAAACTTCGTTTTTGTTGGATGTAAGAACCACAAGCGAACAATTTTTAAAGTACTGTGATTCTTTAAATTACAACTATATCGACTTTGGAAAAGCATTTGAAAAATCAAAAACTCCAACAACCCTAATTTATGATATGCACTGGAATAACCATGGCAGGGATATTATGGCATCGGTTATAGCCGATTACATACGAAAAAACAGCCCATAACAAAACAAAATTTAATACTTCATTAAAACTGAAAGTAAATAAACGATCGATCAACACCATCGTCATAAAAGAGTAACATCGTTAAAATTACAAGGGTATATATAACAAACCTAACTACTCTGGATTTAAATTCAAAAGGTGAACGTTCGTCTTTTCTAATGAGGTATTCATAAAAAACAAATAGTGCAATTAAAATATAGTAATCCAGCATTCTATAACCCATAGGATGCTGATAGGTTTCATAGGTAAAATTTGAACTTATTTGTTTTATAAATCCAAAAGCATCAGAGATTGATTCTGATCTAAAAAATATTCTTGAAAACGTAACAATCCCAAAGGTTAACAATACTTGACCGATTTCAATGAAACTTGGAAAAATAGAGTTTTCTCCTACCACAGAATCTTTGTAAATAGTATTTCTACTCATTAAAAAAACGGGTATAAAAGCCAAGGCATGAAAACCACCCCAAAAAATAAAAGTCCAATTAGCACCGTGCCAAAAACCACTTACTAAAAATATAATACAAATATTTCTTACCGATTTCAATTTACTAACTCTTGAGCCACCTAACGGAATATATACATAGTGCCTGAACCATGTAGATAAAGACACATGCCATCGTTGCCAATACTCTGCTACATTTCTAGAAAAATTAGGGAATTTAAAATTCGACATAAGTTCTACTCCAAAAAGCTTGGATGTGCCTATAGCTATATCTGAATATCCACTAAAATCTCCATATACTTGGAAACTAAATAAGGTAACCCCTAATACTAGTGTAGAAGCCGGGTACGTAGAATAATTTGAAAATATATCGTCTACTATTGGTGCAATGGCGTCTGCTACTGCTATTTTCTTAAATAGCCCCCATAGTATAAGCTTAAGCCCTGAGACTATTTGGGTTTTGCTAAAAGTTCGCTTATTTGTTATTTGCGCTAATAAATTAGATGCTCGTTCTATGGGTCCTGCAACTAATTGAGGAAAAAAAGCAACGAAGGTGGCAAAGGATAAAAAGTCTTTTGTAGGTGATAATTTTTTATAATAGATGTCAAAGGAATAAGACATGGTTTGAAAAGTATAGAAAGAAATACCAACCGGTAAAATAACATTTAATGTCCACGAACTTTTAATTTCGTAGCCAAAAGATGATATCATATCTATCCATGAATCAACAAAAAAATTGTAATACTTAAAAAACCCTAAAAGTCCAACGTTAAAAATAACACTCACCCACAACCATAATTTTCGTTTGGATTTTTGTTCAAAAGAATGAATTTTTAGGCCTACAAGGTAATCGACTATCGAACTGAGCAATATTAGAGATAAAAATCTCCAATCCCATAACCCATAAAATACATAACTGGCAATAAGAATTAAAAAGTTTTGTGCTTTTAAACTCCTTTTTAATACAAACCAATAAAGTGTAAATACAATGGGTAAGAATATAAAAAAATCTAACGAATTAAAAACCATGTAACCCTATGAAAAATTAATTTTTAAAATTAAAATTTTATATGAATAAAACTCTACTTTTTTTATCCAGACATCAAAAAAAATCTTTGATGGGCTAAATATTACTATTATTTTTAAAATAGCAGATTAAAAACTAAAAAGGCTCTTAACTAGAGGCCTTTAAATACGTTATTTAATAAGTACAAAGCTAAATTAAAAGTAACAATAATTGATTTTATTATTAATAATTTCACTAGACGAGGTCATGTTTCAAAATCGTATAACTCACTAAATAAATTAGGGCAAACATCGCCTCAACTTTATTTTGAGAAAGGTTATAAATTATCTTGTTTAAGTTTTTAACACTATTTTATCCTATATTTCTCTTCTATCTAGTTCGGGTTTTTTAAAAAATACATCTCCAATAAAGCTATATTCATAATTGACCTTATCTTTCACCTTTTCACATAATCACTCGCGGGATAGAGGTACTTTTCGCCTTTACTGATTTTTCTTATAAACTTTGCCGGAACCCCGTACACCAGGTTATAATCTTCAATATTTTTGTTCACCAAAGCTCCGGCACCTACTATGGAGTGCTTACCTATTGAAATATCTTGTATAATATTAGCTCCCATACAAATAGCGGTGTAAGATCCAATAGAAACATTTCCGCCAACTGTAACGTTGGGAGCTAAACTGGAATAATCTTTCATCTCACTATCATGCCCTAACGATACCTTGGTGTTAATAATACAACATTTGCCAACTTTTGCAGCACTATTTATGATAGCACCCGGCATAACCACGGTACCATTACCAATTTTAACCTGTTTACCGATCACAGCACTCGGATGAATCGCGGTTATCAACTCAAATTCAGGAACTAAATTCTCTATTTTTTGGTGTATAACTTTACGTATCCAATTATCGCCTATGGTTATAATACCGGCATTAAAATGATACTTTTTAGTGAGTTCGGGTAAATCATCTTCGGTACCAATTACTTTATATTCAAAAATTTGAGTACCAATTGGTTTAAAAGAATCAATTAAACCAACAATGGTAAATCGGTTTAACTTTTCAATAATATCTATTACAACCTTGGCATGACCTGAAGCTCCTATTAGAACTATATTTGAATTATTTTTTAACATAAGTAGTTTATGTTAGCTATCAATCAATCAATTAGTAAATACCTCAGTTCTCTGCACTATACCACATTTTTTGTACCCTTTTCAGTTTGTGAACTTCAATTACTACTATCACATCACATATCATACGTAAGTTACGGTGTTTTATACATAGAGATGTTTGCACAACATACCTCAACTTAGGCGACCCTTTTGCCAAAAGGTTATAGATGTTATAGTAAATTTAAGGCAAAATTTTGTGTTATTCAGTATATGCGGATGTTTAACACATAAAAACGTTAAAATTCCTTTCAATTTTATGCGGCACTACAAATGCATGGGTGATTAGTTAGCTTTGATTAATTTCATTCACCATCACGCGTCGTTTACCTGATGCTAATAAGGGTATTTCATTGACGTAGGCTATATCTATCACGGCATCAGACCCCAAGTAAGTCTTAAACTCAGCAATAAATTTAGCTTCGTTATTAAATGGTCCGTCAATATTTATTTTGAAAAGATATTGCTTATCGGCTTTTTGAATTAATTGGCATTGGTTTAATTCGTGGTACTTGTTTAACAATAACAAAATATTATTGGCGATGATCTCGCCTTTGGTGTTGGTGATGGCATCAATTTTTCGGCCTTCAACACTTGTTAATACTAATTGATTGTTTATTAATTTCATAGCGCCAACATCGCCGGTATCATATCTAATTAAAGGCATGGCGTAATTAAATAAATCGGTCACTACAATACGACCTGTTTGGCCATGTTGGAGAGGTTTGTTAGTGTTAATATCTAATATCTCTACCACATAACTTGCGGTATTGATTAAAAAATAAGAGGTGTTGGGCAGTTGTTGTGCGATGATACCGTTCTCTACATTTGAGTATCTTGAGACCGTATTCACATTAAAATATTTTTTTAAGGTTTCTTTTGTGTAAGGCGCTAAACTCTCGGAAATTGCAATGACCGATTTTAAATTACAATTTATAGGAGTCGCATTTGTTTTGTCTAAATATTTGCATAAGGTTTCGAAGGTTGAGGCATAACCCAACCAGCTTTTTTCAGTCTTATTTAGCCGTAACTTTTCAAAGAAGGTTTTTAAATAATCGTCTTTTAAATCAAAAACATCTACTGGCACCATGTTTAATGCCCATCTGGATAGTAAACCTTTTTTTTCAAAGGCATTCCACATTCTAAAATAATACAATTTATTACCTAAGGTATAGCCTGCAAGCTGAGAGAAATAAAGATTATCGGCCGCGTTTCTGGATACTTTATTCTTATTTTGAACTACTTTAAAAGGAGTTCCGGTAGAACCACTGGTAGCTACTATTCGGTTGTTTTTATGTTTGAAAGTAGTGGATTGAAAATTGGTGTAATTAGCTTTGATACTATTTTTATTAATTACGGGAAACCCTTCTAAGCCTTTGCTTAAGTCTACACTTTGATAAAATGGAGTGGTGTTGTGGGCGTACTCTAATATTTTTTCAAGTTGGTAGGTATTTATTTGTCCACTCCCGATAATTTGTTGAATTTCTTTAAGGTGTTTTCTCTGTTTAGAACCTTTCAGCGTATCGAGGGCGTGAAATAATATTTTTCTCAAATTCATTTGAAACGCCATCACTCTAAAATTAATCTTTTATTTCTTTTAAAATCTCTTGAACTATAGGTAGCTTACATAAACCTCCAAAAGCAACATCGGCCATATGAAGCGATGTATTTGAATTGCCTTCAATGATGATGGGGCCTTTAGGGGTAATGGCAACGTCCCAACCAATAATACGTGTTGGAATCATCAAAGCGGCTTGTTTAACTAATTGTAGCGATTCTTTAATAAAAGGCACCTTAAAACCGTCCAGAACTATTTTAGAATCCGGATGTTGGTCATGAACCATTCCTCCCTTCTCCATGCTTTGCATTCCCTTACCTTTTAACGTTTCGCTTTCTAGGTCGATTCCAATATAAAACCCTCCCGAACTTTCGTTATCTGTTACCATGTTACCTGATCCAAATCGCATTAGGGCCGAAATAATATGACATTTCCCATGTTTGTCTAAATAGGTATTGATGCGAACGGTATTTATAGAGTTAGAATAAATATTGGAAATGCCGTCGTGCTGTTTTATTTTTTCCTGATGTATAAAATTGTTTAATAAGAGCTCATCGCCGTGTTTTAGAATTTGCTGTTCTAATTCCTCTTTATTTAACAGGATACAACCTTTACCACCAATGCCACTTATGGGTTTTATAAAGAGAGATATTTCATGGGTTTCGTTAAAAACCTTAGAGAAAAAACTTATTAATTCAGTGTTGGTGTTGATATGATGAACCTGAGAGTTATAATAAACGTTCTTATTAATATTATAACTAATCGTTTTTGGAACAGGCAAATGGTGGTAATTGGCAAATAACGAAAAACTCAACTTGTTTTCGAGAATTGAAGCCATATCCCGAACCAATATTTTTTTGGATTTAATAATGCTGAAATACTCATTTAAACTTAGGTAAGAGGTGATATCTGTTATTTCGTTTCGGTATAAAAACTTTCTAAAATAATCAGTAGGCCATTCTTTTTTCACCCAACCATACATAAATATTTCTTTTAGCATGGTAATCCCATTTTTCTTATTGGGATCTTTAAAGAAATTTTTTAATGGTAAGATTCTCGAAATCATAGTTGCTGTAGATTAAATTAGATACCAATACAACTACACAAATGTATGGAAGTTGATTGATAATAAATATTAATCTTCGTTTAGAGATTTGTTTTGACACGGATTGCACAGATTTGCACAGATTAACTTTGGATTGATTGTTCACCACGGAGGCACAGAGGGCACAGAGTAAATTTGGGAGACCTTTGAATGAGCTTCACCATTTTTTTTGATGTTGGGTTCTCACAGATTGCACAGATTTGCACAGATTAACTTTGAATTGATTGTTCACCACAGAGGCACAGAGGGCACAGAGTAAATTTGGGAGACCTTTGAATGAGCTTCACCATTTTTTTTGATGTTGGGTTCTCATAGATTGAACAGATTTGCGCAGATTAACTTTGGATTGATTGTTCACCACAGAGGCACAGAGGGCACAGAGTAAATTTGGGAGACCTTTGAATGAGCTTCACCATTTTTTTTGATGTTGGGTTCTCACGGATTGCACAGATTTGCACAGATTAACTTTGGATTGATTGTTCACCACGGAGGCACAGAGGGCACAGAGTAAATTTGGGAGACCTTTGAATGAGCTTCACCATTTTTTTTGATGTTGGGTTCTCACAGATTGCACAGATTTGCACAGATTAACTTTGAATTGATTGTTCACCACAGAGGCACAGAGGGCACAGAGTAAATTATGGAGACCTTTGAATGAGCTTCACCATTTTTTTTGATGTTGGGTTCTCACGGATTGCACAGATTTGCGCAGATTAACTTTGGATTGATTGTTCACCACAGAGGCACAGAGGGCACAGAGTAAATTACGGAGACCTTTGAATGAACTTCACCACTTCGATAGACATTGGGATAACGCATATATTATTATATGAAGATCTTGTGTATGGTATGGCTTTATTTATACAATACACTGTTGGTTTAAATTGCGCAGCTGTTTATCATGCGGGGTGATTGTGACAACACTATATCGGGCTGGACACAGGGCTGTGTGCGAGTATCTATTAATATTATACGCTTTATATACGCTATACTTACGCTATATACACACTATAATTATAGGAAATCTACCAGAAAAGTATTACCTTAGCTCCTGATTATGGCAAAACAGAAAGGACTTATTACTTTAACCGGAACCCTTGGCGGTGTAAATTTTTATATTGCTAACAATAAAGCTTTGGCACGTGAAGCCGGTGGCGGATTTACCAGTGAGGCTATTAAAACCAAGCCTACTATGCAGCGCGTGCGTGAAAACGCCAGTGAATTTGGGCATTGCAGTAAGGTGAAAAAGCAGTACCTGAGAGCCTTTTTACCCTTTTTTACGAGTCATAAAGACAGTACACTACACAGCCGAATGATGACACTGTTTACGAAATTGAAAGATCTGGACGGTACATCGGTGCGTGGTGAGCGACGTGTGGTTAAGGGATTGGAAACTATTAAGGGACAGCGCTTACTCAGGCAATTTGAGTTGACTCCGAAACATCCTTTTATAAATTATCTGCACAGCAAGTGCCGGTATGATGCCGGGACACAAACCATAACGGTGAGTGATTTTTTGGCAAGTGACAAGAATGCACCCAAAACGGCCACACATATGGGTGTTATGATGGGCGTGCTTGATTTTGACTTTAAGGCTTTAAAGGCCGATTTGCGGTTGTCGACCACTCATTTTATACCCTTGGATACCACAGCTAGTTTTAGCTTGCAGCCCGACTTGGTGGCGCCTATTAGTCATTATGGTGTGGTGGTATTAGGAGTGCGTTATTATGAAATTATTGAACGGCCGGATGGTACGGATGAGATTTACCCGATGGGTGGTGTTGGGGTGCGTTGTGATTTTGTTATCACGGATTCTCACTGATTGCACTGATTGGCACTGATTATTGTTGCACCACAGATTCTCACAGATTCTCACGGGTTTTATTTATCACGGATTCTCACAGATTCTCACAGATTTCACAGAAATAAGAACGACTTTGGTTGGTAGGGTTTTTATCATAGTCTAGCGCCTTGTTTTTGACCTATAAGTGCGCCTTCGGGAGATGGCAGAAGATTTTAGAGTATTTTATTAACTATGTTTGCTCCGAAGTCACAGACTTCGGAAAGCAGTGTCACGGACTTGGCAGAGCGGGAGTTGTGTAATAGGATGTAACAAGGCTATCAGAGCTATCGATTGAAATGCTATAACGAATTGGTAATTTTATTTCTATTTACTTTTTTGAGGGCCAAAAAAGTAACAAAAAAGCCTTTCGCCGTCGAAGGTATTTTCTTTAGTGCTCGGGCACTAAAGAAACCGCAAACAAAAGGCTAAAGTTTCTCCAAGGCTTCAAAACTTTTTAACGCCTTTTGTTTGCTATACTGCCGACAGCGCCTTCCGCTTAGGCGGAATTAGATTTGACAATCTTTGCGTAGAGACTTTCGCTTGGTTAGCTTCTTGCTCTGAAGGGGGCCAAGGTTTTTGAGTTATGTGTTTTGAGTTTTAAATTGTCGAACTTAGAGTGTATTATTAATCACAGATTCTCACAGATTTCACAGAAATACGAACGACTTTGGTTGGTAGGGTTTTTGTCATAGCCTAGCGCCTTGTTTTTGACCTATAGGTGTGCCTTCGGGAGATGGCAGAAGGTTTTAGAGTATTTTATTAACTATGTTTACTCCGAAGTCACAGACTTCGGAAAGCGGTGTTGTTCCAAAACGACTTGCGAAACTTGTTCTGTGTGCTCATATGCTGAGTATTCGTAGCTTATAATCTGGTTAGTTTATTTAATCGCGTTAAATAGGCTTGTTCATAATTTCGTTTAAACCTTTCAGATAAATAAGAATTTTGAATGCGTTGTTTCACTTCTTCTTCCTTACTGGTTAACAGTGCTATCGTTTTATCAATTTGGTTTTTTGGAATACCTGCTTTTTTTCCAAGTATAATGAATTGTTCGTGTACTTTGCCTTTTGCGTCCGTTGAGGGAAGTAAGCCTTCGCTTAGAGCAAAATCTCTATCGTCAATATGCATACGACTGTTTAGCAAATCATAGGCAGGACTTAACTTAAAGTCACCAAAAGAGGTTTCTATTAATGAGAAATTCTTGTAATGTGCATCTCCATTCGACATCAAATAATTAAATAATATAAGACGAAATAGCTTTGGAGCCTCTACTTGATAGGCTGGTACATACTTCTGCAGCAAATGAAACAAATACAAGTAATTTCCCTCGTATTTATAATTGTCCCCATGAGTTTGTGGTGTCAGGCCCGCTAATGTGGCAAAATCTTCTTGTGCCCATTTGGTTTTATCGTCACGAACATCAAATCGTTTAGTGATATAAGCTGGTGCGCCATTTTCAAAAAAGATCATAGCGTTTTCTGCGGTTTCAATTCCAAATACCTGCCTGGCAATTTGCATCGTTACATGTTCGTTAGCTGGCATTTGATCTGGATTTTTTCTTGCTCCGGGAATAGGTTTTAATATATAGGTTCCCTGCTCTCCTTCTTTTATAAGACGGAGTTTGTTTTTATCGAGTAAAACAGAAAACTTTTCCTGAACACCCGATATGGAAAGCCGTTTGCGGTTATCGACAAATAGCTTATCTGTTTCTTCATCTGAATTAGGTGCCGCATAAGGAAGCACATGGCTTACTTTTTTACCTTCGAAAACGCGCTTCAATGCAGTCCGACTGTAAGTACTGTACCCTTCAGCAAGAGTTCCCGGACAGTTTTTAATTGTTGGCATTTTCATGATTCTTCCATATTTACAATCCTAACTGCCCCTATCGCATCTGATTTTGCCGTAGCCATTAATATACCAAAGTAATCGTCTTCGTCTATTCGTAAATTAAAACATACCGTTTGCTTATTGGTACCCTCGGGCAACATGTTATAGAAGAAAGGAAACAAGTACTCAGAACAAAATGGCTCCTTTTGTTTGGGAAGTGTTAAACTCACTGGAGGTTTTGAAGTATCGTTAACCCATGATTGATTATAAGAAAATTCGAAACTTCCTTTGCTGTTTTGAATAAGCGTTCCCGCCCATTCATTTTTATAGATGACCTTCGCCTTTCTCATTATTTAACTTGAGGTATTTTCACTTGCAAACGCACTTCCATCCCCATTGCCCCTGCTAATTTTGACAAGGTTTCCAGTGTTGGGTTTCCTTTGCCGCTTTCAAACTGCTTCAAAGCGCGCAACGATACACCAGACAAATCTGCGAGCATGACTTGCGTTACTTGAAGGTCTTCTCTCCTTGCTTTTATTTGCTTTATGATACTTTCGAAGTGCATTGTATTGCTCTTTTTAATGCAAATATATTAAAATTTAGTGAATAAACAACAAAAAGTGCTTTATAATACTCTTTTTAGTGTTTTTGATGTTAGGATGATAGGCTTGGTAAGTACATAGTGCTCTAAAATACACTTTTACTGGTGAATAGTCGTTAACTATTGTTTGAGATATATGGCGTTAAGATTAAGGTTTCATCTTGTTGCGAAGACAGCAGACTTTGCAAGCTCTGGGTTTGCTCATTGCAATTTAATGGTATGATTGCATTTTGGATAATTGGTACAGCCTAAAAAGTTGCCATGGGTGCCGCGACGCTTAAAGCGCTATTACTTCTATTTGTTTGGGAGTATAAACCGTTATTTGGGGTTTGCCCTTATAAAGCACTACCTCGCCGGTAATGGCCACCAGTTGGTGCGAGTAGTCTTGCAGGTTGGCGCCTTCAAAGCTTAAGATGTTTTTTTTCCAGATCACTGCGGTAAAACTATGGTTTGGATATTTACCGCCCATGTTTATATAGGTGGGCACGCCGTTAATGCTTTCTATGGTGCTTACCTGCGCCACATAACCGCACACGGTAATGCGTTGCCCCACATAGTCTTGGGCGTTATACCCATTGGCCGTGCATTTAGAAGTATTGCCGGTTGTTGGGGCCGGTTGTGCCGCTACACTCAAGCAACACAACCATACCGCCCAACTTATTAAGCGTATCATTAGTGGTTAGGGTTTAGCGGCAAGTTACGGAATTTTTGAATACGTGGCTATGGAGATTAGGCCGGTAAATGTTATTCTTGTAAAACTTGGTTGGTAAGCGACGTGTTTGTTTAAAATAATTTTAATTGTATCTCCTTTTTAGGATAAAATATTCCTATAATTACAAAAGGGTTCTTTGACCGTCGCATATGCCATTGTCGGGTCGTACCTAAAAAGAAATATATCTCTTTTTTATTGATAAATTCATATTCAAAGCGCTGACGTACTTTTTCTAATGCCTGTTTTTCATCTCCTTCCGATGCCTTCAAGCATTTCCAATATAGTGCACCGATTTCCCAATCTTCAATCATTAATCGACTTGATTTTCCAGAGTCATCTTTAAAGCGATAGTAAAATTTATAAGGAAGTTTCGGAATTAATATTTCTGGATCCTTATCTTGTGAAAACAAATCACCCTGTTTACGAAGTTCCTTCCATTCATTTTTCCACTCTGGGTCATCTTCTACTATTTCTAAACGTTCAATTGTCGTTGGTTTAAATGTAGCCAGAGACTTATTTGTAGGAGCCTTCGATAATTCAATTAGTGCATCTAGATTTGTGAATACATTTTTTAAGCATATTTCTTTTCTTAACGACCAATTATTTTTAGTGTCAATTTGGTCAAATAGGCTTAAGTCTCGAAAATCATAATTTTTTGGCGAAAAACTTTCCGGTCTAAAATCATCTGACCTAGGGTTTAAATCCAATTCCATCCAAGTGTATTTAAAGGATTGCATCTTACCCGATTGTCTTTGTCCGAGCAAGAAGCTTAATGGTACCGGATAAATCCTAATCCAATCGCCATTTTCCAAAATACCTGCTGTACAAACCAGCTCATCATAACTACGGGAAGGTAGTGGATAAGTAGTAACTGTAAGCAAAACCTTATGACGTGGCATACTATAAGTGAATTAAAGCATACTTAAAATTAGGTAATTTACTAATAGATAATGCCAAATGCGACCGATGACACTGACAAGGTTCTGCTTCAAAGCACGTAAGCGCTATACGTTTATGCTGTTGTAATAATTTTACAATTTCAACCTGCAAATTTGTTGTTTCTAACAAGGTTGTTTTGCAATAATCGGCAA
Organism: Paucihalobacter ruber; assembly: GCF_006494535.1. GTDB lineage: Bacteria > Bacteroidota > Bacteroidia > Flavobacteriales > Flavobacteriaceae > Paucihalobacter > Paucihalobacter ruber. The sequence continues at coordinate 351,464 of NZ_VHIQ01000003.1, forward strand.
ATAACCTGTCATAATCAGATTGAGACTCTAATTGTTGTCGTTTATCTGAGTTGATACCTACTTCAGGTATATGTAAATATTCAATATCTAAGCTGTTGCAATAACGTTTTAATAAGGTTTTACTAAAACCAAATTTCATGCTCAACGGATTTTTACGAACATCCACAAGCAGCTTTACATTGTTTTTTACAAGCTTTTGCAAATACATTTCTAAGGAAACGCCTTCATAGCCTATTGTAAATAATGTAATTTCTTGGTCTTTGGGCGTTGCCTTTTCCACACGTTCGTAAAGCTTTCCCGTTAATACTTCTTTAGCAATGGTACTCTTAATGGCATAAAAAGGAAAATTTAAATACGTGTGTTTAATAAGGGCATTGCTATTCATTTGCCCATAATCTGCAATTACTTGTTGTAAAAACTTTGCATCTGCAGGCTTGAGTTTTTGTAAGTAATTTGATGTATCTGTTTTGTTGTATTTATTTTCGGTTTCTAATAAATAACCTCTTTTTACCATGGTATTCATATCTGCCTTGGCTGAATAAGAATAACAACCAAACTTATACGGCACAAAATCGTACTCTGGGTTTGGCTTTTTCATGGCATACAAAAACAGTAGTTTTTGAAAGCGTAGTTTTTCTACCTCGCCACCAAGTAATTCAAGTAAGGCTAATATGATTTTTCTTCTGTAAAACACGTTGCAAAGTTACTTTTTATTTTTCTGTATCCCAATACCTATATGCACTGGACAGAGCTTACCGGCCGTCAATGCTTCAAGTAATGCTCTTTGCCTAGAGTCTGAAATCTCAATATACTGAAAAAAGTATGCTCCGCGCATTTCAATGTTATGTCGTTTCAAGTATTCTCTGTAAAAAACACCGGCCTTAGTAATGTGATTGCTAAGACGACCATTTAACCCATTTTTTCCGTATGTGGTGCGGCCAACATGCAGAACTTCATTTAATGGGCTATAGATAACATATACACCATGTTTGGTAGTACGATTAACTTTTCCTTTTACAGGAAATAAATGTTTTTCTGAAGCAATTAATTTTTCAAATAGTAGTTTTATTTTATCATTTTCTTTCATCTCACAACCTCCTTTTCCTTCGGCTTGCCCTCCGGAGCTTCAGCGTAGGAGGGCTCCAACGCCTCCCGTAACACCTGCTGCAAAAGCAACTCATTTTGCTGCTGACTTTCTTTAATGCTTGCCTCCAATTCATCACAATACTGCATCAACTCATCCAGCTTGGCGACTATGCGTTGTTGTTCATTAACTGGCGGTAGACCAATTAGGGTAAACGAAATAATATCCGTGTTTAAGTTAGGTTGACCTTGACCCCTAGATGCTTCTGACAAGAAGAAATCACTTTTTTCTCTTAAAAAATAGAATAAGAACTCTTTATTAAGTTTATCTATACCAAGAAAAGCAGCTATCCCATCATTAAAAGTTGTTGGGAACGTGCATATTCTTGGAACACCAAGGGTTGCGCCACTATTAGTTAACATCAAGGTATTTGCCTCAACAAAGCGAGTTTTGTACAATCCTTCTTCTTTTATTGTGTAAGTGTGAGTATCACAAAACTTACCTTCATATCCTGTTAAATCACCAACTTTTAAAAAAGGAATATTTCCACCATAATATCTTGGGTCGCCAGCTGGTCTTGGCGAACCGCCTCTTACAATACTTGCCAATTCCCCCAACCTACACCAAACCCAATTCTCAGGTATTTCAAAAGGAATTTCCTCTGCGGTGATGGGTGGCAGTGGTTTTTGCTTCTTGATTTTTTTCTCTTGAATCAAGCGTTCTTTTTCGGCTTTAATTTTTTCTAAAAGCTCTGAAGCAGGTTCATCTTTTTCATCCTGTGGCACCAACTTCCCTTGCATGGCTTCCCGCAAAAAGGCCTGGCGGAGTTGCTTTACTAAATCGAGTTGGTGGGTGAGTTCGGTCGAGATTTCATCCTTCTCAATTATTACTAATTCTTCTATAATTTTTCTTTGGAATTCAATTGAAGGCAAAGGAATTTCTAAATTCTGCAATTGCTTAGGATGTATTCGTTGAGAACCAACTCCTCTGGCATACTCCGTTAATTCTAAATATCTATTTCCAGCCTTGAAGAAATAGTAAATCCATTCAGGTAAACAATCTTCACGTACATCAAAACTAGGAATATCTGCGCTCGTTTCAAAGCCATCTAATTCTTCTGGAATTACTCCAAATGCCCCCTTGTGAAAATTTTGTTTTCCGTAGATAAATTGTCCAGCCTTCCTAATAAACTGTTTTGTAGCTCCTTCCTTCTCTGCTCCAACAGGTCGCTTTTCTACACCTTGAACATTCAGTTTAACTCGAATCCTCTTTTCAATGTCCGGATTCTCACAAGGGATGCGGCTTTCGGTTAGCAAGGAACCAAATGTTTCAGTCTTCCAAATCATTGAACTGCTTCCTTTAGTTTCATCAACAAATCATGGCTTTTGTTAAAGCTTTGGTCCAGCATCTCCATCAATTCCGCACTGGATTGGATGATTTCTTCTTCCTGCTTGGTGGGGTTTTTAATATCCAAATCGTAGTTGCGGTCAATGATGGTTTGGATGTCCACTTTCCAGCTTAGCTCGCTTTCCTTGCGGTCTTTCCACCAGGCTTTAATCGGGTCAAACTCTTGAATACCCAATGGTCTTGTTTTGCTATAAGCTTTTTGACCTTCGGGCAGGCGGTGTTCGTAATACCACACTTCTTTGGAAGGTCTGCCTTTGGTAAAAAACAGGAGGTTTGTGGCTACCGTGGCATAGGGCTGAAACACGGAGTTGGGCAAACGGATAATGGTGTGCAGGTTGCATTCTTCCAACAGCCGTTGACGCACCCGTTGCTTTACGCCATCACCGGTCAGGGAGCCATCCGGCAAGACAATGCCTGCTCGTCCGCCATTTTTCAGCAAGTGAATCATCAAGACCAAAAAGAGGTCGGCACTTTCCTTGGTGCGGTAGTTCTGCGGAAAGTTGTTTTCGTTGTTGTTGGCCACAATTCCCCCAAAAGGTGGGTTCGCTAAAATGGCGTTTACTCGGTTTTTCTCGGTGTAGTTGCTTAGCGGCTGGTCCAAACTATCACGGAAGCTGATGTTGGGCACTTCCATGTCGTGCAAAATCAAGTTGGTAGTCGCCAGCAAATACGGAAGCGGTTTGTATTCCCAGCCAATGATGTTTTTGGCAATGCTTTCCCGTTCTTCTACGCTGTTGGCCTGGGTTTTTAAATGCTCAATGGCAGCCGTTAAATAACCACCTGTTCCGCAGCTCGGGTCCAAAATCTTTTCACCCAATTGCGGATTGATCATTTCACAGATAAACTCGGTAATGGCTCTGGGTGTGTAGAACTCGCCACTTTTACCCGCACTTTGCAGCTCCTTTAAAATGGTTTCGTAGAGTTCACCAAAAGCATGGCGGTCTTTGGCAATGTTAAAGTCAATTTCGTTGAGCTTGTTCAACACCTTGCGGATGTTGATGCCGCTTTTCATGTAGTTGTTGTTGCCTTCAAACACCTCACGCACAATCAAAGCCCGTTTGTTCGCCAAATCATCACTCATGCCCACTTTCAGGTTTTTGAGTGTGGGGAATAACTTCTGGTCGACGAACTGTTGCAGCTCGTCACCCGTCATGCCTTCGTCATCACCTGCCCAGGCTTCCCAATGCAGTTCATCAGGAATGGGACTTACGTATTCGTCATTGAGTACTTCCAGTTCTTTGTCTTTGTCGGAGAATATTTTGAGAAACAGCATCCATCCTAACTGTTCTATGCGCTGCGCATCACCGTTTAGCCCGGTGTCTTGCCACATGATTTTGCGGATGCTGTCTATGATTCCTTTTAGGTTTGCCATTAAAAGTATTTTTAAAAACGTTTTGAAATAAATGATGCGGTTTCTTCTATATCCAGTTCCTGAGAGCTGTTACCACTGCGGATATAGAACTTTTTGGATTTATTGCCAGATTTATCAGCTACCTCAACGTAAAGCGGTTTGTTGCCAGCTTTGATATCAATTTCACAGATTTCGGTGTCAGCGACTATTGGGAAACGAATATCAAGACTTGAGGCTCCAAACTCTTTTCCAAATGCACTATTTACAAGGTTCTTTAAGTGCAATTCAAAATGATCCTTGTTAGGCTCTTTGAGGGTTCCATAGTCAGGTTCTAAACCAATAACCTCTCCTTCATCTGTTACCCCAATTATTAGCTTACCCCCATCCTTGTTGCTAAAAGCAGCTACCGTTTTAAGGATAATTTCCTCCATTTTTTTGTCTTGATGATTTTCCCTCCAATTCCATCGCATGGAAGATTTAAATTCTAAATAGCCATGCTCCCCAGAGGCAATCATATCCAAAAGGTCAACGGTAGTTGAAACTTTACTAAAGCCGATTGAAATGTTATTTAAATACTCGTTAAGCTCCCCTGCGAGAATTTTTCTTCTGGCTTCTAGAAAGGAATGAAAATTTTCGACTTTCCATAATTCAGGATCTTCTGGGATACACTGAAGTTTAAGGGCTGTTGGGAATTGTTTTTGGACCTTCGATAAATAGGCGTCTGCAAATTCTGCTGACTTCTCCCTGTTTTCGACTTGGGTAAGTATCGCCCTATTCGTAATTTCTTGTGCTAATTGATAGTCAAATTGATTATTCATATCAAAGTGACCACAGTCTCGAAGAACGGAGTATGCAAAAATATGGTCACGCTCAAGGCCATACTTTTTGCCCATATTCTTTCGTAGGGAAAATCCAGTCCCAAAACAAATTGCTCCCTTACTTTTGAAATACCAACGCATCAGCGAGAAAAGCGGGTGACGGATATCTCTACCAACAAATTCAGAAGGTTTAATTTCCAGGGGCCTCTCTTCGGCTATCAAGGCTAAGAGTGTTTCAAATGGAGTTGGGTTTTCTTTGATTATTTTTAGGTCTTTATCCAATTTTTGTGGAAGCTGCCCCACATAGCGATATCTGATTTGAGTGTAATAGAACCACTGGACAATCTTTTTTATTTCTTCTTCTGAAAGTTTGGGTGAGGGTTTTTGGTAAACGTAAAGAATAATGGGAATCAACGCATAAATAGAGTTGATTTCATCAGAATGGTCAACATAAGCTTGACTTTTCAAGAGATTGCATACATAATCAAGAACTTCACCATCAAGTCGTCTCCAAGCTTCCTGTACGTTAGCTTTATTTTCTGCTCCGTGTAATTTCTCCATTTTAGAGCCCATTTGGTGAACAGCCGCAAGAATTGCATAGACTAAAAAGTCTAACTTAAATACCCAACCTTGTTTCTCTAATTCTTGTAGCTTTTTCTTGAATAACTCTCTAGCCTGTGGCCAGTAGCCTGAAATCTGAGCTAAAGCAAGTTCAGCATCCGTTAGATTTACTCCACTGGAGTTCACGATATAAAAAATATCAATAGCTTCCTTAATGGACGCACGAACTGGGATTATTTGCTCTAAAAAGTCTTTGTCCTCTATTCTTTCAATTGCCCGAAAATTATCTGAAATAATCTTTTCTTGCTCCTTTGGTAATCTATCTACTCCCAATTTGTGCTCTAAAGCATCCGTAATATCACGTGTGCTTATTCCGCCCAAAAAGATATCCGTTATGTTAACCCATAAAGGATTGTTCTCCATGGTTTTGATTTTGTAATACTCGAGCTCCAATGTTTCGAGATTCACATGAAGATTTCGGATATCGTTCTCAATTTCTTCCGGAGTATAGTAAGGGGGGATTTCTCCACGCATGAGCATATAAAGCGTTGTAATTCGCTGCTGCCCATCTAGAATAATTTTTACGGTTCCTTTTGTTTCTTCGTACACATAATCCCCCTTTAATTCAGGTGGATTATTTGTTTCCCAAGTTAGCATTGTGCCAGTAGGATATTCTTTGATCAAGGAGCTAATAAGGTTTTTTGCGTCATACCTTTTCCAAACATATTCTCGTTGAAAGGCCGGTACGAATATTTGCCGATCATCTATCTTATCTAGTATCTGTCCAATTTTCATTAAGCTCCTGTTTTATATAACTCTTGTTCTAATTCTTTTACTGCTTCCAAGTATTTAGCCTTGCTGCCAAACTGCTTGATGATTTCTAAAGGCGAACCATAGTCGGTAAGTGGTTTCACCTTCAAAATGTCCATGCTTTCAATGTTAGTAACACCTTCATCTGCATATTTATCCAGTAGCGTTTCCAACACCTTTCGGGCTTGTTCGCCATATTTGGTGAAGTAATCACGTTTCTTTACGTTGTTGGCTCTTTCTTTTCGGGTTAGCGGTGGTTGTTCAAATGCCACATGGCAAATCAGGTCGAACAAATCCACTTCACGGTTTACCGCATCTCTCAAGGCTTCCACCAACACACCTTGGTCTTCCAATTCTTTGATGATGACCTCTTTTTTGTCTGTACTGTTCCAACGGTTCAGAAATTCATCTAATGAAGCATATTGACCTTTTATTAATTCTTTGGTGTGGTCTTTTAAACTGGCTGTAATAGGTTTGCCGTTGTTGTCGAAATACATTTCACGGCTTATTAAAACTGAAACATCTACACCGTTGACATAAACTTTTTCTCTGGGTTCTTTAACTTTGTCTGTTGGAGTTTGCGGTTCAGGGTAGCGGATTTCAGGTTCAATTATAATTTCCTGTCCGGTTATTTCATCAATAAGTGGAGTAGCTTGGTTTTCTTCTTCATCCACAATGTTGCTCAAGTCGGTTTCTTCTGTAACCGGCTTAATACGAATTGGGTCGCCATCAAAGTCTTTATCCGCAAAAAGATCTGTTACGTTTCTAAAGTCGAGAATGGTAAAATACATCTTTCCGAACTCTTCATTGATTCGGGTGCCTCTACCTACAATCTGTTTAAACTTGGTCATGGACTTTATTTCGGCATCCAGCACTATGACTTTACAAGTCTGAGCATCAACACCAGTGGTCATCAGTTCAGAAGTGGTGGCAATCACAGGATAGGTTTCTTCGGGATTGATGAAATTATCCAGTTCTCTTTTTCCTTCATCATTATCACCTGTAATTTGCATGACGTATTTGTGATTTTGTGCTACCAAATCTGCATTGAGATTTGATAAGGCTGTGCGCATGCGTTCGGCATGGTCAATATCGGTACAGAATATAATGGTCTTTGCAAAGCGGTCGTAGCCTTTTAAAAACTCGGTTAGTTTTCTTGCCACTGCTTGCGTGCGTTCTTCAATTACCAAATGTCTGTCAAAGTCTTTGCGGTTATAAACGCGGTCTTCAACCTCTTGGCCATCTTTGTCTTTTTTGCCTTGTTCGGGTCGCCATCCTTCGGCGTCTATATTTAAGTTAACTCTTACAACCCTGTACGGCGCCAGAAAGCCATCATCAATACCTTGTTTTAATGAATAGGTGTATATTGGGTCTCCAAAATATTCACTGTTCGAAACTTCATTAGTTTCTTTAGGTGTGGCGGTTAGGCCTATATGTGTTGCTTTTTTAAAGTAGTTGAGAATTTCTCTCCAGGCACTGTCTTCTTTGGCGCTGCCTCTGTGGCACTCGTCAATTACTATTAAATCAAAAAACTCAGGTGAAAATTGTTTATAAGCATTCGCTTCTTCATCAGCACCCGACAAACCTTGATACAAAGCCAAATACACTTCATAGCTTTTGTCGATCATACGGTGCTTTACTACCGTCATTTTATCTTTAAAATGTTTAAAGTCGCCTCGTCGTGTTTGGTCGATTAAGGCATTGCGGTCAGCCAAAAACAGGATTCTTTTTTTCTTACCACTTTTCCATAAGCGGTGAATTATTTGAAAAGCCGTGTAAGTTTTGCCGGTACCTGTTGCCATTACCAAAAGAATTCTGTTTTGTCCTTTGGCTATAGCCTCAACCGCCCGATTAATGGCAATTTGTTGATAATATCTCGGACTTCGACCGCTACCGTCAAAGTAATAATCCTGAGATACTACTTTTTCGGCTTCTTTGGTAACAATGCCCCTAAACTGGTTAAACTTTAGCCACAATGTTTCCGGAGAAGGAAAATTCTCTAAATCTAACTCTGTTTCTATTGGGTCATTATCTGCTGTTTTATCGTGGAATAAAAACCCATCTCCGTTACTGCTAAAAACAAATGGAATATCTAGTATATTGGCGTAATCTAATGCTTGTTGAATACCAGCTCTTACAGAATGGTTGTTATCTTTTGCTTCAATAAGCGCAATGGGAATATTGGGTTTGTAATAAAGAATATAGTCGGCACGCTTTCTGGCACCTCTGGCGGTTAATTTACCACGCACATATATTTTTCCATTTGTAAAAGAAACTTCCTCAAGGAGCTGCGTTAGCCTGTCCCAGCCTGCTTTTTCAATAGCCGGTGTGATGTACTTGGTACAAATATCTCTTTCAGAAAGACTCTTTTTATTCATTGATACACAGATTCAATATCTTGTTTTCAAATATACCACCCAAAGCTTAAATATAAAACAACTACTTTGCTTTTTAGTGGGTTAGGCTAACAGTTTGTTGGTTGTTGTGGCTAAAGATAAGTAAATGGGCTGTGGTGGTTTTACGGGATTCCGTAAAGTGAGTTTTTTTTAATGTTTTGCAGCTACCCGAAGGTGGCGATTTCGAAGCACTTCACTGTCAACCAAGCACAAACTTTGATAGAAGCTCAAAGCTTGATTTAACCACTGAACCGCCACTTTTGGGTAGGTGCTGTTAGGCACAGTTTTTATTTCTGTTTCTTGTAATATTTCTCTGAATACAATGTCTTTAAAGACTCAATATCAAGTTTATGAGTATTCAGGAATTCTTGTATTGTATCATCTGTCATTGATTGTATTTCGTATTTGCTAAATTCTTTAAAAAACGACTTAACATTCTGACGTAAATTCTTGAGCGTATTCCTTCTCATAATTTCAACTTCGTGTGTAAAATCCCCGTGATAAGAAAGGTTTTTGGTAGGAATAATCAAGATTCTTTTTACTGTCGATTGTCCATATTGACCTTCAAACCAAGCACAATGTGTATTCATTTGCCCTGCTTCGTGTTTATTAATTTCTTGTCTGTCAATATTTACCTCGCTTTTACATTCAAAAATAAAATATTGATTACTCACACCACACCATAAATTATCTGGTCCTTTTTTAAATTCTTTGTCAGGGCGTTCACTTAAAAAACCTAGCATTAATCCTAATTCTTTAAATGCAGACTCAAACTTTTCAGCTGATGTTCCAAATTCCAAATCTCCCAGAACACCTTCGATATTTAACATCAAATCTTGATAATTAGGATAATTTCTTAGATACTGTAATATTCTTTGTATCCTGTTTTCATTTATATACTCAAGTTTTTTGTAGTTAATTCCCTCTTTGGGTTTGAGAAGTTCGTTATTCTTTAAAAAAGCTGATTTTTGCAACGCGTTTGAATCTACCTTTGAATCTAAATACTTGTATCTAGCCAGTATTTGTAAATACCACCCTCGTTCACTGTCATCATTGCAATAATTGTCAATGATTTTTTGAATTGATTCACAAGCCTTTTCATAATCCCCTGCATAGTTTGAAACGGCAGCTTTCCTCTCTAAAACGAATGTTTCATATATTGTACTATTGTTATGGTTTGGCGTTATTTTATTCATTTCTTCTTTGTAAAACTCTTTCCAACCCTCATCTCTTTGTAGGAGTTGCTTCATCAAAGATTTCATAGCATCCATTGGCTCATTTTTATCAGAAAGCTCTTCAACTGCCATTTCCGCTATCTCAAGTCCAATCTCGAGTTGTTTCTTGGTCTGAGAAGAAAAATACTTATTTGTCCTACTACTTTTAATAAACTTTACAAGGTCACTTCCTATCAAAAATATTATGCAATAATCTTTTTCTCCTCTTACACTTCTGCCTAAACCTTGTTCAATTTTTTGAGCAACTTTGATATTAATTGAATCACTATTAATTCTATTAGCTTCCTCGTATCTATCAGAAAGTGAATGAAAAAATGGCTTGCCATCGACAATCAATATTCTACAACTTTCATCAGGCAAATCAATGCCATCGTATCTATTAGCAAAGACTACAGTTTGTTCATAATTTCCTTTTTTAAGATGGTCAACAACAGCTCCAATCTGTTCTGATTTTGGAACCAATGAACCAAGGTTGTAATAAAGTTCTGTTTTTGCGAAAGAGGAAACTAAAGCAACAACTCCATACGTCTTTTTTTTTGGCTTCGCTAGAGCATTGACTATAGTATTCTGGTCTAGTGTTTCATCAATGAGTGAAGGCATTAATAACATTTTTTCACCCGACCAAATTTGCTCAGGATTTGTTAGTGGATTCTTAACTGATTCAATATTGAAACCTAAACCTTTTATAAAAAATGAATCATCCTGTGTTGTAGCTGACATAAGGATTCTTTGTTTAGCTTTATCGAAGAAAGTAAATTTTTCAATTGGGATGTGGATAGGTGCTATCTCAATGTTTTTACCAGATATAAAAGCTTGGCAATTTTTTATATTGTCCTTTATAAAAGGCCAGGCAAATGCTAATTCTGTTTCTTCTCTTGATTCAGATAAAATATTTAATATCTCATCTGACTTTTCTATCCAACTCCAATACGGAATTGGCAAAAAAGAATTGTAATCACCATTCTCAATTTCCAAGAAAGTTCCTTGACCTTGCTCAATTAAACTGTCTTTAAATAGTTCAATTATTTGCTTGTAAATTGAGTGATTCTTGTCAAGATTAATTGTAAAGGAATCTTTAATTGAATCAATACAAGCGTGTGAATCATCTAAAATTATAGAACTAACGGGAATATAATCATTACCAATTCCAAATACCGTTTTGCCATTAAAAACTTTTTGGACGTGGGCTATTAGTATTTTCTTTCCATCTATAAAGTCGTTCGGTATTGAACCATCTTGTTCAAATGTGCAATAACTTATCCCAAATTTTTTAGCGTCTTTTTGTGCTTGTTGTACTAAGTATTTATTTGGGCAAACATATAGACAAGACCCTTGTCCTGAATTTATATGAGACTGAAGGATTAATAGTCCTATTAATGTTTTGCCCTCACCTGTATGAAGTTTAACAATTAAGTCCTTTTGATTTACGTGGGATTCAAACCATTCTTCCAAGATTTTATTTTGAGCAGGTCTTAATGGACCCGCAATACTTCTTCTGTCCAAAGAGTCGTAAATCTCAGTAGGATTAGTTTTCTTGTCGATGGCTAATTTATTAAGCCTTTTTTTAAAGTCAACCATTATATATTTTTGTTGTTCGTTGTTGTTTTTTTAAAATTGTGCCTAACTTGTTTATATCCTGAACAAGTTTCATGGTTTTGTGCCAACTTTACAGGATATGCCCAAGCTAGTTTTTTTTAACTGTTTTCAAATATAACAAATCCCCTCATAAAACCTAACAATCAACCGCTTAAAAAATAAATTTGTTAATTGCGGCCGGTGTTGGTTACAAACATAGGGTGGTTGGGTGAGGGTTTTTTACGGGATTCCGTAATTTAGAAAAAATAGTATTAAGATTGGAGTATTAAGTATTAAGATTGTTTGTTGTACGCAGATCATACCAACTAAGCATTTAAGGCATATTAGCTACCAAGTTAAGAGTTGAGACTTTACGGCACTTATAACTTGAAAGCAAAAAAATATGCTGCGTATTTTGAGGAAAATTTAATGTTGACAGGATTAACCGTGTTGATCCTGAAAAAACTCACTCGTGAAGATAGAAAGTCCGCCGGCTTTGGCCATTATTGACCTTTTTACTAAAATCAATTATTCTCAAATTTAATGTGCTTTATTAAATCTTTGAAATATTCAGGGCTCCAAATATTTAAACCATCGTCATTTTGAATAAATCGAACAACATCCTCTTTAATACTACTAAAAGAAACTGAGTTGATTTTGGCCTCTAATAGCCCAATAATCTGTTCATTAGAAATACTATCATCTTGCCAGTCGTTTGTGTCTTTTGCTCTAGACAGGAAATGATTTACATCTAAAGGAATTCCTTTTTTGATATACCATTCTAAATCGTACCAATCTCTTCCTTTAACTCTTTCTTTCCACTTCCTAAATAGCAGGGCATGCATTTTACCTGCAAATAAGCTTGGTTGCGTAAAACATTTCACGTAAAAAGAAAATGGACGGAGTAATAACTTTTCTTCGGTTCTGAAATTCAATGGAGGCTGTCGATCAACTTTTATTTTTATTTTCAAAGTCTTGTTAGAACGCACTCCAGTTTCCTTGATGATATCTACCAGTACAATTTCTTGCCATATTGTTTCAGCTTTTAAAAAGGCAGAATCAATAGTTTTTTGGTTGGTTTTTTTCTTTTCGGTAATACTCACCGTTAGTCCTAATGACTTAAATTCATCCTGAATAGCTTTGAAATAGGGCTTAATTGAAAAATTTAAATCAGGTTTAAGTAAAGAAAAATCCAAATCTTCTGAATATCTATCCAATCCATAAAAAATGTGGAGAGCGGTTCCACCATAAAAAGCTGCTTTCTCAAAAAAATCGGTTCTTGATAAACCGGCTAAAGTAATTTCTTGCATGATTTCTCGTAGTGCAGCTACTATTTCTTCCTCATTTTTAGGATTATATTCGGCTATCCAGTCTTTTATCATAATGCTTTCAAGGTTTTAATAATCAATTCTAGACTACTTTTTTTTGGGGCATTTTCAAGCCATAATTCCATCACTTTGGTGTCTAATGTTTTTAATACCTCACTATCCATCCGAAGATCTTGCATTAAAAATTCTCGCGTTTCCTTAATACTTCTAAGATAAATTTTGGGTGTTAGTACAACTTTATCACATAAAGCTTTTTCAGGAGAGGCAACTAACATGGTTTGCTTAGGTGAATAGGCAATGTTCTTAATTCCATAAGAATAATAAGGCGTCTTTAATTGTTGGTAACTAAATCGGCCAATAGGCGTTTTATATAACTTTGAAGTTTTTATAGTTACCGAACTTATTTCATAAGCTCTTTCAGGTATCATGTTCCAATAAGATAATGCGGACTCTAATGACACATAACTCGGCCCCCTAAGATGATTGGCTATTAGAAAAGGTTCCGGTGTTGGTAGGTCCATTTTAGGTCCTGTTATATAGAGTCCTCTTCTAATTGAAATAAGCTCTTTGCTCTTAAGTAGCTCACTAATTTTATCGTTTGGACTCTGATAATCACTTAGCAATTCTAAAATCAAATGCCTAGATATAGGCGCTTCAGCATATTCCTTTACGATTGTTCTAAAATCCATATTGTCATTATTATATCTAATAATCGGAAAATATCCGATTAACTAATGTAAAAATAGCAATTAAATGTGAAAATACAAACAGATAATCGGAATTAATCCGATTATCTGCTCAAAATTAGAATCACGAATCAGGATTCGCTCCGCGCATCCTGACAAAGCTCCGCTTTGAAAATAGTTCAAATAAAAAAACGCTCAAGCAAGCTTGGCCCCTATTATTAAGTTATCATGATTACAATCACGAATCAGGAGTCGCTCCGCGCATCCTGACAAAGCTCCGCTTTGAAAATAGTTCAAATAAAAAAACGCTCAAGCAAGCTTGGCCCCTATTATTAAGTTATCGTGTTTACAATCACGAATCAGGATTCGCTCCGCGCATCCTGACAAAGCTCCGCTTTGAAAATAGTTCAAATAAAAAAACGCTCAAGCAAGCTTGGCGTTTTTTTATTTGAACTATTTATTCGTGACCTCGACAGGGTTAACCTTGTTGATCCTGAAAAAACTCACTCGTGAAGATAGAAAGTCCGCCGGCTTTGGCCGTCGGTTTTTTATTTTCATACGGGATTGAAAAGCTGAGGCTTTTCATCCCTTCTTAAAATAAAAAATCCGCTCTTTTCAGAGCGGACTTTCTGCATTAAGTGACCTCGACAGGATTCAAACCTGTAACCTTCTGAGCCGTAATCAGATGCGCTATTCAATTGCGCCACGAGGCCTTATTTTATTTTTCAAATACTCTCTTCCAGAGCCAGTCTTGAAATATTTTTCCCTTTCAATCGCTTCTCTTTCTGAATCATATTCTTCGTGATATACCAAAACCCAAGGTCTATAACCTTTTGTGGAACTTGTTTTACCACTGTTATGCTCTTTTAACCGTTCTTCAAGCCTATTGGTATGACCTTTATAAAGCCTTCCATCTTTTGTACTTTCTAGAACGTAAACATAATATTTCATAACTCCGATGCGCCCTGCCTGCCTGCCTGCCGGTCAGGCGGGCCGGCAGGCAGGTATTCAATTGCGCCACGAGGCCTTATTTTATTTTTCAAATACTCCCTTCCAGAGCCAGTCTTGAAATATTTTTCCCTTTCAATCGCTTCTCTTTCTGAATCGTATTCTTCGTGATATACCAAAACCCAAGGTCTATAACCTTTTGTGGAACTTGTTTTACCACTGTTATGCTCTTTTAACCGTTCTTCAAGCCTATTGGTATGACCTTTATAAAGCCTTCCATCTTTTGTACTTTCTAGAACGTAAACATAATATTTCATAACTCCGATGCGCCCTGCCTGCCTGCCTGCCGGTCAGGCGGGCCGGCAGGCAGGTATTCAATTGCGCCACGAGGCCTTATTTTTGTGGGTGCAAATATACTATTTTTATAGAACTACCGCCAAAGAATTTATTCAAAATTCAAAATGTTTACTTTTGCAACGCAAAACACTTATCTCTTTATAATGATTGAACTCATTTTAAATCCGTGGCCCTGGTATGTTAGCGGTCCGCTTATTGCCATTGTGATGTTTTTACTGCTTTATTTTGGACAAACTTTTGGCATGTCTTCGAACCTTAGAACTTTTTGTACCATGGGCGGTGCTCATAAATTTTCAGACTATTTCAAATTTGATTGGCGCACTCAAAAATGGAACTTAATGGTAGTTTTAGGTGCCGTAATTGGTGGTTTTATCGCAGTTTTTTTTCTCTCTAACCCTATCAATATCAACCTCAACCCCACAACTGTAAGCCAACTGGAAAATTTGGGTTTCAGCAATGCCGGCAATAGCATTTTACCTCCTGAATTGTTTGATTGGAATCAGGTGCTAAGCATTAAAGGATTGGCCATATTAATTATTGGCGGCTTTTTAGTAGGCTTCGGCACACGTTATGCCGGCGGTTGCACTTCGGGTCATGCCATTACCGGTTTGAGTAGTTTGCAATGGATTTCGCTTGTGGCCGTTATTGGATTTTTTATTGGCGGATTGGTAATGATTCACTTTATTTTTCCCTTAATTTTCTAAACTCATGAAATATCTAAAATATTTATTGGTTGGTATTTTCTTCGGAATTGTTTTAACAAAATCTGAGGCTGTATCATGGTACAGAATTTACGAAATGTTTAAGTTTCAATCCTTCCACATGTATGGCATCATAGGTTCTGCTGTAATTACAGGCGCTATATTGTTATTGATTACTAAAAAGTCGAAAATTAAAAACAGTAATGGTTCGGTTATCAAAGCGCCTGAAAAAGAAAAAAATATTAAGAGCGTCCTCATTGGCGGCACTATTTTTGGCCTGGGTTGGGCCTTGTGCGGTGCTTGTCCGGGACCCATGTATATTTTGGTTGGCACGGGCACCTTCACGATGCTGATTGTAATAGCGGCTGCATTATTAGGTACGTTTTGCTACGGATTACTAAAACATAAATTACCACATTAATGGATGTCATCGAAATTTTAGGCTATGCCGGCGCCTTAATAGTAGGGCTCATACTTGGACTGATTGGCGGCGGCGGCTCAATTTTAACCGTGCCTTTGCTGGTGTATATTTTAGGATATAACCCCGTAACTGCAACAGCTTATTCTCTCTTTGTGGTAGGTTCGTCTTCATTGTTTGGATCTATTCAGAAATTGCGAAAAGGATTGGCGGATTTAAAAATAGGACTCGCCTTTTCGTTTCCATCTTTTATTGCGGTTTACCTTTCAAGACGTTTTCTGGTACCTAATTTACCGGAAGTTTTCTTCAATATTCAAGATTTTCAACTTACCAGAGATGCCGCTATCATGACCTTTTTTGCCATCGTCATGCTCATGGCATCTTACTCGATGATTAAAAATAAAAAAGACAACGCAGTAATTAGCAACACCGTTCAACCTTATTATAAAACTTTTATTCAAGGACTCATTATTGGAACTGTTACAGGAATTATTGGCGCAGGTGGCGGATTTTTATACGTTCCGGCATTGGTGCTTTGGGCCAAATTACCCATGAAAAAAGCGGTTGGCACATCGCTGATCATCATTACCATCAATTCGTTAATTGGTTTTACCGGCGATGTAAAAACATTAGAGATCGATTGGACCTTTTTACTCATTTTTTCGGGCATTACCATTTTAGGTATTTTAATTGGAGGTATACTTTCTAAATACATTCAAAGTAAACACCTTAAAAAAGGTTTTGGCTGGTTTACACTTATCATGGCTATCTACATTATTTACAAAGAACTACAATAAGCTTGTAACATAAGTTACAAAAATGCGCACTAAATTTTGTAACTTTGTTAGGACTGCATTGTTTGTTAGTTAACCTTTAAAAAAGAATTTATGAAAATTGAGCAATTATACACAGGATGTTTAGCGCAAGGCGCTTATTATATTGAATCGGAAGGTGAAGTTGCCATTATTGACCCTTTAAGAGAAACGCAACAATACATCGATAAAACGAAAGCAGAAAATGCCAAAATTAAATATGTGTTTGAAACCCATTTTCATGCCGACTTTGTATCGGGGCACATTGATTTAGCCAAAAAAACAGGTGCTACCATTGTTTTTGGTCCGGGTGCTAAAACCGACTACAATATTCATGAAGCCAAAGACGGTGAAATTTTTGAACTAGGCAATATCAAAATTAAAGTATTGCACACGCCCGGTCATACATTAGAATCGACAACCTATTTGTTAATTGATGAAAATGGAAAAGACCACGCCATATTTTCGGGCGACACCTTATTTTTAGGGGATGTTGGTCGTCCAGATTTGGCTATTAAATCTGATTTAACCAAAGAAGATCTGGCCGGTATGTTATTTGAATCGCTTCGCCATAAAATCATGCCTCTGGCAGACGATGTGATTGTTTATCCGGCGCATGGTGCCGGTTCGGCCTGTGGTAAAAACCTTAGCAAAGAAACGGTTGGTGTCCTTGGCGAACAGAAAAAAACCAACTACGCCTTACGCGCCGATATGACCAAAGAAGAATTCGTCAAAGAAGTATTGGATGGCATTGCGCCACCACCGCAATATTTTGCCAAAAATGCCATGATGAATAAAATGGGATACAGCAGTTTTGAAACTGTTCTCGAAAAAGGCAATGTACCACTAACGCCCGAAGACTTTGAAGCCCTGGCCAATCATGAGTCGGCTTTGGTATTAGATGTACGCCATCAAAACGATTTTGTAAAAGCACACATACCCAATTCGATATTTATTGGATTAGACGGACAATTTGCGCCATGGGTTGGTGCCTTAATCACCGACATTAAACAACCTATTTTACTGGTGGCACCTGAAGGAAGAGCCCAGGAGGCGGTTACCAGATTATCGAGGGTTGGTTACGACAATACACTGGGATATCTTGAAGGCGGTATTGAAGCCTGGAAACAGGCGGGAAAAGACATTGAAACATTAGCATCTATTTCGGCTCAAGAATTTGAGACTAAGGTGAAATCAGGTGATACCAATATATTAGACGTTCGTAAGGATGGTGAATATATATCGTCTCATATTGAAGGTGCACAACATTTTGCTTTAGATTTTATCAATGAGCAAATGACTGAAATAGACAAAGACAACACCTATCACATCCACTGCGCCGGAGGATATCGTTCGGTAATTGCGGCGTCCATATTAAAAGCCAGAGGTTATAATAACCTGGTTGATGTGGCAGGCGGATTTGCAGCCATTAAAGAAACCAAAATTCCTGTAACGGCTTATGTTTGTCCGTCGACGCTTTAAACTAATTATTACTAACTTTAAATCAACATCAAATGAAAAAAAACATGGGAACTGCCGATAAATCTGTAAGAGTTTTATTGGCCATTGCAGTAGCAGCATTGTATTATTTTGACGTGATTGGCGGTACACTTGCCATTGTACTGATGGCTTTTGCCATTATATTTTTACTGACCAGCCTTGTGAGTTTTTGTCCGTTATACACCTTATTGGGTGTTAATACTTGTAAAACAAAATAGAATGGAAATTAAAAACACCGAATTAAAAATACAAAATTTGAAATGCCACGGCTGCGCCAATACCATTACAACGCAGTTATCAAAATTAGATGGTATTGGTGAAGTGGTGGTGGTGAATGAAACTGATAGTGTTAAATTCAACTATTCTAACGACTCCAATTTAGAGGCTGTCATTAAAAAGCTATCGGCTTTGGGTTACCCAATTGAAGGTGAAAACAACGCGCTACACCAAAAGGCAAAATCTTTTGTAAGTTGCGCCGTTGGCCGAATGAACAGTTAAACGATTTCGGCACTTAAACCCGCCTGCAGCAATTTAGAACAGCGCGGTTTTAAATCTTCGTAAGGACCCGTTTTAACGGTACATTTACCTTTGTAGTGAACAATAATGGAGCATTGCTCTGCCTGTTCGGGTGTATGGTCGCAGGCGTGAATTAGGGTATTGATCACATGATCGAAGGTATTGACATCATCGTTAAACAAGATGATTTCATTTTGTTTAACAGTGTCTTCTTCGAGCAACAGGTCTTCCAGTAATTTTTCTTTGGTACTCATAAGGCTATCTTTTTCAAGCCATGAAAATACTAATTTTTCAATTTTAATGCAACCCATTTATTTTTTTCGAGTGTATCGACCAACGAAAGTCCCAATTCTTCGGTCTTTTCAGTGATTGCCGGTATGTCTTCCCGATAAAATCCGCTTAAAAATACCATTCCGTTGGGATTCAAGCACGATACATAAGTGGCCATATCATCCAATAAAATGTTTCGGTTGATATTAGCAATAATAACATCGTAAAATTGCTCACCCAACAAAGAAGCATCACCTTCAAACACAGAGATTTTGGTGCAGTTATTTCGTTCGGTATTCTCAAGACTGTTCAAATAACACCAGTTGTCTATATCGATGGCATCTACTTTTTTGGCTCCTAGTTTTTCGGCTAAAATGGCCAAAACGGCGGTGCCACAACCCATATCTAAAACAACTTTACCTTTCAAATCATTTTTCAACAGATGCTGAATCATCATATGTGTGGTTTCGTGATGACCGGTGCCAAAACTCATTTTTGGTTCAATAATTAAATCAAACTGCGTATCAGGTTTTTCGTGAAATGGCGCTCTCACCGTGCATTTATCGTCTACAACAATCGGGTGAAAATTGGTCTCCCACTCCCGGTTCCAGTTTTGTTGTTCAATTTCTTCAATTGTATAGTTAATACTATAATTTTCTGAAGTTAAAATCTCAACATCCTCTAAAATGTGTTCGTGCCAGTCTTGTTTTTGGATGTACGCCGACACGCCGTCTTCGTTTTCTACAAAACTTTCAAAACCGGCGTATCCCAATTCTGCGGTTAATATATCAGTGGCCGGTTGAAGCGGATTAACAACAAAATGGTAAGCGATATAGATGTTCATTATTATTTTTTTGCAAAGGTAAACATCAGTTGAGTGGTAAATAGTGTTTTTATTACATTAAGCAAACATTAAAATAAACATTTATTGTATTAATGATGATAATTCCAATTGGTTAGTTTGTTAAAAAAGATAATTTGCTGGCTTATACAACTAAAAATAACAATCCTGCTTTGAGGTATTTAAATGCGAATGTACTCTATTTAAAGAATATATATAACGACAACCCAAACCAAAAACTAAGATTTTAGAGGACAAACCACATCAACAATGTTCCAAATACACACAAGGAAAAAATTTGTGTTTGAGATTTCAGATTGAGATTGGTATTTGAAATAGTATAAAGTTATTGTTTTAATAGAATGGTAAGAAGTAATTTTAACAAATTGAGGAATTCCTCATTTTACTTATCTGATATAATGGTATTTTAACATCTGTTTTAAAACAATTATTTTTTGTTTATTTATTTTTGAAATTAAATCTATCTACTTGAGATTGTTAAGAAAAGTCTTTTTTTGGAGTGTTCTAGTTTGTCTTTTTGCAGCAATGGGCTGGCTATTTCACCAATATTCAAAAAGACCAGATTATAAGCCTAGCAACAAAATTGTTCATATTGTAAAAAACAATAACCAATTTACGCTGATAAGAAACGGACAGCCATTTGAGATAAAAGGTGCCGCCGGAAGTTCCAACTTTCAAATACTTTCCGAAATCGGAGGCAATACCATCAGAGTTTACGATACTGTTAACCTAAAAGCTGTTTTAGATGAGGCCGAGAAGTTCAATTTAGCGGTAATTGTAGATATTCCCATCCCTAATTACCATAAAGATTATTTTAATTATCAGAATAAAAACCTACAAAACAATTTAAAAGAAAGTGTAAAAAGCCTGGTTAACCAATACAAAAACCATCCGGCATTATTGATGTGGAATTTAGGTAATGAACTCCATTTTCCTATCACACCATTTGCTAATGAATTTAACACTACTTACAAAGAACTTATCAATATTATTAAAACAGAAGACCCCAATCACCCTCTTAGTGTAACAACCGAAGGCAGCAGATCTAAGACGCTTTTTTTATTTTTTAATTTTCCTGAAATAGACATTTATGGTTTTAATACATTTGGTGCACTTCACGAGACAGAAGAAAAACTGAAAACGTTAAAACCTGTATATGGCAAATTTCCCTTCTTTATAAGCGAATGGGGCTGTAACGGACCCTGGGAAGTGAGTAGCAATAGTTGGGGAGCCACTACAGAGCCTTTTAGCAGTGAAAAGGTAAATCAGTTAATTCGCAATTACAATTTCATCAAAATATTAAATACCGGTAGCAGTATAGGATCCTTATTATTTTATTGGGGCCATAAACATGAGTCTACGCATACTTGGTTTAGTATGTTTGATCGAGAAAACAAACCCTCGCACCAAATTAAAACCTTGGAACAACTATGGAAAGATCGAGCCACATCAAATCTATTATTTAACATTCAAGACATCACAATAAATAATCACAATTCTGCTGAGAACTTAGTTTTTAAACCTACAGATACTTTAAATGCTCAAATAAATTTCACATATTTAGCTGATAGTTTAAATAACAACCAACTAACTTTTAAATGGGAATTATATCCCGAAATCTGGCATTACAGATTTAGAGATTATGAGAAAACGGCCATCAAGACGCAATTAATAAGTACAAAAAAAGTTACAAGCAGCATTGAGTTTAGAACCCTGTTAAGAGAAGGTCCCTACCGATTGTTTGTTAACATATACGATTCAAATAATTATTTTGCAACTGCCAATTTATCTTTTTACGTATTAGAAAAACCATGAGCTACTCAGCACCTGTAAAAGCACCTACGCAAAAAGAAATCTTAACCATAAGAATTCTTATCATTCTGGGTATTTTAAGTTTTATCAACTTTTTTTACTGGTTTTTTGATAACGATTTAATTGACAATAAATGGTTGTACGGTTTACTTTTACTGTCTATTACATTTGATAGCCTGCGAGTACTTTACATTTGGTATCACTATTGGGCTATTAGCATACCAAAACCACCTGAATTTAAAAGTAAGCCAACAGTAGATGTGCTTACCACCTATTTTCCAGGGGAGCCATATCAAATGGTAACCAAAACATTGTTGGCTATTAAAAAACTTAATTACCCAAATACTGCTTATTTATGCGATGAAGCCAACGATCCATACCTAAAAGAATTTTGCATAAATCATGGCATAAAGCATGTTACCCGCAATAACCGTATAGATGCTAAGGCCGGCAACATTAACAATGCACTAAAAATAGCCAACGGCGATATTTGTTTGGTACTAGATCCTGATCATATTCCTTCAGAAGATTTTTTAGATGTAGTATTACCCTATTTTGAAGATGAGCAGGTGGGCTTCGTACAAACAGTTCAATCTTACTATAATTGCAATTCATCACTGGTGGCAAGAGGCGCCGCAGAACAAACCTACCATTTTTACGGCCCGGTAATGATGACTATGAATACCTACGGCACCGTGAATGCCATTGGTGCTAATTGTGTGTTTAGGCGAAAAGCTTTAGATAGTATTGGTGGACATGCGGCCGGACTTTCTGAAGACCTTCATACAGCCATGCGACTACATGCGAAAAAATGGACATCGGTTTATGTGCCGCAGGTACTTACCAGCGGATTGGCTCCAGACACCTTAGGCGCCTATTACAAACAACAACTTAAATGGTCTAGAGGCACTTTTGAATTATTATTTACCGTTTATCCAAAACTTTTTAAACAATTTACCAACAGGCAAAAACTACATTATGGTATTTTACCACTACATTACTTATCGGGATTTATCATTTTAATTAATTTACTAATACCAATAATTTCGCTTTTACTATCTACTACGCCTTGGAAAGGAAATATTGTAAATTTCAGCTTCCTGTTTTTGCCGGTACTTCTAAGCATCCTCACCATACGGTTATATGTTCAAAAATGGGTAATGCAAAAAAGTGAATACGGCATACACCTCACCGGTGGTATTTTATTTATAACCACCTGGTGGTTTTTTGTTTTGGGTTGTATTTATACCTTCTTAAGAAAAAAAATACCCTACATACCAACTCCAAAAGATGGTTCAGAAATAGCAGGTTTTAAATTATTATTCCCAAATATATTATTTGCAATGCTATCAATATTTGCGGTTATTTATGGGCTTTACAAAGATTTTACTCCCTTCTCAATAATCATGTCCGGCTTTGCCTTACTAAATGCCTACTTCTTGTTAAATACACTTTGGTTTCACAATGAAAAGATTATTAAACATAAGTTTATAAAAACAGATTTAACGGGTATAAGAACTATTTTATCGCCAAAAAAACATGAGATCTACCATTTCTGGAGACAATTTGCTTTGTACATTTTGGTAGCTTGTTTACCCCTTTTTTTTATAGCGCAATACAAGATAGAACGGAATAAATTTGAAAATTTAAGCACTACATCTAAAAGACTCAATGCTTTAAAGAGTTTTGGCGTATTTTTTCCTTCGGAAGATGACGGCATAACAAACATTACTTTAGTTAAAAATCTTGAAAATGAGTTTTTCACCAAATACAACATTATTTCGTTGTATGTGCCATGGGTTGATCTTGAAAACTCAAACTTTCCATGCTCCGAAATTGAAGCGATTTATAAACGCGGGTCAATTGCGATGATCACCTGGGAGCCTTGGATACCGGAATCATTTGAAAACATCGATAATTTACACGTGTTTGAGCTCATCCGGTTAGGAGCTTTTGATGATTATATTTCAAATATGGCTTTAAAACTTAAAGAGATTGAAGCACCTGTATTGTTGAGATTTGCCCACGAATTCGACAATCCATTTTATCCTTGGTTTGTAAATAACGACCAAGGATTTAATGATCTCAAAAAAGCATGGCAACACATTCATCAAATATTTGACCGTGAAGGAGCTACCAATGTACAGTGGATTTGGAATCCGTGGGAAGCTAAAAATGTTGCTGCCTCATTTCCCGGTAGCAACTATGTAGATAAAGTTGGATTAAACATTTTGAATTATGCTCATTTGAATCCTCAAAATCGCGATTTCTCTTTTCAAGAATTATATCAACCTTTTAAAAAAGAACTATTTAAACTAACTAACCTGCCAGTTATTATAACCGAATTAGGAAGTTTAGGCCAAACCAACAAGGAACGCCTCAATTGGAATATAGAAGCCTTCAAGAGTATTGCGCAATATCCCGAAATTGAATCGGCTGTATTGTTTTATAGTAATTTAGATAATAATCTGCCTTTAGAAACAAACAATATAAATGCAGAGGTACTAGACTGGACGTTCAAATTAGAGGAATTCAGCCCCAATATTAAAATAACTAAGACTATAAATATTGAAAGTAATTTAAACATTCCTAAAAAAGTTCTTGGAGTTAACTACAATAAAGGGAGAAACTGGAGCAAGAGTTTTTATACTTTAAATAGACGAACTTTAATAAAGGATTTCAAAGAAATGAAAAAACTCGGTATTAATGCCATACGCTATACTAATAACAAAGTTTACAATTACAACGTGTTGAAATTAGCCGAAGAAGCAGGAATACAAGTATCTTTTGGGTTTAGCATACCTACCGATATAAACTGGGCTGAAGATGAACAGAAAAAAATAAAACTCAGCAATGATATATTTCAAACTGTAAAAAACCTGCAAAAGCACACATACATTATTAGCTGGCATTTTGATACAGATGTACTCGCTCAGTTAAACTATCAATACAATAGAATTGAGGTTACAAAACAACAGTATGCTTATTTAAACTGGCTCGAAAGCCTATTAAATAAGATTAAAGCAACAGATGCATCCAGACCTTTTATTATAGATATTGAAGTATCGTCTCAATTTCATAATAATTTCCATATTATACAAAGCCAAATATCAAACATTGATGCTATTGGTTTGCTAGTAATTGACGATAGATACTTACAAGATGCCCTTACAAAACTTAATGATGAAGATATCAATTATCAAATATCTCAAATTAGTGCTACTTCTTTAAACCAACATATAGTAAATCAAATCAATATACCCTATTTTATTACCAACTGGCAAGACAACCACGAGTTTAATAAAATTTCTTTTGACGGATTATTAGATTTAAGCGGCAAACCAAAAACAGATTATTTTGAGCTCAAACGACTGCTCGAACAAGATTCATCAGCAGATATTCTACCGGAAATCAAAATATTAAAGCCTGCAAAACTCTTGTACCCTGGTCATACACAAACGTATAACGCCATGGTTTTAATAGATAATTTAAATTGGGTTTACGGCGAAAGTCTAAAGAATTTCGAGTTTGAATGGTATCTGATAAAATGCAATGATACAGGCGATTTTTTAGCAATTAAAAAACTAGATAATACACCAAAACTAAAACTCACCATTCCCGAAGACTATAACAACTATCTGCTTCAATTAAGGATTAGCAACCAACAAATGTCCAGGCAGACAATAACTACTTTAAACACACCTTTAAATCAATTAAATTAATTCATTTAATTAAATAGCATTCACAATCGCATAAAAATCCTCAGCTTTTAAAGAAGCCCCGCCAATTAATCCGCCATCAACATCGGGCTTTGAGAATATTTCGTTAGCATTATCAGGTTTAACACTACCACCGTATAAAATGGTAACACTTTCTGCCAAGTCGTTGCCGTATTTGTCAGCTAAGGTTTTACGAATAAAGGCATGCATGTCTTGTGCCTGTTCAGGACTGGCGGTTTCACCGGTGCCAATGGCCCAAACCGGTTCGTAAGCTAAAATAATATTTTTAAATGCGTTGGCATCTAAATGAAACAAGGCATTTTTAATTTGACTTGCTACGATGTTTTCGTGATTACCCGATTTTCTATCGGCTAATTCTTCACCAAAACAAAAGATGATCTGCATATGGTTTTCTAAAGCGGCATTGACTTTTTTTGCTAAAAGCTCATCAGTTTCATGAAAATAGGCACGACGTTCGCTATGACCTAAAATGACGGTATGTACACCAACGCTCTTTAACATGGCGGCACTCACTTCACCTGTGTAGGCACCATTAGCGGCAAAATGCATATTTTGGGCCACAACTTCTATATCGCTACTTTTAACTGCTTCTACTGCGTTGACCAAATTTGGAAACGTTGGTGCAATCATCACTTTGGCTTGAGAGGTTTTTTTCTGACTTATCAATGCTGCAATTAAATCTTTTGTTTGGGCTGCATCGTTATTCATTTTCCAGTTACCTGCTACTACTTTTGTTCTCATAAGATTAA
Organism: Paucihalobacter ruber; assembly: GCF_006494535.1. Lineage (GTDB taxonomy): Bacteria > Bacteroidota > Bacteroidia > Flavobacteriales > Flavobacteriaceae > Paucihalobacter > Paucihalobacter ruber. Next base: position 377,400 of record NZ_VHIQ01000003.1, read on the forward strand.
TATTTTAATTCTTTTATAATATCTAAACTATAATTGTTTACAACTAATTCAATTTAACTTTGGGATCTAACCACACATAAATGACATCCACCAGCATGTTTATTAAAATAAACAGCAAGGAAATTACTAACACCGAACCCATAATTACCGGTAAATCTAAAGTATTTAAAGCATTGACGATTTCTTTTCCCAGACCATTCCATCCAAAAATATACTCAACAAATACGGCACCGGCCAACATAGACGCAAACCAACCAGAAATAGCCGTTACTACCGGATTTAAAGCATTTTTTACAGCATGACGCCTCAGCACTTGAAATGCGCTTAAGCCTTTAGCTCTGGCGGTTCTTATATAATCCTGACTTAAAACTTCGAGCAGCGAATTTCTCATAAGCTGAACCACCACCGCCAAAGGTCTTATCCCTAAAACTATGGCAGGCAGAATTAAATTTTTAAGCTGAAGCTGCATTCCTTCTCCATAATCATCCATTTCGTATAAACTTCCGGTCATTGGTAAATTGGTGTATTTATGAAGTACAAAACCAAAAATCCAGGCAAAAATAATAGCGCTAAAAAAGGACGGCACACTCATACCAACAGTGCTAACAACCTGAATTATTTTATCGATATAGGTATCTTTATACAAGGCCGAAACAATTCCCAACATCACACCTATTATGATAGCGATGGTAATGGCGCTTAAAGCTAAAACTGCTGTATTTGGCAAAGTTTCGGCAATAACTTCCGAAACATTTTTACCTTGTTTAGTGAAAGAAGCCCGTAAATAGGGTTTTTTAATTACCAGATTGGTATTACCAAAACTAAACAGTGTAAAGGCCTGATATTTTCCAGGGGTGAGATTTGTATAATCTGAATCGTTTTTTGAGTGAAATGAAACAGGCGACAAATCGTTGATATAGTAAAAATATTGCGTGGTTAACGGCTTATCAAATCCGTATTTTTTCTTGATAATATTGAGCTGCTCACTACTTTCGTTTTGACCTAACATCATCTGAGCCGGATCGCCGGGCAATACATTAAACAATAAAAATATCACCGTTATTACTCCAAATAATGTAAGTAGGGCGTAAAATATTTTATTTAAGATGTACCTAATCAGTTGTCAAAATTTAAAATGATAATTTGTCTGAATCATTCCAGTGAACCTTTTGCAAAATGGTTCCGGAGTGTACTTTTAACAATCCCGGATTTGACCGTACTATGGTCTTCAGTGCCGTTTCGTCGCAGAAGTAAAAGTCTAAATTTAAACCATAAGTTTTATTAACCGATTGCTGAAGTACCTCGCCCGAAGCCGTTAAAGCCACCACTTTATAACCTGCCGTTTCGGCCTTGTTAACAACAGTTTTTAGTTTTGAAAGTCCGTCGCGCTCTACCCTATCCAGATTAAACATCACAACCATGAGTAATTTTGGCTCTGACATCAAATCTTCGGTATAATCTTCGCCGTCTTGTTCCATTGAAAAATCGTGAATGGGCGGTTCGTAACCTTCTTTTACTACTTTGGTTTCAACCCCTACATATTCGCCATTTTCAACAGATGGATAACTACCCGAAGTAATAAATTTCTGTTCTTTACCATCAACTTTAAAGGTCCAGGTATATTCAATTTCGGCCTTTTGTGCATCTTCCGGAACCATCATATTATCGATAATATTGGCGCCAATTTTGTAAGGTCTGAAATCTATGGCAGGTAAATGCATTAACACATGGTATGCGAAACTTAAGCACAACATAAAACTTAACAACGAAACCACAGTAAGGCCTATTGGCTTCATCAACGGCTTTATAAACTTTAAGCCTTTCAATAAAATTAGAATAAACACAAGAAGTACAACATCTTTTGTAAAAGATTCCCAAGGTGTTAATTTAACCGCATCGCCAAAACAGCCGCAATCGGTTACTTTATTGTAGTAAGCCGAATAGAAGGTTAAAAACGTAAAAAATACAATCATGGCCAGCAAACTGTAAACAGTAAATTTAGCATTGTAACCAATTAATAAAAAAACGCCAAGTAGCACTTCAAAAATTACCACAAAAATTGATATTCCCAACGCATAGGGCTCAAAAAACGGCAAATTAAGAACTGCCGAGGAAAAATATTCCTCTAATTTAAAGGCAAATCCAACCGGATCATTCAACTTTATTAGTCCGGAAATAATGAACAAAACGCCTACAAATAGTCGAGAAAAATGTACCAGGTACTTCATATAGTTTAATTATTTTCGTTTAAATGTATCATGGCAAACACCGCGTAGTTGATCATATCCTGATAATTGGCATCAATACCTTCGCTTACCAGTGTTTTGCCTTTATTGTTTTCTATTTGTTTAACACGCAATAGTTTTTGCAAAATTAAATCGGTTAGAGAACTCACCCGCATTTCGCGCCAGGCCTCACCGTAATCGTGATTTTTATTTTGCATTAAATCTTTGGTAATTTTAATATGCTTATCGTACAACTCGAGAGAGGTTTTAAGCTCTAAATCGGGCTGGTCTGCAATACCCAGTTCAATTTGAACGAGTGCCATGATGCTGTAATTAATAATCCCAATAAACTCACTGCGTTCGTCCTCGTCTATTTTTTTGATGTCATTTTCCTGAAGGCTTCTTATGCGTTGTGCTTTTATAAAAATCTGGTCTGTAAGGGATGGCAGCCTTAATATGCGCCAGGCACTGCCGTAATCTTTCATTTTCTTTTCAAATAACGAACGGCAAACCGAAATTACCTCATCATACTGTTTTAAAGTATTCTGCATACAAATCATTTAAATTTGTGTAAATTTCGCACAATTATGTTAAATGTTCAAGATTTAACCCCAAAGTTTTCTTTTTAAATGACCATTAACTGCAAAGGACAACTTATCGACTTATCTACTCCAAAAGTAATGGGTGTACTTAATCTAACACCCGATTCTTTTTACGACGGTGGAAGTTATAAAAATGAGCTTGATATCTTAAGCCAAGTTGAAAAAATGCTTCGTGAAGGTGCTACCTTTATTGATGTTGGTGGTTACAGCTCTAAACCCGGAGCAGAATTTGTAGCGGAAGATGAAGAATTAAGGCGCGTCTTACCTGTTGTGGAATTGCTTATCAAAAAGTTTCCAGACATTATTTTATCGATTGACACCTTTAGGAGTAGTGTTGCTAAAGCATCTATTGAAACCGGTGCCGCTATGATTAATGATATTTCGGCCGGAATGTTAGATAAAGAAATGATTAAAACCGTTGCCCGCTTGCAAGTACCGTACATTATGATGCATATGCGTGGTACGCCACAAACCATGCAACAACTAACCGTTTACAACGACTTGTTAAAAGAGATGATTAGCTATTTTGCGGAAAGGTTACAGCGAGCCAAATCTGAACAATTAATTGATGTGATTATCGATCCCGGATTTGGTTTTGCCAAAACAAGAGAGCAAAACTTTGAATTATTGGGTAACTTAGAACTTTTAAATATCATTGACAAACCTCTATTAGTAGGCGTTTCTCGAAAATCAATGATTTACAAAACTTTAAATAGTACACCAGAACAAGCTTTAAACGGTACTACCGCACTTAATATGCTAGCACTTACCAAAGGCGCCAATATTTTAAGGGTTCACGACGTTAAAGAAGCAGTAGAATGTGTTACCTTATTCAACCAACTAAAAAGACAATGAAAAATATATTTATAGTAATATTCGCCTTATTCTTAATTGCATGCAGTAATGAAGATAAAACTATTTTATTACCTCATGTTGAAACTTCAGTAATTAACGAAATAAAAGATGTTTCACCTGTTTTCATATTTTTCAATCCCAAGAAAAAAGACAGTGTAGAACTTAATCGAAAAAACCTGATAAGCACCACTAATTGGTTGTTTAATATTGATAAGCGGCATCAATTGCAAAAAATAATCCCCTCAATAAATGAGCTTCAAGAAAAAAGAAAAGATGCCAAACTTCATAAAAATGAAAAAGCCCGAAATTATTTTAGCTGCAATGATTTAGAAAAACAAACTTTAGGCTTTATTGATTTTACCGAAGTTGAATTTGCATTCAACGATCGCAACACCTACATCAAAGAATTGATAAACCGCGATGATAAGGTTGAAAACGTAGTAATGGAGTTTAAACCTCAAGGAGAAATTAACATATACCTCCCTTCAAACCATAAACTCAGATATAAACAAGAGCTTAGTAAAATTTTAGAAGCTGAAGTGTTCAAAAATGAAACACCTGATACCATTTACCTTGCCTTTGACGGATTAATGAATTTTCAGGAATTTATTACCTATCAGAGGCAAATTGAAAAACTTGCCGAAAATAACATCGCCATTGCACCTAAAGAATTCATTCTCTATTGATATTATTTTCTACTTTTACAAAAAGTAATGTTTTGGATTATCTAAAATCATTAGACTTTAGCTTTATGAATGTGCTAGATGTAATTCTGGTAGCCATTCTTTTGTATTACGTTTATCAGTTGTTAAAAGGCACGGTTGCCATTAACATCTTTTTGGGCATTGCCATTTTATACCTTATCTGGCGTCTTACCGAATATCTGAACATGCGGTTACTTTACACCATTTTTGGTGGATTCATGAAGGTTGGTATTATTGCCTTAATTGTGGTATTTCAACCCGAAATACGCAAGTTTTTGCTCATGGTTGGCTCAACAAACATCAAACAACGCAGAAAGAACTTTTTAAGCCGACTTAAAATTTTTAAGAACGAATCTACTTCATTAACCAATGTAGAAGCCGTTGTTAAAGCCTGTACTAAAATGGGAAGTACCAAAACCGGTGCGCTCATAGTTTTTGAAAGACACAACAATATTGATTATTTGGTAACGATTGGTGATGAAACCGAAATCAAGGTGTCTGAGGTGATATTAGAAAGCATCTTTTTTAAAAACAGTCCGTTACACGATGGAGCAATTATCATCACTAACAATGTTATAAGAGGTACACGAGTTATTTTACCGGTTAATATGGGAAAAACCATACCCAATCATTTTGGTTTAAGGCACCGGGCTGCTATTGGTATTACTGAAAAAACCGATGCGCTGGCATTGGTAGTAAGCGAAGAAACCGGGCAAATTTCATTTATAAAAAACGGTGACTTTTGTGATTATACAGATACTGCCGATTTAATTCAAAAAATTAGAAGCTATTTGGAAAAATGAATTGCAAAAATTGTGACACCAACCTAATTCCGGATGCCTCTTTTTGTAATGATTGCGGTGGAAAAGTTATTCACAAAAGACTCACAATTAAAAACCTCTTAATACACGTAAGTGAAACCTTCTTTAATTACGATAATAAATTTTTACAAACAATCATCAAACTTTTTACTGACCCTAAAGACGTTATAGACGGCTATGTTAAGGGTGTAAGAAAAAAATACATTGATCCGTTAGGCTTTTTTGCGATTTCACTTACGCTGTCCGGATTGTATTTTTTTCTCATAAAGAACTATTTTCCGAATATATTTGATTTTATGATGGTAACGTCTGATAGCAATACTCAAATGTTAACCCAAAAAATTATTGAACCGTTAATTGAATATAATTCGTTAATGTATTTTATGTTTATACCTCTTGCCGGTTTAATGTCTTATCTTATTTTTATTAATAAGCATTACAACTTCACCGAGCACATTGTTATTTACTTCTACACACTCCCATTATTATCGAACATGTCGATTATATTAAATATGCTGGTGTATTTGATTTATCCTAAAATACTGCTTTCTTTTAGTGTTTTTTACTTTATTGGCTTTTTTATTTACATGGGCTATGTCTTAACTAGAATATTTAGTCTTAGTGCCAAACAATTAATTATCAAAACTCTTATATTTTTACCTTTCTTTTTTATGGTATATATAATTATTTCTATTGCAACAGTTATCCTCTTAATATTATTTGGCCAAGTTACACTTGAAGACTTTGAGCCACCTTCGTAAATTGTACTTCATAAAGATTTTTATAATAACCGTCTGGTTTTTTAATAAGCTCCAAATGTGTACCTTCTTCTACCAATTCACCTGAATCCATCACCAATATCTTATCGGCATTTTGTACGGTTACCAATCTGTGGGCGATAACGATACTGGTTCTGTTCTTGGTAATTTTTTCGGTGGCTTTTTGAATGAGCTGTTCTGAATAGGCATCGATAGATGACGTGGCTTCGTCTAAAACCAATATAGCCGGATTGGTAACATAAGCTCTTAAAAAAGCAATGAGCTGCTTTTGACCCGATGATAACATCACGCCGCGTTCTTTAACATTGTACTGATAACCATTTGGCAAACTCATGATAAAGTCGTGTATGCCTATATCCTTCGCTGCCTGGATCACATCTGCTTCGGTGATGCGCTCATCTTTAAGTGTAATATTGTTTAAAATGGTATCTGCAAACAAAAACACATCCTGTAATACTACTGCAATTTGTTTTCTAAGAGAGGCTAGTGTGTAATTATTGATATTGGTATCGTCAATTAAAATTTCGCCACTTTTAATATCGTAAAATCTACTCAGCAGGTTGATAATAGTAGATTTTCCGGCACCTGTGGCACCTACAATAGCGATGGTTTGTCCCGATTTTGCTTCAAAAGAAATTCCCTTTAAAACCGGTTCGTCGGGCACATAAGAAAATTCAACCTTTTTAAATGCTATATCACCTTTAAAATGGGGTGCTTGTTCAATGCCATTATCGTCTATTTGCGACTGTGTATCAAGTACCTTAAAAACGCGGTCTGCCGCCACCATTCCCATTTGTAAGGTATTAAACTTATTGGCAATTTGGTTAAGCGGTCTGTACATCATAGGTATAAACATCATAAACGCCATAAGCTGACCAATGGTAGCAGTTTCGTTAAATATAACGTTTAAACCGCCTATCCAGATCACCGCTCCCATAGTAACTGATGACAAGAATTCGGCTATAGGGAAAAATATAGAGTTATACCAAACCGTTTTGAGCCAGCCTTTGGTATGACGCTCATTGATGACTTTAAATTTTTCATACTCGGTTTGTTCTCTTGAGAATAACTGAAGAATTTTCATTCCGGTGACACGTTCTTGTACAAAAGAATTGAGATTGGCAACCTCGGTACGCACTTCTTCGAAAGCGCGTTTCATATATTTTTGAAATATTTTGGTAGCGTAAAGAATGATTGGTAAGGTGACGAAAACAATTAAACTGAGCTTCCAATTCATATAAAACATGACAGCTCCTACAATTAACATCTTAAGAATATCACTGAATATCATAAACAATCCTTCGCCAAAAATATCGGCTATGCGCTCCATGTCGGTGACAGCTCTGGTAATTAATACGCCAACAGAGGAGTTGTTGTAATATTTCATTTTAAAACTAAGCATGTGATCAAAAAGCTTGATGCGTACATCTTTAACCACTGTTTGACCTAACCAGGATGCGTAATATATAAACAACAAGTTGCACACCACTTCTAACAGTAGCAACACCAGCATGACTACAATTAAGAGTACAAATCCTGTGTATTCCTTTTTGGAGACTTGCTCATCAATGGCCATTTGAACCACATAAGGTCTTGCTGCGCCAAAAACAGCCAATCCTATTACTAAAAATAACGAGCCAATAAAAACCGGTTTGTATGGTTTTACATAATCGAGCAATCGTTTAAATAAGGATGTATCAAAAATATGATTTGAAGTATCGGCCATTGGTTTGCTTATAGTTTTATGTTTTCGGGGTATGCTACTTTGGTTAAATATAACCCACAGGCCGGCGCCGAAAATCCGGCATTAGTTCTGTCTTTAGACTTAATAATGTCGTGTAATTGCGTAATTGTTATTTTTTTCTGTCCAATATTAATCATGGTACCAACAATGGCTCTCACCATATTTCGTAAAAATCTGTCGGCTGTAATTTCAAAAATAAGCTGATGATTTTCCTCTGTCCATTCGGCCTTAATTATTTTGCAATGATAGGTTTTAACATCGGTATGTGCTTTAGAAAAGCATTGAAAATCGTTATAGTTTAATAATGTTTTAGAAGCTTCATTCATTAAGTCAACATCAAGTGGCAGATAAAATTCATGAGCCAGTCCACTTAAAAACGGACTTTTATAAGTTGAAATATGATAGTGATAGGTTCGTGATACGGCATCAAATCTGGCATGGGCGTCAGGTTTTACCTTATAAATATCATAAATTGCAATATCATTAGGTAAAAAAGAGTTGAGTTTATAAACAAGATCAGCCACCTTAAAATTTACTTCTGTATTAAAATGGGCCACCATATGTTTGGCATGTACACCTGTATCAGTGCGGCCTGCACCAACAATAGCTATATCATCGCTTAGCAAGGTACTAAGTGCCAACTCCAACTTAGATTGCACGGTAGCTGCATTAGGCTGATTTTGCCAACCGTGATAATTACCGCCGTTATATGCCAGTTCTATAAAGTATCTCAAGTATATCTTGTATTTTTGATAAGCTCTACAAATATAGATAGATTTACAGGTGTTACCTTTTACAATTTGTTAAATGACCAGAATTTTATTACTTAGTGATACGCATAGTTATATAGACGCTACCATTTTAAAACATGTTAAAAATGCTGATGAAGTATGGCATGCCGGAGATATTGGAGATTTAAAAGTAACCGATTCCATTAAGGAAATTAAACCCTTGCGAGCAGTCTACGGAAATATTGACAATACCGAAGCCAGAATGGAATTTCCGGAAATTAACAGATTTATGTGCGAAGGTATTGATGTATTCATCACACATATTGGCGGATATCCCGGCAGATATAACCCAAAAATAAGACCTATGCTTCAAGCAAATCCGCCAAAACTTTTTATTTGTGGGCACTCGCACGTTTTAAAAGTGATGCCCGACAACAAATTGAATCTACTACATATGAATCCGGGAGCCATCGGTAAACACGGCTTTCACAACGTGCGCACCATGTTACGATTTACCATAGACAAGGCTAAAATTGACAATTTGGAAGTTATAGAATACCCCAGGTAATTAAAAGCAAAAAACCCGAAGTTTTCACCCCGGGTTTTACGCACTAATACTACTAAGATGTTAGGTTTACCGTAATCTATCAACAGATTTTACGAGATCTTCATCCTTCTTAATGGCCTTGTTTGCAAGAACAATAAAAACGATAGAAAATAAAGGAAGAATCATCCCAATACCTTTCTCAGAAACCGCCGTCTCTCCAGATAATGTTAGTGATAAATACACAATAACTCCTAGTAAAATAAAGTTCAATATGATGTTAAGACGACCCAATACAAATTGAGTTTGTCTGTTTTTATATTTAAAAATTGTAATAACCGATAATAAGGCCGAAATTAAAAACAACACAATCATCCAAATAATATCTGCGGCCATCACATCCATGTTAGCTGAATTTTTCCACACTGGAAAGAGAAAACTCAATCCCCCCGAAATTACCGCTGCAATGGCCAAATAAAGTGTTTGTATGCGTTGTATCACTTAAAATAAATCTAAATTAGAGCGCAAAATTAACAATTCAATTCAAACCAATATAATTATTTAAAATAAAATTGTATTATTGCATGAGTATTGAGGTGCAAACCTTCAATAACACAATCTTCAAACCACGACTGATTTATTCTCAATTTTTTTCAAAACACAATTAAGGTTTAAATCTTAGTCATTTACAAATTAACCGTATAATACTACATGTTTGATATTTCTCAATTAAAAGAAAAAAAGCTAGCCGAGCTTCAGGAACTAGCGCAAAAGCTTAATGTACCTAAGTACAAAACTTTAAAAAAATTAGATCTTGTTTATCAAATTTTAGATTTGCAAGCCGCCAACCCGGCCGTTGTTAAATCTGAAATAGTAACTGATAGTAAAGACCCAAAACCACAGGACAAACAATCGCAGTCTAATAAACCCAGACGTGCACGTGTTTCAAGAAACAATCAACAATCTGATAATTCAAAAGTGAATACAGATAAATCTGTCGAGCCGTCAAAAGACAAGTCAACATCTGACGATCAACAAAAAATTGAATTCAAAGACAAACAACAAGAGCCTGAAACTGCTAAAGTAGAAACTGCTCCTAAACCTCAAACCGGAAATCAGGATCAATCCAACCAGCAGAAAAACATTCAGCAAAAAAATCAACACAATAAACCTGCTCAACACAACAAAGACCAAGGCAATAAAGGTCCCAGAAATAAAGAGCAGCAACCAAGCACTTCTGAAAAGAACAATGGCAACAAAGACAGTCGTAACCGTTATCGCGAACCAGACTATGAGTTTGATGCGATTATAGAGAGCGAAGGCGTTTTAGATGTTATGCAAGATGGCTATGGATTTTTGAGATCTTCTGATTACAATTATTTATCTTCACCCGACGACATCTATGTATCACAGTCTCAAATTAAGTTATTCGGACTTAAAAAAGGTGATACTGTGCTAGGGCATGTGAGACCACCAAAAGAGGGCGAAAAGTACTTTCCTTTAATAAAGGTTAGCAAGATAAACGGGCTCAGCCCCGATGTTGTTAGAGATCGCGTATCTTTCGAACATTTAACACCACTTTTCCCTAACGAAAAATTCAATATTGCTGAAAAACAAAGCACCATTTCAACAAGAATTATGGACTTGTTTTCACCTATTGGAAAAGGACAACGCGGTATGATTGTGGCGCAACCAAAAACCGGTAAAACCATGCTGCTTAAAGATGTTGCTAATGCCATTGCTGCCAATCATCCCGAAGTCTATCAAATGATTTTACTTATAGATGAACGTCCGGAAGAGGTAACAGATATGCAACGCCATGTGAAAGGTGAAGTGGTAGCCTCTACATTCGACAAAGAAGCCCACGAGCACGTTAAAGTTGCCGATATTGTTATAGAAAAAGCGAAACGATTGGTAGAGTGTGGTCACGATGTGGTTATTTTATTAGACTCTATTACACGATTGGCCAGAGCTTATAACACGGTTCAACCTGCATCAGGAAAAATATTAAGTGGTGGTGTTGACGCCAATGCGCTACACAAACCAAAACGCTTTTTTGGCGCCGCCAGAAAAATTGAAAACGGTGGGTCATTAACCATCATCGCTACGGCTCTTACAGAAACAGGATCAAAAATGGACGAAGTTATTTTTGAAGAGTTTAAAGGTACCGGAAACATGGAACTTCAATTAGACAGAAGAATTTCTAACCGAAGAATTTTCCCTGCCATTGATTTGGTATCATCAGGCACAAGACGAGACGATCTACTACTGGATGAAAATACCATTCAGCGTATGTGGGTAATGAGAAAGTATTTAGCCGATATGAATCCTGTAGAAGCCATGGAATTTGTTAACGAACGATTTAAACAAACCAGAAACAACGAGGAATTTTTAATCTCTATGAACGGTTAAAACCAACTTTGTATAAATATTAAATGCTGTTCGTAACGAGCAGCATTTTTTTTTACATAAAAAAACCTTCCGTTTGGAAGGTTCTAATATATATGTTAGTTCATAACTATAAAGCGGCAACGTGCTTAGTCAAATTAGATTTTAAGTTTGCAGCTTTGTTCTTATGTATAATATTCTTTTTAGCCAATTTGTCTACCATAGAAATAATTCCCGGTAAAGCAGCCGAAGCTTCATTAGCATCAGTTAATTCACGTAACTTTTTGATAGCATTTCGCGTAGTTTTGTGCTGATATCTATTGATTACGCGCTTCTTTTCGTTACTTCTAATTCTCTTTAAGGCCGATTTATGATTTGCCATTGTTTTATTTATATTTTAAATTGTAGCCCGTAGGGGAATCGAACCCCTCTTACCAGGATGAAAACCTGGCGTCCTAACCGATAGACGAACGGGCCATTGTTATTAAATGCAGTTCGTTATTGCGGATGCAAAAATACAACTATTTTTAAATGTTGCAATACCTAATTAATAATTTTTCAAAATTTAATAGGCTTTCGCAAATAACACTCTGTACTTAGCCGGTTTACCGCTAAAAATACAAACTCCAGTAACAACTTCTTCCTGATTTGGAATGCATCGAATAGTGGCTTTTGTCAGTTCTTTTATGCGCTGTTCAGTATCTACATTACCATCCCAAAATGCAGATATAAAACCACCCTTATTCTCTAATACCGATTTGAAAGTTTCAAAATTCTCAACTTCTGTGATGTGTTGATCTCTAAATGTTTCAGCTCGGTTAAAAAGCGAATTTTGTATATCGACTAAAATATCAGGAATGAGTTGTGTAATGTTATCTATAGATTCAACAGACTTCGACAAAGTATCTCTTCTGGCCAGTTCAACTGTATTATTAGCCAGATCTTTTGGGCCTATTGCTATTCTTAACGGTACTCCTTGTAATTCGTATTGTGCAAATTTAGCTCCCGGTCTGTGTGTATCTCTGTTGTCGAACTTCACCGAGATATTCAGTTTTTGTAGATCTGCCACCAACTTGTTAGCCACTTCAGAAATTTGATTTAATTCTTCTTCACCCTTATAAATAGGAACAATAACCACTTGTATAGGTGCTAAATTTGGTGGCAATACCAATCCTTTATCATCACTGTGCGTCATAATTAAGGCACCAATCAATCTGGTAGAAACTCCCCATGAAGTAGCCCAGACAAAATCTTGTTTACCTTCTTTATTTGTGAATTTTACATCAAATGCCTTTGCAAAATTCTGACCCAAAAAATGCGAAGTTCCTGCCTGAAGCGCTTTACCATCCTGCATCAATGCTTCAATGCAATAGGTTTCAACGGCTCCGGCAAATCTTTCGCTTTCAGATTTCACTCCTTTTATTACGGGAATGGCCATGAAATTCTCAACAAATTCGGCATAAATATTATTCATTTGGATGGTTTCGTCCAATGCTTCTTCCTTTGTTGCATGAGCCGTATGCCCTTCCTGCCATAAAAATTCTGCAGTTCTTAAAAACAATCGCGTTCTCATTTCCCATCGCACCACGTTGGCCCATTGGTTAATTAAGATTGGTAAATCTCTATAACTCTGAATCCAGTTTTTATAAGTGCTCCATATAATTGCTTCGCTGGTTGGTCTTACCACCAATTCTTCTTCAAGTTTGGCCTCAGGATCAACTCTTAATTTACCGGGATTATCAGGATCGTTTTGTAAGCGATAATGTGTTACAACCGCACATTCTTTAGCAAAACCTTCAGCGTTTTTCTCTTCGGCCTCAAATAAACTTTTAGGAACAAATAATGGGAAGTATGCATTTTGGTGACCCGTAGCTTTAAACATTCGGTCTAATTCGGCCTGCATTTTCTCCCAAATAGCGAAGCCATATGGCTTGATCACCATACAACCTCTCACAGCCGAATTCTCGGCTAAATCAGCTTTTACTACCAGTTCGTTGTACCATTTAGAATAGTCTTCGGCTCTACTTGTAAGATTTTTACTCATTATAAAGATTTTGGCACAAATGTTGTACTTTAATTAAACAGAAAAATAGTTCAGCAAAACTAACTATTTTTGTAATGTTCAACAATTAAAACACAATGTTATGTTATCAAAAAAATACATACACAAAATAAATAAAGTTATTGTTGTACTTGGTATTTCAATTTTTGTTACGTCATGTGGCACTTACGAATATGTTGGGTACAACAATGACGGTATTTATTCTGAAGTACCTTCGAGTCAACGCGTCTTAACCGAAGTACAAACAGTTGAAACGGTTGATAGTGATGCAGGTTATTATAAAAACTACTTCCAAGAGCGTAAACGAGAAGTAGAGGCAGTAGTTGCTCAAAGTGATGTTTTTACCGATGTAGATGATTACAGCAGCGATTACACGCAACCACAAGATACACTAGCAATGAGAACCGGCTACAGTGGCTGGGGTCAAACCAACGATGTAGTTAATATTAACTTCTACAACAACGGCTGGAACAACTGGGGCTGGGATCCTTGGTTATGGAATACAGGCTTTGGCTGGGGCGGTGGCGGATGGCCACTTTGGAATCACTGGGGTCCCGGTTGGGGCGCTTGGGGTCCCGGTTGGGGCTGGAATAACTGGGGCGTTGGCTGGGGCGGCTGGGGCTGGAATGCAGGATTTGGCTGGGGCGGTGGCTTCGGTTGGGGTGGTTTCTACGGTCCCGGATGGGGCTGGGGTCCCGGATGGGGCGTTGGCGGATTCTACGGGAATAATAATGTAGCTTTTATGGGCTCGAGAAGAGGTGACGTGTTTGCGTCAGGTTACGGAAGAAATAACTCTATACAACAAAATAGAAGGAGTAATCTAAATAATTCCACAGTTAGCAGACGCTCAAGTAGTGCCTTACCGGCCAATTCTAACTTGAGAAGAACAGTTGAACAAAATAATTTAAGACGCTCTTCAAATACCAGAATGTCTACAAGAAATTCTATTGGAACCAGAAACAGCAATTATTCAAGAGGTAGTAGCACTCGTATGAACAATACATCGCGAGGTAATACCCGTATCAACAATAGTGGCACTTCAAGATCCTCTTCAACAACAACTCGCAGCAGTTCTTCCTCAAGATCAAGTGGTGGAACAATGAGTTCAGGAGGCAGCAGAGGTGGTTCTACAGGAGGCGGTAGTCGTGGCGGCTCTTCTGGAGGAGGCGGTGGCAGACGTGGTGGTTGATTTTACCTCCTTTAAGTATATACCCGTAAACATTTAGGTATATCAATGTTTATGGGTTTTTTTATTAGCTTAAAATAATTTCAGATCAATTATAAAATGAAAAATAAGTTTGTTTTAGTTTTAGTTTTAGGTATCACGGCAACGACAGTTGCTCAAGATTTATCAGATGCCTTAAGATACTCGATGGATAACATTCAGGGAACTGCGCGTTTTAGAGCAATGGGAGGTGCTTTTGGTGCGCTTGGCGGCGACTTTTCAGCGGTAAGTTTAAATCCAGCAGGATCGGCCGTTTTTGCAACTAGCCAGGCAGGATTTACACTCTCAATGCTAAATAATAAGAATGAAACACAATATTTCAATGGTTTCACCTCGGAAACGGACTCAAAATTTGATTTAAATCAAGGAGGTGCCGTTTTTGTTTTTCAAAACACCAACTCAAACTCGGGATGGAATAAGTTTACCCTAGGTCTTGGTTATGATAAAACAGGTGATTTTAATAATAACTGGAGTGCTGTAGGAACTAATACACGCTCCATAGACCGTTATTTTTTAGCTTATGCAGATGGCAGAAGATTAGACGAAATTTCTGTGCTTCCCGGAGAAACCTTCTCGGAGGCCTATAGAGACATCGGGCAAACTTTTGGGTTTGGACATCAACAAGCATTCCTTGGGTTCGAGTCGTTTATTATTGATCCGGTAGTTGACGCAGATGATAACACATCTTACGTCTCCAACATCGCAGCCGGTAATTTTAATCAGCAAAACGTTTTGAATTCCCGAGGTTATAATGGCAAATTTACGTTTAATTTTGCCGGCCAATACAGAGACCAACTTTATATTGGCGCCAATATTAATACCCATTTCTTAAATTACGAGCGTTCTACATTTTTTTCAGAAACCAATAACAACCAGGGTTCTTTAGTGAATTCCGTGAATTTTGAAAATAACTTGTTTACTACCGGTGCAGGATTCTCATTTCAACTGGGAACAATTTTGAAGCTATCTGATGGTATGCGCCTTGGGTTCTCGTATGATTCTCCAACCTGGTATAGAATAAATGAAGAAACATCACAAGCCATTCGTACAGTAAGAAATGAAAATGGTAATAATATAGCTTTAACAATCGACCCTAGTGTTATAAATGTTTATGAAGCTTATCGTCTTAAATCGCCCGGACGAATCACTGCCAGTGCTGCTTATGTATTTGGTTCATCCGGCTTAATAAGTTTTGATTTTAGCAGAAAAGATTATAGTAATGCCGAATTTAGACCGGTTTCTGATTCCTTTTTCAGTGCGCAGAACGAGTTGATTAGACGTAATCTTACCGTCTCTAATACTTTCAGAATTGGTGGTGAATACCGCATTAAACAGGCCACATTAAGAGGTGGTTACCGATTTGAAGGCAGTCCTTACAGTGATGACACCAATTTTATGGGTGACCTAAATGCTTACTCATTGGGTTTTGGTTATAATTTTGGGAATTTCAAGCTTGACTTAGCTTATGAATATACCAGCAGACTTTTTGGTGAACAGTTATTTAGTGTTGGTTTAACCGACCAGGCTTTTGTTGATGCTACCAACAATAACATATTTATGACTGTTACATTCAACTTATAGTGGTTATTAAAAACTAGAAATAATAAATGCCACCTTTTACGTGGCATTTATTATTTCGTTAAATTTTGTAATTATCTTTTTAAAGTAAAATGCGCTCTAAATTCTTGTGGCTCTCCGGTTCTTGGCTCCTGAAACTCTACTACAAACCAATAATCGCTACTTGGCATTAATTGTCCATTAAAAGTCCCATCCCAACCGTTACCCGACGGACTTAGTTGTTTGAGCAACTTCCCATAGCGATCGAATATATAAATTTTTGCGCTTGGTTGGTTGTTTAATCCTACAATGTTCCATGTTTCATTTCGGCCATCGCCATTGGGCGTAAAGAATAACGGATAATCTATCACTGTGATAGACTTACTCACCAATCCGCAACCGTTCTTGTCTCTGGCTGTTATAGTGTGCGTGCCTATACTAACATTTGTGAATGTACCACTATCCTGCCATGGCCCATTATCTATATTGTATTCATATTCGCCCATACCTGTAGCCACCGCTTCTATTTCATGGGTATCTGCAAAGGCCCGGGTAGTTAAACTAAGTACCAAACTTGGTGGTGAACTTTCTATGACTTCGGTGCTTTGAGTAAACTCGCAGGAAGTTAATGCCGATGTACTAATATCTGTAACAGTTACTGTGTAGGTGCCACCTTGGGATGGTACCAAACTAGATCTTATTTCATCTGGTATTAGAGTACCATTATAACTCCATTCAAAGGTGTAATCTGTATCTGATAAACCTATATTAATAATAGCCAGGTCAATTACTTCCGTACCGTTCCGATCAAAACATATATTGTATTGTGGTTCTAAATTAAACGCCGGTAGAGGATTAACCTGCAAAGTTATTGGCGCAATCGCGAAACAAATACTTTGGGGTGTATCGTTATTGTCTACTCGAGCCCAAATCTCCTGTGGATTACTCTGATTTCGGTACAAGGTGGGCAGTGGGTTCTCTCCTAACACCGCAGCTTCCTCGCTTAAGTAGTAGCCAACTCTAAAGTTTGCCGGGTTTTGCCCATCGAGCACTTGTGGATCCTGAGTACCCAAATCAAATATTGTGCTATCGTTACCTGAGTTGCCATCGGTCTCCACATTATTGTCGCACTGCTCATATTTAATAGGCACACCATCTGAGTTGGCCAATGGAACTTCTTGGACATCAATACAAACTTCTTGAGTATATTCACAACCAAAATCGTCCACCACTCTATATGTATAACAATACTGTCCAATATTTAAAGGTTGTACGGTTATTGTATTCCCGTTAGTATTAGTTATAGACGGATCTGCATCCCATTCTTGATTGACAATAACTGGTGTAAAAGAAAGTTCAGAAGGTTGTATAGCAGAATCAAAGTTAATGCCCCATTCAAAAATGTAACCATTATCTTGAAAAATATTGTCTGTAATTCTAAGAGTCCAATTACCATTAAGGGGTGAACCTAAAAGTCCGGTTAACGGAAAAACAGAACTATAGTTTCCTTCTGGAACAAATAAATCTGTATAAGTTTCGGGACCATCGCCCAATGGAAAAACACCACCGGCTTGAATTCCTCCTACTAGTGTTGGATTTTCATTTCCCGGCACAAAACAATAGTTCGATCCAATTCCAGGGGTAGTGATTTCACTATTATTATCTATAGCCCCTGTAGCCCATGGTATTCCTAAATTAGCTGAACCGCCACCTTGGTTGTGCATTCTTACAGTTTGTCCATTTGGGGAGATAATTTCAATGACTAAGTCTCCTAAGAACGAGTGTTCCATATTTATACAAATGCTAACTAATTGACTTATGTCGTCTAATGTTTGGTCAGCATCATAACAATCTACGGTAACGGAAGTTTCATAAGAAACACCACTACCATCCGGCAAGAATGTAGATCCACTTACAGGTGGTGTACAATCATTTATAAACTCAATCGCAGAAACAACACCGTTTATTGTGGTAGATTCTCCAATACAAATAGTTTGTTGAACAGGTGCAGTGCCAGTAAAATCCGGTTGATTAGAAACCTGCACAACTTGATTAATTAAATTTTTATTAGCACAACCCTCAGGATTTTCCGAAGTATTAGTGTCTCTAATATTCAAATTAACAAGATATACTCCGGGTGTATCATATGAATAAGTAACTGATTGACCGTCTAAAGTTGTACCATCACCTAAATCCCATTGGTAAGTTGCACCCGTTCCATCTGTAGAGAAGGTACCGCTTCCATCAAATGTAATTTCCTCATTTACACATACTCTTATATAACCATCTGAATTTGGTAATGGATTGGTATTATCTATCTGAGAATTGATAGTTTGACACGGCGTTATGCACGATATATTTGCTTCCCAACCCGTTTCATTTATACTATTGTTTGATGTAAATTCAAAAGTAATACAGCCTGAAATATTATCTAAAGATGCTCTAATGAGTCCAGGATTAGTTAATCCGGAGAAACTACCAAATGCACTGGCTGCGGTAGAATCTCCATTGTAAATGGTAAGCACATCTCGATCTGATTCAACGTTGAAATTCAAAAACTCAACTTGTACTTTTTGTCCCGCATTTTCAGGACAAATGGTTAAGACAAAATCTTCGTTATTCGCGTAATTTCCAAATTCACCTCCTGAATCGTAAAATACCCCCGAACATTGGTTTATAGTCGCATTTTGCATGACTACATTTTGAGAGAAACTCAGGCTATAAAAAAGTAAAGAAAAAACAAAGCAAATCTTTTTCAACATTACAGAGCAATTAATTTAAAGGCGCTGAAAATTAAGAAAATTTTAATAAAACAAACTTTTCGGGGCATACAATTCCAAATTTTAACTAATAAAAACTTAAAGTTTAATTTATGATTCTGTCTCGCCTGCAATCCTGTCAAAAATGCTTATCTTTGCAATCTGTTTAAAAGTAAAGCCTTAGAAAGCAAATTGCTTATGAAAATTGAAGACCAATTTAAAGATATCGACGCCTTAGGCGATGACCATATCAGCACATCGAGCGACACGCCACTACGAGATGATGCCTTTGTTTTAAATGATGAGGAAAAGATAGAGATCATTATGGACGATGTTCGTCACATCATGGAAACCTTAGGTTTAGATTTAACCGACGACAGTCTTACCGGCACACCCAAGCGTGTTGCCAAAATGTTTGTTAATGAGATTTTTGGCGGACTCAACCCAAAAAGAAAACCAAAGTCGTCTACCTTTGAAAACAAATATAAATACGGTGAAATGCTGGTAGAAAAAAACATCACTGTTTATTCTACCTGTGAGCATCATTTATTACCTATTGTTGGCCGGGCGCATGTTGCCTATATATCAAACGGAACCGTGGTTGGCTTATCTAAAATGAATAGAATTGTAGATTATTTCGCCAAAAGACCTCAGGTGCAAGAGCGTCTCACTATTCAAATAGTAAAAGAATTACAAAAAGTACTCAACACCAATGACGTGGCCTGTGTTATAGACGCTAAGCATTTATGCGTCAATTCCAGAGGTATTAGAGATATTGAAAGCAGTACGGTGACCGCAGAATTTGGAGGAAAGTTTAAAGAAGAAATTGTTAGAAAAGAATTTTTATCTTACATCGCTTTAGACACAAAATTCTAATTTTATTTTTAAAATGACGCCAACCTACAAATCGCAGCAAATTAAAATTTACAATTCCTTAAGTGGAGAAAAAGAAATATTTAATCCCATAAACGAAGGTCATGTTGGCATGTACGTTTGTGGGCCAACTGTTTACAGTAATGTTCACCTAGGGAACGTTAGAACCTTTATGTCTTTCGATGTTGTTTTTAGATATTTTAAGCATCTTGGTTATAAAGTACGCTACGTTAGAAATATTACAGATGCCGGACATCTTGAAAATGATGCCGATGCCGGCGAAGACCGCATTGCTAAAAAGGCGCGATTAGAACAAATTGAACCTATGGAAGTGGTACAACGCTACACCGTAGACTTTCATAACATCCTGAATAAATTTAACTTTTTACCGCCTAGTATAGAGCCAACGGCTACCGGACATATTATAGAACAAATTGAAATTATTAAAACCATTATCGACAAAGGTCTGGCCTATGTTGTAAACGGATCGGTATATTTTGATGTATTGGAATACAACAAACAGAAAAAATACGGGATTTTAAGTAAGCGCAATGTTGAAGATTTAATTCACAATACCCGTGAACTAGACGGACAAACCGATAAGAAAAATCCGCAAGACTTCGCCCTTTGGAAGAAGGCCGAACCACAACATATTATGCGCTGGCCATCGCCGTGGAGTGACGGATTTCCAGGATGGCATTTAGAATGTACGGCCATGAGCACCAAATATCTTGGCGAGTCTTTTGATATTCACGGTGGTGGTATGGATTTAAAGTTCCCACATCACGAATGCGAGATTGCACAGGCCGAAGCATGTAACGACCACGCACCCGTTAATTACTGGATGCATGCCAATATGCTTATCATGAATGGCAAAAAAATGGCCAAATCAACCGGAAACTACATTTTACCAACCGAAATTTTTACCGGAGACAACAACAATATTTCGAAGGCCTATTCGGCTGGTGTTGCCAGATTTTTTATGCTACAAGCACATTACAGAAGCATTCTCGATTTTACTGATAGCGGCTTACAAGCCAGTGAAAAAGGCTTTAATCGTTTGATGGAAGCTGTTAAAAATTTAGAACAACTTCAAACCTCCAATCAATCCACATTCGAAATAGCGACCTGGCAACAAAAGTGTTACGATGCCATGAACGACGATTTTAACACACCCATTTTAATTGCTCACCTTTTTGATGCCGTTAAATATATTAATCAAGTTAAAGATGGCAGTGCCAGCATAACACAAGATGACCTTGAGATTTTAAAGCAAACAATGAACGGTTTTATTTTTGAGGTGTTGGGTATTGAAGATACCGCAGAAGTCTCTACCGATAGCAATAAGCTCTCAGGCACTGTTGAGTTGCTAATTAAATTGAGACAAGAAGCGCGGGCCAATAAAAACTTCGCCTTGTCAGATCAAATTAGAGACGAACTGGCCGCCATGGGTATACAGCTTCAGGATGGAAAAGAAGGAACATCGTTTACCGTTAATTAATGAAGGTGTTAAAGCAAATACTAATTGCGCCTTTTGTTCTGCTTATTAAGTTTTACCAATTATTCATTTCACCTTTTACACCTGCCACCTGCAGATATCAACCTACCTGTTCTCATTATGCCAAAGAAGCATTAGAAAAACACGGATTGTTAAATGGTGGTTGGTTGGCGTTGAAAAGGATTTTTAGTTGTCATCCCTGGGGAGGAAGTGGCTATGATCCTGTTCCGGAAAAGGATGATAACTAAAATTTAATAACTGAAAATACTTGAAGTTATAAACGGACATAAAAAGATGTGGTTCTCACTTCATTTTTAATGGTCAAATCTTATCTTTACTACCAAATTAAAAAAACATGATAGCACTTAAATTTATATGGGATCCGTCTAAAGGTCTTGATTTAGGGTTTCTAACTTTACATTACTATAGCTTAATGTGGATTATAGCGTTTGTGGTTGGATTTTTAATCATGAAGCGCATTTATAAAAACGAAGGTCAAACTAACGAATCTTTAGACTCCTTGTTTATTTATTCTGTTTTGGGCATCATGCTTGGCGCGAGATTGGGTCATGTTATCTTCTATCAACCAGAATTATTTAAAGAAGATTTCTTCAGCATATTTTTACCGTTTAAATTTCAAGGTGGTTTTGAATTTACAGGTTTTAGAGGCTTGGCCAGTCATGGCGCAGCTATTGGAATGATCATATCTATGTACTTATACAATAAAAAAGTATTGCACAAAACCGTACTATGGATTTTAGACCGTGTTGTGATTCCTGTAGCATTAGGAGCTGTAGCGGTGCGAATTGGTAACTTTATTAATTCTGAAATTATTGGAAAGCCTACCGAAAGTGATTTTGGCGTGGTATTTAAACAATTAGGTGAAGATTTTGCACGCCATCCATCTCAATTATACGAAGCCGGTTGCTATGTGTTCGTATTTCTCATTCTATTTTTCACCTATTGGAAAACCCAAAAAGCTAAACAAGAAGGGTTTTTATTTGGAAGCTTTTTACTTATGTTATGGGCTGTCAGATTTTTTGTGGAATTTTTAAAAGAACCTCAAGGTGACGAATTTATAAATTTTGCAGGCTTAAACACCGGACAATGGTTAAGCATTCCCTTTATTTTAATAGGATTGTATTTTATGTTTGTTTACAAACCTGCGCTTAAAAAATGAGATGTTACGTAAACCGAAAAATAACATTGGTGGCAATTCTTGGGATCTCATTAGGGTTGTCGTTATCCTCTTGCCTAGAAACTAAAACCCCAAAACCCAAACCGGTTGAAATTTCGTTTAAAAAAGATGGTAAATTAAGCATCCATAAATCGGAAACCGATAGTCTTTTACAACAAATAGATATTGAAATTGCCGATACACCTTACAAACGTGAAACCGGATTAATGTATCGCGATCAATTAGGTGACCAACAAGGCATGCTGTTTATTTTTGATGAGGCTCAATATTTAGCTTTTTACATGAAGAATACCAAAATCTCTTTAGATATTCTTTATCTAAATGAAGAAAAAATAGTGGTAGACATTTATGAGAATACAACTGTTATGGACGAAACTGCTTTACCTTCAAAGAATATTGCCAAATACGTTTTAGAAGTAAATGCCGGGAAGGTTAAAGAATGGGGTATTGAGCCGGGCGATTACATTCGTTTTTAAACTTATTCAAAATCACAAAAACGAAATCACAAAAAAAGCCGACTGTTGAAGTCGGCTTTTATATTATATAAAGTTATTTTTAAGCTTCTTGTGTTTCAGCTTCTTCTTCAACTTTACGCTTTAAGGACTCAGCGGCATCACCACTTTTGGCCGTATCATACATAATAGGTGTTGCAATAAATAGCGACGAATACGTACCTACCACTACACCAACAATTAAGGCAAACAACAAACCTCTTAGCGAATCGGCACCAAAAATAAACATGGCCAATAACACTACTAAAGTTGTTAGCGAGGTATTTAAAGTTCTACTGATAGTAGCATTTAATGAAGCATTAATGGTTTTATTAAATTCCCAACCGGTGTGTTCGTTCACATATTCTCTAATACGGTCAAACACTACCACCGTATCGTTTAACGAATATCCAATTACCGTTAAAATAGCAGCAATGAACGCTTGATCTATTTCCATACTAAATGGCATATACTTCCATACCAATGAGAAAATACCTAATACAATTAATACATCGTGGAATACTGCCGCAACAGCACCCAATGAAAATTGCCATCTCTTAAATCTCACCAAGATATACAAGAATACCACTACTAAAGATCCTAAAACCGCCCAAACTGATGCTGCCTTAATATCTTCGGCTATAGTTGGACTTACTTTACTTGAAGACATCTTGCCTATCATTGCTTCGCCTGATCCTTCTTTAAAGTCTTTATAGGTAATACCATCAGGTAAAAACGCCTTTAATCCTTCAAACAATAAGGCTTGAACTTCTTCGTCGGCCTCAGCCGAGTTTTCATCTACTTTAAATTTGGTTGAAATTTTAAGCTGATTGGCAGCACCGATAGTTTTGACTTCGGCACTTCCCAACACATTATTTAATGAAGACTTCACCTCTTCTGTACTGACTTCCTGAGCAAATCTTACCTGATAGGTTCTACCTCCAACAAAATCGATACCTTGATCTAATCCTGTGGTAAATAACGACCCTAAACTAATGAGAATTAATGCAGCTGAAACCACATAACTAATTTTTCTCTTTCTTAAGAAATTGATATTAACGTTTTTGAACAGGTTTTTGGTAATAGAAGTAGAGAAATCTAAACTCACCCCTTTCTCAACCATCCAGTCTACCAGTAATCTGGTAATGTAAATTGCAGTAAACAGGGATGTTATAATACCAATAAGTAAAGTTGTTGCAAAACCTTTAATTGGTCCGGTTCCAAAAACAAATAAAATAATAGCTGTTAAACCTGTTGTGATGTTGGCATCTAAAATTGATGACAATGCATTACTAAAACCATCTTTTACAGCTTCTTTAATTGCTTTTCCTTTGGCTATTTCTTCTCTTATCCGTTCAAAGATAAGTACATTGGCATCCACCGATATACCTATGGTTAAAACAATACCGGCAATACCGGGTAATGTTAAAACGGCACCAAGGCCCGAAAGCACTCCAAATATTAAAAGGATATTGAACAACAAAGCAATGTCGGCAAAAACACCGGCTTTACCATAATAGAAAACCATCCAAACCAATACAAATGCCAAGGCAATCAAAAATGACTTTGTTCCGCTATCAATAGCTTCTTGACCTAAAGAAGGTCCAACTTCATCGGCCTGAACAATATCAGCTTTTGCAGGTAGTTTACCGGCGCGCAAAACGTTGGCTAAATCTATGGCTTCATTAACAGTAAAAGAACCTGAAATTTCAGAGTTTCCACCCGTAATCGGTCCGCTGGTAACACTTGGCGCACTATAAACAATACCATCCAAAACAATAGCAATAAAGCCTTGAGTTTCGTAGGCCATACGTGTCATTTCCTCCCAGATTCTTGCACCTTTAGCATTCATCTGCATACTAACTGATGGCTGATTTCTTTGGTTGTAAGATTGTCTGGCATCGGTAATAACGGCACCACTTAACTGTGGTACATTTTCACGATTACCCCTAATGGCGTATAAGTTGACCAACTCGCTATTGCGTTCCTGCTTTTCCCAGGCAAATTTTACGTAGCGTTGTTCTGCCGGTAATAATGATCTAAAACGTGGATTATTAAGATGTTCCAGTATCATATCCTGATCTTTCGCTTCGAATGTCGCAATGATAGGACCACCACCTAAGCCTACAATTTTAAGGGGATTAACATCGTCTGTATTAGATGTATCTGCTTCGATTTGACCTGTAAGTGCATCAATAGCCGATTGTGCTTCATCTTGTGGCGATTCAGTGGTTGCAGTGGTATCGACTTTTTTCGAAGCATTTTCTTCAGCTAAGGCCTGATTTACTTGTAAGACATAGCCTAAAATTTCTTCTGCTTTATAGACGTCCCAAAACTCTAATTGAGCTGTACTTTGAAGTAAATTTTTAACACGTTCAACATCTTTTGCTCCCGGTAATTCAACCAATATTCTTCCTGAATTCCCTAATCGCTGAATATTTGGTTGGGTAACACCAAATTTATCGATACGCTTTCTCAATACTTCGAAAGCAGCTAAAATTGACTCATCTACTTTAGCTTCAATAACCGATTTAACCTGAGCATCGCTCATGTCTATTGTCACCTCTTCACTTAGAGTTCTATTGGCAAAAATATCGGGGGAGGCTAGTTTAGTATCTCCTTTGATAGCATCGAAAGCTTTAAAAAATGCCTCTAAATAGGTATCTTGAGAATTGAGTTGAATAGTCTCGGCATCGGCCAGTGCTCTGTTAAAAATAGGATCTTTGGAGTTGTTGGCCAATCCTTTTAAAATATCGCGTACTGAAATTTGCAGTATCACGTTAATACCGCCTTTTAAATCCAGACCCAAATTCATTGAGTTGTCTTTTACCTCATTATAGGTAAATTTTGCAACACCAATATTGTAGGCTTCTTCATTGCCTATTGAATCTAAGTAGCGAATTTGCTCTGCATTGGCACGATCAATATCACTGTATTTTGCCGAAGCAAATTCTGCGGCTTGACTTTCAATTTGATTGTTCTTGAATGTGAAGGATAACTGGTAAATACTTACCAATCCGAATAAAAGAGCAAAAAGCTTAATTAAACCTTTATTTTGCATTATGGTTAGATTTATATTTTTTTAAAACGTGCAAATATATGATTTCAATAAAGAATTGCCAATACAATTCTATGATTTATAAAAAAGAGCGACTTGGTGTCGCTCTTTTAAAATAATACGGTGTTTTACGTAATGTATTAAACGTTTAAAAGAGCATTAACTACCTTTACACCTTCGGCGCTTTCAGCAATTTGAGTTTTTTCATCATTGCTTAATTCAATTTCTACAATTTTCTCTATTCCGTTGGCACCTATAATAGCAGGAACTCCCAAACAAATATCGCTTAAATTGTATTCGCCTTCCAGCATGGCTGAACATGGGAACATTTTCTTTTGATCGCAAGCTATAGCATGCACCATGGCACTAACAGCAGCTCCCGGAGCATACCACGCTGAAGTACCTAAAAGTTTGGTAAGTGTCGCACCACCTACCTTGGTATCTTCTTTTACCTGATTTAATCTTTCTTCACTTAAAAACTCTGAAACAGGAACACTGTTTCTTGTTGCCAATCTGGTTAATGGCACCATACCTGTATCACTATGACCGCCAAGCACCATACCGTCAACATCACTAATTGGGGCATCTAAAGCCTCGGCCAATCTGTACTTAAAACGAGCAGAATCTAAGGCACCACCCATACCTATAATTTTATTTTTTGGTAAACCTGTTGCTTTGTGAACAAGATACGCCATTGTATCCATAGGGTTACTCA
Organism: Paucihalobacter ruber; assembly: GCF_006494535.1. GTDB lineage: Bacteria > Bacteroidota > Bacteroidia > Flavobacteriales > Flavobacteriaceae > Paucihalobacter > Paucihalobacter ruber. The sequence goes on from NZ_VHIQ01000003.1 coordinate 404,229, forward strand.
CTACAATAAGTATGGTATTTGGCGAATACTTGATTAAATTAGTTGCTACAGTTTTAACAATCCCGGCATTAATATCAATAAGCTCTTCTCTTGTCATACCCGGTTTTCTTGGAATACCGGAAGTAATAACACAAACGTCGCTATTAGCAGTTTTCAAGTAATCGTTTGTTGAGCCTGAAATTTTAGTATCAAAACCGTTAAGAGAAGCGCATTGCATTAAATCCATGGCCTTACCCTCGGCATAACCTTCTTTAATGTCTAATAATACTACTTCGCTTGCAAAATTTTTAATGGCGATATACTCTGCGCAGCTCGCTCCAACTGCTCCTGCTCCTACTACTGTAACTTTCATATAATTTAATTTAAAATAATTGTTGTACTATGCTTGTTTTGGAGTGCAAAATTACGAATAAATTAGTTATTTTTGAAGTTACTAAAGCGTTATTATTTGATGTTTTAGGTAAAAAAAGTTTATCTAAAGCTTAATGCAATACCTGCGCTAAGTGTGTTGAATTCCTGGAATGAATAATCAGCAAAAATCTTGAAAAAGCCTAAATTAAGTCTTGTACCCAAGGTAGCCCGCATCCCATTAATATCGAAACCTAAATTTAAAGGATCTGAAATACTTTCATTGACTGCTCCAACCACATTACCATTAGAATCTTCAACATCGTATGTTAAGGTGTAATCGCCTTTCATCTTAGCGGTTGTTTTGCCACCATTGTAGCCCAAACTACCATAAAATGTTATGATTTTAAAATCTAAAGAACCAATGGCCTGGATGGTGTACGTGTTTAATCTGAATTCTGCTTCGCCGTTATTGACGGAGACGTTATCTGTAAAATCTTCGTTATTGATAGCATAACTGGCATTTAATGTTGTGAATGCTGCCAACACTGAAATACTCAACGGTAATTTTTCCATTGTACCTAAATATTGGGTTATATCATGTTGGAGTCCGATACCAATTAATCCGCTATCAAAGTCGTCACCGAACGACATATTTGGAACGTATCTAATTTTTAAATCGGTTTTAGTGGGTAAACCCAAACCAAGCTGAACCATTGGCGTAGGCACTGCATTTAAAGGTAAATCAGCACCAATGCCACCGGGCATTGTAAAACTGCCCACTTTAAATGTTCCGTCGCCGTTTGGTATTCTAACATCTACTTCGGTTTCAAAAGTACTTTCACTCATTACAGTTGGAATTGTGGTCTCTCCATTAGGTAATGACAAAAAGTTATAATCGGACGGTATGAAATTAAAAAACTCAGCATTTGAAGGAACTAGCGAGGCATTAGCGCTTATGGTAATATCAAAACCAAATTTTTGATGAACTTTACCGGTTGTATACCAGCCACCATTCATACTGTGCATCAATCCTATCATTGCGGGATTAAGATAATTTTCGGTTAACAAACCAGCATCATCAGCGGCTAATAAGATTGATTCTAGTTCTTGCGATTTGATACTTTGTACCGTAATAATCAATACAAATATTACTATGATCTTTTTCATGACATCTAGATTTGGTGAAACTAAATTAATAAATTCTTTAAATTAAACGCATTTTACCGATATTAATTGCATTTTATCAGGGTGTCAAACAAAAAAACACCCCATAAAGGAGTGTTTTTTTATGATATACTTCTGCATTATGCGTCTATATTCGCATAGATAGCATTCTTCTCGATAAATTCTCGTCTTGGTGGTACTTCATCGCCCATTAGCATTGAGAAAATACGATCGGCTTCTGTTCCATTGTCAATTTGAACCAATCGCAAGGTCCTGAATTCCGGATTCATAGTGGTATCCCAAAGTTGTTCGGCGTTCATTTCACCTAAACCTTTGTATCGTTGAATACTCACATTACCTCCAAAAGATTCTGCAATAACATCTCGCTCTTTATCACTCCATGCGTATTCTTTTTTGTTACCTTTTTTAACCAAGTACAGTGGTGGCGTTGCAATGTATACGTGGCCTTCTTCAACCAGCTCTTTCATATATCTAAAGAAAAAGGTTAAGATTAATGTTGCAATATGGCTTCCATCGATATCGGCATCACACATAATTACTATTTTGTGATATCTCAATTTGGACAGGTTGAGTGCTTTACTGTCTTCCTCGGTTCCTATAGTTACTCCCAAGGCGGTAAAGATGTTTTTAATTTCTTCATTTTCAAACACCTTGTGCACCATAGCCTTTTCAACATTCAGAATTTTACCTCTTAATGGTAAAATAGCCTGAAAATTTCTGTCTCTTCCTGCCTTTGCAGTTCCACCGGCCGAATCACCCTCAACAAGAAACAATTCGCATTTTGCAGGATCTTGTTCTGAACAGTCACTTAATTTACCGGGTAAACCGCCAATACTCATAACGGTTTTTCTCTGCACCATTTCTCTCGCTTTTTGGGCCGCATGTCGCGCCTGAGCAGCAAGAATTACTTTTTGTACTATAATTTTGGCATCATCGGGGTGTTCTTCCAGGTAATCTGTCAACATTTCAGACACCGCCTGACTTACCGATGCTGAAACTTCTCTGTTACCCAACTTGGTTTTGGTTTGCCCTTCAAATTGTGGCTCGGCTACTTTTACTGAAATAATAGCGGTTAGGCCTTCACGAAAGTCGTCTCCGGCAATTTCGAACTTCAATTTGTCGGTTAAGCCTGATGAATCGGCGTATTTTTTCAATGTCATGGTTAAACCACGTCTAAATCCTGCCAAATGTGTACCACCTTCATGCGTATTGATATTATTTACATAAGAATGTAAATTTTCGGCATATGAGGTGTTGTAAATCATAGCGACCTCAACCGGAACGCCATTTTTTTCGCCTTCAAAAGCTATTACATCTTTCATTAAGGGTTCACGATTTCCATCCAAGAACCTGATGAATTCTTTTAATCCTTCATCTGAATGAAACGTTTGTACTTCAAACTCACCTTTCTCGTTTGGCTGTCTTTTATCGGTTAATGTAATGGTGATGCCTTTGTTTAAGAATGACAGTTCGCGTAGTCTGCTTGCCAGTGTATCATAAGTATATTCAACTGTTTGTGTGAAAATCGTGGCATCTGGTTTAAAGGTAACAACGGTACCTCTCTTATCGGTTTCACCAATTTGTTTTACAGGATATAAGGCTTTACCGCGCTCATACTCCTGTTGATATATTTTGCCGTCTCTGTAAACGGTTGCTGTTAAATGTTCAGACAGTGCATTTACACAACTTACACCAACACCGTGTAATCCACCTGAAACCTTATAAGAATCTTTGTCGAATTTACCACCGGCACCAATTTTGGTCATTACCACTTGTAAAGCAGACACGCCTTCTTTTTTATGTAAATCTACCGGAATACCTCTACCGTTATCCTCGGTAGTAATAGAATTATCTTCGTTTATAATTACATGAATGGTGTCACAATGACCGGCCATTGCCTCATCAATTGAGTTATCGACCACTTCATACACCAAATGATGCAAACCTCTTACGCCAACATCTCCAATATACATGGAAGGACGCATACGAACGTGCTCCATTCCTTCAAGCGCTTGAATACTATCAGCTGAGTAGTTGTTTTTATTAATTTCTTCGCTCATAAAATTATTTTAATTGTTAGATTTAGGTCATAAAAAAATGACGCTATTGCATCATTTTCCGATACCCACAAAGATAACAAATATGAATGCAATTTGAAACATTTTCAGATAGACAATGTATAAATTATCAACATTTGTTAAAAACTTAAAAGTGGCTTAAAACGTCTAAAAATGCCCTTAAAATTGATTTTGATTGATTTTTTGTTGTTCTAAAAAGCGGAAAAGTAAAAAAATAGCTTAGAATTGAAATTTTGAAAAACATCTGCTGAAAGAGATCAATTGAAAACAGTGAATTCGGTTCAAACGAGTCCTAATTATTATATCTAAAAATCTTAATTTATCTTTACCAAAAAATTACTAATTTGTGAAAATGAAAAACACTCTACTACTCACAACGTTATTGCTATTCACCTATAGTTGTAATAATATTCAAGAAAAAAATACCGTGACAACTACTGTAAATCCTGTCGATATTTGGGGCGAAAACCCCTGGCCGGACATTAGAAAAAAACGCATTAACACACTTTTACCCGAAGCATTAAAAGCTGCCGCAGTAGATTGTTGGCTGGTTGTTTGCCGGGAAAACAACAACGACCCAATGGCAGAACATATAGGCGGGGAAAATGCCGGTGGAACGGCTGTTTTTATGTTTTATAATGATTCTGATGGATTTCATTCATTGGTGTTTTCGCCCTCGGGTGAAAGTACTGCCTTAGACGAGTTAGATATTCATGATAAGGTAATCTCAGTTGAACGCGGTACTTCTGCCATTGATACGGCCATTGCGTTTATAAAAACAAAAGATTTTAAAAATATTGCTGTTAATATTTCAGAAGAAAATGCTCTTGCAGATGGTTTATCTCATACCCAATACCAGGAATTAGAAACCAAACTGGGTGAGCTTTCAAATTTGTTGGTTCCTTCAACCGAAGTAGTTTATGAATGGTTATCAATTAAACTCCCGGAAGAAGTCGAGATTATGCGCAAAGCCGCACAAATTACCGCAGATTGGCAAATTGAAGCTTACACTCAAGTAATTCCCGGCCAAACAACCGATGCCGATGTTGCCAAATTTCTAAAAGAAAAAATGAAAATTTACGGCGTTACAGATGGCTGGTCACCAGACCAAAATCCCAATGTAAACTCAGGTCCTGATCGCGGTCATTCGCATGCTACCAACAAGGTTATTATGCCTGGCGACGTTATTCAAATTGATTTTGGCATTAAAGTTCACAATCGCTGGGTAACCGATATACAGAGATTTGCCTACGTTTTAAAACCCGGAGAAACAGTGGCACCCGAAGACATTACACACTATTGGAACAGTAGTAAAGCAGGTAATCGTGCTGCCTTGGCTGCTATGAAGCCTGGCGTGAAGGGCGTTGATGTCGACAGAGCGCAACGTGTGTTAATGGAACAAGCCGGCTCTGAATATGTAATGTGGAGTACAGGGCATCCCGTGGGTTATGTGGCACATGATATTGGTCCAAACCTAGGTGGTTCTCAGGCTTCTCATATAAGACCTGCCAGTAACAAAATTCTTAAAGAAGGAATGACCTTTGCATTTGACGGTTTTCATGCCTGGAAATTAGATGACGGACAAATTAAGACCATTTCTGTTGAAGAAATGGCAGTGGTTACAGATGAAGGCGCAGAATATTTAATTTCACCTCAAGAAGATCTTATCTTAATTTCCTCAAAAAAATAAAAAAGACCACGAACATGTAGATTAGATAAAACTAAACTAATGGCTGTAATAATATGAAAAAACCATTTTTAGTTGTGTTCGTGACCTTATCGTTATTTGAATTTGTTTCAGGTCAAGAGGCAAAAAATAAGCCTAATGAAAAGCCGAATTTTATAGGTTTGAGTTTAGACTATGGATTTCTTATTAAACATGCGCCGTCGTTAAGACAGATTGATGATGCTTACCCGTCGGCCATAAGTGTAGATTGGAGTCAATTATTACTAACCCAAAGTGCCTGGGAATTTTGTAACTGCTTCCCCAGAGTTGGCATAGATGTGGCTTTATGGAATTGGGACAACAGAGAGGTTTTGGGTCACGGTGTTTTAGCCATGGGTTATCTGGAACCTTATTTCAATACTCAAAGCCGAACCAATCTTTTTTTTAGGTTAGGCATTGGAGGTGCCTACTTAACTCAACCTTATGATGAAGTCTCTAATATTTTAAACGAATCTTACAGCACCCATTTAAGTTTCGCATTAATGGTTGGTTTTGGCGTGAACTATCGGGTTACAGACTCATGGAATTTGCGTTTAATGGCCAAATACAATCATACCTCAAATGGTGGCGTAAGAACACCTAATAAGGGTCTTAATTTTCCATCATTAAGTTTAGGAGTCAACAAAAGTTTTAAGCCGGTAAGCTATCCAAACCTAGATAAAATAGGTAAGCGACAAGCACCAGAAGACAAACACAAATTTATCGTGGCCCACTTTTCGGGATGGAGCAATGCTGCAGTTGGAGATAAAGATAAATTTTATGTATTTGGATTTATGGGTAAATACAGCCGTTGGATTGGCGGCCGAAGCGCTTTAACAGCAGGAACAGAACTTATTCTTGACTACTCCAGACGCGAACAAATTAATTTAGACGGTGCAAACGCCAATTTTGCACAGGCCGCAGGGCTTTTAGGTCATGAATTTTGGTTTGGAAAAGTAACCTTTAGTCAAGAATTGGGCATATACTATTACAACGATTATCGCATCAATGACGATGTTTATCAGCGTTACGGTTTAACCTACAATTTCAACAAAAAGTTCTTTGCAGGCTTCAACCTAAAAGCGCACCGCCATGTAGCCGATTTTTTTGACCTGAGGGTTGGCTATGTGTTTTAGCAATATTTATTTAAGAGTATGCATCCGTATGGACCTTCGCCACGGCTCTTCCGCTAGGGTCGTTCATGTTTTTGAAAGCTTCATCCCATTCTAATGCTATCTTAGTACTGCAAGCAACACTTGGCTCCTGAGGAACGCATAGGGCCGCTGCATCGCTAGGGAAATGCGATTGAAAAATTGACCTGTAATAATATTCCTCTTTGTTTTGTGGTGTTTGAATTGGAAATCTAAAACGCGCATTTGCCAATTGTTCGTCGGTAACTTCTTTGTTGACTACTTCCTTTAGGGTATCTATCCAACTGTAACCAACACCATCGCTAAATTGTTCTTTTTGACGCCAGGCCACGCTGGCTGGTAATAAATCTTCAAATGCCTTACGCACCACCCATTTTTCCATGCGTTCACCATTAATCATCTTGTCTTGCGGATTGATAGACATGGCTACATCTATAAACTCTTTATCTAAGAATGGCACGCGCCCTTCAATACCCCATGCTGCCAAACTTTTGTTGGCACGCAAACAATCGTACATATGAAGTTTACTCAACTTTCGAACGGTTTCATCATGGAATTCCTGAGCATTTGGTGCTTTATGAAAATATAAATAGCCTCCAAATAATTCATCGGCGCCTTCACCCGACAACACCATTTTGATACCCATCGATTTAATGACCCTAGCCATTAAATACATAGGTGTTGAAGCTCTTACCGTTGTAATGTCATAGGTTTCAAGATTGTAAATTACATCTTTAATGGCATCTAAACCTTCCTGAATGGTGAATTTAATTTCGTGATGTACAGTGCCAATATGATCAGCAACTTTCCTTGCAGCTGCCAAATCGGGAGAACCTTCCAGTCCCACCGAAAACGAGTGTAATTGTGGCCACCATGCGGCTTGGGTATCGTCTGATTCTATACGCTTCTCGGCATACTTTTTTGCAATGGCCGATGTCACCGAAGAGTCTAATCCGCCTGAAAGCAAGACCCCATAGGGTACATCGCTCATAAGTTGGCGGTGAACCGCAGCTTCCAATGCATGCTTAATTTTTGCAATGCTGGTTTCGTTATCTTTCACCGCATCGTACTCTGTCCAATCTCTTTGGTACCATTTAACAAACTTACCGTCTTTACTACTCATATAATGACCCGGAGGAAATAATTCAATTTTAGTGCAGTAGCCTTCCAGTGCCTTTAATTCGGAAGCTACATAAAAGGTTCCATGTTGATCCCAACCAATATATAAGGGAATAATTCCCATATGATCGCGCGCAATAAAATATTCGTCTTTGTCAACATCGTAAATGGCAAATCCAAAAATACCATTCATCTCATCTATAAAATCAACCCCTTTTTCTTGATACAACGCTAAAATAACCTCGCAATCGCTTTGAGTTTGAAAATTGTATTTACCTTCAAATCTCTTTCTCAATTCACGGTGGTTGTAAATTTCGCCGTTTGCTGCCAGAATCAGCTTTTTATCTTCGCTAAATAAGGGTTGTTTACCGGAAGCCGGATCAACAATTGCCAAACGCTCATGAGCCAAAATAGCCTTATCATTGCTGTAAATACCACTCCAGTCCGGACCGCGATGACGAATAATCTTGGCCATCTCTAATATTTGAGGTCTTAAATCTTCAGATTTTTGTTTTAGTTCAAAAGCACAAACAATTCCGCACATAATTCTTTATATAATTAATTAGAATGCAAATGTGAGTTTATAGTTTCAATAATAAAACATAAACTCATATAATAATTACAAATTATAATATTTTATTACTATTTGATATCATTTAAAAAGTTAATAACATATTATTTGTTATTTATATTTACAAAATGAAATTGATAGCATACACATTACTTCTATTTTCTAATCTCTGCTGGTGTCAAAACTGGCAATCTACCAGTCTTTTTAACAATGGTGGCGGACAACGATTTGATGATGTTTTCTTTTTAGATGAGAACACAGGTTGGGCTGCCAACGGTTTTTTCGCAGCAGTATACAAGACAACCGACGGCGGAGAAACATGGCAAACACAATTAACCGAAAGTGATTTAGGAGGTGCTTTTTATTTCAGAAATATCGAATTTTTAGATGATCAAAACGGATTTCTTGGTACGCTCAACAATTTACTGTTAAAAACCACTGATGGCGGAAACACATGGCTCCCGGTTGATAACATTACCCCAAACCCAAATGCCGTTTGCGGATTATCAGCCTTAAACGCCCAAACTATTTTTGGCTGCGGCGCATTTTTCCAACCGGCTTTTATCATAAAATCCATTGATGCCGGACAGACCTGGACTTACACCAATATGTCCGACTTGGCGACTGCTTTGGTTGAAATCAAGTTTATTGACGAAACTACCGGATATGCGGGTGGTCAAAACGCCGGCGGTGCCTGCTTACTTAAAACTACTGACGGAGGTAACACCTGGATTGAAGTATACAACTCAGGTATACCTGGAGAATATGTTTGGAAAATTCAAATTTTAGATAATCCCAATGTAGTTTTTGGCGCTGTTTCTTCAGTAGCACCACATTTAGGAAAACTAATTAAAAGCTTTGACGCCGGAAACAGCTGGCAATCTTTTGATGCACCCGAAACCAATATTCAAGCACTTGGATTTATTTCTGAAACCAAAGGTTGGATGGGTGGTCATACCACCGGTTTTTATGAAACTAACGATGGCGGACAAACATGGACTAACACAGGTATAGGCAATAATTTAAACCGAATTATTGTATTAAACACTGGTTTGGCATATGGATGCGGCACCTCGGTATATAAATACAGCGATACATCTCTATCTATTGTAGATGACGAAATAAAAGGTAAAAATGTACTTGACGTAACACTAAAAGACAATCCGGTTAAATCATCGTTAGAGTTTTCGGTTACATTTGATTCGGCCGATAATTTAGTGATTGAAATTTATGATCTTTCCGGTAAATTTATTCAACAACTTTCAAGAGATATAGTCAATTCTAAGCAAATAAAAAGTTATAGTTTTAATGTTGATCATCTTGCGTCTGGCTCTTATTTTTTAAATTTCCACAGCAATACCGGCAGGCAATCGTTTAAATTTATCAAACAATAAAAAATCTTGATGCCTGACTTGGTTATATTTTAGGCTATTTTAAAGTAAAAAATTGTATTTTTAACACAAATAAAAAAATTATGAAATCAAATATTTTAAAATTGGCTCTAGTAGCCGTTGTATTATTTTCTTCGCAACATATAATATCACAGGAGTTTAGAGGCCTAGATAAAAGTCCGATGGATGCCGCGGCATTTCCAAGTGATTATAGAGTAGCCGATAAACTAGTTAAAATCACTTACAGCAGACCGCAATTAAATGACCGATTGATAAGCGATTTAGCACCAAACGGTAAAGTCTGGAGAACAGGTGCCAATGAGGCTTGCGAAATTACTTTTTATGTTGATATGAAATTAGGTAGCAGCACCGTAAAAGCTGGAACATATACTTTTTACACCATTCCGGGTGAAAAAGAATGGACTGCCATCATTAATAAAGACCTTAATGTTTGGGGCTCTTACTTCTACGACGAATCTAAAGATGTTGCCAGATTATCGGTACCTGTGAGCAACAGTGATGAAGCATTAGATGCATTTTCGATGGTATTTTCAGAAGCTGATAACGGCGTAACCCTTCATATAGGTTGGGGAACTATGCGATTGGCGGTTCCATTTAAAAAATAAATTTCACTCCATAAGACTTAAAGAAGCCCAATTTGATTATTTGGGCTTTTTTTATGGAATGTTTAAATACTTATGCGTTTGAAGTGAAATTCGCCATTTAGGATTTTTCATCACATAATCCACAATTAGCGGCATCATTTTTTCTCTTTTACTCCACTCGGGTTGTAAGTACAAAATACAATTGCCATTTACTTGAGTGGCTTGTTCTTCGGCAAATTGAAAATCGCTGTTATTGTAAACAATCACTTTCAACTCGTGGGCCTTGCTATAAATTTCGGTTTGAGGTAATTTTATTTTTTTTGGGGAGAGACAAATCCAATCCCAAACACCCGTCAACGGATAAGCACCTGAAGTTTCAATATGAATTTTCAATGCTTTTTCTTTCAACTTATTTGTTAGATAAGTCATATCCCAGGTAAGTGGTTCACCTCCGGTAATCACAATGGTGTCTGAATATTTTGCTGCTTCATTAACAATATCATCGGCCGATGTGGGCGGATGAATATCGGGATTCCAACTTTCTTTAACATCGCACCAGTGGCAACCTACATCGCAACCGCCAACTCTTATAAAATAAGCAGCTGTACCTTTATGAAAACCTTCACCCTGAATGGTGTAAAAAGCTTCCATTAAAGGCAGCATCTTACCTTGATTTACTAAATCTTGAATTTCTTTTTTCATGGGCTGCAAAGGTAATTTAAATACCTAAGTATTTTAAAAATTACCGTTTTAAAATTACCGTTTTACAGCCACTACTTCAATTTCAATTTTAGCATTGGCTGCAAGGCCAGAGGCCGCAAAGGTAGTTCTTGCGGGTTTTTGTTTAAAGTATTGAATGTAAATTTCATTAAATGCGGCAAAATCGTTGATGTCGCTCAGAATAACCGTACATTTAATTACATCTTTTAATTCTAACTCGTGATGCAGAAGTACCGCCTCAATGTTTTTTATAGTTTGAAGTGTTTCTGTTTGAATACCGCCTTCAACTAAAGTTCTTGTGCTGTGATCCATACCAATTTGACCGGAAAGAAACAACAAATCTTGGGTTTCAACGGCATCACTAAATGGTGCATTTTGTTTTTTAGGCTCGTGAGATTGATGAAAAACAGGATAATTATTCTGTTCTCCACAAGCAAAAAAAACGATTAACATTAAAAAAATAAATACTTTTAAAATATGTTTCATTTGAATTGAAATTTTCCTGAATCTAAAAAATAGTTAATAAAAGCCTAAATCAAACCGAAGTTTAAATTTTGAGCTTTTCACTTCTTTAAAATTAGAGTATTTTTGTTATAAATTAGTATTGCAACAACTAAAACTTTATTCACATCAAATTATGATCAAAAAACTTCTATTTTTAAGTGTTATAGCTATAGCAATCACCAGTTGTTCAAAACCGCAAGATCCTTTTGAAATAGGAAAACGTTATATTGGTTTACTTACCGATTCAACTCAAGTAAAAGACTTAAAATTAGCTTTCCCTGAAGATTCGATTACTTCAATTGTAAAAGCCATCAGTTTTTCATCAAGCAGTTCTCAAATTGAAATTTACAGCAACACAGGCGAAAAGTTACTGACACTTACGGCAACCCGACCAAATGATTCCACAGCAACCATTAAAACCGTAAAAATTGAAAGTCCGCTTTATAAAACCACTAACGGAATCAATAAAAAAAGCACATTTAAAGACATCAAAGACAACTTTAAAATTAATAAAATAGATAATCTTATTGGGAATGTAGTTGTTAGTGTTAAAGAAATTAATGCGGCGTTTACAATAGACAAAACAGAATTACCGGCAGAATTAAGATTTGATAACACCCAAACGATAGATCAACTACAAATACCTGGGAAAGCTAAAATAAAATATTTTATGCTACACTGGTAGTAAGGTTTTTTTGAATGAAGAAAAACAACAAATACACCATCCAAAACAAACCGTTTGTTGTGCCAACAACCGACGGTAAAGTTATTGAAGAACATTTTGGGTTAGCAACAGACGGTAATTCTCAAATTAGTGTGGCCCATATGATTGCACCACCCGGCTGGAGTGAGCCATTTCAAACGCCCGCATTTGATGAGATAACATATATTATTTCAGGAAAAAAACAGTTTAAATTTAACGAAGAAGCCGTTGTTTTAGAACCGGGACAATCTATTAAAATCAACAAACATACTCGCGTTCAATATTGTAACCCCTTTAATGAGCCCTGCGAATATATTGCTATTTGCACTCCGGCATTTTCATTAGAACAAGCCAATAGAGAAGATTAAATGAAAAAGCTCGTCATTAAAATAGTTGGCAATTACTACAATGCAATAAGCTACATCTCTCAAGATTATGCGGCTAAAAAAGCATTAAAATTGTTCACGACCCCAAGGAAGGGCCGCATTAACGAAAAACAAGCCGACTTTTTAGGTACTGCTTTTAAAGAAGAGCAATATCATGATAGCCTCTCAATTATGACCTACAGATGGCTTGGCGACAAGGGCACTATTTTATTGGCTCATGGCTGGGAAAGTAATGCTGCACGCTGGAAAAAAGTAATTTTAAAATTTAATAAATTAGGATACGAAATCATCGCTCTTGATGCCCCTGCGCATGGCCGCTCAGGTGGGAATGAATTTAACGCGTTGCTTTATTCTGAATTTATTGCTGTGGTTGCCAAAAGATTTAAACCTCAAATTATAATCGGTCATTCGGTTGGTGGTATGTCGGCTGTATTTTTTCAACACAAACACAAATTAGACAGCGTAGAAAAATTAATACTGTTAGGTGCGCCTTCTGAATTTAAAGATGTATTTGCAAGATATACCAATATGCTTGGGTATAATCAACGTATTATAAAACGGCTTGACGGTATTATTGTTGAGCGTTTTGGCAGACCATCCACATCATTTTCAACTTCAAGTTTAATGAAAGAAATTGAACAAAAAAGTTTGATTATACATGATAAAAACGACCAAATAATTCCGTATGACGATGCCTTACAAATTCATAAGAGAGCGATTAACGCTAAACTCATATCAACTGAAGGATTGGGACATTCGTTAAAAAACCATAAGGTTACAGCTTATATTGAAGAATTTATTATTTCAGATTAATGGAAGACAAGACCGTTAGAATCAATAAATTTTTAAGCGAAGTAGGTTACTGCTCAAGACGCGCTGCCGATAAGCTCATTGAAGCAGGTCGAATTACCGTAAACGATATCAAAGCTGAAATGGGTACCAAAATCACTTTGGATGATGTAGTAAAAGTTGATGGAGAGATTATTGCAAACTCTAAAGAAACCTTTACATATCTTGCTTTTAATAAACCTGTTGGAGTTGTTTGTACAACAGATACCAAAGTTGAAAAAAATAACATCATCGATTTTATTAATTATCATAAACGTATTTTCCCGATAGGACGCTTGGACAAAGCAAGTGAAGGATTAATTCTGTTAACTGACGATGGCGATATCGTTAATAAAATTTTGCGCGCTAGTAATAATCATGAGAAAGAATACTTAGTGACTGTAAATAAACCAATTTCACAAACATTTGTTGAAAGGATGCGAAATGGTATTCCAATTTTAAATACGGTAACAAAAAAATGTAAAGTGGAAAAAATTGACAATTTCACTTTCAGAATTGTGCTAACTCAGGGATTAAACCGACAAATAAGAAGAATGTGTGAGTATTTAGACTATCAGGTTGAAACCTTGAAACGGGTTAGAATTATGAACATTAAATTAGATGTCCCTGTTGGGACGTTTAGAGAACTTTCCAAAGATGAATTTTTAGATCTCAACCACTTATTAGAGTCCTCTGTCAAAACAGCAAAGCCAGCAAAACCGAAACCTTCACATAAAAAATAGAAAACAATCAAAGCAATTAAATAATATAAAATCATGAAAACCATTTCTCCATTTCATTTGGCAATTCCGGTTCATAATTTAGCTGAATGTCGCATCTTTTATCGAGACATCCTTAATTGTGAAGAAGGCAGAAGCAGTGACCATTGGGTTGATTTTAATTTTTTTGGTCATCAATTGGTGATACACTACAAACCAAAATCTGATGCTGAGCTACATACCAATCCCGTAGACGGAAAAGATGTTCCTGTACCACATTTTGGGGTAGTTTTAGATTGGGAGGTTTTTCATCAATTTGCGGATGATTTAAAAACTAAAGGCATTCAGTTTATTATAGCGCCTTATATAAGGTTTCAAGGACAAGTAGGCGAACAAGCCACCATGTTTTTTAAAGATCCGGCCGGTAATGCTTTAGAATTCAAGTCATTTAAAGATATGAGTCAGATTTTCGCTAAGTAAACTATCTAAGCAAATGACGCTCTCTTGCTAAAAGTGTATTTTTAAGCAACATAGCGATGGTCATTGGACCAACACCGCCTGGAACGGGCGTGATGTAGCTGGCTTTTTTGCTCACATTTTCGAAGTCAACATCACCGGTAATGTAATAACCTTTTTCAGTTGTTTCGTCAGGAACTCTGGTAATGCCTACATCAATAATTACGGCGTCGTCTTTAACCATTTCAGCTTTTAAAAAACCTGGAACACCTAATGCGGAAATGATAATATCTGCCTGTGAGGTTATTTGCGTAATATTTTTTGTGTGACTGTGAGTTAAAGTTACGGTTGAATTACCTGGAAAACCTTTTCTACCCATTAAAATACTCATTGGTCTGCCAACTATATGCGATCGACCAATAATAACGGTATGTTTACCATCGGTTTCAACACCGTAACGCTCTAAAAGTTCCAAGATACCAAATGGCGTAGCAGGAATAAAGGTACTCATATCCAAGGCCATTTTTCCAAAATTCGTAGGATGAAAACCATCTACATCCTTATCGGGATTTACTGTTAGGAGTACTTTTTGAGTATCTATTTGTTTTGGCAGAGGCAGCTGAACAATAAACCCATCGATATTGTCATCCTCATTGAGTTCCTGAATTTTATCCAGTAACTCTATTTCACTGGTAGTACTAGACATTCTTATCATAGTAGACTTAAAGCCAACGCGCTCACAAGCTTTTACCTTACTATTAACATAAGTAAGACTTGCGCCGTCATTTCCAACAATAACGGCTGCCAGGTGAGGTACTTTTTCGCCTCTGGCTTTCATTTTCTCCACCTGTGCGGTGATTTCATTCTTAATATCGTTGCTAACTTTTTTACCGTCTAGAATTATCATAATTGGTTATTTGTTGAATTTAGTTAGTTCTCTTAGACACGAATTACACGGATTTACACAGATTACTGTTCTAATTCTTTACGCGCTTATAGTTTGGTATATTGATTTTTCTTTCTCTCTTCTCTCTTCTCTCTTTTCTCTTTTCTATTTTTTTACGGCAGCCTTCACAGATTTATACAGATATCATTTATACATAAATACAGTGTGAGTCTTATCTCATATTATTCATCATTTGCATCATTTGCTTGCCTTTGCCTCCTTGCATCATTTTCATCATCTTACTCATTTGATCAAATTGTTTCATAAGTCTGTTAACTTCTTGAACTGATGTGCCTGAACCTTCACCAATTCGTTTTTTTCTGGAAGCATTAATAATTGCCGGATTAGAGCGCTCTTTAGGCGTCATTGATTGGATAATGGCTTCTACATGTTTAAAGGCATCGTCATCAATATCAACATCTTTAAGCATTTTACCGGCTCCTGGAATCATACCTAATAAATCTTTCATGTTACCCATTTTTTTGATTTGCTGAATTTGTTTCAGGAAATCATCAAAACCAAACTGATTTTTGGCAATTTTCTTTGAAAGCTTTCTGGCTTCTTCTTCATCATATTGTTCCTGAGCACGTTCAACCAAAGATACCACATCTCCCATTCCCAAAATTCTGTCGGCCATTCTCGACGGATAAAACACGTCAATGGCTTCCATTTTTTCGCCAGTACCAATGAATTTAATGGGCTTGTTTACTACAGATTTTATTGATAGTGCGGCTCCACCTCGGGTATCGCCGTCTAATTTTGTTAAGATAACACCATCAAAATTTAGAACATCGTTAAATGCTTTGGCAGTATTTACGGCATCTTGACCTGTCATAGCATCGACCACAAACAAGGTTTCCTGAGGTTGAATGGCTTTATGAATGTTTGAAATTTCATTCATCATCACCTCATCAACAGCCAAACGACCGGCAGTATCTATAATAACTACGTTGTAGCCATTCGCTTTGGCGTGGGCAATACCGGCTTGTGCAATGGCTACAGGATTTTTATTGTCTCTATCGCTGAAAACCTCAACACCAATCTGACCTCCAACCACGTGAAGCTGGTCTATTGCCGCAGGACGATACACGTCGCAAGCTACCAAAAGCGGTTTTTTAGTTTTTTTATTTTTAAGATAGTTAGCAAGTTTTCCCGAAAAGGTTGTTTTACCTGAACCTTGCAAACCAGACATTAAAATAACGCTTGGATTACCCGAAAGATTAATACCCTCGGCATCGCCACCCATAAGCGCCGTAAGTTCGTCTTTTACAATTTTAACCATTAATTGACCGGGCTGTAATGTGGTAAGTACATTTTGCCCGAGCGCCTTTTCTTTTACGGTTGTTGTAAATTCTTTGGCTATTTTAAAATTAACGTCGGCATCGAGCAGAGCTCTTCTTACTTCTTTTAAAGTTTCGGCAACGTTTACTTCGGTGATGCTTCCATGACCTTTTAATACATGTAATGCCTTATCTAACTTATCGCTTAAATTACTAAACATAATGGCGTTGTTTTTGAAAGTTGCAAAGTTACAAATTTACTTGGTCAATGTAAAGCAACCTGACAATAATGAAAAATACTTTATTAAAGAAAAAAAGACCGCCTGTTACTGCGGTCCTTTGAGACTATTGATGTGGATTAATTAATGGATTTTTTAATCACTTTTTTATACTTTTTCAAATACAAGTTGATCGCCGTCATCTTCCAGGCTTATTGTATTATCTGTTGTTTCCACTACATTCCAGTCTTCTTCCAATGCATCAAATAAATCGTCATCATCAGAAAAACTAAATACGAGCTTTAATTGACCTTGACTGTTTACAAAAGTAGACCAGCTACCGGTTTGAATAATTGATTGATTGTTTGATACTTCCACTAACCCGTTAGCATTGAATGTAAAGTTAAGGTTTTGATAATTAGAAGTTTCATCTTCATTATCATCTAGATAAAGCGCAACAAACCATTCTCCAGAAGTTAATTGGGTTTGTAAGTTTTGGGTTTCTTCGTTATTGGTAGCTGTGCAAACCTGCTCCAATTCAAGTTTGTCTTCAATGTGTCTAAATTTTACTTCAATTTCATCGTCGTCGTCATCGTCGTCAAATTCTCTAAATATCCAGCTTGGGTTGTTCAGATCCGGTAATCCATTGATTTCAAGATTTAACTTCACGCTAGTAGAGGTTTCCGTAAGACTCCAAGTGCCGTTAAAAACTGTACCATTTGGACTTGTGACTAACGCATTATTATTTTCCCGAAAATCTATTAAATAGCCTTCATATAAATCGTCTAAATCTTCGTCATCAATTTCTAGGTCATCAATTTTCCATAGACATTCCAGCAATAAAGCCTCAAGATCGTTAAGAGAAATATTCGTGTTACTATCATCGTCGCAATCGTCATCGTTTGCTTCAATGATGTTGTTTAATTCGTCATTGTTATTAACCGTAATTACGGTACCATCAAATAGTACAACATTAATTGGATAGTTGATAGCGGCAATCACATCTTCGTCATCAAAATCGTCATCAAGAAAATTAAATAATTCTTCATCATTATTAACAACAACGGTATTTAAAAATTGAAAGGCCGTGTTAAAAAGTGATAAGGTAATTGGATATTCAAATGTGATACAATCAATATCGTCCTCAACATTATAACTATCTAAACATTCTTCTATGTAAAACTCCAATTCGTCATTATTATTCACTTCAACTTCAGAATAATCAAATAAAATAAGCGTAACCGGATAGATGATTTGAAGTTCATCATCATCATCGTCAAACTCATCAAAAATAGTAGCCACAATATCGTAATCTTCTTCTGTCTCAATAGTTATTTCAATACCATTTACTACAACGTTAAAGGGCAACTTTATGGCTAAACAGCTGGTGTTGGTAACAATTGACGATGCACTGCTACTAAAAGTAGACATGTTAAAAATATTTCTGGCAAGTGGTGAATCTGGCACTAAGGCTTCTTGCTCTGTAGGCTGGGTGATTTCTGTAATTTCATCCTGGCACGATGACAATGAAATTAGGGCAAAAAAGGTGAAAAGTTTTAATAAGTGTACAGTTGCTTTCATGTTTTACAGTATTATCATTTACAATATAACAGATGAGTTTTAAAAAGTCCTACCTGTGTTTTAATTTTTTTATGTCGTGATGTAATAATTCCAGGCGTTTTCTTGTAGAAATGATTGATTTAAGCTGATTTAATTTTAGTTGAAATTTCATTTTTAGCACCTTATTATCCGGATTATTAATTAAGTTCTCCTTCAAGTTGTCTAAAGTTGAGATGCTTTCATAAAGTTTTTTGTCGTTATACTGTGACAAAATAATAATACCATAATCTAAAAACGAGTTTTTTAACTTTAAACTTATACAGCATTCCAACGAAGGCTTTATTTCAGACAACTGGGAGCGACAATAGTTCATGTTTTTCAATTTTTTAACTTATTTTCGAGAATGAATTTCTTGTTACTAAACAATTAAAAAGCTAATTTTCCTACCTGAAATTTTTATTAATGCCATTACCGTTAAATGACAATGTCTGCGCTGAAACCGTTTATTCGGCCATATTCAGAAAATATTCTAAAGACCTGCACGATTTTTTGTATTACAAATTTGGTGAGAATTTTAATCCAAAAGATAAAGTACAAGAAGCCTTTATCAAGCTCTGGGAAAATTGTAGTAAAGTGACACCCGATAAAGCAAAGTCGTTTCTGTTTACAGTGGCTAATAATTTAATGCTTAATGAGCATGCCCATCAAAAAGTGGTGTTGAAATATCAGGCAACCAAACCAAAGCATTACACCAATGAAAATCCGGAGTTCATTATGCAAGGCAATGAATATATGGATCAACTACAAAAGGCTATTGAAAGTTTAAGCGAAGCTCAACGAGTTGCCTTTTTACTGAACAGAATTGAAGGAAAAAAACATAAAGAAATAGCCGAAATGCTCAATATTTCAACCAAAGCCGTTGAAAAAAGAATTTATGGCGCTTTAAAAATATTAAAAGAACAGGTTGAAGGTTTAAATTAATTTTAAAGTAGGTAGGAGTTTTTTTAACTTACCTGTTATATAGTTGAAATACGTGAATTATGACACATGAAGAACTCATAAAAAAATGGTTAGACAACGAGCTAAATCAAACTGAATTCGAAGCCTTTACACAACTCGAAGACTACGAAGATTTAATTAAGTTAGACCATAGTATGCAGCGTTTTAAAGCACCACAATATAACGCCGAAGTTGAACTAAAATCTGCGCTACAACAGATTGAAAGCCGCAAAACCAAGAGTACAAATTGGCTAAAACCGATGATGCGAGTTGCAGCCGTTTTAGTTGTTGCTTTTGGTTTATATTTTTATGTTTCAGGTTTGGAAACCACCTATCAAACAACCATTGCTCAGCAAATTGACACCTATTTACCCGATGACTCTCAAATTACTTTAAATGCAGCCTCTTCCCTATCGTTTAACAAAAGAAGCTGGGATAAAAACAGATTGGTAAATCTAGAAGGTGAAGCATTTTTTAAAGTAGCCAAAGGCTCAAAGTTCAACGTGGTTACTTCTGCCGGAACAGTAAGCGTTCTGGGTACAGAATTTAACGTAAAACAAAGAGCTAATTATTTTGAAGTTTATTGTTTTGAAGGATCTGTTGGTGTTGAAACCAAAAACGAATCTTATGTTCTAAAACCAGGTGAAAGTTTTCGAGTAGTTGATGGCAATATTGAAAAACTTTCGGATGCTTCGGCAAAATTACCTTCATGGTTATCTAATGAAAGCTCATTTGAAAACGTACCTGTTCATTTGGTTTTTGAAGAATTAGAACGTCAGTATAACATTACAATTAATAGTTCTAATATTGAAAAATCTGTTTTATTTAATGGAACCTTTACGCATACCAATTTAGAACTGGCTCTAAAATCTATAACCATACCCTTAAATCTCACCTACAAAATCGACAATAATGTAATCACTATTTTACGTGAGTAAAACTTTAATAAAGTTAATATTTGTTATTATATTATTTGGTGTTTTCAATAATCATTTGAAAGCCCAAAATGACGAAAAAATCGCCTTAGAAGCTGTCTTAAGGTCGCTTGAAAAACGTTATGATGTAAGGTTTTCATACAACCCAAGCGCCATTGAAAATATGTTATCTGCCATTCCGGGTGATGAACTTAACTTAAACGAAGCATTAGATATTATTAAACTTAGCGCATCTGTTTCCTTCACCATTTTAAATGAGCGTTTTATTGCAGTAAAAGTCATCAACAAGTTAGAAACCTTTTTAGACCAAACTTTAGACGAGATTTTAGTTAGCAACTACATAACTTCTGGTGTTTCTAAAAAGTCGTTGGGTAGTTTCAATATTAAACCCGAAAAATTTGGAATTTTACCCGGTTTGGTTGAGCCCGATGTGTTACTCATTTTACAGTCTTTACCGGGAATTACAAGTACAGACGAAACGGTTTCTAACTTGAATGTACGCGGTGGAACCAACGATCAAAACTTAATTGTTTTTGACGGTATGAAGATGTACCAATCCGGACATTTCTTCGGGTTGATTTCTGCATTCAATCCGTACCTCACCAAAAATGTATCGGTTATTAAAAATGGTTCAAGTGCTTTTTACGGCGACGGTGTGAGCAGTATTTTAAACATGCAAACCTCAACCGAGGTTGGAGAAGAAACCAAAATTGGTGCCGGCATTAACATGATTTATGGCGATGTTTTTGCTGAAGTACCTCTAAATAAAAATATTGAATTTCAACTGTCGGCAAGAAGATCTATAACCGATTTAATTTCAACACCAACCTTTAACAACTATTTTGACAGGGTTTTTCAAGATTCTGATTTAAGTCGAACGGCTGCTTCAAATCAAACACTTACACAAGATGAAAATTTTTACTTCTATGATGTTAACGCCAAATTATTGATGAATTTGAGTGAAAAAGACAAAATAAACATGAGTTTTATCAACTTTTTCAATACCGTAGACTATCAGGAAACCGCAGCTATTAGTATTGGCGACCAATCATTAACAAGTTCACTAACCCAAAGTACGCTGGCCGGCAGCTTTACTTATAACCGTAAATGGAGTGACAAGATTAATACCGAGGCACAATTTTACATCACCGATTATCAATTAGACGCCACAAATTTCGATATCATCAACAATCAACGACTCATTCAGGCCAACGAGGTTTTAGATGGCGCTGTTAAATTAAATCTGAATTATAAGCCTCTTGAAATTCTTGATATAAATTTTGGCTATCAATTTAACGAAGTTGGTATTACCAATCTCGAAGATGTTAACAATCCGTTATTTAGAAGTTTTATAAAGGAAGTGATAAGAAGTCATTCAGGTTATGCTGAAGCAACTTTTAAATCTAACAACGGAAATACCATTATTAGAGGTGGCGGCAGAGTAAATGCCTTTCAAAAATTTGACACCTATCTTTTGGAACCCAGATTTGCCTTTAGCCAGCGGTTTGCCAACTATTTTAAATTTGAATTGTTAGGTGAATTTAAAAGTCAGACAACCACTCAAATCATAGATTTACAAAACGATTTTTTAGGGGTTGAAAAACGAAGATGGATTTTATCGAACAACTCCAGTATACCAATTGTAAAAAGCAAACAAGCTTCGGCAGGGATTTCATTTAAAAAAAATAATCTTTTTATCAATGCTGAGGGTTTTTACAAAGAAGTTACAGGTATAACTGCCCGAAGTCAGGCGTTTCAAAACCAGTTTCAATTTATAACAGATATTGGTGGTTATACCGTAAAGGGTGCTGAATTCTTGATTAACTACCAGAATGGCAAGCTGAGTTCATGGTTGAGTTATACCTTTAACGACAATCAATATCAATTTGCTAATTTAAATAATGGCGAACCTTTCAGAAACAATTTTGAAATTGAGCATTTGGTAAATTTCGGTATAAATTATAATGTCAATAACTTTAAATTATCATCGGGTGTTAATTGGCACTCGGGTTTACCAATTACCAGGCCGGTAACCGGAAATAAAGTATTCAACAATAGAATAAATTTTGAAAGCCCTAATAACAGTACAACTCAAGATTATTTAAGGGTAGATGCTTCTGCGAGTTACAGTTTAAATATTTCAAAAAGAACTAAGCTGGATTTAGGCGCATCGGTTTGGAATGTCTTTAATACTAAAAATGTCATTAACACTTATTATTACGTCAACGAAAGCAATCAACCCGTTAAGGTTGAAAATTTGTCACTTGGCATTACACCCAACTTTTTTGCGCGAATTACACTTTAATGTTTTAAAATTTTATGCATGACCAGAACATGCGGAAATGTAATGGCAGCTAAGAACGAAAAGAAAAAAGACAGCATCACCGTTGGATTGTCTTTAAAGAATTGAACCAACACAAAAAATCCCACAACCGAAAGTAACCAATAAATAAAAGAAGCCCTAATGTACCTTACAATTGTCTCTTTAGTTACTTCCTTATACAAAAACTCCACCTGATCGGCCAATGATGGTAAAGAATGCCAAAGAATAAAATATAACGTAAAAGACCATATTAACGAAGCTATAAAAAACACAACAGAAAAAAGTAACAAATAAAATAGTTCTAAAAACACATTGAACTTTTGTTTGATATAGACCATCGTCCCGGTTACTAGGGTAAGTATTGCAGATGCTAGTAAAGTCCATCGTAAAACATCAAGCACCACAACAACACCAATCATCTGATTGATAATACGCAAAGCATCACTTGCATTAAGATATAATATTAAGGTAATAACAAAAAGCCCATATCCAAAATAAAATAAATACGCACTGATGGTATTTTTAACTTGTAAAAAGTGAAAATGTTGTTCACCAAAATGATAAGCACTAAATACAATAAATATTATTAAGGCGAGCATAGGCACTAAAAAAAACAAGGCAGTACCTAAACCTATCAGCATTATATATGAAGTCAACACCTTAAAAAAAGTGAGATTTTCAGATCCATAAGCTCGTTTTATAAGTGTAATATCATTTGATCCATGCAAAATTCCGAGTGAAAATATGAGGAAAAAGGCTACATAATTTTCAAAACCTCCCAAAAGATAAGCCGATATCCACAAACCGAAAAATGTTGAAACTATGCGTATTGACTGTATTTTTTGATGTGTTGAACTCATTATTTTTCTTACGTTTATTTTTTTTCACAAAATTTTAAACATTTTGTGTTTAAACTTTTGTAAATTTACCTAAACAAAATAACTAATTAACAATATTATGAATAATTTATTTTATGCTATCGGTGATGTAAGCAAAATTGCAACCGATGATTACGTAGGCTTTACTTTTTTCGTAGGAAGTATGGCAATGATGGCTGCTTCAGCCTTTTTCTTTTTATCATTAAATCAATTTGATAAAAAATGGAGAACTTCGGTTCTAGTGTCAGGTTTAATTACCTTTATTGCAGCAGTACACTACTTCTACATGAGAGATTATTGGGATCAAGTAGGTGAGTCCCCAACATTCTTTAGATATGTGGATTGGGTATTAACTGTGCCATTAATGTGTGTTGAATTTTTCTTAATTTTACGTGTAGCTGGCGCGAAAGTTGGCTTAATGTGGAAATTGATTTTCTGGTCTGTTGTGATGCTAGTAACCGGTTACTTTGGTGAAGCTATCGCAATTGGTAACCCAACTATGCAGTGGGTATGGGGATTAATTTCAGGTATTGCATACTTTGTAATTGTTTACATCGTATGGTTTGGCGAAGCTAAAAAATTAGCCGAAACAGCCGGTGGCGCAGTATTAAAAGCACACAAGGTATTATGCTGGTTCGTATTAGTTGGATGGGCGATTTATCCATTAGGCTACATTTTAGGAACCGAAGGTGGTTTATTTGGCTTACAATTAGTATCAGACATCGATGCCGCTCAAATGTCAATGAACGTAGTTTACAACATTGGTGACGCCGTCAACAAAATTGGTTTTGGTTTGGTTGTTTATGCTGCCGCAGTGGCATCACAAACTAAAGTAGAAGCATAAAATATATCATTTATTAGTTAGAAGTTTAAAGGCTGCTCTTTTAATGAGAGTAGCCTTTATTCTTTAAGTCAAATTTTAAATTTATTAGTTATGTTCGGATTATTTAAAAAACAATCTCCTGAAGAAGCGCTTCAAAAAGAATACAAAAAATTACTAAAAGAAGCTTTTGAACTTTCAAAAACTAACAGAAGTGCCAGCGATAAAAAGCAAGCCGAAGCGCAAGCAGTTTTAGAAAAAATTGAAGCTCTCAAAAAGTAAATTACATTCTTTCGGGTACACTAATACCCAATAAGCTACAAGCCGATTTAATAGTATTGGCTACACAATTGGCTAATTGTACCCTAAATAGTTTCTCATTTTTGGAATCGGCACCCAAAATTGACACGTTTTGATAAAATGTATTAAACGATTTTACCAAATCGTAAATATAGTTGGCAACTAACGCCGGACTAAAATTCTGTGCGGCATTCTGGATTACTTCAGGGAACAATTGTAGCTGTTTAATAAGCTCTTTCTCTTTTTCATGTAAAACAACAGTCTCGTCATGGTAGGCTTCATCAAGATTAGCCTTTCTTAAAATAGACTGAATTCTGGCATAAGTATACTGAATAAACGGGCCGGTATTACCTTGAAAATCGATGGATTCCTTTGGATCAAATAAAATGCGCTTTTTCGGATCTACCTTCAATATATAATATTTTAAAGCGCCTAACCCGATAGTTTTATACAAATCTTGCTTTTCTTGCTCGCTATAGCCCTCTAGTTTACCCAATTCCTGAGAAATTTCGGCTGCGGTTTGCGTCATTTCGTCCATTAAATCATCGGCATCGACAACCGTACCCTCGCGACTTTTCATTTTACCGCTTGGTAAATCAACCATTCCGTAACTTAAATGATATAAATTTTTGGCCCAGTCAAATCCTAATTTTTTTAGAATTAAAAATAGCACTTTAAAATGATAATCTTGCTCGTTTCCAACGGTATAAACCATTCCTGTAACATCATGATGATCTTTAATTCGCTGAATAGCGGTGCCAATATCCTGAGTCATGTACACTGCGGTACCGTCTGAACGCAAGACTATTTTTTCGTCTAAACCGTCAGGTGTTAAATCGCACCAAACAGAGCCATCGTCTTTTTTATAAAAAACACCTTTTTTTAAACCTTCGGCAATAAATTCTTTACCCAGCAAATAAGTTTCGCTTTCATAATAATAACTATCAAAATCAACACCAATGTTTTGGTAAGTAACTTCAAAGCCATCATAAACCCAGTTATTCATTTGTTTCCAAAGAGCAACCACATCAGGATCACCGGCTTCCCATTGTCTAAGCATCTCTTGAGCTTCCAGTAAGATAGGCGCATTTTTTTTGGCGTCTTCTTCAGTGTAACCTTCAGAAATTAGTTGTGCAATTTGTTTTTTATATTCAGCATCAAATTTTACGTAATAATTACCTACCAGTTTATCACCTTTTAACCCGGTAGATTCTGGTGTTTCACCATTACCAAAGCGTTGCCATGCCAGCATACTCTTGCAGATATGAATACCTCTGTCGTTTATAATTTGGGTTTTGTAAACTTTGTGGCCAGCAGCATTTAAAATTTCAGAAACACTGTATCCCAACAACACGTTACGCACATGGCCCAAATGCAAAGGTTTGTTGGTATTAGGCGATGAATACTCAACAATTACAGATTGGCCGCTGTTATTTGAAAATCCATAATTCTGCAAATTCTTTATCTCGTTGAAAAAAGACAAATAATAGCTATCTGCAATTTCGAGGTTTAAAAAACCCTTCACCACATTAAAAGCCTTAACAACTTCAACATTTTGCTGCAAAAACTCACCAATTTGTTCTCCGATAACCTGTGGATTACCCTTAATAAATTTTAACAAACCAAAGACGACTACTGTAATATCACCTGGAAATTCCTTGCGGGTTGCTTGAAATTCGACCGTTTCAATATCTACCGAAAAAGTGGTTTTAACTGCTTTTTTAATTTCGATTTCCAGAACTTGCTGAAGCGTCATGTGAATGTTATTTAAGGCGTCAAAGATACTATTTTTATTAATATTTGATGTTTGAACACCTTTCAATCAATCGGCTCTTCCAGCATCAAAAATGACTAAAAAAGCAATTCTGAATTCATTCAAATTATAAACCTATGTGTTTGTTTTTGTGAGTTTTAAATACATTTATGCATTTCGCCGACAAAAGTGTATTTACTCTAATTTTTTGGCAGTTTATCGACATGTCGGATTTTTTTTATCATTCAACTTTCATTTTATCTAATTTTTCGGTATTAAATCCTCTAAATTAGTATATGTAATAATGTTTGTTGATTTTTGGAAGGCTATTAAATCAAGGTCCCAAACGTTGATGAATCCTAATGAAAAAACAATAACAGTTTTGTTATGGTTTTTTGTGAACTTACTTAACCATTCCCTCAAGGCAAGTTGGCATCACATTTATATCACAACTAAAACTAACCAGCCATGAAGCAGCAGTTAACGATTTTAACTGCCCTGTTGTTTGCTCTGTTTGTTCCTGCCCAGAACGAACAAGTAGATCAACTTATACTGGATATTGCCTTTCAAACTAAAGATTCTGCCAAAGTTGATAGTTCTATAAAACTTATTGAAGCACTTTATAAAGCCGAAGATTACAAAAAAGCCTTACTATATATAGATCAAACCCAGCAACTGGCTTCTAAAATTAACTACACCAAAGGAAATGCAGAGGCCAATTATTATCGCGCTTTGATTTATTCAGACAAGAACGACTATTTCAACGCTTTAGACAATTATAATAAATCCAGAAATTTTTACACGCAATTAAACGACACCTTAGGCATTGCCAAGGTTAGTAACAGTATTGGACTCATTGAAATTAAACGTGGAAATTACAGTACCGGCTTAAAAAATTCACTGTCGGCTATAGCTATTTTTGAAAAGAGAAATTTAAGAGACGAATTGAGCAAAGCCTACAGCAATTTAGCCGAAGCCTATCATCTAACCAATCAAATTGAAAAAGCACTTGAGTTTAATCAAAAAGCCTTGAAAGTTAGAACACAGCTTGGTGATAGCACCGGAATGAAATTGTCTACCAAAAATATTGCGCTGTTATATTCTAAAAGAAAAGAACATAGGAAGGCCATTGAGTTCTACGAACAAACGCTAAGTTTACTTAATCCTAAAACTGATCAGGACCTAAGAGGCGAAATATTACCAAGAATTGGATACGAATATTTACAATTTAGAGAATATGATAAGGCCACTAATTACCTACTTGAAGGTTTAGAATACAACCGAGAAACCAAAAACCAAGAAGGAATTTTAATTTCTTTGAATGCCATAGGAAACTTAAATATTGAACAAAACAAATTAAAACTAGCCGAAATACAATTGGCCGAAGCCCTTACAATTGCGGAGCAAACCAACAATAAAAACGAACTTCTTAAAAACTATCGTTTACAAATCGCACTAGATTCTACACGTGGTTTTTATCAAAATGCATTTAACTGGCAACGCAAATACTTTAACCTAAAAGAAACCTTAACTGCAGAAAGGCAACCACAAACCTTTGAAGAAACAGAAAACAGTACAGCCGAATCAATTTTAGACAGTTCAATAACTAACGAAACAGACCATATTACCTCAAAATCTGAGATAGACAAAAAATATGAAATAGCCACTTATTTGTTGGGAATTGGTTTGTTAATTGCTTTGATAAGTTTATTTGTAACCGGAACTCAATACAACAAAGCTAAACAAGCTCAAATTGGTTTGGCAGCAAAAAATAAACAACTTACAGAGCACAACGCTGTTATTTTAGAACAAACGCAGCACTTAGAAGAAATCAACAAAGTTAAAGACAGACTGTTTTCAATTGTGTCTCACGATTTAAAAGATTCAATCTCGTCAATTAAAGGATTTTTAGACTTACTTAAAGAAGACAGTATTACCAAAGAAGAGTTTAACGAATTGATACCCGAATTAAGTGAAAATGCCAACAACGCCTCATTGCTTCTTTATAATTTATTAAATTGGTCTAAATCTCAAATGCAAAATTTAGAACCAAAACCTGAATTATTTAATATACAAGAGGTTTTTCAAACAAAAATTAGTCTCATCGAACAAAAAGCAGAACAAAAAAGATTGGCTGTAATAGACGAGTCTCAAAGAGACCATGTTTATGCAGATCGCAGCATGATTGAAATTGTAATTCAAAATTTGCTGACCAATGCAGTTAAATTTAGCCGCGTTGGAGATGTCATTACTGTTAGCAGTCAAGATTTTGGTGATAAAGTAAGATTGAGCGTGGAAGATACGGGCGTTGGTATTTCAAAAGAAAATATGGATAAATTGTTTAAAAACGACGCCTTTACCACCATAGGTACCAAAAACGAAAAAGGTACCGGTTTAGGTTTAACGATTTGTAAAGAACTGGTTGAGCTCAATAATGGCAAAATTTGGGTTGAAAGCACACCTAATGTTGGCAGTAAATTTTTTGTCGAACTGCCTAAAGCAGTCAAATAAATCTCTTATTAAGACTTAGGCAGAAACACCTCAGCCATCATACAACGAGCACTGCCGCCGCCACAAGTTTCAATAGTTTCTAAAGACGAAGACACAATTTTACAGTGCTGTTCTATAGTCGTTTTTTGTTCTTGCGTTAAGCTATCGTGAGCAGATTTGCTCATCACTAATAAGTCTTGATTATTTAAACCTTTTAATTGCAACATATTACCCGCAAACTGATGCATTTGAGATTCGGTAATGGCAATAATTGTTTTACCGGTGTTTTTTAAATGTTGAAGTACTTGCTTGCGTTCTTTTTTATTGTCGATACTGTCTAAACAAATTACTGCAATTTTAGACCCAATACACATCATAACATTGGTGTGATATATAGGTAATCTTTGGTTATCTGCAGTTTGATAAGCTGTAAATACCACGGGAAAGTAATCGAAATCTTCGCAAAACTCTATAAATAAATCTTCATCGGCTCTTGGTGACAGTGCACAATAAGCTATTTTATTTTCGCGGTCCAAAACTAAGCTGCCGGTACCTTCCAAAAACAAACCTTCGTCTTCTGCGCTGCTATAATCAATGATGTTTTCAATTTTAAAACCTTCACGCTCCAGGGTCATAAAGACTTCTTCACGACGTTCCTTTCTACGGTTTTCAGCAAACATCGGATAGACGGCTACATCGCCATTTTCATGAAAACTCACCCAATTGTTCGGGAAAATAGAATCTGGTGTATCTAGCAATTCGTCATCGCTTTCAACTATCACATTAACACCATTGGATCTCAATACCTGCACAAAATCATCAAATTCTTGTTGCGCCTTTTTATTAATTTCAGCATTTTTTAAATTCAAATCTTCCTGAAAGTAATTATTTACCGCGGTCTGTTCATTCATTCTAAAATGAACAGGTCTTATCATTAAAATGGTATTGGTAGCTTGAGCCATATTTGTTAACGCATAATTTAAGATACAAAAATAAATTATTTAAACCCCATTGTATTGAAGTGTGACATAATTTTTACGAGCAAATTGATTATGTTTGATGTCAATTTTATAAAAAAGATGAAAAAATATTTATCTCTTGTAATTTTTGTGATGTTCAGTTGTTCTGAAAAAAATGATATAAATTTTGACTTTACAACCAAATTTGAAAAGTCAAACGGAATTGAAACAGCTACTTATCAAGAAACAATAAACTACTATAAAGCACTTGAAAAAACGTTTAAATCTATTAAAGTTGATAGTTTTGGAACCACCGACTCCGGGTTTCCTTTGCATCTTGTAACGCTAAATCCCGATGCCGAATTTAATTTTAGAACCATTGCAAAAGACAAAAGAATAATTCTTATCAATAACGGTATTCACCCAGGCGAATCAGATGGTATTGACGCGACCATGATGTTGTTTAGAGATTTGGCCAACGGTACTATTAAAATGCCAAAAAACGTAGTATTAACCACCATCCCAATATATAACATAGGCGGAAGTCTTAACCGAAACAACACCACACGAACCAATCAAAATGGTCCGTTAGAATACGGTTTTAGAGGCAACGCCAGAAATTATGATCTCAATCGTGATTTTATAAAAAGCGATACCAAGAACGCCAAAACGTTCGCGGAAATATTTCACACGGTAAACCCAGATGTTTTTATAGACAACCATGTAAGTAATGGCGCCGATTATCAATACACCTTAACCCATTTGTTCACGCAACACAATAAATTAGGTGGTGAATTAGGCATTTATTTGAACGATCAATTAATGCCCAAATTAGAACAATCTTTAAACAACAAAGATTGGATTATTACACCCTATGTAAATGTTTTTAACAGAACACCCGAAAGTGGATTTTCTCAATTTTTTGATTCACCGCGTTATTCAACCGGATACACTACACTTTTTAATTGCTTAGGAATGATGGTAGAAACACATATGCTAAAACCATATCAACAACGTGTTGAAGGCGCTTACGAGCTCATGGCATCAATGTTGCAAATTGTTGATAACGATAGTGAAGTCATTAAAGACTTAAGAAATAAACAGGCAATAAGCTATAATGCCGGAGATTTTTATCCGTTGAACTGGGAGTTAGACACCACTAAATCAAGCATATTAAATTTTAAAGGCTTTGAAGCTGAAAATATTACCAGCACAGTAACAGGATTGCCCAGATTAAAATATAATAGCAGCAAACCTTTTGAAAAAGAAGTGGTTTACAAAAATTATTTTAAGCCTTCAGATAGTGTAGCCATACCAAAAGCTTATGTTATTCCTCAAGGTTGGCATGATGTTATTGAACTTTTAGAAATAAATCACGTGGAGTTGAACAGATTCAAAACCGACACAATCATTGAAGTTGAAAGTTACAGAATTACAGACTACAAAACCAGAACATCAGCCTATGAAGGTCATTATTCACACTACAACACCAAGGTTGAAGTATTTAATAAACAAATAAACTTTAGAAAAGGAGATTACTATATAGAAACAAAACAAAATGCAGTAAGATATCTGTTGGAAACTCTGGAACCAAAAGCAGTAGATTCCTTCTTTAACTGGAATTTTTTTGATACCATTCTTCAGCAAAAAGAAGGATTTTCTCCTTACGTTTGGGAAGACAAGATTATAGAGTTATTTGCACAAAACCCAAGACTGCAAATTGCTTTTAATATGAAAAAATCTTTAGAACCTGACTTTGCCAAAAATTGGTACGCTCAGCTAGACTGGCTACATAAACAAAGTGATTTTTACGAAAAAGCACACATGCAATACCCAGTCTACAGAATAAACTAAGAAAGAATGTTATAACAAGCCTTTAATATTGGCATAACTATTAGATAAAACTTTTTCAATTTGGGAATTATCCAACCATTCAACACTTGTAATACCTTCACTCGTTTCGGGGACCAAGTTCCCTTTAAAATTAGTTTTCATTTCAAACCAAAATGTTTCTTTTAAAGCATGCTTTCCGTTGCGCTTAAAAATATGATAGGTGGTCTGCAAAGGTCTTGTTATCGATAAGCTTGAAACACCTGTTTCTTCTTCAATTTCGCGCATGGCTGCCTTCTCAAGGCTTTCATTTTTCTCGATTCGCCCTTTGGGTAAATCCCATTTGTCATTTCTATAAATGAAAAGCACTTTTTTATTTTCGTGAATTACCTTTCCACCAGCAGCTCTAATCATTGGCAATAACTTAAATAATTCGGGCAATAATTGATTTTTGTCGGGATGAATTAGATGAACGCTTTTTAGTTTGGTAACATTGAGCTGCTTTATAATATTACCAATTGGGGCAGATTTTATAAGGTAATTTTTAAAACCGTCTTCTTTAAAAATTTGATCTGTTAACATAATTGGTTTATCACCAACATATATCTGAATCATATTAAATACATTTATAAAGGTGCGCGCCTGCAATAGGTACGAAACACAATAATACATAAAATATCATTTAGTCAAATCAATAAATAATGTAATTTTGCCTTATGATAATCTCCAAAGACATAGCACAGCAAACTGCGGCGTTTTTATTACAAATAGAGGCCATTAAATTACAGCCAAAAAAACCTTTTATTTGGGCCTCAGGTTGGAAATCGCCTATTTATTGCGATAACCGAATTGTTTTATCCTATCCCGAAATCAGGTCTTACGTTAGTAAAACAATGGCAGAATTTTTACTTAATACTTACGGCAAACCGGATGTTATTGCCGGAGTAGCCACAGGTGCAATAGGTATAGGTATGTTGGTTGCAGAATTTTTAAAATTACCTTTTATTTATGTGCGACCCGAACCTAAGGGTCACGGCAGACAAAATCAAATAGAAGGTAAATTAATGCCCGGGCAAAAAGTGGTGGTCATAGAAGATTTAATTAGCACCGGAAAAAGCAGTCTAAATGCAGTTAAGGCACTAAAAGAGCACGATGCCAATGTGCTAGGAATGATTGCTATTTTCACCTATGGTTTTAGTGAAGCTGAAGAAAATTTTAAGCATTACAACGTAAGCCTCAATACACTTAGCAATTACAATCATCTTATAAAAGAGGCTAAAGAAACCAATTATATTTCGGCAGAAGATGAAGAATTCCTCTCTCAATGGAATGCTAATCCATCCGGTTGGTTGAATAAATAAAAATATTAATATGAATATTGAATCTAAAACAGTTAAAATAAATAAGTCGTCTCAAGAAACTTTTGATTTTTTGAATAACATTGAAAATTTTGAAAAGCTAATGCCTGAATCTATTAGTAAATTTGAAGTTTTAGATACTGATAAATTTTTGTTTGCATTAAAAGGCATGCCCGAAATTGTGTTAAAAAGAAAAGAAGTTGAATCGCCTAACAAAATTGTACTTGGCGCCGGTGGTGGAAAAATTGATTTTAATCTCACCGGACATATTATGGCTATCGATGATTCAACGTCTGAGGTGAAACTGGTTTTTGAAGGAGACTTCAACCCTATGATGGCTATGATGATAAAAAATCCGATTACAAAATTTATCGAAACTTTGGCCGAAAATCTACCAAAATCTGTTTAATACAATAAAGTTATTTCTTTAAAACCAAAAGATTTAATTACTTTATTTTCAAGTAAAACAAGTAAGTTACCTTGCTTGTCTGTACCATAAATATAACCAGCAAATAAGTTGTTGTTCTTATCCTTGAAAGTCGATGGTTTGTTTAATCTGAACAAAGTGCTGTTATAGTTTTTTTTAAGTTCATCAAACGCATGTTTTTCTTGAAGTTTAAGAAACGATGCTTTGATATTAATCAAAACTCTGTCTAATATTTCTTCCAAAGGAATAACTCTTCCAGTAATGTTTATTAATGACGAAGCCTGAGGAAGGTTATCAAAATTTGTTTGGTTTACATTAAGACCAATTCCTATGATAGACGCCTTTAATTGATTGTTCTTTATGATGTTTTCAATAAGAATACCGCCTAATTTCTTATTGTCTGACAAAATGTCGTTGGGCCATTTAATTTTTAAATTTATAATCATTAGCTCGTTGAGCGTTTGTATCAAAGCCAACGAAACCACTATACTTATAAAAAAATGATTTGAAATTCCTAGCCATGAAACATCCTTATAAATACTGATTGTAAGGTTTTTACCGGGTTGAGAGCTCCATACCGTACCCATTTGACCCCTACCTCTGGTTTGATTTAAGGTCCAAACTACCGAATAATCTTCCAACTCTTTAGTGGCCAAAAGTTGGCGCATATAACTGTTGGTAGAATGGGTGGCATTAAGTTTGATTATAGTCATTTAAGTTTTATAATTATCTTATGATTTTAAGAGGTTTAAAAGAAACAAAAAAATAATAACTTTGCACAAAATTTAAAGGATTTTAATGACGAAAAATAAAATAACGGCAGATCAATTAATTACAGCTATAATTGGTGGTATAGAAGATGTTAAAGGACAAGAAATAAACATTTTAGATTTACGCGAAATTGAGAACACAGTTTGCGATTACTTCGTTGTTTGCGAAGGAACATCTAATACACAGGTAAGTGCCATTGTAAATTCAATACAAAAAAAAGTTAGCAGAGAAGTTAAAGATAAACCTTGGCATGTAGAAGGTGAAGAAAATGCCGAATGGGTACTTATAGACTATGTAAACGTGGTTGTTCACGTATTCCAGAAACATATAAGAGCGTATTATGATATTGAAAGTCTTTGGGGAGACGCTAAATCCACACAAATACAAACAAGTTACTAAAATTGCATGAAAAAAGAAGATAAAAATTCAAACAACAAGCCAAAATTAAATCCAATGTGGATTTACGGCAGCATCATTGCCTTATTTTTGGCTTTACAATTGTTCTCTAGTGGCTTAAGCTCTCAGAGTGCTGAAAAAACAACTGTTGCCCAATTTATTGAGTTTCTTAAAGAAGGAGACATCAATAAAGTTGAAGTGGTAAATAAAAGAATAGCCAGAGTGTATTTAACCTCTGAGGCGCAGAATAAAGAAATTCACAGAAAAGCCATTCCAAGAAGTGTTTTCCCAACTACCGCTCAAGGTCCTAACTACACATTTGAAATTGGCAGCCTTGAAAATTTTGAAAAGCAGGTAACAGATACCATCACTGAATTTAATCTAAACACCAGGCTACAGTTCGAAACAGAATCAAATGTGTGGGGAGATTTGTTTCTATCCTTATTACCATTTATACTTATCATTGGTGTTTGGATTTTTATCATGAGAAGAATGTCGGCTGGTGGCGCAGGTGGTGCAGGTGGGCAAATTTTTAATATTGGTAAATCTCGTGCGAAGCTATTCGATGAAAAAATCGATACCAAAACATCATTTAAAGATGTTGCCGGACTGGAAGGTGCTAAAGAAGAAATACAAGAAATAGTTGATTTTTTAAAGAGTCCAGATAAATACACATCTCTTGGGGGTAAGATACCAAAAGGTGCTTTGTTGGTTGGACCTCCGGGAACAGGGAAAACACTATTGGCAAAAGCTGTTGCAGGTGAAGCTAAAGTACCTTTCTTCTCACTATCTGGTTCAGACTTTGTTGAAATGTTTGTTGGTGTTGGCGCTTCAAGAGTAAGAGACTTATTTAAACAAGCGAAAGAAAAATCTCCGTCCATCATTTTTATCGATGAAATTGATGCTATTGGTAGAGCTAGAGGAAAAAACAACTTTTCAGGATCAAACGACGAAAGAGAAAATACCCTCAACCAGTTATTAACCGAAATGGACGGTTTTGGCACCAACACAAATGTAATTGTATTAGCCGCCACCAACCGTGCCGATGTTTTAGATAAGGCATTAATGCGTGCAGGCAGATTTGACAGACAAATTTATGTTGACCTGCCGGATATTAGAGAACGTAAGGAAATATTTGAAGTACACTTACGACCAATAAAACGGTCAAACGACTTAGATGTTGATTTTCTGGCAAGACAAACACCGGGATTTTCCGGAGCAGATATTGCTAATGTGTGTAATGAAGCAGCATTAATTGCAGCCAGACAAGGTAAAAAAGAAGTGACCAAACAAGACTTTTTAGATGCTGTTGATAGAATTATTGGTGGATTAGAAAAGAAAAATAAAATTATCACTCCAGATGAAAAAAGAGCTGTGGCATTTCATGAAGCCGGACACGCAACTGTTAGCTGGATGCTTGAGCACGCAGCTCCATTGGTAAAGGTAACTATAGTTCCAAGAGGAAGATCGCTTGGTGCAGCCTGGTACTTACCAGAAGAAAGACTTATTGTTAGACCCGAACAAATGCTGGACGAAATGTGCGCCACCATGGGAGGTAGAGCTGCCGAAAAAGTTATTTTTGATAAAATATCAACCGGGGCCTTGAGTGATTTAGAAAAAGTTACCAAACAAGCTAGAGCTATGGTAACTATTTACGGCTTGAGCGATAAAATTGGAAATTTAACCTATTACGATTCAAGTGGACAGTCTGAGTATGGTTTTACAAAACCATATAGCGAGCAAACTGCTGAACTTATTGATAGAGAAATTTCAGAATTAATAGAAACTCAGTACAAACGAGCTATCAAAATTCTTGAAGAAAACAAAGATAAATTAACACAACTGGCAGAGGTTCTTCTTGAAAAGGAAGTGATTTTCAAGGATAACTTAGAAAAAATCTTCGGAAAGAGAACATTTGCCAGAGATCTTCAAGAAGAAGAATTACTTAAAAAAGAAGCTGAGGAAAAGAAAAAAACCGTTGAAAATTTGGAAACCGATAAAACCGATTCTGCTAACGAAAAAAATACCCAAGAAGCAGAAACAAATACCGAGAACCCGGTTTCAGAAGAAAAAGAAGAACAACCTTAATAATAATATTAGTGTTTGATTATTACAAAAAACTTAAATTAATCTTGCGTTAATTTAAGTTTTTTTATATTTGATAAATTCTCTGAGAGAATTTGATTAATAGCGCATAATACATGAGTTTATTTCGTAAAATTTTCGGTATAAAAAGTAGTTCCGAAAAAAATATACAAAACGAAGAGAGAGGAAAATATATGCCTCAAGTAAAACTCCCCGTAGATGAAAGATTTACCATAAATTTCAAGTCAAACGGTGGAAAGTTTTTGTATTGCGAAACTATGGAAGAAGTTTACCAAAGTCTTGAACATATATTGGAAGAAAACAATTGGGAAAATAAAAGGGCATTGGTTTATGATGACCGACTTAAAAAATTATTTTCTTCTTTTAATTTTCAATCTAATAAGCAATCATTAGACGTTGATTTCTTTATTACAACTTGTGAATATTTAATTTCTGATGATGGCTCATTGTTGATATCATCAAATCAAATAGCAGAAAAAAAATTAAAAGAATTGCCCCCTAATTTCATTGTTTACGCCACTACAAGCCAACTGGTTGAAAATATTGGCGACGGCTTAAAAGGAATTAAACATAAAAGCCATGAAAAAATCCCGACAAATATTACCACCATTAAACATTTTAAAGCTATAGAAGACAAAGATTTTATGTCTTATGGCAGTAGTAGCAAAAACCTATACTTACTTCTTCTTGAAGACCTTTAAATGAAGGATTTAGTAACCAGAGGCGTTTCGGGTATAATTTATGCAAGTTTATTGCTTTTTGCTTTAAATTGGCCGTATACCCTTGTTATTTTACTGTTTGTTTTTGGTATGATTTGCTTAATTGAATTTAAAAAACTTATCAATTTAAAGCACCCAATTTCTTATGTGATTTTTATTTCACTTTATGCTATTTTTGGATTTTGGAACGTGCTTTTCAGTTCTACAGAAGTTTTAGATGAAGCTATAAAAGTATTATTAGTCATTACCATTTTTGTGTTATTATTACTCATAAAGGATTTATTTTCAGAAAAAACTATCCCCCTTTTCCATTCAAAGCGCTTTATTTTAACTATTTTTTACCTTAGCAGTGGCTTTATTTTTTTGAGTCTAATAGGTAACTTCAACCATGAGTTTACACCTGTTTATGTGTTGGTAAGTTTTGTGCTAGTTTGGGTAAACGATACCTTTGCTTATTTAATAGGTAAAAATTTTGGAAAGCAAAAACTGTTTGAAAGCGTTTCTCCTAAAAAAACAGTTGAAGGGTTTTTAGGAGGTTTGTTTTTTGCCTGCGTCACCAGCTATATTGTTTATATTTTTAATAAAGATTTAAGTTCAACCAACTGGCTTTTTTTAGCAATTATTATAAGCGTATTTGGCACCCTAGGAGATTTAATTGAATCAAAATTTAAAAGGCAAGCTAAAGTAAAAGACAGTGGTGTATTGATGCCCGGACACGGCGGATTGCTGGATAGACTTGACAGCATTATATTTGCAGCACCTTTTATATATTTATTTTTAAGAATTGTTGATTATGTTTCATAAAGAAGGACAAAAAATAATATTTTTTTCGATGTTAATTACGGTGATACTGATTTTTACCATCGATTATTTTATAACAATCAGCTGGTTAAGAACTGTCACAATGCTCATTGCAGTATCATTTCTAGTTTTAATCCTGCAATTTTTCAGAAATCCAAAAAGAAATACACATGTTAACGATGATCATATCTTAAGTCCGGTAGACGGAAAAGTAGTGGTTATTGAAGAAGTTTTTGAAAATGAATATTTAAATGAAAAGTGCCTGCAGATTTCTGTTTTTATGTCTCCTATTAATGTGCATGTAACCAGATATCCAACTGGAGGTAAAGTAGTTTACAGCAAATATCATCCCGGTAAATATTTGGTTGCCTGGCATCCAAAATCTAGTGAAGAGAACGAACGCACTACTGTGGTTGTAGAAAATAAAGACTTTGGAAAGATTTTATACAGACAAATTGCAGGTGCTTTGGCAAGAAGAATTGTTAATTACGCTAAAGAAAACTCGCAAGTTAAACAAGGTGCCGATTCTGGTTTTATTAAATTTGGTTCGCGAGTAGATGTTTTTTTACCTTTACATTCTAATATTAAGGTAGAACTTAACCAAAAAGTTACAGGTGGCGAAACCGTTATTGCAACTTTAGAATGACAGAAGCAGAATTAGATAAAGCCTTTGATGACGCCGTAGAACGCGTTAACGCACATACAGATCCATTTCCAGCAGATTTGTTATTAAGACTTTACGCCTATTACAAAAAAGCAACTAATAATTACGAAAGACCCGGCAGTCGTAAACCAATAATTAACGCCTTTAAAACCAATGCCCTGTTTCAGGTACAAAATGTAAGTCCGTCTGAAGCAAAAATGGAATACATCAAACTAGTGGACCACTACTTTCTATATAGAAAATAGTTAATCTCTAATTAAAGGTAAGGTAGTACAACGCAACAACCCTTCTTGCTTGGCTATTTCGGCGTAGTTAACTTTTTCTACTGTAAACCCGAGTTCTTCAAGCCAATTATTTAAGCGAATAAAATTGACTTCAGAAATGACGGTGTTTTCATCAATTGAAAAGATATTACTATTCATATCATACATTTCCTGCTTGTCAATTTCAAAGACGTTTTTCTTTCCGAAGAAATCTAACAACCATTTATAATCTTCTTCGTCTAAAAAACCATTTTTATGAATAATGGCTTTGTCTTTTCCAACGGGTTGAAAACAACAATCCAAGTGCAGTGCATTATTATAAGGGTCGGTATTGGATTTCCTTAAATTAAAATATTTAATTTTTTTGTGTGGAAAATAAGTCTTTAGAGCGTTTATAGCTGCCATATTGGTTCTGGCAGTAATAAAATTTGCGTAGTCACTACCTAAATAAGTTCCTATAAAAATATATTCATTCCACAACATAACATCTCCACCTTCAATATGACAATCCTCTGGAAGTCTTATCCTATTTGATTTTTCAACCTGAGACCAAACATGCTCAATGGCATCTACTTCTCGTTCTCTATCGGGTAAAATATTAGCAAGAAATATTTTGTCTTCAATCACAAAACAAATATCTCTTGCAAAGATTTGGTTATAATTTTCAATAATCTTGGGTCTGTAAACTTCAACATTGTATTTTTCAAAAACTTTAGCAACTTCTTCTAATTCTCTAATCATATCGGCTTCCTTAGGATAGGTACCGTTTAATACATGAAGCCTACTTTTTGGGTCGTAACACGCTTCTGGCACCGGTATTGGGCCATTGTTATTAGCGATTCCTAAAACCACAGACCGGAGTCGCGAAGTTTCGTTTTTTATGTTTAATTTCATAACTACATGATACAAAAAAAACTTCATAATAAATTATGAAGTTTTTTTAAGCTAATATTTAATTAGCGTTCGTCTATAGATTTAAATTTCCTGTAAGTGGCACCGGTATAAATTTGTCTCGGTCTACCTATAGGCTCTTTATTAAGTCTCATTTCTCTCCATTGTGCAATCCATCCGGGTAATCTTCCCAAAGCAAACATAACTGTAAACATTTCAACAGGTATGCCCATAGCGCGGTAAATAATACCTGAATAAAAATCTACATTAGGGTACAACTTACGATCTACAAAGTATGAATCTTCTAAAGCTTCTCTCTCTAAACCTTTAGCAACGTCGAGAATAGGATCTTCAACACCTAAATTTGCAAGCACTTCGTCGGCAGCCTTCTTAATAATTTTAGCTCTCGGATCAAAGTTTTTGTAAACTCTGTGACCAAACCCCATTAATCTGAATGGATCGTCTTTATCTTTGGCCTTAGCCATGTATTTTTTGGTATCTCCTCCGTCTTCTTTGATAGCTTCAAGCATTTCTAAAACTGCCTGATTAGCTCCACCGTGCAAGGGACCCCAAAGCGCTGAAACTCCGGCAGCCAGAGATACAAATAATCCGGCATGTGAAGAACCAACAATTCTTACTGTGGACGTAGAGCAGTTTTGCTCGTGGTCTGCATGAAGAATTAATAATTTATCAAGCGCGTTTATCAAGATTGGGTTTAGAGTGTAATCTTCATTGGGCTGTTTAAACATCATTTTTAAAATGTTCTCAACATATCCTAGTGAACGGTCGCCATAATCTAACGGCAAACCATTCCTTTTACGCAGCGTCCAAGCAGCCAATACCGGGAATTTACCCATTATTTTAACTATGGCCTTGTACATGTCTTCTTCAGAATTCACATTAACCGAAGACGGATTAAAAGCAGTAAGAGCTGATGTAAGAGAGGCTAATACGCCCATTGGGTGAGCAGATTTTGGAAATGCGTCTAGAATTTTTTTGACGTCCTCGTCTACTACAGATTGCCCTTTAATATCATTGTGAAATTTGGTGAGTTGTTCCCGAGTTGGTAATTCGCCGAAAATTAACAAATAGGCCACTTCCAAAAAAGTTGCCTTTTCAGCTAATTCCTCGATTGAATAACCTCTATATCTTAAAATTCCTTTGTCACCTTCCAAAAATGTAATGGCACTTTCGCAACTGCCTGTATTTTTGTAACCGGGATCAATGGTTATGACTCCTTTGGTAGCTGATCTTAAATTTATAATATCAATAGCTAATTCATTTTCAGTACCTTTTATGACTGGTAATTCGTGTTTTTCTCCGTTAATTTCTAATATAGCTTTGTTTGACATATGATGATTTTATATAATTTAGTGTTGGATTGTAAAATTACGAAATATCTCACTATTTTTTTAACAACTTAACATCAGTTTTAGAGTTATTTGTTGGTAATAAAAGGATTTAAAATCAAATAAAAAATTAAGGATAATTTTTTCGTTACTAGAAAATAAAAAACCCTTTCAGCTAACTGAAAGGGTTTTTATAACTTAAAGATCTATTTTAAATTTTGAAAGCGTTTTTTCCTGGGAAATACGCTGTTGTTCCTAATTCCTCCTCAATTCTGATAAGCTGATTGTATTTGGCCATTCTATCTGTTCTGGAGGCAGAACCGGTCTTAATTTGTCCGGTATTCAGGGCCACCGCAAGATCCGCAATAGTATTATCTTCTGTTTCACCTGATCTGTGCGACATTACCGAAGTATATCCTGCATTATGCGCCATATTTACAGCTGCAATAGTTTCGGTTAAAGTACCTATTTGATTTACCTTGATCAAAATAGAATTTGCAATGCCATTTTTAATTGCTTTTGACAATCTTTCAACATTTGTTACCAGCAAATCGTCACCTACCAGCTGAACTTTTTTACCGATTTTTTCGGTTAAATATTTCCATCCGTCCCAGTCGTTTTCATCCATTCCATCTTCAATAGAAATAATTGGATATTTTTCCGACAACTCTGCTAAATAGTCTGCTTGCTCTTCAGAAGTTCTAATTTTACCAGATTCGCCTTCAAATTTTGTATAGTCATACTTTCCGTCTACATAAAATTCGGCAGCAGCGCAATCTAAAGCAATCATCACGTCTTCACCAAACTTATAACCAGCTTTTTCAACTGCCAAAGCAATTGTGTCCAGGGCG
Organism: Paucihalobacter ruber; assembly: GCF_006494535.1. Lineage (GTDB taxonomy): Bacteria > Bacteroidota > Bacteroidia > Flavobacteriales > Flavobacteriaceae > Paucihalobacter > Paucihalobacter ruber. The sequence continues at coordinate 446,588 of NZ_VHIQ01000003.1, forward strand.
TCTTCTGTACCATCTAATGTTGGTGCAAATCCGCCTTCGTCTCCAACTGCGGTACTTAAGCCTCTATCGTGTAATACTTTTTTAAGGTTGTGAAAAATTTCGGTACCCATTTGCATAGCATGGGTAAAACTTGTAGCCTTAACAGGCATAATCATAAATTCTTGAAAAGCGATTGGTGCATCACTATGAGAGCCGCCATTAATGATGTTCATCATTGGTAAAGGCAAGGTATTACCGGAAACACCACCAACGTATCTAAATAACGGTAAATTAAGTTCATTAGCTGCTGCTTTTGCGACTGCTAAAGAAACACCAAGTATGGCATTGGCACCTAGTTTTGATTTATTAGGCGTACCATCTAACTCGATCATGGTTTGATCGATAAAATTTTGTTCAAAAACAGAAATTCCTAGTAATTCTTCGGCAATAACGGTATTGACATTTTCAACAGCTTTTAAAACTCCTTTTCCCATATAGCTCTTTCCGCCATCGCGTAATTCTACGGCTTCATGCTCTCCGGTTGAAGCACCTGAAGGTACTGCAGCTCTACCAAGAACACCATTCTCGGTAACTACATCAACCTCTACTGTAGGGTTTCCTCTTGAATCAAATATTTGACGGGCATGAATGCTTAAAATAATACTCATAATTTATTTTTTTTATTAATTACAAAATTACAAAATGGAAAAGTATATTAAACTGCTTAACATCATATTTACGGTAATATCTTACTTAAAGGTTTTAGTGAAATAAAATCCTTAGTTGAAAGCTTCATTTATTCAAAAAAATGCAAAATTTAATTCAGCATTGAAATAAATTCATCGAACAAATAAGTGGAATCATGTGGGCCCGGGCTAGCCTCGGGATGATATTGCACAGAAAAACATTTTTTAGATTTTAATTTAATGCCCGCAACCGTATCATCATTAAGATGCACATGCGTGATTTGAATATCGGGATGGCTTTCTGTTTCTTCACGACTAATGGCAAAACCGTGGTTTTGAGATGTTATTTCACCCTTACCTGTATGTAAATTCTTTACAGGATGGTTAATCCCTCTATGTCCATTGTGCATTTTATAGGTAGAAATACCATTTGCTAGCGCAATAATTTGATGTCCTAAACAAATACCAAACAGTGGTTGGTTTTCTTTAAGTACACATTTAGCAAATTTCTGAGCTTCTTTTAATGGTTCAGGGTCACCGGGACCGTTAGAAATAAAATAACCATCGGGTTTGAAGGCCTTCATTTCTTCAAAAGTTGCATTATACGGGAACACCTTAATATAAGCGTCACGTTTTGCCAGATTATTCAAAATATTTCTTTTAATACCTATGTCTAAGGCAGCGATTTTATATTTGGCATTTTCATTTCCGAAGAAATAGGGAGATTTAGTCGAAACTTTTGATGCCAACTCTAGGCCTTTCATTGATGGCTGCATAGCCAATTGTTTCTTCAGTTGATCAACAGCATCAACCTGAGTTGAAATAACTGCATTCATGGCACCATTATCTCTTATATAGCTTACCAATGCTCTGGTATCTACATCGCAAACCACAAAGGTTTGGTGTTTTTCAAAAAAAGATTCGAGAGATTCTTCAGCTGCCGGTCTTGAATAGTTAAAGCTGAAATTTTTACAAACCAACCCGGCAATTTTTACCGAATCTGATTCTGTGTCTAAATTGGTAGCACCATAATTACCAATATGGGCATTGGTAGTTACCATTATTTGACCAAAATATGAAGGATCGGTAAATATTTCCTGATATCCTGTAGTTCCGGTATTAAAACATACCTCACCAAACGATGTCCCGGGTTTACCTATGGCCTTACCGTGAAAAATTGTGCCATCTTCAAGGATGACCACTGCATTTAGTTTTTTAGAATACTTCATTTATCACTAAAATTTTTACAAAATTGCATAAAAAAAAGGATAACCTTAAACAGATTATCCTTTTTATATTCAATGCTTATTAACATTTATTCTTCTTCGTTTGAAGCTTCGGTTTTAGTTGTTTCGGCTACCTGTGCGGCTGCAACAGTAGCAGCAGTAGCAGCTGCATTACCACCTTTTCCTCTTCGGCTTCTTCTTGTAGTTTTCTTAGCTGGATTGGCTGCATTGTAGATTTCGTTGTAATCTACCAATTCTATCATGGCCATATCAGCATTATCACCTAAACGATTACCTAATTTTATAATTCTGGTATATCCGCCCGGTCTGTCACCTACTTTAGCGGCAACGTCTCTGAATAATTCAGTAACAGCTTCTTTTTGTCTTAATCTGGAAAACACAATACGTCTGTTGTGCGTAGTATCTTCTTTAGATTTAGTGATTAGCGGCTCAACAAATTGCTTTAAAGCTTTTGCTTTTGCAGTAGTTGTGTTGATGCGCTTGTGCTCAATCAATGAACAAGCCATATTGGCCAACATTGATTTTCTGTGAGCTGTTTTTCTACTTAAGTGATTTACTTTTTTTCCGTGTCTCATGACTTTAATTATTAATCATCATCTTGCATCAATCCGCCTTTTGCGGAGAGCAAACTATGATGAGTTAGTCTTTATCTAATTTGTATTTTGTTAAATCCATACCAAAATTAAGACCTTTTATATTTACAAGTTCTTCTAATTCGGTTAAAGATTTTTTACCAAAATTTCTAAATTTCATTAAATCGTTTTTGTTGAATGATACCAAATCTCCAAGGGTATCCACTTCGGCTGCTTTAAGGCAGTTAAGGGCTCTTACAGACAGATCCATATCAACTAATTTTGTTTTAAGCAACTGTCTCATGTGAAGTGATTCTTCGTCATAAGTTTCAGTTTGTGCTATTTCGTCTGCTTCGAGGGTTATACGCTCGTCAGAAAACAACATAAAGTGATGTATAAGAATCTTAGCAGCTTCGGTCAAAGCTTCTTTTGGACGAATAGAACCATCAGTTTTTATTTCAAAAACTAATTTCTCGTAATCCGTTTTTTGTTCAACACGAAAGTTTTCAATGCTGTACTTTACGTTTTTAATTGGTGTATAAACAGAATCTGTGAAAATAGTTCCCATTAAGGCAGAAGCCTTTTTGTTTTCTTCAGCAGGCACATATCCTCTACCTTTTTCGATAGTGATTTCCATGTTGATAGAAACTTTAGGATCTAAGTTACAAATTACCAAATCTGTATTTAATACCTGAAAACCGGAGATAAATTTTTGAAAATCACCGGCTGTAATTTGTTCTTGACCAGAGATTGAAATTGTAACAGTTTCGTTGTCAATTTCATCTATTTGTCTCTTAAAACGCAATTGTTTCAGGTTAAGGATGATTTCGGTAACGTCTTCAACAACACCAGAGATGGTTGAAAATTCGTGATCCACACCCTCAATTCTTACAGAGGTGATAGCAAAACCTTCTAAAGAAGATAACAAAACTCTTCTTAAGGCATTTCCCACTGTTAATCCATATCCCGGTTCTAAAGGTCTAAATTCAAATTTACCTTCAAAATCGGTTGAATCGATCATTATTACTTTATCGGGCTTCTGAAAATTTAAAATTGCCATAGTATGTTTTGTATCAGTTATTACTTAGAGTATAATTCTACTATATATTGTTCGTTGATTTGCTCAGGAATTTGAATTCTTGCAGGAACAGATACGAATGTACCTTCCATTTTATCATTATTCCAGGTAATCCATTCGTACACTTGACTTGCATTAGACAGCGAGTTTTGAATGGCCTCAAGAGATTTTGACTTCTCTCTAACAGCGATCACATCACCGGCTTTAACTTGGTAGGATGGAATGTTCACTTTCTCACCATTCACTGTAATATGTCTGTGAGACACTAGTTGTCTTGCAGCACTTCTGGTTGGTGCGATGCCCATTCTGTAGACCACATTATCTAAACGAGATTCACACAATTGTAAAAGCACTTCACCTGTAATACCTTTAGAAGAAGTTGCTTTTTTAAACATATTTCTAAACTGACGCTCTAACACACCATAAGTGTATTTCGCTTTTTGCTTTTCCATTAACTGGACAGCATACTCAGATTTTTTACCACGACGCTTGTTAGCACCGTGCTGACCAGGAGGATAGTTTCTTTTTTCGAAAGCCTTGTCATCTCCGTAAATAGCCTGACCAAATTTTCTAGCTATTTTTGTTTTAGGACCAATATATCTTGCCATTTTTACATTTTTTGAGAAATCTCTTTTGAATTAAGGTCTTATCTCATCCTTCAAAAGATTAACAATTTCTCTGTTATACTTAATTATTAAATTTTAAAAAAAATTATACTCTTCTCCTTTTTGGAGGTCTGCATCCGTTGTGTGGTAATGGTGTAACATCAATAATTTCTGATACTTCAATACCTGCATTGTGGATAGATCTAATTGCAGACTCTCTTCCGTTTCCAGGTCCTTTTACGTAAACCTTTACTTTTTTAAGACCTGCTTCTTTAGCCACACCGGCTGCATCCTCGGCAGCTAATTGCGCTGCATAAGGTGTATTTTTCTTAGAACCTCTAAAACCCATCTTACCGGCCGATGACCATGCAATCACCTCACCTTTTTTGTTAGTTAAAGAGATAATAATATTGTTGAATGATGCAGCGATGTGTGCTTCACCATTTGCTTCAACAATAACTTTACGCTTTTTTGTACTTGACTTTGCCATAAATTTTAGTTTGTAGTTGTTAGTTTTTAGTTGTTAGAATCCTAAACATTTCTATTTCAAGCAGATTCATCTAACACCAAACACTAATGACTAATGTCTATTATTATTTAGTTACTTTTTTCTTGTTAGCAACCGTTTTTCTTTTACCTTTTCTAGTTCTAGAGTTATTCTTGGTACGCTGACCTCTTAATGGAAGTCCGGCTCTATGCCGAATACCTCTGTAACAACCGATATCCATTAAACGCTTAATGTTTAATTGAATTTCAGATCTCAATTCACCTTCAATAGTGTAAGTACCAACAGCCTCACGAATGTTTCCTATTTCGTCGTCTGTCCAGTCCTGTACTTTGGTGTTCTCGTCTACTTTAGCATTGGCTAAAATTTCTTGCGCTCTGCTTTTACCTATTCCGTAGATATAAGTCAACGCAATAACTCCTCTTTTTTGTTTTGGTATGTCTACACCTGCAATTCTTGCCATAATTACCCTTGTCTTTGTTTGAACCTTGGATTCTTTTTATTAATAACGTAAAGTCTTCCTTTACGGCGTACCAACTTACAATCGGCACTTCTTTTTTTAACTGATGCTCTAACTTTCATCGCTTAATATTGTTTTTAGTTTAGATAATAATTAAAAATTAATATCTGTAAGTAATTCTTGCTTTTGTCAAATCGTAAGGACTCATTTCAAGTTTTACCTTGTCGCCCGGAAGCAACTTGATATAGTGCATACGCATTTTACCTGAAATGTGAGCAGTTACAACGTGACCGTTTTCTAATTCAACTCTGAACATTGCGTTAGACAATGCTTCTATAATAGTGCCATCTTGTTCTATTGCTGCTTGTTTTGCCATAATACTAAGCTATTGCTTTTCTATTTTTACCGCTTTTCATCAAGCCATCATAATGCTTATTCAATAAATACGCATTTATTTGCTGCATTGTATCAATGGCAACACCAACCATAATTAGTAAAGATGTACCACCAAAAAACAATGCCCATCCCGCCTGCACATCTACGATTTTCACGATAATCGCAGGAAATACTGCAATAATCGCCAAAAATATAGAGCCAGGTAAGGTTATTTGAGACATAATTTTATCTAAATACTCAGCAGTTTCAGTTCCCGGACGAATACCAGGGATAAATCCACCACTTCGTTTTAAATCGTCTGCCATTTTGTTAGTTGGTACTGTAATCGCAGTGTAGAAGTATGTAAACACAATAATTAACAATCCAAATACAATGTTGTAGGTTAAACCAAACATGTCAGAGAATTGTGTTTGCAACCAAGCACCAACGCCGGTATCTTTCAACATATCCGTACCACCAATTAAACTAGGCACAAACATTATAGCCTGAGCAAAAATAATTGGCATTACACCGGATGCGTTTAATTTTAATGGCAAAAACTGTCTGCTACCGAAAACATTTTTTTCAAAACCACCACCGGCAGTTCTTCTTGCATACTGTACGGCAACTTTTCTAACTGCCATTACCAACATAATTGAAGCCAATATAATTACGAACCAAATAACCAATTCTATTAAAATCATCATTAGTCCGCCACCACCTGTACCACTCAACCTTGAAAGGGCATTTTGAATAAATGATTGCGGTAAAGTTGCAATGATGCCTACCATAATTAATAATGAGATCCCATTACCAATACCTTTATCAGTGATTTTTTCACCAAGCCACATCGCAAAAATACAGCCTGTAACAAGGATAACTACCGAAGAAAAGTAAAAAACACCACCTTGACCAAGCAAAAAGGCATCAGGCGGAACACCTAGCGTAGTTAAACTTGCCAAATAACCCGGAGCTTGCACCAAACAGATGGCAATAGTTAGCCATCTGGTAATTTGATTGATTTTTCTACGACCGCTTTCACCTTCCTTTTGAAGCTTTTGTAAATAAGGAATGGCTATACCCATTAACTGCACTACAATCGAGGCAGATATATAAGGCATAATACCAAGAGCAAACACAGAAGCGTTTGCAAAAGCACCACCGGTAAAAGCAACAAGAAGTCCTAAAATACCTCCTTCAGTACCTTCGGCTAAACCGCCTAATTTACTTGCATCAATTCCTGGCAATACAACTTGAGCACCAAAACGATATACAAGCAAAAGACCTAATGTTAAAATAATTCGATCTTTTAACTCTGTTATTTTCCAAACGTTTTTAAGTGTTTCTATTATCTTCATTGCCAAAAGAATTATAAAGTTACTGCTTCACCACCAGCTGCTTCTACTGCTGCTTTTGCTGTTGCGGTAAATTTATGTGCTGTTACATTAAGTTTTGATTTTAGTTCGCCACGACCTAAGATTTTTACAAGATCATTCTTAGTGCAAAGACCAAGCTGGATAAATGTTTCAACTGTTACAGCATCTTTTATTTTTTTCTCGTCAACCAATTGTTGTAGCGTATCAAGATTAATACCTTGGTATTCTATACGATTGATATTATTAAAACCAAATTTTGGCACACGTCTTTGCAAAGGCATTTGTCCACCTTCAAATCCTAATTTCTTAGAATATCCTGAGCGTGACTTAGCACCTTTATGACCGCGTGTTGCAGTTCCGCCTTTGCCGGAACCTTGACCGCGACCAACGCGTTTCCCTTGATTTTTTACTGAACCTTCTGCAGGTTTTAAATTACTTAAATCCATTCTTATTAAGTATTATTTTGTTTCCTCTATAGAAACTAAATGTTCAACTTTTTTTACCATACCTATAATGCTAGGTGTAGCCTCGTGCTCAACAACCTGACCAATTTTTTTAAGACCTAAAGCAATTAGCGTGTCTTTTTGTCTTTTAGGGCGGTTAATAGCACTTTTTACTTTTTTAACTTTAATTGTAGCCATGATCCTTGATATTAACCGTTATAAACTTTTTCTAAAGAAATACCTCTATCGCGAGCAATAGTTCTGGCATCTCTTAATTGTAACAATGCATCAAATGTTGCCTTTACTACGTTGTGAGGATTTGATGAACCTTGAGATTTAGATAATACATCATGCACACCAACTGCTTCGAGTACCGTTCTCACGGCACCACCGGCAATTACACCGGTACCAGGTGCGGCAGGAATAATATTTACTCTAGCACCGCCGAATTTACCTTTTTGTTCGTGAGGCAGTGTACCTTTCACTAAAGGAATTCTAACTAAGTTTTTCTTAGCATCTTCGATTGCTTTGGCGATAGCTGTAGAAACATCTTTTGATTTCCCTAGACCATGGCCTACGATTCCTGCTTCGTCTCCTACCACAACTATGGCAGAAAAACCGAAAGCTCTACCACCCTTAGTTACTTTGGTTACGCGTTGCACACCAACCAATCTGTCTTTTAGTTCTAAACCACCCGGCTTTACAAGCTCTGCGTTTTTATATTTTTGATACATAATAGTTTAAAATTTAAGTCCGGCTTCTCTTGCGCCATCTGCTAATGATTTAACTCTTCCGTGATAAAGGTAGCCTCCACGATCAAATGAAATCGATTCAAGACCTGCTTTCACAGCTTTCTCTCCTAAAGATTTTCCCACTAAAGCAGCAATATCAGATTTGTTGCCTTTTGCCTTCGCAAAATCTTTATCTCTAGATGAAGCCGCAACAATAGTTTTACCGTTTTGATCATCTATAATTTGAGCATAAATTTCTTTATTGCTTCTAAAAACAGATAATCTTGGTCTGCTGGTTGAACCAGATACCACTTTTCTAATTCTGTTTTTAATTCTTATTCGTCTTTCGTACTTTGTCAATGCCATAACTAAACTATTAAGCTGATTTACCTGCTTTTCTTCTAATTAACTCACCAACAAACTTAACACCTTTACCTTTGTAAGGTTCTGGTCTTCTAAATCCACGTATCTTAGCAGCTACTTGGCCAACTAATTGTTTGTCGTGAGAGGTTAATTTTATAATTGGATTTTTACCTTTTTCTGAAATTGTTTCCACTTTCACTTCAGGTGCAACATCTAAGATGATATTGTGAGAAAATCCTAATGCTAAATCTAATTTATTACCCTGGTTTGAAGCTCTATAACCAACTCCAACCAATTCTAACTGCTTTGTCCATCCATTAGATACGCCTTCAATCATGTTATTGATTAAAGCTCTGTATAAACCGTGTTTAGACTTGTGATCTTTACTTTCGGTTGGGCGTTCTAAGGTAATCGTATTATCTTCTATTGAAATACTTACGTTTTCAAATTCTTGGGTTAATTCTCCCAGTTTACCTTTAACAGTAACTAGGTTCTCCTTTACTTCTACTGTTACTCCTTGTGGAATTGTTATTGGGTTTTTTCCTATTCTAGACATTTCTTTCCGTTTTTAGTATACGTAACACAATAATTCACCACCAACATTGTCACGATGTGCTTGTTTAGCCGTCATCACGCCATGAGAGGTAGATACTATAGCAATACCCAAGCCATTTAATATTCTTGGCATTTCGTTGGCACCGGCGTACTTACGCAAACCCGGTGTACTAATTCTTTGAATTTTTTTGATAACCGGTTCTTTGGTCTCTTTAGAATACTTAAGAGCAATCTTAATGGTTCCTTGAACACTAGAGTCATCAAATTTGTAACTTAAAATATATCCTTGATCGAATAATATTTTAGTTATTTCTTTTTTCAAATTAGAGGCTGGAATTTCAACCACTCTGTGGCCGGCATTCACTGCGTTTCTAATTCTTGTTAAATAATCCGCGATTGGATCTGTTGTCATAATTATAAATTTACGGTTTTGGTTTTCGAATCAGTTTTTTATCGAACCTTAAACCAGTTAATATTCTTTACCAGCTAGCCTTTTTAACTCCGGGAATTAATCCTTTGTTAGCCATTTCACGCAACATTACGCGCGAAATACCAAACTGTCTAACATAGCCTTTTGGTCTGCCGGTAAGTTTGCAACGGTTGTGCATTCTTACGGGAGAAGCATTTTTTGGTAGTTTTTGTAACGCTTCATAATCACCAGCTTCTTTTAAAGCTTTGCGCTTTTCGGCGTATTTAGCTACAGTTTTTGCTCTTTTAACCTCACGGGCTTTCATTGATTCTTTAGCCATAATTAATTCTTTTTAAAAGGTAGTCCTAGTTCTGCTAATAGCGATTTCGCTTCTTTGTCTGTTTCTGCAGATGTCACAAAAGTGATATCCATTCCTGATATTTTGTTGATTTTATCAATATCGATTTCAGGGAAAATGATTTGTTCAGTGATACCTAAGTTATAATTACCTCTACCATCAAATCCGGTAGCTTTGATACCACCAAAATCTCTTACTCGAGGTAATGCAGAAGTTACCAATCTATCTAAAAATTCGTACATGCGCTCACCTCTAAGTGTCACTTTAGCACCAATTGGCATACCCTTACGTAACTTAAAGGACGCAACGTCTTTTTTGGAAATGGTAGCAACCGCTTTTTGTCCGGTAATTTTAGTCAGCTCATCTACTGCGTAATCTACTAGCTTTTTATCAGCTACTGCAGCACCAACACCTTTAGAGACTACAATTTTTTGTAGTTTAGGTACTTGCATAACATTTTTATAACCAAATTCTTCTTTAAGAGAGGCTATAACTCTGTCTTTATATTCTTGTTTTAATCTTGGTACGTAACTCATAACTCTAAATTACTTCGTTTGATTTTTTAGCGAATCTTACTTTTTTATCGCCTTCCATTTTAAAACCAACTCTGGTTGTTTCACCTTTCTTTGTTAACAAAGACAAGTTAGAAACGTGAATTGGTGCTTCTTTTTCAACAATACCACCTTGTGGGTTTTGCGCACTTGGCTTGGTGTGTTTTTTTATAACATTAACACCTTCTACGATGGCTTTGTTTTTATCTAATAACACTTTAAGTACTTTACCTTCAGACCCTTTGTGATCTCCGGCAATTACCTTTACGGTGTCTCCTGTTTTAATTTTAAACTTTGTCATTTTGTTTAAATCTTAAAGCACTTCTGGTGCTAATGATACAATTTTCATGAATTGTTTGTCACGTAATTCTCTTGCTACGGGACCAAAAACACGTGTTCCTCTCATCTCTCCCTGTGCATTTAATAATACACAAGCATTATCATCAAATCTGATGTAAGAACCATCTGGTCTTCTAACTTCTTTTACGGTGCGCACAACTACTGCTGTTGATACTGAACCTTTTTTAACGTTTCCATTAGGAGTAGCCTCTTTAATCGAAACTACAATTTTATCACCTACAGACGCATAACGTCTTTTAGTGCCGCCCAATACTCTAATAGTTAAAACTTCTTTAGCACCGGTATTATCGGCCACCTTTAATCTTGATTCTTGCTGTACCATAATTACTTAGCTCTTTCAATTATTTCTACTAATCTCCAACATTTGTTTTTACTTAAAGGTCTTGTTTCCATGATCTTTACTGTATCGCCAATATTGCAGTCATTGGTTTCATCGTGCGCAACGTATTTTTTCGTTTTTAAAACGAATTTACCATACATGGGGTGCTTTACTTTTTTAACTTCAGAAACCACAATAGATTTCTGCATTTTGTTACTAGTAACAACACCAATACGTTCTTTTCTTAAATTTCTATTTACTTCCATATTTCAGCAGAATACTATTGTTGAAATTCTCTATTTGTTATTTCTGTTGCCAATCTCGCTACAGTTCTTCTTAAAGAACGCAGTTGAATTGGATTTTCTAACGGCGAAATACCGTGAGCTAATTTTAAATCGGCGTAGCCTTTTTTGCTTTCTACAAGTTTTTCTTGTAGTTCAGCTAACGAAAGCTGTTTAATTTCTGATTGCTTCATAATTCCTAAATATTAAGCTTCGTAATCTCTAGCGATGATAAACTTTGTTTTAACCGGTAGCTTTTGTGCAGCAAGTCTTAGTGCTTCTTTAGCTACATCTAAAGGCACACCTGCAACTTCAAACAACATTCTACCTGGTTTAACAATGGCCACCCAATATTCTACCGCACCTTTACCTTTACCCATACGTACTTCTAATGGTTTTTTGGTAATTGGCTTGTCTGGGAATATTTTTATCCAAAGCTGACCTTCTCTTTTCATATATCTTGTTGCAGCAATACGAGCAGCTTCAATCTGACGCGCTGTAACAAAACTTTCGTCTAGTGACTTTATACCGAACATACCGTTTGAAAGTAAATGACCTCTGTTGGCATTACCTTTCATTTTTCCTTTTTGGACTTTACGAAACTTCGTTCTTTTTGGTTGTAACATTGTCTTAAAACTTTAAAATTACTTTCTACGACGTGGTTTTGAATTGCTGGCACTTGCAGCTTTTCCACCTTGTTTTTTAGATAAACCTACTAACGGAGAAAGTTCTCTTTTACCATATACTTCGCCTTTCATGATCCATACTTTAATACCAAGTCTACCATAAGTGGTATGTGCTTCTACTAAAGCATAATCTATATCGGCTCTAAAAGTTGATAGAGGAATTCTTCCTTCTTTGAAGTGCTCTGAACGCGCCATTTCAGCACCGTTCAATCGACCACTAATCTGGATTTTAATTCCTTCAGCATTCATTCTCATTGTAGCTGCGATTGCCATTTTAATAGCACGCTTATATGAAATTCTACTTTCAATCTGGCGCGCCACGCTTGATGCTACAAGAAATGCGTCAAGTTCAGGTCTTTTAATTTCAAAAACATTTAACTGAACTTCTTTGTTTGTAATTTTTTTAAGCTCTTCTTTTAACTTGTCTACCTCTTGTCCGCCTTTTCCAATAATAATACCGGGTCTTGCAGTAGTGATAGTAACGGTTACAAGTTTAAGAGTACGCTCTATAATTACTCTCGAAACACTAGCTTTAGATAAACGTGCGTGAACGTATTTTCTAATCTTATCGTCTTCAGCGAGTTTATCGCCATAGTCGTTTCCACCGTACCAGTTAGATTCCCATCCTCTGATAATACCTAAACGATTTCCGATTGGATTTGTCTTTTGTCCCATACTATTCTCCTAGCTTTGTGTTTTATTTAATGCGTCTAATACAACAGTTACGTGATTAGATCTCTTTCTAATTCTGTGTGCTCTACCTTGTGGGGCAGGACGAAGGCGTTTTAACATAGTTCCGCCATCAACTCTTATCTCTTTTACAAATAAATCTGCACCTTCTACATCTGCATCTTCATTTTTAGCTTGCCAATTGGCAATGGCCGATAGTAAAAGTTTTTCTAATCTGCGTGAAGCTTCCTTTTGGCTGAATTTACAAATCTGAAGCGCCTTATCAACTTTCTGACCTCTTACCAAATCTGCAACCAAACGCATCTTTCTTGGTGACGTCGGACAGTCATTAAGCTTTGCCACAGCAATGTTTTTCTTTTCAGCTTTGATAGCTTCTGCCATTTCCTTTTTACGAGTTCCCATAGCGCTATTTATTTTTTACCTTTGTTTTTAGCACCGGCATGACCTCTAAACGAGCGCGTTGGTGAAAATTCTCCTAACTTATGACCTACCATGTTTTCAGTTATATAAACAGGTACAAACTGACGTCCGTTATGAACAGCTATGGTTTGACCAACGAAATCCGGAGATATCATAGAGGCTCTTGACCATGTTTTGATAACAGTTTTCTTGTTTGAAGTTACATTTTCAGCAACTTTCTTCTCTAACTTATAATGGATAAAGGGTCCTTTTTTTAATGAACGTGCCATATTACTTCAATTATTTCTTTCTACGTTCTACAATTAACTTACCACTAGCCTTGGTCTTAGTACGAGTTCTATAACCTTTAGCCGGAATACCTTTTCTAGATCTTGGATGACCACCTGAAGCACGACCTTCACCACCACCCATTGGGTGATCTACAGGGTTCATTACTACCGGTCTTGTTCTAGGTCTTCTACCTAACCATCTTGATCTACCCGCTTTACCGGATACGATTAACTGATGATCTGAATTAGATACCGCACCAATTGTTGCCATACATGTTGCCAAAATCATTCTGGTTTCACCTGAAGGCATTTTTACTGTAGCGTATTTTCCGTCTCTTGCCATCAACTGCACGAAAGTGCCTGCGCTACGCGCAATGTTGGCGCCTTGACCAGGATGCAATTCTATACAAGATATAATTGTTCCCAAAGGAATTTGACTCAAAGGCATGGAATTACCTATTTCAGGTGCTACGCCAGAGGTTCCTGATGAAATAGTTTGACCTACTTGTAAACCATTTTGAGCAATAACATATCTCTTTTCTCCATCCTGATATTCTACCAAAGCAATAAATGCAGATCTATTAGGATCATACTCAATTGTTTTTACTTCAGCAGCCATATCATATTTATTTCTTTTGAAATCGATGATACGATACTTCTTTTTATGACCACCACCTATGTGACGCATGGTCATTTTTCCCTGACTGTTTCTACCACCAGATCTTTTTTTCGGAGCGATTAGACTCTTCTCCGGCTTATCAGTAGTTATGGCGTCAAACCCATTGACTACTCTAAAACGCTGAGCTGATGTGATTGGTTTTAATTTTCTTACTGACATAATTGTCTAATTACATATTAGCGTATAAGTCTATTGTCTCACCTTCCGCCAACTGAACAATTGCCTTTTTAACAGCATTTGTTTTACCGTGCTGAAGACCCGTTTTTGTAAAACGTGTTCTTCTTTCGGGACGGACATTAATAGTACGAACCTTTTCAACAGAAACACCGTAAGCAGCTTCCACCGCTTGTTTGATTTCTATCTTGTTCGCCTTTGTATTTACTTCAAAGCTGTAGCAATTATTTGCTTCACTGCTTGCAGTGGCTTTTTCAGTAATAATAGGTTTTATTAAGATGCTCATCGTACTTCTATTTACTTAAATTCGATTCAATTCCTTCTAAAGCGCTCTCAACCAAGACAAGTTTATTTGCGTTAAGTATCTTATAAGTACTTAATTCAGAACTTGTTACAACCTCAGAGCCCTTTAAATTGCGTGACGACAAATATACATTATTATTTAAGCCGCCCAACACAAACAAAGATTTTTTATTGTCAATTTCTAAAGCCTTTAAAATACTAGTAAAATTCTTAGTCTTTGGGCTATCAAAATTGAAGTCTTCTAACACAACTATTGAGTTGTCGTTAGCCTTCATACTTAAGGCAGATTTACGAGCTAGTCTCTTAAGATTCTTATTAAGTTTGAAGCTGTAATTTCTTGGGCGTGGTCCAAACATTCTACCACCACCTTTAAAAACACCAGACTTAATGCTACCGGCACGAGCTGTACCAGTACCCTTTTGTTTTTTAATTTTTCTTGTGCTACCGGCAATCTCATTTCTCTCTTTCGATTTGTGAGTACCTTGACGTTGATTAGCCAAATACTGCTTTACATCTAAATAGACAGCGTGATTATTAGGCTCTATAGCGAACACGTCGTTAGAAAGCTCTGCTTTTCTACCGGTGTCTTTTCCGTTGATATCTAAAACTGCTACTTTCATTACTTCTCAATCATTACATAAGAGTTTTTGTGACCTGGAATGCAACCTTTAACTACGATAAGATTTTTTTCAGGTACCACTTTATACACTCTTAAATTTTCAACTTTTACGTTTTCTCCACCCATTCTGCCGGCCATTTTTATACCTTTAAAAACTCGTGCAGGATACGATGCCGCACCAATAGAACCCGGTGCTCTTAATCTGTTGTGCTGACCGTGGGTAGCCTGACCAACACCACCAAAACCGTGACGTTTAACAACACCCTGAAAACCTTTACCTTTTGAGGTACCGGTAATATCAACAAATTCTCCTTCAATAAAATGCTCTACCGTAATGGCATCGCCTAATTTGTACGCTTGTTTAAATCCTTGAAATTCGGCAACTTTGGCTTTTACAGAAGTACCAGCTTTCTTGGCATGACCAAGTTCTGCTTTATTTGTACTTTTTTCTGCCTTGTCATCGAAACCAAGTTGAAGCGCGTCATACCCGTCAACCTCTTTGGTTCTGACTTGGGTAACGATACATGGTCCAGCCTGAATAACGGTACATGGAATGTTTTTTCCATTCTCGTCATAGATGCTGGTCATACCGATTTTTTTTCCAATTAACCCAGACATATTTTGTTTGTTTTTGTTATGACAACTCGCGAATTGTCTTTTCGTTTTTGTTTTTACAAGCTTAGCTTGTTCTGGTCAAGTCGCGACTTGACTCTAATAAAACAGGGTCAAAATACTTTTCAACCCTGAAATGTATTTTTACCGTTTTTCCGTCGCTCGCAGCTCCGGACATGTATACCCGCGTAGGCGGGTATCTCATCGTTTAATTGCTGAATGTGACAATTTTTGACAAGATTCCCGTTTTCACGGGAATTCATCACACCTTAATCTCAACCTCTACACCACTTGGCAACTCTAACTTCATCAACGCATCGATAGTTTTAGAAGATGAGCTGTAAATGTCAAGCAATCTCTTGTATGAGCTTAATTGAAACTGCTCTCTACTCTTTTTGTTGACGTGTGGAGATCTCAATACTGTAAATATTTTTTTGTGTGTTGGTAAAGGAATTGGACCGGTTACCACAGCACCAGTGCTCTTTACAGTTTTCACAATTTTATCGGCAGATTTATCTACCAAGTTGTGATCGTATGATTTTAATTTTATTCTAATTTTCTGACTCATGACTTTTTATTTAAGCTTCAACACCTTTAGCTGCCTTAATCACTTCTTCAGATATATTTGAAGGTGTTTCGGCATAATGAGAAAATTCCATAGTAGAGGTTGCTCTACCTGAAGATAATGTACGTAAAGAGGTTACATAACCAAACATTTCTGATAATGGCACGTGTGCTTTTACAACTTTAGAACCAGCTCTATCGCCCATGTCATTAACCTGACCACGACGACGGTTAAGGTCACCTACTATATCACCCATGTTTTCTTCAGGAGTTAATACTTCAAGTTTCATGATAGGCTCCATAATAACAGCTTTTGCAGCTCTTGCAGCAGCTTTAAAACCAAGCTTTGCAGCCAACTCGAACGACAACTGATCTGAATCTACGTCGTGATAAGAACCATCTAAAAGTGTTACTTTCATCGCATCTACCTCATAACCCGCTAACGGACCATTTTGCATTGCCAATTTAAATCCTTTTTCAATAGACGGTATAAATTCTTTTGGTACGTTACCACCTTTAATTTCTGAAACAAACTCCAATCCAACTTTACCTGCTTCAGCCGGCTCAAGTTTGAATACGATATCGGCAAATTTACCGCGACCACCAGATTGTTTTTTGTAAACTTCTCTGTGTTGTGCTAATTGGGTGATTGCCTCTTTGTATTCTACCTGTGGTTGACCTTGGTTAACTTCAACTTTAAACTCACGTCTTAAACGATCCACAATAATGTCTAAGTGAAGCTCGCCCATACCTGAAATAATGGTTTGACCGGACGCTTCGTCCGTTCTTACAGTAAACGTAGGATCTTCCTCTGCCAATTTAGATAAAGCCATTCCTAATTTATCAACATCGGCCTTAGTTTTAGGCTCAACAGCAATACCAATTACCGGATCAGGG
Organism: Paucihalobacter ruber; assembly: GCF_006494535.1. GTDB lineage: Bacteria > Bacteroidota > Bacteroidia > Flavobacteriales > Flavobacteriaceae > Paucihalobacter > Paucihalobacter ruber. The sequence continues at coordinate 463,754 of NZ_VHIQ01000003.1, forward strand.
AAGTTCATACTTTCTAATACAATTGGATGCTTTTCATCAGATAAAGTATCACCTGTTTTAATGCTCTTAAAACCAACAGCAGCACCAATATCACCTGCCTCGATAAAATCGATGGCATTTTGTTTATTAGCGTGCATTTGATAGATTCTAGAAATACGCTCTTTATTTCCTGAACGGTTATTTAAAACGTACGAACCAGCATCTAAACGACCTGAATAAGCTCTAAAAAATGCTAAACGACCTACATAAGGATCTGTTGCAATTTTAAATGCTAAAGCAGCAAATGGCTCTTTTACATCAGGCTTTCTGGCAATTTCCGCTCCTGTATCAGGATTAGTTCCAATGATGGCTTCCTTATCAACCGGAGAAGGCAAGTATCTGCATACGGCATCCAATAAAAACTGAACCCCTTTATTCTTAAATGACGAACCACAAATCATTGGGATGATGGACATATCCATTACAGCAGCTCTTAGAGCAGCGTGAATTTCATCCTCGGTGATGGATTCTTCATCTTCCATATATTTTTCAAGAAGATTTTCATCGTATCCGGCTACCTCTTCAATTAGAAGCGCTCTGTACTTTTTTGTTTCTTCTTTTAGTTCCTCAGGTATTTCAATAACATCGAAAGTAGCACCCTGAGTTTCATCATGCCATACTATAGCACGGTTTTTAACTAAGTCTACTACACCTTTAAAATCAATTTCATCACCAATAGGTAATACAATTGGCACTGCGTTAGAACCAAGCATTTCTTTTACCTGGGTAATTACTGCCATAAAGTTGGCACCTTGACGGTCCATTTTATTCACAAAACCAATTCTTGGCACTTTGTAATTATCTGCTAATCTCCAGTTAGTTTCAGATTGTGGCTCAACACCATCAACAGCGCTAAACAAGAATACTAAACCGTCAAGCACACGTAAAGATCTGTTTACCTCAACGGTAAAATCAACGTGCCCGGGAGTATCAATAATATTAAAGTGATAATCTTTTGAATCGTCAACTGGCTGTCCATTTACTCTAGGAAAAACCCATGTACAGGTGGTAGCAGCAGAAGTAATAGTGATACCTCTTTCTTGTTCTTGCTCCATCCAGTCCATAGTAGCAGCCCCATCATGTACCTCACCAATTTTGTGACTTACACCTGTATAAAACAAAATACGTTCTGTTGTAGTTGTTTTACCAGCATCGATGTGAGCGGCAATACCTATATTTCTAGTATATTTTAAATCTCTACTCATTTTTTATTAAAATCTAAAGTGTGAGAATGCTTTGTTCGCTTCGGCCATTTTATGTGTATCAACTCTCTTTTTAACTGCTGCACCTTCTTCTTTGGCTGCGGCAAGAACTTCAGAGGCTAATCTTTGTGCCATTGATTTCTCGTTTCTCTTTCTTGAGTAACTAATTAACCATTTCATGGCAATAGAAATTTTTCTATCAGGACGAATTTGAGAAGGAATTTGGAATGTAGCTCCACCTACTCTTCTACTTCGCACCTCTACGTGAGGCATTACATTAGATAATGCATCTTTCCAGATTTCAAGAGCAGTTTTCTCTTCGTCTGTTTTCTTCTGGTCTACAATGTCAATCGCATCGTAAAAAACCTTAAACGCCACAGACTTTTTACCGTCCCACATCATCATGTTAACGAAACGTGTTACTAGTTGATCGTTAAATCTAGGATCTGGTAAAAGCGGTCTTTTTTTCGCTTGTCTTTTTCTCATGTCTTTTTCTTAAAAGATTTAATTACTTTTTCTTACCGGTTGCAGCAGGAGCCTGACCTGGTTTTGGTCTCTTTGCACCATACTTTGATCTGCGTTGCGTTCTACCTGCAACACCTGCGGTATCTAAGGCACCACGAACAATGTGATATCTTACACCCGGTAAATCTTTTACTCTTCCGCCTCTAACCAATACTATCGAGTGCTCTTGGAGATTGTGTCCTTCGCCCGGGATGTATGCGTTTACTTCATTACCATTAGTTAATCTAACCCTTGCTACTTTACGCATAGCCGAATTAGGTTTCTTAGGTGTAGTAGTGTAAACACGCGTACAAACTCCACGTCTTTGCGGACAAGAATCCAAAGCAGCCGATTTACTCTTCTTAGTTATTTTGGCTCTACCTTTTCTTACTAATTGTGAAATTGTTGGCATATTATTTTACTAAAATATAATTAACCCTCACTTTTGAGGGCTGCAAAGGTAGAAATTAAAATGAATAATTCAAATTAGTGAAGATTAATTTTAAGCATTATTCAATTAAATTATAAACAGACTACAACTAAAGAGAAATATTTCCGTTAGTTTTGACAGTTTTTCAGAAATATTCAAGTGCTAAATAGACTAAAATTTGTGTTTTATTTTGTGTTCATTCTTGCGTTGTTTCCTTCTCAAGCGCAAACACTTCAGCTAAAAATTAAAACAACGGATAGTTCGAAAATTAAAACAGTAGACTCTATTGGATACAAAAAATGGCATCAAGATTTTAACTCTGCCAATCTAGAGGTCATCTCTTTTATAACAAAACTTGAGCGCTTAGGCTACATTGAAAATAAATTACACTCATTTTTAAAAACTAACGATAGTTTATTCACGGCTGAGATTTCGTTAAACAATCAATACAAAACAGTTAGAATCTTCAAGGACCCAAATATTAGCTTTAAGTTTTTAAAAACTGACATAAAAAACAATACCAGTGATTTTGTAGATATTGATATTCAAAATCTGGAAACCGTTCTTCAAGGTATCAATAAAGAATTAAGCTCAAAAGGAGATCCCTTCACTGTTGTTCAGTTAACGAATCTCGAAAGACTAAATAACGAGATTATTAAAGGCAATTTAAAAATTGAAGAGAATGTAAAGCGCAATATTGACTCGATTATCATAAAAGGATATGAAAAATTTCCGAAGGGTTTTTTAAAACACCAAATAAAACTAACCAATAGCACACCATTCAATTTAGATAACATAAAAAAGCAAACTGCTAATTTTCAAAATATCAATTTTGTGAATCAAGTACGAGAACCTGAGGTGCTTTTTACCCAAGATTCTACACTATTATATCTATATCTTGAAAAAGAACAAGTTAATACTTTTGACGGATTCCTTGGCTTTGGAACCAACGAAGACTCCAATAAAATTCAATTTGATGGTTATTTAAATTTAAACCTCATCAACAATCTTAATTACGGTGAATCTCTAAGAATTTTTTATAAAAGTGATGAAAATGAACAACGCACATTTGATGTAAATGTCAATATGCCATTTTTATTTAAAACCCCCATTGGAGTTACAGCTAACTTAAATATTTTTAGAAGGGATTCTACCTTTCAAAACGCAGAGCAAAGTTTTAAGGTTGACTACCAAATCAACCTTAAAAACAGGGTGAGCTTAGGTATATCAGGCTTAAATTCAACTAATTTGTCAGGTGCCACCAATCTCTTTATTCAAGATTTTAAATCCACCTTTTATTTAGCTCAGTTTAATCATATTACACCACAATTTTACGATTTGCTTTTTCCTGTAAATTTTTATTTTGACCTCTCTGCCGGGTTTGGCAACAGAATTAGCGGAGACACTTCCATCAACCAAACATTGGTTAAAATTAACACCTATAAGATTTTTAATCTAAATAACAGAAACAGTGTTTATGTAAGAATTGATGGAGCAAGCCTATTTTCAGATAATTTTTTTGAAAATGAACTGTTTAGATTTGGCGGCATTAACTCCATTCGAGGCTTTGAAGAAAATACACTTCTCGCAAACCTTTATGGTGTTATAAATACCGAATACCGATACAAATTAAGCAGTAATCTTTTTGTACACACAGTATTTGATGCTGCCTACAGTGAAAATAAAATTACAGAAATCAATAATAAACTTTTTGGATTTGGATTTGGATTTGGTCTTTTAACCAACACCGGTTTATTTAGGTTTAACTATTCAAGTGCTAAAACAGAAGACCAACCATTTAGACTTTCAGACTCTAAAGTTCATATAAGTTTAACAACATCCTTTTAAAAAGGGCTGTTAATTTTAAAAACTTCCATCATTTTTTTATCAATTATTATTAGGTTTGTCGAACAACAATAGGCTTATGAAATTAAAATTACTTATTCTACTCTTAATATTTAATTTTTATGGTTTTTCACAAAACACCTTTGGAACAATTTTAATTGACGCTGATGTTTTTGAAGCTTACACACTTATTTCGATTAACAATAAATCTTTTTTATTCAACAATTGTGGTGAAGTAATCAATGAATGGGAAAGTAATTATTTACCCGGCAATGCCGTTTACTTGCTTGAAAATGGTGACTTATTACGTACCGGTCGCACCAATAGTACTACCATCTCATTTGGTGGTCGCGGTGGAGTTATTGAAAAATATTCTTGGGATGGCGACCTTATTTGGCAGTTTTTTTACGACACCCCTCAATATCGTCAACACCATGACGTTTATCCCATGCCTAATGGAAATGTGTTAATTTTAGCAGCAACGTTAATGACAGCGGAAGAAGCAATTCAAGCCGGACGGAACCCGGCTTTACTTCCGCAAGGCGAACTTTATAACCAACAAATCATAGAAGTATCACCGGTTGGATTTGATGAAGCTAACGTTGTTTGGGAGTGGAATGTCAAAAATCATCTTATACAAGATTTCGATATAACAAAAAATAATTTTGGAAACGTCGGTTTAAATCCAAATAAACTTGATATTAATTTTGTAAATGGTTTAAGCGGCAATGCCAATTGGCTCCATTTTAATTCAATTCAGTATGACGAAGTTTTAGACCAAATAGTGATAAGTAGCCGAAACCTTAGTGAAATTTACATCATTGATCACTCAACCACAACTGCTCAGGCCGCCACAGGCGATGGCGGTATTTACGGTAGAGGTGGCGATTTGCTTTACCGATGGGGAAATCCACAAGCCTACAGACAGGGTAATGCATCAGCAAGAAAATTATTCGGCCAGCATTATCCCCATAGAATTCCACAGGGATTAAATAATGAAGGTAAAATTATTTTATTTAATAACGGCAATGGCAGAACTCCTCTATTTTCAGAAGTTTTTATTATTGATACACCATTTGACAGTCCCGGATTTTACAGTTACGAAACCAACACCATGTTTGGTCCTAGTACGCCCGACTACGTTTACGTAGACACCGAAGATATTACAAATTTTTATTCGCCTATTCTCAGCAGTGCACAAGTATTACCTAATGGAAATATGCTCATCTGTTCGGGAGGTAGAGGAATAATTTTTGAAATCAATCCCAACGAAGAAATTGTTTGGAAATACATTGTACCGATTAATAACGAAACTGGAGTGATAGCTGAACAAGGTCAAACTACCCAAGGTTTTTTAAATCAAACCTTCAGAGCCATTAAGTATGCACCAGACTATCCAGCATTCACAGGAAAGGATCTCACGCCAGGCGATCCAATAGAACTAGATCCCGATTTAACCCCTTGTAATAATTTAAGCATAGACGAATTCAATACCACTCAAATAAAAATTTGGCCGAATCCAAGCAATAATTACCTTCATATTTTGTCAAACGGTATGATCGGTAAAATTCAAATTTTTAATGTTCTTGGAAAAAATGTTCTTCAATTAAACGCTACAAACCTGATTGAAGTTTCAAATTTTGAAACTGGTATTTATTTCTTGCAAATTGAATTAAATAATAATACAATGCAACAATTCAAATTTATAAAGTTGTAGCTACCACTTTACTTTTTTAGTTCACTAATTGAAAACTCTTTATTAACTAAATTGAAATAAAAAATTGAGCTTGGAATTTTATATAAGATTCTAAACTATAATTCCTTTTAATTTTAAATTTAAATTTTTAGAAGTAGTGATTCTCGTTTTTATTTTTGTGTTAATTATATTGTTTTCAATTCTTTAAAATATTTTTTTTAACTAATAAAACAAATATTAGACTGAACGTTAAATCGACTCACCTACTTTGTTAAATTCTCAACACACAGGTCGTTTTAAGTTAATTTATGATTTTATTATTACGTTTTAATTATAATTATTGCAGTATTCATACTTTTTTAATAAGTCCACTAATTTTATTTGAATATATGTTGGTGCTTTAACAAAATATTGGCATATTTGTCCCGATTAACTTAAACAAAACATTTCATTAACTTAAAACTAACATTTAGTATGAAGAAAAAGTTGACGGGTTTATTAACCCTGTTATTAGTTTTTGTTGTGCATGTATCATTTGCACAGGAAAAAATTATAACAGGTAACGTCACTGACCAAGACGGGCTTCCACTTCCAGGTGTAAGCATTACTGTAAAAGGCACTACAAATGGTGCACAAACCGATTTTGATGGTAACTATACCATTACTGCCAATGTAGGAGAAACATTAGTGTTTTCTTTTGTAGGTCAAAAAACCGAAGAAAGACTGGTTGGCGACGCATCGGTAATAAATGTTCAACTGTTTGAAGATTCTGTTGGACTAGACGAGGTGCTTATTACTGCACAAGGTATTAGAAGGGAGAAAAAAGCTCTGGGTTATGCCGTAAGCACAGTAAAATCTGAAGATATTGAGCAGCGCACCGAAGGTGATTTGGGTCGCGTACTTCGAGGCAAAGCTTCGGGGGTTAATATCACTCAACAAAGTGGTATATCTGGTTCTGCAACAAGCATCAACATTCGTGGCCAGGTCTCGTTTAATCAAAACAATCAGCCATTATTTATTGTTGATGGTGTTCCTTTTAGTTCAGACACTAATGCACCGGGAGACTTTGTTGATGGTAATGCAGGTTCAAGTAGATTTTTAGATTTAGACCCAAACAGTATTGAGAGTGTTAACATTTTAAAAGGTTTTTCTGCCGCAACCATTTATGGTGAGGCCGGAAAAAATGGTGTTATATTGATTACTACTAAAAATGGCACAGCCGGAATGTCAGCTAAAAAGTCTGAAATTACTTTTAGCCAATCAATATTTTTTAATGATATTGCCTCTTTACCCAATTATCAAACAGAATACGGAGTTGGTTTTGATCAGGCTTTTGGGTGGTTTTTTAGTAACTGGGGACCAAGTTTTAATGAAGGTGGTCCAGCAGGATGGGGAAGTCAGCCAGCAATTGACAGTAATGGAACATTGGCTCATCCTTACTCCACAGCTTCATCGGCAACCGGTATACCTCAAGCATTTCCTGAGTTTGCCGGCGCCAGATACGACTGGAGACCTTACAAAAGTGTTGAAAACTTTTTTAGAACCGGACTTGTAACAAATACCTCTGTTAACGCTAATGGGTCTTCGGCAGACGGTAAAGTTGCATACAATATAAGCTATGGTAACCTTACAGATGAAGGATTTACACCAGGTAATAAACTAACAAGAAACAATTTTGGTATGGGTGGTAGAGCCCAGTTAAGTAATAACTTCTCAATTTCTGGAACATTTAATTATACCAGAACCGATTTTAAAACGCCGCCTTTTGCGGCCAGTACAGGTAACGGGGCTTTTGGTGATGGTTCTTCTGTTTTTGGGAATTTATTCTTCACACCAATTAGTGTAGATTTAATGGGATTACCATTTCAAAACCCTATTACCGGAGGTAGTGTTTACTACAGACAAAACAATAGTATACAACATCCATTATGGACGGTTAATAACGCTCAAAACAGACAATTAACAAATAGAGTTTTTGGAAATTTCACAGCGCAGTATGATTTTACCGAAAATCTCAATCTTGTTTACCGTTTAGGATTTGATTTCTACAACGAAAGAAACAGAAATTACCAAAATAAAGGTGGTGTAGATTTACCTGCAAGAACTTTAAGCGGGGTAATAGATTCGTTCGACAACAACAATCTTATTTGGGATCACAACCTTATTCTGAATGGAAATTATAAGCTTACAGAAGACTTAGATATGAATTTTAACTTAGGTGCCACATCTAGGAGTATTAATTACGACAGACAAGGGGTATCGAGTTCAGGTCAAAATGTGTTTGGAGTGTTAAGACATTTCAACTTTAATCTTCACGAGCCTATACAATTTACTACTTATCAAAATATAGTTGGTCTTTATGGACAAGCTGAATTTGGATACAAAAACTTTTTGTACTTAACACTTAACGGTCGAAATGATTGGGCCTCAAACTTACCTGAAGCTAACAATTCTATCTTCTATAAAGGTAGCTCATTAGCCTTTATTGCAACCGACGCCATAGAAGGATTAAAATCAAGTACAATAAACTTCTTAAAAGTTAGAGCAGGATATGGAGAATCTGCAGGATTTGCTACCGGTTTCCCTGCTTCAACCAACTTATTCTTAAATACACAACGATTTCAAGATAGTGGAGGTAATTTTGTGGTGTCAAATACTGCCGACAATGTTTTGTCAAACCCTAATATAAAACCAGAAAGATACACAGAAGTAGAAATTGGTATAGAGTCTAGATGGTTTGATAATCGCGTTACATTTGATGCATCCTATTTTGACAGAGTTACAAAAGATTTAATCGTTACAAGACCATTAGACCCGGCAACAGGTGGTACTTCTATACAAACTAATGTTGGTGAAGTAACCGGCTGGGGTATTGAAGCAGATTTAGGTGTTGCTGTTTTTAGAAGCCCTGAACCTTCAGGTTTTAACTGGAGTATCAACTCTAACTTTACCGTTATCAGAAATGAAGTTACAGACTTAGGTCCCGATACCGATATTATCATTTACGCAGGTTTCTCAAACCTTGGTAATGCTGCCATTGAAGGTCAGCCTCTAGGCACCATGGTTGGTAGCAGAATAGGTAGAGATGCCAATGGAAACTTTTTGGTTGATGCTAATGGAGATTACATTATAGAAAATCAAGATGAAAGCGGAAGAATTCCAATTATTGGAGATCCAAACCCCGATTTTATTTTGAATGTTTCTAATACAATTTCTTACAAAAACGTAACCTTAAGTTTCTTATTCAACCATGTTCAAGGCGGAGACATTTACAGTTCAACTGTAGCAACTCTTCTTGGTAGAGGTCTTATCACAGAAACCATCGACAGAGAAAGCACATATATTTTGCCAGGTATTAATGCCAGTACAGGCCAGCCAAATACTACACAAATAAATAACTCAACCTATTATTTTAACAACGTGTTGTTTGGTCCTGAGGAATTAAGAGTGTATGACGCAACCACATTGAGACTACAAGAAATTTCTCTAGGTTACAACATACCAAGAAAATGGCTGGAAAGAACGCCCTTCGGTTCACTTTCATTTAGTGTTCAGGGTTTTAATCTTTGGTATAAAGCATTCAACATGCCAAGCGGTGCTAACTTCGATCCCAACGTTGCAGGTTTAGGTGTTGGTAATGGTTTAGGTTTTGATTATCTTAATGGCCCAAGTGGTAAAAGATATGGTTTTAGTTTAAAAGCAACATTTTAAAAAAGTATTATAATTATGAAAAGATTTTTCAAGATATTATCACTCTCAGGATTTGTTGGGGTACTATTCTTAACATGCGAGACAACAGATCTCGATTTAAGAGTAAACCCAAACACGCTAAGTCCTGAACAAGCTGATGTTAATGCACTTTTAAATAACATACAATTAGAGTTCATTGACATGATAGACGGAACAGGTAGTGGTTTTGCCCGTGTAGGTGCAGAACTGGCACGAATTGACTATATGTTTGGTAGAAATTACACCAACAATTACGGACCCTCAACTTTTGATGGGAATTGGAGACGTGCTTATGCCGAAATGATGACCGATATCAGAATCATGTTACCATTAGCCGAAGAAGGAGGTCTTACCACACACATCGGTATTGCTAAAACCTTAGAAGCATTTACCTTGGTGACATTAGTTGATTTCTTTGGAGATGTTCCCTACTCTGAAGCACTTCAAGGATCAGGCAACTTTAATCCGAATGTTGATGCAGGAGCAGACGTATATGCCGCAGCAGTTGGTTTATTAAACGAAGCTATTGCAGCGTTTAACGAAACTCCCGCTTCAGGACCGCAAAACGATTTCTATTATGGCGGCAATAGAACTAAATGGATAAAGGCTGCCAACACTATTAAATTGAAAATTTATTTACAATCTAGACTTGTTGATAACAGCGCCATTGCCAACTTTAATAGTATTATAAGTTCAGGAAATTATATTGCTAGCTCTGATGACGATTTTCAATTTAATGGCTGGGGTACAAACGAGGTACAGCCAGATACACGCCACCCCAGATATTCTAGCAGTTATACTACTACTGGTGGTATTGATTACATGTCTAACTGGTTAATGAACTACATGCGAGTTAACAACGATCCAAGAATTCGTTACTATTATTATAGACAAGTAAGCGCCACACCCGGAGCTGAAATTGCACCTAATGAAGAGAGCTTACAATGTTCACTTCAAGATGCTCCTGTACATTATGTAGATACGCCTTTTGAAGATATCTTCTGTTTTTTACCAAATGGATATTGGGGAAGAATACACGGCAACAATGAAGGTATTCCACCAGATGGGTTTTTGAGAACACTTACAGGTGTCTATCCAGCAGGCGGTGCCTTTGATGATAACAGATTTGAAGGTCTTGGCCAAGGTGCCGGCGCAGGAGGTATTGGTATTACTCCACTTATTTTGGCCTCTACCGTTGACTTTTATCGAGCTGAAGTGGCTATGCTAAGTAGCGACTTTACCACCGCAAGAAATTTCGTGTTAAGTGGATTGCAAAAATCTGTAGCCAAAGTCTCTTCATTCGGAGCGTTGGACACCACAGCTGATTTATCATTTGCGCCAAGTACAACGGTTATCACAAACCACGCGAACGCAATTGCCGCAAAATTTAACGCAGCTGATCCTACAGGTAAATGGAATGTTCTTGCAGAAGAGTTCTTCACCAATCTTTACGGCAACGGTATTGATGGTTATAATTTTTATAGAAGAACCGGTTACCCTACAACGGTAGCACCAAATATTGAACCCAACCCGGGAGCTTTTATCAGATCATTATTTTACCCGGCAAATTTTGTAAACAACAATTCAAATGTTCAGCAAAAAGCAAGTGTAACTCAGCAAGTTTTCTGGGATAATAATCCACCATCGCCCGGTTTTCCAATTGCAAACTAAAAAATAAATAGTTATGAAATATATATTTAAAATCTTTACAATTGTAATCTTAGCATCGCTACTTGGTTGTAGCAGTGATGATAACGTTATCGATATTGTAAACAATAATACAACACGCGGTGCTATATTAAGAACCATCGCGGTAAATAGTTCTGAATTCGACGTATTTAATCCACAATCTGAATTTTCGGTAACTCTTGAATTCGAAGATAACAGAGGTGGTGATTTATTAGAATCGGTAGACGTTGTGGTATCATTTGATGATAGAACAGACAACGGTCCTGATAATTCAAGAGATGAAGCACCTTTAACAACTATTCCCGCCTCAGCATTTTCGAATGGAGAAAATAATTTACCTGTCATTACCTTTAACACATCACTTGGACAAGCAGCTCAGGCATTAGGTCTAACCAGTGACGACTATTCAGGTGGTGATCGTTTTGTAGTTAGATTTATTGCCAATTTAACAGACGGCCGTAGTTTTTCTAGTGGTGACGCTAATGGTGGAATTTTATCAGGTTCATTTACAAGATCACCTTACCAATACAATGTAAATTTAGTTTGCCCACCGGCGCCACCGGCTTCCGGTACCTGGACCATAGAAATGACCGATTTATACGGTGATGGATGGAACGGTGGCGAATTAGTAATTACTATTGATGGAAATGAATCAAGATTTACCATGGACAACGGAGCCAGTTTAACAGTTAACTTTGAAGTTCCTTCGGGTTCTCAGGTAATCTCCATACAGTATTCTAGCGGAGATTGGGATGAGGAAGTTATTTTCCAAATCATTGCCTCTAATGGTAACACTATCATGGACATTGGTCCATTCCCACCGGTAGGTGTAGAATTGATTGATTATTGTAATACAAATTATCAATAATTGAGCATGTTAACTTGGAAGCCGGCTACCGCCGGCTTTTTTTATGTTTTGATTTCAGAATTTAATCCTACTTTTACAGCATGGAATCTAATCAACAAATCTTCGGTATTCGGGCTGTAATCGAAGCTATTAATTCGGGTAAAAGCATAGATAAAGTATTTATGCAGAAAGGCCTGAAAGGCGACCTTTCAAATGAGTTAGAACAATTGTTAAGACAAGAAGGCATCAGCACTTCTTATGTACCTATTGAAAAGCTGAACAGACTTACCAATAAGAACCATCAAGGCGTTATCGCGCAAATAGCACCGGTTGAGTTTAATAATTTAGATGATTTGGTACTTGAGGTTATTGAATCCGGGAAATTACCGCTCTTTCTTATTTTAGATCAAATAAGCGATGTTAGAAATTTTGGAGCCATCATTAGAACTGCAGAGTGTACAGGCGTTTCAGGTATTATTGTGGCAAAAAAAGGCGGTGCTCCTCTTAACGCCGATGCGGTAAAAACAAGTGCAGGTGCCATTTTTAAAATTCCTATTTGCAAAGTAGACCACATAAAAGACGCCATTTACCACATGCAAGCATCTGGCATTAAAGTAATTGCTGCTACCGAAAAAGCTAAACAAACTATTTATGATTTAGAACTTAAAGAACCTTGCGCCATAGTAATGGGTTCAGAAGGTTTTGGCATTAATCCATCTGTTTTAAAAATAGTTGATGATCAGGCTAAATTACCAATGATTGGCACCATTGCTTCTCTAAATGTAAGTGTGGCCTGTGGTGTAATATTATACGAAGCCCTAAGGCAAAGACTCTAGTCTTTTTTAGGTTCCTCTTTATAGATGTACCGAATGGTGGTTTCCTGCTTTGATTGGGTTTCAACAACTTTTGAATCTTCTTCTTTAAATTCAATAAAATTTCCGTTTTCATCGAAGTGTTTCATGAATTCGTCTTCTTCTTCATTATAATCGGGTTGTTCCCATGCGTAGATTTCTGGTTTTGCAATTTGTTTTCGGAAAATTACAGCGAACAAAAATCCGGTAATAAGGCCTGACAAATGCCCTTCCCAAGACATGTTATCCTTCACCGGAAAAACATACCAAATCATACTTCCGTAGAGAAATACCACCAAAAGTGACAAAGCAATAAGCCTGTAATGCTTGGCTAGAACTCCTTTAAAAAAAATAAAACTAACCAAGACATAAATGAGTCCACTGGCACCGATATGATTGCCAGGCCTGCCAATCAACCAAGTTAACAGTCCTGATAAAAGAATACCGTAAATAATAACCTTCCAGCTAATTTTATGATAGAAATAAAACAAAGCCATACTCAACACAAACAATGGTATGGTGTTATTGTACAAATGAGAAATATTGGAATGTAAAAACGGACTAAACAAAACGCCTTTTAATCCGGATAAAGTTTGGGGTTCAATACCAAAATATTTTATACCATAATAAACACGCACCTGGAACCAAAATACCAGCCAAATGGTTAGCACCATTAAAATAGGCACTACAATTACAGAAGGCGAAAATTTAAAATCGTCTTGTTTCATGATTAATCATCTTTACAAAAAGCAATCCATTTATAAAACGTACAGATTTACTGACAAGATGTCTAAATTTAGCAAAACTCCCTTTAAAGTAGATAAGTTTTTTATTACAATTGGAAAGGCCTTGAGTATTTTTGTAATTTTAATAAATGAATTCACCCCTAGCCGAAAGATTAAGACCACAACAACTATCTGATTTTATAAGTCAGGAACATTTGGTTGGCGAAAATGGTATTATCACCAAACAGATTAAAAGCGGTGTATTGCCTTCCATGATTTTCTGGGGTCCGCCTGGCGTAGGCAAAACCACCCTGGCAAATATCATTGCCAACTCAACCGATAGACCATTTTTTAAATTAAGTGCCATCAATTCAGGTGTTAAAGACATTAGAGATGTTATAGAACAAGCCAAACAAAAAGGCGCTTTATTTACTGTTAAAAACCCCATTCTTTTTATTGATGAAATTCATAGATTTAGCAAATCTCAACAGGATTCACTATTAGAAGCGGTTGAAAAAGGTTGGGTAACCTTAATTGGTGCTACCACTGAAAATCCGAGTTTTGAAGTGATTCCTGCGTTATTGTCACGCTGTCAAGTTTATACCTTAAACGCTTTTAGTAAAACTGATTTGGAAAATTTACTTAAAAGAGCGCTTTTAGAAGATGCATGGCTTCAGAATAAAAATATCCAAATCAAAGAAACCGATGCCTTGTTGCGCTATTCGGGTGGCGATGCGCGCAAGTTGTTAAATATGTTCGAGTTGTTGATAGGTTCTGTCGAGAACAACCACATTATTGAAATTACCAATCAACTGGTCACCAAACAAATGTCTACAAATGCTGCGCGTTATGACAAAACAGGAGAACAACATTACGATATCATTTCGGCTTTTATCAAATCTATACGTGGCAGCGACCCAAACGCGGCAGTTTACTATTTGGCCAGAATGATTGAAGGCGGCGAAGATGTTAAGTTTATCGCTAGAAGACTGCTCATATTAGCCAGTGAGGATGTTGGTAATGCCAACCCTACCGCATTAGTACTAGCCAACAGCACCTTTCAGGCAGTATCTGTTATCGGCCATCCCGAATCAAGAATTTTATTGAGTCAGTGTGCTACTTATCTGGCTTGTTCTCCAAAAAGTAACGCGTCATACGAAGCCATCAACAAAGCCCAACAAATTGTTAAACAAACCGGTGATTTAAGTGTGCCTTTGCATCTTCGAAATGCACCAACCAAACTCATGAAAGAATTAGATTACGGCAAAGATTACAAATACGCTCACAGCCACGAAGGCAATTTTGCCGATCAGGAATTTTTACCTGACGAGTTGAGTAATACAAAAATATATCAACCCGGAAATAACCAAAGAGAGCAAGCCCAACAGGCTTATTTAAAATCTAAATGGAAGGATAAGTACGGTTATTAATCGTAGAATTTAATATTTAATAATGTTTTTACAGTTCTACCTTCAACAATTTCAGAATAATACCAAAAACCTTCTTCCTTAAACACAATAGCATCTTTGCCTTTAACCGAGAAGGTATTTTTTTGAGCAGTACGAATAAGTTCCATAATTAATTTAGGCTCAGAATCAACTAATTTATATCCCGATTCTGTGGCTTGTGCATAGTAAATATTTTCGTTTAAAAGTGGTTTCGCTTCAGCACCGGTTTGTATTATTTTCTTAGATTCTTGGGTACTATTGGTTTTTGATGTTTCAGTATATTCAACCGATTTTACATTATACGAAACTGTTTCACCCTCTTTGTTTTTTTCGTTTTTAGCCACTTCAGGTGTTACTTGAGGCTTGGATTGAGATTGTGTTATATTCTCATTTTTTTGATTATTTGTCTTAGGCTTATATTGATATTCAAATTCTTCAAAACTTTCGAATGCATTTCTTAGTGCCTCTGTATACGCCTTACCAAAATCTTTTTGTTTTGAAGAACCCACTTTAGAAGTGTAAATGATCTTTCCATAACAATCATTTAGATTGATTTGAATTTCGGTTTTAAACAAGCCACTCTTTAGTTTTTCGGCATCGGCAGATAAAGCTAAACATCTGTTATTAAACAAATCCTGCGGTAAAGAATCTGAAATGATATAAGCTGCATATCCTTCTCTGTTAAACAAAAATTTAGTCAATGAGTTTAATTGATATGTATCCTTGCCTTGAACAAAATCATAAGATTCTGGAATGATAATGTACTTATAATTGTTAAGCTCCTGTTGTGCTTTTACCTGAAAAACAAACAAAAAAATTGTTAATAGTAAGATATATTTCTTCATAATAATGACTTTCAACTAGGTTATTCAAAGGTAATTTTTTAATTGTAATAAGGTGTCTACTTTTTTTATTGAGGTATCTACCTCTACTTTATGATGGTTAAATAAAATCACATCTAAACCAACGTTTAAAGCACCCAAAATATCGGCTTCTAAATTATCTCCTATCATCATACTTTGTTCAGGCGAAGTTTGTGCCAGCTCCAAGGCATGATTAAAAATAATTGGATTTGGTTTTTTTACACCAACCATTTCAGAGTTGGTAATGGTTTTAAAAAAATGATCAATTTTAGAATTTTTGATTTTTCGGTATTGAGCTTCTTCAAAACCATTGGTAATAATATGTAGTTTATAATTGGTGTTTAAATAAATTAAAATTTCTAAAGCGCCATCAAATAAGTGATTAAAAGTGGTTAAATACTTGATGTAATCTTCTGATAAGATATGAATTAATTCATCTTCAACCTTAAAGTTGAGCAGATCAAAACTATCTTTTAATCTGCCGTATCGCAACGACGGTTTATCAATACGTTCTTCTCTGTAAAGCTTCCAATAATTGAGATTGATGGGTTCGTAAATTTTTATAAAATCATTAAATGGAACCTCAACACGATGTTCAGTAAAAATTCTCTTAAAAGTCAAAGCTGAATTTTTATCAAAATCCCACAAGGTATGGTCTAAGTCAAAAAATACATCGGTAATTTTTCTTTGGGTCATAAATTAAAGCATGTTTTCGTCTGCAAAGCTAAAGTAATTGGTTTCAGTAATGATTAAATGATCTAAAACTTTCATGTCTAAATGCTCAGAAGCGCGTTTTAATTTTAGGGTGAGATCTTTATCTGCCTGGCTAGGATTTAATGTTCCTGAAGGATGATTGTGCACCAAGATTAAACTAACGGCACCTACTTCAAGCGCAGTTTTGAGCACCAATCGCACATCGACCAATGTTCCGGTGATACCACCTTTACTGAGTTGATTTTTCTGTAAAACTTTATTTGAATTGTTAAGGTACAGAATCCAAAATTCTTCGTGAGGCAATTCGCCCAAAATAGGTTGCATTAATTGAAACACATCACGGCTTGACGTTATTTTAGTTAATTGTTTAGCATCTTCTAGTTTTCGGCGTCTTCCCAACTCTAAGGCAGCAGCAATGGTAATGGCCTTGGCTTCACCAATGCCTTTAAATTCCATAAGCTGTTTTAAAGATAATTTGCCAAGAGCATTCAAATTATGGTCAACACTCGCTAAAATTCGTTTGGCCAAATCAACGGCACTTTCGTCTTTATTTCCAGAGCCAATTATAATAGCTATCAACTCTGCATCGCTTAAAACCAATTTGCCCTTATCGCGCAATTTCTCACGAGGCTGGTCATCTTGAGACCAGTTTTTAATTGAAAATGACCTATTTGATTTTAACATGAGATAAATATAGATATTGTATATTTATAAATCAAAAATCTGGTAAAGATTTAGTTTGAAAATACTTGTAATTGCAAATCCGTCTTAAAATATGAAACCAATTAAAAAAGAACAAATTAGTCAGGACGTTTTCGACCTCTACGACGATTACGCGCACAACCGAATTGACCGACGGAAATTTCTTGAAAAATTATCTATTTATGCCGTAGGTGGTATCACTTTGGGCTCTTTATTGAGTTTCGTTTCTCCAAATTATATAGGTACAGCTTTAATCAAAGAGGACGATCAGCGAATTATTTCAAATTACGTCACGTATAATTCACCTAAGGGCGGCGGTGATATCAAAGCGCTTTACAGCAAGCCTGCCAACGCTAACGCCAAACTTCCCGGTGTGATTGTTGTTCATGAAAATAGAGGATTGAATCCTTATATAGAAGATGTTGGAAGACAATTAGCAATTGATGGCTTTTTGTCTTTAGCACCCGATGCCTTAACACCACTCGGTGGTTATCCGGGCAATGATGACGAAGGTCGAGCTTTGCAGCGCCAGCGCGACAGAATGGAAATGTTAGAAGACTTTATAGCGGCGGCCTACTTTTTAAAAACGCATCCCGATTGCAATGGTAATATTGGGGTGGTTGGATTTTGCTTTGGCGGCTGGGTCTCTAATATGATGGCTGTAAAAATGCCCGAATTATTGGCTGCTGTTCCTTATTACGGCGGTCAGCCAACAGCCGAAGAAGCTGCTCAGGTAAAAACTCCGTTATTGCTTCACTTTGCCGAATTAGACACGCGTGTTAACGCCGGGTGGCCAGACTATGAAGCCATTTTGAAGTCTAACAAAGTTGAATATGAAGTGCATTTCTACCCAAACGTTAACCACGGTTTTCACAATACCTCAACACCAAGATACGACCAGGAAGCGGCTGAATTGTCATGGCAAAGAACCATCACTTTTTTCAAAAACAAACTGGGTTAGGCTATCAAGGTTTTTACCTCATCAAAATTTAAACCACCATAATTACCACTGCTCATCAGCAGCAAGACTTTATTTTCAAAATTTTGTGAAAACAAATAGGCTTTAAATGCTGCCGGATTGGTATAGATGATTAAATCTTCCCTTTGAAAAGCGTCTGCTATTTGTTGTTCTGTAATGGGTTGTAATTTTTTGATTTCTACAGCGTGCGGCGAGTAAAAAACTACGGCTGTATCGGCTGCATCAAGGGTGTTTTTATATTCCTTTAAAAATTCAGGTGTTAAGCTGCTGTACGTGTGTAACTCCAGACAAGCTATTAAATTTTTGTCAGTGTATTGTTCTTTTACGGCCTGCGTGGTAGCTTTTACCTTGCTGGGTGAATGTGCAAAATCTTTAAAAGCCACACCTGTTTTTGATTCGGCAATTTTTTCAAGACGTTTGCTGGCACCTTTAAAGGTGGCAATGGCTTCGTAAAAATCGTCTTCGTCAATGCCCATGTGCTGACAAATCCATTTGGCACCTGCCAGGTTATTGAGGTTGTGTTTACCAAAAATTTCAATAGGTAACTCACCTTCTGTAGTTTCCAAGAAGGTTTGTCCGTTTACAACCGAATAATTAGGCGTGTAATAAGGCAACTTTCGAATGGTGTTTTGTGAAGATTGCACCACTTTTACTACCTCAAAATCTTCTGCATTGTAAGTGATACTGCCGCCTTCAACAATACTATCAACAAATATTTTAAACTGTCCTACATAATTTTCGTAGGTTGGAAACACGTTGATATGATCCCAGGCAATTCCGCTTAATAAAGCAATATTGGGCTTATATAAATGAAATTTTGGTCTGCGGTCAATTGGTGAACTCAGATACTCATCGCCTTCTAAAACAACAAAATCGTTGTCTAGGGTGAGTTTCACCATTACATCAAATCCTTCTAATTGCGCGCCAACCATATAATCAACATCGCGTTCGTGATACTGCATTACATGTAAAATCATCGAGGTGATGCTGGTTTTTCCGTGGCTGCCACCTATAACTACACGGGTTTTGTGCTTAGACTGTTCGTAAAGAAATTCGGGATAGCTGTAAACTTTTAAACCTAATTCCTGTGCCTTTAAAAGCTCGGGATTATCGGCTTTGGCGTGCATTCCTAAAACGATGGCATCTAAGTTTGAGGTGATTTTTTCAGGAAACCACCCAAAGGTTTCCGGTAGTAATCCCTTTGCATCCAATCTGGATTTAGATGGTTCAAAAATTTCGTCGTCGCTGCCTGTAATGGTATCGCCTTTTAGGTGAAGTGCCAATGCTAAATTATGCATAGCACTACCGCCAATGGCTATAAAATGTATGTTCATGGTTGCAATAAATGAGGTGTAAAGATAAGTATTGTGAATAAAAAAACCTGCCCAGATTAAAGGCAGGTTTTAAAATTTATCTCCTATTTTTTTAGTTCACCAAAGTAAGCTCATCAACTATATGCTTGGCGCCGGCATATTTATCGATGATAAACAGTACGTATCTAATATCTACGCTAATGGTGCGTTGTAATTGTTCGTCAAAAATCACATCGCCGGCCATGGCTTCAATATTACCATCAAATGCCAACCCAATTAATTCGCCTTTGGCATTTAATACCGGTGACCCGGAATTTCCGCCGGTAATATCATGATCTGTCAAGAAATTAACAGGTAAGTGACCCATTTTATCTGCATAGGGGCCAAAATCTTTATTGTTATACAAGTCTATGAGTCGCTGCGGCATATCGAACTCTTCATCGCCCGGCACATACTTAGCAACCGTTCCTTTTAAGGTGGTAAAATAATTAACGGCAGCGTCGTTTGGTTTTGCGCCTAAAGGAAGCGGTCTCACTGTTCCGTAAGTTAATCTTAGTGTACTGTTAGCATCGGGATAATAAGTAACATCAGGGTTCATTTCTCTCATGCCTTTTATCATATTTCTGAAGCCTTTTTGATATTGCTCTCCAAGTACTTTTAATTCATCAGACTCATAACGATACGCAGTAAAAAGTTCATTAGAGAGCTGAATTAACGGGTCGCTGATGTAGGCGTCTCTGTCAGGATTCTTCGCAAACTGAGACAACTTTTCCTTCGAACTTAAAATACTGGCATCGAACAATTGACCCAATTGCATTTTAATATCTGAACCACTATCCTTCATTTTAACCAAAGACTCGATGGGATTTGAGGCTTTATTTGCGTATAAGCTAAGGGTTTCGATAAACACATCGCGTTCTAAAGGCATATATAACTTGGCGTACAGATTGTCTATTTGCGGTTGGATTTTTTCATCAAAAGCCACTTCATCCATGGCATCACTTTCCATTACTTCAGACATCATTCTACTTAATCTATTGGGAAGTGTAATCATATTGCTTCCTCTTAAAACACTCACCAAGTAATTATCGTCTTTACTTTTAACGTTGGTTTGCTCGTAGTAGTTATTAATGGCGTCCATTACGTTTCCGTAGTTTTTGATACGTTCAGCCTGACCTGTTTTCCCACCCAGCTTTTTATCCTTTGAGTTAATCCATTTCACAAATTCTTCCTCTTTAGCTCTTTTAGCCTCGGCGGTTTTGTGCTGTGTAAGGGCGTCAATCATACCTTGTCTGTTTTTCCAATAATTAGCAATACTGGCGTATTTGGAAGCGTAATCCAAATTAACTTGCTGATTTTGTTCCATGTGTTTTTTCATGGCATCCATGGACGTTTTTGAACCTTCAACCCAAGCGGGATAGGCATATTTCACGTTTTGATCTATTCCGGCCGATGGCATCCATCTATTGGTTCTACCGGGATATCCTAATATCATTGAAAAATCGTTCTCTTCGTAACCTTTCATGCTTACCGGTAAGTGGTATTTAACCTGTACCGGCACATTGTCTTGTGAATAGGCGGCAGGATTTCCTTCAGCATCACCATACACTCTAAACAACGAAAAATCACCGGTGTGACGTGGCCATTCCCAGTTATCGGTATCACCACCAAATTTTCCGATACTGTTTGGTGGTGTTCCTACCAAACGCACATCTGTATAGTCTTGATAAACAAAATAGTAATATTCGTTACCACTATAAAATGGACGTACCGAAACCGTATACTTACCACCTTCGTCGTTTTCCTTTTGAATTTTTGCTATTTCTTGATTGATAATTTTCTCGCGTTCTAACTCGGTCATACCTTCATTCACCAAACTTAAAATTCGCTCGGTTACATCGTCCATTCTTACGAAAAATCGCACCGATAAATTAGCAGGCTTTAATTCTTCGCTGTAATCTTTGGCCCAAAAACCATTGGTGAGGTAATCGTTTTCTTCGGTAGACAGTTCGGCTATTTGTCCATATCCACAGTGATGATTGGTGAGTACGAGTCCGTTTTTAGAAATAATTTCGGCAGTACAACCACCGCCAAATTGCACAATGGCGTCTTTTAAACTATAATTGTTGATGTTGTAAATTTCTTCGGGCGTAAGTTGCAAGCCCATTTTTTGCATATCGACATAATTGAGTCTTTCAATATGCATTAAAAACCACATGCCTTCATTGGCGCTTAATGGCAAGACCATAAACACCATGAGCAAAATTTTAAACATTTTTTTCATGTTGTAATATTAAATTTGATTAAGTTAAAAAATCTTGAATTTTAAGTGCTTAAAATTACGAATTTTTCATGATTTGTATTCCTAATTGATACATGTAATTTTTCCCGAAAAAGATAATAGAAGACAAAAAAATACTTTAAAGCGAAAGAATAAGTTGCTGTTCTTCCTTAAAATATTTAATATCTGGTAACTGGGACATTGCCAATTGAATATAATTTAACGCCGTTATTTTGTCTTTTTTGTGTCTGTAAATTTGTGCGAGTCGGTAATTGGCCCAAGCCACAGGCACGCCGTCTTTGGCTGTGTAATTTTGAATGTAGGTTTTTAAGCAATGTTCACCTTTGTCTAACTGCAAATTATATTCGGCGCAAACTTTTCCTAATTGATAGTGCAACGCGTTACGTTGATGCTTATCAATACCGGTTTGTATGGTTTGTATGGCGTTTTCGGGTTTTTGTTGTTTTTCGTAAAAATTACTCAATTTTTCATAACAAGTCAACGATCCGCCAACCAGAACAGCTTTTCTATAATACAATTCCGCTTGATCGGGGTTATTATCGTATTCATAAATATAGCCTTTTGCCAAATAGCCGTCAACTTTTGAGATGTTTTCCAATTCATTGGCATAAGCCAAGGATTTCTTAAAACTACCACCAAAAATCCCGGGTAATTGCATGTACAATTCAACCAAGGCCCAACGCGTATCAATATGGTTTTTATCTAATTCTGCCGCCTTTAAAAATGCATTTTTGGCGTCAAACACATAACTTAAAGCCTTCACTTTACTAACCGATAAGGCTTTCATTGCCAAAGCACCACCATATTTGTATTGAAAATTAGCACTGTTAGGTTCTTTTAAAACCAGATTTTTATAGATGTCAATGGCTTCGTCCCATTTGGTGAGATAGCCAAAAGTATCGCCGTAAAGCTCCATAGCTTCGGAATGGTCGGGATTTTGACTTAAGAAGTTTTCAATGGTTTGTTGCGCTTTTATATAAGACTTATTTTCAATGTATTGATGCGTTTTCTGAATCGCCAATTGCGACCAGCAAAACAAAGGGAATAACATCAAAATAAATGTTTTAATCATAATTTAAATGTCGCATTCAACCTTGTAAACTTACACAATATTGATTAAATTGTTTAAAAATGTATATTGGTGCTGGACACAAAACATAGACACTCAAATGAAAGTGAATATTATTTATATCGATATTTCATTTTTGGAACAGCTTTTGAAACTACTTTCATATAAAAATTAGTCATCATGCCTTACTTAAGAATCGCGCTCATTATTATGATATTCACAGGAATTACAAACGCGCAAAACAACAATTACGACAAACTTTGGGAAGAAGTCACCAAACTTGAAAACGACGGACTCACCCAATCTGCCTCAAAAGTTGTTGACCGGATTTGGCAACAGGCCGAAAAAGAAAACAATGAGCAACAACTCATTAAGTGCCTGATTTATCAAAGTAAATACACCTTGATATTACAAGAAGATGCTGAACTCAACATTATACATAAGTTTAAAAACAAAATTAATAAGAGCAAAGTACCTACCAAAAATTTGCTGGAATATATGCTTGCCGACCTTTATTGGCAATATTTTAAGCAGAACAGATATAAATTTTATAACCGCAGTACCACTGACGGAAAACCTTCGGATGATTTTAGAACTTGGGATTTGAGTACGCTTTTTAACGAAATTCATTCGCATTTTCAAAAAGCGCTTCATCAACCTGAAACACTTCAAAAAACATCATTAAATGCTTACGAAAGCTTACTAATTAAAGTCCCTAATTCTGAACTTTACAGACCAACACTTTTTGATTTGCTGGCACATGGCGCTTTGGATTTTTACAAAACTCCTGAAAGCAGCATCAATCAACCGGCCGATAAATTTTTAATCGATCGTGAATCGTTCTTTGAAGACGCTAAAACCTTTTCAGAACTAAAAATTACAACTACCGATACTACGTCGCTTCAACACAACGCACTCAAAATTTATCAGCAACTTATAAAATTTCATCTCAACGACACAAACAAACTTGCTTTAGTTGATGCCGATATCCAAAGACTGCAATTTGTTTATCAAAATGCTGTAAAAGACAACAAAGACCAACTTCTTAAAGCTTCCTTAGAAAAAGCTATTGGTCAAAACACAGGAGAAATTTCGGGATTATATCAATTTGAATTGGCGGCACTGTATTATAAACAAGGTAACACCTACAATCCACAAACCAACAACGAACATAGATGGAAAATAAAAGAATCCTTGGAAATTTGTAATACCATCAGTGCTATTAATTCTAACAGTTTATCATCTAAAAAAGCCGAAGTTTTAAAACAACAAATTCTTCAAACTCAGCTAAGCATAAAGACAGAGCAATTTTTGCCGCTAGATAAAAATACTTTTAGCCTCGTAACATATAGAAATATTGAAACTCTCGACTTTTCGGCTATTAAAATTAGTCAAGAACAACTTGAAATCTTCAACAAAACCTATCGAAAAGATAATCAATATTCGTTTATTAAAGCTTTAAAACCCACTGAAACCTGGCAAGCCAAACTACCTAACGAAAACGATTACCAGCAACACAGCACAGAAATTGTTATTCCAAAATTAGAAAACGGTTTATATATTGTTTTTGCTGAACGTGCTAATGATCCAGAAACTTTTGCGTTTTCTACCATTCAGCTAACCGATTTGGCTTTAACTTCTAAATGGACTCAAACTGAAGAAATATTTCAAATCATTAACCGCAATAACGGCAAACCCATTGTTGGAGCAGCCATTGATATTAGCTACAAAGAACAATATAACTTACCGCTTAAATATCAAACTTATACCACCGATAAAAACGGAGAGTTTAAGTTGTTTAAAAGCGATAAACAATACCGAGATTTAAATTTTGTAGTGTCGTATCAAAAGCAGACAGCATACTTCGGAAATTCGTTTGTTGGCGAGCAGTCTAAACCGGGTAAAAAAGAGATTGACTACCAGTCCTTCATTTTTACAGACAGAAGTATTTACAGACCCGGACAAACCGTCCATTTTAAAGCTATTGTAATTAAAACCGAGAACGATAAAAGTGAAGTAGTGCCCAACCAGATAGTAGAAATAATTTTATACGACACCAACGACGACGAGCTCACTACACTCCAACTAAAAACCAACGAATTCGGCTCGGTTAGCGGTAGTTTTATATTACCTTCAAACACCTTAACAGGCGAGTTTTCTATTGAAATTGATGCTGATGACATTGATATATACCATGAAGTTTATTTTTCGGTTGAAGAATACAAACGACCTAAGTTTGAAGCAAACTTTCAACCCATTACCGAGACTTTTCGCGTTAACGACAGTATAAAAGTAACAGGCGAAGCCAAAGCCTATGCCGGCAGCAATATTACCAATGCCAAAGTGCAATATCGGGTGGTGAGAACTGTGCAATTTCCGCGTTGGTACGGGTTTAGACCTCCGTATTACGCCCAATCTCAGGAAATTACCTTCGGGGAAACCCAAACAGATGCCAATGGTAAATTTGATGTAATGTTTAAGGCCATTCCTGACGAATCAGTTGATAAAACACATCAGCCTGTATTTACCTACGAAGTCACTGCCGATATCACCGATATCAATGGAGAAACCCGAAGCACGCAAACCATTGTAAAAGTTGGTTATCACGCAATGACGGCTGCTATTTTGGTGAATTCAGAACTTGAAAAAGGCGATAAAAATCACGATATCGCCATTCAAACCAATAACCTTAACGGTCAATTTGTGCCTGCTAAAGGTAACATCAAAATCTATAAACTTCAAGAACCTGAAACCGTAACCAGACCCAGACCATGGTTGGCACCGGACTTACCTTCGTTAACCGAAGCTGAATTTAAAACACTATTTCCTCACGACATTTACAGCAATCCAAATTCCGCTGAAACACCCAAAACGGCATTAGTTTTTGAGCAAAGTTTTGATACCGGTAATTCCAAATCTATCAAACTTGGAAACATTAAAAAATGGCTTTCAGGCGATTATGTGATTGAACTTGAAAGCGAAGACAACTTCAATCAAACCGTCAAAACATCGGCATTTTTTAAAGTTTTTGGTAAAGATGATAAAACGGTTAGTGAGAAAAAACTTTTTGAAATCTATACCAACAACAACGTTTATCAGCCGGATGATTTTGTAATGCTCACCATAGGTTCAGCGGCTAATATCACGGTTACCATTGACATCGAAAAGAGAAAACAAACCATTAATAGCTATGTAATTGAACTCAATAACTCGAAGAAAACCATTGCCATTCCGGTAAATAAAGGTGATGAAGGCGGATTTTCAATTAATTACAGTTACGCTGCCTTCAACAGTTTTGACAACGGCAGTTTGGTTATAAATGTACCCTATCCTTCAACCGATTTAAATATTGAAACCCTTGTATTTAGAGACAAACTGCAACCGGGAACTAACGAAACCTGGCAATTTAAAATAAAGGGTCCAAAAGGGGAAAAAGTAAGTGCCGAACTGTTGGCAAGTATGTATGATGCATCTTTAGATCAGTTTAAATCGCATAACTGGACGTTTAATCCCATTTCAAAACCCACCTATTACGCCAAACAAACCCGCTGGTCGCAATTGAGTTTTGGCACCAAGAATTTAAGGGTTTACTTACCCAATTATAGTATGAGTTATCCCCAACAATCGTATGATGCGTTGAATTGGTTTGGGTTTTATTTTGGATTTAATAGTAAGAATAATTACAGACTTAAAAACATGGCACAAGCACCTGTCCAACTAAATGAAAGTACTGATGGTTTAGAAATGGCAATTGAAGAACTGGAAAATAATCCAAGATTAGATGAAGTAGTAGTGACAGGATATGGGAGTCCAATAACAAAATCGATTGATAGTATTCAAAATGAATTAGATTTCTCAACGGTCAAAATCAGAAAAAACCTCGAAGAAACCGCCTTCTTCTTCCCACACCTTCAAACCGATGCCGATGGGAATGTGAGTTTCAGTTTTACCTCACCCGAGGCTTTAACACAATGGAAGCTCCAATTGTTAGCGCACACCAAAAATTTAGAAAGTAGTGTAACAACCCTTCAGGCCGTGACCCAAAAAGAATTGATGGTGATACCCAATGCACCGAGATTTTTACGTCATGGCGACCAAATTACCATCAGCGCCAAAATTGCCAACCTGAGCACGCAACAATTAACAGGCGACGCGGTGTTACAATTGTTTGACGCTTTTACAGAAAAATCAATAGACTTAGACTTAGGAAATATAAATGCTGTTAAAAGTTTTACAGTTGATGCCAATGGCAACACCAATGTATCTTGGGACATTACAATTCCAGACACTGTTGATGCCGTCCATTATAAAATTATTGCCAAATCGGGCGATTTTAGTGATGGCGAGCAAAATGCCCTACCGGTATTGTCAAACCGAATGTTAGTGACCGAAACCTTGCCTATGTGGGTAAAAAGCAACGAAAGCAGAACCTTTGTGTTAGACAAATTAAAAAACAATACCTCAAACACCTTAAAACATCACAAACTTACGCTGGAAATTACCTCAAACCCGGCTTGGTATGCGGTGCAGGCACTGCCCTATTTAATGGAATATCCATACGATTGCAACGAACAGATTTTCTCAAGATTCTACGCCAATGCGCTTGCAAGTTTCATAGCAAATTCAAACCCAAGAATAAAAGAGGTGTTTAACCAATGGGCGTCACAAGATGCCTTGATCAGCAATCTAGAGAAAAATGAGGAACTCAAACAAATTATCATTCAAGAAACACCGTGGCTGAACGAAGCACAATCTGAAACAGAACAAAAAAAGCGCATAGCCTTACTCTTCGACTTGAATAAAATGACCAATGAACTCGAGGTGGCGCAACGCAAATTAGAAAACAATCAACTGGGCAATGGTGCCTGGTCTTGGTTTGAAGGTGGTAGAGAGAACAGATTCATTACCCAACATATCATTACTGGTTTTGGCCATTTAAAACATCTTAATGTGTCGGCTCAAGATAATGAGAACATGATTAGTCAGGCAGTATCTTATTTAGATAATGCCTTTGTTAAGGAATATCATGACCTTACAAAATTTAACGCCAATGTAGATCTTAGTAAAGACCACTTAAGCTACACGCAATTGCATTATTTATATATGAGAAGCTTTTTCCCTGACATCGAAAAAAGCAAAGAAGTAAAAGATATTACTAACTATTATTTAGGTCAAATAGAAAAGTATTGGTTAAAAAGATCATTGTATGCGAAGGGATTAATGGCGCTCATCACCCATAGAGCCGAAAAACCTGTAGTTGCCGATAAAATTTTAAAATCGCTCAAAGAAAATGCCATTATTAGCGATGAATTAGGCATGTATTGGAAAGAAAACACGGCATCTTGGTATTGGTATCAGGCACCGGTAGAAACTCAGGCCTTGATGGTGGAAGTTTTTTCAGAAATTGAAAACAACACCAAAACGATTGATAACCTTAAAATATGGTTACTTAAAAATAAGCAAACCAACAGCTGGAAAACTACCAAATCTACCGCCGATGCGGTTTATGCTTTATTGCTACAAGGCAGCGACTGGTTAAGTATTACCGATGCTGTTGAAGTAACCGTAGGAAACCAATCTATCAACCCTGCCACTATAGACGCAGTAAAAGTTGAAGCCGGTACCGGTTATTTTAAAACGTCTTGGAACACCAACGATATTAAGCCTGAGATGGCCGAAGTTTCATTGAAGAAAAAAGGCGAAGGTATTGCCTGGGGAAGTCTGTACTGGCAATATTTTGAGGATTTAGACAAAATCACATCTGCTGAGACAGGTTTAAAATTAACTAAAACCCTATTCTTAAAATCAAATACAGCCAAAGGTGAAGTGATTACCGAAATTAAAGATAACAGCGTGTTGAAAGTTGGTGATTTAATAAAAGTAAGGATAGAATTACGCAGTGATCGCGACCTAGAGTTTATTCATTTAAAAGATATGCGCGCAGCAGGATTAGAACCGGTTAATGTGATATCGAGTTATAAATGGCAAGACGGTTTGGGCTATTATGAAGCCACCAAAGATGCGGCTACCAATTTCTTTATAGACTTTTTGCCCAAAGGTATATACGTATTTGAATACGATTTAAGGGTTAATAATTCGGGTAATATGAGTAACGGCATTACTACCATTCAAAGTATGTATGCACCGGAGTTTAGCAGTCATAGTGAAGGCATTAGAATAAACGTAAAAGGCGACAATTAACTTGCCGCCTTTTACTAACTGTTGTAACTTATGGTCTACTCTTCTACCGCTTCATCAAGTGCCTCTATTTGCTCTTGATAGTCGGCTTCGTCGAGGTTTTTCTCTTTGATTTTTCTGTTTTCGCAACGGCTGCACAAGTTGGCTATGTTTTTTAACTCTCTGGCTTGGGCCACTGAACCTTCAAAAATTTCGGTAGTTCTATCGGTATTGATATAAGAACAATCGTTATATAAATGGTAGACAGTTCCTGATTTGGTCCAATACACAAAGTTAGAGCCTTGCAACCATTCAACACGTCTGGTCTGTTCGGTATATTGCTCTATCGATGGCGGATTAAAATCAAATCCGGTAACTCCGGCTATAACTAAAGCTACCACGGCAATACTGCCTACAATTCCTTTTTGTTTACCGTCTAAATTTTTGCTGGTAAAAATAAAAATCACCAATGGTAAAAAGGCAATAATGGCTACCACCATGCCCAACTGACTTTGCATAAAGAATTTAAATTTATCCTTTTCAGATGCAGGATCAAGTCGGTTTGACTTTTTCCAAAGTACAGCGCCAATGATGGCAAAAATTAAATCCACTACAATTAGTATAATCAACCAGGTCATGTTAACCGGTGGCTTAAACAGCAAGGTAATGGCAAATATTTGCGCAGCAATAGCTAAAATCCATGAAATCACCGCAAAGGTGCGTAACTGATTGGCTTTCCCTTTGGCTTCTGCTGTTGGGACAAAGGTTGTGGTTGTGGCTTGGTGCGAAGTGTTGTCACCACCCGAAACACGCGTCACTTTTTTGTTTGGTTTGTTAGTTTCCATAGTTGGGATAATTAATGTGCTTGCTAAAATACATTTTTTATCATAAATTACAGATGAAAAAAAGTAATGGTTAAATAACGGTATTTTGAACTATTAATTGACCTCTTTTGTAAGTAATATGTCAACATAACGACTTAAGCATTACATCAAATGAATTACTAACTAAACAATCAAAATTATGAACTCGAAACTTTTTTTAATTTTAAGAATTTTACTAGGTCTTTTTGTTTTAGTTTTTGGTCTTAATAAGTTTTTCAACTTTATGCCAATGCCCGAAATATCTGAAGATGCAGGCGCATATTTTGGCGCTTTAATGAATGCTAAAACCTTAGTTTTAGTAGCAATCGTAGAGATTATAGCAGGCTTAGCTTTTATATTTAATAAATATGGCGCTTTACTAGCTCTCATTTTAATGAGTGTTTCGATTAATGCTGTATTATTTCATTTAACTTTAGATCCCGGAGGTATTGGTGGCGCGGCCATGTTATTAATTTTAAACATAGCGGTACTCTTTGGTTATAAAGATAAATATCAGTCTCTTTTGAAATAAAAACAATTTAGTTTACGGCTAAAGATTTTAATTTTTAGCCGTTTTCTTTGGTGGGTAACCAGACAAAATCTTATCAACTAATTTCAAAAAATCCAATTGGCGTTTTTCGGGTGAGGCATTTTGCTTATAAGCGCCTCTGGCAACGGCTTGCCAAAAAAGTGTTCGTCGGTCTTTGTCGAGAAATTCTAAAATAATGACCCTTCGGGTAGTATTTTGACTTACCGGAATACCTACGCTCATACCCCCACCCATATTACCACCGGTACCACCAATGCCAACACCAAAGCCTCCGTCTTGAGCCACTTCGTATAATTCAGACTGTATATCAACAAAAAAATCGGGCGTATCAGACATTTCATAACCCTTGGCTTTAAAGACTGTAGTGATGGCTTCCTTAAAGCGGTTTTCGTCTAATTCGCTCATACCACTTTCAATATCGTCAAAGAAATTATAGGTTTTGTATTGCGAAAAATCGGTTCTGTGTTCGTAGTCGTAATTAATTACCGGTCCGCACGAAAAAAAGCATATTACAAAAACAAACTGGAGCAAGGCTTTCATTTTCATCATTTTCAATTTTATTATAAAGATAATAATTTAGTTTCAGATAAAAACGACGGCCGTTCAACAAGTTTATTCTTGAGAACGTATACCAATATTATGGCGTATTAGACAAAAAAAATCTATTTTTTATCAATGGTCTTAGTTAAAGCCGAAGAAATGATCCCGGTTGGTATGGCTACGATTCCCAAACCAATTAAAAGAATAAAAAATGTAAATACTCTGCCACCAACTGTAATTGGATAAATATCTCCATAACCAACTGTTGTGAGGGTTACGATGGCCCACCACAAACTAGAAAATATGGATGAAAAATTTTCGGGCTGTGCTGCATTTTCGAAATAGTAAATACCAACGGCCGACAAATAAATAAGTATTAGAGTAACAAATAGAAATAGTAATATTTCTTCTTTGGCGGTTTTAATAGCATTGGTAAAATGCCTGATGGCCCGATTGTACCGCACCAATTTAAACACTCTAAATAACCTGACAAATCTGAGCGTTCTCAAAGACCTTAAATCCACTCCAAACGATAAGTAAAAAGGCAGAATTGCTAATAAGTCTATTATTCCAAAAAAGCTAAAAACAAACTTGAACTTATGGTCAGCTACATAAATTCTGAGAAGGTATTCAGCAGTAAAAATAACAACACAAACAATTTCGATGATTTGCAGCCAATATTGTGT
The DNA here is from genome assembly GCF_006494535.1 of Paucihalobacter ruber. Classification (GTDB taxonomy): domain Bacteria; phylum Bacteroidota; class Bacteroidia; order Flavobacteriales; family Flavobacteriaceae; genus Paucihalobacter; species Paucihalobacter ruber. The sequence goes on from NZ_VHIQ01000003.1 coordinate 495,517, forward strand.
GCTTTCGCTTAAATCAGGTAAGGTTTCAATGGAAAAGGCAATTAATGAAATAATAATTAGAAGCTGAATGCTTAATGACACAAATCGGCTCCATTTGTTTTGGGACGCATCATCCAATAATAATTTTATTTTTGCTTTCATTGGGTATTTAGTTGAAATTTCTAAATACTAAATAACTAATTATTGAGCATTTGCCAAAGTTTATCTTTTAGTTCGGTAATACCCATATTTGCGGCCGATGATATAAACATGTAAGGTACATTGAGCGTTTTGTCAAGCTCTTGTTTGAGCTCGGCTTTAAGTTCTTCGTCTAATAAATCGGATTTTGAAATGGCAATAAATCTGTTTTTATCTAACAACTCAGGATTATAGCGTTTTAATTCGTCTAATAAGATACGATACTGCTCGACAATATCTTTGGCATCTGCAGGTATTAAAAAAAGTAAAGTTGAATTGCGTTCAATATGTCTGAGAAAATAATGGCCTAAGCCCTTGCCCTCTGCAGCGCCTTCAATAATTCCGGGTATATCGGCCATTACAAACGATTGGAAATCTCTGTATTCTACAATTCCTAAATTAGGTTTTAAAGTTGTAAACTCATAATCGGCTATTTTGGGCTTCGCTGAGGTTATTACTGATAACAGCGTTGATTTCCCCGCATTTGGAAAACCAACCAGACCAACATCGGCCAGCACTTTCATCTCTAATGTAATTTGTGTTTCCTGACCGGGTATACCGGGTTGCGAATATCTCGGCGTTTGATTGGTAGATGTTCTAAAGTGCCAGTTTCCTCGGCCGCCCATTCCACCTTCAACAATAATTCTTTCCTCGCCTTCTTGGGTAATTTCAAATAGCACTTCACCGGTTTCGGTGTCTTTAACAACAGTTCCTAAAGGCACATCGATGTATTCATCTTTCCCATCGGCACCGGTACTTCTTGATTTACTGCCATGTTCGCCATGTTCAGCTCTAAAATGTCTTTTAAATTTGAGATGATAGAGAGTCCACAAATTAGATTTCCCTCTAACTATCACATGTCCGCCACGGCCACCATCACCGCCATCAGGACCGCCTTTTTCAACATATTTTTCCCTGTGTAAATGCGAAGAACCTTTACCACCATTACCGGAAGTAACAAAAACTTTTACATAATCTACAAAATTACCTTCGGTCATATTTATTTCCCGTGCAAACGGGAATCCTTTTATTAAGTTATTGAACTGTTGTCTTCTTTAGTAATAGAATTTAAAATCAAAAATGTTATTGTTGTGATTGCACTCGTTGTTGTCTCCCTATGGCAAAATATAAAATGGCTCCCAAGAGAGGTAACAGCAGTACAATAAGAACCCAAACAATTTTATCATTTCCTCCAAATTGATTTTTCACAATACTGATCAATGCCAAAAGTGGAAGTAACAACACTAAAAATGATACTATTGTTAAAATAACAAGTCCTGAACCCGGTGTTATAAAATCCATGACATTTGGTTTTAATCGCTGAAAAATTTAGATGTTTATAGTTCGTTTATCACCTTACTCAAACGCGCTGTAATTTCTTCAATCGAACCTACACCATCAACTCCAAAATATTTATTTTTTGCTGCATAAAAATCTTTCAGGACAGCAGTTTTATTGTAATATTCGGTAATGCGATTTCTAATAATATTTTCATCGGCGTCATCGGGACGACCACTGGTTTTTCCTCTTTCATGCAATCTTTTTACCAATACCTCATCCTCTACCTCCAGAGCAATCATGGCATTAATTTGAGAGTCTTTGCGCTCCATAAGCTGATCGAGTGCTTCTGCTTGCGCTGATGTTCTTGGAAAACCATCAAAAATAAAACCATTGGCATCCTGATTTTTTTCAACTTCGGCTTCTAACATATCAATGGTTAACTGATCCGGAACCAATTCACCTTTATCCATATAAGATTTGGCCAACATGCCAAGTGCTGTTTCGTTTTTAATGTTATATCTAAACACATCTCCGGTAGATATATGAACCAGGTTGTATTTTTCTTTTAAAAATTCGGCTTGTGTGCCTTTTCCTGCACCCGGAGGTCCAAAAAGTACAATATTTGTCATGTATTGAGTAGATTTTAGTTGATATATTTCAGGTAAATCTCTGCCTAATCCGTTATAATCCAAACCATATCCAACAATAAACTTATCGGGAATTTCCATGCCTACAAAGTGAATTTTAAAATCCTTGTTGTAAGCATCGGGTTTAAAAAACAAGGTGGCTATAATGAGTTGTTTGACGTTTTCGTTTTTAAAAATGCGATAAATTTCATTGAGCGTCCCACCGGTATCAATGATATCTTCAAGTATAACAACAGTTCTTCCTGATAAATCTTGAGTAAGACCTATTAAACGCTGAATGTCTTCGGTAGATTTTACGCCTTCGTACGATGCCAGTTTAATAAAAGTTACTTCGCACGGGTTGGGGTATTTTTTCACAAAATCGCTCACAAACATAAACGATCCATTCAGAATGCCAACAAACACAGGAACTTCATCTTTTAAGTCGGCAGCAATTTCCTTGGCCATCTTTGAAACCACCGCATCGAGTTTTTCAGCTGAAACAAATGGCTTAAACTCCAAATCGTGTAACTTTATCACTGAGTTTTGTTTTAAAAATGCAAAGATAATCATTTGTTTAAGCATTTACGAATACAAAATCAGAATGTTTTACCAATAAGTTTTACAAGCAAGAATTGGTTTGTATTTTTGCAACAAATAGTGATTAATGAATTATTTCTCGTCAAATTTTAAATTGGGTATTATTGGCGGTGGCCAATTGGGTAAAATGCTACTGCAAGAAACCCGTAAATTTGATGTGCATACACTTGTGCTAGACCCAAGTGAAAGCGCACCATGCAAAATTGCATGTAATGAGTTTTTTGTAGGAGATTTAATGGACTTCGATACAGTTTACAACTTTGGAAAAAGAGCCGGTGTAGTTACTATTGAAATTGAAAACGTTAACGTTGAAGCGTTAGAAGCACTTGAAAAAGAAGGTATAAAAGTTTACCCAAGTTCAAAAACTTTACGAACTATTCAGGACAAGTCTCAACAAAAATTGTTCTATGTAGATAACAACATTCCAACAGCACCGTTTTCGAGATTTGCTTATAAAGATCAAATTTTAACCGCCATTAATAACGAAAGTTTAAGCTTTCCTTTTGTGTGGAAAAGCACCAGATTTGGTTATGATGGTTACGGCGTGAAAATTGTTAAAACCTATTCAGATTTAGATAATTTAACAGCCGGCGAGTGCATTACCGAAAATTTAATTGCGTTTGAAATGGAATTGGCTGTTATTGTGGCCCGATCTGTTTCGGGTCAGGTAGCGACTTATCCTGTGGTTGAAATGGAATTTCATCCTGAAGCCAATCAGGTAGAATATGTAATTTGCCCGGCGAGAATTAGTGATGAAAACGCAAAAAAAGCACAGCTAATTGCGTTGAAAACCTCGGCCGCATTTAATCATGTTGGCTTATTGGCTGTTGAAATGTTTTTAACAAAGAACGGTGACCTATTAGTAAACGAAGTGGCACCAAGACCCCATAATTCAGGTCATTTTAGCATTGAAGCCAGTATCACCTCGCAATACGAACAACATTTGCGAGCTATTTTAAATTTCCCTTTAGGCAGCACCAAAAGCAAGGCCGCCGCTGTTATGGTAAATTTGGTAGGCGATGAAAATTACAACGGTCCGGTTGCGTATGAAAATATTGAAAAGATACTTTCTTTAGAAGGTGTAACACCACATATATACGGCAAAAAAGAAACCCGACCATTTAGAAAAATGGGGCATGTTACTATAGTCAACCAAGATTTAACCGAAGCAAGAAAAATTGCAGAACAAGTAAAAAGAACCATAAAAGTAATCAGTACCTAACCTAACCTATTAATAAGAGGTCTATGAAATGAGCCATAACAATTAAGTCGATACCACCCAAATCGATGATTGGCGAATTCCATCTGACCTTTAAAAAACAATAACCATAAACAGATGAAAAAAGTTGGAGTTATCATGGGTAGCAAAAGCGATTTGCCCGTAATGCAGGAAGCAATTGAGATTTTAAAATCATTCGGAATAACCACCGAAGTTGATATTGTATCGGCTCACCGTACACCTGAAAAAATGATAGATTACGCCAAAAATGCGCACAAAAGAGATATTGCCGTGATTATTGCGGGTGCCGGTGGTGCTGCACACCTTCCCGGGATGGTTGCATCTATCACCCCGTTGCCGGTAATTGGCGTGCCCGTAAAAAGCAGCAATTCTATTGATGGCTGGGACTCAATTTTGTCTATTTTACAGATGCCTGGTGGCGTTCCTGTGGCTACTGTTGCACTTAACGGTGCCAAAAATGCCGGTATACTGGCTGCTCAAATTTTAGGTAGTTCTGATCAAGAAATTTTGAATAAAATTTTAGATTACAAAGCCGATTTAAAATTAAAAGTTGAGCAATCGGCTAAAGATTTAAACTAAAAAACCCCGGAAAATATCCAGGGTTTTACAGCTATTAATCAACATTTTATGAAGTCCATGTAAATGTTCTTCCCAAAATCTGTTGCAAAGATACATTATAACTTTATTATATGAAGCATAAAATTTAGTTAAATAACAGTTAATCAAATTATTGGTAAGAAAAAACATACAATACTGTCAAACAAATAACTACACTATGAGCGTATTAAATCAACCATTTATAACACCTTTTCAAACGGCGCCATTTTCAAAGATAAAAACCGAGGATTTTTTACCCGCCGTCATAGAGGCTATCAAAGAAGCTAAAGCAGAGATCGATGCCATAACGTCTAACCCCGATAAACCAAACTTTCAAAACACCATAGAAGCGCTTGAGTTTTCGGGTCAACAATTAGAACGTATCACAAGCATTTTTTTTAATCTTAACGCCGCCGAAACCAACGATGACATTCAAAAAACGGCTCAGGAAATTTCACCCTTACTGTCTGAATTTAGTAACGATATTACTTTAAATGAAGTTTTATTTCAGCGAATAAAAGAAGTTTATGAACAAAAAGAGCAGCTCAATTTAACCAAAGAGCAACAAACTTTATTAGATAAAAAGTATAAAAGTTTTTCTCGAAACGGTGCCAATCTTAGGGATGAAGACAAAATAAAACTTCGCGAAATAGATAAAAAATTAAGCTCTTTAAAGTTGAAATTTGGGGAAAATGTATTGGCAGATACGCATAACTACGAATTGCATATTACCAATGAAAATGATCTTGACGGATTACCTGAAGGTGCCATTGAAACAGCCAGACAATTGGCAGAAAGCAAAGAAAAAGAAGGTTGGATTTTTACTCTTGATTACCCCAGTTATATTCCATTTATGACTTATGCTAAAAACAGAATGCTTCGAAAGGAACTAGCAATTGCAGCAGGTAAAAAGGGTTTTCAGAACAACCCCAACAATAACGAAAAAATTGTTTTAGAAATTGCAAAACTAAGACATAAACGCGCTAATCTGTTGGGTTACAAAACACATGCTCATTTTGTTTTAGAAGAGCGTATGGCAAAGTCGCCTGAAGCCGTCAATAAGTTTCTAAATGAACTTCTTAAAAAAGCAAAACCCGCAGCAATAAATGAGTTTGAAGAACTGCAGCAATTTGCCAATAAAACGGAAGAAATTGATATTTTACAAAAATGGGATAGCGCCTATTTTGCAGAAAAATTAAAACAAGAGCGTTTTAATCTTGACGACGAATTATTAAAACCATACTTTAAACTTGAAAACGTTATTGACGGCGTTTTTAAAATTGCAGAAAAATTATACGATTTACATTTTGAAGAAGTTAACAACATAGACACTTATCACGAAGATGTAAAAACCTATTTGGTAAAGTTTGGAAACGGTGAATTAGCAGCCATATTCTACGCAGATTTCTTTCCACGAAAAGGCAAACGCAATGGTGCATGGATGACCAGTTACAAATCACAATACGTTAAAAATAAAGCGAATGAAAGACCACACATATCAATAGTGTGCAATTTCACAAAACCCATCCATTCAAAATCGGGCAACTCAAAACCATCACTATTAACCTTTAACGAAGTAACCACCTTATTTCACGAATTTGGTCATGCGTTACATGGTATGCTGGCCAATACAACTTACCCCAGCTTATCGGGAACAAGTGTCTATTGGGATTTTGTTGAACTTCCAAGTCAAATTCTCGAAAACTGGTGTTACGAAAAAGATGCACTGGCACTTTTTGCAAGACATTATGAAACCGAAGAACCCATTCCAATGGATTTCATTGAACGTATCAAAGCTGCGGCCACTTTCCATCAAGGATTGCAAACTTTAAGACAATTAAGTTTTGGAATTTTAGATATGAACTGGCACGGCATGAACCCAAGCAATATTGATAACGTAAAGCAATACGAATTAGCAGCTTTTAAAGACACCAATCTTTTTCCTGATGTCCCCGAAAATTGCATGAGCACCTCATTTTCACACATATTTCAAGGAGGTTACTCAAGTGGTTATTACAGTTACAAATGGGCCGAAGTGTTAGATGCCGATGCTTTTGAATATTTTAAAGAAGAAGGTATTTTTAATCCCGAAGTTGCCGGTAAATTTAAAAACTTTGTATTGTCTCAAGGCGGTACCGAAGATCCTATGACCTTATATAAAAAGTTCAGAGGTCAGGAACCAAAACCGGAAGCACTTTTAAAACGCGCCGGATTATTAACTTAATGTTCTTGTGGGATTTCAATCAATTTAATTACATTTGAAATACCTTTAAAATTTCAATGAAACACGAACTAAATCCGGAAAATTGGGTAGATCTGTATTCAGACTATTTATTCAATTATACCATTAGCAGAGTTAACGAAAGCGAAATTGCTAAAGATTTAGTGCAAGAAACTTTTCTTGCGGGTCTGGGAGCTTTAAAAAATTTCAAAGGTGAAGCACATGAACGTACCTGGCTTATTGCTATTTTAAAAAGAAAAATTATAGATTATTACCGAAAAATAAATTCTAATAAGGGAAAAGCTGAAGTTCGCATTCAATTTAACAGCGGAGATGACAATGAAGGCGAATGGCTCGAAACCAACGTAGCCGACCCATTTGATAAAACTGCCGAAGACGAGTTTGAGAACCAAGAATTGGGTGCGGCTATTTATAGCTGCCTGGCCAAATTAAACACCAAACAAGCCGAAGCATTTAAAATGAAAACCATTTTAGGAATGGAAACCGAAGATATTTGTAATGATTTAAACATTACCACGTCTAATTTTTGGGTGTTAATTCACAGAGCCCGAACAGCCATGGCCGAATGTTTAGAAAAACACTGGTTTTAAAATGAAGAAAGGATTTTTATTTATATCGTGCGAAGAAGCCAAGCATATCTGCGATAAAGCGCAATATGGCGAAGCCACCATATGGGAAAAATTTGAATTAAAACTCAGGTTATCATGGTGCCATATCACACGCTCCTATGCCAAAAAAAATCAAAAACTCTCCGAAGTTTTAAAAAAATCTAACCTTAAAGGCATGAGTCTTAAAGATCGGGAATCGCTTAAATTAACCATCCAGCAAGAACTTAAAAAGCAGCATTAAAACAAGCCAAATAACGGGTATAGATTCTACCCAAAACCCGGTATAAACTTGATTAGAATTTTTTCTGGAAAAGAATAGAAATACAGCTGATATTATCAATATAGTTAACAAAGAAAGTCTGTATACCGTTGCATCTTGCTGTTTTACATATTCTAAAATTGCAATTGCAAGTATCATTATAAAACCTACCAATTTGGTGTTTTTTACACCAATTTTTTGCGGAATGGTTTGTAGTTTTAAACTGTCGAATTGCAAATCTCTAATTTCAAAAGGCAGAATTAAAACCACCAAAATCAAAAACCTCTGCACGAATGATATCCAAATTAAAAGTAATAGCTCAACATCATTTTCTACTAGGAGTAACATAAAAGTTATAAGACTCCAAACCAATGCCACCAAATAAACCTTTAGCCCGGGAATCATTCTTAAATTTCTTATGTCTTTTGATAACAAACGAAATGGCGATTTTGGAAAAGCGTAAAACCAGGTAATCAAACCCGAAACAGCAATGACTGCTAGCGCTTCGGTTTTTAGGAACATCATAAAATAACCAGCCAAAATAACACAACATAAAGAGCTCCAAAAAATGAGATTTAAATTTGAGGTGCGAACTTTAAAGTGCGCTTTGTCAATACCAAAATACTTTACAAAATTATAAGCCGATATTGTAGCGAAAAAAACAAATAAGATGAGAGAAATATCAGGTTTAATGGCAAATTCATAAGCAGTAATTAAAGTAAGTGATACTGCTGCCAAGGCCACATGAACACTGGCGTTTAAATAAAACTCAAACCACTTTTTAAGATTGTGCATTGCGTAAAAATAATACAAGTGTTAATAATGCCTTTAAATGGTTAAAAACTTTGGCAATCTTTAACATTAAAACCACTGCAAAAACGTATTTTTGTGCATCAAAAAAATAGGAACTTTTTTACTGCTATGAACACAAAAAAATTTTCACTTCGCCACATAGGTCCAAGACCGGAAGAACAACAGCAAATGCTAAACTTCATCGGTGTTAATACCATAGACGAACTTATTACACAAACCATTCCTGATAACATCAGACTTAAAAAAGAATTGGATTTAGATGCACCTATGAGCGAACAGGAATTTACTGTTCATATGCATCAATTATCCAAAAAAAATAAAGTATATAAAACCTATATAGGTTTAGGCTACCACCCTACCATTTTACCTGCTGTTATACAAAGAAATATTCTTGAAAATCCGGGATGGTACACTGCCTACACGCCATATCAGGCCGAAATTGCACAAGGCAGATTAGAGGCCTTGTTAAATTTCCAGACAATGGTTACCGATTTAACCGGTATGGAAATAGCAAATGCCTCACTTTTAGATGAAAGTACATCAGCAGCCGAAGCTATGGCCTTGTTATTTGCAGTTAGAGACAGAGACCAAAAAAAGAACAATGTTCATAAGTTTTTTGTTTCAGATGATATTTTACCGCAAACATTATCTTTGTTAGAAACGCGTTCAACACCTATTGGAATTGAACTGGTAACCGGTAAAGCCGAAGATTTTGATTTTTCATCAGAATATTTTGGTGCCATTGTTCAATATCCTGGCAAACACGGACAAATAACAGATATTAAAACCTTCATCGAAAAAGCCAATCAAAACAACATTAAAGTTGCAGTTGCTGCCGATATTTTAAGCTTGATCATGCTGGAAGCACCTGGCAAATTTGGCGCCGATGTAGTTGTTGGCACCACACAAAGATTTGGTATCCCAATGGGATACGGCGGACCGCATGCAGCCTACTTTGCCACCAAAGAAGCCTACAAAAGAGATTTACCCGGCAGAATCATTGGCGTTACAAAAGACCTCAACGGCAATCGTGCCTTGAGAATGGCTTTGCAAACTCGTGAACAGCATATAAAAAGAGATAAAGCTACTTCAAATATCTGTACCGCTCAGGTATTACTTGCAGTGATGGCCGGTATGTATTCAGTTTATCACGGTCCTAATGGATTAAAGCACATCGCCAATGAAGTTCATAGCCTAACGTCAACTCTGGCTAAATCTTTAAATAGTTTAGGTTACAAACTGCACAATGCATCGTTTTTTGATACGCTTCATATAGAAGCCAATGCTAAGACCGTTAAGAACTTTGCTAAAAAGAGAAAAATTAATTTTTACTACCCCGATCAAGAAAGTGTTTCAATTTCAATCAATGAAACCACCACACTTGAAGATATCAATATCATCACTCAAATATTTGCCGATGCCAAAGGTGTTCCTTTTAAAAGAATTGAAAGTATCAATAACGTCGTACAAATCCCTGAAATCCTGCAAAGAACTTCAGAGTTTTTAACCTTACCTATTTTTAACACCTATCACTCTGAAACAGATTTGATGCGTTATATCAAAAAATTAGAACGCAAAGATTTGTCGCTAAATCACTCTATGATTGCGTTGGGTTCATGTACCATGAAACTAAATGCAGCAGCCGAAATGCTACCGCTTAGTATGTTTAAATGGGGCAATATTCATCCATTTGCACCTTTAGAGCAAGCAAAAGGCTTTCAAATTGTGCTTAAAAAATTAGAAGAACAACTCAACGAGGTTACCGGTTTTGCAGGTACCTCACTTCAACCAAATTCAGGTGCGCAAGGAGAGTATGCCGGGTTAATGGTGATTAGAGCTTATCACGAATCTAGAGGAGACAGTCACCGTAATATTTGTATTATTCCTTCTTCGGCTCATGGTACAAATCCCGCAAGTGCTGTAATGGCAGGAATGAAAGTGATTGTTACAAAATCTTCGGATAACGGTAATATTGATGTTGACGATTTAAGAGAAAAAGCCGAAATGCACAAGGACAATCTCGCTGCGTTAATGGTGACTTATCCATCTACGCACGGCGTTTACGAATCAGCCATTAAAGAAATCACACAGATCATACACGATAACGGCGGTCAGGTTTATATGGATGGCGCCAACATGAATGCCCAAGTTGGTCTCACCAATCCAGGAAATATTGGCGCTGATGTTTGTCACCTCAACCTTCACAAAACCTTCGCCATACCTCACGGTGGTGGTGGCCCGGGCGTTGGACCAATTTGTGTTGCAAAGCAACTGGTACCGTTTTTACCATCAAATCCTATCGTAAAAACCGGTGGAGAACAAGCCATCACAGCCATTTCAGCAGCGCCATTTGGATCTGCATTGGCTTGCTTAATTTCTTACGGCTATATTAAAATGCTTGGTGCTGACGGTTTAAAACAATCTACAGAAGTGGCCATTTTAAATGCTAACTATATTAAAGAGCGCCTTAATGGTTACTACAATACTTTATACACCGGTGAGCAAGGAAGAGCTGCACACGAAATGATTATTGATTGCAGACCGTTTAAAGAAAAAGGGATTGAAGTGGTTGACATTGCCAAACGATTAATGGATTACGGGTTTCATGCGCCAACGGTATCGTTTCCGGTGGCTGGTACCATGATGATTGAACCTACAGAAAGTGAAAGCCTTTCAGAATTAGATAAGTTTTGCGACGCCATGATTGCCATTAAACTGGAAATTGATTTGGCCGATAAAAATGAGCCCAACAACGCGCTAAAAAACGCACCACATACCCTCAACATGCTAACGGCTGATGAATGGTATTTCCCTTATTCAAGAGAAACTGCTGCATTTCCTTTAGATTATGTGAGAGATAATAAATTTTGGCCAACTGTTAGACGCGTTGACGAAGCTTACGGAGACAGAAACTTAATTTGTACCTGTGCTCCTATTGAAGACTATATAGAAGCTTAAAATTTTTAAGTTTAAGCTATTTAATTTTTTTACCAAGATGGTTAAATTATTTTTATTGAATTATTTAATTTTTTAAATTATCCATAAAAATACAAGTTATTTAACATGGTTTGATGTTTGAATTTATATAATAAGTAGCTTCGTATTACCAACTAAAAATTAAAAATACAAATGGGCATAAAAATTACAGGAATTGGTAGTTTTATTCCGGATAACGTAGAATCGAATGAAGATTTTTACAAACATGAATTCTTAAACTCAGACGGAACGGTTATTCATTATCCGAACGAAGTTATTGTTGAAAAATTCAAGGATATCACCGGTATTGTAGAGCGCAGATATGCCGATAATGACTTGAATTCCTCAGACCTTGGCTACCTCGCTGCGGAAAAAGCTATAGCTGATGCAAACATTGATCCTGAAACATTAGACTATATTATTGTAGCTCACAACTTTGGTGATGTTAAATACAACACCATTCAAAGCGATATTTTACCATGTTTGGCCTCAAGAATAAAATACAGGCTAAAAATTAAAAATCCGAAATGCGTGGCCTACGACATTTTGTTTGGTTGCCCCGGATGGATTGAAGGTGTTATCCAAGCACAAGCTTTCATCAAAGCAGGAATGGCCAAGCGCTGTTTGGTGATTGGCACAGAAACCTTATCGAGAGTGGTTGATAAACACGACCGAGATTCTATGATCTATTCAGATGGTGCAGGCGCAAGTATTATTGAAGAAACAACAGACGATAGTGGTATACTTGCTCATGAAACTGCAAGTTTTACATATGATGAAGCCTATTATCTTTTCTTTGGAAACTCTAACAACCCGAACTTAGATCCCGATACCAAGTACATCAAAATGCATGGCCGAAAGATATATGAATTCGCTTTAAAGAATGTAGCCGAAGCCATGAAAACCTGTCTCGATAACAGCGGCATTGGTATTAATGAAGTTAAAAAAATTCTCATTCATCAGGCAAATGAAAAAATGGATGAAGCCATTATTAAAAGGTTTTATAAACTCTATAAAATGGAAGCTCCTGAAAATATTATGCCTATGAGTATTCATAAATTGGGCAATAGCTCTGTAGCTACTGTTCCAACGCTACTCGATTTGATTGTAAAAAATGACCTCGAGAATCACCAAATTAATAAAGGAGACATCATAATTTTAGCCAGTGTTGGTGCCGGCATGCATATTAATGCTATTACTTATAGGTATTAAGTGTATAAATAAATGTACAAGACATATCCAAAGAAAAGGTATCAACTTACAATTGAGTTTTTAAAAAAACATATTTCAACCGAAGAAATAATTCTTGATTTAGGTGTTGAAAACCCCTTATCAGAAATAATGATACAAGAAGGTTATAATGTTGAAAATACTAAAGGCGAAGATTTAGACCAAGACCAAACTGTATTAAAAAACTCCAAAGCCACCGTTGTTACTGCATTTGAAATTTTAGAACATTTGTTATCGCCTTATCAGGTTTTAAAATCGGTTCGAGCCCAACAGTTAGTAGTTAGTGTGCCACTTAGCTTATGGTTTTCTAAAGCATATAAAAGTAAAACAGATTTATGGGATAGACATTACCATGAATTTGAAGACTGGCAGCTAGACTGGTTGCTTGAAAAAACAGGATGGACTATTATTGACCGTAAGAAGTGGACTCATCCTGTAAAAAAGTTTGGGTTTAGACCTTTGCTAAGACTATTTACACCCAGATACTATATAGTTTATGCCCGAAGAAGCGATACATAATAACACAACTAATATTGCATCAATAAACTATTAGATGGATTTTTACATCGTCATACCGGCACATAACGAAGCAGAATTTTTAGAGCAAACACTGCAATCGCTCGTTAACCAAACCTTAAAACCAAAAAAGATTGTTATTGTAAATGATCATTCTACAGATAATACACAATTAATTATAGAGAAATTTTCATCTGGGCACAACTTCATTGTTAGCATACAAAAAACTTCCTCAAGCCAACATGTACCGGGAAGTAAAATAATCAATGCCTTTTATGCAGGATTCAACACATTAGACAATAATTATGATGTGATTTGTAAGTTTGATGCCGATTTAATTTTTCCTGAGGATTACCTTGAAAAAATAGCCGAGCATTTTAAAGTAAACAACAACATTGGGATGGCAGGTGGCTTTTGCTACATTGAGTCAAACGGTGAGTGGATTTTAGAAAACCTTACCAATAAAGAACATTTAAGGGGTGCTTTAAAAGCTTATCGAAAAGAGTGTTTTGAACAAATCGGAGAATTAAAACCTTCAATTGGCTGGGATACGGTCGATGAACTTTTAGCTCAGTACTACGGCTGGATTATAAAAACAGATGCAGCGCTTATAGTTAAACACTTAAGACCAACAGGAAGCGGCTACAAGGCATCATCTAGTTTGCTTCAAGGCGAGGCTATGTACAAAATGGGCTATGGTATTATAATTACATTAATTTCGGCTGTAAAAATTGCGTTCAAGAAAAAACAATTCGCTCTTATTCCCGACTATTTAAAAGGTTTTATAAAGGCTAAAAAACAAAAGATTCCTTTCTTAGTAACCAAAGAACAAGCACAGTTTATTAGAAAATTTCGCTGGCGCGGTATTTTAAATAAACTAAAACTTTAATCCAAAACAAATTCTAGTGGCACTCCGGTTGTGGCGTTGGGAAAACTGATTCCCAATAAGGCCGAAATTGTTGGCGCTATGTCAGTAATTTTTACTTTCTGAAGTGTACTGCCTTGCTTAATTCCATTTCCGTAAAACAATAAAGGCACATGTGTGTCATATAAATATCCAGAACCATGCGTTGTTCCTTTTCTTCCATATGAAATTACCGCAGCATTAAAAGACACCAGTACATCACCTGAGCGTTTTTGGTGATAGCCGTTTTGCAACAAAGATTCGATACCTTCTGTAAATGCTTTGTTGTGAAGTGTATGTGCAGCGTAGGCTCGGTCAATATATTCGTAATTAATAATTTCGTCAACGATACTTTGTTGAACCTCTTGAAGATTTAGGTTTAATTGACTAATTTTCTCTCTGTTTAAGAATATTTGGAAACCTCCAATATGTTCAATCAAATCAGAAGTGGCATAACGCTTCAATAAAAAGTTATCTAATTTTTCTTTAAATACCTTTTTGTCAAAGTACCCGGCAGGTATTTTTAAACTCTCCAAAAAAGCAGGCACATGAACTGCGGCATGATCGGCTGTTAAAAACACTGTGTAATTTCCGGTGCCAACTTTGTTATCGAGATGTTTTAAAAGCCTTGCTAATTCTATATCTAGCCTTAAATAAGTATCTTGAATTTCTTTTGAGTTCACACCAAAATTATGACCAATATAATCGGGGCTAGAATAACTTATCGTTAAAAAGTCGGTAACACTTCCATTGCCAAGTTTCTCACCCTCAATGGCTGCAATTGCAAAATCTGTTGTAATACTATTCCCAAAAGGTGTTACTTTTAAAATATCTAAGTCACCATTATCTTTACTTAATTTTTTTAGATTATATGGAAAGGTTGCGGTTTCTTTTCCTTTAAAACCCGACTCGAAATCGTTTAAATCAGGGCCGCTTTCGGTGTAGGTTTTAATATCATAAAGTGTATTCCAGGTTGTCAAGTATTTTTCAACTGTTTTAGATTTGTTGAAATCTTTAACCCATTTAGGCAAATCGGTCATATAATAATCACTGGTTACCCAATTCCCTTCGTCCTTGCCAACAAACCAGTAAGCCGCATTTGCTGAATGACCGGCCGGAAGCACCGCACCTCTGTCTTTCATTGCAATACCAATTACTTTTGATTTTTGTTGGTTATGCAATTTCAACTGATCGGCTACAGTGGTTACCAACATTCTACGCGGCGAAACACGGCTGTAATTATCGGTTGTACCTACCGGATTAAAGGTATCATCGTTTACACAGTAAACTATTTTTTTCTCAAACTTATCATACCAATTATTTTCAATAATTCCGTGATATTTTGGTGTGGTACCGGTGTAGATAGATGCGTGGCCGGGAGCAGTATAGGTTGGTATATAGTTAAAATGTGCATTTTTACAATCGTATCCTTTTAACATCAATCTTTTAAATCCATCGTCGCTGTATTTATCGTAAAATCTGGTGAGATAATCGTAACGCATTTGATCTACAACAATACCAACAACCAATTTTGGCTTATTATCGACCTCCTGAGCAATTAAATTTGGAAACACACAGATCGCTAGGATAAAAATAAGTTTTTTCATGGAGAATATTTTAACTTCACAAAAGTATAGAATTAGCTTCATCTTAATTTAAAATTAAGGTTAAATACCATTAAGTTTTTTTAATTTAGCATCATCATTTCTAATATGAAGTATTTACAAAATATAGGCGCCTATTTCATCATGATTAAGGATATGTTCAGAAGACCTACCAAATGGTCTGTTATGAAAACCCTTATTCTAAAAGATATAGACGATTTGATTCTTGGCTCTCTGGGTATTGTTGCATTTATTTCGTTTTTCGTTGGTGGCGTTGTGGCCATACAAACATCTTTAAATATTAGCAATCCATTAATTCCCAAAAATTTAATCGGATTTGCAACTCGTCAATCTGTAATACTTGAATTTGCTCCAACTTTTGTGTCTATTATTATGGCCGGTAAAGTTGGATCTTTTATAACCTCGAGCATTGGCACGATGCGGGTAACAGAACAGATTGACGCCTTAGAAGTAATGGGCATTAACGCCCTTAACTACTTAGTATTTCCTAAATTTATAGCTTTATTATTTTACCCTTTTGTTATTGCAATTGCCATGTTTTTAGGTGTTTTTGGTGGTTATATAGCTTGTGTTTACGGCGGTTACAGTTCTTCGGCAGATTTTATAGATGGTGTACAACTGGATTTCATAGAATTTCATATTGTTTATGCATTTTTAAAAACATTGGTGTTTGCCTTTGTTTTAGCTACTATACCTTCTTTTCACGGATTTTTTATGAAAGGAGGCGCATTAGAAGTTGGTAAAGCCAGCACCACGGCATTTGTTTGGACCAGTGTGGTAATTATTATTTTAAATTATTTCTTAACCAGTTTGTTATTAGGCTAATGATAGAGGTAAACAACTTACATAAATCTTTTGGAGATATTCATGTTTTAAAAGGCATTACCACCTCATTTTTACCTGGACAAACTAATTTAATTATAGGTCAGTCAGGTTCAGGAAAAACAGTGTTTTTGAAATGTCTATTAGGTTTAATCGAACCCGAAGAAGGCACCATAAGTTTCAACGACGCTATTTATTCTGAATTATCAGTCAACGAAAAAAGAGACCTTCGCTCTAAAATGGGTATGGTTTTTCAAGGAAGTGCTTTGTTTGATTCTATGAACATTCAGGAAAATGTGATGTTTCCACTGAGAATGTTCACTAAAATGACTTTATCTGAAATGCAAGACAGATCAAACGAAGTTTTAAAGCGTGTTAACCTGCCCGACGCACACAAAAAAAAGCCAAGTGAAGCTTCGGGTGGGATGCAAAAACGGGTTGCGATAGCACGGGCCATCGTTAACAATCCGAAGTATTTGTTTTGTGATGAACCTAATTCAGGTCTTGACCCAAGAACTGCCATAGTAATTGATAATCTTATTCGAGAAATTACAGACGAATACAATATTACAACAGTCATTAATTCTCACGACATGAACTCTGTAATGGAAATTGGAGAGAAAATCGTTTTTTTAAAAGACGGCGTAAAAGAATGGGAAGGCTCTAAAAAAACCATTTTTAAAACCGACAATCAAGCAGTGACTAATTTTGTTTATTCTTCGGAGTTATTCAAAAAAGTTCGTCAAATGTACATTGAAGAACGCAATTAGTTACATACGTCTTACCTGTATAGAATCGAGTTGATACTTCACCTTCAACCATCTTTCTAAATTTTTAGATTGCTGATAAATCTGATCTGATGATACATTCGACTTCCACTTTACCGATAACACCGCAATGGTATCTATTTTGCTGAAATCGCTTGAAATAAGACTTGAATAAGCCACCTTTTCAATGGTATTGTAATTAATACTCAGCTCTTCAATAAATTTGTCAAACGGAATTTGGTTACGCTCTAGACGTTCTTTTTTGCGCATCTCAACTTCTAAAAATTTAATCCTTTCGCTTTGTGAAAGCAAATCTATAGAATCACGATATCTTAACTGTTCCATGAATCTAAGGTTGTCGATATTCCTGTACTTGTTTTGGTTAATTACCAACTCGGTTTTTGCAAGTGCCTTATACGATTTAAGTCTTTCTTTTAACATAGCCTCTGCTTCTGACGGTATTTCATCTAAACCAAAAGTATTGAGTTCAATTCTGGTGGTTGCTTTATCCACGTATTCAATATTAGCATTCTTTTTCACATAATCAGAATGAGGCAAGGCTTCTAACTCAGTTTCAACAAATGCCTTTGCATCTCTATTAAAATTAGTTTCATTTAAAACTGAAACAAATGTCCACACTGCGGGAATCATCACAACAATAGCTAACAAAGAAGCGATGTTAGCAATACGTCGTCTCTTTTTGGAGTTAGCGTACTCAATCATTGGAAAGCCCAGAATTTTTAAAACTAAAAAAGTAGCTAATCCAATAAAAATTGTATTGATAAGAAACAAATACATGGCCCCAAGAAAGTAACTCCAGTTGCCCTTTGCCAATCCAAAACCTGCGGTGCATAACGGTGGCATTAACGCCGTAGCAATTGCTACACCAAAAATTACAGAGGCAATAGTGCCTTTTTTTGTTCTTGCAATTATTAAGGCCAATCCACCAAAAAATGCGATGAGTACGTCCCTAATATCTGGTCTGGTTCTGGCAAAAAGTTCTGATGTTACTTCGCTTAATGGGAACAACCAGAAGAATAAAAAAGCTGTTAAAACACTTAGTACCACCATTATACCGAAGTTGATTAATGATTTTCTAAGCGTGAAAATGTCGTTGATGGCAATAGACATACCTATACCTAAAATTGGACCCATTAGCGGAGAAATTAACATGGCACCAATAACAACAGCTGTTGAATTTGCATTCAAGCCCACCGAAGCAACAAAAATAGAACAAATCAAAATCCACGCCGTAGCACCTCTAAATGAAATATCCTTTTTTATGGCTTCAACAGTTTCTTCTGTATCGGTGTCCTTTCTAAAATTAAAAACACTTTGCACAAAAGACCAGATATTAGCTAAAAAACCTTGCGCCTCTTCTTTTAGATCTGCAGCACTTTTTGTTTTATTTTCTGTTTCTTCGTCGAAGTTAAATTTGTTTTCTTCCATGTAATTACAAATAAATTAACTGTATTGTTGCCCAAATTTATCAGTAGTAGCTTTAAGTACTTCTTTTATTTGTTGTTCTTTTTCTTTGGGAAAGATAAGTAAAACTTCGTTTTCATCTACAATAATATAATCTGAAATCCCGTCAATCACCACAATTTTATTGGTTTTTGTTTTTATCATGTTGCCGAAAGCGTCAGTGCTTTGAAGCCGGGTGTTAACTACCGCGTTGTTATTTTCGTCTTTATCGAGCTTATCGTATAAACTGCCCCAAGTGCCCAGATCATTCCAGTCAAAAGTGGCTGGCAATACGTAAACATTATCAGATTGCTCCATAATGGCATAATCAACCGAAATATTTTCGGCCAATCCGTAATTATCTAAAATAAATTGGTTTTCACTGTCAGTATTGTAAACTGATTCACCACTTAAAAATAAATTAATTAATTTAGGTTGATGCTTCTCAAAGGCGTCAATTACTGAAACTACCGACCAGATAAAAATACCTGCATTCCATAAAAAATTACCTTGCGCAAGAAATGATTTTGCAGTCTCGTAATCTGGTTTTTCTCTAAATTGTATAACAGGTTTTAGTTCGACAGAAGACTTTTCAAATTCTATATAACCATAACCGGTATTTGGAAATGTGGGTTTGATACCTAGGGTTACCAAAGCATTATTTTGATGGCAAAAGTTAAATGCGGCTTGCACGTTTTCACCAAAGGCATGTTCATCTTCAATCCAATGATCGCTTGGCGCTACCAACATAACTGCTTCCTGATTTTGCTTTTTAATTTTTAATGCGGCGTATAAAATACAAGGTGCAGTATTTCGCATGGCAGGTTCTAACAACACCTGATTTTCATTAATTTCGGGCAGTTGCTCTAAAACCAAATCTTTGTAAATCTCGTTGGTTAAAACCAAAATATTCTCTTTAGGAATAAGAGCTGAAAGTCGCTTAAATGTTTTTTGAATGAGCGTATCTCCTGTACCGAGCATATCGTGAAATTGCTTTGGAAAGGACTTGGTACTCACCGGCCAAAATCTGGATCCTACACCTCCGGCCATTATGATTCCGTAATAATTATTGTTCATTAAAATGGATTTTAAAACTTATTTAAATTTTTCTACTCAATTACTTCCACCTCTGCATTGGGATTGAACAAATATAACCTACCCGATTTTAACTCCAAACATTCAATGCGTTTAGTTCTTTTTTTACCGCGTTTAAATTCTCTTCCGTTGTATATTTTGAATTTAGTGCCGTGCTCCAGTTCATATACATAGGTTTTATCATCATTAATATCATAACTTCTCAAAGCTTTAGCCAAAGCAACATCGGTGTCGCTTGACGCTTTAGGGTTTTTAAAATGTCTGGCTAAAAAAGGAAGAAATTCTTCCGGAAACACCCGAGGATTTATCAACGGCAACATGAGATGTTTAAAAGTAAGTTTCCATTCTATTCCGTGTGGGTTTATGCGTTTGCCATGACTCTTGTAGGCTTCAAAATGTGCAATTTCGTGGATAAGCGTGATTAAGAATCGATACGGATTTAAATTATTATTAACTGTAATCAAGTGAAAACCATCTGGCAACTCTTTATAATCGCCGTGTCTTGTTTTTCTTTCGCTTTTAACCTTAATAATTAAATGATCGACCTCCAATAATGAAGATACATAACTATGAGCACTTTCAGGAATGTGGTGTAATACAGAATCATTATTGTTTTTTGATGGCATTCTTATCATTAATTTTTTATAATTAATACTTTAGACACTCCTTTTGCTCTTAAGATATACATACCGGTAGCTGTGTTTGATGGCAAGTTAATTTGTGTAACACCTGAACTTTCGTTAAAAAACACCGATTCAATTTTTATGCGTCTGCCATTGATATCGAATAAATCAAAGCTATCATTGGTATTTGTTCCTGTTACAAAAATTGTACGATCTAAAACCGGATTGGGATAAATAACAACGTTATCTGTGCTAACTACTTCTTGCTCTGAATTAAAATAAGGTACCGCAAACGCATAGGCACGTTTACCAACAAGATCTCCCATTATTCTACCCGGAATGTCGTCGGCCGGTGGGTGAATACCACCCCAAATTCTGGATAAACTGGTTTGATCTGAAGCGTCTCGATAGGTGGCCCATTGCATCACAATATCTACCGAAGGTCCTTTTTCAAAGACCAAAAAATCGTTTTGTTTGGCAACAAACTGTCCCATTCCACCAGGAAAAAATTCGTCTCCTGTAATAAGTGTTAACACTTCGGCTGCGGCTCTTGAAAAAGTTGAATGACCCGATACATAACCCGCAAATGGCGGCGTTACAAACGATGGTCTTTGATATGGCCACCAGCGTTCGCCTAAAATCCAACCAACGCCTGCTATGTCTGTTTCAGAATTGCTCACAAAATCGTGACCACGCCAGGCTTTTACTTTTATTTTTCCAATATTGATGTTATTGGGTCCTGCCAAGGCATCTCCAACTTCAACTGTTTCGATATATCCCGGAATTAATGGTAAGCCTGCAACGTGATAATTTGGTAATGATGCGTTGGTACTTTGGCCTAAGGTTGCCATATATCTAATAGCCGAAATTGGCCTTACATAGTCATACCAGCCTTTCACTCCCCAAGCGGCTACGGCCGCATCGTGTACGGCACCACCTAAAACAAAGTAGGCTTTTACATCCCATTCTAAATCATCCAGAATTTCTCCTCTACCGTTAAATCGCTTTTCGAATTCCGGATGATCGTTAACATAGTTAAGAATTGTAAACCAATGTCCCGGTGGCGTTTCAGAATCGGGGCCATCGGCCCAAAATTCGGCTAGAACTCTGGTATAATCACCTCTTGGCACCATTTGGGTTTGGTACGGCTGATTGGTTTTAGGGTTGACGGCATGGCCTTGCCCAATATCACCGCCCTCAAATAAATTATAAAATTGTTGGTGACCACTAAAATTAGTTGGAAACGAATTGAAATCTACATTACCAATAGTTCTGGGAGAAATATCTATCATCACATTATCGGCAGGATCTAGATGAGCACTCCAAACAGACACCAGACTAAAATTCCATTTAAACAAATCGCTGTTTTGGTCTGAATTTTCAAGATTTAACAGTGGTGGTGTCCCTGGATCTAAATATACAGGGTAAGAATTACCATCTCTTTGATAGGTTGCTTTATCTGATTCATTTAAAGCAAACGGATGAACTTGTCCCCATTCGGGCCCCATAAAAATAGGTGTTGAACCTTCTATAAGGTTACCGCTTTGATCAATAAAGGTATCAAAGGTTAATGGTTGCCATCTATTGATGTCAACGATATTACCTAACTCATAAGTATTTAGTATTAACGGCGGATTGATAGGTTGATAGAATCTATTATCGTAATCTGATGCCTCTCTGGAATTATCAATATTACCGTAATTTATGATGACCTGAGCTACGTAATTACCTAAAGCTGCCGCATTACCAAACTGATAGTTGGTAGGCACAAAACTAGTGTCATAGCCCAATTGATCCATAATAATATCGAAACGCCTCTGCGATGCTTCTCTTCCCGGAGAATTCCTGAACCTGTGCGAAAGTAATCTGTACATGGCGTAACTAATGGCTTTTTTTACAGATTCTTCTTTACTCTCTATTAGGATAAAATCTTGGAGATTAGAACTAAAATTATTGACCGTTTTTCCAAGTAAGTAAGTTTCGGCCTGGTCATCGTAAATGGCCCAAATATCGTACATGGCAACGCTTGAATGAAATAAATTACGGGCGTGTACATTAGGTCTTGCAAAATCTCTTCTTATAGCTCCCAATAAGGCTTCATTCCAAAGTCTGGCTATTGAAATATTATCTGGTAATTCTTCAATACTTAAATTTACCTCAAGACTCACAGGCAAACCGTTACATGTTTCGTTTAGTTCTGTAACAGTAATTTGACCCGTTTCAGCAATATCCCATTCAACAGTAATAGTGTTGGTGCCTTGACCTTCTAAAATATGACCACCTGTAACTTCCCATTGCGCTACTGAACCCGAAATAATTTGATAACTGTAGGTATTAACAGATAGGAAACCTGAATTTGACACTCCAACTATGGGATTGGATGGTAAATACTCGCAAGAGCCGTCATCAAGAGTAGCATCAGGATTGTAATTGCAAGAATTGGGGTCGGTGCAACCGTATCTTTTTTGGCTGGGTTGGATATCAAGAATTACATAGCCGTTACCTTCGGTAGCTTTGATGGTGATGTTTGAAGTGAGGTCTTGATGCGTTTCTACCAAACCACTTGGCCAGGTAATCTCAATGCTTGTTACTTGGGTAGATTGAGCTAAACCGAAGTGAACAGGCAACAAACTTTGACCTAAAAAGCCAACGCCGGTGTAATATCTAATAAATTCGCCCTCGGGCGTGGTGAGTTTAATTTTGGTGCCAATAGCATCTCGGTTTGAAACGGTTCCCTGTAAAATAATTTTGAACCAGTTATAGCTGTGTTCTTGATCGAAATTAATGAGTTTATTTTCGTAAAAATACGATGCCCTATCGGCATTGGTGATATATACGTCCAAATCCCCGTCGTTATCATAATCGAAATCGAGTACTTCAACACTGATGGTTTCAGCATTAAAACCCGATGCCGCCGATTGATCAATAAAACCAATATTACCTTGACTAACCGTATTTTCGAAGTAAAAGTTATTTTCTTCGCTATTGCCACCTCCAAATCCGAAGTCGGCAAAATCAAAACCATTAACCACAATTAAATCTTCATCGCCATCTAAGTCGAAATCTGAAAATCTGGTACCCCAAGACCAACCGGTTTCTCTCACCCCAAAGGCCTGAGCAACGTCGGTGAAATTGTTAGTCCCATTATTTTGAAGTAAAATATTTTCGTCTATGGCTGTGATGTAAAAGTCAAAGTATCCATCTTTATTAAAATCACCTACTGTAAATCCCATAGCGTCTACACCTTGATTAACCCCGTAATTGGCGGCCTCTTCGGTAAAAGAATTTCCGCCTTGGTTGATAAATAACTGGTTAGGGGCACTAAAATCATTCATCACAAAAATATCCATGAATCCATCGTCATTAAAATCGAATGGAAAGGCTACGAAGCTATAGTCGTTATTAAAAGACGAAATACCCGTTTGCGCAGTAACATCTGTAAAGGTTTCATTGCCATTGTTTCTATAAAGTGTATTACGGCTGTTTGAGTTACGACGCCAATCGCTTATAAACAAGTCTAAATAACCATCGTTATTATAATCAAACCACAAAGCATTTGTATTACCAAAACCATTAAACTGGTTAATTCCGGCAGGAACTGTTACTTCAACGAAAACTCCGTTACCTTGATTTCTAAAAAGTTGAACTTTCTCTAAATGGGTGAAAAATATATCAGGATATCCATCATTATTATAATCACCCCAAAAAGCCCCAAACTTAAAACCATCTAATCCAAAGAAAAAACCCGGATTCTCTAGTTGAGAGTACAAATCTGTTAACCCTGCAGCTTCAGTAACATCTGTGAAAGAACCATCATTATTGTTGCGATAAAGTCTACTTAAAGTTACAGGGTTGTTTTGATCGTCTTTTGCTTTGGCTACTACAAAAATATCGAGATCGCCATCTTGGTCATAATCGGCTACGGCAACACCATTGTTTTCGCGCAAATTCCCAAGTGAACTTACATTCTCAATGCGATCAAAATTTTGTGCTTTTAATGAATTAATTGTCAGCACAAAAGATATGATAAAAATAAACGCAATATGGTTTTGTAATGTTTTTATCATTTAATTCTAAAATAACTATGGCGTTGAATTAGAAACCTGTAAAATTTTTCCGTTATAGAATTTATGACCGTTTAAGGCAAAATCGGCGATGTAAGTAGCCATTTCTATGGCTGTAACAGGCGCCTGATAACCCGGAAAAGCTTCTGCCAACATTTCGGTTTGAACGGCACCAAGCGCCAGCGCATTAAAACTTGGGCCATTATCTTTATATTCTTCTGCCAACAATTCGGTTAAGGTAATTACGGCGCCTTTACTTGAGCTGTAGGCCGATAAACCTGCAAATTTGGCACTGCCTTGAATACCGCCCATTGAACTTATGGTCAACACGTGCGATGTTTTTGTGGAAAAAGGCAACATGGTTTTAATCATTTCGGCTACACCAAATAAATTGGTATCATAGACTGCTTTGAATTCATCGTAGCTTGTTTCTTGAAACGGCTTATTGAGTAGTGCGCCGGCGTTATTGATAAGCACATCTACGGTCTTCCAATTACTTTTTAAAAATTGGGAAACTGAAAGATAATGTTCAGAATTGGATAAATCGAAATTGAAAGTTGTTACGTTGGGAAGCTTTAAATCTAAAATTGGTTTTGAATTCCTTGAAAGCGCCAACACCCGATGCCCTTGGGCAGATAAGAGCTTAACCAGTTCAAATCCAATACCTCTGCTTGTGCCGGTGATAATTATATTTTTCACATCAATTTTTACAGTAAAAATAAAAAAAATCCTGCTTCAATCTAATGAAACAGGATATTAGTTATTATTACAACTAGTTATTTACAATAACATGGTAATTGGATTTTCAATATAGTTTTTAAGTGTTTGTAAAAACTGAGATCCCGTAGCACCGTCAACCGTTCTGTGGTCACATGCCAGCGTTAACTTCATGGTGTTTCCGGGAACAATTTGACCGTTTTTAACAACCGGTTTTTCTACGATAGCACCAACCGACAATATAGCTGAATTAGGTTGATTGATAATTGAAGTAAAACTCTCAATACCAAACATTCCTAAATTTGAAATGGTAAAAGTGCTACCTTCCATTTCTTGTGGTGTCAACTTTTTATTTCTAGCTCTACCGGCAAAATCCTTAACCGCAGCATTGATTTGCGGTAAACTTTGCTCATTGGCAAAACGCACAACAGGCACTACCAAACCGTCTTCTACAGCTACAGCCACGCCAATATGCACATGATTGTTAAGTTTCATTTTATCATCAAACCACTGCGAATTGACCTGTGGGTGCTTTTTCAAAGCGAGCGCACAAGCTTTCACCACCATATCGTTAAATGAAATTTTTGTGTCGGGAATACTATTGTATTGTTCTCTAAACGCGATGGCATTATCCATGTCGAACTCAACATTAAGATAATAGTGCGGCGCTGTAAATTTAGACTCTGCCAGGCGCTTGGCAATTACCTTGCGCATTTGAGAGTTTGGCTTTTCATCAAAACTTTCTTCTCCGGCCGGAACAAATTTAGCAGTTGAACCAACCCCCTGCAGTGCTGCAGGTGTTAAGTTCTCTATATCGCGTTTAATAATACGACCGTGTTCTCCGCTACCCTTAACTTGAGATAATTGTATCCCCTTTTCTTCGGCCATTTTTTTGGCTAATGGCGATACAAAAATACGGCCATTACTTGATGTTGGTGCAGCTGTTGGCTGACTTACATTCTCTGACGTCGCCGGTGCTGCTTCCTTTTTAGGTTCAGAAGCAGACTCGCCTTTACTTTCTTGTTGTTTAGGTTCTTGTTTTGGCTCAGAAGTACCTGCTGCGCTAAAGTTCTTGGCAATTCCTGAAACATCGGTTCCTTTAGGCCCTAAAATGGCCAGAAGTGCATCAACTTTAGCCGATTCTCCCTCTTGTAAACCAATGTGCAATAAAGTACCTGAGTTAAAAGATTCAAACTCCATAGTAGCTTTATCTGTTTCAATTTCGGCTAATATGTCGCCTTCGCTCACCTCGTCACCTACTTTTTTCAACCAGGTTGCTACCGTACCTTCTTCCATAGTATCACTTAAACGCGGCATGGTTACCACGGTAACACCATCGGGTATTTCGGCAGATTCTTCCTTCGATTCTTTCTTAGGTGCTTCGTCATTTTGCTTTGATGCGGTATCACTTTCATCTTTGGAACTTGTCTTTTCCTCTTTGGAATTTGTCTTTTCCTCTTTGGAATTTGATAGCAACGCCGAAATATCTTCACCGTCCTCACCAATTATGGCCAGTAACTCATCTACTTTGGTAGTTTCACCTTCTTTCACGCCAATATACAGTAATGTACCTTCGTGAAAAGACTCAAATTCCATAGTAGCCTTGTCGGTTTCAATTTCAGCTAAAATATCGCCTTCTTCAATTTTGTCACCAACTTTTTTTAACCAGGTGGCAACTGTTCCTTCTTCCATGGTGTCGCTTAAACGCGGCATATTTATAACTTCGGCCATAGATTATAATTTATGTTTTAAAAACGGGTAATCTTCTTGCTCGTAAACTGCATCGTACATGACGTTGAGTTCAGGGAATGGAGATTCTTCTGCAAACTTTTCGCATTCGTCTACCAAATCTTTAACTCGCTTATCCATTTTTTTGATATCGGCTTCTGTAGCATATTTCTTTTCAAGAAGAATATCTTTTACTTGAGTAATAGGATCAATCTTCTTGTATTCTTCAACCTCATCTTTAGTACGATAATGTTGTGCATCACTCATAGAGTGACCTCTGTAACGATAGGTTTTCATTTCCAAAAATGTAGGTCCACCACCTGATCTGGCACGTTTAATGGCTTCATCGAAGGCTTCCGCGACCTTAACAGGATTCATACCATCTACAGGACCGGAAGGCATTTCATAGCCAAGACCCAATTTCCATATTTCGGTGTGATTTGCGGTTCTTTCTACCGACGTTCCCATAGCGTAACCATTATTCTCACAAACAAACACTACAGGTAAATTCCAAAGCATGGCAAGATTAAAAGTCTCGTGAAGCGAACCTTGTCGGGCAGCACCATCTCCAAAACAGCAGAGTGTAACAGCGTCTACACCGTGATATTTATCACCAAAAGCAATACCTGCTCCCAATGGAATTTGACCACCTACAATACCATGGCCACCATAAAATCTGTGTTCTTTTGAAAAGATATGCATCGATCCTCCGAGACCTTGCGACGTTCCGGTAGCTTTGCCGTATAGCTCTGCCATAACACGTCTTGGATCAACGCCCATGCCTATTGGTTGAACGTGGTTTCTGTAGGCCGTAATCATTTTATCTTTTGTAAGATCCATGGCATGGAGCGCTCCAGCCAATACGGCTTCTTGACCATTATATAAATGAAGAAATCCTCTAACTTTTTGCTGAATGTAAACAGCTGCCAGTTTATCTTCAAACTTTCGCCAAAACAGCATGTCTTCGTACCACTTAAGGTATACTTCTTTTGTTACTTTTTGCATGGAAACCTATTTCTTGATTAAAAAGGATTACAAAAATAGTACTTTACAAATTAAAGATGAAACTCAAGGCAGCAAAAATGTAATTAATATTGCGGAAAACTTATGCTTTTGTACTACAGCACATTTTTATCGAAAACAAGAGGCAATAAATTTTTAAGTGAATTTGATTTAACGATCTCTCCTTCTTCGCCCATAAAGTAAATTTCAATTGGTTGATTTTGCTTTATTTCGTATTCTGCAATAGCTTGTCTGCAAGCGCCACAAGGCGGAATTGGTGTAGTAGTTTTGTGATTTTTTGAACCTGCAACAATTGCCATTGCCTTGATTAAATTTGATGGAAATTGCGCCCCTGCGTAATAAATTGCAGTTCTTTCGGCACAAAGTCCTGACGGAAAAGATGCATTTTCCTGATTGCTACCTGTTATTATCTCTCCGTTATCCAGCAATATGGCAGCACCTACGGTAAAATTTGAATAAGGTGCATAGGCTTTACCACGGGCTTCTCGAGCTTTTTCAAATAATTGCGCCACTTTGTTTGGAAGTTCATCCAAGCCAGTGTAGACATGTAATACAGTATTGATTTGAATTTCCCTCAATCTTCAGATTTATTAGTTTATAGCATTAAAGATAGATTAATTTTTAAAATTGAATTTAATTAATTCAGTATTTGCTACAAGCATCAAATTACCTGAGACAAAAAACTGCCCCGAAAGGCAGCTTTTATAAATTATTAAAACTTATCTAATATTCTGCGTAAGTTTTATCACCAAAATTAAAAGTTAATGAAAATCTTAGCGTGTTTTCTAACGGACTTTGCACTTGAGAGGCAGAAAATAAGTAAGATAAATCAATTTGAATAGTGGTATATTTAAATCCGGCACCCAAGGCGAAAAACTTTCTGGCACCCTTATCATCACTTTCATTAAAGTAACCTGCTCTTAAAGCAAAAGAATCCTGATAAGTATATTCTGCACCTAAGGCCCAGGTAATTTCTCTTAATTCTTCGCTAAATCCTCCGGGCGCATCACCAAACGATTGAAATATACCTTGCATGAAGCCTACGTTACTGTCTTGACCGGCTATGATGACATTATTTTGTCTATCAATTTCAATATCTCCTTCGTCAAAAGTGCCATTATCATTAACATCTTCATACTCTATTCTAGTGCCTAACAAAGGTGGCGTAGGTACTAATAATTTGGTAAACTCTGTTGTTAAACCAAGTTTATTATAATCGTCGAATATAAAATCAAAACCACCGCCAAGTCTAAGAGTAGTTGGTTGGAAGTTTTCTCTTCCGCCATCGTCATATCTAAACTTTGGACCTAAATTTTGGATAGCAAAACCACCACGCCATCTGCCGTAAAAATCGCTGTAAGCAAGTTCCTCACTTTGATAATATCCGGAAATATCAACACCGAAGGTGCCGGCTGGTCTGGCATTAGGGTCAATTTGATTAATTCTCAAATCAGACCTTAGATATCTCATCGTTACGCCCATCGCAAATTGATCGGCTAAGCGTAAGGTATAGGCTATATCTGCTGTGAACTCGTTTGGTTTTACATTTAATCCGGGATCATTTGGCCCTTGTGTAAGTGTGATATCACCTAAACTAAAATATTTAAAACTGCCTGAAATAGCACTGTTTTCAGATAAACGATTAAAATAAGTTAAGTAGCCAATTGAGATATCGTTTACCAATCTACTTAAATATGGTGTATAACTTAAACCTAAACCCGATTTTGCTTCAGAAAAAGCATATTTAGCGGCATTCCACTGCTGAGAAAACCCGTCAACTGATGTAGCTACTCCAATATCACCCATACCGGCAGCACGAGCATCTGGCGCAATTAACATAAATGGGACACCCGTTGTAATTACTCTGGTATCATTTGTATTAGGAATTAATTCTATAGAATTTTGTGCAATTAAAGGACTTGCTATTAATAAAGCTATAAAATAAAATATGTGTTTATTCATAAGTTTAAAGTGAGTTCATTTCGGGCTACGCGCCTTTTAAAAACGTTAACAAATATAAATTATTATTGTAGTATGACAAGTTTTTCAAATTTTTCAACTTCTTTGTTTAAGGTATTTGAACGCACTGTTAACTTGTAAACATATACGCCTTTACCGATCTTATCGCCAAAATCGTCTCTTCCGTCCCAAACAATATCTTTGGAAAGTGAACTGGTGGACTTGTTACCGCCAGATGTTTGACCGTTTAGTGTGCGGACTAATTTACCCGATACTGTAAAAATTTGCACCGATACGTCTAATGGTTCTGAACTG
Source organism: Paucihalobacter ruber (assembly GCF_006494535.1). GTDB lineage: Bacteria > Bacteroidota > Bacteroidia > Flavobacteriales > Flavobacteriaceae > Paucihalobacter > Paucihalobacter ruber. The sequence continues at coordinate 525,788 of NZ_VHIQ01000003.1, forward strand.
TTGTGGTTAAACCAAAACTCTGTATAGTTAACAAATGGATTTGGGTAGTTAAGTACATTTTCAATTCTAAGTACTTCGTTTTGATCGAAGACTACAAATTCTAACTCGGCGGTTGACGAATTATTATAAACATCCCAGGCTCTAAAAGTTAAAGTATGAGGTCCGGGTTCAAGGTCTCTAAAAGGAAAACTTACGGTACCTCTTTGAAAATCGTCTACATTGGCCTGATAGTAGTTATTTAATATAAATGGATTGGCAACATCGCCATCAAGAATAGCAATAATATCATGTCCTATACCGCTGGCCGTGTTGATACCGCTATCGTCTTGTAATTTCGCAAGCAGTGTTGGTGATTCATTAGTAATTCCACCGGTTACAAAATTTTCATCGTTCATAAAAAGGTTGATTAATGGACCGATGTTATCTTCAGCGGCATTTTGATTTATGCCACCCACATTGATATCAAAGCTGTAACCGGTTTTATCTAATGTAACAGCGTTATCAACAGCGTAAAAACTAACTTTTCCGGCACCAACAGGAATTTGAATATCCCGAGGTACAATAAAGTCGAAATCAAAGGTACCGTTGGTAACTGAGGCCTGACCTCTAAACAATACCTGGCCTAAAGTCTCAAAGTCAAGCTTAATTAATTCATTACCAAGTCTAACACCATCATTAGCCAAAGTTTGACGTTGAATGGGCTTGTCGTAAACCGTTGCAGATAACGTACCGTTATAGTTTGTTAAAGGGTTACCCAATTCATCATAAACCTGCCCGGATAGTTTTGTGTAGCCAAGTGCTTGTAATACAGTGGTGTTTTCGTTCACCGGTACATCGTTTATTTGCGTTAATCTAATTTCGGGTTTGGGAATGGAAAGTTTCATGGCAGGATCTCCTATATAAAATACCAATCTTTTTTGAGAAATACCAGCCACAGCCGGATCTATTTTAGTGAGTCTTAAAGCCTCGGCTATAGAAGGATATTCGCCATCTATTTTTCTAAAAATATAATCAGAAAAAACAACATTATACGATACACCTACACTTACAAATATTTGTCTGGTAGTTGTTACCAAACTAATGGCGCCACCGGTTTTGTTCCAATAGGTGAATTCGCCGGCTGTTGGTCTACCCGGATCATCAAACTTGGTATACTCGCAAGTAATGGTTACAAAACAATTATATTTACACTGGTTGTTAATGGATTGCGCATCATTTTTATCGAAAATACGTTCTTTAGCCAAAAAATCTTCACCGCCATGACCAAAGTAATTTACCAATATAGCACCTACTTCAATAGCATTTTTTATGACCGTATTGACTTCTGGATATCTATCTCCTGCCGACGAGGATGCCTGTTGAAATGCATCGGCATGTATTTTAACAACGTTAAAAAACGGGTTTTGCGCGGTGATGCTATTACCAATCTCATCGGTGGTACCTTGAAGTATTCGTTCCCAAGATTCATCTACATCATCAGAAATCATGATGACATTATTCCGCCAACCACCAAATGAATCTCGTGAGTGATACTCGGCAATTTTATCTACCAGCTCACGTGCGCGCTGCGGAGAGTCAGCTAGAATTCTGCCAACTGCTAAATCTAATCTGTTGTTGGGAGCTAAAGTACCTTCATTTGGATCCATCATTCCATAGAAATCATCAGACACAAAACTGCTGGTTAAACTAAAACTTTCCAAGGCATACCAGGAAGGAACAAAATTAGTGTTATTAGGTAATCTATTCTTGTAGTCATATGAACCATCTCCAAACAGACAAACGTATTTCACCCTGTTTTCTGGAGAACTGGCGTTGTGATATACATATCGAATAAAGTTTCTAATAGCTGCAATATCTTGATTGCCTGAGCTAAATTCAAGATAAATTTGACTTAAACGCACTACTTTGACATTTAAATTGTAAACATTCTTGTTAATATCGGCCAGTCTCTGTGCCTGCGAAGAAAATGCATCTGGTGTTATAATCAGGTAATCAACATCTTGAAATTGGCCTTGTTGATTTAGAAATATACTGCCTTTTAAATCTTGATTTGCCACCTGAGCACTATTTTCTCTAAAAGGATCTAAAAAATTATTGTTGCCAAATACCAAGTAATTTTTGGAAGTACCGGCTTGTGCCTTAAAACTGAATGAGGCACTATTATTGGTATTTTGATAGCTGGTTACATTAAATCTATCTGTAATGTCCCAAACTTCAGAAATATTTTGGGTATTACCCAGTTGATATTCTACAATGCCACCTATATTGGCAACAATATTTTTTGTGAAAAAGAGCTGATCACCGGTATAAGTTAAGGCCCTAGTGGCCTGAATACCGATATAATCTATATAACCTGTTGCCGTGGGAATTCCGTTGTTATTATAGGCAACATTTACAGTAATATTATCTGAACTTGGATTAATTATTCCTGTAAAAGAACTTCCACTGGCTAAAATCGAACTACCGGGAGCTATTAAAGAAAAATTTAAGTTTGCAGCAAGCTCACCGTTAACAGAAAAGGCCATACTTGATGTTTGAACCGAAACTGCCGCTGCTTTTATTGAAAAATTTACAGGCTCTGAGCTGACTAAATTAGAAAAATTAAATTCAAAATTTCTTTCTGTTTCAATATCAAATCTATCGCCATACCATCTTCGGCCTAACTTTACAAGGTTAAATTCATCAAGTTCATGAAATTGATAATCGTCAAAAGTATTAACCGTTAAGTTGGCGGGTGATTCAGGCTGTAATGCTGATTGAATTCGTTTTCCTTCACCTGAACTGACATTAACATAGTAATAACTTCTATCTGTATATATATTATTGTGTGTGTCACTTTCGTTGCTGTATCCTTTTGTTCCTTCGGCGTAAAAAATAATATAATCGCTGTTATCAAATCGACCATCTTCCTCACCGATGATTTTTATGGCATTTTCGGTTAAATCAATAGGGTAATCTTCTGAATTAAGTAAGGGTAACATTCTACCGCCATTACCAAATATCTTAATATTTCGAGGATTAACATTATTTGTATTAACTCCTAAACTATTCAAAAAAGATCTCGAAAGTTTGTAAACACCAGATTCGGTTACATAAAATCTATACCACTGGCCGGTTCGCAAAACTGAATTGGTAAGTTGATTAGAACGATTAAAACTTAGAGTTGACTGTAAAGATCTATTTTGAGTTAAATTATTATAGGTAACGGTAAAACTTCTGATACGTTTAAGCACGCCATTGTCTCTAACAATTGGTGAAATTTCCAAGTAAATATAATTTTTATTTCTATCGGTGGCATTTTTTAAATAAAGATTCGGATTATCAGGAATTAAATTTTTAGGCATTTGTTTTAAATCAGCCTCACTGATATTTTCATAGACGATATTATTTACTTGGACATTATCTTCATCTATAATTTGGCCCGATTCCCATTGAGCGAAATAGATTAGACCTTTTTCGTCGTTATAACTAAAATGATTATCGTCAAATGATGGTAGTTCAATTCGGGATAATTCAGTTTCTAAAACTTTCGGCTCTGACCAATTAATATCAAATTGTCGCTGTTGTGCATTACCAAATAAAGTATAAAGCAAGGCGAAACTTAACAAAATCTTTTTCATACAGCAATAACGCCTGTGGAAGGCGCTTATTATTAGATTTCTAATTTTTGCTCAAAATTACAACAATAATTTATTTTTATAGTCGTTAATTGTATACAAAATAGTGGCCGAAACAGGCAAAAAATCCGATGTCATGTATAAAAAATAGGACGAAATGCACATTTTTTTGCATTTTATCGTAAAAAAAGGTTGTTAGTTTATGTTTAATTACTATATTGCGGTGCGAAATTTAACCCACTTGCTTAAAATTATGTTTATGAATAATGTCTCAAATCTCAAATTGTTAGTTGTATTACTAGCTGTTTTATCTGTTACAAGTTGTAAGAGAAGTTCTAACAGTAATACCTCAAGAGCTACCGGCTGGAATATTAACAGTCGCGACGGCGGTTTCCAATACAATACCAGCTTCAAGGAGCAACAAACTGCTCCCGGCATGGTATTTATTGAAGGTGGTACCTTTACCATGGGTAAAGTTCAAGACGACCCTATGCACGATTGGAATAATGCACCAAACCAACAGCACATTCAGTCTTTTTATATGGATGAAACTGAGGTTACTAATCTAATGTATTTAGAATATTTAGATTATTTAAAACGTGTATATCCTCCTGAAGATCCAACTTATAAAAATATCTATTTGGGTGCCTTACCAGATACCTTAGTTTGGAGAAACAGATTAGGTTATGCCGAAATGATGACTCAGAACTATCTTCGTCATCCAGGTTATGCAGAGTATCCTGTAGTAGGTGTTAGTTGGATTCAGGCTGTGGAATATGCCAAATGGAGAACAGATCGTGTAAATGAATTATTTTTAGAAGAATCCGGATACATTAAAAGAGATGCTAAAACCACGGAAGTTACAGCTGACGCCAATTTTAGCACTGACACCTACATCAATGCGCCATCTCAAACCTACGGAGGTAATGCAGATATTTTAGAAGGTGGAAGAAGAAATGTTCAAACCGATGCCGATGGCAACCCAATTAATGTTTATGCTAAAATAGAATCAGGAATCATTACGCCTGATTACAGACTCCCAACCGAAGCTGAATGGGAGTATGCAGCCTTGGGTATGAGTGAACTAAGAAGTTATAACGTTTATCGAGGACGTAAGAAATATCCTTGGGATGGTCAATATACCAGATCTGGAAAACGCCAATGGAGAGGTGATCAATTAGCTAACTTTAAACAAGGTAAAGGAGATTATGGTGGGATAGCAGGCTGGTCTGATGACGGCGCTGATATTACTGCAAAAGTTAAATCGTACGAGCCTAATGCTTACGGATTGTACGATATGGCAGGAAACGTCGCCGAATGGGTGGCTGATGTTTACAGACCTATTGTAGATGAAGAATTCAATGATTTCAATTATTACCGAGGAAACGTTTATACTAAAAATGCTATCAATGATGATGGTACTGTAAAAATTCTTACAGCCGACGATATTGTCTATGATACATTAAGTAATGGAAAAATTGTTGCCAGAAATTTACCTGGGGAAGTTGCTAAGGTGCCTGTAGACGAAAACGAAACATACCTCAGACCTAACTTTGATACCAGTGACAATAGAAATTATCGTGATGGAGACAAAAAATCTTCCAGATTTTACAGAACCAATTTTGACGAGTCAAGCAATGCTACCAAGAGCAGTGAAACTCAAAAAATGTATAACTCTCCACAACACAAAATAGAAAGAGATTCACTAGGTAACATTATTAGAGAATACGATGAATCGTCTAATAGAACATCTTTAATCAACGATGAAGTTAGGGTTTATAAAGGTGGCTCATGGAGAGACAGAGCTTATTGGCTAGACCCTGCACAACGCCGCTATTTCCCACAAGATATGGCAACTGATTACATAGGTTTTAGATGTGCCATGTCTAGAGTAGGTTCTAAAACTAAAACTCCTAAAAGACGTAATTAAAAACAATATTTATTATAATGAAAGTCCTAACTTTGTGTTAGGACTTTTTTTATGAAAACAAATCAACTACATCAACTTTTCAAAGAATGTACAGGCGTAAGCACCGATACGCGCAAGATTGAAAAAAACACTATGTTTTTCGCACTTAAAGGTGAAAATTTTAATGGTAACAAATTTGCTCAAACTGCTATAAATCTAGGTGCCAAATACGCTATTGTAGACGAAGATTTAGAAATTAACGTATCGTCGTCAATCATTAAAGTCGATAATGCTTTAAACACATTACAAGAGCTCGCCTCCTTCCATCGAAAAACATTGAAAACACCCATTATAGCACTTACGGGTAGCAATGGAAAAACCACGACAAAAGAACTAATTAATGCAGTACTTTCAACTCAATACAAAACCATCGCTACAAAAGGCAATCTCAACAACCACATTGGCGTGCCACTAACACTTTTAGAAATTAATGAGAGTACCCATATAGCTGTAGTAGAAATGGGTGCAAACCATCAAAAAGAAATAGAATTTTTATGTGAGATTGCTCAGCCCGACTTTGGCTTAATCACAAACTACGGGAAAGCACACTTAGAAGGTTTTGGCGGTGTAGAAGGTGTGATCAAAGGCAAAACCGAGATGTACATTCATTTAAAATCGAATCATAAAACTATCTTTTATAATTCTGAAGACGCCATTCAAAGTGAAAAAATTAGAGGTTATTCTTCCACATTTAAATTCAGCACCAAGGGTAATGGCGATGTTAATTTACAATTAGTCGATACAGACCCTACATTATCTATTATGTTCGAAGACAACTTGATTAAAACTAATCTTACCGGAACTTACAACTTCACTAATGTAGCTTATGCCATTTTGATTGGAAAGTATTTTAAAATTTCTGATGAAAAAATTAAAAAAGCAATTGAAGGTTATGTACCACAAAACAACCGATCTCAAATTTTAAAAACCAACCGAAATAAAATTGTTCTAGACGCCTACAACGCGAATCCAACAAGCATGGCACTGGCGTTGGAAAGTTTCGAAAAAATAAAACATCCCAATAAAATTGCCCTATTGGGAGACATGTTTGAACTTGGTGAAGCGGCGCAAGAAGAACATCAAAACATAATTAACCTTCTTGAAACATCACCGATTAATAGAGCCGTTTTAATTGGTAAACATTTTTATTCTTGTAACATACAAAGCAATTTCATCTTACAATTTGAAACTTTCGAAGATGCTTTTAACTACTTAAAGAAATCTGAAATCAATAATGCCCAAATTTTAATTAAGGCATCTAGAGGAATGGCTTTAGAGCGGCTTGTTGAATTATTTTAACTCCCAAAAAACCTCAAGCAAGCTTTTTGGATTAACTGCGTTGATCCAGATTTAGTCCACGGCTGCAAATACAAATCCAATAGGGCTAGCGCCCTGAATGTCTTTTTTAATTCTCAAAAACCTCAAGCAAGCTTGGGTTTTTGAGAATTAAAAAATCCAATGCTCCCGCATCGGATTTGTGCTTGATGTGGGTCATACTGGATTCGAACCAGTGACTTCTACCCTGTCAAGGTAACACTCTGAACCAACTGAGTTAATGACCCAAATTCTATTTTCAAATATAAAAAAAGTCCGCTAAAAACGGACTTTTGATGTGGGCGATGAGGGGTTCGAACCCCCGACCCCCTCGGTGTAAACGAGGTGCTCTGAACCAGCTGAGCTAATCGCCCTCAAATTGGACTGCAAATATACTTTAGTTTTTGAATCCTCAAAAACTTTTTTACTAAAATATTAAATAATCTCTGCTACCACAAAAGTACTGCCACCAACAAAAATCAAATCTTTAGTTTTAGCATGAACTCTTGCAGCATTTAAAGCTTCTTGAACTGAGGAGTAAACTACTCCAAACCTTTTGAATTTTAGGAATTTATTCTTCAATACTTCTGTATCTAAACCCCTCATCACATTTGGTCTGCAGAAATAATAATTAGCATCAAAAGGCAGTAAAGGAACAATAGTATCTAAGTCTTTATCGTTAACAGCACCAAAAACGATATGAAGCTTATTAAAGTCTAAAGAAAGTAATTGATTCATCACAATTTCGATACCTTCACGATTATGAGCAGTGTCGCAAATTACGAGAGGATTACTAGATAAAATTTGCCATCTTCCTTTTAATCCTGTATTTTCAACTATTTTATTAAATCCTGACTCAATATGAGTATCCAAAATTTCATAATGCATTTCTTTGAGAACATCTATGGCTAAACGAGCAGTTCTTGTATTTTTTGTTTGATAATCGCCTTTTAATTGACAGGTTATTTCAGGAAAATAAATTTGATCTGCAAAGTATATTTTAGAGTTTGTTTTCTGGGCTTTCTTTATAAAAACCTTCTCAGTTTCAAATTGAGTTTCTCCTACAATTATCGGAATTTCATTTTTTATAATTCCCGCCTTTTCACCCGCGATTTTCTCTAAAGTGTCACCTAAAAACTCAACATGATCCAACCCTATATTTGTAATTACCGAAAGAATTGGGATTATAATATTTGTAGCATCCAACCTTCCGCCAAGCCCTACTTCTATAATAGCAATATCAACTTGTTTATCTGCAAAATATTTAAAAGCCATTCCAACTGTCATTTCAAAAAAGGATAGCTTATTTTCTTCAAAAAACACTCTGTGTGAGTTGATAAAGTCAACTACATATGATTCTTCTATGTCCTTACCATTAATCTTAATTCGCTCTCTGTAATCCTTGAGATGAGGTGAAGTGTAGAGTCCGGTTGTATAGCCAGCCTCTTGCAAAACCGATGCCAGCATATGACTTGTTGACCCCTTGCCGTTTGTACCACCAACGTGAACCGATTTGAAACAAAGATGTGGATTATCCAGATAATTATCTAGCTTAACAATATTATCAAGATTAGCCTTATAGGCCGATTTACCCTGATTTTGATACATAGGCAACCTGCTGAACATCCATTGTACTGTTTCAGTGTATGTCATGAAAAGAACTATTGACCAATACTAAAATTAATACTAACAAAACCAATTTGCCGGGCAGGTGCATTTGAATCTGCCGGCCATTTGTGTGAAAGTGCTATGCGCTTAGCCGGTTCAAGTAAACAAGGATGTGTATTAGTTGTGCCCTGAACTCCGGGTTCGGCCTTGATAACTTCACCCGAAGGATTGACTTCAATTCTAACAATTACAAGACCATATTCATTACACTCCTGTTTAAAAATTTTTCTGGTTGGAACGCCGCGTCCGCTTAAACCAAATCCAACACCACCTTTTCCGGGTCCGGAACCACCAAAATAACTGGATGCATACGGATTACCATCTAACTGCCCTTTATCACCTGCAACATTATCATTGCCTTCTCCACCTGTATCTTTACCTTCACTATCGGTGACTCCACCAATGAGCGCATCTAGCTTTCTCTTTTTTTCGGCCTCTTCCTGTTGCTTTTTAATTTCTTGTTCTTGTTTTTCGCGGGCGATTCTCTCAGCTTCTTGTTGTTTTTTTAAGGCTTCTTCCTTTTGTTTATTAATGGCAATAGACTCTTGTGAATCGTTAGTTAAAACTTCTTCACTTACTTTTTTAGTTTCGGTAGGCTTTACTTCGCTCTCAGTTTTTGGCTGTGGTGTTGCTTGAGGTGCCGGATTTAACGGTTGAATGGCCCCCGAACCTACATCTGAAGTGCCAAAATTAACAGCTACACCAAATTCTTCGGGTGGATCCATATAAGGCATTCCAACAACAAACAACAATAGTAGGATGACTAAAATTAAAAGAGATGTAATTTTAGCCGAATCGCGTTCGTGCTTGGTTTCTAAAAATTTCAACTTAATTGGGTTTTACGGCTAAAATAACCTTAAACTTATTTCTATTGGCAATATCCATCACTTTCACAACATTTTCAACAGGGACAGATTTTTCGGCTCTTAGTACTATGGTAGGTTGGGATTCTTTGGAAAGTGTGTTGATTAACTCGCTTTCTAATACACTTTCACCTACCAACTTATTATCGATGTAATAAGTTAAGTTCTGTTTGATGCTTACTGCAACCGACTTTTTGTTTTCTGTTTTTCCGCTGGCTGTAGGTAAAATAATGTCGATAGCATTTGTGGTTACCAGCGTTGACGCGATCATGAAAAATATGAGTAGAAGAAATACAATGTCGGTCATAGACGACATGCTAAAATCGGGAGAAATTTTATTGCGACCTCTAATATTCATTACACGGGTTCGTTTAAATGATCTAAGAATTCAACAGAGTTTGCCTCCATCTGATACACTACCTTGTTGGTTTTAACCACCAAATGGTTATAGGCTATATAAGCAATAATACCTACTATTAATCCACCCACTGTAGTTGTCATGGCGGTATAGAGGCCGTCTGCGAGTAATTTTATATCAATTTGTCCACCTGAATTTGCTATTTCAAAAATGGACAAAATCATACCTATAACTGTTCCAAGGAAACCAATCATAGGCGCAGCACCGGAAATAGTAGCTAAAACACTTACATTTTTTTCTAAACCATAAATTTCAAGTCTACCGGCATTTTCAATAGCTGTGTTAATATCTTCTAGAGGCTTACCAATTCTTGAAATTCCTTTGATGATTAGTCTTGAAACCGGTGTGTTAGCTTGAGCACAAAGTAATTGCGCTGAGTCTATCTTACCTTTACTTACATGGTCTTTAATTTGATTCATAAAATTGGCGTCTACTCTAGAAGCCTCTTTAATGGCAAAAAGTCTTTCAAAATAAATGTAAATGGCCACGATCAGGAGTAAAAATAAAACCCCTATAATAATTTGACCGGCCAAACTGCCTGTAAAAATCAAATCTATTATTGAAATTGATTTTTCAACCGATTCTAATTCAACAAGGTCTGTAGTTTCTTGCATAAATATTGTTTTAATGTAAAATTAAAGAAGTTTGAGTTATAACGAATAATTAAAAGTAAAAGTATTTAAATTAAAGTTCTTGTTAACATAAATACACCGGCACCAGCCAAAAATCCTATTAAAGCCAGCCATGATATATTTTTAAAATACCAAAAAAAGTCTATTTTTTCCATACCCATGGCAACCACTCCGGCGGCCGATCCAATAATAAGCATACTACCACCTGTGCCGGCTGCATAGGCTATAAAGTGCCACAATTCATTGTCTATTGGTTGTGCAAACATTCCTAAACTTGCCGCTACCAGCGGAACATTGTCTATAACGGCAGAACCAACTCCCAAAAACAACACTACTAAATCTGAAACACCTTCACCATGCAATTCGGTACCCATCATAGGTAAAAATAATTCCAGTGAATTGGCAAAACTATAAAGAATACCAACAGATTCTAAGGCCGCTACAGCCATAAGAATTCCGAAGAAAAATAACACACTAGGCATTTCTACTTTGGATAACGATCTATGAACCGGATTTTCGGGTTTATCTTTATAACTTTTACCTTCCTTAACCTGCGCCATTTTGAAACTGTAATTGGTAAGTAATTCGGCTAAAACCGCAACAACCCCAAGTGATAACATCATACCAACATATGGAGGTAATCCTGTTATCATTTTAAATATTGGCACAAAAACAATGGCACCTAAACCAGAGAATAACATGGTTTTTCTAAAATTATTTACGGGCTCATTCTTCTCATGCTCCATTTCAATCTCTCCCTTAAATGCCGGTAACTTAGATGCAATAAAAGTTGGCAATACCATACAAATAAGTGAAGGTAGAAACAGATATACAAATAAATAGGTAGTAGTTACTTTATCTGCAATCCACAACATGGTAGTAGTTAAATCGCCAACCGGAGACCATGCACCACCTGCATTTGCGGCAATAACAACCAAACCTGCATACCACATTCTCAATTTATCATCTCTAACTATTTTTTGTAAAATAGACAATAAAACAATAGTTGCAGTAAGATTGTCAATAATAGCTGAGAGCATAAAAGCCAAAATTGACATAATCCATAAAACACGCACTTTACTTTTAGCTTTGATAAAGGTTTTCATGGTTGAAAAACCATCAAAGTAATCTATAATTTCCACAATTGTCATGGCTCCTAAAAGGAAAAATAAAATTTCGGCGGTCTTACCCAGATGCCTTAATAAGGTTTTTTCAAGCAACACCTCACGACTTTCGTGATCCAGCCTATCAAAATTATTTAGTAAAGCATGTCGCACCGGATCAAACCAGTTGGTAAAACTATCTAAAAATAAAGCAATAAAGCCCCAGCTTAAACCGAGCATAACTATAGCAGGTATTAACTTGTCGACTTTTAATTGATGTTCTAGAGTTATTGCTAAATACCCTATAACAAATACTGTAATCAATAAAACTTCCATGAGAAAAAATGAGTAGGTGAATTTTGAGGCATTGTGCACATAATATTACACGAGAAAATTAAAATCTTAAAGGTAGAAATGCAGCCAGGTACAGCCATTAAATTTCAATATTAGGCAGTGCAAATATAAAAAAGAAAAAACTATGGAATTGATTTTCAGTGTTATTTTAAAAAATAAATTTTGCCGCTACTATGGTCTATGTTAGCTCCGGTTACACTTTTTAAACAATTTATTTCATCTCTAAATCGAAGTACGCCAAGAAAGGCAAAAATCAAGGCCTCTTTAAAGTCAATAATTTGATTTGATGGTACAACTATTTCATTTAAACTGTAAAAACGTAAACGATCTAATAAAAATTTATTTTTCGTTCCACCACCTGTAACAAGTACTTTTGAATTGATTTTAAAGCTGATTTGTTTTGCTACTTGTACGGCAATGTGTTCAGTAAATGTTCTAAGAATGTCCATTACATCAATTTGATAACCATCAATTAAAGGTAAAACTGAATTATTTACATACTCTATTCCTAAAGATTTTGGAAAGGGTTGGGTATAATATTCAAGGCTATTAAGTTCTTGCAGCAGTGTTTTTTTAACTTTTCCGGCTCTGCTGAGTTCACCATTCATATCGAATTCAAAACCCAATTTATTGGCATAAAAATTCAATACCGTATTTACGGGGCAAATGTCAAATGCCTTTCTTTCACCATTAAACTCGAAAGAAATATTAGAAAATCCGCCAAGATTTAAACAATAATCATATCCAGAAAATAGTAGTCTGTCACCAATTGGTACCAAGGGCGCTCCTTGCCCACCAAGTTTAACATCATTGGTTCTAAAATCGCAGATAACGGTACACTTTAAAAGTTGAGAGAGTTGTTCCAAATTACCAATTTGATATGTCAACCCTTTTTCCGGTTGATGAAGAGCAGTATGACCATGGGAGGCAATGAAGTCAATTCTCGAAATATTAAAGGTAGAAATAAATTGATTTATTACAGAACCCAGATAATTTGTATATCTGGGATCTATTTCGATAATTTTTTCAATAGTATCCTTTGCGAGATTTGTTAATATATTAGTCCATTCTTTAGGATACGGAATCGTTTGAGCGTGAATAATTTCAAACTGCCATTGCTTATTTAATGTGAAATGAACGTAAGCCAAATCTATCCCATCCAGGGATGTTCCGGACATAACACCAATCACAAAATATTCGTTTCTTAACATATTTGTAAAAATATATATTCTTATTGATAATACGTCAACAAAAACTTATCTTTGAGGGCAATTTTTAAAAATTCAATAATTTATTTTTCTATGGAATTTAGCCTTACCGAAGAACACCTCATGATTAGAGATGCTGCCAGAGATTTTGCGCAAACAGAATTGTTTCCTGGTGTAATTGAACGAGATGAAAAACAAGAATTTCCTAAAGAATTAGTTCGAAAAATGGGAGACCTTGGCTTTATGGGCATTATGGTTGACCCCAAATACGGCGGCAGTGGTATGGATACCATTTCGTATGTACTCATAATGGAAGAACTTTCAAAGATTGATGCGTCTGCCTCGGTGATAGTTTCTGTTAACAATTCTTTGGTTTGTTATGGTTTAGAAAAATATGGTACAGAAGCACAGAAAGAAAAATACTTAACTAAATTAGCTACCGGCGAATTTGTTGGAGCTTTTTGTTTAAGTGAACCGGAGGCAGGTAGCGATGCTACTTCACAAAAAACTACAGCCATTGATATGGGCGACCATTATATTGTAAATGGTACTAAAAACTGGATTACAAACGGCGGCAGAAGTGATGTTTATCTGGTAATTGCTCAAACTGACAGAGAAAAAGGTCATCGCGGGATAAATGCGTTTATTGTTGAAAAAGGTATGCCCGGTTTTGACATAGGTCCAAAGGAAAATAAATTAGGCATTAGAGGTAGCGATACTCATACACTTCAATTTAATGATGTAAAGGTTCCAAAAGAAAATAGAATTGGGGAGGATGGATTTGGATTTAAATTTGCCATGAAAACGCTCTCGGGTGGTCGAATTGGTATAGCAGCTCAGGCCTTGGGTATTGCTTCCGGAGCATACGAACTTGCGCTTAAATATTCTAAAGAACGAAAAGCTTTTGGCACAGAGATTTGTAACCATCAGGCCATTGCTTTTAAACTTGCCGATATGGTAACAGAAATTGAAGCTGCCAGAATGCTAGTTATGAAAGCTGCCTGGGATAAAGATCAAGATAATAATTACGATTTTTCGAGTGCAATGGCAAAATTATATGCCTCGAAAGTGGCTATGGAACAAACCGTTGAAGCAGTTCAAATTCACGGTGGTAATGGATTTGTAAAAGAATACCATGTTGAACGATTAATGAGAGATGCCAAAATTACCCAAATTTATGAAGGTACCTCAGAAATTCAAAAAATTGTGATATCTCGTACCGTTTTGAAGGATTAAAAGACACCTTAAGTTTTAACTTTGAAGCGCGTTTAACACCAATCTAAGTTCGGCATAACTGTATTTATCATCCAGTTGATTTTTTAAATCGGAAAGATTTTCGAAACTAAGTGTTGGAATGATTTGCTTTAGTTCGTTGTAATGCGATTCAGACATCAAATCGGTAACTTTAATTTTACCTGAAGGAATGTACGAGGCCAAATGACCAAAAATGGTATTTTCGGTTAATTCTCTAATAACGGCAATTTCTTCAATGGTTTTACCATCTTTAAAAAGCTGAAAAGATAAAGCCTTTGTATCAATTTTTGATTTTTTAACAATTTTCGTCTCAACTTGGTCCATTCCGTTTGGCACAATATCGTGAACTTCGCAGTAAGCTTTGATGACTTCTAAAATAACATCGCCATACTTGTTAACTCTGGTTTTGCCCATACCATGAATTGCGCTCAGTTCTTTTTTGGTTGTGGGCAACAATTCGCACATGGTATATAATGATTTTTGCGTAAAAATTTGATAGTGAATTTGATTGTATTCTTGAGCTAAGTTACTTCTTAAGTCTTTAAGCAATTCTAACAATTTGGTATTTGAAGTGCTCGATAAAGCCGGTTTTCTTTTCTGTTTTGGTTGTTCTTCATTAAGAAAAACGGATTGGGCTTTTAATTTCAGATAATTTTCAGCATTAAATTCATTTTTTAAATTTTTGAAGTAAAATAGTTTAACTCCGATGAGTTCTTCCAATTGATTCAATTGTTTGAGAATATCAGACTCTACCGAACTATTATCTGTAGAAAATTGCAAGGACTCAAATGGTTGACTTATTTTATCTTTAAGTTGATTATTAAAATAACCAACGGCTTTAGCAAATCGCTCTTGAATTAAATGATGTTTTTGTGGTAGTATCTCAGGCGATGTCAAACTTTTTAATTGGGCATTAAAGTTTGAACTGACCTTTAATAATGATGATATTTCGGTTTTCAAATCATTTAAAACAAGGTCCATTTGCCCTTCTATACTATTTCTGTTCTTATAATAAATGTCAAGAAGTCTATTAACAGGTTGAAGAAATGCGTAACAATCAAAAATTTCGGCAATGAGATTAAGTTGGTAATGTATTTGAGATTGTTTTAAAACATCAACATTCGGCTGATTTGATTCTGCAGTATCATTAAATTTCAACACCTGATCGTCTGAAATAATTTGATCGGGATGAATGTTACTTTTTAGAATTAAACCCTCAAGAGATTTACATCGGCTAAGCGCAACATACGTTTGTCCATGCGCAAAAGCATCTTGAGCATCAATAATGGCTTTCTCAAAAGTTAGGCCCTGACTTTTATGTATAGTAATAGCCCAGGCTAAGCGCAAAGGCATTTGTTTAAAACTACCTATTTTATGTTCCTTTATAGCGCTTGTTTCTTTATCTACGGTATAATCGAAATTATCCCAAACTTCCAGCATAGTGACAATGTGAAAATCATCTCCCGGACATTTAACTATTACTTCGTCTTCGCCTAATTCAACGACTTTTCCAATTTTACCGTTGTAATAGCGCTTTTCAGGCGAACTGTCGTTTTTAATAAACATCACCTGAGCTCCCTTCTTTAGCTCAAAAATTGGATTGTTAGGATAGCTATATTCAGGGAATTTTCCGTGTATTTCAGCTTTATATGAAAATGCATTATCAGAAATTTTAGCTAATTCTGAAAGATTAATTTTATCAGCTTTGTAATTATGAGTTGTTAAAGAGACGTAGCCTTCATTTTCAGAAGGTGTAAAATCCTCAATAACCTGCTTATTTATAATATCAATAGAGGTTTGGGAAAGTGAATTGTTTCGTATTTCATTAAGAATATTTATAAACATTGGATTGTCTTGGCGATAAATATGCTTAAGCTCTATAGTTAATGCGTTACATGCCTTGAACGCCATACTATTAAAAAAATAAGCACTTGAATAAAAAACACTTAACAAATTCCACTCATGTTCTTTAATTACAGGCGATAGTTGTTGTAAATCGCCAATCATAAGAACTTGAACACCACCAAACACTTTATCTCTTTTACGGTAACGTCTCAGAACCTGATCAATACCGTCTAATAGGTCGGCTCTTACCATACTTATCTCATCAATGATCAAAAGATCTAACGATTTAATAATATTGATTTTAATTTTACTGAATCTAAAATCCTGAGAAGTATTTAAATCACGATTTGGTAAAATTGGTCCAAATGGTAATTGAAAAAAGGAATGGATTGTAACACCTTTTGCATTAATGGCTGCTACTCCTGTTGGAGCCACCACAACCATGCGTTTAAGACTTTGTTCCCTTAGACTATGTAGAAACGTTGTTTTACCGGTACCGGCTTTACCGGTTAAAAAAACATTTCTGTCTGTATTATTAACAAAGTTCCATGCAAGGTCAAGTTCTTTGTTTTTCATTCTAACTATCAAATGATTAAATAAGTCTCAATATAGATTAGAATTTTTTATTAAACAAATTTCAAATCCTATTACGCAAAATTCTACCAACAAAAAAAGCCATTCAGACTAGCTGAATGGCTTTTCAAAAAAGGCGATGACCTACTCTCCCACAAACGCAGTACCATCGGCGCTAACGGGCTTAACTACTCTGTTCGGAATGGTAAGAGGTGAGCCCCGTTGCAATAATCACCTTAAATCTTTATCCCGCACTTGTTGCGGGATCTAATATCGTGACATATTGAAAAAAATATACTTTACTTAAATAACGTGTGTTGTAAAAAGAATCGCACGCTCTTTGTGAGTTGCCTCACAAAGAGCATACACTACAATAAGCATACGGGTTATTAGTACTACTCGGCTATGACATTACTGCCTTTACACCTGTAGCCTATCAACGTGGTCATCTTCCACG
>NZ_VHIQ01000004.1:0-353272 GCF_006494535.1 Paucihalobacter ruber
TATCATCAACAATCACTGTTTGTGTTTGTGTTGATGTATTCCCGTTACCATCATTGTAAGTCCAAGTGATGGTGTAGGTTCCCTGTACGCTATAAGTTAACGGATTAGTAGTCGTTGCAGTGATAGTTCCTTCGCAGTTATCAGAAGCGGTTGGCGCAGTAACAGTAACCGAACACTCTCCCGTTGCATCAGGTAAGGTAGCCACATCTGGAACCGGTGCAGTGGTATCATCAACAATCACTGTTTGTGTTTGTGTTGATGTATTCCCGTTACCATCATCGTAAGTCCAGGTGATGGTGTAGGTTCCCTGTACGCTATAAGTTAACGGATTAGTAGTCGTTGCAGTGATCGTTCCTTCGCAGTTATCAGTAGCTGTTGGAGCAGTGACAGTAACCGAACACTCTCCTGTTGCATCAGGTAAGGTAGCCACATCTGGAACCGGTGCAGTGGTATCATCAACAATCACTGTTTGTGTTTGTGTTGATGTATTCCCGTTACCATCATCGTAAGTCCAGGTGATGGTGTAGGTTCCCTGTACGCTATAAGTTAACGGATTAGTAGTCGTTGCAGTGATCGTTCCTTCGCAGTTATCAGTAGCTGTTGGAGCAGTGACAGTAACCGAACACTCTCCTGTTGCATCAGGTAAGGTAGCCACATCTGGAACCGGTGCAGTGGTATCATCAACAATCACTGTTTGTGTTTGTGTTGATGTATTCCCGTTACCATCATTGTAAGTCCAAGTGATGGTGTAGGTTCCCTGTACGCTATAAGTTAACGGATTAGTAGTCGTTGCAGTGATCGTTCCTTCGCAGTTATCAGTAGCTGTTGGAGCAGTGACAGTAACCGAACACTCTCCCGTTGCATCAGGTAAGGTAGCCACATCCGCAACCGGGGCAGTAGTATCATCGATTACCACATTCTGAGTTTGAGTAGAAGTATTCCCGTTACCGTCATTATACGTCCATGTAATAACTGTTGTACCTTGTGTAGTTATTGGTAAAGTAGCGTTATGAGAAACAGTAACCACACCACCGCAGTTATCCGTGGCAGTTGGAGGAGTTAAAGCAGTGACTTCACATTCGGCAGTAACGTCACTTAAAGTAGCAAGATCAGCTACTGGAGCTGTAATATCATCAATAACTACGTTCTGAGTTTGCTGCGAAGTATTCCCGTTTACGTCTTCATAAGTCCATGTAACAACAGTTGTACCTTGTGTAGTTATTGGTAAAGTAGCGTTATGAGAAACAGTAACCACACCACCGCAGTTATCCGTGGCAGTTGGAGGAGTTAAAGCAGTGACCTCACATTCGGCAGTAACGTCACTTAAAGTAGCAAGATCAGCCACTGGAGCTGTAATATCATCAATAACTACGTTCTGAGTTTGAGTTGAAGTATTCCCGTTACCGTCATTGTGCGTCCATGTAACAACTGTTGTACCTTGTGTAGTTATCGGTAAAGTAGCATTATGTGTAGCTGTTACCGTTCCAACGCAATTATCAGTAGCAGTTGGAGCAGTTAAAGCAGTCACTTCACACTGTGCGGTAACATCAGTAAGTGTAGCCACATCCGCAATTGGTGCCAAATCATCCACCACCGTCACAACAGCAGTACAACTATCCGTTTGGCCTAAAGAATCAGTAACAGTTAGTGTTACAGTATTAGGTCCGAGATTGCTACAATTGAATGAGGTTATATCGATACTTAATGTAGGAGTGTCAAAATCATCAGAACTTCCATTATCTATATCTTCAGCAACAATATTAACATTTCCTGAGGCATCAAGTGTAATTGTTCTGTCTTGACAAACTGCCACAGGCGGATTATCAGCTCTAAAAGTAGCTCTATAGTTATTTCCACCGTTGTTTGCTGTATGTGGAAAGTCAGGAACTACAGTAGTACCTGGTGGATCTTCATATGTAAAGTCTGCATGCGTGTAAACCTCCAAGTAATAATCTCCTGAAGGTAAGCCATTTCTTAAGTCATTGGTTCCATCACTTAATTCCCATTCTTGGTCTTGACATCCATCACCAGCCCCGACGATATTTTCTTTGAATGGCAAATTAATTGAATTAAATGATGGAGGGCTGGTATTAGTTTGAAGATAAATACGATAGTTAAGCCAACCATTTAGTATGTCGTCACCATTGCATTTGAATGTCTTATTTTGAGCACCTTTTAAAATTAGTTGATTTGACTGTGAAAATGTACTTGAAAACGCTGTAAAATCAGGATTAGCAGTCGCTGCCTGTAAGTCATAGAATTGATTTCCAGAACCTGTATCAAGAATAATATAACTTTCGAAAATCCCAGAATCTCCTGCTAACAAACCAGCGTCTTCACCTCTTTCAAAATTCCCATCCTCAGCCTCATCAATCGGAGTGAGGAGTTCGTTATAATTAACCTCTGCCGGGCCCATTTTAGTCTCAGGATTACCGGTATTAACCGCGTTACCGGCATATTCACTTAGCTTGTCGTCTTCCGCAAAAGGATTATTGCCGGAATCGTTATCAGTTTTGGGTTGTAATACATGACTAATGTAACGGAAACCGGAGTTATTCTCTAAATCTATAAGTTCTTTAAATAAACCGGAGGTTGCTGCAACCACCAATCCTGTAATTAGAAGTAATGCTAAAAAAGTAATTTTATTCCTCATATTGAAAACCATTTAAACGTTTTAAGCAACCCAATTTATTTAGGTTGCTAGTACAATGGATTAATTAAGTGCTATTAATAATCGTATAAGGGATAGGTCAAAAGTAAATCTAATTCAGTCTTTTGATTAAAATAATCGTTAAAATACCTAAATAAACTACGAGGTGTAATAATCATATTTTCAGGCATTTATAATGGAAAATTCTTACAGGAAAATTCTTATAAAGCATAGTTGAAGTGTAGCCTTTTGACGATGAATTAAGCACATTACTAGAAGCCTTCACATAGGGAAGATTATGCAATATTTGGTTTGAGATTTAGCTCGTAGTACATCTAAAATGGGAAGCTTTACATCTTGCAAACACACTAAATTTTATTTTACTGTCGGGTGTTAGATATTTTAATATTTTTAAAGGAAACTTGAAATTAGGGCACAAAAAAACCCTGAAATTTTTATCAGGGTTTTTAACTGTAGCGAGAGCGGGGCACGATCCCGCGACCTCCGGGTTATGAATCCGACGCTCTAACCAGCTGAGCTACCTCGCCATTTTAGGGTTGCAAATATAGCAACAAATTTAATGCTTACAAACATCACTCTTTAAAATAATTTTTTAAAATAAGTTTTAAACTCAACAATTAATGTATATATTGAGCACTTTAATGAAAAAGTGTATGGAAGAAAAAATAAAATTTGAAATTGAATTTCCAATTCAAGCCTCACCACAACTGTTATATCAGTATTTATCAACACCTTCGGGGTTATCGGAGTGGTTTTCTGATAATGTTAATTCCAGAGGTGAAATCTTTACTTTCTTCTGGGACGACAGCGAAGAACAAGCCAAGTTGCTCAGCAAAAAGTCGGGTGAACGCGTCAAATTTAGATGGCTCTTTGATGAAGAAGAAGGCCATGCTTATTATTTTGAAATAAGAATTCAGGTAGATGAAATTACCAAAGATGTCTCTCTCATCGTAACAGACTATGCCGATGAAGACGAAATAGACGAATCCAAGATGCTTTGGACCAACCAAATTTCAGATTTAAAACAAGTTTTAGGCTCGGCTTAACAGCATTGGCTTTTTTATAAATTATATTTGTCCCGATTTTTAAATCGGGATTTTTTATGGTGAATTTTAACGGTACAATTCAGCCAAATCAGGCATTACTTTCAATAGAAAACAGAGCTTACAAATTTGGGGATGGTCTCTTCGAAACTATTAAATGCATAAACGGTACACCACAGTTTTGGGAAGATCACTACTTTAGATTAATGGCTTCCATGCGTATATTGAGAATGGAAATACCTATGACCTTTACCATGGAATTTCTTCAGGAAGAAATTTTTAAAACCCTTCAGGCCAACGGACTGGATAAAAAATCGGCACGTGTAAGATTGACTATAGACAGGGGAGAAGGTGGTAATTATTTACCTACCAATAAAAAGATTAACTACAGCATTTCGGCTTTTTTACTGAATTCAGATAGTTATAGTATTGACGAAGCAAAAACCTGCCGGGTTGATTTGTTTAAAGATTTTTTTGTGAACGAAAGTTTACTGTCTACCTTAAAATCGGCCAATAAAATGATTCAAATTTTGGGAAGTATCTACGCTCAGGAAAACGATTTGGATAACTGTTTACTTTTAAACAACGCTAAAAATGTGGTAGAATGTTTAAACGGTAATGTTTTTTTAATTGAAGGCACTACTATTAAAACACCACCCTTATTTGATGGTTGTCTCAACGGTATTTTAAGAAAGCAAATTTTAAGTTTGCTTAAAAATCATGATACCTATACAGTTGCGGAAGAATCTATTTCAACTTTTGAACTTCAAAAAGCAGATGAACTTTTTTACACCAACGTGATACAAGGGATTGTACCCATCACCAACTATCGTAAAAAGGGATATGCTAATGAAATTTCAAGGGAAATAGTAACACTTTTAAACAGCCAATTGGGCTTACAGACTTAATTGTAACTGGGATGTTCCGGTGCATTAGACCAAATACTGTAGCGTTCGTCTAATTCCAGCATTTTCTGTTTCCAGATACCGCTGTCGCAACTTTCAATAAGTTTTGATTCGTAAATGTTAGGTGTTACCAGCCAGGTATTGGCATCAATTTCATCTTTAAGCTGATTTTCTTCCCAGCCTGAATAACCTAAAAAGAATCTGATATCGTGTTTAGTCAAACTGTGGCTGTTGATCAATGCCAAAGTAGTGTCAAAATCGCCACCCCAGTACATACCTTTAGATATTTCAATACTATCGGGTATTAAATTGGGCTTGTTATGAATAAAATAAAGATTGTCTTGTTCTACCGGTCCGCCATTGTAAATGATAAAATCTGAAGACGTATTTTTTAAAACATCTTTCAGCGTAAAGTCTAATGGTTTATTTAATATAAAACCTATGGCACCTGTGGGATTGGTATCGGCCAGAATAATCACCGATCTGTTAAAGGTGACATCACCCAAGATAGCGGGTTCTGCAATAAGTAAATCTCCTTTTATAATTCTGACTGAACTCATAACGATAGATTTTAACTAAATTTAAAACTTATTTTTTTAAAAACCAATAAATTATTCTGAAAGTAAACAAAAAAGCCCGCTTTTAAAGCAGGCTTTTGAATTATTCTTTAAATGCTTATTAGTTAATAGCGTTAGTTAAATCAGCTCCCGCTTTAAATTTCACAACATTTTTAGCTTTAATCTTGATGGTTTTTCCGGTTTGTGGATTTCTTCCTTCTCTGGCAGCTCTTTTAGAAACCGACCAAGAACCGAAACCTACTAAAGAAACACGGTTACCTTTTTGAAGCGCACCTTCTATGTCAATTAAAAGCGCATCTAATGCTTTTTTGGCAGCGGCTTTAGTGATACCTGCATGCTCTGCCATTCCATTGATTAAATCTGTTTTGTTCATAAACTTAAATTTTAGTTATTAAAATGTTGATGTAAACGTTGATGTTTAAACATCTACAAATTTATACGGAAAATGTTGCTATACAAGTAATAACAAGGGTTTTTCGAATATTTGTTAATAACTTTAAAGAAATGTTAATAAAGAAGTGCATTTCATCGAAATTCTATAAAACCACAATGAAATCAGCACTTAGCGAACGAAAGCTTCATCATAGAATTTATAGCCGTTTAGCAATGCCTGAACGTCCATTTTTTTCTTTCCTGGAAATTGAATGGTTTTGATGATGATGTAACCGCCTTTAACCGCAATTTTTAAATTAGACTTATTTGTAAGAACAGTACCAATAGTTTTTTGATGCTGTGTTAATTCTTTTTCAATATCAAAAATTTTAATATCCAGTTTCTCATCAGAGTTGTGCAAGGTAGTCCAGGCCGATGGAAACGGATTTAATCCGCGTATTTTGTTATATATGGTATCAATATCGGCTTCCCAGTCAATTTTACAATTGTCTTTATTGAGTTTGTAAGCTGTTTTTAATTCTGCCGATGCAGGCTGAATGGTAGTTTGAACTTTATTATTTTCAATGAGTTCAACGGTTTCAAGGACTAATTGGCTACCCAAGGTCATTAGTTGATCGTGCAGCATCCCAACCGTTTCATCGGGTGCAATGTTTACACTTTTTGATGCGATAATAGCGCCTGTATCAATTTTTTCATCTATGAAAAAAGTGGTGACACCGGTTTTTGTTTCACCATTTATAATGGCCCAATGTATGGGTGCAGCACCTCTGTATTGGGGTAACAACGACGCATGTAAATTAAAAGTACCGTATTGCGGCATGCGCCAAACAGCCTCAGGCAGCATTCTAAAAGCCACTACAATTTGTAAATTGGCCTTTAAACTACGGAGTGTGTTTAAAAACACCTCGTCTTTAAGATTGATAGGTTGTAAAACTTCTAACCCTTTTTCAACCGCATAAACCTTTACGGCAGATTGCTGTAGTTTTTGGCCTCGTCCCGCCGGTTTGTCGGGTGCCGTAATAACACCAACAATGTTATAACCGGCATCGATTAAGGCTTTAAGACTTGCCAGTGCAAAATCGGGCGTGCCCATAAAAACAATACGTAAATCTCTTTTGGTCATGGTTATTTAATTATTTGATACGTGTTTTCTGAAGTGATGGTTAATAAATTTAACTCCAAACCAAGGCGTAAGGCATTAATTATGATTTGATTTGAATAATTTAACCGGGTTGAAATAGCTCTAGAACTTAGCGATTCGCCTTTGAGCAAAACCGTAATTTCTTTGAGCACTTCTAAAGGTTGTGATGTATCCCTAGCCGTTATTTTTTGCAAGCAAACCGAACATTTCCCACAAGTTTTCGTTTCCTTTTCGCCAAAATAGGCCAAGAGTTGAAGATTTAAACATTCACTTTGATTAAACACATAACTAATAACAGCTTCTATCTGTTCTCGTTTAACATTGTGCTGGGCTTCAACGTCCTTAGCAATCATATTAATGGTGATATCATCTTCACGAGGTACTAAAAAAGTGATTTCGGCATCTGTTTTTTGCTGGGTTAAATTAATGATACCGTCTTTTTCTAAAATACTTAAATGCTTCAATAAGGCATCTTGACTTAATTCTATTTTTTTAGCAATTAAACCCGGATTTATTTGTGTATCAAAATCAAAAATACCGCCATAGGTTCTTAATAAAGCTTTTAGTACAAGCGATTGCTGTGGTTGTTTTTGCAGATATGAAAAAACAGCATTACTGGTAACTATTACCTGTACTTTACATTGGTGATTAAATTCCTGATTAAAACTAATAATACTGTGTTTATCGAATATTTTAAAAGCGTTAAAGGTCACCTCGGTTGGAAGTTGATAGGTGTTACAAAACTCTAAAAAGTTAAAATAATGCGAGGTTTCCTGACCTTCGCCATAGGCAATTCCGAAATAATTATTCAGCTTTTTGTAAGCTAACTTTAAAAAGTTGGTATCGGGAAGATTGCTTAAAAATTGCTTTTTTAGATGTGCATCGTCGTCTTTTTTTATCAAAATATACGCCGAAGATGCTTTGCCATCTCTGCCGGCCCTACCTGATTCCTGATAGTAACTTTCTATACTTTCGGGTAGGTTAAAATGAATGATGGTGCGCACATTGGCTTTGTTGATACCCATGCCAAAAGCTGTGGTAGCTACCATCATCGGAGTGGTATCGTTTAACCAGTTTGTGAGTCGGTTTTGCTTTTCGTCTTTGGTTAATCCACCGTGAAAAAACGAACTTTTAAATCCACAGGTGTTTAAAAAATGAGATATTTCAACGCTGGCTCTTCGACTTCTAACATAGATAATGCCCGCGCCTGGTTCCTGTTTTAAAATGCGTTCTAAATGGTAATACTTGTCTTCTGTAAAAACATTGTGGTATGCAATATTTTGGCGTTCAAAAGATGCCTTAAACACTTGTGCATCTAACATATCTAAATCGCTAATAATTTCATTAGCAACAATTGACTTGGCCGTAGCAGTTAAGGCAATAACGTTAACGCTTGGTTGTAATTCTCTTAAGGTGCGAATGTGCTTATAAGCTGGCCTAAAGTCGTGTCCCCATTGCGAAATGCAATGCGCTTCGTCTACGGCTATTAAATTGACGTTCATTTGCTGAATCCTTTCTTTTACAAGGCTTTGCTGAAGTCTTTCGGGAGACAAATACAAAAATTTGTAGTTGCCATAAATACAATTGTCGAGCATGGTATCTAAATCGTTGTAACTAATACCACCGGTGATGGCCATGGCTTTGATACCTTTTGATTTTAAATCGTTTACCTGATCTTTCATTAAGGCCACTAATGGTGAAATCACAATACATATTCCGGGTTTAATCAGCGCCGGAATTTGAAAACAAACCGATTTACCACCGCCGGTTGGCAGTATGGCCAATACATCGTTATTGTTTAAAACCGCTTCGATAATGTCTTCCTGAAATGGTCTGAAAGAAGTATGTTGCCAGTAACGCTCTAATATGTTGATGGGGTGACTCATTTTAGATTTTCAACCTCATTTAAAATATAGTCTACACGCGCATTAACCGGTGCAAATGGCACATCGATTAATTTGTAATTGAATTTTTGATAGGTCTGTAACAAATAATCGTGAATTTGTATAGCCTGTTCAAAGTTTTCATATCGCTCGGCATCGCTTTTAAAAATTTCTTTCCAGGGCGCTAGTACAAATACTTCGTCGTAATAATGATTGAGGCAAATATCATTAAATGCAGATGGGTATCTATCTCCAATAAAATCCATATAGGCCAACACATCGGGCATGCCTCGATCAAAAAACACTAAAGGTAAATTGCTATTTGTGGCCTGTAAATACTGTTGCTGTCTGGCATTGATAATTTTTTCGCTAAACAATAACGGATTTGTTAAAAATAGCTGTTCGGTGCCATCTTTTCTAGCTTCCCTAGTGATTTGTCGCGAAATTTCTTCTAAACAAAAGAAGCCTCTTTTGATCAATTCATTGATCACCGAAGACTTTCCGGTTCCGGGACCACCTGTAATTACAATTTTTTTTGTCTGCAAGAAATCTAAATTAGGTGTAAAAATCGTAATTATTAAACGAAATTAAAAATGTGAATTAATGTATCTTTGTAAACATAAAAATTCCCGAAAAATGAGCGACAACCAACAAGAAGACGCATTTTACGAAAAACTAAAAAAACAACTTCAGGATACTTCTATGTGGCCTTCGCCGTACTTGTTTAAATTCATCATTAAATCTGATGCGGTAAAAGTGAATCAAATCAATACCATATTTGATAATTTAGGTGCTGTAATTGAAACTAAACCCTCAAAAAAGGGCAATTATACCAGTCTTTCTATTAATGTGAAAATGAAAGATCCTGATGCCGTGATAGATAAGTACAAACAAGTAGCAGAAAAGGTAGAAGGTGTTATTTCGTTATAAATGTTTGGTTTCGAACACAAATATTTTTACTTTGCAAACAATAGTAAAACTTCATAGTAAATCATCAATTAAATTATTTTGACAGACAATTTAGAATACAATACAGAGCGCGAACATTTAATCATTCCCGAATACGGCAGACATCTCCAGAAGATGATTAATTACGCCAAAGCCATCGAATCTCGTGAAGAGCGCAACAAGGTGGCAAAGTCAATTATTGCCGTGATGGGCAATTTACAGCCGCATTTAAGAGACGTGCCAGATTTTCAGCATAAATTATGGGATCAGCTGTTTATCATAGCCGATTTTGATTTGGATGTAGATTCGCCATATCCAATTCCCGATAGAGAAGAATTATTTCGCAGACCTGAACGGTTGCCATATCCGCAAAATCATCCTAAATATCGTTTTTACGGAAACAATATTAAAACAATGATAGACGTGGCCATTACCTGGGAAGAAGGCGATTTAAAGGACGCTTTGGTTTACACCATAGCCAACCACATGAAAAAGTGCTTTTTAAACTGGAATAAAGATACCGTTGAAGACGATGTAATCTTAGCGCATTTAGCAGAGTTGTCTAACAATCAATTAACCCTTAAATCTTCTTTTGACGATTTAAGCGATGCCAACAGCCTGTTAAAAACCAGAAAAAAATACACCAAGAAAAGTAAAAGAACACAACACACTAATCGCACCAACCGAAAGCGCTATTAAAATTTATGGGAACGTTTAAAATTGAAGGCGGGCATCAATTAAAAGGTAGTATCAAACCGCAAGGCGCCAAAAATGAAGCACTACAAATTTTGTGTGCTGTTTTACTTACCGACCAAAAGGTAACCATCCACAACATCCCTGATATAGTTGATGTTAATAAACTAATTGCGCTTCTTCAAAAGTTAGGCGTAAAAGTAGCTTCGGTAGGAGCTAATGCTTATTCTTTTCAGGCAGATGACATCAATTTAGAATATCTGGAGTCTGAACAATTTAAAATAGACGGTGGCAGTTTACGCGGTTCTATTATGATTGTTGGTCCGTTATTAGCAAGATTCGGTAAGGGTTACATTCCTAAACCCGGAGGAGACAAAATAGGCCGACGCAGATTAGATACCCACTTTGAAGGTTTTATTAGATTGGGTGCCAGTTTTAGATACAACCGGGAAGAACACTTTTACGGGGTAGAAGCCAAGCAACTCACGGGCACTTATATGTTACTCGATGAAGCTTCGGTAACCGGAACCGCCAATATTGTAATGGCGGCTGTTTTGGCCAAAGGCACCACAACCATTTATAATGCGGCATGCGAACCTTATTTACAGCAACTTTGTAATATGCTCATAAGAATGGGCGCCGAAATAAAGGGCGTTGGTTCTAACTTGCTAATTATTGAAGGTGTTGAAAAGTTGGGCGGTACCACTCACACGATGCTACCCGACATGATAGAAATTGGCAGCTGGATTGGATTGGCAGCCATGACCAAAAGTGAATTGACCATTAAAGATGTTAGCTGGAAAGATTTAGGTCAAATACCCAATGTTTTCAGAAAACTAGGCATCACCGTTGAGCAGAAAGGAGACGACATTCATGTTCCCGCACATGCCAACGGTTATAAAATTCAGAAGTTTATTGACGGATCTATTTTAACCGTTGCCGATGCGCCATGGCCGGGATTTACGCCGGATTTATTAAGTATAGTTTTGGTAATAGCCACCCAAGCCGAAGGTGAAGTACTGGTGCATCAAAAAATGTTTGAAAGCAGATTGTTCTTTGTGGATAAATTAATAGATATGGGGGCTAAAATTATTTTATGCGATCCGCACCGTGCTACGGTTATCGGGCATAACTTTAAATCGCAGTTAAAAGCCACTACCATGACCTCGCCCGATATTAGAGCCGGAATATCGTTATTGATTGCAGCACTATCTGCAAAAGGCACTTCTATTATTCACAATATTGAACAAATAGATCGTGGCTACGAGCGTATTGATGAGCGTTTACGGGCCATTGGCGCCAAAATAGAACGGATATAGACATCAGAAAAGCTCTGATTTTCAGAGCTTTTCAAACTTGTTTATGGAATGGTTACATGGTGTAGCTGCAAAGAACTTCTCAAATAATACGCAACTACATTAAACCTCTAACGATAGTATTATTTCTTTATTGTGTGAGTTCTAAAATATTTTAGAAAAAATTTAAGAAACTGCAGTTTTGTAAACTTGTAAACATCGTTCCCGTGCCATTTTATGGTCTACAATGGGTGTTGGATAGTCTAAACTGTTCAAGTTTTTTACCCACTTATTGATGTATTTGTGTTCTTTATCGAATTTATCGATTTGTGTAGTTGGATTAAAAATTCTGAAGTAAGGCGCAGCATCTACACCACAACCTGCAACCCATTGCCAGTTACCAACATTACTGGCCATTTCGTAATCGTGTAATTTTTCGGCGAAGTAGGCTTCACCCCAACGCCAGTCAATTAACAAATGTTTACATAAAAAGCTTCCAACTAACATCCTTACGCGATTATGCATAAAACCTGTTTCGTTGAGTTGTCGCATTCCGGCATCTACTAACGGATAACCGGTATTGCCATCACACCATTTTTTGAATTCTTCTTCGTTGTTACGCCATTCAATCCTGTCGTATTGGGGTTTGAAACTTTTATGAGATGTATTTGGAAAATGCCATAATATCTGCATAAAAAATTCTCGCCAAATCAATTCTTTTAAATAGGTTTGGTTTTGTCGTATCGATGCTTTTTCCACCAATCTTCTCACACTAACAGTTCCAAATCTCAAATGCGGACCAACACGCGAGGTTTCGTCTTTAGCCGGGAAATTTCGTGTGGCTTCGTAATCGTCGATAAGTGAATTATCAATTTGGAAGTTAGCGACCTTAATTGGAGACGGTACGAACCCAATATCGCTAAGACTTAAAAAAGGTAAATTGTCATCTTTAAAACAATGATTTAATAAACCTTCAGAATTAAAAGGTTTAACGTGGTCTGCACTAAATAATTCAAGCCATTTTCTGGAGTATGGCGTGTAAACAA
Source organism: Paucihalobacter ruber (assembly GCF_006494535.1). Classification (GTDB taxonomy): domain Bacteria; phylum Bacteroidota; class Bacteroidia; order Flavobacteriales; family Flavobacteriaceae; genus Paucihalobacter; species Paucihalobacter ruber. The sequence goes on from NZ_VHIQ01000004.1 coordinate 12,597, forward strand.
CGTAAGGTTTGCCATCGTTTTTCACAACCTCATTTTTTTCAAAAATCACCTGGTCTTTAAACGTTTTAAAAGCTATGTTTCTTGACTTAAGAAATTCAGAAATTGAGTTGTCACGCTCGGTCGCGTAGGGTTCGTAATCTCGGTTGGTAAATACTGTTTTAACAGCATATTGATGAACTAATCTATTAAAAACATCTAACGGTTTTCCATGGAAAATAGATATACCACTAGTGTGTTTTTTAAGTTGGTTGTTAATGTTTGAAAGTGTATCGTGAATAAAATTTACTCTACTATCGTTTTTGGGTAGCTTGTTAAGAATATCTTCATCAAAAATAAAAATGGGCAAGACCGGTAATTTTTCATTGAAGGCATGAAATAATCCGGCGTTGTCCTCAAGTCTTAAATCTCTTCTGAACCAAAAAATATTGATTTCCTGCATTCTAAATCGTTATTTTAAAGTGTATTTTCCAAATTTAGCTTCAAGGGCTTGTGTTCTGTAATTGAATATTTCTTCTAATTTTGGTTTCACTAAAAAAGGATGTACCAACTTTCCTAAGAATCCGAAAGGTATCTTGTAATGCACCAAGTCTTCCATTTCAACGCCGCCTTCAATTTCTTTTATAAAATGCTGATGATGCCACAAAGCATAAGGACCAAAGCGCTGCTCGTCAACAAAATATTTGAGAGCTTCAACATGGGTGATTTCGCTTACCCAACTGGTTTTGATACCCAAAAGCGGTGTTACAATGTATTCAATCATTTGTCCGGCATACATTGGTCTGTCTGCTCCAGAAATGATTTTGAAGGTCATATATTCAGGAGTAATGACCTTGAGATTTGCCGGATTTGATAAAAACTCCCAGGCTTCTTCCAAGCTGATAGGTAATTTTTGGGTGGCGTGTAAACAGTATAAAGACATTTTATTAATTATAAAAGTAAGCGTAAGCGTTCAATGAGCAGGCAATTATTAACCAAATGGCGTAAGGTGCTAAAAGCAATTGTTTGTATTTAAACTCAGATATATAAAAAAGGCTTAAAAACAAAATGACCAGCGTTAAAGCAATAATTACGACTAAAGCAGTAAGTATTTGGTATTGATTAAAAAAGATATAATTCCAACTGACATTCAACAGCCATAAAACGACGAATAAACCGATTTTAAAGTTATTAATTTCGGCTTTAAAAAAGTAGGCCAAGTACAACGAGAAACAAATCATGATGAGCGTCCACGCTGCGCCAAAAACCCATCCCGGCGGTGTCCATGGTGCTTTATTAAGATTGAGGTACCAATTTGAGCTTGGACCTTCTCCCATCAACCAACTTCCGATGGCTAGACCTCCAAAATTTAAAATAAGAAAGAGAATTATTAAGTAGCCAAATTTCATTTTAAGTGTTTTGTTATTTTTGAACTCATAGGGTTCGTCATTGAACCATACGAATCTACCAAATTTCCTTCTGGATTGATCAAAAATTTATGAAAATTCCACTTAACACTACTATCTTTTTTACCATTTAGATATTTATTGGTGAGCCATTTGTAAAGCGGGTGCTGATTACTGCCTTTTACATCGAGTTTTTCGGTAATGATAAATGAAACACCGTAGTTACGCTCGCAAAATTCTTGAATATCACCGGCACTGCCCGGTTCCTGATTGCCAAATTGATTGCAAGGTGCGCCAATGACCACCAACTTGTCTTGATAGGTTTGATATAGTTTTTCTAAATCTTTGTATTGCGGGGTGAATCCGCATTTAGAGGCTACGTTAACAATGAGGATGAATTTTCCTTTAAATTCTGAAAGCTGAATCGCTTGTCCTTGAAGACTGTTTATTTCAACATCGTAAAAAGGCGATTTAGGTGGAGTTTCGGGTGAGTTATTGTTTTGAAACAAAGTATTGGCAAATATTTTAAATGGGTTCATAATCTATAATTTAAAACTTACGATACCGCAATCTAACTCGAAAATCTGTCCCGATATTTTCGAAGCTTTGTCTGATAGTAAAAAGTATGCCATATCGGCAACGTTTTCCGGTTGTAGGAAGGTTTTCATTGGGTGGCGCTCGTTCATGTTTTCAATCATTTTGTCGTTGCGCAGTAACTTAGAAGCCAAGTCGGTATTGGTTACAGTTGGCGCAATAGCGTTAACTCTTATGGTTGGTGCCAGTTCAGCTCCCAATGATTTGGTTAAACCTTCAACGGCCGATTTAGCCGCCGCTACACTGGCGTGAAAAGGCATCCCTAATTTCGCTGCTACTGTACTAAAAAGTAAAATAGATGGGTTATGACCGTTTTTTAATACCGGTAAATATTGCTGAATAGCCTTAACAGCTCCAATCACATTGATGTTAAAATCACTTTGAAAATCTTCAACACTCAAACGGTTGATAGGTTTTAAATTGATACTTCCCGGTGCATAAACCAAACCGTCTGCTTCTGAAATTTCGGGTAACTCATCTGATAAAACATCACAGGTATAGTGCGTTAAGTTTACGTGACTTTCTGAAGGTTCAGTTCGGCTGATATTTACGACTTTATGTTCGGTTAAAAGCGACTTGACGATGGCATTTCCAATACCTTTGCTGCCGCCAATTACTATGTACGTTTGCATTTGTTATAATTTAGTTGTTTATAATTTTAAAAAAAGCCAAAGGTTTCGTAGAGAAAGACTTTGGCTTTGATTTTTAAGCGTTTAATGGAACACCTTTGAGCCTTTTTTCGATTTTTTGTTTTACCGCTGTCAGACGTTTCATCAGGTCCATTATTTTTTGATCTTTCTTTTTCTTGTAAATTTCGTTTAAGCTCAAAATTAAATCTTTTGCTTCTCTGGCAGCCACAATGCGGTCGCTGGTAGTTTTAAACTTAAACTTTCTTTGCTCAAACTCTTGAGCTTTAGCAATTAGTTCCATAACTTAATCATTTATATAACTTTGCAATTCTCTTATTTTTTCAGCATTGTTAAATGCACCACCATAGAATGTGGTAACCGTTGCTGAAGTATCGTCTTTAATGCCTCTTGACGACACACAAAGGTGTTTGGCATCGATGATAACCGCAACATCTTTTGTGCCTAAAATTTCCTGTAAATCTGTCCCAATTTGATTGGTTAAACGTTCTTGTACTTGCGGACGCTTAGCATAGAATTGTACAATTCGGTTTAACTTAGATAAACCAATCACTTTACCCGAAGAAATATAAGCCACATGTGCTTTTCCAATAATCGGCACAAAGTGATGTTCGCAATTAGAATAGAAAGTGATATTCTTTTCTACCAGCATTTGATTGTACTGATATTTATTATCGAATAGCGCCACTTTCGGTTTATTCTTTGGATTTAATCCAGAGAAAATTTCGTCGATATACATTTTGGCAACGCGGTCTGGAGTGCCTTGCAGTGAATCATCGTTAAGATCTAAGCCCATAACTTCCATAATTTCTCTAAACAGTATGGAGATACGTTCTTTTTTTTCGGCATCAGACATTTTAAAAGCGTCAGCTTTCATGGGAGTTTCTAACCCGGTGTAAAGGTGATCATCACCAATTTCCTCTAGTGAAAATCCATTTAATTTACTGCCGTTTACTTTTTTTGGTACTACTAATTTTTCTGTGTTCATAGTGTCTTTTTTGTGTGCTGTCTTTAAGGACTCCAATCTTAAAGCAAAGCACGATTCATCGTTTTGAAATGGAGTTGTTTGATATACTCTTTTGTCTGCTACACTTAAATCTACCTTCGGTAAAATTTCTAAGTTTTGCATGTTTTGTTTTTCTTCCGCTAACTCTTTTTCGCCATAATTTGAAACTGCCCGGTTTCATTTCACGCCGCATTAAGTTAATAACTTCTTGTTCTTTCAAATTAAACTGAAGTAAAATAGCATCGAAGGGTGTGCGATCTTCCCATGCCATTTCAATTATCCGATCAATTTGTTCTGGATTTAAATGCTTCATATATGAGGCATCTCGTATTGTAAGTCGTAATTAACCTTTGCATCTAACAACTTACTGAAAAAACTTTTGTTTTCTTTGAACAATTTGTTATTTCTAAACCTCACGAATCTGCCTTGCGCGTGAATACTGGCTCCGTTGGTTTTATAAATTACCAGTTGATAAAATGGAATAACCCAGGTGAAATTTTTTAAACCTTTATTAATATGTAATAGAACACCATTAGGTCTCATTTCAATATTGCCATAATTGATATCGGAAACAGTGTTCATGTATGATTGAAAATTCGGACTAACCTCTTCAATCATCATGCGTTTCGAGCCTGTACCACCCATTTTAATCGACTGAATAAATGAATAAGGTCTCCCTACGATATCGTTAATTAAATTATCGTGTTCCTTGTTGTTGTAAGTTGTATCTAGAACCATTATTTTAATTTCTACTCAAAGATAAAAAATGTTTAATGTTTAAACGGAAAGATTAAACAATAATTAACAGTTTGATTTTTTTGATTGGATTAGAAATAAAAATGAATATTTAATCACTTTTCAACATTCTGCTTCGATTTGACAGTGTGTGCTTTTTTAAAATCCGAAGACTTTCTGTTTTAACATCGTTTTGTTTTTGCATGTTCCAAAGCACATCCGAAGCTTTTTTTCTTGTTTTTTGAAGGTTTACAATGGGTTTTGGATAGTCTTCACCTAAAGTAAAATTGAAGAGTTTTTCTTCTAATGGCGTTAACAAATAAGGCTCGTGGATAAAGGCAATGGGCAGATTTTTTAACTCCGGCACCCAACGTTTAATAAATTCTGCTTCGGCGTCGTGCTCCTGACTATTTTTAATGGGATTATAAATGCGCAAGGTGTTAATGCCAGTTTCGCCGGCCTGCATTTGTAACTGTGGATAGTGAATGCCGGGTTCAAAATCTAAAAACATGCGCGATAAATGTTTTGAAGCGTCCTGCCATGGTTGCCATAGGCAATGGGTAAAGAATGACACCACTAATGCGCGCATTCTAAAATTGAGATAACCTGTTTCCTTTAAACATCGCATGCTGGCATCTACCAATGGAAAACCGGTTTGGCCTTCTCGCCAAGCTTCTTGATATTGAAGCGAAATACTTTTCTTAAGTTTCTGATAGGCTTTGTTGATACTTACAAATTCCATACTGCACTCCATTTCAAACTTTTGAATAAAATGTGCTTGCCAACGCAATCTTGAGGCAAATGCAGCGATGTGTCTGGCGTTGTCTCGATTTTTGGTCGCCTGCGCATGCTGATACACTTGCCTAACGCTTAAATTGCCCCAAGCTAAATAGGGTGAAAGCCTGCTGCAACTTCTGCGTGCCAGTTCAGGTTTTGAAATATGAAACATGTAATTTTTATGTCGCTCGTCAAAAAAACTTTTTGCATATTTTAATCCTGTAGTAGTACCGCCTTTTTGAAATGGAGATGCACTGTTAGTAGTTAAATTAGGTATATAGAAATAGTTTTCAAGTTGTTCGACCTGTGAAATTGGTAGTAATTGTTCAGGTTTTGGATGAAATTCTATTTGAGGTTTACTCATGTAATCGTCCCAACTTTCGAACCATTGAACGCGGTTTTTTAAACCTCTAACAACACCATTATTAATATTTTGATGCCAGGTGATTAAACTGTTTTTACAATAACGCTCAAAGGCTTTGTCTCTGTCGTAGGTTACTTTAATACCGGTTTCCTGGTGTGAATATACTGCATCTATTTTATAAAATTGAAGTAGCTGATTGATGGCTGCCATGACATCGCTCTTCACCACCAGTATTTTACTGTTATGAACTTTAAGTCGTTCGTTTAAATCGCGTAAAGACTCTTCAACAAAATCCCAGTGACGTTGGCTGTAATGTTCGTCGTTAAGTAGCATGTCTTCAAAAGCATACAACAGCAAAACCTTGTTACCAGATTGCAAGGCATTGTAAACAGCCTCATTATCATGCAATCTTAAGTCTCTCTTCAGCCAAACTAGTGATATGTTTTGTTTGCTACTGTTCATCTAATGTTTTTAGAAATCTTTGCGCATTATTTAGGTGATTCAACTGCTTGTCTTTAGACATTTTATCAAAAGTTCTTATCAACATGCCCAATCTGGGATTGCTCAGGAAAAATTCACGGTTTTTATCCATAAAGTTCCAGAATAAACCGTCCCAAACATCTTGCCAAGCTCCTTTTTTATAATTACTCATTTTTATAACATAATTGCTACCACTTATATAAGGTTTGGTAGACATGAGTCCGCCATCGGCAAACTGGCTCATGCCATAAACATTAGGCACCATTACCCAGTCATAGGCATCAATGTACATTTCCATAAACCATCGGTACACTTCGTCAGGATCAAATTCGCACAACAGCATAAAATTGCCGAGTATCATTAATCGTTCAATGTGATGTGTGTAACCTGTTTTAAGTACTTTTTTAATACTGTCGTCAACGGGTTCAATTCCAGTGGAGCCATCGTAAAATGACTTTGGAATTTTGCGTTTAAAGTTCCAGAAATTCTTAGTGCGTTCTTCCCGACCTTTCACCTCATAGATACCTCTTATAAATTCGCGCCATCCAATAATTTGCCTTACAAATCCTTCAGTAGAATTTAGAGGAATATTGTGCTTTTCAGCAAATTCAATGGTCGTTTCTACCACGTATTTTGGGCTTAACAAGCCAACGTTGATCAATGGTGACAGTAAACTGTGATTGAGGATAATTTCTTCTTTAACGATGGCATCTTCATAAGGACCAAATTCTTTAAAACGATGTTTTAAAAATTGATCAAACCAGTCTTGTGCTGTACTAAAATTGGTGGGATATAAAGGCGTTTTGCCAATTTTGCCAAAATGACTACTAAAATATTGATCCACATAATTAACGGCTTCTTCATAATGGCTGTCAACCTCAGGAAATTCTATATTTGGCGGCGTCTGTTTGGCAGGATATTTTTTACGGTTTTCGTCATCATAAGTCCATTTACCGCCTTCGGGTTGTGAATTTGCAGTTATCAATAAAACCAATCGTAGGCGCTCGTCTTTGTAAAAGGCTGTTTGAAAAAATTTCTTTTTTTTGGGTTGGAAAAAACCTGATAAATCTGCAGTAGTGTTGATAAACAACGGATTTTCAAACTTGTTTAAAATTATTTCATTTTTTGCAGCTGCTGAAATTAATCGCCTGCTCAACCAATCGTCGGTTGGATCTATGTAGTTGATTTGTTCAAGGCCATATTCCTTCAAATTTCGTAATAAAAGCCGCACATCCGAAAGTTCTGAAACAGCCTCAATGTAGTGCGTTTTTATACCCTTTTCTTTCAAAAATGCTTCATATTGTTTCATACTGCTTCGGTGGAATGCGATTTTTTGCTTATGAAACTTATACTGTGTGAAAAACAAATCCACTTCAACCAAATACAGGTCGCCTTCAGCCTTAAACAAAGGCGACTCTTTAAATAATTGATGTGGAAAGATGAGGTTAGCTATTGTCATTTTAGTTTTTTCAAGTTTGCATTTTGAACCAATGAAGTCATTTGGGTAATAGCAATATTGTTTAATTGTTGTAAACGTTCAGTCGGTGAAATTCCTTGACGAATTAAGACAGCGTTAATGCTTTCTAAGTTTGAAAGAACTACCAATTGCTCTAATGTAGCTTCATCGCGAATGTTACCTTTAGCTTCAGAGTTTCTAATTCGCCATTCAGCAGCTGTTTTTCCAAATAGTGCCATGTTTAGTAAATCGGCTTCTGATGCATATACTAATGAGGTCTGTTTGGCAGTAAGTCTCTCTGGAATTAGTCTTTCTTTAATTGCATCAGTATGAATAGTATAGTTTACTTTGGCTAATGTGCGTTGTAAATTCCAGTCAAGTTTTTGGCGGTTGTTTTCTTCTTGTTTGAGGCGTTGAAATTCTTTAATTACATATAATTTGAATTCTATAGAAATCCATGAGGCAAACTCAAATGCAATATCTTTATGAGCGAAAGTACCACCATATCTGCCTGATTTTGATATAATACCAATAGCATTTGTGGTTTCAATCCAACGTTTTGGTGTAAGAACAAAGCTATTGAGACCTGCTTGTTTTCTAAACCCGTCGAATTCGACGGGTTTAAAATTGGGATTATACATCTGTTCCCAAAAACCAAGTAATTCTATAGTGTTTCTGTTGCGTAACCAGTTTTTAATAATGTCATCGGTTTGTGCTGAATCTTTATATTTGGCAATGTCTGTGAGCGATATATAGTCGTCTACCGCTCCTTTGTAAATTCTAATTTCTGTTCCTTTAACTGTAATATTTTTATTTTTTGTCATGAATACTATTTTTAAGAATAGTAAATTTAAAAAACCTTGTTTAATTATTAATTGTCAATTACTTCAAAACAAAGTTTCTTGTAACCAAATACGCTGATACTTCCCATGCGGGTCGTAGTTATTGGCTTGAAGTTGCACATTAAAAACGCGGTCTCGCGGGTCGTTCCCAACGCCGGCTACATACATCCAGTTGCCATAATTACTGTGAACATCGTAGTCGAGTAGGAGCGATTCAAAATAGGCGGCACCAATGCGCCAATCTAACTTGAGTGTTTTGGCAAAGTACGAAGCTACGTTTTGTCGACCGCGATTGCTCATCCAACCGGTATGTTTTAACTCTAGCATATTGGCGTTGACAAATGGTTCTTTTGTTTGGCCGTTAATCCAGTTGTTAATGTCTTTTTCGTGATGGTACCAATCGTAATTAACGTTTAAAATACCTCCCAATTTAAAGATGTCATCGCCATGCTTAAGCGACACGTATTTAAAATAGTCGCGCCAGATTAACTCAAAAATGAGCCAATAAGTAGAATCGTTTTTAAAATGTTCTTTTTCAAAACGCTTTACATTCCAAAAAATAGTTCTAGCCGATATACTGCCATTGGCCAACCATGCCGAAAATTTTGAACTGTAATCTGTGCCAATAAGTCCGTTACGAGTTTTTTTGTAAACCCCTAACTTTTTGGTTTGAAAAAAATAATCATTTAATCGATTGATAGCTTCGGTTTCGCCGCCTTTAAATGGAAAAGCCGAGTTGGGATGTGTTTCAAAATCTTCGAAACCCAAGTCTTCCAAAGAAGGAATATCAGCATCATTTTCGATTAAATTGTCTTTTGAAAACATTGGTGTTTCAACTGCAGGACGCACTGTACTTTGTTTTTCAACATGCTTTCTAAAAACGGTGAACCCATTCGGAATTTCCTGAAAATCCATTTTAATATCATCTGGTTGATATAAAAACTGGTTAAACAAACTAACTAGTGTTACGTGAGATTGGAGTTGTTTTTGTAGTTGATTTTCAACTTCTCGTTCCTCAAAAGTCCACTCTTTTTGGAAGAAAATGCTTTCAATACCATATGCTTCGCACAGTTCGGGAATAATATCTTCGGGTTTGTCGAGAAAAACCAATAGAGAAACACCTTGAGTTTTTAAATTGTGTTTCAGGTTAACCAGGGTTTCCAATAAGAACTTTGCTCTAAAGTTTTCGGTTTTTTTAAATCCGAATGGGTCAGTTTCAAATTGCCTGGGATCGATACAGTATACGGCTAATAAACTATGAGTGTTGTGCGCTGCTTCGGTTAAAACCTCGTTGTCATTTATCCTTAAATCATTTCTAAACCAAACCAGATGTTTTATTTGTTTCTTCTGCATTTTTCACTGCAATATTTAACTTCTTCCCAATTGTTCTCCCATTTTTTGCGCCATGAAAAAGGTCGATGACATACGGGACATATTTTCTGTGGAAGCTGTTGTTTCTTAATCATTTTTCTTTTACGATAGCATTGATCATACCATCAAAAACAAACCAATGAAAAGGCGTTACAGCATACCAATAAAGTCGTCCAGCCAATCCCTTAGGTCTAAATGTGGCGGTTTGATATAATATGTTATCTTCTATTTTAAACTCCAGCCAGGCTTCTCCCGGTAATTTCATTTCAGCGTAGAGCAATAATTTTTGTTTTTCCTTATTGGCGTAAATAACTCGCCAGAAGTCTAGAGCATCTCCTGCATTTAGTTCGTTTGGATGTCTTCTTCCTCTACGTAAACCTGTGCCACCAAAAAACTGGTCCATGAATCCGCGAATTTTCCACAGAAAAGTTCCGTAATACCAACCGGTATCGCCACCAATTGCCCAAATTTTATCAATGACTTTATTGGTGTTTTTAACAGGTCTGGATTTAAAATCTTTAAAACAACCGTAAGTAGGAACATTGATAAAGGTATGAACGTAATTTTTTAACTTTCCGCTGCTGATGTAAGAATCCTTCCAGCTGGAAATAATACTATTCTGTTCTATTTTTACGAAGGCCAGACTTACCGCTTTTTTGTAAGACATGGGTTCAATTTCCAATTTTGAATTGATATCACTTGGGTTTCCAATCACTTCAACACCCATGCTATTTACAAGTGAAGCCGCCAGTTTGTACGAAGTTGAGGTTACAAAATACAGCCAGTACGAGGATAACCTCGGTGTCATTACCGGAACTGTTAAAATATAGCGTTTTAAGCCGCGTGTTTCAGCAAACTGAAGCAGCATTTCTTTGTAGGTAAGAACGTTGGGGCCAAAAATATCATAACTTTGGTTGTATAGGTCTTCTCTGCCAAGGGCTTTGGTTAAAAAGCTTAAAACATCCCTAACGCCAATGGGTTGTGTTTTGGTGTTAAGCCATTTTGGAGCAATCATAAATGGTAATTTTTCAACCAAATCCCTGATGATTTCAAACGATGCACTACCAGAACCGACTATAATACCGGCTTTAAAAACAGTTAAGGCATAGTGATGAGACTGTAATTGCTCTTCTACATTTTTCCTCGACAGCAGGTGCTTTGAGAGTTTGGTATCATTGGTAATGCCGCTTAAATAAATAACTTGTTTTACCCGAGTGCTTTCGGCATAACGTTTAAAATTGAATGCGCATTTTTCTTCCAGTACATGAAATTCCTTAGCCGAATTACTCATAGAATGAATGAGATAATAAGCGGCATCAATATCTTTTGGAAGGTTCTTTAGCGTATCGGCTTTTAAAAAGTCGGCCTCAACTAATTCAATATCTTCTTGGTCTTTAAATAATTGTTTTACTCTTGGAATGTCTCTTACCGCACAAATTACGGTATGACCTTCTTGTAACAAAAGCGGAATAATTCTTTTGCCAATATATCCAGTTGCTCCTGTTACTAATATTCTCATTGGTTGGTTATATTTGGTATCTATCCTTTATTCAATAAATCACGGTACTTTGACATCTAATTATATTTGTGTTTTTTACCGCTAAGTCGCGAAGATCGCAAAGAATTTAATGGCAGTAGTCACCTTAATCCTCCCGTCGTGCATAACCGTCTTTCGGTCTTTGATACTCAAGTCTTAAATGCGCATTAGGTACTGCATAAGCATCTAAGCCATTAATGGCTGCTACTTTTGCTTTTGACAAATCTATAAAACCGTCGTTGTGTAACAGATCTTCATCTACGTATAAATGTACAATTTTTCCAACTACCAAAATGGTATTATTAGCAGGAATGGGATGTTCTTCTACAAATTCCATGGCCAGTTGCACCGGACAACCACCAACAAAAGGTGCGTGAAAATTGTCGCGATAAATTTGGTTTAAAGCGGTAACGTCAAATTCAGATACCTCTTTGGCATATTTGGCCGAGGTGTGATGTGCCTCTTCTAAAATATTTTCGTGAATATGATTGATGGTGAAGAACCCTGTTGATTTAATATTGTCGTAAGTATGACGCATGACGGTCGTTGGTCTTAAAAAGAAGCCCAGTAAGCCGGGATTTGATCCCAAATGCGTTACTGAGCTAAACACTGCCACATTGCTGTAACCATCCTGAGATTTTGTGCCTATAAGGTTAGCCGACTTATAACCTGAGCAACTGTTAATAAGGTTGATACGGTATAAGTGATGCAGTTGATCTATATCGTCACTGTTAAACTGCTTCATTCAGTTTGTGAAAATTATTGATTTGTACGTTCTGAGCTTTTAAATCGAACATTAAATTATAGAGTCCAAAAAACGTTCTATTCATGTAGATAAAATGTTTAGAACCACGATTGCCATTCATTTTTCTCAATTCGGTGCTTTTCGTGTAACGCTCACTTAATTCACCAATTTTATCAAAAAAGGTGTGGTCTGAAAAATCGAAAGTTTCATTGTGAAATGGCTGTGTAAACAAACTCAACAAATCGTGGAATAGGGCAGAGAAGAACTTAATTTCCTCAGGGCTATCGTCTGTTCTTAAAATTTCAAGTTCATAAAGCTTTTGCATGAAAAACGCTTTATTTTCAATGCTGTCTTTTCTGGCTAATTCAAAATAAGGCACATAGAAATCGTCGGGAATGATTTTCATACAGCCAAAATCTAGTGCGATTAATTCACCGTCTTTAGAAATTAAAAAATTTCCGGGATGCGGATCGGCGTGCACCTTTCTCAATACGTGAATTTGGTACATGTAAAAATCCCAAAGCGCTTGACCTAACTGGTTAGACATTTCCTGACTGGTGTTGTGCTTTACAAATTCAGATAAGTGTTCGCCTTGCATGTAATCCATCGTGATAATTCGATCTGAAGATAACTCTTCGTAATACTTAGGAAAACGTAAATTTGGAATGTGACTGCAGGCGTTGGCAACCTCTTTACTTTGTTGTACTTCTAAAATGTAATTGGTTTCTTCAACCAACTTATCTTCAACTTCTTTAAAGTACTTATCAGAATCTTTTCCTTTGATATTAAACATTTTAATAGCAATTGGCTTTACCAAAGCCAAATCTGATGCGATACTATTGGCTACACCCGGATATTGAATTTTCACAGCAAGTTTTTTCCCATCCTTTTCAGCTAAATGTACCTGACCAATACTGGCGGCATTTACCGATGTGGTGTTGAATTGATCAAACAGTTCGTTTGGGTGTTTACCAAAGTAATTTTTAAATGTTTTTACAACCAGAGGTGGCGATAATGGAGGTACTGAAAATTGCGCTAATGAGAATTTTTCAACATAAGCTTGCGGCAAAATGCTTTTTTCCATGCTTAGCATTTGCGCTACTTTTAAAGCGCTGCCTTTTAATTGCTTTAAGCCATCGTAAATGTCTTCGGCATTATTTTCGTTGAGACGTTGTTTCGCTTCAACTTCGGTTTTGGTGATTTTATCACCGTAGTATTTAATATAGTTTACGCCCACTTTTGCACCGGTTTGAACCAGTTTTGTAGCGCGTTGAATTTTTGATGTAGGTATACTATTTAAGGTTTTCAATAGGATTTTATTTAATTAGTTCATTTGCATTCTTTCTTTGAAAAGAAATTTTCCAAAGTCAATCACACTTTTAAGGGGCTGCGTATTGATAACGTCGAAACTGGTTTTAAGCGATTTTTCTATGAAAATATCGGTTTTTTCAAATCCGGCTGAGGTGTCATCCATCCAAAACTTGATGGTTACTAATAACTGTAACCAAGCTGTTTCAACAATGGTACGCTGTTGTATTTTTTCGATTTGTTCTTGATCAATATTGAAGGTTTCAATTTCAAGACTTTTAATATAGTCTGAAAATTCAGATTTGAGTTTTGACAAGGACTTAATAGCATTTAATGGCTTATCCTCGCTGTTTAGTGCATGAATAACGTAACTGCGGTTGGCAGTTAAAATCTCGAAAAACGTGTAGTAAAAACTTAGTAACTTGTTTCTGGCATCAAAAGATTGGTAATCTTCGTTAGTAGCAAGCAAGTTTAATGCGTTGTGAAAAAACGCTGTGAAAATCTTTTGCTCTAATGCTTTGAAATTGCCAAAATGATTGTAAAATAATGCTTCTTCAAAGTTATTGTCTTTAGCAAATTTATAAACCGAATGTGGTGATTTACCATGCTCTAACACGTAATCCATGTAAAAATCGATAAGGTTGTTTTCCGTAATAGTTTTTTTCTTGGCCATGATGATTATTTTAAAGTGTAAAGGTACAAAATGTTTAAAGAATTAATTTAAAAGTTAAACAATATTAGTTGAACTTTAACACTGTTGTCGATAGGGCTCTTAATGCCGTTCAATGTGTTTGACGACCTTATTCTTCGGATGGTTTTATGGTTTCATATTTATTGTGAACCAATAATATAAGTAAACCAAAGACAATAGACGATAGGATTAAAATATTGTTGAGTAGTCCTTCCGCAGAAAACGATAATCGCAACAATATGGTTGAAATAATAAAACCTGAATTGCGAATAACTTTATGAAAACTATCGGTGTAAAAAAACGAAATGAGTAATAGTAAAACATCTACAATTATTAAAACAGTAAAAAATTCTTCGAAGAAAATATTGTTGATTTTAACGAATGAACCAAGATTTAAATCGTCATTCCAGTTAATGCCAGACAGCCATCCAAACAGTGAATAAGCAGCTAAGATAATGATTACAGGCACCAATGTAACAGCAATTAACTTTTTTAAATTGATGAAATATTCGATATTAAGTTTGGTTAAGTTTTTGTCTTTGTCGCTTAGGGATTGTTTTTGGATATTTTTTTTGAAAAGGTAAATGATAAAGAAAATGAGTATCGCCAAAAGTATATCATAAGTAAATTGTAAATCTCCTTTAATCTCAAGCCAGTCTTTTGTGAGTTCTAAATCGGAGAAATCTTTAAACAGTCGTCTTATTACAATAAGTGTAATGATTTCATATTGCTTACTAACATAAGTGGTAACCGATTTTGGCATGTAGAATACCAGTAAATACACTTCGTAGATAAGTATGAATGAAAACGGCGTATAGATAGCGGCAATCGGGTTTTTAAAAAGTGTAATTTCGGCACTTACAGTTAACACGCCAATATTCACGAAATAGATAAGTAGTAAGTGGATTAAAAAAGATACAATAGCTAAAACCAGTATAACCCGTTCCAGTTTTTCTTTTGTATCGACAGAGAGGAATTTATTAAATAAATAACTCAGTAATTTGGTGTTTTTCATAATGCATGTTAAGCCCGATGATATTGGCTGTTTTTGCATTGATTGATGAGAAGTTGGTTGATTGGAATTTTTTTAATTGCCTGATTTGAAAGCATAATTTCTAATCAGTTTCTTTTAATATTACTGTTCGAAGATATATAATTTAATTGAATATTTTCTAATTTAGGTAAATAACATTATAGATCGACTTTTAAAAACGTCATTCCATATTTTTAATATGGAGTGTTTCGGCTCTAAACTTATTTTTACCAAAATCTAAAGTTCTGATAGGGAACGGAATATTGATGTTATTAGCGTTGTAAGCAGCTTTAATGGCCATAATACCTTTACTTTGAGCGTCTAAAATATCTTTTCGGTCTTTAATGGGCGTCCAAAATCTGATGAGATAATTAATGGAACTATCGCCAAAAGCGGTGTAGAAGAACTCAATTTCTTCGTTTTTTTCTTGTTTAAATAGTTCGGCTATGGCTTTGGTAGTAACTTTTTTCACAAGTTCTAAATCGCTTTCATAGCCAACGCCGCAACTTATAGTTATTCTTGAGCGTTTGGTACCGGTAAAATTTTTAAAAGGCGCATCAATTATTTTAGAATTGGGAATTACCACAGCATTATTATCGGCCTCCATAATGGTTACACTTCTCAGGTTGATGTCTATAACTCTTCCCTCGTGATTATTGGTAACAATCCAATCGCCAATTTGAATATTGGGTAAAAACGACAAAATAAACCCCGAAAATGTATTATGTAAGGTACCCTGTAGTGCCAGACCAATGGCTAAACCAACCACACCGGCACCGGCAAGTACTGAGGTGAGTACTTTGTCTAAATCTAATATGGCTAGTGCGGTAAAGAAACCAACCAATACAGTAACTATAAAGGCGGTTCGGGCTAAAATTGCTTTGATGGATTCTTGACCAACCTTTTTTAGCAGAACTTTTTTGATAAAATGTCCAAAGTATTTGCCAGCGTACCAGAACAACACAAAAACAACAATGGCTAACAGGAAGTTAGGGGTTGCTAATAAGATATCTTCACCCCAGCCATAAAGTTTATCAAGTATTTTTTCGAAAGCCCTTTTTATATCGAAATCTTTGAACATTAGCATAGCTATTGGTATTGACAAGTTATACATAAAGTTAGTGTTTAAAGATATTAAATTGTAATTAAATCCCGAGTACAACCCAAAAAATATAAGCGTTTAAACACATAAAAAACAAAGCAGGAAGCGAGATCCATAGGCTGTCATTTAATCTAAGACGCACAATTAACCCGAGCAACATTAGCAATGCCAATCCTCCTGAAGCTGCTAAGACTAACGGTTTGGAAAGCCAAAATCCGATGATTAATCCGAGTCCGCCTGAAATTTCCAAAATTACCACCAACAACCCTAATTTTTCTAATTGAAAGCGTTTAAACTCGCTTTTCATATGTGTTCCGGTGAAATACGAAATCCCGTAACCCAAGAACGATAAGCCCGAAAAGAAAACACAAAATGTGTATAGGTTCATATTTAGATGATATCAGCTGAACTAACAGCGATAAAAATACAGAGTAGCAGCAAAATTAATGAAGGTAAACGCTGTTTAAAAGGGTTACCGGCTTTAAAGTGAAAATACTGTGCAGCTACCATAAACAAACCCATTAATACAGCAGAAGCCAATACCAAAGAATCATACCAAATACCTACAATTAATAAGGTTGCAAGCGATGTTTTAGCGAAGCCAACAAAACTTCGGGTAATATCGTTTAGTTTGAACTGATTAAATTCTTTTATAACATTATGAATTCTAAAAATCCAAACGAAAGCCACTGAGACCGCCACTGCAATTTGGGCAGCTATTACTAATTGATTCATTATATAGGGTGTTATTTAGTTTGTAATAAAGGTACAAACATTATTACTATTAAGAATGGAAACGCTCATTTTATTCTTTTTCGATATCAATTAAATGAATATTAAGTGCTTTAACACTTATTTGAATTTCAATGATTGAAAAAATAAGTGAAATCATCAATAGCACTAACGAAACCCCAAAAACGATACTTCCAAAAACCTGCCAATTTTCGTAAATAGCAAACATACTTACCACACAAAGCAGGAGTGAAGCAATACCTGTTAACTGCATGTTTTTTATGAGATTAACACGTTTTCTTAAATTAGCAATTTGCGCTTTAATATTTGGGTCGGCACCATCTTTAAACTGTTTGTGTAATGTTCTTATTAAGGTGGCTAGTGTTAAAAATCTATTAGTATAAGCCAAAAGCAATAATGAAATTGCAGGAAATAATAATGCCGGGGTTGTAAGTGATATTTCCATTCAGCCTTTTGTAATTTACAGCAAAAATAGGTTATTTACCCAATTCTTGTGCTCTTTTAAAGGCGGCATTTGCACCACCAACAATAATATTATTTAAATTTTTTTCGTTAAAGTGTTTCACAGCGGCTTCGGTAGTACCACCTTTAGAGGCTACTTTTTGTATCCACTCTTGGCAATTGTGGCTGCTTTGTCGGTAGAGGTGTAAAGCACCTGAGAAGGTCTGTTTTACCAGCATTTCGGCCTCAACGGGTTTGATGCCCATATCGATAGCCGATTGAATCATAGCATCCATAAAGTAATAAATATATGCAGGTCCTGATCCCGAAATCGCCGTGACTGCATCGATGAGTGTTTCATTGGCAACATTCAAAGTCTTTCCGGTGGTTTGCAGCAAGTTTTGAACCCATTGTTCTTCAAGCCTCGAAATAGCATCGGTGCAGGTAAAAGCCGTCATACCGTGACCAATTTGTGCCGGCAGGTTAGGCATGGCTCTAATAATTTTATCAACTTTTAAATTATCTTTAATGGTTTTAATAGTGATACCCGCCATAATACTCAACACCACCTGATCTGCTTCGATGTGACCCACAATTTCGGCAAACAATTTGGGAACATCTTGAGGTTTAACGGCCAGAATAATTAACTCAGCTTTTTTAATGGCTTTATAATCGGTAATGATTTCGGCTATTTTTAGCTGTTTAAGCTCGTTAATTTTATCAGGATTATCTTTTTCCAAAATCATTAAATGCTCAGGCGTTACCACATGAGAGTTGATAAAAGCCTTGGCATAGGTTAAGCCCATATTTCCGCCACCGATGATTAGAATGTTCATAACAATGTTTTTAAAATGCTGATTTACAATTTAAATTGTAAAAATAAACTAATGACCTAATTAAAAGTACTTATAAGTTTAATTATTTAGCATCCGCAGTGGCCAAATATAGCTGTTTCAAATGTTTGTTCGTTATTCGAAGTTAATTTAAGTATCCCTTCGTGAACCCAAATCTCATCGATAGCATCTATTTCATAAGTTTCAACACGTAGTTCAAAATTGTCATTCTTCCAAATTTTTAGGCGCTCTTTTTTTGAGTTTAAGGTGTCATTAGACACCAGATTTAAAGTTTCAGTTTTGCCGTTGACTTTAATAAGCGCTTTACTAAAATAATCGTCAATCACCAGATAGCGTTGGCTTCTAAAATCTTCTTTATTTTTTGATGAATAGCATGAGCAACCCATGACTTCTTCCGGCCATATGGTGAAATTTTCAATTTGAAGTACAGTATCAGTTGAAGGTTGTTGTGTGGTTTGGCTGTCTTTTTTGGTGTGATTTTTACAAGATTGAAAAAAGAATGCTATTGAAAGGATTAAAATTAATAGTTTCATGACTTTAAATGAATGATAACGATAAAATTAAGGAATTTTAAAGATTTATAACCCATTGCGTTATAGATTTTCATTTCATTGGATATCATCGCATTAACTGTCTTCATCTCGGTTGTGGAATCGAATACCATATTCAAATGCTTTGGGTAATTGACTAGGTTTCTTCAATTTCAAACTATGAGTTAATAAAAAATATTAACGTCACCATTTTACTTAATCGCGTAAAAAATCTTAAAACGTAATAATTAATATTATTACAATTATTTCTGTTTTTTTAAAATTATTAATTTCATTAATGATTTTGTTTTTAATACCTAAACAATGCGTTGATTTTTGAATTTGGATTCGGCATATCTTCCTTATCTAGTAAATAAACGTCTCCACCCTTTAAAAATGTTTGTATTGCAGCTACATTCATTAATGAAATTGAATCGTCATTGTCCTCACTTACAGAAAGCGTTATAGTCCCATTTTCTTTTTTGTAAGTACCATAAATATCAGCCATATTTTCACAAAATAAAGTCTCAATTTTTCCATCAAAAGCTGCTGGCAATATGGCTTTAATTTCAACAGCCGTTTTACCTGTGCCTTGATCTGCTAAAAAATGTGCTATTTTATCCTTTCTGGCTTGGTCAAATGTTGGAGCCATTTTTTCCCATGCCATCTCATGAATGTCAAAAATGTCAATAGCATCAAAATCAACTTTAACATATTGCTTTACTAGATTCTGATACGTATTAATCTCTTTGTAAATGGAAAAAAGATACTCTTGAGTAACAATAAGTAATGGGCTGTCTTCATTACTTAAAATTGTTCGGAGGCCATCATTTATGGCTCTAAAATAGGCCTTAATTTCTTTTTTGTCTTTTCCTGTGGCACCTTCTTGACCATGAAATATGGCCTGACCTTTACCTCCTTGTTGCGTTCTAAATTGAAGATTCTTTTCCTCATAATCATAGCCTACCCTTTCTTGTAAGTTTTTAGGTATTAAATCATCGATGACAATCTCGGTAAAACTATATTTGGTGCATTCATATAATTTTACAGTTTCTAATTGAAGCGTCATCAAATAAAAAGTCCCATTACCAACAAACATAGGCATCAATGGTTTTAAATAAAAGGAATCTGCAACAGCGTTAAATTCTTTAAAATATATAGGAAGCGTATATTTTCTAAAAAAACTATCGGTTAAAAAAATTGCCAAACCATCAGATTGATTACTCCAAAACCGACTATCATCTATTAATTTTTCTACAGGAACTAACATTTTACTGATATCCAAATCCTGAAGTCCTTTTTTTGACAACTTATGTTTCACTTGTTTTACTTGTGTTTTTAAAGCTAACACATCTTTATGATTCAATACTTCTTCACCTGCTCTATGCGTAGGAACAAATAAAGAAATACAATTTTCTGCATTGACCTTATTTAATTCTTCAATGTCTTTTTTATATAGTAATGACATGATGTTTGTTTTTTAAAATTATTATTTATTATATGGGTAGCCACAGTAAACCATGCTCTGGTTTACTAAAAATACTGTCTATTAGTATTGCCATAAAAATTATTCTACCCTTAAATACTTTAGAACAAAAGGATTTCACAAGGTAAATTAGTAAAGTATTTACCTTGTTGAAATCCTTGTCTTAACTAATCGGTTATACCAAAACTAACTTTCGTAGTCACTCTGAACTGGGTTACCTGATTGTTGTCAACAGTTGCCTGCATATCTTTTACATAAACAGACTTGATATTTTTTACTGTTTTGGATGCTTCTTTAACAACGTTTTTAACTGCGTCATCAAAACTTATTGTAGAATTTCCTAAGATTTCTATTACTTTTAATACTGACATAATTTATTGATTTAATATTAATATGAAAGCATAATAGTGATTAATTATGTCTTATAAAATGATCTTTATCAGTTTTTGAAACTTTTAGCATCACTTTAAAAGGTTTATCATATTGTAAGCTTCCCCAAAAACAGAACTGCTTAAAAGAAAGAAATTATTATCAACTTTAAATAGTACTTGATAGAAAGACATCAATTTATACCAAATATGACTAGTAATGGTAAAAGCACATTTTGAAAACATAAGACAAACCATTTTAGAGTAGCTTGATTGTGCGACTGAAAATATAGTTGTTGCCGTTTTTGGTTTACGAACCAAACATTGTTTCAAAAATTAATAACAAAACGCTCTCAAGGACTAAAAGTCGAGTTGATAATTCACAACGATTATATTAACAACCGTGAATCTGGACTAAACTTTCAAGGCTTTATTGATTGCGGAGGAGACTTTTATTTTCTGACACCTTCAACCCGATGCATAATAAGTTTTGTGTTCAAGATGCATAATATGTTTTGTGTTATTGATAATAAAACACTAATCAATGGTTCATACAATTGGACTTACTACGCGGAGGACCGAAATAGAGAAAATATTCTTCTGATTAAGGATGAAAAAGAAACTATTGATGCTTTTATCTCAGAGTTTGAAAGACTCAAATCTATGACTAAAAGGGTTGAAAAAATTCGACCATTAACAAAGTTTGAAGTTGACGAATTTAACTTACTAAGAGCGCGGGACTACTTAGCATACGACATTGTGTTTGAATCCAAAGCAACAGGACGTAAAGAGATAATAGAAAGTGCATTTCAAATAGCTCCCGGGAACATTGCAGTTCAAAAGACAGCGTTTGATCTTAAATTAACAAGACGATGAAAGTTAAAGTATTCGATTGGTTCAAGTCTTCAACATAATAAATATTTAGTGATCGTTCCAAAGGGTACTTTTATTCCAGTAACGAAAACTGAAATTGTTCAGACGAGTGTGGATAATCAAACAAGCTCAACTGCAACAATCCATTATGGGGAAAAACCTTATGCACGGCAAAACATCGAGTTTGCTAGAATGACTATTAGAGGACTTACTAAAAAACCGGCAGGACAGGCTAAGATTAAATATCACTTCACCATTGACATAAATGGAATCTTAAGAATGGAAAAATTTTCATTAGATAATGGTGTAAGATAGATAATCAACAAAGAAATAACACCGCTACTTGAAGAAGAAACGGATTAGCTTTACCAAAACACAATAATAAAAGTTAAAATTAAACTTCCATGTTGAAGTTTTGATTTTTATTAAACGAATAGAGTCATAATTTTAGTATTGTATTGTTTTTTATAGGTCCTTTATTTAAGAAGTTCCGAAATAGTATAATAGAAAAAGTGTACATTATTTCGTTAAAAATGTAAACCAAAATGTAAACCAAAATGTAAACCAAAATGTAAACCAAAATGTCAAATCAAAAAATAAAGCACTGTATATCAACATATAAAGGACTTTTTGACGGAGGAAGAGGGATTAACTGCGTTGATCCTTAAGAGGGAATCCAATACCACAATCAAATGCTTTGGGCTATCGCCCTCAATGCATTTTTTGTTTTGCTGTCAGAAGCCTTTTGTTTTAGTGTGATTAACTGCGTTGATCCCCGAGAGAGAATCCAATACCACAATCAAATGCTTCGGGCTATCGCCCTGATAGCATTTTTTGTTTCGCTCCAAATTTCAAGCAAGCTTGATTTTACGCGAAACAAAAAATGCTCCGCAACTACGTTGCGAAGCATTTGATTGTGGCGGAGAAAGAGGTTATCGAACTTACTTGAAATAAACATAATTTATTATTGTTTAAAACTCACTTTTTTAACTGATATGTTGGTAGTTATATATTTTAATATATATTTGACATATATTTAAAATTGATTAAAATGTCAACCAAATTGTCAACCAAAATGTCAACTAGATATTGAATTAAATTTTAAGAGACACTGAAATAAAAATCTATGAAACATACTTTTTTTCTGAAAAAACCCAAATCTAATGAAAAGACATTAATCCTCTTTACCTGTTACTTTAAGGATGAAGCTAAAAAATTTGTCTATTCCACAGGTGAAGTCATTGAACCAAAGTATTGGAATGCAACTGAAAAAATGCCATACAAATCAGGTAGAAATGTTGCTCCCGATGTAGTAAGCATATTGGAACAATTGAATAGGTATTCAAGTGTATTTTATAAGGTTGTTGAGAGATTCAAACTTATGGAACAAACCTTCACGGCTTCAGATCTTAAAAATGAATTCAACAAGGAGTTTAAGAAATTTGCAATCGATAAAAATCAATTCTATCAAGTCTTTGAAGAATTTATCAATCAAAAGAAAGGACTAAGAGAGTGGAAGCCATCTACCAAAAAAAGATATGATTATTTAAAAACTTTACTTGAAGATTTCGAAGAGAAGGAAAATTATAAAATATCATTTAATACCATAAATGAAAAATTTTATAATAAATTTTTAGAGTTTTGTTATACAACCAGGAATCATTATTCTAACACCGTTGCTAGAAATGTAGGCTTATTAAAAACCTTTTTAAATTGGTCATTAGAACAGAGAATCAGTTTTAGAGATGATTTTCGGAAATTTAAAACTCCAAAAAAAGTTATTACTAGACAGGAAGCACTTTCTTTAGATCAGTTAAACGAAATTATATCTCATAAATGTAGCTCGACGAAACTAGAAAGAGTAAGAGATATTTTTATATTTCAATGTTTTACTGGTATGCGATACAATGAATTATTTAGAATAAGCCCCAGAACTGTCTATAAAGATTATCTCATTTTGAAGGAAGAAAAGGATAGCACAAAAAAAGATAGAAAAATCCCGTTAACTGATGCTGCTAAATTTATTCTTCGAAAGTATAAAAACAATTTACCACTCATTTCAAATCAAAAACAAAATGAATATATCAAGAACTTATTAAAGGAAATGGAATATAATCGTGAAGTTGAGTTTACAAAAACTAAAAACAAAGAGCAAACCACAATTACTAAGAACTTTTTTGATCGCATTTCAACTCATACTGCGCGCCGCACTTTTATAACTCTCATGCGCAATAACAAGGTGCCTATTAAATCCATCATGGCCATTACCGGACATAAGGATATTAAAATTATTGAATCTTACTATAGTGTTAATGATGATACAACAAAAGATGCTGTAATTGATACATTTAAGACGGTTGAAATCCCAGTTCTAAAAAAAGCATAGTGCTCTATTAAAGATTCAAGCCAATGAACAGAAATTATTAAAAAGGTAAGTTTTGAAGCATTTAAAATATAAAGGAATTTTGGATCGAAATAATTATCAAACAAGCGCAGAGCTTGATTTAATAATCCAAAAAATGATTAAGAATAATATTATTAAACCTAGATCAGAAGCAGGTTCAAATGATAAGTATAACTTAATTTCATTTCTACATCTAAATGATTCTGAATATAGAATTTGTAAATCAGTTACAAAGGAGATCTATTTTTATATAAAAGAAATAATTGAAGAGAATATTTCTGCTGCCTATGAAATATCGATGATTAGCTATAAATTAAATGGGATTTTTTCTAAACATGATAAAATAAAGTTTTTAAATCAATATTATTTTGATACACTCCCTTCAGATTTATGGTTTGCAAGTTACGATTCAAATTTTTCAAGTATAAAATTTTACCCTTCTTCTTGGCAATCGTATATTTTGATGCAAATTGATGTTGCTGAAACAATGATAGAAATGTATTTGAAAGAAGGAAATTTTGATCTAATTCAATTAATTTTTTCTAATGAAACAAACACAAGTTCGACATATCCTAAGATAGATGGAGTATTAAAACTTTGGAAAAAGTTTTTTATTGCATCCAAAGTTTTGGCATTTATAAGAGAACAGCAAAGTTACTTAAATGATAAAGGTCACTCTCCAAGAGAATTAAAATGCCTACAAGAATTAATAGGTGAAAATAATTTTAATGAATTCATTAAAGAATTAAAAAAAGCTTCTTTTATAAATGAGTCATTAATTATCCATGAAAATTTTGATTATGGACATAGACTGAATTCTAAACAAATGGCTGTTGCTATTGCCTTTTATTTGAGAAAAAAGTACAAGCATCTTGTAGATAAGGATATAAGGTTTTATTTTAATAATCAAAATTTAAGAAAACTAATGCATAATACCTTCCCAAATACTCCTTCCTATTCAAGGTTTTCTGCACTTATCAAAGAGTATGAGGAGGCAGATAAATTTTCCAATAATGAATTGAATGAACATTTGTTGGCCCATTCTGTAATAAAATTGTTACGAGATCTATTTAAATGTTAATTTAAAAGTAATACAGGAATATTCTTATAATCTCATGTCTTAATATCGCTTGGTAATACTTTTCCATTCAAATATAAATTTTAGCCATGAAAGGAATCGTATTACAAGAAATCGACAAAGAAAAATTCGAAACTTTATTCAAAAAAGTTCATGACATCGAAAAAAAATTAGACGAACTTTTCGATGACAAAAAAAGTGAAAAAATCTCACCGGAAGAGGCAGCTAGAGAATTAAATCTCACCACTCAAACAATTTATCTCTACATTAAAAAAGGTATCATACCGGCAGCAAAGACTGGACGTAAACTTCTCATAAAAAGAGAAGATTTGGAAGCAATACTCAAAGAAGTAAAATCCCTAAAATATAAGCGATAAAACCTTGTTTCTCTCCGTAGATACAAGGTTAAAAGGATATTATAAGTTAAAATAGCAATAATGACAGAACCAAATATAAATCATGCAAATTCGCGGCAAATAGTTTATAAAAAATTTGTCGGTAATTGGAATTTTGATGCACAGCGTCACCCTATACATAAAGTTGTGTTGCCGATTTTAATCAAACAAATTAAAGAATTTCATTCAGCAACAGTTAATCGCTACATGAAAATTTATACAGACTCAAATCAAATTTAAAAAACAACCCTAAAGCATCACCACAATGTTTTATGGTTTTATGCTATTAACACCACCAAGCGAAAATAAAACATTATGCAAGATACAAAAAATCAAACAATTGATAAAATCCAAAATAAGATTGAAGAAAGGATTTATTCAAATAAGGAAATTGCCTTAATCCAGCTCAATGATATTATATCAAAGCTTCCTCCATCAATAAGTGAGCTAATTCAGGAAGGGTTTGACCATAAAAGAATACCCAAAGAATATTTGCTAAGCTCAATTTTGTTTGCTTTTGGAAATGCCAGCGGATTGGCCTTTAAAACAAAGTGCCTTTCTTACATAAATTATACAAATTTATATTTTGTAATTATTGGTAGTCGTGGAGATGTAAAATCTCCGGCAATGAAGCTCGCATGCGATCCATTGAACACCTACGACGATAACGAATATGATTTATACATCAAATCAAAACCAGATGATGAAGACGATAATTCATTTATAGAAGAATCTAAAAAAATAAAACGAAAACAATTGTTGGTACAAAACGCCACTATTCAAGCCGTAACCCATATTCATTATCAAAATCCTTATTCAATTGGAATTTTTATTGACGAACTATACTACCTCTTTGACCAAATGGCAAATAAAAACAGTAGCGATGGAACCGCATGGAGAACATTTCTTCTACAAGGCAACACGAATAGTCATGTTGACATTGCCAGAAAAACAGCAGACAGTTATAGGATTAAAAAATCTTGTCCTTACCTGCTAGGATCAATTCAAGATGAATTCATCCCTAAAATGTTTGCCAATGGAAACCTTGAAAGCGGTTTGATAGATCGATTTTTATTTACAACCAAGCTAACAAATAATTCCAAAATTTCCACTTTAGAAATACCTGTTAGTGTGATGGAAAATTATAAGAATTCTTTAACTAACCTATTGAAATACAGAAGAAGTATTGAAGAAACCCAAGAAGAGCTTTTTATTAATTTTGAAAAAGCCGCTTATTCTAAGATACATAAGTATTCACAGTCTCTTTTAGATAAAATACAGCGCGAAATTAATGTCGAGTGTGAATATATTTCAAAAATGTTAATTTCTATTCACAAGTTGGTATTATTGTGTCACTTAATGATAAAGTCTCAAAACGATGCCTATCAGGACAAGATTTCCGCATACACAGTAGAGCTGGCAATACTAATCAACGAATATTATTATACTCACTTTAAAATTGTGCTAGAAAAGAGGAAAAACAATTTTGACAACAAAAAGTTCATCACTGAAGTTATTAAAAAAGCAGTAAATAATGAGGTTTCACAAACTGAGATTGTCAAGCTTACCGGGCTTTCGAAGAGCTATATATCAAAATTGTATGCTAAACAAATAAAAGATGGAAACTAGAAACTGGAAACTTTTAATTAAATAAGTAAAACACTAGTAAAATCAATACTTTCCGCAGCTTTAGATTAAAATAAAAGTTTCCAAGCCAATCTCAACCAAAAAAATTAGGAAACCAAACAATAAACTAAAAATAAGGTTAAGATACTGTAAACGTTTATAATACAACCATTAATTAAAAGTTTCCAGTTTCATGTTTCTTACATAAAACAATTGTTACAATGAAAAAAAAAGTAGAACAAAAAATGATCTTTGCAAAAAAACGAGACTATAATCTCATCACCCCATGTTGTGGTAAAGTTAATAAAAACGGAGCGTTTCAGCACTCCGAAAATTTTGGCAAAAAATTCGGTTATTGTTTCTCTTGCGGAAAAACTACGGCTCCACTACCGATATGGGTTGACGGAAACAATAATGAATTCATATGGAATAATGAATTACGAAAATTTGAGAAAAGATTTAAATCATTAGATATTGAAACTACTTCGCTTGTTCCAAAACAACAAGAACTACCGGTGCAAAAATTTATAAATGAAAACGAAATTTGGAAACACTTTTATGTTGAGCCAGAAAATAACTTATTAAGATACCTTAGAAAAAATTATGGTGATGATAAGATAGATGAAGTTAAAGAAATGTATGCTATAGGCACATATACAGATGGTGGCACCATGTTTTGGTCAATTAATATTAATAACAACGTTCAAAAACTTAAGATATCATATTACAATGAAAACGGCAAGCGAACAAATAACTTCAAAGTTCCATATACAAATGACAGTGGTTATTATTCATGTTTATTTGGTGAGCATCTTCTTATTAAAGGTTGCAAATCTCAAGTAGTAATTTTAGTTGAAAGTGAAAAAACAGCAATTGTAGGTGCAATTTTATTTCCTAATCACTACACTTGGCTTGCTTATGGTGGTCTTAACGGACTAACTGAATCTAAAGGAGAGGTATTAAAGGGATTTGAAAAGGTATTAATTGTACCAGATTTCAGTGAAAACGCAGTAAATGCAATACAGAAAAGGATTGACTTGCTGAATCACCAAGGATTTAATCTCAAAATATGGAATTTGGTTTCAGGCATCGATGATGAAAACTTAAAGAAGCTAGGACTTTATAACTGTGACCTTGAAGATATATTTAGAAACCAGGAAAATCCCATATTTAACTCGTTGCTCTAAAACCGTTCATATTATCCTTAATCTCAAAAAAATCAACAAAATGCGGAAAACCGTAATGTAGATTAAAAAATTCTCGATATTTTGGAGGTTCAAAAAACTACAGAGAATGGAGTTAACCGAAAAATTTCTTCTTGAATTACAAAATAGACTAAAAGTTGGTAGCAGAAGAGGAGTACATTTAAATGCTATTCCAGGTCGGTCTAGATATAAATTTGACCTAACAAGATTATCTCATATCGACAAAAATTTACCCCAAAATTTTGTAGATGCCTTACTAACACAGTTACCTCTGAAGTTCAAAATCAGTTGGAAGGATAATGTTCCAGACCTTAATAGTCTCTTTGAGGATGACCAAGTGCAATTAGTTAAAATCACGAAATCTTTCGAAAATTTAATAAATCAAACTGATGCTATTGAGTCAGAAAAAGGTATTAACACTTTTGGCTTTGGTTTTCCAATTTTAATTAGACGTGATCAAACTGATAATAAGTTGACCGTAGCACCAGTGTTAATATGGTCATTAAGAATTAAAAGAACAAAAGATTTTAATACTTGGGAAGTTCAAAGAAATGAAGATGATCCCATTTACATTAATGAAGTTCTAATTAATCACTTACAAAATGATTCAAAAATTGAAATTAATCAAATATCAGAAGAACATTTAGAAGATGGTATTATAGATAAAAATGAGCTGATAGATATATGTTTTAATCTTATCGATTCTATAAATACATCAACGCCTTCAGATTTAAAATCAACGTTTGAAAGAAAATTAAATCAGATCACACCAATAGGTGATAAAAAACATTATGAGTCCTTGCCTTTAACTTCAAATAATTCTTTTATTGACTTTGGCGGTATATTTTCAATTTTTGAGGTTCAAAAACAGAATATAATAAACGATTACAATGAGTTATTAGAACTAGCTGGTGACACAATAGATTTGGAAGATATTGATGAATATTACTTTCAACCAATTTCATCTGTCGAAACAGATCCTTCTCAGCAAGGTATTTTACATTCACTAAATCACTCTCGAAATATTTTAATTCAAGGACCACCGGGAACAGGAAAAAGTCAGTCCTTAACTGCAATTTTGGTTAATGCACTTGAGAATAAGAAAAAAACTATTGTTGTATGTGAAAAGCGAACGGCTTTAGAGGTTTTGAGCAACTCTCTAAATGAAAGAGGTTTAAATTTTCAAACTATCTTAATTAAAGATATAGTCAAAGATAGAAGGCTTGCCGTTGATTCTGTACGAGATAGAATAGATAACTCAGCTTATAGAAAATACCGATATACGCACTCCAAAGAAACTCTTGATAATATAATTAAGAAATCTAAATCTCTAATAGATGCCATAAATAAAAGACATCAAAAATTAGATGAAAAATTACTTGGAAATAGCAATTGGACGAATATAGTAGGGGCATTCTTGTCTCAGCTTAAAGGGTTTTCAGAAGATTATAAACTCAATTTAAATAGTGAATTGTTTCAGTTCGAAACAGACGAGTTGAATAGATGGCTTGAATTAATTAGGCAAGGTCAAACGCTTTACCAGGAATATCAACCATATAATGAATTGTCTTTTTTAAATAGTGAAAAATTGGTAGGTGAAAATCCGTTTGTGGTTGAAAGAAGGATTAAAGAAGACTTCAAAAAATACGAGGATTTTTTAACGAAAATAATTGACAACTGGAATAAATTAAGATTAGAGTATTTTGAGATCAGAAGGAAGGAGTATGCACAACAAAAAAGGGTCATTGATAAATATTTAAAATCTTTAGGTAATATACTTCGTGAATATCAAGGCTCACCCGATTTTTTTGATGAGAGGAAGACATCAGGCGTGTTTTATAAAATTTCGGCAATATTTTCAAAGAATAAAAAAGAGTTGATTTCAGCCCAATTAGCTTTTGAAAAGAACTATTCTGAACTAGTTAGTATATCTGAAACATTTGACGATTTTCAAAATGTTGGAGCTTGTAATTCGATTGCAGAAAAGAAGAAAAAACTCGATGATTATTCAACAAAAATTGGCAGCGAAGAATTACAATTTCAGAATAAAATTGAAAATGAATATTCTGAATTGAATTTCTTTTCAAATTTGATTGATAAGTATGCTACAGCATCTTATCATAAGCTAAAACAGACTTTGAATGACTTAAAATCAAAATTGATTGCAGATGAATGGGTAAAAGATGAAATACCTGAAAAACACCAGGAGTTTCTTACATCGATTAACAATTTGATTGCAATAAAAAATCACTATTTCGAATATAATGAAGACCTGTTTTCAAAAGAATTCAAGTGGTTTCAATATTACAATTCTATTTCTTCAGATGAAAGAATGGTTATTAATCAGTTGTTGCAACAAGATGATTGGCGTAAAATATTTTTAATTAATTATTTTGACTTGCTACTGATTAGTAATGCTAATATGGATTTGCCCACAGATGATAATGACCATATTGAACTAAATCATTCTCTCAAGAATTTGAAGACTGAACAAATTAGATACATTACAGAATATTGGTATTCTCAACAAATAGACGCAACGCGAGAATTCGATCGCCGTAACCCAAGTTTATCAGTCGAAAATTTATACAATAAACGAGCTAGTTCCAAGTACAGAAGACTTTCCCTTAGAGAAATAGTAAAATTTGATATTGATTTGTTTACCACATTTTTCCCTGTTATTCTAACTACTCCAGATGTTGCCAGTAATTTATTTAAAGGTAAAAACAAGTATTTTCATATTGTAATGTTTGATGAGGCAAGTCAATTGAAACTTGAAGATAATTTGCCGGCCCTTTTAAAGGGTAAACAAATTATAATTGCAGGTGATGAGCATCAAATGCCACCTTCAAATTATTTCAGTAAGATTTTTGACGGAACAATAGAAGATGAGGATGATTTTGAGGATGAGATTGAAAAAATTAAAAGTAATGCAAGTAATTCCTTATTAGACTGTGAATCTTTATTAGATTTTGCCTCTGAATTGGGTTTTGATAAAAGGCACTTAGACTTTCATTATAGATCTAGGCATCCTTATTTAATTGACTATTCGAATTTTGCTTTTTATAATCAAAGACTTAAACCACTCCCAAATGGTTTCGATTACAATCCTATTAAATTCGTTCAAGTAAACGGTACATATTCAGATAATTCTAATGACGCAGAGGCAGAAATGGTTCTTTCTATTATTGAAAATAACATTTCAAAAATGCCAAATGGTAAATACCCATCAGTTGGAGTTGCCACATTCAACATAAATCAGCGAAATCTAATTCTTAGTAAAATTAATGAAAGAAGAAAGTTTGATAGTTTTAAGGATTTTAATGATAAAATTCAAGAGTTTGAGGATAATGGATTCTTTGTTAAAAATTTAGAAAACATTCAGGGAGACGAAAGAGACGTTATTATTCTATCAACAACCTATGGTATAAATAAAGACGGAAAGTTTGCCCAAAGATTTGGTTCTATAAATCATTCAAAAGGATACAAACTTCTTAACGTTATTATTACTCGTGCAAAATATAAAATATACGTTTGTTCATCTATTCCTCAAGAGGTGTTTTTGAATTATAAGGAACATTTAATAACCGAAGGGTCAAATAATAGAAGAGCTGTATTTTATGCATATTTAGCATATGCAAAAGCAGTTAGTGAACAAGATGAAGAAGGAAGATTAGCTATCTTAAACAATCTAGCTGAAAATTCAACTAAGACAACCTCAATCGATAGTTTTAATGCAGATTTAGAATCTCCATTCGAGGAAGAAGTTTTTGAGGCTTTAAAAGAACATTTTGATGAATCTAAAATCACCCCTCAACTAAAGTTTGCCGGTTTTAGAATTGATCTCGTCTACAACTCAAATAAACCGGGGATTCCGCCAATTGCAATTGAATGTGACGGTGCAGATTATCACTCTAGTCAAGAAGCTTACTTATATGATAGACATAGGCAAAAAATATTGGAAGGTCATGGTTTTGTGTTCCATAGAATCTGGAGTACCAATTGGTGGAGAAATTCAAAAGCCGAAACACGAAAATTAGTTGAATTTATTAAAGGAGTAGAAAGCCAAATTCATTTACAAATCGAAGATAGATCAAGTACAAGCCAAGCTTTTACTGATAATATTGTGCGCGTTGAAGACAAAATAGGAAATTCCAGTCCAGTTTTCGCGAATGATAGCAAAGAAAAGGTTAATTCATTTGGCGAACTTGATCTTATATTTCATGAGAACGATAAACCTAAAATTGAACTCAATTCTAAAGTAAAAATCAAGTACATCAATTTAGATAAAGATTTAAAAGTTCAACTGGTTGATCAGATTATTTTAAATCCTTTTAAAAATGATGGCGTACAAAAAATTAATATAAAATCACCTCTGGCAATAGCTTTAAAAGGCAGGAGCGTTGGGGATACTGTTAAAATTGGAAATTTGGATAATTATGTAAAAATTTTGGAAATTTTAAATTGAATTTTCATTTAAAGTTAAAATATTAGAAAGTTTGAAATTTGTTAAACACTGAAAATTAATATTTTAAAAAAAATAACTAAATATTTTAAAATTATGGGAATAAAACCAGGGCCTAAAAGGATAGCAAAATCAACAGGTAAGCCAGACAGACGGCAAAGAGATAACAAAGAGACACCGAGAAATACACCATCCTTAAAACCTCATAAACACAAAAAGGGAGATTGAAAAACTTAAATATCTCTATTACCTTACTATAGAATAATTATAAAAGTGAAAAACTTTCTCCTACGCCGGTAAATTATTGTTAACCCCAATTCGTAGTAAGAAAGTTTTTCTAATTTCAGGTTAGTTGCAGCATTAACCTGAAGGTTTATTAATCTTAGCCAGGTTAGCAAATATTAAAAACTTTCTTAATTACTGTATGCACTAAATTAATACGTTATAATTGGACTGCGCAGGTAAATTACCAGTAATTTACCTACGCCGAGGAAAGTTTTTCTAATTTCAGGTTAGTTGCAGCATTAACCTGAAGGTTTATTAATCTTAGCCAGGTTAGCAAATATTAAAAACTTTCTTAATTACTGTATGCACTAAATTAATGCGCTATAATTGCACGGCGAAGGTAAAATACCAGTAAAATACCAGTAAAATACCAGTAAATTACGAGTAATTTACCTGCGCAGTGGAAAGTTTTTCTAATTTTAGGTTAGTTGCATCATTAGCCGACATTGTTGAATGCTATTTGCGTTAAAATTAAGTTACGCAACTGCGCAAAACTGCTTGCCAACATTACATAAAACCAATAGACACATGGATCAACACTACTCTATACTAGGGTTGCGCACTCTTTTAATTGCAACATTAATGCAACCTTATTACGCGCTGTTTGTATTAAAATTACGCTGTGATATTGCGCAAAACTGGATACCAACATTGTAAAAATCTAATAAATATAGGCATTAACAATACCCTACACTTTAAGATTGCACTTTTTAAGTTGCGCAACCTTGCAAATGTAAACGCAAATGAGATAACGCAACCCATCTGCAATATTATGTGTTGCACAAAATTGCGCGGGAAGATTGCAAAACTCCAATAAATGTGTGAATTAATAATACTCTGCACCTAATAAGCGCACTTTTTAAGTTCGGCAAGCGGTTAACTTTAAAAATTGCTAACTTGCAAGAAAGAACCAATAGGGTATGAAACGGTTTATCACAGTAACAGCAGTTATGCTTAGTTTAATAGCTACGGCACAAAGCCCGATAGAATCTGAGCAATCTACTAACAAATGCACTGCTACGGTTTACAATGCTAAAGATTATGTTGGGCAAAACATAACTGTTTGCGGTTATGTGGCTCAGGTAAGTACCGTTGAAAGTATTAATGGACAACCCACATACATTAACATGGGTGGTAAATACCCCAACCACCATTTTACAGCCGTAATTTGGAAAAAAAATATTCTTAGCTGGGAAGGCGCCAACCTGCAAGAATACAACAATCAACTGCTGGCCATTACCGGTGAAGTGGTCCTTTACAAAGGACAAGCTCAAATTACGGTTTATACACCGAAGCAAATAGAAATAATTAAGTTGTAGTTCTGCAAGATCTTACGGAATCCCGTAAAAATCTATAAAACAACTTCCGTATTTTTAAATTTTTTAAATGTCATATGATTAAAAATAACTTTTTAAACAGTTGGTTGTTAGAGTTTTTTATGATTTTGATTATATTTGAAAAAAGATATTATACTAACACGGGAATATCCTGTAAAGTTGGAACAAAACCATTGATAAACTTTATGATATATTCAAGTTAAAAACAAGCTGAAAAAAGAAGGATTAGCATCAAGGTGATGCGCAGGCAATGACGTAATTTTTTTGAAAGAATTTATGTTACTGCCTGTTAGGTTGGTTCGATTCCAACATCCTTCACATATAAAAAAATATGATTGTAAGAACCAACGCTTTTAACACACTACAAAGACAAGTACAAGAAACGTTTGACTTCGCTGTGGTTGTTTGTCATTCGGTTCCTGCCTTAAAACTACAAATGACTTTACTGGATAAAGGGACTATAAATCAATTACCAACACCTGACTATTTTACAATTAACTCCACAACAGAATTGAGAGCTCAAGCAAAAGGATATAAAGAAAAGCTTGCGACATATTTGTTTCTTAGTTCATTCTCCTTTTTTGAAAATTATTTCGGTTCTGTTTTAAAAGAAATATTTGATTTAAACACATCTATACCTGACAAAGCCACTCTTGAAAACAGTCTGAAGAATAATACGAACACAAAACCAAAAAGAGCCTTAATAGGAACTTATAACAAAAAACATCATCAACGATATGAAAAGTATTCTTTCGAACTCAAAACAAACGGATATATAACCCCTGACGAACTTTTAAAAATTGTAGCGTTCAACAACTTATACAAAACGATACAAAATCTAAAAGCCAATGAAATCCCAGATTTTCTAATATCTCATTTTAAAATTGAAATTACAGATTTAGAAAAATCACAATTCAGTAATTATAGACAACTTAGAAATGATATAGCTCACGGAGATCATCCAAAATTAGATTTAAGGAAAGTAAAAGAAGCCAATGCGTTTTTGAGAAAATTAGCTGCTAAAATAGACGACTTTTTAACTGAACATTACATAAAATTGAATAACTACTTGGAATGAAAAGCCATTTGCCAACAACGTCTGTAAAAAATCGTGGTTTAATATACAAACACGTTACCGGCAACCTTAAGTGACGATAAAATTGTAAATTTGAAATAAAGAAATTAATCAAAATGGATAGAGTAGAATATCAATCAATGGTCATTCAAGATATAATTAATCTTGAAGATAAAGGAGAACTAAATACAACTCCTTGGTATCAAAGAAGGTCTGTTTGGAATCAAGGACAAAAATCTTACTTGATAAATACGATTTTTGAAAAGAAACCAATACCATCACTATATATCCGACATTCACTTGACCTAGACAAAGGAATAAGCATCAAGGAAGTTGTAGATGGGCAACAAAGGACGCGAGCTATAATTAGTTTTTGTAATAATGAATTTACAGCAAGGCATCCGGAAAGCAATAAACTAATTAAGTTTAGTGAGTTAAATAAAACTCAAAAACAGAATTTTTTACTTACCGCAATTCCTGTGGGCTTCCTTCTTGGCGCAACAGATGCAGACGTTATAGATATTTTTGCAAGAATCAATTCTGTTGCAAAAACACTAAATTCACAGGAAAAACGAAATGCACAATTTAGCGGAGAGTTTAAACAATTTAGTGTTAAACAAGCTGTCAAAAGAACCGAGTTTTGGAAGGAGTATGGAATTTTTACAGGTAACGATATTGCAAGAATGAATGAAGTTCAATTCGTTTCTGATGTCGTTATTAACTTAATGGATGGTCTTACGGCCTACAGTGCAGCAAAAGTTACGAAGTACTATAAGGATTATGATGAAAATTTGGAAAACATTGATCGTTTAAGTAACAGACTTGACAATATTTTTGACATTTGTGTATCGTTGAATCCATCTTCGATAAAACAAACTATTTTTAATCGTCCTCCAATTTTCTTCTCATTGTTACTTGTGTTAGACGAAATAAAAAAACCAAATATTAGTAAAATAGAAAAAGGATTAGCGGAAATCGATAATAGGTTTAATTCGGATACTCCAGTTTCCGACAGACCTAAAGAAGATATAAATTTTTATAATGCTTGTTCCGCAACAACGCAATCCCTACCAAACAGAAAAGTAAGAGCTAATTATATAAAATCATTCATCGAATAGTGCCAAGAGTCAATGTTATAACGACCTTAAATAACAGTCGTAATGATATCGCTCTTCTAAATAATTACATACAAAGCTCTAGAAATCTTGAAGCAAAGTATCAACATATGATTAGCGAAGTTGTTATGCTAAGACTGTTTTCAATATTGGAGCATTCGATATCAGAGTTTGCTTTCAAATTCGCTTGTGGTGCTGTTTACAGAAATGGAAGTAGGCCACGTGTTCATACGATATGCAGGAGCCTACAAGATGCAAATACACAAATGTTATCCTATGGAAGAAGAAATCCACTACCATACCATAGATGGACTAAGGATAATCTTATACAAAAAAGCATTCAAAATGTATTGGACATTACAGATTCCTTTTTTTTACAAATTCAGGTGCACTCGAATTTAATAGACGAAATGCGGATAGTTAGAAATCACATTGCACATAAATCAGCAATTACTAAAAGAGAATACTACACTTTATTGACCAACCTCTACGGTGGAAATCCAAGAATTACAGCAGGTGCATTTCTCGCTTCAACTACTCGACAACCGAGAGCTAATATTGCCAAGTATATAATTGCGACTAAAATTATTTTGAATGACATTTCCAACGGTTAAAAATGTAAAGGTAGCCGGTAACAGGCGTTCGGCACAATGGCCGGTTCGTGTGTTATTTGAACATTCTACGTCGCATCAACTTTTGTGCTATTTGGACAGTTTTGAGCTACGAAATCCGCATCGTCGTAAAGCCGCAAAGCGTTACCACCCATTTGAGAAAAATATTTTGATATGAAATTTAGGAATTTAATTTTACTTTTTAGTTTGATTTTATTGACAAGCTGCGAATCTGAAAAGTTCACTACTGCTAACGGAAAAGTTATGGAAGTATCCTCTTTAGCTGGAATGAATGTTTTTGATATCGCTTATGAATACAGCAATTCAAGTCCCGAAACTTTAACAGGTACCAATAATGAAAGATGGGTAGTTTACTTCGATGATATTGATATTACGCTTGAGACAAGTAAAACAACGAATATCGTTCAAAAAGC
The DNA here is from genome assembly GCF_006494535.1 of Paucihalobacter ruber. Classification (GTDB taxonomy): domain Bacteria; phylum Bacteroidota; class Bacteroidia; order Flavobacteriales; family Flavobacteriaceae; genus Paucihalobacter; species Paucihalobacter ruber. Next base: position 50,002 of record NZ_VHIQ01000004.1, read on the forward strand.
AAAAAAAGGTAAAAAACCTAAGAGCAGTACTTGGGCTAATTAACATTACCATTTAATGGAAATACCTATTAAATTAGAAAGTCTTGAAAACGATATCGCGGAATGTTTAGTACATTTAGAATATCTGAAGAAAATTTCTTTTTTAGGGAAAGAGATAAATGAGTTTGTTGACAATCATAATTTGAACGAGAAGGCGTTCATTGATCCTGATATTTCGAATGCTCATTGCATAATAACCATTGCGCAATTGGAAACTTCTTTGATTTTAAAAGGTTTGTATTATTCTACTCATGAATTGGAAAAGAAGCAACTCTTGAAGAATGGAATTTTGATTATATACGAGGCTATAAAAAGTATTGATGAATTTAACAAAACACTAAATAAGTACTCAAATCAATATGTCGAATTGAAAAACGAGCTTAACAAATATTTTAGAGAATTAAAGACATTTAAAAAGGGCATCAAATTCGATAGAGATATCAAAAACATAAGAAACAATGTTGCAGGTCACATAAATAAGGATTTTATTGAATATTCAAAATTTATGGAAACTGTGGACGTTGAAAAATCCATAAATTTTTTGATTGCATTTAGGTATATTATTAATGGCTTGAATGATTATTTATTTAAGTGTATAATAAAAGAATAGCGGGTAAAAGGTGTGTTGCAACAATATATAGAAAATTGTTACAAAGTCGTTTAATATAAACAAGGGCATGTTTGGATTATCCCCAAATTTGACAACCACTACTGAAACATAGTTTTTATTGAACCCACTCAAAACTGGGATACTTAAAAGGAAAAAGAACAGACTTTACAGATAAAACTATACAAAAAAACTACGATCAATAGATTGAACGTTCAGACTATATACTAAAAATTCACCTGAAGCAATAAAAGCTCTCTTCAACTAAACAAAAAACTTTCCACTGCACAGGTAAATTTTTAATAACCCCCAATTAGCAGTAAGAAAGTTTTTCTAATTTCAAGCTAATTGCAGCATTAACCTGAAAGTTTATTAATCTTAGCCAGGTTAGCAAATATTAAAAAAGCTCCGGGAAGATTTGCCGGACACACTTGCCCAACACTTTTCGGAGCTTTTTAAACTTAAACCCGTTACTATCCGGTACAATTCCGGTAAGTCAGACGGTTTAAGCTAAAGCAAATATAAAACATTTTTCTTAATTACTTATTGCGCTAAATTATTGCGCCATAATTGCGCGGCGTAATTGCGCAAAACCGCGCAACAACATTGCAAAACCCTAATAAAACCAAGGATTAACACTACTCTATACTTTTGGCGCGCACTTTTTTAATCGCGCAATATTCCAAAGTAATTTCCTTTTAAAAACCGCGCAAAAAAAACTCTAACGCGCTATTGTTAATAATTTTTCAGAAAAAAGCGCGCAACACGTTGTTTTACAATCTTATTTCTCAAATCATTTATTTATTTTTAACTCATTAATATTGATTCAATAAGATTAAAGCGCGCGCAGTTGCATTATATATACGCAATTTGCGCGCCCATAACGCAAAGAAACCATAAATGCCTCTATTTCAAACATCCGTATTAAAGTCTCATTTAGCGCAACAAGATCATGGCGCAATTGCGCAACTCTATAAAAAGTACGCAGCCTATTTTCATAACATCACCATTCAGGAAAACATTAAAAACTCTAAAGAAGAACAGTACCAGGCCAAGTTTTTAGATGAACTGTTTGTAAATATTCTGGGCTATACGCTTAATCCGCATCCTGAATTTAATTTGACAACTGAGTTTAAAAACCAAAAAGGAGCCGGCAAAGCAGATGGAGCCATTTTAAAAGATAACAAAGCCATTGGTGTGATTGAGCTAAAAGGCACCGGAACCAAAGATTTAGAAAGCATACGCAAACAGGCCTTCGATTATAAGGCCAATCAAAAAGGGTGCGTTTACGTAATTACTTCCAACTTCGAAAAACTGCGCTTTTATATCAACGATGCCACCGAATTTTTAGAGTTTAACCTCTTTCAATTGGCACCCGAAGAATTTGCGCTGCTGCATTTATGTCTTCACAAAAACAATTTGCTCAATAATTTACCGCTTAGCATTAAAGAAGCTTCGTTGGTTGAAGAAGAACACATCACCAAACAGTTTTACAAAGATTATTCTGTATTTAAACGCGAGCTGTTTAGAGACCTGGTTAAGCGCAATGCCAAAAGATTAAAAGCAGACGCGGCGCAATTAAACAATAATGCGCAAGATGAAGTAATATCCATAGAGAAAAACGTTAAACTATCGCTATTTAAAAAGTCACAAAAGCTTATAGACCGTTTTCTGTTTATATTTTTTGCTGAAGACCGCGATCTGTTGCCGCCCAACTCCACCATTCAAATATTAGATAAGTGGAAAGCCGATGTTGACTTTGGAGACGAGCGGCCATTATACAACTTGTTTAAACAGTATTTTCACTTTTTAGATACCGGCAGAAAAGGCACCGGGTCCAGGGCCGAAATTTATGCCTACAACGGCGGCTTGTTTAAACCCGATACCATTCTCGATAACCTTGAGATAGACGATCAACTGCTATATAAACACACTTACCAATTAGCCAAATACGATTTTAGCTCTCAAGTAGATGTCAATATTTTAGGCCATATTTTTGAAAACTCACTAAACGAAATAGAAAGTGTTAATGCCGAAATTGAAGGCGGCCAGTTCGATAAGCAAACCAGCAAGCGTAAAAAAGATGGCGTTTTTTACACCCCCAAATACATTACCAAATACATAGTAGAAAACACCGTTGGCAAGTTATGCCAGGAAAAAAAAGAGACCTTAGGTTTTAAAGAAGAGGCCTATTTTGAAGTTAAAAAGGGCACGCAAACCAACACCAAAAAAGCACTGTTACAAATATTAGATGATTACCGTAACTGGTTGTTGCAAATTACCATCTGCGATCCGGCGTGTGGCAGCGGCGCATTTTTAAACCAGGCGTTAGACTTTTTAATTAAGGAGCATAGATATATAGACGAATTAAAAGCCAAGGTTTTAGGTGGCGGTTTGATATTAAGCGATATTGAAAACACCATTTTAGAAAACAATATTTATGGCGTAGATTTAAACGAAGAAAGCGTAGAAATAGCCAAATTGTCTCTATGGCTGCGCACTGCACAACCACGCCGAAAGCTCAACGATTTAAGCAGCAATATTAAATGCGGTAACAGCTTAATAGACGATAAAAAAGTAGCCGGCGACAAGGCTTTTAACTGGCAACAAGAATTTCCTCAAATCTTTACAAAAGGTGGCTTTGATGTGGTGATTGGGAATCCGCCTTATGTTAGACACGAATTAATCACTGAATATAAAGATTATTTAGCAGATAATTATTTGGTTTTTCAAAGCACAGCGGATCTTTACGTTTATTTTATTGAGAAAGGGCTGTTGATTCTTAAATATAACGGATTTATGGGTTATATAACACCAAACAAATTTGTAAGTGTCACTTATGGCAAAAATTTAAGAGAAATAATCGGTAATAAATACTGGATTGATAAACTTATTGACTTTGGTGAATTACCTGTTTTTTCTGATGCTGCGACGTTTCCCTTTATATCTATAATTAGGAATATTTCACCTTCAGCACCTTCAAAATTCGTGAAAATACAAAGCTTAAAAAATCTTGATATTGACATAGCTTTAAAAAATGACGGTATAATCGTATCAACAGAAGTATTTAAATTATCAGACTGGAGACTTATACCTGAAAACGAAGGTGATTTGTTAAAGAAAATCTCCATGGTAGGAGTTGAGCTTAAAAATTATTTAGAAGTACCTTTTTATAGGGGTATTTTAACAGGGTTTAATGAAGCGTTCATTATTAATGAAGTCACTAAATCAAAGCTAATTGACCAAGACAATAAATCAAAGGAAATTATAAAACCATTCGTTGACGGGGATGATGTCCGAAATTACCACCTTAGGAGCAAAAATAAATACATAATATTTACTAGGAGAGGAACAGATATTGAGAGATATCCAGCTATTAAAAAACACTTACAAGAGTTTTACGACAAGTTGGTCCCTAAGACTAAGAATACGGATAAAGTTGGCAGAAAAAAAGGTGATTATCGGTGGTACGAGATTCAAGATTCAATAAGCTACTTTAATGAGTTTGAAAAACCTAAAATTATTTACCCAGAAATTGCTAAAGAATCTCGGTTTACATTGGATTTAAACAAAGTTTATTTAAACAAAACTATTTTTTTTATACCAATAGAGGATTATTACCTATTGAGTATTTTAAATTCTCGCGTTGTTTGGTTTTTTCTATCTAATACCTGTACGGCCTTGGGAGACCCAAAGAACGGTGGTAGATTAAATATTCAAAAAGTTTATCTTGAAAAGACTCCTATTCCAAAAGATATTGATAAGAATATTCGCACTTACTTAGAAGAAAAATCAAAAACTCAATTAACACTGTGTACGCAACTGTATAACGACACAAATAAGTTTTTATTCTATATAGAATCTACATTGAATGTGGTTGACTTCAGTAAAAAACTAGAAACCTGGTATGGCTTAGAATTTTCAGAATTCATCACAGAGTTAAACAAAGCAATTAAAAAATCCGGCGGCGTTGCTTTGAGTAAAAAAGACGAGTTTGAGTGGTTAGAATTATTTGAAGACAACAAGAAAAAAGCGCAAGAACTGCGCGCGCAAATTGCGCAAACAGAAAAGGCCATTGATGATATGGTTTATGATTTGTATGGGTTAACCCAGGAAGAACGAGAGATTGTAGAGAATAGTTAATCAAATAAAACATATTAGTTGAATACTAAGAAATTCAAAATATTATCAATAGATGGAGGTGGTATAAGAGGTGTTTTCCCTGCATATCTATTAATGCTAATTGAATCTGAACTTGAAAAAAGAAAGGACGGAAAAACTAAAATATATCAACACTTTGATTTAATTACGGGAACATCAACCGGTGGAATAATTGCATTAGCTCTTTCTTTTGGAATACCAGTAAAGGAAATTTATGAGTTGTACTTGAATAATGCCAAAAGCATTTTTGGAAAGAAAAAAAGTTTTATTAAGCAACTATTTTTTGCTTCACATAAAAGTGATTTTTTAGAGAATTTGATAAAGAATAAATTTAAAGAATATAACCGTGGAGTTGATCCTAGATTAAAGGACTGCAAAACCGATGTATGTATTCCAATTTATGACCTAGTTAGAGGAAATCCAAGTGTATTAAAAACACCATACCACGAGGCTTTCAATCGAGATTTTCACATACCTGCTTATAAGGTAGCTATGGCAACTGCGGCTGCCCCAACTTATTTTAATCCTTATTCTAGTAATTATCTTGACTTGGATAATATTAATAAATCATTTATTAACAAAGTAGATGGAGGAGTAATGGCCAATAACCCAGCATTAGTTGCGTTTCTCGAAGCAATAAAAGCATTTAATGTTGATATTTCTGATTTGGAAATTTTTTCAATTGGTACTGGTTATAAAAAGTTTACAGATATTAATTTTAGAAAAAATTGGGGTTTATACTATTGGATGGGCAAGAATAATAGAAAAAGACTCATCGAATTGTTTATGCAAAGCCAATCTCAACTAGTGGCTAATTATATAAGCTTGTTACATGAAGGAATTGATAGAAGAGAAAAAGAGAATTTTGTCTATGATAGAGTAGATGTTGAATTGACCGAAGATAGTCTTTTGGAAATGGACGAATATGATATGAAATTAATTTCAAATTTTGCCGAATTAGCTTCAATTGAGTATCAATATAAAAAAACTGAGATTTTAAAAAGACATTTTTATTGATTATAAATTAAATTTTATGAGTAATCAAATATTATTACAAGTAGCACAGTATCTCGATATATCTCCCTCTGATTTCAAAATAGCGCAGGAAAGATTTAATGCAGTTAAAACTTGGTTAGATAATGGGATATATCGGTCAGGTTATTTGCCAGATGTATACCTGCAAGGATCATTTAGACTTGGTACTGTTGTCAGACCTTATTATAAAGATAAAGACGGGAATTTTGACATCGACCAAGTGTGTGAGTTAACAAAATATAATCAATTCAAATCCTCCGAAGTTTTAAAGAATGATATAGGTGATAGATTAAAAGAAAACAGTGATTATGAAAGAATGCTAGATGAAGAAGGAAAAAGGTGTTGGACAATTGAATATGCTACTGAAAATAATAGACCAGGTTTTCATATTGATATTTTACCAGCTTTAAAATCTAATGTAGGAGCATTACATAATATAGATATTACTCACAAAGAGAAAAACATTTATAGTTGGTCTACCAGTAATCCAAAAGGATATTATTTATGGTTTAAATCAAAAAATATTTATTCTTCTAGCTTTATTGAGTCACAAAGAAGTACAATTTTCAATGCAAATAGAGAATTATATGAAAGCAAGGAAGATGTTCCTAAACAGTTATTTAGAACTTCCTTACAACGCTCAATTCAAATAATGAAGCGACATAGAGATGTCCATTTTATTGATAAAGATTTTAAACCAATTTCAATAATAATAACAACGATTACTACACAAGTATATAATTCTGAAAGTAATATTATACAGATAATAGATGAGTTTATAAATTACACGTTAAGTCGAAATGAATTTTTAATAAAAAATGGTTATTTAAATAATGACAACATACTTGATTATTCAAACGGTAAATGGCAAATACCAAACCCTGTTGACTATGGTAGACCCGAAAGTGAAAAAGAAAATTTTGCAGACCGTTGGAATATGGAACCAAAATTGGCAAATGCATTTTTTGAATGGTGTCATCAATTAAAAAGAGACATGAATAGTTTTAAGAAAAGTGGGCTTTCAGATAGTTTAAACCTAAAAACTAAGTCATTTGGGATTGGGGAAAAAGTCGATAGAATTTTAATTAAAGAAACCTATGATCTATTTGAAAAGGGTTTGGGTCTATTTTCTTCTGGTAATCGGGAATTGTTAGAGTTAATTCATTTAGGAATTGAGGGTAAAACTGAATGGGAACCAGTTATAGAATTAGCCGAAAGATTTTATCATAAAGCAAATGAAGGAGAAGGGAAAGATGTCGCTAAAGTGAATTATTACCAAATTTTTAGTCATAGAGGAAAGTCATTTTCTGATAAAGCAAAAGCGGATATTTTGAATATTTTAAGAAGAAATAGTCATTCAGCTTCCTTTGTTTTATGTTGTAATCTCTTGCTTGGTACTGCTAATCAGCAGATGATAAGGGCGTGTATGAAAGAGTTTCATTATGAAAATATTTTAGAGTGGCCTATAATAAGATTGTACAATAATGCTTTCATTTTAAATTAGATACTGCTGTTAGCTGACTAAAAACCTAATTTTTTTTTGATTAAATGATATTAATTCTAACAAGTAATTATTATAAATGAATCCATTTGTAACGAAAACGACTAGAAATGGTAAAAGCACATTTTGAAAACATAAGACAGACAATTTTAAAGGAGCTCGATGAAGCGAATGAAAGTATAATTGTTGCTATTTATTGGTTTACAAACCAGACCTTGTTTCAAAAATTAATGGCAAAACTATCTCAAGGACTAAAAGTTGAGTTGATAATTCATAACGATTATATTAACAATCGTGAATTTGGACTAGACTTTCAAAGCTTTATTGATTGCGGAGGGGACTTTTATTTTTCTGACACCTTCAATCCGATGCATAATAAGTTTTGTGTTATTGATAAAAAAACACTAATTAATGGTTCCTATAATTGGACTTATTACGCTGAGGATCGAAATAGAGAAAATATTCTTCTAATTAAGAATGAAAATGATACTATTGATGCCTTTATCTCAGAGTTTGAAAGACTTAAATCTATGACGAAAAGGGTTGAAAAAATTCGACAACTAACAAAGTTTGAAGTTGACGAATTTAACCTATTGAGAGCACGGGACTACTTAGCTAACGATATTGTGTTTGAAGCAAAAGCAACAGGACGTAAAGAGATAATAGAAAGTGCATTTCAGATAGCTCCTGGGAACATTGAAGTTCAAAAGACAGCGTTTGATCTTAAATTAACAAGACGACGCAAGTTAAAGTATTCGATTGGTTCAAGTCTTCAACATAATAAATATTTAGTGATTGTTCCAAAGGGTACTTTTATTCCAGTAACGAAAACTGAAATTGTTCAGACGAGTGTGGATAATCAAACAAGCTCAACTGCAACAATCCATTATGGGGAAAAACCTTATGCAAGTCAAAATACCGAGTTTGCTAGAATGACTATTAGAGGACTACCTAAAAAACCGGCGGGACAGGCTAAGATTAAATATTACTTTACGATTGATTTAAATGGAATCTTAAGCATGGAAAAGTTTTCATTAGATAATGGTGTGGGACAGAGAATCAACAAAGAAATAACATCGCTACTTGAGGAAGAACCGGAATAGCTCCAAAGTTTAATAATGTTTTAATGTCAAAATCAAACAACATTGTTGAAGCATTTTATTTTTATTAAATGTATAACCCCATGGTAATATCTAATTAATTGAATAAAGAAATTCAGAAATAGGATAATTGGAAAAAAGCATACATTATTTCGTTAAAAATGTCAACCAAAATGTCAACCATAAAAATAAAACCCTGTATATCAATGTATACAGGGTTTTTTGGCGGAGAAAGAGGGATTCGAACCCCCGGAGGTGTGACCCTCAACAGTTTTCAAGACTGCCGCATTCGACCACTCTGCCATTTCTCCAAAACACCTAGCGGGCTTGCCCGCCAAGGCGCTGACTTCTGTCGGTGCGCAGGCGGGTGCAAATATAAAACCCTTTTTAGTACTTTCAAATAAAATAGATTAAAAATTATATTGAATTTTAAGTGGTTAAAATTCAGATTAAAACATCAATAAATCATTTGTTTTTAATAAAATAGATAGATTTTATTTTGGGTAAATGCATGCCTATATCGTAATTTTGCTCATAAAAATTAGCTGTGAATACTATAGATAAATTAAAATGGCGCTATGCCACAAAAAAGTTTGATACCACCAAAAAACTTAGTTATAGCCAAATCAATACTTTAAAGGAAGCGTTTAACCTAACTGCAACCTCTTACGGATTGCAAACTATGAAATTGATTGTGTTGGAAGATTCTCAAAAGAGAAACGATATTTTGCCGGCAGCCTACAATCAAAAGCAAGTGGTAGATGCTTCGCATTTGTTGGTGATTTGCATTCAAAATGAAGTATCTGGAGATGATGTAGATAGTTATTACAAACAACTTCACCAAGAGCGCCAAACGCCCAATGAAATTTTGGAGCCTTATAAAAATCAGCTTAAAGGTGTAATACAAAATATGAGTGAGGCCAATAGGGAAGAATGGACCATTCGTCAGGCGTATATTGCGCTGGGAAATTTAATGACGGTTTGCGCTTTTGAAAGCATAGACAGTTGTCCGATGGAGGGTTTTATTCCTTCAGAAGTAGACAGAATTTTAAATTTGAATGATTTCAACCTTAAGTCGGTACTATTACTGCCTGTTGGATTTAGAGCCGAAAACGATATGTTTGCATCGTTAAAGAAAGTTAGAAAACCATTAAACGAGGTAATTTTAGAACTTTAAAAAAATATTTCTATGCCCGGATTTGAATTATTTGGAGATCAAGAACGACATGAAGTTAACGACGTGCTTCAAAACGGCGTTTTAATGCGTTATGGTTTTGACGGTATGCGCAACGGGCATTGGAAAGCCAAAGAACTCGAGGTGCTTCTTCAAGAAAAATTAAAGGTAAAACACGCTCAGTTACTTAGCAGCGGTACGGCAGCAGTTACGGTGGCTTTGGCTGTTTGTGGCGTTGGAGCAGGAGATGAGGTCATCATGCCAACCTTCACTTTTGTGGCGAGTTTTGAAGCCGTGATCGCCTTGGGTGCCATTCCGGTATTAGTTGATATAGACGACACACTTACTTTAGATCCGAAAGCGGTTGAAGCAGCCATTACAACCAAGACTAAAGCGGTAATGCCGGTACACATGTGTGGGAGTATGGCGAATTTAGATGCCTTGCGTGACATTTGTGTCAAACATAATTTAAAACTTGTTGAAGATGCCTGCCAGGCCATTGGTGGTACTTACAAAGGCAAATATTTGGGTAGTATTGGCGATGCCGGTACCTTTTCATTCGATTTTGTGAAGACATTTACTTGCGGCGAAGGTGGTGCTGTTATTACAAATAACGTTAACTATGCCAAATTAGCTGATCAGTATTCCGATCATGGTCATGATCATCAAGGAAACGACAGAGGGGCAGAAGAACATCCTTATCTGGGTTATAATTACAGAATTTCTGAACTGAATGCTGCAGTAGGTTTGGCACAATTTAAAAGATTCGACGAGTTTATTCAGCTTCAAAAAAAGCACTATACCATTATTAGAAATGAACTTTCAAAGATCCCTGAAGTGATATTTAGAACTGTTCCTGCAGGTGGTGAAGAAAGTTACGCCTTTATCAATTTCTTTCTGCCTTCACTGGAAATTACAAGAAAAGTGGCAGCCGCTTTTAAAACTGAAGGTATTGATGCTTGTTTTCATTACTACGATAACAATTGGCATTATGTGCGCAGATGGCAACATTTACTGGAAGCCAAAAGTTTGTTTCCTCTTTCATCAGAACTGACAGCCGGTTTAGCCAAGTTAAACCAGCAAGAGTTTAAACAATCAGATGATTTTATTGGAAGAAATTTATCGTGTTTAATAAAACTTGGATGGACAGAATCTCAGGTGCAGGAGCGTGCTGAGAAAATGGCTGGAATTATTATAAAATCTATTTAATAATTAACATATTCCACAATCTCCAAACCGTAACCAATCATACCAACACGCTTCGTTTGTTGCGAATTAGATATAAGTCGCAATTTGTGAATATTCAAGTCGTGCAAAATTTGAGCACCAATACCAAAATCTTTGGCATCCATTTCAATTCGCGGTGCTTTAATGAGTTTTCCTTCGGTTTGTTGCTCTTTTAATATTTGAAGGCGTTTAAGCAAATTAACCGATTCAGGTTGCTGGTTAATGAAAATGATAGCACCTTTTTTGGCATCGCTAATAACCTTAAACATATCGTCTAACTTTTCATGGGCATTGTTGGTTAATGTACCCAGTATATCGTTGTTAACTAATGTTGCATTTACGCGAGTTAATACAGGTTCGGTTGAGGTCCATTCGCCTTTAGAAAGTGCAATGTGTATTTGATTATTGGTGGTTTGTTGATAGGCTCTTAATCTGAAATTCCCAAAACGGGTCTCCATATTGAAGTCTTCCTTTTTTTCAATAAGCGAATCGTGCCGCATTCTGTAGGCCACTAAATCTTCAATTGAAACAATTTTGAGGTTGAATTTTTTGGCTACTTTCATTAGCTGAGGTAATCTAGCCATAGTACCGTCTTCATTCATGATTTCAACAATAACCCCGGCAGGTTTAAATCCGGCGAGCCTTGCAAAATCAATGGCAGCCTCGGTATGGCCGGTACGTCTTAAAACGCCACCTTCTTTTGCAACTAAAGGAAAAATATGTCCGGGTCTCGCTAATTCAAATGGTCTGGTGTTTTCATCGGTTAAGGCTTTGATGGTTTTAGCCCTGTCTGATGCCGAAATACCGGTGGTAACCCCATTTCCCCTCAAATCTACCGACACTGTAAATGCAGTTTCCATAGGGTCGGTATTGTTGTGCACCATCATGTGCAAATCCAATTCTTTACAGCGTTTTTCAGAAAGAGGCGCGCAAATCAAGCCGCGTCCATGCATGGCCATAAAATTGATCATTTCGGGAGTAACTGTTTCGGCAGCTGCCAGAAAATCGCCTTCGTTTTCACGGTTTTCATCGTCAACTACAATGATGACTTCACCATTTTTAATAGCTGTAATGGCTTCTTCAATGGTGTTTAGCTTAATTTCTGTTTGACTGCTAATTGTACTCATACCCTAAATTTGGCGCAAAGATAGGCCTTATTTTATACTTTTTATAAAGTTGCGATCAAAGTCGGTTTTCATTTGATAATTACTAAAATACAATACCAAAGGACAGAGAATTAGGCCGAATAATAAGAGTAAAAATCTTGATTTATGCTTTTGTTTGGCGAGTTGGTAGAATTTACCTCTAAAAATATTTGAAACTACATAATAGAGTAAAAAGAAACCAAAAGCTACAAAGGCCAGATCTTTTGATGCCAATGCCAACTCAGGTAATTTGTTATTATTAAACACAAAATGTAAAACTGTTAACACCAAACCTGTGAAGTATCCCGCCATTGCTGGCTTGGTATAATCTTTGTATTGACTGTAATTGTAAAGTAACGATTTAAAAGATGGATTTTCACTTGAAGTTTTAATTTTATATTCCTCAAACGCATCTTTCTTCAATTCCAGTAATTTGAGCGTAATAAGTTTTTTATCGGTTGTGGCTGTGTTACTTTGGTCTTCTAAAATTTCAATGAGTTGGTGACTTTTATAATTTTTTAGATAATTTAAACTTTCACCATCTAATTCGATATTTTCTAATTTATTACCGAAACCAAATAGCTTTTTAATGGGTTCTGTAATGGTGTCAAATTCAAATAAACCACGATCTTTCGTGGCTCTTGAGGTAAGATAAACACTTAATGGTAACATCACCAAAGTTGACACCCAACTACCAATTAAAGGATTGAGTGTGCCATTTTTTGCGCTGTTCTTAGCGAAAATTCCTAAAAAGTGATAGGTTAAAAACAACACAATGGCAATAACCATAGGCAAACCAATACCGCCTTTTCTAATTAAAGCACCTAATGGTGCGCCAACAAAGAACAAAATGATACACGCAAATCCCAAAGCGTATTTATCATGCAATGCAATGATATGGTCGTTTAACCATTTGTCTTTACCGGCAAAAGTTTTGCCGGTACTTTCTAAAATCTGTATTGAAGTATTTAGTGTATTATCAACCAGATTTAAAATTTGCACCTTTGCTTTGGTTTCAAATAAATCTAAAACCGGTCCACTATAAAGTATGGTGTCTTTTGGGTTAATGTTGGTAGGTAGGGCTGCTGCGGTACTTCGGTTGTACATTGTATTAGCAAGCGATTTCTTATCAGAACTTTTTACTTCATACAAACTATCAATGGTGTATCTTAAACCTTTTACATCTAGCATGTTATATCTATCTGTAAATGATTTTTCCTCAAGATCTACATTGTTTAAACCTTCTAAATCTACATTAATAATATAAGTATCGAAAGCACTTTTAGCATGTGGCTGATTTTGTTTTCTACCGCTTCGTTCGTTGAGGAGTTCTTCGTAATAATGACCATCTTTTAATTCAAGTTGAAGAATATTAGAATCTTCGCTACTAATTAGTTCACCATCCTTTGATATAATTGCAGTGTAATTTCCTCTTCTGGAAGTTTTTTGTTTGTGAATTACTACATTGTGGAGGTACTGACCTCTATCACCTGATTTACTTTCGACATAAATATTGATATCGCCAATTTCATTAAATTGACCTGAAGCTATAGCCATGGCAGGTTTTACTTTGGCGATGTTTCTCCGTAAATTATAAGATTCAAATTCAGACCAAGGAATCACCTTATCAGCAAAATAAAAAGCTAAAATAGCAAGTCCGATGGTGAAGAAAGTAAGGCTTCTCATGGCACGCTGTAATGAAATACCGGTTGATTTCATTGCTGCAAACTCATAGTTTTCTGCAAAACTGCCAAACACCATAATAGACGATAGCAAGACCGTTAGCGGGAGTACCAGAGGCACCATTTTTGGTGTAAAATAAACGAGAAATTTTGCCACCACAATCAGATCGAGGTCTTTCCCGGCCAATTCTGTGATATATAACCAAATGGTTTGAAGTACAAAAATGAACATTAAAATAATGAAAACACTAAAAAAGGTTTTCAAATAGGTGGTTAAAATATACCTATCTAATATTTTCACTTTTGATTTAAGTTTATAACGTTAAAAGAATGTAACGCAGGTTAGTCAATTTTATTGATAAAATAGCCTTTGTACTTTTCTTTGTCAAAGCTAAAGAGGTTTTTTGGTAAAGCTTCGTTAGTTTTTAAAGAATTAACGGTTAAGGTTGTTCTTGTACCGTTTTTACCAATTTCAATGAGGTTGTAAATGTGTTTGGTATTGGCATCAATTCCCAATAAAATATAACTGATATCCGAATTACTGTCTATTGGAGTTAATTTTACATATTGAATTTTTCGGCCACTAATGTTTTGAACAATATCCATGGCATAACTGTAGCCATCGGTGTAAAACGACAACATTTTGTTGGGTGTGATAGTACCTTCATCATCAGAATTATTACTTGAAATGGTAACTTCCTCGTCATCCGGACTTATCGTATACAGCGTTTTGCCATCAAATATTCTTGTAGCGCCTAAAATATTTAAAACGTATTTTTCACCTTCAAGAACAACACTACCACGAGTTTCCTGAGAAATATTTTCGCTTTGGTTGTTAAGTGCGTACTTAAAATCAATGGAAATATTTTTATAGGTTTTAATTTTTGTGCTCACTTCCTTAAGCAAAGCTTCAGCTTTATCGGCATTTTGAGCCGGTAATGTAATCCACATCAAACCTATGATGATGTACGTTGTTATTTTCATTGTGTTTTTATTATGCAGTTTCATTGTCTAAAAATTGATGTAACGATGCGAGATCTGTAAAGAGCACTTGTCTGGCTTTGCTTCCTTCAAACGGTCCTACTATGCCAGCAGCTTCAAGTTGATCGATGATGCGGCCGGCACGATTGTAACCTAGTTTCAACTTACGTTGTAATAAGGAAGCCGAACCTTGCTGTGCAGTAACAATAATTTCGGCTGCTTCTCTAAACAACTGATCTCGGTCGGCTATATCTATATCAAGACTTGTGCCACTTTCCTCGCCTACATACTCTGGTAATAAATGAGCATCAGGATAGGCTTTTTGTGAGCCAATAAAGTCGGTAATTTCTTCTATTTCAGGAGTGTCAACAAATGCACATTGTAGTCTTATCATGTCATTACCCTGGGTGAAAAGCATATCTCCACGTCCTATTAGTTGATCTGCTCCTGAATTGTCTAATATAGTTCTTGAATCTATTTTAGAAGTTACTCTAAAAGCTATTCGCGCAGGGAAGTTGGCTTTTATAATACCGGTAATCACGTTTACCGAAGGTCTTTGCGTGGCAATTATTAAATGAATACCAATGGCCCGTGCCAGCTGCGCCAAACGAGCTATGGGCGTTTCTACTTCCTTACCTGCTGTCATGATTAGGTCGGCAAACTCATCAACAACCAACACTATATAAGGTAAAAAGGCATGACCATCGTTAGGGTTGAGTTTTCGGGCTTTAAATTTGGCATTGTATTCGGCAATATTTCTGCAAGAAGCGTTTTTAAGCATTTCGTAGCGGTTATCCATTTCTATGCATAACGAATTTAAGGTGTTGATAACCTTATTATTATCTGTGATAATAGCTTCTTCGCTATCGGGTAACTTGGCTAAGTAATGTCTTTCGATTTTATTGTAAAGTGTTAATTCTACTTTTTTAGGATCCACAAGAACGAATTTAACTTCGGCAGGATGTTTCTTGTATATTAACGAGGTAAGTACGGCATTTAGCCCAACCGATTTTCCTTGTCCGGTTGCACCGGCCATCAACATGTGCGGCATTTTTGCTAAATCTACCACAAAAGTCTCGTTGCTTATGGTTTTACCCAACGCTATGGGTAAAGCCATATCTGACTTCTGAAATTTTTGAGAGGCAATTACCGAGCGCATCGAAACAATGGTGGGTTTTTTGTTTGGGACTTCAATACCAATGGTGCCTTTTCCGGGAATTGGCGCAATAATTCTAATACCTAAAGCCGAAAGCGATAAGGCAATATCATCTTCCAGATTTTTAATCTTGGAAATTCTAACACCGGCTTCCGGAACTATTTCGTAAAGCGTTACCGTTGGACCAATGGTTGCTTTGATGCTATCAATGCCTATTTTGTAATTGCTGAGCGTTTCAACAATTTTATTTTTGTTTTCCTCCAGTTCGTCTTGATTGATGGTAATACCTTCGGTATCATACTTCTTTAGCAAATCAATGGGTGGAAATTTAAAATTGCTAAGTTCAAGTGTTGGATCAAACTGCCCAAAATCTTCAACCAGCTTACTGGCAAGATTATCGGTTTCTGATGTTTCTTCTTTTATGGCTTCAATTTCGATAGAAAGTTCGTTGTCGTTGCCTTCATTTTTAGCTGTTTCTGTTTTAGGTTTGGCAACTTTAATTTCGGGTTCAAGGTCGAAATTGGTGTCTTCTTCGGTGTTATTTTTTAAATATGCCTCTTTAATTTGCTGTGCCTCATCACTTAAATTATTGTCAAAGGCAACAACGGTTTCTTCTTCATTATTTTTAAAATCTTCTGAAATGGCCCTTTTACTGCGTTTGAACCAATTGACAAACGTTTCTGCCGTGAATTTTAACTTTATGGCTGCAAACACAATAAGTCCGAAAAGTAAAATAAAAACAGTTCCTATTTTACCAGTGTAATCTTGGAGTAATTGATTGCTTTCGTAACCTATAACACCACCAAGAAATCCTATGTGATGAGCAAAAAAACCAAAAAATGTAGATAGCCATACCACGGTTAATAATCCCCAAATCCAATGACTTCTAAGTTTACTTTTGTTAATATCGAGTGCAATGTAAATCCCCGTTAAAATTATCAAACCGGCAATTATAAATGCGGCAATACCAAAACCTTTAGTGATGAATATGTCGCTAATCCATGCCCCGAGCAGACTGGTCCAGTTTTGAGCTTCAGGAGTGCGGTTTGGAAACTCATTTACAATACTTTGATCTATTTTATTTGTAAATAAATAAGATAAAAAAGAGATAAACATCAAGGCACCAAGCAGCATAAACAAACTTCCAAATATAAGTTTCTGTTGACTGGATAACTTAAAACTTGGAAGCTTAAATTTTGATGCAGATGTCTCTTTTTTTGTACCGGTTTTTTTAGCCATTTAAACCATTCATTATTTAACAAAAATACAAATTACTAACGGTTATCCTAATGTTAGATTGTGTTTAAAAAATCTTAGGAAAGTAAATGATTATTGCTGTAATCACGGCCATAATGGACGCAATAAAAACAGCACCGGCTGCAACATCTTTAATAAGACCAATTTTTTGGTGGTGCTCGGGATGAATAAAATCTGCCAAATGTTCAACTGCTGTATTTAATCCTTCAACACTCATTACCAAACCAATCATGGCAATTTGAAACAGCCATTCGGTTTTGGAGATATTAAAATAAACTCCGGCAAGCGTTACTAAAATAGCAATGCCCAGCTGGAGTTTAATACTGTTTTCGGTTTTAATGAGAATAACCAATCCTTTAAATGCAAAACCAACACTTTTGAGTCGGTTTTTAAAAAAGGATTCCTTTTCAGACATCATTGTTCGAGCTTACAGAGCCGCTAATGCTGCCTCGTAATTGGGTTCGTCAACAATTTCACCCACTTGTTCGGTATGCGTAACATTGCCATTTTCGTCAATAACAACAACGCATCTGGAGTGCAGTGCTTGTAGCGGACCGTCAATAAAGGTTAAACCGTAGGTATCGCCAAAATTTCCATCTCTAAAGTCTGAAAGGCTCACCACATTTTCTAAACCTTCGGCGCCGCAAAAACGAGCCATAGCAAATGGTAAGTCTTTAGATATACACAAAACTTTGGTGTTATTTAATGATGAGGCTTTTTCGTTAAAAGTTCTCACCGATTGTGCGCAAGTGCCGGTATCGATACTTGGAAAAACGTTTAAAACCAGCTTGTGTCCTTTAAAATCGTTTAAACTTTTTTCTGATAAATCGGTTCCCGTTAATTTAAAATTGGGTGCTTTGGTTCCAACAGCAGGTAAACTGCCTTTAGTGTTGATTGCATTGCCTTTAAGTGTTACTGTAGCCATAATTTTGTGTTTTTATTTATCTTAATTCTGCACCTAATTCTTCTTCAAAATTAGATTTTAGTTTATTCATTATTTTATCTATTTGCTTATCTGTTAAAGTTTTGCGCTCATCTTGAATGGTAAAACTCACTGCGTAACTTTTTTTGCCTTCCGGAAGGTTTTTACCTTCGTATACATCAAATAAATTGACCTTCTTTAGCAGTTCTTTCTCCGTTTTAAACGCCAAATTATAAACAGATTCAAAATTTACCGCCTTATCTAAAAGCAGCGCAAAATCTCTTCTTACTTCAGGATATTTGGGAATGGCTTTGAACAAAATCTGATTGTCTTGTGCTAATTTTAATAAAATATCCCAGTTAAAATCGGCATAAAGCACATTGGTTGTGATTCCAAACTGTTTTAAAACTGATGGTTTTACCAAACCGAACTCTACGATTGTTTGCCTGTTTAGTGTTAACGCCAAACCTTCAGAAAACACACTAGCTGTTGTTGGTATTGACTGTATATTTAAAATTCCCAATCTGGTTAGCACACCTTCAATGATACCTTTAAAATAGAAAAAATCGCTTGGTTTACCGGGATTTGTCCAGCTTTCAGCGGTTTTATTACCGGTAACAAATAATCCTAAATGCTTGTATTCTGAATAGTTATCGGTAAACTTGTGATAAGTTTTTCCAAATTCAAATAATTTTAAATCGGCTTGCTTTCTGTTCAAATTGTGCTCAACTGCTTCTAATCCGGAAAATAAAAGCGATTGTCTTAAAATTCCTAGCTCAGCACTCAACGGATTTAAAATATGAACATTATGCTCTGCTTTTAAATTTTCGTCAAAGCCTACATGTTTTTCATGTGTTAATGAGTTGGTCATGATCTCATAAAAACCTTGAGAAACCAACTGATTTCCAATAATCTGTTGTAGTTTGTAGTCTTCGTATTTTGAAGCGCTGCTCACAGAAGCATTAAGTTTTTCGCTGGTTTTAATGTTGTTATAGCCGTACACTCTAAGAATTTCCTCAATCACATCGGCTTCTCTCGTAACATCATTTCTGTAAGCCGGAATTGTAAGCCCTAATCCGGTTTCGGTAACGTTATTTACTTTAATTTCTAACGACGCTAAAATAGATTTGATCGTTTCTTTGGGTAATTCTTCACCAATTAAATTTTTGGTGTTTTCAAAATTGAGTCTCACCTGGCAATCTTCTATTTTTTTAGGATAATAGTCGAGTGCATCGCTTGAAATTTTTCCACCGGCAACTTCAACAATCAACAATGCCGCTCGTTTTAGTGCGTATTCGGTAATATTTGGATCAATACCTCTTTCAAATCTAAATGAGGCGTCTGTGCTTAAGCCGTGACGCTTAGCTGTTTTTCTAATGCTAACAGGATTAAAATAGGCGCTTTCTAAAAACACCGAATTAGTTTCTGCTGTAACGCCCGATTCTATTCCGCCAAAAACACCGGCAATACACATAGGTTTATCGGTATCACAAATCATGAGGTCTTCTTCGTGAAGTTCACGTTCTATACCATCTAAAGTTATAAATTTAGTGCCCTGTTTTAGTGTTTTCACTACCACTTTAGTGCCTTTAATTTTTGAAGCATCGAAAGCGTGTAATGGTTGCCCTAATTCGTGTAACACATAATTAGTAACATCAACCACATTGTTAATGGGTTTTGAACCTATTGCTTTGAGTCTGTTTTGCAACCACTGTGGCGATTCGGCTACTTTTAAACCGCTAATGGTTAAGCCGCAATAGCGCGGACAACGCTCAATGTCTTTAACGTCGATATCAATTTTTAGAGACCGATTCTCAACATGAAAAGCGCTCACGGATGGCGTGATAAGTTCCAACTGAATTTCTTTTTGTAACAGTCCGGCCTTTAAATCTCGGGCAGCGCCATAATGACTCATGGCGTCGGCGCGGTTGGGTGTGAGACCAATTTCAAAAACCTGATCGTTTTCAATTTTAAATAATTCGGCACAAGAGGTTCCCGGTTTTAAAGCAGCATCTAAAACCATAATACCTTCATGAGATGTTCCCAAACCAAGTTCGTCTTCGGCACAAATCATACCTTCACTAACTTCACCTCTTATTTTTCCTTTATTGATCGTCCAGGCTTCACCTTCGAACGTGTAAAGGGTAGTGCCTATGGTGGCCACAGGCACTTTTTGTCCGACCGCCACATTTGGAGCGCCACAAACAATTTGAAGCGGTTGTTTGTCACCAATATCAACAGTTGTTACTTTTAGTCTGTCGGCATTTGGGTGTTGCTGGCATGTTAAAACTTCGCCTACCACAACGCCTTTTAATCCGCCTTTTACAGATTCAAATGTTTCAATACCTTCAATTTCCAGACCTAAATCTGTTAATAATTCGCCAGTCTTTTCTGCAGGCCAATTGATATTTATAAACTGCTTTAGCCAGTTGTATGAAATTTTCATGTTCAATGATTAATTGCCGCGCAAAGATAACAAATCAATGCCGTTAAGTAAATGCTAAATGTGTTTTTTATAGATGTTTAATGCTATATCACTAACTTTGCCCAAAAGATGCTATATATGAAATATTTTCTTACGCTTATTTCGTTTCTATTATTGTTGAATTGCAAACAAGAGAAACAAACCATAAAACTTCAAGACGGCATTTATAGAGGTGTTTTGGAGCTTCAGGATAATGAGATATTACCCTTTAACTTTGAAGTAAAGTCAGATTCTACAGTAATTATTTTTAATGCAGAAGAACGTATTGAAATCAATGACATTAGTTACAAAAACGATTCAGTATTTATAAAATTCCCTGTTTTTGAAGGTGTTTTGGTTGCTAAAATTGAAAGTAATGAGTTAAATGGAGTTTTTATAAAAGAATCGGTTGAACGCGTGGTGCCATTTAGTGCAGAGTTTAATAATTCGGTGAGATTTTTTGCAGAAAATGCAACCAATACCAATATTGAAGGTGTTTGGGAGACCATTTTTAGCGAAGGTACTGATGATGCTTATATTGCTAAAGGTATTTTTTATCAACAAAACAATCATGTTACCGGAACTTTTAGAACTACCACAGGCGATTACAGATTTTTAGATGGTGTTTTAGATGGCGATACTTTGAAATTATCGGCTTTTGATGGTGCTCACGCTTTTTACTTTAAAGCGAAGGTGACCGATAGTACTATGAACGGTTATTTTTACTCAGGAAATCATTGGAAAGAGCCTTTTACTGCCAGGATTAATCCTAATTATGAATTGCCTGACGCTTATAGTTTAGTTCAATTAAACGATGATTATAACACTGTAGATTTTAGTTTCCCTAATGCTAATGGCAATATCGTTTCCTTAAGCGATGATTTATTTAAAGATAAAGTAGTAGTAGTTCAATTAATGGGAACCTGGTGCCCTAATTGTTTAGATGAAAGCCGATATTTTTCCGATTATACCAATAATAGAAAATCAGATAATGTTGAATTTGTTGCTTTGGCTTTTGAGCATGATAAAACTCCTGAGCAAGCATTTGAGAAAATTAATAAATTGCAAAACAGGTTAAATTTAAAGTATCCAATTTTGTTGGCACAATACGGAGGTATAAATAAAAAGTCGGCGCAGCAAAAATTACCTATGCTAAGTGAGGTAATGAGCTACCCAACGATGATTATTATTGATAAAAAGAAGAATGTTAGAAAAATACTAACCGGATTCAACGGTCCGGCAACAGGCGATAAGTTTACCGAATTTAAAAATGAATTTGAGTCTTTTCTAGCTGAGTTAGCTGTCGAGTAACTTAAGAAATATAATTCCAGATATTTTTGTATTTGCTCAACGCACGATAGGTTTTTAAAATAGGGTAGTGCTCGGATTTTTTTAATGCTGGATCGTCTTTAAGTATTTGATGTGCGCAAAATCTGGCATGTTTTAATAAATCCTGATCTTTAATAATATCGGCTATTTTTAACTGTAATACGCCACTTTGCTGGGTACCCATCATATCGCCGGGTCCACGAAGTTTTAAATCTACTTCGGCAATTTCGAAACCGTCGTTGGTTCTGCACATGGTTTCCAATCTTGTTTTACTGTCGTTACTTAGCTTGTGGCTAGTCATTAAAATACAATAACTTTGTTCTGCACCTCGACCAACACGTCCTCTAAGCTGGTGTAATTGCGATAAGCCAAACCTTTCGGCGCTTTCAATCACCATGACGCTGGCGTTTGGAACGTTTACGCCTACTTCAATAACTGTCGTGGCAACCATAATCTGGGTTTCACCCTTAATAAAGCGTTGCATTTCATAGTCTTTATCGGCGGGCTTCATTTGGCCGTGTACAATAGATATTTGATATTGCGGCATTGGAAATTCTCTCGAAATACTTTCGTAGCCATCCATCAAATCTTTGTAATCCATTTTGGCACTTTCCTGAATAAGCGGATACACTACGTATACCTGACGGCCTATTGCGATTTCATCTTTTAAAAATTTAAACACCTTGAGACGATTGTTATCAAACCTATGAACCGTTTTAATAGGTTTTCTACCTGCAGGTAGCTCATCAATCACCGATAAATCCAAATCGCCATAAACACTCATGGCCAAGGTTCGCGGAATAGGTGTGGCCGTCATGATTAATATATGTGGTGGAGTAGAAGGTTTGTTGTCTCGATCTTCTTGCACTGATCGTGATGGACCTTTTTTCCAAAGTTTGGCGCGTTGTGCCACACCAAAACGATGTTGCTCATCTACAATGGCGAAGCCTAAATTGTTAAATTGTACCTTGTCTTCAAGCAAGGCGTGTGTGCCAACTAAGATCTGTAATTGGCCATTTTCGAGTTGTTCATGAATTATTTTTCTATCTGAAGTTTTAGTTGAGCCAGTAAGTAATGAAATTCTGATATTCAATTTTTTACACCAATCACTTAATCCGTTGTAGTGTTGAACTGACAAAATTTCAGTCGGTGCCATTAAACAGGCTTGAAAACCGTTGTCAAGTGCCATTAACATTGACATAAACGCCACAATGGTCTTGCCCGAACCAACATCGCCTTGCAGTAACCGATTCATTTGTGCGTTACTGCCCAAATCTTTCCTGATTTCTTTAATAACTCGCTTTTGCGCATTGGTTAATTCAAATGGTAAATGATGTTGAAAGAAGTCGTTAAAATAGTTGCCAACTTGCGTAAACGGATGACCTTTAATTCGGTTTTTATGAATGATATTTTTTAAAATTAATTGCAGCTGAATGTAAAATAACTCTTCAAATTTTAAACGAAATTCAGCCCGAGAAAGTAGGTTTTGATTTTTTGGAAAATGAATATTTAAAAGCGCTTCAGATTTTGAAATTAAACCTTGAGAATTTAATAGCTCGGTTGGGAGTGTTTCTTCAAACTTTGCCTTGGTTTCTAAAAACAATTGCTGCATAATTTTTGAAACTACCCGATTGGTGATACCTTTATTAGATAGGTTTTCGGTTGATGGATAAACAGCCTGCATGGCTGTGCGTAAACTTTTATCGTGTTCTTGCTGTAATTCCATTTCAGGATGCGGCATATTGTAAATACCGTTAAACCAATTGGTTCTTCCGAAAATTACATAAGGCGTATTAAGCTTAATACTTTCTTTAATCCATTTAATACCTCTAAACCAAACCAGCTCCATGGTTTCGGTGTCATCCTTGAAGGTTGCCACCAGTCTTTTGCCTCTTTTTTGAGAAACTTCCTGAAGGTTAGTTATAACACCAATAATTTGAATTTCAGAACTATTTTGTTCTATTTGATTGATTTTGTAATATTTGGTGCGGTCTATGTACCGGTTTGGGAAGAGGTTGATAAGGTCCTGATACGTGTGAATACCCAATTCCTTACGCAGTAATTCTGCGCGATTTGGGCCAACGCCTTTTAAATAATCTATGGGAGTTTGCAAATTCACACTCATAAAGCGAATTTACCAAATTCTATCGGACGCAGGAATCTGTAATTAAAGGATTATTCAATTTTAATTAAAAGCCATAAAATTTGTACTTTGGCTTAATGCTTGTTTTATCTGTATTTATGAGAAATACTTTCTTAATGCTGTTAGTGTTTTATGCTCAATTTTCATTTGGCCAGCAAACTCTTGATATTGATTTTAAAACGGCGTCGGCAATATTGCATATAGATTTAGATTCCGCTGGTGTTAGCGGCAGTATCGGTTATACCTTTGATGTAAAAAACAAGATTGATACGCTTAAGATTGATGCGCATAAAATGCACATTCACAAAGTAATTTTGAATAAAAAACCGGTTGATTTTGAATACAATAATAGCCAAATATATATTGTAAATCAAATGCAACCGTCAGTTGATAACACCCTTTTAATCAGTTATTCAACACAACCCAAACAAACACTTTATTTTTTTAAAAAGGAAGACCATTTTAATGTTTGGTCGCAAGGTCAAGGTAAATATACAAGCCACTGGTTACCTAGTTTTGACGATGTCAATGAAAAGCTGATATTTAATTTTGTTTTTACAACAGATTCGAATTACGAACTCATTTCTAATGGTGATTTGACTTCAAAAATTCCCGGGAAGGATGGTAAGACAGATTATTTTTACAAAATGAAAAGTCCAATGTCGAGTTACCTTGTAGCTCTGGCAATAGGAAAATATCTCAAAAAGACTGAAACCTCCACGAGTGGTATCCCGTTAGAATTCTATTATTACCCCGAAGATTCTCTAAAATTTGAGTCTACGTATCGCTACAGCAAACAAATGTTTTATTTTTTAGAGTCTGAAATTGGAGTTAAATATCCCTGGCAAAATTACAAACAAGTACCGGTTCATGATTTTCTGTATGCCGGTATGGAGAATACCACATTAACCATATTTTCAGATAGATTTGTAGTGGACGAACGCGAATTTTTAGACCGAAATTACGTTAACGTTAATGCTCACGAACTAGCGCACCAGTGGTTTGGAAATTTAGTGACTGCAAAATCGGGTAAGCACCACTGGCTTCAGGAAGGATTCGCTACTTATTATGCCTTATTAGCTGAACGCGAAGTTTTTGGTGAAGATTATTTTTATTGGCAACTCTACCAATATGCCAAACAACTAAAAATTCAACAAGAAGGCGAATTGGCAACGCCGTTATTAGACAAGAAGGCTAGTAGCTTAACCTTTTATCAAAAGGGCGCCATAGTGTTACATCTGCTGAAATCAAAAATAGGTGATAATGCTTTTAAGCAAGCTGTTGCAAATTATTTAAATAAATATGCATTTAATTCAGCTGATAGTAACGATTTTATAAAAGAGGTTGACGTAATGACATCTGAGAATTTAGAGGAATTTTTCAATAAATGGCTGAATGAAAACAGTTTTGATTACGAACAAGTACTTGACGTTTTAAAATCACAAAGCACATTAATTTTAGATTTTGAATTAATTGATTGCGAAGTATTTCAGTCTAAATGCAGCGAATATTTGTCGATGCCTCTGCATCCAAAGATCAAAGCTAAACTAGTTGCACAAATGCCTGAATTGATAAAGCCGGAGCATTTTAAGGAATCCCACGAAGTAAGGTTGAGCATTGTTACACGACTCAACACGATAGCATTAGAATTAAAACCTAATTTTGAATCGCTTTTAGATGACGAGTCTTACATCATAATTGAACAAGCTTTGTATAAATTATGGATGAATTTTCCCGAAGATCGAGCAAAATATCTTGATAAAACAAAAAGGCTAAAAGGTAATAACAACTATAACATCAGATTACTTTGGTTGGTTTTAAATTTAAATACAGTTAATTACGATGCTGAATATCAGCAAGAATATCTCGATGAATTAGTCGGTTTTAGTTCAGATCAATATCATTTTGAAACACGTGAAGCGGCTTTTGGCTATTTGAACGCCATTGGTTACTGGAATGAAGCGGCGCTTCAAAATTTAAAGTCAGCTAATAATCATCCCAATTGGAGATTTAGAACAACCGTTAGAGACTTAATAAAAAATCTAAAAAACAACAAAGCCTTAAAACCGTATTTAGAAGACAAGGAATAAAATTAACACATTATGAAAGCTTTGGTAATTTCAGGTGGAGGAAGCAAAGGTGCATTTGCAGGTGGCGTAGCTCAATATTTAATTGAAGATAAAAAACACCGGTACGACATGTATGTAGGTACTTCTACAGGAAGTTTATTGGTGTCTCATTTGGCCATGAGTAAAATTGAAGAGATTAAATCTATTTATACCAGTGTTAATCAAAAATCTATATTCAGTTCTTGTCCTTTCGTAACCAGGCATAAACATGGCACCATTACAGTTGGTATTAATCATTTCAATGTGCTTCTTAATATTTTAAAGGGAAGTAAAACATTTGGTGAAAGCTACAATTTAAGAGCGCTTATTAAAGACTCACTAAGCGAATCGTGCTTTGAAGATTTAAAAAATTCAGGTAAAGACGTGGTGATTACGGTTTCTAATTTATCGCTAAATCAGGTTGAATATAAAAGTTTAAAAGACTGTACTTACGAAGATTATTGCGATTGGATTTGGATTAGCTGTAATTATACACCGTTTATGTCCTTGGTCAAGAAAGGGGGTTGTGAATATGCCGACGGCGGAATGGGTTCCATGGTTCCAATAGAAGAAGCCATCAAACGCGGTGCAACCGAAGTTGATGCCATTATTTTACAAACCGAAGTTACCTATATCAACCGAATGCCTTCAATCAATGCGTTTTCATTAATGACCAATATGTTTGCCTTTATGCTAGATAGAATTGAGCATCAAAACATTAGAATTGGTAAATTTGTAGCCAGTCATAATAATGCCATTATTAATTTCTACTACACACCAACGGTGTTAACTACCAATTCTTTAATTTTCAATAAAGATAGTATGACTACCTGGTGGCAACAAGGTTATCATTACGCAAGAACAAAAGATCAACAAACTCAAAAGAGCGATTTAGAATAACTTTACCAAAGTTCGCTAACTTCTTTTTTAATAAATGATAAAGCTGCGCTACTTGGTGCTTGTTTGTCCATTAACTCGGTTAAAACCACTTCGCGTAATTTGTTGGCAGTATCAGTTTTTTCGAGCATAGCTGCTTTTCTTATTAACTGAATAGTAGCGTTTTTCGCAGCAGTGATAATACTCCAGCAATCGTCTGTTACATAGATTTGCTGTGATAAGTTATGCTCAAATTCTTGTTCAATCGTCGCTATAAGTAAAGACTCGTAACTTTCTTTATTTGAGCTGGTAGGAGTAACTCTAATCAATAATTTAGACGGTGTAATTCGCTCGAGAAAAAGCGCCATACGTTCGTAAGCTTGAAGTCGAATAGGAAAGGCTTCTTTTTGAATTTCCCTTTGTAATTGATAGCGTCTACGCTGGTATTCGTTTTCTATATGTTGTTTAAAAAAGTAGTAAGCAATACCTCCGGTAATAATGGCAGGAATGGCATACAAGGCTAAGTCGAATAATTTTTCTGTATCCATGATATTAATTTGGTTACGCAATAATAAAAATTTCTTCTGTAATAAAAAATTTCTAGTTGTTGAGATAATCCATCGTTAGCCGAACAAATGATTCTACACCCAGTATTAATCCGCTTTCATCAATATAAAAATCGGGTGTGTGATGTGGGTACGATTCTTGAGTTCCTGAAGCCATTCCGCCAAGGAAAAAGTAAAATCCCGGAACTACTTCCTGAAAAAACGAAAAATCTTCACCGCCGGTAGTGGCTTTGGTTAATTGAACATTTTCTTCGCCTGCTACTTTTTGTAGCGAAGGCAACATTTTTTCAACCAAATCAGGATCGTTATAGGTGATAGCTGCGTTATTTTGAAAGGTAATTTCGGCCTCGCCACCGTAAGCTTTTGCCAAGGTGGTCACCATTTCGGTCATGCGTCTTTCAATTAAACTGCGCATTTGGGGATCCAGGGTTCTTACAGTGCCAATCATTTCGGCAGATTCGGGAATGATATTAAACCTTGTACCGGCTGTAATTTTTCCAACGGTAATAACGGCAGCTTCATTGGTTAATTTGGCCTCACGGCTTATGATAGTTTGCAATCCGTCAATAATTTTAGCAGAAATCAATATAGGGTCAACGCCCGACCAAGGTTGCGAACCGTGAGTTTGTTTGCCTTTTACATTAATTACAAATCGCTCTACCGAGGCCATAATACCACCCGTTTTGTACCTAATGATACCAACAGGCGTTTCAGAATTGATGTGCAGTCCAAAAATGGCATCTACTTTAGGATTTTCCAGTACACCTTCTTTAACCATCAGTCTTGCACCGCCTTCCTCACCCGGTGGCGGACCTTCCTCAGCAGGTTGAAAAATAAATTTTATAGTACCGTTGATTTTGTCTTTGTGTTTAGACATCACTTCGGCAACACCCATTAAAATGGCGATATGCGTATCGTGACCGCAAGCGTGCATAACGCCGGTCTTCGTTCCTAAAAATTCGGTTACAACTTCAGATTTAAATGGTAAATTATTGCGCTCAGTTACAGGTAAGGCATCAATATCGGCTCTTAATGCAACTACTTTCCCGGGGTTTTCTCCCTTTAAAATGCCAACAACTCCGGTTTTTGCAATGCCTGTCTCCACTTCTAAGCCTAAATCGCGAAGATGTTCGGCAATTTTTTCGGCGGTTTTATATTCTCTGTTTGATAATTCAGGATTTTGATGAAAATACCTGCGCCATTCAATGACTTTCTTTTCAATGTTAGAAATATCATTTTGGAGTTGACTTTGCGAAAAGCCAAACGCACCAATAGCTAAAATCAAAACCAGTACTTTTTTCATTTTTTAGGGTTGTTGGTTAATTTGATAAATATATTCAAATTATGCTTTATTGCAGTGTACAATGCTTGAATTGTTCATAATTATTCATAAAACTGTTGTGCTAAAAGCTATGGTTTGGTTAATTTCACGGTTTAAAATTTCATTAAAGTTTTGGAGAAATATCTCAGTCAGTTGAACGATGCACAATTGGCACCAACTACTCATGTAGATGGGCCATTAATGGTAATTGCCGGCGCAGGTTCGGGTAAAACACGGGTTTTGACCTTTAGAATAGCTTATTTAATGAGTAAGGGCATTGACCCGTTTAATATTTTGGCCTTAACCTTTACCAATAAGGCAGCCAAAGAAATGAAAGCCAGAATTGCTCAAATCGTTGGTGAAAGTGAAGCCAAAAATTTATGGATGGGCACATTTCATTCGGTTTTTGCTAAAATTTTAAGAATCGAATCAGATAGATTAGGTTACCCCAGCAATTTTACTATTTATGACACGCAAGATTCTGAAAGGCTTATAGCTAGTGTTATTAAAGAGATGAATCTCGATAAAGATGTTTATAAAACAAAACAAATCAGATCTAGAATTTCATCATTCAAAAACAGTTTAATTACCGTTAGGGCTTATTTTAATAATCCTGAGTTGGTTGAGGCCGATGCCATGGCAAAAAGGCCCAAAATGGGAGAAGTCTACAAAAATTACGTAGACCGATGCTTTAAGGCTGGTGCTATGGATTTTGATGATTTATTGCTTAAAACCAATGAATTGCTAACCAGATTTCCCGACGTGCTGGCGAAATATCAAGACCGATTTAGATATATCTTGGTAGACGAGTATCAAGACACCAATCACTCTCAGTATTTAATAGTGAGAGCTTTGGCCGATAGATTTCACAATATTTGCGTGGTTGGAGATGATGCCCAAAGTATTTATGCTTTTAGAGGCGCCAATATTAACAATATTCTCAACTTTCAACGAGACTATTCCGATGCAGAATTATATAGATTAGAGCAAAATTACAGATCGACAAAAACTATTGTCAATGCTGCTAATAGCATTATTTCACATAACAAAAGTAAAATTGATAAAGTTGTTTGGACAGCCAATGACTCCGGAAATAAAATAAAAGTAAATCGTTCGTTAACCGATGGTGATGAAGGCAGATTTGTTGCCAGCACTATTTTTGAAATGAAGATGAACGAGCAGCGCAACAACAAAGACTTCGCTATTTTATACCGAACCAATGCCCAATCAAGGGCTTTGGAAGACGCGCTAAGAAAACGTGATATTCCTTATAGAATTTATGGCGGATTGTCATTTTATCAACGCAAGGAAATTAAAGATTTACTGTCGTATTTGCGATTAATCATCAATCCGGCTGATGAAGAAGCCTTAAAGCGCGTGATTAATTTTCCGGCGCGTGGTATCGGGCAAACCACAATCGATAGACTTATCATTGCTGCCAACCAGCAAAACAAAACCATTTTTGAAGTTTTAACCGGTTCTAATTTAACCGAAATTGGATTAAATGCAGGTACAAAAGCCAAGTTGAATGATTTTGTAATCATGATTCAGAGTTTTCAAGTGATGAATCAAACGGCAGATGCTTTTGAACTCGCCGAACATGTGGCAAAAACATCGGGTGTTATTAGAGAATTTAAAAAAGATGCCACGCCCGAAGGTGTTGCAAGGGTTGAAAACTTAGAAGAGTTACTCAACGGTATCAGAGATTTTGTTGAAGGTCAAAAAGAAATAGCCGATACCACAGGTTCGTTGGCAGAATTTTTAGAGGATGTAGCGCTTGCAACCGACTTAGACCAGGAAGATACCAACGACGATCGGGTGGCGCTAATGACCATTCACTTAGCCAAAGGATTAGAGTTTCCTTACGTATTTATTGTAGGTTTAGAAGAAGATTTATTCCCCAGCGCCATGAGTATGAATACACGAGCCGAACTTGAAGAAGAGCGCCGTTTGTTTTACGTGGCCTTAACCAGAGCCGAAGTACAGGCATATCTTACCTATACCTTGTCGCGCTATCGTTGGGGAAAATTAATCGATGCCGAACCAAGCCGATTTATAGAAGAAATAGACCAACAATATTTAGATATTATCACACCAATTCAGGAACAGCGATTTAACCCTATGTTAAGTGCCGATATTTTTGGCGATGTTGAGCCTGATGTGGTACGATTTAAAAAACCTCAAGTTAGAAAAAAAGAACCTGCACCACCAAAATTTGTTGCCCCTAAAAACCTAAAGCCCATATCTAAAGCTTCTTCAGAAAGTGGAACTACTAATTTGTTTGATAATAAACTGATTGAGGGTAATATTGTGTCGCATCTTAGGTTTGGTAAAGGCAAGGTTTTGAGTATTGAAGGTAAAGGTACCGATACAAAAGCCGAAATTAATTTTGAGCACGGCGGCGTTAAAAAACTCCTGCTAAAGTTTGCAAAACTTGATATCATTGGATAATTATGGCAGAGTTTATTAAACTATATAACGAAAATCCCAATCCTAAGCAAGTTGCCCGAGTGGTAGAGGTATTAAGACAAGGTGGTTTGGTTATTTATCCAACTGATACGGTTTACGGCTTGGGCTGTGATATTACCAACATCAAAGCTTTAGAGCGTATAGCGAGAATTAAAGGCGTCAAACTAGAAAAAAGCAATTTCTCTTTTATTTGTTACAGCTTAAGTGATTTAAGTGATTACGTAAAACAAATAGATACTTCAACTTTTAAAATTTTAAAACGGGCGCTTCCCGGACCGTATACTTTTATTTTACCGGGCGCCAAAACGTTACCACATCCTTTTAAAAAACGTAAAACGGTTGGTATTAGAATACCTGATAACAACATTACCTTAGAGATTGTAAAGCAACTAGGCAACCCTTTAGTCTCAACTTCCATTAGAGATGAAGATGAAATATTAGAATACACCACAGATCCTGAGTTAATTCTTGAAAAATGGGATAATTTGGTTGATTTGGTAATTGATGGCGGTTATGGAGATAACGAGGCATCAACTGTTATTGATTTATCTGTTAGTCCACCAGAAATAGTAAGAGAAGGAAAGGGAAGTTTAGAGATATTCTGAGATTTTTTTTAAAAATATATAAATAAAAAAACCCAATCCGTAAAGATTGGGTTTTTTATTTTAAAGGCTATGACTAATCGTTCCCAGCCGATAATTCTTTCATTTCTTCCTCAATCATTTCGTAGAACTGATCGATTTTTGGTAATACCACAATGCGTGTACGTCTGTTAGCGGCACGGTTCTGTGCAGTATCGTTAGGCATCAATGGCTGATATTCAGATCTACCGGCGGCAATTAATTGCTGTGGGTTGACGCCTAAACTTTCTAAAACTCTAACAACCGAAGTGGCGCGTTTCACACTCAAATCCCAGTTGTCTAACAATACATCACGCTTGTAAGGCACATTATCTGTATGTGCTTCTACCATTGCTTCAAAATTAGGACGGCTGTTAACTACTTTAGCCACTTTGCCAAGAATTTCTTTTGCACGGTTGGTTACGTTGTAGCTTCCGCTTTGGAATAACAATTTATCGGCTATAGAGATAAATACAACGCCTTTTTCAACGTTAATTTCAATGTCCGGATCGTCAAGACCAACTTCCTTCTTTAACGCAGTTACAACAGCTAGAGTAACGCTGTCTTTTTTAGTTAAAGCATCTTGCAATCTGGTGATTTTGATGTCTTTTTCTCTTAAGCTTTCAAGAGATTTTTCAAGGTTTTCAGCACCTTTTTGAGTTAAGGTAGTTAAATTACCTTTGGTGTCGATTAAATCCTGATTGGATTTACGCAAATCGGCTAATTGGTCTTTTAAACCTTCAACTCTTGCGTTTGCCGCAGCGGCATCGGCCAAGCAAGTATTTAATTTAACAGTTGCCGAATTTAACAAGTCTTGTGTTTCTTTGTGTTTGGCTTCGAGTGCTGCATATTCTTTTTTAGAGACGCAAGACCCCAAAACAAACATAGAAACCAGGCTCAATAACATTAGTTTTTTCATAATTGGATAAATGATTAATTTAGTTGTTTACAGCTACAAAATTATACAAAAAATATGCCGTAATCGCAAGGTTTAATAAAAACATTAACAATATTATAAACGGTGATATGTTTTTTGATTTAAAACAAAGTATTTCCAAACTATAGATTTAATTTTGAAATAGTTAGATTTTTGTATATTTTTTTTTCTCCATCTAAAAAGCTGTGGTAATTTGACATAAAAACTAAGATGTGCTCTTAGAATAGCATTAATGTGGGCAAATTGAAGCTTAACTAAAAATCTCATAGCTGCTAAACCATCTAAAATCAACCTAGAAAGAATAAGAAAGAATATATTTCTATCAGCATTTTTTACCAAAGTATATAAGCTGTTTCTAAAGTTTAAGTAGGTTTTTTTCGGATTGATATTTTGCAAGGTACCACCGCCAAGATGATAAACCGAAGATTCGCCAACATAATAAACCTTTTGGTTATTGTTAAAAAGACGCCAGCACAAATCTATTTCTTCCATGTGTGCAAAAAAACTTTCATCAAAACCATGATGAGATTTAAAAACTTCACTTCTTATAAAAAAGCAAGCGCCCGATGCCCAAAAAATTTCTGAGGTATCGTTAAATTGACCATGATTGTTTTCAATCGCCGTGAAAATGCGCCCACGACAATAGGGATAACCAAATTTATCGATAAATCCACCCGCAGCTCCGGCATATTCAAATTGTGTTTTGTGGGTGTAATCCAAAATTTTAGGCTGAATTACGGCAATAGTATTATCTTTTTTGAATTGATTTAAAATGGGTTGAATCCAGTTAGGCGTCACTTCAACATCGTTGTTTAGCAAACAGAAGATATCGGCTTTGATTTGCTTTAAACCATGATTGTATCCACCGGCATAGCCATAATTATCTTCTAGTTTGATGATTTGAACCGATGGAAAATTTGAAATTACGTAAATTACAGAATCGTCAGAAGATGCATTATCAATCACATAAATATCAGCATTGGTACTGTGTTCAACAACCGAAGGCAGAAACTGTTTTAAAAGCTTGATTCCGTTCCAGTTTAATATGGCTATTGCTATTTTCACTAATTAATTTTAAAGGTTGTTGTAATTTGGTAAGGATTCTAAAAAATTGTAGCGTTCGTTTGCTAAATCCATTTCGCAATAATAGTGATTTAAACCGTTGGTTACCATTAAATATGTGGCGTTTAAACTCAGGTTATAGCGGGCAATTTGGTCGAATACCTGCTGATTGATGGTTATGTTTGGAGCTTTGCACTCCACAATTAAAAATATGCTGCCATCGGTATTAAAAACCACAATATCATAACGTTTGGTAAGTTGGTTAATGGTTAATTTTTTCTCAACATTGATATGAGATTTAGGATATTTTTTCTCGTTCATTAAAAATTGAAGACAATGCTGACGCACCCATTCTTCAGGTTGGAGTATCACAAATTTTTTACGTATATCATCAAAAATAGCTGGCTTATTTTCTTTATTTTTGAATCGGAAGGAATACGATGGGAAATTAAGTTGTTGCAACTTTTAAGCGGTTTAAGATTCAAATTTAAACTACTAAATTTAAAACGCAAAGTCTTATTGTATTAATTACTTTCACACCTTACAAAACCTAGAATAAATTAAGCTTTGGACGAAGTTAAACAACTGGTAACCGATATTCAACAAGGTAGCATTAAACCCATTTATTTTTTAATGGGTGAAGAGCCTTATTATATTGATAAAATTTCGGAATACATTGAGAACAATATTTTAGACGAAACCGAAAAAGGTTTTAATCAAATGGTTTTGTATGGCTATGATGCAGATATTGAAACCATTGTAAGTAATGCGAAGCGCTTTCCTATGATGGCCGAAAGGCAAGTTATTATTGTTAAAGAAGCTCAAGAACTGTCAAGAACTATTGAAAAATTATCCGATTACGCTACAAACCCACAGCCATCAACGGTTTTAGTACTTAATTATAAATATAAAACCATTGATAAACGCAAAGCATTATATAAAGCAATTTCGAAAAACGGACTCATTTTTGAAAGTAAACCGCTGTATGAAAATAAAGTACCCGACTGGATTAGGCGAGTGCTACAATCTAAAAACTATACCATTGTGCCTAAAGCGTCTCAAATGTTGGTAGAATTTTTAGGCACAGATTTGAGCAAAATAAGTAACGAGCTTAATAAATTGCAAATAGTATTGCCCGAAGGTACCCAAATAACTCCAGAACATATTGAGCAAAACATTGGGGTAAGTAAAGACTATAACAATTTTGAGCTACGCAAAGCCATTGGGGAACGCAATGAGCTAAGGGCATTTAAAATTGTTAATTACTTTGCCAACAATCCAAAAGACAATCCGTTTGTGGTAACTGTTTCTTTGTTGTTTGCCTTTTTTTCTCAGTTGTTACAACTTCATGGTCTACAAGATAAAACTCCGCGTTCGGTAGCGTTGGCTTTAAAGGTAAATCCTTACTTTGTAAACGATTATATAACAGCAGCCCATAACTTTCCAATGAAAAAAGTAAGCGAAGTTATTAGCGTTTTAAGAGAATTTGATGTAAAAGGAAAAGGTGTAGGTGCTAATAATATTCCTCAGGGCGATTTACTTAAAGAGCTTTTGGTTAAAATTTTTAGATAAGTGATGAGAATTTTGATTTTTTGCTGTTTTGCTGTCATATTACTTACTTGTAATCAAAAACCTAATTTGCCTGATCCGTTGGAAGCGGGTTGGAAAGGTGAGAAGGTTTGTGAAGTGGTTCATGAAGATGATGACATTCGAGTTTTAAAATGCACATTTCCGCCCAATGTAGGTCACGAATGGCACAGACATCAGCCGCATTTTGGTTTTGCACTTAGTGGTGGTACATTTAAAATAAAAGATGACAAGGGAACCAGAACAGTTGAAGTAAAAACTGGAACAGCTTTTTCAAATCAAGAAGTAACTCAGCACGAAGTTTTAAATATTGGCGATAGTACAGCTATCTTTCTAATAACAGAGCACAAATAAAAAAAACCTGCTTACACAAGGCAAGCAGGTTTTTTGCTAACTAACTAATAATTTGCTATTAATCATCTAATAAGTCGGCGTAGTCTTTTATGCGTTCTTTAATTTGATTGGCTAAATTTCTGTTACCATCGTTGTCGCTTGGGCTTATTTCAATAATACCGTCTCCGTTGTTATCAGTGGCATTTGAAAGATTTACAGTGCTGAACAATCCTGCCAGATTAAATTCGATGATCACGCTGTTAAAACCATTTGAAATATCTAAGGTTTGATTGCTGTCTTCGTAATCAATTTCAATTTCCACTTCAAAATTATGCCAGAAAACGAAAGGAACATCATTAATTGTACCTTCAATAAGAATGGTTTTCCCAAATAAATCACTCGATGGATTGGTATTTCGGTCGAATTCAAATTCTATTTCTTCAAAAACTACATTTTGAGGTACCTCAACAGTGGTAATAGTATTTACACCTGTAAGTACATCAACTTCAAACGGACCTCTTAACTCTATCTCGTCATCACCATCGTAAAAACCGTTGAATTGGCTACAATCAAAGTTATTGTCATCGTCGTCGTCATCGTCGTCGTCACAAAAATCATCATCAAATTCAAGTTCAATTTCTTTGATGTTGATTTTAAACTTAGTTACATCAACAATAGCATTTGTGCTTCTGCCTAGTCCGTTAAAACTAGTCACCGCCTTAGTTTTGATAGCGAGTGCCGCAGTCTCAAAATTATTGTCGTCATTGTCGTTTGAGCAAGACGTTAAAGCAAAAGATGTAATTAAAATTGCAAAAAATAAATTTAGGTGAGATTTTAAAGGTTTCATAATTTTGTTTTTAATGATTTATTATGAAACAAGACAGGTCTTAAAACTCCTACCCTAAGAAATAAAAAAAATTAATAAAAATTTTTAAGTAGCTGAATTTGTGTTACATATTCGTATTGTAAATCTTCATGAAGTACCTCTATTTTTTTCTCAAGTGCTACAATTTGTCGTTCGTAGAGATTTCTTAAGGTAGTATTTTTATGAATTGATGGTTCAAGCTCATTCAATTGGTCGCAGAAAAAGAGTAGCAATTCGACTTCGGTTTCTATTTTATTAGAGTATTTTGAAAAGGTGCGAATTTGCCTCAATATTTTCCTGATAGTTTTTTTCATGTAATGATAACTGTCTGTATTCATGCTAATGAAAATCTCTTCCAAATTTTCTTTTACAGCATTAATGTAGGCATCTTCATTATGAGACTCGAATAACAAATAGGTGAGTAGTGCTTTGTTTTCGGTTTTGTACTTTGCAAGTCTTAGACAGAGTTCTAACAGCTCTTCACGTGATTGAAACTGGAGTTCTTTTCTAATTTTGACGATGCTTTCGGTTTTCAAGATTGCTGATAAATAAGTAATTTAATTATTTTAAGATGGTTGTAGTCTCTCTATAAATTTAGTTTTATAGGTTTGACCAATGGGTATCTTTAGATGGTTAATTGAAATTGTGTTTCCTTCAACAAGGTTAATCAAATTTTTGTTGACAACAAAAGATTTGTGGCATCTTAGGAAATAGTCCGGTAATTGATTTAAGAAGTTGGTTAGTGTATTATTGGAGACGATTATCTTTTCTGATGTATGAATTTTAATGTAATCTCCAAAAGCCTCAACCATTTGAAGTTCTTCTAAATTGACTTGATGAATTACTTTATTAGATTTTATAATAATATGTTGCGCTAATTTGGTTTCTGGTGTAGCGATTTTGTCTGAAACTTTATCTAATGCGCTCATAAAACGCTCAAAAGCAATAGGTTTTAATAAATAATCTGTGGCATTAATTTCAAAAGCTTCTACGGCGTATTGCGGATATGCAGTGGTAAGAATTAACTCGGGTGGATTATCAAGTTGTTTATAAAAGTTTAACCCGGATTCGCCCGGCATATTAATATCTAAAAATATGAGATTGGTATCGGGATGAGTCTTGAGTGCTATTTTGGCCTCGTTCGCGTTAAAGCAAATGGCTTTTATTTCAACAAAGTCTACCATTCCAATAAAATGTTTCATAACGGCCTGCGCTGCCGGTTCATCATCTACAATGATACATTTTATGGGTTTGTTAGTCATTTAAACTGTTATTAGTAATTTCACTTTATAGAAAAGGGAATCTTTTTCTATTTTAATACTGTGTTTATTGGGGTAAATCATGTTTAAATTATCTATAGTATTCTTTAAACCAACACCCTTGTCTTTAGTTTCATGATTTTTAAATGCTGAAATTACGCTATTTTCTATTTGAAATTGAACAGAATTTTCTTTTTGATCAAGTGAGATTGTGATAAAGTTAATACCTTTTAGATTGGTGCCACCGTGCTTATAAGCATTTTCAAGTAATGGCAATAATAACATTGGATAAATTGGAATGTTAGCATTTTCAATTTGACTCGTAAATGTTATGTTTAAGTCTGGAGCATTTCGGTTTTTTTGAAAGGCAATGTAATTGTTAATTAGTTCAAGCTCTTGTTTTAGAGTTACGTTATTAGTGTTAGCATCATAAATAACGTACCTCAAAATATCGGATAATTGCAAAACCGCGTCCTTTGTATCGCTGCGCTGCTCGAGAGACATGGCATAGATAACATTAAGTGCGTTAAATAAAAAATGCGGATTAATCTGCGCACGCAAAGCTGTTAATTGCGATTGTGTGATTTGATGCGCATCTTTTATTAGCTTGTTTTGTGCTTGGTTGAAATAAAACCAATCTTCGGCTAATTTAATTAAAGTGCTAATAAATATAGATGTTATTAAAATAACTGTAAATGACGTATTGATGTGATACGAAATGAAGAAATAATTTTTAAAGAGATTATTAATAATGGCGTCAAAAAACCATTCAAAACAAAAAACATATAGAACAACTAGACTTATAAGAGACATAAGATATAACAAGTAGCGCTCTCTTTTAAGAAATGGTGGAATTAGCGCGTATAAATTAATGCTGATGGGTATAACTAAAGCAATAGTATAGGCCAATGTGTAGAGGTAATCAACTTTTAACGCAGCCTCGTTTTTTGTGAAAATAAATAACAGAACTACATAGATTAAGCACCACAAGAAGATGTTAAACACAAACGGATTGTGGTGCTTAAATTTAATGAGGTATGGCTGAATATTAAAGATCAACCGGAGCTAGTTTATAGGTTTCAGAATCGCTCCATTTGTTTTCTAAATCGCTTTTAACAAACTTTACTAAAAACTGATACAATTCTTGAGATGAAGCTGTTAAGACTAGTGTTTCGTCAACACCAACTCTTTCGTGTTTGAGTTTTAGTTGTTCTTTTGAAAGAAGTTCTTCTATGGGTTTTTCGTCTAGCCATTGCAATTCAATAACGCCATCTTTTTGTTTGTTAAGTTTGGCAACTGAATGTGTTTTTAACAAATGCTGAAGTGCCAAAGCATTACTATCGCTATCATCATACGCGATAGGCGTAAAATCTATAAAAACATGGTTTTCTACCTTAAATGGCACTGCTAAGAAAGTAGCTTCTTTTCCGTTTTTATTCTGATTAACAACATATGCCTGGTTATATTTTTTTAGAGCTTCGATATCTTGTTTAGAATATTTTTTAGCATCATTATTATCTTTTTCAAAAGCTTCTTTAAAAGAGAGTATTTCCCAACTACCATTTTTGTTATCGGTAAAATTTCCTAATAGTGACGAATCAAAACTAATGACGTCACTTGTGTAAAAAGGCTGAATAGATTTAACTATACAAGATTGCATTACTAATATTAGCGCCAATAACATGACGTGTTTTGTAACTTTCATAACTGGTGTTTTAAAATTTATCAAGTCAAACTTACAAGCTTACTTTATGACAAAAAAATTATTTTCGACAAACACGGTTTAGCTCCTGTTAAATATTTTTATAAAATCTATTTTTGATCGCTTTATAACTTTCCATCACAATTATTATGGGCACAGCCAGCAATAGTACCGTTGTCCATGTAGTAATATTAACGGGTTCAGTTCTCAAAATATCTTGCATAAACGGAAGATGCATACTTAAAACATGAATGGCCTGAGCACCCATAATACCAACAATTAAAATAACATTGCTCTTAATGGGTATTTTGAAAGCCGAGGTCACCTCTGATCTGGAATTTAGGGCGTGAAAATTCTGCATAAATACCATAAGAAGCAAAATCAGGTTTCGGCTGGATGCTTCGCTTAAACTACTGTAATTTATGAGAGTAAACCATAGTCCAAATACTATTATTCCAATGGTGAAACTTGAAACAAGGATTTGGCTAATCATGGTTTTGTTGAAAATCATTTCTTTTGGGCTACGCGGTTTTTTTTGCATGGCGCCTTTTTCGCCGGCTTCAAAAGCAAGTGCTACATCCTGGATACCATTAGTTACCAGATTAAGCCAAAGTAATTGTACTGCTAAAAGAGGTAAAGGTAATCCGAATAAAATAGACAAAATAAACAATATTACTTCTGCAGCGCCGGTTGAAATTAGTAAAAAAATCACTTTTCGCACGTTGTCATAGGCAAACCTTCCTTCTTCAACACCTGCTACTATGGAGCTAAAATTATCATCAACCACAATCATATTGCCCACTTCTTTGGCTACATCGGTGCCTGAGCCCATTGCAACGCCTAAATTGGCGCGCTTGAGAGCCGGTGCATCGTTAACGCCATCGCCTGTGACGGCTACAAATTCGCCGTTATTAATAAGCACTTCTACAATTTCCAATTTTTGAATAGGTGATACTCTGGCGAAAACTGAAGCATTTAAAACTAGTTTTTGATAAGCCTTGCCGGTATTTTTTCCTGCATTGGTTAACATGTCTCCGGTAACAATCATACCGGTAGAACTGTTGATTCCCAACTCTTTTGAAATAGCGTTAGCAGTTTCAGGATGATCACCGGTGATCATTATAACTTTGATACCTGCTTTTTTGCAGATTTCAATAGATTCCTTAGATTCTTTTCGCAAGGGGTCAATAAAGCATACCAGACCTAAAAGGGTAAGTGGTGGAATATCATCTTTATTGTAATTATTTTTTGATTGATAGTTTGAACATTTGCCATTAGCAACCGCCAAAACCCGGTAACCTTGAGAAGCCAGTTCTTCGGTTTGTTTGAGTATTGAAGATGTGTTGATGGGTTGTTTGACGCCATTTTCCTGTTGATATTCGCAGTAGTCCAATAATGTTTCAACTGCTCCTTTCATTCCTATAAAAATTTGATCATCTTTTCTGTAAAATGCAGCGGCATATTTTAATTCAGATTCATAAGCGATTTTATCAATAATAAGGTTGTCATCTTTTAACGCTTCAATATCAATTTTTAATTTATATGCCAACCCTAAAAAGGCCACATCCATGGCGTCTCCTTGGTGTTTCCATTCTCCATTGAATTGAGATAATTCAGCTTCATTTGCCAAACACCCTATCAATGCTAGTTGGTGAAGTCCCTGGTGCTGTTGGTGAGTAATTTTTTGATGGCTGTTTTCGTCACTTACAAAACCTTCACCGTTATAACCTTCACCCGAAACCTGAAATGAACTTTTATCAGGTAACACTACTTTTTTAGCTGTTTGTTGATTAACAGTGAGCGTACCTGTTTTATCACTGGCTATAACCGTGCAACTACCCAAACTTTCAACCGAGGTTAGTTTTCTAACAATGACATTGCGTTTGGCCATGCGTTTGGTAGCAATTGATAATGCTACGGTTAGTGCCACAGGAAGACCTTCAGGAATTGCTGAAACAGCAAGGGCTACTACGAAAAAGAAGATAGATGTAAAATCTAAGCCCTGCATTCGAAGAAAAACCGCCAGAATAATACTTAAGCCAATGATAAAAATGCTGATTCTTTTGGTGAATTTCTCCATTCTTAATATCAACGGTGCTTTTGCTGATTCACCTGTAGAGACATTTTTTGCAATTTTGCCTACTTCGGTATGTATGCCTGTTGCAACCACTATCCCCATTCCGCGACCAGACATAACGGTTGCACCTGCGTAGGCCATGTTACTGCGCTCTTGCAATGCCATATCTTGGTTTAAAATCTTGGTACCTTTAATAGCGCTTAACGATTCACCTGTTAAAAAACTTTCATCAATTTCCAGATTACGGGTATCGATTAGTCTTAGGTCGGCTGGAATTTTTGCACCGGACTCAAGATAAACAATATCCCCAATTACAATATTTTCAGAATCAATTTCAATTATTTTATGGTCTCTTTTTACAAGACTTTTGATCTTCAATAAATTTTGAAGGGCAGAAGCACTTTTTTCGGCATTGTATTCTTGATAAGTTCCAAGAATGCTGTTGATTAAAATCACCAACAAAATAAAAATAGCATCCTTAGCTTCTCCAATCAATACAGACGCAATGGCTG
This sequence comes from Paucihalobacter ruber, assembly GCF_006494535.1. Taxonomy (GTDB): domain Bacteria; phylum Bacteroidota; class Bacteroidia; order Flavobacteriales; family Flavobacteriaceae; genus Paucihalobacter; species Paucihalobacter ruber. The sequence continues at coordinate 92,219 of NZ_VHIQ01000004.1, forward strand.
CAGCAATTAGAATGAAGATAAGCGGGTTTAAAAGCTGATGAAAGATTATGTTGAGTAGGGAAATCTTTTTTCCTTGAGGTAATTTATTAAAACCGTGTTCTTCTAAAATTGACGAGGCTTTCTCAGTTGTAAGTCCTTTTATATCAGAATTTAGTAATTTAAAAATCTCGTTGACTTCTAAACTATGCCATAAATTATTTTTGATATTTTGAGAACCCATGTGCAGTTATTTTATCCAAAATTGAACAAGCTAAAACTTAAAATGGTATATAAAATTAATATTAATGGGCCCAGTAATCCAATAAACAATCCACCAGGGAAAAATTCTTTTTGTCCAACAATACCCATACTAAAAGCTACCGCATTTGGCGGTGTTGAAACCGGAAGCAATAAGGCACAAGAGGCAGATAACCCAATTACAACGGGTAAAAAGGCCACATTAGCACCTGGAATAATACTAACCAGTGAAATACCAACAGGCACCAAAATAGTGGTTGCTGCCGTGTTGCTCATAAAGTTGGATAAAACAACCGACACATAACCAAATATAACAATCATTACGTAGTAATTTAGTTCAAAATGATTGATGCTTTGTACAAAATATTCTGCAATACCTTGTTCTTTAATGGCTAATCCAAGAGATAAACCACCGGCAACCAACATTAGTGTGTCCCAAGGTAACCTTCTAACATCCTCTGAATCTATAATTCCTAGCATGGTTAACAAGACAATAGGAACTCCTGATACAACAGCAACAGGAATACCTGTCCATTGAGATGTTAGCCACAACGTGAGTGTTCCAACCAATACCACCAGTACAATATTTTTTTTGATTTTGTCTTCTTGAGTTAGCGGTACGACTTCGGTTTCGAGAAAATCCAGGGAAATCTGTTGGGTTTTAAGCTGATATTTTTTAACCAGTAATTTGTAAAATAAATACACCAATAACAAAGCCGCCGGCATACCAATAATCATCCATTCAATAAATGAAATTCTAATTCCAATTCCTTCCAGCGCACCTACAGCAATGGCATTTGGAGCAGAACCAATAATTGTACCCATGCCACCAATAGACGCTGCTGCCGGTACACCAATAATCAGGGCTTTTATCAAAGGCGAATCTTTTCCAAGTGTTAATATAAGCGGCGCAATAGAGGCTAAAATCATAGAGGTTGTAGCGGTATTACTCATAAGCATTGATAGTGCAGCGGTCACCATCATTAAACCCAGAAGAACATTTTTGGAGTTACCACCTAATTTTGGTAGTATAAATTTCAACAATGATTCGTCTAATTGTGTTTTTCTCATACCTTCTGCCAGAAAAAATCCACCCAAAAATAACCATATAACGCCGTCAGACCAGGTTTGTACGTATTGTGTAACGTCAATATCAGGGTTTGATCCCATTGAAAAGACCAAAAATCCAATAATTAATATCCCAACTGCAAACGGCGGTATAGCTTCTGTGATCCATAAACCAATCGCCATAAAGAGCAAAAATAGCGTGTAATCCTGAGTCGAAGTAAAGCTTTCATCTCTCAATACATAGACAAGAAAAAACGATAATACCAAAGTGGCTAAGAAAAAAATGGTTTTGGTTTGTCGCTCTATTTTTTTGGTATATTTTGATAACGAATAGGATCTCGAATCTGACATGATAAATTAAGTTATTGTTTTTTGTTGTTTCTAAAATCGAAGTTATGAAAAACCATTAACATGGCGGTGTTTGCCCAAACTTTACTGCCATCAACAGGTGGATTTTTTATCATATTTAAATAACCCAATTGAATTCTTAGGTTATCAAATTTATATCCGATACCAACGGTAAATCTGTTTTGGTTTAATCTAAAACCGTTGGTGACATTTCGGCCGGTGTCGAATAAAATCTCATTAAAGCTGTAAGCATACCATTCTGTGTTTTTTTCATCATTAACAATAAGAGGATATTTCGCCATTAAGAAGTATCGTAAACGCCAGTTAAACTCATAACTGTCCAGCAAAACATTATCTTCAATTTCTTGTCTAAATCTGGCATCGTATCTAAACCTGTTAGTAATTGTAAATTTATTAAGATTAAACGAGGCTGTTGTTTGTCCCCATGGCCGATATTCATTACGGGTTGGTGTAATATCATTTTGACTGTAAAGCCATAATCTGGCAAAGCCTAATGTACTACTTCCTTTCACTTTTTCACTATAGTTAAAATGGTAAGTAACGCCTGTTCTAACAATCAAAAAACTTTCAGGTACAAAATGAGCGTCGTTCCAAATTGAAATTCTATCGCTCACCCTAGAACTGGTAAGATAACCCACCCAAACCTGATTTTCGTAGATAAAATCTTCTTGAGAAGAAAGATGATGCGTAAAACTACCTATTAATAAGAATAATATTAGTCGGTAAATTAGTTTCATTTAGTGAAATTAAATATACCCACAAAGGTACTTATAAACTCGCTGATAAAAAAGTGATATATGTCATGTAAGCATTTGAAAATAAACGTTTTTTACGAAATCGTTATAGTGAAAAATTGTCTTCTAAACATGACTATTGTCAGTTATTAAATACTAAACTTTTTAGACCTTTGAGTTGTTATAATACAAACATTTAAATTTACTAACATGAAAAATATCAGAGTTATCCAAGAGTTGCACGACATGGGAATTACAGGTTACCATGAGGTATCATACAATCCAAGTTATGAAGAACTGTACAAAGCCGAAATGTCATCCAGATGTCAGGGTTTTGAAAAAGGTGCACAAACCGATTTGGGAGCTGTGGCTGTTAAAACGGGCGTATTTACAGGACGTTCGCCTAAAGATAGATTTATAGTTATGGATGATGTCTCGAAAAATACCATTCACTGGGACGGAAATGTTAATAAACCAACAACTAAGGAGGTATATGATGATTTGAAAAAATTAGTGCTAGATCAATTGTCTGCTTCTAAAAAATTATATGTTGTTGATGCTTTTTGTGGCACCAATGCCGATACCAGATTAAAAGTAAGATTTGTGATGGAAGTGGCATGGCAAGCGCATTTTGTTACAAATATGTTTATACGCCCGTCTCATTATGAATTGGAAAACTTTGGAACACCAGATTTTATCGTTATGAATGGCTCTAAAACAACCAATCCTAATTGGAGAGAACACGGACTTCATTCTGAAAATTTTGTAGTATTTAACCTCACCGAAAGAATTCAAGTCATTGGAGGAAGTTGGTACGGAGGCGAAATGAAAAAGGGTATGTTCTCTATGATGAATTACTATTTACCTTTAAGAGGAATTGCCTCAATGCACTGTTCAGCGAACGTGGGTGAAGAGGGTGATGTGGCCTTGTTCTTTGGATTATCGGGCACAGGTAAAACCACTTTGTCTGCCGATCCAAAACGATATTTAATAGGTGATGATGAACACGGCTGGGATGATCATGGTGTTTTTAATTACGAAGGTGGTTGCTACGCGAAAGTTATTGATTTAACCGAAGAAAATGAGCCCGATATTTATCGCGCCATTCAACGCAACGCCTTATTGGAAAATGTCGTGGTAAACGAATATGGTGAAGTAGATTTCTTTGATCACTCTATTACAGAAAACTCGAGAGTATCTTATCCTATTTATCATATCAATAAAATTGTATTACCTTCTAAAGCCGGTCACGCTAATAAAATTATTTACTTATCAGCCGATGCTTTTGGCGTTTTGCCTCCTGTTTCCATTTTAAACGATGAACAAGCGCAATATCACTTCTTGTGCGGTTATACTTCTAAATTAGCGGGTACAGAGCGTGGCATTACAGAACCACAACCATCATTTTCTCCGGCATTTGGCGAAGCTTTCTTATCGCTGCACCCAACCATGTATTCAAAAACATTGATAGGTAAAATGAAAGAACACAATGCCAAAGCCTATCTGGTTAATACTGGATGGAATGGTACAGGAAAACGTATTTCCTTGAAGGATACTCGAGCTATCATTGATGCCATATTAACAGGCGATATTGATAAGGAAGAAACCATGCACATTCCATATTTAAACCTGACAATTCCAAAAAAACTGGAAGGAGTGAGCGATATTTTAGATCCGCGAACCACTTACAAAAACGTCTCTGATTGGGAAAGTAAGGCAAAAAGTCTGTCAGCGAAGTATATCTCAAACTTTGAACAATATACGGATACCGAAGAAGGTAAAAAACTTGTTTCTGCCGGCCCACAGTTGTAATTAATATCTTTTTAAAATTGAAGAAGCCGCACATTGCGGCTTCTTTTATTTGTTGTTGGTTAATCTCTTAAAGCTATTTTTATATTAATATTAAGATATGTTTTTATATTTGAGATAATTTAAGTCAATAACTGCTCAAAAAATCCACCAATTTTTTTCTCTCTGTCTACAAAGTGTATTTCTAATATCCAGTGACGCTTCTTACCATCCTTATCTAAAGCGAACATGCTGTTATGATTTTCCGGATGAATGTACAATAAATAACTATTGGGTTCAATACGTTCATGAGGAAATTGCCCTATTAAATGACCGCCTATGGGTCCACCATACTCCCAACCGTATTTGTTGGCTGTTGCTGTTATGTGATGAAAAAATTGAGATGCAGTCAGTTCTTTTTGTTGTTCAAACCAGTCTTTAACTTCGTACCAGGCGGTTTCAATATCGTTTTTGAGTTTTATTTTATAAGGGTCGTTACCTATGACAAATGTTCTTCCAAAATCGGCTTCCCAATCCTCAAAAATGGGTCCAAAATCTAAAAAAACAATGTCATTTTCCTGAATAATCAAATCCGGCGGATTGTCATCGTAAGGTCTTAAAGTGTTTTCACCGGCTCTAACAATTCGCTTATGCCAATACTTTTTGATGCCAAACATTTCTAAGGCCAGATCAAAGATTTCGGTATTAACTTGCTTTTCGGTTTTACCGGCCGAAATGATTTTTTTATTTTCTATTTCTGAAAAGAGCTGTGTAGCTTTTTTTTCGGCTACTATTAAATTTTTGAGTGTTTCGGTCATTCTTAATTTACATTATTTACAAGTGATATTTTCAAGTTCTATACCTAAAATCAGCATTTTATGAAAAGTAGGTAACTGAGCATTGGTTTCGCAAGTAGTCCAATTATTCCAAGACGCTTCCAATCCGCCAATTGGCAAAATAGAAACCCACATTTGAAAGCTCTCTGGTACTCCTTCGTTATTTAAATGCCATAGATAACTATCGCCGGGAGTGCTGCCGCCACTGGTGTAAGTAATTAAAAGTGCTTGTTTACCTTCGTCTGTGGTTACCGCCCGTCGTTCGGTTCCTTGGTCAAAAACTTTGTAAGGGGCTACCAACCAGAACGAATCGTTGTTAAAATAACTCAAAGCTTTATTGATGAGTTTTTCTCTGTCTTTTCCTTTGTAAAGATTATTAGCTACAAATACTTCAGATTGTTGAGGTGTGTTTAAATTGAGATTTACTTTGAAGTCTTTCCAAATCACTTCGCACTTATTTTCTGCTTTATTCCATTTGTAGTGGTGCATATTTTTAAAGCTAAATTCAACATAATTCGTGTTTTGGTATGCTTCATAATTTAGAGCATTCAACATTTTTTCAGCCAGTAAGTCTGCTTCTCTACCTGTTTCACCTGATGGTATTGGCTCATTGTATTTAAAGTATAAAAACGCAAACAGCAGGAGTGATGGCAACGTTAAAAACACCACCACGCCCGCTGTTATTTTAAGTATTTTCTTAAACTTCATTATAAAAATTAATCTTCTTTGTCGTAACCCGCCGGGCGTTTCCATCTAATTGGTGGTGCCGGTTCGGGTTTTAATTGAAACGGATTTTCTTTTAACAATCTTAAGGCTTCTTCCACACCGCGTTCCAGTTGCGGGTCTCGGCCTTCTGAAGTTAATTTTGGATGCTGAATCACTTCAATGTCAGGAGCAACCCCTTCGGCTTCAACAGCCCAGTTGCCGTATGCATCGTAAAATCCGCCTCGTGGTGCTACCATTCTCCCGCCATCTAATAATGGTGGCGTATCCCAGGTTCCAACCAAACCGCCCCAGGTTCTGGTTCCGATTAACGGACCTAAATTTTTGGCCTTAAACATATAGGGTAACAAATCGCCACCTGAGCCGGCACGTTCGTTGATAAGCATTACTTTCGGGCCCCAAATGCCTGCCATTGGTGTTGTCCATGGTCTGTTACCTTCGGTTCTGCTGTTAAAATAACCAAACAATTCTCTACTCATAATATCAATCATATAATCGGCTGCCGAACCACCGCCATTGTTTCTCTCGTCTACAATCACACCTTTTTTATCTTGTTGTGCAAAGTAATAGCGATTGAATGAGGTAAAACCAGGGTTGGAAGTATTTGGTACATACACGTAAGCTAATTGTCCTTTTGAAAGTTCATCAACTCGTCGACGATTACCTTCAACCCAGTCAATAGTTCTCAACCCACGTTCATTGCTTACAGGCTTAACCGTTATAACTCGGGAGTCGATTAGATTGGGTTTACTATTGACTGTTATTTGTGTGGTTCTGCCTGCAGTTTGTTCAAATAAGTGATAAATATTTTGCTCGGCCGTAAAACTTTTTCCGTTGACTGCTAAAATGTAATCACCTTCTTTAACATCAATTCCCGGTAAACCCAAAGGTGCTTCAATATTAGGATTCCAACGTTCACCACCGTAAATTTTTGAAATTTGGTAGTGGTTGTTTTTTGTCTCGTAATCACAACCCAATAACCCAACCTGTACGCGTTCTAAATTTGGCATATCGCCACCAGAAACATAAGAGTGGCCAATGGCTACTTCGCCACTCATAATATCAATAACATAGTTGAGGTCTGTTCGGTGACGTACATGGTCAATCCAGGGAGCATACCATTCGTAAACCTTATCCCACGGAGCGCCGTGTACATTATTGACATACAGAAAATCTCTCATAAAGCGCCAACCTTCTTTAAACATTTGGTGGTATTCGGCTTTTGGGTCTACCAGCATTTTTAAGTTAGTGTCTAATTTACCATCGCCGGGTTTCGGGCTTGCCTTTGTGTCGACAATTAACCAACTCCCATTTTGTTTTAAAAGTATATTTTTTCGATCGGCACTGGTAGTCATACTTTGTACACCTTTAGCGAATTCTGTGGCTTTTTCTTCAGCTACATCGTAACTATGCAACAGCAAGTTGCGTTCGTTAGGTACTTGTTCGGCCACAAAAACTTTATGCTTTGGACCTGCCGCCAGCGCCATGTATTCTCTGGCTTCTAATTTTAGTGGAATCACGCGGTCTAAAATTCCGTTTACATCAATTTTTACGTTAACAGCTGTATCTTTTTCGTCTTTTTTCTTGTCTTTTTCAGATTCATCTGCGGCTTCCATATCATTTTTTGGCAGGTTTGGTGCTTTCCCTGTTTTACTCAAAACAATGGCGTATAAACTGCGCACTGTTTTAGGATCGTAAGAACTCATGTCAAGCCAACCGGTTGATAAACCATAATTGGTGCTTCCAAGTGTGTAAATATAGTCGCCGCTTTCATCCCATACCGGACTAATAACATCGGCCATGCCGTCTGTAATTTGATGGCTTTTATTAGTATTAATATTGTAAACAAAAACTGCTTTAAAATGACTGTCTAACTGTTTGGCGTAGGCAATCCATTGAGAATCGGGCGACCAAACCGGATTCATGCTGCGATTGGGATGTGCGTAGCGATCTGTGTCGGCTTTTGTAACTTTTTTAGTTTCTAAATTAACTATCCAGATATTGTAATCGGTATCTGTAAAAGCTAAATGTTTACCATCAGGCGACCAATCGGGTCTAAAATAAAAAGTGGGATTAGGCAGTGGTATTTGTATTTGGTTTTGTCCGTTTTGATCGGCAATTGATAGTTGATATTCGCCACCTGTATCTGAAAACCAAGCTATTTTATCGCCTTTGGGTGACCAAACAGGATATCTATCGGCTGAGCCGGGGCTGTTGGTTAAATTTATCCAGCTACCGTCTTTTTTAGGAATGCTAAAAATTTCTCCGCGATATTCAAATAGAGCACGTTTGCCTGTTGGCGAGATGTTTCCGTTGATGAGATTATTAGCAGTAACATTCTCCCAGCGTGGTCTTGAAAAACTGAGATCTCCTGCAACATTAATGTCCAGTTGTTTGGTTGTTTTAGTAGCAATGTCAATTACATGCAAATAGCCACCTTGTTCGTAAATTATTTTGTCGTTGTGAGCATCAAGACTTTTAACATCAAATTTTTTGTGAAAGGTAATTTGCTCTTCGGTTTTGGTTTTCACATTGAAGCGCCAGATATTGCTGGTGTAATCGCGTTCAGATAAATAGTAAACATCGCCATCTAACCAAACAGGGTCTAAGTGTCTTTCCTTATCTTTTTGAGGCGTGGTAATTAACTCTTTTGTTTTTAAATCAACAATCCAAATAGGCATGGCCTGGCCACCACGATAGTTGCGCCATTCTGCATCCCAACTCATAATAGGCGTGTAGGCAATGTATTTGCCGTCTTCTGATATGTCGCCATAAGCAGCGCGCTCTAAATCTATCACTTTTGGGAAACTGCCTTTAGGATTTACGGTGTAAAACTTGGTAGTTTGTGTGGGTTTGCTGTCTCGACCCGATCTGAATAAAATTTCACCATTGGGTGTCCATCCTTGAACGTAGTCGCCATCGGGGTGATAGGTGAGTCTTTTGGGTTCTCCGCCTTCTGAAGGCATTACATATACATCTACATTACCGTCGTATTCGGCGGTAAAAGCAATCCATTTTCCATCTGGTGAGAAATGCGGATTTTGCTCATAACCGTCATTGCTGGTTAGTCTAATGGCATTTCCGCCGTTAATCGATGTTTTCCATAAATCGTTGGCATAAACAAAAACAACTTCATCGTTTGAGATGGTTGGCTGTCTTAAAAGCTGTGTGCCCTGCGACACAGAGACTAAACTGTAGCAGGCAAGGATTAAGGTTGTGATAATTTTCATATTTTAGTTATTTAGTTATTGGGTATTGAGTTATTAATTTTATGGTTTTAATTTCGTGTTTGACTTAAATGTTAGATAATTTTAAGTGCTTGATTATAATAGATTAAAAAAAATTTCTAGATAATTTTTCATTTTCATTTTCTATTTTTTACTTCTAATATCTTCCCATTCTCCTCTCTTCTCTCTTTTCTCTTCTCTCTTCTCTTAGTTCAGTTTCTAAAATCCAACGGCTTTGTCACCACGTCGTTGGTCTGAACCACCTTCAAGAGAGCCGTTTTCTAATATTAAAACACCATTCACGCTTCCTAAGATAAGATTAGGTTCTTCACTGAGTTTGTAGCCTAGAACCTCTAAATTAGCTTTTAATTTGTCATTGAATTTATCAGATTCCAACCGAATTTCATCCGGTAACCATTGATGGTGAAACCTAGGTGCATTCACAGCTTCTTGCATGGTCATATCAAATTCAATCACGTTTAATATTGTTTGTAAAACAGATGTAATAATGGTTGACCCACCGGGTGTGCCCAGTGTCATGAATAATGCCCCATCTTTTTCAACAATGGTCGGTGTCATCGAACTGAGCATTCGTTTTTCGGGCATAATGCTATTAGCTTCGGCGCCAATAAGACCAAACATATTGGGTTCTCCGGGTTTGCTGCTAAAATCGTCCATTTCATTATTTAGAAAAAATCCCAATTCACTGCTGAATAATTTGCTGCCATAAGCACCATTAAGTGTGGTAGTTACTGCAATGGCATTGCCAAACGGATCAACAATAGAGTAGTGGGTTGTTTCATCACTTTCATAAATTTGGATATTTCCTTTTTGAACAGATTCTGAAGAAGTGGCCGATTCAAAACTAAAATCGGATATTCTATCTAATAAATAAACATCACTTAAAAGATAGTTGGACGGAATTTCTACAAAATCAGGATCACCGAGATAATAATTTCTGTCGGCGTAGGCGCGTCTTTCGGCCTCAACCAGCACTTGAATATATTTAAGCGAATTATGATCAAATTCTTTTAAATCGAAATGCTGCAACATTCCCATAATTTGCGCTAAGGTAATGCCACCAGACGATGGCGGTGCCATTGAGGTAACGCCGTAATCTTTATACTGAAAAGTGATTGGATCTCGCCAAACGGGCTCGTATCGCTTTAAATCTTCATGTGTTATAATACCGCCTTTTCTTTGGAGAAATGCAATGAGTGAATCAGCTGTTTCACCTTCATAAAATTCACGTTTTCCGTTGATAACAATGCGCTTAAGTGTGTTAGACAAGGCCATGTTTTTAAGGGTGTCACCTGTTTTAACCGTTTTATTATAAAGAATGGTTTGACCGTTAACGGCGGTGAACAAGCTGTCCAAGCTATTAAATTGTATTGCTTGGTCTGACGTAACTACAAAGCCTTTCTGTGCCAGTTCAATAACCGGTTGTAAAATAGTTTTAACATCTAAATTACCGAATTTTTCATGAGCTTCAAAGATGCCTGCAACAGTTCCGGGCACACCAACCGCCATGGCACCTAGGGTACTTTTTCCCGGTATCACATTACCATTGGCATCTAAGTACATATCTTTTGTGGCTGCTATTGGCGCTTTTTCTCGGTAGTCTAAACTGCCTTTAGTGCCATCGGCCAGTCTGTAAACCAAAAAACCGCCACCGCCTAAATTTCCTGCAAATGGGTAGCATACCGCCAGTGCCATTTCAGTGGCCATCATGGCATCAAAAGCATTACCGCCTTGTTGCATGATAGCAACTCCTATTTTCGAGGCTTCTTCGCGGGCACTAACAACCATGGCTTTTTGGGTGATGACGCCGCGTTTGGTTTCTTCTAAAATTTGATGCGCATTCTCTTTTTTACAAGCAACTAGTGTAATTCCCAGTAAAATTGTTAAGCCTCCTATTTTTAAAAAATGCCTCATAAACCAAAATTAGATTTAAGTTGATAGTTCGAAATGAGTTCGTTCAATTTTATCTGGCTGAATACTTTTAAATCTTCAAAAAACAATTTAAAATCAGCTTCAAATGCTTTATAATATAGCTTAAGTTCTGTTACAGCTTCGTTTAATGCGGCTTGCTGTTTGGTTCGTCGGTGCATACCATTAAAGACTTCTTGAATACCTTCTATGGAGGCATAACTTAGCAACCAATTTTGAGCAACCATAAAGGGTAGAAGTCGCCTAAATTTTTCAGGTAAAATTTCTTCATGCTTTTGAATCATCTCATAAAAATCATTTACGAATATTTCTAAGGGTAGGTCGTGATATTGAGACCAGTTTTTAGCCAAAAAATGGTCAAAATAAATATCAATCACAATACCACTGTAATGGCTGTATTTGTAGTGCAACCTCTTTGTACATTGTCTAAATAGGGGATGGGCGTCTGTAAAAGTATCTATTTCCCGATGATGCAAAATGCCAATCTGCATCGCTTCGGGATAATTGAGATAAGATTTACCATGTATGCCATCGGCCACCAAATTTCCAATTTTAATTAAGTTGTTATTGCCCGAAAGGTAAATATGAGACAGAAAATTCATTCTATAAAAATAAGTTATTTTGATTAATATTATTGAAGTTTTTGCAGCTTCGTAAGATTGAAATTTAAAAGAAACGCTCTAATTTTATGATGATCTGTAACTTATATTATGATGTTTTTTCACTTGAATCAATCTTCACGTGGATTTACAAAAGATAAGCTTAACTTTGCTATCAATTAAGTTATAGAAGATAAAAAATCAATTCATGACACTTATTAAATCAATTTCAGGAATTAGAGGTACCATTGGAGGTGCCGTTGGCCATAATCTTACACCTATTGACGCGGTTACATTTGCTGCGGCTTATGGCACATGGATAAAAGAACAACGCAATAAAGAAAACTACAGGGTTGTGGTTGGCAGAGACGCCAGGATTTCAGGTGAAATGATACAGGCTTTAGTGATGCAAACGCTGGTTGGCATGGGAATTCACGTGATTGACTTGGGATTATCCACCACGCCAACTGTTGAAATTGCCGTACCTATGGAACATGCCGATGGTGGCATTATTCTAACCGCCAGTCATAATCCAAAACAATGGAATGCACTAAAATTACTTAATGCTAAAGGCGAATTTTTAAATGCTGAAGAAGGCGAACGCATTCTTGAGATTGCCTCAGGTAATTCAATCAATTTTGCAGAGGTTGATCATTTGGGTAAAATAACCCGAAATGATGCTTATATAGATTTACATATCGATGAAGTACTAAAGCTCAAAACAGTCAATACCGACGACATAAAAAAAGCAAAATTTAAAGTTGTTGTTGATGGTGTTAATTCTACGGGAGGCATTGCAATTCCATTACTTTTAGAAAGGCTAGGAGTTGAAGCGGTTAAATTATACTGCGACCCAACCGGGCATTTTCCTCATAATCCCGAGCCTTTAAAAGAACATTTAACCGATTTGTCTCAAGCTGTTATTAATCATAAAGCCGATTTTGGAATCGTGGTTGACCCCGATGTAGACCGCTTGGCTTTTATTGATGAAAATGGCGACATGTTTGGTGAAGAATATACACTTGTGGCTTGTGCCGACTATGTTTTAGGAATCACTCCCGGGAATACAGTGAGCAATATGAGTTCTACCAGAGCTTTAAAAGATATTACCGAAAAACACGGTGGCAGCTATCAGGCCAGTGCTGTTGGCGAGGTGAATGTGGTGGCGCTAATGAAACAAACCAATGCGGTTATTGGTGGCGAAGGAAATGGTGGTATTATCTATCCTGAATTGCATTACGGCAGAGATGCCTTGGTTGGTGTGGCGCTATTCTTGAGTTTGTTAGCCGAAAAACAATTGTCGGTGAGTGCCTTAAAACAAAGCTATCCGCAATACTACATGAGTAAAAACAAAATTGAACTCACCGAAGGATTAGATGTCGATGGTATTTTAGAAGCTATTGCCGAACAATACAAAACAGAAGATATTTCAACCATCGATGGTGTTAAAATTAACTTTGAAAATAGTTGGGTTCACCTTAGAAAAAGCAATACAGAACCTATTATCAGAATTTATACCGAAGCACCAAGCCAACAACAAGCTGATGATTTGGCAGAACAAATAATTGCAAAGATCAAAGCCGTAGCAAATATTTAATAACTTTGTAAAAATTGCCAACTATGAAGTCTGTTATTGACGCTCCGCCACTTTCAAGAGAACTGGAAACCTATTTTTCAAAGTTCAGGAAGCATATTGTTGGTATTGATCAAACCTTTACTTCTCCTTATGGCAAAATGCCTATTGTTTATACAGACTGGACAGCTTCTGGCAGACTGTACCGTCCTATTGAAGAAAAACTCTTAAACCAATTTGGTCCGTTTGTGGCAAATACCCATACCGAAACTACCGTTTCCGGAACGGCCATGACCCGCGCATATCACAAAGCAAAACATATTATAAAGAAACATGTCAACGCCAGTGAAGATGACGTTTTAATTGTATCGGGTAGTGGAATGACCACAGTGGTCAACAAATTCCAGCGAATTTTAGGTTTAAAAATTCCTGAAAATTTAAAAGCCTTCACCAATGTACCTGATGAGTTAAAGCCGGTTGTGTTTGTGTCTCACATGGAACACCATTCCAACCATACGTCATGGTTAGAAACTATGGCAACGGTTGAGGTGATTCCCCCGGGAAAGGAAGGTTTGTTCAGTTTAAGAAATCTTCAAAAGTTATTGGAGCAATACAAAAGCCGTCCGCTAAAAATTGCAGCTGTTATTGCAGGTTCCAACGTGACGGGCATAGAAACACCTTATTACGACATTGCCAGATTAATCCACCGCTACAATGGCGTGTGTTTTGTGGATTTTGCCTGTTCAGCACCTTATGTCAACATCAATATGCATCCTGAAGATGAAGAAGCGTATTTAGATGCGGTTTACTTTTCGCCTCACAAATTTTTAGGTGGCCCCGGAACTAGCGGCGTTTTGGTGTTCAATAAAAAATTGTACAAGAATATGATTCCCGATTGTCCGGGTGGTGGTACCGTTAGCTGGACCAATCCTTGGGGTGAACATAAATATATTGATAATATAGAAGAACGCGAAGATGGTGGCACACCAGGTTTTTTACAAACTATTAAAACAGCACTTGCTATTAATTTAAAAGAGCAAATGGGTGTTGATAACATCTTAAAACGCGAACACGAATTGGTTAACTACTGTTTTAAAAGGTTAAAACCATACAAAAATATTCATATTCTCGCAGACCAGCATGAGGATAGGTTAGGAGTTATTTCGTTTTACATAGATGATTTACATTACAATTTAGGCGTGAAATTGCTCAATGATAAATTTGGTATTCAAACCCGAGGTGGTTGTAGTTGTGCCGGTACCTATGGTCATTATCTGTTACATGTTGATTACGACACCTCTCACGAACTTACCAACGAAATTACCATTGGCGATTTGGTTAGAAAGCCGGGTTGGATTAGGATGTCTATCCATCCAACAACTACCAATGCTGAAATTGAATTTGTTTGTAATGCCATTATTGAATTATCAAAACATCATCAAGTTTGGAAAGAAGACTATCATTATGATAGAGAAAGTAATGAGTTTATTTTTAAAAATTACCACCCTTTGAGGAAATCAGATAATGACGTTGAAAGCTGGTTTGACCTTTAAATAACATTATTTAAATTCTGTCGGAACTTTATCTCTGTGTTTCCAGCGCTTGTGCGTCCATAAATAGTATTCAGGAGCTTCCTTGATTTGTTGTTCTACCAATTTTAAAAAGGTATCGGTGATTTCGTAGTCTTTAAAATTATTTGGGGTATCGGTTATTTTTTTAAAAGTGGTTTCGTAATAACCTCGTTTTATTCGTTTTACGTCGAAAAACACCACGCTCATATCATATTTTTTAGCAATCACTTCGGCTCCAACATGAACCGGTACTTTAATACCCATAAAATCTTGCCAGTGAAAGGCTTTATTGGCTTTTGGTGATTGGTCTGAGGCAAACCCTGTAATACTTAATTCGCCGTTAGCCTGAGACTCTGCCAAAATCTTAAAGGCTTCCTTCGTGGTAATTAAAAAAGTGTCATGTTTGGCACGAATACGCTTGGCCAGTTTATCGAAATAGTTATTCGCTAATTGTTTGTATATGGCAAACCCCTTGTGGGTTATGTAATGCTGAAGGATGAAAATCCATTCCCAACTTCCGTAATGGCCACACATTAAGACAATACTTCTTTCATGATTTTCAATTTCGTTGATGACTTCGATGTTTGAAAATTTATAGCGTTCAATTAGTTCTGCTTTTGAAATAGTCATTGATTTAATGGCTTCCAAAATCATATCGCATAAATGATGATAGAATTTAGACATAATAGCCTTTAATTCTTTGTCAGACTTTTCAGGAAATACCAGTTTAAGATTTTGTTTAACAGTTTTAGTTCGGTAGCCAAAAACCTTGTAAATAAAAAAATAAAGCAGGTCAGAAAATGCATATAGCAATCTGAATGGCAGTATAGAAACCAGCCATAAAATAGGATACACTATGAGGTAAGCAATAAGTTGCATAGAATGGTTACATTTGCGCTGTAAAGATATAATTTAAACTTTCAATACAGGTTTTTTATGGCAAGTTTCAGTTTTATAACTATTATCATCATTGCGGCTAACGTTATCATTACCTATAAAGGTTTAGGCGACCTTAATTTTTTTGATCGTTATAAATTTCACATTGGTTCCATTAAAGGTGGTGATAAATTTAGAATGTTCAGTTCGGGATTTTTGCATGTTAATACATTGCATTTATTTTTTAATATGTTCACGCTTTATTTTTTTGCTCCTGTAGTGATAGCCTATTTGGGCGATTTTAGATTTATCATTATTTATATTGTAAGCTTAATTTTAGGTAGTTTGTTGAGTTATTATTTTCATAAAGATGAATATAACTACACGGCTGTTGGTGCCAGCGGTGCGATAACGGGCGTGCTTTACTCGGCCATACTATTGAGACCCGATATGAGTTTGTATTTCTTTTTAATACCCATTCCAATTCCCGCTTATGTATTTGGAATAGGTTATTTACTGTATTCTATTTACGGTATAAAAAAGAGTATTGGAAATATTGGTCACGACGCTCATTTTGGTGGCGCTGTAGGTGGTTATGTTGCCACATTGTTGATGTTCCCAATTTTATTGCAAACCAATTTACTGATGGTGCTTTTATTAGCTTTGCCTATTGGTATTTTATTCTTTATGCATAAAACCGGTAAGCTCTAAAAAAAAGCTGCCAGATTTATCTAACAGCTTTATAATGTAACACTTTAAATTGCTTAGTTTAATAATTCGGCAATTTTTCTTTCTAATGCTATACCTCTTAAATTTTTCGCTATAATGGTACCTTCTTCGTCAATAATGAAAGTAGCAGGAATGGCATTAATATCGTACATTTTTGCAACCGGGTCATTAAAATATTGCAAACTAGAAACATGGTGCCAGGTTAATTGATCGTCTTCAACAGCCTTAAGCCAGGCGGCTTTTGCATCGGGTTGAGTTGGTGTACCATCTAATGAAATGCCAATAATTTCTAATCCTTTATCGTGAAATTGCTCATATACTTTAACTACGTTTGGATTCTCTCGTCTGCATGGTCCGCACCAGGCCGCCCAGAAATCAATAATGGTTACCTTTCCCTTGATGTCGTATAAAGAAACGGGCTTACCATTTGGATCGGGAGCGGTAAAATCGGGAGCTTTTTGGCCGATGGCTAAGCGTTGAGATTTTTCTTGAAATTCGCGTACTTGGTCCATTTTGGTTTGTACGTTCTTTCCGTATTCACTGTTTTTAAGTTCGTTCGATAAACTATTAAAGGCATTTTGATAAAGTTCCAGATCAACATCTCTCAAATTGGTTTGGGCATCAACAATAAACAAACTTACATAGCTGTCGGGATGTGATTTTACAAAGTCGGCCGCAAAATTTGTGTTGTTATCTACAGCTTTGTTTAATTCTTCGTTATAATATTCAATATTAGGTTGGTCTTTTAAAAATTTAGCTTCGTCAAGTTTTACACTCAAGGATTGCACATCCATTTGAGCTTTGTTTCTACCTTCGATAAATGCCACATAGTCATCGTGACTTTTAGAACCTTTTACTTCAGATTTTGCAATATTTTGTTTGTTAATATCTATACTTACAACGGCATTTTCAAGTATGATTGGAAGGTTACCTGTAACGCTGTTGACCTTGATGTAAAGCATTTCGGGATTTTCTAATTTTCCTTCAAATTTAAATTTTCCATCCATTACAATGGCGGTATCTTTATCAACTGGTCTTCCTTGTTCATTTGAAGTTTGTAGAAAAACTCTTATGCCATTGTAAACGTCTGTTGCTGTACCATTTATAACGTATCCTTCGGGTTTTGGTTCTTCTTTGCAAGAAAACAGACTTAAAACAACAAGACTGATAATAAAAATTTGTTTCATAATTGTGATCGCTTTTTAGGTTGTGCAAATATACATAACTCGAACATAATGCTCTTTAAAATGCTGTTAAAGGCATGTTCTGATAACAAAATTAAATCTATCCTTAATTTTGCCATACTTTTGTAAAAAAATAAAACCTATGATTTTAGACGAAACTATCATTGCCTTGGCAACGCCTTCGGGTGCCGGTGCTATTGCAGTGATTAGACTTTCCGGACCAAAAGCCATAGAGATGGCCGCAACGCATTTTAAATCGGTTTCAGGAAAGAATTTGTCTGAACAAAAAACGCATACCATTCATTTAGGTCATATTGTTGACAACAACAGAATTATAGACGAAGTTTTAGTAAGCATCTTTAAAAATCCAAATTCTTACACGGGCGAAGATGTCATTGAAATATCCTGCCATGGTAGTTTGTACATTCAGCAAGAAATTATTCAACTGTTCTTAAAAAAAGGATGTAAAATGGCCAATGCAGGCGAATTTACCTTACGCGCTTTTTTGAACGGAAAGTTAGATTTAAGTCAGGCCGAAGCTGTGGCAGATTTAATCGCCAGCGAAAACGAGGCCTCACACCAAATTGCCATGCAGCAAATGCGTGGTGGATTTTCTAATGAAATTGCCATGCTGCGCGAGGAATTACTCAATTTTGCATCTCTAATTGAACTCGAACTGGACTTTTCTGAAGAAGATGTTGAATTTGCCGACCGCTCCCAGTTTAAAATCTTATTGGAACGAATTGAGCAGGTTTTGAAACGATTAATCGATTCGTTTGCTGTAGGAAACGTCATTAAAAACGGCATTCCGGTAGCGATTGTGGGCGAACCGAACGTGGGGAAATCAACCTTATTAAACGCGTTGTTAAATGAAGAACGCGCCATAGTGTCTGAAATTGCCGGAACCACTCGCGATACGGTTGAAGACGAAATAACCATTGGCGGGATGGGTTTTAGATTTATTGACACCGCCGGAATTAGAGAAACCAAAGATGTTGTTGAAAGTATTGGTATTAAAAAAACCTTTGAAAAAATAGAGCAGGCGCAAGTAGTTATTTATCTGTTTGACGGCAGTACTGCCAAGGCAAAATTAGACGACGTAGCCATAGAACTGGCAAAAATCAGAAACAAATATCCGCAAAAACCATTAATTACCATTGCCAATAAAATAGATGTTTTAACCGATACCGAACTAGCCGAGATCAATAAAACAATTCCCGATGTGTTGTTACTGTCGGCTAAAACCGGATTTGGTGTGGAACAACTAACCAATAAGTTATTGACCATGATTAATAGTGGTGCCTTGCGCAATAATGAAACTATAGTTACGAATACGCGCCATTACGATGCTTTGTTAAAAGCCCTTGAAGAAATTTTAAAGGTCAGGCACGGACTCGAATCCGGACTTTCGGGCGATTTAATGGCTATAGACATCAGGCAGGCCTTGTATTATTTTGGTGAAATAACAGGTCAAGTATCTAACGATGAGTTGCTTGGTAATATTTTTGCTAATTTTTGTATCGGGAAGTAACTTGCATAATCTAAGTCAAACGGTAATAAATAATGGTAGAATTATTTTGAATTTATAATAAGGGAAAAACAAGATCATCAATCTCTTCCTTTAATATTTCTATTTTAAACTAATTGTTAATAAATTGAGTTTATAAAATAACACAAAACTTAATGATTTTGTTCATTATTACGTTGTTTCTCTCGTCTCCAATTCCCTTTTATATACAGATAAATGGGAAGAAAATTTAATTTGATTGGGTTATTGCTGAAGAATCCGGTAGTAACTCCATAGTTTACCTTTTCGGTTTCGGGTTGATAGGTGCCAAAAATTCTATCGAAAATAATTAGGGTACCACCGTAATTTTTATCAATATAAATCTCGTTAGAACCGTGGTGTACTCGATGTGCCGATGGTGTATTGAATATTTTTCCTTCAAAAACACCCAATTTGCCTATGGTTTCGGTATGTAAAAAATACTGAAAAAACAGCCCTAGAGAAATACAAATAATCAAAACTTCTGCTGAAAAGCCTAAAAGCACAAACGGTAAATAAAATAAAGGACTCACAAATGCACCAAGCCAGTTAAGCCTTACAGCTGTAGATAAATTCATCTGCATACCTGAATGGTGGGTGTGATGCATGGTCCATAAAATTGGTGTTTCGTGACTTAGCCTGTGGTACCAGTAAAAACCAAACTCGGCCACAAAAAATGTTAGTACAATTGTAAATACATTGGTAGGAATTGTAAAAAACTGAAATTGCTCCACCCATCCAAATACCAAATACTTCCACCCAAGGGAAATAGGTTTCATGATATTGTTTCCAATAAAGATTGCAAAATTTCCTAGGCTTTCATTTAAATTAAAAACATTTTTTTGTTTTAGACTTGACCAAATGATTTCTGCTATTAATGCCATTAAAACAATACCACCTAAAAGTAATTCTAATTTTGTATCCATTGTTTTTATATTTTTCCGTTAATATTAAATTTTTTAAAAAATATCCAAGCTTCTTCACTGGCATTTATATCGTAATTAGTGCCCGGCTCGCCAAACCAATCGTGAACACCATTTATAACTTCTAAATGTTCAACCTCAAAGCCATTTGTGCCATCGGAGTAGAGATAGGAGTTGGTGACATTGCCATTATTGGGGTCTAAATCTGGGCGCGTAGATACGATTGCGGTAGAATTGGTGTTATTAAAAGTATTCCAAAACTGAATAGTGACCTCTACACTTTCGTAAGTTACAAGCGGATCATTAGTGCCGTGCATTTGAATAATGGCCGTTGGGGTGGTTGGGTTGCAATTTGCGATTTGTTCCGGTGACATATAGCCTTTTACCGCGGCTACTGCAGCAATCTTCTCGCTTAATTTGCAAGCTATTTCTAAAGCCATGAATGCCCCGTTTGACGAACCTGCTATGTAAATTCTGTCTAAATCAACATTATAATCTGAGCTCACTTCATCTATGAGTGCGTCAATATAACCCACATCATCAGCGGCATTTGGAGAACTTTGTTGGTTCCAAATTCTGATATTGCCTACTACAGCTAAAGCTTCAGGTGTAACCAAAATAAAATTTTCACTTTCAGCTAATAGGTTAAATTCACTCAACGCATATTGACTTTCTTTTGAACCACCAGCACCGTGTAGGCTAAACACGAGTGGTAAAGCTTCGTTACCGGTATAATCTTCAGGGAGGTAGAGTAGATATTTTCTTTCTATACCATCGTGCATAATTGTTTTCTCTTTAAGACCTGTTTCGATACCCTCTATTATCTGTATAGTTATGGTGCTGCTGGAGTTCAGTTGTCCATCTGTTACCTCGATTTCAAACACATAAGAATCGACATTGTCAAATTCTAGCATTCCAATGAGCGTAATTTCTCCCGTAGAGCTATCAACTGTGAAAGTATCATCGATATTACCAGATAAAACATTGAAAGTTAACTGGTCGCCATCGCTATCAGAAGCTTCAATTGTGCCAATAATTGTACCTATTGGAGTGTCTTCCGGAATGTTAAAGGTCTGGCTTGTAATTGAAGGAGCAGTATTTGTTGAATCATCTTCTGAGCAATTCATCAGCAGAAGTGATAATACTATTAAAAATGCTATCTTATATTTTTTCATAATTCAAATTTTTAAAATTGTGATAAATGTATTTTTTGTAATAAAGACTAAAACTTATACTATACTGAATAAGATTGACTCTTTTTTGGTTATTATTTCAGCTTTCAAAAGATTTTTTTTCAGCTGTTTTGCTTTTAATTTATTTAATGTATTTATTCCCCTTGCAACACTTTTACTTGCATTCATTATGACCATTGTTGAAAGCAATTATTTTTTAATCAACTTGTAAGTTGCCTGATTTGTATTATTTCCGATAGTTAAATAGTATATCCCTGATTTTGTTTCAGGTATTCTTACGGTTTCAAAACATTTACCTTCAATAATACTTCTTCCTAAAGAGTCATAAATGATGAAGTATTCATCACCAAGTAGGTTTTTTATAAAAATTTCTTGGGAGAACGGATTTGGATAAATTTCATACCTTTTTTCGAAAATAGTTGCTCCTACACTCAAAGGGCTGCAATAAGTAACATCTATTTCACTATAAAGATTTGGATCTTGGTTTGGGTCTTGGACTGTGTTAGCCATCATTGAAATTTTAACAATTTCATCACTCGTGGAAAAACATAGTTGGTGGAAGTTGTCGTTGTCATTTATATCAGCTATCGAAATAGGTACATGCGGAATAAGGGCTCCTGAACTTTCTTCAGTATAACCAATATA
This sequence comes from Paucihalobacter ruber, assembly GCF_006494535.1. Classification (GTDB taxonomy): domain Bacteria; phylum Bacteroidota; class Bacteroidia; order Flavobacteriales; family Flavobacteriaceae; genus Paucihalobacter; species Paucihalobacter ruber. The sequence goes on from NZ_VHIQ01000004.1 coordinate 113,990, forward strand.
GTATTGAAATAAGTCAGCTTCTGTATCACCACTTATGTGGGGTGTGATGCCACCATTCCAAGCTACTTGTATCGTTTGAACGCCTGTAGTGCATTCATTCAGACTGCCATCTAATCTTTGAGCAAAAAACAAACTTGGCCCATCAGCAAGCGGAACTACATTTGTGGTAGAGATTCCATTCAGGTTTATGATTTCTGAACAGGCCGACTCACCTTCTAAAGTTTCGGCAGTAAATAAATCATCTACAACTCTTACCTCTCTGGGTGGATTGGTAACAGCAGTGCCAAACTCACCTATTAAAAGTACTGTTCGATTTTCTCCGTTTTCATTCGCTGGTGCTAAAACAGCACACAAAGGTATGTTTATGTTGCCAAGGCTATCCACGACTTCAAAATCAGAAGCTGATAAACTACTTGCATCAATAGGGTATTTGAAATTTACCGGCATTCCATCCATCCCTTGTGCTCCAGGGCAAAGAAAATTTGCTTGAAATGGCATTGAGCTATCAAGGCCAAAAAAGGCTGATACAAGAGCATTATTTTCTTGTGATGAAGCAAAATTAGAAAATGCGACAAATACTACTACTGATGATGTTATAAGTTTGAATTTCATAGGATTATAGTTTATTCAATTGTTTACCATTTTAAAGTGAATTCATTCAGTTACTGAAATCCAATTATTATTATTATTAATCATATCACTAATCCAAGAGCGTACATTGGTATTACTAACCTCAAAAATGTAATCTCTGATAATAAATGTATGGTCTGTTCCATTAGGAATTAAACTGTTAAAACGCTCTGGAAATTCGCTTTTTAATTCATTGGCAGCTGCAAGCAATTGCTCTTCAAATGCTGCACCACCGCCTTGTGTTAGTTGTGCAAAAGTATCGTCTTGCTTAGAGCTGATGTAAGCCATTCTTATATTGGGGTCTTGTAGCAACTGGTATTTATGGTATTCGGTAAGATTACCATCCGTCCCAATGCAATCGGTGCAGCTATTAGGATAAAACGAACCGCCATTCCAATAATCCAAATTCATTAGCCAGCCACTAGGGTTGATAATTCCTGTGCCAGAATCGTTGATGACATCTATAGCTACATCGGGGTATAACTTTCTAACCAAAGGCAAAGCGTGATGAACAGCAAAACCACCGGCGCTATTTCCTGCAAGCACTATTTTGTCTGGCATCGGGTATCTATCTGCAATCACATCTAAAGAGGCTGACAAATTTTGAACCCCTCTAAAAAAGCGGTCGTCAATACCATCTCCATTGCTATCAACATCGACATCTCCTATCATAGCGCTGCCATCACAGTAGGGTACATAACCCAAATTGAAATTTGAAGTAGGGCTTTGAGGATCGGCCGGGCTTAGAATACCAAACGGTACCAAAGGAATACCATCCTCAACAGCAGCACAGGCAATAGGGTTGCAAAAACCACCACCATTTAGGAATATCAAAAGATTGTTACTACTGCCGTCTCTTGTAAACATTGAAAATTCGTTTCCGGTGTAGCAGATTGGTCCATCAGGTATTTCAAAAAAATATTCGGTAATACCAGGTGCAGTTATTGATGTTGATGTTGGAGTAAAAGTACCTAAATAGCGATCGATGCCCTGATCATACAATTCCTGAAAGGGAGTATCTATAACTACTGGATCTGGGTCATTACTTTGTGCTAAAGCATCATCATCGTTTGAGCAACTTGAGGCGATAAATACTAAAGATAAAATCAGGGTCAAATTTCTTTTTAAATTTTTCATTGTGAATCGTTTTTAAAGTTTGATTCAAATGTAAATTAGTAGTTAATGCGGCTTTAAGAAAATAAAGTGAAGCGTTTAAAATCCAATGTGGAATGATCTTTAACTGCATGTTAAGAAAAACTCCGCCTAAAAGAAAGAGTTAAAAACATTATATGTTGGTAAAGGCAACCAATCTTGGAGCGACTCTATAAAAAGTTGTAATAACCATTTTTGTAAAATTGCCATATCCAACATTGGTGCAAAGTTTAGAGTTATATCCAGATAAATTTAAAACTGTAACGATTACATCGTGGTCTTTGTCTCCATTCACATGGGTAAATGAAATCGTACAACGAATAGCGTCAACAATTAGCAGTGCCTTAGGGACTACTGTAAAATTCTGTGCACGTACAATCTTGGTTAAGTACAGAAAGAGTAATTCCAGAAATAAAATTTTGGTAGTATTTTTTGATTTCATTTTTGACATGGTTTTAGATTAAATGATGCTCAAAATTAAAATGTGGTTGTACAGAAAATTTTAGAAACAAAGTGAAACGACTCAATTGTTTAGTGAAATAACTATAAAAAAAACTCTGCTCTATAGACAGAGTTTTTAAAAACTGGAATCATTAAAATGAGGTAAATTATTATTGCTTGGCTATTTTTTTTATAATTTTTCTATTTTCAGCATGAATTTTTAATAGATAAATTCCAGATTCTAAACTTTCTAAAGAAATTGAGGTTAGAGGCTGGTCGTATGACATTATCACTTTCCCTTTCAAGTTGAATAACTCGATTTTATCTAAATTGTAAGTTGATTTTACCACAATGAAATCTTTCACAGGATTGGGATAAATTAATATTTCATTTTCTAAATTATTAAAATCATTATTTGATAGCGTTGTAGGATCTTCAAAAAATTGACTGATTACTTCTGAGGCGTTTATGTCTAAATTTCTGTTCTGTGCAATATCAAAATTGGCATTGCCACTAGGCCAAGCATGTTGTCCTCCGATTATACGATAAAGCAAGGTTTCTTCAGATGTTGCGCAGTCATAATTTAAAAGTTCAACGCTTGACCCGTCAGTTGTATTGGTGTTAGGAAGTGAAGTTACCATTGGCGTTGATGTACAATTATTTATTGTATTTGCCCAAAAGTTGACTGTAGTTTCAGTAGCTCCAGTCTGAATGTTTAAGGGAAAACCAACATTACCACCATTGTATGGAATAACAGGATCGGAAGTTCCATGGAAAACAATCGCAGGTAATTCATTTGCTATAGGGCAATCTGTTATGTTGGCATTACTGGCTTCCATAGCCCCGGAAACAACTGCAAAGGACTTAAACCTGTAAGCGCGTGTTGAAGATGGACTGTTAAAATCGCACACCAGATTATAAGTAAATACACCACCATTAGAAAAACCACCAATACAAATATCATTTACATTGATGGTATAATTTGAAGCAATATTGGTAATGAGATCTTCTACCATCTGAAAATCATCAATACCATTTGAGTTATCAAAACCGAAAGTAGCATTAAAAGGTTCAGGATAAATAATCATGCTGTTATTGCCAAGAAAATTATTATAGCCTCTGAGTTGCATTTGAGAGGCATTTTCGGTAGCACCACAGAACATGATAACAAGTCGTAAAGGTGTTTGAAGGTTATCAGGAATTGCTCCAATATAGCCTCTGGTATTTCCATTACTTGAAAAGCTACCTGATATACTTTGCTGTGCAACCAAAGCAAAATTTAATATTAAAAATAGTAAACTGGAAATTTTGGTTTTTAAATTGTATTTTTTCGTTTTCATTTTTGACACGGTTTTAGATTAAACTATGCTCAAAATTAGATGTTATCGGTACGAATAACTTTTTAAAAAGGGCGAAACGACCAAATGGTGAAGTGAAATGTTTTAGACTGGTAATCAGTTTTAATTCATCCAATCTTTTAATTGTGGAGCTTTGGCTTTGCTGACCACAATTTTTTCTGAAGGTTTAGGCTCAATATTAATAATAAGCTTTCCATTAAAATACAATTCTAAATGTTTAATGGCTTTCCTATTGACAATAAATTGCCTGTTGGCTCTAAAAAATTGAGAAGGGTCTAATTCATTTTCAATATCTTCTAATTTCTTATCGATTATATATTCTTTATTGTTAAAACTTATGGCCTTAACTATACCAACTTCTATTATAAAATATGCTATATCCTCAACTTTAACGGGCACTAATGTATCGCGTTTCTGGAATAAATAAGTTGTTTTGTATGTTTTCTTTTCTGATTGGATAATTTGCAAAACCTGTTGAAATTGCTCATCAATTTTTTGGATTTTCTTATCTTTTTTAAATTTATGGATTGCTTCCGACAGCTCTTCTTCGTCTATAGGTTTTAGTAAATAATCTATACTGTTAACTTTAAATGCTTTTATGGCAAACTCGTCATACGCTGTTGTAAAAATGATAGGGATATTAATTTGTTGTTGGTTAAAAATTTCAAAGGAAATTCCATCTGCCAAATGAATGTCAAAAAATGCTAATTCAATATCATTAATCTCAGAAAAATAGGTGATTGCTCCTGCCACAGTATCAATTACCTTGTCAACTATTATTGAAGTATCAATCTCAGATAACATCAATTTTAAGTTTTCTGCAGCTGCTCCTTCATCTTCTATAATCACTACCTTCATGATATTGGAATTTTCACCTTAAAGTATTTGTCATCAGCCGAAATTTCTATCTCTTTATTCATCAACAACTTAAATCTTGAATTGAGATTGCTTAGACCGGTATTTGTACTTTCAACAGTTCCTGTTCTTACTTGAATTTTATTCTTAACAACGATATAATTTTCATGATCAAATACTTCAACATGTAAAGGATTTTCATTTGAAATCTCATTGTGTTTAACCGCATTTTCCATCAAAATTTGAAGTGCTAATGTAGGTATTTTATGTTGAAATAATTTTTCTTTAATTTCAATCAGCGCATGAAAATTGTCACGATAACGTTGTTTGATAAGATGTATATAACTATCTAAAAACTTGACTTCTTCTTTGATAGTCACCATATCTTGATCTTTACTTTGAAGCATATAGCGAAACATAAAAGATAGCTTGTTGATAAATGTTCGGGCTGCTTTTTGGTCTTCCATAACCAGAAGGCTCAAAGAATTTAGTGAATTAAATAAAAAATGAGGATTGATTTGATTTCTTAAAGCAGATAACTCGTTTTGTAAGTTTTGTTGTACAAGCCGTTCTTTTTCAATGGCATTTTGTTTTGATTGTTCTGTTAGCCTGATAATCCTCGAAACAACTATGAGTATCAACATGACAAGCAGGTATGAAATATTGATTATTTGGGTACTCATAGAAAAGGTATCAAAATCGTAAACCCATAGGTTAACAAGCTTCAAAAAGAGCATCCAAAAGAAAAAGAATGACAAATTAATTAACGAAGATACCCACTTGTGGTACTTGAAATTGATTTTTTCATTCCAGCTTAAATTAAATTTGAGTATCACAACACTAAAACAGAAAAGAGAAAATACTCTGAAAATAGTATCTTCAATAGAAACTTCTATCAAATTGCTAAGAAAGGGATCTCTGTTGCCATAAAGAAAATTAAGTCTTGGGATATTGAAAAAAACAGAAACTCCTAAGGATATTAAAAATATAAGTTTGTTGGTTTTCATTTATTGCACAAAGTATTTACCTTAATCAACAGTTTTATATTTAGTTATATTAGTTATATTAGTTGAGTTTGGTTTAGTTCATCTTTTTATTCATCATTTTTTGTTGTAGTTCTTTTTGTAAAGTAACATACTTCTCAAATTGACTTATAGAAAGTATAGTTTGGATTTCTTCATTTCTCTTTTTACTCAAAGCTTTATAGGTTTTATATTTTGAAAGTCGTCCCTGATTACTTTCTTGTAAATGTATAAATTGAATCGCATAGCGCTTGATTATAGCCTCAAATTTTGGTTTTTGTTGTTCAGATAATTCTAACTTTTCAAAATGCTTTTTTATTGACGCTTCTACTTGTATTTTTTGTTCTTTGGTTATTTCATGATTTTGTCCAGCTAATGAAAAACTTATTAAAATAAAAATAGCTAAAATTAAAGATTGCATTGCTGACGTGAATTTATTATTTTCATTTAATGAATACAAAAGTAGTTCCAGATGTTATTGTGTAAATCGATATTTAACATGAACCGCCAAAAATCATTAGTGAAATGTCTAAATCTCTCATCGAATAAAAATATCATAAATAAGTTTTTAACAACGTGAATTTATTTGATTTTCTGTGCGCCAAAATTTTATTCGATATTTCAGACCAATAAAAACTATCATTTCATTTACAGAAACGGAAAGGAAGCCAATCTGACTATCTTTTAAAATATCAAATTATACTATCTCGTATCCCACACGATGGCTTCTATGGTGACAACTTAATTAATAACCCTATTCTTTTAGCCAAAATACTGAAAAAATAACATGATATAGCAATTCTTTTCTTTCCGTAACATTTATGGCAATATAATAATTAACTATCAATTTTCTTATTATTGCCCTAAAAATCAATTATCTCAATCCTAAATCAAAATAATTCATAATGGCACTATTGGTTACTTTAGAATAGTTTTAAATTATATATAATAATTTAAATTTGCAATTCCTGAGAGTGAATATAATTTAGTACTTTTTATCAAATAGGGAACCTGTGTCATTTTCTTAAAAGCTTTTAGATTCTGCTCTTTTGATGATATAATAATTGTTGTAAACAACGCAACAAGGAAACTTAAAAAGAACTCCAACTTTGTTTAAACGTTATTTTTTGCGATACTTTAATTTTTATTGTACCGAATTTGTGCTTTTAATTTTTAAAGTCAATAATAAAGGGTAATATCACTTTTTGTATTGGGAAGTAAAACTTTAAAATTCAAAGGTTTTTAACTCTTTATTTCCATCATTGTTAATTTTTTCGCACAAACTAAAATAAAGTTCCTTTATCAACTTCATTTAAAACAGCGGGAATATTAGTGTTGATGTTTTTATTGTAAATACTGCTGCTCACGGGATGTGCTCTAAACGCTTCTTCTGTAAAACCGTTGTTAAGCAAGTCTTTAATTTGATGCATATTGGCATTTGAATCAAGCCAGTCTTGATAAAGTTGACTCGATAATACCAAAGGCATGCGCTTTTTCACATTGTGAATCTCAGCAAAAAAATCGTTGGCTTTGGTAGTAATGATGGTGCAGGTAAGTGCCTCGTTTTCTAATTTCGAATACAAACCGGCAAAGGCAAATAATTGCCTGCTATTGCTTTTTGAAGTATCAGGTACGTAGCAGTAATATGGAATACTTTGTTTATTGATGCGGTGCGGTTCAAAAAAACCATCGGCCCAAATTAAACATCGTTGTGTGCTAACAGCTTCGGCGTAAATTTTTGAATCCCATAAATCTTCGGCCCTGGCATTAAAAGTATGGTATTTTTTTCTGAAGGAATTAATATCACTCAAAGCCGACTCCGTAATAAATCCCCAGGTAGCATTCTCACTATACATCTGTTTCTCAATGGTTTGAACATGCAAGTTGGGATAACTAAACGCCGACAGATGAAAGTAGGGTTTGTAGGGCTCCTTAGATTGCCACCTTGTTTTGCTTATCTCTTCAATTTCTTTTTGAGTCTTGGTATTTGAAACGGCGTAACACATTATTGTGTGTAGATCTTATAATCCCAGGGTTGAAGCGTTAGTTGACTTTCAGTATTAAATGAGATTTGCTCACCACTACCAAATTGGTTGTAGTTTCCTGAAAATAAATTGTCTTCAAATTGCACATTTTGAACTTTATCTGAAAAATTAAGAACAGCAAACACCTTGTTGTTTTCATTTTGACGCACAAAACTTAACACCTCTGTTGGTGCGTTGTTGGGTACCTTTATCATGGTGGCACCCCATTTGGCATGCCATAAAGCGCTGTTGTTTTTTAAAAGTGCAAACAAATCTTTGAACAAGTCATTAAATTCATGAACTTTCCAAACAATCGGGTCTTTTTCAAAAAACGCCAGTCTCTTATCGTTTCCGGCTTCCATACCGTTGTACACCATAGGCATTCCTTCGCCTACAACAGATAAGGCGATAGCAGCTTCCAATCCGTCGCCAAAATTTTCAAACATGGTGCCTTCCCAGGCATTGCTGTCATGATTAGCAATATGGGTCATACGTATGGCATTTTTGGGGTACGCGCTTTCATTCCACGAATAATAAACAAACAGTTTATTAAGGTCGGCTTTGCCTTTACATATTTGGTGTACGGTTTCGTTCCAGCTCCAGGCGTACGTCATGTCAAAAGCTTCGGCATGTAAATCGCGAGACTCCCATTCAGCCAGCATAAAAACCGGTTTAGTGCTGTCTAGTGTTTTTCGCACGTTATTCCAAAAATCAACCGGCACAAATCCGGCCACGTCGCAGCGATAGCCGTCAATATCAAACTCTTTCACCCAATAACTCATGGCTTCGGTCATGTATTCTCTGAGTCCGGGCTTCTCATAATCAAGATTGATAATATCATCCCAATCCCACCAGGGCGTTGGCCTGAAGTTGTCATTGTGGTCTCTCTGGTACCATTCGGGATGTGTTTCTACCAAAACATTATCCCATGCGGTATGGTTGGCAACCCAGTCTAATATCACCTTCATACCCAGCTGATGGGCTTCGTTGATAAAATTTTTTAGGTCTTGTTCGTTACCAAATTCAGGATTTACGCCATAATAATCTTTAACGGCATATGGACTTCCTAGTGTACCTTTTCTGTTTTTCTCACCGATTGGATGAATGGGCATCAACCAAATGATATCAATACCTAGATCTTTTAACCTTGGTAACTCTTTCTGCGCTGCTTTAAAAGTACCTTCAGGAGTAAACTGCCGGGTATTGATTTGGTAAATTACGGCGTTTTTACTCCATTCTGGATGAGTAAGTTTTACATAATCTGCAGGTTCAAAATTGTTCATTTCTGTCTTGTTCATAACCGGTGCTTCATATTGTTTAACATTGTTGCAACCTAAAACAAAAGCCAAGCTGGTTGTTAATAATAATATGTTTTTCATTATGCTATTTTTGGTGAAAGAATATACAAAATAATAGGGTTTTTATTATTCATTTTAAAGTCTTAAAAGAAACAAACCGCAATATTTGAATTTTCTCATTTCGATATTAGATTTTTTAAAAGTAATTAATTTTTCTACATTTAAAACTTTAAATTTACACAGGTTTTGTCATGAATAATTACCTTTATTTAAAATTAATTAATCCTTGTTTAAAACGTTATTTAGAATCTTAATCTTAGTGGTGATTGCCGTTATCGGTATTAATATATATATCGATTTTAAGGCAAGTGATTTTTTGTTTGACAGTACAAGTACTGTTCCTAAAAACACCTATGCTTTGGTATTAGGCACTAGTAAATATGTGATTGGCGGCGGTAAAAATCCCTATTTTGAAGCCCGAATTAAGGCCGCCGAAGCTCTTGTTTCGGCTGGAAAGGTAGATAGTATTATTGTAAGCGGCGATAACCGGGAAGCGAATTATAATGAGCCCAAACGCATGAGACAAGCCTTGATTGAACTAGGTGTTTCTGAAAACATTATCATTGAAGATAAGAGTGGCCTCAAAACTGACTTTTCAATAAGAAGTTATATTAATAATTATCCTAATAAAAGTGTAACCATTGTCACCCAGCGCTTTCATAACCAGCGTGCTGTATACACTGCCAGAAAAAAGGGGATTAATGCCGTGGGCTTAAATGCAGAGGATATAGGCTTCATGCGGGATAAAAGAACCCATGCCAGAGAGTGGTTAGCCAAAGTCAAGGCTTTTGTGTTGTAAAACACAATTATTAAATTTTCAATATATGTTTTTTGGTTTATATAATTTTCATTATCATGATTTTACATCTCTTGATTTTGAGAAATATCGTTGTATAACCTTGATAATGTTCAAGAAAATATAAAAAAATCGACAAAACGCTTGTTTTTATCGCTAAATTACATACATTTGCGATATTGAACCTCTTAAAATCTAACTATGAGAACTAAATTTACAATCATATTTGTAGTTTCTTTGCTTTTTACAGGCCTTAGCTTTGCTCAAAAAGGCGAACCTCAAAGCATTATCAGTGGTAAGGTAGCTATAGCTAAATACCACGATAGAGAAGAACTTGACAGAATGCAGAAGGGTCAGCTACTTGAATTGTACAATGAGCGTATCGAAGTTATAGTCAATATTTTACCTAATATTGCCTTTGCTACAAAACCCGGTGTAACCATGACAACTTTGGGCATCCCCGATACCAAAGAGAATAGAAAAGCATTAGAAGAAAATAAACAAGCCTCGAAAACATATTTTGATAGTACTATCGATTTTCAAAAAAGAGTGTTGCCATATTCAGATAAGAGAAATCTAATTTCGGCTATTTTGTTTTATGAGCAAACACTTAAATCGCTTCATACTTTCAATGAGTTTAATTAATACAGCGTTTTAATCTACCAACTTTTTAACATTTTTAGATTGCCCGGAATATTTTGATTTCGGGTTTTTTTATGCCATTTTCTGAGTAATTTTTTTAGAAAGTTGTTGTGATCTGATAAAATGTAAGAAAATATATACGATATTAACAAAAATATGTATTTTATCGATTTTATTTGTATTTCATAGGATTATTACTTATGTTTGAAGCATTGAAATTAATAGACCCAAATCTACTAACAGCATAAATAAAATACTTATGAAAAATGTTACTAAAGGATTGTATTTGTTCTTGATATGTACCTGTAGCCTATTTGCGCAACAAGAAAAGGGTATCATCGGATCAAATAATTGGCTAACAAATTGGACTGAATTTCGTCCAAATCAATCCGATCACGGAAAACCAACTCAAATATTAAGTGGTAGTATAACCAAAGACACCAAACTTTATAAACGAGATACCTATTTGTTACTGGGAAGCGTTTTTGTCACAGATGGTGCAACACTAACCATTGAGCCTGGAACAGTTATTATTGGAGATTATGACACTAATGGCTCCTTAATTATTAGCAAATCGGCTAAAATTATTGCTGACGGTTTAGCCACAGATCCTATTGTTTTTACATCAAACCGAAGTGTTAAGAAAGAAGGCGATTGGGGTGGCATCTTTATTTTAGGTGATGCACCTATCAACAAATTTGGAAACGTAGCCTCAATTAACTACGGCTTTAGACCATCTTCGGCTGAACATATTAATTATGGTGGTGTAAACAGTGAAAGTGATTCGGGAATTTTTAGATATGTTAGAATTGAATTCGCTGGAAAAAGAACCAAAGATTACGGTTACTTTAGTGCATTAACTCTTGCAGGGGTTGGAGCCGAAACAATTATCGAAAATGTAATGGTAAGCTATAGTGAAGGTAACTCGTTTGACATTATCGGTGGTGAGCTTAACTTAGATAAAATGATTTCTTTCCGAACCAAGAGTAATGACTACGAATTTAATTACGGAACACAATGCAGTATAACCAACTCCTTAGCTGTGCGTTCGCCTTATGTTTCGGGTGCTGATGGCTCGAGATGCTTATATATTGCTTCGTACGATAAAAAAGAAGATGTTGATTTCAATAAAAAAGGAACTTATGTTGTCGCTGAAAATTTAACACTAATTAACGTAAGTGAAAATTTGGAAGATGATATCAGCGTTGGTTTGGTAAAAGAGGCTGTTTATGTAGCTAATGATGCTTCGGTAGATATATCAAAATCAGTAATTTCAGGTTTTAAACCTGCTGTTATTTTAGATGATAGAATTAAAGTTAATACCGAAAGTTTAGAGAAAATCAAGTTAACCGAAATGTACTTTAACAATTGCAAAGGAAATATATTTACGGCCTACAATTCTAATAATGAAGACCTCGAAAACTGGTATGGTAACAGAGCTTTTTCTAATGTTTATTCCAAAGGTGTAGACTCTGAAACTTTTATTGATTCTCACAATTCAAGATATCCGGATTTTAGACTTCGCATCAATAAAATCATTGCTGCGAACGATTATGATGATTAATAAACTACTAAGGAATGGCTTTTAGATAAGCGCTTAGTGGAATGTTTGACCTTAATAACACCATTAGCGATTTTTTAAAAAATAAAATGAAGTAAACCCAAAACCCCAACTATAATCAAAATAGCATGCATAAAACTACTAATTTAAAAAGTCTTACTTTTCTAATAGGGGTTTTTGCTCTTTTAATACCGGGGCAAATAAACGCTCAATTAGTTATTGGCTCACCAAATCTTGGTTTTAGTCAGGCATGCGCCAGTGCGTCATTTAATTCTTACAATGTTACTTTTGTTTTTTCACCTGAAAGTGCACTTAGTGCATCTAATCAATTTCTCATAGAAATGTCTGATGCCACAGGTAGTTTTGCAAGTCCCACTGTTGTTTTTACCTCTAATCAGGGCGCAGTTAGTACTTCTCCGGCAACTTTAAATTTTTCTTTACCCGAAGATACAGCCGGCGAAAATTACAGAATTCGAATTAAAAGTACAGCACCGGCTGCCACTAGCTCAGGCTCGGTTCCATTTGCTGCCTATTACAAAGTTCAGGATAGTCCGTTTACCATCAACAATCTGGTATCCACCGGCGCTTTTTGTAACGGTGGAAGTTATTTGTTAACTATCGACAATCCTGGTACAGGCGATAACGATTCGCCGCTAAACTATCCATCACTTACCTTTAATTGGTTTAGAGAAACCAGTGCTACAACATCGGTTTTTGTAGCAACGGGTAATAGCTTAACTGTAACCACGCCGGGAACATATTTTGTTCAAACCAACTACGGCACCTGTACTTCTAATTCATTTTCGAATCGTGTAACCATAACTGAAGTTTTCTCAGGACAGGCCAACGCCACAATTGTTTCTAGTTTAGGGAATCCTTATTGCCCTACTCAAGGATCAACCACTTTGGCAACTATTGGTGGTAATAGCTACCAGTGGTTTAAAGATGGTGAAGCTATTTCAAACGCCACCAGTCAAACCTATCAAACCGATGAATCCGGAGTTTTTTCTGTAACCGTTGATTTGGGTGGTTGTCAAGCTTCTGGTTCTATTACGCTTGTAAGCGAAGGTTTTACTAGCGAACTTAATGTTCCGGAAGAGAATACACTTGAAGAAGGTGAGACCCTAACTGTAGTAGCCAGCACAACAGCAGCCAATCCGCAATTTAAATGGTATTTAAATGATAATCTTATTTCAGGGGCTACAACAAATACTTATGTAGCATCAGACTACGGTGATTACAGACTTGTTATTTCACAGACTGCAGGTTGCTTGGTTTCAAGTGAATTATTTTTCAGAATGAGACAACCAATCGAACAATTCCCCGATGTAGCTAAAATACCAAATATTATAAGTCCCAATGGCGATGGTATCAACGACACCTGGGTAATTCCGCTCGAATTTACCAGCGGAACCAACACCGAAATTATTATACTCTCAAACAGAGGTAAAGTAGTTTTTCAAACCAACGATTATCAAAATAACTGGCCACAAGACAGAATAGAATTCTCTAGTGTCAATCCGGTTTTTTACTATATCATTAGAGCAACCGATAAAGACCCAATTAAAGGGTCTATTACCATTTTAAAGTAACATGAAATTTAGAATATTGATCATAACGTTACTTATCTGTTCAGCACAGATGTTCTACTCTCAAGAAGTTGATGGGGTAGTGGCGCTTGCTTTACCGGTTGGAAACTCACTAACGTTTAATCAATTTTTGATGAATCCAACCTTTAGTTTTGTAAGACAGCAAAACAGATTTATCAGTTTCACTAACAAACGCGAATGGGTACAGTTTGAAAATGCTCCCGAAACCAACATTTTTAGTTACTCGGGTCGATTTGCTGAAAATATTGGAGCGGGTATTGGGTTGTTTCAACAAAATTATGGGGTGTTCACCACATTTGGCGGCGTAGCTAACTTTGCCTATAATGCTAGATTAAATACCGATAGTAATTTAACATTCGGACTGAATATTGGTGCTTACAGTAGCGGACTTAACAGTGGTAATGTTGTTACCAATTTTCCAGATCCATCTCTAAATAATATCCCATCAAACTTTTTATTGACCATTAATCCGGGAATTAACTATGGATTGGCTTTTATAGATATTGGTGTATCTATAAACAATCTGGCGGTGTACAATTTTAATAATTCAGAACTGCTTCAAGACAATCCTGAACAAAGCTTACAAGCACATGTAATGTATACCGGCTATTTAGATAGCTACGGTTTTTTTGAAGACAGTAGATTTAAAGGATTATTAAGATCAGAATTTAAAGAAGACCAAACCATTATTTCCGGTTTGGCCATGTTAATGGTTCCCAGAGGTATATGGGCACAAGCCGGATACAATAGTATGTTTGGTTTTTCTGGAGGAATAGGTTTGAACATTACCAAACAAATAGCCATTGAATACAATTACGAAAACGCTTTTGATAATCAAGCCTTTTTTGGTCCATCGCACGAAATTACATTAGCTTATAAAATCAGCACTTATAAAAATTACGATTACAGCAGAGAAGATGACGTAGCTGCAATTTTTACAGCTGGGAAAAAGAAGAAGCCCGTTGCTAAAAGATCAAATAATACACAAACATCAGTAAGCAAAGAAGCTCAAGCAGCAAAGGTGGCTCAGGCCAAACAAGAAGCCGAGGCAAAAGCTAAAGCCGAAGCAGAAGCTAAGTCAGAAGCACAACAATTAGAAAAAGAGAGAATAGCCCAAGCTAAAGCTGACGAATTGGCCAAATTAGAAGCTGAGAATATAGCTAAAGAACAAGCCGAAGCAAAAGCTAAAGAAGAAGCCGAGCTGCGATTAAAAGAAGAAGCTAAAGCCAAGTCGGACTTGATTCAGAAAGCGAGAGTAGATGCAGCTGCAAAAGAAAAGGCAGAAGCCGACGCCAAAAAAGCAGCAGAAGAACAAGCAAAAAGAGATGCTGAAAGAGCTCAGGCAGCAGAAAAAGCCAGATCCTTAGAAAAGGAACAAGCTGAGGCCAAAGCACGGGCAGAAGAGCAAGCTAAGTTGGCTGCTCAGGCTAAAGAACGAGCAGAAGCCGAAGCTGTGGCCAAAGCGCAACAAGAAGCTCAAGCCAAACTTGAAGCAGAAGCCAAAGTTAAAGCAGACGAAGCAGCCCGTCTGGCACAGGAGGCAGAAGCCAAAGAATCTCAAGACAAAAACGACATTAAAACAGATGAATTATCGGCCTCAGTAGATGCCATTGAAAAATTAACTGAAGAATCTAATGTGCTATTAGAGAGATTCCAAGCTGCGATACAAATAAAAGACAGAGATTTAAAAGATTTAAAAGAAGAAAATGATTTAAACGATCAGGGCATCATCACTCAGCCAAAACCATTTAAAAGTTTATCAGAAGAAAATAAAGTTGTTGAAGCTATTAAATCAGATTTAGACAAGGTAATTAAATCACGTGAGCAAAAAATAAAGGAATTGGAAGAAACCTACGATGATAATGTAAGGTTTGCTACCATTGTGAACGACCCTGTATTGTTAAACTACAAAAAAACCATTCAGGAGTTAAAGGCAGAACAAACTAAAACGGTACAAACCAAAGCTGCTTTACAAGCCAATTTAGAAAGTATAAATGTAGCAACAGAAATTGAGAGAAAACGACGTATTAAGCGCGCTGCATTTAATAGTGAAAAAGATAGATTTGAGCAGGATAAAGCCACATTAGAGCGTATCAAACAAAACACGACACCGACCTCCACGCCATTAAAAGAAGCAGATTTTGATTTTGGAGAAGAACGCAGTGGTAGCATTCAAATTTTGAAAAATGTTGAAAATGTAAATCCCGGTTTTTATGTGATACTTGCGGTACATACAGATGTAGCAAAACGAGACGACTTCTTAACCAAAGCCGTAGCCTCAGGTGAAAAAGACATCAACTTTTTCTATGATGTTAATACCAGTAAATATTATATATATCACCAAAAATTTAGCACTATTGATGAAGCCAATGAAGCAGTAAAATCTAAGGAAGGTAAGCCACATAGGGCAAATCTTTCAATAATTAAAGCAGAAAATTAAGTTCAGATAAAAAAAATGTCACCATATGTTTATTTACAATGCCCCTTGTATCTAAACAAAATTAAAACAGAAGCCATGAAAAAACCTACTTATTCAAAAACTGTATTTAAGCTTGGCCTATTATTAATAGGCTTACAGTCTTTTGCTCAAAACTACGTACCATTTACTCCAAGATTTAATGACGACATAAGAGGTGATATTGTTTTAATAGGAAACAACATTCTGGGCCCCAACAATGATGCATTTAATGATGTAACCGTATTTAATCATTTGGTAGATATGCAGTACATTGACATTGACGGCGACCCAAGTACATTTAGTTCTTCTAGTGCAGATTTAGAAATACCTAATCCAAATTGTTATCAAATTAAATATGCCGGACTTTATTGGGGAGCAGTTACAGGTGGAGATGAACCGATTACAGATGTAAAATTTAGAGGACCTACAGGTGATTATGTTGATATTACGGGAACTATTATTTTTGATGCAAATGGCAATAGTGTTGATGGTGGAAACAGTTTTTCTTACGCTTGTTATGCTGATGTAACAGATATAGTTACAAGTTTGCCCAATGATTTGGGTACCTATACAGTGGCTAACGTTTCTAGTGCTACGGGTCAGACTTCAACTTTTGATCCGTACAACGGAACGGGTTATTCTGCCGGTTGGTCACTTTTTGTTGTTTATGAAGATCCTACATTACCTGGTAAATCCATTACAAGTTTTGATGGTTTTAGTGCTATTAGCGTAGCTGGTGGTAACCCAACGCTCGATATTCCTATCACCGGATTTAGAACAGTACCTGCACCAACACCGGTTAGAGCTAACTTTGCATTTGCAACTTTAGAAGGTGATGCGCCAATTCAAGGTGACAGACTCCGACTTAATGGCGTAACGCTGTCAACTGCCGACAGACCTGCAAACAATTTTTTTAACAGTACAGTTACCCAATTAAGTGCCTTGCCTGTGCTTAATCGAAACCCTAATAGCGCCAACACTTTGGGTTTTGATACCGGTGTCATGGTTGTTCCCAACCCGGGAAATACGGTCATCGCAAACGATGCTACCTCGGCGACTGTGAGGTTAGAAACCAGTCAGGATACCTATTTCCAGTATTTCTTTGCATTTGCTGTTGAAATTATTGAGCCTAATATTGTCCTTACAAAAATTGTTGAGGATGAATTTGGAAACGATATTGGTGGACAAGTAGTAGGATTGTCTCAACCTCTAAATTATGTCATCGGTTTTCAAAACACCGGAAATGATAACGCTACCAATTTTCAGATTAGAGATATTCTGCCTATTAATATTATTTTTAATTATCCTGAAGATTTGGTTCTACCGCCGGGTGTAACCGTTTCGAGCTATAATCCTGCCACACGAGAACTCGTTTTTGATATAGAAGATTACCTCGTTGAAGAAAATGATCCGGTTTACGAAATTAGAATTGAGGTTATGACCGTTGAAACTTGTAATCAATTGGCCGATGCATGTTCCAATATTATTAATAACCAAGCGTTTGCTACCTATAATGGTTTTTTTAATCCTAATTTTACAGTAACTGATGACCCTAGTTTTAGCACAAATACAGGTTGTTTAATCTCACCTCAAGCCACCAACTTTTTGGCAGATTTAGACGATTGCGTGTTTGAAGAAGAAATTATTCTTTGTGGTGCAACTGTAGATTTAACAGCGGCTAACGGCTACGATGCTTATTCGTGGTCTACCAGTCCAACGGGAACTCCTGTTATTGGAAATAACCAAACCATCACAGTTTCTTCAACCGGAACATATTACGTATTTAATACTGCTACTGCACCTTGTCAGTCCATAGTTCAACAATTTAATGTAACACTTTTTGGTGGTGATATTCCTAATCCGGTAATTCCATTCGCTGATGAAGTGGTAACTTGTCCAAATGATGGTAAACTTTTACCGCTTATTTTCTTATGCGGTGAAAATGATTCAACCGAAATTCAAACTAATATTTCTGGAGTTTCCTCAATTATTTGGGAACAATTAGACGAATCTAGTTGTGATGCAGTTTCAAATCAAGATTGTGCTAATGAAAGTACTGATTGTGCTTGGAATCAAGTAGGTACCGGACCCAATTTTAATGCAAATTCTGCCGGACAATTTAGGTTAACCATCAATTATGCCGGTGGTTGCTTTAACAGATTCTATTTTAATGTTTATCAGAATCTTTTAAATCCCACCGTCGAGGCAACAGATATAGTATGTACTACGCCAGGTAGCATCACGGTTGGTGATGTGCCTTCGGGATACGAGTATAGCTTAGATGGCGTTAATTACCAGTCAAGCAATGTTTTTTCGGTTAATACTCCCGGAATTTATTCTGTTAGCATAAGACAAGTAGGGGTTGACACCAATCCATGTATTTTTTCAGCACCAGATATTCAGATTAGAGAACGCAATTTCAATGTTTCAACTGTAGTAGAACAACCACTTTGTAATGGTGATTTAGGAAGTATTTATTTAGCTGCAAATGATGTAGAACCCCAGTATTTCTTTTCACTTTTTCAAGGTGGAACACTTGTAAATAGTGTTGGACCCATAACTGAAAACACCTATACCTTCGCCAATCTTAACACAGGCACTTATACAGCAACTATTGAAACTGAAGACGGTTGCGTCTATTCAGAAGAAATTGAAATTGTTGAACCGCCGTTACTCACGGTAACCGCAGCTTTAACCGCGCCGCTAACCTGTACGAATGGTGAAATAACCGTTTACCCGGTGGGTGGAACTGCACCTTATTTTTACTTCGTAAATAGTACAACCGATTTTCAAACAGTACCTGAAATTGAAGTGACTGCTCCTGGAGTTTACAATATTATGGTGATTGATTCTAATAACTGTGTGGCCAATACTACTATTACTGTTGACGCTATTCCGCAGCCCGATTTTAGTGTTGCTTCTTCCGATATTCTTTGTACAGATCCTAATTCAGGAACCATTTCTGTTAATGTGAACAATGCCAACGGCAACACTTTACAATATAGCATTGATGGTGGTACTACTTTTTCGGGATCTTCAGTGTTTACAGGTCTTTCAGCAGGTGATTATGAGGTAGTGGTTCAGTACAGCTTTGGTTCATCGGTTTGTTTAACCAATCCTCAAAACATAACCATATCTTCCGAAGATCCTATTTTAGGGACAGCTACTTTAACAGCTCCCTATACTTGTACTTCTGATGGAACCATTACTGTTACAGATGTCTCAGGTGGTACTGCTCCTTACACTTATAGTATTGATGGTGTTAATTTTCAAACAGGAAATACATTTTCAGGTTTACAAAATGGTATCTATACTGTAACAGTTCAGGATTCAAGTGGTTGTTCAGAAAATATAAATACCATTACCATCGAAAGTTTAAATCCGCCAACCGATTTAGATTTCGATAGCACGGCATTAACTTGTCCGTCAAATTTATCAACGGTTACCATTACTAATGTCACAGGTGGCGTAACACCATTAGAATATCAAATTATTGCTCCTTCAGGTGCTGCAACCGGATACCAAACCTCTAATGTGTTTGCTGATTTAGCTCCGGGAACCTACACTTTTCAGGTAAGAGATGCTAATAATTGTATTTATAGTGAATCTTTTACCATTACGTCATTAGATGCCATATCGGTGGTTGGTGAAAGTTTAAATGATATTTCTTGTTTTGGAGCCGCCGACGGAAGCGCACAATTTACAGTTTCAGGCACCTCCGATTTCACATATACAATTAATGGCGGTGCAACAACAGCAGGTACTTCTCCTGTAGTATTGACGGGTCTATCTGCGGGTACATACAACATTGTAGTAATCGATAATACTACCAATTGTGAAGCCACAACTTCAGTAACCATTAATCAAGCTTCTGCAGAATTGTTAATTTCTACAGATGTAAGCCCAATTACCTGTCTGCAAGATGGTAGTGTGATTATAACAGCTACCGGTGGTTGGGGCGGAAATGTATTCAGTTTAACTTTACCTGACGGCACCGTATTACCAAATCAAAGCAACAATACATTTACAGGTTTAAATCAAGATGGTACCTACATTGTTACTGTAACCGATTCAAACGGCTGTATCGCTACAGATAACTTTGATTTACTTACGCCAAGTACGCCGGTTGCTTCAATTAGCAGCACATCAGACTTTTGTTACGACAATTCTAATGGTGCCAGTATAGAAGTAACGGTGACATCAGGCGAAGCACCTTTTGAATACAGTTTAAATGGCAGTGCTTATCAAACGGGTAATATTTTTAATAATTTAACGCCTGGTATCTACACTGTTACGGTAAGAGATGCCTTTGGATGTACAGTGACTTTATCCTCTGAAACCATTGCGCCACAATTATCGGTTAGTACATTGTTAACCGAAGATCTTGATTGTACAGCTACACCAGACGCTGTTATTTCTGGAACTATCTCTGGTGGTTACGCACCTTTTAATTATGCGGTATCTGTCAATGGAGGTGCTTTCACTTCCTTAGGAACCACAGGTGCAAACTTCAGCTACACCACAGGAGTAGCCGGTACTTTTCAATTTGAAATTACCGATGCGCAGGGATGTACGATACTTACAAATACAACCACCATTAACCCAATAACGCCTCCTGCGATCAATGCAGTTCTGCAAACACAGCCTATTCTTTGTAATGGCGACTCGAATGCATCTATTCAAATAAACATTGATACAGCTTCTGGGACTGCGCCGTTTATTATAAACGTTAATAACGACACAACCGGAGTAAATTATGGCACACAAACCTCAGGGTTACCTTCAGGAACTTATACCATCACTATTACCGATGCCAGATCATGTACAGCTACAGAAACCATTACCATTTCTGAGCCCGATGCCATTGTTCTTGATTATGATGCCGTTCCAATTACTTGTACCACCGGCGGAATTTCTCAAGGATCAATTATTATAAATAGTGTATCAGGTGGTACTGCCCCATATAACTATTTTGTAACAGGAACCAATGGTTATAATAATTCAGAATTAAATGCCACCGGATCTACTTCGGTTAGTTTTGATGTGGTTGATTTTGGATTGTATCAAATTAATGTAGTCGATTCTAATGGTTGTTCTGTATTAATACAAGATGTTTTGGTAGCTTCACCGCCAGACGATTTAGATATTGTTATCGATACTTCGGTTGATTGCGCCACTGGTGGTACAGCGGTGGTGAGCGTTGGTTCAACATTAGCCAGTACCGGACCGTTTTTCTTTAGTATTTATCAAGGTCCAATTTCGGTGTATCCAGATCCTGCCGGTTCATGGATTCCTGAGGACGCACCCGGAAGCCAATCAGCTACATTTACAAATTTAACACCTGGTGTTCTGTATACATTTATAGTATATGATGCCTCAACGCTTTGTAGTTATTTCGAACCTGCAACTACGCCAATTCCAACAAATTCAACTTTAACCGCAACAGCTGTTTCGGCAAATAATGTTACATGTACAGGCAGTGCCGACGGTAACGTAACTTTTAATGTCAATAGCCTTTATGCTTCTGCTACTAATATCAGTTATGAAATTTTTGATTCATTATCATTATCTTCAACAGGTGTAAGCGGAACAGGGGTTGTTCCTGCAAACGGTTCGTTAACGGTATCAAATTTAGGTCCGTTGCCTTTCGGGAATTATTATGTTCTTATCAGTGAAACTTCAGGACCTAATGCGGGTTGTAGTGTTGTAACGGTTCCTTTTAACATCACCGAATCTGCCATTCCTTTAAATTTATCGGTATCAATTGATCAAAATGCCAATTGTAATGTTGCTTCTGGAGTAATTAGTGCCATTGGTCAAAATGGAACGGCTCCATATTTGTATCAAGTAACAACTAATCCTACGGCTCCATTGGCATCAGATACTTCTTGGGGTTCTACTAGTACTTTCAACTTAGATGCCGGAAATTATTACATTCATGTGCTGGATGCTTTTGGGTGTATTGTATCCTCTTCTGAAACTATTTTACCATTAGATCCTTCGCCTTCTATTTCGGCAACAGTTACCAACGATTGTACGGCAACCGAAGGTTCTTTTGAGATTGATGTGGCCTTAACTTCGGCAGGCATTGCACCTTATAGCTACAGTATTAATGGCAGTGCTTTTCAAGCACAAACATTACCTTTCACAATATTTAATTTAAACTCTGGCAGTTATACTATTGAGGTAAGAGATGTCAATGGCTGTAGCGATATTGTAAACATCGATATTGAAGCGCCATTAGGATTAACACCTGCCATTACAGCTTTACCAAGCTGTACCGATGATGATGGTGTGATCACAGTTACGGGCAATGGAGGTAGCGGAAACTATACGTATGCTATTAGTCCAAGTGCTCCATCAATTACAATCACCGGCAATGTGTTTACAGGCGTACCTTCTGGAACATATACCATAACCATGACCGATACTGTTACCTTGTGCACAGAAGATGTGTCGGTTACTTTAGACAATGCAACTCCTGTAACATTTACAACATCGGTAAACGATGTAAGTTGTAACGGTGGCACAGATGGTTTAATCACTGTTAATTTACCGGCGAGTAATGATAATCCGGTATACACTTATGAAATTATTGCACCCATCAGTATTCCTGCGCAAACTTCAAATACTTTCTCAGGATTACCGGCCGGTACTTATACCGTTCAGGTAACTTCAGGAAGAGATTGTGTGGCTGTACAAGATGTTACAATTGGAGAACCCACGCTTTTAGAAGTTGCAGGTACTGCAACAGATTTTGCTTGTGCTATCGACAATTCTGTTAATACTTCTATAATTACAATTAACGAAGTAGGAGGTACGGCACCATTTTTATACAGTATCAACGGTGTAAATTATTTCACTACCAACACATTTGAAATTATTGACAACGGCAGTGTTCAAAACATTACGATTTATGTGCAAGATGCTAACGGTTGTATTGCAAATAACAATGTTATTATTAATCCTCTTGAGGAATTAACAGCAGCTGTTGCTAATATAGTAACACCTATAGATTGTAATAATACAGGTAGTGTTGAAATTATCGTTACCGGTGGTTCGGGTAATTTTACTTATGAGATGTTGCCGAGTGGCACACCACAAGCCTCAAATATTTTTAGCATTACCAGTCCGGGAACTTATTTCTTCCAGGTGAACGATATAGGCACCGGATGTTTTATAGCAACCACACCAGTAACCATTGCGCCATTCGATTTAATTGACGTTACAGCTACGGCCACTTCAGGTATTACCTGTTTTGGAGACACCAATGGTGCTTTAGAAATCACGGTAAACAACTACAACGGAAATTATACTTACCAAGTCTTTGACGGATTAGGTAATACCGTTATAGGAACAACCCCAGCCAATACAACAACTAATCCTATAGCAATAAACGGATTATCTGCAGGAAATTACACTGTAGAAGTTACAGCTACCGACAGTCCGTTCTGTGCAGCAACATCAAATGTTGTAACCATTGTTTCGCCACCAACACCTTTAACACTAATGGTTTCAGAAACGTCTAATGTTACTTGCGATAATAACTCAGGAACCATCACATCTATTGGCAGTGGCGGTTTTGGAGATTACCAATACGAACTTACCGGAAGTGCCACTGTAGCATATTCAACAAATGGCACTTTTACAGGTTTATCGGCCGGAAATTATACAGTCAACGCCATCGATGCTGCTGGTTGTATCGTATCTGAAAACATTGT
Source organism: Paucihalobacter ruber (assembly GCF_006494535.1). Lineage (GTDB taxonomy): Bacteria > Bacteroidota > Bacteroidia > Flavobacteriales > Flavobacteriaceae > Paucihalobacter > Paucihalobacter ruber. The sequence goes on from NZ_VHIQ01000004.1 coordinate 137,618, forward strand.
TTTAGTGGAACCAAGCCCAATTACAGCTACGTTCACGCCTAGCACAACTTTACTATCTTGTTTTGGTGATCAAAATGCAAGTATTACAGTTAGTACAGTTTCGGGAGGTCAAGGTGTTAATTACAGCTATACGCTCAACACTATTTTACCAACACCGAGTTCCTCTGGTCCGCAAACGTCGCCGGTGTTTAACAATTTGGCCGCAGGAACTTACACCATAACAATTACAGATGGGTTGAATTGTGAATTCACGTCTCTGAATATCGTTATTGCAGAGCCTACGCCTATCAATGCCAATTTGGTGGTATCTTCAACCCAAACCTGCGACACCGAATCAACACTTACGTTAAGTGCAACTGGCGGTACAGGTGCTTATGAGTACAGTAGCAATAGTAGTTTTACAACTGTACTAGGTTCTTTTTCATCGTCTGTAACCTTCCCGGTTACTGTTGGTAGTTATGAATTTTATGTAAGAGACGCCAACGGTTGTATCGCAACTGTTTCAAACGAAATCACGATTGATCCGCTTCCTGCTCTAACGCTTAATTTAACCTCTACCAATCCAAATATTAACTGTTTTGGCGATAATACAGGAAGTATCACTGCCACGGCTCAAGGTGGTTTGGGGAATTATGTTTACACCCTTGAAGATAATATGGGTAACACCATTCCTGCAACTCAAAATAGTCCTGGTGTGTTTACAGAACTAGTAGCCGGCGATTATGTTGTGATTGTTGAAAGTGGCGACTGTGATGTGGTTTCACAAGCGGTAAGTATATCTCAACCATCGGCTCCGTTAGAAGCTACGTTTAACGTCAACGATGTGACTTGTTTTGGTGGTAATGACGGATTTATCGAAATCATCACAACAGGTGGTACAGGTACTATTCAGTATGCCATATCACCTCAAATGAATCAGTTTTTTGATACCAACGTTTTTGAAAACTTGGCACCTGGTAACTATGATGTGATCGTTCAGGATCAGTTAGGTTGTTTCTTAACATTTAACTTCACCGTTACCGAACCAGACCCAATAATCGTTAATATAGTTGCCGGTTCACTTTTCCCTGAAGTCTGTGAAGGTGATGCAAATGGAGAATTCAGTATTGAAATTTCAGGAGGTACTTTGCCATACAGTGTAAGTTTAGATAATTATGACGGCGTTTATACTGTTGGAACTGCCACACAAACACAATTTGATTTTGTTGGTCTGGGTGGTGGAGATCACGTTGTTTATGTAAGAGACAGTGAAGGTTGCGAATCGGAGTGGAATATCACTTTCCCTGAATCGGTAAGCTTTACGCCATTATTAACAGTTGAAAATATATGTGTTAATGACCTCACAGAAAATGTGGTTACAGTTACTGTAGAAGGCAATGTAGATCTTTCAGATTTAGACTATTCGTTAAATGGTGGCGCATATCAACTAAGCAATGTATTTACTAATATACCCGTAGGAAAAGACTATTATATAGAGGTGAGACATACCAATGGCTGTATCCAAACAACCGAATTCTTCGAGATTTTGCCTTATGAGCCTCTAGTTTTAGCTTTAAATGAGACTGGTCTAAACGAATTTGTTGCAGTAGCAACCGGTGGTACAGGCGATTACCAATACACTTTAAACGGTGTTGAGTACGATACCAATACCTTTATTATATGGGAAACCGGAAACTATACTGTAGTTGTTACAGATGGTAGCGGCTGTTCGGCATCGGCAAATATCTTTATGGAATTTATAGATATCTGTATTCCAAATTACTTCACGCCTAATGGTGATGGCGTTAACGATGGTTGGGCACCCGGATGTGCACAAAATTATCCAAATTTGGAATTCGACATTTTTGATAGATACGGCCGTAAGGTTGGCACCTATAGGGTTGGTCAATATTGGGATGGAAGATATAACAATCAAGAACTTCCAACCGGTGATTACTGGTATGTTGTTAGACTCAATAGTGTCACCAACGATCGCGATTATGTTGGTCATTTTACACTTTACAGATAATTATTAAGCCATTAGTTAATAGAAAAACCTACAATTATGAAAAAATTCCTCAAATATATACTAATAGCAGCAGTGGCATCTACCTACGGACAAGAATTGAATTTGCCAACCTGGACACAATATTTGGCAGATAACGAGTTTGTAATTTCTCCTACATACGCAGGTATAGGCGATAACCTAAGGGTGAGAATTAATGGCTTAACGCAATGGGTAGGCATCAAGGATGCCCCAGATAATCAATCCTTTTACATAGATGCGAGGATCTCAAATCGATCTGGAGTTGGTATATCGGCTTACAATGATAAAAATGGTAATACACTCCAAAAAGGGGCAAAATTTTCTTTTGCGCATCATATCGTTTTGCATTATTACACCAAACAATTTTTGTCTTTTGGTTTATCGTATAATATCAACTCGTTTAAAATTGATATTAATAACTTTCAGCCTACTCCCGAGATGCCCATCTTAGATCCGGCTGTAACCGATGACAGAGCCATCAACAATCATAACTTCGATTTGGGCTTTTTGTATAGATATAAGGATTTCTTCTTCAGTTTTAATGCCAATAACATTCTTCCAAAAGACATTGATAATTTTAACGGCCTCGAACCTAATGTACTCAGTAATTATCAGGTGTACACAGGTTTGGTAATGCGCGATGTGCAAAATAAGAATATTGAATATGAACCTTCTGTGTTTTTTCAGCTCTTGGGAAGTGATGGTAGATCGGCAACAGATGTTAATTTTAAATATAGAAAGTATACCAGAGGCGACGATTACTATTGGGTAGGACTATCGTACCGTTTTTTGAACGACCAGTTCTTTAAACCTTTAAACGTTGGTCCAATGGCGGGAATCATGAAATCTAAAATGTATTTTGCTTATTCATACCAAATCACTACTAACGATTTAATTGGCTATAATTCGGGAACGCATATGATAACCATCGGACTTGATTTCTTACAAGGTATTAGTGATTGTCCTTGTACGAAGAGTAAGATTAATAAGTTTTAAGATTATTAAAGCCCAGAATATTTTGCAATATGATAGATTCTAAATAACCGATTCAGTATTGAATGAAACTTATTTGTATAACTATGTTCATAAAAAAGCCCTGAAATTTCTCTCAGGGCTTTATACTTTTTAAGCGATCAATGAATTAATTATTTACACTAAATGTGATTTTTACATTCACTCTAAACTCAGCAACTTCTCCGTTTTCAACCACAGCACTTTGTTCTTTAACATATACCGAGGCAATGTTTTTTACGGTTTTTGATGCGTGCGAAACAGCATTTTTTGTAGCATCTTCCCAACTAATTTTAGAATTCGCTAAAATTTCAATTACTTTTAAAATGGCCATAATTTTTAGATTTAAGTTAATATGTCTTAAGTTACGCAAATTATTGCTCAAAAACAAATAGTTAGACTTTTATTGATGTATTTTAATTAAATGAATTTTGGAAAATCGGAGTATTCATCGTAATATTGCAATATAAATATATTATGAGTGTGATTGTGAAAAAATCACATTAATCAAAATCCATACGAATTCCTTTTCAAAACAAATTATATGAAGCTCTCCGAAATAAAAAGCCATTTAAAACAATTAAATACCATCGCATTTCAATTACCCGATGGTAGTCTGGTACCAAGTCATTTTCACGTTACAGAAGTTGGCAAGGTTCAAAAAGATTTTATTGACTGCGGCGGTACTGTTAGAAGCGAAACCGTTGTTAACTTTCAGTTATGGGAAGCCAACGATTACGACCACCGTTTACATCCTGAAAAATTATTAAGTATTATTGAATTGTCTGAACGTATCCTCAATTTGCCCAATACTGAAATTGAAGTAGAATACCAAGCTCAAACTATTGGAAAATTCGGTTTAGATTTTAATGGTCAAAACTTTTTGTTAACTACTAAAATGACCGATTGTCTGGCAAAGGATAACTGTGGTATTCCTACTGAAAAATTGAAAGTGCGAATTGGTGAAAAACCATCAGCTGCATCTTGCTGCGCGCCTGAATCAGGTTGTTGTTAGTTTTTGTAAGACCAATTTTTTTCTTTCAGCTAGTATTAATAACAAAGTAGTACAATTAGTTTCTTTCAAGAACTATTTGTTCCTTTTTCCGTAATTTTATAAAAAAATTGCAGGCTTCATTATTTATAGAAGCCTTTTAATCATTTTATTTGAAAATCGTCAGGTTTACCAAAAAAGGTTTGTACTGCATTCCCGGGAAATTCTATCTCGATCCCTGGGGTAAGGTAGATTACGCAGTTATTTCTCATGCACATGCCGATCATGCGCGTTGGGGTATGAAACACTACCTGTGTGTAGACGACTCTAAGGCCATCATCAAACATCGCATAGGTAAAGATATTTCTATTGAAAGTTTACCTTATGGAATTGAAAAATCCATCAACGGTGTAAAATTGAGTTTTCATCCTGCGGGTCATATTATTGGTTCGGCGCAAATTAGACTGGAATACAAAGGTCATGTCACCGTTTTTACCGGCGATTATAAAACCAATCCCGATAATTTAACTATACCATTTCAATCTATAAAGTGTCACACTTTTATTACCGAAAGTACCTTCGGTTTGCCGTTGTATCATTGGCAAGATGATAGCGTTATTCAGCAACAAATGCAGAATTGGGTACTTAACAATCAACAACAAAATAAAACGAGTGTGTTTGTAGGTTATTCATTGGGAAAATCCCAGCGCATCATGTCGTTATTAGACGGTTGCGCACCCATGTTTGTTCACAATTCCATTTATCAACTTAACCAAGTCATTAGAAATTCGGGCATCAAACTACCAAAAGCCGATTTATGGCAAGCAGCCACAAATAAAAACGACATTCAAAATAATATCGTTATCGTTCCGCCGGCGCTATTAGGCAGTCATATGATTAAGCGCATTCCCAATGCGGCCATTGCCTTATGCTCAGGATGGATGCAGGTAAGAGGTCACCGTCGTTGGCAAGCGGTAGATGCAGGATTTGTGGTAAGCGATCACGCCGACTGGAATGGTTTAATTTCGGCAGTTAAAGCCACCGAAGCTGAACAGGTTTACGTAACGCACGGTTATCAGGAAACATTTGCACGCTATCTCAATGGGATCGGTATTGCCGCCTCTGAGGTGAAAACAGAATACGGCACCAATGAAGACACCGACACTACTGAAACCGAAATACCCAAAACTGCATGAAACAGTTCGCGGCACTCATACAGCAGTTAGAACTCACCAATAAAACCAATGCTAAAATTGAGGCTTTGGTGCATTATTTTAGCATTGCAACTGATAAAGATAAATTATGGCTCATTGCTTTGTTTACTGGCAAACGCCCCAAACGTCCTATTAAAACTAGCCTAATGAAGGAATGGTGTTTAGAAATCACTCAGCTACCCGAGTGGCTATTCTTGGAAAGCTACAGCGCTGTAGGCGATTTAGGCGAAACACTGTCGCTCTTGTTGCCACCACCCGAGAATGACAGCAATCAATCACTGCACGAAGTAATGCAAGATTTAAAGCGATTAAATAATTTTTCTGAGGAAGAGAAAAAATCTTATCTGCTGAACGCATGGAACAGCTTTGAGACCCACCAACGATTCTTGCTCAATAAGCTCATAGGAGGCAGTTTTAGGGTCGGTGTTTCTAAAAAGTTGCTGGTAAATGCTTTGTCTAAATATTCAGGTATTGAGTCTAATCAGCTTATGCACAGTATTATTGGTAATTGGACAGTTAATGATATTACTTTTGAAGAGCTTATTCAAGGAAATCACATTAACTACGACAACTCAAAACCATATCCGTTTTGTTTGGCTTATGCCTTAGATAAACCTGCAGAAGAATTAGGCGAGGTTGACTACTGGCAGATAGAATACAAATGGGATGGTATTCGCGGACAATTAATCAAGCGCAATAACGCGGTGTTTATTTGGAGCAGAGGTGAAGAACTGGTTACCAAACAATTTCCTGAATTGGTTGAGGCCGTGCAAAATTTACCCGATAGTTTTGTATTAGACGGTGAGATTTTGGCTATGAAAGATGCGGCCGTACTTCAATTTAACGATCTTCAAAAACGCCTTAACCGAAAGAACGTCAGTAAAGCATTAATGGCCGAAGTTCCTGTTAATTTCAGAATTTATGATGTACTGGAATGGAATGGGGAAGATTTGAGACAGCAACCTTTAGCTCAAAGACAATCGCATATTCAATCTATTATAAAACCTGAATATACTTCGGTTATTTCGCAGTCTATGTCCTTGATAGTTAAATCTTGGGACGAGGTAAAACAACTTCGCAATGATGCACGAAATCAAAACTCCGAAGGATTAATGCTAAAATTAAAACAATCACCTTATCATACGGGTCGTATTAAAGGCGATTGGTGGAAGTGGAAAGTGGATCCACTTAGTATTGACGCGGTTTTAATCTACGCTCAAAAGGGTAGCGGCAGGCGCAGTGCTTACTACACCGATTACACCTTTGCCGTTAGAGATGGCGATCAACTGGTAACAGTTGCCAAAGCCTATTCCGGATTAACAAATGACGAAATAAAAGAAGTCAGCAAATTTGTTACCAAAAACGCCACAGAAAAATTTGGTCCGGTCCGTACCGTAAAACCCGAATTGGTATTTGAAATAGCTTTTGAAGGTATTGCCTTGAGCAATCGGCATAAATCTGGCGTAGCGCTTCGTTTTCCGAGAATAGCGCGGTGGAGAAAGGATAAACCGGTGTCTGAAATCGATGATATCGATTCGGTCAAACTACTTATCGCGGCTAAATCATGAAAAATGACTTCAAGACATCAACCGGCTATGAATTGGTAGTGCAATGGATGGCCAAAAGCGGAAATGCGCCATTCGATTTTCAGCAAAAAAGCTGGCAAGCCTATCACCAAGGTAAAAGTGGTATGGTAGTAGCGCCAACCGGTTTTGGAAAGACCTTTTCAATATTTTTAGCGGTGGTGATTGATTATTTAAACCATCCGCAAGACTATCAAAAGGGATTAAAACTGCTTTGGGTGAGTCCGTTGCGGTCTTTGGCCAAAGACTTGGCAAAAGCCATGAGTTTAGCCATTAACGATATTGGCTTAGACTGGCAGGTTTCGGTAAGAAATGGCGATACACCTCAAAAAGAAAGACGGGCGCAAGAGCGATTAATGCCCGATATTCTAATTACCACACCCGAAACTATTCAATTGTTATTTACGCAAAAAAACAATTCAAAATGGTTTAAGAACCTCAATTGTTTGGTGGTAGACGAATGGCATGAACTTTTAGGAAGCAAACGCGGTGTATTAACCGAATTGGCAGTTGGCAGATTACTTCACATTCAGCCAAAACTTCGAATTTGGGGAATTACCGCTACCATTGGAAACTTGGAAGAAGCGGCAGAGGTGTTAATGCCATATCCACAATTAAAAAAACAATTGATTACTTCCAAACTCAAAAAGAAAATCGATATACAACCCGTATTTCCTGATGGGGTGGAAGTCTTGCCCTGGGCCGGACATCTGGGCAGGAGTATGGCTTCAAAAATCATCCCTATTATTCAAAAACATCGCACCACGCTTATTTTTACCAATACGCGCGGACAAGCAGAATTATGGTATCAAATCATATTAGAAGCAGCACCAGATTTAGCAGGTTTATTAGCCATTCACCACGGCTCTATAGACGGTAAATTGCGTATTTGGATTGAAGACAGCATTGCATCCGGACAATTAAAAGCAGTGATTTGTACGTCTTCCTTAGATTTGGGTGTAGATTTCAAACCTGTTGATTGCGTTATTCAAATAGGGTCGGCTAAAGGTATTGCCAGATTTGTGCAACGTGCCGGTCGCAGTGGCCATTCGCCATATGAGACCTCTGTTATTTATCTAGTGCCAACCAATACTTTGGAATTGCTGGAAGCTTCAGCCTTAAAACAAGCTTATAAAGATCAACATCTCGAAACCAGAGCACCGGTTGTGCTGCCTTATGATGTGTTGGTGCAATATCTGGTAACGCTGGCAACCGGCGATGGTTTTACTGCAAACGACATCTATTTTCAATTAAAACAAACACACGCTTTTAAATATTTAACCGAAGAAGATTTTGCCTGGGCTATTCAGTTTATCACTCAAGGCGGCAGTACTTTAAAGTCGTACGAAGAATTTCACAAGGTAGCAAAAGACGACGATGGTTTTTATCGAGTAAAAAATAAGCGTATTAGCATGTTGCATCGCATGAATGTAGGCGTCATTGTAAGCGACTCCATGCTGAAGGTTAAATTTAAATCGGGCGGCTATATTGGAATGATTGAGGAGTTTTTTATTTCAAAATTAAAACCAAAAACAGCCTTTATTTTAGCCGGCCGAACATTGGAGCTGGATAAGGTAAAAGACATGACGGTTTACGTAAAAAGTACAAAGGCTAAAAATGCCATCACGCCAAGCTGGATGGGTGGAAGGTTACCGTTAAGCTCAAAATTAAGTGCTTATTTAAGGCTGAAATTATCTGAGGCTGCACAGATACAAACTAAAGACAAGGAGTTACAGTTTTTAAATCCGTTATGGAATTTACAACAAAGTCAGTCTCATATTCCCAAAAACGATGAGTTTTTGGTAGAATACATCCAAACCAAAGACGGATATCATTTATTTATGTACCCTTTTGAAGGCAGATTGGTACACGAAGTCATGTCTGCATTAATGGCGTTTAGATTAGGAAAAATTAAACCACTAAGCTTTACGATGGCCATGAACGACTACGGATTTGAACTATTGAGCGATCAGCCCATTCCGTTAGATGAAATTGTGCTGAAAAAATTACTGTCGGAAGACAACTTAATGGAAGACGTTATAGGCAGTATCAACGCTTCTGAAATGGCCTCCAGAGCATTTCGGGATATTGCTGTTATTTCAGGTTTGGTGATACAATCGGCTTTTGGGCAAGTTCAAACCAATAAAAGTTTACAATCATCATCAGGATTGATATTTAGAGTTTTAGAAGAACATGAACCTCAAAATTTATTATTGCGACAGGCTTACGAAGAAGTATTCAACCAGCAACTGGAAGAAGCGCGCTTGCGAGAAGCCATTCAACGTATCAACAACGGAAAAGTGGTTTTTAAAACATTACAATCTTTTACACCGCTTAGTTTCCCAATAAAAGTAGACAGTTTAAGAGAATCTTTAAGTAGCGAACAATTAGACAAGCGCATTAGGCGCCTTCAGCAACAGAACGAGCAATGGCAAAAAGTATAAGTTTAGCAGAATATCGGGTGAAATTTGCAGGTCAAACTTTGGTGCTCACCAATCTTTCAGCGATGTATATGCCAGATTCAAAGTCTCTCGTTTTAGCTGATATTCACATAGGAAAAGCTACTCATTTTCAAAAGCACGGCATTGCCATTCCCAATACAGTTTTAAAAAATGATTTGAATAAATTAGAAACGTTAATCCATTATTTCAATCCGCAAAAAATTATCGTTGTGGGCGATATGTTTCATGCCGAAAACAATTTAGAAATTCAACAATTTAAAGATTGGAAGTTGCAGTTTTCAGCTATTCAATTCATTTTAATCAAAGGTAATCACGATCACTATTATCATTCCATTTATAAAGATTTGAATGTAGAAGTTATTCAAAATGAACTAATTGCTGAAGGAATCACCTTTGTTCACAACCTGGAAGATTTTAAAGGTGAAGGTTTCAGTATTTCGGGTCATTTACATCCGGGTGTACTTGTCAAAGCAAAAGCCAGGCAACGCATTAGACTACCCTGTTTTGCCGTTGGAAATGAGCATTTAATTATGCCCGCTTTTTCAGAATTCACCGGTTTAAACACCCGATTAGACAGTAATAGTTTCAGGTTTTTGGCTTTTACTGAAAGTGATTTTTTTGAGTTTTGAAGTGTATAAAAAACAGAAGTCGGTTGTTGAACCAACTTCTGTTCCTAAATTAAAATCTTAAAAACTATACTGCACAAAAACAGAGAGGTTTCTACCCGGATCTGTAATGGGTGTTCTGCCAAAATTGGCTTGGTTTGTAAAGGCAAAATTAAGGTGATTGTTGTAGGTAACATCAAAAATATTAAGTGCGGCGAAACCCAAATTTAAATTTTTAAAAGGAATAACCCCAAAGCGTAAATCAACAGTTTCATAACCATTTGTGACAATTTCATCAAAACTTGGTGCTATATTATTTTGTTGAGAAACAACACTAAATCTTAAATTAGCCCAATATTTTTCTCTTTCAAATCCAAAAGTGAATGCACTGGTAAAAGGTGCTGTTAAAGGTAAAGATTCTTGTAAATCCTTATTTTTGGTGTAAACATAGGCCAATTCACTTTTAATATAATAATCATCTAAAAAATCGAGCTGGGCCATGATTTCAAATCCGGTTTTATAGGCAGCGTCTAAGTTTCTAAATACCTTAGGGTTTACCGGTGGTGTTGTAGGACTAAATTTTCGTATTTTGGTTGTATCAACCAAGGCAACAATATAATTTTCAAAAAACGCATAATAAAAAGAAGCCTCGTATTTAAAACTATTTAAACCATTTTTAAGCGGTTCATTTCCTAAAAAACCAATTTCAAACTGGTTATTAACTTCGGCTTTTAAATTAGGATTACCAATGTATTCATAAGGATCTTGCCCAACATTAAAAGAGCTCATAAAACGTTCAATCATGTTTGCTGAGCGAACGCCTCTACCATAGGCAGCTTGTAAAACAGCAGTTTCAGATAGTTGTTTTTTTATGGAAAGCGTTCCGCTAAAATTATGCTCTGTGCGTTTTTCTAAATCATATAAAGCTGAGAAACTTTCGTCTGGATCTTGAATTTCTGAAATTACGTTATCGTATCTCATACCAAAGGTAAAGTTGGTGCTTTTATTTAATTCATATTTGGTCTCGGTAAAAACACCCAGGTTAGTTATATAAGAATCCTGCCAAATTTTATCGGTGAAGCTTCGTGGTTCGGGCAATACATTACCGTTTACTATTTTCACTAATCGGTCTCTAAAACCGTCACGGGCAATATGCAGCGCATCAATGCCTGTAAAAACCAAAAGCTTTTCTGCAAGTTGCCATTCCAACTCGAACTTACCGCCTAAAGTGATGGCATCTACAGCAGCTTCTGCTTCGCTCATCATAAACGAAGGTCTTAATTTGTTAGACATTAAATGGTCTACATAGCTGTAATATGCTTTGGCTGTTAAGGCGTTTATTTTACTGCTAATGTTTCTTTTGGAATAATCTAAAGACAACATTGTGCTATTATCGTAGTCTGTATCCATTGGTAGTGCAGCGTGTAAGACATCGCGCCCAAACGACTGACGCCAATTGGCTTGCAATCTTTCATTTTCAGAAAAGTTGTAACCCATTTTAAATCCATAATCTATACTTCTAAATGATGAAGGAATGGTATTACCATCGCCATCTTTATAGTTTCCAAAATCTCGATAACCAAAATTACCTGTGAGATCAAATTTTTCTGCAATATGACCTAATTCAATTCTGTTAACTAAATTATCACCATTTGATTCGTATCCCGCCGAAACTTTCCCGTACCAGCCTAAATTATTAAGCTGAGGCTTATGTGTAACGAGATTAACAATTCCGCCAAATGTAGCACCATACCGCATGGTGTAAGGACCTTTCACAATTTCAATTTTAGAAATTTCTTCTGGAATAACGTGCGTTGTTATTGGATCCATTCTGTTGGGACAAGCGTGCATTACTTTTGTTCCACCGTCGTATTGCACGTTAAGTTGTTCGTATTGAGCAGCTCTAAAAGACGGGTCTATGGCGTAGTTACCGCGCTTAATAACGCTAAAGCCATTGAGATCGTTAAACAAATCGGCAACGTTTTTAGGTTGTACTACTTTTTTGGCGTATTGAATGGCTACCACACTAAAAACGGGATCTTTTTTGATACTACCGGTTACAATTACTTCATTTAGGTTAATGGTTTTTTGTTTTAAACTATCAGTTGTAACCGTTTTTACTTCCTGACTTAAGGATACGACTGTGTAGAGCAAGCAAAGTAGCGTGCTAAGGATATATTTTATGTTCATGATATGATTGTTATACAACTGGCTACCTTAAGCTAAACAATGCCTAATTAGTAACCGTTGATTTATAAATTATTCAATTAAAAAATGAAAGTATGCCTCTTTAAGGCATTATAATGAATAATTTATGAGAACTGTGGTGGATGAAAACTATCAAAATCTACTAGAAATTTGTAAAGATTTTGATAGTAAGAGAGGACATTGTTGTTTACCATAGTTTTTGATTCAATTTGAAATAAGGACAATACAGAATTAAACAAAACAATCTCTTTATATTCAAAAACAGCCTCAGGTTGATTTTTTTGTTGGTCGGTTAAGCCTGAAACCGTCATGAGTTGACATTTACCTTTACACTGAGCTTCAGGCGTTTCTTTATTAACACAAAGTTTTTCTATAAAACCAATGGGATCAAGTTCATAATAAGCATAAGTCACTGTAACAATAGTGCAGTTCAGTAAAATAAGTACTGATAATATTGCAGCAGTTATTTTAAAACTTAGACTCATTTTAATTTAGATTCGGGTCTTTTGGTAAACTTCAAATGTCGATGTTTTTATCAAAAAAAATTAATTCAACCAACAAAACTATTTATAAATTAAATCAAATTGTGTGACAAATGTCACATTCATAAAAACTATCATAAACTAAATTTGCAATAAATAATATTAATGATATGAATACAACAGAAACAACAAATGCGGTTAAACAACAGCAAATGCCAAGAATAGGTGATAAGGCACCGGCTTTTAAAGCTGTTACTACACAAGGTGAAATTAATTTCCCCGAAGATTATAAAGGCGAATGGGTTATTTTATTTAGTCACCCGGCAGATTTCACACCTGTCTGTACGTCAGAATTTATGACTTTTGCTCATTTGGAAGAAAAATTTAACAAAGCCAATTGTAAGTTGGTAGGTTTGTCTATTGATGGTCTTTACAGTCATATAGCTTGGTTACGTACCATTAAAGATAAAATCAAATTTAACGGAATGGAAAATATCGAGGTGAAATTTCCATTAATTGAAGACATTACCATGGAAGTGGCAAATAAATATGGCATGATTCAGCCGGGTGAACATAAAACCCAAGCAGTGAGAGCTGTGTTTTTTATTGATCCTAATGGAATTGTAAGAGCCATTATTTATTATCCATTAAGTTTGGGTAGAAATTTTGATGAGATGTATCGCGCATTAATAGCTATGCAAACTTCTGATAAATTTAATGTTGCTACGCCTGCCGATTGGGAACCAGGTAAAGATGTAATAATATCGCCTGCAGGTTCTTGTGGAGTCGCAGCAGACAGAATGAATAACACCGATGAGTTACATTGCGATGATTGGTTTTTCTGCACCAAAAAATTAGATAAAGATTTGATATTAAATGAAATTTTAAAACCTTAATTCATAAAGACCGTCCTATTTTTAGGACGGTTTTTTTAAATGGAATATTAATCAAACACTTAATTTTCATCAAAATATAATATTGCACTTTCCTTCAAGTTAAGTTATCTTTACAAAGTATAATTAACTAATTAATGAAAGACTTACTACAAACCAACTACGGCTATTTATTTGAAGACGCCTTACTCGAAGAAATCAATAAGGCAGGCGAATTAAAACACATTAAAGCAGGAGAAAAACTAATAGAAATAGGCGATTACATTCGTTCTATGCCGCTGTTGGTAAGTGGTGCCATTAAAATTTTACGCGAAGACAACAACGGCGATGAATTGATTTTGTATTTCCTTGAACGCGGTGATACCTGTGCCATGACCTTGTCTTGCTGTATGGGGCAATCTAAAAGCGAAATAAGAGCCGTAGCCGAAACGGATGCAGAAATTATCATGATTCCTGTTCAGAAAATGGACGAATGGATGCGTACCTATAGAAGCTGGCAAAGTTTTATTTTACAAAGCTATCACAATAGAATGTCTGAACTTCTTGAAGCGGTTGATACCATTGCCTTTTTAAAAATGGACGAACGTTTGCTAAAATATTTAAGAGACAAAGCTATGGTTAACCATAACGATGAAATTCAGGTAACGCATCAACAAATTGCACACGATTTACACACGTCTCGTGTGGTGATTTCAAGATTACTAAAAAGTTTAGAACATTCAGGGGCTATTTCACTTCATAGAAACAACATTAAAGTGTTGAAATTGTAACATTTGTTACATTTGTAATCAATGGTTTATGGTAATTTTGTAATAATTTATACGTTATGAAATTTTTCCAACTTTTATCCCTTATAGCAATTGTTGTTGTTCAGTCATGTGATTCTAATAAAAAAGAATCTCAATATGCTGTGAGAACTTTTGAAAAACAGCAGAATAATCAGGATCATCCCGGTAAAAAGTTAATGGAAACCAATTGCTACGTGTGCCACAGTCCAACTGCCGGCCACGACGATAGAATTGGTCCGCCCATGATTGCCATTAAAAGACATTACATTGATAGCAACACTACTAAAGAAGACTTTATAGCCAGTATGCAATCATGGATTAAAAATCCTAATGAGGCCGATGCCAAAATGAAAGGTGCAGTACGTAGATTTGGTGTCATGCCAAAAACGCCCTATCCCGAATCTACCATAGAAAAAATTGCCGAATACATGTATGATTTTGAAATTGAACAACCCGAGTGGTTCGAGGATCATTATAATGAAATGAATCCGGGAGCAAGAGGCAAAGGAATGGGTAGAGGCCAAGGCCAAGGAAAAGGTATGGGCAACAGATATGGCGCCAATGAAAATCAGCAACAGCAACAGGTTAAATCTTATGAAGATATTGGTTTAGAATACGCCATGAGCACCAAAGCCATTCTAGGCAAAAATTTAATGACACAAATTCAGAAAAATGGCACTGAAGCCGCAGTAGATTTTTGCAACATAAAAGCCATTCATCTAACCGATAGTATGGCAAAGGTTCACAACGCAAATATTAAACGTGTTACAGACAAGCCGAGAAATGGCGATAATTTGGCCAACCAGGAAGAACTTAGTTATATTGCACATTTTAAATCGGTAATAGCAAAAAATCAAGAACCAGAAGCAATTGTCTTAGAAAATGAAAACGATGTAAGGTTTTATTATCCTATTACGACCAACGCTATGTGTTTACAATGTCATGGAAAACCAAATCAAGATATCACGCCAAAAACCTCACTAACATTAAAAGAACGTTATCCGGCAGATCAGGCTACGGGCTATGGTTTAAACGAAGTAAGAGGCATTTGGAGTATTAAATTTAATAAAGAACATGAGTAGTTTTAACGAAATAATTCAGCAAAACAAACCGGTTTTAATCGATTTTTTCGCCGAATGGTGCGGCCCGTGTAAAATGATGTCCCCGATATTAAGTGATGTCAAAGCCACTTTGGGAGATAAAGTGAGTATCATTAAAATCGACGTAGACAAAAATCAGTCTCTCGCAGCAAAATATCAGGTAAGAGGTGTCCCAACGCTTATGCTGTTTAAAAATGGTCAACAGTTATGGCGTCAATCGGGTGTTGTTCAAAAAAACGATTTAATAGCACTCATAAATAATCATAGTTGATTCTAACCCTAAGAATTGATTAATAGCAGAAAAGGCACTTGGATAAACCGGCGCCTTTTCAATTTAAAAATTTATACTTTCCTGCATAAATGACAATTGTCATATTTTATTATTTATCTAGTAGATATTTTTGTAATGGATTTTAATAAACATAATATGTTACAATCTTCTATAGCTCTTTACAATTGGACTAACGGTGTCATAATGATTGCCGTCTTTGCCGCTGTTTGCGTGGCTTTAATAACAGCCCTCGTTATATTTATGACTAGCGGTAAGAAAAATACAGACCAACCGGAAGAGTGATTATAGAAATTGGTTAGTAGGGGAAAAAGAGGTTGGTTTGGTTCAAATTAACCTCTTTTTTTATGTAACAATTGTTGCAGACTATCGATTTTGATAGTCTTAAATTTGAATAAATATTAAAAGTCATGGCAAAAATTGTTGTATTGGGTGCCGGAATCTCTGGTCATGTGGCGGCCGCACATTTAAGACGAAAATTATCAAAAGAACATATTGTTGAAGTCGTTTCTCCCAACAGCAATTACCAGTGGATTCCCAGTAACATCTGGGTTGGCATTGGCCGAATGAAATCCAAAAGTATTTTATTTCCTCTTAAACCACTTTACAAAAAAAAACACATCAACTACAAACAAGCCAAAGCAGTTGCCTTTTATCCTGAAGGCGATATCCAATTAGAAAATCCTTATGTAGAAGTTGAGTATGTTGTAGGAGAACAAAAGGGTAAAAAGGAAAAAGTAACTTACGACTATTTGATTAACGCCACCGGACCAAAACTAAATTTTGAAGCTACTGAAGGTCTCAATCCCGGCCAAAATAAAACTTTTTCGGTGTGCACGTACAACCATGCTGAGCATGCCTGGGAAGGCTTAAACGCTTTAATTCAACAAATGAAGCAAGGTAAAAAAGCTAAAATTCTTATTGGTACCGGTCATGCCAAAGCCACATGTCAAGGTGCTGCCTTTGAGTATATTTTGAATGTTGAACAAGAACTGAGAAGACACAAGGTTCGCGATATGGCCGAAATCACCTGGATTTCCAACGAGTATCAATTGGGCGATTTTGGTATGGACGGCATGTTACTGTCTTACGGCGGAATGACCATGAAATCTCACGAAATGGTAGAAATGATTTTTGAAGATCGCAACATCAAATGGATTTTAGGTGCCGGTGTTCAAAAAATTGAAAATGGTATAGCACATTACGAAAACCTTGAAGGCGAATTTAAAACCGAAAACTACGATTTTGCAATGCTCATTCCTTCCTTTTCAGGTCACGGTTTTAAAGCCTACGATAAAACCGGAAATGATATTACAGAAAAACTATTTAAAGGTTTTATGGTAGTCGATGCCGATTACACATCTAAACCATATGAAGAATGGACCGTACAAGATTGGCCTGAAACTTATCAAAACCCAACATATAAAAATATTTTTGCACCAGGCATAGCTTTTGCGCCACCGCATAGCATTTCTAAACCAAGAAAAAGTAAAAACGGCACCGAAATTTTCCCGGCACCACCAAGAACAGGTATGCCATCGGGTATTACAGCTAAATTGGTTGCCGATAATATTATTGACGCCATAAAAAGCGGAAAAAATGAATTACAACACAAAGGCTCTATGGGTAATATGGGTGCTGCTTGTATTGCTTCGGCGGGGTTTGGATTAACATCTGGTAGCGGAATTAGTATTACCACTTTTCCAATAGTGCCAGACTATAAAACATACGCCGATACACAAGGACGAAAACTTGGTAAAACATTTGCATCAATAGGTTTGGCAGGACATTGGTTAAAACTTGCGCTTCATCATGCCTTTATCTACAAAGCAAAAATGAAACCGCTATGGTGGTTAATTCCTGAATAATATATCTAATCATGACAAAGAGAATTTCAAAATATCAGCGTTTTAAAATGATGAATCCCATTATACAATTTTTTAAGTTTCTTTATTTAAGCTTAAAAATAATGGTAATCGTTGCCGGCGGACACGGCGGAACGCGAAGAGTAAACTAGCAGAATTGTTGGTTTTTATTGGTTAGTAATGGAGGAGGCTGCGAAATGCAGTCTCCTTTTTTTTGGTAACAAAGGTTACTGACCACCGTGTTTTTGAAAGGTACTTTTGCATTGTAAAAATCAGTAATCATGAATAAACGCATATACATCTTAACATTTGGTTTGATTAGCTTAAGTTTTTTACTCCAAGCCCAGCAAATAGCTCCTATTAGTAAGCTTGAAGTTTTAAACCGGGTTAACGAAGAAAACCGCAGCATTAAAATATCTCAGGAAGCATTTAATCAGGCCAAGGCAGAATACCGCCAAACCAATGCCGTTTTTCTTCCCAATATTGCTGTATCACATACCGGATTTACAACTACCAATCCGTTAATGGCTTTTGGTTCAAAATTAAATCAGGGTATTTTAACGCAAGGCGATTTTAATCCCGATTTACTCAATAATCCAAGTCAAACACAAAACTTTGCAACCCGACTCGAGGTAGAGCAACCCTTAATTAACTTGGATGGTTTTTACCAGCGAAAAGCTGCTAAATCTAAAATGGAGGCAACTTCATTACAATCGCAGCGCATTACAGACTATATTAATTTTGAAGTAGACAAAGCTTATATGCAATTACAACTGGCCTATAAAGCAGTTGATGTATTAGAAAAAGCTTTGGAGGCAGCTCAGTCTAATCAAACCATAGCCGAAAATAGTTTTAAGCAAGGCTATTTACAACGTGCTGATGTGTTAGCTGTTGAAGTACGCGTGACCGATGTTCAAAACCAATTACAAGCAGCAAGAAGTAACGTAAAAAACGCTTCCAATTATTTATCATTTTTGATGAACGATAACGATGATGTGGTTTACAAACCTTCCGATGAGTTATCACTTGAAGTCAAGAATTTAGTCAACTCAGATGGCGTTTCCACCAATCGCGCCGATATAAAAGCTATGGAAATGGCTACTGAAGCTTATAAAACCATGCATAAAGCCGATGGTATGACTTTTTTACCAACGCTTAACGCCTTTGGAAGTTATGAGTTATACGACGATCAAATATTTCAAGGTGATGCCAGTGGTTACTTGGTAGGCGCACAATTAAAGTGGAATATTTTTGAAGGTTCCACACGTTTTGCCAAATCTAAGCAAAGCAAGTCGCAGTTGGAACAGTCTAAGCTGGAATATGAACAATATGTATCTCAAAGCCAAATGGAATTAAAGCAGGCCAAACGTGCCTTGACCGACGCCGAGAACCGTTTAAAACTAACGGCGCTTGCTTTAGAGCAATCTGAAGAATCACTCAGAATTAGAACCAATCGTTTTAAAGAAGGTCTTGAAACAACCTCAGATTTACTCATGGCCGAAACCCAGTATGCACAAAAACAATTAGAATATTATCAAACTATTTTTGAGTATAACTATTCTCAATCCTATTTAGATTTTTTAACCAAAACCAATTAATAATTAACTTTAAAAATCAATAAAAAATGAAGCATATATATATCACAGGTGTCATCATTACTGCACTACTATTAAGCAGTTGTGGTGGTAAAGAACAACAAACAAACGTTAGTAGCGATGCCGTAGTTAAAGTAGAAGTACTTAAAGTTGATACCAACAACCGCGGTGGCTTCTTGTCTAGTAGCGGAACTATTTCAGCTGTAAAAACAGCCAATCTCAGCACCCGAAATATGGGTTATGTAGATAATATTTATGTATCGGTGGGCGAAAAGGTGGCACAAGGACAATTGTTATTAAGTATTAACAATGTCGATTTACAAGCCAAACAAGCTCAGGTTAATGCACAAATAACCGAAGCCACAGCGGCTTTTACCAATGCTGAAAAAGATTACAACAGGTTTAAAAACCTTTTTGCTGATAACAGTGCGTCTCAAAAGGAATTGGATGATATCACTGCACATTACAATATGGCCAAAGCCAGATTAGAGGCAGCCAATCAAATGAAAAATGAGATCAATGCTCAGTTTGCTTATGTGAATATCAAAGCTCCATTTAGCGGCGTGGTTACAGGTAAATTTATTGAAAAAGGTAATATGGCCAATCCGGGAATGACATTGTTGACTATTGAGAACCCCGAAGTACTTGAAATCAAAACCCGAGTGCCGGAGTCGCAAATTGCTAAAATAACTGAAGGCATGCCCGTTACCGTACTTGTTAAATCATTAAATAAAAGTATAGATGCAAAAATTACAGAGGTCAGTGCTTCTTCACAACAAACCGGTGGGCAGTTTTTAGTGACAGCTGTTTTAAACGATAAACCGGAAGGTTTAAAATCCGGGATGTTTGCCACTGTTAATTTTCCGGTGGAAAGCAATGGCATTGAAGGTGCTATTTTAATACCTGTTAATGCGGTAGTAAATCGCGGACAATTAACGGGTGTTTATACGGTAAGTGAATCTAATACATCTATTTTGAGATGGTTGAGATTAGGTAGAACTTTTGGTAACGAGGTTGAAGTATTATCAGGATTGCAAAATGGTGAAAGCCTTATTGTAAATGCCGAAAGTAAATTGTATAACGGTGCTAGCGTAATTTATAACTAAATTTCAATGCGTTAGGGATAGAAGCGGACCTGCCTGCCGGCAGTCAGGAATCCCTTTAAAATGCAAATTAAACATATAAAAACATGAAAGAAGGATTAGCAGGAAAAATTGCCAAAGCATTTATGACTTCAAAGCTCACCATATTACTCATGGTGGTGTTTATGGTGATTGGCGTATATAGTTCGTTTTTAATTCCGCGTGAGGAAGAACCTCAAATTGATGTGCCCATGGCCGACATTTTTGTAGGCTATCCCGGTGCCAGTCCAACCGAGGTAGAATCACGGGTCTTAAAACCCTTAGAGAAATTGATTTCCAACATCACCGGTGTAGAGTATGTCTATTCTACCGCCATGAATGAGCAAGGAATGGTGATTGTTCAGTTTTATGTAGGCGAAGACATTGAGCGCTCGTTTGTAAAGCTTTACAATGAGATTAATAAGCATATGGATGAAATGCCACAAGGCGTCACCTTTCCGCTTGTGAAAACCAGAGCCATTGACGATGTACCAATGCTTGGTTTAACCTTGTGGAGTGAAAACTATGATGATTATGAGCTTAAACTGATGGCTCAGGAACTCACTAACGAAATTGAAAAAATTACCGATGTTGCCATTACACATCGTATTGGTGGGCGAGATCGCGAAGTTCGAGTAGTATTAGATAAAGATAAATTAGCTGCCAGCGGTCTCGATTTTTTGACTGTTGCCCAAATGATTCGCGCGAGTAATCAGCAGTTAAGTGCCGGTAATTTTAGTAATAGAGATACCGAATTTTCTGTAACCACAGGCGAATTTCTAAAATCGACTACCGATGTAGAACAACTTATAGTTGGCACACGAGATAATCAGCCTGTTTACTTAAAACAAGTCGCCGATATTATCGATGGACCGGAAATTCCTGAAACCTACAGTGCTTTGGGGTTTGGTGGTTCCAGCACTAAAAAATCTGAATTCAAAGGCGAATATGCTGCCGTTACCATTTCTGTAGCTAAGCGCAAAGGTGCTGATGCTATGAAGATTTCAGATATTATTCTGGATAAGGTAGAACACTTACGCAGCAATTTAATTCCCGACGATGTTCATGTTGAAATCACGAGAAATTACGGCGAAACGGCCTCGCAAAAAGTTTCAGAACTGTTATTGCACTTAATTGGTGCTATCATCGCCGTAACCATCGTTGTAATGCTGGCAATGGGCTGGCGCGGTGGTTTGGTGGTATTTTTATCGGTTCCAATTACCTTTGCTTTAACATTATTGAGCTACTATTTATTAGATTACACTTTAAATAGAATTACACTATTCGCTTTGGTATTCGTTACCGGTATTGTGGTGGATGATTCCATTATCATTGCCGAAAATATGCACAGGCATTTTAAAATGAAACGTTTGCCTTTTAAACAGGCAGCTTTGTATGCTATCAATGAAGTAGGTAACCCAACTATTTTAGCCACATTTACAGTAATTGCCTCTGTGCTACCAATGGCTTTTGTAAGTGGTTTAATGGGTCCATATATGAGTCCGATGCCCATAGGTGCTTCTATTGCCATGATTTTATCTCTGTTTGTAGCCTTGACCATCACACCGTATTTAGGTTACATTTTCTTACGTGAAAAAGACAAGAAAAATGAGGCCGGTGAAGTAGAAGAAGCCAAGGATATTTCAGATACCATGATCTACAAGATTTATGCAAAATTTGAAAATCCGCTGATTGAAAATAAAACCAAGCGCTGGTTGTTTTTAGGTATTACCTTTTTTTTACTGTTAGGTTCTGTAGGATTGTTTTTTACAAAAACGGTAGCGGTTAAAATGTTGCCATTTGATAACAAAAACGAATTTCAGGTAGTTATCGATATGCCTGAAGGCACTACATTGGAGCGTACAGCTGTAGTGACTAAAGAAATTTCACAGTATTTAGCCACAAGACCTGAAGTGGTAAATTATCAAAGTTATGTTGGTACATCGGCACCAATTACTTTTAACGGATTGGTACGCCACTACGATTTGCGTGGCGGTAGTAATATGGCTGATATTCAAGTGAACTTAACAGATAAACACGATAGAAAAGCCCAAAGTCATGACATTGCAAAGTTGCTACGCCCAGATATTCAGAAGATTGCTGCCAAGTTCAACGCTAATGTGAAGTTGGTAGAAGTACCACCAGGACCACCGGTATTATCAACCATTGTAGCCGAAATTTACGGTCCGGATTACGAAGAGCAAATAAAAGTAGCCGATGCGGTTCAAAATATTTTAATCAACACAACCGATGTGGTGGATGTAGATTGGATGGTAGAAGCCGATCAAAAAGAATATCAGCTTATTATTGATAAAGAAAAATCCATGCTTTACGGGGTAATGCCGGAGCAAATCACACACACCATGAATATGGCTTTAGGCAAGCGTGCCATTACCAATTTATATGATGAGAATGCGTCTAAACAAGTGGGTGTGGTATTAGCCTTAGCCGAACAAGAAAAAACGAGTATTGACGATGTGTTGGGTTTACAAATAAAATCTAATACAGGCAATATGGTACCGGTATCTGATTTGGTAACCATTGAAGAAGGTATTAAACCCAAAAGTATTTACCGAAAAAACCAAAAGCGTGTGGTGTATGTAATGGCCGATATGGCAGGAGCGCTCGAAAGTCCGGTGTACGCCATATTAGGCATCAGCGATAAGTTGCAAGCCATAGATTTACCAGCAGGCTACAAACTAGATGAACTTTACATCAAACAACCCGATTTTGAAGATAACTACACGGTTAAATGGGATGGCGAATGGCAAATTACACTTGAGGTATTTAGAGATTTAGGTGTGGCATTTTTAGGAGTCATTTTCATTATATACATCTTGATTGTTGGCTGGTTTCAAAACTTTAAAGCGCCAATCGTGATGATGGTGGCCATACCATTATCTTTAATTGGTATTGTATTAGGTCACTGGATGATGGGTGCATTTTTTACTGCAACCTCTTTTATAGGTATGATAGCTTTAGCAGGTATTATGGTGAGGAATTCGGTATTACTTATTGACTTTGTGAATTTGAGATTAGAAGAAGGTATTCCTTTAAAACAGGCGGTAATAGAAGCCGGTGCGGTAAGAACTACACCAATTTTATTAACAGCCGGTACGGTGGTGATTGGTGCCTTTGTGATTTTATTTGATCCTATTTTCCAAGGATTGGCCATCTCATTAATGGGCGGTACCATTATGTCAACATTTTTAACACTGTTGGTGGTGCCATTGGTGTATTACATGATTGAAAAGAAAAATTATAAATGATAAAATTATTATTAATACATAGCAAAACAAAAATTCACTAAAATCTTCGTGAAACTTTGAGCTACTTTGCGACCCTTTGTGATACAGCTATAACGCGAAGTTACATAGAGAACTGCAGAGGTTCACAAAGATGGTGTTTCATTTAAAAGATGAGAATAAGTTTAGCGAACAATAAAATAATAGACTAAAATGAAATTAGTAATTGTAACAGCCGTTGAAGATTTTCAAGATGATGTTTTGAAACTCTTTAAAAAAGCCAATATCGAGAGTTTTAGTGGCTCAGAAATAGAAGGCTATAAAAATCAAAACGATTTATTGGCAACTTCCAGTTGGTTTCCCAGCGTGAAAGGTGCGAGCGAGTCGGTGATGTTTTTTTCATTTACCGAAGACGAAAACATTAAAAATTTATTTGAACTCATCAGTGTTTTTAATCAAGGAGTTGAAACCAATAATCCTATTAGAGCAGTAGTAATTCCGATAGAACAATCAATTTGAAATTAAATCATTAATAAATCTATATTTATGAAAAACAGAATTGTAAGAGGTATAGCAGGTACCTTTATATTAATTAGTTTGCTGTTAGCAATTTATGTAAACATTAACTGGTTGTGGTTCACAGCTTTTGTTGGTGCCAATTTGTTACAATCGTCTTTAACCAAATGGTGTTTAATGGATACTATTTTGGAGAAAGTTTTTAAGGTTAAAAGTTAAAAAATGTAACATTTTTAAAGTTTGGTAGTCTAAATAGTATAAATGGATATATTATGGAATCTAACTACCACACTTTAAAACGCGTTGACAATCAATTAATAGTTATAACGCATTTATCACAAATGCTAAGCTATATTACAGGATTTGGCGGTTTGCTCGTTCCGTTGATACTTTGGTTAACTCAAAAAGACAAAATAGAAGGCATGGACGAACACGGTAAGTCTATCGTAAACTTTCAATTGAGTATGATCATTTACGCTATTATTTGCGTTCCATTGATTTTTTTAATCGGACTCGGGATTTTAGGTCTTATCATAATAGGAATTATCTCTTTTGTTTTCCCCATCATCAATGCTATTAAAGCCAGTAATGGGGAGATGCCTTCTTATCCGTTAAGTATTCGATTTATTCAATAAACTCACGGTTTCAACCGTGGGTTACGTGTTAATTGTAGACTCATACCAAACACATCAAATAAAAAAGCCCACATTACTGCGGGCTTTAATTTTGGATTGTATTAGTTGTTAGTTATTTAGCATGACCGGCATTACCAGCATGATAATTTGTTCGCCTTCATCCAAACCATCGGCGGGTGTTAAAATACCGGCACGATTTGGCAAGCTCATTTCTAGTTGAACGTTATCTGAACTAAGATTGTTCAACATTTCTGTTAGAAAACGTGAGTTAAAACCAATTTGCATATCGTCTCCCTGATAATCACAACTTAAACGTTCTTCGGCTTTATTACTAAAATCAATATCTTCGGCTGAAATGTTTAGTTCGGCACCGGCAATTTTTAATCTTATTTGATGTGTTGTTTTGTTAGAAAAAATACTCACACGTCTCACTGAACTTAAAAATTGTGATCTGTCGATAAGTAGTTTATTTGGATTTTCTTTTGGAATTACGGCCTCATAGTTAGGGTATTTACCATCAATTAATCTACAGACCAACTGCGTGTTATTAAAGGTAAATTTGGCATTAGATTCGTTGTACTCAATTAGTATTTCATCTTCACTTCCTGCCAGAATACCTTTTAAAAGATTGAGAGGTTTTTTAGGCATAATAAATTCGGCTACTTGTGAAGCACTTACGTCACTGCGACTATACTTTACCAGCTTGTGTGCGTCTGTGGCTACAAATGTCAAACCCTCGGTCGAAAACTGAAAGAACACACCGCTCATAACCGGACGTAAATCATCATTACCGGCTGCAAAAATGGTTTTGCTAATAGCAGTTGCCAATACATCACCAACCATTGTAGTGCTGCTTGGATCTTCCAGATTTACCGATTTTGGAAATTCAGATCCTTCAGCATAGGCCACAGCGTATTTACCATGACTGGAGCTAATTTCTACAGTGTGATTATCTTCTACTACAAAAGTTAAAGGTTGTTCCGGAAAGGTTTTAAGCGTGTCTAACAAAATTCTTGCAGGAAGCGCAATACTGCCGTCTTCATCGGCCTCGACGCTTAAAGTTGAAGACATGGTTGTTTCCAAGTCGCTAGCAGAAACAGTAAGTTTTGAATCTTTTAGTTCAAACAAAAAGTTATCCAGAATAGGCAAAGTATTCGACGTGTTGATAACACCGCCTAACACTTGCAATTGCTTTAGTAAAGTTGTACTCGATACAATGAATTTCATGTATATTATTTTGGTTTCTTTTGACTATTATTCAGGTTTACAAATATATCTCAATACTGTTGGTTTTTAAAACAAACTTATTAACAAGTTTTAAGTGTATTGTTGTTTTCTTAAATACCCAAATACAAGACTGAAAACAGCAAGAATTAAAAGCGGTAAGGCTACTGCGATAACTTGCCATTTTGTTTTTTCGGGAGCAATTTTTTCAGGGTCTAAAAAGGCAATGGCCACTTCTTTACTGCGCAGTTTAACGAGTCCGTCGTCTTGCAACATATAATTAACCGCGTTCAGTAAAAATTCTTTATTTCCAACCGGTTGGTTACCAGATCTATCAAAACCTAAATCTTGTGGCTGTTTTCTTAAAACATCGTTTTTTATGACATCGCCGTCAGAAATAACTAACATTTTAGAATTATTGCCGGTACTTTTAAAATTAGTGAGTTCAAAAGGTAAAACACGATTATTGTAAACAGAGGTGAATTCGCCTTCGATTAGCACAGCTAAGTTTTGCGGACCCTTGTTAAATGAAGTTTTATCGGGTTCTGCCGTTACTATATCGAGACTTATCATTGCCGGCACACCTTGAAGTTTAGACAATGGAGAGCTTTGCAATAAAACTGTTTTATTAAGATTATTTTTGAGTGTATCTATTTGACTTGCGAAATCAAACTTAACAAGATTAAGATTGGTGGTAATAGGATGCTCGGGGTTGCTGGCCGCTAATGGCGAATACTGCCAGGTAATGGGCATTAACTGCATATTATTTCCTTCGCCTACAGCCAAAGGAATGGGTGACGAATACATATCTAAAACAATATTAGGATTGATGCGTATGCCATATTTAAAGAAAAAATCGTTGAGATTTAAGTCTTTAATTACTGCTACTGCGCTACCACTTTCTGAATAAAGACTATCGCGATCCATAATAACACCTTCAGTAAGCCAAATGCTTTTACCTCCAGACATTAAGTGTTGGTCTAAAACCAGCTTTTCTTCTTCAGAAAACGACTCACTAGGTTTTGCCGAAATCACTAAATCGAAAGATTTAAGTTGTTCTAAGGTTTTTTGTGGTTGTTGTGCAACGCTGTCTAAAGTAAATGGTGCAATAAAATAATATTCGCGTACAGACTGTAAAAAATCGGCGATGTAGATGTCTTCTAACTGTCCGTTACCTTTGAGCACTGCAATTCTTTTTTCCTTGTCTTGCGTAAGCTTTTTAAAAGCATCGGCAAAGGCGTATTCTAGATGCTGAACAGAATTATTAACTAAATCCTGTTGGGTATCTCCCAATCGATTTTTAATCAAAGGAATTTTAACCGAATAATCTTCATAACTTGCCAATGCCCAAGGAAATATAATGGTTTGCGACGTTTTACCACTTTCTTTCACGTTAATTTGATATGGTTGTAGTCCGCGTTCGGTAAGTTGCGAAATGATTTCTTCTTTATTGGTTTCGTCTTTTGTTGGATTAAAAAAATTAAAGATAATGTTTGGGTTGTGGACTTTAAATTCTTCCAATAATTGTTGCGTTTCATTTCTGAGTCGTTTAAACTCCGAAGGGAATTCGCCTTCTAAAAACACGTCAATTATAATAGGTGAATCTACATTCACTACTGTTTCAATAGCAGCATCAGAAAGGGTGTAGCGTTTGTCTTTTGTTAAATCGAACCTGCCGTAAAATTGCTGACTAACAATGTTAGCAATTACCACTAAAATTATAACAATAACAGGTATTTTAAATTTAGAATTACTCATTATCCTCGTATACAATTTGCTCCTTATAGCGTTCAATTTCTACCAGAGTATCATTCTTGAAGATGAAGGTAGCACACTCTTTTTCTTCATTAAAGGCGCCGGGCAATAGGCCAAGTCCGTAGTTCCATTTGTTCTCGTCGTGTTGTTTTAAACTGTCGTCCCAACTTAACCATTCATAAGTTCCTATGAGATTATCGACTTCAGTTTTAGTTTTTCCGAAGAAAACGCTGTCATTTACAATATGACTAATCATTTCGTAGCGTAAACCGGGTTTCTTCTCCCATTTTTCGGCATTAAAATATTTTTCATGGTGAAAAGGCACAATAATATTTAAGAACGGATAAAGCATATAAAAGTAAATAAGGGGTGTTAACACGACACTTACCAACAGGCTTAACCATTTTCTTTTATCGATGGTTCGCACAAACAGAAAAACAGGAATAAAAGTAAGAACTAAAAAAATAACTAAAGCAGGTGTTACAATCATTGTTTAATTTGGTTAAGGTTGAGTTTTGTAAATACTAAAAATACAGTCGTAACACTTACAAAATAGATGAGATTACGTGTGTCGATAACTCCGCGACTAACACTGTTAAAATGATAATTTAGACCCAAAGTTTCAATCTTAAATGTGTTATTTAATACATTAAGATCTGCCAGACCATCAAAACCATACAGCATTATAAAACACAATAAAATGGTAATAATAAAAGCTACAATTTGGTTTTGAGATAGGGTGGAGGCAAATACACCAATTGCAGTAAAAGTAGCTGCCAAAAACAACAAACCTATATAAGATCCTGTTGTGGCTGCTAAATCTAAATTACCTACAGGATTGCCCAATTGCCAAATTGTAAAAACATATAAAAGCGTAGGCAATAACGCTATAAATATGAGCGTAAATGAGCCAAGAAATTTACCAAACACTAATTGAAATGATGAAATTGGTTTTGTAAGTAAAACCTCAATAGTACCTTGTTTTCTTTCTTCGGAAAAACTGCGCATGGTTACAGCCGGGACCAAAAATAAAAACACCCATGGTGCTAGAACAAAAAAAGCTGATAAATCTGCAAAGCCATTATCGAGTATATTGAATTCCCCTTTAAATACAAAAAGGAAAAGTCCGTTAATAATCAAAAAGATACCAACCACCAAATAGCCAATGGGTGACGCAAAAAATGAGTTAATTTCTTTAATAAATATGGCTTTCATGATTAGTAATAATTTATAAAGTTACAATTTTATCAACGCTCCATGCTTGGGGTTGATCATTGAACAACGGTTTTGTTTTGGCCCAAACTTGTTTAAATAAGTCTGAATTACGGTAATTTTCCAAATTATAATCATTTTCCCAATAGCTGTAAGTGAAATAGATATTGCTCTGATTTTTATCGGCATACAACTCTAGTAATTGGCAACCTTCAAAATTTCTGATGGCTTTTTTATTTTGGTGAAAGTTATCGAGAAATTCCGGAATTTTTGCCGGTTCAAAACTCATTTTTACAATTCTTACTAACATGGGTTTTGTTTTATGTAAAATTTATGGTAATGGTATCCATTTCTTTTAGACCCATTAGCGTAGATGCACCGCCAATGGTATTGTTGTTGCTTTTATAAATGGCAATTTCAAGATAACCCGCTGTATTGATAACCACAAGTCCGCGACCTTCGTATTCAGATTCGCCTACATCGAAATTAACCACATCGCTGTATTTTTTATAGATGATTGAGAATTTATGATTACGTGCTGAAATTTGAAAACTGCGTCCTTTTTGAATGTCCTGAAAAAACTTATGTTTTATATTAGAAACCACATTTCCGTAATTATCTATGTAGATAACACTGCCAATAATTTGATTTTTCTCGTCGTTTACCAATGGCACCATGTTTTTAATTGGTTTGATGGTGTCAATCGTTTTTCCAATAACACCTAAAGTGCCTCCACGTGCAATGTGGCAGGCAACCTTTACAAACACATCCAAAACGGGAAAACTGGTTTCAATTTTGTCGTGTATATTGATTTCTACAATTTCGGAAGGGGCTATTTGTTGGCAAACCATGCTCATTATGCCGTTGTTTGCGCAAATAAAATAGTGGTCGTCAAGCTTAACAGCTATGTGTTTGTTCTCCTGATGTAATTCAGAATCTATTCCAATAATATGAATCGTTCCTTTAGGAAAACTGCTATAGGCACTCATAGTTATGTAAGCAGCCTCCGAAATATTAAAAGGCGAAACAGAATGCGAGATATCAACAATTTTAACATCGGGAAGCTCGCTGTAAATAGCACCTTTAACGGCTCCGGCGAAATAGTCTTTTTCGCCAAAATCTGTTGTAAGTGTGATGATTGCCATGTTAAGATGTTGTTAGTTTTTTATGATTTAATTTTAAAAATGAAGGTCTTAACGCATGTTAAAAACTATTTTGTTTTTAGTTTAAACGAAAATGTTTACTCTAAATATTTTCATTTAGATTTGTAATAGATAATCTTAAAATCTTATCTTTAATTCAAGCACAAAACTAATAAAACAAAACAGATAATTTTACTAAATACCCATCGCTTTTGAACGAACTTATCCTAGAATTAGAAGAAATCTCCCCAAAAGAATTCTTTGGCGCACACAACGTCAACATTGAAGTATTAAAGAAGTATTTTCCGAAGTTAAAAATTGTAGCCCGAGGCAATAAAATTAAGGCCTATGGAGAGGAAGAGCAATTAGAGGAGTTTGATCGCCGCATGACCATGCTAATGGTTCATTTTGGCAAATACAATCGTTTAGACGAAAATATGATTGAAAGGGTTTTAACAAGCGAAAGTAGCGCAGACTATACCACATCAGACCAAGCCGGCGATGTGATTTTGCACGGCGTTGGCGGTAAAATCATCAAACCACAAACGGCCAATCAGCGCAAATTAGTTGAAAGTATGCGTAAAAATGATATGGTTTTTGCCATTGGCCCTGCCGGAACCGGTAAAACTTACACCGGTGTTGCTCTTGCTGTTAAAGCGTTAAAGAATAAAGAAGTAAAGCGTATTATTTTAACAAGACCTGCGGTTGAAGCCGGTGAAAACTTAGGTTTTTTACCGGGTGATTTAAAAGAAAAATTAGATCCGTATATGCAACCGCTGTATGATGCGTTACGCGATATGATACCAGCTGAAAAGCTTGCAAATTTTTTAGAAACCGGTGTCATTCAAATTGCTCCTTTGGCTTTTATGCGTGGCCGAACCTTAGACAATGCTTTTGTTATTTTAGATGAAGGTCAAAATACCACGCATAACCAGATGAAAATGTTTTTAACCCGTATGGGAAAAAACGCTAAGTTTTTGCTTACCGGCGATCCCGGACAAATAGACTTACCTCGCAGAACTATTTCGGGTTTAAAAGAAGCTTTATTGATATTAAAAGACGTTGAAGGTGTTGGCATGGTATTTTTAGACGATAAGGATGTGATAAGACACAAGCTGGTGAAGCAAATTATTGCGGCCTATAAAAATATTGAGAATAGGGATTAGTTTTATGTTCAGAGTTTATAGTTTGTGGTTTCGAGATTAAAAAACCATATAATTTAAGGGTTTAAAAAATATACCATGTTACCTAATACCATTACTGCAACCAATTTTAATTTTCCAAGACAAGTAAGTGTTTATAAGGGAAAGGTTAGGGAAGTTTACAATATTAATGACGAACTATTGGTAATGATTGCTACAGACAGGCTTAGTGCTTTTGATGTGGTGATGCCAAAAGGAATCCCGTTTAAAGGACAAATCTTAAACGAAATAGCTACAAAAATGATGGCTGCCACACAAGATGTGGTTCCCAATTGGCTTATGGCCACGCCAGATCCAAATGTAGCTATTGGTCATTTATGCGAGCCTTTTAAAGTTGAAATGGTGATAAGAGGTTATTTATCAGGTCATGCTGCACGCGAATACAAAGCAGGAAAACGACTCTTATGCGGCGTTGAAATGCCCGAAGGCATGAAAGAAAACGATGCATTTCCCAATCCGATCATCACGCCAGCTACAAAAGCTGAAATGGGCGCACACGACGAAGATATTTCAAAAGAAGATATTATAAAAAGAGGCATTGTTAGCGCCGAAGATTATGTCATTCTAGAAGATTACACGCATAAATTGTTTAATCGCGGTACTGAAATTGCAACCAATCGAGGCCTAATTTTGGTAGACACCAAATATGAATTTGGAAAAACCAAAGACGGTAAAATTGTGCTGATAGATGAAATTCACACACCCGATTCTTCACGTTATTTTTATGCCGAAGGCTACCAAGAAAGACAAGATAGAGGTGAAGCACAAAAGCAGCTATCTAAAGAATTTGTAAGACAATGGTTAATTGCTAACGGTTTTCAAGGTCTTGAAGAACAAAAACTTCCTGAAATGTCAGATGATTATATTTTAGAAATTAGTAATCGCTATATTGAACTATATGAAAACATTACCGGCGAAACTTTTATAAAATCTAACACTACAAATATCCAAAGCAGAATAGAAAAGAATGTAATGTCTTTTTTAGCTAGCTTATAGTCCTTATAATAATCAACAAAAAAAGAAGTAATCTTCCATAGGTTTTATTTGCTTATTGTTTAATAGTTGTTTGATTTCCTTCTGTGCATCAGCGTTAGCTACTGATACTATTATTTGCGGATTTTTAAGTGTTTCAATAGATGGGTAATCGTGGAGCATCACATCGTATATCTTTCGGCCAATTTTTTTGGGATTGTCGCAAATCCAATGAAATGGGACATTGTTTTTGACCAAGTGACTTGCAATAACCTTTCCTTTAAAACCTGCTCCAAGTAATGCCAGTGGTCTGCTAGAGTCAAAATTAAGTTTTAAAAAGTAATACATCTTAATATCCAAAAAGTAATTCATGGCGTAATGTTCGTGTGTTCTTGAAGTTCGCCAGCTGTAATCACGCCAGTAATGTAAAATTTGGCTTGAAGGAATGCATTTTAATTTTGCTTCGTAAAATCTAAAAACCAAATCGTAATCTTCAGGGTATCGGTTTGGATTAAAGGCATTGCATCTATCTAAATCGGTTTTATAAACCATCCAGCAAGGTGAAGCAATAACGCACTCTTTATACAAATCGCTGTAATTGTTGCCATTTTCGGTTAGGTTGTTCAACCAGTTTTCATATTTACTGTAACCATCGCTAATACCTTCCTCACTAAAATACTTTACAAATCCTAATGCAATGTGGCCTTTGCCATAGTCAAGTAGTTGTTTTGCCATTGTCTCCAGCTTCGCGCTAGCCATGACATCGTCGCTGTCCATGCGCGTTATTAAGTTACCTTCACTATTGCTATAGGCTGTTTTTAATGCTTCAATAATTCCGTGGTCGTTATTTTTAAAAAGCTTAATCCGATTATCATTTTGGGCAAATTTCTCAACAATTTGGTAGCTGTTGTCGGTTGAGTAGTCGTCAACAATCAATAATTCCCAGTTCTGGTAAGATTGTGAAATTATAGAATTTAGGCACTCAGGTAAAAACTCGGCTGTATTTTTAAAAGGAGTTAGAATACTTATCAACGGCTGATTCATAGTACAAATTTAAAAAATCGAGTGTTATATTCTTGAAGTTCATATTTATCTTTGATTTGAAGCCTTTTCCAGAAAATCATCTTACCTAAATATGGTTTACGGTCATCCATCCCGAAACTTCCCTTTTTATCTCAAACTTCTTCATAGCGTTTAAATAATCATAAATTTTATATAAAATTCCTGTAACGCTTTGTAGCTTTGCACGTCTTATTCATATTTTAAAATTCATTTAATCAATATTATGAAAAACTTTTATCTGCTTTTTATTTCACTTTTATTATTAACCGCTTGCAAAACCGGTTCCAACAAGCAAGTTTCAGATTTAGCCATAAGTAACCCGATTGCCGTTAATCTGGATTTAACTGCTGTTGTAGACGATCGAGTTCCGGTAGTTGTAAATCCGGGTAGATTTACACAAGATACCGTAATTTATCGATTGCCCAGAGTAGTTCAAGGAACCTATTCTGTAAGTGATTTTGGTAAATATGTAGATGATTTGAAGGCTGTAGATTACAATGGAAATACTGTAAGTGTTACCAAAACAGATGAGAATTCATGGACTATCACTAACGCCACACAAGTAGATAAGATTAAATATTTGGTTAATGATACCTTCGATATTGAAGTTGGTGGCGGAATAGGAGGCGAGCAGCCATTTTCTCCGGCCGGTACTAACATCTCTCCCGACAATTACGTTTTAAACTTACATGGGTTTATAGGTTATTTCGACCATTTAAAATCAGCTCAATACACAGTTGATATTGATGCCCCGGCAGATTTTGTGAGAACTTCTGCTTTACAGGAAACAGGCAGTAAGACTTCGGCAGATGGACAAACTATAACCACTACCTATTATGCACCTCGCTATTTCGATATCACCGATAACCCTATGATGTACGGAAAGCTTGAGGTAGAAACCTTTATGGTGGGCGACATAAAAATTGTGTTGAGTGTGTATTCCCCTAACAAATTGCACTCAGCTCAAAGCTTAAAAGAAACAGTAATAACAATGATGGAAGCTCAAAAGGCATATTTGGGCGATATAGACAGCACACCACGATACGACATTTATATTTATTTGGCCGGTGCCGGCGAGGATCAACCGAAAGGTTTTGGTGCTTTAGAGCATCATACTTCAACCGTAGTGGTGATGCCCGAGGCGATGGATGCCAATTCATTATCTAAATCAATTATTGATATTGTTGCGCACGAATTTTTTCATATTGTAACACCTTTATCAGTTCACTCTGAAGATATTCATTACTTTGATTATTACCAGCCAACTTTCTCTAAACATTTATGGATGTACGAAGGCGTTACAGAATATTTCGCACAACATTTTCAGGTTTATAAAGGATTAATGACTGATGAAGAATTTTACGATGTTATTACCGAAAAAATACAAAGTTCATTAACCATGAATGATGATATGAGTTTTACGGTGATGAGCGAGAATGTATTAGATGAACCTTATGCATCCAATTATTATAACGTCTATCAAAAAGGTGCTTTAATTGGTATGTGTATAGATATTTTGATGCGAGAGCAAAGCGGTGGTAACAGAAGTATGTTATCGTTAATGAAAGAATTATCATTAAAATACGGGAAAAATAAGCCTTTTAAAGATGACGATTTGATAACTGAAATTACTGCTATGACATATCCTGAGGTTGGTGAATTTTTAAAAGTTCATGTTGAAGGCGATACACCTATCAACTACGCCGACTTTTTTGAAAAGGTTGGTTTAGAATTTGCCGAAAAGCAGGTAAAAACAAATTATATCCAAAGTGGAAATGCCTTTATTTTTGGTGCCGATCAACAAAAAGGAGACATCTTTTTTAATGATTTGGCTTTACAAAACTCATTTTGGGCATCGCAAGATATTCAAGCCGGTGATATCATTAAAAAAGTAAACGGTACTGAACTTACAATGGAGGCTGCACAAATGATTTTAGGAGGTATGTACATGTGGCAACCGGGTATGGAAATTGAACTGGAATTAGAGCGTAACGGGGAAAGCAGAATTCTTAAAGCAACACTCACCGAAGCTTTTGCAACAGGTGTTTCATTACAATCAGTTACAGATCCAACTCAGGCACAGTTAAATTTGCGTAATGCTTGGTTAAAAGGGTAACACTATAAAGACATAAATTATAAGTTTAAAAAAACCATCGAATTAACGATGGTTTTTTTATTAGATAATTCTTTTGAATAGCAAGTTATTTGCCTGACTAAATAACTTATATAAATTTCGGGTAATCCAAAGGATTAACTTCATGCATTATTCGATAAACCGTCTCAAAAATATCTTCTGCTGAAGGTTTACTAAAATAATCTCCATCAGTGCCATAGGCAGGACGATGTGGCTTGGCCGTTAAAGTTTTTGGTACACTATCTAAGTACTGAAAAATATTTTGATTTTGAATCAATTGATTAAGAATGTAAGCCGAAGCACCACCTTCTACATCTTCGTCTATTATTAAAACGCGATTTGTTTTAGCAACACTTTCGGCAATATCGTGGTTTAAATCGAATGGCAGTAATGATTGCACGTCTATAACTTCGGCATCAATTCCAACTTCATGCAGTTCTAAAGCGGCTTGTTCTACAAGTCGAAGTGTAGAACCATAGGAGATTAAGGTAATGTCGGTTCCTTCTTTTAAGGTTTCAACCACACCCAAAGGTGTTTTAAATTCACCTATATTTTCGGGCATTGGTTCTTTAAGGCGATAGCCGTTTAAACATTCAATAACCAATGCAGGTTCATCGCTTTCCATCAAAGTGTTGTAGAAACCTGCTGCTTTGGTCATATTTCTTGGTACCAATACATGCATACCTCTAACCAGGTTTAATATTCCACCCATTTGAGAACCCGAATGCCAAATACCTTCTAATCGGTGACCGCGTGTTCTAACAATAAGTGGTGCCTTTTGCTTTCCGACTGTTCGGTAGTGAAGTGTTGCTAAATCATCGCTAATAATTTGTAAGGCATACATTAAGTAATCCAGATATTGTATTTCGGCAATGGGTCTTAAACCGCGCATGGCCATCCCAATTCCCTGACCAACAATGGTAGCTTCTCTAATACCTGTATCTGCCACTCTTAATTCGCCATGTTTTTCCTGCAAACCTTCAAGCCCTTGGTTAACATCACCAATATATCCGGCATCTTCACCAAAAATTAATGCATTTGGATGCTTTACAAAGATGGCGTCAAAGTTATCCCGCAAGATAATTCTGCCATCCACCATTGGTGGTTGATTATTGTATGTTGGGTTAACCGCTTTTTGATTGGTAGCGGCTAAAGTTGTCTGACTGTATAGATGTGAGCTGTATTTTGGTTGAATTTTCTCAAAATAATTAGCAATCCATTGGCTGAGTTGTTCTTTTTCACTAAACGATTCGCTTATCATGTAACGCAATGCCTTTCTAGCTGCCGAAATAACATCTTTTCTGTAAGGTTCTTTAATGTCGAGTAGTTCGTTGACCTGCTTATCAATAAAAACTTTATTATCGCTCTTAAGTGCTGCGTTTTGAATAAGTTGAACAACTTGTGTGCGCTCCTCTAAAATAGGTTGCAGGTAGTTGTTCCAAGCTGCTTTTTTTCCTTCTCTTACCTCTTTTTTTGCGCTTTTTTCAATGTCTTCTAATTCTTCAGAGGTAGCAATGTTATTGCTAATAATCCAATTACGCATTTGAAGATTACAATCGAAGTCGCGTTCCCATTGCAGGCGTTCTTCAGATTTGTAGCGCTCGTGAGATCCAGAGGTAGAGTGACCTTGGGGCTGTGTTAATTCTTGAACGTGAATAAGTACTGGTACGTGTTCTTTTCTTGATAACTGTGAAGCCCGCTGATAGGTATCGATTAATTCGGGATAATTCCAACCATTAACACGCATTATTTCAAAGCCTTTATTGTGTTCGTCGCGTTGAAAACCTTTGAGTATTTCAGAAATATTTTCTTTTGTTGTTTGATGTTTGGCATGAACGGAGATACCGTAATCGTCATCCCAAACGCTTATAACCATTGGTACTTGAAGGACTCCGGCTGCATTGAAAGTTTCAAAGAAAAGTCCTTCACTAGTACTGGCATTTCCAATAGTTCCCCAAGCTACTTCATTGCCCTCAACCGAAAATTTATTGGTATCAATACCTTCTACATTTCTGTAAATTTTTGATGCCTGAGCCAAACCTAGCAGTCTTGGCATTTGTCCCGCTGTAGGAGAGATATCGGCACTAGAATTTTTTTGTTTTGTAAGGTCTTTCCAATGGCCGTTTGAGTCTAAACTATGAGTAGTAAAATGCCCACCCATTTGCCTGCCGGCACTCATAGGTTCTTCTTCTAAATTAGTATTGGCGTATAAACCGGCAAAGAACTGCTCGATGGTTAACTCACCAATAGCCATCATAAAGGTTTGGTCTCGATAATAACCCGACCGAAAATCACCATCTTCA
The DNA here is from genome assembly GCF_006494535.1 of Paucihalobacter ruber. GTDB lineage: Bacteria > Bacteroidota > Bacteroidia > Flavobacteriales > Flavobacteriaceae > Paucihalobacter > Paucihalobacter ruber. Next base: position 175,253 of record NZ_VHIQ01000004.1, read on the forward strand.
AAGGCTTTTGCCCAAGCTAGTTGTGGTATTTCTTTACCATCGCCAAAAATTCCGAATTTTGCTTTTCCTGTTAAAACTTCTTTGCGACCTAAAATACTACACTCTCGACTCACCACAGCGATTTTATAGTCGTTTAAGACTTCTGCTTTAAAATCCTCGAAGGTAATTTCGGTTTTTGAGTCGGTTTGTGTTTTCATTGGTTATCTATTGGCATGCAAATTTAATGAAATAAATAAATCTTGACAAGCACTATTTTGTCTTCAAATTAAAGAATTAATAAAAATTAGGCATAAATTTTATTAAATATTAAAAATATGCTAAAAATCAGACTTTTTGTTAAAAATAACTCAATACCATTTTCGTCTAAATAACCCTAGTAAAACTTGTGGGTCTACTGTAAACATGATGCGAATTTTTTGATCGTAGTTAGGCTGGGCAATTTCCCAACCTAAATTTGAATATATCGGAAAAAAAAGTTCAAAGTAATCTTCAACCAACACCAATCTTATTCCTGAGTCGTAAACAAATTTTGCCGGATTAAACCGGTTTTTAACCAACCCAATATCGCCATAAGCCTGAATGTAACGCCAAATAGACGTGCTAAAGTTAGCTGTTGTCATCCATTGATTGGCAAAAGGTGTATCGAGTTTAGATTTAAATCCACCTTCGGCAATAATGATTTGCTGACTAAAAATACCTGAGGCTTCAGATCTTCCTAAATAGGGTAGGTCAAATAAATAATCGGTTGGTCTGTCTAAGGCAAAACTAAAAAAGTCACTGTCTACAGGTGTATTATTTTTTATGAAAGCTCCGGCAAAAAACCTAAAGCTAAATTGCTGATTGTTTTCAAAAAGTTTTCGAAATTCGTAATTAACGGCCACCTTACTAAAATTCTCTGCTACCTGAAAATCACCCGAAAACCTCGCGTAGTTGATTATTCCGGGGTTTACCAGTACATAACGTAAATTAAATACGCCGTAATCCGGTTCGGTTATATTAACCAGAGCATCTGGTCCAAGATTTCTTCTAATACCAACATAACGCGCACTAGCTTGTTGTATGAGGTCGCTTCTAAAATCGCTGTCTTTTCTGAAAGTAAAAGCCACTTGTGGCGTAAACGAGGTTACGAAAGCATCTTGTGCAAACGATTGATACCTTACATTAGCGCCATAGGTAATGTCAAAAAGATCCTTATCTTCAATTAAATGCGTGTAGTAAGCAGAAGCTGATCCGGTGATGGTGTTCGAGTTAATGGCGTATTGTGGTGAAAATTGATAATTTAATCTTCGGCGCAACAAAGTTTTATTATACCATTTGGTTCCAATAACCAAACCATCGTAAATGTTGCGATATTCTATAAGCGGCATCATAAAAATCTGGTTGTATCTCGGGTCTTCCAAATCTTTAAATATCCTTACTTGAAATGGCTTTCCTGAACCAAAAATTCCTTTCAGATTGTCGAAATTATCACGTCGGTTAATTTCAGGGATAATGTAATCCTCATTGATTGTTAATTTGGTAATACTGTCTTTTGGAATGGTAAATTCAAATTCATCTTTTATATTTTCAAGCCAATAGGTGTTTTTTACCGAATCACCTTTATAAGCGTAAAGTTTAGCCGGAATGCTGTGATTGCGTTTGTTTTTAACTGTTATCTGAATAGAGTCATCGGTTGTTTTGACCTTTTTTAATTTGAAATCAATTTTTTTTCGAGTACCAACATAGTCATCAAAAAACCAGTCAATATTTTTAGAAGTTTGGTTGCTCAAAAAATCCTGAAATTCATCTGTGGTTGTATAATTGAGTTTATTATCGTCGATAAAAGTTTTCAATAACTGTGAGAGATTAGCGTCTTCCATAAACTGATCTAAATAGACCAATCCTATAGCGGCTTTGTATTTGTTGGCAATATTTGAGTTGAATTTTAAGAGTTTATCTTTAGACATGGCTAGTGGCTGATCGTTATTTCTTCGAGCCATTTCCATGTGAAACAAATAATATTGAAAGTTGAAATCTGCTTTTGCTACATTAAAAGATTTTATACCCCAGATATTTGACAATCCTCCCAAAAGTTTAGTATTAGGATAATTTTCGTCTACATATTTCATCAGGTAGTAAATCTGCAATCCTTCTGAAAGCCAATAATCTTCTCGCGGGTGCATGAGTAGAATATTATCGATGTACTTTTTTAATGCTGTTTTAAGCAGTTTTAGTTCGTATTGAAAATTATCGGGAAAAACTTTTATAAAATTTGGTAATTGGTTGAGACCATATAATGGGTCGCGTTTGTATGCCAGTTCAGAAACTAATAGTTTGTTATGCGGATAAGTACCTAAATTGGTGTTTAAATAGCGTACAATTTTATCGGTAAGAATGGCTTTATCCTGCGGCTGTAGTCCTGTTTCGTTGATATTTGATATCAAATTTATTTGATCTGTTTGAACGTATTTATAATTGGGGAAGTTTCCTATTACAATAAACGAATCTGTACGATCTTTACCAAATAAAGTGGTTGTTTGAATATTACCGTCCGGACTAAAATTTACCACATCTAGTTCTGAAACCACGGTATAGTTTCGTGGGTGTTCTAATTCAAGATGAATATCAGCTTTTGGAATAAGCAAATCATCTAAATTTTTATTGCTGTAATAGTGCCACTTTCCGTCATATACCGCCGGCAATATGTACCAGTATTTTAAATTGAATTCCTTATTTTTTGTAATGCCATATCCCGTAAAGATATCATCCGGTACAACTAAAATATAATTCAACTTGATATGATAAGATTCACCGGGTAACAATGGTTGTGCAAGTTCGACTTTTATTACATCCGGACGATCTTTTAAATTATGGTTTACTAGTTCATTATCTAAATTATCAGTAATTTGGGTAACAACCGTATAACCTCTTTCGTTACTTTTAGCCAAGTGAAACTTTGTGCTAAACTCTTGTTCAAAGCGCTTTGCCAAGGGCGTTGTTTTTGTAGAATAAGCGTTATTCCAATTATTTAGATAAATAGAAGTTAAAGAATCGTTAGAGGTGTTTTTGTAAATAATCTCCTGATTAATAGTAAAGGATTTTTCAGAAACATTAAGTTTGGCTTTAATGCTCATACTGTTTTGAGCCACTAGATAATATTGACCCGTGCACAATATTAGTAACAGTATGAATTTTAAATAATTCAATTGCTTATAATTAATTTCACAACTATATTTTTGTTGGTGTTATCCATAAGCCAATACACACCGCTAGTTAAATTACTAACATCTTTTGTAATGTTAGTAGCTTGAGGTAAAGAATAATAATTAACTATTTGTCCTAAACTGTTAACCATTACTAAGGTTGAGTAATCTGAAGTATTTATCTGTAACAAACCGTTGTTGATAAACGTATTTATTACCGCAAATGTTGTAGTGGTTTCAAATTCTGATCCACCTAAAGTTTGTGGTGTTTCCAATGTTAGGGTAACGGGTAAGTGGTCACTAAAATCGTGTAATGCCTGACGAATGCTTAGATTGAATAACTCGCCATTGCAATCGTCACCGTTGATGGCGCGATTGTAACAATTTGGATTGTTGTTATTTCCAAAAACCTGGTACGAGTCTTGTGCGTAATATAAATCGGAATTGGTTAACATATTTTCCGAAGTTAAAATAAAATCAAAACGATCGTCAAATCCACCTGCAGCACCGCCTAAATTTGATAATGTTCTTGTAGACTGGGTAAACACATCTAAAAATTCCGGATTATTACTCCATTGACCAACGCGATTGGGCGGATCGGCTAAAGTTATAGGATAGGTATTATCTAATAAAACCTGAAAAGCCGATTCAAATGCCGTGTATAAATTTAAATCACCACCAAAAACCACATGACTGTCAGCAGGTAATGTGCTAATGTAACTCATCAAATCCAGGGCTTGTTGTGAGCGTATATTTTCGTTTTCAATACCGGAAGAGGCTTTAAGATGACCAACAAAAGCCTCTAAATAAATGGGGTCACTTTCTTGGTTTTCTGTTTTTAATTTTAAACGATAGTGATTAAAATCTCTGATCAATGTGGGGATTTCGGTCTGGAATTCGAGTGTGAATTTACTACTATCGTAATAAAGCATATTTTGAAGTTCGTTATTGTCTCCGGTTAAATCGTCTGAACTATTAGTCACAAAGTTTGCCGAAGCATAATTCACAGTAATACTATTTTGGGCAATGTTTAAAATTTGATTGGCACCGTTTTCGTTATTGACTTCGCACACCATTAATAAATCAGGTTGATAAGAACTGAGTATGGTTGTCAGGTCTAAATCTCTATTTGGGAAGGTGGTTTCGTTGGGGTAATTTAAAAGGTTATAAAACATAACTTTAAATTGAGATTGTGCTGAAACAGAGACTGTACAGCAAAATACTGCAATTATTAAAAGCTTTATTTTAAACATAAGTTATCGGTTGTATATTAGAAATTAGGGCTTAATCTATAATTTTCGTAGAAGTTGTTGAGTATTTCTATAACTTCATCAGGAGTATCAACAAGGTGAACCAGATTTAAATCATCTGCACTAATGTTGCCGACTTCGAGCATGGTAGTTTTAACCCATTCCCAGAGACCACCCCAAAAATCAGTGCCTACCAAAATTATTGGGAACATATCAATTTTTCTTGTTTGAATAAGTGTGATTGCCTCAAACAATTCATCTAAAGTTCCAAATCCACCGGGCATTACAACAAATCCTTGAGAATATTTTACAAACATTACTTTTCTAACGAAGAAATAGTCGAAATCTAAACTTTTATCTGAATCTATATAAGGATTGTCGTGTTGTTCAAACGGCAAGTCAATATTAAGTCCAACCGATGTTCCACCACCTAAATGCGCACCTTTATTACCGGCTTCCATAATGCCCGGTCCACCACCCGTAATTACCCCATAACCGTGTTCTACAATTTTTTGCGCTACCTCAACGGCTAGATCATAATATTTTTCTCCCGGTCTGGTACGTGCTGATCCAAAGATGGATACGCACGGACCAATTTTACTCATGCGCTCAAATCCGTTAACAAATTCGCCCATTATTTTGAAAATGGCCCAAGAGTCGTTGGTTTTAATTTCATTCCAGCCTTTATGTTTTTGTTCTGTTCTCATTTTATTTATAGTTATTCAGTTACTTGTCCCAACACAGTTGGTGGATTGGGTTATTTCAATATCTGTAAAAATAATTATTTCAAAAAATAAATCGAGTTAGAAAGCTGTTAATTGCTAACAACTACGTTTAGTTCCTTTCTTAAAAATTTAGAGGTGTGACTATTTTTGTCTTTGATCACTTCTTCAGGAGTTCCCACAGCTACAACTTTTCCGCCTCCTTTACCACCTTCATAACCAATGTCAATGATATAATCTACCATTTTTATCACATCAAGATTGTGTTCGATAATTACAACGGTATTTCCTTTATCTACTAATTTTTGAAGTACTTTCATCAAAACATTGATATCCTCAAAATGAAGGCCGGTTGTGGGTTCGTCTAAGATATAAAAGGTGTTTCCTGTGTCGCGTTTACTAAGTTCTGATGCCAGTTTAATTCGCTGTGCTTCGCCACCCGAAAGTGTTGTACTTTGCTGCCCGAGGGTAATATATCCCAATCCAACATCTTGAATGGTTTTGAGTTTGATGTAAATTTTTGGTATGTGCGCGAAAAAGTCAACAGCCTCATCAATGGTCATTTCCAATACATCACTAATCGATTTACCCTTGTACCTTATTTCAAGTGTTTCGCGGTTAAATCTTTTGCCCTGGCAAGTTTCACATTCTACATAAACATCTGGTAAAAAGTTCATTTCTATTACCTTCAATCCGCCACCCTGACAAGTTTCGCATCGTCCACCGGCCACGTTAAAACTAAATCTGCCGGGTTTATAACCTCTAATCATCGCCTCGGGTATCATGGCAAACAAGTTTCTGATTTCACTAAATACGCCTGTGTAGGTAGCGGGATTACTGCGTGGTGTTCTGCCTATGGGCGATTGGTCTATGTCAATTACCTTATCTATATGCTCTAAACCCTTGATACTTTTGTAGGGCATGGGTTTTTTTACAGCATTAAAAAAATGTGCGTTTAAAATTGGATAAAGCGTTTCGTTAATTAGCGTAGATTTTCCACTACCCGAAACTCCGGTAACACCAATCATGGTACCTAGCGGAAAGCTTACATCAACATTTTTTAAATTATTACCTGTACAACCCGTTAATACTAATTTTTTTCCATTGCCTTTACGACGCTTTTCAGGTAATATAATCTGTTTTTCACCGCTTAAATATTGTGCTGTAATGGTATTTTGAAGGAGCATTTCGGCCGGTGTTCCTATACTTATGATTTCCCCTCCATATTTACCGGCATTCGGGCCGATATCAATTACATAATCGGCTCTTAAAATCATGTCTTTATCATGTTCTACCACGATCACCGAATTACCAACATCTCTTAGTGATTCTAAAGAATTGATGAGTCGTTCGTTATCGCGTTGGTGTAAACCAATACTGGGTTCGTCTAAAATATACAAAACCCCAACAAGTTGAGAGCCAATTTGGGTAGCCAACCTTATTCGTTGTGCTTCGCCACCTGAAAGAGATTTTGAGCTGCGATGTAAACTTAAATAATTCAAACCTACATCGAGTAAAAATTGTACACGGTTCTTGATTTCTTTGATGATTTCTTCGGCAATTGCCAGTTGTTTGGCGCTTAGATTTTTGGGTAAATCTTCAATCCAATGTGCCAACTCTTCAATGTCCATGAGAGATAATTCGGCAATGTTTTTACCATTCACTTTAAAATATAGCGACTCCTTTTTAAGTCGGCTACCATGGCAATCAGGGCAGGTAATTTTGTCCATGTACTCTTTTGCCCATCGCTTTAAGGATTTGGAGTCGTTACTTTGGTACTGACTTTCTATAAAATTTGCAACGCCTTCAAAATCTATTTTGTAGTCGCGGGTAACGCCTAGTGTTTTACTTTCAACAGAGAATTTTTCTTTTCCGCCATATAGAATTACTTCTTTAGCTTCGTCAGGAATATCTTTCCAGGCATCATTTAACGAAAAATTATAACGTTGTGCTATAATTTCGAATTGTTTGAAAATCCAACTGTTTTTCTGAGGTCCGTGTGGTGCTAAAGCTCCGTTTTTAATAGATAATTTTGTGTTAGGAACAATTTTATCAACATTAACAACGTGCAGGTCTCCAATGCCGTTACAAGTATCGCAAGCGCCTTTAGGTGAATTAAATGAAAAGTTATTAGGTTCTGGGTTTGGATATGAAATGCCTGAAGATGGACACATTAGATTTCTACTAAAATAACGAGGTGTCTCAGACTCTTGTTCAACAATCATGAGTACATCGTTACCATGATACATTGCCGTGTTTATTGATTCAGCAAGGCGTTTATCACTTTGTTCTGTCTCATCAATTTGTAATCGGTCTATAACAATTTCAATATCGTGGGTTTTATAGCGGTCCAGACGCATACCTTTTTCAATATCAACAATGTCGCCATCGGTTCTTACTTTTACAAAACCTTGTTTGGCGATCTGCTCAAACAATTCGCGGTAATGCCCTTTTCTGCTTCGTATAACCGGAGCTAAAATATTGATGCGTTTACCGCTAAAGCTTTCTTTAATTAAATCTTTGATTTGCTGATCGGTATAGCTTACCATTTGCTCACCGGTTTCATAACTGTAAGCATCAGCCGCTCTGGCGAATAGAAGGCGAAGAAAATCGTAAATTTCGGTAATGGTGCCAACGGTGGAACGTGGCGATTTACCGGTTGTTTTTTGTTCGATGGCTATCACGGGAGACAATCCATCTATTTTATCAACATCGGGTCGCTCCAATCCGCCTAAAAACTGTCGGGCATAAGCCGAAAATGTTTCGATATAGCGCCGTTGACCTTCAGCATAGATGGTATCGAACGCTAAAGAAGATTTACCACTACCCGATAAACCGGTAATAACCACCAACCGATCTCTTGGAATGGTAACGTCTATATTCTTTAAATTGTGAACGCGAGCGCCTTTAACTTCGATCGCTTCAGTAAATTCCTTCATAGCAATAAGGCCAATTTTTGTGTTAAAACAACCAAACAACAAAGTTACAATTTTAGTTGCGAAACTAAGTTGAAGTTTAAAACCAATTTTCTTATTATTGTATGGTGATTTTAGAGTGAAATTAGACTTGATTTTATCGATATAAATAGAATTTATTACAATCAAAAACATATGAAATTATTAGGAATAGGCTCAAGAATTGAGCACCCCGAACACGGTAAAGGCGTTATTACCAACGTAACATCCAGACATTATTGGGTAACATTTATTGAAAGTGGATTAGAAACTATTGAATTAGATAGCGATTTTACGGTAATAGAAGCGCAAGAAGATGCTGTTGATACTATTAGCTTTTTTGATGTAGAATCTAGCTTGGTTGAAATTCTAAAAAAATGGAGTGATGCTTCAGAAGTAGTTCCTATAGCCGATAAATGGAAAGGTGGTAAGCTCATTTTAGAACCCGGAGATACAGCCTTACAAGGCAAAGAATTGCCAATTGACACCTTTTTTCATAAAATCACCATGGTACGCGATAGGTTGAGAGTTATGGAGCAAAAAATCAACAGCAGTAATTTAGATGAACAAGAAAAATTTGATTTGCAGCAATACATCACCCGAAGTTATGGTAGCTTAACCAGTTTTAATGTATTGTTCAAATTAAAGACGCAACAGTTTGTTGGGCAAAAGGGAGGATGATATAGGAAGTACGCCCGCCCGCCGGAGGTGGGATATTAAAAGTACAATATTAAAAGTACGATATTAGAAGTACGATTGCTCGCTGTTATTGGGATATTAAAGCTTGATATACAGCATTTTAAGCACAATATTAGAGGAATAATACAACAAGAATGTATGATATGAAATTGCGATATGCAATCTAACTTAATAAACCGTTAACTATTATTAAAAATTCTTAGTTTTGGCGCTCATATTTCGCCGCTTTGCCATTTGAAAGTGAATTTTTAATAAACTCTCGTAAATCGTCATTGGCAGCTTTTAAATCTTCGCTTCGCAAATACATCATATGTCCGCTTCTATAGCCTTTAAAGCTAAAACGGTCTTTCATCTTGCCGCTTGGGTCAACTTGCCACATGGTGTATTTAGCGTTAAAGTAAGTGGTGGCACCATCGTAATACCCCGACTGAACCAATACTTTTAAAAACGGATTTTGGGCCATTGCTAATCGCAGATTGTCCCTTACATTGTCGTTTTCGTTATTCCATGGGTGCACATCGCCAAACATATTGTATTTGAGATCGGTTTTGAATTTCAATTCATTTTGAATATAGTAGTTAATGGCCGGAGTAAATGAGTGCAGCCAAGAATCTATTTCAGAATTGTAATCGGGACTGGTGCCTGCTTCGGTTTTATCGAAACCAAGATACCTAGAGTCTAATCTGCCAACGGTTTTGCCTTCGTCTCTTAACAACGATTTCCAAAAATAGGAGGTTGGCACATCTAAATTGAGCTGAAGAATTTCTTTAGAACTTAGTCCGGAAAATTTACTCATATTCTCCGCTATTTTATTTCGTTCAGCTTCTGAGATAAATCCGCCTTTACTTAACGCCGGAATTAATTCTTGAATAGCAAATTCTTCTGCATCAGGTAAAATCTCCAAAAGATCTTTTTGCTGAAGTTCTTGCGGCAATTTGTTATGATGCCAGGCCGCTGCCGTGTAATATGGTAAATTAAGTGCAGAGGAAACCGGTCCGCCAACGCGCAACACTTTATAATCAGCCGGCGATACCATAATAACTCCATTTAAGTACATCCATTGGCTGTTTTGGAGTTCGTGTGCCAATCCCATAACACGCGTTCCGCCGTAGCTTTCGCCAATAATATATTTGGGTGATGGCCAGCGATTATAACGTGTAACAAAGGTATTCATCCATTCGGCCAGATATTTGATATCAGCATTAATTCCAAAGAATAAATCACGCTCAGGAAGCTTGCCCTCTTTGTTGGGTAGCATTCTTGAATAGGCCGTATTTACGGGGTTCACATATACAATATCGGCTACATCCAAAATGGAATGTGGGTTGTCTTTAACTCCATAAGGTTGTAAGGGATAACCTTCGTCATCGATATTTAAAACTTTCGGACCGGTATAAGCCACATGCATCCACACCGAAGCCGAACCCGGACCACCATTAAATGAAAATACAATGGGTCTGTTAGCGACGTCTTTTATATTGCTGCGTTTGTAATAGGTGTAAAACAAGGTAGCAACCGGTTCGTCTTTGTGCCAAACCGGTAGCATACCCGTATGTGCGTTATAAGTAACAGCGGTACCTTTAATATTAACTGAGTGTGATGTAATGTAAGTAGTATCAATTGGAACATCAATAGGTTGAGCTGTTAGATATACTGTAAATAATAGGGTGAGCAGAGTTATTTTTGATTTCATAATGTTTGATTTAGCCACGAATGCACGAATTTAATTATTTTTTGTTTAACCTATTAATTACGGACTATATTTAAACATATATTCGAGCAACTTGTCCCCAAGATACTTGGTGGATTCATGGCAACATTTAAAACTTCTCAAAAACACCCAACCCAAAAAGCGCAAAATCGTATTTAACAGGATCCGTTGGGTCGAGTTTTCTGAGTTTTGCATCTAATTCGGCCAATGCTTTGGTATCATTTTGTGAACGTTTCAGTAAGCCTAGTTTTCTGGCTACATTACCGGAATGTACATCAAGCGGGCAGGAGAGTTGAGACGGTTTGATACTTTTCCAAATACCCAAATCAACACCGGCACCGTCGTTACGTACCATCCATCGCAAAAACATATTGATGCGTTTAGCGGCTGAATTTTTCAGAGGATCACTAATGTGTTTCGTGGTTCTTTTGAGATGTTGTATTTCGAAGAATTTCAATTTAAATTCATGAATGGCATGTTGCATAGAATTAGTTTCGGCATGATGAGCAAAAACTGCTTCTAGTCCGTTATGTTTTGTATATAAGTGCTTTAAGCTTTTAATAAATTGGATAAAATCATCGCCATTAAACGTGCGATGCACAAAAGTGTTTAGCTGTTTTAAATCTTCGTTGGTATGGTTTAAAACAAAATCATAGGGCGATTGATGCATTAATTGCATCATTTTATGTGCATTGTTAATGATGCTCTTACGGTTACCCCAAGCAATTGTCGCTGCTAAAAACGCTGCAATTTCAATATCTTCTTTTAAGCTGAATTGATGCGGAATTTGAATAGGGTCGGATTCAATGAATTTTGGGTGGTTGTAAAGCGATACTTTTTCGTCTAAAAAATCTTTTAGTTCTAAAAATTTTAACGATTTCGCCACTTATTTATTAAATTTTGAAATTGCCATCAACCATTGTCAACTTTCTATCGGCCATATCTGCCAATGCTTTATTGTGGGTAACAATCACAAATGTTTGACCAAGTTCATCACGAAGTTTAAAGAATAACTGGTGTAAACTTTCGGCTGATTCGCTGTCTAAATTTCCGGAAGGTTCATCGGCAAAAATCAATCCCGGATTATTAATTAGCGCTCTGGCAACTGCCACACGTTGTTGTTCACCACCTGAAAGTTCGTTTGGCTTGTGGTTGATACGATGAGACAAGCCAAGATAATCCAGTAGTTTTTTAGCTTCTTTTTCTGCCTGAGATTTTGAAGTGTTTTTGATGAATGCCGGAATACAGACATTCTCGATGGCTGTAAACTCAGGAAACAACTGGTGAAACTGAAAAATGAAACCGATATGCGTATTTCTAAATTTTGCCTGGTTTTTATCGTTTAGCGACGAAATATTTTCACCATTAATAATGAGTTCTGTATTGGGATTTTTATCAGGTTTGTCTAAAGTTCCCAGAATTTGTAAAAGGGTTGTTTTTCCTGCACCCGACGGGCCAACAATAGATACAATTTCACCCTTGGCAATCTCGAGATTGATGCCTTTTAACACCTGTAAATCACCGTAGGTTTTATAAATTTGTTTTGCTTGAATCATTTGTCTTTATGATTTTGAAAAGTACTATTTAAAACAACTTTCTACAAATATTAACTGTTATTTTTCTGAAAAACAGATTTTAGGTTGGCATAGTCCAGAAAATACTGAACCCTAACCGAAATGGTATGCTGGGCAGGAGCGTTGAACAAGTTGTTAAGTGTATCGGTATAATTTTCGGTTGAGCTATTGGTATTATTGAACAATTGATTTCGGTATAAGGCTGTTAAAAAGCTACCGGGAGCAAATTGCCATGAATAACTCAAATCTAAATTCCATGTGCTAAAATTGATATTGGGATTGTTATCCAAAGTATTGATGTTAAAATTGTTGTTTTGAACTAATCTACCATTGTCCAGTAAACTATAAAAATTGTCATAAGTAACGGTATCCCAATAATTTCTAAAAGTTAATGACAATACTTGAAACGGATTAAACGTATAATTCGTCGAAATACTGTTTTCTATAATTTGTCTGTCCCTTTCACCAAAAACAGGCTCGCCGGCTTGACGTGTAGCAAAACCGCGATCGTTATTTCTAAAGTTATAGGCAAAGGTATAAACCATTAAAAAATGGTCGTTGAATCGGAAACGTGGACTCAGTCTGGTATTCCAAGCTGTATATTCTCTACCGTCTTCAAAAAGTGTTTCAAAATTTGGTCTGAGATCGACTGCAAATCTTCGGTTGTAATTACTTGATAAAAAACCGCCAAGGCGCACATAATTTTCGTAAATAAAGAATTTACCTGGTGTTCTTGCTTCAAAATAATCATATTGTTTACCCGGTTGTAGATCAAAATTAAAACCGTAAGAATCTAATTTTCTTGTACTGGCTCTATAAGACAAGCCTATATTGGTCCCGGTATAAACGCCTGGATTTGCTAAACGGTTATGATTGTAACTCAACTGAAAACTGTAGCTATTAAGTTTTTTGGTAGGTTCAAAAATTTGATAGGACGCTTCTGCTCTAAAATTATTGAAATTGTTTCTAAATATTAATCCAATATCATTAATATCGTATTGCGTATCTGCAAAGCTGTGTCTCATACCATATCTAAAATTACCATGTACTTTGGCTGCTCTAAAACTGCTACTATAACCAACTTGTTCTGTGTTTTGAAGATTAAGTCTGCTCATTTTAATATCACCTGCAACATTGTAGGTGTTTCTTTTATTTACAATATCAAACAGTGCAGCAGTTACATTGGCATCTCTAAAATTTCCTTCTCTTAATACATTGGTATTGATGAGGCTAATAGAAGAATTTCTGTTGAATTGCTGGTCTACCACCAAAATGTTGTAGTTGGCTAGTGGTTCCACCAGTTGCTGTCTCGCCGCTCCCGTAATTGTATCTCTAATTGTAGCAAAGGTATTGGCGGTAACAGCATTAAACAAACCAATACCTAGTCCATTTTTTGTTCTTCCCGATATTTTAGCGGCGTTAAGAACTTTGGTTTCTTCAGGAAAATCTTGTGTTATTTCGTTATCATTTAAGTCAACATTTCCGGTAGGTCTACTGCCAACACGACGTGAAAAAAACAAATTACCTTTTGAAAACAAGTCAATACCTTCGGTAAAAAATTGTCTCTGCTCTGCGAAGGTTTGTTCAAACGGTCCTAGGTTTAAAACAATATCGTCAAAACGGGCCTGACTAAAATCTGGCACTAATGTGGCATCTAAAGTGAAATTATCTGATAGACCATATTTAAGATCCATTCCAAAAGTGAGTTTCGTCTCGGTTTTACCGTCAAAATTGTTAACTATACCGGTTGTAAAGGGGTATAAATTAAGCCTTACCGGAGGTTTTAAATCTTCAAGACCTACCAATTCTCCGTGATACAATCCTACAATTCCTTTGGTTGGATCAATTGGGTTCCAGGCATATTCAGAACGTTCACGTCTAAAAAATCTAATGAATTGTATGCCCCACACAGGTTTTTCTTCTTCGGCAAAACGCAAAGTTCTATAAGGAAGTTCCATTTCTAATGTCCAGCCTTCTTCGGTTCTAACAACCGCACTTTCCCAAACATCATTCCAGCTAAAATCTTCGCCAATGGTAGGGTTAGCAATAGCATCGGCTTGTAAGCCAGAACTGAATACTACAAATTGGGTGTCGTTTTGGGCATCGTTATTGGGATTAATGGTGACTTTAAAATAATCGGTTTGCCCAAAATTATCTCTCGCTGTTAGTTGGTTCATCATTAAAGTTGGATCATCGTACAATTTTGCAGCAATATAAATGGCTTTATCATTAAATGCCATTTGTATAATTGTTCTTCTATCTTGGGTAGCCGGTAGACCAATATCAGGTTTGTATTGTGTAAAACCTGTGGTGGTCTCGGCGTGGTTCCAAATGGAGTCGTTAAGAATACCATCAATGACTGGTGCTTGATGTGTACGTGCAATTTGTAGCCTTTTTTTTGGAGGAATATCTTGACTAAAAACAGTTTGATATTGAAAACCCAAAATAATTACAACTAAGAAATGGCAGATGAATTGAGAGACGTTATTTTTTGATTGTGAAGGTTGCAAAAAGTATTTGTTTATTAGGTATGGCAAAGCTAAGTTTTGCGCTTTGCAATTTTTATTAACTATATGTTAAACTATACAAACCTTTGTAAGGTGCACTACACAATAATTTGGTACATTTATTGTTATTATTGGTTTTATAATATAACTGAGACATGGGAAAATATAAAAAATTAGCTTTAAGCCTTGTGTTGGATTTCATCGGTTTCATTACAATATTTGATGTTATTTGGGCACCGCTTTCGGCTTATATTATGACGAGAATGTATCCCGGTAATAAAGGTAAGGTTGCCGGAGTTGTATCGTTTATTGAAGAAATACTGCCGGGCCTTGATATCATTCCAACATTCACTATCATGTGGTTTTATACTTATGTTTTTAGTAAAAACGAAGATCATGTTATAGAAGTGAAAGGCTAATATCAAAAAAAAAAAAGCGGCGAAAAGCCGCTTTTTTATAAGGTAATAAAGCTTAATTTACAGCTACATTAAAAGATACTTCAATATCTGTTTCACCACCTGCGTTTGTAATATCTCCATCACTAACACCTGCCGCATTTTTGTTTGGCTCATGTCTTAAAATCACCGTCATTACGCCGGTTGTTGCACTAGCACTCGTTGATAATGTGAATGCCAAACCTAATGGGTTTCCATTACCGTCGCTATCGGTATAAGTGATTGAACCAATTCCTCCTGTAACACTGTAAAATACCTGGTGCTCATCATCTTCTTCAGCAACTTCTTCGGTAATATCTTCAGCCGGGTTTTCAAGTTCATTTAAAAATTGAATACTGCCGTTGTAAACAGTACCAACACTTAAAGGTCCTGAAACTGTAACTATAGGTGCATTTGGTCCGTCACCATCTAAATCTCTTGAAGTTAATGTTACAGCTGTGCCACTGCCTTGTGGTGTTAAACTTACAATAACGGTTGTAATAACTTCTTCTTCATTAACAGGGTCTGGAGCGTCGTCATCGTTTGAACAACTGTTAAAGGTTAATGCTGCGATTGCTAACATCGATAAAAATTTAATTGCTTTCATTTGTTTGATTTTAATAATTAATAGTTAATAATTTATTTTTAATTGTAACATTACATTTCTTCCAAGATCATCAGCAAAATATCTTAGTCGGTTAAGGTAATCTCTGTAATTTTCATTTAATAAGTTGTTTACAGATAGATTTACGTTTAATATTGATTTTTCCGATAGTTTAAAATCCATAGACGCTTTCCAGTTAAGCAGGTGATAGGCTGCCGGCGGTGTGCTAACATCTACCAGTACAAATCGGTCTTCAGATGCAATGAACTGCTCAAAGTTATTATCGGGAAACTCATTTTGTCTAAACACATATTCGCTTGTTAAGGCCGTGCTAAAATTATTCCATTCCGTTTTGTTAAATTCAATGCTATTAATGGTTCTAACAGCTGGAATGTCTATAAGCGGACGATTGTTATTTGTTTCATAACCTTTAATAAATGAGGATTTATTACTAAAACTGAAACGTTCTGAGATTTCATGTGTTACACTTAAATCAATTCCGAACAACTGCGCGTTGGTTTGACGGTATTGCCATACAGGAAACGCACCTCTAATGGTTTGTTCTGTTCCTGTAGGTTCTATCACGATATAATTATTAATGTAGTTATAAAAAGCTTCAACCACCACATTAGTTTGATTGTTTTGATAGTTGTAAGTTCCCGACCATCTGTAAGCTGTTTCCTGATCGTTGCGCAAATCACCAATTTCAATTCTCGCGGCAGAGTGGTGCAATCCTTCACTGAATAATTCGGCAGGATTTGGTGGTCTCATGGCCATGCTCAAATTGGTTAGCAATTTATGCTCGTCATTTAAATCGTAGGTCAATCCAATAGCCGCTGAAATATTGTGATAGTTAAACACCGGATTGGTAAGCATTTGTGTTCCAAAATCGGTATCATTCACTACAAACTCAGGAAAATCTTCATTATATCCCAAATCGTTCCATCGGCTAATTCTGTAAAACTTTTGGGCATCAATTCGGTTAAAATCATATCGCAAACCTGCATCTATTATAAAATCGTTTGTAATTTTCCATTCAGAGGTAAAAAATGCTCCAAAATCATATTTGTCGTAATCAGGAATGAGTCGCCTAACACCGGTATCGGGATTTGCAAAATTATTTTGATAACGTCCCATGATTCCGAAGGTGTAAATACGATCTAAGTTTATATCTTTTCTAACCTGCGCCAATACAGAGTGCGTTTTAAGTTCTAAGTCAACAGCCGGTGTATTACGATTATCTCCTATACGTACATCAAATTCGAATCTACGATTGTTTTGATAATCGTACTGCACCATTATTTTGCCAAAATCTTTGATTCTTTTAAAAGCACTCAGCTTTACCAAATGATGATCTACATCTTGTCTTGGTGAATTAATATCTCTTGTAAACGGATTAATAACCAATGGTTGCTGACTATTAATAGAGTTTACCAAATCGTTGATGTTACCTATATGAGATGCTCTTAAAATACCAATATTGTTGTGGATGTAATTATAGCTGAGATCAAAACCTTTTTCAAAAGTGTCGTACCCGGTTTGAAAAGCCAGTGCGCCAGATCTCATACCTGTATTAGATAACACATAATCTGGCGCCTCAAAATCGCCATAATTTTTAAGTGTTCCGTTTAATGATGCGTACCAACCTGACTGGTAGGTTTTGGTGATGGCCGTATGCAACGATCCACCACGACCGTTAGTTTGCCCGCTTAAAATGGTTTTCCCAAAAATAGAATCTGTTTTTTTAAACTGAAATGGTTTAAGATTTACTACGCCACCAATGGCATCACCTCCAAAAGCTAAGGCGGCAGAACCTTTTATAACCGAAACCGCACCTGCATTATTAATATCAATGTTAGGCGCATGTTCAACACCCCATTCCTGGTCTTGAAGTCTTACGCCATTGGTCATGATAATAATTCTGCTACTATGCATGCCGTTTATCACGGGTTTTACAATGGTGTTACCGGTATTGAGTGAGGTAACACCTGAAACTTCTTTTAAAACGTCTCCTAAGCTCAGGGAACTGTAACTTTCTAAAGTTTCGGCTGAAATTCGTGTTTCTTGACCGCTTCTGGTTTGCTTTGGTGCTTTTCCTGTTAAACTAATTTGATTAAGATCTTCAATATGATGTTCAAGCCTTACCGTTTGTGTTAAATTAGAAGTAAGATTTATTTTTATCTCTTTATCTTCACATCCAATATGCGTGAAAATTACAGTGTATTCACCGGTGCAAAGCTTGTCAATTTTAAAATCTCCATCACGATTGGTAACCGTAAATCTATTTAATTCTTTGATGTATACAGTAGCCGCCTCGATGGCCTTACCGTCGTGGAAATCTAAAACTTTACCCGAAAAAATATAACTGCAATTTTGAGCTTGCCCGTAATAAATGATAAAAAAGGCAATAACCCAATAAAAATACTTCATTTATAAAACACCTTAGGTTGAACTAACTTCTGATTAAATTATGCAGAAGCCGGTGGTGCTCTTAACGAGAAAGATAAATGCTGATGAGTGTATGGTAAGAAATGTAATGTCTGAATTAAATAACTATTTACTGCGTTTACGGCGTTTTGATAGTTATAAACATTAATATTTAATTCGTTGCTTAACTTAAATTTATAAAACTCACAGTCTAAATCAAGACTATGTAAATGAGTTTCGGCGTAACCTTGACAAACTTCGTGTTCGTGATGGTTTAAGCTATGTGCCAATTTAACTCCAACAGGAGCCAATATGGCCATTACCAGCACCATTGCAAATATTCTAAAACTTATATGAAGTTTGTTCTTATTCATTTATAAAACGTTTCAAACCAAAATGTTTGAGCATTTTTTTTTCAAAATTCCAGAAAAACTTAAACTGGCCAAAAGCCCATCCAAAAAAAACTAATAACAGTTGATAGAAAACAAGGCCAATGATAATGAATAAAACCCAGTAAACTATAATATTTAAGTTTTCTTTAGTAATACCCATAAGCTTCATAATAGGTCTTCCAACAAATACAGATGACGAACCTGTAACAGCAAATACTATGAAAATACGTATGAGCTCCCATTTGGCATCAACAATCCATCTTCCTTCGAGCTTATTAATTACCCAAACCGAAATACCAATCACCATAACACTAAAAATCATGGTGGCCATTGTTATCAATAATAATGCTTGGTCTTGGTCCTGAAAAAGTAAATTTGCTAGCCTGAAAGCACTGTAAACAGCTAAGATCATTCCCAAAACCGGGAACAATAACTGCCAGTTACTTGTAATCTGCCAATGTTCTTTAAATCTTTTCATGTGCAATTCGGGTGCAAAATTACTAAATTCTCGGTTCAATTGGAGTCAAACGCTGATTATAATGCAATTGGAAGTACACAAAATAATTATACAGTTGGTAATTAAGTTCATAACCATAATTAATAGCGGGATAATACTCTATTCTGAAGGGGTATAAATTTTGGTCAAATCTATCAGGCTGCTGAACTCTTAGATTATATTCTTGAACCAGCATAAGATTTCTGGTTTCAAAAAAGCTTTGTGAGTAATAACCTCGAGCTCTTGCAATCGAGTTAAGCCATCCATAAAAACCGGGTTCTATTATGATGATTTGGTATTCGCCATTATCGCTGGTCATTTTTACAGTATCTGAATATTTTTGATTTTGAAGTCGCTCATCATTTATGGCATTAGATGATTTTGGACTATGACATGCCGAAGATAGCACGAGTAGAAAAAGCACAATGCCAATGTAATATCTTACAGGAACCTTCATGATTTAAAGATAAGAAAAAGCAACCAAAATAGCTTAAATAAAAAAGTCGGTTAAAAACCGACTTTAAATATAAGTTTTAAAAAGAATTATTTTTTTCCAAATAAACTCCCTAACAAACCACCAATACCACCTTTATTGCTTCTATTCAACACCATTCCGGCAACATCATCCATGATAGATCCATCACCATTAGCATCGAGAATACTGGTTAAGAAGGCCTGCTTTTTATCGGCAGAATTATTGGTGAGTAATCCACCCAAAATGGAAGTTAAATCTGATGGGTTTTTGGCCTTGGTTTGATTGGCTTGTTTTCCAATCATACCTAGTAAAACGGGAGCGGCTACTTTTAATATTTGATCTACAGTTCCGGCATCAAGCCCGGCTTTACTTCCAAGAGCCTTTTCAACTGATTGTGTTTTATTACCAAGAATATGACCTAAAATTTTTGAACCATCAAGCTTATCACTTTCATTAACGCCTCCTTCAAAAAAACTATCTAAATTATCTAAAATACTACCATTATGTTTTGTAGAAATAGCATTCATAAGGCATTCACCACCTTCGGGTGTGTTGGCATTTCTTTTCATGGCTTCGATTAAAACCGGCATCGCCATGGTTAATATGCTCTTTGTTTTGTTCTCAGGCTGTTTGGTTTCGTTTGAAACACCTTTAATAATGGTTTGCCCTACATCTGAACTGAGTAAATCTAATATCCCGGCCATAATTTTGATTTTGAATTGCTTAAAATTAATAAATTATTTAATGTATACAACACAAAATTTCTTTTTGCTTTTGTTATTTAAGAATGCTAATGATTTGAGCGGCTAATTCTGTGCCAATTCTATCTTGGGCTTCGTTAGTAGCAGCACCAATATGCGGCGTTAAAGAAACTTTTTCATTCATTAGAACTTTAACGGCAGGCGTTGGTTCGTTTTCAAAAGTATCTAATCCTGCAAACGACAATTTGCCCGAATCTAAAGCTTCAATGAGCGCTACTTCATCAATAACGCCACCGCGGGCGGCGTTGATGATGGCGGCACCATCTTTCATTTTCTCTATTTCGGCAGCACCTATTACAAATTCTTTTTGTGCAGGTACGTGTAGTGTTATAAAGTCGCTTTCACGTAAAACACTATCAAAATCGATAGATTTTATTTTAACTTTAAGTGATTGGCCATTAAAAATATCGACTGATACTTCAACTTCATCTATAAATTTATCTGTGGCTATCACTTTCATGCCAAGTCCTAATCCAATTTTTGCAACTTCTTGGCCAATACGTCCAATGCCAACAATACCGAGTGTTTTCCCTCTTAATTCAATACCCTTGGCATAGGCTTTTTTGAGTGCACCAAATTTGGTGTCGCCATCTAATGGCATATTGCGGTTTGCATCGTGTAAAAAACGTATACCACTAAATAAATGTGCAAAAACCAACTCGGCTACAGATTGAGACGAAGCTGCAGGTGTATTGATAACGTGTATACCTTTTGATTTGGCATATTCAACGTCAATGTTATCCATCCCAACACCACCGCGTCCAATAATTTTTATACAGGAGCAGGCATCAATTAAATCTTTTCTAACTGTGGTTGCACTTCTAACCAATAAAACCGAAACATCGTGTTGGTTGATATAATTTATCAATTGCTCTTGAGCAACAGTGGTGGTAATAACTTCAAAACCGCCTGCTTCCAGTGCTTTGATACCACTTTTTGAAATTCCGTCGTTTGCTAGTACTTTCATTCTAATTATTTATCTAATTAATTATGCCTTACGTTCTAATTCACTCATAACTTCAACCAAAGCTTTCACACTGTCTAAGCTTAAGGCATTGTACATTGAGGCTCTGTAGCCACCAACACTTCGGTGACCGCTAAGTCCGCTAATGCCGGCTTCTTTAAGCATGGTTTCGAAGGTTTCTTTTAAATTTTCGTTTTCTAAGGTGAAAGTCGCGTTCATGTTAGAGCGATCTTCTTTAACGGCGTAACCTTTAAAAAGCGGATTTAAATCTATTTCAGAATAAATTAATTGAGCTTTTTTCTCATTTTCCTTTTCAATACCTGCTATACCGCCTAACTTTTTTAACCATTGTAGATTAAGCATGCTCACGTAAACCGGAAAAACAGGCGGCGTATTGTACATACTTCCTGCTTTGATGTGCTCTTTATAGTCTAACATAGCCGGAATTTTTCGGGATACTTTTCCTAAAATATCTTCATGAACAACAACCAGTGTGGTTCCAGCCGGACCCATATTTTTTTGTGCTCCTGCGTAAATAAGTCCGAATTTAGAAAAATCTAGAGTTCTCGAGAATATATCTGAACTCATATCGCATACCATTGGAATTTCGCAATCGGGAAACGACTTCATTTGCGTGCCAAATATGGTATTGTTTGAGGTGCAGTGGAAATAGTCGTAATCTGAAGGTATATCGTAGCCTTTAGGGATGTAATTAAATCCGGCGCTTTCAGAGGAAGCCACTTCATAAATATCATCGTAAATTTTAGCTTCCTTAATAGCTTTTTTACTCCAGGTGCCTGTATTTAAATATCCGGCGCGTTTTTCGAGTAAATTTTGAGCTACCATCACAAATTGTAAACTCGCGCCACCTGCTAAAAACAAAGCCTTGTATCCTTTACCTTCAAGCCCCATAAGTTCTAAAGCCAAGGCGCGGGCGTTCTCCATAACGTCAACAAATGCTTTACTGCGATGGGATATTTCTATAAGAGATAGACCGTTATCGAAGTCTATAACGGCTTCGGCTGATTTTTGCAATACTTCTTGTGGTAACACGCAGGGTCCTGCGCTAAAGTTGTGTATTTTCATGTGTTTAAAAATTACTTTTTTACTGAATGGGTTTTAAAAAAACCGATACAAAGGTGCTAATTAATCGTTGAAAGTCCATTGAAAAAACTGTAATTTTTACATTAAATTTTCAACAAAAAATCAACAGAATCAACATTATCGGCATAATCCCATAATTTGGGTTGCTGGGTGCTTCCAAAAGCAATTCCAATACCCGCAGAAGCTCCGGAAACCACGCACTGAATTTGATCACCTTCAGAAGTTAATTTAAGTTGAAGTTCCTCTAAATTGTTGTAATATTCATAAAACGCCACCGAAATAGGCGATGCGTAATTTGAATCTTCTTTCAGCATAAAAAAGCCATTGTCTAAAATATTGAATTCGCTCATTAAATACACTGCTTTATTGTAGTCGTAATTATTGGCGTATTTGTGGTGATTGATAATGCCATTCCATTTAAAAACAGCATTGAAAAATGGGTCAAAATTGTAGTTTTCAGAAATGAACAACTTTGAAACATTCCTGCAGCCCAAGCCAAAATATCTAAAAATATCCTCGCTTAAAAGCTCTAATTCCTCAGCAGTTTCATTACCTGTAAGTACTGCAACCGAGTTTCGGTTTTTTCGAATAATCGACGGCTTGTCTCTAAAATAATACTCAAAATAACGCGCCGTATTATTGCTTCCGGTGGCAATTACCGCATCAAAATTGGTTAGTTTTTCTGAAGTAATGTCGATATTCTCTTGGAATTCAGAATTAAATGAAGTCAGAACATCAGCAATTACCGGTAATATATACTGGTCGTTTGAAGATTGTTTGACTAAAACCGAGTGTCCGCAAATCAAAACCGATAAAAAATCGTGAAAACCTACCAAAGGAATATTCCCTGCCATGATAATGGCTACTCTTTTAGGTTTTACTTTATTTATAGAATAAGATTTTAACCATTGCTCTAATTGTTTTACGGTGAGAACCTCTGCCCAGCTGTTAAGTGCAAAAATGATATTTTCGGTAGTGAACCAGGCGTTAGCAGCTTTTGATTTTTGAATAGCTGTGTGAAGGTTTTTATGCCATTCATTAAACTGTGGTTCATCTTTAGCTTGTTCGTTTAAATACTGTTGAAAAAACTGACCTAAATCAGCAAAAGCGCGTATTCTTTGTTCTAAATTCATTTATAGTTTGTTTGTTAGCAACTACCGTCTTAATTTTGCAAAGTTACAAAATGCCTTTATGGTGTTTTCAACTGAAAGGAAAAGAAAAATTAAATTAGATTATCATGGCCATTATTATAACAGACGAATGTATCAACTGCGGTGCTTGCGAGCCCGAATGCCCTAATACAGCCATTTATGAAGGTGCTGATGATTGGCGCTATTCAGATGGTACGAGTTTAAAAGGTAAAGTGGTTTTACCAGACGGCAAAGAGGTTGATGCCGATGCGGTACAACAGCCCATAAGCGATGAATATTATTACATTTCACCCGATAAATGCACGGAGTGTATGGGCTTTCATGAAGAGCCGCAATGTGCTGCAGTTTGTCCGGTAGACTGCTGTGTGCCCGATGAAAATCACGTAGAAACCGAAGAGCAGTTACTTGCCAAGCAACGTTTTATGCATCCAGAGGATTAAGGTTATTTTTTAACCGTAAAAGATTTCATTTCTTCAACCGGCTCTAAGATTTGCCGGTCTTCCCATATTGATGGGGTGTATTTTTCAAGGGTAATAATATTTACTTTTTTGGCTTCGGTAATGGTGGCAAATTCTTCGGGGGTAATACTCGATTGCCCTGTAAAGAGCAGTTCGCTTTTTTGAACAACTCTGCCTTCGATACTTAAATTAAACCCAAATTTGTTTTTCTCTTTACTGTTTTCAACAAAGGTAAAAGGCCTGTTAACGTAAACATAGTTAACAGATCCTTTTTGAATGTAAAAAGGTTTATACATATGGTTCACATCTCTACTAAAATGGATAGTACCGTATTCTGATTCCTCAACATATTTAATACCGGCAATCAGTTTTAAGTTAACTTTTGTACCGCGTTTTCCGGGTGCAAAGGCATAATCTATTCTTTTTATAGCATAACTGTTGGCCATCACGATTAAAGTTCCTGCAAACTTAGATTTTCCCTTGGCGGGTGTAAAATCGAGAATATAAGCCATGTCACCATCGGTGTAGACAATATCTCTCATTGTAAAATTGTAATACTTTGTGTTTAAAATATCATCCAAAATATGATTTTCAAGATATCTAACATCTAATAAGTTATATGCTAATTGCGCTTTAAGAGCGCTATTATTTGTAGTATCGGAGTATTCTTCTTTTAAGTCGTTCATTTCAATGTCTAAAGAATCTTCAATTCTAAAAATACCTGTTCTAACTTTATAGGTTGTAGTGGTATCTAAGGCCTTTAGGAAGATAATTTGTGCTTTGTCCTGTATGATTTCTACTGAATAATCATTTTTTCTGTCAACAAGATTGGTGAGTTTATCAACTACCAGTTTGGTGCTGTCTTTTTCTAGAATATACAGTTTGCCGCTAAAATCTTCAAAATTTTTGGACTCACTATTCATTACAGCTATATTCAAAGAATCGGCATTTTGCTTCAGTACAGTAAGTTCTTTTTTAGGAAGTGTAGAGGCCTTTTTAATGTCAAACTCAAAATCTTCAAAATCGAAATAATTGGTTTGTCTTGAAAAAACATCCAAGGCGGTTAAATCTAAGTTGTGATTGTTGTAAAAGTTTTTTCTAACCCTAACGATGATGCTATCAACTGAAGGAAGTTTATTGCTTAAAATAACTTCATTAAGTTGATTTACTGCGGCTTGCAGTTCAATTTTGTAATTATTAGCTCTTATGTCTTCAATAGTAACTTCAAGTTCTTTATATCCTAAACAGGATACTTCTATATACTTGATGTCATCAATTTTTACAGTAAATAAGCCTTCGTCATTAGTGACAACACCTTTAAAATCGTCTATTTTTATGGCTGCATATGGAATTGGATTTCCACTTTGTTTGTCAACCACTAAGGCGGTTAAATTTTGCGCAATTGAAATATTTGCTGCAAGGCAAAATAATGTTAATAGCGAATAAAATTTATTCATCATGTGTAATTTTGACTAAAGACGAATATACTACAAACTTGTTACTAAGTACATTATAAAAATGTTATTTATCCATAAAAAATAACATAAATACTTACATTTGCAGCCTTAAATAAAACACTATGAAAGCCGGAATTGTTGGTTTACCAAATGTAGGGAAATCTACCTTATTCAATTGTTTATCTAATGCGAAGGCACAAAGCGCTAATTTTCCTTTTTGCACCATAGAACCCAATATTGGTGTTGTTAATGTGCCCGATACGCGTTTGGCAAAGCTGGCTTCTTTGGTAAATCCGGAGCGTGTAATTCCCGCTACTGTTGAAATTGTTGATATAGCCGGCTTGGTTAAAGGCGCGAGCAAAGGAGAAGGTTTAGGAAATCAGTTTTTGGCTAATATTCGAGAAACAGATGCCATTTTGCACGTGTTGCGTTGTTTTGAAAATGATAATATTGTACACGTTGATGGCAGCGTCAACCCAATTAGAGATAAAGAAACTATTGATATAGAACTTCAGCTAAAAGATTTAGAAACTGTAGATAAGAAGCTTGAAAAGGTAAAACGCGCCGCTAAAACAGGTAATAAAGATGCGCAAAAAGAAGAGGCGGTTTTAACCCAAATCAAACAAGGTTTAGAAACGGGTACCTCAATTAGAGCTTTAGAATTTAGTGAAGACGATTACAACGATTTTGTTAAACCGGCCCAATTTATTACCGACAAGCCGGTGATGTACGTATGTAATGTTGACGAAGCATCTGCGGTAAGCGGAAATGCCTATGTTGAACAAGTTAAAGAAGCCGTTAAAAACGAGAATGCTGAAGTATTGTTTTTGGCAGTTGCAACAGAAGCCGATATTAATGAATTAGACGATTATGAAGAGCGCCAGATGTTTCTGCAAGATATAGGATTAGACGAACCGGGTTCTTCAAAATTAATCCGTTATGCTTATAAACTACTCAAACAACAAACCTACTTTACAGCC
Organism: Paucihalobacter ruber; assembly: GCF_006494535.1. Taxonomy (GTDB): domain Bacteria; phylum Bacteroidota; class Bacteroidia; order Flavobacteriales; family Flavobacteriaceae; genus Paucihalobacter; species Paucihalobacter ruber. The sequence goes on from NZ_VHIQ01000004.1 coordinate 201,555, forward strand.
GGTGTAAAAGAGGTAAGAGCCTGGACTATTGATATAGGCGCCACAGCTCCTCAGGCTGCAGGTGTGATTCATTCCGATTTTGAAAAAGGTTTTATTCGTGCAGAGGTGATTGCCTACGATGATTTTGTAAATCACGGAAGCGAAGCCAAAGTTAAAGAATCCGGTAAAATGCGCGTTGAAGGTAAAAATTACATTGTTAAAGATGGCGATGTGATGCATTTTCTTTTCAACGTTTAAGTTTTGTCGCATCCCTTTAAGGGTTCGAAACCCCGAAAGAGTTAAAGGCACGTTTGAAAATGTTTACGGAATGAAAGCTAAATTGCCAAATTACCTGCAAAAATGCGGTGCTTTCTCAACAATAGCTTAAGCTTTATTGTTAATTACTTATTGAACACAGTGTTTCATTTTTGTTTTTGAAATGCTATATTAGCCACGCACCAAAATTTTGATAAATGGCTCAGGAAACAGCTTACACCGAAGATAATATTCGCTCATTAGACTGGAAGGAACACATTAGAATGCGTCCCGGTATGTATATTGGGAAGCTGGGTGATGGTTCTTCAGCCGATGACGGTATCTATATTTTACTTAAAGAAGTTTTAGACAACTCCATAGACGAGTACGTTATGGGCGCCGGAAAGACCATTGAAGTTGCCATTCAAGGAAACCGTGTAACGGTGCGCGATTACGGTCGTGGTATTCCGCTTGGTAAGGTGGTAGATGTGGTTTCTAAAATGAATACCGGTGGGAAATACGATTCACGTGCTTTTAAGAAATCGGTTGGACTTAATGGTGTTGGAACCAAGGCCGTAAACGCTTTATCTTCCTTTTTTAGAGTGGAATCTACGCGAGACGGCAAATCGGCTTCGGCCGAGTTTTCTGAAGGCAATCTTCAAAACGAAGATATTGTAGACGAAACTTCCAGAAGAAAGGGTACCAAAGTGTCTTTTGTTCCCGACGAAATCATTTTTAAAAACTATAAATACCGCAATGAGTATATTATAAAAATGCTCAAGAATTACGTGTATTTAAATCCGGGACTGACCATTGTTTTTAACGGTGAAAAATATTTTAGTGAAAACGGATTGAAAGATTTGTTAAATGATAACATCAATCAATCAGATAAAATTTACCCCATCATTCACCTGCGTGGCGACGATATAGAAATTGCCATGACACATCACAAAACTCAATATAGCGAAGAGTATCACTCTTTTGTTAACGGACAAAATACCACTCAGGGTGGTACACATCTAGCAGCGTTTAGAGAAGCTTTGGTGAAAACAATAAGAGAGTTTTACAACAAGAATTTCGATGCTTCCGATGTTAGAAAATCTGTTGTATCTGCCATATCTATTAAAGTAATGGAACCTGTTTTTGAGAGTCAGACCAAAACTAAATTAGGTTCTACAGATATGGGTGGCGATTTACCAACGGTAAGAACTTATGTGAATGATTTTTTAAAAACACAATTAGATAATTACCTTCACAAAAATCCTGAAACAGCCGAAAAATTACTCCGCAAAATTTTACAGGCTGAGCGCGAACGAAAAGAACTTTCAGGAATTAGAAAACTGGCAAAAGAACGGGCAAAAAAAGCAAGTTTGCACAATAAAAAACTGCGTGATTGCAGGGTTCATCTAGACGATTTAAAAAACGACCGACGATTAGAGTCTACACTGTTTATAACCGAAGGTGATTCGGCTTCGGGTAGTATTACCAAGTCCAGAGATGTTAATACCCAAGCTGTTTTCAGCCTTAGAGGTAAGCCGCTCAACTCTTATGGCATGAATAAGAAAATTGTCTATGAAAACGAGGAGTTTAACCTGTTACAGGCGGCACTCAATATTGAAGAATCTCTTGAAGATTTAAGATATAATAATATAGTAATCGCCACCGATGCCGACGTAGATGGGATGCATATCAGGTTATTGTTAATTACTTTTTTTCTTCAATTTTTTCCTGAATTAATTAAAGAAGGTCATTTGTATATTTTGCAAACACCTTTGTTCAGGGTTAGAAATAAAAAAGAAACTATTTATTGTTATTCAGACGAAGAACGCGTTAATGCCATTGAAAAATTAAAACCAAAACCAGAAATTACCCGCTTTAAAGGTTTGGGTGAAATTTCGCCCAATGAATTCAAGCATTTTATTGGAGATAGTATCAGGTTAGACCCGGTGATGATGGATAATAATATGTCGGTTGAAGGTTTGCTGGAATTTTACATGGGTAAAAACACACCCGACAGACAAGAATTCATCATCAACAATTTAAAGGTTGAATTAGATCTGGTTGAAGATTTAAAGGCATGAGAACCAATAACGGCAAAGTAAAAAACGTCATCGTATCTACCTATTTTGTCTTAATACTGGTAGCCATACTCGCGGCGACTGTATTTAGTGCTTTTGCCGATTTAACGCCAAATCCAACACTTACTTTTTTGCTGATTTTAGTTGTTTTTTTAGTGGCATTTGGTATTGTTCATCAAATTTCAAAATATTTTGAATACGACAGCGACGGTATGAAGGTGGTAGTTATGAATAGAGGTTTACTGTTGGCTGATTATTTTAACTATAGAGAACATAAAATTGAATTTGACAAACAAGAATTGAAGGCTTTTAAATTCAATAATTTTTGGGTTTATAAAAATCTTGTTCTTCACTTAAAATCGCCCAGTGGTCGTTCGCGAGTTGAACGATTTAATGTAACTTTGGTGGGCCGAAAAAAAAGACGGTACATCAAACAATCTTTAAGTAAAATTATTAAGTATAACAAAAAAGCAAAAGAAGACTAGTACATGTCCGAAATACCAGAAGAAACAAACAACGAGGCAGAATTTAACAATCAGGAAACCATCACCAAAGTAGATGGAATGTACAAAGACTGGTTTTTAGATTATGCCAGCTATGTTATTCTCGAACGTGCCGTACCGGCCATAGAAGACGGTTTAAAGCCTGTGCAGCGCCGTATTTTGCACTCTATGAAAGATCTGGACGATGGTCGATACAACAAAGTTGCCAATATTGTTGGTCATACCATGCAATACCATCCACATGGTGATGCCAGCATTGCAGATGCTATGGTGCAGATTGGTCAGAAAGATTTGTTAATAGACACCCAAGGTAACTGGGGTAATATTTTAACAGGCGATGGTGCCGCTGCTTCGAGATATATTGAAGCCAGACTCTCTAAATTTGCTTTAGACGTTGTTTTTAATCCAAAAATTACCGAGTGGCAAGCTTCATACGACGGCAGAAAAAAGGAGCCTGTTAACTTGCCCATTATGTTTCCATTGCTTTTGGCACAAGGAGCCGAAGGTATTGCGGTTGGACTTTCTACCAAGGTCTTACCACATAACTTTATTGAATTAATAGATGCTTCAATTAAACATCTGCAAGGCAAGAAGTTTACGCTGTTCCCTGATTTTCCAACAGCCGGAATCATGGATGTTACCAATTACAACGATGGTTTGCGTGGCGGTAAAGTAAGAGTAAGAGCCAAGGTTTCTCAGTTCGATAAGAACACCCTTGTAATTACAGAAATTCCTTTTAGTACTAACACCACGACTTTAATTGAGTCTATTTTAAAGGCCAACGAAAAAGGTAAAATAAAGATTAAAAAAATAGAAGATAATACCGCTGCCGAAGTAGAGATTCTCGTGCATTTACCAAGCGGAATTTCACCCGATAAAACCATTGATGCGTTATATGCATTCACCAATTGTGAATTGTCGATTTCTCCCTTAGGTTGTATCATTGAAGACAACAAACCTTTATTTGTGGGCGTTTCTGAAATGCTGCGTCGTTCTACAGAACATACGGTAGAGCTTTTAAAACAAGACTTAGAGGTAAAATTAGGAGAATTTGAAGATCAGTGGCATTACGCATCCCTTGAGCGCATTTTTATTGAAAACCGTATTTATCGCGATATAGAAGAAGAAGAAACCTGGGAAGGTGTTATCAAGGCCATCGACGAAGGACTAAAACCTTTTATAGCACATCTTAAAAGGCCTGTAATTGAGGACGATATAGTTAGACTAACGGAAATTAGAATCAAGAGAATTTCTAAATTCGATATAGATAAAGCACAGCAAAAAATTGAAGCCCTTGAAGCGCAAATTGCCGAAATAAAATATCATTTAGAACATTTAACCGAATATGCTATTGCCTACTTTGTACGTCTTAAAAATGATTATGGTGCCGGTAAAGAGCGCAAAACTGAAATAAGACTGTTTGATGATGTAGATGCTACGAAAGTGGTGATGCGCAACACCAAACTCTTCGTAAACAGAGAAGAAGGTTTTATTGGAACCTCTTTAAAAAGAGACGAATACGTGTGTGATTGTAGTGATATTGATGATATTATTGTGTTCACACAAGATGGAAAAATGATGGTAACAAAGGTAGACAGTAAAACCTTTGTTGGAAAAAACATCATTCATGTAGCAGTATTTAAGAAGAAAGACAAACGAACCATCTATAATTTAATTTATCGCGACGGCAAAGGCGGTCCGTCATACGTCAAACGTTTTTCAGTGACCTCAATTACTAGAGATCGCGAGTACGATTTAACCAATGGTTTAAAGGATTCGCTGGTACATTATTTTTCAGCCAATCCTAATGGTGAAGCAGAAGTAGTCACGGTTTTATTAAGGCAAGTAGGTAGTATAAAAAAATTGAAATGGGATTTAGACTTTGCAGATATTCTAATAAAAGGCAGAGATTCTAAAGGAAATCTGGTTACTAAGTACAGCGTAAAACGAATTGAGCTCAAAGAAAAAGGAATCTCCACATTAAAACCCCGAAAAATTTGGTTCGACGATGCTGTACAAAGATTAAATGTAGACGGCAGAGGAGAGCTTGTAGGCGAATTTAGAGGTGAAGACCGATTGCTCATCATTAGACAAAGTGGTGTGGTTAAAACCATTATTCCGGAGCTAACAACCCATTTTGATGACGATATGATTGTATTGGAGAAATGGATTCCTAAAAAGCCTATTTCGGCTATTTATTTTGACGGTGAAAAAGAGCGTTATTTTGTGAAGCGCTTTTTAATTGAAAACGAAGGTAAAGAAGAAACTTTTATTTCGGAACATCCTAAAAGTCATCTGGAAATAGTTTCAACCGATTGGAAACCAGTGGCCGAAGTAGAATTCACTAAAGAACGTGGTAAGGATAGAAAAGATAACCAGGTGGTGGAATTAGAATCTTTTATAACCATCAAAGGGATTAATGCCTTAGGTAATCAGCTTACAAAAGATAAGGTAAATACCATAAGCTTATTAGATCCAATTCCTTATGAAGCTCCCGAAGAAATACCTGCCAATGACATAGAGGTGGTTGATGAGGAAACTATTGATGCGTCTAATGACAGTTCTGAAACAAGTAATGCTGATGACAACGAAAACTATAAAACAGGCGATGACGGACAGATAACACTGTTTTAAATTATAGTTTGACGGCCTCGCCTTTTTGCTTGATGCTTTCGCCTACGTAAGAATACTCAAAAACATAAGACGAATCGGTGGTGGTGAGTATTTTCAAATGAATATCTTTCATTTCGGCTCTGCTTTTTGGATTAATGGTTTTGAAAATCACCTCACAATCGTTGATCCATCTCACAGAAGCAGAATCGGTTTTACCCTCAAAGGTTTCAATTTGTAACTTTTGATTTCTGGTAAATGTAGAAACGTAGTCTTTTCCTTCAATGGTGATAGTACTTTTAAAGGTTCCTTCCTTAAAATCCCCACAATTGCGCTCAATTTGATAGCATGCTGTAAGGCAAAAGCCGGTTAGGATGAGCAATAGAATGTTTTTCATTTTCTTTTTTCCAAAATTAAGAATAATCGCGCAGTGCTATTTGAAAACTAATAGATTTATTTGTGTGGCAGAAATGCTAAAATTATAAATGCTCAAAATTTTCAAAAGTCCCATCGGCATAAAAAATAACGATACGTTTAATTTCTTTGGAAACATTTTTTGAAATGATGCCGGGGTTATTTGATTTTGGTGTTGTCAATGCTTTAGACGATACATCATCAAAATAGGGTTCAGGTGCTTTTGGAAAACTTCCTTTTCCATTCAACAACCAATACAATTCTACCTCCGGAAATTGCGCCAAAACCTTTAAAACAAAATCTAAACTAGGCTTATTTCTACCGGATAAAATATGCGAAATAGAGGAGCGCTGTACCCCAATTTTATCGGCAAATGAAGACGCAGTTTCACCGTAATATTCCATTACTTTTTCTAGTCGTTTGGTGAATTCCGGTGTGTTTATCATTGTAAATAGGATAGTGGGCGTAATCTCGTTACAAATGTAAATAATAATTATCTAATCAAGGCTTATTTTCCTTTAATTTCTTTAAATAAATTAAACTTATACTTTATTTAAAGTATTTTAAAACATTGAAAAACAATTCATAAAATTCAATAAATAATCTAAAAATTATTTTGTTGCATTTTGTTGGGGTTTTAACTGAAAAGTTAGTTAACAACTGTAATAATTTCATTGTTTTTTGTGTTTACAAATGTAAAATTACAATTGTATACCTTTGTAATCTTATATAAAACCATGGACATAGAAGATATTCAAATGTGGTTTAATACTAACCGTGAAAACACCTTGTTTCATCGTTATATTAACCTACAAAAAATTGGACCTTTAATCAATAAAGTCTCAACAAACTTTGAGATAAAAGTTATTGGTCATTCTGTTGAAAGGCGACCTATTTATGGTCTTAAAATTGGTATCGGTTCAAACAAAATTTTGATGTGGTCTCAAATGCACGGTAATGAATCTACCACCACAAAAGCATTATTTGATTTAGTCAATTCAATACTAAATGAGCCTAATTTAAAATGGATTCAAGATGAATTGAGTCTTTTTATCATCCCAATGCTTAATCCTGATGGCGCAGAACAATACACAAGAGTTAATGCAAATGGCATAGATTTAAATAGAGACGCGCAACAATTAACCCAGCCCGAAAGTATTGCTCTAAGACAAATTTTTGAAACCTTTAAGCCGGATTATTGCTTTAACCTTCATGGACAACGCACTATTTTTGGTACCGGTACTCATGGTAAGTCGGCTACAGTATCGTTCTTAGCGCCTGCGCAAGATGAAGCTTTAACGGTTACAAATACAAGATTGAAGGCCATGTCTGTCATCAACGCCATGAATAACGCTTTACAAAAAGTGATTCCCGGACAAATTGGCTTATACGACGATGCTTATAATATCAATTGTGTTGGTGATACTTTTCAAGGTTTAAACGTGCCAACTATTTTGTTTGAAGCGGGTCATTATTCAAAGGATTACTGTAGAGACCAAACCAGGTTTTATATATACGTCGCCTTTTTATATGCGTTAAAGCATATTCAAAATAATTCAATTACCGATACAGACACATTGAAAGATTATCAAAGTATTCCGCTGAACCAAAAATGCTTTTACGATATTATTTTTAGAAATGTATGTTTAGATGAAACATCAAACTTAAATGATGTGGCCATACAATATAGAGAAGTTTTAAAATCTGAAAAAATAGACTTTATACCCGAAGTTGTTAAAATAGGAAATTTGTCTGCATTTTTTGGTCATAAAGAAATTGAAGCCAATGGCTATAAATTGGAAACTCACGAAAAAAAGGCGATTTACGAGGGTTACGAAAACGATTTCGTTTTGATGAAAAACGAAAAAATACTACTATTACCTTAAAATAATATAATAAAAAGAGTGATTTATTGTTTTTATTCTATTAATTTTGCCCAAAACAATAATTTTATTGAAAATGGGAAAGTTTAAATTAGATGAAGTAGATCACCAAATATTAGACATGCTAATCGATAATACGCGTGTGCCATTTACTGATGTTGCAAAAAAATTATTAGTATCTGCAGGAACAGTTCATGTTAGGGTGAAGAAAATGGAAGAAGCCGGCATAATTGAAGGTTCGTCTCTTACATTAAACTACCAAAAATTAGGTTACTCATTTATAGCGTATGTTGGTTTGTTTTTACAAAACACCTCACAGACAAAGTTTGTACTAGAGCGTTTAAACCAAATTCCTTATGTAACTGTGGCTCATATTACCACCGGAAAATTCAATATATTTTGTAAAATACGTGCTAAAAGTACCACCCATGCCAAGGAAATTATTTTTATGATCGATGATATTGAAGGTGTGTACAGAACTGAGACTATGATTTCATTAGAAGAAAGCATTAACGACAAAAAGCGGTTGATGCACACCATTTTTAACGAACTATAATTATCTTAACAATAATTTAATTTTTAAGGCCTTTCAAAAACTTAATTTTGAAGGGCTTTTTAATTTTACATCATGAATAATCTTAATTCCTCAGAATACCATCCCTATTACGAACTCTATCTTTCAAAATGTTCATTTATGCATATTATAGAAGGATTAGAGCAAAGTGGCAAGGAGTTTGAAACCTTTTTAAAATCTATTCCTGTTGAAAAACAGCTTTTTAAATATGCGCCTGATAAGTGGACTATCAAAGAAGTGCTGGTTCATATTATCGATACAGAGCGAATCTTCGCCTATCGTTCACTCCGAATAGCCAGAAGAGATGTTACAGCACTACCCGGTTTTGACCAAGACGAATATGTTTTAAACTGTAACGCTAATTCCAGAAATTTTGAAGAATTGATTTCAGAGTTTATTAGTGTTCGCAATGCTACAATTAGTTTGTTTAAAAGTTTTAATGCTGAAGATTTACTTCAAAAAGGTACTGCCAGTAACAATCCTATTTCGGTGAGAGCTTTAGGATATATATTGATAGGACATCAAAATCATCACCAAGAAATTATAGAAGAACGTTATTTGTAGCAGTTGATATAAAAATCGAAAGCATGTTCAATTAGTTCATTGTCAACATTGCAATCTAAAACGGGCTGACCAATTTCTTCAAGTAACACGAAATTTATCTTACCATGGCTGTTCTTTTTGTCGTATTTCAGTAAATCGATAATGGATTTGTAATCAGTTAAATGTAAATCAGCTTGAGGATAAAATCGGGTGATGAATTCGGCGATCTCTTCTAAATCTGATTTGGATAATTTGGTTGTTTTATAAGAAAGAAACGCCTCCATCAACATACCGGCCGCAATGGCTTCGCCGTGAAGCAGCATTGACTTCGAATGATGATTAAGAAAATAAGACTCTACCGCATGACCAAGCGTATGGCCAAAATTTAAGGTCTTTCTAATATTTTCTTCTCTTGGATCTTGAGTTACAATTTTATTTTTAATATCAACCGACTCCCATGTGAGCGCGCTCAATTTGTCAGTGTTAATTTCGGTTAAGTTTTTGAATTTTCCCCAATATTCTTTACTGTAAATAAGTCCGTGCTTAAACATTTCTGCCAATCCTGAGCGTAATTCTTCATAAGGTAAGGTATTGAGAAATCTGTCATCTACAATTACCATGTCTCCGTTACTAATCACGCCCACCTGGTTTTTAAGCACACCTAAATCCACCCCTGTTTTGCCACCTACCGAAGCATCAACCATCGATAGCAATGTAGTTGGTACATTGATGTACTTAATGCCACGTTGATAGGTGCAAGCCACAAAACCGCCAAGATCTGTTACGACACCGCCACCAAGATTGATGAGCAGCGCTTTGCGGTCTGCTTCTAATTCTGAGAGTGCTTCCCAAACACCTTTGCAGGTATCGATGTTTTTATTGATTTCTCCGGCTTCAATTTCAATAATTTCAATATCTAGATGAGTTTCAAACTCGCTCAAAAATAAGGGTAAACAAAAGTCATGAGTATTGGTATCGACTAATATAAATATTTTGGAAATGTTTGTGCCGCTAACGTATTTATTGATAGCTTTATAACCTTCAGAATTAAAATAAACTGCGTAATCTTTGGCTTTAATGGTAGTCATTTGCTATGGCATATTAAGGCGTGAAATTAAGTAGATTTTAGAAATTAAAGTAAGAAAAGTTTCATAAAATTAATAGTTGATACTTCTACTTCTTCTAAATTTAATTAAAACTTTATGATGATAAAATAATTGTTTATTAGTTATCTTTACACTGAGAATAACATAAGCATTAATCGATATAAATGTCTAAAAAACAAATATTTGAAAATACAAAAGTAGCATTTCAGCTCAAATCAGATTCAGAGTTGGAACGCGCCTATTTTTTGTTTAAAATGATTTCTAATCAGCCGTTGGTGAAAATTGGCACTGCTGCCACCAATTTTGCACTAAAGGCCAACCTACCGGTTGAAGGATTGATTCGCTCTACGGTTTTTGATCATTTTTGTGGTGGCGTCAGCGAAGAAGACTGTTTACCTGTGATTGACAAGATGTACAATTACGGTGTGAGTTCTGTTTTAGACTATTCGGTTGAGGGCAAAGAAACCGAAGAACAATTTGATGCAGCCGCTGAAAAAACGCTTAAGATTATCAATTTTTCTGATGATCGCGAAGCTATGCCAATAGCTGTATTTAAGCCGACAGGTTTTGGCAGGTTTCATTTATATGAAAAGAAAAGCTCTGCTAAGCCATTAACTGAAGAAGAGCAGAAAGAGTGGGATAGAGTAGTAGCCCGCTATCACGCCGTTTGCAAATCGGGACAAGCCAAGGATGTAGAAATTTTAATTGACGGTGAGGAAAGCTGGATGCAAAATGCTGCAGATACTTTGGTTGAGGATATGATGCGCACTTACAACAAGGGCAAAGCTATTGTTTATAATACCCTACAGTTATATCGCTGGGACCGACTAGATTATTTGAAAGCATTACATCAACGCGCAAAAGCCGAAGGTTTTAAGATAGGTGTAAAGATTGTTCGTGGTGCTTACATGGAAAAAGAACGCGAGCGCGCTCAACAAAAAGGCTATAAATCGCCTATTTGCGAGAGTAAATTTGATACAGATCAAAATTTTAACGAGACCTTGCGTTATATTTTAAATAACCTGAATGATATTTCGGTTTTTATTGGAACCCATAATGAGGAAAGTAGCTATTTAGCCATGAATTTAATGGAAGAACTTGGAATAGCAAGAAGCGACAACAACGTATGGTTTGGACAATTGTATGGTATGAGCGATCATATTAGTTTTAATCTGGCTGCCGAAGGCTATAATGTGGCCAAATACGTGCCATTTGGTCCGGTTAAAGATGTGATGCCTTATCTCATTAGACGCGCCGAAGAAAATACTTCGGTGGCAGGGCAGACTAGCAGGGAGCTTAATTTAATAACTATTGAGCGTAAGCGGCGAAAATTAGCCGATTAACTAAATAGTGTTTTATACCAAGGTTTCTTTTTATCAGATCCATAACCATACCCGTAGCCATAGCCGTAACCAGTACTGCCGCCTTCTGTGCCGTTTAGTAAAAAGGTCATATTAGGCAAGCGTTTTTCGTTGTATAATGGCTGTGCAACATGTGCCAGTAATCTTTTATCAATATCGTTGGCACTTACCACGTAAACAAAAGCATCGGCGTGGTGGGCCACTAACAAGGTATCACTCACAATACCGACGGCTGAAGTGTCTACGATAATGTATTCGTATTTATCATCAAAATATTTAAATAATTCATCAACACGTTTACTCATTAACAATTCTGACGGATTAGGCGGAATGGTACCTGATGGAATAATGTCTAAGAATTTATTGTCTTTCATTTTATAAATAACATCATCAGGTTTAAGAGACTTATCTGCGATATAATCTGATAAACCTTTAATATTAGTACTGTCAAGCTTTAAATAGTGTAATATTTTTGGTACTCGAATATCCATTTCAATTAACAATACGCGTTTTTCGGAAAATGAGATGGAATGTGCTATGTTGGTACTGGTATGAGATTTACCTTCTTGGGCTTTTGTTGAGGTTACAAAGATGATTTTAGATCTTCCGGTGACGCTTTTTAACATGAAATCCAGATTTGATCTCACTATTCTAAACGCTTCTGCTTTAGGAGAATAATCTACCTTTTTGATAAGATGTTCCTTTCTTGAAGTTTTTGGTATTTCACCTATATACGGAATATCTAAAATTTCTTGTATATCGTCTTTGTGGTATATTTTGGTGTCTAACAGATTTCTTGCATATATAAACCCAATAGGGATAGCCAAACCTAATAATACAGAGGCAAGATAAGTAAACATACTTTTAGGCGCAACAGGCATGTAATTGGAGTAGGCATTATCAATAATTTTGGCGCTAGAGGTATACATACCCAACATAATAGCGCTTTCTTCTCTTTTCTCCAAGAGATAAAGATATAGAGATTCTTTAATGCCTTGCTGGCGCTGAATTTCTTTAAATTGACGCTCTTTGGTAGGTGCGGCATAAAGTTGGCCACGAATACGAGCATCTTCACGATACAGATTGTCTAAAGTCATCTGGCTGGTCTCTTTCATATTTCTTAAAGAGGCCTGAAGATTAGATTTTAACGCATCAATTTGATTATTAAGTTTAATAACGATGGGGTTTTTTTCGCTTGAACTGTTTAAAATTCTATCTCGTTGTGCTACCAGTTCGTTATGACTTCGGGTGATTTGTGCCACGTTGGCATCTTCAATACCAACAATGGGTAAAACATCAGACGTTTTGCTATCGTCAGTCGCCTCACTTTCTAAAAAGGAAATCAACTCAATCCGATTAGAAACCTCATTAATTTGGTTTTCTGTTTGACGGCCACTTTGAAGATATAGATCTGCCTGCGAGTTCAGCGCTGTTAATCTGTTTCGTTTTTGTATGTCTTCTGCATTTAGATCTACATTTTCCAGATCTGATGTTACTTGCTCTAATCGGTTATTGATAAATTCTGAAGTGACCCTTACAACCTCTTCTTTGTCTGCTAATACATCTGCATTATAGGCTTCTACAAGCTTATTTAAAATATCTATGGCTTTTTGCGGTACTTTATCTTGGAGCTCTAAAGTAACAATGCTCGATGCCTCAGCGGTTGAAATCAAAATGCTACGTTGATATTTGTTCACTAATTTAGGTACTGAGGTTAATTTAATTTTTAAATTATTACTGTTCTTAGCATTAAATTGTTCCATATTTGGTGTAATAACCATATCACCAAAGCCTGTTTTAATTCTGTCGCCAAAGGTGTGAATGGTGCCAAGATTATCATCTCTCTGAGTAAACAGTGTTTTCCCATCATCTTGAAATAATAAAAATTCGGTAGGGGATTTTATCTTTAAATATAAAGTAGTATCTACCTTATTAATAATCGAGTCCGACTCAAAAAAACTGATTTTTAATGGTGGATTTTTATATAATTCCAACTCTTTAATCTTACCTTGGTTATAATATTGAATGTTAAGATCTAGATCTGTAATTACCTTGTGAAGAAGGTTTCTGGATAACATAACCTTAGTCTCATCTTTAATTTTGTCATTTTCTTTAGAAAATATGCCACCACCGGTTAACTCACTTAAGCTCGGTAATTTTTGAGATTGTTTGTCGTCTTTAATTTGTATGGTAGCTTTGGCTAAATATTCATAGTCAGCATATCTCAAATAGACATGCGCCAGGGCAATACCTAAAATGACGCAAAAAAGAATTATCTTCCAGTAGCGCATATACAATTCAACGCCACGCTTTATTTCGTTTATTTTAAGAATCCCGGTTTTATCCATGTTGTTAAAAGAATATTTTTGAATTAATTAATTAAAAATACTGCTAAAATGGTAGTTAACGTACCTATTGCAGAAATTAACACCGCATTATTTGCGTTAAAAGTAGATGATCTAATGCGTGCTCTATTCGGTTCTACAACTATAACGTCGTTTTGTTGTAAATAATACAAAGGAGAATTAACAGCATTAATAGAGGTTAAATCAATATTGGCAAAACGTTTTTTATTATCAACCTCTCTAATGAGCAGTACATTTTGGCGCTTCCCAAATATAGTTAAATCACTTGCCAAACCGAGTGCTTCAACTAGAGTGATGCGCTCATCTTGAATGGTAAAGGTGCCGGGCCTGTTCACTTCTCCAAGTATGGTCACCGTGAAATTAGCCAGACGGATATTTACAATCGGATCATCGGCGTATTCAGCAATGCGTTTTTTAAGCATTTCCGTAGCCTCGGTTCTTGTTAACCCGGCCATTTTTATGGTTCCCAATACCGGAAATTCAATATTTCCATCATAATCTATCAGGTATGTTTGCGTTTGGAGTGCAGCTTGCGCACCTAAGGCATTAAGATTATTGGCTACAACAGGTAAATTAAATGGTGAAGCTGCATCGGCATCAGCAGCCGTAACATTGATTACCAATAAATCATCCGGTTTATATACCAGTTGTTGTGGTGTAGAGTCGAAGGTGAGGTCAGTCGCAATTTCATCTTGAAAATAGATTAAATCTTTACGTGAAGCACAAGAACTCATCGTTAAAAACATGAGCAGCACAAGGTATAAAACAATTTGATTAAAGTTCAGGTTTAGTTTCATGACTATGGTTGTTTATAAGTTAGTTATCTAGAATTTCGTAGTACGAGTTATTTGATTTAAATTCTGGCACCAAATTTTTAAGTAAGGCTACAATTTCAATATTTTTCATATTTGATTTAATGTCCAATAACAGGTTTAAATTGTGCGTAATTTCGTCAAAATTTAATGGTTTGGTTTTGGCAATCATTATTTTTTCATGGTAGGTTGGCTTGGTATTTTCTCCATCGGCTAGTAGTTCTTCATAAATTTTCTCGCCGGGTCTTAACCCTGTTATTTTAATGCCAACATCTTCCGGAAATCTTAACCCTGAAAGAATAATCATATTGAGGGCCAAATCGTATATTTTTATTGATTGTCCCATATCAAAGACAAAAATCTCACCGCCATTCCCCATGGCACCTGCCTCTAATACAAGACTACAGGCTTCGGCAATGGTCATAAAATATCGTGTAATTTCCGGGTGAGTCACTGTAATCGGGCCACCAAGTTCAATCTGCTTTTTAAATAAAGGAATAACAGAGCCGTTAGACCCGAGTACGTTTCCAAATCTGGTGGTAATAAATTTTGTTTGACCTTTTTCAGGAAGGGTATTAATAATTAGTTCTGCAACGCGTTTGGTGGCGCCCATCACATTGGTGGGGTTAACAGCTTTATCGGTTGAGATCATAATAAATTTTTGTACAGCGTATTTAACCGATAAAAGGGCGAGATTCCTCGTGCCAATCACGTTAACATTAATGGCTTCGTACGGATTGCTTTCCATTAACGGAACGTGTTTGTAAGCGGCAGCATGAAATACAATTTTAGGCTTAAATTCATTAAAAAGTTGCTCTAACCTTTTGTAATCTCTAATATCTGCAACAATAGGCATGAAATTGGTATGACCATTGTTTTTGAATTCTTGTTCTAAATTATAAAGTGCCGATTCTGAATTGTCTAACAGTATCAGATGTTTGTAATCGTATTGAGTTAATTTTCTAGCTATTTCACTACCAATAGAACCAGCAGCGCCTGTTATAAGAATAATTTGATTAGAATATTCTTCTATTACAGCATTATTGGTGATTGAAATAGGTTCGCGACCTAATAAGTCTTCAATTTTTACATCCTTAATCTGACCGGCACTTAAATCGCCGTCGATCCATGTTTTTACCGCAGGCACTATTTTCACCTTCACACCAACTTTGAAAAAAGAACTTGATATTTCTAATAATCGAATGGGTGTTATATTTTGAATTGAAATAATGATTTCATCAATCTTATGCTTTTTAATGAACGATTCCGTAATACTATCGCGACTGTAAACGGTTAACAAATCAATTTTTTTACCAATTTTTTTTTCGTTATCGTCTATAAAACCAACAACTATGGTGTTGCTTTGTAAATCGCTGGTTAAAACTTGATAGGTAATCATACCGGCGTCACCGGCTCCGTAAATAAGTGCATTGTTGAAATTTACAGTATTGCTGAAAATATTATTATAGATGGATTTTATAAAAAACTTAAAACCAATTAAATTAAGAATATTGAGTAATAAATGAATATAAACTATAGAACCGGGTATATTTAACAAACTGTTTTGATCGTATTTACGCGCTATGTAAGTAATTGTAATTAAAATGGTAGCCAATATATTAGTGCCTATAACAATATTAACCACGTCTCTAACTCCGGTATATCTTACAACACCTTTATGAGAGCCAACGGCTAAAAAGCTCAAAAAGGCCATCACAATTACATAAGGTATTTGTTTGATTAATATGTTGAAGTCAAATTCTAATTTGAAATTAAATCTTATTAGATAAGCTATAAAAAAACAAACAGCAACAATTATTAAATCAACAAGCATCACCAACCATTTGGAGGCATACTTTTTGAATATTTTATTTAAGAAACGCTTAATCATACGTGATAATACTGTTTAATTGCTGATATGACCCTTAATAAATCATTCTCGCTTAGGTTTGACCCACTTGGCAAACAAATACCTCTTTCAAAAAGATTGTCAGAAACACCGTTTAAATAGCAAGGATAATCCTTAAAAACAGGTTGCTGATGCATGGGTTTCCAGAGTGGTCTAGATTCAATATTTTCAATACTTAAAAGTTCAATGATGTCTTCTTTTTGTTGTTTTGACTTGGTTAAAATACAACTTAGCCACCTATTTGAAAAATTATTTTCAGGTTCCGGTAAAAAAAAGAGATCATCAATATCACTTAAATGTGATTTGTAAAATTGAAAATTGTGTCTTCGGCTATGCACACGTTCTTTTAATACATCCATTTGGCCAACGCCAATGCCCGCTAAGACATTAGACATACGGTAGTTATAACCAATACTTGAATGCAAATAAGCAATGCCTTTGTCTCTTGCTTGAGTTGCAAGAAAAACGGCTTTTTCCTTAACACTTTTTTCTTTTGTAATTAAAGCGCCTCCGCCTGAAGTGGTTATAATTTTATTACCGTTAAACGATAAAATACCAATATCTCCAAAAGTGCCGCATTTTTGGTTGTGATAGCTACTGCCTAAGGCTTCGGCACTGTCTTCTATAATTGGTATTTGGTAATTTTCTGCAATGGCACTAATTTCTTTAACTTTATAAGGCATGCCGTATAAATGTACGGCTATGATTGCTTTTGGCTTTTTACCTTTGGCAATACTGTCTTTTATGGCTTTCTCTAATAGTTCCGGACATAAATTCCAGGTGTCTTCTTCGCTATCTATAAAAATAGGTATGGCCCCTTGATAAATAATTGGATTTGCAGAAGCAGAAAAGGTTTTAGATTGACAAATAACCTCATCACCTTTTTTGACACCAAGTATAATGAGCGCGAGATGAATAGCAGCAGTACCCGAACTTAATACACTGGCATAATGATTATTTCCTAAGAAATTTTGAATTTTTTCCTCAAACAAATCAACATTAGGGCCTAAAGGGGCGATCCAATTGCTATCAAATGCCTGATGTATATAATTTAATTCGGTGCCACTCATGTGTGGTGAAGAAAGCCAAATTTTACTTTTCATAGAGATAACAGGTTAAGTTCTCAAATTATACTATTAATTCACATATGTTTAGAATGGGGTCTAGAACATCGTTGTGTCATTTAGGTTAATTGCACATTATTAAGTTGTTAATAATGTATTACATTAAATTAAATCACAACACGAAGTTGGAACATAACTTATGGCCAACCAAATAAACACGATAAATAACACTTTTTTACGTTAATGTTTAAAGATGGTTTCAATGTTTTTAAAGTGTTTAAGTATTTTATCAATTAACTGAGGTAAAAACTGTTCTATTTAATGATATAATAAATAGTATGGATTTAAAAATTTAAAATGTTTTCAAATTATTTGGTCAGGATAAAGACTCGGCCACTACCTCATAAAGTATTGAAACCGAATTGTCCATCTGTTTATTCCCTCATATCGGTTATTACAATTATTTAACCGCTTATTTAATTAAATTTATGAATAATTACGTATTCTTGTATTTGAAAAAGAATTGACTTGAAAAAATGAATATTTTAATAACCTGTGCCGGTAGAAGAGTCTCTCTTGTTAGAGCTTTTCAAAAGGAATTAAAACTCATAAATCCCCATTTTAAGGTTTATGCGGCCGACTTTGAGCCCAAACTTTCGGCGGCCTGTCATGTGGCAGACGGTTATTTTGAAGTTCCGCTTTTAAATGATGTAAATTATATAGATACGCTTCTAAACTACTGTCAAAAGTTTCATATAAAATTATTAATTCCTTGTATTGATACTGAACTTTTAGAATTAAGTCAACATAAAGCTCGATTTGAAAGTCTAGGCATTAAGGTGGTCATCTCTTCTGAGAATTTTGTGAATATGTGTAGAAATAAGCGTTTGATTCACACTTTTTTTAAAGAGAACAACATACAGCATGCCCACGAATTTTCTAAAATCAATTTTAAGTTTCCTGTTTTTATTAAACCTGCAGACGGTAGCCGAAGTATGGATACTTACCTTGTTAAATCGGAAAATGATTTGCGAGAGGAATTCTTCAATGATAACAGGTTCATGTTCTTAGAGTATTTAGATTCGCAATTATACGATGAATTTACGTGCGATTTATATTATGATAAAACCCACTATTTAAGGTGTGTAGTTCCTAGGAAGCGTATTGAAGTTAGAGACGGCGAAGTTTATAAAAGTCTTGCACAAAAAAATTATCTGGTTTCATACATTAGAGAAAGATTGAGTTTTATTGACGGTGCTGTTGGTTGCCTAACTTCACAATTTTTCCTGAGTAAAAATGAAGATCAAAAAGTGTATGGTATCGAAATTAATCCCAGGTTTGGTGGTGGTTATCCACTGTCTTATTTGGCAGGAGCAAATTTTCCTAAATGGATAATCAATGAATATCTTTTAAACAAAACTATTGATGATCAATTTGATGTTTGGGAAGATAATTTACTCATGATTAGGTATGACGATGAAGTGTTAGTGCATGGATATAAAGGTTGACCAAAATACCGTTGTTGTTTTTGATTTAGACGACACCTTGTATAATGAGTTAGACTACTTAAAATCGGCATTTAAAGATATCACTCAGCGCCTTTCACCGGGTAATTGGAAATCTCTTTATGCTTATATGTTTTCTTTACATCGAAGTAAAAAAAATGTTTTCGAAATTATTTCAGAAAATCATCAAATCGAGATACCAACGTTAATTGATTGGTATCGATCTCATCAACCTGAAATACATTTGTTTGATGGTGTTTTTGAATTATTAACGCAAATTAAACAAAAAGGAGGCAAATTAGCGGTAGTAACCGATGGCCGGGTTAAGACACAGATGGCGAAACTAGAAAGCCTTGGCATTCTTCAATTTTTTGATGAGGTTGTAATTTCTGAGGCCTTAGGAACCGAAAAACCTCATTTAACAAATTTCCGGGTTCTTACAGAAAAAATGCATGGAAATCAATATTTCTACATAGCAGATAATTTCAAAAAGGATTTTATAACACCCAATTCGTTAGGTTGGACTACTCTTGGACTTATTGATAATGGTTTGAACATCCATTATAATCATCATGAATTTTTTGATGAAGAACATTTACCACAATATTATATTCTATCAATAAAAGAACTTAGGATTGTTTGAGAAATCCTACAATAAATGATATCAATAAATAATTAAAGTATAGGCTATTATTAGATTAGTACAACTCGTTATTGATTAGATAATCTGTAAGCTACATAACTTTATATATTGTCTAAATTAAATTCCTTACGAATAAATAAAGTAGCTACTATTCTATATTTACCAAGTCTTCTAAAAATAGTTTTTATTGATTGTAAATTTGAAGGTTTTATTTGTGTTCTTATTTTCATTTCATTACGATCAAGAACATGATTTGTCCCGTTTAACATACTATATAAGGCACCCGGAAAAGGCAGCGGTCTTAAGTAAATACCATTATCGAACTTAGTTACTTGATGATCAAACCAAAAATTATTTTTGAACATTAAAAAGATTAGTTCCGGTTTTATAATTACACAAGAGCCGCAAATAGTATGGAAATTTTTTAAATTCAAATATGCATATTTCTTACCTTCCGGATATAAATAACCTTTATTTATATACCAACCAGGCAAAGTATCTCTACCCTTTTTATTGACAAATTCACTTATTTTATTACTGATACAATCGTCTGCATCTACGGTCATTACATAATTAACATGCAGTTTTTTAGAATATTCTGTGGCAAATAATATTTTTTTACCCTTATCTGCTTCTTTAAGTGAATAATCTTCACTAGTCTTTTTTAAATTAGGAGGCGGAAAATCAACTTGTAAAAATTTAATTCGAGAATCATTGTTATAATTTGTATCAGGTATTTCATGACAAGAAACCAAGACCATAAAATTTGAATTGGTTTGATTACAAATTGAATTCAAACAACGATTTAAAAGTTTACAAACAAGGTCCCAATCTTTACTTACTACTTTACTTTTTAAAGGAACTATAAATAATAACATTATTTGAATTTAATTTAGTTAGGTGAATGCTTTTAATTGATGTTACTTTGTTGTTTTTGTCCTTTTTTATTTTCTTAAATATTCATAATTTCATTATAAGATTTTGAAGCACCAAATATAAATAAATCACCTTAATATATTGATTATTAGTTTTTTTTTGTTTAAAATTATAAAAAAAGCATTTATTTTTAAATAACTAATAGAAAGGTATGTGGTGTTCGCTAGATATTTTATCAATTATTTAAAAAAAATAGCTTTTTTTCAACTTTAATGTATTTATAATTTAAAGCATTTTATAAAACCATTACACGTTTTTCCGAACAATACTTATTTCTTTTTACCTTCAGAAAGTAGAGATTGAGCAATTTATTTAATTGTAAAATAGACGCAGATAGGCTCATGATCGGATAAATTCAAATCGAAATTATCGTGACTAAGGATGTTTATTTGTTCATGACTCAGAAAATAATCTAATCTTAACGGATAATTTTTTAAAGAGAAAGTGGTTCCCAATCCATTGCCTTTTGATATAAATGAATCATTTAAACCCGTTTTTAAAAGTCTGTAAGGTTTACTGAATTGGGTAGCATTGAAATCGCCGGAAATGATAAACTTTTTATTCGATTTAAGCGCATGAGTTTTTACTAAGGTAGCTTGTTCTATTTGTTTTGATATCACATTGTTTAAGTTGTACCAAAAGTTATAGTTATCATAGCTGGTATTAGCAATGTAACGATTAATAACATACGACTGTAAATGTAAATTGTAAACTCTTATAGTATCTTCGTCTATCTTGATGTCAGCGTAAATAGCGTTATTACGGGTATCGGGAAAGTCTATATAGCCTTTATCAATTATTTCATATTTGGAGTAAATCTCAAGTAACGATTTACCAATGCTTTCTCTGTAACCTAAAAAATGGTAAGGATAATTTGTTATTTTTCTACCTCGTTTATAATCCGATTCTTGCAATATTAAAATATCCGGACTTATCGAGTCTACAAATTGGGCTATAGATACAGAGGCGTGTGCTCCTATATTTTTAGAAACAGAATGTTCATAAGCTCTAACATTGTAAGTCATTAAACTTACAGTGTTTGTTGTTTTATCAATATCAATTTTTGAAAATTGATAGAAAAAATTAAAACTAAACAAGAATAAAACAATACCAATTAAAGAGAAGTAATACTTTTTAAATAATACAAGGTATAAAGCAGCCATGCAACTTAACACAAAAATTAACGGCATTGACAAACTGAAAAATACAGATATCAAACCAAAATCTAAAAACGAACCGGCAATACCTGCTAATAATATTATTTGTATAACAATTAAAAATTTGTCAATTTTGGTAAAGTGAAAGTTCATTAATATTAATTAATAGATTTGTTTCTATATCCGCTTAATTACAGATGCCCGCCTGTAGGCTTCTTTTCTTTAAAGGTTAAAAATACCACTATATAGGACAAGACAAAAATAATACTTCAATCGCTAAAATTAAAAACAAATTAGTTGTTAAATATCTAAAAAACAATTATTTTGCCTTAACAATTGAGGTAATCGAATTATTAAGTTTTATATCGAGAAAATAAAACCAATTTCAATTAATAAAGTAATCTTGTATAATAGTCTGTTATTTAGATTTTACATGACACAAAGATTTAAGTCAATATGATAATTATAATGTAGCGAGCAATAAAAGTTTTATTAACCCCCTTTAAAATACTATCTTCTAACTCTCAACAATATTCACCTCTTGCGCAGTTTTCAATGAAAGAATTATTTAATAAAATTAATACAGAGACTGTAAATGTTGTATTTACTGATTATTTTGACACCATTGCGCACCGTACCGTTCATCCAAACAGCGTTCTTAGAATTTGGTCTAAACGTATTATAACAGAGTTGGGATGGACTATAGAAATAGACGACTTATATTTTAGTTTTAAGGCTGCAACGAGCCATTTGGCTGATAAATACATGGTGAATGATAATGAAATTCCATATCACAGCGTTTTGGAAGAAGTTTTTATGCGACTTAATAACTCCAATTTCGCCTGCGATGCTGATAGAGATAGATTTTTAGATTTGGCAGAGTTGATTCACTTTCAAGTAGAGTCTGAGGTACAGTTTATTAATACAACTACCCTTAATTTTTTAAGAAGTTGTAAAGACAAAGAAAAAAAGATCTATATCGTTTCTGATTTTTACACTTCTAAGTCAATATTTATTAAATTGTTGGATTATCATGGGATTACTGATCTATTTGAGGATGTTTTTGTTTCTTCCGAATTAAAGTCGAGTAAACATCAAGGCAGTATTTACAACAAACTATTGTCTGAACTCCAAATAAATCCCGAAAATGTTTTAATGATTGGAGATAACCAGCGCAGCGATTTTAAAAATGCAAAAGAAGCCGGACTAAATGCCTTTTTATTACCGCATCAAGTACATCTTCGTCGGAATAAGATAAGAGGTTTAGGAAATGATCAAAAACAGCTTAGACGGGTTATTAAAAAGGTTTATAAAAAGGCTCATAACAGTGAAGTATTACCTTATACAGAGTATGTCATTTTTTATTATTTCTTCGTAGAGCGGCTTTACAAATACTGCAGAATTCACAAGGTTAAAAATTTATTTTTTTTAGCAAGGGAAGGCCAATTTTTAAAGAAGCTTTTTGATGTTTATGTTAAAGCCAATTTGTTAGATAATAACAGTGTAATTAATACTCACTATTTAAAAATATCAAGGCAAGCTTCCATACAAATCGCCTTAAAACCCATTGAAGAAGAGCCATTTTCTTACTTGAGGAAACACTATAAAAGTACAACAACCAGAGAATTTTTATCGTTTTTTAATTTCGATGAAGCGCTCATCAATCAAATAAATAATACTATAGACTTTAGTGTAGATGAAGAAATTCAACATTTTTTTGATACCAATCAATTTACGAAATTAAAGCAAAACAACATATTTCTTGATGCCTATGAACAACACAGGCTGTCTAACAGTGCCGTTTTTAAAGACTATATAAATTCGTTTAATGTTGACATAAAAAGTGAGGGTATACATGTTATAGATATAGGCTGGGGCGGAACCATGCAAGAAGCTTTATATAAGTTTTTTGAAGCTAAAATTAAAGTAACAGGTTTATATTTAGGCTTAAACGAAATTTATAAGCTGTTGCCGGATACCAAACGATATGGATTATTATTTAGTGTTTCACCATACACAGATTACAATTCAAATATTCTCAAAGCTAACAGGCAACTTTATGAGCAATTTGCAGGGGCCAACCACGGCACTTCTGTACAATATAGAAAAACCGAAAACGGATTTGTTGTTGAACATTATGAAGAAAATGAAAAATGGTTATACGACCATTACATAGGTCGTCATCAAGATGAAATGTTTAAACAATATCAGGCATTACTAAAAACTACCGGACATATCTGTTATAATGATGAAATGTTAACAACAGAATTAGTGAATATAGCGCTTAGAATAGGTCTTTTTCAATCAAGAAATAAGCTTAGATTCTTAGCTGTTTTAAACACGGGATTTTATCAAAATTTAGGAGAGAAAAAAATAGGAATTGAATACACCGTGCCCCAGAACTTACTATCATTAGGAACTTTTTTAAAAATTATTGTAAAGCCGGAAGAATATTTTAAGTATGCCGTTAAAATTAAAGCGACGTTATTTAATAGAAATTCATTTTTATCTATTTTTTTTCCGGGATATTTATTGTTTTGGTATTATAAAATAAATCGCTACATCAGATTTAAAATTTTAAAGCCAAAAGTGTTGTTGCGGTTTAATTTGTTTAGGTGAATTATTGTTTTTTGATATTTAAAAATGTTCGATCTATGAACATAAAATAAAATAAATTACTTTTCAGATTGCATGATTACAAACATAATTTCATATTAAGGAATAAATTTAAATGGCTTAATTATTTTAGTTGAAGTGTAAAGGTTATAATTTTAAGAGTTTTATAATCATATGGATATAGACTTGTTTGCAAGTCGTTACAGAACGTATTTTTCTATCATATCAACTAAAATTTAGTCAATTTTTAGGATGACAATCATTCATTTTATTATATTTCCAAATGAATTATCAATGGCCTACCCAAATCAATAAAAAAATCTATTTATGCTTTTCAACTCGATAGACTTTGCTGTTTTCCTTCCAATAGTTTTTGTCTTATATTGGTTTTTTTGCCAAAAGAATTTAAAACTACAAAACATACTCATTGTAGTTGCAAGTTATGTTTTTTATGGATGGTGGGACTGGAGATTTTTATCTTTGATTATCTTCAGTACAGTTTTAGACTATTCCATAGGCATTGCTCTTTCAAAAGAAAATAATAACAGCAAAAGAAAACTTTTATTATTGTTAAGTATCTTGGTAAATCTTGGTTTTCTTGGATTTTTTAAATATTATAATTTCTTTTTAGATAATTTAATTACCGCATTTACTTTTTTTGGAACCGAATTACGGGCTAGCTCATTAGAAATCATTTTACCTGTTGGGATTAGTTTTTACACTTTTCAAACTTTAAGTTATACCATAGATGTTTATAGAAATAAACTTGAGCCAACGAAGAATTTTGTAGCTTTTTCTGCTTTCGTTAGTTTCTTTCCGCAGTTGGTTGCAGGGCCTATAGAGCGTGCTACAAATTTATTACCTCAGTTTTATACTCAACGTAAATTTGAACATAACAAAGCCGTAGATGGTTTGCGTCAAATATTATGGGGTATGTTTAAAAAGGTTGTCGTTGCAGATAATTGTGCGGTCTTTGCTAATGATTTTTTTAATAACCACTCCGACTACGGAGGCAGTGGTTTACTTCTTGGAGTTGTTTTTTTTACTTTTCAAATTTATGGTGATTTTTCAGGTTATTCAGATATTGCTATAGGAACCTCTAGATTATTTGGGTTTGATTTAAAACAAAATTTTGCATTTCCATATTTCTCTCGTGATATTGCTGAATTTTGGAGACGCTGGCATATCTCACTATCAACTTGGTTTAGAGATTATTTATACATTCCTTTAGGTGGAAGTAAAGGTGGTAAAATGATGAAAGTACGCAATACTTTTATAATTTTTATAGTGAGTGGTTTCTGGCACGGAGCTAATTGGACTTTTATAATTTGGGGTGCCTTAAATGCTATTTACTTTCTTCCGCTCTTATTAGCTAATAAAAATAGAATAAATTTAGGTATTGTTGGAGAAGGTGGTTCCTTACCAACTTTAAGAGATGTTTTTAATATTAGTTATACATTTTTTTTAACCATGATTGCATGGGTGTTTTTTAGGGCCGATTCGGTCACGCATGCCATAGATTATTTAAAAATTATGTTTTCAAAAAGTTTGTTCTCTATTCCAATGTTTGAAAATAGAACTCACGCTTTTGAGGTGATTGTTCTTATTGTTTTTTTATTGTTTATTGAGTGGCACGGAAGAGAATCGAAGTATGGTTTAGAGAGAATAGGACTAACATGGAACAGAAATTTAAGAATTACATTCTACTTAGGTATAATTTGTTTAATATTCTTATTTATTGGTAAAGAACAAGAATTTATTTATTTCCAATTTTAATATGAAGAGTTTTATAAAAAAAATAAGCTTATTTCTACTTTTATCAATTGTAGTATTAGCAACTATAGTATTAGGCTCTAAATATATTGTTAAGTCTAAGTCGAGTTTTAAAATTAATGAAGATATCACCAAACTTATCATCGGTCATTCTCATTCTGAATGTTCAGTTGATGATTCTTTACTCGATAATAGCATTAACCTATCTGCTTCCGGAGAATCCTATTTTTACAATTACCAAAAACTAAAAAAGGTATTAGAAGAAAATAAACAAATTAATTCTGTATTCATAGAATTTTCGAATAGCCAAATAGATAGCGTAATGGACGATTGGATTTGGGGATTTGAAAAAATGTCATATTATCTTCAATATTACAGTCCTTTTCTAAGTTCTGAAGACTTTAATCTTTTATTTGAAAACAATTCAACCGATTTAATATCGAGTTATTCAATTGCAACCCGAAAACATTTGTATCGAATCATTAATGGAGACTATTATTTAACAGATGAGATTGGCAGTTACGCTGATTCAAGGCTAAGCAAAATTAATGAATTGATGGCCAAAAATAGATTTAACAGCACGATATCTAAAAGCCAGTCTTTGTCAACAACCAATTTGACCTATTTAAGAAAGATGATAGATTTATGTCGTGAAAATAAAGTAGAAGTTTTTCTCTTGAGAAGCCCGCAACATCCTTTGTATGCAGATTTGATAAACGAACCTGTTTTTCAAAATGTACTAAAATCGCAATTTAGTGATGTTGATTTATTAGATTTTAACGACATGTCTTTTCCCAATAGTTATTATTTAGACTTTCATCATGTAAATTATAAGGGAGCACAGCAGTTTACAAGGCTTTTAAACGAATTAATTAATACTGATTTGTTAAGCTTCTCGAATAAGCAAGAGCTAATAGATAAAAGCTTAGAACATTTTAATAGTAGTAACCTGTAATTTTATTAATAAATGAAAACTATTTAAAAGAATTATAAAGTTCTAATAGCTCTTCCCATATAACTTCTCTTTTGTATTTTTTAATAATATTGGGTCTGGCATTTTTAGAAAGTTCTTCTCTTTTATTTTTGTCGTGAAGCAACTTTAGCATGCCTTGTTCTAATGATTCAGTATTTTTCACCGGAATAATCAATCCGTTAAAATCATGTATAATAATTTCGTTACAACCATTAATGTTTGATACAATACATGGCAATTCCATACAACTTGCCTGAAGTACAACGTTGGGGAAGCCTTCTCTATAGCTAGGAAATGTAAATATGTCACTAATGGCAAGATAGGGTCTTATGTCATGAACATGACCTGTTGTATGAATATTTAAATTTTGATTTATGATTCTTGCTGTATCGATGGCAATAGGGTCAAGATTTTTTTCTTCTTCTCCTAAAATAAGTAATTTTATATTTGATTGATTATAACAGAGATTATCGAACGCTCTAACCAGTTCGTTAATACCTTTATCCTTAACAATTCGTCCAATAAATATAAATACCGTATCATCTGCTTTGATATCGAGTGATTTTCTTAGTTTAATTTGGATTGATTCATCAACCTGTTTTTTGTCATAATGGTCAGTATTTATGCCATTGGAGCTACCGTTGCCAATTACTCTTAATTTTTTGGCATTACAAAATTTCGAATTGATAATAATATCTTTAAGAGCAAAAGAATTTGGAAGCACCAAAGTTGCCGATGCATAAGTAATTTTTTCAACAAGATTAAGTAGTTGACGTTTTAGGCCGGTAGCTTCTAATAAAGGTAATCCTGCTATGGTGTGCAGTCTGTTTGGTACACCTGCTAATTTTGCTGCTAACATACCCAAAGTTCCTGCTTTTGGCGTGTGGGTATGTACTATGAATGGTTTTTCTCGTCTTAAAAATTGATAGAGTTGGTATAATGCCTTCAAATCTTTCAAGGGAGAAATAGTTCTTGTCATATCAATCGCAAAAACATCGATACCTTCTGCCTTTTGAACCTCTGATAGTAATTGACCAGAACTGGAAACTCCTATAACGTGGTAATATTTATTAATAAATTTAAGCTGATCCTTCAGTAGTACTTTCAAAGAACCTGGTACTGTTGTAATTCGAATTATTTTCTTCATTTTTTCTTATAAAACCGAAAATGTATTTAAATACCACTTTTGAAATACGTAAAAAGACCAAACCCTTAAACTATTATCTTCTTTGCCTGCTATATGGTTTTTAACCAGAGTATTAATATAAATACTATTAAAAATTTTTTGAGTTTCTAAAAATTTAGGTTCAATAAATGATTCTAATTCTCGTCTTAAACTAGATCTCAACCAATCACCAACAGGAACACCAAAACCTTGCTTAGATTTATTTAAAAAATCTTTGGGGAACTTATGTGCAAATGCTTCCTTTAAAATGTACTTTTTATTCCAACCTTTCATTAAATAATCCTCAGGCAACGAATTGGTGAAGTTCCATAAATCTTTGTTTAAAAATGGTGCTCTACATTCTAAAGAGTTTAACATGCTGGTTCTATCGACTTTAACCAACATATCACCTTCAAGACTTATATTTTTATCAACTTGTCTAAAATCTGTGAGCGTTTTTGGATTGTGTTGATTGTACTTTTCTTTCATCTCAGCAAAAGTATCATCTATTAAAATATCCCCCTTTAATAATTCCATTTTTTCTTGGTCTGTAAAAGCCAAAGAAATAATATTCCAATATTGATTTCCGTCATAATTAAAAGCCTTTAGAAGTCTATTAAGCTTAAAACGCTTACCGCGATTATCATCTTTCGTGCTGAGTAACCCATCAGACAATTTTAAAATTTGCGAGTGTAAACTTTTGGGAACAATATTGGTATACTTACCATTAAGTTTCCCCATATAATATTTATTATAACCCCCAAAAACTTCATCACCACCATCACCGGTGAGGGCCACTTTTACATAATCACTGGCGAGTTTAGAAACCAAGTAGGTAGGTAATGCCGAAGAATCTGCAAATGGTTCATCAAAATTTAAGAGGATATCGTCTAAATTTTCTTTAAAATCAGTTTCCTTAACGATAAATTCGTGATGATTACTATTAACTAATTGCGCGACGATTTTTGATTTATCAGTTTCATTATATCCCTTTTTTTCGAAACCAATTGAAAATGTTTCAATTTTTCCATCTGAAATTTCAGCTAAGCAGTGGGTTACCACAGAAGAATCTACACCACCGGATAAAAAAGTACCTAACGATACATCTGCAATTGATCTGGATTCAACGCTTTGTAAAACTTTATCATAGATTTGTTTTTTGGCATCTTGAAAACTGATGTCTTGTTTTACAATAGGTGGTTGTTTTTCAATAAGTTCAATTTGGTAAGAATGGGTATTTAAGTCAAAGGCTATATAGTGATTACTAGGTAATTTAAAAATATCTTTATAGATCGAATAGGGTGCAGGTATGTAGGTAAGTCTAAAAAAAAGATTTAAACCTTCTTTACAAATGTCTGGTTTACTCGGTAAATAATTAAGTATTGACTTTAATTCAGAACCAAAAATAAAATCTGTTGTTGTTTTTGTATAGTACAATGGCTTTTCTCCAAAAAAATCTCTAGCAATAAAAACCTTATTTTTGTGCCTATCATGGATGCTAAAGGCAAACATGCCATCTAATCGTTTAAATGCATTAACACCTTGTTGCTCATATAGTTTTAATATAACTTCTGTGTCACTTGTTGTTTTAAAAGTAACCCCTTTAATTTCCAACTCTGCTTTAAGTTCGCGGTAGTTATATATTTCACCATTGAAGACAATCACAATCTGCTTGTCATCAGAATAAATCGGTTGTTTACCTGTACTTAAATCTATAATAGATAATCGACGCATGGCCATTCCAACTGCAAAATCATCTTGTTTATGAGTATAAACACCATCATCATCTGGTCCTCTGTGAATAATCAAGTTATTCATATGAGATAATTGTCCGGCTAACAAAATTTTGTTCTCTTGACTTTTGGTTATGATTCCGTTTATTCCGCACATATTGCAGGCATTAATAAGAGTTAATTTACACTTTTTATTGTTTGAATATATTTTTCTAATATTCTGTCCTTTTCATAAATTTTAACCCGTTCTAAAACATTAATTTTACTAGTATTTAAATAATTTATATTTTCAATAAAATAACTCATACCTTTTGACATTAATTCAACATTCATAACGGGTACCAAAATTCCGTAATCAGTAATCATAAGATCTTCTTTCTTTTCAACTAAATTCATAATTTCACTAGGTCCGGATTTGCAATTTGTAGTTAAAATAGGTAAGCCAGATGCCATGGCTTCTAAAACAACATTAGGAAAACCTTCATGATTAGAGCCAAAAACAAATAAATCTGCACCTTTAAGATATTTAAATGGGTTTGAATCAAAGCCCATTAAAAACACTTGATTTTGTAACTTTAATTTATCTATAAGAGCTTCAAGTTCGTCGCGCAAAACACCTTCACCAAAAATATATAATTTTAATTTTGGATTGTTCAATTTTGATAAAGCATTTATGAGTAAGGAATGATTCTTACCACGATCAAGCCGGCCAATAGTTATCATATTAAAGTGATTTTTTAAAAAGAAACCCTTAATGGCTGCAATATTGTGTATTTTATCTAAATCAATCGGATTATTAACAACAGCTGTTTTATTAGCAGGTACCTTGAAATTATTTATCAAATCCATTTGATTACCATTGGAATTACAAATTATTAAATCTGCTTTTTTAAAGAAAAAACGTATCATTAATTTGTTAAAAGTCGATTGAAAATTTTTATAACTGTATTCTAAACTAGGATAAGCTAGTTCATTTATTATTAGTTTAAAACGGTAGTTTGTAAAAGTTCGAGCAATTATGTTAATAAAATTTGGTCTCGAAAGAAGGCTAATGCTATGTGTTACCTTTAGCTTTTTAATTAGTCTTGAATATTTGTATGCTAGTAAAGGAATTTTTGCCGCTTTTAGAATGCCACTCTCATTAAAGTTTGATTTTTCCAAATAGTAAATTTTCACATCCTCAGGTAAATCATATTTTATAGTTGAATTCATCAAAATGAAACAAACATCTATATCATGCTTGATACAATAAGATACAATATATATAAATTGTCTTTCTGCTCCTCCTCCTGATAAGGAGTACATGAATATTCCTAATTTCATTTTTGTGTTTGTTTTAAAATATTTTTAAATAAATCTTCATATTCCTCGATTATACGTGACTTATTAAATCTTTCCGTTACGGATTTACTTACATCAATTGAATTCCAATGTTTTAAGTTGTTCATTTTTTCTAAAAAGTCTTCCTCAGAATCAACCATGTAGCCATTAATTCCATTTTTTATAATCTCTTTCGTGCCACCAGGAACATTAAAGGCTAAAACAGGGGTCCCAACAGCACAACTTTCCATCAATGAATTAGGGAAACCTTCATAAAAAGACCCTTGTAAAAACAAGTCACTTTTTGCAAGATATTTATGAACTTCATTTGTGAAATTTACATGCGTAATTTTACTACTTAATCCATGTTTAAGAGTTAAATTATAGATATTTTCTTTTTCAGGACCATCCCCAATTATTGTGTAATGAAAAGGATAATTTATTTTAGATAACACAGATAATAATCGTGCATGCCCTTTTTCTTTACTGAGCCTACCAACTGTGACAAATTGCTTAATTTCATTATCTTGGTGCTTATTTTTAACTTTAAAATTATTGGAAATGGGGTTGTTAATAACGATTAATTTATCATTTTTTATATTATTTCTTTTTTTGAGGTCCTGAAGCATGTCTTGAGATTGACAAATTATTTTGTCAAAATAATTGTAGCGATTTCTAGATAAATATGACAAAAGATTAAACGAGTGCTTACGCTGGGAAAACATTTCTACCATTGAAGATTGTATGGTAACTTCTCTTGATATAAACTTAACTGTTGGAAATAGAAGTGAAACATAAGCAATTAAAGTATTGAGATGGTCATTTGCAGAGACAACGATATCTAGTTTGTTTTTTTTGAGAAACTTAACCAATGAAAATGCGCCTTTGGATACACGCTGTTTTTCAAAAAACACGACATTAATATTCCTTATATCATACGAAGCATCTTTTGAAAACCCCATAATGATTAAGGTTGAATTAAACTTTTTAGGATTTAAATTTTGAGCAATAAATGAAATAACACGCTCGGCTCCGCCGGGAAGTAGATTAGGTAAGATGAACGCAATATTAATTTTATTTGACTCCATATATCTTTCTTACTAGTCAATATTTGAGATAGCAGGCCTAAATTTTTTAATTTTTATCATCATAAAATGTTATTAATATAACCTTCTGTCGGGTTTTCTTTAAATATAATTTTAGCCGGATTGCCCATAACTAATGAGTTATTGGGTATGTCCATATTTACAAATGAGTTTGGTGCTATTAGAACATTATTTCCAATATTTATTTTACCTACTATTACAGATCCGGTTCCAATCCAAACTTTATCTCCAATAGTGGGGCAGCCTTTATGAATACCTCTATTTGCCCGTCCAATAGTTGTTAGATGAGCTATATTGCAATTTTTTCCAATTTTAACATCTTGATTAATTACTATAGTACCAAAATGTCCAATATAAAAACCTTCTCCGATTGAAGTTGTAATCGGAATTTGAAATCCATATTTATAACTAAGTCTTTTTACAATAAAACCAAAGTAAATTCCTAATAACGAAAATCTTTTATACTGAGATGCTTTACGTAAATAATACATATACTTAAAACCTGGATTTCTTTTTCCTCTAGAAATTTTCGTCAAACCACCGTAACGAAATAAATCTGATTTAATTATTTCTTTCATGTTTCAATTTATAGATTAAAGACCTACTTAAACTACCATGCATCACTTAATTAGAATAGTTATTCCGTCGGACGAATTATTCTTAAAACATTTTATCAAAACAAATGTTTAAAATGCCACCCAATCTCAAAAATTTTTTTTAAACCTTTATTTGGGATTGCACGCAGATAGTCCTGTTTTTTATAATTTAAATAATTTGCTGCTCTTAAAAGGGTATAAGTTCGTTTTAAAAAATATTTTGGTTTTTTAAAAATATAATCTCCTGAAAACCAATTAATAACAGATATTGAATACACAGCAACACCAAAAGAATTTTTTTTATGATTTATATTGGATAATCTGTTGCTCGTATCGGTATGATATATCCTTAATATTTCATTGATATACAAAGTTTCATAACCTTGGCTTGATATAAACTCCCAAATTAGACCTTCAGGAATTAAACCTCTCGAAAACATATTAGGATTTATTTTTATCCTCTTCAAAATTTCAGTTTTTGTAAATCCCCATCTTTCTCCCGAATTAGGAAAATAAATATTTTTTCTGAATGTGTTACTGTAATAATGATGTTCTGGAAATTTTTCACCAATCAGTTGTCCTGAAACATCCATACATAACGAAGTAATTCCGCTGATAATCTCTCTTTTGTTTTTAGGTATGGAATTATATGTCTCATTAAAAATATTTAATGCATTTTCTACACATTCATCATCTGAATCTAGTATAATTAAGAATTTGCCTTGAGCTAAATCAATGGCTTGGAAGTAGCAAGCCATTTTATGTTGGTTTTCAGAATTGTTTATATAGTTAACCTTAAAACTAGCGGTTTTTAAAAGTTCTAATATAACTTCGTGGGAACTATCCGTCGACCCATCATTAATTAAAATCAACTCAAAGTCCTTAAAAGTTTGCTTGTTCAAAGAATTAAAAACTCTATGTATAGTACTTTCTCTGTTATATACTGGCGTAAAAACTGTAAATTTATACTTGAAATTTTTAGTAATGTTTTCGTTTTTTAACGTTGGTAAATAGTCAATAAAATTCATGATTTTCTTGTGTTTTCAATTTATACTATTTTCAGTTAAGGCTAATTTATTCGTTTAATTGATGATAAAAAATTTAAGTATAACTATTCAATAATTTTAATTTAATGATTTTGATGTTTCTAATGAGTTAAAGGATTGATCCGACTTACTGTAATCAATTAAATAACCAACCAAAACAAAGAAAATTATTAAATTAGGTTGATTTATTACACTTTGTAAACTTATCATAAATAAATATAATACTACCAGAATTGACATAGAAAAAGAGCGTAGTCGAGGTTTTAAAGTAAATGTTTTAAAAAGGTAAGAAAACAACATAAAAATAAAAAACAGAAAAGTAAAGATGCCTGCATCTATCCAGACACCTGCATAAGTATTATGTGTTCTCATGGCTACAGAAAAATCGATGCCATTACCAAGAATTGGATTTTTATAAAGGTAATAGAGACCTTGTTCTAATAACTCTCCACGTCCGGAATTGTCAACTTCTTCAAAATTTAAAGTCATTAAATTAAATAGATTGTTAACTTTAGCTGTTTGTGCTTTCGATAAATCTAAATTTTGAGATTGAGACTGAAGAGCAAAAACTCCAAAGTAGAATAATGGGATAGCACAAGCCAATAAAATAAGTTTTAAACCAGTAAAAAATTTGTAATTTAATATAAAAAAAACGAGGGTAAACACGAATAAACCAGTGGTAGAAAATGTTAATATTAAACTGTAAACTATTGTAATTAAAATTATAGTTTTGAGTAATCGAAATACAAATTTTGAAGGTTGATATAATTGATTAAATAATATGTATGCAAAAATACTCGTGTAGGCTGCTGCATTAGGATCACCGTTAAGACCTCCAGCACGATCAAGATCCCATCCACGAAGCACTTCGCCTGTATAAATGTTGAAGTTGAGTTTTAGAAATATAATCGTAACAAAAGATGAAATAACAAAACAAACTGTTACAACTTGCAAGAAAATTTTTAATTGATCTTTATCGCTTAATAAAATATTAAAACCTATGAAATAAATTACAGGAACAAAGGTGGCGATTATAGATGTTTGAAAACCATACAAGCCCGTTGCTAATAATCCAAAACAATAATATAAAATATAGAATACAAACCATAATTGATTAGTACTCGATAAGGTTTTTATTTTTTTTTGAAATAATAAAGATCCAATTATGATAAGCACAAGATTTAAGTAAGCTACTAATTGAGCTCTATCTGGTGAAATAAATTTAGAAATTAACCCTAATATATTAAGACAACTAATCACGAGAGGTACATAAAAGCAAATTATGGGTATAAATTTGTTCATGAATTATTGACTATTTTTAAAATTAGATTTTCATAGCGCTTTGTAATATTCGAAATATGATATTTATCAAGTGATTTTATACCATTTTCCGAAAGTTTTTGTCTTAAACTTTCATTAATAATAAGTTCATTCAAAGCATGTTGCATTTTAATCATGTTTTGATCTTCAATTAGTAAACCATTAATATTATGTTCAATAATATCTGACGGACCGGTCTTACAGTCGTAAGCGATACACGCCATACCTTGAGACATAGCCTCTAACAAAACCATGGGTAGTCCTTCGAACCGAGAAGGCAAGATAAAAATGGATGATTGGATCATGACCTCGGCGATATTTTTTATAAACCCAATAAATTCAATTTTATCCAAAATATGATTTTCTTTAGCTAGCTGTTTTAAATAATTTAATCCAACATCTCCATCTCCAGTGCCAGCAATTTTTAATTTCCAATCAGGATTTTTTTTCAGTATGGGAGCAATTAGTTTAATTAAATTGTCAAATCCTTTATGGTGGAAGCGAGTTAAATTACCTACTGCCAAAATTGATTTTTCTCTTTTATGTTTATTATCAATAATTGGGGTAAAACTACAAGGATTAGGCATGACATAAGTATTGACTCCATGTTTATTATAAAATTCAATATCAAAAGATGTCAATAAAGTAACAACATTTGCCATTTTATAGACGTGTTTTTTAGTGAAATTTGAAATCTTTTTTCTACCTTCCATATATCTTAAATGCGAGTTATGCTCTTGTGCAATAATTTTTATTGAAAATAATTTAGCAACGATAATAGAAATCAGATTTGTAAGTGTGATAAAAGATATTATAATGTCGGGTCTATTTTCTTTAAATTTGTAATACTTAATTAAACCAAACATATTTTTAAGAGCAGGATTTGGAACAAATTTAGGGTTACTTAGCTTTATTCTTTTAATAGCCGGATCAAGATGATAATCTTCTTCTTTTTCTTCGTAAAAAGTTATAACCGATATTTCGTGCTCATAATTTTTAGCCAAACTATTCGCTACAATTGCAGCAACTCTTTCAGCACCCCCACTACTTAAAGCTGATATTATAAAATCTATTTTCATTTTCTTATTTTAACAAGACCTAAAATTCTTTTAGAAACATTTCTAAACCCGGAACTAAAAATATAAATTATCGGCGTGTATACCATAAGTACAATAATCAGAATTTTTAATGCGTAATATATCAAATTAAAAATGGTAATGTCTTTTAAAACTATAAACGCTTGAATTTTATTGCATAATACAAAAGCCAAAACAGAAGTAAATACGAGAACAAAAAAATGTTTCCAGTAATACCATAGTTTAATATTAAATCCATATTTAAATAAATAATAGGGTCGCCATATTAAAATCACTAAAGAAAAGGCTATAGTAGTGCCCATTAATATTCCCGCCAAATCAAAATAATGAAGCAAAATCATTGACATTGTAAGGTTAATTAAACTTTGAACAACAGGTGCCCAAACGTCTTGAAACAATCCATAGGCATCTTTAAAATGATCCACGGGGATTCTTATTTGCATTATGAACATATTGATAAGAAAAAGGAGTAACACATATTTACTCAAAAGATACTTGTCACCAAGCCAAACTATTATAAAAGGTTCTGTTATAAAGTACAAAACAATTACAGCGATGCCGCCAATATAAAATCTCAGAGACATCATCTCCCAAAACACCTTAGTAATGTTTTTCTTGTTATTTTCCGCCACAAGATTGCCGATCCCCGCTGCCGTTCCGGAAAATGTGGTATTTACAAGTTGCAGTAATCTGCTAAAAACCATTTCATAATTACCAAAAAACGCGACGCTTTCAACACTAATAAATATAAAAATCAAAATTTGATCTGTTCCGCCTGTTACAAAAGCGCCTAATTTGTGAACAGAAATCTGTTTTACTTTTTTTATAATTTCAGGATTCGTTTTTAATATCGATTTATTGGTTCTTTGATTAATATTCAGCCAAGGATAAATATGTTTAACTTTTGATCTTAAAAAGTAACTATTGGTTAAATAGAAAACTAACTCTAAGGTTATCCAGCCATAAATACTTTGAAAACAATAAACCACAATACATTGAAGAAGAATTTTTAGAAGATTAATGGATTGCGAAGTGGATGTAATGACGTAATCTTTTTGATCTGCCTGAAGCAAAATAACATGATAATTAAAGAAAAAATTTAAACACATACCAAACAAAAACGTATAGTAAGTGTAGTAAACCACCCATAACGATGCACCAAGAGAATCAAAAATTAATGGAAAAAAGAATGATAATATTATTCCGGCCGTTAAAATAAATAGGCCTATTTTTTTATATAGGTGACCAAAAAGGCCAATTAATTCGTTGATTCGGCCGTGTTCCTTATTAAAAATGGGTCTGTATAGGCTATAGCCCACTGCGGCACCAATACCGAGTTCTGCCAAATTTAAAAATCCCAAAAAACTTCTTAAAGTACCGGATAGCCCCATGAATTCATCTCCCAAATTATCTAAGAATAATTTTCTGGAAACAAATTGTAAAATCAAGAACAGAAGGTAAAAAGACATACTAAACTTCATGTTCTTTAGGGCATGGTTAACTCTAGACATCTTAATACTTATAAAATAGTTTCTGTTTGAATGATATACGTCTTCGATTTATACGCAAGAATGTTTGATAGAAGGTAAATGGTAAAATCACAATCATAAAGCTATAAAAATCAAAATTTTTAAAACTCAAATTTTTACCAAGTGACTTTTTAATTTTTTTTCTATGATAAAATTCGGGATCCAATTCATGATGATCGAAAAGAGAATTGTAATGTGAATTTAAAAAATTAAAAAGGTATTTCTTGGCTGCATTTTGTATGCGCACATGGTATGGCTTTGTTTGTTCTAAAACATAATAAGCTGCATTGATTGAATTTAATTTTTTTAATGAGTATTCACTTCTAATAACACTATTTCGATTTTCAACATTATAGATGTACAGCGGCGAATCGATAAAACCAATTTCATTGACGGATGTGAGTACATCAATGGTATAATAAACGTCTTGATGCAGAATATGTTCAATAAAAAATCTATTGGTTAAAACACTGCGGTGATATAATCTTCTCCATACTGCAAATCTTTTATGACTTATGACGCGTTCTAAAAAAGTGTTTTTATCTTCAATTATGGCTTTTTTTAAATTATGGTTTAAATGATTATCAGTATAATTATTAGAATCAATAGAACTACATTCAATAACTTTGAGTGATTGATTTACCCCGTACTTCAGCAATAACTCAAACATTTTTGGGTCTATCCAATCATCACTATCCACAAACCCTATATAATCACCTTTACACACCTTTAGTCCATAATTTCTTGCAATACTTGACCCACCGTTTGAAATATGAAAAACTTGGATACGTTGATCTATTTTTGCGTATTTATCACATAAACTGCCACTATTGTCAGTTGAACCATCATTAATTAAGATAATCTCCAGATGTTGATAAGTCTGATGAATTAAAGATAAAATACAACGTTCAATAAAATTATCCACGTTGTATACCGGTACTATAATAGAAATTAAAAAGTTCATGTTTTTGATTTGGGTACTATCGGTAAATTTTGATTTTAAGCTAAATTAAACACAAATAAATATAATCTTTTTAATGGTATATACTTTTTAAGGATTTATAATTTGACAGATGATTTTAATTATAAATCCCAAGCAAAGATTGTTTATTTTTCTATTGATACATAACAATCTGGACAATAGAAGGTTTTTTTACGATGAATGTCATTTTTTCATCTTTAAGGGCTGTTAAGTATCAAATATATAAAGAATTCTTTGTGAGTTATGTCAATTAGGAAGGACTATATAAAAGTTGTTTTGAATTTACAGCTGACTTGCATTATATATGTTGTAGTCTTATTCTGAGATCTGTTAAAGTTTTGAATAAAAAAATCTGAATTCAGCTTTATTGCGTATTTCAACCGTAAGTTTGTGCTTTTTATCGTCAAATACATGAGCTTAGAGCTTAAATAATACAGTTGATTGTTATTAATAGCATCAAAATATAATTATTTTCTTACATTATAATACCTGATTATCGAATATATATGAATTTAAACGTTATATTTATTTTTAATTTTTTAAATTGGCCAGCACAAATATTGCATCAACCCCAAATTATGCGAAACTTTAAACACTTATGAGAAATTTCACTATACCTACATTGTTAGATTTTAAAACTCTTTTCCTTTTTTTGTTTGTTTTTTCTTGGCAACTCTCCTTTGCTCAACAAATTGCATTTCCAACAGCAGTTGGGGCTGGTGCATATACAACAGGTGGTAGGGGTGGTATAGTAGTACATGTTACAAATCTTAATGATAGTGGAGCAGGAAGTCTTAGAGAAGCTTTATCAATGACAGTTCCGAGAATTATAGTTTTTGATGTTAGTGGGGTAATCAATATAAATAAGTTTTTGTACCTAAGTGGGGTAAATAGTAATTTTACTTTAGCAGGACAAACAGCCCCTGAGGGCGGAATAACTATAGCAGGTGGAAGAGTTTACTTTTCAGGAGTCACAAATTATATAATGCGCCATATCAGATTTAAAGGTGGTTTTCAAGCAGATTGGGTTCCTCATTCTGGAGATGATATAGGTTCTGCTTCCTTTTCAGGAGTAGGAAATAATGTTGATATTATAGTTGACCACGTGTCTTTTGGGTTTGGTAAAACAATGCCTACATGGATACCACAAGGCGATAATCCTGATCAGTTTGATAAAGTAACAATACAAAACTGCTTATTTTCAGAAACCGATAAAGGTGCAATAGTAGGTAAAGATGTGATGCAACCTACATATCGATTAACCGGTGACATGACTTTTATTAGAAATATATTTTATAATACAAGATATAGAGTGCCAAATGTTTCTGGTAATCATGGGCCAAATAATTCATTTGATGTCATAAACAACTTAACGTGGCGGAATGATGGTAGATTTACAAATGGAGGTGGAGACATGAATTTAAATCATATAAATAATGCTATATATGTAGGGCCTTTTCCAATTTGGGATAGAACATTAAATTTATGGGTTGATGGCAGAGGTTTTAATCCTAAAATATATACAAGCGGTAATCTAATATATGAAACGAATATAAATTCAGGGTCACTAACATATAGTGTTGACCAAATGAATAGTGATAATACTTTATCATGGAAATATTTTGTTGGTGACAGGTACGGAGAACAACTACCTTCGAGTTTTTTTGTAAATACAGCTTATCCTATTAGGGGAGTTTCGCAGACAATACTTCCAGCAAGTGAATTAAAATCAATATTACCTTATGATAGTGGCTGTAATGCAAGACTAAATGCAGATGGTAGTGTAAGTTCTAATTTAGATACTCATGATGCCGAATTTTTAGAAAATATAATAAATAACGTATTCCCGCCGGCATTTGATATTTCAAATGTTTCATTAGATCCTATAACTACTAATACAAGACCCTCCAACTTCTACATCTCCAACCCACACATCCCAGAAATATGGTTCCAGGCCAACGTTCCAGCAGGTCAAGACCATAATGATATAGCGCCTAGTGGCTATACTTGGTTGGAGGAGTACCTTAACATGGTAGATAGAGATACCAATGCCATCGCCCTCGAAAGCATCGCCGTAACCCCAAACACCGCAGAAATTCAAATCCCCAATACCATAGCGCTTACCGCTACCTTTACGCCATCAAATGCTACCAATCAAACAGGTACGTGGAAAAGCAGTAATGAAAGTATTGCCACGGTAGATGGCAATGGTTTGGTGACGCCGGTTTCACCGGGTGTTGTTTTTATAACTTTTACTGCTAATGATGGTGGTTTTAAAGATACAGCCGAGATAAGGGTTTTTCCGGAAGCGCTCCAGGCGAGCGCAGGTGATGACCAACAAATTTGCGAAGGTGAATCCGCAACACTCACTGCAACCGGTGGAACGGGTTATTTGTGGAGCACAGGTGAAACAACTGCAACAATTACCGTAAGCCCGGAAGAAACCACCACCTACATGGTAACAGTAACTGACGACTATGAGCAATCAGACACCGCCGAAGTTACTGTAACGGTGAACCCAATACCAACCGCCAATGCCGGCGAAGACCAGAGCATTTGTGCCGGTGACAGCGTAACACTTACGGCTTCCGGCGGGAGTAGCTACTTGTGGAGCAATGGCACCACCACGCAAAGTATTACGGTTACTCCAAACCAAACTACCACTTATACAGTAGAAGTTACGGAAAACGGCTGCTCTAGTTCTGATGAGGTGACTGTAACTATTAATCCTGCACCACCGGTTAATGCCGGCAACGACGTAACCATTGGTATCACTCAATCTGTTAATTTAACTGCGAGCGGAGCAACTTCTTATACCTGGAATACAGGCGAAACCGGCGAAAGCATAACCGTGAGTCCAACCGAAACTACTACCTATGTAGTAACGGGAACTACCGATGGCTGTAGCGCTGAAGATGAAGTAACGGTATTTATAGCCGGTCCGATTACGGCTGTTATCAACGGAACAACTTCCATTTGCCAGGGAGACAGCACCACACTTACTGTTGAAGGTGGAACGGGTTATTTGTGGAGCACAGGTGAAACAACCGCCAGCATTACAGTTAGCCCGGAAGAAACCACCACCTACATGGTAACAGTAACTGACGACTATGAGCAATCAGACACCGCCGAAGTTACTGTAACGATGAACCCAATACCAACAGCCAATGCCGGCGAAGACCAGAGTATTTGTGCCGGCGAAAGCATTACACTCACAGCTTCCGGCGGGAGTAGCTACTTGTGGAGCAATGGCGCCACCACGCAAAGTATTACGGTTACTCCAAACCAAACTACCACTTATACAGTAGAAGTTACGGAAAACGGCTGCTCTAGTTCTGATGAGGTGACTGTAACTATTAATCCTGCACCACCGGTTAATGCCGGCAACGACGTAACCATTGGTATCACTCAATCTGTTAATTTAACAGCGAGCGGAGCGACTTCTTATATCTGGAATACAGGCGAAACCGGCGAAAGCATAACCGTGAGTTCAACCGAAACCACTACCTATATAGTAACAGGAACTACCGATGGCTGTAGCGCTGAAGATGAAGTAACGGTATTTATAGCCGGTCCGATTACGGCTGTTATCAA
Organism: Paucihalobacter ruber; assembly: GCF_006494535.1. Lineage (GTDB taxonomy): Bacteria > Bacteroidota > Bacteroidia > Flavobacteriales > Flavobacteriaceae > Paucihalobacter > Paucihalobacter ruber. The sequence goes on from NZ_VHIQ01000004.1 coordinate 244,103, forward strand.
CGGAACAACTACCATTTGTCAAGGAGAAAGCACTACGATTACTGTTGAAGGTGGTACTAATTTCTTGTGGAATAACGGTGAAACAACTGCCAGTATAACTGTTAGTCCTAATGCTACTACACAGTATAGCGTAGAAGTTAGTGATGATTATGGCAATTTTGACACTGCCGAAGTTGAAGTTACAGTCAACCCAATACCAACTGCCAATGCCGGCGAAGACCAAAGTATTTGTGCCGGTGACAGCGTAACACTTACGGCTTCCGGCGGGAGTAGCTACTTGTGGAGCAACGGTGCGACCACGCAAAGCATTAATGTAAGTCCTAACCAAACAACCACTTATTCAGTTGAAGTTACCGAAAACGGCTGCTCTAGTTCTGATGAGGTGACTGTAACTATTAATCCTGCACCGCCGGTTAATGCCGGCAACGACGTAACCATTGGTATCACTCAATCTGTTAATTTAACAGCGAGCGGAGCGACTTCTTATATCTGGAATACAGGCGAAACCGGCGAAAGCATAACCGTGAGTCCAACCGAAACCACTACCTATATAGTAACAGGAACTACCGATGGCTGTAGCGCTGAAGATGAAGTAACGGTATTTATAGCCGGTCCGATTACGGCTGTTATCAACGGAACAACTACCATTTGTCAAAGAGAAAGCACTACGATTACTGTTGAAGGTGGTACTAATTTCTTGTGGAATAACGGTGAAACAACTGCCAGTATAACTGTTAGTCCTAATGCTACTACACAGTATAGCGTAGAAGTTAGTGATGATTATGGCAATTTTGACACTGCCGAAGTTGAAGTTACAGTCAACCCAATACCAACTGCCAATGCCGGCGAAGACCAAAGTATTTGTGCCGGTGACAGCGTAACACTTACGGCTTCCGGCGGGAGTAGCTACTTGTGGAGCAACGGTGCGACCACGCAAAGCATTAATGTAAGTCCTAACCAAACAACCACTTATTCAGTTGAAGTTGCCGATAACGGCTGCTCTAGCACCGACCAGGTTACAGTAAGTGTTACCGCCCAACCTGAATTACAAATAACGGGTAGTACTAACATTGTTTACGGACAGTCAACTACACTTACAGTTTCAGGTGCCGAAAGTTATTCTTGGAATAATGGTTCAAATTCAAATAGTATTACGGTTCAACCTGAAACTACTACCACTTACGAGGTTACCGGATTTATTAATAATTGCTTTAGCACAGCTTCTGTAACTGTTGTGGTTGAAAGTAATGTACAGGCCTCTGCAGGTGAAGATCAACGTATATGTCAAGGTTATGAAGTAACATTGACTGCTAATGGCGGTAGCAGCTATTTGTGGAGTACAGGCGCCACCACGCAAAGCATTACGGTTAGTCCGGCCTCTAATACCATTTACACAGTTACTGTGTTTAACGGACCTTATCAGGATAGCGATAGTGTGAACGTTTTTGTTGATCCTAATCCTAATGTAACTGTTATTAATGGAGCTGAAGCTACCGTACTAGAAGGTAATTTCATCACCTTATCTGCAAGGGGTGCCAACACCTATCAATGGAGTAATGGTGCAACTCAGCCTAATATAGCCGTGCGTCCTAGCGTTACAACCACCTATGAAGTAAGAGGTTTTATTAACGATTGTTACGACGAAAAAGCCATTACTGTAAATGTGGTACCACGCGTTGAGGCTTATGCCGGAGAAGATATCACTATTTGTGCAGAGGAGTCAGCCATTTTAACGGCAACCGGTGGCGACGATTATTTATGGAGTACCGGCGAAACAACCCAAAGTATTGAAGTGTCTCCAGAAGAAACCACATTGTATACCGTAACTGTTTTTAATGAACTTGATTTTGATGAAGCATCGGTAATGGTAATGGTAGATCAAGAATGTGAGAGTGTTGTATTTGAAGATAACGACTTAGATGCAAATATTGCCTTCTTAGTATATCCTAATCCGGTAAGTGAAACTTTATATATTCAGTTAAATAACGCTGTTAATGTTTCAATCATTCAAATGTTTGATGTAGCGGGAAAACTTCTGTTTACTGAACAAATTGGACAAGAGAATGAGGTTTATTCTTTTCAAAAGGAAGTGGATGTTAGGACTTTTCAAAGCGGACTTTATTTTGTGCGATTTGTAGACAACGATCAGGTTATTACTAAAAAAATTCTGGTTCAATAAGTTTGTTTTAAAACAAAGATCTCTAATGGACTTTGTAAATATTTGGTAAAATAAATCTGTCGTGAAAAAATACTCACTACATATAACGTGGTAACCCACGAAAAATCCCTTAATAAACATGGTTTGCAGACCGGTATTATAATTGAATCGCTATAATAGGATTTATTTAATAACTTGTCTAGTTATTTTAAAACGGGTCAATATTGTAAATGTTCGCTGGAACTATTAATACTTCAACCTATTTGTGAAACTAAATCGGTCAAGCACCAGCTGCGAAATTTTTCAATTCTATCGACTGATTTCAAAATGAGCTTCTTATTTAATTTTAAATTTTATTCTGTTAAAAATATTTCAACTCAATCGTTTTCGTTCTTAAATTCAATGCTTTAACTTGTTTTTATTTGATATAAACATGACCAATGTCATTAAAAATCTTTGGCTTTACATCTAATTTTGTATCGGTTTAAAAACCTAACAATATTTATAAAGATATCATTATGGAAGTAAAGCAATTTATGGGTGGTACCTGGACAAAAACAGTCAACGTTCGGGATTTTGTTTTTAATAACATCACACCTTATCACGGCATAAGCGATTTTTTAGTGGGGCCTACCAAGCGCACCCTAAAGCTTTGGGATATTTGCGTTAAAGCGATGGCCGAAGAACGCGCCAATAACGGCGTACGGAGCATAGATACCAATATCATTTCAAGCATAGAGGCCTTTGAGCCCGGTTATATAGAAAAAGACAACGAAGTAATTGTTGGTCTTCAAACCGATGTGCTTTTAAAACGTGCCATGAAGCCTTTTGGAGGTTTTAAAGTAGTTGAAAAAGCCTTGTCTGAACACGGTTTGGTACCTAACGAAAAATTAACCGAACTGTTTTCAAAATATGTAAAAACACATAATGACGGTGTGTTTGATGCTTATAACGACGAAATTAGAAAATACCGCTCATTGGGCATTTTAACCGGTTTACCCGATAACTATGCCAGAGGTAGAATTATAGGCGACTACAGACGAATTGCTCTTTATGGCATTGATTTTCTTATTGAGCGAAAAAATGAAGATTTAGAGCGCCTTACAGGGCCAATGACCGAAGAGGTGATTAGATTACGTGAAGAAGTATCTGAACAAATCAAGGCCCTAAATGCCATGAAGGTTCTGGGTAATAATTATCAATTAGACCTGTCGCGTCCGGCCGAGAATGCACAGGAAGCCGTACAATGGACTTACATGGCCTATCTGGCTGCTGTTAAAGAGCAAGACGGTGCTGCCATGTCGCTTGGTAATGTCTCTACATTCTTGGATATTTATATTGAAAACGATTTAAAAGAAGGACTTATCACAGAAAATGAAGCACAAGAGTATATCGATCAGTTTGTAATGAAATTACGAATGGTGCGTCACCTCAGAATGCAAGCCTACGACGAACTGTTCGCAGGCGATCCAACTTGGGTAACCGAAGCCATTGGCGGTATGTTTCACGACGGACGCACCAAAGTCACCAAAACATCCTACCGTTTTTTAAATACACTCTACAATTTGGGTGCTTCTCCCGAACCAAATATGACCGTCCTTTGGTCTGAAGATCTCCCTGAAAATTTTAAAGCTTACTGCGCTAAAGTCGCCATCGAAACTTCATCTTTACAGTTTGAAAATGATACACTTATGCGCGAGAGCAGAGGCTCAGACGACTACGGTATTGCTTGCTGTGTATCGCATCAGGATTTGGGAAAATCTATCCAGTTTTTTGGTGCACGCACCAACTTAGCCAAAACTTTGTTATTAGCTATTAACGGTGGTAGATGCGAGCTAACAGGAGAACAAGTGATTGAAGGTATTCCGGTAGATAAAGATGAGTACCTCGATTTTGATAAGGTAATGACCAACTTTAAAATAGCCATGCAGGAAGTTGCACGCGTATACGGCGATACAATGAATATCATTCACTTTATGCACGATAAGTACTATTACGAAAAAGCGCAAATGGCACTTATAGATACCAATCCGCATATCGATATTGCCTATGGAATCGCCGGCTTATCTATTGTAGCTGATTCATTGTCGGCCATCAAATTTGCCAAAGTTAAACCGATAAGAAATGAAGAAGGCTTAACCATAGATTTCAAAATTGAAGGGGAGTTCCCAAAGTACGGTAACGACGACGATAGTGTAGATGCCCTTGCTGTACAGGCGGTAGCCGATTTTAATTATGAATTGAATCAATTCCCGATTTATAAAAACGCAACCCCAACTTTATCGGTATTAACCATCACTTCTAACGTGGTATACGGTAAAAAGACTGGTGCAACACCTGATGGTCGTGCGCTTGGCGTACCGTTTGCACCGGGAGCCAACCCTATGCACGGTCGCGATGAAATGGGAGCTATTGCATCGCTCAATTCGGTGGCTAAAATTAAATACGAAGACGCTCAGGATGGTATTTCTAATACATTTTCTATTGTTCCAAAATCTTTAGGCGCAAATATTGATGCCAGGGTAGAAAATCTTACCACTATTTTAGACGGTTATTTTTCGAATAACGCCCAGCATATCAATATCAATGTCTTAGATAAGGCTACCTTATTGGATGCAATGGAACATCCCGAAGCGTATCCGCAATTAACCATTCGTGTGTCTGGTTATGCAGTTAACTTTGTTAGACTTACTAGAGAACAACAAATGGAAGTGATTTCAAGATCTTTCCATGAGTCTATGTAATTAGTTATTTTAAAGCACCTAAATTCAATAAATGTTTATTTAGGTGCTTTTTTTTAAAAACAAACAATGAATTCTTCACCAGACATACTAAACGTACATTCTATCGAAACCTTCGGTACCCACGACGGACCGGGTGTTAGATTTGTGATTTTTTTACAGGGTTGTAAGTTAAAATGTTTGTATTGTCATAATCCCGATACCATCGCCATGGAGGGCGGAAAGCCTTATTCTGTTGAAGCGCTGTTTAAGATGATTATGAAATCTAAGCCTTACTTCGGAAAAAATGGCGGAGTAACGGTGTCAGGTGGTGAACCACTACTGCAAGCCAAAGCTTTGATACCACTATTTAAAATGCTAAAGGCTGAAGGCATTCATACCGCCGTTGATACAAACGGCAGAATTCTTAACCACTTTGTGGAAGAATTATTAGACAACTACACAGATTTGGTCTTGCTTGACATCAAGCATATGACAGAAGAAGGCTATCAATACCTCACAGGTATGAAAAACCATCAAACCACGTTTAATTTAAGTAAACATCGCGAAGCATCTGGTAAACCTATGTGGCTTCGTTATGTACTGATACCCGGCATCACCAGTCAACCGCATTTGTTGTCTGCATTGGGAAATTATTTTAAAGATTTTTCTACCATCGAAAAGCTCGAAATTCTGCCTTATCACAAGTTGGGAATTCACAAATGGGAAGCCTTGGGTTGGGAATATCAGTTAAAGGACGCCAGAGAAAATACAAAAGCCGAGCTTGATGATGTTAAAACCATGCTGGAACCATACTTTAATCAGGTAAGTATTAATTAGGCCCGATTAGGGTAAAACAAAAAAAATGATGACACAACAACTTAAAAATCGCTGGTTAATTGCCCTATCGGCCATTGGTATTCACATTTCAATTGGTTCGGTGTATGCCTATTCAGTAATGACCAATCCTGTAAAAGATATATTTGATGTTGAAGGTAGTACCATTAAATGGGCTTTTAAATTGGCTATTTTCTTTTTGGGCATGTCGGCAGCATTTTTAGGTCCGTGGGTCGAGAAAGTCGGACCCAGAGTAAGTGGTACCGCAGCCGGCTTATTTTATGGTGTGGGAATTTTAGGTTCGGGTTTGGCAGTTTATTTAGAATCGCTGACCTTGTTTTACCTGTGTTATGGCGTTATTGGCGGTATTGGTCTTGGTATTGGCTACATTACACCGGTAAGTACGCTGGTTAAATGGTTTCCCGATAAACGCGGACTCGCAACCGGTATGGCCATTATGGGTTTTGGTTTTTCGGCATTGATTTTTGGTCCGGTTATGCAAACGCTGTTTGAAACGGTTGGTATATCGAATGCTTTTTACGTTTTAGGAATCGTCTATATGATATTGATTTTAGCCTCTGCACGATATATAGAACGTCCACCTGTAGGTTATAGACCAAAAGGATATAGCCTTGAAACTTCAGCAAATGCGAGAGCCGATATTTCTAATATAACCTCTAAAGAAGCCCTAAACTCAAGAAGATTTTACTATATCTGGATCATGATGTTTATTAACATTACTTGCGGTATTGCTATTATTGCAGCTGCAAGCCCCATGGTGCAGGAAAAACTGAGTTACACGCCCATGCAAGCGGCCACAGTGGTTGGATTAATAGGGGTATTTAATGGCTTGGGACGAATTATTTGGTCGGGACTTTCAGACTACTTGGGGCGTTCTAATACTTATGTCATATTTTTTGCCTTTCAAATTCTGGCATTTTATTTTCTACCACAAATAACTATTGAACTGGCATTTTTAACGATATTGTTTACTGTCATTACTATGTACGGCGGCGGCTTTGCCACATTACCTGCCTTTTTGGGAGACTTGTTCGGAACCAAGCAATTAGGTGCCATTCATGGATTGGTGCTGGCCGGATGGGCATTGGCCGGTGTTATTGGCCCAACCATTTACGATGTGGTATTAAAAGCAACCGGATCCTTAGATATTACACTTAAAGTATTTTCAGGATTGTTTTTAATTGCTTTTGTAGTATCATTATTAATGAAACGCTCTGTTAATTTGGCCTATAAAGAAGCGAACGAAGTGTCTGCTTAGGTTGATACCTCTTTGCAACTCTTTGAAAAAACAAAATTACTGACTGATAGTAACAGCTAGGGTCATTGTCTTACAGAATGTTCCGATACCTCAGATATCAAAGCTATAACTCTAGATATTTGTCACCTCATATTTAAAAATTCGTAAAACATATTCGCAAGAAACTTGGTGGATTTCTATGTCTATAAGAAAACTACCACATTTTTCCCTATCAAATAAGCTGTAACTGATTTATATCAGCTAATTATTGTTAGCTGCTTTTTACTTTTATATGTCTTTTTAAAAGACTTTAAAAAATGTCAATAAATCATAAATTCAAAGAACAATGGAAATTTTAGAAGGGGTCAAAACCCGTGTCTATAGGTTTGGGAACAAAACTGCAGACGGTAATAGAAGTATGAAGAACTTGCTTGGAGGCAAGGGTGCCAATCTGGCCGAAATGAGTGCCATCGGTATTCCGGTACCTCCGGGTTTTACTATCACAACAGAGGTGTGTACAGAATATAATGAGCTGGGAAGAGAAGCTGTTATAGCATTAATTAAAGACGAAGTTGAACAAGCTGTTGCGAGTATAGAAAGCCAAATGGGTGCAACCTTTGGAGATAAAGACAATCCACTTTTAATATCTGTCCGCTCCGGTGCACGTGTTTCCATGCCCGGTATGATGGATACCGTTTTAAATTTAGGTATTAATGACGAAGTTGTACAAGGTCTTGCTAAACGTACCAATAACGAGTTGTTTGCATGGGATTCCTACAGACGCTTCATTCAAATGTACGGTGGCGTAGTTCTGGGTATGAAACCAGAGTCAAAGGATGACATCGATCCGTTTGAAGAAATCATGGAGCATCTAAAGCATAAACGCGGTATTGAGCTAGATACCCAGTTTACCGTTCAGGATTTAAAAGATTTGGTTTACGATTTTAAAGATGCCGTTAAAAAACGTATCGGTAAAGACTTCCCAACCAACCCATGGGATCAGCTTTGGGGATCAGTTATGGCAGTTTTCAATAGCTGGAACGGCGATAGAGCGGTTTATTACCGAACCATGCACGGTTATCCGGCCGATTGGGGAACCGCTGTAAACGTTCAGGCCATGGTATATGGCAATATGGGTGATAACTCAGGTACAGGCGTGTGCTTTACCAGAGATGCAGGTACAGGAGAAAATGTATTTAATGGCGAGTATTTAATTAATGCCCAGGGTGAAGATGTGGTCTCGGGTGTACGAACACCTCAACAAATCACCAAATTGGGCTCCCAACGTTGGGCAGTATTGGCTACTATTGATGAGCAGGAACGCTTTGAAAAATATCCTTCCCTAGAAGAATTGATGCCTGAAATCTATAACGAGTTAAACGAATATCAGGAAATTCTTGAAAAACATTACCGCAATATGCAAGACATGGAGTTTACCATTCAGGATGGCAAACTTTGGATTCTACAAACCAGAAATGGCAAACGAACCGGCGCCGCTATGGTTAAAATAGCGATGGACCTGCTTAAAGAAGGTATGATTACCGAAAAAGAGGCTTTATTATTAATGGAACCTAATAAATTAGACGAATTATTACACCCTGTTTTTGATACTGCTGCCTTAAAACGCGCTCATGTTATTGCGCAGGGTTTACCGGCATCTCCAGGGGCTGCTACAGGAAAGATTGTATTTTTTGCTGATGAAGCCGCCAAATTCAAAAACAGTATATTGGTGAGAATTGAAACCTCTCCCGAAGACCTCGAAGGTATGAACATTGCCAAAGGTATATTAACTGCCCGTGGTGGTATGACCTCACACGCTGCTGTTGTAGCGCGTGGTATGGGTAAATGTTGTATTTCAGGTGCGGGTGCTTTGAAAATTAATTATAAAGCCAGAACGCTAACCGTTGGTGATAAAGAATATCACGAAGGCGATTGGATTTCTTTAAATGGCTCCACCGGAAATATCATTGAAGGTAAAGTAGCCACCATGGAACCCGAGTTGAGCGGCGAGTTTGCCGAACTCATGATTTTGGCCGATAAGCATGCCGATATGAAAGTTCGTGCCAATGCCGATACTCCTAACGATGCCCGCGTTGCACGCAACTTTGGTGCTCAAGGTATTGGCTTAACCAGAACCGAGCATATGTTCTTTGAGGTGGACAGAATTAAGGCCATGCGCGAAATGATTCTTTCCGACACTGTTAAAGGACGTAAACAAGCCTTAGAAGACCTACTGCCAATGCAACGCTCAGACTTTGAAGGTATTTTTGAAGTAATGGAAGGTTGTGCGGTCACCATTCGTTTGCTTGATCCGCCATTACACGAGTTTGTACCTCACCAATTGGCAACCCAAAAAGAACTGGCAGATGAGATGCATATTTCTTTACAAGCCGTTAAAAATAAAGTAGCCGAACTGGAAGAGTTCAACCCAATGTTGGGTCACAGAGGTTGTAGATTAGGAAATACCTATCCCGAAATTACCGAAATGCAAACACGCGCCATTATAGAGGCTGCGCTAAATCTTAAAGAAAGAGGTATTGTTACCAAGCCCGAAATTATGGTGCCATTGGTTGGTACGGTAAAAGAGTTTGAATTTCAAAAAAATATCATTGTCAATACTGCTAATGCTATTTTTGAGGAACGTAACGAAACTTTGGAATATAGTGTTGGTACTATGATTGAGGTACCAAGGGCTACTTTAATTGCCGATTTAATTGCCGAAAAAGCCGACTTCTTTTCATTTGGCACCAACGACCTTACACAAATGACTTTTGGTTACTCAAGAGACGATGCCAGTAAGTTCTTACCAATCTATATTGAAAAAGGCATCTTAAAAGTAGATCCATTTGAACAAATAGATCAGGAAGGTGTTGGACAGTTGGTTAAAATTGGCACCGAACGCGGCAGAAGCGTAAAACCCGATTTAAAAGTTGGTATTTGTGGCGAACATGGCGGAGAACCTACCTCTATAGAATTCTTTTACAACACAGGCATAGATTACGTGAGTTGTTCACCTTACAGAGTTCCAATAGCAAGATTGGTTGCTGCTCAAGCCGCAATTAAGGCTAATTCGTAAGTTTATTATCATCTAATAAAAGCCTGCAGAGTAAGTTCTGCAGGCTTTTATTTTAAAATTTTGATACTATACATCTATTGGTAAAACTCAGTTATTTTCAATACTTAATGATGATACATGTCTGAAAATAGCAATTCCAAAGTAGAAGTTAATAAAAAAAGCGTGAGATTTAAAAAGTTATAATCATTGCTTAACCTTAAATTGGATGATGAGTATTAACTTTGAATTTCAGAAATGAATTTTGATAGGCTTGTATTCCAAATTTTGATGCATTTATAATATTAATCATCAAAAATTCAATATAACAGAATGATAAATAGCTATGCAAAGAACTATTTTAAAGAACATAAGTATTGTAAACGAAGGTCAAATTTTAATTGCAGATATACTGCTTGACAATGGATATATTCAAAAAATAGGCGACATTGAAAATGAGAATAGCGCAAAGGTTATTGATGGTACAGGTCTGCATGTACTTCCTGGTATAATCGATGGCCAGGTACACTTTCGGGATCCGGGATTAACTCATAAAGCAGATTTATACACCGAAAGTAAAGCGGCCGTTGCAGGCGGAGTGACCTCCTTTATAGATATGCCCAATACCTTGCCCAACGTTTTAACCATAGACGCCTTAAACGAAAAATACGAGATTGCTGGTCAAAAATCCCTTGCCAATTACGGATTTTTTTTGGGAGTTAACAACGACAATTTAGATGAGGTAATTAAACTGGATACCACAAATTTATTAGGTGTTTCAGACGATGGACTCTATTTCACTAAAAAAGGAAACCTGTTGGCTGATAATCCGGAAACAATGGAAAAACTTTTTGCCAATTGTAAATCTGTAATCGCCATCCATTCTGAAAAAGAACAAATTGTAGAAGCCAACGAAGCGTTATATAGAAATAAATATGGAGAAAATGTTCCGGTTTCCTGTCATCCGTTAATTAGAAGTGAAAAAGCTTGCTATGAAGCTACCAAACGAGCCATTGAGCTGGCAAACAAGCATAAGGCCAGATTGCATATTTTGCACTTAACAACGGAGGCCGAGACACATTTGTTTAGGAATGATATTCCTTTATCACAAAAAAAAATTACAACCGAAGTGTCTGTGCATCATTTATGGTTTTCAGATAAAGACTATGAAAATTTGGGCGTACTCATTAAATGGAACCCTGCCATAAAAACGGAAAAGGACAAAAAAGGTCTTTTACAAGCGCTCATAGACGATAGAATTGATTTGGTGACTACAGACCACGCACCGCATACTTTGGAAGAAAAGCAAAAACCCTATTTTGAGTCAATGTCGGGTGCTCCTATGGTGCAACATTCTTTAAACATTATGTTGGAATTTTATAAACAAGGTCTCATTTCGCTCGAAAAAATTGCAGAAAAAATGTGCCACAACCCTGCCATACTTTACAGTATAGAAAAGAGAGGTTTTATTAAAGAAGGCTATTTTGCCGATTTAGTTATTGTTGATTTAAATCAGAGCTGGACTGTACACAAAGACAATATTTTGTACAAATGTGGGTGGTCGCCAATTGAAGGTACCAATTTCCAAACTAAAGTTACGCATACATTTGTAAATGGTAACCTTGTTTACGAAAATGGCAATTTTAATGAAAGCCACCGAGGTATGGCTCTAACAACTTTTAAGCCATAACATGTTTCAAAACAGAAGACTTATAGTTGCCACAAAACACGATAAAGAAAAGGTCATTGCACCTTTGCTTGAAAAAGAATTGGGCGTTATTTGTTTTACCGATCCAAGTTTTGATACTGATACGCTGGGAACATTTTCTGGAGAAGTTGAAAGACAAAACGACCCCCTTACTACTGCCAGAGAAAAGTGTTTACTCGCGATGCAAAAAAACAATTGCGATTTAGGCGTGGCAAGCGAAGGGTCTTTTGGTGCGCATCCGTCTGTGTTTTTTGCCAGTGCCGATGATGAATTTTTAATATTTATCGATAAAAAAAATAATTTGGAAATCATTGCCAGAGAACTCAGTTTATCAACAAATTTCAATGGAAAAGAAATTTTTTCAGAAAAAGAATTATTAGAATTTGCCAACGAAGCCGGATTTCCTTCGCATGCCTTAATTTTAAGAAAATCGAACCATGATAAATTAGACATCTTTAAAGGAATAACAGAAACAACGCTACTCATCAAAATCTATAATGATTTATCGGCTAAATACAGCAAATTATTTGTAGAAACAGATATGCGTGCCATGTTTAATCCAACCAGAATGGCAGTAATAGAAAAGACGACAGAAAAATTACTGGAAAAAATAAAATCTGTTTGTCCAAATTGCGAAATGCCCGGTTTTGATATTAAAGAGGCTAAGAAAGGCTTACCCTGTAGTTTATGCGGTTTACCTACAAAGGCTACATTGAGTTATAGGTACGTTTGTCAACATTGTGCATTTTCAGAAGAAGTAAAATATCCATTCAATAAAACAACCGAGGATCCTACTTATTGTGACTTTTGTAATCCTTGAAAAATAATTAAATTAAGAACATAATAAATCAATAGATAAAGTTTATGAGCGCAACAAAAAATCCATTTCAGAAAATAACAACCAACAGACATTTCATCATTAATTGTTATGTAGAAATGCTGTCTAGAATTAAAGAAGACGATGTTATTCAACTAATTAATAGCGATTCTAAAGATATTTCAAACCCAAAGTATTCTGAAATGTCTATTGAAAAAGTAATACAGTCTTTAAGTATTTACTTTCAGTTAATGACCTTGGTTGAAGAAAATGCGGCAATGCAATACAGAAGAACTATGGAAAACCAGGCGCATGTGGCCGATATTCGCGGTTCATGGGCTGAAGCATTTAAGCTGTGGAAAGATCAGGGTGTTGACGAAGCTGAAATGTTGAAAACCATTTCAAAGGCTACTGTTATTCCCGTATTAACAGCACATCCTACAGAAGCCAAAAGGGTAACAGTTATTGAAATTCATCGAGAACTGTATTTGCTCTTGTCGCAAAGAGAAAATAAGTCGCTCAGTAAACTGGAACAAAACGATATTAAGGAAAAAATTATTAATCTTTTGGAAAGATGGTGGAGAACCGGCGAAATATATCTTGAGAAGCCCGATATTAGAGACGAACGGGCCAATGTGGTGTATTATTTAAGTAAGGTGTTTCCAACAGTTCTGGAAAAAAGCGATCAACAACTTAAAGAGTCGTGGATAGAATTGGGATTAAACCCAAACAACATTAAAAACCCGGATGATTTTCCTAAAATTAAATTTGGTAGTTGGGTTGGTGGCGACCGCGACGGTCACCCATTCGTTACACCTGAGGTTACTAAAGAAACTTTACTAATTCACAGAAAACAGGCACTTTTACTTGTTAAGGAGCAACTAATGACGCTGGTCAGAAAATTATCTGTTTCGGCCATTAGTAATCCTGTGCCATTTGCATTAACCAAAGCCATTAACGAAAAACTACAAGCTTTGGGAGAATTGGGCGAAAAAGCAGTGCAACGAAATCCGTATGAACCATGGAGACAATTTGTAAGTTTAATGCTGTTGCAATTAGAGCATACCATCTCTGATAACAATGCAGATGCGAAAGTACATTACAGATCGAGTCAATACCTGGCAGCAGATCTTAAATTATTAAGATCAGTGCTGATTGATAATGGACTAAAAGGTATTTCTGAAGATTTATTGTTTCCTGTTGAAAGAGCCGTAAGCTGTTTTGGTTTTCACCTGGCAAAATTAGACATTAGACAAAACAGTGCTTTCCACGACAAAGCCATTTCTCAAATTTTAAAAGCCAACGGCGAAAAAGACTTCGATTTTCAAAACTGGAACGAAGATAAGCGGGTTAATTACTTAAATAACATACTTGAAAGTCATGCGCTTATTACAGATATCACCGTGTCTTATGGAGAAGAAGCCGATAATGTACTGGATTGTTACAGGGTTGTTCGCAGCCATATTAATCATTACGGTGCTGATGGTATCGGCTCTTTTATTGTGAGTATGACGCGTAATTTAAGCGATTTGTTGGTAGTGTATTTCTTAATGCGTGAAACACAGTTATTAAATACCAATATTAAGGTGGTACCATTGTTGGAAACCATACAAGATTTGCATAATGGCCCGATAATTTTAGAAAAATTCCTTGGACATTTTATTACTAAACAAAGGTCTGCTTTGGTGTCAAACAAACAAGAAGTAATGCTGGGGTACAGCGACAGTAATAAGGATGGCGGTACTATTGCCAGCAAGTGGAATTTATATAAAGCAGAAAAAGAACTATTTGAAATCGGCAATAAAAACAATACTGATATCTACTTTTTCCACGGTGCAGGAGGTACCATTAGTAGAGGTGGTGGCAAATACCATCGTTTTTTAGAGAGTATGCCTTTAAACACTGTAAATAATGCCATTAAAATTACAGTTCAAGGTGAAACCATTGCCCAGTTGTTTGGTAATCCGCTTACGGCTACCTATAACTTAAATGCCCTTACTTCTGGTGTGGCAAAACATGCTATTAACAGTCAGGTAATGGCAAGTAAAGTAAATTACCCCTTAGAGACAATGGAGTTTTTGGCTCAAAAATCATTTGAGCATTACAGAGCGCTGATTGAAACACCCGGCTTTATCAATTTTTACGGTAAAGCCACCTGTATTGATGTATTGGAAAAAAGTAAAATTGGTTCCAGACCGGCCAGAAGAACGGGAACCAGAACACTCAGCGATTTAAGAGCCATACCATGGGTGTTTAGCTGGAATCTCTCCAGAATATCATTAACCGGATGGTACGGTTTGGGTGCAGCCTTAAAGGCCTTAAAAGCAGAAAGACCTGAAGCCTTTAACGAACTAAAAAAGGCCATTAATCAATGGACTTTCTTTAAGTTTTTAATGATTCAAACCGAAACTAATCTAATTCTTTCCAATGTTGAAATGATGAAGCTGTACGCTCAATTAGACGACAGCTCAGAAGAGCGAGATTTGTTCATGGATAAAATTTTAACCGATTATAAAAACGGTTTTGAAATGATTGAGACCCTTTTTGAGGCATCGGCGTCATTAAGAAGAGAAGGGCAGTACGACAATTTAAAATGGAGAGATAGCAAACTCAAAACGCTTCATAAAGTTCACATATCTTATCTGAAAATTTGGCGTAATATGCCTGACGATAACAGCCGGGAGAAAGAAAAAATACTCACTAAACTACTGAGTATTATTAATTCACTTTCCAGTGGATTGAAAAATACAGGGTAATCGTCTAATTATTGATGTAGTGTTTAAATCGCATTATTTTTAGAATTGTTGTAACAACTGCATATATTCAATTTTTTCAATTTGTTTTGTATTTCGGCTATTTAGATTATCTTTAATTTTATTTGTATAGTTTATTGTTATTTAATATATACCATACAAATTGTTTTTTTTAATAAATAATCTTGAAATAAATTTTGGGTATGAGATTATATAAACCTGCAGCGCTATTGATTTTTTTGTTGGTACAATTTGTTTTTTCACAAGAATTACCACCCATACAAACCTTTACTCCGCAAGATTACAATGCCGAAGATCAAAACTGGTCAATCTCTCAGGCCAACAATGGTAATATCTATGTTGCAAATAATAGAGGGCTACTGGAATATAACGGCGCCAATTGGAATATTTATGAAACTCCCAATAAATCTATAGTAAGATCGGTAAAAGTTCATGATGATAAAATTTACACGGGATTTTATATGGACTTTGGCTATTACACCAAAGATGATTTAGGCCAATTAATTTACCATTCTTTAACTGATGAATTTAAAATACAAGTTCTTGAAGATGAAGAGTTCTGGAACATTTTTATTTTCGATAATTTAGTTGTTTTTCAATCCTTAGACAGAATTTATGTTTGTAACACTCACGACAAAAGTTTCGTTACTGTTGGTTCGGATGTGCGCATATCGAGAATGTTTAAGGTAAATGACGATGTTTATTTCCAGCAGTTAAACCGTGGTTTATTTAAAGTGGTAAACGGTGAGGCTATTTTGGTTACTAAGGATGCTATTATTTATAATCACATTATTACCAATGTTTTTCAACATAACAGCGGCTTATTAATACACACAAAGGAAAACGGTTTTTATACATTTAAAGACAACTTGTTTACTGTTTGGAATAGCGACTTATCTGGTTTTCTTCAAAATAACAGCGTGTACAGCAGCGTTAAATTAAGCAACGAGACTTATATTTTAGGCACTGTTTCTAACGGTCTCACACATCTCAATAACGACGGTAAGTTAAATTTCACTGTAAATCAAACAAATGGTTTAGCCAACAATACTGTCTTATCTTTATTCGAGGATAAAGAAGGAAATATTTGGGTTGGACTTGATAATGGTATTAACGTGATTAATATCAATTCTCCTTTTAAAGAATATATTGATAATCTTGGGGTTTTAGGAACTGTATATACGTCAGTAGTTTACCAAGAGAATTTATTTCTTGGAACCAATCAGGGCTTGTTTTACAAACCTATGGCAACACCAGGCAATTTTAAAGTCATTGAAGGTACCAATGGACAGGTTTGGAATCTGCAAGTTATAGACAACCAATTATTTTGTAGCCATGATAAAGGTACCTTCATAATTGAAAATTTAAAAGCAAAAAATATATTTAGTACCGAGGGCACTTGGAAAATAGCCGAAATTCCCGGTCGAAATGATTTGTTAGTTCAAGGAAACTACGACGGCTTGCATTTACTCAAAAAAAATACTGATTTAAGTTGGGAGTACCATCACAAATTGAGCGGCTTCAATATTTCTTCCCGTTATTTCGAATTTTTAACCAATACAACCATGCTTGTTAGTCATGAGTATAAAGGTGTTTATACCCTTACGCTCAATGATGAAATTTCTAAAGTAGAGAAATACACCAATAACGATATTGCCAATGGTATTAAATCTAGTTTAGCAACTTTTAACAACAACTGTTTATACGCTTACAATGAAGGTGTTTTTAAGATCGACAGAAATGATTTAACTTTTTCAAAGGATAGTATTTTAAGTAGTTTTTACAAAAACAATGGCTTTTTATCGGGAAAACTTAAAACAGACCTTTCAAATAATAGGCTGTGGATGTTTGCAGAAAATTCTATTGGATTTGTGCAATCGGCCGGACTGACCAATCAGATGAAATTAACTGAAATTTCATTACCGACAGATGTCAGGAAAACAAAACCCGGATTTGAAAATATCTTACACCTTTCAAATCAAAATTATTTAATAGGAACAACAAAGGGTTATATTGTATTGGATTTAAGTAAAATAGAGAGCGCTACTTATGATATTGTCATTAATCAAGTCATAAATTATCAGCTTAATGAACCCGAATATTTTCTAACAATCAATACAGATACTATTTTACCCGTTCAAAGTAATAACTTAAGATTTTCTTATAGTACACCTAATTACAATAAATTTTTGCCAACTAAATACAGTTACAAGCTAGATGGCTTTAATCAATATTGGAGCCAATGGAGTGACGATTCAGGAGTATTATTCGAAAACCTACCTCATGGGAGTTATAAATTTAAAGTAAAATCGAAGGTAGGTAATAATATTTCTTCAAATATTGCCGAGTTTGATTTTGTTATAAAAAAACCATGGCAGCTTTCTACCATGGCATTGTTAATTTATTTTACTTGTCTTGTTCTTCTTACTTTATTGATTCACAATTTGTACACATCCTATTATAAAAAACAAAGAAATAATTTAATAAAGCAGAAAGAAATTGAATTGGAGATTAAAGATTTAGAGAATCAAAAACAACTCATGCAGTTTAAAAACAAGACATTACAGCAAGACGTTGAAATAAAAAACAAGGAACTTGGCATTTCCACTATGAACTTAATTAAGAAGAACGAACTGCTTGGAGAAATTAAAAAAGAAATTACCGACGCAAAAAAACTTGAAGATTTAAAACGTGTTTTACGTCTTATCAATAAAAACATCAACAATACAGACGATTGGAAAGCATTTGAAGAGGCCTTTAATAATGCAGATAAAGATTTTCTTAAAAAAGTTAAGGCGTTACATCCTAATTTAACCTCAAACGACTTGAAAATATGTGCCTACTTGAGGCTAAACCTAACTTCAAAAGAGATTGCCCCTCTGTTGAATATTTCAACTAAGAGTGTTGAAGTTAAACGATATCGATTGCGAAAAAAGATGAATTTAGATAGAGACGTTAACTTAACAAACTATATTCTGGATTTATAACAACACTACGTATGTTAAAAATAACTTAACATTAACCATACAAAGGCTGGTTTTTTTCAAATTACATCGTTGTAGTTGGGTAAAGCACATTTTGGCTAACCACTTATTTTTATTGGTTTTATTGTGAATTTCGTAAAATATTAGCCACTATTTTAGATTGTATGTTTTTTGTATAGATATAATTTGCCAGAAGTTTATTGATTTATGTTAAATTTAACAAAACGTTAATTCAAATGAACATAAAACAATCAACCTTGCTTTTTTTAATGTTGCTGGGCACATTTATTTTAGGTGCGCAGAACATTAAAGTATCAGGTGTAGTAGTTGACGCCGAATTTGGTAGTCCCTTACCTGGTGTAAATTTATTAATTAAAGGTACATCTCTTGGAGCCAGCTCAGATTTTGATGGTAACTTCACCATAAATGATGTACCGCTTAATTCTGTTTTAGTGGTTTCATACATAGGCTATCGCACTGTAGAAATTACTATTATCAATGATGAACCGCTTAACATTGTTATGCAGGAAGACGCTCAGTCTCTTGATGAAGTTGTTGTGGTGGGTTATGGTACTCAAAAGAAACGAGACGTTACCGGTGCGGTCTCTATTGTAAATTCACAAACCATCGATGATTTAAAACCGGTTAAAGTTGAACAGGCTTTACAAGGTACCGTTGCCGGTGTGAATGTAACAACCCAATCGGGAGCTCCAGGCGCCGGATTAGACATTCGTATTAGAGGTGTTGGTACAAACGGGCAAAGTGGCCCGACTGTTATTATAGACGGATATGTAGGGGATATTAACGTCATCAACCCAAACGACATCGAATCTATTACAGTCTTGAAAGATGCTCAAGCGGCTATCTACGGTACGATTGGTGCAAACGGTATTGTTTTAATCACTACCAAATCAGGTAAATTAGGCCAAAAAACCAAAGTAGCTTTCAATAGCTGGGTGGGTTATCAAGAGGCCAGCAGAAAAATACCGCTGTTAAACGCTACCGAGTATGGGGTATTACTGAATGAAACCTATGCCAACGGCGGACAAGCCATTCCTTTTCCAAACATAAATACCTTAGGCGTTGGTACTAATTGGCAAAATGCAGTGCTCGAAAATAATGTGCCGTTAATTAACCATGATTTTAGTGTTTCGGGCGGTTCTGAAAAAATAACATATGCATTTAGCGGATCACACGTATATCAACAAGGTATTGTGGCTCCTAAAAAAACAGATTTTAGAAGAAATACGGCGCGTTTAGCACTTGGCGCCCAATTATCTGACAAGATTAAGGTATCGACCAACGTCATCTACACCTATTTAGACAGAGACTCGGTTAACGACTTTGGCTTAGGGTCTGTATTATTTAACGGTTTAAATGCACCGCCAACTTTGTCGCCTTTTCAACCAAATGGCGATTTTAGTTTGGTGCCAAACACTCCCGGATTGGGAATTGAAATTATCAACCCATTAGCTCAAATCTTCAATACTTACAACGACTTTGATTTAAGAAAACTTAATGGTACCGTTCAGGTGGATTATGACATGTTCAATAATTTTACTTTAACATCCAGAGTTGGTTTTAATACCACAAATCAAGAAGGTAAACAATTTTTCCCTATCATTAATTACGGGGGTAAAGTATTCGATACACAACGCAGTAGCGTCAATCAAAACAAACAAAACTTCAACGATTACTCCTTAGATATTTTTGGTACATATACCAACACATTCGCTGAAAATCACAACGTGACTTTAACAGGTGGTACAACTGTTTTTAAAGAATGGGGTACCGGCTTGTTCGCTACCGGTTTTGATGTCCCTAATAATTCATGGGATTTTGCAGATATTTCTTTGGCAGTCGGCACCAGTGGTGAGGGCGTAAGAGACGTAGGTTCTTTTGCTTTTGACGAAAGACGTTTATCATTTTTCGGAAGATTACAATACGACTTTAAAGGTAAATATTTGTTTTCAGCCATGATTCGTCGTGATTCTTCAACCAAATTCGGTCCAGGTAATCAAGTGGGTATCTTTCCATCGGTTACCGGTGGTTGGGTGATATCAGACGAAGCATTTTTTGGAGATGGTGGCACGGTGAACTTCATGAAATTTAGAGCCAGTTATGGTCTTCTTGGTAATGACCAAATTCCTGCTAACGGATTTATTGGTTTGCTAAATGGCGAAGGGGAATATGTATTGGACGGCAATGTAGTTAACGGTATTGCTACCGGTCAACTTCCAAATCCAAATCTTAAATGGGAAGAGGCAGAAAAATTCAACGTAGGTATGGATTTGAGTATGCTAAAAAACAGAATAGAAATTACTACAGATTATTTCATTAATAATAGGAGAGACCTTCTAATTCCAAATATTCCGGTTTCCGGTATTCTTGGAGTTGCTGCTCCGGGCGCGGCTTCACCTACAGTCAACGCTGGATCTGTTAGAAATACAGGTTTTGAGTTTGCTATTAACTATAAAGAATACATTGGTGAAGATTTTAATTTTGGTATTAACTATAACATCACAACTTTAACAAATAAAGTTACCGAAGTTAATAATGGTACCGGTTTTATTGAAGGTGGTGCTTTTGGAGTTGGACAACCTGCGCCTTCTAGAATGGAAGTAGGTTTACCTCTAGGTTATTTCTACGGATATAAAACCGATGGTATTTTCCAAAATGCAGCAGAAGTGGCTGCGCATCCATCACAAACAGCATTGGGTGCCGCTGCGCAACCGGGTGATTTAAGATTTGTAGATATTAATGGCGATGGCGTGATAGATGAAAACGACCGCACTAATTTAGGTAATCCAATCCCTGATATCACTATGGGTCTTAATTTTAATTTTAATTATAAAAATATCGACTTTGTAATGTACACCTTCGCTTCCATCGGAAACGATATGGTTAGAAACTACGAACGTGCACTTACTGATGTTAATCGCCAAAGCTACTGGTTAGACCGATGGAGAGGCGAAGGTACAAGCAACAGCGTACCAAGATTAACCACAGCAGCTACCTCAAATTTTGTGTTTTCAGATTTCTTTGTTGAAGATGCTTCTTACGTGAGAATACAAAATGTACAGGTTGGTTATAGTTTACCACAAACAGCCATAGAAAAAATGGGCTTTACAAAAGTGAGAATTTATGTAGGTGCAAACAACCTTTACACCTTTACAAAATATCGTGGATTTGACCCCGGAGCATCATCCGGTGCACCAATTGGTGGTGGTATAGACTTTGGTTTTTATCCAATACCCCGTACCTATTTAATGGGTGTAAATCTTAACTTTTAAAAATTACATTATGAAAATGAACAACATAAAAATTAGTTTAATAGTCATTGTTTTGTTCCTGTCATCGGCGTGTTCAGATGATTTTATCGAATCTAGAGAGCCGGTTTATTCTATAGATTCAGAGAACTTTTTTAATAGTGAAACTGACTATTTCCGCGCTTTGGTTGCGGCCTATGATTTATTACAAGCATCTTACATTAACGTAATGCTTGGTGAAATAGCATCAGATAACACATTGGCCGGAGGCGAAAGCCCAACCGATGTTATTGGAATTCAACAGGTTGATGATATGATTCATACGCCTATTAATGCCAATTTAAGAGATGTTTGGAACTGGATGTTCGCCGGAGTTAACCGTGCCAACTACATTCTTGAATTTAAAGATAAAACAGATTTCGAAGGAAAAGAGGTTATCATCGCGGAGGCAAGATTTCTTAGAGCGTACTACAATTTTGAGTTAGTTAAATGGTTTGGTCCAATTCCGCTTAAAATTGATCAACGTTTTCAAATTGGAGACGAAACAACTATTCCTCGTTCATCTGTTGAAGAAGTTTATGCTTTAATAGAAGAAGACTTACAGTTTGCTGTTAATAATTTATCCTACACCGCGCCAAATGTTGGTAGAGCCACTAAAGGCTCTGCACAAGCGCTATTGGGTAAAGCCTACCTTTATCAAGATAAGTTTCCGCAGGCCGCAAGTGTTTTGGGTGACTTAATCACTAGTGGTCCATACGCCTTACTAGAAGATTATGATGATATCTTCGAATTAGTTGGTGAAAACGGTTCAGAATCTGTTTTTGAAGTACAATATACAGATCAACAAGGTGCCGGATTTGGATGTTTACAGTGTAGTGAAGGTAACGTGGCTGTTGGGTTTAACGGTATTAGAAATTATAACGGTCCGTTGTTTGATTCAGGTTTTAGTTTTAACGTGCCAACTCAGGAAACTTACGATGCTTTTGAAGATGGTGACATTAGAAGAGACATCGCTATATTAAACATCGATGCATGGGCAGCTGAAACAGGTGCTACTTTCGGAATTGGTAATGAACATACCGGATTCTTCAATAGAAAATATATTGCCAGAAAAGGCGATTTGAATTTAGGTGATCAAAACTTAACAAACCCTAATAACTATAGAGCTATACGTTATGCTGACGTTCTTTTAATGGCAGCCGAAGCCTACAACCGCAGTGGTCTTGACGATGCAAGAGCCAGAGGTTATTTAAATCAGGTTAGGTCAAGAGCCGGTTTAGATGATGTGACTGTTTCAGGAAATGCATTAACCGATGTCATATTGCGCGAGCGTCGTGTTGAGTTGGTTGGCGAAGGACACAGATTCTTCGACTTAGTAAGAACCAATCAGGCCGCTAATCGAATTGATGGTTTTATATCAGGCAAGCATGAACTTTTTCCCGTTCCATTTGAAGAAATTCAATTCTCTAATGGCAACTGGCAACAAAACCCAGGATATTAAAAAAAAATGAATATGAAAATTGTGAATTCAACTTTTAAATTAATGCTTGCGTTTCTGCTTATTATAAGCTGTACGCAAGATGACGATAATTTAGATTTCGTCAATAACATTGCCGCACCCAGTGAGGTGTCGGCCAGTGTTAGGATAACCCAAGACAATACGGGCTTGGTAACCATTACGCCATTAGCCAAAGGTGTTGCCTCTTTTAAAGTAGACTTTGGAGATGGTTCAGATCCTGCCGATAACATTTTACCCGGTAATAATGTAATTCATACCTACGCCGAGGGCGTTTATGAAGCCGCAATTACGGCGAGAGGTATTAATGGATTGGCTACTACCGTTGCTCAGCAAATTGTGGTGTCTTTTATTCCACCTTCTAATGTTGAAGTATCTATTGAAAACGACCCTGCTATTTCTAAAAAGGTTAATGTTAATGTGAGCGCAGATTTCGCCATGTTCTACGAAGTAGATTTTGGAGAAGTTGAGGGAGCTGAGCCTTTATCTGCTAACATTGGTGAAGGTATTTCTTATACCTATGCAGAAGCGGGAACCTATACAATTTCAATTGAAGTGATGGGAGGCGCAGCCGAAACTGTTACAATAACCGAAGAATTTGAAGTTACTTCTATAGAAGCACCTTTAGCTTCTGCACCAACTCCACCTTTTAGAGCAAGTGGTGATGTAATTTCAATTTTTACCTCAGTTTATGAAAATGTACCTGATTTTAACCCATTTCCAGACTGGGGTCAAGGCGGTTGCTGTGGTAGTAGCTGGAATATGTTTGAATTAAACGGAGACGAAATACTACAATATACCAATTTGAGTTATCAAGGAAATCAATTTGGCTCTCCTGTTGATGTATCCCAAATGGAATTCATTCATTTAGATATTTGGACTGCCGATGTTTTAGAAGCTATTGAAGTTTCTTTGATTAGCGTTTCTAATGGTGAAAGACCTGTGACCGTGCAATTAAATCCAAACAGTTGGACAAGTATCAATATTCCAATTTCAGAATTCACAGATCAGGACGGTTTCACTGTTAACGATATCCATCAATTAAAATATGTAGGCACACCTTTTGCGGGTGGAGGCACTGCCTTTATTGATAATATTTATTTCTATCGCGCAGCTACTACACCAAACACCCTGGCAGGTGATTGGAAAATGGCTCCGGAGGCTGGTTCTCTCGGCGTTGGTCCTGCACCCGGAAATATAGAATGGTTTAGCTGTAATGCCGGTTGTGTTGAAGACAGAGCTTGCTATTTCGATGATATATACAGATTTGGAACTGATGGTTCTTTTACAAATATTTTAGGTGCCGAATCTTGGATAGAAGGTTGGCAAGGCGGTAGCGATTCTTGTGGTGCACCTGTAGCGCCGCACGATGGCTCAAATCCTGCTACCTATATATACGATTCAGCGGCAGGAACTGTTACACTTAACGGCGTTGGAGCCTATATTGGTTTGGCTAAGGCTAACAATCAAGGTGAATTACCAAACGTAGCAGTACCAAGTGCCATAACCTATAATGTTGAGTTCTTAGACGCTGCTACAATTTCTGTAGTCATTGAATCCGGTGCTGGTGTATTCTGGCAATACAAATTAGTACGCGATGGCGACCCACCATCATCGCCACTTGCAGGTAACTGGGTCATGGCACCTGAAGCCGGTTCATTAGGAGTTGGTCCTGCCCCCGGTAATATCGAATGGTTTAGTTGTAATGCCGGTTGCGTTACAGAAAGAGCCTGTTACTTTGATGATGTGTATCAATTTGGTGCCGACGGCTCATTTACTAATATTTTAGGTGACGAGTCTTGGATTGAACCTTGGCAAGGTGGTTCTGATTCTTGCGGTGCCCCTGTGGCTCCGCATGATGGTTCCAACCCTGCTACCTATGTTTATGACGAAGCCTCTGGAACCATAACTCTCAATGGGGTTGGTGCCTACATTGGATTACCTAAGGCTAACAACCAAGGAGAGCTACCAAATGTAGCGGTACCTAATGCTGTTACCTATAATGTGGAATTTTTAGATGCTACTACAATATCTGTTATTATAGAGTCTGGTGATGGCGTCTTCTGGCAATATAGACTTATTAAAATCTAATATTTATAATTATGATAAAAATCAAAAATATACTCATATTTGTTTTGGCAACCGGCATAGCATTCCTGGGCTGTCAAGATGAAGACTACAGCATTGGTGATATTATAGCACCTTCCAACATCGTTATTACTACGGAGGTAGTTGGGGTTGATGCTGAAAATCCTTTTGGAGATGGTAGTGGTTTTGTTAATTTTAAAGCAACCGCCGATGATGTCATCAGTTTTAAGTTTAGCTATGGCGACGGCATTACTCAAATTGTTCCAACAGGCGAAGTTTCTAAACGCTATACTGCTGTAGGTATTAATACCTTTGATGTTGTAGTTACCGCCATTGGTGCCGGTGGTTTGTCAACTACGGCAACTACTCAGGTTGAAGTTTTTAGTTCCTTCGATGATCCTGAGGCTAAACGATTGCTTACCGGTGGTGAAGGCTCTTCTAAAACCTGGTATTGGGCAGCGGCTGAACCTGCACACTTAGGTGTAGGTGGCACAGTGGCTATAGCTCCAGATTCCTATTGGTTCCCTGCTTTTTATCAGGCGGCACCATTTGAAAAAGCACAAACAGATCCTTGTTTTTACGATGATGAATTGGTATTCTCTATGGATGCCGATGGGCAGGTAACCTATGTGTACAACAACCAAGGAGCAACATTCTTTAATGTAGCTAACCAAGATATTGTTGGTGGTTCGGTTGGTCAAGACAGATGTTTTGATTTTGATACATCAGGAACCAGTCTTGTGTCCTTCTTCCCATCTGATCAAAATTTACCTGAAGCAGAAACTACCGGTACTGTTATGAATTTTTCTGATAATAATTTCATGGGCTATTATGTAGGAACATCGGATTACGAAATACTTGAATTATCCGATAATTTTTTAAGAGTTAGAACGCTTGACGTTGGAAACCCTGTATTGGCATGGTACCACATTTTTACAACTTCACCACCCGATGCCGGTTTCGATACCATCTATAACGATTTGGTCTTTGAAGACAACTTCGATACTGCCGGTGCACCAAATCCTGCTGTTTGGACTTACGATTTAGGTAACGGAGTAAACGGTTGGGGTAATAATGAAGTTCAAAACTATACCAACAATTCAGAGAATGTGAGAGTAGAAGATGGCTTATTAAAAATTACAGCTTTAAGAAATGGTAGTAACTTTACATCTGCCCGTATTAAATCTGAAGGTCTTTACGAATTTACCTATGGTAGAGTAGAAGTAAGAGCTAAATTACCCGAAGGTGGTGGCACATGGCCTGCAATCTGGTTGCTTGGTGCAGATTATCAAACCAATACCTGGCCTGCCTGTGGTGAAATTGATATTATGGAACATGTAGGTAATAATCCTAATACTGTGTTAGGCACCTTACATTATCCAGGTGTTTCCCCAGGTGCTGGTAATT
The DNA here is from genome assembly GCF_006494535.1 of Paucihalobacter ruber. Classification (GTDB taxonomy): domain Bacteria; phylum Bacteroidota; class Bacteroidia; order Flavobacteriales; family Flavobacteriaceae; genus Paucihalobacter; species Paucihalobacter ruber. The sequence goes on from NZ_VHIQ01000004.1 coordinate 270,691, forward strand.
CGGCATCAACTTTTGTACCGAATGCTACTACTGAGTTCCATAATTATATTGTAGAATGGAGACCTGATGGTATTTTCTTTTTGGTAGATGATACTGTTTACCATAGCTTTGTTAATGACGCTTCAACACCGTTTAATTCAGACTTCTTCTTTATATTGAATATTGCAATGGGAGGAAGTTTAGGAGGCGATATTGATCCTGCATTTACATCAGGAACTATGGAAATCGATTATGTAAGATTGTATCAGTAATAAATCAAAGTAATAATGTTATTATGATAAACAAGGAGATTTGTTTTTGAGACGAATCTCCTTTGTTTTTGCGTAAAACTTTAAAAATAAAAACCTATTTATAGACTGTTAGCTAGTATTTTTTGCCGAACGTTCTTGATAATTATAATCTTTTGAAACTATCAACCATACAATTGTTAAAAAAACAACAACATTACCTATACATTACCTTAAAAGCACATCAATATTTGAGGAATGTGATAGAAATTAAGTAAAATCCTAAATTTATAAATTATTAATATACATTTAATTATATTGATAAATTGTTAATTTTTACACTTTAATATTACGATGTATGATTTTTGTTTAGGTATTATCTTACATATTTCTTAATTATTTATTAACTTTCCAATTATGAAAAGTTAAATAATTCACTATTACAATTTTACTTTTTTATAGTGTTTCAAATTGAATCAACAAAATCAAAATTAAATGAAAAAACTTTTTTTAAAACTGAGCGTACTGCTAATAACATTTGCAGGCTTCTCACAATCTAATAAGGTCACCGTTAAAAGTGACCAGGATGGTTTTAGGTTGATGGTAGATAACAAACCATTTATGGTAAATGGTATGAACTGGGACTATATACCTATAGGAACTAATACCGTAGACGCTGCGTTTTGGGAAAAGTCAGACGATATTATTAAGGCCGGGCTTGATCATGAAATGTCTTTACTCAAAAACATGAATGTTAACGTCATCAGACAATACACCGGTGTTCCTGCAAGATGGATTAAATATATTTATGAGAATTACGGGATCTATACCATGCTTAACCATTCCTTTGGTAGATACGGACTAACGCTTAATGGTGTTTGGACGCCGGTCACCATTTATGATGATAAAGTAACTGTTGATCATTTGATGTCTGAAATTACGCAACTAGCAGAAGAATATAAAAATACTCCCGGTTTGTTATTGTACCTTTTAGGTAACGAAAACAACTATGGATTGTTCTGGCAGGGCGCAGAAACCGAAGATTTCCCTGACGATGAGCAAGAAAAACAATTTATTGGTGAGAGTAGAGGCAGGCCTATGTACAAATTAATGAATGAAGCCGCAAAGGTGATGAAATCGATCGATTCTTCTCATCCGGTTGCTATTTGTAATGGTGACGTTTTGTTTATTGATATTATTGCCGAAGAATGTAAAGATGTCGATATTTTTGGTACCAATACCTATCGAGGAAAATCTTTTACTGATATGTTCGATGTAGTAAAAACCAAACTGAACATGCCTTTACTATTTACTGAGTTTGGTTCAGATGCTTTTAACGCTAAAGAAAATAGAGAAGATCAAAAAGCTCAGGCTTACTACAACTTAGAAAACTGGAGAGAAATTTATTTACATGCAGCTGGTTTAGGACAAACAGGTATTTCAATAGGTGGTTTTACGTTTCAGTTTAGTGATGGCTGGTGGAAATATGGATTTGATGATAGAGAAAATGCCGACAGACACGACACCAACGCCTCTTGGGCTAATGGTGGCTATAGCTTTGATTTTGTTGAAGGACAAAACAATATGAACGAAGAGTGGTTTGGTATCTGTGCCAAAGGCCCAACCAATGAAAGGGGTCTTTATGAATTGTATCCAAGAGCAGCGTATTACGCACTCAAAGAAGCACATCAATTAAATCCATACGAGGAAGGTGTCACAGGAAAATTTGTCGACGATTACTTTAGCAGCATCAATATAATGGATGCTGTTTTAAGAGCCAGAGGCGATAAGGCTGCTCTAGGTGGCAGCGAAACTCAAAAACTTAGGTTAAGTCAGCTTCAAGCCAAGTTTACTTCATTTACCACAGGTGGCTCCTTGTTAACAACACCTCAAAATGCAGATCCAAACGCGAATGAATTTCCAAATCAAACAGGATTTGATCATATGCAGTCCTATTTTATAGGCGTTGAAGCCAACCCTGCCGGAAATGTGAGGGCTGAAGTTGTTTTTAACGTCATAGGAAATGTGGCTCAAAACCCAATTGATGAAATCTTCTACGAAAACAGAGGTCGTGTGATTACCCTAGATACAGACCGCGGCGAAGTAACGCTTTCAGACATTAACAGAGTAAATGTTTACCAAGCCGAATTCGAATGGAATGCCAAAGATTTTGATTTGCGAGGTTTCTATCGTACCGGTCATTACCATTGGCAATATGAAGGTGATTTCTTCGGACTATATCCGGAAGCCAATTACGGGCCAAACTTAGATATTTACGGTGGTGAAATCCTCGGTGCCGAGTTAGATGGTAAAGGCGTGTTTGAAGGTTTAAAAGCTGCCTTTGGTCCACAATTATGGTGGGGCGCTAACCCTGGTATGTTATTTAAATACCAGCGTGATTTTGGTCATTATAAAGTAGCCGGTATTTACCACAGAGATGTATTAACCGAGTTGAGATTTGATGAAAATGGTCGACGAGTTTTAGATCCCAATCAAGTACGAAGTGGTATCATTCCACCATGGCCAACAGAAAGAGCAACCATAGCCGTTGAAAGAGACTTTGGAAAAGTAGGCCTAACCCTTGGCGGTATTTGGGGCGGAAATCCATTAAACGGAAGTACTTATCAAGATATTAAAGACGGTGTTGTTTTTGACGATAAGGTTAAGAGCAAAGACAATTGGGGTGGTAAGGCTAAAATCACTTACGAAGGTGGTAGATTTAACTGGTACGCCCAAGGAGCTATTATGGGTATTGTGGCTAATGGCGGTGCCGATGCAACACAAACCTTTACCGGATGGAGACTTAAAGATACCGGTAGTGGTAACCAGTCTAATTTTTTAACGGGTTTTACCTATTCAACAGGAAATTTTCAAATAGCCCCGAACTTTTTATGGCAACGTCCTTTGGTCGATCCAATGCCAAATGGTGTAGAAGCACCGGGAAGATTAAGAAACTTTATTGACGACCCTTTTGCAGTAAGATGGAACAGAGAAACCACCGCGGGTGAGTTACTCTTAACCTTCGATCCAACTCCCGGTACCTGGATGTACAGCTGGGATAACGACAGAGCAGAAGATGCCAAGTTCGCTATGAACTTAGGATTTGTTTACAGACACCTGCCAACCTCTATGGATTCCCATATTGGTTTCTTGGCAACTCGTGAATTTTTTGCCTTCCCTAATGCAGTTCCTGCCGAAGATTTATGGGAAATTCACTCTAGAATGGTTTCCAAATTATCGCCAGACCTAGGCTTAATTGGTAATTTCTACTACGGTAACGGTCAGGCTAACGGCGATAGCGACAGAGTTATTAAAAGATTTGGTGGCGACATCAGAGCCATCTACAAAAAGATGATGCTGCAAACGCATATCAAAGTAAACGATTGGGGACCATTTGATTACCACAGAGATTTTAACTTAACCTTCCCACTACAATTAATGTTAGATATCTCTACGTCTTTTGGAAAACCGGATTGGTTTATTTTACCTAACACAACCATTGGTTTAAGAGGCACCTGGCGTTCATTAAACGAATTCTCACCAAGATATGCGCCACTAGCCGCGCCGGAATTTGGTGTTCCACCATTGAGCCCGGTTGGGTTCCCGAATGGATCAGAATGGGAAATAAGAACTTATGTTCATATCAACGTTGGAAAATAAAAAAATGCTAAATATGAAAAATACAAAAACAAACAAGCTCAACATAGCACTGTGGTTATCTTTAGTGCTTGTACTAAACTTAGGCTGCGAGAGAGAACTAAGTGACGATGCTACGGTGGCGACCTTTGCGCAAACCGGTGAAATTTTTACTGATAATTTCGTGGCAATGGGATCTAATTTTTACTTCCCGTTTGCAGATTCTAAACTGGATGCCTTCTCAGTAGACACTCGTGAAGGCTTCGAAAGTAATGCGTCTTACCGTGTGGATGTGCCTAATGACACCGATCCAACCGGCAATTACGCCGGTGCTATTTTAAGAGTGGATGGAGCGGGAAGAGACTTATCAGGATTTAATGTCCTTACCTTTTATGCCAAGGCTTCACGTGGTGTTAGTGTTGATGCCATCGGTTTTGGACAAGATTTCTTTGAAAACAAACATCAAGTTACCGCCAACAATGTGAGCGTTGGCACCAATTGGCAAAAATATTACATACCAATTCCAGACCCTTCTTTATTAGTGAACGAGAGAGGTGTATTCTGGTATGCTGCCGGCACGCAAGCTACAGGCGGATCGGGATATGTGTTGTGGTTTGACGAAATCAAATTCGAAAAACTTGGCACTATTGGACAACCAAGACCAGGAATTGCAAATGGAGATGATATCACCATAGATTCTTTTATTGGAGTAACTGCCGCAGTTACAGGATTAATTCATACGGTTAGTTTACCCACCGGCATCGATGGTACTGTTGCTCCGGCTATAAGTTATTTCCAGTTTAGTTCCTCAAATCCAAGCGTTGCAACTGTTGATAATACCGGGATTATATCGGTTTTGGCCGCTGGAACAGCCAAAATTACTGCAACATTGGGCGGTGTACAAGCCAATGGTTCTGTAACAATTAATTCTCTAGGAGATTTTGTATTAGCACCAACACCATCCCGAGATCCAAGTAACGTTATTTCAATTTTTAGTGATCATTACAATAATCGGCCTGTTGACTTTTTCAATGGTTTCTGGCAACCATTTCAAACAACCGAATCAGCAGATTTTGTAGTAAATGGAGATAACATTTTAAATTATACCAACTTTAATTTTGTTGGTAATAGATTTGGAAATCCACCAGTCAACGCTACTAATTTTTCAAACCTGCATTTAAACATGTACATTCCCGGGCAGGTGCCTGCAAACTTAGATTTTTTAATTTCTATTGTTAACTTCGGGCCTGATGGTGTTGAAGGTGGCGGAGATGATACGCGCCAACAAGTATTTTTTAATGCGTCAGATTTCGTGGCTAATACTTGGGCAACACTCGAAATTCCTATTACACTACCACAAAGGTCTAACATAGGTCTCATCATTTATGAAAATGTCAATGCTTCTACATTAAGAAACTTTTATTTAGATAACATTTATTTTTACATCGAGTAGAAGATATAATCCATAACAAAGAAAATTATGTTAAAACAAACTATAAATACCCTAATAATGAAAAGGAGCATAATGATTTGCTTGGTTTTCTTTTCGCTAACTGCTTTTTTAAGTTGCGATCTCGATGAGACACAAACAGTAACCACATTTAATAATTTGGTGGCCGAAGATAACTTCGACGTAGATGGTGCACCTGATCCAAATATTTGGAGTTTTGAAATAGGCGACGGAACAGCTCAGGGAATACCCGGCTGGGGCAATAATGAACTTCAGTTTTATACAGACAGAACTGAAAACGTAAAAGTTGAAAACGGGTTTTTACTAATTACCGCCAAACAAGAGTTATTTAACGGAGCAGGATATACTTCTGCAAGATTGATTACTAAGGGTAAGCTTGAAACCCAATACGGCCGTGTTGAAGCGCGTATGCGTTTACCATTTGGTCAAGGCATGTGGCCTGCTTTCTGGATGTTGGGAGATGATAACAATGGCACAGAAATCTGGCCAAATATTGGTGAGATTGATATCATGGAAAACCGAGGTCAAGAACCTACCAAAATTATTGGTAGTGTCCATGGCCCGGGCTACTCTGGTGGAAACGCAGTCTCAAAGGAATACAATCTGGAAAACGACCGATTTGATACTAATTTCCATGTGTTTGGAATAGAATGGGGTCCAAATTACATTAACTATTATGTGGACGATGTACTTTACAACCAAATTACCCCTAAAGACGTACCGGGTGAATGGGTGTTTGATCGTCCATTTTATATCATTATCAACCTTGCCGTTGGTGGTAGTTTTGTTGGAAGTCCGAATAACCAAACAGTGTTTCCGCAAACTATGTTGGTTGATTATGTTCGTATTTACAACTAATGCAAGTCTTTAATTCAAAACCTCACTGTTCAAAAAAGTTGGTTGTTGTTGCAATAAAACATTTTGAACATAAATTTTAAACAGTATGAAAAAAATAATTAAAGGAATAAAAATATTCGGGCTACTTTGTTTGGCGATTACTTTTTGGACCTGTGCCGACGACGACGACGCACTATCCTCATCTATAGAAGCCCTATTTACCCATACCATCAATCAAGATACAGGTACAGTAACATTTATTAATGTATCTTCTAATGCTGATAGCTACTCCTGGGATTTTGGCGATGGCACTACATCCAATTTAATCAGTCCTGTTAAAACTTATGAAACAGGTAGTTACACAGTAGTGTTAACTGCTACGAACGCTCGTGGTGATTCAGATACTTTTGAAGACACCATTTTTATTCAGGTGCCTGAGCCTATTACCTTACCGATTACTTTTGATAATCCGGTGGTAAGTTACGATGCCACTGCTTTTGGCGGTGTGGCTTTTGCTGTTGTTGAAAACCCTGATCCATCTGGTACCAACAGCGAAGTTACAAACGTTGGTGCCATAACTAATAATGGTGCTCCTTTTGAAGGCTTCTTTTTTGATTTAGGCACGCCAATAGATTTGAGTGAAGACAAAGCCATTAAAATGAAGTTTTGGTCGACCTCAGCGATAAATATTCTTTTAAAATTAGAGCAAGGAACAGGTCCCGATGTTGAAACCGTTGCAAGCCATGGTGGTACAGGCTGGGAAGAGATTTATTTCACTTTTAATTCTGCTGCCGGTTTCTCCAGATTTACAATGTTTGTTGATGGTCCGGGATCAACAGCAGGTACGTTCTATATGGACGATATAGAGCAAATCAATGCTGCCGACGTGCCATGCCCTCAAACCGAATTGGAATTTCCAATTGATTTTGATTGTAATGGAATCGATTATGCAGCTAAAATTGTTGGAAATGTTGGTTTCACAGTTGTAGATAACCCTGAACTTTCAGGAATTAATAACGTAGAAACTAAGGTTGGACGTATTACCAATTCAGGTGAGCAATTTGAAAACGCCTTTTTCAATTTAGATACTCCGGCCGATTTTTCATCGCAAACAGGTGTTAGAATGAAGTTGTTTTCATCGCAAGCACTTCCAATTTTATTAAAATTTGAAGATGGTACACAAGCCGATGTTGAAGACACCCAATTACACGGTGGTTCTGGATGGGAAGAATTAACCTTCACCTTAAACTCAACCGGCACTTACAACGATATGATATTGTTTGTAGACGGCCCCGGAACGGCAGCAGGAACCTTCTATGTAGACGATATTGAGAAGGTTGACGGAGCACCACCACCACCACCATTTGACGATGGTTTGCTAACTAATGGCGATTTCCAAACCTTAGATGGCAACGGTAATGTGGTGGCCTGGATACAAGGTGTAGATGATGATAATCCCGCGCCAGTTGTCACTGTAAGTGGAAATACTTACTATTCTATAAATATAACCACACCAACACCTGGTGAGCCCTTCAATATAAACTTAAGTCAAAAGGTTGAAATAGTTCAGGGTACATCTTACATACTATCTTTCGAAGCCTGGTCCAGTGTCAATAGAAGTATTGTTGCCGGTATTGGTTTAAGTGGTGGTGACTTTTCTAATGCTTCCGAAACCGTTAATATTACTACAACACCTGCTGTTTACCAACGTACTTTTACGGCCACCGGTTTTGGTGCGCCTGATGCCAGAGTTCTGTTTGATTTAGCAGAGGAAGCCGGTGTGGTAAACATTGACAACGTATCGCTGTTCGTTACCGGCGGCGGCGGCGGCGGCGGTGGCGGCGGTTGTGAAGGCGATGCGGTTGCTGCAACTACTTTACCCGTAGATTTTGAAGGTTGCGAATCGTTCATCAGCACATTCTCAAGTATAGGTGATGGCGGTGTAACCACAAATCTGGTGGCCAATCCTAATCCATCAGGTATCAATACTTCAGATAATGTACTAAGAATTACCCGTGCCAGTGGCATTAACCGTTGGGGTGGTGTTCAAAACTCTTTTCCTGCCGGAACTATTGATATTACAACACGAACTTTCAAAATAAAAGTATATTCCAGTATTCCTGACGTAACCTACAGATTTGAACTGGCCTTAGATCCGCAACCCAATCCCGTAGTTGGTAATCCGGCTCCGGTATTCCGTCAGGTGAGTGGTGGCGCGAACCAATGGGTAGAACTTGAGTTTACATTTATCAATTTACCGGCAACACCAACTACCTATAATCAGTTGGTTATTAAACCGGATAATCCAGAAGGAACAGATCCACAGGTGACTTCTCAAGAACAAATATTTTATGTAGACGATATTAGATTAGATTAATAATTAAAAATAAACTATCCCGGAAAAGGTCGAAATAAACTTTCGGCCTTTTCATTAGTTAATATGGAAACGCTTGAATCAGTTATACTCTAGTTAATCTGCATCTGTAATTATGAATAAATCGTACACCACATTCATTAGTTTAATTGTTGCTCTTGGCGGATTTTTGTTGGGCTTTGATAGTGCGGTTATTTCGGGGGCAGTTAAAGGTATTTCAATTTACTTCAACATGACCGACGAAATGTTGGGCTTTGCAGTGGGTTGTGTTATTTTTGGTGCTATGGCCGGTAATTTAATGTCAGGTTATTTTGCCGATAAGTTTGGAAGAAAAAGCACACTTATAGTTATTGCAGCTTTGTTTGTTATTTCGGCAACATGGTCGGCATTGGCAACTAATTACACCGAGTTTATCATAGCCAGAATTATTGGTGGTGTTGGTATTGGTGGTGCTATTTTAATTGCACCCATTTATATAGGCGAAGTAGCACCTGCCAATTTACGGGGCAGACTAGTCTCTTTTAATCAGCTTAATATTGTACTTGGGATTTCGGTAGCTTATTTCTCAAATTATTTCCTAGTAAATTACGGTGAAGAGAGCTGGCGATGGATGTTAGGGGTAGAGGCCATTCCGGCATTGTTGTATTTTTTGTTTTTATTTTTAGTTCCAAAGAGTCCAAGGTGGTTGGTACAACAGTGCAATAAAGTTGCAGCCGCCAAATTAACACTGGAGCGAATTGGAGGCAAAGAGTATGCCGATCAAACTATTAACGAAATTCAACAAAATATCAATCTCTCTGAATCTAAAGGGAGGTTGTCTGATTTGTTCAGCAGTAAGTATACCACCATTATGATTATTGCGCTAGGTATTGCCTTTTTTCAGCAAATAACCGGTATCAATGCTATATTTTATTACGCACCTACCATATTCGAACAAGCCGGAGGCTCAACAGATGCCTCTTTTTTACAAGCTATTGTTGTTGGATTAACAAACCTTGTTTTTACCCTAGTGGCCATTGCTTTAATCGATAAATTAGGAAGAAAGCCTTTGTTGCTAATTGGTACTTCGGTAATGACAGTGGCTTTATTAATGACCACTTTTGCCTTCAATAAAGCTACCTACTCATTTTCTGAAGACAATATGGCTAAAATAACCAACGAGGAAACCAAACAATTACTTCAGCCTTTATCAAACAACACTTATAACAGTCAGACCTTGCTTTTTAATGCTGTTGAAGCGCAACTCAGTAAAGAACAATTTATAGATTTTAAGCGCAATCAAATCACTAATTTAATTAGTATTAATGCACCTTTGGTGCTTATTTCAATACTTTTATATGTTGCTGCCTTCGCCATTTCCTTAGGTCCGGTAATGTGGGCGCTTATTTCAGAAATATTTCCAAATAAAATCAAAGGCATCGCCATCTCGGTAGTAGGATTTTTTAATTCGCTGGTAAGTTTTTCGGTAACCCAAATATTCCCATGGGAATTATCAAACTTGGGTCCAACACTTACTTTTGCCATCTATGCCATTTTATCATTATTGGCCTTTTTATTTGTAGCCAAATATGTTGTAGAGACCAAAGGAAAAAGCCTGGAACAATTAGAGCAACTATTTTTAAAAACTAAATAATACATTATAATCATCAACAATGAGTGCAGATTTAAATCTTGATTCGAACAAAAAAGTTACTATAGATTATCTCAAAATAGATAACGAATACTATTACAAGATCACTAACAGTAACCTCATGCGGCCATTCTTCATGAGCATTGTGAGCGATTCCAATCACTGGATGTTTATATCGAGTAATGGTGGACTAAGTGCGGGAAGAAAGGACAGCGACCATTCTTTATTTCCATATTACACCGACGATAAAATAACCGAAAGCGCCGAAATTACCGGAAGTAAATCCATATTTAGAATTCATCACAACGGTAAAGTTCATATATGGGAACCTTTTTCAATTCGGTTTCAAGGGGCATATCAAATTTCAAGAAACCTATACAAAAATGCCATTAGCAATAAAATTATATTTGAAGAGATTAATCACGATTTAAACCTCTCTTTTAAATACCAGTGGAGCTCTAGTAATGTGTATGGTTTTGTTAAAACTTCAACTTTAGTTAATCACAGTGATCAAAACGTCACCATTGAACTTTTAGACGGTATTCAAAATGTGCTACCCTATGGTGTTGGTGCCGATCTTCAAAACAGAGTGAGTAACTTGGTAGACGCCTATAAGCGTTCTGAACTCGAAACATCTTCAGGAATGGGTATATTTGCCCTAAGTGCAAAAATAGTTGATAAAGCTGAGCCCAGCGAGGCGCTTAAAGCCAATCTGGCCTGGTCCATCGGACTTGAAAATCCAACTTATTTGTTGTCATCTCTTCAACTTGATAAATTTAGAGGAATCCAAAAAATTAATACCGAAACCGATATTAAGGCTGAAAAAGGTGCCTATTTTGTTAGTAAGGAAATAACTCTTGAAGCCAATTGTGAAAAGTCATGGTTTATCATAGCAAACGTCAACCAAGATCATGCTGCCATAGTTGAACTAGTTTCTGAAATTAAAAATAGCAGCAATTTAGAAGTTAAAATTAAAGCCGATGTTGAGAGCGGTTCAAGACAGTTGTTAAATTTGAATGCTTCTTCAGATGGTTTACAACTCACCGCTGATCAATATAGAGATACGCGTCATTTTTCAAACACGCTCTTTAACATTATGCGCGGCGGTATTTTCGATTTTAACTATCAAATCGAAAAGTGGGATTTCGACAACTATTTGGCAAAAGCCAATAAAAAGGTATATGCCAAGTCTCAAAAGTTGTTGCAGGAATTGCCAAATCAATTCAATTTAAGTCATTTAAGAAGATTAGCAACAGAAAGTACCGATCCAAATTTCAGACGTCTTTGTTTGGAGTACATGCCACTTAAGTTTAGTCGCAGACATGGCGACCCCAGCAGGCCCTGGAACAGATTTTCAATTAATACGCGCAGCGAAGTAGATGGCTCTAAAATTCTGGATTACGAAGGTAACTGGCGTGATATTTTCCAAAACTGGGAAGCGCTGGCACATGCCTATCCGGAGTTTATAGACAGCATGATTCATAAATTCTTAAATGCAACCACCTTCGATGGCTACAATCCATACCGGGTTACCAAAGATGGCTTTGACTGGGAGGTGATTGAAGAACACGATCCGTGGTCTTATATTGGTTATTGGGGCGATCATCAAATTATTTATTTGTTGAAGTTTTTAGAGTTTATTGAAAATCATAATCCGGGTCAACTTAATAGCTATTTTGATGATGATTTATTTGTGTACGCCAATGTGCCTTATAAAATAAAGAGCTATCAGGAGACTTTAAAAAACCCGAAAGATACCATTGATTTTGACTACGACTTAGATCAAAAAATCAACATTAAAAAAACTGAGCTTGGTGCCGACGGCGCTTTGTTAAGAGACCAGAATTACTTTATCCATAAAGTTAATTTTGTTGAGAAAATATTGGCCACCGTTTTAGCTAAAGTTTCCAATTTTATTCCCGAGGGCGGTATTTGGTTAAATACACAAAGACCAGAATGGAACGATGCCAACAATGCACTTGTTGGTAATGGTGTTTCTATGGTGACGCTTTACTATTTGAGACGTTTTCTTAAGTTTTTAGAACAAATTTTAGAGCACTCCAAATTAAAAGATACTGAAATTTCAGAAGAGCTGCTTAGTTTCTTTAATTCTACCTATGCAACACTTCAATCTAATAAGCACTTGTTGTCAGGTAAAATTTCTGATAAGGACCGCAAGGTTATTTTAGATGGATTGGGTACCGCCGGCAGTAGGTATCGCGTAAATGTGTATCAAAACGCATTTTCGGGTAAAAAGAACAAAATAGCTGTTGAAAACATCAAAGATTTTGTTGCCGTCATGCTTGAGTTTGCAGAGCATTCAATTGAAGCCAACAAACGCACTGATAACCTGTTCCACGCTTATAATTTAATGACCATACATAACGATGGTATTGCCATATCTTATTTAGACGAAATGTTAGAAGGTCAGGTGGCTGTTTTAAGCGCCGGCTATTTATCGGCAGCCGATTGTTTAAAGGTGTTAGACGCCATGAAAGCCAGTAAGCTGTTTAGACCCGATCAATACAGTTATATATTGTATCCTAATAAAGATTTGCCAAAGTTCACCGAAAAAAACAATATTCCGGAGCATTTGATTGAAGAATCTAAATTGTTTAAGACATTGGTAGCTAAAGGTAACCAGCGTATCATCACAAAGGATATCAATGGAAAATACCATTTCAACGGCAGCTTTAACAATGCCAATGATTTAAAAAACGCATTGAATAATTTAAAAGATTCTGAGTTTGGCGACTTGGTTAAAAAAGAAACCGACCATGCTTTAAAAGCATTCGAAACCGTATTCAACCATAAAGCTTTTACCGGTAGATCAGGTACTTTTTATGGCTATGAAGGTTTGGGTTCTATTTACTGGCATATGGTATCTAAGCTACAACTGGCTGTTCAGGAGTGCTGTTTACAAGCTGTTGAAGCCGGAGAAAATGAGGTAACTGTTGGTAAATTATTAGAACATTACTACGAAATCAATGAAGGTATTGGCGTTCATAAATCACCACAATTGTACGGTGCCTTCCCAACCGATCCGTATTCGCATACACCGGCAGGTAAAGGCGTACAGCAACCCGGAATGACCGGTCAGGTAAAGGAAGATATCTTATCTAGAATAGGGGAATTGGGTGTGTTTGTTAAAGATGGATGCATCACCTTTAATCCATGTCTGCTGCGGGCTACAGAGTTCTTAACCGAACCCAGAACCTATAGATTTATAGATATTCACCACAACCAACAACAAATTTCGTTGCAACCGCAATCTCTGGCGTTTAGCTATTGCCAGGTACCGATTATTTATAATATAGCCGACAGCGCAAATATAGAAGTTGTTTTACAAGATAATGATAATATGCTGGTTGAAGGTCTTCAATTAAATAAAGACTTTAGTAGTCGAATTTTTAACAGAACCGGTGAAGTCAATCAGTTAATTGTGAATTTAACCAAAGATTTATTGAAGTAGTGAAATTGGTTTCTCGGTCATATAAAGGTTCTATTGTAAGTCTTGTTTTACTTACCATATTGTTTTTTGGCTGTAAATCAGATACAGAATTTGCAATAAATCCGTCCATAGAGATTGAGCGCAAAGTAGATTCCATTTTGGCGTTGATGACCCTAGATGAAAAAATCGGTCAGATGACACAAATCAGGCATTTTGATGAAGATGCCGAAAAAGCCATCACCAATAAGTTGATTGGGTCTATCATTCATACTGACGGACCTGCGCCCGGTGAAGATGCCAAAGCCTGGCAGGGCAAGTTTACCGAACTGCAAAAATTGGCGCTGTCTACCAGATTGGGGATTCCGTTGTTATTTGGTGTGGATGCTGTGCATGGCCAAAACACCTATAATGGTGCCACTATTTTTCCGCACAATATAGGCTTAGGTGCCACGCGTAATGCAGAATTGGTGGAACAAATCGCAGAAATCACGGCTATAGAATCGCAGGCAACCGGCTTTAATTGGGTGTTCTCGCCTTGTGTTGCTATTCCCTACAACGAAAAATGGGGTAGAGTGTACGAAGCTTTTGCTGAAGATGTAGAATTAACAGCTAATTTAACCAAGGCTTCAGTTCAAGGTCATCAGGGTGATTTGTCAAAGTCGAACACTGTCATGGCCACAGCAAAACACTACATTGGCGACGGTGCCACCGATTATGGAATTGAAGGCGGCAAAACCTCTTTAAGCGAACTAGAAATTAGTGAGCAATTAATGAAACCCTATAGCGAGGCCGTAAAAGCCGGCGTGGGTTCGGTGATGGCATCTTTTAACAAGGTTTCAGATATTCCTATGCATGCACACAAACGTCTTATAACCGATTCTCTAAAAATAGGAATGGGTTTTGACGGCATCATGGTATCCGACTGGAAAGGATATTCTAAGTACGGTGAAAATGCCATTATCGATGCCGGTATTGATATGGTGATGGCAGTTGATGGAGATATGGATGATTTTCATATTGGCATCAAACGAGGTTTGGAAAACGATTCTATTTCCATCGATAGAATCAATGATGCCGTTAAACGTATTCTTCGTCAAAAATATAGATTGGGATTATTTAACAATCCTTTTCCCGATACCACTTTGGTTTCAAAAATAGGGATTAAAGCACATCGCGATGTCGCCAGACAAGCCGTGAGAGAATCAATGGTGCTGCTTAAGAATAACAATCAAACACTTCCTCTAAGTAAGGATCTTAAAAAAATTGTGGTGGTAGGTGAACATGCAGACAATGCCGGACTGCAATCGGGTGGCTGGACCATCGCTTGGCAAGGTGTTACCGAAAATTATGACGGTGCAACCACCATATTAGATGGCTTCAAACAACAAACCAATACCGAAATCATTTACGACGAAACAGCATTAGAACAACATCCAGACGCCGATGTGGCTGTGATAGTAATAGGTGAAACCCCATATGCAGAGTTCTTTGGCGATATAGGTGGTGAAATGGATAGATACCAGTTAACACTTACCGAAGCACACCAAAACTACATCAATCATTACAAAAATCAGGGTGTAAAGGTGGTAGTGATTTTAATTTCAGGAAGACCTCTGGTGACAACTCAACAAATTGAGCAAAGCGATGCTTTTGTGGCGGCTTGGTTACCGGGTTCTGAAGGTCATGGTATTGCCGAAGTGTTGTTTGGAGATTATAATTTTAAAGGAACATTGCCACATTCATGGCCTAAAAATGAAGAAGATTTTGAAGGTCTATTCGGTCCTAATTTTTGGGATAACAGTATAGAACCTTTGTTTGAATATGGATTCGGATTAAATTATTGAGTTATGAAAAACAATCTAAAACTAACTGCTATTTGTTTGTTAACCGCTCTGCTTTCGGGTTGTAACGATAAAAACAAACAAGATTCTAAAACCGAAAATTTGGAGACAACAACCTCGCTAACCGCAAAAGATATTTTGGGTAATCCGGACTATCAAGCCATTTCTTTTGGTGCTTACAGAGAAAAAACCAGAGACTCACAGCCAACTTTAAATGAGATTAAAGACGATTTAAAAATATTACACGCTATGGGTATTAGAATAGTGCGTACCTATAATGTACAATTACCACATGCATCAAATGTAGCAAAGGCCATTTCAGAATTAAAGTCGGCCGATGAAAATTTTGAAATGTATATGATGCTGGGCGCCTGGATTGATTGTAAAAATGCATGGACAGAACTAGCACCCGATCATACGGTTGAAAGCGAAGCCAATGCCGATGAAATAGCAAGAGCAGTTGATTTGGCTAATAAATATCCCGATATTATTAAAATTCTTGCGGTTGGTAACGAAGCCATGGTGCGTTGGGCTGCCAGCTATTTTGTACAACCCGAAGTTATTTTGAAATGGGTAACCCACCTGCAGGATCTAAAAGTCGCAGGTAAACTACCAAAAGATTTATGGATCACCTGTTCAGACGATTATGTGTCTTGGGGTGGTGGTGACAACACTTACCATACAGAAGACTTGGAAAAACTTTTCAAAGCGGTAGATTATGTGTCTATGCATACCTATCCGTACCACAATTCTCACTACAATCCGCAATTTTGGGGTGTTCCTGAAAGTGAACAAGATTTAACCGATATTGAAAAGATTGACAATGCTATGTATCGCGCCTTGCAATTTGCGCAAAAACAATACGACAGCGTGGTTGGTTATATGAATAGCATTGGCGTTAAAAAACCGGTACACATTGGTGAAACCGGTTGGGCCACTGTTTCAAATGGTTACTACGGACCCAAAGGTTCGAAAGCCACTGACGAATACAAAGAGGCCAAATACCATGAATTAATGCGCGACTGGACCAATAATAATGGTATTTCTTGCTTTTATTTTGAAGCTTTTGATGAGCCTTGGAAAGATGCTCACAATCCGCTGGGTTCTGAAAATCATTTTGGCTTGTTTACCGTTGAAGGTAAAGCAAAATACGCTCTTTGGAATATGGTAGATCAAGGTACGTTTGACGGTCTCACCCGAAACGGAAATGCCATCACCAAAACATTTAACGGTGATAAAGATGCCTTAATGGAAACTGTATTGGTACCGCCAACTACAGAAGAAATCGATGAACGACTGGCAAATGAATAAAATTAACAACCAATGACAATTGAAATCAACAACCCGTTAAAAACAATATTTGTTATCATATTTTCACTAGTAGTTATGGCTTGCAACGACGTATCAAAGCAGTTAAATGTTCAGGTTTTTGAAACCTCAAAATCAGGTAATAAATTTACTGAGATAGCTGCTTTAGAATCTGTTGAATCAGATGCGACCATTGCCTTAAATCCAGATCAAAAATTTCAAACACTTACAGGAATAGGAGGCTCTTTTACAGAAGCTTCAGCCTACTTACTTAATCAATTAAGTGAAACTAACAGACGTCATATTATTGAAGCCTATTTTGGTGATGATGGGGCGAAATATTCTTTAACCCGTACGCATATCAACTCATGTGATTTTTCGCTGTCAAACTATTCATATGCGCCGGTTGAAGGCGATGTGAATCTCGACAATTTTAGCATAGACGAAGATAGAGACGATATCATTCCTATGATAAAAGATGCCATGAAGGTGTCTACCGAAGGTTTTAATATCATAGCCTCGCCATGGACCGCGCCACCCTGGATGAAAGACAATAAAGACTGGCGCGGTGGCAAGTTATTACCTGAATACAATCAAACCTGGGCATTGTTCTTTTCAAAATATTTGCAAGCCTACAAAAACGAAGGTATCGATATCTGGGGTATCACTGTTGAAAACGAGCCTCTAGGTAACGATAACAACTGGGAAAGCATGCATTTTACTGCGGAGGAAATGACCGATTTTGTGGAGCAATATCTGGGTCCGCAATTACGACAAACAAACCCTGATGTTAAAATACTGGGTTATGATCAAAATAGGGGTGATGAACTAAAACACTGGGTAGATACCATGTTTAGAGATGATAACAGCAGCCAATATTTTGATGGTACTGCGGTGCACTGGTATGCCAGTACTTACGATTATTTCCCTGAATCTTTACAATATGCTCATGAAAAATCGGGAGGCAAATATTTAATACAAACAGAAGGTTGTGTAGATGCCGAAGTGCCCGTTTGGAAAAATGACGACTGGTATTGGGAGAAAGAAGCTACCGATTGGGGCTGGACCTGGGCCAGAGAAGAAGATAAATATTTGCATCCCAAATATGCACCTGTAACGCGCTATGCCACCGATATGATAGGTTGTTTTAACAATTGGGTAGATGGTTGGGTAGATTGGAATATGGTGCTCGACAAACAAGGTGGTCCTAATTGGTTTGAAAACTGGTGTGTGGCGCCGGTGATTGTAGATCCCGAGGCCGACGAGGTATATTTTACCCCCTTGTATCAGGTGATGAAGCATTTTAGTAAATATTTGCGTCCGGGAGCCAAACGCATTGGTTTTGAAGTGACGGATAAAGACCTTAAAGTAACAGCATTTCAAAATACCGATAATTCTGTTGTAGTTATTGTATTCAATGAATTTGAAACACCCAAAACATTTCAAATTAAATTACAGGAGCAATCAACCACTGTAAAAATAAATTCACAGGCCTTACAAACTATTGTGATAAAGCTTTAAATTAACCAAATAAAATCAATCATGGAAGAGGTCAAAACAGCAACCGTGCAAGCCCAAGCAAAGGTTCCATTAATTCAAAAAATAGCCTTTGGATCGGGTCATTTAGTTAATAATTTATTGCCAGGTGCTTTAGGTGTATTCTCTTTCTTTTTAATAACGGCATTTGGTATCAACCCTGCTCTGGCAGGGCTTCTGGCGGCTATTCCAAGATTATTTGACGCTATTTCAGACCCAATTATGGGATTTGTTACAGACAATACCAACACGCGCTGGGGAAGAAGAAGACCTTATATATTTATTGGTGCTATTTTATGTTCTATTTTATTTGCGGTACAATGGCAAATGTTTGAGGAAAATGGGGCTACTTATAATTTTTGGTACTTCATGACCTTTTCTGTTCTATTCATTTTGTCAAACACCATTTTTTCGACGCCTTTAATGGGATTGGGATATGAATTATCATCTGATACCAAGGAAAGAAATAACTTAATGGGATTGGCCAATACCATTGGTCAAATATCTTGGATGATTGTGCCATTGTTTTGGTCGTTAATTGCCAACAAAGATTTATTTGATTCTCAGGCCGACGGTGTTCGCACCCTATCCATATTTGTAGGATTTATTTGTTTAATCTTTGGAATATTACCGGCTATTTTTTCTAAAGAACCTCCGGTAGCCTCTGAGAATCAAGCTGAATTAACCTTTAAAAGTCTGGCTAAGAATTTAAGAATTTTGGGGCGAGATATGCTGAATATGACCAAAAATACGCCATTTGTGCGTTTGTGTAGCGCTACCTTTTTGGTGTTTAACGGATTTCAGATGGTGGCCTCCTTTAGCTTTTTTATTATAGTTTATTACATGTTTAATGGTAGTTATGAGGCTGCCGGTACCGTACCGCCCTTCTTTTCGATTATTACAGCATTCTTAACAGCAACTATTATTATACCTATTGTAACCTGGATGGCCAACAAATTTGGTAAGAGAAAGGCTTTTATATATTCAACCCTGTTATCAATGGTTGGTTATATTTTAAAATGGTGGGGATTTTTTGAAGTCGATGAAAACACGGTTATATTATTTAAAGATACAGCTATCAATGTTGGGGTTGTAGAATTTCCACTAGCCATGCCATTAAGACTCCTATTGCCAATACCTTTTATGGCTTTTGGTTTGGGTGGCTTATTTACTTTAATGATGTCTATGACTGCTGATGTATGCGATTTAGATGAACTTGAAAATGGCCTGCCCAGAAGAGAAGGTACCTTTGCTGCTATCTACTGGTGGATGGTTAAAATTGGTCAGTCTATCGCTTTGGCATTGGGCGGATTTGTACTAAGCTATGTAGGTTTTGACGGCAGTAAAGCTTTTCAAACGGCTGAAACTATGCATAGTTTAAGGGTGTTTGATATTGTTATTCCCACCTTAACGGCGGGTTTGGCAGCACTTATTATGGTTAGATACAGCCTTAATGAAGACAGGGTAGAAGAGATTAAGTTAGAATTAGAGGCCAAACATAAAGCCTTGGATCAGAAAACACCTTACGCTTACAGAAAAAACACGCTTTGGTCTCATTCAGAATTTGCATCTATTCCAGATCATAAAATTCCATTTATTTCAGGGTTAAATATCAATTCGTTGACAGCAGAAGAATTAAAAATAAAATTCCATGAAATTTTAAATGATAAAATGAAAGGCATTTGTTTTAGTCCATATGAAAACCGACAAAAGCCGGGATATTACATAACTGAAGATCAAATTAGAAAAAGACTTGCCACACTTCATCCTCATACAGAATGGATTAGAATGTTTTCAAATACCAAAGGTCATGAAAATATCCCTAAAATTGCCAAAGAATTGGGTATGAAAACCATATCGGCTGCATGGATTAATCAAGATAAGGAATCAAACGAGAAGGAAATTAAAAATTTAATCGAAAATATTAATAATGGTCATGTAGATATCGCCGTTGTAGGTAATGAAACTTTATACAGAAGTGATGTCACAGAGCAAGAACTGATAGCATACATTCAAAAAGTAAAGTCGGCTATAAAAGTGGAGGTGCCGGTTACCACAGCCGATGTTTATTACGAGCTGTTGCTTAGACCTGATTTAGTGGGGGTTTGCGATGTTATCCTTGCAAATGCCTATCCGTTTTGGGAAGGATACCCTATCAAATTAGCAGGTTTACAACTTGAAAAAGCTTACAACGAATTAAAAAACATGGTGCCTGATAAAAAAGTGATTATTTCAGAAACAGGCTGGCCAACCGATGGAGGCACTATTGATGATGCAGAAGCTTCTGAAATCAATGCCATGAAATACTTTGTTGACACACAGTTATGGGCAAAAAAGAAAAATATAGAGGTATTCCATTTTTCATCGTTTGATGAAGCTTGGAAAGTTACTGAAGAAGGCGAGTTAGGCGTTAATTGGGGTATTTGGGATAGTAAAGGAAATTTAAAATTTTAATCATATGTCATATAGAGGTGAACACAGTTTATTACAAGACTACAAACATTTTAGTGAAGATGTGGGTCTTGATTTTTCAGAATTAACATCTGAAGATTTAAAAAAATTATGGCGTGAAACGCTTAACAAAGGTATGCACGGTTTGTGCTTTAGTATGTATGAAGACGGCCAAGGACCGGGCGATATCATTACCTCTAAACAAGTGGAGCGCAGAATTCAAATTATAAAACCTTATACGAAATGGGTGCGCTCTTTTTCGTGCATTGAAGGCAACGAAAATGTACCGCGTATTGCACACCGTCATGGTATGAAAACTCTTGTGGGTGCCTGGTTGGGTCATGATCTAGAATTGAATGAAAAGGAAATTGAAAATCTCATCATGTTGGCCAAAGAAGGTTGTGTAGATATTGCAGCGGTAGGCAACGAAGTGATGTACCGAGGCGATTTAACCGAAGATCAGTTAATAGATTACATGAAGCGCGTTAAAGAAGCCATACCGCACATTCCTATTGGTTATGTAGATGCCTATTACGAGTTTTCGCACCGTCCAAGAATTACCGAATTATGCGATGTGATTTTAAGTAACTGTTATCCTTACTGGGAAGGTTGCCCAATTGAGTATTCGCTCAACCATATGCAGCAAATGTATGGTCAGGCTTTTGATGCCGGTAGAGGAAAGCGTGTGATTATAACCGAAACAGGATGGCCAAGTCAAGGCGAACCCTTAAAGGGCGCACATCCATCAGAAGAGAATGCCATGAGGTACTTTATCAATTCTCAGGCTTGGTCTGCTCAAGCTAATATTGAGATGTTTTATTTTTCCTCGTTTGATGAATCCTGGAAAGTTGGAGCCGAAGGCGATGTTGGTGCTTACTGGGGCTTATGGGATAAAAACGAACAACTAAAATTTTAATCTAAAAATTGCCTATGAAATATACACAAGTACTCAACATACCGCCGGGCCCGGCCATTTGTTATTCGGGATTTAGAGACGGACAAAAACCGGGCGGACCTTATCCTACTTATGAACAGGTTAAAGAAGATTTATTAATACTTAGCAACAACTGGAAATATTTAAGACTTTACGACTGCGACCCACATGCCGAAACAGTTTTAGAAGTTATTAAAAACGAAGGATTAGACCTTAAAGTCATGCAAGGTGTTTACATCAATGCCGAGATGAACAACTTTGGCTGCCCTTGGGGCGGTGGCGTTTTTTCTGAAGAAGAACTCGATTTTAACAAATCAAGAAACGAATTGATGATTCAAAAGCTCATCAATCTGGCCAATCAATATTCCGACATTATTTGTTGTACATCGGCGGGTAATGAAGCTTGTGTAGACTGGACTGATCATTATGTGCCGGTTGAACGGGTGATTGAATTTGTAAAAAACATTAAAGCCAATAGTAAGCAGCCTGTTACGTTCTGCGAAAATTACGTGCCTTGGTACAACAAGTTAAAACCGTTGGTTGAAGTGGTAGATTTTATTTCTATTCATACCTATCCGGTTTGGGAGCACAAACACATTCACGAAGGCTTGGAATACACCAAACAAAACTATTATTCAGTAGCAAGAATGTATCCTCACAAACCCGTGGTGATCACAGAAGCCGGTTGGGCAACCAATGCCAATGGTATGGGTATTCATCCAAACAATGTAAGTGAAGAACTGCAGGCCATATACTACAACGATTTGGTAAATTGGTGCAGGGAAGACGATGTTTTATGTTTTGTATTCGAAGCGTTTGATGAACCATGGAAGGGCTCTTCTGATGTTTTTGAGCCCGAAAAGCACTGGGGTTTATTTTATGAAAACCGTCAGCCTAAATTGGTGATGCAAGATTTATACAGCCAAAAAACCGAATAACAAGTTGTTTTTAAAAAGCACAAGTAATGCAATGTAAGATCATTATTACTACCAGAAATTTAAATGCTAAATAAAACAAATGTTAAAAGGAACACAACATTACCACAACAATTTTAGAAAAAGTTCATTGGTTAAAATATTGATTAACTCGTGTTTTTCTGTGATAAGCCCGATAAATACAACAAATATTGAGAATAATTCATAATTACATCAATTTTTTTACGGTGTATATGATTTGTTTAGGTGGGAAATTTCAATTTCTCATTATATAGTGCTATTTTTATATAATTACAAATTAACAAAACTCTAAAATTATTTTATTATGAAGAAAACTACTTTTATTATTTTACTTTTCCTGGGACAACTGGGAATATCACAGAACGTCTTGGTTAACGGAGATTTCAGTAACGGACTGAATTCTTGGAGCACTTTTATTGCTGATTTTGCAGGAGTTTCTGCAACAGTTACTGCTGCGAATAACGAAGCCAATATTACCAACATTGCCGGGGCTGGCGGACAAGTGTGGCATGTGCAACTAAATCAGATTTTGACTGCTAGTCAAATATCTTCTTTAGTAGTAGGAGAATCTTATAAAATTTCATTCAATGCCCGTTCTAACGCTAATGGCAGACAATTAAGATTGTATTTTGGTCAAGACGGTGGTGCCTTTACTTCTTTAATTATTGAAGATTATCAGTTAACCACAACTATGGATGCTTACGAAGCTACTGTTATAGTGGGTCAAACTTTTGGAGCAATGAAGCTAGGTTTTGAAATGGGTTTAAGTAATAACGATGTTTTTATTGATGACGTTGCATTAGAGCTTAATGTTGTTGATCCTGCTACGAATGCCGATTTAAGCGATTTACAAATAGATAATAATACTATTCCCGGCTTTAGTCCAACCACAATTGATTATACGTTTGGTGTGGGTTCTGGAGCTCCAATACCTCAAGTAACCGCCGCAGTTACATCGAATGCTAATGCTGAAGCTTTAATCACTCAGGCTACTACAGTTCCGGGTGATGCAACGGTAGTTGTGACGGCCGAAGATGGCGTTACAACCAAAACCTACACCGTAAGTTTTATTGTAGAAGGTCCTTCAACTGCTGCGCCAACACCACCAGCCAGACCTGCTGAAGATGTAATTTCTATATTTAGTGACGCCTACAATAATATAGCTGTTGATACGTTTGATACACCTTGGTGTGGCGCTACTACAACAGAAGTGTTAATTGAAGGCAATGCAACTAAAAAAGTTGTTGGTTTAGGTTGTGAAGGTGTTGATTGGCAAGGCGCAAGAACCATAGACGCAACCGGTTTTACCTTCTTTCATATGGATATATACACCGATTCAGAAACCTTAGACAAAAGTTTTAATGTTAAGTTTTCAAATTGGGCCGGTGGAACTGGGGAAGCTAATGCTATTGAATTTTCTGTAACAAATGCTAACTTTTTAACAACTCCAAACCCTGGTACCTGGATTTCTTTAGATATACCAATTGCAAGTTTTACTAATATTAATGGTTCTAGCATCAATGATATTGTGCAATTTATTATTAGTTCAAACTTGGGGACTGTTTATTATGATAATTTATATCTCCACAAAGGTACTGTGTTGAGCACTAATGAGTTTAGTGCAGATGCATTTACAGTATCTCCAAACCCAACAAATTCATTTTGGAACGTTAAAACTGTTAGTCAAACCATCACCAACATCACTGTGTTTGATATTTTAGGCAAACAAGTTGTTAACATCAATCCTAACGCTGCAGAAGCTGTGATTGATGCTTCTAGCTTAAGAGATGGTTTATACCTGGCTAAAATTTCAACCGAAAATGGAAGTCAAACGGTTAAGTTAATTAAAAACTAAAAGTAAGTAAACTTAATTTTTAAAGAACCAGTACCCTCGCGGTACTGGTTTTTTTTTGATTTAAAATCAATGCATCTCTCAATTTAAAACCTTATTTGTTTTCATTTTAGTCGTTATATCCTTTATTGGCTTGGTTTATTTGTTGTTTTAAGATTCATAGTTTTCTGCTTTGCTAGTATGTTGATTTTTTTTCGACCAAGTAAAACAATACACCACCAATACATTTGCTAAAATTTATTGAAAATTAATGGCTTAAGTTTTATAATAATTAATTTTTTAACTCTTATTGGTCTGTGGTATTGATACTTTCATAAGATATTGATAAATTCTTTGTGTTGTATGCAAATTGAAGTGTTGATTGTTAACGATTCCTTATTATTAATGCCTAACTTTATAGAATTCGATTTTGAATTACAACAATTAATTATTTATTATGAAAAAAATTACAGTTTTTATTTTTCTCATAGCCGCTGCTTTCGGCTATGCTCAAGATCCGGCTTCCGGACCTACCGATCCGCCGGCAAGAGCTACTGCCGATGTGGTATCGTTTTACAATGGTATTGCGAGCCCTACAGGTGACGACTACGTGAACATACCCGGCGTTACTTTTAATAATTTTGGAAGCGCCGCTGTTATCACCGATTTGGCTCTGGCCGATGGTAACACCGTAAAAAAATACACCAGCCATAATTTCTCAGGAATTGGTGGTGGTACTTACGATATCAGTCTTATGGAAACATTACACATAGACGTTTACTTTGCTACACCTCCTGGTGATTTTAGAATTAAATTAGAGGATATTACAGGTGGTCCGGGCGCTACTGAAATATCGGTCGCTAACAACCCGGCTACCGGTGTATGGTTATCTTACGATATAGACCTTACCAATTTTCCTGCTCCTAACTTAGGAAGTTTGAGATGGATTGTACCCGTTACAACTTCGGCTAATGCTACTTTGTATTTTGATAATATTTATTTTTACAGAGCACCTGTAGATCCTGCTACCGATGCCAACTTAACCGGTTTACAGGTTGATGGTGCAGCTTTAGATGGATTTAACGCCGCTACAACCAGTTATACCGTTGGTGTATCTTTTGGTGCAGCTGTGCCACAAATTACAGGGGCTACAACCTCTAATCCCAATGCATCAGCAGTAATCACTCAAGCATCATCCGTACCGGGCAGTGCTACTGTTGAGGTAACGGCAGAAGATAATACCACCACTAAAACCTATACAGTTAATTTTGTCACTGAAGGTCCGTCAACACCGGCGCCAACACCGCCTGCAAGACCAGTTGAGAATGTAATTTCTATTTACAGCGATGCCTATACAAATATCACTATTGAAGATTTAGACTTTGGATTATGTGGTAACAGTTCTGGGGTTGAGGAAGTTTCAATAGCAGGTAATCCAACACTTCGTTATTTTGGACCTGGTTGTCAGGGAATCGATTTTCAGAATAACAGAATAGATGCGTCAACATTTACCAATATTCACTTTGATTTTTATACCGACGATGCCATTATTGGTGCGGTTTTTAATATTAAATTGGTAGATTGGGCAGGTAACGAAACTGAGGCCGGTTCAACAGGATTAGAAATTAATTTTAACGCCGGTACTAATCCGCAATTAGTAGAAAATCAATGGGTTTCAGTAGACGTAGATATAACATCTCTAGGTGGAATGATTGCCGGTAACCTTACAAGAAGTGATATTGCTCAAATACACATCACATCTAATTTACCTAATGCCTGGTATGATAATTTATACCTGTATAAGGATCCCGGAACCTGTGATGACGGCATTCAAAACCAAGGCGAAACCGGCATAGATTGCGGTGGCCCAAATTGTGCACCATGTACAGGTCCGCCAACGCTTGCCGCACCAACACCACCGGCAAGACCAGCCGCCGATGTGATTTCAATATACAGTGATGCTTATACCGATATTGCTATTGATAATTTCGACTTTGGTTTGTGTAATGGTGGTACTCCAAATCTTTCCGTATCAGAAGTATTGATTGCCGATAATCCAACGATACTATATTCAGGTTCGGGTTGTCAAGGCATAGATTTTCAAACTAACAGACAAAATGCATCAGAATTCACAAGGTTTCATGTTGATGTTTATACTGATGATGCCAATTTAATTGGTAAAGTTTTTAATATAAAATTAGTAGATTGGGACGGCAATGAGACCGATGCGGGAGCAACAGGCCTGGAGATTAATTGTAATACTGGCACTTCGATTCCGTTGGTATCAAATCAATGGGTGTCTATAGATGTTAATATAACCTCAGCAGGCGGAATGATAGCCGGTAACGTGAAAAGAGACGATATAGCACAAATACACATTACTTCAAACTTAAACAATGCCTGGTATGATAACATGTATTTACACAAAGGAACTGTTTTAAGTACTAACGAGTTTACAAAAGATGCTCTTAAAGTCTCTCCAAACCCAACCAACTCGCTGTGGAATGTTAAAACGGCTAATCAAAATATCACGAACATCACTGTGTTTGATATTTTAGGTAAGCAAGTGGTTAATATCAATCCTAACGCTGCAGAAGCCGTGATTGACGCCTCTAACTTAAGAGATGGTTTATATCTGGCTAAAATTTCAACTGAAAATGGTAGCCAAACTGTTAAGTTGATTAAAAACTAAAGATTATTATTGATTATTAGGAAGACCAATTTAAAAGTGGTTTGAAAAGCTGTCCTTAGGGGCAGCTTTTTTTTTAAATGATTGCATTTGAAGGTAAGGCGAAAATCACAATCACGATCTGCTAATTTCGTCTGTAAAATGTTAAAAAGGGATTTAAAAAAATTGTATCTTGCCATTGCGTTTAACACCAACTAAACAATGACTACCTTAAAAGAATTAGCCACTATTTTAAACGTATCGGTGTCTACGGTATCCAAGGCATTAAACGACAGTCCGGAAATAGGTGAAGATACCAAACGGCGCGTCAAGCAACTGGCCGCCGAATTAGATTATCAGCCCAACCGCTTGGCCCAGCAGCTTAAATCTAATGCCACCAAAACCATTGGGGTGATTATTCCCACCATTATCAATCCGTTTTTCGCCGAAGTATTACACGGTATTGAAAATTATGCCGATTCGCATCAATACGACATTATCACCACCATTTCAAACGAATCGTTCGATAAGGAACAACGCGCTATTAAAATGCTCGCGCGCGGCAGTGTAGACGGCTTTATTGTTGCAGCCGCCAGAGAAACGCAAATGGAACAAAAAATAGCACATTTACAAAGTATACTCAACAATCAAATTCCGCTGGTGATGTTTGATAGGGTAGTAGACCAAATCAATTGTGCCAAGGTGGTGGTAGACGACTACGAATCTGTTTACAACGCTACCCAAAATTTAATAGAAAAAGGCAGACAGCACTTTGTACTCTTTAGCAATATAGCCGATTTAAGTGTTGGCAAATTGCGCTCACAGGGTTTCCAGGATGCACTCAAAGACGCCGGTTTAACTTTTGATGTGGTTGATTTAAAGGCTATTGACAATCTGAATGGTAAAATTCTTGACTACTTAAAAACCCATTCAAATACCGATGCCATTGTCTCTATCGATCACCTAACCGGTATTGTGGCGCTTAATATGGCCGAATCTCTGGGTAAATCCATTCCAACCGATATAGATATTGTAGGCTTTGGCTACACCGAAACCCCTTTACTGGTGAATAATAAAATTGCCATTATACAGCAAAAAGGCGAAGCCATAGGTTTTAAAACCACCGAGCTCTTACTCGAAAAAATCAAACATAAAGAGGTAAGCGGTGGCGACACCATTGTGATACCAAATGGGTTTAATCCGGTATATTAAGTTAAAAATTTTGAGGTTTCTATTGGTACTTTTAGTGTTTTGTATGGCTGGCTTTAGTTTTGGGCAGTCAGAAGACCGGGAAATCACCAATGTTAATACAAAGTATAACCGTAAATATGTAAAGAGCAGAAAAACGCTT
This sequence comes from Paucihalobacter ruber, assembly GCF_006494535.1. GTDB lineage: Bacteria > Bacteroidota > Bacteroidia > Flavobacteriales > Flavobacteriaceae > Paucihalobacter > Paucihalobacter ruber. Next base: position 299,193 of record NZ_VHIQ01000004.1, read on the forward strand.
GAAGGTAGCTTTCCTAATGAAACCCATACCACAATTAGGTTGCTTATTCAGAAGGAGTTAAAAACTATCATCCCGGATGACAGTAATATTTTAATACAGTATGAACAAAGCGCTACTAATTGTATTGCCTACAACGATTACGGCAAACGACAACCGATTGTTATCAAAAACATTGCAGACTCAGATAAGGTACGATTAGCTAAATTTCAAACAATACCCTTTTGGGTTTATAATGCCAATAGTTTTTTTGCAGAACATTTTGAAAATCATCCTGATTATCATCTCGATTCAGGATATTTTAAAAAGAATATTTTTGAGCTCAACGAGAATTGTTCGGCTTTTTTTCTATTAAAATCCTCCGGAGAATTTATGATACATTACGGTGAAGATTATATGACTGAAGTTTTTAATTTTCTGAAAAGATAAAACACTTTAAACACCTAATTTATTCACGTTTGCCGTGAAAGCTACCTTGATTCAATTTCCATTATTTATAATGTTACCAGTCAAAATTAACCTTAAAAGTTTATTCACTTAAATCATTCTACAACCATAATCGTTTTTTAATGATCGTAAACCCAGTCTAATTAGTATAAATTCTATATTTTAGTGTTTAACGTAGCACTAGATGGAACTTTATCTTACTTTCGGTATTATTGCGTTTGGGATTTTTTTATTCGTAAAAGAATACTTTACTATTGATACATCTTCATTGTTAATCATGATGATGTTTATAGTAACAGGTGTATTAAGTCCCGAAGAAGGATTTTACGGTTTTATACATCCCGCTACCCTTACCTTAGGGTGTATGTTTGTTTTAAGTTCTGCCATTTTTAAATCGGGAATTATTGATGGTTTAAGTTCTAAAATCATCAAAATAGCAAAAATACATTATCTAATGGCCTTATTGGTGTTTTCAGTTGTAACGGCTGTGTTGTCGGCATTTATTAATGATGCCGCTGTTGTGGCAATTATGATTCCTTTGGCTTTGTTGGTTTGTAAAGAAACAAATATTACACCATCAAAACTTTTAATACCCATTTCATTTGCGGCTTGTTTTGGTGGTGCCACTACTTTGATTGGAACAGGTGCAAATATTCTTGTAAGTAGTTACGCAGAAAAGAGTGGTCTTGAAGGCTTTGGAATGTTTGAGTTTTCAAAAGCCGCTTTAGTACTCTCGGCCGTTGGTTTTGTTTATCTTTTTTTGATTGCGCCATTTTTATTACCAAAACGGACTTCTGATGAAGGAAATAAATTGGAGGAGGATGCTGAAAATTACACTACTGAAATAACCTTGCAGTCCAATTGTCCTGATATTGATAAAACTATTAGCAAGTCTAAACTAGTTAACGACTTTAAAGCAGAAATACTCACCGTTACACGTCAATCTGAAGTTTTAGACGACCTTTCCGGCGATTTTATATTAAAGGAACAAGACAATCTAAAAATTTTAATAAGTCCGGAGGAGTTAGTGAATTTACAACAAGCTAAAGGTTTCTCAATTAATGGATATAATGTTATAAACGATTTACTAAACACTAATAGACAAAACAATTTTGCACATACAGATGATGTTCCGAATGAAATCATTAAGCAAATTGTTAAGGTGCTTGTACCTGTGGGCTCTAAACTGGCCGGAAAATCTTTAAAAGAACTCAATTTTAAAAATGCGTATGATTCAACCGTCTTGGCAATGCGTCAGCGAGATGAAACCATTTTAAAAAATCTAAATCAAATAAAAATAAAAGAGGGCGATTTACTTTTAATGCATACCTCACAGGCACCTTTGCAAAAGCTAACCTCTCAAAACCTGGTGTTTGTAATTTCGCATTATCAAAAAAAGACTACTAATTTAAAAAAGGCCATTCCCGCAGTATTAATAACGATAGGTGTCGTGGCAGCTGCATCACTTAATTTTACTTCTATTTTAATGAGTGGCTTAATTGGCTGTTTGCTGCTATTAACCACTAATATCCTCAAGCCACAAGAAGCCTATGAAGCTATTGACTGGAAGGTAATTTTTATGATGGCCGGTGTACTCTCTATGGGTATGGCCCTAGAAAAAACCGGTGGATCAGCACTTATTTCGCATTATATATTTAGGTATTTAGGACAACTAGACCCAAGATTAACACTTAGTTTTGTGTTTTTGGTTACCTTTCTCTCTACCAATATTTTGTCTAGTAGAGCCTCGGCAGCGTTAATGACGCCAATTGTAATTAGCCTGGCATCGGCAATGCAGGTAAGCGAAAGACCTTTTCTGGTTGCAGTCATGTTTGCATGTGCCTTTACTTTTATGACACCGGTTTGCAATCCCACAAATACTATGGTATATACGCCGGGAAATTATAAATTTAATGATTATTTAAAAGTGGGGACGCCATTAAATATTATTATATGGATAGTTGCTTCATTTAGTATACCTTACTTTTTTCCTTTTTGACATTAAATAACACCAAATTATTAGTTAGAAACATAGAAACCATAAATAGTTAGAGAACTAAAAAATCATGAAAAAATTACTGAAACGAATCACAACCTTTACTGATAGCTACGAAAATAAAGAGCAAATTATATTAAGAGATCATCTTGCTATGGAGCGCACAAAATTGGCGAATGAAAGAACACTTTTATCTTATTTAAGAACGTCTTTATATCTTGTTTTGGGCGGATTTGCATTTTTAGGAATGAAAGACTTAGAACAATTAAAAAACCTTGGTTATTTCTCTCTGGTTTTAAGTGTTATTCTATTAATTATTGGAGTTGTGCGTTTTTACCAACTTAAAAAACATTTAAAAACCATGTACAAACCTCTTGAAAAAGATGTTTTAGATAACGATAAAAATTCAAGTAGTTTATCAGAGTAGCTTAAATCAAAAAAAACACCTACCGTCCGGCAGGTGTTATACTTTAAAATAATTTATTGAATTTTTAAGGCTTGTTTTTCAAACAAAAACAACAAAACTAATTATTAATAAACTTCTGAATTCTTTCTTGTAATTCAGGTTTGGACTGTATTTCAGAGGCTATTATTTGATACCGCTCAATGCTTAGACCTTCTACTTTAATAATTTCCTCAATTTTTTTCTGTGAGCTGGCGTAAATTTTCTCAATTGAGGTATTAATGTCTGTAAACTTTTTCATTTCATTCTCACTGGCATCCGATGCTTTGTTTGGGTCCTGGGCTGCCTCTGCAATTTCGTTGAAGCGCTCAACCTTAAGGCCATTATCTTCAACTATCTTTATCATTTGCTGTTGAGATTCCTGATTAAGAATTTGAATTTTTTGCACCGAGGCAACAAATTGTTTTAGTTCGTCATCTGTTACTTTGTTGTCCGATTGTGCCATAACAGCAGTACCGAATGTAATAAATGAAATGAACATCAAACTAATTGATTTTAACTTAGTCATAATAAACTGATTTTTAAATTAATTAAATTAAACAAATGTGAGTTGTACTTTTTAAGTACAACACCAATATTTTTTTTTGGTTGCTATAGATGCGTGCAATTAAAACTAAAACAAGGCTAAAAAGAGGTGTTGTTCAAACAGGTAAGGCATTCTTATTCATTTGAACGTACCAATAAAATAAGGCAACGTGAGTTGCGACTGAATTAGCGCATTTTCATTGATTCTAACTTCAAGAAAGTAGTTCTGCGGATGTGTTGTTTTACATCCAATAAACTAAAGAACATTTAAGGTTAAAACACAATGCATTTAAATAACAAACCAATTGTGTTACACTATCAGCGACAATTATAAACAACACATAGAGAGTTGAAGAGTGTTTAAAATAATTTTAACAAATAAGACCGTTTTTTGAAGTTTTAAAAGGCAGTTTCGATAATTATTTTAATATTTTCTGGGGGGTTTGAAGGAATAATTTATTTTTTAAAAAAATCACCATTTTACGGAATTCCGTAAAAATTACTCAAAACCCTGTTGTAATCTTGTAGTGCTATTAATTATAAGGGCAGTGAAGATTGCCTTTAGGGAGACAGAAGGTGCATCGTCATGGTGCGCCTTTTGTTGTTTTAGATTGTTCTGTGTTTTTAACACTAAGGAAGCTTTATATTTTAGATACTGATTTTCTGTAGTTCTTTTGAATTTCTCTGTGTTACTCTGTGCCTTCTTTGATAACTTTGTGGTTTTTTAGTCTTAACTCTTAAAGTCTTATCTCGTTTCTTTTAACCACGAAGGCCACAAAGATGTTACACAATGGTCACAGAGAAGTTGTTTCAGTTATATTCCTTGTGAACTTTGTGCCTTCTTTGAGAACTTTGTGGTATAACTATTTCACATAACTCCGCGGAGAAGCGCAGAGATTCACGGAGTTTTTCTAAACCACAAACCTGCCTACCGGTCAGGCAGGGCGCACCAAGGTTGTCACAAAGGACACTAAGCATTAATAGTTTATAACGAATTTCTTTGTGAAACTCTGTGCCTTCTTTGTGAACTTTGTGGTTGATTTTGTAGTAGCCCTAAAGTCTTTTTTTACCGCAAACCTGCCTGCCGGTCAGGCAGGGTCCGCCAAGGTTTTACGCTAAGATCGCAAAGCGGTATTATTAGTTGTGGTTTTTTAGCCTTTGATCTTTTGTTTTATATTCTTAAGTGTACTACAGCATTTATACTTCTAATATCGTATATCTTATATTGTAAATCTTATATCGTATATCTTAATATTGTATTCCGTCTCCCGTCGCCTATACATGACAATTATCAATGTTTTTTCGCCCTGTAAACCTTATATTTAAGGAGTTTTAAACCTGCATAAGCCATGGCAGGTGTGAGCATTATAGACATATCTGCAACTTATAGTGGTTATTGCGTTTAAAGCACTTTTGTTAAACTAAAACTTAAGGTTATGGCTGCTATCAAAAAAATATTACTTCTAACAGACTTCTCTCAATTGTCTGACTACGCTACCCAACACGCTTTGCAAATCGCAAAAAAAACCGGTGCGGCGGTTACCTTTTTACACGTCATCAATACACCTGTAGATTGGGTAAAACTACCACTGGAGCACGAACAGTACTATCCCGAAACCAAAGCACAAATAGGCAACGCCAAAGCCAAACTGTCGGCTATGGGAATTGAGTTTTCAAAAAATGGTTTACAAACAACCGAATCTTTGTTGTATAATATAGGTGTAGAAAACATACCGAGTTTTATCAACCACAGAGATTTTGATTTGGTGATTATGGGTTCTCACGGTTCCAGTGGCTTTAAAGAAGTGGCGCTTGGCTCTAATGCTCAAAAAGTGGTGAGACAAACCAAGGTACCCACCTTAATCGTTAAAGCAGCACCCAAGCCCGACGGATTTAAACGCATGGTAATTGCCTCTAATTTTGAAACCAAACAACAAAGTTTTCACCAGGCATTGTTTGACATGAGCGAGCAGTTGCAAACCGAATTGGATTTGCTCTATGTGAACACCCCTTACAAATTCAAAGAATCTGAAGATATCAATGCCATGCTCAACAATTTCTGTGAACATAGTGCACAAAGAAGTTGTAGCATACACCATGTAGATGCTTTAAACGAAGAACGCGGCGTGGCCTATTTTATGAAACAATCCAACGCCGATGTGTTGGCCATTGCCACCACCGGAAAATCAAGTCTGGCACAATTATTTTCACCCAGCGTTACCGAGGCCGTGATTAACCATTTAGACATACCAACGCTGGTATTTCATCTTTAAAATTTAGAACCTATATGGAAAACAAAACACAAACACTCCTTAAACTCTGGTTAGAAGCGCGTACGCGGTTTAGTAACCAGTTGGAGGCTTTAACTGAAAGTGATTTGCGTAAAAGGTTGGGCGATTCACCAAATACAGTTGGGTTTTTAATGCGCCATATAGGTGATGTTGAATTGCTATTTGCCAAAAATGTATTTGGCGACGACAGCGTTAAAGTAACCGCCAAAACAGTAATTGCCAAAGCCGACACCGGCGAGTGGACCCATTTAGAAGAACTCCGAGCTTACGTTAAAACCTCTAAAGACAAACTGCAAGCCATCGTCACTCAACAAACCGACACCGACTGGGAAGACAGCATCAGCACCAAAGAATTTGGCACCAAAACCAAGGCAGAAGCCTTTGGCCGAATTATTTCGCATACCACTTACCACGCCGGACAAATGGCCATCATACTTAAATACGGAAACGCTTAAACTTTAAATACCATCACTAACAACCTTATAAATTGTGTGTGTTCTTCGGGACTTGTTCGAGGATTGTTCGGGAAATGGCCCTAAAAACCCCGTTTTACCGAAGGATCCCCGAACAACACCCGAACAAAAGTCCTGAAAATGGACTTTTTTTTGGTTTTACGGAAAACCGTAAAATGGTTATATGAAATATTATAATTTTGAACTTTATCTTAAAAAATTGACCTTATAAAATCAGTGAATCAATAAGATAAATTAAATTTAGGCAATGTTTATTTACATTAATTAAAGTAACTTTGAAATAAATCATCAATTTTCTAAAATGTCAATACCTCAAAATATTTCTAAACCAGATCTATTGAAAGCAATAGATAAAATTGATAAAGAAGGAATTCCAAAAGATGCAGATTCTAAATATTACGATGTTATTTATAATGGCTACAAATATCCTCCCAAATTAGTGGTTTCTTATGCAAATATATTTGCGAATGGAAATGAGATTGACCGAAACTCATTTAGGGGTGGAAGAAACACTCCTTGTTTTAACTTGTTAGAGACTAATGGTTTTGAAATTGTTGAAAAGATGAATAAAACTAATAATATTTTTTATCCGGAACTTCTCAGATTTATTGAGCAAGCAAAAACAGATAATCTAAAAACAAAGCATTTTATTTCCTTTTACAAGGAATTTGAAGTTAAAGTTAGTTTTGGACAGGGAAACGCAGCAAAAATCCCTTGGATTTCCTTTCTTACAGAACCAAATACAACAAGCAGAGGAATTTATCCAGTCTTTCTCTATTACAAGGAATATGAAATTTTAATACTAGCATATGGAATTAGTGAGACAAAGGCTCCTAATACATTCTGGAAAATTAAAAACGAACAATCTATTTCAGATTATTTTTACCAAGAATTTTCAAAAAAACCTGACAGATATGGTTCTTCCTTTGTTTTTAAAGTTTATAATGTTAATGATTTGCCGTCTGATATGGTTATAGAAAATGACTTAAATATGATTTTGAAAATTTACTCTGAACAATCGAGTGAAAAGTCTCAGGCCAAAATTAATTTTTCTGAAATGAATTTTGGACTTAAGTCTTTAAAGGAAGATTTATTAGTTACTGGGCTGGTATATTCTAATCAATTGTTAACAAGATTTTCAGCCTCTTTATTAACAAAACCCTTTGTGATTCTTACCGGCCTGTCAGGCTCCGGTAAAACAAAATTAGCCCAAGCATTTGTGCAATGGATATGTCAAGAAGAAAGCCAGTATCGTATGATTCCCGTTGGCGCAGATTGGACTAATCGTGAGCCCCTTTTGGGTTATCCCAATGCACTGAAACCGGAAGAATATGTAAAGCCCGATAGTGGAGTGCTTGACTTAATTATTCAGGCCAATAATCAGACTGAACTTCCGCATTTTCTAATTCTTGACGAAATGAATCTAAGCCATGTAGAACGCTATTTTGCAGACTTTTTAAGTGTTATGGAATCGAAGGAAGAAATACCCTTATATGCCGAAGGTACGGTAGAAAATGGTGTGCCTGCAAAACTAAAAGTCTCATCTAACCTGTTTATTATTGGCACCGTTAACATTGATGAAACTACTAATATGTTCAGCCCAAAAGTGCTCGATAGGGCCAACACTATCGAGTTTCGTGTGACTAAGGATGAAATGGAAGACTTTTTGGGTAATATCAAAGACATCAATATGGACGCCTTAAAAGGTAAGGGTGCAGGTATGGCAAAAAGTTTTCTGGAAATGTCTGCAAATAAAACATTTGAAACAAAAGATATAGATATAATCAACACTGCTTTGGTTCAGTTCTTTGACGAATTAAAAAAGACAGGGGCGGAATTTGGTTATCGTAGCGCAACTGAAATTCTTCGATTGATACATCAGCTTTCGGTTTTGGATAATGCCCTTACGACCAATCAAAAGATTGATATAGCTATTATGCAGAAACTATTGCCCAAGCTGCATGGTTCACGAAGAAAGCTCTGTCCGGTTTTGGAAACGCTGGGTTCTTTCTGCATTATCGGAGAGATCAAAATCATTAAAGATGTTTTTGAGAAGGCTGAATTTAATTTCAATGGAGCCAATGTACTTTACCCGCTTTCACTTGAAAAAATTACTCGAATGTACCGTGGTGCAATAGACAATGGTTTCGCGAGTTTTGCTGAGGCGTAATAAATGAAGTCATTACCTAATATAGAAATTAACCTTGATTCCATTCAGGAAGATTTGCGGCTCTGGATTGATGCCCGCAGGCCTGATTCTTTGTTTGATGCGGGAGAAAATGCAGCCGAAAATAATGAAGCAAGTTATCAATTGGTTGAAGGATGTAATTACAATTATGAAATTAGTGATGCCAAGTTTATTTTAGGTGACGTAGGAGAAAATATCATCCAACCACATATCAGAAAAACTAATCTAGGCACAATAGCTCCAAATATTTTTGTAGGAACCCTCTCAATTCCATTATTGATGAAAGAAACCTCTGAGGAATGCTGCAAAATTGAATTAGAGGTTCAATCTGTAAAATCGGGTTATCGCGATGATTACCGTGATATGCTGGAACTAATTACCGAAAAGTGTACAGACCTTTTATTGCAGGCTAATTCTCCCGTTTCGCAACATTTTGAAATTGATTATACCAAAGATAGTCAGACACTCTATCAAAAATTTGCCTTTATTAAATCCGTTATAGGCACCGATGAATTTTCGGAAGCTATTCACCGAATAGTTACTGCACCAGTAACGAGATGGAAGGAAACAACTGAAGAAAAAGATATTCGTAATGCGCGACGATTTTCAAACACAAATATTAAAGAAATACTAAAAGGCGGTAAGCGAACAAGTCTGCCAGAAGATCATTATATGAGAAGTTACGGCATTGATACCTTGCCGGAGCGAATTACAACCATAAGAAAAACAGATTCAGTTGATACGCCAGAAAACCGTTTTATAAAACATGCACTTGAAAACTTCCTGAAATTTTGTGGTGATATTAATAATAAAGCTGTAGAATTTAATCATAAAAAAATGAAAAACGAATCGGAATTAATGATTCGTGAACTGGAAGGTCAACTGCATCACAGCATTTTTAAAGACATATCAAGACCTACAACCTTAAAAATCAATAGTCCTGTATTGCAACGAAAAGAAGGATACAGAGATGTTTTGCGAGTTTGGCTCATGTTCGATCTTGCTGCTAAGCTTATTTGGAAAGGTGGGGACGATATTTACAGCGGAGGTAAAAAAGATATAGCCACTTTATACGAATACTGGCTTTTCTTCAAACTTTTGGATTTGTTTCAATCTATATTTGAAATAGAACCCAAAGATATATCTGATTTAATTAAAGAAACTCCTGACGGTTTAAACCTTCAGATAAAACAGGGAAAATTTACGGCACTTCGCGGAGTTTATAATTCAGGTACCAGAAAATTAAACATCAGGTTTAATTACAACCGGTCATTTAATGGTAAACAATCCTACCCTGATTCAGGTAGCTGGACCACAACTCTGAGACCTGATTATACGCTTTCTATATGGCCTTTAGGCATTTTAGAAAAAGAGGCAGAAAAACAAGAGCTAATTGTTCATATACACTTTGATGCCAAATATAAAATAGCCAACATGGCTCATTTTCTGGAACAGAATACAGAAATTGGACTTAATGAGGAAAAAACTGAGAATAGAAAGGGAATCTATAAAAATGCAGACTTGCTTAAAATGCATGCCTATAAAGATGCCATAAGAAGAACTGGTGGTGCATATGTATTATATCCCGGAGATAAATCCATACAACAAAAAGGATTTCACGAAATTATACCAGGGCTTGGTGCATTTCCGGTAAAACCATCGAAAACAGATAGTGGCATAGGAGAACTTAAGGCATTTATCATTGAAATTATTGAGCATTTTATTAACCGTACGTCTCAAAGAGAAAAGATGGCTTACAGAACGTTTGATGTTTATAAAAATGCGCCAAAACCTGATGACATAGTAAACGAACATTTACCTGAGGTGTATCATTTAAACCGGGGACTAATTCCGGATGAAACCTACGTTCTTGTTGGGTTTTATAATTCTGAGGAACAATATAACTGGATTCAGAATAAGAAACTATACAATTTTAGAATGGGAACCAGTCGTGGGTCGTTAATTTTAGACCCTGAAACGGTAGGTTCCAAATATCTGTTGCTTCACTCGCATGGTGAGATTAATTCAGGTAAGTTATGGAAAATAGTGAGTAAAGGGCCTAAGGTTTTATCTAAAGTAGATTTATTAAAAATGGGTTATCCTTCACCCAGCTCAGAAAATTATCTTGTTTTTCAAATAGAAAAAGTTACAGATCCTGAATTTGACAACAAAAAGTGGGATTTTAAAAAATTATCAAATTATTCATCCGGCAGAAGCTCAGGTATTCCATTTACTGCCACCTTATCCGAATTAATGAAATTTAAAGTCAGATAATTTCATTTGATAGCAGTTTATTCTTATTTAAGAAAATATGTTAATAACACTTGTGCTATAATTACATATATCGTAATATTGCAATATAACAGTCTTGTTACTAAAACCACATAACTATGGGCGTTACAAAAACCACTTTATTTAACGACACGCAAAACGAGTTGGCGGCTTTTGCCAAGGTGTTGGGGCATCCTGCCCGTATTGCTATTTTACAGTATTTGTTAAAGGCCAATACCTGTTGTAACTACAACCTGGTAGATGATTTGGGTTTGGCGCAGGCTACCATAAGTCAGCACTTAAAAGAAATGAAACAACTGGGTATTATTCAGGGCACCGTAGAAGGTGTTTCGGTGAATTATTGTATCAATCCCGAGAAATGGCTGGAGTTAAAGGCCAGGTTTTCGGAGTTGTTTGATGGCTATCGTCCCGGTGATTGTTTGTCTTGTTAATTTAAAGCCTTTTGTATGTATCCACAACTTACTGCATTGATAGCCGGTATTAACCTAAGTGATATTCCGGCCAACAGAAAAAGTACCTTACAACTCCTCATTGATTATATTCAACATAAGGTAATAAACAATCAGGCGGTGAACTTAAACTTTATATGCACGCATAATTCGCGCCGCAGTCATTTGAGCCAGATTTGGGCGCAGGTAATGGCGGCCAATTTTGAGATTCCAAAGGTGAGTTGTTACTCAGGTGGGACAGAGGCTACGGCCATGTTTCCAATGGTTGGCGAGACTTTAAAGGCTCAGGGTTTTAACGTGATGGCGCTTTCTGAAGGTAAGAATCCGGTGTATGCCATTAAGTTTTCAGACCATGCACATCCTGTAATAGCCTTTTCTAAGGTGTACGACCATGCGTTTAATCCGGTAAGCAATTTTGCAGCCGTATTAACCTGTTCGCAAGCCGATGCCGGTTGTCCGTTCATCGCCGGTGCCGAAGCGCGTATTCCGGTGACTTACGAAGATCCCAAGGCCTTTGACGGCACGCCGCAACAAGCCGCTAAGTACGCAGAGCGCAGTACTCAAATTGCCACAGAGTTGTGTTATGTGTTTTCTAATATTAGCAAGCCATGACCACCACTAAAAAACAACTGCCCGTTTTTGAGCGTTACCTGAGTTTATGGGTGGCTTTGTGCATTGCCGCCGGTATAGGCATTGGGCAACTGGCAGGCAATAGCATGCAGCTCTTAGCCGATGCCGAGATTTATAAGGTGAACATCCCCATTGCCATTTTAATCTGGTTAATGATTTACCCCATGATGCTGCAAATAGATTTTAGCAGTATTAAAAATGTGGGAAAAGCACCCAAAGGCCTAATGTTAACACTGGTGGTGAACTGGTTGATCAAGCCCTTTACCATGGCCTTTTTTGCCTGGATATTTTTTGACCATATTTTTTCGGCCTTTATACAACCCGAACTGGCAGGCGAGTACATTGCAGGTGCTATTTTGCTGGGTGTGGCACCTTGTACTGCGATGGTGTTTGTATGGTCGTACCTTACCGATGGCGACCCTAATTACACATTGGTACAGGTATCTATCAACGATTTAATTATTTTAATAGCCTTTGTACCGTTGGTAGGATTGTTATTAGGCATTACCGATGTTACCATCCCGTATGATACTTTGGTGGCTTCGGTATTGATTTTTGTGGTGGTGCCGCTGGTGGCAGGCGTGATCACCAATAAACTACTGGTTAAAAAACACGGTGAAGATTGGTTTAAAAATAAATTCTTACCCAAATTAAAACCGGTAAGTATCTTGGCTTTGTTACTAACCTTGGTGTTGTTATTTGCTTTTCAGGGCAGCAATATTTTAGACAATCCGCTTATTATCGTGTTAATCGCGGTACCATTGATTATTCAGTCGTATTTTATTTTCTTTTTAACTTGGTTTTCCGGCCGAAAACTAAAGCTGCGTCATGCCGTTTGTGCACCGGCAGCCATGATTGGCACCAGTAACTTTTTTGAGTTGGCGGTGGCGGTGGCTATTGCTTTATTCGGACTTGGGAGTCCGGCGGCGTTGGTTACCGTTGTTGGGGTGTTGGTGGAAGTTCCGGTGATGTTGAGTTTGGTGGCGTTGGCGAATAAGTGGCGGTATTAGTGGGTTTTTTCAACACGGATGACAAAGATTTTCACAGATATTTTTTGTTATTGAGTTATTGAGTTATTGAGTTGCTGAGTTATTTGCGATTATATTGAAGGGAGTTTAAATTCCCTTAGTTTCCGACGAAAATTTCCTCAGCATCGAATAATCATTCCCTCAATAGGGAATTTTAGGATGTTTTAAGATGCTGTAAATTAGTGGTTAAAATTGAGTGTTTTGATAGTAAGTTTTTTTGTTTTAGGACTTGTTTTTGAAGATTGGGATTGTCGGTATATTTTAGTTAATGTTCATGATGTTTTGTTCATTTTTTTATTCATGATTTTTTATTTGATAATAAGGTATTCATGATTGCTTCGCAGTTGCTTGATAAAAAAACGTATTTAAGCGTGAAGTCTTCAAGTTTTAGGTATTAAAGTCTTTAGTTTTAAAAGAACAACCCACCCCTTTAGTCCCCTCCCAGGAGGGGATGTTTATGAATTTTTAATTTGATATAGTTAGTTTGTTTGATGATTTTCATTGTAAATAAGTGTACAGTGTGGATAAAATCAGACGAATTTTACAATAAATAACGAAACTATTCCCCTCTTGGGAGGGGTTAGGGGTGGGTAGTTCTTAAAGTTGTTTATTTTCAGTTTATGACAGATTAGGTGTATTAATCGTTCTTATTTACCGTTTCAAGTGTAAAATCTTATTTCTTTATATCTTGATGCAAGACTAAAAATTATTCTTTTTAACATGTTACACTCCATAGGCTTTTTTAATTTGATCAGTTCATAAGTTTTACAGAAATACTTAATGATTTAATTCAATAAAAAAATTATCTTTATTTTTAAGTGAAATAAGACTGAGATGAAAAAATCAAGTTTAGAAATCCTTCTGTTATTACCCATCAAAAATTTTATTGAAAAGAAAACCTCCGTTGGCTTATTACTTATTTTTTCGGCGGTATTAGCGATGATTTTCGCTAATTCTGCCTTATCTGAAAGCTATCATAACTTTTGGAGTCGATACATTTATATAGGCATTGAAGATTTTGTCATTAGAAAAAACCTGCTGCACTGGATTAACGACGGACTCATGTCTATGTTCTTTTTTCTGGTTGGCTTAGAATTAAAAAGAGAGTTGATGCATGGCGAGTTGGCAAGCTTTAAAAGCGCTTTGCTACCGGTAGCTGCGGCTGTTGGTGGTATGTTATTTCCCGCCTTGATTTATTATATGTTTACCCAGGGAACCGATGCCGTTACGGGCTGGGGTATTCCCATGGCAACCGATATTGCTTTTGCATTGGGTATTTTGTATTTACTGGGAGACAAAGTACCACTATCCTTAAAAATATTTTTAACAGCCGTTGCCATAGTTGACGATTTAGGCGCTGTACTGGTTATTGCATTGTTCTACACATCTGAAATCTCAATGAATAATCTGGCTATGGGTGGATTCTTTTTACTCATATTATTTACAGCTAATAGAATGGGTATTAGAAATACTTTGTTTTATGCGGTTATGGGCATTGGTGGTTTGTGGCTGGCTGTTTTGCTGTCGGGTGTTCATGCTACCATTGCCGCCGTTTTAGCGGCCTTCACCATACCCACCAATAAAAAAGTAAATACCTCTTTATTTTTAAGAAAGGTGAGACAGCTCACCTCTAAAATAAAGCGTTTAAAACAAAAATCTATAAATGACCCGCATGAAGACTTCGATAAAATTTCGGAAAACATAGAAAAATTTTCACTGCTCACCGAAGATGCCACGCCACCGTTGCAAAGGCTTGAACACGCCTTGCATCCTTTTGTGAGTTTTGTAGTGCTGCCCATATTTGCCTTTGCCAATGCCGGCGTCACCATAGATGTTGAATCCTTCGGCTATTTCTTAAGTCCAATAACACTAGGCGTGGCTCTAGGTTTAATAGTAGGAAAAATAACAGGCATTTACCTTTTTGTACGATTAATGCTATTGTTTAAACTGTGTGCATTGCCCGAAGGTGTTAACCTAAAACATATTTTAGGTGTCGGTATTTTGGCCTCTATTGGTTTTACCATGTCACTTTTTATCACCGAATTAGCTTTTGAAAGTGATATGTATCATACCCAAGCTAAAATAGGTATTCTGGTAGCTTCGTTTATAGCCGGATTAGGCGGTTTTATGTACCTGAAAATTATTGGTAATGGCGGTGATGCAACAGTGGACGAAGCCGACGATTAATCTTCCTGAATTACAAGTGTCTAAAATGGTTATTCTAGCGCTCGTTTTTAACGAGTGCTTATCTATATCATCAGGAATGAACGAAGCATTTGCAATGCGGTCTTATTAGAAACTTAAAGTGGATGTCGTTTGCTTTATGACCGATTCGCAGTCTTAATTTTTATTCATTCATTTTTTGTTTGATCAAGACCGCTCGACAGGCTCGCGGCAGGCTCTTTACCAACGAGTTGGGGACTGCGCAACGCGGGCTTTTTTTCTTAAGTCAATTTTAATATTACTAAGATGATTTATAGAATACTTCTGGTTTGACAATGTTAACATGATGTATTTAGCGCACAAGATCTTATCGGGTTCGAGGGGCTCACCGATATTTTTTATTTTTATGAGATATTGTTGTTTTTGAGCCATTTTTATGGTGTAGTTTTCAGATGAGATATTCAAATCTTGCTGTCTTCAGTCTTCAGTCTTCGGTCTTCAGTCTTCCGTCTTCCGTCTTCCGTCTTCCGTCTTCAAATCTTACGTCAAAACTCAATAACACCATTAACCAACGCTTATTTAATGTCCGGGTTCATAAATGATCCTAAGAAAGGTGCTTAGTCGTTCGTTTTCTCTGCTAATGGGAATGCCAGTTACAATACCAATTAATAAATTATCGGTTACACTCACGCGCATTTGTGGGCGCATCACCATATCTAATTTACCGGCATCATTTAATTCCTTATTGAGTTCTATTCCCAGAAAGTTACGTGTACCACTTATCATGTAGTGAAAGTTGGTATTAAATTGCCAGACGGTTTCCCATGAATTACTGTTGAAGTTTTCAAAAAACTGCGGACCGGTATACAGCAAGGTATGAAAGTTATTGCCCCATCGTTTGGCAGCAATAAAAAACGGATTATAGATGTTACCCGCATAAAAACGACTGCTGCTGTAATTACGGAATTCGGTGAGTTCAAATTCGTGCAAATAACCAATTGCCAAAGAGGTTTTGTATTCCTCAGACACCCAAAAAGTATATTGAGCTGCGAGTTTTAAGCTTTGCAACTTGCTACCGGGTGCTTGCGTGCCATTTTCGGTAGGTTCAAAAATGGAGAACGGCAGTTCTACTTCCAGTCCGAGTCTGTCAATCGGAGCCCATTCGTATTCTACCAGCGCCAGGTATTCGTCAAAATTGCGTTTGTCGGTGATTCCAAATCCGAAGTTCCATTCTTTTTCACCTTTACGGGCACCCAAATCTCTAATTAAATCAATATACAAAGGTTCGGCGTGCAGTACTTTGGGGCGTTCTTTAGGTCTGTTTTCAGTTTCAGCAATATAGAGGCTATCTAAGGTTTGTTTGTTGGTTTCAGTTTCGGTTTGTGAGTAGATTGAGATGACCGGTGTCGACAAAATAAATAGTAAACACCAATGCTTTAAGTATTTAAACATGATTTATGATTTTAGTTAAACAATACAGATAATGAAGCTTTCTAGTAAAGCTTCAGTTGATTCTTGGGTATGATGTTAACTAAAATCGGGTGGAGGAGAAGTCACCTCACTAAATGGCTCGGCTATAAGCGGAATGCTATAATGGTTATAGTTGTTATTTCTAACCGTTTCTTGAAAATCAGAAAAACTTAGGGCATAAAGCGATAAATAAACATCAATTTTAAAAGATGGTTTTATTTGGCTTTTGGAGTCTGCATCGCTGTCCTGAGTCTCTGGGATTGCATTTTCGAAGCCCAGAACCTTTTCAACTACAATTTCAATAATACTCTCTTGAAGGTTAAACGCCGCATCGGGTTGTGGGGCGTTAAAAATATAATTGGGCACATCTACGCTAATATTAAGCATATATAAGCCCATGAACAGACTAAAATATTTGGTTATATGTAGTTTAAGATTTGGATTCACGGTTGCAAATATAAAAAAAGACCTCGATGTCAAGGTCTTTTTAAAATTTTGTTAACGCAAAATTAATAGCCGGGCATTGGCATATCTGCGAAATTCTTTAGAGCATAGCCTTCGGGTTTTTCAAAAACGCTGTCGGCTACGGGTGATGGATCCAGTTTGGTAGTTTCCATAATCATGGTAACACTGGCACCTGGCAAAGGAATTTCGGATTCTAAGCGCAACACAATACCGTTGATATTGGCTTGTTTAAGAAGCTCCATTGAAGCATCCTGGTTAAAAGTTACTTTGTATTCGGGCATACTATATTTGGTTGAAACCCACATGACCATTTTCATCTCCATGCCCATTTGGCTCATGCTCACTGTGTATTTATCACAAGTTAAACCTAATATTTCTTTGGTTTCACCTTCAACTTTTTCAACCTGTACATTTTCCATCTTAGGCTGATTTTGTTCTACAAAATCATTATCCATAGTATATACTGCTTTATTATTATGGCTTATGGCAAAACTTTCGGTTGGGGTGGTCACCACGCGGTTCATCATGGCTTCCATAGCAGCACCGTTAAAATCTACGGCGCTTTTATCTTTTCCGTAGTAAGAGGTCATGCCTTTGGGCATATATTGTGCCATCATTTCGGCACTTTCGCCTTCGTAGTGATAGGTGATTTCCTGAGTGCCGTAAAAGGTTTGCTGAGCCTGGGTGAAGCTTAGTGCGATAAGGCATAAAAAGTAGCATAAGTGTTTCATGTGAGATGTTATGAAAATTAAACACCCAAAGCTAAGATTTATTTTTCAAAGCTTTGGGTGTTTTCGTTTTAAATTAAAGCAACTTGCTAAATTTCAAACCTTAGATACACTTTTTTCGATTTTGAGAATGTGTGCGATGTGTTTAAATAATTCGCGTTTTAAGTTTTTAAAGGCATTTTTGTGTGTATCCATTTCGTCATGTAAACCGGCTTGACATCTTTTAAAATTTTGTTCTTCTTTAAGCTGGTCTACGCCGTCTACCAATATTTCAAGGTCCCTTAACTGATGTTCTACAGTTCTTATTAATTGAAACGTTTTGGCACTGCTTTTAGCAAGTTGCTCAAGTAATTCTTTACTGTGTGCGTAGTTAGATTTGGTGGTTAATTCTCTGTTGTGATCTCGAATCACTTCTTGAAAGAACCGCTGTTCGTCTTTAATAAATTGTAGTTCAGACAACCACGTTTTGCAAATGTCGTTCAAATCGTCCGGACTTAGCCATTTCATCAACTTTGGATAATAATCTGTAGGTGTCATGATTCTAGTTTTTAAGTTTTGACAATCAGGGCGGCGCTCTTTACGTCGCCCTGTTGCTGTCAAGAAATCTAATTAACCTCAATCAGTTTTTTAGGAGCTGTTTTTGAGGCTTCAAGCTTGTTGATACGAAGGTTTAAAATACCCTTTTTGTAGGTGGCTTTAATTTCTTCCTCCAAGTTAGCTGTTGTTGGCAGCTTGATGGAACGGTTAAAAGCGCTGTAATTAAACTCTCTTCGCATAAAGTCTTTTTCGTTTTCTTCGCGTTCAAGTTTTTTCTCACCCTTAACGAAGAGTACGTTGTCTTCAATGCTCACTTCAAAATCTTCTTTAGAGAAACCTGGAGCTGCAAATTCAATCTCAAAGTCGGTTTCATGCTCTTTGATGTTCATTGCAGGCATCAATCCGTCTTCAGTAAAAAAGTCGTCATTAAAGAATGTGTCAGTGCTTAATAAATCTTTTAAGCTTGCGTTATTCCATGGGAATAAACGGTTTCTGTTGTTAAATTTTACAAGTGACATAACTGAAAGATTTAAGTTAAACTTCCTTTTAAATCGGTTATAAGGTAGTGAATTAGTTAGTGAAAAAATATGATATTGGTCATGTTTTGGGGTTTGTTTTGGGTGAGAAAATAGAAAATAGAAAATAGAAAATAGAAAATAGAAAATAGAGAAGAGAGAAGAGAGAAGAGAGAAGAGAGAAGAGAGAAGACCTGTCTGACGACAGGCAGGGAGAAGAGAGGATTTGATTTACGATATACGATATTAGAAGTTTAAGATGGAAGATGAATGGATTTTAATTGATCTCGGAATGACAAAACAAACGTCATATGTCACTCCGAGTGAGTGAGGCACGAGTGACGAGGAGTCTCATTGCAATGCGTCTTGATATCTGAAAATTTGGATCGAGCATGCTAAAAATAAAGTCCGATTTTTTTCATACCTTTATAACTCTTTCGAAAAAACTCGTCCACCAAATCACCACGAGTTAAAATGCCAATCTTTGGTTGTAATCTTTAAAAAAATAGTAAAATGAATAAATCAAACTATACCAAATTTATCCTCATGCTAATTTGTTCGGCAATCTCCATGTACATAACTATGTATTTCAATACTTATGAGTTAAGTCACGTGTTTTTTAGCTGGACAAGAATGTATATGACCTTAATAGGTATTGGTGGAATGGCAATAATCATGTTCTTGTTTATGCGTAACATGTACACCAGTAAACTTAAAAACACGATGTTAATTGTTGGCAGCCTGCTATTAATGGCAGTTTCAACAGTTCTGGTAAGGCAACAAATCCCAATAGATGATGTGAAATGGTTAAGAGCAATGATTCCACATCATTCCATTGCTATTCTTACCAGTAACAAGGCAGATATAAAAGACCCGGAGGTAAAAAAGTTGGCAGAAGAAATAATTAAAGCACAGGAAGAGGAAATTGCAGAAATGAAAAGAATGATAGAAAGACTCAAAAATGAACAATAAAAATATAATAAAAACATACTGTTTAATCATAATAATATTCACAACAAACATACTTTTTTCCCAGGTTGGAACAAACGGACAAGACAGAACAGAAGAGGGAAGGCCGGTTAAAGAATATAACCTAACCATTGCTGAAAGTAATATTACATTGGCTGGTGTAACGGCTAATGGCATCACGGTTAACGGCGGCATTCCGGCACCAACTCTGGAGTTCGTAGAAGGTGACCTGGCCATTATAAATGTTACTAATAAGATGGAAGTAGAAACTTCAATACATTGGCATGGTATAATTCTTCCTAATTTTTATGACGGTGTTCCTTATTTAACCACACCACCCATAAAGCCTAATGAAACCTTTCAGTACCGGATACCAATCAATCAAACGGGAACCTATTGGTACCATTCACACACAATGCTTCAGGAGCAAAAAGGTGTCTATGGATCGATAGTTATACAACCAAAAGAAAAACTTCTCAGCTATGATAAAGAATTAGTGGTAGTTTTATCTGATTGGACAAATGAGAAGGCTGAGAATGTATTAAAAAATTTGAAAAGAGGTAATGAATGGTATCAGGTAAGAAAGGGTACAAGCGTGCCATTAAGCCGTGCTATTAGTCAAAATGCTTTTGGGGCACAACTTAAAATGTGGCGAGACCGAATGGAAGGCGCAGATATTGCTGATATTTATTATCCTGTTTTTTTAAGTAACGGACAAGATTTGGCCAAGTATCCTGAATTTAATCCGGGTGAGAAAGTAAGGCTGAGATTTATCAATGCAGCTGCCTCCACTTATTTCTGGCTAGACTTTGGAGGGGGTAACCCACAAATTGTATCCAGTGATGGTGTAGACGTTCAACCTGTTTCTAAAAACCGTTTTCTTTTTGCAATCGCCGAAACGTATGATATCATCGTAAGCATTCCTAATGGAACCTTAGAAATCACCGCCACAGCTCAAGATGGTTCGGGGCATACTTCAATTCAAATAGGAAGTGGAGTTTTATTTCCGGCAACCGTTATTGATAGACCTGATAAAGTGGCCATGATGAAGCAAATGGCCAATATGGATATGAAGATGGGTGCACCGGCTATCATAGGAAACCTTAAACGCAATACGCCAAAGTACTTAAAGGAAAAGTACGGCATGAAGATGGACATGTCGCACGACCATATGAATATGGAAGATGATCATGAAATTAATGGTCATAGGGAAAAGGATACGAATAAAGTATCTGAAATGCCAATGGTGAAGACAAATCATAAACATATGCAGCATCAGGATAATTCAATTAAAGACACGGCCAAATTTGATTACGATACACGAAAAACATATTTCAATTACGATTTTCTGAAAGCAACCCAGCCAACTACATTCCCTGTAGATGCTCAGGTGAATGAATTATTACTCAACCTTACGGGAAATATGAACCGCTACGTATGGAGTATTAATGGTGTTCCCTTGTCCGAGACTGATAAAATTAAAATCAAAGGCGGAGAGGTTACAAGGATAACCTTAAATAACCTTACAATGATGCACCACCCAATGCACCTGCATGGTCATTATTTTAGGGTGGTTAATAAAAATGGAGAACGTTCACCACTAAAACATACGGTGAATGTACCGCCAATGGAACAAGTAACCATAGAATTCTACAATGAGGAATACGGAGATTGGTTTTTTCATTGCCACGTTCTCTACCATATGATGAGCGGAATGGCTCGCATTTTTAGTTACGACACGCCACGTGATGAACGAATGGAAGCCTACCCTGTAAAAAAATTAATACACGAGAGCAATCAATATTTCCATTGGGGATTAGCTCGTTTGGGGTCTAACTTTAATGAAGTAGTATTAACGTCAAGCAACATTAGAAATGAGTTTGGTTTGCGTGGTGAATTTGATTACAAAGAAAATGCAGAAATTGAAATAAGCTACAATAGGTACTTAAACAGCTGGGTCAGACTATATGTGGGAGTAAATGCAGAAAACGAAAGTCCTGATTCATTTGATAGAATCAACACAGTGGTTGTATCGGGGATTAAATATTTTTCTCCTTATATGTTTAGTCTTGATTTGAGCATCGACCACCAACTACGACCAAGAATTAGACTCGACAGAGAATTTCTTTTATTTCCACGAATATTTTTGGAGGGAGAATATGAATACCGGGCAGATTTTGGATGGGTTAATGATTTTGAGAATGGCGCAGATTTCGAGGAAGAAACAGAATGGCTTATTGGACTGTCGTATATTCTTTCACGTAATTTCTCCATTCAAGGGAATTATAATAACCAATACGGTTGGGGTGGCGGACTTTTGGTTAGATTCTAAAAATTGGATTCAAATGAATGTGGTGAGTTTAGTTTATTAATGTAAAGCTTGAATGTCATATAGAACCACATGGAAAATAAATAATTGCTATAGACACCTATTTACTGAATAATTTTAAATTAATGGTTTGCCATTGTCAGTATTAATAATTTAAAATCCAATACTATATATTTTTATCACCCTAAAGCAGCAAGGCACGAGCGACGAGGAGTCTCATTGAATGGGTCCTAATAATCGGGAAATTTGGACCTAAGGTGATGCGATTCCTTCCGCCTAAGGCGGACTGGCACTTCGTCGGAATGACAAAATAAACGTCATTCATTTGTCACTCCGAGTGCACCCGTTCCAATAGCGTTCTGGAGAAAGGAGTGCATGCCATTTGTTTTTCAATAGAATATCAAATAGCAGTTCATAAAAAAGACCCATATTAAAAAATACGGGTCTTTTTCAATTTCATAAAATTCGATTATTTACTCAACCGGCTTATTCTTTACATAAGTCTCCAACCATTGATCTTGCTCCCAGAGCATGTGCATAATGCTTTCTTTGGCGGCATAACCATGACTTTCTTTAGGTAACATCACCAACCTTACCGGTGCGCCTAAGCCTTTTAGGGCATTAAAATAGCGTTCACTTTGCATAGGGTAGGTACCCGAATTGTTATCGGCTTCACCGTGAATGAGCAATAAGGGGGTTTTCATATTGTGAGCGTTCATAAATGGCGACATGGTATTGTAAACATCCGGTGCTTCCCAATAGTTGCGCTCTTCACTTTGAAATCCGAATGGCGTTAGCGTACGATTATAAGCACCACTTCTGGCAATACCAGCAGCAAACAAATCGGAATGACTCAATAAATTAGCCGTCATAAAAGCACCATAACTATGTCCACCAGCAGCCACGCGGTTTCGGTCTATATAACCCATAGCATCAACGGCATCTATAGCCGCTTTAGCGTTGCCAACCAATTGTTTTACAAAGCTGTCGTTGGGTTCTTCATCGCCTTCGCCTATAATAGGAAAAGCCGCATCGTCTAATACCACATAACCGCGGTTGACCCAATAAATGGGAGAGCCGTAATACGGATAGGTAAATTCTTTAGAATTGGAAGTCACCTGAGCTGCACTGCTGCGGTCTTTGTACTCGACCGGATAAGCCCACATAATCATTGGCATTTTTTCCTTTTTGGATTTATCGTATCCCACAGGTAAATACAGCGTACCCGAAAGTTCTAATCCGTCATCGCGCTTATAGGTAATGATTTCTTTATGCACATCCTGCAGTGCTTTAAACGGGTTGCTGAAATTGGTAATTTGCTCCAGTTTTTTGGTTTTGATGTTTCTCATATAGTAATTGGGGAACTGAGTCGCATTTTCCAATCGCACCAAAACCTGTCCCTTTTTAATGTCGATGATATTCACCAAATCTTCTAAATAATCATCGTCTTTACTTTGATACAATCGCTTTTTAGATTGGGTGTTTACATTGTATTCATCAATAAATGGGAATTTACCATCCGGTGAGTAACCATCACCCATCAAAATAAGCGTGTTCGCCTTGGCGAATTCAAGAACCGAGCGGTCAAATTGGTTTCTGGTAGTAACAAAGTAACCAGGATCGCTATAGGTGTCCTGATAATTGCGTTCTACAAACAGCTGAGGTTCTTCATTAACATTTGAAGGA
Organism: Paucihalobacter ruber; assembly: GCF_006494535.1. Taxonomy (GTDB): domain Bacteria; phylum Bacteroidota; class Bacteroidia; order Flavobacteriales; family Flavobacteriaceae; genus Paucihalobacter; species Paucihalobacter ruber. The sequence continues at coordinate 322,834 of NZ_VHIQ01000004.1, forward strand.
TTGAAAAATAAAGTTCTACTGGTTCTGGTGTTCCACCATCTTTCGTAAACCACGGCCAGTTGATCGTTGCCCCAGGTGACCCCGGCATAACGTAATTTAGTTTTTACCATTGGCGTTTTTTCACCCGTAAAAGGTGCCTTTAACTGGTATACTTCATCTCTAAAGTCAACTTCCGTTTCAGGGTCGCCACCATCTAAGGCTTCCACCCAGTACAACGTTGCCGGCTGATCACTGCGCCAGCTCACGTTTCTTATACCCGTGCGTGTTGCCATAAAACCTTTGGGTAATTCTTCAATCAGCGGCACTTCGGTAATGGTTTTTATAAAATTTCCGTTTTGATCATAAAGGTTATAATTGGTAGGAAACCTTGAATAAGGTACTATATAGGAAAAGGGTTTATTGATTTCGGTTACCATCACATAATTACCGTCGGGAGAGAATGACATTCCTGAATACATACCGGCTGATTTCCATAGGGTAGTGGTGCCATCTAAATTTACCTTATAGATTTCGCTGGTAACCAGGGTTTCAAAATTAGCTTCATCGGCTTTATTTTGCAGTAAATCCTGATAGGTGCGATTTTGGGCTTTTTGGCCTTCTTCATTAACCGAAATGGTTGGGCCTTTGGGGATACTCACAGAAGTGTCAATTAATTTAGGTCGGTTTGCAGGCAGCGTTGTTACCAAAAATCCACTTTCATTAGGAATCCATTCCATAGCGCCACCCATATTGGCATTGAGGTTGTCATCGGTAAGCTTTTTAGCGCTTTTGGCTGCGTAATCAATCACCCATAACTCTACGCCTGTTTCGGTGGTGTTGGTAAAGGCAATGTAGTTTTGTTTTGGAGACCAGCTGATATTGGCAATTCTGGGATTTGCCGGCATATTGGCTATTTGGGAGCTGGTTTTTGTTTTTGGATCAAACAATTCCAGTTGAGTGCTATAGCGCACTCGGCTTGAAATATTGGTTACCGGATTGATACGCAATCCACCCAGACGCAGTTCGGTTTCAGACAACTCAGCGATGGTTTTATACTGGTCACGGGAAATGAGGAGTGCTTTACTACCATCGTTATTAATGCTAATACTTGGTGGCATGGTCACATCGGCCAGGCTTTTAATGTTATCGTGAGGCGTTTGATAACTCAGGTCTAATTGTGCCAGAGTGAATAGCGGTAATAGTAATAGAACAAACAAAAACTTAAAATGTTTCATGAGGATATGTATTGAAGTTAATTAATTTCAGAACCCTAAATTTACGAAAAAATGCTTTTTTTAGTCTCATACCCGGGGCTTTATAGTGTGAAAATTTAAACAGAATTGATAAGGGTCTAGTTTACATTAATTTAGGGTATTTTTAATACAATGAAAATATATAGCTTGTTGCATTAAACATCTTTATTGCTATCTTTATGCATATTCTTAAACCAACCATTATGAAAACGTCTTTTTTGTATGTATCTCTATTATTATTCTTGCTCACTTCCTGCAAACAGGAACCATCAAAGGAGTCTTCCTTAATAAATTACCAAGGCAATGAAAGCTATTCGGTCATCTCTGGAAGTGCTATTGTAGGGTATTTAAAAACTCAAATTTCCGGGGATACCATTCAAGTAGATTACGATTATAAAGACAACGGGCGTGGACCAACCATGAAAGAAACCATTGTTTTAAATGCAGCGGGTTTTCCTATTCAATGGCAAATTACAGGCAATACTACTTTTGGAAATGCCGTAGATGAGCATTACACTTATAACGGTACCACGGCTTCATGGACAGACGCCACAGGAAGCGACAGCACCGCAGTTGATGCCACTAAATGGTATGTGAACCAATCGGGAAGTCCTTATTCAGCGATTCTAACGGCACGTAGTCTTTTAAAATCTGAAGATAATTCAGCTGAAGTGCTTCCGGCAGGAACATTGAAGTTAACCGAAATGGAAAAAACCAGCGTTACGGTTGATTCAAGCACTGTTAATCTTACGGCTTACGCCATATCCGGAGCAGATTTGAATCCGTCGTACATGATGGCAGATGAGGATATGCGTCTTTTCGCTGTTATTAGTCCGTCGTTTGTTATTTTGCGCGAAGGATTTGAAGCCAAAGAAAAAGAACTTCGGGCCTATGCTGAGAAGTATTCGGCAGAACGATTTGAATCGCTGCAAAAAGAATTCGCTCACAATTACAGTAAAAAAGTACGCATATCAAATGTAAAAATATTTGATCCTAAGACTTTATCGCTTTCAGATTTATCGTCGGTTGTAATTAATGGCGAACGAATTGAAAGCATTGAGGATGCTGATGCCAAAGGCGAAAACGAAGTTCTGATTGATGGGGCAGGTGGCACTTTGGTAGCGGGAATGTATGAAATGCATGCCCATGCCGGTGATGAAGATGGTTTGTTAAATGTGTTGGCGGGTGTTACTTCGTTTAGAGATATGGGTAATAACAACGAAGTGCTTGACGAATTGGTCAAAAAAATAGAATCCGGTATTCTGGCCGGACCAAGAATACACCGTTTGGGCTTTATTGAAGGTAAAAGTGAATACAGCGCCAACAATGGTATTGTAGTAGGGTCTGAAGCTGAGGCATTGGCGGCAGTAGATACCTATCGGGAGAAGGGCTATTACGGCGTGAAACTTTACAACTCTATGAATGGTGATTGGGCACCCGCCATAGTTAAAAAGGCGCACGAATACAATATGTTTGTTTGTGGACATGTACCGGCATTTTCAAACGCCAACGCCATGTTAAGAGCCGGTTTTGACGAAATGACCCATATCAATCAAACCATGTTGGGCTGGGTGCTAGAACCGGATGAAGACACGAGAACCCTATTGAGATTAACAGCTTTAAAACGATTACCTCAAATAGATTTAAACAGTGCTAAAGTTCAAGAAACCATGGATTTGTTTGTTAAAAATAACACAGCCATAGATCCAACCTTAGCTATTCATGAAGTTTTACTGACCGCTAGAAACGGTGAAGTTATGGAAGGTACTAAAGACTTTATAGACCATATGCCTCCAAATGTCCAACGCAGCTCGAAAATGGCTTTGGCAGAAGTGGCTACACCTGAAGATGATTTGGCTTATAAGGCAGGTTACAACAAAATAGTGGAGACTTTAAAAATGATGAAAGAGAAAGGGATTTTTATTGTACCGGGAACCGATTTGGGTGGTTCATTCTTTTACCATCGCGAATTGGAGTTGTACCAACAATTGGGATATACACCCGCTGAACTCTTAAAATTGGCCAGCTATGATATGGCTAAATATATGGGAGATGAAGACCTTGGAAGCATTGAAGCGGGCAAATTAGCCGATTTCTTTTTAATTCCCGGGAATCCTGTTGAAGATATCAAAGCCATAAAAACCATAGCTATGGTAAGTCGCGGCGGTACGATTTATTATCCGACTGAAGTGTATCCGGCTTTTGGAATCAAACCATTTACGCCTATGCCCGTAGTAGAGGAATAAATGCAATAGCTTGTTTAATAGAATTTTATTATATTTACAAAGTTGAAATTGTTTAACCCAAATCTTCAATTATGAAAAGTTTATTTTTATCCGGATTAAAAATCACAAAACTCTTGATGATAGTTGCGGTTTTATTTACCGTAGGCAAACTAAATGCTCAAGACACCAAGGCATCAGACCTAAAAGATTTTAAAATTGTTATCGAAAATACCGCCAATGGTTTTAAAATGCAGGGTGTTGAAGGTACCGTTTGGACAGATTTATCGTTTACTGCTTTAAAAAATCAACCACAAGCTGTTAATACTTACGGGATGACAACGGTTAACGAAAAGATGGAAGAAGTAGATGATAAATACACTAAATTTCTGTTTACTATAACCAAAACAGCCAATGGTGTTGAATTAAAAGGACTGGAAGGTACAGCCTGGAAGGAATTGGGTCTTACTTTTTCGTTTGATTCAGAAAAAGTAATGTTAGATCAATTTGGTTTAAAAAAAATATATTAATCTCGGTTAATCCGTTACAAGCGGTTTCGAGATTCCCAATATAGGATGCAATGCGTTTTGTGCTACATGTAAGGCACGGAACGCATTTTTCTTTTTAAAGGAGTGCGCTTCCATTCGCGTGAGAATATTTTTAAGAAGTACGATAGCATCGTTGATAAACGGACCTTTATTAAGCATGATACATTCGGCGTGAACACCTTGCACCACATCGCTAATTTCAGCGCGTGTTGGAATACCGGTTTTGGCCAAATTTTCAAGCACCTGAGTTGCCCAAATAACCGGAACATGAGCAGCTTCGCAAAGCCATAATATTTCGTTTTGAACCTCTGAGCTTCTTTCAAAACCTATCTCAACAGCCAGATCACCTCTGGCAATCATTACGCCCATAGGGGCGCGCTTCATGCCTTCCAATAAAATAAAGGGTAAATTCTCAAAGGCTTCCTTATTTTCAATTTTATATACAATGCCAATATTATCGGCATTGTACAGTTTTAATTGCTCATGCAGGTAATTAACGTCTGATGCTGTTCTAACAAACGAATAACCAACAATATCGGCATTGCCGCAAACAAAGGGTAAATTTTCTATATCCTTTTCTGTAAGTGCAGGCAGGTTGAGTTGGGTGTCGGGTAGGTTAATGCCTTTTTCTGAGGCTAATTTATTCTTATAGCACTTGGTAATGAGCAACTCTGCCGCTTCGGTTGTTTTTGATACCACTACAGATTCAATCATCCCGTCATCAAACAACACACGGTGGTTGATTTTTATATCTTCAATTATTTCGGGTAGAAGCACCCCGATTTCACCTATTTTGGTTTGTTTGCCGTGTTTTTTAAATTTAGAGGATTTTCCCCGGGAATCTGTTTTTGTCAGGCAAATATGTTCACCTTCACGAACAGAAATACTGTTTTTAAACTTTCCTTTCTTTCGAGGAATAGCTATAGGCGCAATTCTTAACTTTGGACCGGATAAGTCCATGTAAATAATGATGTTGTGTGTAGTTTCTTTATTTATTTGTTTAATGTATTTCACCATATTTGACCATTCTTCCAAATTACCGTGACTTAGATTAATGCGGGCAATTTGCATACCGCTATCGGCCAGTTGTTGAATCATGCTTTTGTCGTGAGCGGCTTCGTTTGGAAGCGTTACCATAATGCGTACCTGATGTTTTTTATCCTCGGCCTTAAACAAATGACGCGTATGGCGTTTGAGTATTTTTTTGCTCTTTTTATAACCGATCATTTCAATAGCAGCGGGTTCTTGAACCGGTTGACCTTGAATGAGTTTTAAGTTTTTAACCACGTTAAAAAGATTGCTGTAAACGTAACCCTCGGAGGTAGCGAGTGAAGAAATACCATAGTCTGATAAACTATCGTGATAAGTTCTTAAATCGACACTTCTCAACATTAAATACCTACAAAGATTCTTGGCGCTCAACCGGTAATTAGGGTGTACTTCAGCAACAGATGTATCGATTTTTGAATCATTATCTATGATATATTCAAGAATCTGATTTAGATTTTGGATTAAACTTTCGGTGGTCATGATTGCTTTGTACTTTTGTAAAAACTCAGGTTAGATATCGCAAAATTAGCTCAAATGAAGATGTCTAAAGATGATGAATGTCAAGTTTGTACAGTATTTGTGAAATTCTGAAACAAAACCATATTTTATTCGTTTACCTATAAAATGAACAGACGAAAATTTATCAAACAATCTGCATTAGGAACTGTAGCGCTTAGCACTTTTACAGGTTTTTACACCTGGCAAGTTGAGCCATTTTGGTTAGAATTCGTTGAAAAGTTAATGCCCATTAAAAATTTGCCGTCACACCTTGATGGCAAGACCCTGATGCAAATAAGCGATTTACATGTAGGTGATAAGTTTGATTACCAATTTATAATAGATTCTTTAAAAAAGGCACAAGTATATAAGCCTGATATTGTTGCGTATACCGGGGATTACGTTACTTGGAGAGGTAAGCGCCAGTTTGAACAACTCGATGAGGTTTTAAAATATACCGTTCGAGGTAAGTTGGGTACAGTTGGCATTTTAGGTAATCATGATTACGGACACCGTTGGGAAGAACAATGGGTGGCTGATGGTGTATCCGAAAGGTTGCAAAATAACGGTATTGACATTCTTATAAACGAAAAAATTGATATCAACGGTTTAAGTTTTATTGGTATAGACGACTTTTGGGGACTGCATTTTGAACCTGAAAAAGCTACTGCTTTACATAGGTCAAATGAGTCCACTGTAGTGCTATGCCACAATCCGGATGTTTGCGATATGGATGTTTGGAACGGTTATCAAGGCTGGATTTTATCGGGTCATACGCATGGCGGACAAATAAAACTGCCGTTTTTATCAGAACCTATACTTCCTGTTAAAAACAAACGTTATTCTCAAGGTGAAATTGATTTGAACGATGGCAGACGACTTTATATCAACCGCGCATTGGGGCATACGCTGCAACTTCGATTTAATGTAAGACCCGAAATTACTATTTTTAAATTAATGGCAATTTAGACGATTTGGTTTTTTTAAAATATTCATTGTTTATTACCACATCTATTGTTATCTTACCCTCAATTAAATACACTCAAAATGATAAAGAAAATTTACCGGGTAAGCTTAATTATTTTACTGTTGTTGAGTATCTCGCTAAAAGCCCAAAAACCTCAAACCATACTTATTAATAACGTTGAAATATTTAATGGCATTGACCAAAAAACCATTAAAGGCAATGTACTAATTGAAGGTAATAAAATCAGTAAAATTTCCAATAAACCTATTGCTACCAATAAAAGTGCTTTGGTAACCATTATCGATGGTGGTGGTAAATTTTTAATGCCCGGATTGATAGATGCACATTATCACGCTATGTTTGCCGGTTTGCCTCAAATAGCCTTATTGACTTCAGATATTGGATTTGTGAACATTGCCGCCGCCAAGAACATTGAAAATTTGTTGATGAACGGTTATACAAGTGTTAGAGATTTGGGCGGACCTGTATTTGGATTAAAACAAGCCATAGATCGCGGATTGGTTAATGGTCCGAGAATCTGGCCATCGGGAGCGTTTATTTCTCAAACCGGTGGTCACGGCGATTTCAGATTGCCAAATGACATACCCGCCGATCCAACGAAAGGGTTAACCTATGCCGAGCGCATCAATGCCGCGGCAATTGCCGATAACCCCGATGCTGTAAGAGTTAAAGCACGTGAACAACTCATGTTAGGTGCCAGCCAAATAAAACTAATGGCCGGCGGCGGTGTTTCATCAATGTACGACCCTTTAGATGTGACGCAGTACACCGAAGCTGAAATTAGAGCAGCTGTAGAGGCAGCCGAAAATTGGGGAACTTATGTTACTGTGCACGCTTATACGCCACGAGCCATTCAACAATCAATCAGGGCAGGAGTGAAGTGCATTGATCACGGACAAATGATAGATGAAGAAACCGTTAAAATGATGGTAGAACACAATGTGGCCTGGAGTTTACAGCCTTTTATTGACGAGGGCGACAAAGGTGTATTGTCGCCCGAAAGCAGAGCTAAACAGTTAGAAATGTACAACGGAACAGACACTGCCTTTGCACTAGCAAAAAAATATAACGTTAAAATAGGTTATGGAACCGATGTGCTCTTTGATGGACAAAAAGCCGCACAACCGGGTGTTCAATTACTTAAAATGAAACGATGGTTTAACAACTACGAAATTTTAAAAATGGCTACTTCTAACAATGCGGATATATTGGCCATGTCGGGAAAACGGAGTCCGTATGCGGGTAGGATAGGAGTGATAGAAGAAGGTGCCTTGGCAGATTTATTACTTATCGATGGAAATCCTTTAGAAAATTTGGAGTTGTTTACCAATACACAGACGGCGTTATTATTGATAATAAAAAATGGACAGTTTGTAAAGAATATTTTATAGTTTAGCACTTATAAAATAATGCACCTCAGATCTAATCATGCTAAAAAACACCTTTTTATACTGCTTTTTATTATTTAATACATTCTTATATTCCCAATGTCCAAGCGGTGATGTCATTCTAGATAATCAAAGTGATGTGCAAGAATTTCTAAATAATTTTGGTAGTTGTAATACAATTGATGGCGATTTAAAAATTGGTTTTGATGTTACTGATATTTCTGAGTTAACTTCAATTGTTATTATTCGTGGCAGTCTCGAATTAAGCTATGCAAAAGTTAACGGTGTTTCGAATTTTTACAACCTAGAACACGTTGGTGGCGACTTTATTATTCGTAATTCTAAAGTTGAAACAGTTGCCAGTATTAACAACTTACATACTGTTGGAGGTGATTTTATTATTTCTGAAAATCACCCAACCATCATTTCGATTTCCGGTTTTGAGGCTTTACAGAATGTTGGAGGTAATTTTTTTTTAAACCATAATAATACGATGCAATCTCTAACCGGATTTGAAAATTTAACAAAAGTAGATGGTTGGTTCAGTATTTCTAATAATCGCGAAATAACAAATGTTGTAGGATTTGATTCGTTATTAACGGTTGGAGCAGGAATGGATGGTGAAAATGATTATAATAATGCTTTTGTGTTTTCTAACAATTTATATTTAGAAACTATTAGTGGCTTTAACAAGCTCGAAAAAATTCATACTAGTTTTCGAATAGTATCTAATTTTTATCTTCGCTCTGTTGAAGGCTTTTCAAATTTAAAATCGGTAGATGGCTTTTTTGGAATTATGTTTTGTCCAATATTAAGTACCATACCAGATTTTAATAAAATAAATGACATATCGGGTGGGTTTGAAATTGCTCATACAGACCTTCCGAGTGTTTCCGGATTTAATTCGTTGCAAACTATAGACATTTGGTTTATTTTCCACGATAACCCAAGTGTTGTTCAAATTAATGGCTTTAATAATTTGACTTCTATTAGTGGCAGTGTTCAAATTTTTGGAAATGAGGCATTAGAAAATATAAGTGGCTTTTATTCACTTTTATCTATTGGTGGTATTCTCTCAATTAATAATAATGAATCTCTAACTACGTTAACAGGATTAGAATCATTAGAGCAAATTGGTTTTCCTGATAGTGACTCTTACATTGTGGGAAACTATAGTTTATTAGATTGCTCAGCGATTTGTAATCTTTTAACAAATAACGGTGTTATTGGAAACCTAAATATATATGGTAATCCATCAGCTTGTAGCAGTTTATCCGAAGTAGAAGAAATTTGTGGGGTAATTCAAGTAAATCATTTGGATATATGTATAAATGACACGCCGTTAGATTTATTTAATTTATTACCAGGAGAACCATTACTTAATGGAACTTGGTCACCAGCACTATCGAGCGAATCAGGTATTTTAGATCCTGCTATTGATTCGCCGGGTCTTTATACCTACACCTTTATAAATAGCGACGGAGAGTCTTTACAATATGGTGTTATGGTTAAGATAAATGAAATACCAAATGCTGGCGAAGACATTGAAATTGAGCTATGTTTTAATGATCCTGCAGTAGATTTATTGGGTTTATTAGGAGGTGATGTGGATTCTAATGGTTATTGGACCCCCAGTTTGTCAAGTGGTACATCTATTTTTAATCCAAGCGTCGATAGTTCAGGGGAATATTTGTACACCGTATATAATGAAAGTTGTGGTAATGATGTTTCAACGGTAACTGTGTTATTGTACAATTTACCAAACGCAGGCCAGGGAACAGATTTAGAGATATGTATTAACGAAGATCCATTAGATTTATTTGATTTTTTAGAAGGATCTCCGGATACCTATGGCTTTTGGACACCCATTTTATCAAGCGGCAATAGCATTTTTAATCCATCAGTTGATTTGCCGGGAACTTATGTTTATTCTGTGAATTCAGAAAGGTGTGGTAGTTCATCAACAGAAATTAATATTACGGTCAATGATTTGCCTTATGCAGGTGAAGACGGTGAAATAGCATTATGTTCAAATAGTGAACCTATAGATTTGTTCGAAATTTTAGGAGGTAATCCAAACGCTAATGGTTATTGGTTTCCCAATTTAATTAGCGGAACTTCTGTTTTCGACCCTCAGAGAGATACAGCCGGAGTATACAAATATGTAGTAGATAGCGCAACATGTGGTTCTGATGAATCAACTGTACTCGTTACTTTAGAACATCCACCAAATGCCGGTGTAGGTACCGAAATTGAAGTTTGTATAACTGAAAATCCAATAAACCTATTTGAATTACTAGGAGGTATGCCAGATACTGATGGATATTGGTCTCCGAACCTGGCCTCAGGGACAAGTGTTTTCAATCCAAAGTTAGATTCACAAGGTGAATATAACTACACGGTAACCGGCAGCATCTGTGAAACAGCTGTTTCACAAATAACTATATCTGTAATAAATAGCTCGGAAATCTCAAATTATGAAATTTCTGTAACTGAGTTTAGCAATAACAACTCAATTGAGGTTAATATTAATTCTAATTCTGATTTTGAATACTCAATTGATGGTATATCTTGGCAAAGAAATAACCGGTTTTTTAATTTAAGTGGAGGATATTACACTATTTATGTGCGAGAACTTAATGGTTGTGGTGTATTAGAACTGCCAATTCCAATATTAGATTATCCTAAATATTTTACCCCAAACGGTGACGGATTCAACGACTGCTGGAGTTTAAGTGGTATTTCAAATCAAAAGTTTAAAGTTTATATTTTTGATAGATACGGTAAAAATTTAAAATTATTAGATGATGAAAATGACTGTTGGGATGGTACTTATCAAGGACAAATGATGCCTTCAAATGATTATTGGTTTAAAGCGGTTTTTAATAGTGGAATAACCAAGATTAATCATTTTACCCTTAAAAGGTGATTTATTTAGAGTTTATATGAGGTTTTTATTCTCAATTATATTTATAAACTACCTACCATATCCAACATTATAATCAGACATAGTTAGAAACGATAAAGGCCTCGACCGATATAAAATAATAGATATGATCTATATATGCTTATTTATAAATAGTGCTTTATAACTTTGGTTTAATAAAGAAAATGAAATCATTTCTACTACTGTTTGTAAGGTTAGTCTAACTCATCTTTAAGAGCGTTTCAATAGAGATTAAATCATTTTGAAGTGCAAAAACAACCAACCCAGCAACATTTTTTGATTTGGTTTTCTCCATTAAATTATTGCGGTGGACTTCAATGGTACGTGGGCTTATAGATAATTTTTCAGCGATTTCCTGAGTATTAAATTCAAGGCAAATATGTTCCAAAATCTGATATTCTCTATTAGTAAGAAAATCGGGGTCCAAGACACTTTTTACAGCTGTATTGCTCTTGTTTTTCTTTTCATCATTTATAATTTTCAATGTTAATTTATTGTAATAAAACCCTTTTTGGTGAACTTTATTAATAGTTTCAATCATTTCTTGCGGCGTAGAATTTTTGATAATGTAAGATGAAACGCCTTCGTTTATCATGTTGATAATAAAAGATCTGGTATCGTAACTGGATAAAGCTATTACTTTTAATTGTGGATATAAAGTATTCAAAATTTTAGTAGTCTCTACGCCATTAAGCATGGGCATTTTTAAATCCATTAAAATAATATCGGGAAGTCTTTTGGCACGTTTTAAGTAATTTAGTAATTCATTGCCATTAGACGCTTCAAAAACCACTTTTAAATTAGGTTCACGCTCGAGAATAAATTTTATTCCGCTTCTAAATAGGGCCTCATCATCAACGAGAATAATTTCAATTTGTTTTTCCATACTTACCTAGAAATGAATTAAAAAATGTGTGCCCTGATTCAACTTTGAGTCAACAGTCAGTTTTGCTTGCAAAAGTGATATGCGACTTTCAATATTTTTCATCCCTAATCCTTTTTTATGGACCGAATTTGTTACATCAAAACCTTTGCCATTATCGCTATAGTGTAATTTAATACCATCGGAGTCTTGGTTAAAGTCAATAGTAATGGTATTGGCCTCACTGTGTTTAAGAGAATTGTTTATAAGCTCTTGAAGTATTCTAAATACATGCAGGTGCTTTTCATGTGCTAAATCATCAAAATTGAGATGGTTATTATATTTAATCTGAAGCTGTCCGATATTATTGATGTTTTCAACCAATTCCTTAATGCCTTCATGTAAACCAAATTTATCAATTACAGGAGGTAACAAATCGTGTGCGATGCGTCTAGAACTTTGTAAAACCTTATTGGTTAATTCCAGAATGGTATTAGTGATTTTTAATTGTTCGTTATAATCTAAATTGGGCGTTTTCAGCATATAACAGTTAATGGCTACCACATTTAAACCGGAACTAATATCGTCATGCAGATCTTGTGCAATACGGTTGCGTTCTTTTTCCTGAGTTTCAATTATGGCGTTGATAAGGGTTTTTTGATGGGCTATTTCTTTCTCTCTATTTTTGATTTTTTGTTCGATAATTTTTTTTCTAGAGAAGTATACAAACACCAAAACAGCACTGCCCATCAATATAAAAGCGAAGAATATATAAATGATAACCCTGATAATTTCAACGTTTTCAATGTTTTCCATGGATTAATTTAGATTTAACATTAATGGCATTTAACATGTAAAAAATATAAATCCCTTCTGCCAAAATAAATAACTGAAATATTGTGTAAATCAATTTATTAAGTTCAGTGTTGATACTGTCAAGTTTTAAAATTAAATTAAGGTTTCCTACTAAAAATAAAATGGTGCTGCCAAACAAATAAACGAATAATCCAATGTTAAAAAATAAAAACTTTCTTTTGGCTCCAAGTAAATTATAGAAATGAAACAACGCATATATAATTAATAAATACGAACACAAAAATACCTCTAACTCATTAAATTTAAAATATAACTCAGGTTTTAAACTATATTGAACGGCTAAAACTATTAAGCAGCAAATAACACTGTAGCGGATAATTTTTTTTTGAATTTGTAACTTACAAATTTCATGATAGAAATAAGCCAGCCATAATAGCTGCAATATGAAATAATAATGTGTGCCAAAAAGATTGTTAGTGCCTTTAAATGCCAACCAAGCACCATAATTTTGAATAATAAAAATGGTGGCTAAATACAGTGCTAAAATACTATAAACTTTTATTTTTGTTTTAAGAGCGAACCAAGCAAATAGAATCGTATTTATTGTTAATAATACGGTAGAAGGAGATGCGGCAAACTTCAAGAAATCAAAAAGCTCTTTAAAAAACATCGTATATATTGAAAATAATCAAAACTATTTTAAGTACTATTTTGAAACTATAAATGGTGGAATATTATTACAATATTCGGGGCAAGGTAAGGTAAAATCATAAATATAATAGCCGTTGACCTCGTCTATTAAATCGTTCCCTTTTTCGTCAACACCTACAATAATAAGGCGTGTTGTATTCGTTTCATCGATACCCATATAAGTTCTTACGTCAACTGCTTTTTCGGGCTTAAGTGCTTCACTAACATCCGTTCCGGGAATTAGAAATGCCGCAATGTGTGGTGTTTTGTTGTTGTTTTGAGCTTCTTTCCAACGATTTGCCCATGCTTGAGCAGTCTCGAGACTTATAGTATTTTTCATTTTAAGAGGGATTTAATAATGTTATAAATATATTATAAATAATACAGTTTTGGCTGAAAGTTTAACAGAATTTGAAGGTTTGGAGTCTTTTGAAGCAACCGTTTTTAGGATTTTTAAATTTAACATATTCACGTTTATAATTTTAAGTAGATAGGTATGTTGAAAATAATTTTTTAATAGGAGAGAGCAATGTCATATAACTATTTATTAGATCAAACAGCACCTATATAAATACATTTCACCGAAATAATTTGCATTCTTTTTCAGTTAGTCGTGATTTTATGGGTGTTACCAATTTTTTTATTGGTTTGGGCATTATTTTTTGACTTTTGGTGTGTCTCAAATTTTAAAACTTATGAAAACTCTAAATTTACTTTTTGTTTTATTACTATCCTTTGGGGTTGGAAGCCACAATTTAATTGCTCAGGATTTGATTAATACTGATACTATTCCGGGATTTGATTCCAAACCCAATAAACTTAAAATTTCAGGAGTTGTTTATGAAAGCGATGGTGTGACACCTGCTAAAAATGTTATTTTAAGTATTGAACAGGCCGATGAACATGGTAATTTTAATGTTGTTGATGAAAACGGCAAAAAATCTGTCATTAATAGTGGTTCAATTAAAACCGATGACAGTGGGATGTACACCTTTTACACCTATATCCCCGGTAACGACAGACGTTTTAATATGCAACAACAATTGTTTGTGTTTATTACTGAAGCTGATAATACATCCTATGAAATTCCTTCATTTCTTTTTGATGCAGATCCTTTATTATCTAAACAATGTCGTAAACGCATTTCTAAAAAAGGTGATCCAAGCCGTATTTTAAAACCAACTGTTGTTGACGGTTTAAATGTGGTGCAAAAGGATATTATTTTGACTTCTTCGTTAGAGGCGTTAAATTAATTTGCTTTTGTTCTTATTTCTTCGATTAAATTTTTCATTCTTTTCACTTAACAATAAATTTAGCTTTTATTCAAAGAAAGTTTAACGAATTGAACGAACTCCCTTTGAATAAACAGACCAGCCAACGCTTATTTAATTGTTAAAGGGCAAGGTTTATCGGTGCGGAATTAGAATAAATTTCTATTTTAGAGACTTATTATTAAATTAACCAACCGAATGACTTCTTCAAAATTATTGTTCACCATGGTGCTTTGTGCGATCATGGTATTACCGCTATCGGCACAAGATTATTTCTTAAAAAACAAAGGACCTTTTAATCCGGAGATTCCTTCTCCCGAAGAATTTTTAGGCAGGCCTATTGGTGCACAGCACACCAGACATGATTTGATTGTAGCTTATCTAACCAAGCTGGCCGAGCTTTCAGATCGTGCTGAAATTGAAATTTACGGACAAACACATGAAATGCGTAAATTGGTAATGCTACGCATTTCAACTCCTGAAAATCTAAAAAACTTAGAATCTTTAAAGCAGGAGCATTTAAAATTTGTAGATCCAAGCCAAAATCCCACAAATTATGATGCACTTCCAATTTTTATACAATTGGGGTATAATGTACATGGCAATGAGCCTTCAAGTTCAGAAGCTGCGCTGTTAACAGCTTACACCTTAGTGGCTTCCAATAATCCTGAAGTAAAAAATTATTTGGAGAACTCGGTTATTTTTATCGATCCAACCATCAATCCTGATGGGCGCGACAGGCATACACAATGGGCAAATCAGTTTTTGGCAAAAGAAATTGTATCTGATGCTGCCGATGCAGAACACAACGAAACCTGGCCTAGAGGTAGAACTAACCATTATTGGTTTGATTTGAACAGAGACTGGTTATTAGCAGTTCATCCTGAAAGTCAAGGTAAACTAAAGTGGTATCACCAATGGTATCCAAATGTAGTGACCGATTTTCATGAAATGGGAACCAATAGCAATCACTTTTTTGAGCCAATGAAACCTAATGGCTCACTAGACCCTATAATGCCAAAAGAAAACTATCAAGATTTAAACGACATGTTTGCTAAATATTTTGTGAGTGCGCTAGACGAAATCGGGTCGTTTTACTTCACCAAAGAAGCCTTTGATGGCACCTACCCGGGTTATGGAAGTTCTTATCCGGATTTACAGGGTGCTCTGGCTTTATTGTTTGAGCAAGCCAGTTCCAGAGGTCACCTTCAGGATACAGATTATGGCACCATATCTTTTGCATTCACCATTAGAAATCAGTACACATCAAGTTTTGCTACCATAAAAGCAGCTGTTGAAAATAAAGCATACTTACGACAATATCAACAAACATTTTTTAAAACCGCTTTATCAGAAAAAATACCTACCGGCTTTACGGCTTATGAGTTTGGTGATGCTTACGACAACAATAGAAACAAAGCCTTTGTCGATTACCTTTTAAAACATAAAATAAAAGTATACAAAAACGGAAACAAATTTACTGTACCACTAAAACAACCACAACGCAGAATGGTACAATCTATGTTTGAAACCTACAGTAAATATCGCGATAGTGTTTTTTATGATGCCTCTGCCTGGAGTGTTGCCAACTTTTATAATATGGATTATAGCGGCTTAAAAACCGCTAATCTTGGTGAGGAAGTCACTTCAACCGAAAGCATTAACAAGGTAGTGTCTGTTCCAAAAAGCGATTATGCATACATCATGGATTGGGACGACTATTATGCGCCTTCAGCCTTATACTATATGCAGTCAAGAGGTATCATTGCGGCATCAGCATTTAAGCCTTTTTCCAGTAAAACTAATTCTGGAGACAAAGATTTTAATTATGGCAGCATTATGATTCCGGTAAGCAAACAACAAGAACTAACAAGTGACGAGGTGTACCAAATAGTAAAAGAAGCTCAAGATAAATTTAATGTCCCAATCTACTCAGCAAATACCGGTTTTAGTATTAAAGGTATTGATTTAGGAAGTAACAATTTCAGAGCCGTTAAAAAGCCGAAAGCAGCCATGTTAATTGGTGATGGTGTTAATAGCTATGAAGCTGGTGAAGTTTGGCATTTATTAGACACCAGAGCCAAAATGCCAATTACAAAACTTCAAACCAATACCATTCGTGGCAATTGGTTAGAAAAGTACAATACCCTTGTGATGGTTTCAGGAAGTTACAATACGATCGATTCTATTCAACGTCAAACTATCAGAGATTGGACGGCCAACGGCAATACCTTAATTACCATTGGATCTGCTTCAAAATGGGTAATTGACCAAAAATTGGTAAAGGAAAAACTAACTACTAAGCCTAAGTCGAAAGACAAAGACGAAAAGGAAGCATCTGAAAAAGTTGAAAGACTGCCTTATGTTGATGCTAGTGAAAATTTAGGCAGAGAGCAAGTTGGCGGCGCTATTTTTGAAGTTGATTTAGACGTCACGCATCCTTTAGGATTTGGTTACAGAGCCGGTAAACTTCCTGTTTACAAAAACAATAATGTTTTTTTGGCACCAAGTACTAGCCAATATGGTACTGTTGCCAAATACACAGAAAACCCTCATATAGATGGATACATTTCTGGTGATAACCTCAACATCTATTTAAAACCATCCGCTTCCCTTATTGTGAGTCAGTTGGGAAGTGGTCGGGTTGTAATGTTTGCAGACAATCCTAATTTTAGAGGTGCTTGGTATGGTACCAATAAGCTCTTTTTAAACGCCTTGTTTTTTGGTAGTAATATTTCTGTGCCAAGAGCGCGCAATTAATAAACCGTATTTTAACTTAAAAAAACCTAATCAAGTCAGGAAATATTATGAAAAAACTAACCATTCTATTCTCGTTCCTATTTATTTTAAACGGTTTTGCTCAAGATAATTATCGAGGCGATGGACCACATTCTCAACTCATTATTCGTGGTGTTACTTTAATTAATGGTGATGGTTCACCACCACAAGGCCCCATAGATATTGTTGTTGAAGGCAACAAAATTGTCAATATACAAGTTGTTGGATATGATGGTGTCCCTATTGACGACTCTAAACGACCAAAACTAAAGTCCGGTGGTAAAGAACTAGATGCCAATGGCATGTATTTACTACCTGGTTTTGTTGATATGCATGGTCATATAGGTGGAAATGCTCAAGGCGCAGACCCTGAATATGTATTTAAACTTTGGATGGCTCATGGTGTCACAACCGTAAGACAGCCCAGTGGTATTAACGCATTGGAGCTAAAACGACAAAGTGCAGCCAACGAAATTATTGCACCGAGAATTTTTGAATATACCGGTTTTGGATCCGGAAGCAACCAACCTATTACCACGCCTGAAATGGCTCGAGAGTGGGTAAGGCAAAATGCTAAAAAAGGCGCTGATGGTGTCAAGTTTTTTGGTGCTGAACCCGATATTATGACCGCAGCCTTAGACGAAAACAAAAAGTTGGGTTTGAGATCCACAGCGCATCATGCACAATTAAGTGTAGCGCGCTGGAATGTATTACATTCTGCCAGAGCAGGAATGACCTCTATGGAACATTGGTATGGCTTACCCGAAGCGTTGTTTAATGATAGAACTGTACAACACTACCGTTTGGATTATAATTACCAAAACGAACAGCACCGTTTTGAGGAAGCCGGGAAACTCTGGAAACAAGCTGCTGAGCCCTACTCAGAGCACTGGAATAAGGTAATGAATGAGTTATTGGCATTGGATTTCACCATAGATCCAACATTTAATATTTATGAAGCGAGTAGAGATTTGCATCGTGCCAGAAGAGCCGAATGGCATGAAGATTATACCTTGCCGTCACTCTGGAAATTCTATGAACCCAGTAAAATTAGCCATGGCAGTTATTGGCATTATTGGGGAACCGAGCAAGAAGTGGAATGGAAACACAATTATAAACTTTGGATGACTTTTGTTAACGAATATAAAAATAGAGGAGGCCGCGTTACGGTTGGCACCGATTCCGGTTTTATATACCAACTGTATGGATTTGCTTATCCGCGAGAACTTGAATTGTTAAGAGAAGCCGGATTTCATCCTTTAGAGATTATAAGAGCGGCCACTTTAAACGGCGCCGAGGCGCTTGGTTGGGACGATAAAATTGGGTCTGTTCAAATTGGAAAACTTGCAGATTTTGTGATTGTTGAAGAAAACCCATTGATGAATTTAAAAGTACTTTATGGCACAGGTGCAATCAAACTAACTCAAGACAACGAAGTGGTTCGAGTGGGTGGTGTTAAATACACCATTAAAGACGGTATTATTTATGACGCCAAGCGTTTGCTAAGTGATGTGAAGGCCATGGTTGATAAGGCTAAGGCAGAAACCAACTGGAAAATGAAACAGCCGGGAGTTAAGGATTAGCGTGTAAGGTGATTAATTTTTTTTCAGGAGTATTAGCGAACCCTTCAAAAGCTGTGATGGATTAATTTTTTTAAATATAAATAAGACAATATGTCTAAATTACTCGAAACAATAACTTCAAAAGACATTTCCTATATTCTAAATAATCCCTGGAAATTTACACATTACGAGTGGAAGTTACACAATGAACATAATAAGAAGAGTTCGTTAGACCATTTAATTGAACAAGTTGAATTAACTCGCAATGGAGGCTATTCTAAAATATGGAAGATCGAAAATAATTTGCCTTTAGCTATTCTGGGAGCTATCATAGTTAGTGATAAAAAACTAGAGGGCTTTTTTGTTGCAAGTAAGCATATGGAAGAGGAAAACTATGCTTTAAAAGTAAGTTTTGAAATGCGTAAAATCTTCGAGGAGCAATCTAATAATTATAAAGGTTGCACGCTAGGGTTATATTCTGAATCAAAGCATATTGATAATCAGCTTTCTTGGTTGCGCTTTATTGGATTTAAATATATGCCAGATGGTAATAGAGGAAATACTCGATATTTTGAGTACGTTTCAAGAGTTTCATAGTTTGAGCATTTAGTTTTAGAAATTATTTATTTTTTGTAATGTTAAAAAATAAAACTATCTTAGTTAATAACAAGTCGATGATTAGCGCATACAAAAAACATTAACTATTCTAAATTTATAATTTTAACTATTAATAACTTAAAAACCCGACTAATCATGGGAGGAAAACCAGCCAACACAATCATTACGCTAACTGTAACAACCGAGGGACTAACCACAGATCCAGACAACATCAATAATCATGTTGTTTTTTCTGACAATCAAAGTGACCCGTTAGAAAATCCGGGTCATCCAGAGACCTATGTGTCTACTGTAAATAAAGGAGCAACCTGCGAGTGGCAAGGCGTTGCTGCGAATGGCAGAGACATCATAAATATTTTGAGTGTTGTTAAAAAAAATCCAGATGGTATCGACATCTTGAATACACCAATCCCACCTGGTATACAGGACCCTAAAGGTGGAGGTAAAAAACTTACAGCTACAGTTAGAGGTAATGCCATAAATGGAGATGAGCCTTATACAGTTAATTTTTCTATCAACGATAGTCCTATCATATATCCTGTTGATCCTAAAATAAGGATGCAAGAACAAACAAGTTAAGCACTATGTTAATTAAAATTAAGACCTATATCCTATGTATAGGTCTCTTTTTTTTCAGTATTCAGAATTCTAACTGCCAAAATCAAAAGGTTGCGGATAGTATTAAAGAATTGCTAAGATCTGGTGACTCTGAAAAGTCTGAATACCTACAATTAGATCTAATCAGTTTTTTTGAAACTAATCCTGACTCTGCTTTATTTTATGCAGAAGTTCTAATTGAGAAAGCTATTGCTGTAAAACCAAAAGACTCTGCTTTAAAAGCGTTTAGACTGGGTTACTTGGCAAAAGGAAATGCTTTGCTTAAAAAAGGGGATAATTCAAAAGCAATAGAAGCTTTTCTGAAAGGGCTTGAATATGCCGAAAAGACTAAGAATGAAAGATCAATGGCATTAATTCAGATTTCTATTGCGGACACCTATGCAGCTATGGAAAACCATGAATTTGCAGAGCAATATTATACTAATGGTATAGAAATGTTGAGGAGAATACCAGATTCAACAAATTTAGCCGGTGCACTTTTAAATGCTGGTGATTGGTCAATAACGATTCAAAGATATAAAGAAGCTCTGGAGTTTTTTGAAGAGTCTAGCAGTATTTATAACAATAAAAATAAACCAATTGGAATTGCCTATAACTTAGGTAATATCGGTATCGTATATGCAGAACAAGGCAAGGATGAGCTCGCAGAGGAGAATATAAATAAGGCTATTAATATTTTAGAAAAACTAAAAGATTATTATCCAATATCCGTATACTTAACTTATTTAGCAGATATATATGCTGATAAAGGTAATTTTGACGTTGCCTTTAAGTATGGTTATCGCAGTCTCGACCTAGCAAAAGCCTATGGTTTAAAAGAACAAATAAGCGAAGCTAATCTTAAGCTTTCTGAACTTTATGAAAATGCTGATAATGCAAATTTGGCTTTAGATTATTTTAAAAATCATATTGTTTACCGAGACAGTGTGCGCAATATTGCCGAAGTCCAGAAGATTTCTAATGCTATAAACAGCAAAACACAAGCAGAATTAGAACTAGAAACTCAAAAGGGAAGAACCAATCGCATCATCATGTATTCAATAGCCGGTGTTTTATTTTTTATAGGTTTATTAGCTTTCGGCTTATTTAGACGGAATAAATTTATTAAAGCGACCAATAAAATTATTGCCACAGAGAAAGACCGTTCAGATAAATTATTACTTAATATTTTACCAGAAGAAACCGCACAAGAACTTAAAGATAATGGCAAAGTAGAGGCGAAGAAGTATCCTTCGGCAACAGTTTTGTTTTCAGATTTTAAAGGATTTACAAGTTATGCAGAGAATCTTTCTCCTGAGCAATTAGTGCAAACGATAGATCATTATTTTTCTAAGTTCGATTTAATTATGGAGAAATATGGATTAGAAAAGATTAAAACCATTGGAGATGCCTATATGGCTGTTGGTGGTTTGAGTTATGATAACGTTGATCAAGCAAAAGAAATGGTGTTAGCTGCAAAGGAAATGAATGATTTTGTAAATCAGGCAAAAATAGATGATAACACAACGGCGACGTTTGATATTAGAATTGGGATTAACACAGGTCCTGTGGTAGCAGGTGTTGTTGGTACCAAAAAGTTTGCCTACGATATTTGGGGAGATACTGTAAATATAGCGTCGCGTATGGAAAGTAATTCAGAACCGGGACGCATTAATATTTCTGAAAACACCTACGAGATCATAAAAAACGATTTTAATTGCGATTATAGAGGTGAACTCGATGTGAAGAATAGAGGAAAATTAAAAATGTATTTTGTTAATTAATCTATATTCTACCTATATTTCTTAAATTAATGTATATAAACAACTTGCAAGATCCAAAAGAACAAACACCATAATTTCCGTTGATTGTAAATATCACTATAATTTATATTATGTAAAATAGAAATAATCTTAATTCCTGATGCTTCTCCTATTCATATATATCAATTAATTTAATTATTATTGCGTCGTTCAATTTAAAAGAAAACTTCTAATGAAAAAATTTCAATTATTTATTGCGTTAATGTTATTTATGGCCTTAAATGCACAAGCTCAAAATGAATCAAATGGGAACACTTCCACAAAATTTGGTTTAAAAGGTGGTTTTGCCTCTCTTGCTTTAAAAGTTGATGTTGAAGGCACCAACGTTAATGAAGATGTTTCAGGCTTCTATTTAGGTGGTTTTGCGGAATTTTATCTTTCCGATAATTTTAATTTATTACCAGAACTAACCTATGCGCGATTTACTGAGGATGGTGAAAGCTCAGACGTTTTGCTAATACCGGTTTTATTGAAATATAAACCAAATGAAAGATTTGGTTTATTAGCAGGGCCACAATTTGACTATTTGTTGAATGAAGAGGATTCTGAAGGTTTAAAGCGATTGGGTTTTGGTCTGGCCGTTGGTGCTTCTTACGACATTACTGATAATGTTATTATTGATGCTCGCTATTCTTTTGGTTTGTCTGATCGTATTGATGATTTAGGCGATTTCGATGGATTTGATGTCAAAGCCAAATTAAATTACTTTCAAATTGGTCTAGGTTATAGATTTTAATTCTGTTTGAAATTAAACATAAATAAAAAAGGCTGTTCTTTAAACAGCCTTTTTTATTACATCAATTTTACTTAAGAATTCTCTAAAAGAAAATCCATAATCTCCTCTTTTAAATCGTAATGTAAACGGATGTAATTGCGCATATCTTCACGCAATACTTGTTGATCATCAAAAATGGTATTATTTAAATCTCTAGTAATGATTAAATTATTAATACTGGCTAACAAATTTTTACAGCGATGTTTGAGCTTGGCAATGGCATCTTTCTCTATCAATATCCGATTCTGAAACACATCTAATTTCTTTAATTCTATTACATCTAATTCTTGTCTGGCAATCAATTCGTCTAATTTTTCTTTAAAATTATTCATTTCGTCCAAATGAAATCTCAATTCGCGTTTCCATGTGTCTATATTAAACTTTAAATCGTTTAGATACGGTGTTGTGGTTTCCATAAGTTTGCGTTTTTATTGTTATACTTCTAATGTTTCGGTTGTAAATTGGCTAATTAATTGTTGTTGAATATGGGTTGGTACCGATTCATAGCCTTTAAATGATGTGGCAAATGTGCCGCGACCTTGTGTGATACTTCTTAACTGCGATGAAAAATTATCGAGCTCGGCTTTTGGTATTTGTCCTTTAATTAACTGGTAATTACCATCGTTATTAATGCCTTGAATAATGGCGCGTTTGGTCTGCAACTCGGTCATAACACTACCGGTCATGGTTTCGGGGATTTTAACCAAAATATCATTAATTGGCTCCATTAATTTAGGATTGGCATTCATAAAGGCATCTTTAAAAGCCTGTGCTCCTGCTATTTTAAACGAAATATCATTGCTGTCTACCGCATGCATTTTTCCGTCATACACCATAACTCGCACATCTCTAATATAAGACTTGGTTAGTGGTCCGTTTTCCATAACTTCTAAAATACCTTTCATAATAGATGGTAAATAACGCGTATCTATTACACCGCCAACTATACAGTTGTAAAATATCAACTTGCCGCCCCAAGGTAATTCTACTTCTTCTTTACCTCTAATGTTAAATCCTTCGGGTTCGTCCATACCTTCCGTCCAGGGTTCAATTTTAAGATGTACTTGTCCGAACTGTCCCGAACCACCCGATTGTTTTTTATGTCGATAATTAGCCGTGGCACTGCGCTGAATGGTTTCGCGATACGAAATCTTAGGAGATTCGAATCGGGCTTTAACGTTATAAATATTTTCAAGTATCCACTCTATTGCTGCCAAGTGTAATTCGCCCTGACAGCCAATTATAGATTGATGCGTTTCATTATTATAACTTAAAGTAAGGGTTAAGTCTTGTAAATGAATACGTTTTAAAGCTTCGTTTAACTTTTCTTCTTCTGAACTATTGGCAGCAAACACTGCTTTTTCAACACGTGATTGCGGAAATTTCATTGGCTTCACTGTTGCACTGTTTGGGTTTGCTCCTAAGGTATCGTTGGTTTCGGTAAATTTTAGTTTGGTAGTAGCACCAATATCACCGGCTGTTAACTTTTGAACAGCGTGTTTTACCTTACCGTCCATTATAAATAATTGGTTAACAATTTCTTGCTCACCGGTTCGGGTGTTGTATAATTTATCGTTTACCTGAACTTCGCCCGACATGACTTTAAAAAACGACAGCATGCCCAGATTAGGTTGATAAATAGATTTAAAGATAAACAAGGCCGTTTCATTCTCAGGATTGGCTGTTATCAACTCCCCTTCTAATGTTTGTTCCGATTTTAAATCAAATGCAGAAGGTGCCACATGGTCTATAAAGCCCATTAAACGACCTGTACCCATATCTTTTAATGCAGACACACAGAAAACCGGGAATAAATCGTGGTTAAGCATGCCTAGTTTGATTCCTTTGAGCAATTCAACTTCGCTTAAATTACCTTTATCAAAATAAAGTTCCATTAATTCTTCGTCGTTTTCGGCGGCTTTTTCAACTAATATGTTGTGTAGTTCGTTGGCCTTTATCAATTCTTTTTCTGGAATTGGCATTTTCTCCGGTTTCCCGCCTTCAGGACCAAATTTGTAGCACTTCATTTTAAGCACATCTATGATGCATTGAGAACCGTCAATTACTAAAGGATATTGCACCATCACCGCATTATTACCAATCAGTTCATGCAAACTTTTATAAGCCATTTCAAAATTGGATTTTTCGTGGTCTATTTTGTTGATAACAAAAACAGTAGGTTTATTGTAACGGTTGGCATAGTTCCATATGATTTCGGTACCAACATCTACGCCGTGTTTGGCATTTATCACCATGGCAATAGTATCGGCCACGCGAATTGATGAGATGATTTCTCCAATATAATCATCCATTCCCGGAGTATCTATCAAATTAATTTTGTAGTTGCGCCATTCGGTATGCAAAGGTGTAGCAAAAACAGAAGCACCGCGTTGGTGCTCTAAGTCGTGATAATCTGATATGGTATTTTGTTGTTCTGTACTGCCTCTGCGGCTTATTAATCCGGCCTCAAACAACATGGTTTCTGCCAATGTTGTTTTGCCGGAGTGATGGGCGCCAACCAGCGCCACGTTCTTAATGTGTTTGTTGTCGAATACTTTCATCAGTTATATAAATTTGAAGAGTGAATATTTAATTTAAATAAAGTCTAAATTTAACAACCACTACCCGATTAAAATATGACGATGGTTAGGTTTTGGTCTAAAAAAAAGCAGCCTAAAAATATTTAGACTGCTTTAAATTTGAAAAATTAATATTTAAATCAATTCTTGATGACACTCAAGGATTTGACCTTGCCGGCTTGTGATATTTTAACATTATAAATACCACCTTCTAATTTTTCGCCAAAAGTGTATAATTGGCCCGGAAGGAATTTATTTGAGTGAACCAGTTTTCCAGCGCTATCGAAAGCATAAATTTCAATAATATCAGTTTTATTGTTCGTATTGACTTCGATAGTAAAGTAATGGCTAGATGGATTTGGATAAACCACTACGCTAATATCATCCGTTTCGGTGGTTTCTCTTGATTGATCTGAGTCCTTCTTACCTTTTTTAGGTTGGTGTATTACAATATTTCCACCAGAAATATCATAAGTAGCATCATCATTATCAGCACTATAAATTTGATTGTCATAAATCACATCTCCGGATGCGGTTTCCCAGATCTTAATACGGAATTTATCTATTTCAATAGGATCTTTTAGGTCACCATCTATGGCCGATACCATGAAGGAGTAGCCTTCTTCCCTATTAATAGTTCCGGTGCCTTTATAAATTCCTTTATGACCTGCAATTACCAAAGACATATCTTCATGAGATGAACTATTGAAATTAAGGTTGCCGTTTTTAAATTGGAATTCAGTATTGCCATCTAATCTATTACTTCCTCTTCGGTATTTGGCAACAAAACCAAAATTGGCTCTTCCTTCAGCATTTAAATCTAATTGATAAGCTCCTAGAGGAGACCAAATCCAACCACCTCCGGTGATAAACCCACCATTTGGGTCAAAGACAACAGCCAGATCGGTGAGCGCAATGGTCTCATTACCACAGGCGTCAATAAGAATCAATTCAATTTGGTAAACTCCTGGTGTTGTGTATGTATACTCAGCAGCGAAATTGTTAAATGGTGCATTGATAATAGTTTCTTCACCATTATCCCATGTCCATTTTGCTTCAGCCACTTCTCCTATTACTTCTGCCGAAACAAAAATTGAGGTATTAATCTGAATAGGGTCAAGAGGTCCAGAAATACTTACTATTTCAAGTGGTTCTGAGCATGGATCGTCAGAACATGATCCAGCTATGCCCGGGTTAATAAAGAAGTTAGTATCATCACAATCTAGGTTATTATCAACATAGCCCTTTGGCGCTGTACAGGCAAATAACGGCTGGGCATTCACATCTCCATAGCCGTCTCCGTCTGCATCAATATAGAACTCGGATTGAACACCTTCATCGATTGTTCCGTCGCAGTTGTTGTCTTTACCATCACAAAGCTCAGGAGCTCCGGGATAAACAGTGTCGTCAGCATCGTCACAATCGGTATTATTGGCTACATATCCTTCAGGAGCATCACAGGCAAATAACGGCTGGGCATTCACATCTCCATAGCCATCTCCATCAGTATCGGGATACCACGGAAGTAATGTGGTAACTATGTCACCATTAACACAAGATTCACAGTCAGTATCAAATAAAATACCATCATCTATTAAGCCATTACAGTCGTTATCCTTGCCGTCGCACAGTTCCGGAGCTCCGGGGTAAACAGTATCATCTGAATCATCGCAGTCTCCTTGATTTGGAGTAAATCCATCACCATCAGCATCTATATCACCGGGATTCTGATTATTATCCTCTGTGACAGTCACCGTAAAGCTGCAATCGGCTGTATTGTTGGCAGCATCGGTTGCGCGGTAAGTTACTGTTGTAGTACCTAATGGGAATACGGCACCACTCGCTGGACCGCTTACAAGCTCTAGTGTTGGTATACCACAGTTGTCAATAGCAGTCGGTAATTCATAAGTAATCACCTTGCTAGTAACACCAAAATCAACTGTTGTACTGATATCTGTAGGACAAGTAATTACTGGTACTTGAGTATCATTTACCGTAACATTGAATTTACAGGTTGACTGATTACCCGCTGCATCTTTAGCAGTATAGACAACCTCGGTAATTCCCACAGGGAAGATATGTCCGGGTTCAAAATTACTGGTTAGCGTCACCGAACCGCTGTTGTCGGTAGCAGTTGGTGCTGTCCAAGTTACTGCAGCACTGCAAACATCGGGATCGTTTGCTATTGTAATATCGGTTGGACAATCACTGATTACCGGGTTTTCGATATCATCACTTTCTGTGACAGTCACCGTAAAGCTGCAATCGGCAGTATTGTTGGCAGCATCGGTTGCGCGATAAGTTACTGTTGTAGTACCTAATGGGAATAAGGCACCACTTGCCAATCCGCTGATGAGTTCTATTGTTGGTATGCCACAATTGTCAATGGCAGTCGGCAATTCATAAGTGATTACCTTGCTAGTAACACCAAAATCAACTGTTGTACTGATATCTGTAGGACAAGTAATTACTGGTGCTTGAGTGTCATTTACCGTAACATTGAATTTACAGGTAGAGTGATTACCCGCTGCATCTGTAGCAGTATAGACAACCTCGGTAATTCCCACGGGGAAGATATGTCCGGGTTCAAAATTACTGGTTAGCGTCACCGAACCGCTGTTGTCGGTAGCAGTTGGTGCTGTCCAAGTTACTGCAGCACTGCAGTTACCTTTGTCGTTTGCTACTGTAATATCGAGAGGACAATCAGTAATTACCGGGTTTTCGATATCATCACTTTCTGTGACAGTCACTGTAAAGCTGCAATCGGCAGTATTGTTGGCAGCATCGGTTGCGCGGTAAGTTACTGTTGTAGTACCTAATGGGAATACGGCGCCACTCGCTGGACCGCTTACAAGCTCTAGTGTTGGTATACCACAGTTGTCAATAGCAGTCGGCAATTCATAAGTAATCACCTTGCTAGTAACACCAAAATCAACTGTTGTACTGATATCTGTAGGACAAGTAATTACTGGTGCTTGAGTGTCATTTACCGTAACATTGAATTTACAGGTAGACTGATTACCCGCTGCATCTGTAGCAGTATATACAACCTCGGTAATTCCCACGGGGAAGATATGTCCGGGTTCAAAATTACTGATTAGCGTCACCGAACCGCTGTTGTCGGTAGCAGTTGGTGCTGTCCAAGTTACTGCAGCACTGCAGTTACCTTTGTCGTTTGCTACTGTAATATCGGTTGGACAATCAGTAATTACCGGGTTTTCATTATCGGCGCTTTCTGTTATAGTTACTGTGAAACTGCAATCGGCTGTATTATTGGCAGCATCAGTTGCGCGGTAAGTTACTGTTGTAGTACCTAATGGGAATACGGCACCACTCGCTGGACCGCTTACAAGCTCTAGTGTTGGTATACCACAGTTGTCAATAGCAGTCGGCAATTCATAAGTGATTACCTTGCTAGTAACACCAAATTCAACCGTCGTGCTGATATCAGAGGGACAGGTGATTACCGGAGCCTGACTATCCGTTACAGTGACTGTTTGAATGACTTCGGTAGCTACGTTATTATTAATGTCCGTTACATTCCAGGCGATTGTAGTTACACCCACAGGATATGGATCGGTCAACAATGCACCGTCACTTCTCACCCCTAAAGGATTACCGACAGAGCAGTTGTCCGTTGCACCGGCACTCACTGTTACCGCTGCAGAGCAAAGTCCTGCTTCGGCATTGACGTTTTGATCGCCATTGGTGGTGATTACCGGAGCCTGAGTATCCGTTACAGTGACTGTTTGAATGACTTCAGTAGCTACGTTATTATTAATGTCTGTTACATTCCAGGCGATTGTAGTTACACCCACAGGATATGGATCGGTCAACAATGCACCGTCACTTCTCACCCCTACAGGATCGCCGACAGAGCAGTTGTCGGTAGCGGTGGCACTCACTGTTACCGCTGCAGAGCAAAGTCCTGCTTCGGCATTGACGTTTTGATCGCCGTTGGTGGTGATTACCGGAGCCTGACTATCCGTTACAGTGACTGTTTGAATGACTTCGGTAGCTACGTTATTATTAATGTCCGTTACATTCCAGGCGATTGTAGTTAAACCCACAGGATATGGATCGGTCAACAATGCACCGTCACTTCTCACCCCTACAGGATCGCCGACAGAGCAGTTGTCGGTAGCGGTGGCACTCACTGTTACCGCTGCAGAGCAAAGTCCTGCTTCGGCATTGACGTTTTGATCGCCGTTGGTGGTGATTACCGGAGCCTGAGTATCCGTTACAGTGACTGTTTGAATGACTTCGGTAGCTACGTTATTATTAATATCCGTTACATTCCAGGCGATTGTAGTTACACCCACAGGATATGGATCGGTCAACAATGCACCATCACTTCTCACACCTACCG
Organism: Paucihalobacter ruber; assembly: GCF_006494535.1. GTDB lineage: Bacteria > Bacteroidota > Bacteroidia > Flavobacteriales > Flavobacteriaceae > Paucihalobacter > Paucihalobacter ruber. The sequence continues at coordinate 352,447 of NZ_VHIQ01000004.1, forward strand.
GATTACCGACCGAACAATTATCCGTTGCACCGGCACTCACTGTTACCGCTGCAGAGCAAAGTCCTGCTTCGGCATTGACGTTTTGATCGCCGTTGGTGGTGATTACCGGAGCCTGAGTATCTGTAACAGTTACCGTCTGTAGCACTTCAGTAGCTACGTTATTATTAATGTCCGTTACATTCCAGGCGATTGTAGTTACACCCACAGGATATGGATCGGTCAACAATGCACCGTCACTTCTCACCCCTACAGGATCGCCGACAGAGCAGTTGTCGGTAGCGGTGGCACTCACTGTTACCGCTGCAGAGCAAAGTCCTGCTTCCGCATTGACGTTTTGATTGCCATTGGTGGTGATTACCGGAGCCTGAGTATCCGTTACAGTGACTGTTTGGATGACTTCAGTAGCTACGTTATTGTTAATGTCCGTTACATTCCAGGCGATTGTAGTTACACCCACAGGATATGGATCGGTCAACAATGCACCGTCACTTCTCACCCCTACAGGATCGCCGACAGAGCAGTTGTCGGTAGCGGTGGCACTCACTGTTACCGCTGCAGAGCAAAATCCTGCTTCGGCATTGACGTTTTGATTGCCATTGGTGGTGATTACCGGAGCCTGAGTATCCGTTACAGTGACTGTTTGAATGACTTCGGTAGCTACATTATTATTAATGTCCGTTACATTCCAGGCGATTGTAGTTACACCCACAGGATATGGATCGGTCAACAATGCACCGTCACTTCTCACCCCTACAGGATCGCCGACAGAGCAGTTGTCGGTAGCGGTGGCACTCACTGTTACCGCTGCAGAGCAAAGTCCTGCTTC
>NZ_VHIQ01000004.1:353282-446661 GCF_006494535.1 Paucihalobacter ruber
ACCCACAGGATATGGATCGGTCAACAATGCACCGTCACTTCTCACCCCTACAGGATCGCCGACAGAGCAGTTGTCGGTAGCGGTGGCACTCACTGTTACCGCTGCAGAGCAAAGTCCTGCTTCGGCATTGACGTTTTGATCGCCGTTGGTGGAGATTATAGGTTTAACGGCATCCTGAACAATCACATTAAAGGACTTCACTGATACATTTCCATTGGTGTCTTCTACTTTAAAGTCTACCGTTCGGGATTCTCCAATATTTGTGCAGTCAAATGAAATGGTAGATAGGCCATCGTTAAAAAATTTGGACTTGATACCACAGTTATCGAAGGAATCATCATTAATTTCTGCAATGGACAAAGACCCAATACCATTCTCATCTAGATAAACATTGTATTCAGTAGAAATGACTACGATAGGATACTGGAAGTCACCAACAATTATATTCACATCATCTGAAAGCATTACATTATTGGAATCAGTCACCCGAACTTCATAGAGTCCTGCTGAAAGATTATTTATAATAGTTCCTGTTTCCGGAAGCAAGGCATCGTTCTTATACCATTCAACTGTATAAGGCGCTACTCCTGCAAAAATATCTACCTCTATTCTTCCATCTGCCGCTTCAAAGCAGGATTCATTGGTTTTATTTAGTTTAATTCGAAAATTCTCGGTGAATTCAGCAATCACATTTTTGTTGCCATCGATTGTCAATTCATATGGGTTTTGTGTTCCTATAATATCGCCAGACCATTTAGTAAAACTCCATCCCTCAGCTGAAATAGCATTAAGAGAAATGGTTGAACCAGAGATAAATTTATTATTATCAGAACTTTTAATGATTGTTCCTTGTCCGATGACATCTGTTAGAATTGTAAAATATTCCTCCTGATTATCGCAGTAAGAAAGGGAAATCGTATTGTCTAGTTCGTTGTATTCAAACGGAGAGGCATTTGCTATTTGAGCAAATAATTCATACGTATTACTTAATACTTGGTAATCAAGGACAATGGACGAGGTGTCTCTGGCGTTAACTAGAATCAACTCGGTTTTTATATCCAACAGGTCTTCGCCAATCTTATGATAAAAGGAAACTTCGGCTTCAACATCTACATCTCCTTCATTTATAATATTAAAGGTGGCGGTGTTAGCAGTATTATTTTCAGGACACTCATTTAAAAGTTCAGCGGAACTAAATGTTAAATTTGGTGCGTCTCCTACAAATATTTGCCTGTCGGCTACATTATTTCTAAGATTACCATCGTCAAGATCATTATTAACATCAACATATGCTTTTAAAGTTTTGAAACCTCCGATACTGCTGCTGTAGGCCTCCGGTATAGCCACGGTGCTACTTAAACCTGCATCAAGGCCTGCTACTTGTACATCTTCACCTAAAGGCTCATCGTCAACCGTCAATCTGATCTTAAATGGTCCCGCGGGCACTGTGCCAATATTATCAAATGAGACAAAAACATTGATTGGTTCGTCTATATCGGGATTCAAACGTGTTGGACTTATGTATTTAGGTAGTACTACCAAGTCTGGCCCCGGAGTTTTTATAGTAATTAAATTACTATATACGTTATCATCGTCATTACATTCAATATATTCATTGTCCGGATCAACTACCACTTTTAAATTAAAGGTCCCTGATTCAGTAAATATATAAGGAATCCTTAAATACGTTCCCCTTCCTGTGTAGGAAGTAGGTACCTCATCCATAGTAGTTTCTGCTATTAATTCCTCATCAAGATAAAATTGTACTTTAACATTTGAAGGAATAAATAGTCCTCTATTACCGATGTAGGCCGTCAAATATTGCTGCGTGAAAACTTGAAAACCACCATCCCAAACACTATAACTATAAAATGCCTCAGGATCTCTACTGGGAACAAGATCAACACATAGTGGCATTTGGGCTGAATTATTAAATTCCCTTTGTTCTTCTATGGTATTATCAATATCCAAATCAAAAACAACATAGTGATTTCCATAGTTCGCTATACTCGTAGTTATTTGCGATTGGACCGACGTATTAATTTCAAGTGGGGATATTCCATTTACTACTTGCTCTCGAATTATACCGCTCTCAGAAACTGTAAATCTATTTAAGTACGAATCTTGAACTGATGTTTCACCTTGGTTTCTATATCCGCCAATAATATTGAACTCTTCACCAGGAAGTGGCATTTTTGGGGATACTGAAAGATTATACATCTCGGTTCTTAAATCCGGTTTCACCTGTTTTAATCTTATAATTGTAGTTAATTTATTATTATCCTCTCTATATTCTTGAATATTTCCACTGCCTATAGGCTCATCTACGGTAATTAAAATTGTATGATCTTCTCCGTCGTTGAATGACAGTTTAAGATCTTTCATGAATACAGTACCACAAACCTTCAAATTATTTATTATTGTATCCTTTAATACCTGACCATCTACATACACCCTAAAGTTAAATGGATCAACTATATCTTTACCGCCATCATTTGTAGCTCGAGCATTAAAAGTTATACCGTCATCAGGTGTATAATAATAAGTTTCATCAAATTCATCATAATTTAAAGAAAAAAATCTAGGTCGCAGATCTGGTAGGTTTGCTAAAATTTTAACATATTTGGTTGACTTGTTATTTCTTTCATTTATTTCCTTGACACTATCAAGCTCATCAACCACCGATTCAAATTTACATCCTAATCCAGAACAGCTATTAATAGTAGTAGCGATATCCGTAAATGGGAACTCAATAATTTGACCTGGTTGAATAGACTGAATAAATTCTGAAATATCTAGACCTTGACAATTACCGTATTTGAAAATAAAATCAGATGCAATGGCATCACCAATATTTTCAAGTTTAAATACACCCGTAATTTCTTCTCCTTTTAAAAAATACGATCTGCCCTCTGGATAATTAATTGAAATATTCGTCTTCAAATCCGAAAACAATATTGGCTCATCTGCTTCAATCACGGTAAATCCAATACTTCCTCCTGAAGAATCTCCAATTTCGAATGTTGCTGTGAATCTTCCTTCATCAGCAATTCCCGTAATCCAAAAATCTCCCAGAGTATCTGGCGTTATGAAAGCAAAAGAAAATACACCATTACTATTGGTAAAAGTAGTAAAAGTGCGACCATCACTTAACGTGATATCTACTTTTGCACCTGATACGGCATTATTGGCAACATCGGAGCCTAAAAATTTAACAGATCCCGAGAGATACATAGTCTCTCCTATTTTATAAGTATTTTTATTGAGATATGCTGAAGCTGTAATTCCCTCAGGAAGTGAGTATAACCGAATAGCAAAATTATTCAATGGATTTTGTTCCTCTAGTACTCTTTCCTCATCGATAAATACTTTCACTTCGTGTCTACCGGGAAAATCAAAGCTGTAATCATAAGCAATAGACTCTATGCTTCTAGCTTCAACACCATTGACAGGTATAGTGGTTACTAACTCTAAATTATGGTAGATATTAACGTTGAAATTACCGGCCGGAAAATCTGAATTATTATTTAATCTGGCTGTAATGGTAAATATTTCTCCAATCCCTGGTTTTTCCTTGCTAAATAGAATATCATCCGCAAAAATACTCATGTCTAAAACTCGCTTAGAAACAAGTGGTACCCCTGTTTGATTTATTGTTTCCTCAAGGCAGCCATTTGTGTTAAAAGCTTTTAACCGGGTGCTCCAAGTTTCATCGGCAGAAAGGCCTGTAATGGAGGCTTCAAAGACTTTACCATCCGCAACATTCTGATCCAAAGGATCTACCTCAGTCATCGTAAGTTCATAAGTATTCGAAAAACTACTCAAAATCACTTTTGGATAGCCATCTGCAGGTAAATAGCCCAGTGCATCCTTATAATTTACTTTGAAAGTGAAAGTTGAATCAATTGTTCCAACTTCTGGATAAACATAGCTACTAGTATAATTTTCAGTGCCTAAAAATTCCAATTCTATAGTGTCAATCACTGTTATTGTCACGGATTGCTCCTCTGTACAACCATTCGCATCTGTTATTACTACAGTATAAGTAGTAGTTTCATTCGGACTTACCGAAATAGAGGGGTTCACGAATCCATTACTCCAAGAATAAGCGACTCCTCCAGTAGCTTCAAGTAAAATGGATTCTCCTTTGCAAATAGTTGCATCGGGTGAGATAGTAGTAGTCATTTCCGGGAAATTTTCCACTGACACAGTTAAACTGTCATTACTCAAGTCAATGTCTTCTCCTACTATAGTATATGCTTTCAATTGATAGATTCCATCTATTGATAAATCAATTTTTGCTTGGAAGCTATAAGTCAATTTGCCATTTCCTGTAATAGTATTAGTACCAGTTATATTTTCAATTATTGGTTCACCGTCATTTATTGAATATGCCACCTGAAAACCATCAACTGGAAAGGCACTATAATTACTTATTTCCACAGTAACTGTTTCCTGAGTACTTAATTCACAACTAGAAACAGGAGAAATAATTTGAGAAACTCCGAGATCTACAATGGTTTTTGATGATTGGGTAGAAGTATAAGCAGGTGAAAGGTAAAGCTCTCCATCTAATGACAAGGAGTATTCAAAAAATGCGAAATAATAGGTCACCGCGGGGTCAAGACCTTGCAGGGAAAAGTTTTCTCCAAAATCATTATAAACCACATAATTACCAGAACCAATCTGATCGCCTTGACCAAAAGTATTGTTAGCGATGTAGGAGGTAAAATCAGCCGGTCCGGCATTTACCGGACTACCCACTCTAGCTAAGACTAATCTTCGGCTTCCATCACCTTTAATGAAGTTAACATCAAAAGAATTAAAATCAATATTGGAATAGGTCGCATTTGAAACCTGCACAGTGGGTCTTTCTCCAAATGTTTCCAAAGCAAACTGATATCCAGGTCTCAGGTATAATTTAGCACTGTTTCCATTATATTCAAATAGGGCAAAATAGTAATTGGTACCGGGTTCTAGATTGGTAATATTCACGTTATTTCCGGTCCCCACATACAATCCATAATTACCTGTACCAATTTGAGTCCAGCTAGTTCCAAAGGTGGCAGAGGTACTATAAGTTGTTAAATCTTGAGGCTCTACATTTACCGGGCCATCTTTACGCCCTATAAGAATTCTTTGAGTTCCATTCCCTCTGGTCCAGGAGATATTAATGGAGGTATTACTTCTACTACTAGTAAAGGCATTACTCGATTGCACTGTGGGATGGCTAAGAGTAGCTCTACTCCCCGCCAAATAGGGATTGGTTAAATAAAAAGTACCTGTCCCCGTGCCATTATATTCATATACAGCAAGATGATACGTCGTACCAGGCTTTAAGCCATATAACCAGCTTTGATTTGATGTTCCGTCATAAACTACGAATTCGTCCGGAGCAATTTGGGTTCCTGAACCAAAAGTTATGTTGTGCGAATATTGAATCCCGTCCTCAGGTACCGCTGTTACTGCACTTCCCTCTTTTGCAATGACAACCCTTCTGGCGCCATTTCCGCTTGTAAAGGAATAATAAAATTGATTGCCGTCGACATTGGCAATGTTAACATTAAAATTAGACGCTGCTATTGTGGGGGCCGATACTGTTTTCTGACTAGCTAGTGTACCTGGTCTTAGATATTGTTTTCCACTACTCCCTGTGTATTCAAATATGGCAAAGTGATAGGTTCTGTTGGGATCTAAATTAGTGATAGATGCGTTGGTTCCGCCACCTACATAAAGCACTTTGTGTTCTGAGGTCCCTATATTATAGGCAGTGCTGGTAGTTCCAAAGGCTCCGCCCCAGGAATTGTAATTTGTTAGATCTTGCGGTTCCACTTCTACCGGATTGTCCGCTCTGGCAATCAGGATACGACCACTTCCGTTTCCATTAACCCAATTGACTCTCATTCCAGACCCCGTAATATTGTCAAAAGTAAGAGAGCTGGCTTGAACCGTAGGCGGGAAAAGAGTAGCTCTACTCCCCGCCAAATAGGGATTGGTTAAATAAAAAGTACCTGTCCCCGTGCCATTATATTCATATACAGCAAGATGATACGTCGTACCAGGCTTTAAGCCATATAACCAGCTTTGATTTGATGTTCCGTCATAAACTACGAATTCGTCCGGAGCAATTTGGGTTCCTGAACCAAAAGTTATGTTGTGCGAATATTGAATCCCGTCCTCAGGTACCGCTGTTACTGCACTTCCCTCTTTTGCAATGACAACCCTTCTGGCGCCATTTCCGCTTGTAAAGGAATAATAAAATTGATTGCCGTCGACATTGGCAATGTTAACATTAAAATTAGACGCTGCTATTGTGGGGGCCGATGCTGTTTTTTGGCTAGCTTTTGTGCCTGGTCTCAAATAAACTTTGCCACTACTGCCATTATATTCAAAGATAGCAAAGTGATAGGTTCTGTTGGGATCTAAATTAGTAATAGATGCGCTTGTTCCAGCACCCATATACAGCACTTTATGTTCTGAGGTCCCGATGTTATAACCGGTCCAAGTGCTTCCAAAAGCACCAGTCCATGGATTGTAGTTTGTTAAATCCTGTGGTTCTGCTTCAACCGGGTTGTCTGCTCTTGCGATTAAGATAACTCCGGCACCATTCCCTCTGGCCCAGCCGACGGTCATTGCATTTCCGGTGACGTTACTAAAAGTAAGTGAGCTCGCTTGAATTGTTGGAGCTGTTCGTGTAGTGGCGCTTCCCTCTAAAAACTCTGTAATAAGATATTCAGTGCTAAAACTTGTACCATTGTATTCGTATATCCTAAAATAATAAGTGGTAGAATGATTCAAGCCATTTATCCAAGTGCCCGATGCTGTCCCATTATAAACAACAAATTGCCCGGGAGCTAATTCATTTCCTAATCCGAAATTACCGGCTAAATAATCAGCCCCGTTAACAGGTTCGGCAGTTATGGGACTTGTACTGGCAACAATAATTCTTTTATCTCCACTTCCAGTCTGCTTAGTAAAACTTACATAAAACTGGTTTCCATCGATATTGGAGATAGAAAGGTTGGTGGATGGTGCGGTAGGTGCTTGCCCAAAGGCGATTACTTGAAAGAAAAGCATAATTACAACCAAGAATGACTTTATCCCCGAAAGCAATAATTTTTCTTGACTTGAAAACAAATAGGTTTTCTTGGTTTTTTGGCTGAGATTTAAATGTAAAATTGGTTTCATTTTGGTTGGGTTTTTAAGAAATTGGTTTTTATATACTTAAAAAATTATAAACTGCTGTTATAAGAGAAGAGATTGAAATCTATTCAATCTCCTAGATGTCTAACAAACCGTAAAATTATCTTAGCATGAAAAAAAGGGCTATCACATATGTAACAAATGCTATCACATATGTAACATTTTGAAAAAAATTTGTAGGAAAATATACAGCACTATGCAGTTAATAGAGGAGTTTTACAAAAAATGGGAAAAGAGTAAAAATTGATTAGAAGAAACCTTCACGAATAATTTTGACGAGAACTTCGAGAAAAAGAATTTTTAAAATATTCTTGATTGCGAAATTTTTGTTGGGTAAGGAGATTATTATAATTGATACATTCTATTGATAGAATTTAAATTTAACTAATTCGAAAATCATTAATATTTTAATCCCAAAACCAGTGCTGTCAACAGCCACGATTGTTTTAGAATGATGATTTTTGCAGTATTTTGGTGGCGTTTGAATTTAAGAATCCAAAACTTATAAAATTACCAAAAGTAAAAAAGATGCTTATAGCTGATTTAATAATTAGTATTACCCTATTAATAAAAGCCAATCGAAAGGTTATCTTTTTATTTTGATATGTCTTTATCCTTCTTTTTGTCAATTTTAACTTGTCTGCGCCACATAAAATACAAAACAATTATTATAAGTGGTAAAATGATAAAAACCAGAACATCAAACCAACTGTTCAGGTCTATGGGATAATTGTTTTGTGAGCTTGGAGCGTGAGTTGGTCGCTGTGCATGTCCAAGAAAACCAGAAAGGAGAAGAATAAGGCTTTTAAACTTTTTCATTGTAAAAATTTTTGAATCTATAATATACGTCATTTTTGAATCAAAGGAAAATTTAAAAGTTGTTTAATCAAAAATTTTAGACTAAAGCATTTCAATATAGGTATTGTAATTGCGAGATTTATGAAAAGCTTTATTTCAAAATTGGGTTGAATGTGTCGTTATCTTTATTATGCTTTTTAGGATCCCTACCATTTCGAATAAGTGCCGTATATTAGCTATAGAACTCTTAATCTAGCACGGTAGTTTTAGAATTACACTGAATACCTATAAAAATTGGCTGGGATATATATAGAAAAAATAATCTGGAAAAATTGAAAGTCTTATCCAATGAATAGGGATTTGTTTATTATACAAAAAAGCAGTGAAAAATGATTAGAAGATACCTTCATGAATAATTTCGATGTGAGTAATTAAAAGACCTTTTGTAAAATGTTATTTATTCCGAAATTTGAGTCGGGCAATGTTATATTTATATTACTTTCATTGAATTTACTAATCTCAAGTATAACTAAATCAAAAACCATTAATTTACAACTTCAAAACCAAGGCTATCAACAAACACCAATACTTTGGGAAGGCGCTTTATATTACGGATTAACATCAATTGATTTAACTAATACCATTGAAACAAAATTTGAAGATGATATTCCAAACGGTTTAAGACTGGGAAAAAGAGTTGAATATTTTGCTTTAAGTAACCTTTCTCAACAATCACAAATAGAGGTTATTGCGAATAATATTCAGATTCAACGCAACAAGATTACTTTAGGTGAAATTGATGCTCTTTTAATGATTAATAATCAACCTGTTCATTTAGAAATTGTTTACAAGTTCTATTTGTTCGACAACAATTTTGGCGAAGGTTTAAAGGCGTGGATTGGGCCCAATAGAAAAGATTCACTTATTGAGAAGTTAAACAGACTTAAAAATCACCAGTTGCCACTACTCTATCAACCTGAAACAGTAGATGTATTGGTTGAAAATAATATTGACGTCGCTGCTATTGAACAAAAGGTTCTGTTTAAAGCGCAACTGTATTTACCTGAAGATTTTGAATTAACTAACTTTGATGGTCTTAATAAGGACTGTGTGGCAGGAAGATTTATTCATTGTGATGAATTAGTAAAATTTCAGGATTGTAAAATGTATATACCCACCAAGCATAATTGGTTGGTAATACCTCATGTAAATGTTGATTGGCTCACCTTCGACAAGGCAAATACCAGCATTCTCGATTTAATTAATAAACAATTTTCTCCATTGGTTTGGGTAAAACAGCCAACCGGAGTGATAAAAAAATATTTTGTTACTTGGTGGCAATGATTCACGAGCATTACATAATTTACAAGCCTTACGGGTATTTGAGTCAGTTTGTTAATAACCAAACCAAGCGTAAGAATAAAAAATTACTGGGAAGTTTATTCTCGTTTCCCGAAGGCAGTATGGCTGTTGGGCGATTAGATGAAAAATCTGAAGGTTTATTGATTATCACTACCGATGGACAAATAAGCGAACAAATAAGATCTAAAAAAGTCGAAAAAGAATATTGGGTGATGGTAGATGGTCAGATCACATCTGAGGCGTGTAACATTTTGGCTAATGGCATTGAGATTACTACCAATGACGGTATTTATAAAACATTACCATGTAAAGTGTTGCCAATTTCAACGCCCAATAATATTCCGGAACGCAAGGTAAGAGACGACAAACACGGTGTTACCAGCTGGATGTCTATTACTATTTGTGAAGGTAAGTTTAGACAAATACGAAAAATGACCTCTAAAGTCGGATTTCCAACTCTTAGACTCGTTAGGGTTCGTGTCGGGAGCTATTCTCTGGAAACCTACTCTAATAACTTTATTCAATCTTTATCAGGTATTGATATAGATTTTTTCTTTTAGGAAAAGACTTTCAATTTTTAATAAAGAAATGTTAAACAATTTTTATATAATAGTATTACTATTAAATTCGCGATGATAAATTTTGAAAGATGGATTCTATTCTTACTAATATTAAAATTAGTGTCAACAAAAAGTTGTTTAATAAAGACCCTGAGTCTTCTGAACTTGGTAAAAAAATATTGTCGAACAGTATTGAATTAATAAACGATCTTGGTTTTGATAGCTTTACTTTTAAAAAATTAGGTGAACGTATTGGTTCTAACGAAAGTTCTGTCTACCGATATTTTGACAACAAACACAAACTTTTAATTTATTTAACATCTTGGTATTGGGGTTGGATGGAATACAGACTACTTTTGGCTACTGTGAGTATTTCAGACCCTAAACATAAATTGAGAACGGCTCTTAATATTATTTCAGATGATATAGTAGAAGACAATGGATTTGAACATATTAATGAGTGCTATTTACAGCAAATTATTATTAATGAATCATCAAAATCATATTTAACCAAAGAAGTTGATGCAGAGAATAAAGAGGGTTATTTTTTGGTTTATAAACGTGTAGTTCGCAGAATTAGTGAAATGATAAAAGAGGTTAATCCTAACTATATATACCCGGCTAGTTTGGCTAGTACCGCTGTTGAATCTGTTTTACATCAAAATTTTTTAAGAAATCATTTTTTAAGCATAACAGACTGTAATAAGACTACGCATCCAAGAGATTTTGTGATAGATCTTGTCTTTAACAATTTAAATAAATAATTATGCGTGAGCAATTATTAACGTCTTGGCAAAGACTGGTAAACTTACTAAAACTTGAACGTAAAGATGTTTTACAGATATTGTATTACGCTATTTTCGCAGGTTTGGTTGCTTTGATTTTGCCATTAGGTATTCAGGCAATTATTAACCTAATTCAAGGTGCTCAAGTGAGTTCATCATGGATTGTTTTGGTGGTATTGGTAACCCTTAGTGTGCTTTTTACAGGCCTTTTACAGCTCATGCAATTGCGAATAGTAGAAAATTTACAACAAAAGATTTTTACAAGATCTTCAATTGAGTTTGCTTACAGGTTTCCAAAAATAAAAATGAGCGAATTACATAATTTTTATCCTCCTGAACTGGCCAATCGATTTTTTGATACCATTACAGTTCAAAAAGGTGTAGCAAAATTATTATTAGATATGCCTGCTGCCCTGTTACAAATTATTTTTGGTCTTTTGCTTTTATCATTTTACCATCCCTTTTTCATCATTTATGGTATCTTATTATTAGTTCTAATTTACATTGTTTTTAAATTTACCATTCAACGAGGTTTGCAAACCAGTTTGTTAGAATCGAAGTATAAATATCATGTTGCGCATTGGATACAGGAAATTGCACGTTCTATCGTGAGTTTTAAACTTTCGGGAAAAACATCTTTAGCACTTGAGAAAAACGATTCTATTTTAAAGAAATATCTGGAAGCCAGAGAAAATCACTTTCAAATTTTAATCTTACAATTTAGCCAGATGATTGGCTTTAAGGTGTTGGTAACAGGCGGATTATTAATAATTGGAGGCTTACTGGTTTTAAATCAACAAATGAATATTGGTCAGTTTGTTGCCGCTGAAATCATTATATTATTAGTGGTTAACTCGGTTGAAAAGTTGATTTTAAGTTTAGAAACCATGTACGACGTATTAACATCTCTCGAAAAAATAGGTCAGGTTGTTGATAAAGAATTAGAGTCACAAACAGGCGAAATACCATTTGCCGATAGTGAAACTTTTGAAATTAAATTAGATAAAGTATATTTCACAACAAAAGATAGAGATTATCCAATCTTAGAAAATATTTCTTTTTCAATCGAACCGCGGTCCACAGTGCTAATCGACGGCCCAAATGGCTCAGGTAAATCTACTTTATTAAGGGTTATAGCGGGTATTGCAGAGCCTTCTAAAGGCGATATTTATGTAAATGATGTGTCGCTAAAAGGTATTTATCCCAACCATTACCGGGCACAAGTTGGCCATATTTTGGCTGGAGAAACTCCCTTCGAAGGAACAATTTATGAAAATATCACATTTGGAGATAAATCCATAACCGAGCAAAGAATCAATAAAATTATCGATGTTGTTGGTTTAAGAGAATTTGTAAAATTCCAACCATTCGGAATAAAAACAATTATTTATCCCGAAGGAAAGCAAATTTCAGAAACCATCTCAAGAAAAATATTATTGGCCCGGGCTTTGGCAAAAACCTGCTCTCTTTTAATCTTAGAAGACCCATTAGATCAGTTTGACGACATTGAGGCTAATAGAATAATTGATTATTTGCTAGACGACGATCATCCCTGGACACTTGTAGTTGTAGGTTCACACGAAAGATGGCGCAAATCTTGTAATCACATAATTGAATTAGAACGAGGTAAAATTAAATCAGATATTCGCAATGCTTAATATTTCAAGAAGTCCGCTACACGGAAAAGTAGATTTGTCTGAGTATACCCATAGTCAGGTTGTTTTTCATAGAAAACATTTTATGACTATTGATAGATTCCTTATAGTTTTTGGAATCATACTTTTAATTATTTTATTCTTACCATGGACACAGATTGTTTCAGGTAACGGACAAGTAACAACCTTAACACCAGATCAACGTCCGCAAACCATACAATCACCTATTCCCGGTCGTATTGAAAAATGGTATGTAAAAGAAGGTGAATTTGTAAATAAAGGTGATACCATTCTTCACATTTCTGAAATCAAAAACGAATATTTCGATCCGCAATTGGTTGAACGAACAGGGCAACAAATTGAAGCCAAGTCTATGTCGGTTAAATCTTATGAGGAAAAGGTGAAAGCTCTTAATAATCAAATTGAAGCTCTTGTAACAGAACGTAGACTTAAGCTCAATATGGCCAGTAATAAGTTAATTCAGGCTAGGTTAAAAGTTCAAAGCGACAGTATTGATTTTGAAGCAGCTAAAACCAATATAGAAATTGCTAAAAGACGATACGATCGTATTGAAAGCTTAGAAGGAGAGGGTCTTTATTCCTTAAGAGATTTAGAAGAAAATAAACTTAAACTTCAAGAAACTGAGGCCAAGTTAATTTCGCAGGAAAATAAATTATTATCTTCCATCAACGAAGTTATCAATGCAGAAATAGAGATTAATCGTGTTCAGGCCGAGTATACCGACAAAATTTCGAAGGCTCAAAGCGATTTATACACGGCTCAATCGGGACAATTTGATACATCGGCACAGGTAACCAAACTGGAAAACGAACGTACCAATTACGAAATGCGTAACGATATGTATTTCATTCGGGCTCCACAAAGCGGTATTATTAACAAGGCCATACGCGGAGGTATTGGGGAAACTTTTAAAGAAGGAGAGCGTTTGGTGGGTATTATGCCCGACGGATACGATATGGCTGTTGAAACCTTTGTAGAACCCATAGATTTACCTTTAATGTATATAGGTGCCAAAGTGAGAATTCAGTTTGACGGCTGGCCTGCTATTGTATTTAGCGGTTGGCCAAATGTGTCTTACGGTACCTACGGTGGAAAAATAGTAGCCATTGAAAATTTTATAAGCGATAACGGTAAATATCGTGTGTTGATTTCTCCCGATCCTGAAGCAGAAACCTGGCCAAGTGATGTGCGTGTTGGTTCGGGTGCTTTTACAATGGCGCTGCTTGAAGATGTGCCAATTTGGTTTGAATTATGGCGTAAATTGAACGGGTTTCCGCCAAATTATTACAAACCCGAAAACCTAACCAAACTCGATTCAAAATAGATGAAAAGAAACCTTATCGTCTTTTTTCTGCTTTTCAGTATATTTTCGGTGGCTCAAACGCCGTCTAATGATCTTTTGCTTACTTTCAAGGAATATTTAGGCTATGTTAAACGCTTTCACCCTATTGCCAAGCAGGCAGAGTTAACCGTAAGTGTTGGTGAGGCTAATTTATTGCGTTCAAGAGGCGCTTTCGACCCTAAAATAAATGTAGATTACAACCGAAAAGAATTTAAGGATACTGAATATTTCGATCAGCTTAATACAACCTTTAAAATTCCAACCTGGTATGGAATTGAACTTAAGGCAAATTTTGAACAAAATAGTGGTGACTTCTTAAACCCTGAAGGTTTTTTACCGGATGATGGTCTATACAGTGCCGGAATTTCGGCTTCATTATTAAGAGGTTTGTTAATGAATGAACGTATGGCAGATTTAAAAACTGCTAAATTCTTTAGGGAACAAACCAAAGCCGACAGAGATATTTTAGTCAACCAGATATTGTTTGATGCGGCCATTGCCTATTTTAACTGGTTAAAAGCGTATCAGGAAGCTGAAATATACAATAACTTTTTAGAAAACGCTCAGATTAGATTTCAAGGCATCAGACAAAGTGCGCTCGCAGGAGATATTGCCGCCATTGATACCATTGAGGCAAAAATTGCAGTTGAAAACAGGAAATTAAGCCTAGAACAAGCCAATTTAGAATTGTTTAAAAAGCGGCTGGAAGTATCAAATTTTCTCTGGATTAACGATGTTCCGGTTGAATTGCAAGAAGAAGTAATTCCCGATACAAATCCGGCATTAGATATTGACTCTTCTTTTGAGACTATGGGTTTAACACTCGATCAATTTACTTTAGAAAATCATCCTAAGCTAAGGTCGTTAAATCTTAAAATAGAAGCCTTAGATGTTGACAGACGATTAAAAGCTAATAAATTGCTTCCCAGATTAGATGCTAATTATAATTTTTTAACCGAAACCCCCGAAATTGCCCAAAGTTTAAATACTTTTAACTACAAAGGTGGAATAAATTTTGAGCTACCCTTATTTTTACGGAAAGAACGCGGTGATTTAAGGTTGGCAAAATTTAAAGTTCAAGACGCTCAATTCGATTTGAAAAATGAAGAGCTTACCATTCAGAATAAAGTGATAGCTGTTTTTAACGCCTTAGAGTCTTTTAAGCGTCAAAATGTTCTTATTTCAACAATTGTTCAGGACAATAGAGTATTGCTAAATGCCGAGGAACGTAAATTTAGTTTTGGAGAAAGTTCACTGTTTTTAATTAATACAAGGGAATTGAATCTCATCAACGCAGAGCTCAAATCTATTGAAGTGCAGAATAAATTTTTCGAAACTAAGGCAAAATTGTTTAATAGCTTAGCGACCAATCCAACAAATTTATAATTAGTTGTTGTCTTTTTTAGCTTCTTTTTCTTCCTCAGGTTCTTTGTATCCTAATGGTTTTTCGTTAACAAATACAATGGTTGCCTTTACGCCGGTAAGTAAATTCCATTCTTTTGAAGAAATTAAATTTCCTTTGTCGTCGTGTATAATTAATTCGGCTGTATTTGGACCTGAATCTCCTTGGTTGAGTGCTTGAAAATCTATTTTGTTGATGCCATCAGAAAGATTGACAGGAATAATTTTATAACTTCCTGTTAATAAGACATTAGGCGCTATTACTTCGTCGTTTAATAAAATTCTCACTCGATCACCATCAGGAAATTTGTGGTCTCTACACATAATATTGACGTGCTTGGTATAGATGCGATATTCTCCTAAAAACTGGTCGTCCATAGACTTGGGCTTGATACCTTCGTCTTCGGCCTTTTTTCGCCAGCGCTCTTCAAACAATTCTCCGGGATGCCTTAATGTGTTATCACTAAGCATTGAGAAAGGCTTTTTAGGTGTGTTCAGATCAACGTCGTTCTCAGGTTTGTTGGTACCGCTTATTTTGTTTTTAGGGGCATCGATTTCACCTTCTTTTACTTTGGTTTCGGCCTTAATATTCAGTTTGGTGGAATCTCTTTTCTCTTCGGTTTTAACAGCGGGAATTTTAATAGACTTATTTCTGCTATCAACTTGAGCAATTGCAGCAACCATTCCGAAGAAAAAAAATATTGTGGTTATGTAAATAAATCTATTCACCTGAAAGTTTTATTAATACCGTTCAAAAATCATACCTAAATAAAATTATAACTTATATTTAAGTCAATAACAAATAAATCGTTAAAATTTACCATTAAAACTTAAACGCAGTCGCCTTTGGTATTCTTCAAAGAGCCAGTCTTTATAATTTTGAGTGCTATCCATCATACAATAACAGTATTGTTTAACACGATATTGTATTTCGTCTGAAAGTAATTTAGCCAAGGCCCTGGCTTCAAAAATATCTTCGCTGTTTTCAATACAAATTTGGGAGTGCTGAGCAATTGACTGCTCGATAGCGTCAAAAGATTTTTTTCCCTCTGATATGGCTTGTTTATAAACTTCTTTAATATTAAAATCTAACGTTGCTGAATTTTTAAACTTCTTTTTTAGCACCTCGGGCATTTCATAAACAAAATCCCGTTCAATAGCTTCGTCATCTCTAATGTTTTCTAAATAATAATCGGGATATTTAAATATTTGTTGCCAGTCTACCAATTGATCCCACGGACCAAAACGCGCGCAGTTGTTTCCTAAATCTATAATTTGAAAAGATTTTTTGTCGTCTAGAATTCTTGATCCACGACCAATCATTTGAAAATACAAGGTCAATGAGCGGGTAGCTCTGTTTAAGATAACGGTTTCTACAGTTGGTTCATCAAACCCCGTAGTTAAAATACTAACCGAAGTTAAAATGCCATTTGGGGTGTGTTTAAACCAATCGAGAATCTCACTTCGCTCCTGCTTGTTACAGGTGTTATCTAAATGTTTAATATTATAACCGGCACGCTTAAAACTATGGTAAACGTCTTTTGAGGTGTTGATACCGTTATTGAAAATAAGGGTTTTTTGTCCTTGTGCTACTTCTTCGTAGGCGTAAATTAATTTGTTCAGCATTAAGCTGTTTGAATATAGGGCTTCAGATGATTTTACCGTATAGTCACCATTAATTCCTACTTTAAGGGTGTTCAAAGCAACATCATAGGTAAATATTTCGCCTTTGGCTAAATAACCATTTTTAATGAGTGTACCAATATCGTCTCCTACAATTAATTTTTTGTAGTGATCTTTCATTGGTAATTTAATATTTGAACTTAATGGTGTTGCTGTGACTCCCAGTATAAAACAATCTTTAAAAAACTTAAATAACTTTCTAAACGAGTTGTAATGAGCTTCGTCAATTATAACCAGACCTATGTTTTTAAGCTCAAGATCATTATCGTTCAATCTGTTATTGAGCGTTTCAACCATAGCTACAAAACAAGTGTATTCGTCTTGATCGGGTAAGTATTTGACCTGACTGTTAATAATTTTATTGTGAACCCCAAAACCTTCAAGAACAGACGAAGTTTGCGCACATAACTCTACCCTGTGGGTTAGTACAACCACTTTTTTATTGTAGTATTTAATATAGCGCCTAACAATTTCGGAAAATACTACCGTTTTTCCACCACCGGTTGGCAATTGGTACAACAGATTAAAGTCGGGTGGTGAGGATTCCAACACATCAAAAATGCGATGTAAATCGGCCAACTGATAATCGTATAAACGCTTTTTGGTTTTATCGGTGGTGTTTAAGGTGTTAGTATTGGGCATGCTTAAAAATTAATCCAACAAATTTACCACATAATAAGGGTTTAAAAAGACTTTGTTAAAAAGATTTAAAAAAAAAAGAGAGAAACCACTAGTGCGATTTCTCTCTTTAACAAAACAACTATTTAACTAATTATTTAATCTCAATGCGTTTTGGAGGTTTTGGAATGGCTTCTTCACGCTTAGGTAAATTAACGGTCAAAATTCCATCGGTGTAGCTTGCGCTAACTTTTGAGGCATCAACAGTTTCGGGTAAATTAAAGGTTCTTTTAAATGAGGCGTAGCCAAACTCTCTTCTGGTGTAATTACCTGCTTCTGTTTCATTTTTTTCTGAAACTTCACTTGAAATACTCAACATTTTGTTATCGACTTCAATATTAAAATCAGATTTTTTCATGCCTGGTGCGGCTAATTTCAACATAAACTCATTATTAGTTTCTTTAATGTTTACCGCAGGAAGCGATACGCCTTTATTAAAACTAGGCATCAATTCTGTTTCGAAATTATTGTCGAATATGTCATTAAGCCAAGATGAAATTCCCGGTAAGGTGTTTAAATTTTTATCTCTTAAAACAACATTTCCGTTTTTTGGTGTTTTTATTAGTGTGTTCATAACTTTTAATTTTATAATTAAACTTCACGTTCTACATTTCAAAATAAATACCAAACCAAAATTTATGTTTTATACATGTCATTTTTACATATTCAGCGACAAAATGGCATTTATAGATATCATTTTACCTGATATTTCAAAATAATTTGTTAAATCATTACTTTGTTATGCATAGTACTGTAACAAAATTGAAACATTGTCGTCTTAATACTGTAAACCTTTAAATAATATATATCATGAGAACTTTAAACAACAACCAAATAAGTAGTACCACGCCTAATACCAAAGCGTATGTTTGGAACAATAAAAGACGTTATAGAGCGTAATTTTAAATCAATTTAATCAATCAAAAACCTTACAGTCATGAAAGCACTTTCAAAAATTATCGATGCCGACAATCATTTAAATGAAGATTGGGACACCACTAAATAAGATTGAAACGTGCATCAAAACTAAAAACCGACAAGCTCATCACTTGTCGGTTTTTTTTGTGCTATCTGGTATAATAATCCCGTACTGAATTTTAACACGCCTTCTACCCCATTCTCGCGCTGCTTTTAAATCTACACCCATGTAAATATCAATTCGGTTTTGCCATCGGCTATGCATGCGGTCTTTCACCCAATAAATACTGTCAAAACCATTAATTTTAATAGGTGTATCACGTCTTAATCCCTTTCTGTATAAATCCCGTGAAACCGCTATATATGGCAATCCGGGATATAAACTATCTCCAAAGGCCGTAATATTTGGATTAGAATTGGTTTGATTTTTAAATGAATTATAGGCTGTAGCGGTAACTTCGATTTCGTACCATTGGTACTTTGATTCGTCAAAATCATTTTCAGAATTTTTATTACAGGATTGCAATAAGCCCAATACCAAAAATAAAATTAACATATTTTTCATGAATCTAATTTACATAAAAGTTTATCAAGTTTAAAAATTACTGGTTTTATTGTATTTTCACCTTCTCAAAATTTAATCCAATGAAACAACTTCTCTCCATTATTTGCTTACTAACCATGCTAACTTCATGCAAAAACAACACTGATAAAATGACCGAAGATTCAAAATCAGAGAAGGATTCCCTAGCATTAATTGATCTTGCTAAAAACATCCATAAAAATGTAATTACCTTAGACACCCATTGCGATATCAACGTTAAAAATTTTACCGATTCTATAAATTACACGCAAAGATTAGACACTCAAGTCAACCTGCCTAAAATGGACGAAGGTGATTTAGATGTGGTTTGGTTAATAGTTTATACCGGGCAAGACACGCTTTCGGATGAAGGTTATGCCAACGCCTACGAAAACGCCATGTCTAAATTTGAGGCCATTCATAATTTGGTTGAAAAATTTGCGCCCGATCAAATTGAACTGGCTACTACTTCTGCCGATGTAAAGCGTATTGTAGCATCTGGTAAAAAAGTGGCGATGATTGGTATTGAAAATGGCTATCCCGTTGGAAACGACATCGGCAATGTTGAAAAATTTTATAACCTTGGCGCCAGATATATGTCTTTGTCTCATAACGGCCACAGTCAGTTATGCGATAGTAATACCGGTGAGGCCGATGACATCTGGCTGCATAATGGTTTAAGCGATTTGGGAAGACAGGTGGTTGCCGAAATGAATCGTTTGGGTATGATGATCGACATATCTCATCCATCAAAAGAATCGATGCGTCAAATGATTGAATTGTCGAAAGCGCCAATTATCGCCTCGCATTCGTCTGCACGTGCACTTTGTGATCACAGTAGAAATTTAGATGATCAACAATTAATGTGGTTAAAAGAAAATGGAGGTGTTGTTCAAACAGTAGCTTTTCAGGCTTATATTAATTCTGAAAAGAACAATGCCAGAAATGAAGCTTTAACCAAACTAAGAAATGAAGTAGCCGATTCATTAGGTTTAAAATGGTATAACAGAAACGAATTTGGAGAATTAAGCGAAGATGAGAAAGAAATTTTTAGAGCATACAGAAACCAAATTATCACCTTAGCCGATAAAAAGTCGGATGGTAATCCTGAAATTCCATCTGCTGTGAATGTTGAAGACTTTGTAGACCATATAGACTATTTGGTAACCAAAATGGGCATCAATCACGTAGGTATTAGTAGCGACTTTGATGGTGGCGGCGGCGTTGACGGTTGGCGTGATGCATCAGAAACTTTTAACGTGACTTTAGAATTGGTAAAACGTGGCTACACCGAAGCCGAAATAGCGAAGCTATGGAGCGAAAACCTTTTGAGAGTCTTAGATGAGGTTGAGTCCGTGGCTAAAAGTATTCAAGCGGCGGGTTAGTATTGGTTTAATGTTATTAGTGCTTCTTCAAATCTTGATTTTGCCAAATATTGCTGCTCTAAGTCACTGTTAAATGGTATTGGTGTTTCCAAACTTCCAACTCTAACTACTGGGGCGTCTAAGTACTCAAAACAATTTTCGTTGATTAAAGCTGAAATGTCGCTGGCAATACCGCCAAATAAGCTGTCTTCTTGCAGAATGATAACTTTACCCGTTTGCTTTACCGAATTAAAAATAGCTTCAATATCTAATGGTTGAAGTGTTCTCAGATCTAATAATTGTGCACTTATTTCGGTGTGCTTTTCTAGTGTTTCCAATGCCCAATGAACACCGGCACCGTAAGTAATGATACTGATATCTTTTCCATCTTTTATAACACTCGCCTTTCCAAAAGGTATGGTGTAATAATCCATAGGTACTTCTTGTCGAACGCTGCGATACAAGGCTTTATGTTCAAAAAACAAAACGGGATTTGGGTCTTCTATAGCAGTTGCCAGTAATCCTTTAGCGTCTAACGGAAATGCCGGATAAACAACTTTCAAACCGGGCGTTTTTGTAAACCATGCTTCGTTGGTTTGTGAGTGAAACGGACCCGCAGACACACCTGCGCCACAAGGCATTCTTACAACCACATCGGCATTTTGACCCCAGCGATAATAAGACTTGGCTAAATAATTAACTAAGGGATTAAATCCTGAACTTACAAAATCGGCAAACTGCATTTCAACAACACTCTTAATACCTTTGATGCTTAAACCCATGGCGGTTTCAATAATGGCCGATTCGCAAATAGGTGTATTTCTTACACGATTTTTGCCAAACTGCTCGACAAAACCTTCGGTTATTTTAAAAACGCCACCATATTCAGCAATGTCCTGACCCATGATAACCAAATCTTTATGACGCTTCATGCTCAATCTTAAACCGTCTGAAATGGCATCAATAAGTCTCAACTCGCTAGTTTTTGAACTTGATGTAGTTTCTTTAAATTCAAATGGTTTGTAAACATCATTTAATTCTTTACTTAAAACGGGTATTATTTTAGGTTCATTGTCTGCCAACTTTAAATGCTCGTCTATTTCCTGTTTGATTTCGTTGGAAATTTGCTCATTTAATTGTTCGGTGAGTACACCTTCCTGAATTAAGAAATTTCGGTAGTTATCTATGGGGTCTTTTTGTTCCCATTCTTTCATCAAGGCATCGGGAACGTATTTGGTACCGCTAGCTTCTTCGTGACCGCGACGTCTAAAGGTTTTAAATTCTATTAAAATTGGTCTTGGACGTTTTCTAATACTTTCAACCAATTTTTTGGTTTTATAGTAAACTTCAAGAATATTGTTGCCGTCAATTACGAAGGCATCAATACCGTAACCCTTTCCTTTATCAGCCAAATCCTTACATCTATATTGTTCGTTTGTTGGTGTTGACAAGCCATAACCGTTATTTTCAATACAGAATAATACAGGTAATTCCCAAACGGCTGCCACGTTTAAAGCTTCGTGGAAATCGCCTTCACTGGTACCACCTTCACCCGTAAAAACAGCAGTTACTTTAGCTTCGTTTTTTAATAAACCCGCCAAAGCTATGCCATCGGCGACGCCTAATTGCGGTCCTAAATGAGAAATCATACCTACAATTTTATACTCTTGCGTGCCAAAGTGGAATGAACGATCTCTGCCATTCGTAAAACCGTTTGCCTTACCTTGCCACTGACTGAACAAGCGGCTTAAAGGAATATTTCTGGTGGTAAACACACCCAAATTTCGGTGCATTGGTAAGATGTATTCATCATCTTCTAACGCCATAGTTACCCCAACCGAAATAGCTTCCTGCCCAATTCCTGAAAACCATTTTGAAATTTTTCCCTGACGCAAGAGAATGAGCATTTTTTCTTCAATTAATCTCGGCTTCAGCATGTTCTTGTAAATAGATAATAAGAGTTTATCAGAAAAATTCCGTTTATCGTATTTGATGTAACTTTTTGCAGTAGTCTGCATATTTTCGGAGGTTAAAATAGATTACGATGGTAAAAGTAAGTAAAAATTGCACAAAAACTTAGGGCAAATCTTAATTTCAGAGCAATGGTAAAAATCAGCAGATATAAGTATATTTAATTACTTTTGTATTTGTTCAATTTAATACTAACAGTTATGAATGTGATACCAAGTGTAGATTTAAGCGATTTTCTTTCCGAAGATCCTATAAGAAAGCAAAAGTTTATAGATGAGATTGGTAAAGCTTACGAAGAAATTGGTTTCGTCGCTCTTAAAGGGCATTTTTTAGATGATACATTGGTTAAAAATCTTTACGGTGAGGTTAAGAAATTTTTTGATTTGCCACTTGAAATTAAACAGAAATACGAAATTCCGGGTATTGGTGGTCAACGCGGTTACGTTTCCTTTGGAAAAGAAAGTGCTAAAGGCAAAAAAGAAGGCGATTTGAAAGAGTTTTGGCACTTTGGTCAATATGTGGAGGACAATCCAATACTAGCCAAAGATTATCCCGACAATGTTGAAGTTGAAGAACTGCATGAGTTTAATAAAGTAGGAAAAAAAACTTACAGAATGCTTGAGAAAACCGCTAAATATGTATTACGTGCACTGGCTTTGCATCTTGGTTTAGAAGAGACATATTTTGATAAGTACATTCATAACGGCAACTCCATTTTAAGACCAATTCATTATCCGCCAATAACCCAGGAACCTAAAGATGCTGTAAGAGCAGCTGCTCATGGCGATATCAATTTAATTACCTTGTTAATGGGCGCACAAGGTAAAGGGCTACAGGTTCAAAACCATAAAGGTGAATGGATTGATGCCATTGCAGAACCTGATGAATTAATGATAAATGTGGGTGATATGTTGTCCAGACACACCAATAATAAATTGAAATCTACCATTCATAGAGTGATTAATCCGCCCAGAGAATTATGGGGAACCAGCCGCTACTCTATTCCGTTTTTTATGCATCCCATCAGTGAAATGAAACTGGATGTTTTGGAGAAATGTGTTGATGAAAACAATCCTAAACACTTTGAAGACATCACGGCCGGTGAATTTTTAAACGAACGATTGGTTGAACTGGGTCTTATTAAAAAATAAAGTGTAAATACCAATTCTTAAATTCCAAATTCCAATTTAAAACTACGGGCATTGGAATTTGGAATTTGTATTTTGAAATTTTAAACTCGTATGGATTTACAAGACCAGCTAAAAAAGCTATTTCCTGAACACCAACCGGAAATAAATCAAAATGAAGAAGATAATAATAATGGTATCTGGCTTCAAGATGAACCCTTATTGTGTAAATACGAAAAAAGAAAAGGAAAACCAACCACCATTATAGCCGGATATACCGGAGCAGACGAAGATTTCAAGAAACTTGCCAAAGAACTAAAAACCCGTTTGAGTGTTGGCGGTAGTTTTAAAAATGATGAAATCATCATTCAAGGCGATTACAGAAATCAGATAATGGAAATGTTGAAAGAAAAAGGTTTTAAAGTAAAACGCGTTGGTGGTTAAATATAAATATAATTAAATGTCAATTAAATCTTCTGAGTTAATTCTCAACCCCGATGGTAGTATCTATCATCTCAATTTATTACCAAAACACATAGCCGATAACGTCATTTTTGTTGGAGATCAGGATCGTGTAGAACGTATCTCAAATCACTTCGACAGTATTGAATACGCCATTCAAAAAAGAGAATTTAAAACGCATACCGGCCTTTACAAGGGCAAGCGCTTAACGGTAATTTCTACGGGAATTGGACCCGACAACATTGATATTGTGCTCAATGAATTAGACGCTTTGGTTAATATTGACCTTGAAACAAGAACCCCTAAAAAAGAACTAAAAAGCCTTAATATTATAAGGATAGGAACGTCCGGCTCGCTACAAGCCGATATACCTGTTGATGCGTTTGTGTTGAGTTCGCATGGTTTGGATATTAATGGCATGCTTCACTTTTATCAAATAGACAGTATTTCGAATCCAGAGGTGGAAGACGCTTTTATAAAGCATACAAATTGGAGTCCTTTTAAGGCCAGACCGATTATTATAGAAAACAGCAGAGAATTGCAAACTGTTTTTGAAGACGAAAACATTCACGTTGGTATGACCGGAACTGCAGGAGGTTTTTACGGTCCACAAGGTCGAATATTGCGCTTACCTCTTCAAGATCCTGATCTAAATAACAAATTAGATAACTTTAGTTATAAGGGCTATAGAATTACCAACTTTGAGATGGAGACCTCTGTTATTTATGGTTTATCTAAACTTTTAGGACACAATGCGATTTCGCTAAATGCAATTATAGCTAACAGAGCTAATGGTACTTTTAGTGAAAACCCAAAACAAACTGTGGACAGATTAATTGAATTTGCATTAAATAGAATCATTGAGCTTTAAGTTATTTTAAATGAATTTAGTAAACATAGGTGGCGTACCGGAACATTTCAATTATCCGTGGTATCTAACCTTAAAGAATGGCGACTATAAAAAACAAGGCATTAACCTTAGGTGGCAAGATTATTATGGCGGTACCGGAGATATGATTAAAGATTTACGATCAGGTAAGATAGATTTAGCCGTTATCCTAACCGAAGGTATTATTAAGGATATCATTGAAGGTAACCCAAGTAAAATTGTTCAGGTATTTGTTAAATCGCCATTAATTTGGGGGATTCACACAGCGCACGACTCTAAATTTAAAACCGTGAACGATTTAAAAGGTAGTAGAGCTGCCATTAGCAGGTTTGGTTCGGGCTCGCATTTAATGGCTTATGTTAATGCTGAAAATCAAGGCTGGAACGTAGAAACCGACTTAAATTTTGAGGTCATAAAAAATCTCAATGGAGCTGTTGAAGGATTATTAAACGGTAAAGCCGATTATTTTATGTGGGAAAAATTCACCACCAAACCATTGGTGGATAATGGAACGTTTAATTATATAGGTAGCTGTCCTACACCTTGGCCATGTTTTGTAATTGCAGCAACAAATCAATTTATTGAACATCGAAGCGATGAATTAAAAACAATTCTCAATATCATTAATAAAACAACAACTGATTTTAAAAATATTCCCGGAATTGATATGACTATATCAAATAGATATGATCAAAAGTTGGAAGATGTAAGAGAATGGATTAGCTTAACCGAATGGTCACAAAAAAATATTACGAACAAACAGGTTCAAGAAGTTCAGCAAAAATTAAAATCGCTGAATTTGATTTCTGAGGAACTTCCATATCATAAAA
Source organism: Paucihalobacter ruber (assembly GCF_006494535.1). Classification (GTDB taxonomy): domain Bacteria; phylum Bacteroidota; class Bacteroidia; order Flavobacteriales; family Flavobacteriaceae; genus Paucihalobacter; species Paucihalobacter ruber. The sequence continues at coordinate 378,915 of NZ_VHIQ01000004.1, forward strand.
TATGTATTTGAAATTAAAAGATAAAATACGCATTTAAATATCTTAGAAGTTCGATTAAAATCTTGCCAAAACAGTTCAAAATCTAAAATATCTTTAAGTTTTAATTAACTTTTTAGCCTTCTATAGTTCACCTTTCAACAATTTTATTAAATTTGCTTTAACCCAATGTTCTAATATTGAAAAAATTGTAATTTATGCTATTAACGATTTCCCTTATTTTAATACTACTTGTTGGACTCAATTTTTTCTTATTATTTTTTAGCTGCAACAAAACAAGTAAGAAATCTGTTAGCGAATCACCAAGAATTAAGGAGCCTAAAAGTCAAGTTATAAAGACCAGTCAATCTGTAGAAGGCCGTCTTGCTCCAACAGGAAGTTAGTTTTACTAAAATGTTTGTTTCCAAACCATAATCCGCGATTGGCACTTAAAGGCGATGGATGTCCGGCCGTTAGCACATGGTGTTTAGTAATGTCAATTAATTTATTTTTTTGTTTTGCGTAATTTCCCCATAGTAAAAATACCACCTTTTCTTTTTCTTTACTGATAATTGATATAACTGTATCAGTAAATTGTTCCCAGCCTCTATTTTGATGACTGCCGGCTTGCGAGTTTCTTACGGTTAAGGTAGCATTTAACAATAAAACACCTTGTTTGGCCCATTTTGATAAATTACCAGATTTGGGATAAGGTATTCCTAAATCTTTTTCTAATTCTTTAAAAATGTTTATTAACGATGGTGGATGAGAAATACCATCATGCACCGAAAAACACAGCCCGTTTGCCTGCCCGACGCCGTGATATGGGTCTTGTCCAATAATTACCACTTTTAAATCGTTAAAACTGCAGTAATCAAAGGCTGCAAATATTTCTTTTCCGGGTGGGAAACATTGATGTGTTTTATATTCTGTCTTTACAAATTCGGCAAGGGATAAAAAATAAGGTTGATTAAATTCGGTTGCCAGATGTGATTTCCAGGAATCGTTGATAGTTACATTCATATTTAAAAGTCTAAAGGTCAAATTTACCACACTGTTAATTCAAACACAATTATAAGGATAAGTATTGGCCTTAATCCTTAAATTTGTAACAAATTGGAGTTGAAAACAACTATGCCGTCTATACATATTAAAACTCTTGAAGATATCGAATTCTTTTCGGTGTTAAATCAAGTATCAGAATACTGTATCACTGCTCTGGGCAAGAGCGAAGTGCTTTCTATCAAACCTTTTTCTGATAAGGATTTGGTGCTTAACGCTCTTTTGCTAACCAACGAATACCTATCGTCTTTCGACAACGATAACCGTATTCCTAATCATGGTTTTGAACCTATAAATCATGAATTGAAAATGTTGCATATTGAAAATTCTTTTCTGGAAACACAGAGTTTTAGAAAAGTTGCAGCCATTTCAGACACTTCTAATACATTGGTTAAGTTTTTTGATAAGTTTAAAGACTACTATCCTAACTTATACAGTTTTTCATTACAAATAAAAGTTACAAAGGATATTATCAACGAAATTGACAATATTATTGATAAATATGGCGATGTAAAAGACCGTGCCTCAAATGAGTTGTTGCAACTGCGTCGATCGCTTAATGCTGTTAAAGGCAAAGTAAACCAGAGCTTTAATGTAGCTTTAAATCAGTGTATTGCCAACGACTATTTAGATGACATTAAGGAAAGTGTAGTTGAGAACAGACGTGTTTTGGCGGTAAAAGCCATGTATAGACGTAAAGTAAAAGGAGCCATTTTAGGTAACAGTAAAACAGGAAGCATTGTCTATATAGAACCCGAAACTACTTTTAAATACGCTCGTGAGGTACAAAATCTAGAGTATGATATCAAAGAAGAAATAGAGCGAATTTTAAAACAACTAACAGATTTTTTGAGACCTTATACTTCTTTACTTTCATTGTATCAGGAATATTTAACAGCTATTGATGTAATTTACAGCAAGGCGAAATATGCCGCTAATATCAATGCTGTGTTGCCTGAATTTAACGAAGATAAAAATCTGTTTTTAAAGGATGCTTACCATCCATTATTATTAATCGAAAATAGAAAAAAGAACGCCAAAACATATCCTCAAACCATTCAGTTAAATCAGGAAAGCAGAATTATTGTGATATCCGGACCTAATGCCGGTGGAAAAAGTATTACTCTTAAAACCGTGGGTTTGTTGCAGGTGATGTTGCAAAGTGGTTTGTTGATACCGGTTCACGAGCGAAGTTCTGTATTTTTTTTCGATAGAATTTTAACTGATATAGGCGATAATCAATCTATTGAAAATCATTTAAGTACTTATAGCTACCGTTTAAAACAAATGAATTATTTTCTGAAGAAGTGTAATCAAAACACACTTTTTTTAATAGATGAATTTGGTACCGGTAGCGACCCTGAACTTGGTGGCGCACTAGCCGAAACATTTTTAGAAGAATTTTACCACAGAGACGCCTATGGCATTATAACAACCCACTACTCTAACCTAAAGGTTTTAGCAAACGAGTTGCCCGCCATGTTAAATGCCAATATGATGTTCGACGAAAAAAGTCTTGAGCCTATCTATAAATTGGCACTCGGCCAGGCCGGAAGCTCATTTACTTTTGAAGTTGCTCAAAAAAATGGCATTCCTTTTGGTTTAATCAACAGAGCTAAAAAGAAAATTGAGCGCGGAAAGGTCAGGTTTGATGCCACTATTGCAAAACTTCAAAAAGAACGCAGCAAGTTGGAGAAAACGGAGCAATCGCTTAAAGAGAATGAACGGAAAAAACAGATTGAAGCCGATAAATTAGAAGAAACAAACACTAAGATTCAAAGAAAATTAGAAAGCTATCAGGAGTTATACGACAGTAACCAACGCTTAATTTATCTCGGTCAGAAATTTAACGATATTGCCGAAAAGTTTTTTGAAAACAATAAAAAGAGAGAGTTAATGGGCGAATTATTTAAGCTGGTTCAGCTCGAAAATTCAAAACGTAAAAAGGTTTCTGTCAAGCAACGTCAAGCCCAAAAAGTTAAGGAAAAACAAGTACAACAGGAAGCTGAAAAAAAGGTTGAAGTCATCAGACAGAAGAAAAAAGCCGATAAACAAAAAGTTGTTAAAATTGAAAAACCTAAACCCGTATTTAAAATTGGTGATCGCGTGAGAATGCACGACGGAAAGGCTGTTGGTAGTATTGATAACTTAGAAAAAAATAAAGCAGTCGTTAATTATGGTATGTTTACCACTAATGTAAGTGTAGATTTATTAGAATTGGTAGAGGCTAAAAAATGAAAAATCTTATCCCAGAATATAAAAACCTAATATTATTTGATGGCGTTTGTAACCTTTGTAATAGTAGCGTACAATTCATAATTAAACGCGATAAGGAAAATATTTTTCTTTTTACGCCTTTGCAGGGCGAAACAGCCAAACAAATCCTTGAGCATTATAAAATTAATACCCAAGAAATAGATTCTATAATACTTTATCAACCCAATAAAGGAGTGTACTTTAAATCTACAGCTGCTTTAAAAATTGCTTCTAAATTAGGTTTTCCGGTTAATATTGCGGTAGTCTTTATGATTATTCCTACCTTTATTAGAAACTGGATCTACGATCTTATTGCCAAATATCGCTACAAATGGTTTGGCAAAAAAGATCAATGTATGATTCCCACTAAAGAACTTCAAGAAAAGTTTATGCCATAAAAAAAGTCCTTCGGCAAAAGGACTTTTTCTAATTTAACAACTAATTTAAAAACTAATTTAACCTCTCAAAATAATATTTATAAAAATTATTGAGGGAATATGTTGATTAATAGCACATTATTTTGATGTTTCAAATGTACATCGAGATAATATTTGATTCCTATTTATTTCGATGTAAAACCTTAAAAACTTGATGAATAAATGGAGAATGCAAAAATCTTCTATAAAATGCACGGTATTAGTTAAATTGGCACAAGCTATAGTTTCTTCAAAAAGTTTATTTTAAACTTTTTAAAATAAATTCGAGATTGGTATTAGAATTATCGTTAGTAAGATAAGCATCAGTAAAATGTTTTGGTGGAATTGCCAGATTTAATTCCTGTAATTTTTGAATTGTTTTCAAATATTCAATAGAACTTTTACCGGTAAGTAGTAAACTTAAATCCCCTTCATTTTTTGCGAAATTATAAATGGTGGTCAAACCTGAAAGGTATAAATGATCTTTTGTAAATCCGCCACCACGATGAACTCTTAAGGTAATTGAAAATGCCTTTTCTTTATTTAACTTGTGCTGATTATAAAGGAGGTCGAAGGTATCGGCAAATTTATATCCTTTGTTTAGGCTATCAACTGCGATGACGCGGTATGACAATTCTTTAAGTCTTTCAATAGTGAGGCAACCACTCATAAATTCTGAATATACGGCCAGGCCTTCTTGGGTTTCAACGTTATTTGGTAATCCGTTAGCGAAGATTCTTAGAGGTTGTTCAAAGGCATTAAAGGTGGTTACCAGATGCACGCCAATTTCATGATTTGCCAAAACGATGAGCTGGTTTTTACTGAATTTATGATTTTTGCGTAAGACCAAAGTTTTAGAATTACTCAAAACCATCGCCGCAGCCGATAAGTTATTAGAAAGTTTAATAGTAAACTCAAAATTATACCGTTGCGCAAACTCTTCAAAATAAGCTTTGGCTTCGTTTGCGTTGTACATGGGTAGCATGTCTTCCTGAAAATCGGAGTTGTCAAAACGCAATATAAAATTGGCATTGTCAATACTCTTTTCGGTTGGTGAACCAAAACTTTTTAAGCTGTTGTAATAAAACTTTCGGCCAGAACCAATGGTTTGTATGCACTCAATTAAACCGGAATATTCATAAATGGTATCTTCGTATAATTGCCGGATATCTTCATCTTCAATTCGCTCTAACCTTTGTGAGAAAAATAAGCGATGCAGTTTATACCCGTTAAATTTTATTTTTGGGTATTTAAATTGAGGTTCGTAATTAAACTTTGCATTAAAAAACTGCTTTTTTTCACTTTCAATATTAAGCGGATTGATATAATTAAGTAACTCGATATTTTTTACCAAACGATTAATATTGGCATCAATTTCGAATAAACTTTGAAACTCGTCAGTTGTTCTAATTAGCATTTCTGTTTAATGGTTGAAGGTTTTATTAAACGATTCAGCATGCTCAGGAATTTTTATTTGAAGCGCTTTTCTAACCGATTCAACTACTTGAGGATAAATAACTTGCTTGTATTCGTCACAATAAACTTTTGCAATTTCGGTGGCTAACACCAAAGTGTTTTTGAAATTGGAGGTAATGTGTTTTAAAAAATAGCCATTTCCAAAAAAGGTATCATTGATCTTGGCAGTAGATTTGATGTTGTTTGGCAACTTAATTTCAGATAGGCTCTTTCTCCAAACTTCTACCATTTTGCCGAATCGGTCGTTATCAATGTTAGTTGTCCCCAAATTCCATGTTGGCACTTCCCTATCCCATCGCTGCCAGTTATAGCTATGCATATCGTAAACAATGCAGTTAGTAAATTGCAACTCCAGCTGCGCAATGACTGCATCAACAACTTTATAAAAATTGTTGTGCTTATCAAGACTTCGCTGTTTCATGTCTATCTGTAACGAATTTCTCCAAAGTTGCTTTCCCCAAGCTGTTTCAAACACAGCTTCTTCGGGTGGTCTGTTTAGATCGTATTCAAAACGAGAGTCCAAACCGGCCAAAACAATAGGTTGGGTATTAATCATGTATTTGGTTTCGGGGTCTTCTTCATACCATCTATCGTATTCTGTATGAAGGCAATTATCCCATAACTCACGTCTAAATTGATGACCGTCGTGAATGGCTGCGCACATAAATGGCACATAAGTTTCAATTTTTAAGGTGAAACTGTAATCCTCTGCCACCGCCGAAAAAGTTTCAGCGCGATTAATTTTGGCAATGATTGCCTCAACCGAAAGTTTTTCCATGAACTATTTTAAAATCTTTTTTAGAAATAACATCATGTTGCGCTCCAGAATATTGTATTCATGGTCTGCATTGAGAAGTAGTTTAATTTCCAGAAGCAAATCGTCGATTTGTGATGCTGTAAAATTATGATGTTCTAAACCCTGTTCTATTTTTTGAATAACCTGATAGTCGTTATCTTGTTCAAATTCGCTGTAGATTTTCTGAAAAGTCTTCATATCGACTTTAGAGATGATGATGTTTTTTTCTTCATTAGATTCTTTAAAATCTGAATTTGCCGCAAACAACAAAATATAGGCAATAAATTCCTCTTTACTCCAATTCATATAGCTTGATTTTAGGCGTCTTCAACGGTTTTACGAAGTCTAACTCTTCGATCAAATTGTTGTAATTTTTCTAGTACTTTACCTTCTACAAAGTCAATAACGCGTTCTTCCACCTTTACTTTAGGTTTATAAACTTTATTGATATAAGTAATACCACCCGGCGACATCACGTTGACTTCAACTAATTTTCCACCAATTACATCAATTCCAACAAAATACAAGCCATCTTTAACTAACTTCGGACCTATTTGCTTGCATAAATCTTTTTCTGCTTTAGATAGAGTATGTTTGGCGACACTACCACCTGCCGAAACATTTGAACGGTGATCATCACTACCCGGAATTCTGCGCATGGCACCAACGGGTTCACCATTGAGTAATAAAATTCTAACATCTCCTTGATCTGCTCCGGGAATATAATCCTGTAAAATCACATAGTTTGAAGTACCATCGGCATTTGAAATATAAAAATCTAACAGCGAATTGATATTGCTCATGGCACTGCGCTCTATTAAAATAACTCCTGAACCACCAAATCCGTTGAGCGGTTTAAGAATCATTTTATCAGATTTAGACTCTTTTATCTGTTTGATGAGATATTTTTTGTTTTTTGAAACATGTGTGTTTGGAATAATGTTGTTGTGCGCATCACCAAAAGCAGCTGTATATAATTTATTGTTAGCTTCGCGCATACCTTCCAAAGAATTGATGATAAACACATCGTCTTTTACGCTGTCTAAAAAATTAAGCATAATTGGGTCTAACGGCGGATTGGCCCTAAAGAAAATAGCATCAAATCCTGCAAGCGGCAGCATTTCGTCACGTAAAGTTACTTTTTTGTAAAACCCTTTTAAAGTTCCCGGTACTTTATCCATTCTGTTCACCACCGTACAAAAGGCGTTGGTAACACTATTTCTAATGGTAAGGTTGGCTGGTGTGCAGGTAGCGACGCCGTGGTTGCGTTTTACACATTCTCTAATTAGAGCTAAGGTGGTATCATTTTCCGGGTCTATCTGTTCCCAGGGATACATGATAAAACAAATATTCATCTTCTAAATTTTCAGAATTTAAATATAAAATAATTATAGTTAAATTAAGGTATTTAAGAATCTAAATCGAAGGTTTTCGTTGGATCGTCTGGTTCTTGATAGTTTAACATGTTTTCACCGTCGGCAATAATAGAGCAAACTGTTGCGTCACCGGTAACGTTTACAACGGTTCTAAACATATCTAAAATTCTGTCTACTGGAAAAATAATAGCTATCCATGCCGGATTCAATCCAACTGAGTCTAATACTATAATTAACATAACCAAACCGGCACTGGGCACGGCTGCCGAACCTATTGAGGCCAAAGTGGCTGTTAAAACCACTATTAATTGCTGGCCAACAGTTAGGTCTATCATATGCATTTGGGCTAAAAATACTACTGCAATGGCTTGGTATAAGCTTGTACCATCCATATTAACAGTGGCGCCAATGGGTAATACAAAACTGCTTATTTTCTTGTCAACACCAAGATTGTGCTCTACACATTCCATGGTTACAGGTAATGTTGCCGCACTGCTGGATGTTGAAAACGCCAGAGTTTGCGCAGGACTCATTGATTTGAAAAACCCGGAATAAGGAATTTTCTTTACGAATGTTTTTAAAATTAGCGGATAAACCACAAAAATCATCATTAACAATCCGCCTAAAACGGTTAATGAATACCAGCTTAAGCCTTTAAAAATTTCAATAACTTTACCAACATCATCTCCTGCCATTTTGCTTACCACACCAGCCAAAAGCGCAAAAACGAAAAACGGCGCAGCTTGCATAACGAGATCCACCATTTTTAAAAAAACTTCGTTTATGCCATCAACCAAGGTGAGTACCGGTTGGGATTTTTGGTCTGGTATAAAAAGTAAACAAACGCCGAAGAATACTGCAAAGAATATTATTTGCAGCATTAAACCATTATTAGACAAAGAATAGAAGAAGTTATCTGGAACAATATCCACCAAAGGCTGCAAAGGAGACACTTTTTTTCTTGTTTCGGCAGTTTGTAATTTATCTGATACAGCAGCGTCCTTTAATTCGGATTTGGTAAGTTTTGAAATTTCTTGTGCTCGTTCAAAAAAATTGGGGTCTTGTAAATAGTTAATACCGTCTTTTACCTGATAGCCTTGTTCAGATGCCCAAATTTCGTAACTAATTCTGTTATCTATTCTACTTTGCTCGTCTATTAACTTTCCGGGTTTTATAATGTTCACCAATGTAAGTCCTAAACCTATTGCAAACACAGTAGTTAATAAATAAACGCCCAATGTTTTGCCTCCCATTCTCCCCAAGCTCTTAGGGTCTCCAATATTGGCCACACCACTTATAATTGAAAACAATACCAACGGAACGGCAATAAGTTTCAATAAATTTATAAAGATGGTTCCAAAAGGATCAATCCAATCTATAGTAAACGAACTCCAACCCAGGCTACTGGAAACTAATGCCCAGATAATTCCAAGAACCATCCCGATAATTATTTTCCAATGTAATGCTAGTTTTTTCATCTATTTAAATATTTGTTTTTCATCGGAACGATGGAATGCCCTATTAATTCTATGTGGTTGTTTTGTCCTGATAATTATCTGGATTAACGGGCATTTCATAAGCCATATTCCTGCGAAAGCAGAAATCTCCTAATTAATTTTAAATTTATTTATGTTATTTGACCTAACCCAAAGTGTCAAATTACCATTCCTTAGATTCTTGTCTGCGCAGCAGTATAAAATCGGCCAATACCAAGGCTGCCATGGCTTCAACAATTGGTACTGCTCTTGGAACCACACATGGATCGTGTCTGCCTTTACCCTGCATCTCAACTAAATTTCCTTTATTATCTAATGCTTCCTGATTTTGTATAAGTGTGGCAACCGGTTTAAAGGCTACTTTAAAATAAATATCCATGCCATTGCTTATACCGCCCTGAACACCACCTGATCTGTTGGTTTTGGTACTACCATCAGCGTTAAATAAATCGTTGTGCTCACTACCTTTAAGTTTGGTGCCCTCGAAACCACTGCCGTATTCAAATCCTTTTACTGCGTTGATTGACAGCATGGCCTTTCCCAATTGCGCATGTAACTTATCAAAAACCGGTTCACCTAAACCTACGGGTACATTTTTAATCACACATGTGATGACACCACCAATGGTATCGCCCTGCTTTCTAACAGCCTTTATTAAGTTGATCATTTCAGCCGCTTTTTCAGGGCTGGCACATCGAACATCATTATGTTCAATTTGATTAAAATCGTATAGATTGTAATCTTCTTCCAGCTGAATGTTACCAACAGCCGACGTATAAGCCGTGATTTTAATATCTTTTAAAACAATTTTTGCTACAGCACCTGCCACTACCCTGCTGGCTGTTTCACGAGCCGAACTGCGACCGCCACCACGGTAATCTCTAATGCCATATTTTTGATCATATGTATAATCGGCATGACTTGGTCTGTAGACATCTTTTATATGAGAATAATCTTTCGATTTTTGGTCGGTGTTGTAAATAACAAAGGCAATTGGTGTACCGGTTGTTTTGTTTTCAAAGATTCCTGACAAAAACTCAACGGTGTCAGGTTCTTTACGTTGCGTTACAATTTTAGATTGCCCGGGCTTTCTTCTATTTAATTCATTTTGAATAAAATCGAAGTCTAATTCTATTCCGGCCGGGCAACCGTCGATAATGCCGCCTATTGCCTTGCCGTGCGATTCACCAAATGTGGTGAGTTTAAATAATGTTCCAAAGGAATTTCCAGCCATTAAAAAAAATTTATGCTAAAGTAATTGTATTATAAGAGAAACAAAAATTGAAATGAATAAACTCGATTAGCAAAATCAAATTTTTAGTTACACAAACTTAACAAATACCTCACAATATGTTAATTGAAAAAAATGAAAAGGTTCAACATACTGACTTTATTTTGCAAGAAACTTACAACCTTGTCCTTCAATCTAAAACGAAAAGTAGAAATTGCTGTTATCTCAGATGTTCATCTTGGTACCTACGGATGTAAAGCAAAACATTTGCTCACCTATTTAAACAGCATCGAACCAAAGAAATTGGTTTTAAACGGCGATATTGTAGATATCTGGCAGTTTAGCAAACGATACTTTCCAAAATCTCATCTCAGAGTCATCAAAAAAATTATAGATATGGCAGCCGATGGTACCGAAGTGATTTATATTACAGGCAACCATGACGAAATGCTGAGAAAGTTCAGTGATACAAGTATTGGAAATATTTCTATTGTTGACAAAGTGGTACTAGAATTAGACAACAAAAAGAAAGCCTGGATTTTTCACGGTGATGTATTTGATATTTCTATTCAAAACGCTAAGTGGTTAGCTAAATTGGGCGGCTATGGTTACGATTTGCTCATTTTATTGAATGGTATAGTGAATTGGATTTTGGAACGATTAGGAAAAGAACGCTATTCTCTTTCTAAGAAAATTAAAAACAGCGTTAAATCTGCCGTTAAGTATGTAAATGATTTTGAACAAGTAGCAGCCGATTTGGCCATAGATAAAGGTTATGATTACGTGATTTGCGGCCATATTCACCAGCCAAAAATAGAGGTTAAAGAAAACAAACACGGTAAAACTACGTATTTAAATTCGGGCGACTGGGTTGAAAATTTTACAGCACTTGAATACCAGTTTAAACGCTGGAAAATATATAATTACAATAGCGATAAACTTTCACCGTTTTTTGCTGACGAAGATATTAAAGAAATGGAGATTAAAGATTTGGTGGCTGCCATCACTATTTTTAATCCTTCTGAAACGAAATCATTAGACTAAGGCGTTTTTTAAAATACTAACCGGATGCAGTGCCTGTTTTTCGGTACCATCTAAAATTTGATGTCTGCAGCTGGTACCATTTGCAGCTATAATAGTATTGGGTGTTGCTTTTCTTACTGCCGGAAACAAAGTTTGTTCGCCAATTTGCATGCTAATTTTGAAGTGCTCCTTTTCATATCCAAAACTGCCTGCCATGCCACAGCAACCACTGGGTATAAGGGTTACTTTGAAATTATCCGGAAGATTGAGGATTTTAAAAGTATCAGACGATTTTCCCAAGGCTTTTTGATAACAATGGGTATGAATTTTGATAATTTTCGCCTCAGAGGTAAATTGCTCTTTTTTGATGTTACCTATTTCAATTTCAGCTGCTAAAAACTCTTCAATTAAAAATACATTTTTAGACAGTTCTTTGGCCGAATCCAGATCATCAGCCAATCTTAAATAATCGTCTCTAAAACTCAATATTGCCGAAGGTTCAAGTCCAATAAGCGGCGTTTCTGAGGTGACAAGAGATTTAAACAATTCGATGTTTTTGTTGGTGTATATTTTAGCTTGTTCCAGCAAACCTTTTGAAATCATAGCCCTGCCAGATTCAACATTATTTAAAATAATGACTCTATAATTAAGCTTTGCAAGTAGTTCTAATGCATCTATTCCTATTTGACTGTCTAAGTGATTTGTAAACTCGTCATTAAAGAAATAAACAGTTTTTATAAAATTTTTATCTAGTTGACTATAAAGTTTTTTAAAGTATTTATCTAAAGTTATAGTTGATATTTTTGGTAAACTCCGTTCCCCGGCAATTCCACCAGTTTTTTTGATAATGTTAGAAGAGATTGAATTACTTAAAAAGAAATTCGACAATTTAGGAGTTACACTTAATATCTGATTAACTCGGTTATTGTATGCAAACAACTTGCTTTTAAACGGCACACCATTTATCTTTTGATATTGGTATTGAAACTCTGCTTTGAGTGCAGCTACATCTACACTACTAGGGCATTCGGTGGCACAGGCCTTACAACTTAAACATAAATCAAATACTTCTTTTAGTTCTTGATGGTTAAATTTATTAGGCTGAGTAGATTGGGTTAAAAATTCTCTCAAAGCATTAGCTCTGGCGCGGGTGGTATCTTTTTCGTTTAATGTAGCGCGGTAACTTGGGCACATAGTGCCACCAAACTCGGGCAATTTTCTGCAATCACCCGATCCGTTGCACTTTTCGGCCTCTCGAAGAATTCCTTGTGAGCTTTCAAAATTTAAAATTGTATCAATTTCAGGATGTTTAATTTTTGATGAATACCGTAAATTGGTATCCATAGGTTTCGGGTCTATAATTTTTCCCGGATTGAAGATGTTATGCGGATCAAAAACATTCTTAATTTGTTTGAGAATTGCATAATTATCCTCGCCTATCACCATAGGTATAAACTCTGAGCGCACAATTCCATCGCCGTGCTCACCACTCATTGAACCATTATATTTTTTTACTAAACGCGCAACATCGGTGGTGATTTTTCTAAAAAGAATGACGTCTTCCTTTTGTTTTAAATTTAAAATAGGTCGCAAATGCAATTCACCGGCGCCGGCATGGGCATAATAAACAGCTTCCTGATTGTAGGAAGTCATTAACCGTGTAAATTCCCTAATGTAACTTGCCAAATCTTCAATAGCTACGGCAGTATCTTCAATGCAAGCCACCGTTTTATTATCGCCAATGATATTGCCGAGCAGCCCGAGACCTGCTTTACGCAATTCAATTGATTTATCAATATCGTCATCTCTTAAAACAGGATACGCATAACTCAAGTTCAAAATTTGAACGAGTTCAACAAAATCATTGATTTGTTTGTTTAAATCTTCTTCGGAAGAAGCTCTGAGTTCACAAAGTAAAATAGCTTTCGGATTGCCTTCGATAAAGCTTCTGTTTTGTTGTTGTGTTTTATTGTGTTTGGTGAGGTTTAAAATAGTATCATCCATCATTTCACAACTGTATAAATTGTGCTTCATAATTGGTGCAACGGCATCCATGCAAGCATCTATACTATTAAAATGAAGGGCTACTATTGCTTGTGAATTTGGAGGTAAATCGTCTAATTGCAGAGTGATTTGCGTGGTAAATGCCAGCGTTCCTTCACTACCACTAAGCAATTTACACATGTTAAACGGTTTGTTCGATTCAATGTTAAAAACTTCAGAATCTATCAATTCGTCTATGGCATAACCGTTGTTTCTTCTGTGAATTTTGGCTTTAGGAAAGCCATTTTTTATCTGCTTCTGAATCTTTTCCGAACAAAGCGATTGGTATATGGTTTCGTATATTTTACCTTCCAGTGTATGCTCTTGACGTTTTTTATTAAAGGTGTTTTTTGGTATTTGTGAAAATAAAACCTCAGAACCATCGCTTAACACAGTTTTCAGTTCTATGACTTTATCTCTGGTAACACCGTATTTTATAGAGGTAGTTCCCGATGAATTATTCCCAACCATTCCACCAATCATGCAGCGGTTAGAGGTTGAAGTATTCGGACCAAAAAACAAACCATAAGGCTTGAGGTAATTATTAAGTACATCTCTAACCACACCGGGTTGTACAGTTACCGTTTTACTCTTGATATCAACCGAGATAATTTTATTAAAATATTTTGAAACATCAACCACGATACCATCTCCAACGCATTGCCCTGCAAGGGATGTTCCGGCAGTTCTGGGAATTAATGACGTTTTATTTGTTTTAGCAAACTCGATAAGTGTTTTAATGTCTTCTATATTCTTCGGATAAGCCACAGCCAGAGGTAATGACCTGTAAACCGAGGCATCGGTAGCGTAAATAATTTTGCTTAAATCATCAACGAGGAGTTCTCCGTTGAACAATGATTTTAATTTATCAAGGTTTGAATTCATTTACTAATCAAAACAAGTAATTGTATGGCCTAAAGATATTAATTAGAAATAGATAATAAACCCTAAATCATAATAGATTTGGCTATTTTTGTGTTATCTTTATAAAATACTTAACCTTTTAAATTATCATTTTATGAAAAAAATAATATTAGTATTTATTGCATGTATTGGGTTGTCATTTACAGCTGAAGCGCAAGATATTGCCGATAATGCCATTGGATTGAGATTAGGTGGCGGCGACGGATTTGGAACTGAGGTTTCCTATCAAAGATTTTTGGGCGGTAACAATCGTTTAGAAGTTGATTTAGGTTGGAGAAGCGGTGATAACTTTGATGGTTTTAAACTTATTGGATTGTATCAATGGGTTTGGTTGTTAGACGGTGATTTTAACTGGTATGCAGGCGTTGGTGGTGGTTTAGGCTCTTACTCTTATGACAATGGAAATTCAGATAGTGAAGCCTTTGCAGTGGCCGCCGGTAACATTGGTATTGAATACAGTTTTGATATACCGTTAATGTTGTCATTAGATTTTAGACCAGAGCTGGGTTTTGGAAACATTAATAACGATTTAAATTTTGATATAGCACTTGGTATTAGATACCAGTTTTAACTGAATAAGAATCGAATACTAAGGTCCGTTGTAATGCAACGGACTTTTTTATATCAAGGCAGCAATATCTTTTAATGCCTGTTTGTAAATCGCTTCATATTTTGGAACAATTTTATGGATGTTGTATATTGAAGCCTGGTTTTTAGCATTTAACTTAAATTGTTTTAGATCTTCTGGGCGTTTTAAAATTTTAAGGGCGTTTTTAGACATATCTTCTATATCATTAACATTGCTTAAAAATCCTGAATAACCTTGCTTGTTAACCTCAGGAATACCTCCGGCGTTGGTTGAGATTACCGGTACGCCAAAAGCCATAGCCTCAAGGGCTGCCAAGCCAAAACTTTCGCTAATAGATGGCAATAAAAACAAATCTGAAAAACATAATATTTTATCGATTTCATTGCTGTTTCCAAAAAAGACAACCTTGTTTTCGATGCCTAATTTTTTACATAGTAATTCGGCAGGTTCGCGTTCCGGCCCGTCTCCAACCATCATTAATTTAGCCGGAATTTCTTTTTGAATATTATTAAAAATTTGAATAACATCAGGAATTTGCTTCACCTTTCTAAAGTTACTGATATGTGTAATAATACGTTCATGATCTTTGGCCATCAAGGTACGCTGACAGTCGGTGAAATTGGGTTGATGCCGATCTAAATCAATGAAATTAGGCACGACATGAATCTCTTTTTTTACTTTAAAAATACGTTGTGTTTGTGCTTTTAAATCTTCGGAAACTGCGGTGACGGCATCAGATTTATTGATACTAAAGGTAACAGCCGGTTTGTAAACAGGATGACTGCCTACCAAGGTGATATCGGTACCGTGTAAGGTAGTAACAACCGGAATATGAATACCTTCTTCTTTTAATATTTGTTTGGCCATATATGCTGCATAGGCATGTGGTATAGCGTAATGTACATGAAGTAATTCAATTTGATGTAACCTTGCCATATCAACAATTTTGCTGGACAAAGCCAACTCGTAAGGCTGATATAAAAACAATGGATATTCCGGTACGTGAACCTCGTGATAATGTACATTTTTACTTAAGGAGTCTAATCTAACCGGCTGATTATAGGTGATAAAATGTATTTCGTGACCTTTTTTGGCTAATTCCATTCCGAGTTCTGTTGCTACAACACCACTGCCGCCGAAGGTTGGATAACAAACTATTCCTATTCTCATAATCTCTACTTTCTTTAATCTTTTATAATAGCATCGTAAATATACTGCTGAATATCTGTTCTAATGCTTTCTTTTAACAATAAGTTGGTGGTGGCCTTTGGATAGGTTCTGTTAGCCAAAAACACATAAACGATATCTTCTTCGGGATCTGCCCAGGCGTATGTTCCTGTAAAACCTGAGTGGCCAAAGCTTGTCATTGATAAACAGCCACAGGTTGGACCTACATCGCCCAACTGAGGCTTATCAAAACCAACACCTCTTCTATTGTTGTTGATACAAAAATGACATTTATTAAATTCTTCAAATGTATATTCATTAAAATACTGCCTATCGCCGTAACTGCCTTTTTGCAAAAACATTTGCATGATTTTGGCAATATCATTGGCGTTGCTAAAAACTCCTGCATGGCCACCAACACCGTTTTGCATTGCAGCAGCCATGTCATGTACATGGCCATGTACGGTTTGGTACCTGAAATAATCGTCTTCTTCGGTTGGTAGAATTTCGGTTAAATCAAATTTCTCAAGTGGATGATAGGTCGTGTAATTGGCACCCAAAGGTTGATAAAAATGATTTTGAACCAATTCAGCTAACGATTGATTGTAGTGATATTCTAAATACTTTTTTAGAATAAAATAGGGTAAATCACTGTATCTATACTGCAATCTTCCCAATAAATCACTGTCTTTAATGGTATTATTGATACTATCTAAGTAATCACTCCTCATGTATAAATCTGGTGCTACAAATACATTAAAATTCTCATCTTTAATTTTTCTGTAGTATTTAGAAGATGGTTTTTTATTTGCGTCCAAGGTTGCAGTGTAAAAAGGAATCCATGGTTTTAATTGCGCGAAATGCGACAACATATTTTTAAGTGTAATATTAGCTTTATTGCTGCCTTTATATTCGGGTAAAATTTCTTGTAATTTGGTATCTAAATTAATGACACCTTGTTCGTGTAACTCCATGATTAAAGGTGTGGTAGCTACAATTTTTGTAATAGAAGCTATGTCGAATAAATCGGTGTCTTTTACGGGTCTTTTTTTATCATAGGTATGATAACCGAAGGTTTTGTTGTAGAATACCTTGCCTTTTCTGGCAATCACCAATTGAATACCGGGCGTCATTTTTTGATCAACAGCACGTTGAGCTGTAGCATCTATTTTTGCCAATAGTTGAGAATTCATACCAACACTTTCGGGTAAGCCATAGCTTAAATTATTGAGAGCTTTTAGCTGAATACCATTTCCTGCGTTAAAATAACTACCTGCCGAAACCGGCAATGTACCTTTCGCATCAATGGCTCCAAAGATTAATTGTGCCGATTTTTCCTGCTCAACCTTTCCATTTTGATAACTCACAACAATACTTTCAATATTTTCGTGTGTTTTTAAATCTAGTAAGCTATAGGGATTTGCAAAAATATTGAGTATAACATTATTGGTTCTGGCAATTTCATAGAGCCAAACCAATTCTCTATCTGAGAACTTATAACTACGCCAAGGATTGTCACTCGATTTATGAAGTCCCACAACTACCGTGTTATAATTTTTCAATTTATTAAGTAACTCATCTAATTTATCGGCTTTTACCTCGTCTACTTTCGCGTATTTTTTTAGCTGATTTAAAAAGTAAGATCCATCGGCATTACCCATTTTTACATAAGCTATTTTTTTTGTTTCCAGTTGTTTTATCGGAAGGATTTGCTGGGCATTTTTTACGACTGTAATGGCGTTTTCAGTCAGTTTTTCGTAGAGTAAATCGTCTTCTAACCTATTTAAATCTTTGATAAGATTTTCAATTTTTACAGGTTGATAACTATGTAAGCCAAGTTTATATTTGGCCATTAAAATTTTCTTTACGGAATGTTCTAATCGTATTTCATCAAATAAACCATTGTTTAAAGCTTGCGAAATTTTAGCAACCGCCAGTTTGACGTTTTCTGAAATAAGCAAAACATCATTTCCTGCCAAAAAAGCAGCCAAATCTATATCTCCCGGCGTACTAAAATTTGAAGCGCCCTTCATGTTTAAGGCATCGGTAAATATCAAGCCTTCAAAACATAAACTGTCTTTTAAAATATTGGTGACAATATGTTTTGAAATAGAAGACGGATAACCGGCACGAGATTCCAAAGCAGGAACATTTAGGTGCGCGACCATCACGCTACTTAAGCCTTTTTTAATAAGTTCTCTATATGGATATAACTCAACCGAATCAATACGTTGTGCCGAAAAACTAATGGTTGGTAAGGTTTTATGCGAATCGCTATCGGTATCGCCATGCCCCGGAAAATGCTTAGCATTGGCCAATACGCCGGCACCTTGCATACCCTTCATAAAAGCGAGCGATTGTCTGGTGATGCGATCTCTGTCTTCACCAAACGAACGATTCCCGATAATCGGATTGATGGGATTGGTATTAATATCAACTACCGGTGCAAAATTAAAATGCACGCCCAATCGCTTACAATGTTCTCCTATGTGTTTTCCGGTTTGCTCAATTAAGGCGTCATTTTTAATGGCTCCTAAGGTCATATTCCACGGAAAAGCGTAAGTAGAATCCAATCGCATACTCAAACCCCATTCGGCATCCATACCAACCAATAACGGAATTTTTGATGCCTTTTGTAACTCGTTGTTCAATTTAGCCTGACGAACCGGACCACCTTTTGAAAAAATAACACCACCAATGTGCTGCTCTTTTACGAGTTGTAAAATTTCATTTTTATGTGCAACGCCTTTATCTGAAAATACCTGAACCATAAATAATTGGCCTATTTTCTCTTCTAAAGTCATGTTATTATAAATACTGTCAACCCAAATTTTCTGGGCCTCAACATCTTTTGACTTCAACGGATTTTCTTGCGCTAAAGAGCCTGTAACAAATAACAGTATTAAAAAATATAATATGGTTTTGGGGTACATTTGGAGGTGAAAATTAATAATGGATTAATAATTTGATGAAATTAATTGATAGCGGTATTTTAACCAACTACTCTAACATTAATTTATAAAGAACTTCATTAACAAAAAGCTAAAAAAAGCGGTTATGCCAGCTCTCATGTGCCGGAACTTCCCAAAATTCTTTAAACTCCCCTATGTTATTCACTAAATTATTGAAAACAATGGTATTAGCGCTTACAGCTTTTTCTTTGGCCATTTTTTTAAAATCTATTAAAGCTTTATAGGCAATATGCTCGCCTTGTTTGTAGGTAACATTCATTTTATCGAGTAAGTCAACATTATAGGCTTGTTCCAGTTGCTGAATAAAATGTACCGAAGCATCAATAGAACAACCTGTTGCGTAACTGCTATCCTGGTTTAAACCAATAACAATAAAGCGATTATATTCAATTGTAAACCCGGCTTGTAAATCGCTGCCGTGGGCCGTCCACTGTGATAAAAACTGACTTAATTTGGATGAAATTTCGGTTTTTTCAGCTTCGTTAAAAGGTCGGTTACTTTGATAAATCCATATTCGGGCATTATCGGGAAGTGTATTAAAATCTACTATCATTTATGTCTTTTTATTTTAAGAATATCAAAAGTCGTGCTAAGTTATTTAAAATTTAAGTGGGATGAAACGCGCATGTACAAATTTTCTGCACACAGGTGCATGATTATCGTAGCGCGTTCCATCTGCCTGCCGGCAAGGCAGGTCTGACCACTTAAAAACAATAAAAATAAACAGATGAAAACTAAATAATTTACATCCAGTTTTTATCGGTAGTTTCTACCTTGTAAAGCAAAAAGTTGTGCACTTGTCTGGCTATTGATTCTTGAATATATTTTAACGTTACATTCCCCGAAGCATTGTAAATATAAAGACTGGCAACGCCACGCCTTTTCATGAAATAGCTTTGGTACATTTCAACTGATTGAATTTTGTGATGCTGAACAATTTGTGTTTTGGTTTCGATAAAACCACTTTCAACCATTAAAAAGTCATCATTCACTCCATAATTTGCCTTGCGATACGTAGTAATAACAAAAAAATACAACACAGGAATCAATAAAATGTTCAAAACCCAAAGATTTATTAATTCTGAAAAAAACATCCCAATATTAAGACCTATCAATATGAGAACACTTTGAATTATTTTAATGCGAATGAAATAAAAGCTAGGCTTGAATTTTTCATCAATAACTACAAATTCCTGATAAAGCTTTTGGGTAAGATAATTAATTTGTTCTTTACTCAGTGCAATAATAGACAGGTTTTGCGCTTTTTTTTGATCGGTCATGGCCTGCTTCGCCTCTAAAGTGTATAGTCCAAAATAGCGTTTGATACGATTGTGAGTGATAATAATGTTTTGAATTCGACTTGGATTTAAATTAACCGAAATTTTATTGAGCAAACCTTTAGATATTTCAATGGTTTGGTTGTGTTCAATAACCTGAAGGTTATAATTAACTATAATGGTTTTTACAAGCGAAAACAAAAATGCCAATACTAAAAATCCAACAAGAATAATGGTATTGAATAGAATCACCGAAAAGAACGAACTATAATCTACATTACCTGTGACATCGTTGAGCAATTGGTCTTCTAACGACGCACCTTCAATAATATCTTTTATTTGAAAATAAATACCAGAAATAAAAGCCAAAATAATGGCCATACTCTTTAAATGATTCTGACCAACACCTTCGAGCAATAATTTTTTAAAGGAAACTTTAAAATAGATTTCATCTTCTTTTTCGGATACTGTTTCATCCGAAATTTTTTGCGACAGCAACGACTTTTTCATAGCCAAAGCGGTAGCGCGGTCTAAGGCTTTAATTTCAATTTCAGACTTGTTGTCGCCTGCGGTTTCAATAGAAAACGCCACCACATTAATAAGTTGCTGTAAAACATTTTGTTTGATGTGAATGTTTTGAATTTTAGAGCGTGGAATAACTGTGCGTTCCTTGTTAATTAAACCTGTATCTAAGTGAAAGCCTTCGCCCGAAATGTAGAATTTAAAATACAAATATCTAACAACCGAGGTAATTAAGAAAATAACAAGTACAAGAATAGTTATTAAAATAATCTGGGTAAATGACATTCCAAAAACATCACCCTTTCTAACAAAGCTAAAAATAGCCAAAAAAATAAGCGCAAAACTTTGTCTTAAAAATTTAAATAATTGAAAGCCAAAAATGATAATAATTCCTTTAACCGACTGACGTTGCGGAATAGAAAAATCATGATTACTCATTGATTTGTGCTGTTAAAAACGAATTGATTTTTTCGGCCTCGTCTTTAGTTAATCCTCCTATTTTAAGGTCGCTGCCGGTGGCTCCTGCCGTGTATATTTTTAATGTAGATAAATTTAATTTTCTCTCTAAAAATGATCGCGAAATTTCGGTATGCTGAATGCGAACTAAAGGCACTGTAGTTATTTTGTTAAACAGTAGTCCTTCACTGTAAACCATGTCATTTTCTCTTATGGCGTATTGGCGCTTTGGAAAACTTAAAAATGTATAAAAAAGCGTAAGTGCATAAACTACGATAATTGCGGTTACAATCATTATAAAATAAGACCACCAACCTTCAAAATTCGACAATATTCCACTCACAATTAAAGCTATCAATGGCATGATAAACCCAATTGAAATATTAAAAAACAGAATGTAAATATAACTTCTCTCAATTTTTTTAAGAGAAAGGTTTTCAAGCTTTGGCAGCTGTTCTAAATCTATTTGAAGATTGTTTAGCATAATTTTTTAATTTTAAAAAAGCACAATTGGCTTTATTGATGCATCCCATCAGTCTTCATACATATCGGGTGTAATTTCGAGTTTCCAAACAAATTCCCCGTTCTTATCTCTATAGCTATAATTAAACTTAACGTTATTGTCTCTTAAATCCTTCATATCAGGATTTGTTTTAACATTATTTATGATATTCGGCTCAACATACTTTCTCACCGTGTCTAAGTTAAACTCAGATTTTTCAATTTCAACAAGGGTATAATTGTATTGTAAAGTTTTGTTAGGCAGCACGTGTGAGTTATCTAAACGCGTGAATTGGTCAACCATCATCGGACAATTTTTATTCAATTCGTTCGCAACTTGTACTAATTGCTTATCGAGTGAAGGCGTGAAAAATTGCTGGGTTAAATTATAGGCAATTAAAAAGGTTATGACGCCTACTACAATCCCAATGATTTTTTTATAATTTGTTTTCGTATTTTGAGTTGAAGATTCCTTGATATTGATGGATTGTGCTTTAATTTTTGGAAGTTCAAAACCGCAAAAAGAACAGTATTTTGAATTTGATGAGTTGTATTCCTCGCATTTAGGGCATTTTACTTTTTCCATTGTTTTACTCTTGTTATTTCAATTAACTACATCCATGAATTTTGTAATGTAGGTTGATGAAAGCCCAATAATATTCTAAAGAAAACAACTTTTGATGATGTTTTGAGTTCTTCAAACAGATTACAAATCCTGAGCATTAGCAATTAATTCAGCCACATCCATTACCTTAATCTGCCCTTCTTTTTCTTTGTTTTTAACACCGTCGGTCATCATGGTGTTACAAAACGGACAACCGGCAGCAATAATATCTGGCTGGATTTCTAAGGCTTGTTCGGTGCGTTCTATGTTGACTTCTTTATTGCCGGGTTCGGCTTCTTTAAACATTTGAGCGCCACCGGCACCGCAACACAATCCGCGACTTTTACAGGATTTCATTTCCACCAATTCGGCGTCTAATTTTCTAATTAAATCGCGTGGTGCTTCATATACATTATTAGCTCGACCCAAATAACAAGGGTCATGAAAGGTAATGCGCTTGCCTTTAAATTGGCCGCCCTCAATAGTTAGTTTGCCTTCGTCTAATAAATTTCTAAGAAATTGTGTGTGGTGCATTACTGTATAATTACCACCCAACGAAGGATACTCATTTTTAAGTGTGTTAAAGCAATGTGGGCATGTCGTTACAATGGTTTTTACCTCGTAGGCATTTAAAACCTCAATATTGGTAACTGCTTGCATTTGAAATAAAAACTCGTTACCCGCACGTTTGGCCGGATCACCGGTACAGCTTTCCTCTGTTCCCAATACAGCAAAACTAACCTTAGCTTTGTTAAGAATTCTAACAAAAGCTTTGGTTATTTTCTTGGCTCTGTCATCAAAACTTCCGGCGCAACCAACCCAAAACAAGACTTCTGGTTGTTTGCCTTCGGCCATCATCTGGGCCATTGTAGGTACTATCAAGGTTTCGCTCATAACAATGTTTTATTTTTAATCGTGATGACCATCGTCAAATACTTGAATGGTCACTTTTTTATCTACTAAATCTGTAAATTTTCCTTTATATCTTGTTGCTTTCACCAAATGGTTATCAATCCAGTGATAATTACCACCACGTGGTTTACCCATCAATAAACTATGATATTTAAAACCGTGTTTTGACAACCAGGTTTCTGTGTAAGCTCTGTGATCTTCTGTTCTCGAAGTGAAGAAACAAATCATGTGGCCTTCTTCATACCACTTATTGCAGGTTTCCAAGGCATCGGGATAGAGTTCGGCAGTAAGCATGCGTTCGGGCTCTTCATTTGGAATGTCGTCGCAAATGGTACCGTCTATATCGATCAAGTAATTTTTAATACCTTTTGGTAAGACCGGACTAATTTTTTCTCCTTTTTCAACTTTTTCATGTAACAACTTGTCTGCTTCTTCTCTTTTCATGTGCTTGTTTTAATTGTTTTTTATCGGTCACATGGAACTCGTCTAAAATCAACTTTTCATACATTGAAATTTTCAATTTGACTCGTTTCATGTAATTGTATATTGTGATTTAATTTAAGATTCTGATGCCCAATTTAATCGGTCCATTTGGTTGTAAGGCCATGGTGCGCCGTTATTTTCAACATTACTCATCATATTATTCAACTCCATTGGTGCTGCACTTTGTTCCATCACCAGGTAACGGCGCATATCAATAATAATTGTCAGAGGATTGATGCTTACCGGACAAGCCTCTACGCAGGCATTGCAACTGGTGCAGGCCCAAAGTTCTTCGGCAGTAATATAATCGTTTAATAATTGTTTACCGTCATCTTTAAACTCCCCACCATTAGCATCTATGTTTTTACCAACTTCTTCTAACCTATCGCGTGTATCCATCATTATTTTTCTTGGCGATAATTTTTTACCTGTTTGATTGGCCGGGCATTCACTTGTGCAGCGGCCACATTCCGTACAAGTATAGGCGTTGAGTAACTGCAACCAACTAAGGTCTGTTACATCACTGGCACCAAATTTTGCAGGAACCGCATCGGGATTAGCAGGCGCCGCAAATGGGTCGGCATTGGGGTCCATCATCAATTTAACCTCATTGGTAACCGATTCTAAATTATCGAGTTCTCCTTTTGGATGTACACTTCCAAAGTAAGTATTAGGAAACGCCAGTAGAATATGAAGGTGTTTTGAAAAATAGAGATAGTTTAAAAACACTAATATCCCTATAATATGCAACCACCAGGCAGAGCGCTCAATGATATGCAAAGTACCTTCTGAAAATCCGCTAAACCAAGGTGCCATAAATCCGCTAATCACATTTCCTGAATTCATTTCTTGAAACGGCGCGTCGGTAGCATTCATGGTTAAAAACAAGCACATCAGGACTACCTCAAAATAAAGAATGTAATTGGCGTCATTTTTTGGCCAGCCTTTCATTTCGGGATTCAAAAAACGTTTTAATTTAATGGTATTACGTCTTAACCAAAATACAACAACTGCTATTAGAACCAAAACGGCCAATATTTCAAAAGAACCTATTAAAAAGCCATAAACTGAAGAGCTTAAAACACTTGAAAATATGCGATGTGTACCAAATAACCCATCGATTATAATTTCTAACACCTCTAAATTAATAATCACAAAACCAATGTAAACAATAAAGTGCATAATACCTGCTACGGGCCTTACCACCATTTTGCTTTGACCAAAGGCTATGCGCAACATATTGTTGAAGCGCTTGCCTTTTTCATCACTAACATCAACATCGTGACCAAGTTTGATGTTACGAATCAGTTTTTTAACGTTTCTGCTAAAATAGCCAACTCCCAAAATAAGAGCAATGGCAAATAAAATATTTGGGATGAACTGCATGGTAGTTAGTTATCTTTTTCGTCAGTTTCTGGTTCTTCTACAAAATACGGTTGTGCCTTTTTTCCGAAGATAGAAAAGTGCACGTATCGTTTGGGATTAATTCTAAAGTCTTCTAATAGTTTTTCTAATTGTAAAGTGGCACCTTCCAGATTGTTGTATAGTTGATCGTCATTCAACAATTTTCCTGCAGAACCTTCACCTTTTTCAATAGAAGCCATGATATTTTTGAATGTTACTAAAGTGCTATCGAGATTATTAACGGTTCTTTCCAATTCAAGATCTTTTAAATCGTAAGATAATTGTTTCAGGTTTTCGCTGGTTTCACCAAAGTTATCCAAAAGCATGGCAACTTTTTGGTCGTTTTGGTTGACCATGGCATCGATGGACTCTGATAAGGTTTTAAATGATTTTAAAGTGCTGTTTAACTGTGCTATAGTTTGTTTGATGCCTTCTTCAGACTCATCAGCAACTAATTTATTTAAGTTAACCATTAAGGTATCGGCAGAGCGAATTGTTTGGTCTAAATCGCTGCTTAAACCGGTAAAATTATCTCGTAATGAAGTAATTAATCCTGGTTGTATTTCTGATTTGAGCATATCGCCCGGTTTGGCATAATCTGTATCATTAGCTGCTATTACAGCTAAAGCATTACCACCCATTAAACCGGTTTCGTATAGTCTGATCACACTGTTTTTTGAAAATTTCAATTGTGGATCTACCGTAAAAGCCACGCGTGTTTTACCGGTTTTAAAATCGTATTTGATATTACTAATTTTACCAACGGCATTGCCTTTTATAGTCACAACAGAAGAGGTGCTTAAGGCGTTGTAATCAAATTCCGTAAAATAAGTATTTGTTGGTTTAAAAAGATTTTCGCCTTGTAAAAATTTAAACAAATAAATAAACAGCAGTATACCTGCTATCACCAATACGGCGGTTTTAATTTCTCTTGAAATTTTCAATTTGCTTTATTTTTAGGTTGGAAACAAAATTAGAAATAAAATAATTAAGAGCCTTTTAATTTGCGCTTGATTTTAAAGCATCTTCAACAGTTATTTGAACATTGTCCTTAAAAGCTACGATAAACGCACTTCTATAACCTTTTGAATGGGCCATTTCTTTATCTTTTAAAATTTGATTATAATCTGAACTCTCACTGTAATAATATTTATATAAACTACCTGATTTTTCTTTTGAAATATTTTGCAATCCTTTAAAATTATATGGTTTGGTATCTAAACTTTTTGAACTTGCTGCGATTTGTACTTTGAAAATAATGTTTTTATCAATTAATGTTTTGGTTTCAGCAATATTGTCGGTTGTTGTAACCGGTTTAGATATGGCAACACCAACATTTTGCTCGAGTGCAGCTTTGTAATCTAGAATAGCGTTTTCAATAGCCTTAGACATTTCAGTTTGTCCATTTGATGAATTGAGGTAAGCGCCTTCAGATTTTGCGGTTAAAAATCCAAGCTCGATTAAAACACTAGGCATATAGGTATTATGCATGACCCACAAACTCGCTTGTTTGATACCGCGACTGTTTCTTTTTAATTTTTTAGAAAAATTATCTTCAACCAATCTTGCCAATAAAATACTTTGATCAACATATTCTTCTTGTATGATGGCGAGACCAATGGTAGATTCGGGATTATTGGGATTGAAGCCGTCGTAATGGCTTTCGTAATCATCTTCCAGGAAAATTACCTGGTTCTCTTTTTTGGCTACCTCAAAATTTCGGTCGTTATTGGCAACTCCCAGAACAAAAGTTTCTGTGCCGTGTGCACCCGAGTTATGGGCATTACAGTGAATGGAAACAAACAAATCTGCTTTTGCTTTATTTGCAATATTAGCTCGCTCGCGTAATTCAACAAACACATCGGTTTTTCTGGTGTAAATTACTTTGATGTTCTTGTTTTTTTCCAAAGCCTTACCAACCATTAAAGTAACATTTAGGGCGATGTCTTTTTCTCTGTAACCGTTACCAAGGTTTCCCGGGTCATGACCACCATGGCCAGCATCAAGTACCACCACAAAAGATGCGTTGTTGTTTTGGGAATAAAGATTAAAATCTGTTAAAATATAGGTAAATAATAATAGTAATGGTAATAACAGATATCTTGTCAACGTTTTCATCTGTATAAATTTTAATTGTTTATTAAAGGTCAGATGTAATCCCCATCTTCATTATCGGTTGGTTTACCGAAGTTGGTTTATGGGGATTTCATATTGTTTTAACGTTAAAATGCTTTGTTTATTTAATTTATATAATAATTGCTGAATTCTATTTCACACAAAAAAATATATGTAATTTTGGCTTTTCAAAAATCAAGCCAAGCTTACACAAAAATACATCTTTAACGTTGCGATTTAAGAGCTTTCAAATATTTTTTTACGCAAGTTTTACAGTGTTTATCAACACTTTGAGCTTCTCTCAGGAACTACCTAAAACCGCGAAAGTTATAAAACCCGTAAGTATCTCAGACAGTATAAACGTAGCCATTGATTCTCTTTTGAAAACCCCTGTTAATGTGAAAGAAACAGATTCGGTTATTTCAGATAGCATACCTAAAAAGAAAGGTTTCTTAGAAGATATTGTAAAATATAAGGCAACAGATTACGTATCAATCAATCAAAGAGCTCAAAAAATATACCTGTATAACGAAGCCGAAGTTTACTATCAGGATATGGAAATAAAGTCGGGTATTATTGTGATTGACTACGCAAAAAACACGGTTTATGCCGGGCGTATTAAAGATTCAACCGGCTACTCTCAAGCACCTGTTTTTAAGCAAGGCACCAATGTAATTGAGCCTGACTCTATTATATTTAACACAAAAACACAAAGAGCAGTAGTTTATAATTCTAAAACAGAACAAATGGGTAGTACCATTCTTTCTGAAGTTACAAAAAAAGAAAACGATTCGGTTTACTTTGTAAAAAATGGCAAGTTTACAACCTCTGAGAATTTGGACGATCCGGAGTACTATTTTTTAATGCGAAAAGCCAAAATGGTGCCCAATAAAAAGGTTGTTACGGGCTTGACCAATATGTTTATTTATGATGTGCCTACGCCAATAGGTTTGCCATTTGCGTTTTTCCCGATGACCCAGAAAAAAACTTCGGGAGTGATTTTCCCTTCTTTTGGTCAGGATACCGGAAATGACAGAGGCTACTTTTTACAAAATGGCGGTTATTATTTTGCCATTAGTGATTTTGTTGATTTGGCAGTTTTGGGTGATTATTATACCAATGGCAGTTATGGTTTACGAATGGAAAGCAATTACGCCTTGCGTTATAAGTTTAGAGGTAATTTAAGTTTTAGGTACGAAAATTTACTCAATAGCGAACGCGGTTTTCCCGATTTTGCTCAAAATACCATTTATAATATTAGATGGTCTCATAATCAGGATGCCAAAGCCAATCCAAATTCCAGATTTTCGGCATCGGTTAACTTGGGTAGCAGCCAGTTTTATAGGCAATCTATCAATCAGCTCAACAATTCTAATTTCCAAAATAATACGCTTGCTTCTTCTGTTTCGTACTCAAAAACTTTTCAAGGTGAGCCACAGGTTAATTTAAGTGTTACTGCAACTCACTCACAAAACACCAATACAGAGCGCATCGATATGACCTTGCCAACCATGCAGGCCAGCGTTACCAGAATGTTTCCTTTTGCACCAAAAGAAGGCGCTAAAAAAGGTGTCATTCAAAACATTAACCTACAATATAACGTTCGAGGTGAAAATCGAATTCAAACAACAGATTCGCTATTTTTTAAACCCGAGATGTTTGATGGCGCACGCGTTGGAATGAGACATACCATTCCGGTTGCTACTAATTTTAAGCTGTTTAACCATTTTAGTGTTAGTGCCAGTGGTACTTTTGAAGAAACCTGGACGCTTAACACCATCAATCGGTTTTTTGATGCTACAAATAATCAAGTAGTCACCCAAGATGTGAGTGGTTTTGATAGTTTTAGAACCTATAATTTTGGTGCCGGTGTTGGAACCACATTATACGGATTATTCGATTTCACAAAGAATAATAAAGACGCTAAAATACAAGCAATTAGACATGTTATGCGTCCTGAATTGACCTTTAATGTTAATCCGGCTTTCGATCAGTATTACGAAGAAATTGTAATTAGTGCCGATGGTTTAACCACTACAGAATTTAGCCGATTTGAAGGTTCTTTATTTGGAGCACCAAGTAACCGTTTTTCAAGTTCGGTTGGATTTAATTTAGGTAATAACTTCGAAGCAAAAGTAAAAGACAGAGATTCAACCAAAACAGAACCAAAGAAAATTATTCTTATAAATAACCTAAACATCAATACATCTTACGATTTAGCAGCCGATTCGCTCAATTTAGCGCCCGTTAGACTTACCGGTGGTTTGCAGGTTCTAAAGAAGAAAATGAATATTAACTTTGGGATGGTTTTGGATCCTTACGCCTTAGATAAAAATAATGTGCGCATCAATACTTTTAATGTTAACAACGGTGGTAGCTTGTTTAGATTAACCTCGGCCAATATAAACATGAGTTACACGCTATCGAGTAAAGATTTTACCGGGATTGAAAAACCTGAAGATGAAAGAGCTATTGAAGAAAACTTAAGAAGTGGCGGACGAGATGACGATCTTTTTGGATTACCACAGGATTTTGCGGATAGAAGGCTTAACAACGAGGACAACGAAGGTGAAAAAGAGAAAAACGAATTTTATAATTATGCCATGCCCTGGTCTTTAAGACTGGCGTATGCTGTTAATTATAACAACAACCGACGAGAAGACCAAATTGCCTCACATTCTTTAATGTTTTCGGGTGATATTGATTTAACACCACGTTGGACCGTTGGTTTATCATCCGGTTATGACTTTTTAAATGAAGGATTTACATTTACACAAGTTCGATTTGAAAGAGATTTATTAAGTTGGCGAATGAATTTCTCTTGGATTCCTATTGGTACCAGAACTTCTTGGAATTTCTTTATAGGTATCAAATCCAACATCCTAAAAGATTTAAAATACGACCAGCGAAGACAGCCGGACGTTAGATTCTAATAATTATTAAAAATATGAAACAAATTATTAATACCAAACAGGCACCTGCTCCAATTGGACCTTACAATCAAGCAGTATTAGTTAACAATACACTTTATACTTCCGGTCAAATTGCCATTAATCCGGAAACCGGTGATTTGGTAACACAAACTATTGAGGCTGAAACAAAACAAGTTATGGAAAATTTAAAAGCTGTTTTAGCTGCCGCTGATATGAATTTTGAAAATGTTGTTAAAGTGAGTATTTTTATAAGTGATATGGAAATGTTTTCAAACATAAATCAAGTATATGGCCAATATTTTAATGAAACTACGGCACCCGCAAGAGAAACAGTGCAAGTGGCCAATCTTCCTAAGTATGTAAACGTTGAAATAAGTGCGATAGCTATTAAATTTTAAATTACTGATCAAGAGATGCGTATAGAAAACGACTTGAAATTAGGTTTTAAAGACGTAATGATTCGTCCAAAACGCTCTACCCTTAAAAGTAGGTCTCAGGTAAATCTCGAAAGAACATTTAGTTTTTTTAATAGTAAGCATAAATGGACTGGTATTCCAGTAATGGCAGCCAACATGGATACCGTAGGAACTTTTGAAATGGCAATGGCGCTGAGTCAACAGCAACTTTTTACAGCAATTCACAAACATTACAGTATTGAGCAATGGCAGCAGTTTTTGAAAACAGCTCCTGATAATATTACTGACTTTATTGCTGTGAGTACCGGCACGGGTAAAAATGACATCAAACATCTAAAGAGCATCATGTCTTTAAATGAAAATTTAAAATTTATATGCATTGATGTCGCTAATGGTTACTCCCAGCATTTTGTGGATTTCGTTAGAAAAATCAGGAAAAATTTTCCAGATAAAACAATTATTGCAGGCAATGTGGTTACAGGCGAAATGACCGAAGAGCTGATCTTGTCTGGAGCCGATATTGTGAAAGTTGGAATTGGTCCGGGAAGTGTTTGTACCACACGCGTTAAAACAGGTGTTGGTTATCCGCAACTTTCAGCAATTATTGAATGCGCCGATGCCGCTCATGGTTTGGGCGGACAAATCATAAGTGATGGCGGCTGTGCTTCACCGGGAGATGTAGCCAAGGCTTTTGGTGCAGGTGCAGATTTTGTAATGTTAGGCGGAATGTTGGCTGGACATGACGAAAGCGGTGGCAATTTAATTGAAAAGAACGGTGAAAAATTTAAACAATTCTACGGAATGAGCTCGGCAACAGCTATGGAAAAACATGCCGGAGGAGTTGCCAACTATCGCGCAAGCGAAGGTAAAACTGTAGATGTTCCGTACAAAGGGCCCATAGATAGGACCATACAAGATATTTTAGGCGGATTAAGAAGTACCTGCACATATGTTGGTGCCTTAAGACTAAAAGAACTCACCAAACGAACCACTTTTATTAGAGTAGCAGAACAAGAGAATAACATTTTTAGCTAAATAGCTTTAATCAATAAAGCAGCACTTGCCGGATTGGTTGCTAAAGGCACATTGTGCACATCGCATAATCTCATTAACATCAAAATATCGGGTTCATGAGGATGCCTATCTAAAGGATCTCTAAAGAATAACACCATATTACAAATGCCCTCGGCTACTCTGGCTGCTATTTGAGCATCACCACCTCTGGGTCCTGATAATAAAGACAATACGTCATAACCGGCAGCTTTTACTTTTTGACCGGTAGTACCTGTGGCAATAAGGGTAATGCGCTTTTGTTCCAGAATTTGGCGGTGTTCATTTAGAAACTGAACCATTTCTGCCTTTTTACCGTCGTGGGCTATTAGAGCAATTTCCATTATGTTAATTGACTGCTATGATACCGCACCAAACCTTCAATAGGTCTTCTAATAAAATTCCCTACTTTAAAGTTGTATTCTTTAGCAACTTCTTTAATTTCATCTTGCGAAAAATAAGCAATAGAGCCGGCAAAATGAACCGGACAAGATTTCAATTCTTCTTTAAATTGAAGTATCATATGCTCTGTAAATAATCTAAATCCCGATTTGATAAGGTTGCTGATGTAATGCGAATCTTTATTTAAAAACATAAATTCTGCAAAACTGGCAAGGTATGCATTTGGATTTGGCTGTTTGTACAAGTTATACTTAATAAAATCGGCCTCTAAATTGTATTTATGCTCAAAGGAAATTTTAATAGACTCAGGCATTTTATTGAAGTAATAGTCTCTTATCAATTGTTTGCCATAATAATTACCGCTGGCTTCGTCCATTAATGTGTAGCCTAAGCTTACAACTCGTTGATGAAGTTTGTTACCGTCAAAATAGCTGCAGTTACTACCGGTACCCATAATACAAACAACCGCTGCTTCATCGGGCGAGTTTTGACAAGCTCTTACGGCTGCCATAGTATCTTCTTGCACATCTACTAACGCATTTGGAAAAATATTTTCAAGTACGCCTTTTAAAGAAAGTCTTGGTTTTTCAGTACCACATCCGGCACCGTAGAAATACACATGTGTTACCTGATTGGCAACTTCCAAAAGCTCATCACTTGAAGAAATAATTTTATGTAATTTTTTTTCGCTTAAAATGGCGGGATTTAATCCTTTGGTTCTAATTTTCTCAAGTGTTTGTTTGCCGTGTAAATCCATTGCAATCCAATCGCACTTGGTAGAACCGCTATCTGTAATTAAAATCATAGCGTTGTTAATAAAATTCCGTAACGCTTAGAGGCGTTACGGAATTGTAAGATATAAATTAATGATTATAGTGAATTGATGTGTTGAGCTAAGTCTACCATTTTATTAGAGAAACCAAACTCATTGTCGTACCAAGAAACCACTTTAAAGAACTTCGAATTTAACTCGATGGCTGCATCAGCATCAAAAATACTGGTTCTTGGGTCGCTCATAAAATCCTGAGATACCACAAGTTCGTCTGTATAGCCTAAAACACCTTTCATTTCGCCTTCAGAAGCAACTTTAAAAGCATTTTTAATTTCGTCTAAACTGGTGTCTTTTTGTAAGCGAACTGTTAAATCAACCACAGAAACGTTGGCTGTAGGCACTCTAAACGCCATGCCAGTTAATTTTCCATTAAGACTGGGAATTACTTTTCCAACTGCTTTTGCAGCACCGGTTGAAGCAGGAATAATATTTAACAAGGCACTTCTACCGCCTCTAAAATCTTTTCTTGACGGACCATCAACTGTTAATTGTGTAGCCGTTGTAGCATGTACAGTTGTCATTAACGCTTCTTCTATACCAAAGTTATCATTAAGTACTTTAGCAACAGGCGCTAAGCAGTTGGTAGTACAAGAGGCGTTTGAAACAATTGTTTGAGATGCTTTAGCTTCTTTATGGTTAACGCCCATTACAAACATAGGTGCATCTTTACTTGGAGCAGAAATTACTACTTTTTTTGCACCTGCATCAATATGGTATTGAGCTGTTTCGAGTGTAGTAAAAATACCGGTACATTCAGCTACTACATCGGCACCAACTTCGTTCCATTTTAAATTTTTCGGGTCACGCTCGGCAGTAACTCTAATGGTTTTTCCATTTACAACTAAATGACCATCTTTTACTTCAACAGTACCATTAAATTTCCCATGAACAGAATCATACTTTAACAAATAAGCTAAATGATCTGGATCTAATAAATCGTTAACTCCAACAATTTCAACATCATTACGTTCCATAGCTACTCTAAAAACGAGTCTACCTATTCTACCGAAACCGTTTATTCCTAATTTTAAATTTGACATATTTCTAATTTTAATTAATAATTCAACTTTATACTGTGAGAATATCTGATACTCTCAATAATTCTAAATCTATTTTTGATTGACCCTTTATTGCTTTTTCCAAAGGCGTAAGTGCCATCTGGTCGCTAAGGAGGCCAACCATGAATTTGTTTTTGCCTTCCAGTAAACTTTCAACGGCTTTTACACCCATTCTACTGGCCAAAACTCTATCGAAGCAAGAAGGTGAACCGCCACGCTGCATATGTCCTAAAACAGAAACGCGTACTTCGTATTCACCGAGATTTTCTTCTACGTAATCTTTAAGTTCAAAAACATTCTTACCAATTTTATCACCTTCGGCTACAATAACAATACTGGAAGTTTTTCCGGAGCGCTTACTTCTTCTGAGCGACTCTAACAATCTGTCAAGACCTAAATCTTCTTCTGGTATTAATATTTCCTCGGCACCGGCACCAACACCAACATTTAGCGCAATATGACCCGCATCACGACCCATCACCTCAATAAAGAATAGTCTGTCATGAGAACTAGCCGTATCTCTAATCTTGTCGATTACTTCAACAACTGTATTACAAGCAGTATCATAGCCTAAAGTATGCGATGTGCCGAAAATATCGTTATCAATAGTGCCCGGAATTCCCATAACCGGAAAGTTAAACTCATCGCTGAATATCATAGCACCGGTAAAACTACCATCTCCACCAATTACAACTATAGCATCTATGTCATTCTTTTTAAGTTCTTCGTATGCCTTTTTTCTACCTTCATAAGTCATGAATTCTTTTGATCGGGCAGATTTTAAAATGGTACCACCTTTATTGATAATACCCTTGACGCTGCGAGCACTCATTAGCTCAAACTCACCTTCTATCATTCCTTGAAAACCTCTATAAATACCGTAACATTCAACATTGTGATACACACATGCTCTTACTACTGCTCTTACAGCGGCATTCATACCCGGAGAATCTCCACCGGAGGTCATTACCCCTATTTTTTTTATATTTTTTGTCATTGATTTTCTTTAAAACTTAGTAAAATTAATAAACAATGATTAGAAAATGTTGACTTTAATCATTTATTTCGGTTGAATAAATTATTCAATCGTTTTCGTTAATAACTATTAATGATATTGATAGAGAATTCTATACTTATTTACCTTTTTTGGCGGTTTCAGCCTTTTTGAGATTTATAAAATCAGGTAAATTCTCAGCTTTTTTCTTTGAGGTTTGAGGTTCGTTTTGAGATTTTTGACTGTTAAACTCTCCTTTCAAAATACGTTGAATTAATTCTTTAAAAGTATTGAATTCTACGTTATACGAAATACCTATTCCCTGAGTATAACCTATGTCTTCTCCAAAGTTTCTAATTTCGTTCTGACGATTAAAAACTCGAGCTTTTAATGTGCCATCATCATTGAGTAAAAAATCAATTTGAACATCTCCGGCAATCACCGTTTCTGAAGCGCCTCCAATTGGCACACCTAACTGTCCGTCGAGGTAAATTTTATCTGATATTTTTGTTTGAAGCGTTACACCAAATCTGTCGTCTGTTTGAAAATCGGGTCGATCTGCTCCCATTTGATAGTTCAATCCTATATTAAATGTACCGTCTTGATTTCCTAACAATGAGCTAATAATACCATTTAATCTTTCGGCAATGGTACCGGTAAAATTAAAGTCGTTAACACCTTGGGCAAACCCTCCGGTTGCTAAAAGGTATAACGCCTGTTTATCGCGTTCTTCTTTTGATGATAATCTGTATTCCAATTCTGATTTTAATATAGAACTGGCGTTTGGAAACGAAAAATCAAATTCCGGCTCGGGTTGTTCAAGTCGCCCTGACAGATTAATTTCCAAATTTACGGGAATACTCTGACTGGTAGGATTATCCAATAAAATAGATGGATTGGTATCGGTTTTATAAATGGCTTTTAAGTCTATTCTGGCATCCAGAGGTTCGCCGTCCCAAAGAATGGTACCACCGGGCTGTACCGTAAATTCTTTTTGAACAACGGCGCCGTATCTAAAATTGTATATTCCCTGATATACAGAAAAGTCACCAAACATTTTAAATTTACCGGTAGTATTAATTTCAAAAAGTAAGTTTCCTGATCCTCTACCTTTAATGGTACTGCCAGATTCCTTATCTATAACAATTTCTATCAAGGCATTTTCATCTACATCCAAATCAAATTTAAGTTCTAGTCCTTTTACTAAAACGTCTTCTTTTACTTCTCCTAAAATTCTGGCGTTTTTCTCTTCTTTTGTTAAAAACTTGATGTAAGTGTTGTCTCCAAATGAATTGATATCGTTAAGTGGAATGTTAAATACCGTACCTCTAGCCGTTTTGCCATTTACAGATATTACCAACTCGTCTGTTGGGCCTGAAATGGAAGCATTACCAGTCATATACGCTGTGCCGTAATAAAGAGATTCCTCTGTTTCCTGCGTGTCGAGCACCAATAGCCTGTCGGCATCAATTTGTAAATTCAGTTTCCAATCAGAAAAATTGTCATGACTAATAACACCATTTAATCTGCCTCTTGAAAAGAATTTTGTATCAGTCAAGGCAACATTGTCAAAAATAAAATCCTGACCTTCAAGAATAACTTTTGAATCAAAATCGAAGCCGTAATCAACGTTAAGGTAAGGAATTCTAAGTCCGGTTCTATCCATATACAACTCACCGTTTAAATCAGGTTTTTCAAGGCTACCACTCACTTTGACCTCTCCTGATACCAAACCCCTTATATCGTTTAAAATACCTTCGCCCAAAGGGTTAAGCGGATCAATCAAAAACTCATCAAAACTTACATCTAAGTCTATGTTTTTATTGTTTTTACCAAAGTTAATTTCACCAATGGCTTCTAAAGATTTAACATTGTCGTTTTGTAATAAAACGTCAACGGTATATTTGGTTAAAGAATCATCTCCTGTGATTAAAGCGCCTAAATTGCCCAATCTTAAATCGTTAACTTCAAGATTGCTAATTAGCAAATCTGAGGTTGGTAGATAAACACCATCTTGCTGCAATAATCGCAGGTATCCATTAACATCACCGCTTAAAGATAGACTATCAATACTTGGTGTTATTTTGTTTAGACTTATTTCGTTAAAGCTGAGCGATAAATCTTTATAGGTTGAATCCCGCAATCGACCGTAAAGAGACATTTGTTCATTTTCGTGATTAACAATAAGCTGATTGATATGAAAATTTTTAAGTTTTTTATCAAAAATCACTTTGTTTGATGGTTCGTTATTAACGTTGATTTGCCAATCGAAATTTTTAAACCTCACATCAGATTTTTTAAAGCCAACAACAAAATTATTGTCTTCATCTATCGTGTAGTATAAATTCATAGTGTATTCGTCGGCGTTGTTAACACCACCTTTAAACTCTGATCTGATGTATAAGGTATCCTTAGACGTTACATTGATAAGATTAAAATCTGAAACGTTATAAAATTTAGTGCTCAACGAATCCATTTTAATATAGGTGTTGTATACCGGATTGGAATTGTTGATGTTAAGTGAAATATTCTCAGCGTTAAAATCTTTTGTATAACCTATAAACGGCGCTTTAAATAGCAGTTTAAATTGGGTGGCATCAGTTTCAATTCGCCCTTTAATATTGGTCTTTTCGCTAAATCTTAAGTCGTTTAAAAATACATTGATGATTTTATTGTGAATAATAAAATCAAAATCAATATACTGTTCGTTTTCTATTTTGTAAGGTTTATAGTTGGTAAAAATAGAGCCTAAGGCATTTTGGGTTAGCTTAGGAATATCGGCAAATTTAAAATCTCCAATCATGGTACCTTCAATGATATCGGGCGAATTTACGGTGACTGTTCTCTGATTTTGTTCGAAAACTGATGTAATAGAAAAATCATCAAAATAGAACTGGTCGTTTTCATTAATATAGTTTGTTTCAAAAACACTGATGGTTCCTCGGGCGTCATCAACCGATGAACCACTGGCACTTACCATCACTTTACCTTTAAAAATACCGATAGAGTCTTGTTTTACAAAGTTCAATGCCTTTAGATTGGCATAACTTACATCGGCATTAAAGTCGAAAGATTTTATTTCACTTGACACATCGGCTAGCCCATCGAAGTGAAACTTAATATTATCGTCGTTTATTTTTAAAATACCATTGTATATTTTATTCTTAAGAGCTCCCGATATGAAAATGTCTTTATAATTATAGTCATTATAATTAAGATTATAAACAAATCCGGTTAGGTTAGTTTGAAGTTTGTCCATCTTAAAACTCTTACCTTCAAGATCTAAATTAAAAGAGGTCGTTCCAAAATTTTTATCGTCAAATAAAACACCCAAATCAAAATTTTCGAATTGTAAATTACCCTTATATTGAGCGTTATCTATATCGTCAACTCGGGTTAGTTTAAGCCGAGATTTTATGTTCCCAATATCTGTTACAATAGTATTGTTGGTTTCAATAGTATTAGCAGTTATAAAAGCCGGTCCTGTAATTGAAAACCTTCCTAATTTATTAAATAAAGTTGGAATAGTTTTGCCTAAAAGCTCCGGGAATATGGTTGTTAAATCCTTGTAATTAGAAGATAGGGTTCTAAAATAAGCATCTAACGAAAAATCATTGCTGTTATCTGTAAACAAGTTGGTAAGCATGAGGTCGCCATCAATAACTGTATTGGAGCTGGAAGCATAATTAAGGTTGTCAATTTTGAGTTTATTAAGTGTGCCTGATAAATCCATTGCTATCTCGGCTTGATGACCGGTTCCAAATTCGTTGTAAAACTTATTTAATTCATCTAACCTAATACTGGAATTTTGGAATTTTGCAGTAATTAACACCTTGTCTTCAAAATATTGCAAATCTTCCCGCTCGTAGTCAAAGCGCAACTGCCCGTTTATATTGGAATTGTTAGACCTAATCTTTAAATCTTTAAAATCCATATGGTCTAAACCATATTCAAAATTGGTAGACATTTGATTAACCGATACACCCCGTTTGCTGTCAAAACTCAGCTGGTTTATGCGTGTTTTGACATCGGGCCCTGAGATTAAAAAATTGGTGGCGTTAATATTTAAGTTATTAAGATTTAAAATATCAACCGTTTCTTTATTGTAATCTAAAAGCTTAAAGCTGCTTTTATTGATGGATATATCACTGGACGACATTAAAAAATTGCTGGGCTCAGTTTTGGGCTCATCGGTATCAAACGAGGCTACAAAAACATCTAAATTAGTATCTGTTTCGTTAAGGTAAGTAACTACGTTAAATTGAAGTTCTTCTACCTCAATATCTCCAAAGTTTAGTTTTCCGTTATATAAATTTTTAAAACTTACAATCGATGTCTTTAAGTCTTTGATATATATAAGGGTGTCTTGTTTAAAATCTTCAATGTAAATCTGCTTTAACCTTACATCACCATTGTAACGCAAACCAATTTTTTCGATGTTTATATTGGTGCCAAACTCTTCGTTAAGCTTTTTGGTGGCATAGCTACCCAAACTATTTTGAACTGCCGGTATTGCTAGTATAAGCATTAAAATAATAAACATCAGCAAAATAATTGCCACCAGCTTATATAATATTTTAAATGCTTTTTTAATGATGATTAGCTATTTATTAGTTATTTTGAATGTGTAACTTTGCAAGCGTTTTAAGCGTTGGTACTTGATTTTCATCTAAATTCAAAAGTAACAATTATTATGCCCAATCAACATTAATGACAACAGAAAATATTTACATACTGGCAATAGAGTCTTCTTGCGATGATACCGCCGCTGCCGTGCTTTGTAACAACAATGTTTTAAGCAATATTATTGCCGGTCAAGAAGTTCATGCGCAATATGGTGGTGTAGTACCCGAACTTGCTTCTCGGGCACACCAGCAAAACATAGTTCCGGTTGTAGATCAAGCCATTAAAAAAGCAGGGATTTCTAAAAAAGATTTAAACGCCATTGCTTTTACACGCGGACCCGGATTGATGGGATCTTTGTTAGTGGGCACCTCATTTGCTAAAAGTCTTTCAATAGGGCTTAAAATTCCGCTTATTGAAGTCAACCACATGCAAGCGCATATTTTAGCGCATTTTATAGAAGATGCTTCTGCCAAAAAGCCTGTATTTCCGTTTTTAGCTTTGACTATTTCTGGTGGTCATACCCAAATTGTGCAGGTTAATTCTTATTTTGATTTACAAATATTAGGTGAAACCATTGACGATGCCGTAGGTGAAGCGTTTGATAAAAGCGGAAAGATATTAGGCTTGGGTTATCCGGCCGGACCGCAAATTGATCAATTGGCTAAACTGGGAAATCCCAAGGCTTTTAAGTTTAGCAAACCAAAAGTGGAAGGACTTAATTTTAGTTTCTCCGGACTAAAAACAGCCATTTTATATTTTATTCAAAAAGAAACCAAAAACAATCCAAATTTTATAGAGCAGCATCTCAACGATATCTGTGCTTCCATACAACATACTATTGTTGAAATTTTATTAGATAAGTTAAAACTCGCCGTTAAACAAACCGGCATCACCCAAATTGCGATTGGCGGTGGTGTTTCGGCCAATTCAGGGATAAGAACCGCTTTGCTTAATTCAGAAAAAAAGTATGGTTGGATAACCTACTTGCCAAAATTTGAATATACCACCGATAATGCCGCTATGATTGGTATTGTGGGCTATTTAAAGTATTTAAATAACGACTTTACAAATCAAGAAATTACAGCTTCTGCCCGACTTAAATTGTAATATTGTTTGTTAATTGCCTTGTTAATAACACCTTCAATTTTTGATAATTTTTACCGTAATATTTTTGTTGTTTTGTACCTGAACCCAAAACTAAAACCAAATGAAATACCTTTTAATCTTCATTTTTGCTTTCAACCTTGTAACCTACTCACAAGATAATGTTGAAACTGAAATTGATTCAATAAACTCCTTGGATCGGGCAGAAAGTTTTACTAAAACTTACGGCAACGCTGCCATTGTTACCTTCAACAAAGAAAAACACAATACTTCACTGTCAAGAGAATTATTTGACAGGCCGTTATTTGGTAAGAAAGTTTATGAGAACAATATTGAAAAAACCACCTATAAAATAATTGACCGTTATAAAATTCCTTACTACAGGTTGAGTTACATTTTTTTAGACGGCACATCGCTTTCAAAGCCTGAAATAGACAACAAACGCCGTATGATTATAGCACAATATAAAGCCGGTATACCTTTTGCAGATTTGGCCGGGCAATATTCTA
This sequence comes from Paucihalobacter ruber, assembly GCF_006494535.1. GTDB lineage: Bacteria > Bacteroidota > Bacteroidia > Flavobacteriales > Flavobacteriaceae > Paucihalobacter > Paucihalobacter ruber. The sequence continues at coordinate 419,916 of NZ_VHIQ01000004.1, forward strand.
TGGACCAAAATGCCAAACGCGGTGGTGATTTGGGATGGGTAACACATGGCGATTTGACGAAGGAATTTGAGGAAAAAGTATTAATCGATAATCAAACAAACGACATTTATAGCGTCGACATCCCCGAGCGCAATTGGTATTACGTAATTTTACAAACCCACCAACCAAAACTTATAGAAGAAATAAAAGTTTTAAAACACACGCAATCTGTTAGATAATGCAATTATTTTACAATTCGGAAATTAATAACAACACTAAAAACTTTAGTTTTTCGAAAGAAGAAAGTTTACACCTTTCAAAAGTGTTACGTAAAAAATCCGGAGATATTATTCAAATCACCAATGGACTTGGGTGGTTATTTCAGGCCGAAATAACAAATAATCACAGCAAAAATAGTACGGCTATAATTGTATCTGCTGAATATTTCGAGCCAAAATCATACAGCATACATTTGGCGGTAGCGCCTACAAAAATGAACGATAGATTTGAGTGGTTTTTAGAAAAGGCCACCGAAATTGGCGTTAGCAGCATCACACCTGTTATTTGTGATAATAGCGAACGACGCATTGTAAAAACCGAAAGATTTGAAAAAATATTAATCGCTGCCATGAAGCAATCACTGCAGTTTCATTTGCCGGTTTTAAATCCTGTTTGTCAATTATCAGATTTTCTCACTAATAGTAGTTCACACCAGCAGTTTATTGCACACTGTGAGCCGACCCAAAAACAGTCATTAAAATCTGTTTATAATGTTGGCAAAGATGCCACCGTTTTAATTGGTCCGGAAGGCGATTTTTCTGTTAAAGAAATTGAAATGGCTTTAAATAACGATTATATACCAATATCTTTGGGGTCAACCCGATTGAGAACAGAAACTGCGGCAGTGGTTGCATGCCACACACTGGTTTTAATGAATGACGATTAACATGGTGATATCAGATAAAATCTTGAAATATTTTTGCGTTGTAATATTTCTAATTGCGCTACATTCAGAGTTAAATGCCCAGCAAATTGCTGTTTTAAAATACAGAGGCGGTGGCGATTGGTATAGCAATCCTACTGCTTTACCTAATTTGGTTAAGTTTTGCAATCAAAATATCAATACAGCGCTCGAAACAAAAGTTGAAGTTGTTGAACCCAATAGTATTGATATATTTCAATACCCATTTATTCACATGACCGGTCACGGCAACGTGTTTTTTAATGATGATGATCTTGAAAATCTTAGAAATTATTTAATCTCAGGCGGATTTCTGCACATCGACGATAACTACGGCATGGCGCCCTATGTTTTAAAAGAACTGGACAAATTATTCCCTAATAACCAGCTTGTTGAGCTCCCTGTAAATCACCCTGTTTATAATCAAACTTTTAGCTTTCCTAATGGACTCCCAAAAATACATGAGCACGATGGTTTACCACCAAAGGCAATGGGTGTTTTTCATGAAGGCAGACTAATATTGTTATTTACTACAGAAGCCGATTTAGGTGACGGCTGGGAAGACCCAGAAGTACACAACGATCCGCCCGATGTACGCGAAAAAGCTCTAAAAATAGGCGCCAATATTATTGAATATGTGTTTGGAAGTTAATTATGCAGCTTACACACCAGCAATCTAAATTTAAAAAACAAACTTTTCCAATAGTTTTGGTTTGTGATGGGGTTATTAAAGCACCCAATATTGGCAGTTTGCTAAGACTGTCAGATGCATTTGGGGTAGAAAAGCTTATTTTATGTGGCGAGTGTGTTCCATTAGGAAAACGTATAACTAAGACATCGCGTTCCACCGAGAGGTATGTGGATTTTCAAGTACAACCAAATGCATTAGATGTTGTAAAATCTTTAAAAGCCAACAATTTTCAGATTATTAGTATTGAAATCACCAAAAGTAGTAAACCGTTAAAAGATTTAAAGTTATCGATTGAAAAGCCTATTGCTATTGTAATCGGCTCTGAAAATTTTGGTGTTAGCGATGCGGTTTTAGAGTGGTCTGATAATATTTTGCATATTGATATGTATGGACACAACAGCAGTATGAGTGTGGTACAGGCGGCAACAGTAGCTCTATACGAAATCACCAATCAATTATCTGAAAAACGGTAAAATTATTAAGACTAGTTTTTGCATTGCTAAAAGAATGATATATTTATGCCATGAATTCTAACACCATAGCCAAAGGGATTGTAAAAGCTGTTGCTATTATTCTGGCAATTGTATTGGCATTATATGCGTTGTACTTAATAAGATCTGTTATTGCTTATATTTTAATAGCAGCAGTTGTTTCCTTAATTGGCAGACCCATTGTGATATTTCTTGAACAAAGGCTAAAGTTTAAAAAAACAATCGCTGCTGTGCTTACAATGGCTATTTTATTAGGTTTTGTATTAGGATTGGTGAGTTTGTTTATTCCGTTAGTTATAAAACAAAGCGAAAATCTGGCGCTATTAGATATCAACAAACTTGAGCAAAACGTATCTACCCTTTATAACGAAGCACTCAATTATTTTAATCTGCGAAACATAGATTTAAGTGAATCTTTTAAAGAATCAGGGTTACTGTCTAAGGTTAATATTGCCGTTATCCCAGAATTGTTAAACGGATTTATTTCGGGTTTGGGCAGTTTTAGTGTTGGTTTGTTTTCGGTCTTGTTTATTTCATTTTTCTTTTTGAAAGACAGTAAGTTGTTTGAAAATGGCTTACTAACCTTTGTGCCTGATTCGAAGACGATTGGTACAAGAACCTCAATTCTTAAAATTAAAGGTTTATTATCACGTTATTTTAATGGTTTGTTGCTTCAAATTACCATCTTGTTCATTATTTATACGGTTGTCCTACTAATTTTTGGTATCAACAACGCGGTGGTGATTGCCTTTTTATGCGCCTTACTAAATCTTATTCCTTATGTAGGACCAATAATAAGTGCCATACTTCTTGTGTTACTCAGCATGAGCAGTAATTTAGGTGAAAACTTTCAGGAAGTTATTTTACCTACTACCATTAAAGTATTTATTGGTTTTATCATTGCCCAATTGGTAGATAATTTTTTCAGTCAACCGTTTATCTTTTCGAAGAGTGTAAAGTCTCACCCATTAGAAATATTTTTAATTATTATTATTGGCGGATTATTGTTTGGGATTTTAGGGATGATTATTGCTGTACCTTCTTATACTGCACTTAAAGTTGTGCTTAAAGAGTTTCTATCTGATTATACTGTTGTTCAAAAACTTACCAGAAACGTAGAGTGAGTTTGAACCGTTTAATTTTAAATACGGCCGTACAAGATTATATCTATAAAAATTTAGCAAAAAACCATGCGGAAGTGGCATTAAAAGGTTCGCCTTTTCCTGAAGTTCCGATAGCGCAATTATTAGAACAAATAGTTTCTAAAAGCAAGGCACAGCAGAAATTGCCAACTTGGTTTCAAACAGAAAACATTTACTACCCCAATAAATTAAATATTGAACAAACATCTTCTGAAATCACCGCAAACTATAAAGCTCAACTGGTTTCGGGTGATAGTTTAATTGATATTACCGGTGGTTTTGGAGTTGATAGCTATTATTTCTCCAATAATTTCAAATCTGTAGCGCATTGCGAAATCAATCAGGATTTACACGAAATAGCAGCACACAATTTTAATGTACTCAATAAAACCAATATTAAGACTATTTGTAGTGATGGCATTAAATACATAAAATCTCAGGATAAAAACTTTGATTGTATTTATGCCGATCCTTCTCGACGTCACAACCTAAAGGGAAAAGTTTTTATGCTCAAAGATTGCGAACCTGATATACCTGAAAATTTAGACATTTTATTGAATTACGCTCCTACAATTCTTATAAAAACTTCACCGCTGTTAGATATTAATTTAGCTCTAAAAGAATTAAAGCATGTGATGCAAATTCATGCGGTTGCAGTTGATAATGAAGTTAAAGAATTACTTTGGTTAATATCCAAAAATAACAATAACATCGTTAAAGTTATAACCGCAAACATCAAATCTAATTATACCGAATATTTTGAGTTTAATCTACACGACGAAAATCAGTTAGAGCTATCTTACTCTGAGCCACTCACCTATTTATATGAGCCTAATGCCGCCATTATGAAATCTGGTGCTTTTAAAAGTATAGCCGTTAAATTGGGTGTTGAAAAACTTGATCAACATACGCATTTGTATACCTCAAATAATTTGGTTGAATTTCCGGGGCGTGTTTTCAAAATAAATCAAGTAGTACCATTTTCTAAATCTACACTCAAATCGCTTCATATCAACAAAGCCAATATTACCACTCGAAATTTTCCAATTGATGTTAAAAGCCTTAGGGAAAAATTTAAAATTGAAGATGGTGGTGAGCGCTATCTGTTTTTTACTACCATTTTTGATAATAAGAAAGTGGTGTTGATATGTGAAAAATTGAGTCAGGAAAGACATTAAAAGCTATTCTATTTTCTCACAGATAACACCGATTTACACAGATTTTAATTTTGGCAGAAAAGCCAAACATCGTATTTTTTACTTCTAATATCTAATATTTAATATCTATTTAGTAATTCGTGTATTCGTAATATTTATTTACAATCTTTGCACCTGAAAAAAAATACTATGTTAAAAGCAGTTTTATTTGATATGGATGGTGTTATTGTGGATACCGAGCCGCTGCATTATAAAGCCTATCATTTAATGTTTGATGAATTTGGATTAGACGTTTCAGATGAATTATACGAATCTTTTACAGGACAATCTACCAAAAATATTTGCACCAGAATTATTGATCATTTTAATTTAAACGAAGATCCTGTTAAATTGGAATTGAGTAAAAGGGATCATTTTAACTATTTGTTTGATCACGATCCGAGTCTGAAGTTACTGGATGGTGTTTTTGAGATTATTGAAGACTATTACCACCACGATATCACTATGGTTTTAGCCTCTTCAGCCTCAAGAAGTACTATTGACCGTGTTTTTAACCGATTTAAATTAGACAAGTTTTTTATTGCTAAACACAGTGGTGCCGAATTGAAATCTTCTAAACCACATCCTGAAATATTTATCAATGCTGCCGCTTCATCGGGTTATGGCATTGAGCAATGCATGGTGATTGAAGATTCTACCAACGGTATTATAGCTGCTAAAAAAGCCGGAATTTACTGCGCAGGCTACAATAGTAAACATTCAAAAAATCAAGACTACAGCTTAGCAGATTTGGTGGTAAATAACTTACTGGATTTAAAGTACGATTTAGTGAAAGATTTGATATAATACTACGCTACTCGTGTATTACTAAAAACGGTATATCGGTGTGGTAACTGATGGTTTCAACTTTAGGTCTGAAAATGATTCTTTGAAAGTAGTTTTGGTTTTTGGCAACCATTACAATTAAGTCCACGTCTCTACTATCGGCAAAACACTGCACGGCATCTTCAATTCTGTCACTTTTTAAGAAGTGAAAACTATGCTCAAATTCTTTGAAGTAATTTTCTAAAGCATTCTTATTTCTTTCTTGCTCTTCGTTTAGGTTAGCTTCTTTTCGTTTACTGATGTGTAAAAACCTTATGGCTGCATTATGATTCTTTAATACATCCTTTAAAACACCTAAGGTTTCATCAGGATGCGACATTGAGAAATCTGTTGGAAATGCAATCTCACGGGGTTTTTTATAATTGGCATTTTCCGGAACCGCCAGGGTTGTACATTTAACTTTAGTAATCACATCGGCCGTGTTACTACCTACAATTATTTTTTTAAAGCCTTCCGCACCTTTTGTGCCCATCACTATAAAATCGGCATTGAGTTCGGTAATATTTTGCCTGATAGATTCAATGAACAAGTTATGATCTGTAATGGTAAAGAATTTATGTTTTTTATTAATTGGTAGTGTGTTAATTTTTGAAATTAATTTTTTTAATCTTACAATAGCAGGTTTTGTAAAGGTTTCTTCAATAACATTTTGGTCGATAATGTAAGGTCTGTCAATTGCTACCAAATCACTCACACGATTTACATGTAACAAATAAAAGGTACATTCGGTGTCCTTAAAAAACTCGATGGCATACCTAATGGCATTCCAAGAGTTATTTGAGAAATCGGTGGGAAGCAGAATTGTCTTCATCTATATCTTTATTAAAAACAAAAATATAGAGAGTTACAGCTTCAAAAAATGATATATATCAGAAAGAGAATTTTTTATTCAATACTTTGTAAGCGCTCTAAATCAAGTATTTTGATGTTTCTACCCTCAATTTCAATGATACCGTCCTTCTTAAAACCCGATAAAGTCCTAATAAGTGTCTCGGTTGCAATTCCGGCTACACTTGCCAAATCGTTACGGGAAATTTTGATTGCCTCACTGGTTTTTTTATTGAGTTTTTCAGCAAATTTTAAAATAGTAGCAGCGGTCTTTTTGTTAACCGAACTATAGGCCATCTCTAATAATTGCGCCCTGGCTCCCGATAAATCTGCCGAAAGTAAATCGAGCATGTCCATGGCTACATCGTGGTTGTCATTTAAAATTTTTGTAAGCTCATTTCTGGTAATACCAACCAATTCAGAATCGTCAAGAGCCGTTGCAAAATTTTGATAGGGCATATTACTGTTAAAGGTGGTATAACCAAATAGGTCGTCTTCGCGGTATATGGAAGTGATGAGCTCCTTGCCATGCTCGTCTAAACTGTGTGCCTTAACTGTGCCGCTTCTAATCAAGTATATGTAATTTGAATTTTGACCTTCCTCAAAGATAATATCACCTTTTTTGAATTTAAATTCTTCACCATTATCATCAAAAAAGTTCTTCAAATCATTCAAATCCCTCAACTTACTTTCTTCTTTGCCGTTAGAACTTATAAAGCGAGAACTTCCTTCAGATATAATCGCAATTTTAGCCAATCGGCTTTCTATGGCACTTAATAACTCGTCTTCGGTAAAGGGTTTGGTAATATAATCGTCGGCACCCAAATTCATGCCTTTTCTAATGTCTTGTCTTTCGGTTTTGGCTGATAAAAATATAAACGGAATGCCTTTGGTAGAGGGATTTTTTGATAATGTTTCAATCACCGTATAACCGTCCATTTCGGGCATCATAATGTCGCATACAATTAAATCCGGATGTGTTTTTAATGCTTGCTCTACTCCTATTTTGCCATTAGATGCGGTGATGGTATGATAACCCGAAAGTTCAATGAGCTCGGCCGTATTTTCTCTTAAAACAGGATCGTCTTCTATTAAAAGTATGGTTTTCAATTTTAAACAAGTTTTTAAGTTAGTAGTGGTAGTTACAAATTTAGTTTAAATTTTTAAATTCGTTAGGCACTGTAAAAGTAAAGGTCGAACCTATTTCTTCTACACTTTCAAAGGCTATTGTACCTCCTAAATTTTCTATATGACTTTTTACGATGTTCAACCCAATTCCGGTACCTTGAACATTCAAGGCATTCTCGGCTCTAAAATAGCGGTTAAAAATATTTTTTTGTTCAGATTCCGGAATTCCAATACCGTGGTCAATGATTGTAAATGATGTTATTGATTTGTCTTGTTTTATAACGATATCAATTGATTGATTTTCTCCTGAGTATTTAATGGCATTATTGATAAGATTCGACAGAGCCAGCTCAATAATTTTTTCGTCTTGATACAAGGTAAGATCTTCAATATCTTCGGGATAGTTTATTACCTGACCTTCTTTCAAAAGCATATTGGCATTATAGACCACCTCATTAACTACTTTGCTGATTAAAAAGTCGCTGCATTTATATTGAATGTTGCCGGTTTCGAATTTTTCGATGGATAGAAAATCGTTTAAAATATTATTCAAATAGTGCACTTTATTAGTAATTGTTTTTAAATGTTTGTCGCGCTTTTCCTGTTGCTCGGTCAATTTGTATTTAGCCAAAAGCATGGTGCTGGTCAAAATACCGCTTAATGGCGTTTTAAATTCATGTGACACTAGAGATAAAAAACGTGTTTTAAGTTCGTTGAGTTCTTTCTCTTTTTTAAGTGCCGCCTTGGTTTTGTTTTCGGCTTTAATGCGCTTAATGTTTTCTTCCTCTAAAGCGTGATTGAGTTCTTTTAATTGAGACACCGAAGCACTTAATGCCTGTGTTCTTTGTTGTACTTTTTCTTCTAAATGGACATTGAGTTCCAGTATTTTTTCTTCTTGTTCTTTCCTAAGGGTAATATCAATGACTATGGCCATGACGTAATGTTCACCGTCAAAGTTAAACGGATTAAGCCCTGCTTCAACAGGAAATTTAGAACCATTTTTATGTAATCCAAAAATATCACGCCCAACACCCATTCTTCGCTTTTCATCTTTATCTAAAAAATCTTCTACATGGGCGCGGTGTGAACTGTGGTATTCCTGCGGAATTAAAACTGATAAAGCGCTGCCGATTAATTCACCTGTAATATAACCAAACATAACATTCGCAGATTGGTTAGTGGCTACAATTTTTTGTGAGGTATCTACTACAATTACACCTTCAGATACAGATTCAAATAAGGTTTGGAATACCGACTGACTTTCGTGAAACATTTAGGTTTTAAGGTATTTTATTCTACGGTAAAAATAATAATATTAATCGAGGTTTGAAGCCTGATTTCAATTTAAAAAATCATCGAATAGATGTCATTATAATCATTAACTTTTTAGTTGTTTAAGTAGGTCTTTGGTAAGTAATTCTTGTGCTTTTGCATAACCAAATTCAAAGATTTTATCGACCTTGCTACTATCGAAAATTCCAAAATTATTTAACTGGTCGGGACATACCACAAGGTCGCAATCTTGAAATTTGGCAATATCTTCTTTGGCCGATTTAATTCTGTAAGCTCGCTCTAGAACACTGTAGGAGTATTTGAGTTTTTTTATGTCTAAGTCTCCAAATGGGTTCACATAAACTCCAATAATTTTGTCGTTATTTTCTTTTAATACTTCAACGGGAAAATTGTTTAAAACACCACCATCAACATAGTGATTGCCGTCTATCTCAACAGGCGTGTAAACCCCTGGAAATGCGGCCGATGCAAGAATTGGCTTAATAAGCTTGCCACTGCTAAATGTTTTATTTTCGCCCGATATAATATTGGTGGCATTGATGTAAAGCGGAATTTTAAGAGCGCCAAAATCGTCATCAGGAAAAATACCTTGAAGAGTTTTAAAATATTTATCAGTGTTTATAAATCCCGGTTTTCCAAAGGCAAATTTTTTATAATCTGTAACATTAACCGATTTAAAAAACCTGAGAATATCTTTCCACTTCATACCGCCGGCAAATAAGGAGCCAACAATGGCACCGGCACTTACACCGGATACCTCGTTGATTTTTATATCATGTTCCTCAAGGGCTTTAATAACACCTATGTGGGCGGCACCACGCATGCCACCACCCGATAGTACCAATCCTGTAGGCATAATTATTTAGGTTGTTTGATGAAACCCAAAGGTAAACAGCCTAATGCAATCAAACAAACCAAAAGGCGTATGTTTTTATTTTGTTTTTAGCAAAGCTTCAATTTTAGCCAAAATTATTAGCTCAGATTTATTTTTACCGGCGTAACTTTCGGCAATGGCCAACGCCGTTTTTATAATGAGAGATTTTATGTCTTCTGTGAATAAAGATGAATGATTTTTATAATAGCCTTCAAATTTAGAGAAGCAGGTATCACTTTTCCAATCGGCTTCTTCCAGCCAATCAAAAACAATTTCAATTTGGTATGCTGCATCACTGCCAAAAACGTCGCTGGTACTATCAATATTTACCCAATGTTCTTTAACTAATCCTTTTAAGGTTTTAACTTCCTTATCGTCAATTGTTTTATCCACAGCTGCAACAGCATAAAACAAATATCCAATGTGTTGATAAGCCTGGGTACTTAATGATTGATGTGCGGTCATGACTTAAATGTTTTAATTTTTAATTGTTTATCTTTATAAAAGTAGTAAAATCATTATGAAACTGGTATGATTTTAGTCAGTATTTACACCTTAAAATATGAGGAGAATCATAGTAATTGCAATGCATTAATAGTAATTTCATAGCAGTAAATTAAACTTAAAAACACAAACCATGGAAGCCATTACTATTCTAACAAAATTTTGGGGTTGGTACCTTATCATATTTTTCTTAATTCTCACTTTAAGACCTGCCAGAATTAAGCAAATTTTTAACGATTTAAAGAACGAACGCTTCAGATTTATCGTGTCGTTTTTGGCCATTATAATTGGTTTGATCAATATTTTGTTGTATAATGAATGGGTTGCTAACTGGACGTATATCATTACGGCTTTTGGCTGGATAGCGCTTTTTATTGGCTTGGCATTGTTTATTCTGCCAAAACAAGCTGTTGATACACTTATAAGACTCAATATCAAATTTGTGCAACTTGTTTATATGTTATTGTTTTTGACAGGTTTATTCCTGCTGAATATGGCATATATTATAGTTCCTGTTTAATAGTTAAAAAACATCATTATGAGAAAGATTATCATTCCTACCGATTTTTCAGATAACGCCTTGAATGCTATTAAATATGCGCTTGAGCTGTTTAAATACGATAAGGCCGAAGTTTATTTTTTACATGCTTTTGAAGATGAAATTTATAAAGATGCCGAAGATCAACGCTCAGACGACCTTTCTGATGTTAGCGAAAATATCAGAAAACGCACCATACAGTCGTTGGATAATCTCATAAAAGAAGTTTATGATATTTGGCCCAATCCACGTCATTCTTACCATCCGGTTGCCAGTCAGCATAGTATTGTTGACGCTATTGATATTCTCACCGATACTATTAATGCAGATATTATTGTTATGGGAACCAAGGGCAAAACCGACAGTAAAAGTGCCATACTAGGCAGTAATACCTTAAAGGTGATGCGTTATGTTGCTGCTCCTGTTTTGGCAATTCCTGATGGTTTTGAATACATTCAACCCAAACAAATAGTATTTGCTACCAATTATCTTATTCCTTATAAACGAAGAGAGCTAAAATTACTTTGTGATCTGGCGGTTCCCTATCGCGCCAATATTGATATGATATACGTAGCCAAAACTCCAACACTATCATTAAGACAAGAGGTAAACAGACAGTTCATGGAGGATGCCCTTTGCAAAAACACCATTCATTTTAAGCATGTTGTGTCAACAAATATTCATGGAGGTATCAAAGATTATTGCGATAAAACCGAAGCCGATATGCTGGTAATGGTGAACAGTCGTGACACCTATCTTGAAGAAATACTATTTAACTCAACCGTCGATGCCGTGGCACTTCAAAGTAAAATACCACTTTTAACTTTACAAAATATTCGCAGAGATTAATGTTTAACTTAAAAGCTCATCACAATGAAACGTATACTTTTACCCACCGATTTTTCAAAAAACGCCTGGAATGCCATTTCATATGCCGCCCAGTTGTTTAAAAATGAGACCTGCACATTTTATTTGTTGCATACTTACACACCCATTATATATCACACAGAGTTTGTAATGCTCAATCCCAACGATATTGAAATTAGCAATATTGTAAGAGAAACAGCCGAAAAGGATATGGAAGAAACCCGCAAAAAGCTGGTAGAAAATTATCCAAACAGTCAACACGAGGTTGAAACCATTGTCTCTTTTAATACCTTAATTAGTGAAATTAAGGACCAGATGGAGAAACTAAAAATAGACTACATTGTAATGGGCACAAAAGGTGCAACCGGCGCAACCGAAGTTTTGTTTGGTACCAACACCGTTCATGTGTTGAACCATATTAAATGTCCGTTAATCGCCGTATCAGAAAAATATAAGGCTGAAAGCCCTAAAAATGTGCTATTCCCTTCAGATTTCTATATTAATTTTGAAGAAAAGCACATTCAACCAATTGTTGATGTAGTAAAACCTAATAATTCAAATTTGAACGTTTTACATGTCTCTCATGGGTATGAATTAAGTTACAAAAACCTTCAAAATAAAAACAAATTAGAAACGCTTTTAGGAGATACCAATTTTAAGTTTCACGATGTAAGTGACGACAGTCTTGAGAATGCCATCAATAAATTTATTAAAGAACAACATATAGATTTATTGGTGTTAATCAACAATAAAAAATCGTTTTTCGAAAATCTGTTTTTTAGACCGTTTGTTAACAAAATGGGATTACATCTCGAAATACCTTTAATGGTAATTCCGTCTTACGCCAAATAATAAAACCCACAGAAATGGTAACTAAAATATTGATACCAACCGATTTTTCAAGAAATGCCTGGCATGCGCTGTGTTATGCCTTAGAAATTTATAGGCACAGTCATTGCGAAATTCATCTGCTCAATGCCTTTAGTATTGCAGATGGTTTAAGTGTGCTGATGTATCCTGAACCCGGAGATGAAGATTATGAGAACGCTAAACTGGAATCTGAGCAAGAGCTTAGCAAATTGGCCGATAAAATTACCATCAGATTGCAGGGTTTTAAACCTCATAAAATTCAAATAGCCGCTATTTGTGGAGAACCCATAGAAGTTATTCAGGATTACAGTCAAACCAATCAAATAGAATTAATTGTAATGGGCACACAAGGCATTTCAGATACCGGTAAAGCGGCATTTGGCAGTGTGGCAGTGAATGTAATGGAAAAGGTTAGGCACTGTCCTGTTATGGTGGTGCCGCAAAGCACGCTTTTAGTGCCGCCAAAGGAAATTGTTTTCCCAACAAAACTTAGTTCTAATTTCACTGAAACAAACCTCAAGGTTTTAAACGAAATTGTTTTAACCCACCAATCACACCTTAAGATTTTACATGTTTTTAAAAATACAACCTATGTTTTAAGCAATGCGCAAAATGAAGTTTTAAACCGGTTAAAAAGACTCTTGCCTCAGCAATTGTTCAGTTTTAAGGCGCTTCACAATTTAGATGTTTTAAGCGGAATTAATTGTTTTATTGAAAGCAGAGAGAGCGATATGGTCACATTTTTAAATAAAAAACACGCTTTTTTTGGTAGTATTTTAAGCAGACCATTAATCAAACAAATTACATTTTACACGCGTGTACCTGTTTTGGTTTTACACGAATAATCTAAATAATGAGCAAAAAGCACATCAATATCACAAAGTACTCGGGTGAGAGGGAATTATTTTCAAAAGATCATTTAAAAGCTTCTTTACGCCGTTCGGGGGCTGATGAAACAACCATAGAAAACGTAGCAACCTTAGTAGCATCCGAATTATACGAAGGTATTACCACCAAAGAGATTTACAACCGTGCTTTTGCTTTACTAAAAAAGAAAAAAAGCCATTTTGCCTCAAAATACAAACTTAAAAAGGCCATTTTTGAATTGGGTCCTACCGGTTTTCCGTTTGAACAATATGTTAGTGAAATTTTAAAGCACAGTGGCTACACCTGTGAAGTCAGCAAGTTTATTGATGGGAAATGTGTAACACATGAAATTGATGTTGTAGCCAAAAAAAACAACAAAACAACGCTTATTGAATGCAAGTTTAAAAGCGAGCAAGGAGGTAGTTGTGATGTTAAAATTCCGCTTTACATTCAATCGCGTTACCAAGACGTTAATTTTAAATGGAATACAGATGAAGGCGATTTACAACCGGCCTTAATTGTTACCAATGCCCGTTTTACCAAAGATGCTGAAGCTTACGCCAAATGCGAAGGTTTAAATTTGATGAGTTGGGATTTTCCTGCCGGACAAGCTTTAAAAGACCTGATAGATCAAATGGACCTATATCCCATAACTGTTTCAACACTACTTACCCAAAGGGAAAAACAATTTTTGTTAAGCCGAAATATGGTGCTCTGTAAGCAATTACTCGGAGACAAATTTTATTTGGATCATTTAGGAGTGTCTGAAGTGCGCAAAACAAAAATTCTTAACGAAATTAAAGCACTGTGTCATGTTAAGTAAACCTAAACTTTCAGTTCAATTTTTTGGTGCCGCCGGCGAAGTTACAGGCTCTAAATTTTTATTGAGTTATGGTGAAGATCAGGTTATGATTGACTGTGGCATGTTTCAAGGATTAAAAGAATTAAGATTGCTCAACTGGCAAGACTTGCCCGTTAACGTCAACAAAATTCAAAATGTGATTCTTACCCATGGCCATTTAGACCACGTTGGTTATTTACCGAGACTGGTTAAACAAGGTTTTACCGGTAATATTATAGGTTCGCTGCCCACTTTGTCTATTGCCGAAATTATTTTGCTAGACAGTGCTAAAATTCATGAAGAAGAGGCTGAAAAAGCCAACAAAGAACAGTACAGCAAGCACCATCCTGCCTTACCACTTTACACAATAAAAGATGCCGAAAATACTATAAAATACTTTAAACATGTTGCGGTTAACGAGTGGAATGAGCTCAACAATAATATGAGCTTTAGAATGCAATACAACGGACACATTTTAGGTGCCACTTTTGTTGAAATTATGGTTGCCGATAAAACCCTGGTGTTTTCAGGTGATATTGGTAGAAAAGACGATTTACTCTTGTCTAATCCGCAACAGCCTGAAAAAGCAGATTATCTATTCATTGAAAGTACCTACGGAAACAAATTACATCCTAAAGAAGATTTAAAAGAAATTTTGAAACACCACGTCAATCAAACCATTTATAATCGTGGCATTTTAATTATTCCCAGCTTTGCTGTTGAACGTTTACAGTCTTTAATGTATTTGTTCTGGCAGTTATTTAAACGCAACGAAATACCCGATATTCCAATATTTATCGATAGTCCTATGGGGCACGATGTGCTTAAACTATTTAAGCAGTATCCCAACTGGCATAATATAGACGAAGCCACCTTTAAAGCCATGTGCAATCACTTTAATATCATCACCTCTTATCGCGACACATGGAAAACTATTGATAATCCGCAGCCCAAGGTAGTCATTGCCGGTAGCGGAATGGTAACCGGCGGTCGTGTACTCACCTATTTGCAACAAAAATTAGATATGGATAATACCACCGTTTTACTTGTGGGGTATCAGGCTGAAGGTACACGCGGTCGCGCTTTACTGGAAGGCACTCACGAGTTAAAAATATTTGGCAAATACATCCCTGTAAAGGCAAAAATTGCCCATATTGATAGTCTTTCGGCACATGCCGACCAAAAGGAATTACTGCAATGGATGAGCCAACTCGAAAATAAACCAAAGAAAGTGTTCCTTATTCATGGCGAATCGTCAGCACTTGAAGCTTTTAGAGTTAAGATTGAAAGCACCTTTAGTTACGAGGTGGTTATTCCAAAGCTGAATGAGATTTATGAACTAGAGTAACTAACGACGTTTTCTCAAATTCAATCTTTAAAATATTTTACTACCCAATCATGAAAATTTGATTGAATATTAAACTCTTCTCTAACGCCTTGAATATTTTTAACCTCGCAAAACTCATGTTGGTTCATGTATTTAAACATTTTGTATAGTTGGCTACCCATAAATAGTTGCGTAAACAATCCGGGAAGTTTTTGATACTTTACGGGTTTTTGTAATACTTCAGAAAAAACTTCAGCCAAGGCTAACATATCGTATTCATCTGTTGCAATTTCTATTGTTTTATTTTGATATTTCTGATGGTTATCAATTACTTGAGAGCCAATACTACCAATATGGGCCACACCTATCATTTGTTGCTTACAATGTTTGTTGAGTGGCGATACAAATTTTCCCTTTTTAATACCATTGTAAACTTGAGGATAGAGATAATTTTCATAAAAAGAAGCAGGTCTCAAAATAGTATATTCAATTCCGGCAGCTTTAATATGTTGCTCTATTTCATTTTTACTTTCAAAATGCGGAATACCGGTATTGAGATTGGCACCAAGAACCGACGAATAAACTAAATGTTCAATACCGGTGTCTTTTAAAGTGTTTAAAAATTGAATGGCTTCCTTAACTTCGGTTGGTTTGTCTTTTAAGGCTTGCACAAAGAAAACAGTGTCTGTTTGTGCAATAGCTCCTTGATAGGTTTTTGGCGTGGTTAAATCGCCTTCTATTAACGTTATACCATGCTTTTGTAATGTTTTGGCTTTATCTGATTTGGTGTTCCGGGTTAAACCTATTATTCGATAACCCTTTTCTAAAAGTTGCTGAGCAACGGCACCACCCTGATTACCGGTAATACCGGTTATAAAAACTGTACGCTTGGCATTCATTAGTTAAAAGTTTGGTTGATAGAACTAAGATACAAAATTTTAGGTTAAGATAATCCAGTTAATAACCGGATTTCAATAACCAAAACCAACAAACATCCAAGAATTAAAATTTAAAAAACACCTCTGCAATTATCTGCCAATGATACGGTAATTCTATCTACTTCAATAGCACCGCTGGGCAGTTCTTCTATTTCTAGACCGGGAAAGTTGAGGGCCTTCTTCCAGATTTCAATAGTTGTAGAAAAATATTGAGAAGCTTGGGTATCAGTTTCGTATACAATAATGTCGTATGCTTCGTCTTTATCGCCTCCAAATCTTGTAATAACCTGCCACTCACCGTTTCTTTTATAAGAGGTATTGGTGTCATCTGATTGCGGATAATACTTCCCGTCTGATGGTTTTAAAACCACCCAAATATCTTTATCATGTCCTTCAGGATAAACACCCATGGTTAAAATTCGACATTTTACTGCGTCGTTGGCAAGTGGCGAAATAATTTCAACGGTTTCAACCTCACCTTTAATTTCTTTAATGTTTCCCTTAGAAACTTGCTCAATTTGAGATTGCAGATTTACCAACCCAAAGTAGTATCCACCAAAAATCACTAACATTACACCAATAACACCGAGTATAATTCTGAATTTAAAATTCATAAGACCAAGGTTCGCACCATTAATTTTGATACTATCCCCTATAGCCACCAGTAGTAGCACTACTCCAACCAGTAATAATACAATTTCAGCCGACATGTGATTTAATTTTTAAATGAAACTACTTTATTTCTATGATGTTTCGGGGCTTAAAACCATAATATAATGCTGTTTTAAAGCAAAAAATCTATCGCATTGTCATAAACAGCTCCTTAAAAATACTATTTTTTTACAACTATGGTACTGATTCTTATCATAAAACCAACTATATAACCATCTTATATCCTATTCAGGCAATAAAAAGAACTAGGTTTTGAAGGTAAATGCTATTTATTAAATACTATATAAGAAAGGTTGACCCAATTTAATGAGTTGTTTGGTTGTAAACGAAAACTACAAAGAAATAAACTAATTGTGACCGATATAGTATTAAATAAAACGATTGTTCTCTAAATCGTTTTTCATGCGTACTTCCGAAGGTCTTAACAATAACATATATACAATGAGTATTAGTCCAACAATCAAAAGGTCTTTTTGCAGAAACAAGATTAAAAATGCTACGCCTTCAAGAACAGATAGACGCATGATTGTGGCTGTTTGATAAACGTTGAATTGTTCTTGAAATGAAGCAGTTTTAGAGATTTGCCTTAGTTGCTGCTTGTACAATACATGCGAAAGTAATACCGCTGCCGCTGCACCCAGCATTAGCAACAAAGCGGTATTGTTCATCTCAGGTAATTTTAAAAAATTTAAGGTATGTAGCCTGCCTACAATAATATAAGCCATAGTAACACCTGCAACAAGTGCTAAATGAATGATTTGTAGTGTTTTTATGGATGATTGCATATTAAATGTATAATTTAACGCAAAACTTCCATAAATCTATAAAATAAACCTTAGTTATTCAACGGTAAAATAATATTCTCTTTCGGAGTCGTTTAAAAATCGCCAGGATACACTGCCACAAGTATTAAATCCTATTTGATTGGGATGATTTTCTATGGGGTAATTGTCGATAATAAATGTATGTCGGTTGGTGTTCTGAATAAAACCTTTACGCCAGCTCAACACATAATCGCCGGGTTCATTTGTTTTTAATCCAATTCGGTAACTATAAAATTGGTTATCTTCATCCAATTCTGGCCAAATTCTTAATAAAGCATTCTCGCACGGTAGTGCCATCAAAAACTCACCGCGTTCTGTAATAATTTCAAATTCACCAACAGCATCCTTGGCATTGGAAAGTGCATTTGGAGTCATCAATTTGTATACAGAGAACTCATCGGGCTCAGGTTGCTCAGCAAAAACCGAATCGTTAACGGCGGTATCAAAAGCCTGGGCTGAAATTCTGCCTTCTATCCATATGGTTTCACCGGTCGAAAAATTAGACTGTGCGCTTATTGTTGCTTTGTAAGAACTGAAAAACAATTGACTTTCTTCTTCTTCGTCGCACTGAAAGGCCATTAAAAAAGGTGACAGTAATATTAATTGAATGATGCATTTTTTCATGAGTTGTATTTTCTTTAAAGATATCAACAAACGCAAAAGGTTGCGCGGCTTAACGATTATTTAATACTGATAATATTTAATATTCATTTGTATGATCGGCAGCATACTAGTCATTGAGATTTATCGATAATTGAGATTTCCACTTCTAATTTTAATATCAGTAATTAAATTTAAAATCACTTTAAAAATCAAAATTTCACGATTAGTTAGGAGTGGCATTGATAAGATATGAAAATGATTTCTTCATGCCGTTAATATTATCTTTTACAGTTTAATGATTAGTAAAGTTTCTCAAATCTTTATTAGAACCATAAATTACTAGAATATCATCCTTTTCTAAAATGGTATCGGGTGATGCTACACCTTGTACTTTATTTTCGTTTCTGGTTTTGCCTACAATACTGTTCACTTCTTCTTTTCTAATAGTAGTGAGCGCTAAAACGTTGAATTTTCTTCTTAGCTGTAGCTCTCTTATGGTTTTACCCGCATATTTATCGGGAATGTTGATTTCAAGAATACTAAAATCATCGCTTATTTCAAACGAATCAACAACATGAGTTAAACAAAGTTTTTTAGCCCAGCGTTCGGCAGTTTCTTCTTCAGGATGCACTATTTCATCAACCCCTATAGCTTTTAGTACCTTTTCGTGTAGTGGATCTATGGCGCGACTAATCAATCGTTTTACTTCTAAATTTTTAAAGATAGCTGTGGTCATGATGTTAGCGCCCTGATCTTCACCTATGGCAATAATTACCACATCGGTTTCTTTTAACGGCAGTCCTGAGACGGTAAATTCGTCGGTAGCATCCATACAAATGGTATGCGAAATTTTTTCTTTAAACGCATCTACCTTAATCATTCTATTGTCAATTCCAATAACCTCATTACCCTGTGATGTTAGTTTTTCGGCTAAAGAAGCGCCAAAATTACCCAAACCTATAATAATGTATTTCATACCGTTTTATTTTTTGTTATTTGATATCATATGCAACACACTTTAAATCATTATGTTGTGAGATTAAAATTAATAATGGATGTTGCATCTGTTGATAGTTAGTTGATAGTGATTTCTTCGCTTGGATAGCGATAATTTATATGTTTTACCTTTCTAAAAACGGCTACAATAATCGACAGCATACTTACTCTGCCAATAAACATAACAGCCGTAACAATTAATTTACCCATGTCGCTTAAGTCGCCTGTAATACCTAAACTTAATCCTACCGTACTGTAAGCCGAAAAACATTCAAAAGCAATATTTAACAAACCTTTTTCCGGATCTGAAATAGTGATGAGAACAATACCGGTTCCAATCACTATAAGTGATAAAGATATGGTAGCAAAAGCTCTTTTTACCGAAATATCGGCAATTTCTCTTCTAAAAACTTCAATTCGCTGTTTGCCTTTTGCCAAACTTAAAATGTTAAGCGTAGCTATGGCAAAAGTGCTGGTTTTAATACCGCCACCGGTTGATGCCGGCGAGGCGCCAATCCACATTAACAAAAAGGTAAACATAATGGTTGGAAAGGCAAGTGCGTTCATATCAACCGAGTTAAAACCTGCCGTTCTTGGTGTTGCGGCACCAAATAAAGCGTTTACCAGCTTCCCGAAAAACGAATGTTCGGCTAAAGTGTTGTTGTATTCAAACACTAAAAACAAAACAAAAGCAACTGCTGTAAGGCTTAAAGTAGTTACCAACGTAATACGACTGTTAATGTTTAGTACCCAGGGTTTATGGATTCTTACTTTTGAATTAAAACGAAAAATATTAGTGATTTTATGTTTAATATAGTTGATTAAATTCACCACAATTGGAAATCCCAAACCACCAATGATGAACGTGGCAATTATAGTGAGTTGTAAGGCATAATTAAATCTAAATCCTGTTTCGTAAATACTATTGCTTAGCGTTGAAAAACCTGCGTTACAAAAGGCAGATATGGCATGAAATACCGAGAAGTATAACTTATCTGTAAAATTGCTGATTAAGGATTTATCAAGCGAAAAATAAATAAATACTGCTGCGGTAAGTTCAACCATAGCAGTAATAACGATAATGTTTTTTAGGGTACTAAATACATCACCTAATTTTTGCGAATTAGTCATTTCGCTTAAGGTTAACTGATTTTCGTAAGTGCTGCCACCTTTAAAAAAATAACTAAAATAACTGGCAAAAGTTAAAATTCCCAATCCGCCAATTTGTATTAAAAATAAGATGATAGATTGGCCAAATGTTGTAAAATAAGTGCCGGTATCAACCACAATTAAGCCTGTAACACATACAGCACTGGTTGATGTAAATAAAGCGTCTATATAACTAATGCCATCATGAGTTGCTTTTGGTAACAACAATAATAATGAACCCAAAAATATAATGGTTAAAAAACTGAGTATAAATATTTGCGCCGGATTAAAGTAGGTCCTGTTTAAGTTGAGCTTTTGTACTGAAAATTCTCTAACAAATGTCAATACTACGGCTAAAATAACCCAAAGCGGATTTTCTAAAATTAAATCGGTTTTAAACGCCTCTCCTACAAATAGATACATATAAAAAATGTAAAGCGTATAGGCAACCGAAAGCATATCAAATACTGCTACTTTTCTCTTAAATAATGTTATATTTTCAAAATACCTTGCAAAAGTAGACGCCAAACCTAAGGCAATCACAATAAAATAAAAACCATCTACAACTTGCTGAACCAAAGTGGCTTTTGAAAACCCAAAGTCAAAAATAAAGGCAAGAACACCTATTAAACTTGCCCAAAATGCAATTTTGTATAAAATTTTTAAGCGGTGATTCATTTAACAAAAATAGTTTTTTTGTGAAGTGCTTTCAAAATAATCGCTTAAAGATTAATGTTTACCAATTTGTTCCGAAAATCTAATGGCAATAGAAGAACCAATAATAAAATTGTTATGAGTGTTAGTACCTGAAGTTTCAAAAATTGGGTCCTTACTGTTTAACCATCGTCCTTCCAGTCTACAAATAATGTTTTGATGGGGTACATAATCTAAATTAAAAGAAACTCCTGTTGTTTGAAAACCGTTTGGTGTACTTGTTGGAATAATAACTCCTGTTTGATCTCGGTAGTATTCTGCTCTTACTGCGGTTTTCCAGTTTTGGTTAATGCTGTACTGTGTTATTAGAACCGGACTTAACCACAGATCATAATCTGAGCTTCCTTTTGAACTTTGTTGGGCTCCAATATCAAAACCGGCAATTAATTGCCATCTATCAGACAGTTCAAATTGTCCATATAAATTGTTAAAGTAACGTAGTCTTCTAGTAATATCAGGATCATCTGTTCCAAAAAATGTGCTCCAATTAAGTGTTATTTCATCGTTTGCATTATAGGTTAGTTGAGTCCCAAATGATAGGTGCGAATTACCTTCTAAACGTTGAATGCGTTGCCATCCGTTTAGCAGTAGTAAGGCTATTTCCCATTTCTTATTAGGATTATAAGTTAGTTTGGCACCCGTTAAAAAGTAAGGTGAGTTTTCGGCTAAGAGCGAACGTGTTAAAGTTAAATTATCTATAGATACAGCACTTTCAAAGCCAATATGCGATGGCAATACCCCTACGTCTAACCATAAATTATTCGATTTATTCAATGAAATGCCAATATTAGCTTCAAAAATGTTTTTTAAAAGTCCCGGTTCAGCAATATAATTATCATTGGCATAGGTGCCCGTTTGCAAGGCAAAATTGGCTCTGTATTTTGAGTGATCAACAACAAATTTTACAAAAGCCAGATTAACATTAAATTCGTTATGTCTATTATGGTTAAATAAAAAGTCTTGTCTGTTGGTGCCTTGTGGTTGATTAAAGTCGTATACATAAAAGATATCTGTAAAACCTGATATGTTGATACCGGGTCTTTGTTGCCAGGTGCTATCGCTTTGAGCTGAGATATCTGTGCAGAATAAACAAACACTTAAAAAGAACAGCCGTTTAAATTGTTTTTTTAAATTCATTTTTAAAAAACTTTTTATAAAAGGGAAATATAATAGAAAAGGTCGTGATATTTTGTTATTAAATGGTGTCAAAATAAAGAGATAGCTCGTAGGTTGATGAAAATACTATGTTCGTTCAAACACCAAATCCAGACCGTCAACCTAAGAGATGCCTAAAATCATTTGTCCGTTGATATTCAATATGCTGAATTAGTTTCAAATATAATAAAACAACTTATTAAAGCTAAGTGCAAATTCTTAAAAATATATGTTTGGTAAATTCCTTTGGTAACAGTTCAATATTTAATCTAAAACCCCAAATGTTCCTCAAACCATCCAAAAAACTGCCTCATGGGTTTGTTATCATTAAATCTGTAACCCAAATGCATTAAAAAATAAGCTTGTTGCCTACTAAACTGACCGGCCTCGTTGTTGGTATGGTTAAAATTTCTCCAGTTACCCGAAATACCAAAAAACCAGCGGTAATCGTTATACCCCATTCCAAACTCCGGTTCTACAGCAAAAATGGTATTGTTAAAGGTTAAATCATTTCCATTAGTAATTTCGTATGCCGCGTGATTATATCCCAAACCGGCAAATACTCCTAAGGTGAGATACCACTTTTGTGAGGTAACAAAGGTGTGTAAATAGCCCAGTTGTGCCGTTATATCTACGCTCTCAAAATCGGTAGCAGTGCCCGTTGATTGTGGCGGAAGATTCGGATTTACAACACTGTAAGCGTATCTTAAAGTGGGAATAAAACTACCGGCACTTGTAAGTTGCCGCTCGGTTTGTGCATAATGTGCTCTGTATGAAAAATTGTTGTTAGCGATGTAAAACGTACTGCCTTGTAGCATGGTTAAAGTAGTACTATTGAGTAAATTTTGGTCTATAATTAAGCTGTTGCTGTCACGATTTCGGTTGACAAAACCTTGATTGTATAACAGTCTTAATTCCTGACGCCATTGGTCTGAATAAAAAAAGTTTAAACTAACGCTGTACGATGTAGCTGATGAGTTTTGTACCACATTACTCTGTAAAAAATCGGGCGAAAAAGACGCTTCAATGGCAATCCACTTATAATCAAGAGACAGACCTAACAAATATTGACCCGCAGGTATCAAATCAATAACCTCATTATTGGTTAAAGACCTAAACTGAAAGTTGGATTCGTTGGTTGTAATAAAGCTTTTAATAATGATATTTTCAAAATAATTCACCCTGTATTGTGGATCATATCCTTTGAGATCAGCATGTTTTTGTTGCATATCCTTATCATAGTCACGCATGGGCTGCCCTGTAATCTGACTAAACCAGATAAAGGCTAAAAAAAAGTTGATTAAGTTAAAGTTTGAAACCGAATTGCGCGCTATTTTGATGGCTGTCATTTTAAAAGAAAAGGAATTGGATTCTGAGAATAGTTATAATAGCCATCGCACAATTGATTATAACAAATCTACAAAATAAATCAAGGGATTAATACCTCTTCTACCTGCTTTAAATTTTTAAATAAAAAAATATTGAAGTTATAACCCACCTTATCAAACTTGTAAAGCACCACATAACACAAAAGCCAAAAATGTTATAAAACAACGACAAACGGTCTCATCATAGGCTAGTCTGCTTTTAGCTCACAACAATGAGTTTAATCTCTTTTAACCCAAGTTTGTTGAAAACTCACCCCATTATCGGTGAAGTTGAAAGTGAGTTCTGTAAAGTTATTATTCATCAAAAAACCATAAGTAAATATCTGGTTATTGGATGGTTCAAATACAATGGTGTCTGAATTTAAATCTACAGTGAAAATACCGCTATAAACATTATTTGTATCTTCTGTATAGACGTACATGCCTATTAGATCATCCTCGTTCTCATCCGTTCTAAATTCAATTAATTTGCAGCATTTTGGCAACAAGTCCATTATATTACCATTCATCACTTCACTATTAATTTCCCAGCGACCCAGTAATCCGGTTTCATTTAAACTATCATCAATAATTTCTAAATCATCACCGCATTGAAAAGCCATTAATAAGGGTAACAACAGCAGAAATTTAAAATATTTCATAGGGCAACACCTTTTGGGTAAAAATAAATAATGCAGCATAAGAAATCAATCATATAGCGTTGCCAAAATGTTAAGACACGGTAAATAGAAAGGCTTTAAAGTTAGCTATTGTTAACAATTCCAACCTAGAAGGCAACGTATTTTTGTTGGATAGAATACTTTTTTTTCTATAGAATTTTATGGCCGGTCATTAGTTGGTCAAGGGTGCTTGTATGGTGACGTGGCATCCCGCAGGGTGCTATACATCTTAAGTTTGCTTTTTAATTCAGTTATTTGTTGCAAAACGTTTTTATTCCGTAATAATTATTCCGCTAATCATTTCTTTTTCAGTTGGTTTTTCGAACCAATTTTCCATAAAATCAAAATTTTCTTTACTTACTTCAAATTCGAAAGTAGCACCTTTTTCATCATTCCTTTTCATTACTCTTTGAAATCTGGTTTCTTTTGAGATATCCAATAAATGAGTTTTCAGTTCAAATCCGTTCTCATGGGCAAATTTTCTAAATTTTTCCCTATGCTCGAATTTTGATAATCCCAAGTCCAGAATTGAGTCAGTTTTTGAATTTTCCAACTGCGTTACTAGTTCCATTATCATTTTTTCAGCCCGATCTATTCTTTCTAAAAACCATTCCAAACCGTCATCAGCTTTTTTGTCGGCAAGGAATAATGTCTTATTCCACTTGTCAATTGAAAAAATAATTCCGTTTGATTTTCTTTTCAATTCGGTTGAGTATGTCGTTTTTCCAGAACCTGTATTTCCAACTATTAGGTGTATCATTTTGTTTTTCAAATGTGTGCTAACGGTCTGAATAAACGCCTGTTTTAATGGCGTTTATTTTTTGTTAGCATCAGTTTTTGGCTGTTGTTGCGTAGAGCAATGTATTCCACCTCCGTCCCAATTCTGAGGCATGAAGTCAAGAAATACGATTTTACGACTAGGGAATTGCTTTTTAAAAATCTGTTCGACCTCTTTCTCTCTTTTTTCAGAGGTGCCCATTCTAGTATATGTTGGTAGAATTACCAAGCCATTAGTGACCAGATAGTTCATATAACTTGCTGCAGGTATTCTCAATAATGTGTCTCCTTCTTGCGGTCTTTCAGACGGAATAAACCAACTAGGAGCTAAATCAAGTGAATTCTCAGAAAAGTCTATATTTTCTGTAGCTATAATTTTCTCAGTGATAAGTTCTGGCAATGGGACCTTTACAATGGTAAATGGCTTGCCATCCTGATCGGTAGAACTTTCAAGAATCCTAAGATTCTCACTCATTCTTTCATAGTTTATTGCATTTATAGGATTTAAATCCTTTTCATCTTCGTCAACCCAAGCCAATAGAATCGTGCTGGGATCTGAAAATCGCACAAATTCGTCTGAATGTTGCACACCTCCACCGACATAATTGTCAACAATCCTTCTATAAAAACCATTTGGATCATCTGCTAAGCTTTGTTTGAGCCAAATGATATTTGAGACTCCAAGAACCCTCTCAAACTCCTTTTCAATTTCTTCTTTAGTACGATTGGGATTTCTATTGAATACAGCACTTTCACATATAATGAGAGTTCCTTTCCCATTCACTTCGATATTGCCTCCCTCATGTACAATACTCGTTTTTTTTATAACAGCATTTTCAACTTTTGCCATTAGACTGTCAACCATAGCTGTTTTAGGGTTAATTCTTAGTGCTGAGTATTTGCGAATGCTATCAACATTACCCGCATGCATTAATCGCAAAAATTCGGGAAGGCCATATTGATCAAAGCCAAAATCTGCAACACCTAATTCACCTTTTTTATTGACTAAAAATGCTGCACCATAGTCACGAATCCAATATTGATCCCCTGGTATAACGTGAAATTCTAGTCTGCTACTATCGACCTTTTGAAGACTCAGATATTTCTTTGCCACCTGTAACAGGCTATCTGATGATACAGCAATTTTAACTTTTACTGTAGGTGTAAGCGTCTTTATTAACTCAGCAATCCCCTGATGAAATTGTGTGTTTTTTCTTTCTCTCCAGCCTAGCCAAATAGCATCGTGAGTTTCCCATTCGGCCGGCATATAAAACGCTGCGTCATCAATGCCTTGATCACCATTTTTTTGATTGCAACTAAAAATGGTAAGTAGAATAGATATGGTTAAAATATATTTCATTGTTGATGATTTTATTGATCCTAAAGAGATTGGCTATGGTTTGTTGCGTGTCTCGGCACCCGATTTAGCAAATAAAAACTAGATAGAAAATCCGCTAGGATTTTCGTAAGTAGGCGATAACTAGCCATAAATTATACATGTCTTAAGTTTACAATTCATTAATTTTAGTACTTAATCAGAAAGAACAAAAGAGCGGAATAAGGTTACTATACACGGTGAAGTATTAAACTTCGACAACATTGATAATCCCCGCTCTTTTACTACTAAA
>NZ_VHIQ01000005.1 GCF_006494535.1 Paucihalobacter ruber
GCTGGAAGTAGCTTGTTGAACTGGAAACAAATCGACTAAAGGAGATTTGTTCTATTTCAACAATGACAGGAAACTTATGGCTAATTATTTTTGACAAAAGACTTGGTTTTTATCTCAGTTCTTTGTTAGCCTTCGTTAATTTAATTAATTCTCTTATACTCATTTCTGACATGACCTAATGACCTAATGAAACCATTAACTTCATTATTTTCATTATAGATTAACTTTCCAAATCTACTATTGGAAAATGTAAAGTGAGTTTTGTTGTCAGGATATATTTTTATTTCACCAAATTTCGTTGTATCATTTATGTTTTTCCAGGACCAAACTAAATTTTCGTTTTTAATTATTATTTCACTATAAATTACTTCATCTTCTGAAACATAAGTTCCAAGATAATGTTGATATTCTTTCAAATCTTTAACAATTGAAGTGTCTTTTTTGATATTTAAATAGTCTGATAATTCATTGTAAATTTTTATGGCATTGTTCCTAAAAACTAGTGTGTAACCGTTATGATTTCCCAAGTGTCGTATTTTGTATCCGGTAACTTCCCCTAAATAACTAGGATTTGTAAGATAGTATGTGATCTGTTCATCAGAAGTTGTTTGATTTACATGATTATCATAAAGCCATCCATTTGTTTCTAATTTTTTAATCTTATTCATTACATTGTTTACAGTATACTCATCCAATAAATCGACTTCTCTTTTGTTGGTTCCGTATAGGTTTCTTAATTTCTCAACAATAGAATCTTGTTCTTGAATAAACATGTTTTGATTGTCGATTAATGTTTTAAATGCATCATCTACTAAATTGGCTTCTGTAGTACCTCGCATAAAATTTGTATATATACGGTTGGATTTATAATCATTGTAAGTCAATTTTCTATTAAGAACATAATAAATCAAGGAATCATTCCGTCTATAACGTTCGATTACACCATTTGCCTTTTTTAAATTAAAAGCTAACTCTTTATGAACTTGGGTTAATAAAAGGTTTGTTTTCTCTAAAGATTTTATCTCTTGATTCCAATTATTAATAGATAAGGCAATCAATATCCCAATAACGACAAGTACAATCTCTCCGATTGCATAAATCAAATATTTACTGAATTTATTTTCAGTCAACAATCGTTGTCTAATTTTTCTGAAGAATTTTATCATGGGTTATTAGGTTATTTAGGCTTCATTTTAGTCCACTCATTAATACCGTTAGTGGCGAAATACATTTTTATGGTATTTCTCTCTGGAATAAACCTCATCGTAAAATAACCATATACTTTTGAGAATATAGGCTTTTCAGCATGTAACTGTAACAATGGTCCCGTTTCATTGTTCGTAGTTTTAATGTAAAGGTCTTTATTTTTTAAATACACTTCAATGGTCTCGCTTTTTAAAATATTTCTATGCCCATCACTAAATTGATATATACCAACAAAATCTTCAGCATCTTCTGGGTTGTCCACACTAGTTAACCTAATTTCTTTTGGTAGTGGTCTGGCATTCTCTCCCAAAAGCCTATTAATTTCTAGGTAAAGCTCAGTAATTTCGTATTTGTAATTGCTAAACTCCCAAACCATCGCTGATACAGAGCCAAGCATATCTGCCATTTGATTTTTGAATTTTGGATTGTTAAGAATAAATTCAATTTTGGCATCACTTCGCTTGCCATTAAATTCATCTACAGCATTCCAAGGTTGGTTATCGCTTAAATAATACTTGTATTGTCTCGCAATATCTCCAGAATTGCTGTTGTAAGTTTCAAATGTAGTTCGGTTATATGTGTAAATTTCGTCTAATGTTTTTATAAGGTCATCATACTTTTTAGGTACAATGTCTATATTTTCTTTTAATAGGTTATAACCATTAGTCTGAATGTGATATTCCATCCACCAGGTGGTCACAAAACCTAGCCCATATGAGCCGCCAGGGATAGCTTTTATATCTTCAGGGCTCAAATCATCACTCATCATCCTAGTGTAAATAGAATCTTTTCTCATGTAGTTTTCCAGCAACCAATCTGCATTGTCTATATCCTGTAGAATATCATTTTGTATTTTAATCAATATAGAATCTATCTTTTTCTGTTGTGCTTTTTCTTGGTTTAAGGTGTTAATCCAAAGTGCAATTAGGATTCCAATCACGACTAAAATTATTTCGCCAATAGCATATTTTAAATACTTTGCCGTTTTATTTTTTTCCATAAGTTCGTAGCGAATTTTTCTGAAGAATTTTATCATTTATTTAGTGGTTGGTCATAATGAAGGCTAATTCCTTTTATCATCACCTTTAATAACCTTATCCTGCTTTTGGTGAGGTTATTGGTTCATGATTTCAAATATAACTAAATTTTGTTGTGAATCTAGAAAAAATAGATTGTAACTATTTGATAATCTCATTATTTTGCAGTTTAACTCAGGTTTTGTTGGGGTTGGCACAACACCATCTAATTGTACGGTAGCGTTGAGGTTTGGCTAATTTTAAAATAACTTTTATTGATATGGTTTATCGTAATTTTAAAGAGCTCTCAATAGGCCGTGCGTTCTTCAAAGTTTTCAATAAGTAGTTCTACCATTGGTGTTGGGTTGCCCATGGCCAGGTTAACGGCTTTTAATACTTCTTTTAGGGTGGCATAACAGCCTTGGTACAAGTCTGGGACGTCTGTTTTTTTGTTGTGCTTGTTGTCATACAAACAGGGTACCTTAAAATAATAGGTGTTTGGTAGGTCGAGTAACCAAACTTTTTCGAGGTCAATAGACACCAAATCAGGTATATTTACTTGTGGCAAGCTGTGCCGGCTTAGTGCAGCCAGATCTTTATAGGTTAAATAGTTTTGCTGCGGAGCGTCGTGACTATGGTCGAAATAGTGAAATTGTACCGGTATTAATTCAAGCGGGTCATACAAAGTAAAAAAGGTTTCAAAAGCTTGTGGGTGGTCGTACACACCTAAGGCATAATCAAAATCTTGAGATGGGTAAATTTCAGGTTGCAAGGCAATGTCGAGAACCTCAAATATGCCATCATTGCGGGAACATTCAGTAGCGTCAAAACTAATAGACACCAATAAATCCATAGTTTTATTAATTTTTACCTAAAGTGCGTTTTACTTATATGCAGCCACTAAATCATGCCTAAGTTCTTAAAACAACCTTATAAGATAACACAGCTTTTTCAAATATAATAAATCTTGCCATTATGATTACTAATCCAAATAACAATTAAAATCCAAAAACATACACCAATCAAACTGCTTGTTTGGTAGTTGTGCAGTTTGGTTCGGGCTTTGTTCGGGCCAGGCCCCATTTTTTAAGCATTACCTAAAGCCTGAGTAAAACAATCCTCGAACAAGACTCGAACAAAACCCCTAAAAAATAGCACTTGTGTGTCAAACTGTGTCAAATTGTGTCAAATTGTTTCAATTTGTGTCAATGTGTTTCAATTTGTGTCACGGGTTTGGAAATTACAAAAATGCGTTGGTAATTAGCGGCTTAGTAACCCCAAATTTTTTTAATTATGGCCTTTATTAATCAAGGTATCCTCGGAGGAGTCTCCGGAAAAGTAGGCAGCGTAGTGGGTGCACGCTGGAGAGGACGCAACATTATTAGAAGTTTGCCGTCTAGACGTAATTACACGCCAACAGCAGCGCAAGAAGATCAGCGCGAGCGTTTTGGTACGGTAATTCAGTTTCTGTCGCCAATTAGAGCGATTGTGAGTGCCTTTTATGGCAAAAAACAAGGTGATAAGTCGGCCTATAACCTGGCTACCGGCTACCACCTTAAAGAGGCCTTGTTGCCCAATCTGCCCGATGGTTATGTAATTAACTACACCAAAGTGCTGATTTCTAAAGGCGACTTACTTGGCCTGGCTAATCCCACGGTTAGCCCCGATGTTAACCAGCAACTTACCATTAGCTGGTTAGACAACAGCGGTCAGGGTAACGCCGCCGCCACAGACGAGTTAATTGTGGTGGTGTACAACCCAACGCTGGAACTGTTTGAAACTGCCAATCCGGCGGGTACCAGAGACCTGACTACTGTGCAAATGCCATTGCCGGCTTACTGGGCAGGGCAAGAGGTGCAGGTGTGGGCCACCTTTGTTACCCAAGACCGTAAACTGGCGGCTACCAGCAGCTATCTGGGTGCCGTAACGCTCACGTAGCGTTGCCCCTCATCTGGTTTGGCTTCGGCCAACTACCGGAACTAACCGCTATGTATATCATGGCGGTTTTTTTATGCCTTGATATAACAAGGTGAACAGTTTACAGTAAGGGCTGTTGCTATATAGATAGGTTAGATACTTGTTAATAAGGCTTATTGGTCTTCTGTTTGGGAAGGTTCAGTATCTTGTAGCGGATAATTTTGCAAATTGTGTTGTAGCAATTTGTGTATCACTTCTACCGGAAATAACCTTACCTTTCCCAGTTGGGTGTAGGGTATTTGTCCGTTGTTACACATACGGTGTAGGGTAGAGCGGCTAATTTTTAAAAAGAGCATTACATCGCTGGCATGCATATAATCTTTAGAAAATTGATAGTAAAGCAGATGATTCTTTCCCATAATTTAAGTCAGTTTGGCCGTAGCGGCATCAACAATGCATTACTGCATAAACAGTTAAAATACAGACTAATATAATAAAAAGGTGTGGATATTTCCAAATATTCACCTAAAAAAAATAGCTTTAAGCACCTCATATATAAGGGCTTAAACTCGCGTAAGTACAGTAAATACGCGATATTCAGGCGATTAGGTTTTTTTAAAAAAAAGAGGTCTATGGTGTTTTAAGTGGTGCCCATAAGGGTATAAAACCTTAACGTTTTGGTGTTGAGGGAGGTGTGTGCTCGCAGATAGTCCCTAGCGGGACGTGGTTGGTCTTGGTGTGTTTGTACCGATCAATCGTTAGGGCGTGGTGTGAGGGTTTTTTAAGGGATTCCGTAAAATGGAATGTTTTATCACAAATCATGGCCTTATCCACCTGCTTGCCTGCCTGTGGCATGGTTTGCCTTAGGCAGAACGGTTACCGGTGTTGGCTGCCGGAATTTTGCGTTTTAATGAAGACTGATAACTCTTGTAACGGTCCAATGCGCTTCCGTTTTTTTCCAAATCACTATAAATCTGCTTGCTTTAGATTTAATTTCCGGAGTTTTTTTATCATTGAAAGTATGATACCCTATTTGGACAGCTCCGTAATCTTTGATGGGGTAGACTTTATACCATTTAGTTGTTACCTAAACTAAATAATTAACTCATTAATTGCAATTCACGTTAGGGTTCCAGTCATAGAACATGCCGTTAGGATTTTCCTTTTCGGTCCAAACGTGTAAGGCCCAAATTTCTAATTCGTGATTCTTTTTGTATTCCTCATCAAAAAGCATAGGAGCAGGTTCAGATTCAGGTAGTATGCCAAAGGGAATGATATATTCAACACCCAAAAACTCCAAGTCTCCATTGTTATTAGGGGCGTAAAGTAAAACTTGTGGTTCTAAATGGTTTATTCGACCATCAAAAAATTCCATTCTACCAAAATGAATACCCATACCGCCTTCGGTTGGGTGCTGTACGCAAGGCGACATTTGGTTATTCCATCCGGCATTTTGTGCAGCACTGTGATTTGAAAATGTTGTTGTGAGTTCACGCACTTCATCAATCATTTGCGCAATTTCATCAACAGGTTGATCATCGTCTTGCGTGCATGAAGTTGATGAAAATATTAATAAAATTAGGGTAATGATTAGGTTTACAGTTGTAATTTTTGTGTTCATAATTGTATAATTTAAAGAAATGAAATGCCGTGTTTTCCGCAAATGGTTGTAACTTTTTCAAAATCGGGTGGACTAGGTGGCAGTTTGGCTAATTCATGAAACATTTTTTCTATTCCCGCAGGAAAAGCACTGGTAATCATTTTGGCATGTTCAGTGCCAATGACCTTCCAGGTATGCGGAATATTTTTAGGAGCAAAGGCAGTATCACCGGGATTTAAAACGGTAGTTTCGCCACCAACCATAATTTCTACTTGACCCTTAACAACTCTAAATATTTCGTCTTCTTTGGTATGTATGTGGGGTGGAATACGAACGCCTGGCGCTACGTTGTCAACCCACTCAACAATTTGATTATCTGTATCGCTCCCCAAGAGCTTATGCGTTTGAATATCGCCAATAACATTTAGGACTTCTCCTTCTTGGTCACGAATTATTTTAGGCTTAAGATTTGTTAGTGGTTTGTTATTGTTAGAAGCACTTTGTTGTTGTCCAACCAATCCGGGGATGATGGCTAAACTTAGTCCAATTCCGGTGTTTTTGAGAAATGTTTTTCTATCCATGGTTATATCTTTTGGATACGAAGATAGAATGATTATTTTAGGTATAGATTGTGATTTTTACGGTAAAACAATAGCTTTTCGGAACTTATAGTCTTCTAAATTCTGAAGGTGCCAAACCCATATGTTTTTTGCAGAAAGAACTAAAATAGTCGGGAGAAGAAAATCCAAGGTCATAGGCAATCTCTTTAACTGTTCTATCGGTAAACTTTAAGGCATGACGCGATTGCATAACAAGCTGTTCATCGATAAGGCTTTTGGCGTTCACCCCTAAAACATCGTTGACACATTCGTTTAAATATTTATTGGATATATGGAGCAGGTTAGCGTATTCACTTACCTTATGAAATTCAGAAATGTGTTGATCCACCATTTTTTTGAATTTATAAACTAGTGCAGACCGAGCGTTGTTATCTGTGATGACCGATTTAATGTTACACTTGCCATCACAATAAATAAAGAGTGTTTTTAATAATGCCAGAATAGCGTCTTCTTTGTTTTTTAAATTGGTACTTACCAATTCATCAAGCATTTCAATAATAGCTTGAATTCTTTTTTCAATGCCGGGCGCTAAATTAATTTTGGGTATCTCGCCATTGGAAAAAAAACGAACTTCGTTGATATGTAAATTTTTGAATATTGGATTGTTTAAAATAGATTTTGGTAAATAAATGATATAGCCATTTGATGTGAAATGATCATTATTTAAGATTTGCCACTGGAGCTCCGGTCCCAAGAAAAAAATGGAGTTGGCTATGTTACGATATTGTTGCTGGTTGATGATTAAAGCCTCAACTTCATTTTTAACCCAACATAACACACAACAGTCCTCTTTTTGTTTTGAGGTGATTTTCTTAGTGATTCTTGATATTTTAATGGTATCAGAATTCATTTTTTTATTAGCCGATTCTATCAATTGTAAATAAATAAATTGACAAATTTTACTTCAAGAGGATTATACGATCTCTAAATATAAAAAAAATATAATCAAACCGCCGAAATAACAAAATAGTAAATAGAAGCTATCAATAAAACTACTAAGCTGGCCGCTAAAAATCTTAAAGACAAGTGCACGTACCTAAATTTAACGTTGGCAATTTTTGAAACAATGTAAATTTGGTGTCCTAGTTGATGAAATAAGCGGTCTTCGTCTTTACTAATTTCAAAAAAGGTTTTTGAAAACTCGTCTACGTCTCCAAACTTGGTAATGACATCTCTAAAAAAAAATATGTTTTTGTCGAACTTAGCCTCAAAGCGCGGTATAAAACAGCGAATACTGAAATAAATTGAAACAACTATAAAACCAAACCACAACACTAACAGTATGTAAATTAAAACGTTATTTGGAAACTGTTCGAGCAATAAGGTAATGCCTTGGTAAATAAAATTGAGTAAAATACCGTAAAAGGACAAGATAAGTCCGGCCTTAATTTCTGAGGCTTTGATTAGGCTGGCAACATAATTGATACTTCCCCAATAATGGTCAACCAGATCATCGGTGTGTTTGTTTTTGATGTGAACATCTTCAATAACCTTTACTTTTTTTTTCTTTTCTTCCATAAAAAACAAAATGTCTTATTTTAACGCAAGTTATTCAATTACCTCGTAAATGGTAACTGGATTTGATTTATTTTTCATGGTAATACTACCCACTTCTTTACACTGAAAGGCTTCTTTTACTTTTTCGTAACAGGTTTCGCATATCACAATTTGATCGGCTTTGGCAGCGTCCTGTAGTCTGGCAGCCGTATTTACGGTATCACCAATAACGGTGTAATCCAATCTTCTTAAACTGGCAGAACCAATATTGCCCGAAATCATCTCGCCACTTTTAATACCTATGGAAACTTTGGGCTTAAAATCTTTTAAATCCTCCGGTTGTGGGAGTTGGTTTATTTTTTGTCTCACTGCTAAGGCAGCATCAATAGCACGGTCTAAATGATAATCGCCTTTAAATACCGCCATGATGGCATCGCCTATAAATTTATCGATAAAACCTTGGTGATCGATAATTTCTTTGACCATCACGTCAAAGTAGTTATTAATTAAAGTCACTACAGTATCTGCTGTTGCATTTTCACTTATTTTGGTAAAACCACAAACGTCGATAAACACAACAGTGCCTTCAATGGTTTCGTTTACCATTACGGTAGATTCGTAATCCCTGCTGCCCATAAAGTTGAGCACGTTTTCATCGACATACATTTTTAAAATGTTGTTTTCTTTAATGGCTTGCAGGGTTTTTTTTAAGATGGCAACGTGGGCAATGGTTTTTTCTATGGTAAGCTCTAAATCTTTAAAGTCGATGGGTTTGGTAATAAAATCGAACGCACCGCGATTCATGGCCGTGCGAATGTTCTCCATATCGCCATAGGCCGAAACAATAACCGATTTTAACAGGTGGTTTTGCTCGTTGAGTTTACTCAGCAAGGTAAGCCCATCCATTTCGGGCATGTTAATGTCGCTTAACACCAAATCTACATCGGGATGCGTTTCTAATTGTTCCAGCGCAAAACGGCCGTTTTCGGCAAAGATAAAATCGTATTCTTCTTCGCGAATTTTTTTTCTAAAGCGCTGTTTAATTAAAACTTTTAAATCTTCTTCGTCATCTACTACCAGTATTTTGGTTTTCATTGGTTGGTTGTTTTAAATAATTAGTTTAATAAACTGCTAATTTCTTCTTTTAAGGAGTTGAAATCGATGGGTTTGGTAAAAAACTCTTTAGCACCCGAATTAATGGCTTTATTGTAATTTTCGGTATCGCCGTAAGCCGAAATCATGCTGATTTTAATTTGCGGGAAACGTTCCTTTACCTTGTCTAATAATTCCAGACCGGTCATGCCAGGCATATTGATGTCAGAAAAAATGTACATCACTTCGGGCGGATTCGATTTTTCCAATAACTCCAAAGCTTCCTGACCCGAAAAGGCAAATACCAGCTCCAGGTTTTGAGTTTTAATTTCTTTTCTAAATTTTTGACGGAATAATATTTCTACATCTTTCTCGTCGTCTACTACTAATATTTTCATAAGTCAATCTTTATGGTTTATTTCTGGTGTTGTGGTAAATAAATATGAAAGCAGGTAAAGTGGTTTTCTTTTGAAGTTACTTTTATGCTCCCGTTGTGTTTTGTAATAATATCATGCGTAATACTCAGTCCTAAGCCGGTGCCTTCGGTACCTTTTTTGGTGGTAAAAAACGGCTGAAAGAGTTTTTCTTTAATGCCATCCGGTACACCGGGGCCGTTGTCTTCAATATCCACATGCACAACCTCATTGTTGTCTTTGTAACTACTAATGTTAAGAGTTGGCTGGTAGGTATTGTCTGCTAAAAGACTTTTGCTGCGCATGGCATCAAAGGCATTTTTGCATAGATTTAAAATAACCCTGCTAAAATCTTCTGTGTTAAGTGGTACAGCTCCAATACTGTCATCTAGATCTAAATTAATACTTACATTAATAGGAGATTTACCTGCGCGCATGCCATGAAAGGCCAGGTTAACATATTCT
Source organism: Paucihalobacter ruber (assembly GCF_006494535.1). Classification (GTDB taxonomy): domain Bacteria; phylum Bacteroidota; class Bacteroidia; order Flavobacteriales; family Flavobacteriaceae; genus Paucihalobacter; species Paucihalobacter ruber. The sequence goes on from NZ_VHIQ01000005.1 coordinate 9,827, forward strand.
TTAATAAGTGCATTCAAATCGGTGGGTTCCATGGTGCCGTTGCCACCACGAGAATGCATCAACATAGAGGTTACAATGCCATCGGCTCTGGTACCGTGGTGATGTACTTTTTTAAGGTTTTCGGTAACATCTTCTAATAACTCTTCTATTTCTGTGGTATAGCTGTTTCGATCAAGTTTTGTGAGCACCTCTTTAATTTCTTCTACATATTCTAAACTTAAATCAGAGAAATTATTAATAAAGTTCATTGGGTTTTTAATCTCATGCGCAATGCCCGCAGCCAATTGCCCTAAAGACGCTAATTTTTCTGATTGAATTAATTGGGCTTGGGTAGCTTTTAACTCTTCTAAGGCGTTTTGAAGTTCCTCATTTTTTTGTTCCAGCTGCGCCGTTCTGCGTTTAATGGCTTCTTTAAGCTGAATGTTTTCGTTAGCAACAGCATCAAAGCCAATAGTTTCACCTTCATCTGCTTTTGAGTCGGGCATTGAAAAGTGTTGGTAAATAAATCTGTAGCCGTCGGTTGTTTTGGTAACTACAGTAGTAAACCGAAACCTGCCGTAATAGTCCCATTCGCCATTATTTAAAAAATAAGCCTCAAGAAAATGAGTAATAAAATACAACCCACCGAACTGCGAAATGGTCCACTCAACTTTTCGCGAATCGACTTTACCGGAAAATTGGTGTGCCGTGGCTTCAAAAAATGAAATGGTGTCTTTTTTGTTTAAATACTCCTCGTTGCTGGTAGAACCAATAAAACGATAGGTATCATCCAAATAAAAACTATAGGTGTCTACATCGCCATTAACGTAGGCGTGAAACCAGGTATCGTAAATTTGTTTTATCTCTATTTTGGCTGTTTGATCCATACAAAAACTTTTACGCTTCTAATATAATCATAAATTTGGTACCAAAAACTAAAGTTAATATTGCCTATAATTTGCCACTATGTGCTTTTTAAAAAACATAACTAAAACTTAGCCTTAACCCCGTTTCTTGTCTGGCGGGCTTCGCGGTAAAAAATCCTATAGAATTTAAGGTAGTTAATATGCTGTATAATTATAACATGCAAGCACCTTTTCAGGGATACCTGAAAAGGTGCTTATTTTTTAAGCAATGAATTGAAATTCTTATGCTTTATAGGGGTCTTCTAAAAACTTAATTTTCCGTGATGCGATAAATAACATTCTTTCCTCCACCCGAAACATAAATATCGCCGGATTGGCCAATGGCTACGCCATCAAATAGGTATGTAGGGGGTAAGAAGCCATCTTGACCAACAGCAGGCCCACTCAGGCTAAGACCATCTGCAACTATACTCACCGCTCCGGTTGTCAGGTCTATGCGCGATAACTGTGAAGCACCGGTTTCAACAACCAGCAGGCTACCATTGTTATCCCAGGCCAATCCTTCCGGATTCATTAGTCCCGAAGCTATAGGTATGGCCGGCATTGGAGTGTTGCCATCAAACCCTATCTGCCAAACAATGCCTGTACCCCAGTCTGCTACCCATAAGGTTTCCCCGTCAGTTGCCAGACCACTTGGGTTGTCTATTGGAAAAATCATCGATTGGTCACTTGCCCGTACCACGCCGCCAAGTCCAAGATCAGACACTGCAATGTCATTCTTAAACCTGATGGCATCTATAGGAACCACCACGGGAAAAGTTTGCTCAACCTGATCAGATTGTGGATTCCAGATTTGAACCACTCCAGCAAACCAAGAAGAAACAATCAGATTCTCCCCGTCTGCAGAAAGCGTAAAAGGAGTGGTCAGATTACCCGGACGACCAAGTAAGTCACCTTTATAAACATTTTCCTCTCTGCCGGAGAGGCCATTAAATTCGTATAAACGGAACAAGTCGGCTACATACAATGCGTCTTGATTATTTGCCCCCGGTAAAACTGCCATACCCATAGGTGCAATCATTCCTGCACGACTGATGGTGCGAGGCTGACCACTAGGTAATATTTGTACTACCGAGCCGAAGTCGGCATTAGAGATATATAAGGTGTCATCTGAGTCAAAGGCCAGGTTGTCAAGACCGGGTTGAATTGTGGCAAAGAGTGTTTTTTCTCCGTTCGAAGTGTTTACTGTAAATACTTCACCTGATTGATCCAATACATGCAGGACTCCTTCGGAATTGAACTTTGCAGCAACGGGAACTGTGAAGCCTCCGGCCAAGAATTCTGCGGTACCATCAACAAAAGGATTTGTGGAAGGCGGGGTTCCTGGTCCTCCGACATTTACCCTGATCACTGCGCCTCCTGCAAATAGAGGTCCGTATAATTTACCATCAGGACCGAAGTCAAATGCATTTAAAAATCCGAGGGGGAATGGGTTTTCCGGGGTGGAGATGATGATCGGTCTGGGTGGATCGATAAGGTTTGGATCAAGTTCATAGAGCCCATCACCTTGGAAGCATAGTCCAACAAAAAGCCGGCCATCGTCAGAGAAGGTAATCGGGTTGGTACCCAGTTCCACAAATTGCTTGGTCACCACGCCATCAGGGGTCATTCGGGCTACAAATCCTATTAAAGTATCTGTCCAGTAAAGCGACCCGTCCGGGCCAAATGCCAAATCATCTGGAGAGTTCACTCCATCCGCCGGGCCAAGTCTCTTTAGGATCTTACCGTTTTGCTTGTTCATTACGATTACTTCCTGACTAGCAAAACAGGCAATATAAAGATTGCCATCCGGCCCGAAGTTTATACCATTGGTACCTTTGATAAGAGCTCCATTGGCAATTTCCTTTACAAGTACTTTTGATTTTCTTTCATAACTGGCATCTTCAAGTACTAGCTCATCGATTTCTTGGCATGCCGGTATCGCTAGCATCAATGCCAGGGATATCAAAATAAAATTTAGTTTGCGCTTCATAATTATATGGTTTTAATGGTTAAAATTTCGAAAAATACTTTTTATAGTTATTTTGATGTTTTGGTTGTAAAAGAGATTATCTTACTCCTTACTGTTGCTAAATATTTCTTAACGCCGGGCAAAATTTTCATCTGGTAAAAGGTGAAAATTCAGAACAAAATGAAATAGCAAAAATCATGATAGCAAGGTACTATGGTATTCAAAATCAGACTGTAGTTATTGTTCCAAATACTTTATATTTTGTTCCAAATCCATAAAAATGAAGATTTTACCTATTTATTTGGCAGGGAAGAAAAAATGTCTGAAAAAGTTGAATCCTCAAACTAGTGTTTAATATTCTGTATAATTATAACATACAAGCACCTTTTCAGGTATCCCTGAAAAGGTGCTTATTTTTAAAGCAATAAATTGAAATTATTATGCTTTATAGGGTCTTCTAAAAACTTAATTTTCCGAGATGCGGTAAATAACATTCTTTCCTCCACCCGAAACATAAATATCGCCGGATTGGCCAACGGCTACGCCATCAAATAGGTATGTAGGGGGTAAGAAGCCATCTTGACCAACAGCAGGCCCACTCAGGCTAAGACCATCTGCAACTATACTCACCGCTCCGGTTGTCAGGTCTATGCGCGATAACTGTGAAGCACCGGTTTCAACAACCAGCAGGCTACCATTGTTATCCCAGGCCAATCCTTCCGGATTCATTAGTCCCGAAGCTATAGGTACGGCCGGCATTGGAGTATCGCCATCAAACCCTATCTGCCAAACAATGCCTGTACCCCAGTCTGCTACCCATAAGGTTTCCCCGTTAGTTGCCAGACCACTTGGTGCAAATACATTGGCGTTGTCTATTGGCAAGATCATCGATTGGTCACTTGCCCGTACCACGCCGCCAAGTCCCAGATCAGACACTGCAATGTCATTCTTAAACCTGATGGCATCTATTGGAATCCCCATGGTATAGGTTTCTATGACCTGATCAGATTGTGGATTCCAAATCTGAACCACTGCCCCGAAATAGGAAGACACAATCAGATTCTCCCCGTCTGCAGAAAGCGTAAAAGGATTGGTCAGATTACCCGGACGGCCAAGTAAGTCACCTTTATAAACATTTTCCTCACTGCCGGAAAGGCCATTAAATTGGTACAATCTAAATAGGTCAGCAACAAACAAATCATCTTTATTATTTGCCCCCGGTAAAACTGCCATGCCCATAGGTGCAATCATTCCTCCACGACTGATAGTGCGAGGCTGACAACTAGGTAATATTTGTACTACTGAGCCAAAATCTGCATTAGAGATATATAAGGTGTCATCTGAGTCAAAGGCCAGGTTGTCAAGTCCCTCTTGAATTTTTATAAAAAGTGTTTTTCTCCGATCAAGGTATTTACTTTGAAAACTGCACTTGATTGATCCAATAAATCACTCATGTAAGATGGGATTTGTATCGGTAATTAAATGTAAAACAATTAATTATATGATTCCTTGGATCAAAATATATTAGAGCTTTTACCGCATAAAAAACCCGGTCTTTTATGACCGGGTTCGTTATTACTGCAATGCCAAAATGTATTAATACGTTATTTCTCCATTGCCTACATGAGAAATTGCGGTTATTGGTGTTACACCATCTGTTTTTAAACCAACGATTTCTATAGCACCATTTTCAATCTCCATAAAACCGGAAGCGCCTTCAAATCGGCCAGTGCCTCCTATGAAAGTAATTAATCCGGTGTAGACGCCGGTGGTCTCTGAGGTAAGAGTAATGGTTAATTCATTGGTAGACCAAACCTCGTCCCCGTTCGCGGCATAGATAATATCTTTTGTTCCTTCTAAACTCCTTACTTTTAATACGTTACCTATGATTTCATAAGTTTCGCTTATAGAATTTACGCTGGTTATTTTTCCCAGATGCGTCATTATTCCAGTGCCGGTGCTTCCTGGACCGTCTGCATCGTCGATACCTTTATAAGTAATGCGAACCGGTCGGGTAACATCATTCCCCGGTCTGGCCTGAATATCGATTAATTCATTACTGTCGTAGGCCTCACTCTCTTGGCTGCAAGAGAATGTAACAAAAAATGCCGCGATAAAAGCAGCAAATAATACTGATTTTCCAATAATTTGTTTCATAGTTTTCATAATATGATAGTTTAATTGATTACTGATTTATTAAAGGTATGTGGCACACAAAACACGATGCTTCCAGGGGTAGAAGTGGACTTCTGGGAATGGAAATCATTTTAAGTGTCATTTTTTTTTGGTTAAATGGTTAGAATTTTGAAAATCGTTTTTCATTTTTACTTGATATTTCGGTAATAAAAAAGATCATCTGACTCATCCTTTTGGTAATTATTTTTTGACCCTATCCAAAATTCGCATCTGGTAAATGGTGAAAATTCAGCACAAAATGAAATAGCCAAAATCATGAAGGCAAGGTACTGTGGTATTCAAAATCAGACTGTAGTTATTGTTCCAAATACTTTATATTTTGTTCCAAATCCATAAAAATGAAGATTTTACCTATTTATTTGGCTGGGAAGAAAAAATGTCTGAAAAAGTTGAATCCTCAAACTAGTGTTGAAAAAGGAGGTTATTAGGCTTTGAAGAAGAATTACCCTTTTCTAAAAAAGCTAGGTGCTTCCCCAAACTCTTTTGTAAACTCTTGTGTAAAATAGCTGGGGTTGCCATAACCCACTGCGTAACCAATCTCCGAGATATTTAAATCAGAATTAAGCAAAAGTTTCTTTGCTTTCTGCATTCTAATCATCCGGATGACTTGAGAAGTGGATTTGTTGGTCAAAGCTTTAAGTTTTCGATGAAGCTGGGTTCGGCTCACTGCAAGCTCTTCGCATAACTCCCCAATGCCAAAGGCTTCACTTTCCAAATTTGCATCTACAATAAAGTGGAGCTTCTTAAGGAAAGCATCTTCCTGTATTTCTATTAGAGTTTCGGGTTTACCTTCGGGAATAAGCGCTGCATACCGCGCCGTCATCTTTTGTCTTAGTTCAATCAATTTCCGGAGTCGAACCTCTAGTTCTTTCTTTTCAAAAGGTTTGGAAAGGTAGGCATCGGCTCCACTTTCCAAACCTTCCAGGCGTGATTCCATATCTGTTTTTGCAGTGAGCAGGATGATGGGAATATGGCTGGTACGTTCATCTTTTTTGAGTCTTTCTACTACTTCATAGCCGTCTTTTTCAGGCATCATCACATCACTAACTATGATGTCCGGAATCATTTCTATGGCTAGTTGGATTCCTTGGAGGCCATTTCTTGCTTTTTGTATTCGATAGTTGCCGTGGAGACAAAGTTCCAGATAGCTTAATACATCTTCATTGTCTTCTACCAGCAAGGCCAGCGGGAGACTTTCATCATAATCTTCGGCTGTCCCAAAGCCCGACACCGCCACCAAATCTTTTACATTTGGATGCGATTCCATAGTAAATTCACCGGCATTCCCTTTTGGGGCCTCATTTTTTATGGGAAGTCTAAGTGTAAATTCAGAACCTTTTCCCGGTTGGCTAGTAACTGCAATAGTTCCTGACATTAGTTGCACCAGTTCTTTGGTAAGTGCCAAGCCAATTCCTGTTCCTTCAGCTGATCTGGTTGACAAATTATCCACCTGGTAAAAACGGTCAAAAATATAAGGCAAATGTTCAGAAGAAATTCCTTTGCCTGTATCCTTCACTTTCATTTCCAAGAAATCTCCCATTTCCAAAGAGGTAATTTTTTCAAGTTTAATATAAATATTGCCTCCCGGTGGGGTAAATTTTACTGCGTTTCCGACAAGGTTGGAAAAAATTGCTTGGATTTTTTCCGGATCAAAATCCATGTACAACGCCTCGAAACCTGATAATATATGCAGACGGATATCTTTAGAATCGGCAAAAGAATCAAACGACTCTGTCAGGTATTTTAGATAACCCAGGATATCGTCATGAATCATCTTTGCCAACAATCTACCCGAATCAAGTTTGGATAGGTCCAGCATTTGATTGATTAACCTTAGCAATTGCGCGCTATTTCGTTTGAGCATTGGCAAACCATTTTCCAGATTCTCCAAAGAGGGTTGGGTCAATATATGATCTGCAATACCTGAAATCACCGTCAAGGGTGTCCGGAATTCATGGGTTAAATTGGTATAAAGGCGCGTTTTGAACTTATCCAATTCCTGCAACCGATTAACTTCTGCATGTTCTAGTTTTCTACGAAGCAAAAAACCATAGATCCAATATAGCATTAATAAGAGTAGAACGGCATAGAAACACCAAGCCCACCAGGTAAGCCACCAAGGTGGGTTAATAGTAAACGTGTATTCAAAAGGTTCACTCCACTCACCACTCTCTCCAATGGCTTTAATTTGGAAAGTGTAAGTGCTGTAGGGCAAGTTACGGTAATCTGTTTTGGCTTCTTTTGAAGGTATGCTCCAATTATCATTGAGTCCCAGCATACGGTGACTGTAGTGTATTTTATGCGGAGCTTTCCAATCTATGGCGACAAAATGAAAGGTAAGATTGTTTTTATGGTAGGGTAGTTTTAAATTGAGTGGGTAGTTCTCAAATTTTTGGACACCGTTAAATGTTATATCATTGCCTACTTGATTCCGATCTCGATCCCGATTGATATCGGGACTATCGGGACTATGGGGAGTATCGGGTTCATAAGAGATATTGCGGTAATCTATAAACTGCTCATTGATATCCAATTGTTTTAATAATGGTTGTGGTATTTGAGGAGATGAATTTAATTTGTTTAAATCCAACATAGTTAAACCCTTACCGCTTCCCCACCAGGCACGGTTTTTACTATCGATTAACGCAGAATTTTGATAAAAATCTAAGCCTTTAAGGCCATCTTGTGTGCCAAAAACTTGTATTGCAAACACGTCTCCTTCTTCGGAAGAAGTAGGACTCGGGCTAATTTGCGTAATCCCTTTTACTGTAGCTAGGTATAAATTCCCGTTCCGATAGCTATCGGAGTTATCTTCTAAAATAGACCTGACACTATTATTACTCAACCCGGCTGCCTCGGTAAAATGAACAAACGATTCACCGTCATATTTCGATAGGCCTCCGCCTTCAGTGCCAAACCAAAGATTTCCGCTTTTATCTTCTAAAATAGACCAGACAGTATTATTACCTAAGCCGGCCGCCTCGGTAAAATGAACGAACGATTCACCATCATATTTCGATGCGCCTCCGCCTTCGGTGCCAAACCAAAGGTTTCCGCTTTTATCTTCTAAAATAGACGCGACCAAATTATGACTCAAGCCGGCTGCCTCGGTAAAATTAACGAACGATTCACCATCATATTTCGATACGCCTCCAAATTCAGTGCCGAACCAAAGGTTTCCGCTTTTGTCTTCTAAAATAGAAATGACAACATTATTAGTCAAGCCGTTTGCCTCGGTAAAATGAACGAACGATTCACCATCATATTTCGATACACCTGCGCCACCAGTTCCAAACCAAAGGTTTCCGCTTGTATCTTCTAAAATATACAAGACTCTATTACTACTCAATCCGGCTGCCCTGGTAAAGTGAACGAACGATTCACCATCATATTTCGATACGCCACCGTCTTCAGTGCCGAACCAAAGGTTTCCGCTTGTATCTTCTAAAATAGACCTGACTCTATCATTACTCAAGCCGGCTGCCTCGGTAAAATTAACGAACGATTCACCATCATATTTAGTTACGCCTCCGCCCCAAGTGCCAAACCAAAGGTTTCCGCTTGTATCTTCTAAAATAGAAATGACTCTATTTTGACTCAATCCGGTTGCTTCGGTCAAATGAACGAACGATTCACCATCATATTTCGATACACCTCCGCCAACAGTTCCGAACCAAAGGTTTCCACTTGTGTCTTCTAAAATAGGAATAACAATATTATTACTCAGGCCGGCTGCCTTGGTAAAATGAACGAACGATTCACCATCATATTTCGATACGCCTCCGCCGGAAGTGCCAAACCAAAGGGTTCCATTTTTATCTTCTAAAATAGACCAGACAAAATTATTACTCAAGCCGGTAGCCACGGTAAAATGAACGAACGATTCACCATCATATTTCGACACGCCTCCGCCTTCAGTGCCAAACCAAAGGTTTCCGCTTTTATCTTCTAAAATAGACCTGACACTATTATTACTCAAGCCGGTTGCCTCGGTAAAATGAACGAACGATTCACCATCATATTTCGATACGCCTCCGCCTTCAGTGCCAAACCAAAGGTTTCCGCTTGTATCTTCTAAAATAGACCAGACAAAATTATGACTTAAGCCGGCTGCCTCATTAAAATGAACGAACGATTCACCATCATATTTCGTTACGCCTCCGCCACCGGTTCCGAACCAAAGGTTCCCACTTCTATCTTCTAAAATAGACCTTATTCTATTATTACTAAGGCCGGCTGCCTCGGTAAAATGAACGAACGATTCACCATCATATTTTGATACGCCTTTGTCGGCAGTGCCAAACCAAAGGTTCCCCCTTGTATCTTCTAAAAGAGATATCACATAAGAGGAACTCATACCTTGGTCCACATCTAAATATTGTAAATTGGTAAGGGCAGCATCTTTAAAAGCTAGGGGCAGGGCTTTGGTGGGTGGTGGTAGTATGGCTTTTACTGTTTTACCTTTGGCAGGTATAGGTATGCCGGTGGGTATGGTGTCACCGCTGGAATTAATTAAAACAAAATCTTTATTGCCTTCGCCAAATTTCACCGTTTTAAGTTGGCTGTGGTCCACCTTGATAGTGGGGATGTTTTCGGGTATTTTATGTCGGTTGGGGTTGGCATCGTGCTTTTCAAGACTTTCCGGAGATTTAGCTTTCACCACTCTGGGTTTTGCCATACTGTCTGTGTGAATGAGTGTTCCCCTTGCGGGTATGGGTACACCGGTGATGAGTGTGTCGCCACTGCTCAAAATGATGGGTTTGATGCGGTCGCCTGTTACCGGGTTTATGGCATAACCACCTTTGGGGTTAGCTGCATTGGTTTGGGGTTGAGGCAAAAGCGATGCAGGGCTGGTTCCATCATCTTTTGGGCTGTGGTTGCAGGCGGCAAATAGCAGAAGAAGGAGAAAGAAATGTATCTTCCCGAGAAATTGTGAAGCTGCTGTTTTTATGCTCATCTTAAATAGGTGATTCAATGTTTAATTCTGTGCCTACCTGTTACTACCCGTTCCTGTCCGTCCTCCGGCAGCCGGTGTTAGCCGGGCCGCGAACAGACCTTCATTTTCTTTTAATTGTATTTTTATTAATCCACCGTGTGTCTCTGCTATATCATAAATCTTTTTAATAAATGATTTATAAGTATTTTAAGGATTGCACGAATTTCTTTTTTTATACTAGTGGTAGTATAATGGTAAATTGTGTTCCTTTCTCTTTATTGCTGTTTAAAATCAACTCACCCCCGTGCGCTTTCACAATATCGTAGCTAAGCGATAAGCCAAGACCTGTACCTTGCCCGGTTGGTTTTGTCGTAAAGAACGGCTGAAATATTTTGTCTTTGATAGCCTCAGGGATGCCGGGGCCGTTATCTGAAACGGTAATTTCAATACCGTTTTCCGCATGTTTGGTTGAAACTACAACTTTTGGATTTTCTATACCATTTACCGCTTGAAAAGCGTTATTAATCAGATTTAGCAATACCCGGCCGATATCCTGGGGCACTACCTTAACTTTAGGAAGGGTAGGGTCTAAGTTGGTTGAAAAATCGGCATTAAAACTTTTGTCTCTAGCCCTTAAGCCATGGTAAGACAGCCTTAAGTATTCATCTGCCAAGGCGTTGATATCGGTAGGTACTTTTTCACCCGAACCGGAACGGCTATGGGCGAGCATTCCTTTTACAATGCCATCGGCGCGTTTGCCATGGTGGGTTATTTTTTCGAGGTTTTGTTTGATGTCTGTTGCAATGGCCTTGGCTTCTTCTATAGCGCCTTTGTCTAATTCGTCATTCATTTCGTCAATCAATTCATTACTCACTTCGCTAAAGTTGTTGACGAAATTGAGCGGATTTTGAATTTCATGGGCAATCCCGGCGGTGAGTTCACCAAGACTAGCCATTTTTTCGGACTGTATCAATTGCTGTTGCGTGGCTTTTAAATCGTTGTACGCCTTTTCTATTTCTTTGGCCTGTTCTAATTCGCGTTCTTTAGCTTTTTCCCGTTCCTTTTTTATGGTTCTTTGTTTCTGATAGGTGTGGACTTGCTTAAAAAGTAACAAAAGCAATACTCCATAAATACCATATGCCCACCAGGTGCGGTACCAGGGTGGTAGAACTGTAAATGCATAATCGGTTTCGCTCCAGATCCCGTAGGGGTTTAAGGCTTTAATTTTAAGCGTGTAATCCCCTTCATAAAGGTTACCATAATTAGCAATATTAGTTTGACCTAACGGACTCCAGGCTTTATCAAAGCCTTCTAAAAAATACTGGAATTGCGTGCTTTTAGCCAGAAAGGGATCGACGGCTGAAAATTCAAAACTTAAGGAGTTGGCAGAGTAGGGCAGCTTTAGACCTAAAGGAATAAAATCATAAGGGACAAGACTATCATAACGCACAGAGGTAAAGGTTTTTTTTAATCGATCAAGTTCTTCTTCTGTTTTTTGTAGCCCAAATCTGGAATTCATTTCAGTTGAAGACACCAGCGTGTCATTGGCATATCTATCATTAAGGTGAGACCAGACGATGGACTCTCCATTAATACGAATATTAGTAACGGAAACTGGAAAAGCCCTGCTGTTCTCTTTTAGCGCAGGATAATCAAAACGGGCAAGACCGCCGTCTGTTGTGGTTATCCATCCTACACCTTGTTGATCGACGACTAACCCTCTTCCTGACGGGATTGGAAACCCCTCTGCAGAAGAGAAATTTTCTACGACAAGACGATTGTTTAAAGAATCTAAACTAACTACACTAAGTCTATCACTCGATCCGCTTCGCAACCAAAACTTATTATTATGGTCATCTTTTAGGATTGTACCAATACTGCTTTCCTTTAAGCCATCGGCTTTTCCGTAATTGGTAAACACATTGTTAGACAAAATACTTAGCCCACCATCTGTCCCAATCCAGAGGTTATTATTGTCATCTTCGTTTATACTATTTACAACGTTATTTGGCATGCCATCTTTTACAGAGTAATTGGTAATCGTTTCATTATTATAATTATATAGCCCACCTTCACTACCTATCCATATATTGCCTAAGTGGTCTTCAAAAACAGAACTAAAGTAAAAACCTCCTAAATTATTTGAAGATGTTATTTTCACTAAGGATTTACCATCAAAAGTTAAGAGGTTATAATTATTGTTCTGCTCTGAGCTTGTTAGCCATACTTTTCCTTTAGAATCAATAAGTTCTATAAAAACAAAACGTTCTTGTCCCATGTTATACGATTGAAAATGGGTACCATCATATTTAGTAAGGAAAACTTCGTCTCGATTACCGTGGGTAAACCAAATATTTCCATGATTATCTTCTACTAGATTACCAATGTTATTAATTGTCCCATAATCTTGCGTGGGTTGTTTTAAAAAGTTAAAATTGGTCAATGTGTTTCCATCAAAATGAAAAAGGCCATTAAAAAAAGAACCATAAAAAAAATCGCCATTTACAGCCTGTATCAAACTTCTTAAAGAGCGATTCTGGTTTTTAGAATTATCCTCTATGAGATTGTCATAGGTTTTAATCGAGTTTTCAAATCTTCCCATAAAACTCTGACCAGTAACCCAAATATTACCTTTTTCGTCTTTATGAAGATCAAGCCGTTCTAATTTTTTAAGCTCAGGATTGTCATAAAAATCAATACTTGTAAGAGCATTGGTTTTAACTATCCCATTTTCTGAGTAACTCCAAAGGGTATTGTGCTCATCTAATACGCCACGGAATAAGCTTTCATCATTTATTTGTGTGGACTTACCATCCTCAATAAGAAAAGTACCTTTAGGTGTTGATACATAAAAGCTGGTAGAATTTATAACTAGAACATCGTTAATTTTATCCTCAGGAATGAGGTTTTTAAAGCTCACTTCTTCAAAAGTTCCATGATAAAGTTTGATCAATTTATCACTTCTACCATCAAAAAAGAAGGTACCGTCGTCACCAAAATCACTCACATTTGTTAATAACTCTAATGCTAAGCCTTCAATATTATAAGATGCCAATAATTCTTCACCCTGGTACTTTAATAATGTATTATCAATAGTATTTAAATACCAAGTGGAATTTTTATAGCCTTTTGATATAAATTGAGTTAAACTACCGTCGTTTTCACTTTCTATAAAATTTAATTCTGAAATTTCATTAAAATTTAAACCATCAAAAAGTAATGTTCGCCACTCAAAGCCTTGTGAACTAGGATTAAAGCGGTTTAACCATAATTGGTCGTTGAAAGTAATCTCCATTTGAAAGTTATACCAACCAGAATCTAAAATACCGTAGTCTTTAAACGTTTGGCCGTTATACTTTAAAATTTGAGAGCCGAAATTGCTGAGCCAAATATTTCCTTTACTGTCCGTATTAAATGTATTGAAACGAGCGGGCGGCATTCCATCCTTAGGTGTAATCGAAGAGACGACCTCCTTTCCATATAGCGGATCTAATGAGAATGGTCGAGCACTGGAAATATAATTTTCCTTAGGAATTTTTGGTCCGGTTTTAAAAGGAACGACTTCCATTTTAATTACACTGTCGTTTAAAACAGTACCTACTGCTTGTTTACCAATTTTTTGTTCTTTGCTTTTAGTTACATCGGTACAGCTAAAGCAAAGTAAAAATGCACACAGGATGAGTAAAAAGTTTTTCATTTCTCTTAATTAGTCGGTATTAAAATACAAAAAGTTGTGCCAACTCCTTCTTTTGAGTCTACGTTTAATTCCCCACCATGCCCTTTGGTGATGATGTCATAACTCATACTTAAGCCTAATCCTGTGCCTTGTCCCGTAGGTTTGGTCGTAAAGAACGGCTGAAATATTTTGTCTTTGATAGCCTCAGGAATCCCTGGGCCATTATCTGAAACGGTAATTTGAACAGTATTATCTATATGTTTAGTGGCAACTACAACTTTTGGATTTTCAACTTCTTTAACTGCCTGAAAAGCGTTATTAATCAAATTTAATAACACACGCCCAATGTCTTGTGGCACCACATTTACTTTTGGTAAATCAGGATCAAAGTCGGTTGAAAAATCTGCGTTGAAGCTCTTATCTCTAGCTCTTAAGCCATGATAAGACAATCTTAGGTATTCATCGGCGAGGGCGTTGATATCCGTCGGTACTTTTTCTCCCGAGTTGCTTCGGCTGTGGGCGAGCATTCCCTTTACGATGGCATCGGCGCGTTTGCCGTGGTGGTTGATCTTTTCGAGGTTTTGTTTGATATCTGCTGAAATAGCCTTGGCTTCTTCTATAGCGCCTTTGTCTAATTCGTCATTCATTTCGTCAATCAATTCATTGCTCACTTCACTAAAGTTGTTGACAAAGTTGAGCGGGTTTTGAATCTCATGGGCAATGCCGGCAGTCAATTCTCCTAAGCTTGCCATTTTTTCGGATTGGATGAGTTGGCTTTGGGTGGATTTAAGGTTGCTAATGGTCTCCCGAAGTTCATTGGTTCTTTGAGTTACTTTTTCTTCGAGCAAGCGGTTTTCCTTTTTTAATTGCCTCGAGCGGTATTGAACGATAGCCCGGATGCCGCCAATGGTTATGATGGCATATGCCAGGTAAGCCCACCAGGTCTGCCACCAGGGCGGAAATATTCGAAAACTGAATTCAGCAGGGTCACCCCATTGGCCTTTGATTCCTCTGGTTGCAACGCTAAAGGTGTAGGCACCGGGTGAAAGATTATAGTAATTTTTGCTTTGAGGCTCCCGGCCGGCATAGATCCAGGCATCGTCTTCGCCTTCCAGCATATATCTGAATGAGATGTTGTCCCTGTTCAAGACACGCAGATCGGTAAAACTGAACCGCATGTAATTTTGATCATAAGGTAGTTTTAGCCCGATGGGCAATTTATAAGGGCTTGACAGGCTGTCCCATCGCATTTGGTGTTCAAATACATATCCAGAGTCTTGCGGCAGCGTATTTTCTGTGAAGAGTTGATTGCCATCGCTGGACCACAAGGGATCTCCCGTTTCAAGATAGGGCCGGAAATCTGACATACGTTCGAAAGAGCGTTTCTCATCCATGATCGTCAGGCCGGTGATGGAAACCGGATATGGCAAGGTGTCAATCACAGGATCTTGTGTAAGAATGTTCAATTTCCAAGTAGGCCCACTAACAAACCAAAGTTGCCCGTTAGGCAGAAGTAAGCTCGCTCTTCGGTTATAGTCATTTGAGAGGAAACCTTGAGCTGCGCTATAGGTGAAAAAATTCCAGGGCGTGTTTGGATCAGCGGGAGGATTTACCAGCGTGAGACCATCTACACTCCCTATGTATAGGGTGCTATCTTTTTGCTGTAAGCTGTACGCGACCTCCGGTACGAGTCCTTCTGCTTCCCCCAGATTGGTGATGGTTTGACCGACAGGATCAATTATTGAAATGCCACCGTCTGTTGCCACCCACAATGTACCATCCTCCCTCTGTATGATCTCATGGACAGCGTTATGGGACAATCCTTCCTCTTCTCGTAAATATTGGATCGTATTTTTATCCGGGTCTATGATAACCAATCCATTGGTCGTGCCCAGCCAGTAACGACCTGATCCATCATCGAGAATACAGCTTACCCAATCAGCATCTAATTGAGGAGACTCCTCCGGGATGGTCTTTAATCCATTTGATTCCGGATGATAAACTGCGAGTCCATTATCGGTGGCTAACCAATAGCTGCCCTTTTCGTCTTTGAGGGCGCCGAAAGTCCGTTGTGTAATGTTTTGATTTTTAAAATAGTGGGTTAGTAACTTTTCTGCACGATTGATGATGAGAAAACCCGGAGTTCCATCAACGAAAAAGTTATCTTTTTCTAATTCCTTGATGAAGAAAATATTATTTGAATTTGGGATTTGTAAAATTGCCTCATCGATCGCTTTGAGGGTTTTGGTGGAAGGGCTATAAATATTAATGCCTTTAGGTGTGCCGAGCCAGATATCCCCGCGATGGTCTTCCTCTAAACTCCTGATTTGACCATCCATCAGTCCATCAGACTGTCCCAGCACCTCGGGTAAAGGTCCATCCGGATCCACCAGGAGGATTCCTTTCGTAGTAGTACCAATCCAGATGACGCCCCTTTTATCTTTTATCGTATTTCCAAATCTTATAGGACTGTTGGTCGCAATTGATTTCATTTTAGTGTAATCTCTGTTGATTATATGGATGCTATCACTATTGATCATCCATAATCTTCCTTGATTGTCTTCCTCATAAAATTGCGCATCGTCATAAAATTGCGCTTCTTCATTAAATCCATCCCTCTCATTAAGGGTACGGACAGTTTTATCGTCTAATGAAATGCCATGGGCGCCACTTACAGAAGTCATCCACATCCTGTTATCACGATCCAGAAAATGATAGCCACCACTAGGCAGGATGTTTGTATAGTACTGTCTGTCTTCACCGATGATACTGGTTACGGTTTGATCCCCGTTTTGACTTAATAGCCAGATATTGTGATTCCTGTCCTCCATTAATGGATAATTGGGACGAATTCCTGTAAATCCGGTATTGGTGATTCGACGTAAATGCTCCATGTCACTATCCATGACATAGGTGGCCTTTTGCCAATGGGTCATCCACATCCGATTTTGATGATCAGGAAGAAGTGAAAGGATTACCTCCGTCGACAGGAAATGGGTTTGGGTTTTTTTCTTGAAGTCAAGAACGTAGATCCCAGTTGTAGTGGCCAACCATAATTTGCCATCCCGGTCTATTTCGAGATCCCAGATTCGCAAATAATCATAAGTATATAACTCATTCCCGTTGTAGAGACATAGTCCTCCGTCGAAGGTGGCAATCCAATAAGTGCCGTCTTCGTTCTCGATAATTTTTCGGATGTCGTTGGAAGGCAGCCCCTGATTTCTTGAAAGCTGTAACAGGACGGTAGTGGTACCTTCGAGCTTCTGTGGTCTGTCCATCCGGGTGACAACAGGCGTTGGAATGATAGAAATTTTCTTTTTAATCGGAATGGTGTCAAACTCCAGCTTCATCCGATCATTGGGATCCCAATCCAGCGGAGATTCCTTTATTGGAGACTTTAGAGGTTTAAACTCACTGATGCTGAATGGCTGAGAGGGCATTTTGTCAATGTCTAACGGGTAGGTTTGAGGAAGGTCAATACTATCCGGGTCAACAACTTGCCATTCGATGGGTTTGGCTTCGGTGAACTCAAATGCTTTGGTGACAGGCGCCCTGAAAGCGGTCGGGTCAAGAGCGCCTTTTTGAGTATTATCATCACAGGATGCCATTATAACCGCTGCAAGCAAAGAAAGGAATAGTATGGTTTTCGTTTTTGACATCATGATAATTGATTGATTTTAACAGGCAAGTTAACAATAAATGTTGTACCAACGCCCTCTTCAGATTCCATAATGAACTTCCCTGAATGCGCTTTCACAATATCGTAGCTAAGCGATAAACCAAGACCTGTACCTTGCCCGGTGGGTTTGGTAGTGAAAAATGGTTGGAAGATTTTATCTTTTATAGCCTCAGGAATCCCTGGGCCATTATCTGAAACGGTAATTTGAACAGTGTTATCTATATGTTTAGTTGCAATTACTACTTTTGGATTTTCAACTTCTTTAACTGCCTGAAAAGCATTATTAATCAAATTTAATAACACACGCCCAAAGTCTTGGGGCACTAAATTTACTTTAGGCAGGGTAGGGTCTAGGTTGGTTGAAAAATCGGCATTAAAACTTTTGTCTCTTGCCCTTAAGCCATGGTAAGACAATCTCAGGTATTCATCGGCCAGGGCATTGATATCAGTTAAAACTTTTTCTCCCGAGTTGCTTCGGCTGTGGGCGAGCATTCCCTTTACGATGGCATCGGCGCGTTTGCCGTGGTGGTTTATTTTTTCAAGATTTTGTTTGATATCTGCTGAAATAGCCTTGGCTTCGTCAATATCGCCTTTGTCTAATTCATCGTTCATTTCATCAATCAATTCATTACTCACTTCGCTAAAGTTATTGACGAAGTTTAAGGGATTCTGAATCTCGTGTGCGATGCCTGCAGTGAGCTCTCCAAGACTTGCCATTTTCTCGGATTGGATGAGTTGAGATTGGGTAGATTTTAAATCTTCGAGAGAATGTACAAGCTCTTCAGATTTTTTCTTTAATGCGCTAGTTCGCTCTTCCACTGTTTGTTCCAGCTTTTTCTTTTCTGCTATCAGCTTCCTTTCCCTCCACTTACTAAAAATTCTCAGCACCAATAAAAACAACAGAACGTATATCAAATACGCCAACCACGATTGCCACCATGGTGGATTTATAGTAAACGTATATTTAAATGGCTCACTCCATACTTCACTCTCTCCAATGGCTCTGATTTGAAAGGTGTAAGTGCCGTAGGGCAGGTTACGGTAGTCTGCTTTGGCTTCCCTTGTAGGATTGCTCCAATTATCATTGAGTCCCAGCATAAGGTAACTGTAGTGTATTTTATGCGGAGCATTCCAATCTATGGCCGCAAAATGAAAGGTGAGGTGGTTTTTATGGTAGGGCAACTCTAAATTGAGCGGGTAGTTCTCAAATTTTTGCACGCTTTTAAATGCTATTTCATTACCCAGGCTATCTGAAATATTGCGGTAGTCTAGAAACTGCTCATTGATATCCAATTGTTTTAATAATGGTTGTGGTATTTGAGCAGATGGATTAAACTTGTTTAAATCCAACATAGTTAAACCCTTACCGCTTCCCCACCAGGCACGGTTTTTACTATCGATTAATGCAGAATTATGATAAAAATCTAATCCTTTAAGGCCATCTTGTGTGCCAAAAACTTGTATTGCAAACACTTCTCCTCCTTCGATGGAAGCAGGGAGCGGGCTAATTTGCGTAAGCCCTTTTACTGTAGTTATGTATAAATTCCTGTTGTTATCTTCTAAAATAGACCTGACTCTATTATTACTCAAGCCGGCCGCCTCGGTAAAATGAACGAATGATTCACCATTATATTTAGATACGCCTCCGCCTTGAGTGCCAAACCAAAGGTTTCCGCTTTTATCTTCTAAAATAGACCAAACGCTATTATTATTTAAGCCTTCTTTCTCGGTAAAATGAACGAACGATTCACCATCATATCTCGATACGCCCCCGCCATCAGTGCCGAACCAAAGGTTTCCGCTTTTATCTTCTAAAATAGACCTGACACTATTATTACTCAAGCCGGCTGCCTCGGTAAAATGAACGAATGATTCACCATTATATTTAAATACGCCTCCGCCTTGAGTGCCGAACCAAAGGTTTCCGCTTTTATCTTCTAAAATAGACCAGACTCTATTATTACTCAAGCCGGCTGCCTCGGTAAAATGAACGAATGATTCACCATTATATTTAGATACGCCTCCGCCTTGAGTGCCAAACCAAAGGTTTCCGCTTTTATCTTCTAAAATAGACCAGACAATATTACCACTCAAGCCGGCTGCCTCGGTAAAATGAACGAATGATTCACCATCATATTTCGATACACCTCCGCCCCAAGTGCCGAACCAAAGGTTTCCGATTTTATCTTCTAAAATAGACGTGACGCTATTATCACTCAAGCCGGCTGCCTCGGTAAAATGAACGAACGATTCACCATCATATTTCGATACACCTCCGCCCCAAGTACCAAACCAAAGGTTTCCGCTTTTATCTTCTAAAATAGAGCTGACTTCATTATTACTCAAGCCGGCTGCCTCGGTAAAATGAACGAACGATTCACCATCATATTTCGATACACCTCCGCCATAAGTGCCGAACCAAAGGTTTCCGCTTTTATCTTCTAAAATAGAAAGGACAATATTATTAGTCAAGCCGGTTGCCTTGGTAAAATGAACGAACGATTCACCATCATATTTCGATACGCCTCCACCCCAAGTGCCGAACCAAAGGTTTCCGCTTTTATCTTCTAAAATAGACCAGACATTATTATCACTCAAGCCGGCTGCCTCGGTAAAATGAACGAACGATTCACCATCATATTTCGATACGCCTCCGCCTTCAGTGCCGAACCAAAGGTTTCCGCTTTTATCTTCTAAAATAGACCTGACTCTATTATTACTCAAGCCCGCTGCCTCGGTAAAATGAACGAACGATTCACCATCATATTTCGATACACCTCCGCCATCAGTGCCGAACCAAAGGTTTCCGCTTTTATCTTCTAAAATAGACCTGACATCATTATTACTCAAGCCGGCTGCCTCGGTAAAATGAACAAACGATTCACCATCATATTTCGATACGCCTCCGCCTTGAGTGCCAAACCAAAGGTTTCCGCTTTTATCTTCTAAAATAGACCTGACTCTATTATTACTCAAGCCGGCTGCCTCGGTAAAATGAACAAACGATTCACCATCATATTTGGATACACCTCTGTCTAAAGTACCGAACCAAATGTTTCCGCTTTTATCTTCTAAAATAGAGCTGAGATAAGAGGACCCCATACCTTGGTCCACATCAAAATATTGTAAATTGGTAAGGGCATCTTTAAAAGCCGGGGGCAGGGCTTTGGTGGGTAAGGGTTGTATGGCTTTTACTGTTTTGCCCCGGGCAGGTATAGGTATGCCGGTGGGTATGGTGTCACCGCTGGAATTAATTAAAACAAAATCTTTGTTGCCTTCGCCAAATTTCACAGTTTTAAGTTGGCTGTGGTCCACTTTGATAGTGGGGATGTTTTCGGGTATTTTGTGTCGGTTGGGGTGGGCATTTACTTTGACAAGCTCAGTAACCGCCTTGACCACTCTGGGACTGGCAACACTGTCCGGGTGAATGAGTTTTCCCCTTGCGGGTATGGGTACACCGGTGATGAGCGTGTCGCCACTGCTCAAAATGATGGGTTCGATGCTATTGCCTGTTACCGGGTTTATGGCATAACCACCTTCGGGATTGGCTGCAATGGTTTGGGGTTGCGGAAAGAGAGGTGCGAGGGTGGTTCCGTCATCTTTTGGGCTGCGGTTGCAGGCGGCAAATAGCAAAAGCAGAAGGATGAAATGTATTTTCCTGAAAAATTGTGATGTTGTTGTTCTCATAGTCATTTTATATGGGTAATTCAATGGTAAATGTAGCGCCTTCATTTTCATTTGATTCTATTTTTATTGATCCTCCGTGCGCTTTCACAATATCGTAAGATAAGGATAATCCCAATCCGGTTCCTTGTCCGGTGGGTTTTGTGGTGAAAAAGGGTTGGAATATTTTGTCTTTGATAGCCTCAGGAATCCCCGGTCCGTTATCTGAAACGGTAATTTGAACAGTATTATCTATATGTTTAGTGGCAACTACAACTTTTGGATTTTCAACTTCTTTAACTGCCTGAAAAGTATTATTAATCAAATTTAATAGCACACGCCCAATGTCTTGTGGCACCACATTTACTTTTGGTAAATCGGGATCAAAGTCGGTTGAAAAATCTGCGTTAAAATTTTTGTCTCTTGCCCTTAAGCCATGATAAGACAGTCGCAGGTATTCATCGGCCAGGGCATTGATATCAGTCAAAACTTTCTCTCCAGTGCTGTTTCGGCATCTACTCAAGTTCATTGAAAATATATTGTTCATCGTAATCAATTTGAAATTCTTTTAAACATTTAAGATACTCTTCTTTGAAAGATTCCTTTCTGTGATGGGCTTCTTGATTTTGAATGTATTTAAAAATCATATCCACATCGCGTTGCCTGTAAGAAAATACACCGTAGCCGGTTTGCCATTCAAAACGTTGCGGAGTTAGTGCATGATCATTGATGTATTTTGATGATTTGGCCTTTACAGATTTCATAAGATCAGAAATGGCAACAACGGGTCTTAAACCAAAAAAGCAATGCACATGATCTTCAACCCCATTTACAATGATGGTTTTACAATTGCTTTCGTTAATCAAATTGCCAATAACTGCAAGTAGTTGAGGGCGCCATTCCTTTTTAAGAACAGCTCTGCGGTACTTTACTGCGAATACCGCTTGGATGTAAAGTTGGTGATACGTGTTTGCCATAGTATGTCTTTTTTTTGTTGGACCGAGGTCCGGGTTTTATGCACCAGACTGAAGTCTGACGTCATAAGATGTGCCGAGCCTACGGCTCTGCTGGTTACTTACTTTGTCTCTCACACCAGACTGAAGTCTGACGTCATAAGATGTGTCGAGCCTACGGCTCTGGTGGTTACTTACTTTGTCTCTCACACCAGACTGAAGTCTGACGTTATAAGATGTGTCGAGCCTATGGCTCTTTTCTTTTCTTTCTTTTGCGTCGGACTGAAGTCTGACGTCATAAGATGTGCCGAGCCTACGGCTCTGCTGGTTACTTACTTTGTCTCTCACACCAGACTGAAGTCTGACGTTTCAAGATGTGTCGAGCCTACGGCTCTGGTGGTTACTTACTTTGTCTCTCACATCAGACTGAAGTCTGACGTCATAAGATGTGCCGAGCCTACGGCTCTTTTCTTTTCTTTCTTTTGCGTCGGACTGAAGTCTGGCGTCATAAGATGTGTCGAGCCTACGGCTCTGGTGGTTACTTACTTTGTCTCTCACACCAGACTGAAGTCTGACGTCATAAGATGCGCCGAGCCTACGGCTCTGGTGTTTACTTACTTTGTCTCTCACATCAGACTGAAGTCTGACGTTATAAGATTTGTTGAGCCTACGGCTCTTGTCTTTTCTTTCTTGTGCGTCGGACTGAAGTCTGACGTTTTAAGATGTGTTGAGCCTCTGGCTCTCATTTTGTTTCTATCTCAGAGCCGTAGGCTCGAAACGTTTTTGTATAGTTGGACTTCAGTCCAACGCGACTCCCCCCTCCTGCGTGCAACTTAGTGCCGTAGGCACGATTCATACAATCATCGGGGTAAATGAATAACAAACACAGTCCCTGCATCTTCTTTCGTTAGTATTTTTAATTCGCCTCGATGTGCCTTAATAATGTCGTTTGTAATGCTCAATCCCAAACCGGTACCCTCAGTTCCTTTCTTGGTAGTGAAAAATGGCTGAAGGATTTTATCTTTGATGGCATCAGGAATGCCGGGACCATTGTCTTCTACTTCAATAACAATGGCATTGGTTTGTTGTTTGGTACGCACCGTTAGTTTTGCCGGTCGATGATCTACGGTTTCCCGCATGGCATCGAAGGCGTTGTTGGTGAGATTGAGGATCACCCGGCTAAAATCTTCACCGATTAGAGACACGGTTTCGATGTTAGGATCGAGTTGTAAATCGATAGCAACATTGATGGGGTTTTTCTTGGCGCGCATGCCGTGAAACGACAAATTGGTATATTCTTTAATAAGCGCATTCAAATTTGTAGCTTCCATTTTACCACTGCCACCGCGACTGTGTTGCAACATAGATTTTACAATACTATCGGCGCGGGTGCCGTGTTCATGTACTTTGCTGAGGTTGCCTTTTACATCGTCTAAAATGGCTTTAATGTCTTCCTTAACATCAGAGTCCTCTAATTTTTCTAACTCCTCAAATACTTCATCGATTAGCTCATTACTGACTTCGCTAAAGTTGTTGACGAAGTTGAGCGGATTTTTAATTTCATGCGCAATGCCTGCGGTAAGCTGCCCTAAACTGGCCAGTTTTTCTTGCTGTACCAGTTGCGTTTGGGTCGCTTGCAGCTCCTTAAGTGCCTCTTCTGCTTTTTGCCGGGCTTGTTTAATGGCAATTAAATCTTTTTCGGCTTGTAAGGCTTGTTTTTCTGCGATTTTTAAATCGTTAAAACGCGTATAGGTTAAATTAAATACCGCTGCAAACCGCTCTAATAGGTCTATGGTTTGTTGTGGTTGTTCTTCGGGTGCCGCCATACCAATTAAACCTCCCGAAAAATAGGCTATGGTCTGAACGCGTCTTTTTTGCTGCAAACCATGAATAAATGGTATCTGCATGACCGTGTTTAAATAGTGAAAATAGTCTTGCAGCTCCTTACCGCTCATGTCAATAATGGCAGATTTTTTTTCTTGCTTCCAGGCGTCAACCATTTTTTGAATGGATTTGTTTTCTGCAGGATGGAGTTGAAAGTGTTTTTCAATTTTACTGCCGTCTTCATTGGTTGCCCAGGCTTCAATAGCTTTACCCTTGTCTTTAATGATTCCAATAAATAAACGATTAGGGGCAATGCCTAAATTTAAAAGTTCTTTAAAAACGATGACAGAGGTATCTGCCAATTCTGAACTGTGTGCCATGGTCATGGTTCTGGATCTTACCTTTTCAAGTGCCATTTCAATTTGGGCTTCACGGGCACGCATTTCAGCTTTTTGCAAATCGCGAAAACGGGTGTAGGCAAATGAAAATACGGCCGTAGCTCTCTTTAACAGGTCCCAACTTTCTTCTGAAATGTCCCCGGGAGCGGCAGCGCCTATAAAGCCATCCGAAAATTTGTTGAGGTGATAAGTACGGGTAGGGATGGTATTACCATAAAATTTGCTGGTTGAAAAATGTGTTGATTGTTCTTCGCAATATTGTATCCATTCTATGCGATGCTTTCCTGTCATCACAATAGAAGTACTAGGTGATGAAGATTTGTAAAACGATTGCATTTTTCTACCTACCCATGTGGCCTTTAAATCAATAGTCATTTGATCGGAAACAGATTTACCATCTTTCTCGTTTTTGATGGTAAACCAACACTGGGTGGAGTCGTTCTCCTTATCGTGAATATAAATAGAACTGGTTTCTAGCGCTTCAACACCCAGAGCACCCATTTCTTCCCGAAGCAATTGTGCTACTTCAATAATTTCAGCAGGACTTTGCATGGCTAAGGATCTGGATCGCACTTTCTCAAGGGCATTTTCTATTTGTGCTTCTCTTGCCTGTGCTTCGGCTTTTTGTAAATCTAAAAAGCGTATATAAGCCTGTTCAAATACCTGAGCAAATCGCGGTAAAATATCCATGTTCTCAATGGGTTTGAGTGAGGACACCAAGATATAGCCATGTTTAAACGAGGCACCGTAATCTATCTCCCACGGTGGTGGTGCGGGCATGGGTGCGTTACGGGATTCTAAGTCCTTTATGGTGATTTGAGCAGAGGGTAACTTAAAAATATCTTCAAAATGCTGTTCAATAAAATCACTTGGAATTTCAATTGAAAATAGGGGATTGCCTGCTTTCCATTGGTCATAACGGTATTGATGGATATAATCCAAATCAATCGGCACAATCATAGGGCTTAGCATACCGGCACCCGGAATACTGTGCCATTGCTCTACATGGCCTTCAAGCTTATCGCAAAACACAATGCCTGTGGCAAATAGATCTTCACCAAAGTTTCGCAATTGGTTAAACATTTCGGTGGTGACATTGGCAAAATCTAAGGTGCTTTGCATGCCCATGGAATGCGAACGTACGCGCTCTAATGCCGTTTGTATTTGAGCCTCTCGTGCGCGCGCTTCGGCTTTTTGAAGATCGAGGAAACGGGTATAGGTTTGATCAAATACTTTGGTAAAGCGTTTAAAGATGTCGTGCGCATCAGGAACCTTTTCATAGGTAATAAACAGCAGAAAACCGTGACTAAATTTACACAGATGATTGATCTGGTAGGTGGGTAGCGACAGTCCGAGCCTGTCTATTTCATCAAAAGTTGGTTTTAGATCCGGGAAGGATTTCATATGGGCATAGTGCGACACTAAGGCTTTTCCGCCGAGCTCTTGCACCAACATGTCCTTACCATTGTTCATAAATTCTCCCATCTCGTCGAAGGATGCTTCACCCCAAAGGCGAAGCTGAAATGGTGTTTGCAAGGTTCCTTCGCTACTCATAGCGCAGGTTGCAGTTGTGAGATCTTCGTTTAAAATATTGTACCCACAACTCCAGGCGTTAATGCCAAGTGCCTGCACTTCCAGAAACAACATATTGGCTACTTCAGGCAGCTCATCACTAGACTGCATACCCATGGTGCGGGAGCGCACTTTTTCGAGGGCAACCTCGATTTGTGCTTCGCGCGCTTGTTCTTCGGCTTTTTTTAGGTCGAGGAAGCGGGTATATGTTTGATCAAATACTTTGGCGAAGCGTTTAACTATGTCGTTCTCGGCCTCTGAATATGGTATACCTTGGTAATTAAGGACAAACAATGAAATGTTATTCATGAACACCTGTGAGCGAGCGACACCAGGACTATTCAAAATATATTGTTGTCTTTCTTCTGGAACCCATGGCGCATGTTTGAAAAAGTGTTTCCACATGATATTTTTTTCATCAAATGGGAACGTATCTGCTAAAAACTCAATTTGTTTTTCTCTTGCCTTTTTATGACTGTTAAACATTGGGTGATCTAAATAAGGAATTTCAAACAACCGGGGGTAGAGGTTGCCGGGTGTGCCAGTCCAAAGTTTCCAATCATCTCTTAATTTGTAATCCAATTGAAAGTTGGCAGAGTCAATGTTTAAATTGAGATGGTTCAATTGCTCAAACACTACTTGAATCACTTCCTTGAGTTCATCACTTTTATGCATAGCCATACTTCGGCTGCGAACTCTCTCCAATGCCGCTTCAATCTTTGCTTCCCTCGCCTGCGCTTCTGCTTTTTGAAGGTCCAGAAAACGTGTATAGGCTTGTTCGAAGACTCTACCAAAACGTTCTAGGATTTCCAGTTCGTCTTCAGATATAGGATTAACACTCACCGTTTGTAGTCCGCTATACTTGAAGAATGTAAAGCCGGCTACATAGCGTTCAAGGGCTTTGTTGGCTTCCTGAATGTGCTTTGGAAAACGTCTAAATTCAGTATCATTATAAAGATATTCATCATATATTTTTTTCTCTTCTCCTTCTAAGGTATAGACAAATCGCTTTTTTTGATCTTTCCAGGCATCCCACATAGCGTGATGAAATGGATAATCTTCAAATTTCATGTAATAAGACTCAGGGTCTTTACCGGTTTCGGGATTAGCGGCCCACACCGTGTTGCTCATGTCTTTTTCATCAATCAAATTGATGATACAGAAAGTGAGCGTGAATTCGAGATTGGTAAATTCCTGCAAAAGTGTATCAACCACAGCAGATAATTCTGATGAATGATGCATGGCCAAACTGCGGGATCTGACTCTTTCCAAAGCCGCTTCAATTTTTGCCTCTTTTGCTTGTGCTTCGGCTTTTTCTAGATCCAAGAAGCGGCGATAAGCCAAATCAAATGCCGCCCCCATTTTTGGTAAAATAAACTCCATTTCAGCAGGCGGTGGAACAGTAAAATCCAGATTAAGTTTTCCTTTTTCCAATTGAACAGTTGGATGCCAGGTGTGTTCTATTTTTGCGGCTCTAATAAATTCCCTGTAATTATCTGCTGCGGTTTCATCAAACTCCCTGATCCATTTTTCACATTTGATAAAGTCATCGCCACTCATTTCTATCACACTGTATTTTTTACTTGCATTCCAAATTCTTCTCACCCATAAGCCCGGGTCAGTATCTTCTAACCTGAATGTGAAATCAGAGCTTAGCTGCGGTTCTTGTTCCGATTCTTTTAATTCTGTAATATCCCATACTCTAATTTTGTTGTCATCGTGCTCAAGGTAAATGGTTGCCGCGGTTATGCCGCTTAAATTCAAACCTTCCATTTGTTCTTTAAGCGTCATTGCCACCTGTAGTATCTCTGCTGATTTATGCATGGCGAGTGCTTTTGCCCTAACTCTTTCAACAGCCACCTCAATCTGTGCTTCACGAGCCTGAACTTCGGCTTTTTGAAGGTCGAGGAAACGGATAAAGGATTGTTCAAAAACTTTGGCAAAACGTTTTAAAATGACTACTTCATCTGTTGAAGGAACTACCCCGGTGTGCGAGGGAATGAGTATGGCGGAATTCTTCTGCCAGGCGAACGAAAGGATGTGTTGGTCGTTTTGAAATATCCACTTCTTAAAGTCTTCCGGGAAATGCTTGTAATCAGAATATTCAAAAGCATACTCAAAAAAACTGTTTTTATCTTCAATTGAATAAGCTTTTGAAAAATACAACGCGCCGCTTTCTCTGGATTGCCATGCGTCATTAAAAATAGGATGGTCAAAATAGGGTAGCAGATAGCTACCGGCAAAACTAAAATCAGGAGCCGCAATCCAATGTAATACATCTTTTGAATCAGTAAAATAGGTACACAGCACGACGCCATTGGCGTCTAATACGACATCTAGTTCTTTCAATTTCTCTACAATTATGCTAACCACTTCTCCCAGTTCATTTGGGGTATGCATGGCCAATGACCGGGACCTTACTTTTTCGAGGGCGGCTTCTATTTTTGATTCTTTTGCCTGTTCCTCTGCTTTTTTGATATCAAGATAGCGGGTATAAGTTTGCTTAAATTCTTTTGAAAAGCGTTCAAAAATTGAAAGTTCCTCTTCTGTGAAGGGTTCCAGATCCGAGCGAACTATGGAAACGGTTACGTTTTCCAAAAATGCATCGACAATGGTCGAACCAGGGTTTGCATATACCAATTCCCTGACCTTTTCTGGAACAGCAGGTGCATATTTCCAATAGTGATCAAGAAATTCGTCTTTCTCCTCTTTTGTAAAAAATTTCGTTTGGATAGGGTTGCCGGTCTTTATATACTCCTCTACAGCGATTGCTGTTTTGGTGAAGTATGGCGTATCAACGTAAGGAATGTGAATTTTGCGTGTGAGGTTGTCGGCACCAGGAATATGACTCCATAATTCCCAATCTCTATCTTTTGTAATGGCTCCTTCAATAAAGGTAACGTCGGTGAACCTCACATTCAGATCAATAAGTTGTTGGCCGAATAATTCTACAATGCCAAGTAGGTCTGACTGGGTTTTCATCGCCATAGTTTTGGCCCTGACTCTTTCCAGTGCTAGTTGTATTTGTGCTTCCCGTGCCTGCGCTTCTGCCTTTTGCAGATCTAAGAAGCGCGTATAAGCTTGTTGAAACACCTTGCCAAAGCGCATTAAAATAGCATTCTCTTCGTCTGAAAACGGAGTGCCGCTATAATTTTCTATATACAATCCGACGTTATCTAAAAGCACCGTTGAGATGGCCAAACCTTCAAAATCAAAATAGATATTTTTTGTTACTTCAGGCAAATCTGGAATAAACTGAAACAGGTCTTTATAGAATTTATTTTTTTCTTGAAACCCTAATTGGTTGCTAAAGAAATTTTGTCCTGTTTTCTTGGCTTCAATAAAGTTATTCCAATGCGCGCAATCAAAATAGGGCAATACAATCTTTGGAAATACGGCATTATGGTCGGCTAACCAAATATGCATATCCTCATTTTCTTTGTAATCTAATATAAAACCGGCATGTTCCACTTTGACCTGCAATTGCACGAGTTGGTCATAGACGACTTGGATAACTTCCTTGAGCTCATCACTTTTGTGCATGGCCATGCTTCGGCTACGTATTTTTTCAAGCGCTAATTCTATTTGGGTTTCGCGAGCTTGATTTTCTGCTTTTTGTAGGTCGAAAAAACGTTGATGCGCCAAGTCAAAGGCACTTGCAAACTTTACTAAAATATCGATGTCTTCTTTTGGCGGGTTTTCAACTACCCCCGGTAAACTATAGCCTATTTCTCCGTGAGTGGTTCTTGCCATAATAAAGGTCAAGCCGCCGATATGTCTAATATCGTCATGAGAAGGCGCTTGAGGGTCTATATTTTTGAAATCACCAAGTGATACCATTTTATCAACATAATCAATAGCTTCATCAACCGTCATGGTGTAGACAACAGTTGGTTTTTTGCTTTTTTCCCATTTGGCCAATTGTGGAATATTACCATGGATATGTCTTGGTAGTTGCATGACAAAACCAATTTTAGTTCCATCGCCAGAGGTCATGGCTTTTTCGTAGGTTTCGGGTAGCCACATCATATGCCAGAAATAATGCGCTTCGTGGCCTAGTTTAATAAATTCCTTGCGCATGGTGACCACAATATCAAGCAAGTCTGAAGACTCCCTCATGGCGACGGCTTGCGCACGAATACGTTCTAATGCTGCTTCAATTTCCAGTTCTCTATTTTTTACAACAAGGTCTGCTGTTCTTTCGGCTACCAGATTTTCCAGTTCTTCTGCTTTTTCTTTCCAGCTTTGCACGCCCCATGTATCTTTTTCACTTTCTACATGCTCCGGCTTTGAGCCATGCCAATGCACTACCATCCATTTATCGTCTGCATATTCCATCACTATTGAAAATCGCAAATATATTTCTATAGGGTTATCGTCTACTATCAGGTAAAGTGTTATTTCATTGGTAAAAATGGCTGTATTTTCATCGGATGAGATATAAAGATCGAGCGTGTTGATTTTCCAACTTAACGCCATACCTGCACTTTGTTCCTTTTGCCTCAACAACAAGTCACGCAACTCTTTCACCCCGAATAATTTTTCATCCACAGTAGTGCCAAATCCCACCACGTCCTTAGACACAATATCTTCAAGTATTTCTAAATTTTCTCCGCTTAGTCCTACCTCTATAAATGAATTAAAGGTGTTATTTAACAGTTCTCTTTTTTGTTTTTTCATCTGTTTATCTTTATTGTTTTTTAAGGTCAGATGTAACACTTATATTCATTCTGCTTTTTGTATAATAATTATTCATGAGTGTTTCATTTTAATGGTAATTGTATAATAAACTTAGTACCAGTTGTAACCTCTGTTTGTTCTTGGAGATTTTCTATTGATTTAGTTTCCACTTTTAAGGCACCACCATGTGCCTTCACAATATCATAACTCAAGCTCAATCCCAAACCCGTGCCTTGTCCGGTAGGTTTTGTGGTGAAAAAGGGTTGAAATATTTTATCGACGATGGCTTGGGGAATTCCGTTGCCATTGTCTTCCACTGATATCAATACGTTGTTGTTTGATTTTTTGGTGCTTACTGTAACTGTGGGTTCATAATTTTCCGGTTGTTGCTTCTTTTTTTCCGTCACAGCATAAAACGCGTTAGTGATGAGGTTTAAAACTACGCGACCAATATCTTGTGGCACAATGTTGATGTTTTCTATAGAATCGTCTAAATGTGTCTCTAATGCAGCATTAAACGATTTGTCTTTGGCCCGTAAGCCATGATAAGCCAGGCGTAAATATTCGTCTACCAGAACATTGATATTGGTGTCTTCTTTGGTACCTGAGCTGCTGCGGCTGTGTTGTAGCATGCCTTTTACAATACCATCGGCCCGTTTGCCGTGGTGGTTGATTTTTTCTAGATTGGATTCTATATCGTCTAGGATGGTTGATATGTCATCTAACGCATCTTCGGGAATGGGCCTATCGCGATAGGCCCTTACGGTGTCTAGTACTTCGCGTACTTCTTGCATCAGTTCCACAGATACTTCTGAGAAGTTGTTCACGAAGTTGAGCGGGTTTTGGATTTCATGGGCAATGCCTGCAGTGAGTTCACCTAAGCTTGCCATTTTTTCAGATTGAATTAATTGCGATTGGGTGGCTTTTAAGTCCTGTAAAGATTTTTGCAATGCTTGGTTAGAATCTTCAATGGCTTTTCGTTTTTGTTCCAGCTCTTCTATGGTTTCTTCTAACAAAATAGCGGTGGTACGTTTTACCTTTTCGGTACGCTCGAGTTTGAATTCTGAGATTGTCAAATCTTTATCGGCATTTTTCAGGGATTTGATAAGTGTTGCTTTGTCGTCATCAGATATTTGATTACTGCTTTCAATAAAATCTAATATGTGTTTGAGATTTTGGTTCATGTTAATATTTGGAAATAAGGAGATGTTTTAATTAGTTATTTTTCTTTCAATGCCACCCAGCAGCAGGTCATGTTATGAAATTCATTATTTCCACCCGTGGCACGTCCGTATTCACCATAAGTAAAAAAGCCTGCCATGGGTACATTGTACACACTTTGTATGCCTTCCAATTCTTCGGAAGTCATGGGTCCAAAAGCGTCTATTCGGCCTATGCATGAAAACATGACGAGCGCGTCGGCTTCGGGCATTTCTGTTTGCTGAAACTGCTTTGCATTTTCACTAACTTCGGTTAATACATCAAATTCGGGCATTAATGTGAACCTGAATTTATCACCGGGTTTTATTTTGCCTGTTACAGCAATTCCCTTGGTGTCCATGTTAAAGCCCATAGTAGCGCGAATTATGCTGCTTTTATTTTCTCTTATCAGGCTTAAAAAAATGTGCTTTAGGTTGAAATCCTTAAAATCTTCCGGAGAAAGATTTTCGCCCATATATTTCATAACGAGATCGGTAGCCGGCTGGTTATCAATTTCAAGAATCCAGCTTCCTTCGGACTTCGTAATTACCTTTTCAGTACCAATAGGCGTCATGCCTGACGCGGCCCTTCCATTGACCACTATTTTGTCTTCATTCAACACCAGCATCAAAATACCTTTGTTGGAAATGTTGGTGTTATTGAATACAAAAGTTTCTTTAAACATCAGGTCGTCGCCTGAGCTACCGCCCCAGATGGTTACATCATTTCCAGCGGTATGGCTAATGGATTGTACTATTTTTTCGCCCAGTCCCATATCCTGCGGTTTTTCGACGCTGTTGCTGAGCAAAAAAGCCGGCCTTGCAAAAATTGTCAATGCTTTCTGGGTCATTGCCTTAGCTACTTCCACGACCTCACTACCCGCATAATCATTAAACAATATTCGGAAGTTGGCCGGTTCCATATCCATTAAAAGAATGGAAATCGCTTCGTGGCTGATATCGCTACCTGAAATCTCACCACTCGATGTGGCTCCAAAAATTTGAATATTTTGTCCGTCAAGTAGGCTGATAATGGCAGTTATATCCTGCTTTACGGAAATAAAAACAAGGGCGAGTGTGGGTTTGAAGCCATCGGCCGTACTTTTTTCTAAAGCTGACTTAATTTCATCGGTTGACTTTCCTTTGATTGATTTTGCTTTCATATTATTGCCCATGACAGTGGGAATCTTTTTAATGATTATACGTTTTTACTAAATTATTGATTTAATAACATCATTGCGGTTTCTCTGTTAAAGCTACCATACAGCAGGCATTGTTATGAAATTCATTGTTGCCTATTTTAGAACGGCCATATTCACCATAAGTGAAAAAGCCAACCAATGGTGCCTTCCAAAGGTTTTGTACTTGTTCTATTTCCTCTTTAATTAAAGCTCCAAAAGATAAATGGCGGCTCACACATGAAAACATAATGAGTGCATCTGCTTTTTGTTGGGTGTTATCCTTAATGCTTTCACATTCTGCAACAACTGTTTCAATGGCATCAAATTCGGGTGGAAATGCAAACTTGATTTTTGAACCTTGAGGGACACTTCCTGTACAAATCAATGAACGGTTTTCGCTGTTGGCAAATCTCGTTGCCCGGATTACAATATCTCCATTGTCTCGTTCCAGTTGTAACGGATAGTACCATGAATTCAGAAATGCTACAATCCCATTGTTAGCCTCTTGCTCGACATTTACTCCAAGGTATTTCATCAGCATATCTAAAGCCGGTTTGTCGTCTATGGTATATACAATATTCCCTTCACTTTTTGTGACTGTTTTGGTAGTTCCGATGGCTTTCCAGCCACAACTGGCAATGCCTCTAACATCTATGTAATCTTTATCAATAATGAGCGCCATAATGGCATTATCTGTACTCTTCCCGTTGGTGAAGACAAGTGGTTTTTCAGCAATTAAATCATCTCCCGCCATGCCTCCAAATACAGTGAGTTCGCTATCTTGAGATGAGGTAGATTTTCCAAATCCGTCAATAATGCCTTCCATAATTTGATCACCATCAATAAAAATTCCGCCGGTTGCTATAATTAATGCAGGATTGTTAAAAGTGTTTTTTGCAATAACTCCGAGTTTTTTTGCATCATCAACGGTGGTTTGTTCATTGGTTTCAATAAATTCCACTTTGAAATAAGCAGGATTCATGTCGATTAACATCATAACGATGCTGCCTTCTTCAATATCACCATCTATAAACTCGCCGGCAGTAGTAGCGCCAAATATCTGAATACCCTTTTCGTTGAGTAATTTGGAAATAGCTTCTCGGTCTTGTTTAACGGAGATGAACACGATGGCTAAGGTTGGCTTAAAACCATCAGATGTTGCCTGATCAATTTCTTTGATGATGGTTTCAGTTGAATTTCCTTTGATTGTTTTTGAAATCATTTGTTTATTATTTTTCTTTTAAAGCTACAATACAGCAGGTGTTATTATGAAACTCATGTTTTCCGGTTTTTGATTTCCCAAATTCACCATAGGTAAAAAAGCCAACCATAGGTGCATTCCAAACTTTTTGCACTTGACTAATTTCTTCGCTCATCAAAATACCAAAAGATAAATGTCTACTAATGCATGAAAACATAATGAGTGCATCGGCCTCTTGTTGATACTCGTCTTTTAATTGTTTACATTCCTCAATAACAGTTTCAATGGCATCGAAATCTGGTGGTAGTGAAAACTTAATTTTTGAACCTTGAGGTACGTTTCCGGCGCAAATAAGTGAGCGATCTTCGCGATTTGCCAGCATGGCAGTTCGCATGACCGGCGCAACATTTTCACGTTCCATTTGTAAAGGGTAATAGGCACCAATTTGTGTTACAATTTCTTTACCTGTATCAAAATCATACTCCACACCAAGGTATTTCATAATCATATCTAATGCAGGCTTATCATCTATGGTGTACACAACGTTTCCCTCACTTTTGGTAATTGTTTTTGTGGTACCTACAGGTTTCCAACCACAGGTTGCTATACCATTGATTTCAATTTTATCTTCGTCGATGATAAGTCCTATAAGGCCTTTGGCGCTACTTTTTCCATGGGTAAAAGCAATTGGGCCTGTCAAAAACATATCGTCTCCTGCCATGCCACCAAAGATAGTAACCTCACCACCAGAACCTTCTGTTATACCTTCAACGATATTTTCACCATCTTTAGATAGCCAACCGGAAACAATAATAAATGCGGGATTTTTAAAGGTATTTTTTCCTTCGCTGCCTAATTGCTTAGCATTTTCGAAAGTGGATTGCTCACCTGTTTCCAGAAACAACAGTTTAAAATACTCATGGTTGATATCAAGTAACATAATAACAATACTACCTTCTTCAATATCACCATCAATAAATTCTCCGGCAGTAGTAGCGCCAAATATCTGAATGCCTTTATCGTCAAGTACTTTTGAAACCGCTTCTCTGTCTTGTTTTATAGATAGAAAAACGATTGCTAAGGTTGGCTTAAAACCATCAGATGTTGCCTCATCAATTTCTTTGATGATTGTTTCAGTTGAATTTCCTTTGATTGTTTTTGAAATCATTTGTTTATTATTTTTCCTTAATAGCTACGCAACAAGTCGTTAGGTTGTGCATCTCTAAATTACCACCGGCCATTCTGCCCAATTCAGCATTGGAGAACATACCGGCCATGGGTACGTTCCAAACGTTTTTGATGCCTTCTATTTCGGCAGTCATCATTGGACCAAAAGACAATATGCGGCCAGCACAACTAAAAACTAAAACGGCATCTGCTTCGGGCATTTCGGTTGCCTTTAAGTGTTGAACACCTTTAACCACTTTATCCATCACATCCCAGTCTGGTGGTAAGGAAAAACGGATTTTCGAACCCTGAGGTACGGCACCACTGGTATAAAAAGAATGATCTGACCAATCAACAACCAAACCCGGTCGCATTACAGGGTCTCCTTTTTCTCGTTGTAATTGTAGCGGGAAATTGGCAGCCAGATCCATTAGCAGGTCTTTATTATTGGGTTTAATATTTTCAAGGCCTCCGTATTTTGTAGTAATGTCTAACGCAGGTTCGTTATCTATGGTGTAGACATGATTACCATCGCTTTTGGTGACCGTTTTTTCTGTGCCAACAGCTTTCCAACCACAGGTAGCAATACCTTTCACGATGATGTTTTCTTGATTAATGACCAAACATACCATGGCATTGTTATTTTTAATGCCGTTGGTAAAAACAAATGTTTCTGAAAAAGCATAATCGTCGCCTGCAGCACCACCAAAAGCATTGACATCTTTTCCGATGACCTCTTCAAAACCACGTAAAATTTCCTCTCCGTCTGTTGCCGGATGACTCGTACCGATAATAAAGGCCGGATTTTGAAAGTTTGATTTTGATTTGGTAGCAATACTATAAGCTACTTCTTTGTAGTTGTTGTTAGGGTATTCTTCAAGATAAATTTTAAAATCATCTTTTTTAATATCCAGTAACAATATGGAAATAGAACCTGTTTGGGTGTTTTCGTCTATGAATTCGCCGTTGGTGGTAATCCCGAAAATTTCTAAATCTAAATCATCTAGAACTTTCATTAGTGCATCAATATCTTGCTTTACAGAAGTAAATACAATGGCCAAGGTTGGTTTAAAAGTTTCTGTAATACTGTTTTGAAGGGCGTTTTTAATAGCTATTACAGAGTCTCCATCAATAGATTTTGCAATCATAAAAGTTTACATTAATGGTTAGGGCTTGTGGTTATCACAAGACATTATTGCAATCGATTTGTGGAGAGTTTAAATATAAATAAAAATTATTTGTTTTGGAATGTTTAATAATTTTCGTTTGGAGTTTTTATTCGATAGAATGAAAGATGAAAATGTGATATGTTAATTACATGTGTGCAGTAACATGAATTGAAATATCATATAAATTGTAGATTTTTAAGAGATGATAACTTTATGATTTTAAGAGATAATTTGTTTATATAAAATTATTTTTGGATGGAATATTCGAATGATATTTTCAAAAAGATTTATAGTACACCATAAATTAAACTACCACCAAATAGCATTGAAAATGGCGCTACCATTCTAACATAATTAGGTTTTAAAATATTGGCACAATAAAGTGAGTATTTGTGATGCATGCTTCTAGGAACCAGATACAATAGGAGTGAAGTAGCAATCATAAACCAGCCAAGCAGTTTAAAAGACTCGGGATATTTTGAAAAGTTTGCATAGATTATCAATGCGGCTGCAGGAATCATTCGGATGGTTATTTCGGTATAATTGATAAAGTTGGTACTGCCTGCGCTGCGTAAAATTGCGCGTGCTTTTTCCGGATTGAATAGCATTAAAAAACCAACGCTAATGAGAAATACCCCAAAAAGCACTACAAGATATTTAGCCGCGAGAATCATTGATACTGTAATTGTGCTTGATTTTAATTACCTCGTCCCAAAGATAAGGAAAATGCCTTTGTGGTATATAGTAACAGCTATGTCAACAAACTTTTTAAAGCGATAGATACTTTTATTAATAATAACGGCTTGAGCAAGTGCCCGAGCCGTTATTTAATTTGACTTTTGACTATTTGTATTGAGTTATTTTTTTAGAATTTTATGCTTATTAAAATCAACCGGTAGTAATATTATTCTTAAATATTCTGAATTGTAATTTGCCGCTTTTCCTTTAATTTTTTAAAATGTAGCAGTGTTAATTCTGTTGTTTTTTTGAACTGTGTAGATAGGTGTTAGGAGCAACTATCATTCAATTTGATATTTAACTGCTTTTTATCTTCGTCCAATACCTCGTTTTTGTTTCTATTTCGCCTAATTCAATTTTCACAAGGGCTATGTCGAGTTCTTCTAAGGCATCTAATACAAAGAGTTTACAGCTTTCAAAGGCCATGTTTTTTATATATATTTTCATGATTTATTTTAGGGTTGTATTTTAATATTTTCAAAAACAGATTACAACAGAGTTGCGTATAATTCTAAGTATAGTTTTCCAACTATCAAATCGAATATTTATCACACTTCTTTAGTTGAATAAGCTTCATGCTTTTTATCAATCAGTTTATTTTCTATCGATTAAAATTGCGCGTTGTTTTGTAAAATTGTTTAATTATGGGTGGCACCATTTTCCATAAAATAATGAATAGCTTCAATGGTATGCGTATAATCGACGTAAGCGGTTACAAATGCTCTTCCTTGAACTACCGAATTATCTTTAACTTTATAAAGTTCGGCCACTTTTCTGTATTTCTCACGAATCACTTTATTGAGATGGTCGTCCATTTTTACTATAAAATTTTCGATGTCATCATCTTGAAGTGCCGTATCGGTCATTTGAATGATTTGTTTAGTGCTTCCTAAAGGTTTTAATCCCGTATATGGCGCATTTTGGGATTCGTGGTGTAAACGTACCAAGGTTTCAATAAAATGTTTTTCAACAATTTCATAAACGTCTTTATCTTGACTTTTTAAAGCATGGGTTTTATTGAATAAAGTGATGATTTCTATCTCTTGTTCAGGGCTTATCCATTTTAGCACTAAATCAACTTTATTGTCGTCGAGGGCTTTAACCGCGTCTTTAATAACCGGGCCTTCAAAAGAATCGCATTGTGCTGTAGCGTCATGAAAAGCAAATAGTAATAACAGGGACAGTAGCACCGTTGCAATACTTGTTTTCAATATTTTGACTTGTTTCTTATTTTTATGAGTGTTCATGTTACATAGTGTTAAATTGTGAAAGCTTTTTCGCAATTCTTGAAGGTAAGCAGCTTTATTGCCTTTTATATTACACAATTGTATAAATATGCTACAACTTTCACAGGTTTTTCTCAGTACGATGGATAGTTCAACAAGTCAAGACACTTATGGTGGCGCAACCTACATCACAAGTTTCTAAAAAAATTAATACATAAATAGAATCATGTATAATGAATATTCAAAAAGAAGTTTTGTGTTTTAACTAAACTTTTAAGCGTGTTTGATAGGGATGTAATCGGGCTGATGTTTTTAAGATTTTTCAGAAGAAGAAATAGATGTCACTTGTGCGAAAGCGTTAAAATACCTAAAAAATGATTTGACGGTGAATAAAGTAGTTAAGGTCTATTTTTTTTCTTTAATTTATCTACCAGGCTGTTGAGTTTTTGAATTTCTTTAAACAATTTGGCATTGGCAATTTCTAATTTGTTTTTTCTGGCCACATCATCAACTGTGTTACAAATAGCATCAATACGCAAGGCGCGTAAGGCTTTAACGTGGGTTGCGAGTTTGTTGACTAACCCAATTAGCTCATCCTCTTTTTGTTTTAAATCAGAAATATCTGTAGCAATAAGGATGAAATTATCACCCTGAAGATATGGTGGTAAGAGGTGAATTGACATTCGTAAATGAACCGCATTGTTTAAAGTTACATTGATTACATCGTGCTTTTCGTAACTTATATTTTTAAGAAACGCATCTAACTTTAAAACATCATTTGGAGTGATATAATCTTTAATATACGATCCAACAACTTTATTGTGACGTTTTGATACAATTTCGGCAAATCTTTGATTGCAATACAGAATGGTGCCATCTTTTGCAAGTGTAACGGCACCTTCGCTCATTTCCTCTATAAACGTGCGATAAGGCGCTTCGGCAGAACTTAATGAATATACCTGTTCTCCATTTTTGCCGGAAACTATAATGGCATCTACTTCTCCGTTACGGATAGCTTCAAGTGTCTCTTCCATTTCATTTAGACGAGAACGCAAGGTTTCATTTTCAAAAATGAGTTGTTCGTTTGTTTTAATCATTTTAATTATAGATAAAATGTGTAAAGGTTACTACAAACCTTTATTATTTTTAAGCTATTTCAAATTTAATCCCGATAGCACTTTTTCTGTGTTCGACATATCACCGATAATGCGCCTAAGCGGAAGTGGTGATTCTTTTATTAAAGTAGGCGCGGCAATTATTTGTTCGACTTGGGCCAAATCAGGAAATTGAAAAAGATCAATAATCTCTAATTCGTAATTATTTTTTAAATATTCTTTACAAATCTTCTTGAGGTTTGATATTGCTAAAATTGATCGGCCTGATTTTCCGGCAATATATAATCGCAAGACATGTTTTTCTTCTCGAGGTTTGGTCAAGCTTTGTTCAAAGGTATTTGTTGCGCCTATTAAAGGGCTTTTTCTATTTTTCATCTTTATTTTTTTTTCATAGCAAACCTTTAGCTATTCGGCAGGTCTTAAATCTAAACCTATAAGAACACGTTCTGTATTAGATAGGTCACCAATTATTTTTCGAACAGGTACGGGTAATTTTCTCACTAAGGTTGGCAGCGCAAAAATTTGATCTGCTGCTCCCAGTTGTGGGTTTTTCATAAGGTCAATAACTTCAA
Organism: Paucihalobacter ruber; assembly: GCF_006494535.1. GTDB lineage: Bacteria > Bacteroidota > Bacteroidia > Flavobacteriales > Flavobacteriaceae > Paucihalobacter > Paucihalobacter ruber. Next base: position 49,828 of record NZ_VHIQ01000005.1, read on the forward strand.
TAGCGTATTTACCTTTTAATTGGTCTTCACAAATTTTAGTGAGGTTGTCAAATGCGGTTACAGCTTTTGGTGTTTGGCCTGCAACGTATAACCTTAAAATCCATTTGTCCTTGTCACTTTTTTTCTGTTTTTCTTTGGGCTTTTTCTCTGAATTCAGATCTTGTTGTTTCATCTGTTTATTGATTGTTTGTCATTGGTTGTTTGTAATTTATAGCTAAATCGACTACTTGATTATGGTTAAATTTGGCTTGATCTAAAAAAATCGTTTAAAATTCGGCTTTTCTGCTGGTAGCCATTACTTTTTTATCTTGTTCGAGTTGTTTCATCATTTGTTGTTCTTCTTCAATAATTTTATTGGCTTCAGTTTCTTCAGATTTAAAGTCAGTGCGCATTGCTTCGACTTGTGCTTCCAGCTCTTTTCTTTTTCGCTCTATTTCCCTTATTTTAAATTCTATTTCATACTTACGCGCAAGCATTTCTGAATTTTCATGGGCTTCCTGTGCGATCCTTGCAGATCCCGTTAAAACGCCATTTGCACCAATATAAACATCTCGCAACTTTACGCCTTTGTCTGTTAAATCAAATTCGCGAATTTGGTTTGAGTTAGCGATTCCTCTCGATTTTAATATATAAATACCCCTATTTCGTTCTCCATTTAGTTCTATATCACGCAGTAGCAGCCACGTATCTATGAGTGATGAAATGCCCGCATCAGAACCTTCTAATCCACAATCGGATCGTGTAAGACTGGTAAATAGGGCAGTAATTTGCTTTACCTTCAAAAAATCAATAATACGCATTAATAAAGTTCTTAGCTCAAACTCTTTATCATTGGTAACGAACGTATTTATGGGGTCTAAAACAACTACGTTGGGTTTAAACTCATTAACAAATTTATGCGTTACGGCAAGGTGCATTTCCAATCCATACAAGGTTGGTCGGGATGCTTGAAACTGTAGCAGACCTTTTTTAACCCATGGTTCTAAATTAATACCGATGGAAAGCATATTGCGAATTAACTGCTTGGGAGATTCTTCAAAACAGAAATACAGTACACGTTCGCCTCTTTTACATGCGGCGGCGGCAAAGTGAGCTGCGATGCTGGTTTTGCCTATTCCGGCAGTGCCTGACACAAGCACGGTACTTCCGCGGAAATAGCCTTTGCCTTCAAGCATGTCGTCAAGGGCTGGTATGCCACTTGAAATTCTTTCATTAGATACTTTATGTTCTAATCCTAAAGAGGTAACAGGCAGTACTGAAAATCCACTTTCATCAATTAGAAACGGATATTCGTTAGTGCCATGAACCGAGCCGCGATATTTTACAACCCTTAAACGACGTGTGGAGGTTTGCTCGGTCACACGATGGTCTAGCATGATAACGCAGTCGGAAACATATTCCTCCAAACCTTGTCTTGTTAGCGTTTCATCGCCACGTTCTCCAGTTATAATGGCTGTTACGCCCTTTTCTTTTAACCAGCGAAATAAACGTCGCAATTCGGCGCGCAAAATTAACTGGTTTGGCAATCCCGCAAAAAGTGATTCTATGGTATCCAAAACAACGCGTTTCGCTCCTATAGAATCTATGGCATATTCAAGTCTTATAAACAGGGCTTCTAAATCGTATTCACCGGTTTCTTCTATTTCACTCCGTTCTATATGTACATGGTCGAGAGCAATTTTTTTTTGCTTTATTAATTTATTCAAGTCAAATCCAAGCGAAGCGACGTTAATTGTTAACTCTTCTATGGTTTCTTCAAATGACATGAATACACCCGGCTCGTTAAACTGGGTTGCACCGCGTACCAAGAATTCTATTCCAAAGAGTGTTTTCCCACAACCGGCGCCACCACAAACCAGTGTGGGGCGTCCTGTAGGTAAGCCACCTAAGGTAATTTCGTCAAAACCTGTTATACCCGTAGGCGACTTAGGTAGTTTAATAGTCGTATTTGCATTTGCTATCTTGCTCATTTAAATTGTATTATAAACTTTATGTGATTGGTTATGTTTGAACAAACACTTGGGTCTAAAATTTCTGTAAAATTTAAATTTATTAACTAATTAGGTGTTGCATAATCATTTAATAATATTGCAAAATTCACAGTTTTTTTATGGAACATTGAAGAAGTCGATCGTATTTGCAGCCATGGAAGAACTTTTAGACGCTCGCAGTTTGATTGTAAGGTGATAAATGATTTTTGAAAATTAAAGTTATTTGAATTTTCAAAAATTGCCTAAAGTTAATAGGCGATATAAAAAGACTTAATTGTTAGATTCGTTTTCATCGTCTTTTTTCATTTTTATATAGCGAGTTACCAACCTAACACCTAATCGTGCAAACAGGATTATGGCAATCAGCATGATAATGTTAAAACCATCCATAATTACAAGGTAAGTATTTTTGTTGTCATAACAAAAAAGAAGATGTTGAAGTCTAGTTTTTATTTTGAATTGCTCTAGCTGCTGAATTCTTTTCTTTTAAATTTTGAAATAACCAATTTATCCAGATGATTGTAAGTGGCACAAGCCATACAGCAAGATCGGAAATAAAATAAGCCTGAGATTCATTTTTAGTTAGGTAATTAAAGAATCCCATAGAAGTGAGCGATATAATTCTGACCGTAACAAAATAAGCTGCGCAAATAAATGCACTTATCATGAGTCTTTTATGGAGTGTAATTCGCTTATTGATAATTGAAATATAGGCTGCCATAATAAAAATTAGCCACAGCGTTGTGACCATATATTGGGAAATTTTACAACTTTCGCATAGGCCTTTAGGTACAATGCTAATGAATAAAGTAAGAATACACACAAGCGACAGAACTATGTAAAATTTTCCAACTCTGCGATGGTTTGCATAATTTCTATTTCTATAAGCTGCTGAAAATTGAAATGGCGCTAATGCAAATACTAAAAGGCCAGAAATGATATGAGCGACAAACCAAAACCGACTCAAAAAAGAAGTGCGATTGAGATATTCCGGAATGCCGCTTTGAAAATAGCCGAGCGTTGGTATGAGAAATATTAAAACCAATAGGAAGAAAATCAACCAGATGCTATGATATAATTTCATATAAATTGAAGGTGTTAAAAATTTATTTTTAAATATCAACAATCCCTGCGCCCCAATTTGTATTTGAAATGACCATACTTAGTACAGACGCCACCCAATACAATCCAAAACACCACCAAGATACAGGAAGTATTCTACCTTGGGTTTTACGGTCATGAAAAAGCAAGCTTCCTGTAAGCACTAAAAGGATTAACAATCCCAGGGGCATGCTTAATGGTAAGTCGGTTAAATGACTAATAATTCCTGCAAATCTGTTGGTAGCGGCAAAAATAAATACCAATCCGGTGTAAAGCATCAAGCGTTTATGAATTGCAGGTTGATTTCGTTTTAAAATGGCCATACTTAAAAAAGCTATAAATAACAGGCACATAAAAACATCCAACCACAGTATAAAAGCCAATCCCGGTTCTACTTCTTCAACCGTTGATTGAAGTTGATTCGCCAGTTTAATCATTCGGTTGGGAAATAAAAATATGACCCATACTGTAGAAGCAACTACTAACAAAGCCCAAGAAGCCCCAAACCAGCCAAGTTTTTGGTGTATTTGAATGCGATTAGATTGGATAAAACCAGTTTGTAATACCAACAACACATACCAAACGGTTAAAATGATGCCGTGAATAATATGAGGCCAAGGTAAACCATCAGGATAAAAGGGATAGTCACCAATTAAAGGTTTTAAGTAGAAACTAGGAGCAAAGCCCAAGAATACAAACACGAGCATGATTCTGGACATGTTTTGGAAATACTTGCTTTTGCTATACATGTTAGATAGTTGTAAATAGCGTAGGTCAAGCTTTCATTTCCCGATTAGAGAATTTAAATTACTAAAATGATTTAAAGGGTTTTAACCAAGGTAATTTAATATGCCAATAAAACTAATTTTATAAAAATGACACTATTTTTGATATGACATTTATATTGATCTACAACTAATAAAGTAAATTATCTAATAGACTTTCTATGTATTTTTCTTTACGATTAAAGACTTTATCGGCTAAAAAAACTTTGTGGATTTCGTTTCTTAATTCCATTAATTCGGTAATATCAAATTCCAGATTGCTTATAGCATGTTCAATTTTACTGACTCTTGTTTCATGCGTGTCATTAATAAATTCTTGATGAATTTCCTCAAAATAGGTCTGCTTGGTATGCGAGTTGATTATTTTAATTTCTTCAGGAGAAGCTTCGTCATCTGCATACGTGCAAAGCAGTAAAATATAGATTTTTAGTTTTTCTTTAGACCAGTTAGTTGCATTCATTGTTTGATGCGATTAGATGATGTTATAAATATAAACAAATTTTAGGTGATGACATTTTTTTATTTTTAAAGGGGTATATCTGGCTATATCTCTTTTGATAAAATTACCTTGCTATCTTTTTTTAAGTTAGGTCCATATACCAGTTTCCGCCACAGCCATTCCATTGGTCCGTGTTTAAAATATTGAAACCAAATTTTACTAAAATAAGCCTGCACAGCAAAAATTGAAAACGCCATAATCATGATGATGGTGTAGCCATATTTCCCGGTAAGATTAAAACCAATGCCATAAAATATGATAATTGAAATCACCGAATGAAACAGATAACAACTCAATGCCATTTTACCTACCGGTTTAAAAACATTTAGAACGCCTGCACCTTTATGGCAAATTAGGGCAATACCGGCAGCGTAACTTAAGGCTAATGGTACGGTGCCTAAGGCATAGTTTAAAACATGAAGAAACTGTGTGGTGGTGGTACGTTCAACATAAAATTCTAAGTATCCTCTGGCAATGTTAATGGGTAAACCTATCAGCAGGCCTATGATAAACACTTTCTTTAAAAAGGCAGTATTGTCTAGTAAGTTGCCATTTAGAATTTTTCTACCTGCCCAAATGCCAATTAAAAATATACCAAAGACTTTAAAAACACGCCCTTCTTCTAAAATCATTCCTATTCGTATAAACCCTTCACCCAAATTCATTTTAAAAAAATCTATAATGTTGTCGTTTAAAAGATAGGCTTGTATATCGGGCATGCTGAAACCATCCATTTCTACAACCGGCATACCAAAATACTGATAAACAGTGGTGCTTTGTTCAAAGGCCAAACCCGGATAAAAAATACCGGTAAAGTGCATAAATGCCCAATTCACCAAAGGAAATAAAATTAGCAGCGCAGCCGTAATGAGTAAGGTTTTATCAGACGCCTTCATAAACCAAATAAGCACAAATCCTAAAACAGCATATAAGGTTAAAATATCACCTGCCCAGATAAGGAATAGGTGAATAAGTCCAAACACCAGCAACCAAAACATGCGTTTTCTAAAAAAAGGTGCAAAGCTGCCATTTTTAGCAGTGATATTATTGTACTGAATGACGAAGCCAATACCAAACAGCAAAGAAAAGATGGTGTAAAACTTACCATCTACCAGCACATACATGATAAAGTTAACAATTTCGTCTGAAGCCCAGTTGATGTCACGAATGGGATGTGTGGGTTCAAAAAACCAAAGCCCGGAGAAAAACGGAATATTGGCTGTGAAAATAAACATAATGGACAGGCCTCGAAGAATGTCCAGAAAGTCGATTCGATCAATGGATTGTACAGGTGCAACGCTCGTTCGGTTACTCATTATTTGGTTTTTTTAAAATTGAAAGTAAATAAATTGTTCACCGCTGCCTTGTGCAATGGCGATTAAAAATAGCATGATGGCCCAAACCACTCCTAATATCAACGCCGGTGTTTTTGAGGACACTTCTTTTAAAGAGGTATTCCTCATAATCCAATGACATAAAAATAATATGGCAATCACAACACTTACTTTAATAACAGTGAAGGTATCCAGAATTTTTTCACCTTCGGTTTGCATATAAAACATAGATTTGATCATATGCCAGGCTGTTTCAAATTTTCGGGCTCTAAAAAACACCCAGGTAATGTTGACGCAGCTAAAGGTTATAAAGGCTAAAAAAATACCATTCCATTTGGTTATTTCAAATGGTAGATACCGTCTTTGCAGGCGTTCCAAGATAAGATAGGTGCCGTGTAAACCACCCCATACCATAAAGGTCCAGGCCGCACCGTGCCACAATCCACCCAACAACATGGTAATCATTAAAGCGGCGTACATTCTTGTAATGCCATGGCGATTGCCGCCTAAAGGAATGTATAAATAATCTCTTAACCACGACGACAACGATATATGCCAACGTTGCCATAGATCTGAAAAACCCAAAGAAGCATAAGGATACCTAAAGTTATCGGGTAAAATAATTCCTAACATTAAGGCAATACCAATGGCACAAGTTGAATAGCCTGCAAAATCAAAAAATATCTGACCCGAAAAAGCCAGGGTGCCTATCCAGGCATCTATGCCATGTAATAATTTACTCGAGCCAAAAACTTTATCTGCGGTGTCTGCCAGCAGCGTGTCTGCCATCACAACTTTTTGAAACAAACCAATAGTTAGCAAAAAGGTACCCCAGTAAAATTGTTTGGCACTGGCGCGCTTTTCTTCGTAAAATTGGGTGATTAAATCTTTGGCGCGTACAATGGGTCCGGCCACTAATTGAGGGAAAAAAGTAACGTACAATGCAAAATCAAGAAAGGTTTTGGCCGGTTCTATCTTGCGCTTGTACATATCAATGGTGTAAGACATGGTTTGAAAGGTATAAAACGATATACCCATGGGTAAAATAATATCCATGGGCTGTGTTTGATAACCATAACCATAGGTGTTGACTACGGTTGTAAAATTATCAAGCAGAAAATCGCGGTATTTAAAAAATGCCAGGAATCCCAGATTCACCACCATACTCAGCATAAGCCAAAAATTGCGCTTTCTTTGGTTATTCTCGGTTGCTAATTTGTTACCGGCGGTCCAGTCGACCATTGTTGAAATCCAGAGTAGAATTACCAATGGTGGATTCCATAAACCATAAAAAACGTAACTGGCCAGCAGTAACATTCTTTTTTTGTTGGTCCAATTGAAGAGTTTGGCGTAGTACAACACCAAAACAATCACTAAAAAAACAACGAAACTTAAAGAGTTAAATAACATAATTAGTTGGTTTTTAAATTAGTGATGATCTTATCTTTGAGTAAGATGTTTACAAAATTTTCGGTAAACAGATCGGCGTCGGTGGCCGACAGATGCGACCATTCAATGGTTTGAAAGCCGTTTAGACCTTCGTAATCCTGATAGTGATACGCTGGTACGTTGGCTTTTTTTACCAGCTCTTCCCAGAAATCATTACGAGCAAACGCCATATTTTCTAAGTCGGCGAAAAAGCCATCCGACGGACTTCTCAATAGAATAATCTTACCACCACGGGCTTGGAATTTCTCGGCATCTTTAAGAAAAAAGGCGATGGTTCCTTCCTTGTCGGGTGGCGGTGGTTTAGGCTCTGAGGTGAGCATAGACTTCCAAACTGCCTTAATGGAATTGGCGAAAGCAGTATCGGTGACCATGCGCTCTTTCATACGCACATTGCGCCTATCGTCAATATCCTGAAATCTTCTAAATGGTGGATCTTGAGGTTTGCCGGTTCTGTTGGGAAGTTCAATAGTATTTAACAGTGCCTTTAAATTGAGGTCATCGTACCAAGCCTCGTCGTCATTAGAAATAAAGGCCAGACTTTTTTGAAGCGGTATAGACAATTGGTAATTTAAGCGTTGTGCATAGGTGCGATTTTCATAAAAATCAGAACGTGAGGATGCTCGGGTCCATGGTGGAGCCTGCTCAAAAGTAGTTGAAAAAAATAGCGGTGGTGTTACGCCAACAACCACAGTGCCATTAAAATCGGTATTTTCAACAATATCATGAAAAACCGGTAATGGGGTAGAACCGGCATTGGCCAATTGTATGGGTGTAATGCCCGTAAGTTCATTCCATTTATCTAATTGAATGTTGAATAGCACCCGGGAAGAGCCCACTAATACCACATCATTTTCTGTGGCTATGTCAACTTTTGCGCGGGTGGCAGCCCAAAGGTATTTATCGTCGTCCATGTCGGGAAAATAGCCTTGCGAGCGCCAATAGAGTTCCCAGGCCGCGATACTCACAATGCCGAGTATGGCAGCGATAATGATGGATTGTTTTAGATTCATGTTGGTTGGTTTTGGTTGGTAATGTAAATGTTATAGTTGTAAAGAAATATCGGAGCCATAGTTAACATCTCCACAAAAACCAATAGCCCCGATTTTCTTCAACTAATATTTTTAAACAACATGCTATGATGTTTTTTTAGTCAATGATCAAATTATTACGACAAAGGGCTTTTCAAAGCGAGCAATTTAGGGTTTAGTTGAAGATGAGTCAATCACATATTCATGTGGTTTGTTTCTTAACCACGGAGCTCACTAAGAAGGCACAAAGCACACGGAGTTTTTTCTTTGTATGCCTGTGACGCCGTGGTAAATCGAACCTCACTAACTCAAAAACTCACCAACTCATGAACTATTAATTGCTCGCAAAGTCGCAAAGCCGCAGAGGTATTTATTTGTGAACTCTGTGACTCTGTTGTAAATGGGTTTTGATATTAGATATTAAAAGTTAGAAGCATTGCTAGACATTTTAATTTTTAGGCCGGTAATCTTTGTGCAATAAACTTCATTTGGCCTCGATGATTAGACTCATGCTCGCAGACATGAAACCATTTACAGTAATTATTGGTAGGACCCCATGGCCAATCTTGATCAATTTCCATAAGCCATTTATCTCCTCTTTTAGCAAACTCTTTTTTCGTAACTTCTCTTACTTCTTCTAACTTATTCAAGTAAAATTCAACTTCATTTCCAACTATTTGCTCACGACCCAGCTTTCCCATACCTGAAGGCACATCCCATTCTGCCTTGATATCCTCACTCCATGTACCCCATTCAAGACCATCAAAAGTATGCAGTTGATAATATTTCTCTGTTGCAGCTAAATGCAATAACATTGCTCCAATAGAATTTGATTTTTCATCGATTTGAAAGTCAAGTTGTTCAACTGTTAAATCTTTTACACTGTCTATTACCCAAGCTCTCATCATGTTCATAGTAGAAAGTAGGGTTCCGACCTGTGGATCATAGCCGTCCCTTGGCCCGATAATATAGAGACCATCTTCAGTTTGACCAGGTAAATTATTGGCGATTCCAATTAATGGAATAGAAACTAACCCGCATGTTAATAGCGTAGAGGTTTTTAAGAAATTTCTTCGATTATTATTCTCGGAGTGATCCTTCATATTAGTATTTAATTTAGGTTATAGTGCTTGTATATAACAATTAACTACTTGCAATTTAGTTTTAAATCGAAGCTTGGTCAATCACATATTCATGTGGTTTGTTTCTTAACCACGAAGCTCACTAAGAAGGCACAAAGCACACAGAGTTTTTCTTTGTGTGCTCTGTAAACTTGTGGTAAATGGTTTTGATATTAAATATTCAAAAACTTATCTCCCGTAGAATACGCAGAACGCCGCAGAAAACTGGTAAATTGATTGGTTACTTTGACCAGTAAAACTCAAAAACTCAAAAACTCACTCCACCAACTTGTTGGGGACAAGCAACTCGCCAACCCAACTATTAATTGCTCGCAAAGACGCAAAGACGCAGAGGTTTTCTTTTTGGGTATAGGTGAATCAAATTTACATTTAAAAAGTTCCCTCATCTACATCTTTGATGAATTTTATGAGTCCGTTAAAAAAGGTTTTTGGATCATCATATTGCACCAAATGGCTACCATTTGGACACAACAGAAAACGACCATTTTGCACTTCATTAGCCATCCATTCCATGTGTTTTGGGTCCATAGTATCGTAGGTTGCTCCAACAACAAGGGTCGGCGTTTTGATGGTTTTTAATCTATCAGACACATCCCAGGTTTTAAGGGTAGCATCACCTGCCATTCCAAATTCACTCGGACCTTGCATATACAGATAGATGTCATAATTTAAATGTTGAAACAGTAATTGCACCGACTTTGGCCATTCTTCCAAAGGCATGCGCAAGGTGTGTTCGGTATAATAATGATTCATTAACAGTTCTTCGTAACGTGGGTTTTTATAGTCTTCATTGGCTTCCAGTTCTTTTAATTCTTTAAGAACATCTTCCGGCATTTGCGGACCTAACACTTCTTCGGCATATTTACTGTATTCGGGTGCGCTGGACATCATATTCATAATGATGAGACCTTTTAAGTTGTCTTGATATTTTAAGGCATATTCCATAGCCAAAATGCCACCCCAAGATTGGCCTAACAAGTAAAAATTATCTTTATTGAGGTTTAAAGCCTTTCGAACTTGTTCTACTTCTTCCACAAAATGTTCTGTGGTCCATAGGCTTGGATCGTTTGGTTTGTCGCTGTAATAAGAATCGAGTTGGTCGTAATAGATATATTCAATTTCTTCGTTAGGAAGATAGCCATCAAAACTATCGAACTCTTCGTGCGTGCCGCCCGGTCCGCCATGCAGCAGTAATACGCGCATTTTTGGGTTGTTACCCACGCGCTTGGTGTACACATTAAAAGTACCATTTGCCGTTTCAATAGGAATCATCTTTATGCCACCTGTCAATTGGTCGTCGCTGTTAGAATAATCAAAGTAGCCCGATTTTGAAGGAACTTCAGAGGTTGTTGCAGTTTCCGGTTTTTCATTGCAGCCAAAAAGTAGGCTGATAAAAATGCTGAGTAAAATGATGTTTGTTTTCATAATGTTTATGATTTAAAAATTTGATACTTATTGAATGAAATACACTTTTTTAATCTTGCCATCTTCAATATGATAAACGGCAATGGCCTCTACAACTTGACTTCCAACTTGCACGCTTTCCTGATCTATAACCGTGTTGCCCTGAACAATTCGGTTAACCAATTCGCAGTGTAAATTAGGTGTGTTTGCAAACATGGGTGTGTACATGGCTCTCATGGCTTCTTTGCCTTTGGCACGCAGTTGATCGGGGAATATGTAAATTTCTACATCCTCTGCATAGGGTTCTAAAAAGGCATCGATATCTCTTAAATTGTAGGCGTTTAATTGGCGTTGGGCTAGGTCGGCAGGTGAGTCTTTCAGCAGTTCTTCAGGCTCAATCACCACACCGTTATTAATTACTCGGTCGATGTTAATGATGTTATCAATATTTTCTACCGGATTGGCATTTAACAAGACCAAATTTGCTTTTTTACCGGTGCTTACGGTTCCAAATTCGTGTTGTTTATCTAAAATCTTAGCACCATTTAGGGTAGAAGCAGTGAGTATTTGCCAGGTGCTCATGCCGCTTTGTTGCATGGCTTGTAATTCGGCCAAATAAGACGACGCGTGTAGTGTTCCGATATTTCCGGCATCGGTTCCGGTGGCCAATAAAACGCCGGCATCGGCTAGTATTTTGGTGTTGGCCATGGCTATGGAATCTGAAGTTTTATTTCTCGCGGATTGGGCTATTGACCTGTTTTTATAATTGTTAACCAATGTGGTATCGGACAAATGTTTGAGGTCTAATAAAGAACCCAGCTGATATGGGTCGGCATGTTGAAGTTCGTGGGCACTAAAACTTAAGGTTTGTGCAAATGTGTTGTTATAACCAGAAGAGACAATCAAGGTTGGAATCATAATTGTTTTGTTTTTCTTCATGAGCTTAACAAAATCATCATTTAAAATTTCGTCATCTATATGATGAACCAAGAAATCGGCACCGTTTTCTACGGCTAGTTGTGCTGTGATACGTTGTGTGGCATGCACGGCGACTTTGAGATTGTTTTTATGAGCTTCGTCAATAATGGCTTTTACAATGGGTAGATTTTTTCTGGCACTCGCTTCAACGCTCAAACCATCGGCACCTGCGATGTACCAGATTTTAATGAAATCGGTTTTGTAAGGCAGTTGTTGTCGCACCCCATTAATACCGTCTTCGATGGTTGTTGTGAGGATAAAAGGCTTATCATTACCCAGGTTTTCATAAACTTTAGGTTGATAGGTGGTTAATAATGGGCCGGTCATAAATACAGATGGTAATCCATCTTCTTTGACAATATAGTTGCGTTGTTCTAAGAAATTAAAATTGGCGCCAACATCTATAACGTTGGTAATACCTTGTTTTAAATATCTTAAAAGTTTTTGTTCCATATCTTTTTTGGCAAGCTCGATTTCAGTCTCATAACTACTGTAATCGCGTAAATCAATAACATCAGGACGTGTGTATAAGCCGCCATTTTGGAAAAAGTGAATGTGAGCGTCGGTTAGTCCGGGAATGAGGTATTTCCCGGTGCCATCAACAATAATGGCGTTTTCAGGAAGTTTTACTTTTTTATTCGATTGAATGTTGCTAATTAAATCATCAGTAATGGTTACGGTTTGATTTGGAATTAGTTTCTGGTTTTCTACATCTACAATGGTGGTATTGGTGATGTAAGTTTGCGCCATTAACGATGTAAACGACATTAAAGCGACTAAGGAAATATGGATGGATTTCATGTGTATATATTTAGTTATAATGATTCATTAATTTGTAATAAATAATATTTAAAACTTTGGTTTTGAATGCTTATTATTACTGTGGATTCCATGCCCAGCATTCCATCTCAACCCGGGCACCGAGTGCAAGACCGTTTACACCCATAGCAGATCTGGTAGGGTATTTGCCGGGTTCAAAATAAGTGGCATAGATAGCATTGAAAGTTTGCCATTCAGACATATCTGCGAGCATTACGGTACATTTAAAAACATCTTTTAGGGTTAAGCCGTGATGTGAAAGTGTTGCTGTTATTCGTTTGAACATTTGCCGGGTTTCAGGCTCTATTCCACCTGGAACCACTGTGTTTCCTGTTTCAGCAGCGCCGAGATCACCAGAAAGATACAATATGTCGCCTACCTGCACGGCAGTTGAAAAGGGATAAGGTAATTCTGATTGAGTAAACACCGGAGCGAGTTTTTCAGCAATAACTGCTTCGCCTGGTTTTTGGCAATAGGCAATGGCACAGTTTAAAGAAAAAACTAAGAGTATTAATTTTTTTTGCATGACTTATTTAGAGTTTAGGTTGGTATCTGAATGTCTCGGAATATTGATAAAGGGCGTTTTCATTAAGTACCAAAAGGATTGTTTTTGGTCGTCAAATTCTTTTAAGCCGAGTTTAATGTCTTCGGGTTGTTTGTATTTAAAAGTACCGAAAATGCGGTCCCAAAGAATAAAAATATCGGCGTAGTTAGAATTGGTATAAAACTCATCTTGATCGTGGTGCACGCGATGAAAATTGGGCGTTGTAAATACCAATCCGAAGGTTTTATCTATCCAGGCAGGGTATTTTATATTGCAATGTTCAATAAAAACATAGGGAATGATGATGATCACATACAAACCAAGTCCAAGGGTGCTTAATCCAAAAATTGCAGCCATAATAAAACTAGAAGAGCCAAAATAAAATACGAGTTCAATGGGATGTACACGTATGTTTGAGGAGGCATCCATGCGGCTATCGCTGTGATGAACCCTGTGGAAACTCCAAAGAAAAGAGACGTTGTGTGCTAGGCGGTGAAACCAATAATTGGCCATGTCATATAGCATAACGCTTAAAATAAGCGACAACCAAAGTGGTAGGTCGATATAATGAAACAGTCCTACTTGATTGTTGTGAAGCCAATCAACGCCGTTAACAATAACGGTAGCCCAAAACAAATTTAAAAGGGTAATGATGATTAAAAAACCGATGTTTTCTAATAAATGTTTACCCATTTTATCAAATTTGAATTGGGTGTTGAATACATTTTCGGCGGTAAAAAAGATCACGAGCAAAGCCACGGTAAGGTAATCCAGGTTGATGCTTATTAAGGTATTGAGTGTTTCCATTGGTAATTGGTTGGTTTTTGGTCGTTCTAAAGTTATAAAATAAAGCGGTATTATTTGACTGTGTTATTAGTTTCCTTTTTCAATTCATTTTCAATAGAAAGTATAAGATTTTTGGAAATTATTATATGTCTTTTTATAAGATTTATTCTCCCCGTATTACTCGCTAATTGAGTTAGTCGGGCCTTGTTATAAAGCGCCAAAAAAGTTGGTGAATTTTTATTTTGTATCCAGAGTGTATCAAGTGTGCGTATGTTTGGTCTTTCCGACTTTAATTGGTCTACGAGGTAATGGTAATTAAATAAATCAGGATTTAGCATTAGTTGTTGGGTGTTACTGTTAATTTCGAGAAAGGCAGATGTTCTTCTTTCTCCTTCTAAGTATAGTTTATTGATTTCTGATTTAAGTTTTTCGTTTTTGATGTTGTAAAAGTTACCTGTGTTTATTAATTCTTGATAAGTGCTTTTGGTTAATGGGAAGGTAGTGTAGTTGCTTCTTATCAGCGTATCTAAGGCAATTAAATCTCGTACTGATAGATTATTGTTAAGCATTTCGATGCCTTTTTTAGTTGAGGATTGGAAAGTTGCATAAAGGGAATCTAATGTTTCAAGGTCCACTATATTTTTTTGTAGTTCGGCTTTTAGATTGTAAAGCGCATTGTTAGCTTGTAGGTTATCGATGCGGTTTTGGTTCCAGTTGTTTAACTGAAGCGCGATGAATATACCTATCACCACGAGAATGATTTCGCCGATGGCGTATTTAAGGTACTGCGAAGTCTTTCCTTCGACGAGAAGGTTTTGGCGGATTTTTCGGAAGAATTTTATCATATCAGTTCAGCTCCTTTTTTAGTTCAGTGATTAGTTTAAGTGTACGGTTTGCCATTTCATTAGAAAACTGCAGGTTTATTTCGATGGTGTACCAACGGTTTGATACCATATTTTTCACCTTTTGTTGATTGTCCAAATCTGTTAACCTGTTAGCTAGTTGAGTATTGAGCAAGGATTCAACCCTAGGGTCAAACTTTACTAGGCTTAAAGAATCTGATAAGGAAGCCGCAGTTGAGAGTCTATTTTTCATACCCTTAAGGTCAAAATTTACTAATAAGCTGCCCATAAACTCTTGGGTAATTGTATAATGATAGCCTTCTGCATTTTTTCTAATCACATATACATCTCGATTGCTTAACTGAAAATAATTGAGGATATCTTGCTTCAGTGTTTCGTTACTAATCAAGTTCAAATTGCCGGTACTTTTCAGGTCCTGAAATGTGGCATCATACAAGTTTAAAGTCCTTGTGATGACAATTGACTGCATGTCTTGATTATATTGCGTTAGGTCTGCTTCGCTAAATCCATTATTGATATTTGCAGTCACCCTTTTCAGTGCTTCCTTTACAAATTGTGCGTTATTTCTCTGTCTTTCCAGTTCAAGTAGTTGGCTTTCCAAATCACCAATAAGATTATGTAGATATACGCGCTCAAGGTTGTGGCCTATTTTTTCCTGGTTCCAGTTATTGATTTGTAGGGCAATTAGGATACCGATGACGACTAGGATGATTTCGCCAATGGCATAAAAGAAGTACCTGCCTGCCGGCGAGGCAGGACTAAGAACTTTGGATTGTTCAATAAGTTTTTTGCGGAGGTTGCGAAAGAGTTTAATCATATTTTTTGCTGTAATTTTTATTTAAATAGTCAAGAATTTCTTCTCCATTTTCTAGTAAGTTAGATATGCTGGACTCGAAATAAGTTGAATTACTGGTTATATACCTACAAAGGGGCAAAACCCTTTTATCATTAAAAATAGCCTCATAACTATTCTTGTTTGGAGGTTTAGGGGTATTTGTCGGAAAAAATTTTCTATGTTCGGTATCTGTAAAAAGTTCGTATTTTAATTTGCGAAGTTCAAGACGACTTGGTGAAGATGAATTATTTAAGCCTTCTGAAACAATACTATAAGAGTAATAATAATCTTGAAGCATTTTTTGAAGCTTTAAGTCTGGAAATTCTGATATTATTCCCGTTGAATTAAGAAAGTTCCACGTATTAGTGCGTTCAATAATATTTGTAGTAGTTGTCAATTTCTGAAACGATCTAATAAATTGAAGTGAATCTTTTATAAATCGAGTTTCAGATTCCATAATAGGAATGATGTATCTTCCTGATTCAATTTGATCTTGTAAAATGCTTTTTATTCTATGAAAATCTAAAATATCGGTTTGAATATCTTCTTTTATTGAACTAATATTTATCAGCATTTGTAATTTGCCTTTTCTGTCCTCATTCCAATTGTTAATTTGAAGCGCTATCAAAATCCCAATAACCACCAATAGGATTTCACCTATAGCATACTTGAAATACTTTGTTGTTTTACCTTCATGGAGAAGTTTTTGACGGATTTTACGGAAGAGTTTTATCATAAATCATCATTGTTTTTTAATTGATTTAAAATTTTCTCCGATTTTTTCAAAACCAAATCTGTTAGTTCAATATACCTGTTTATAGTATGTGCTTGTTGTAGTTTCATGTTCAAATATTGAGAAATAAGGTCATTTGTATTTTTATCTTGCCATAAAATTGTATTTAAGAATTCATTATTTGGTAAGTCATTGTTAGCGCTATTAGGATTGTAATATTTGGATTGATACATATTTAATGTCTCAAAAAAGTAATTTTTGTTTCCGTCAGAGACTGAATTTTCTGATTTTTGAAGTCGGTTTAATTCCATCAATTCATTTGTGAATTTGTTAGAGAACAAATCGATATTTCCACTTGAAATTAGAATGCTAAACGTATTGTCGTTGTAATTATTAGTAACTCTTAAACCGGTATTAAAACTTTTTTTAATATGTTTCACTATGGTATCTAGATTTGGTGTGGAATTATGGATAAAGGATAAACTAGAATCAATATTTTGTTTGTAGCCATAATTCACAAGCAGATTTTTATTCATAAATATGGTATCTTTTGTAAGATCGGTAATTAAATTATCGATATAAGTTTGCTTGATTTTGATTTTCTTTTGGTTTTCGTTCCAGTTGTTGATTTGTAGAGCAATTAAAATACCAAGAACCACAAGAACAATTTCGCCAATGGCGTATTTGAAGTATTTTGTGGTTTTTCCTGCCTGTCCGGCAGGCGAGCCTTCATTGAGAAGGTTTTTACGGATGTTTCTAAAAAACTTAATCATATTGCTCTATTTTAACTTTAAGTTGTTCGAGTAAATCTTGTCTTACTGTAATTATACCCAGGGCACCAAAGGATCTTCCCATATCGCCAATTAAATAATTTTCCATAATTGGAGTTCTCAATAATCCCTCATAATCTGCTTTGATGTTGCGGTAATCTTTGATGGAAGCAATTTTTTTATAAAAATCTTGCACATCACCTTCATTTACTACGAGTATGCCTGTTTGAGCTGTCATGTAGTTTTCAGGCAGGGTATACATTAAGGGTTCAAATTGATTTTCGATAAACCTAACCACTGAACTAAATGCTTTGTCGATTAATGTAAAATCTGCATAGTATTGTGAAAGTTCTTTTAGTAGTTCTTTCTCCTTAAAATTGTTGAAGGTTCCAGAGGTTTTGGCAGATTCAAATGTAGTGTTGTTATTTGTTGGGTCTGAAGCGTAAAACAACGGCTCTACATACATTCCAAATTTTTCAATACCCATTGTTATATTTGGGTTTCTCACATAAGTTAAGAGGGTATCCAGATATTCTATTCTTTTAGTATAGAATTTATGGTAATACTTCAATTTTTCTTCATCCTTTTCAAGATCTATGCGTACATTTTCAAAGAAATTTTTTTCTACTATTTTTTCTTTTCGCTCTTCATTCCAGTTGTTGATTTGAAGGGCGATTAAAATCCCGATAACCACGAGGATGATTTCTCCAATAGCGTATTTGAAATATCTGGTGGTTTTGCCCTGGGCGAGCAGGTTTTGGCGGATGTTGCGGAAGAGTTTTATCATATTTATTTCCCGTGCAAACGGGTAACTTTATTTCCCTAGAATCCCGATAGCTATCGGGAGGGAATATTATTGGTTTAGTTCTTTTTCGATATTTTTTATCGTAAGGTTGATGTTTTCTAAAAAGGTTATTTCATCCTCCATTAAATCTTTTCTCCAGACCATAATGTTACTGACGATGTCTTCGATTTCACGATTTTCAAAAAACCAAATATAACTGGATGTGTAAGAGCCTTTAGGAATGATTGAATAAGTGGCCAGATACCGTATCCTGTTAGAGCTAGATATTTTACCATCAATTAATGGCCATAACCGGTCTTCAAATAATTTTCTCATCGGTATAATTTCTTCTGTAGCGTCAATTACCTGACTGTCAAAAGAGCCAACAAATGCCTTTAAGTCGGAATTTTGAATGTAGTCAACTTTACCCGATGCCAATAATGATTTAATATAACCATCGCTTACCTCGAAAGTTCGACTCATTTCAAACTCTGCGAGGATGGAGTCTAATTTAGTTGCAGGAATAGTTGAAACATCGGTATTGAATAGTTGTAATAGGGTAATGCCAGAATTGAAAGCATTGAGGTGTGAGTTGTATATTTTTTCTAATTCTATTTTGTTAGTGATTAACTCACTTTTTAAATTTTGTAGAATTTCTTGTTCCGACGTTCTAATTTTTCGGGTTTCATTCCAGTTGTTGATACTTAGGGCAATCAAAATACCAATGACCACCAATACAATTTCGCCTATGGCGTATTTGAAGTAACGGCTTGTTTTGTTCCGGGTCATGAGATCGTATCTAATTTTTCTGAAGAATTTAATCATTGCTCATCAGTCTTATTAACATTTTTTTGTTCCTTGAAATAGCGTGCTATCACTTTAATAATGACTCTTAAAATTAATGCGGCAGCTACCAAATAAATGATTGTTTTGGTTTCCATAATGTATTATTGTAAATTAATAAAGGTTATGATTTTATCCCATTTTGCCATCGCCATCAATATCCTGATTAAGATGTGTTTCAAGCGCTACCAAAGTTTTTTTAAGTAGTGTTCTTGTTTCAGTCAATTCTTGTTCCAGTTGCTCAATTCTCTCTTCTAAGCTGTTGGCTTTTTTTTCTTGTTTTTGTAATTCGTCTTGCTGTAATAAGTCCCAAAAAATTCCCATAATTTCTATTTGTTTTTGTTAGTGTTATGTTGGTTTAAATTTAACGCTATTTCAATAACTTCAACTAAAATTTAAATTGCTGTTTTCATTGCAATGATTGGTTTGTTAGGCGATTAAAATACCAAGGACAACTAAAAGGGTTTTTCCATTGGTATAGTAAAGGCTGACCCGGTTTTATACCTGGGCACCAAGCTTGTCCGACAGGCAGGCGAGGCATGTTTCTGAAGAATTGTATCATTGGTCGAGGTATTTTTGTATACGGTTTGATAACCTAAGGTTGGTTTCTTTATAGTTTTCGAGATTTTTAAAAACCAATTCACTCTGATGCAATAAATCTGCGAGGAAGTTCAATACCTCAGGTTCATTGATAAATTCATTAAAATCGGTTGTATAATCAGCACCAACTTCTAATCGATAATTAGGAATGGATTGGTAACCGGTATTTCTTTTGAGTTTATCGAGAGGATTAAATAGGGTAGTATCGTTAAAATTAAATCCGCTAGCCTTTTGCTGATAAATTTCTAAAGACCACTCTAAAAATTGCGCGGAGTAGTAGGTAATGATGTCTTCTGCAAGTTGCTTGTCTGCAATTTCTTGTAAAAGACTGCCTCCATATAAGGATTGATAGTTGGTATTGAATTTGGAAAATTTCCGAAATTCAAAAGTGTTCAAGAAATATTGACCTAGCTCTTGGTTGGTATTGCTTTCCTTTCCTTGGTAATTTAATAGAATTGTTTGTATGCCATCTGTAATATCGCCATAATACGACTGCAGAAAATCAATACGCTCAACTTCCAATTTCAAATCAGCCTGAACACCTATTAAAAGCTGCTCGGTTACTTTCCTTTCTTTAGCCGCTTCTTTTTGAATGTTTAATTGAAGGGCGATTAAAATACCAATCACTACCAAGATGATTTCCCCGATGGCATATACAAGGTATTGACTGATTCGGTTTTGCTGAATGAGTTTTTGGCGGAGGTTTCGGAAGAATTTTATCATTTTTTATTCTAAGTCTTTTTTAATGATATTAATAAGGTTATGTGTTGCTTCCATTTGTTGTTCAACGTAAGCCATTTGTATATTAGCAAGAAACATTCGTAGATTGACAATGTTGATTAATTTGAGAATGTTGTCATCAATAGATAGTTTGTATTTTAATTGATTTATTAATCTATCATTATTTTGAATTGGGTAATTTTTTTTGTTCATAAAATTGATGGCTCCCAAATTTTTTCCATTATACAAACCTTCTTCAAAATAGGATAATTCTATAAGATTATGATTTAATAAACCGTCAACCAAATCAGAATTATTGTTTTGTGTGTTATTGCTAAATGCGGTTAATGACCTGTAGTATATCACTATTTGATTTCTTGTAAATTCATTTTGAATTAAATCAATTTTGCCTGTGCTTTCCATAGTAGAGAAAGTGGCTTTATTCATTGTATAACCATAGCGTATCCAAAGTTGATTCATTTTTTTATTGAGTTCTTCGTCAATAAGGAAACCGTCATTCTTATTATAATTTTCCAAAATAGACATGCAGTTATCTAGCATGGATTGTTGCATCGATTGATGATTTTCCATAGCAGCCAATTCTAAATTTAGGTCAATCGTTAAGTTTTGCAGTAATTTTTTTTCTTCGATACTGTTTAATCGGTTATTGTTCCAAGTATTAATTTGTAAGGCAATCAAAATGCCAATCACAACGAGCAGGATTTCACCAATGGCGTATTTAAAGTACTTAGTTGTTTTACCTGCCTGTCCTGCAGACAGGCCCTCATTGAAAAGGTTTTGGCGGAAATGTCTAAATAATTTTATCATTACTAATTTAAATATAAGTTGATGTTTTTTAATAATTCTCTTGACTGTATTAAAGAATATTCCAATTCTTCTTTGGTTTCTAAAAAATGAATTCTCCTGAAATTTGTAATTCCTTGAAATCTGGCTGCCAGATGACCGGGATTAATATTTTGCCAAATTAAACTATCTATCAATGCACCCTGATCGTGAAGTTTTGTTGAGCCAAAACTGTAGGTGTCTACAAACGATGACACTTTATTTCTATAATCGTTTGTAGTTCTTTCTACCTTTCTATTTAAATAAAATTTGTTATTGTAAAAATTTTTAATTTTTGATTTTAAGGTGTCCGATAGATTTTCTATCAATCCGGTTTCATTAAGGCTGTTATAGGCATTGGTGTTATACAAAATTTGGTCGCTCCAAGTTGGGTTCAACTCAAATCGCGTAATTTTTATTAAAGTATCTAAGGTGGCATTTGGCGCAGCCACACGAGCTCTGATGCTTTCATTAAATTCATATTGCTCTGCAATACCCGGCAATTTCTTAGTTATTAAAATGGTGTCTTGTACCAAATCGCTGTGTAAAGCTCTTAGAATATTTTTAACCTGAGCTGATGTTTTTCTGTTTTCGTTCCAGTTGTTGATACTCAGAGCAATCAAAATTCCTATTACCACAAGGATGATTTCGCCAATGGCGTATTTAAAATACTGTGAAGTCTTTCCTTCAACTAGAAGTTTTTGGCGGATTTTGCGGAGGAGTTTTATCATTCTTGACTTTCATTTATAAGGTTTTCGAGCATGTTCAAAAGCTCATTTGATGCGCTAATGAGGTCATTATTACTACTTTCTTGGAATGAATACAAGGTTAAAAACCTAACTAACATATTGTTATCCAATAAGTAATTGTCTGAATCCAAATTGTATCGCCAATTCCTGACGCTTTCATGCTGTTTGGTTGAATATTTCCGTCGAAAGAGCAAATCGTCTTTTTTGTCAAGTTCTTGCATTAAAGATGTAATTAACTCAAAGGACTCTTTTATATAAATGTCCTTCTCTTCTTGAGTGCTCTGAAATTTTAAAATTTCGGTTTTAGTTTGGCTTGGAAAAAGTCTAAGGTTGCCGGTAGAAATCAAATCCTGAATTGTGTAGGTGGAGGAAGCGAAAATCCGCAAATTGGCTTTTAGAGTATCCCGTTTTGAAATTAAGGTGTCCAGGTTTGGTTGATCAGAATTATAGTAAGCAAAATAACTTTGGATGTTTTTAGTCACTCTTTTGTTTCTAGCGTCTAACTCATCATACATCAATAGGTCACTCTTTAATTCTGAGATCAAGTTTTCGGTATATTTTTTCATCAACAAATTGTCTTTTCTGTTTTCGTTCCAGTTGTTGATACTCAAGGCAATTAAAATCCCGATAACAACGAGGATGATTTCGCCAATGGCATAGACCAAGTATCGAGTGACTTGGTTTTGGGCTAGAAGTTTTTGACGGATTCCTGCCTTGCCGGCAGGCAGGTTGCGGAAGATTGAGATCATGGAAAATTTCCTTTAAGGTGATGGATAAGTTTTTGGTTGGCTTCTAATAGCTCGTTGTCCATTCTCAGGAAAGTGATAAATATATGGTTTTGAAGGGTGGTGATTCCACCGAACTGCAATCTTGCCGCTTGCATATCGACTCCTGCCCAGATTTGGTCTTTAAGTTTACCGGGTTCCAGTAGCGGGTATGCTTCCATATTATCCGCTGATGGGACTTTTTCCAGAAACTTTGAAAAAGTATCGCGGTAAAAGTTCAGCTGACCTTCCTGAAAGTTCTCCATTTTGAGGACCAATTGGTAATAGGTTTGAATGTGGTCTGCATCGGTATTTTTAAAAAGGGCAATCTGACTGGATGTAGACAAAGTTGAAAAGGTATTTTTATTCAAATGGACTGCTTTGACAAAGCCGGGATTATACTCATATTTTAAAATATGATCTATTGTATCCAAGGTAGCCAAAGGATTATTTATCCGATTCTTGAGATCCTGACGCATAGCAACACTTTTCTCCAATTCGTTTATAATATCAACCAAGAAAGTGCTATCTTTTTTCAACTCCAAAAGCATAGATTCAGTAAACAATTGTCGGGCTTTCGTTTGCTTTCGTTGTTCATTCCAGTTGTTGATGGATAACGCAATCAAAATCCCGATTACAACAAGGAAAATTTCCCCGATGGCGTACTTAAGATACTGTGAAGTCTTTCCGGCAGACAGGCCTTGGGAAAGGAGTTTTTGGCGGATTTTTCTAAAAATTTTGATCATTCTTTTGTCTGTATAATACTATTTATTAAAATGTGTCTCTAATATAAAAACTGTTTCCTCTAATCTGGCTTCAAAGCGTGGAATATGCGATTGATAATAAAATGACTTTCTGGTCCCCCAACTATTTAAAACTAAGATTAATTGTTTAGGATTGATATCTTTCCAAACTATATCTTCCAATGCCTGATTACTGATAAATTTTGCATCGATATTCATGGGGAATTGATCCGTATAGGTTCTAACTACGGTCTGATAAAGTTCTATTTGGTTAACATGCCACTCTTTCGTATCCAACTGCTGATTATAATGTGCCTGTAAAACCTTTCTCAATTCAGGATGTAAAATGCTAAGTTTACCGGTATTGAGCATAGACCTATATGTATTGTCATTGAAACCTGAAAAAGATGAGAAATAAGGCGAAAATTCGTATCTGACCAAAAAAATCAATGAATCGATGTTTTTAGTGGTATTTACTTGTTGTTTAAAAGCATTCAAATCAGCAAGTTGAATATTCCATTTACCTAATGTCTCTTGCAAACTTAATGTATCTGCTATTAAATCTTCTTTGATAGACTGCATAAATTGATTCCGTTCTTTGGATATTTTCCGTTCTTCATTCCAGGTATTGATTTGCAGGGCGATGAGAATCCCAATAACCACAAGTAGGATTTCACCTAAAGCGTAGACTAAGTAGCGGGTCACCCGATTTCCTCCCTTACTGGCAGGCAGGTCGGCGAGGAGTTTATGGCGGATTTTTCGGAAGAATTTTAGCATGATCAAAGGTTTATTTTTTGGAGGTAACTAAGGATTTCCGTTGTATTGTCAAAAAGATTTTTTTTGGTTAACAAAAGGATTTTGTTCATGGCCATTTTCCCTGATATGGTGTTGAGCATGGATTGGAGAAGTTGCTTATCGTCAATAGTTGACCAGTATTGCTCAGATAGGGGACCATCTATTGTAACTGAGGTCAGCATGGAATTGGGATTCCCGCTTTGTGATGCTATTCCAAGACCAAATGAATATTGCGTATTCAAATAGATAGAAACGTTTTCATCCATAATTTTTATTGATTTAAGTTGGTCAGAATTAAACTTAAGGATTTTTGCCTTAAGTCCGTGATCAAAGTACTCGATAATTCCTGTGTTCAATATTGAAACTATCGTATTCCTGTTCATTTCATTGCTTGGATCAAAGAATGGGATATATTCATAGCGGGCAATATGCCTCAAGGTGTCTATTGTACTAGTCGGTTGGGATAGTCTATCCTTAAATCCCCCAAGCCTTTCAAGATCTTCTTCAATTGTTTTAATATCCAACTTTAATTGAATTGTATCCTGTTTGAAATCCTCAATTAAAGATTGGATAGTCAAACGAATCGAATGATTCTGTTTTCTCTCCTCATTCCAGTTATTGATTTGCAAAGCGATTAAAATTCCGATGACCACAAGGAAGATTTCTCCGACCGCATAAGCAAGGTAGCTTGTGACCTTGCCGGTAGGCAGGTGGGAGAGAAGTTGCTTACGGATATTGCGGAAAAACTTGAACATATTTATAATTTTAATTGGTTTTTATTTCTTGATCAATCTCCCGAATCACATCCTGAATGGCAACTTGGATGGTCATGAAAAATTTGAGCAAGTCGATGTTGTTTGAATACATAATCGTGACCATATTCATGAAATCCCGGTCTTTGATTGAATTTTCTAATCCAAGGGGCTGATATCGAACTTCCATTTCTGGCGGGTTTATTTTGAAATGCTTTCTGATTTCAGGTCGATATACGTCTCTTGTGTTGTATGCTTCATTTTCAAATAGGGTGTTCAGGTTAGCGTACTCCAAAGTATAAAGATTGATGATTTTATACTTGAGTGTCTTGTTCCTGATGATATCAAGTCCTTTGGTCTCCAATATTTTGTATGGACTAGTGACTGGCGTAAAAGTTCGGAATAAGCCCATGTAGATATGGTATTTAGCAATAGAATCAGGAGATGGAGTTGCTAGGATGGACCAGTCCACTATTAATTTGGTGACCGCTAGGCGAATATTACAATCCCGGATATTGTTGTTTATCACATTTTTTAAATCAGTCTCCAAGGCTCTTTTTAAGTCGTCAAGCATTTCGATCTCTGTAGCTCTGATAGTTTTGGCTGTATTCCAATTGTTGATCTGCAGAGCGATTAATATCCCAATCACGACCAGTAGAACTTCGCCTAATGCATAAGCGAGATATCTTGTAAACCGATTTTGAGAGAGGAGCTTTTGGCGGATTTTTCTAAAAAATAAGATCATGGGTTTTTGAGTTCTTTGTCCAGCGCTTCAATGATGGCAATCAGGTCTTTCTTGTATTGAGGATAAAATACAGTTTCCACTCTTCTCTGTTGACCCCATAAAGTGATGATTATATTCTCAAACTCCTGATTGTTAACGATCTTTTTGTTCGACTTTGGAGAAGATGGAAGGGATATTCCCCGGTCCGGATAAACAGTATTCAGATAAACCCTAAAACTAAAATCAGGTGATTGCCTTTCAAATTGGTTGAATCCTTTGTTAGTTTCCTTTATTATGTCTTCCTGCTTTTTTAGATTATTTAATCTGGTATGCCAAGAGGCAAGATAGGTTTTGATGCTGTCATTTTTGATGTCCTTTAATCCTCCGGATGATATCAGTTCGTTCAATGCCGAATTTTCTATTGGGGTCTCTACCCTTTCATTGAAAGCCTGAAGAAGCAGAATGCTGAATGCTTCCTCTGAGATAGAATCCATAGCAGAGGGGGAATTTATCAGGTCGATAAACTTTAATTGCTTTTCTATTTGAACGCTAAGTTTCTCCCACTCCTTTTCCAATAAAAACAAGTTATTGGACATTTCCTGTCTGATAATCCTAAGCTGTTTGGTTTGTGTATTTGCCAGAATCCGCTCTTCATTCCAATTATTCACCTGAAGTGCCAACAGGATCCCGATAATAAGTACGAGGATTTCCAGGAAGTATTCCGGCCATTTTTCTTTAAGGGTGGTGAGGATTCGTTTCATCATTTGAGTTCTTTTTGGATCAATTCTTTTAGTTTCTGATTTTGGGCGAGGACTGTTTCGTAATTAGCTCCTGTACTTTTGGATTTTATGGATGCTTCCAAAAGCAATTGTTGGAATTCTGGTGTTTTGGCGAGAAGAATTAAATCTGTTTTATCAACAAATTCAAAGGGTAATACTTCTTTAGCAATGGCTTTGCTTTCAAACCAATTGGATAAACGGTGGACTTTTTTATCGGCCAAAAAGACCCGCATTCTGTTTTCTATCAACTCTTCAAATTGTAAAGAGGTGGCATCAAGATCTATTAAATACCTGGAATAAGTGTTAATCTCTTTCCTGATATCTTCGTTGGATATTTTGCCGGCGATATTGGGATCGTTTTTTATTGCTACAGGACTATGATAAATCATTAACCTGATCAAGTTGGGGTTTTCTATATCGGAGTCCATGCCTTTAACACCGATTTCATAAAGCGTTTGATGTAGGTTATTAATTTTACTTAAAAGATAAAGATTATCATTGAAGGCCAGCGAATCTGCTTTTAAATCCTGAACTATATTTTTTAAAACTACCTGTTCAGATTGCTTTGCCTTTCGGGCCTCATTTGCATTGTTGATTTGAAGGGCTATTAGGATGCCAAGGACCACAAGAAGTATTTCACCAATGGCGTATTTAAGATAGTTTGCGGTTTTGCCTTGTTCAAGCAGTTTTCTTCGAATGTTTCTAAATAATTTTATCATATTTATTTTCCGTTTAAACGGTTAGTTATTAATTCTCTTGAAAGCTGGAATCTTTTTGTTTTGTGGTTTGCAACAATTATAAACTAGACTTTAAATCTTATCAATTTCATTTTGTATTTCCTTCAGCAACAGCTCCGCTCTATTTTTGCTTGTTTTTGCACCATATATTCTCCAACCAGCATTATCTTTCAAGTTTCTTAACCTCACAACAAGTCCTGCATCTTTTTTTATAGACTCTAAAGGATTAGTAATAAAGGGCACATCAAGCACGGTTAAACTATACTTATTGTTAATGTAGTTTTCATATTCATCAACGAAATCATTTTTATTCAATTCATCTCGTCCAAAAAACCATTTCAAATCGCTGTAGTATTTATTTAATGCGTTTTTTAACTTTTGATTATCTAATTTAGAATACAATCCTGAATTTTTTAATTCTTCCATGGCATAGGTTTGTACAATCATCATGCGAGGTTTTTGTACATAACGGAATGATTTTTTATAAAATTCAGCGTCAAATGTTTCAGGAACAGCTCCTTCCCATATTGATGTACTCATTAGTTTTATTGGGATGGTATCTATTTCTTGTAAAGGAATTTCGGCCCATCTTAGTACTTGATTTATTGAATTATACCTGAAGTCATTAATTTCTTCTATTTCTTTCAAAAGGTCATAATCTTGTTGAATGGCTTTGGAAAGATTTATAAGATTAGTTTTTATTTGAAGTTTCATTAGCCGGTCTTCATTCCAAGTATTGATCTGCAACGCAATCAAAATCCCAATAACGACAAGCACAATCTCTCCAATGGCATATTTGAAGTATTTTGATGTTTTTCCTTTGTTGAGAAGGTTCTGGCGGATGTTTCGGAAGAATTTTATCATAATAGGAGTTCTTTATCAATTGAATCTTCTAAGTCTTCTAATCGGGGAATAAGTAAGTCCTTTTTTACGTTAAGTTCAATTGTAGTAATATAGCTGATGTGCTTTAGTAAGGATAGAAAGGCTTTATCTTTTTGGATTTCAAATAAGTTAAAATTGATGAGACTGTACCTTTCTGTTAATATTTTATTCTCCGAAAATGGAATTTCTAAAAGAAAATTTATAGCCTTCTTTTCAAAGTCCTTTATGGTTATTTCATAGGGACTTTCAACCCTAAGGCTTTCTTCAACTCTTGATTTATAGTTGGCCAAGTGTTTTTTGATACTATCTGACCTGATTAAATTGAGTTTACCTGAATTTTGAATTTCGTTATATACCGCAAATGAAGGGACAAACTTATGGATATAACTACAGCGCATTAATGCCGCAACAATGGCAGTGCTGTCTTTCTCAACCCTTTCAGCGTCATTGGTTATAAGTTGGTAGAGATAATCAGCAGCTGCTTTTCTTCTTTCCAATCTTTCTAGGTTGTAGGCCATCATTGAAAAATCTTCTGTTAATTCGGATTTTAAATTTTTAAGCATAGCTATCCCCTCTATTTGATTTTTTCTGTTTTCGTTCCAGTTGTTTACCTGCAAGGCAATCAGAATTCCGATTACGACCAATAGGATTTCGCCAATGGCGTATAGAAAATACCTGCCTGCCGGTGAGGCAGGACTGCGAACTTTGGATTGCTCGATAAGTTTTTGACGTATTTTTCTAAAGATTTTAATCATGACTATTTTCTAAAAAGTGTATTAATTTTTTAGTGAATTGTGCGTTTATATTTATAAAGTCTTCAGTTTGGCTGCTGGCGGTTGTAGCAGTGGATTTTAGCAGTTGAATAACACCTAAGTTTGTGTCATTATCACATAAAAATCTTAAATCTTCATAATTCTTAACCTCGCCTATATTTGGCATTTCTTTGTAGTAGGTTATTCTTAAGGGTACATAATACTCCTCTATTTGACTATTATAATACTCGATAGACCTATAAACAAATTCATATTTTGAAGCATATTTTTGCAACTCAATTTTAAGTGTGGCACTTAACAATTGTTCATAGGCATTAGGATTGTTTTTTAAAACATTAGACTGATTGGCTAGTTTAGTAAATGGTTGATTTTTAAAGTCTGAAAGGATGATTGTGTCTTTTTCAATTGCTAATCCTTTGCAAAGATTTAAAAGGTTATTGTAGAAATATGCTTGTGTTTTTAGTTTATAGAGTCTCTCTTCAAAAAATAGCGCGTCGGCTTTAGTATCTTGTAATAGTTGCTTTACTAAAAGAACCTCATCATTTTTTAGAAGTCTATTTTGATTCCAATTATTGATCTGCAAGGCAATCAATATACCAATAACTACCAAAAAGATTTCACCAATGGCGTACTTAAGGTACCTGCTTCTCTTATTTTCATAGAGGAGGTTTTGGCGGATTTTTCTGAATAAACTAATCATAAATTGTTTTGAATCATTAAAAGGGTTTCTTCGCACTGTTGCAAGGCTTGATCCACAGCAGTTAATTGGGTACCTAGAAAGTTCATATGGGTTTGATTGACATAAAATTTATCTTTTAGTAAGTTTCGAATTTCTGCCTCAGTTGGGATATTAATGTTTTCAAAATTGTGACTGACATAGTTAACAACCAATTGACCTTTCTCCCATCCAATTTTGAGTTTTAGAATTAGCTCGTCGTAGGTATTGTAAATCGCGACGATTTGTCTTCGAAGCGAAGGGTTTGAAATTAAGTTGAGCCCATTGTTTGAGAGTTCGTCTACCGTTGTGGAGTTGGGCACAAAATCGATTAATATGTTATATTGCTTCATAAAATGTGCAGTCAGCGAATCCGGGTCTGTTACAGTTCCTTTCATCTCGCGCTCAAATACTTTTTTATAGCTCACGGCTATCTTTAATTTTTCTTTTATTTCGCTCAACCGAAGTGAGTCTGATCTTAAATCCTCTTGAAGGTTGATAAGAAAGGCATGTTCGCGTTTTGCATTTTTATTGGCTTCATTCCAGTTATTAATACTCAGGGCAATCAAAATCCCTATGACTACTAGAATGATCTCACCAATGGCGTATTTGAAGTACTTTGTGGTTTTGCCTTCATTAAGAAGGTTCTGGCGGATGTTTCGGAAGATTTTTATCATAGCTTATATTCTTTTTCTAAAAAGTTTTTTAAGTTCTTCGTAGTTTGAAGATGACCCCTAAGAAAATTTGAAACATAGTTGTTTGAGACGCCACGGGCCATTCCAGCAAGATTAAAAAATTCATCTTGAAGATTTACATCAGTATGGATTGGTGGGAAAAGCTTGCCCGTAAATTTTACATTCACGACATAGTCTTCATTTGAAAAATGATAGTTTTTAAACAATTTATTTGAAAATATATAAGTTTCTCTTAATATTTGCACATAACTTGTTTCCTGTTCTTCCAACCTAATTAGGGCTTGCTGAAATATGGCAAGGCTGTCTGCAACATGGGTCCTTATCACTTCAGTATCTAAAGCAGAAAGCTTTAAAAGTGTCCTATTTTGGTTTTGAAAAGACCTTCTATTAAAAAGGCTCCTTCTTAAAAGACTGTAAAGCTGGTTTTGATTTTTCATGGCATTAATGTCAGTGCCGGCATATTTCAGCAAACTATCTAATCTAGAGACCTTTATATCGTTATATTCAATGGTGCTTTCTAAAGCTATCAAATCTTCATTTAAATCTTTTACCAGACTTTTGACAAAACCCAGTTCTGTAATTTTGTGTTTCCTAGCTTCATTCCAGTTATTAATTGATAAAGCAATCAAAATCCCTATAACCACAAGAATGATTTCGCCAATGGCATAGGTTAGATATTGGGTGACCCGGTTTTGTTGGAGAAGTTTTTTGCGGATTTTTCGGAGATATGACAGCATTTTAATTTGTAATTTCAATTTCTAAAACATTAATAATATCGTTGATTTGGACTTGGTTTTTTTTCAAAACGTCCATACCGTAAGCATGGTTGATTTCTGACAGAAAAATATTATTGGCAAACACTTTATTTTGGAAAAGATTGGTAATTTCCCCACGCAAAATATCAGCATGCCTTTCGATGTAGGTCGAATCATGTATAAATATCAATTGGGTCGGATTGGATCGATTAAGATCAAAATACTTGCTCCAGTCTACAAATTTCTCAAAATTCTCGATGAATATATTGAAGTCATATCTCATATGCTCTTGCAAAGACGCAACATCGATATAGGTTTTTTGTAGTTTCAACATTTTGAGCTTGAGTGAATCATTCTGTAATTTACTGAAATTGCCTGAACTTTTCATTTCGTTGTAAGTAGATTGGTCCGGCCTAAACTCATCCACAAAAAGTAAGGTTCTCATGTCGTCTGAAAATTCATAGAGTGAACCGATAGAGTCATGCTTTATTTTAGACATCATCCTTTTCGCCGCCTTTACTTTTTCCTCACTATAAGTTATCATAAGGTTTAGTCGCTCCGTATCTCCAATTAAATTATTTTTTAGGTTTTGAAAATATTTTTGATCAACTATTTTTTGCTTACGGGCATCATTCCAGTTGTTGATACTGAGGGCAATCAATATGCCAATGACCACGAGCAGAATTTCGCCAATGGCGTATTTAAAATACCTGCTATTATTATTTTCCATGAGCAGTTTTTGACGTAGTTGGCGAAAGAATTTTATCATAAAATATTTTAAGTTATATGGATAGGCTCCTTGGGTTATATTGAAGAAGTTTGTTTAGTGCGTTCAATAATTAAATCCATTGCCATTATTACTTTCTCAATTTCACTGGCGGATTCATCATTTTCTTTATCTGAAAAACCGAAAAGAATTTCTCCTAGTATTCTCTTTTTTCTGGCAATAAGATTGAGATATTTGTTTAATTGCTCTTGGTTAAAATTTAGTACCTTGACAAATTGCTCTTCTTCATTATACAATGTAAAATGATCTAAACTGAAAGGAATAACATGATTTACAGTAAATTCCCGCATTTCTTTTTCCTCTTCAAGGTAATCATCAATCAAATCTTGCCAACCAATGAGTGCTTCTCTAAGTTCTAAATCTTGTATAAGATCGATCGCTCCTGTGTTTATTAATGATTTTACGCTGCTTTCAGAAGGATCAAAAGTGTACGAAACCCTAGACCAAAGTGAATGATACCGAAGAGAGTCTAGTTGAACAGTTTTAAATGGTTGATGGGTAATCATCCAATTACAACTCTTGAGCGATTTTTCATGAAAATCTTTTATTCGCTCAAATTGTGCTATGTTTTCTTTAAATTCGGCGTGAATTTGTGCCAAAAAAACAACTTCTTTTTTTCTGTCCTTTCTGGTTTCATTCCAGTTATTGATACTTAGGGCAATTAAAATCCCAACCACCACCAGTAATATTTCACCAACAGCGTATTTAAGGTACCTGCCTGCCTGCCTGCCGGACAGGCTGGACGCCGAGGCAGGTTTACTAGGTTTATTTTGTACCAGGAGGTTGTATCGTATTTTTCTAAAGAATTTTAGCATAGGTTATCTTTAATTTTTGTTGCTACACTTAATTGCCAAGAGCTTGTATGGGTGTTCCATTAAATTGGTAATTGCGGTTAAATGCTGTTTTTCTCTATCTGCCATAGCGATATTGAACAAAAGTGCCAATTGAAATTTTTTATAATAGTCGCTGTTTTTATCTTTTGTCCAATCGTTTTGAGGTAAAATTTGAAGAATTTCCGGGCCGAGTAGTCGATGCACATATTCAAATTCTTGAATAGCACCAATGTCAATGTTAGTTTTAACTAATTCAAAAACTGTTTTGGTTATTTCATCTCTATTTTGTTTCAATTGAAACTGTTTATTTTCCAATTCACTATAATATTGAATGAGGGAATTTTTCAGGTTAATATCGTTGATTAATTTTAAGTTTCCGGAAGAAATTAAATCTTTAAAGGTTACATTGCGCGGTTCATAAACTTCACTCCTGTTGGCCAATAGAAACTGATTTATAAGATAATGCTTATCTTTAGTACCTGCATCTAAATCCAATAAAATCTCTTTACTTGTATTGATTCTATAATTTGACTTCTCATTTAATTCTGCTATTAATTGTTTTTCGAGTTCAAAATCTTCTAAAATTCTACAGTAATATTGACGTTCAGAAGCCGAGTTCTTTTTTTCTTCATTCCAATTGTTAATTTGAAGAGCAATCAAAATCCCAATGACCACAAGAATGATTTCGCCGATGGCGTATTTGAGGTATTTACTAGATTTATTATGTACCATGAGGTTGTATCGTATTTTTCTAAAGAATTTTATCATTTATTCAATTTATTTTGTCCCGTTAGGGACTTTATCTTGGTAGCAAATGTTTATTTTGTTGGTTTAATGTGCCTTTAGGTACATTATATATTTCGTACCTAAAGGCACGAGGTTTAAATTCATCTTTATTTATTTCTACCCATGTTTCGTCCCTGCCTGCCGGCAGGCAGGCCTAACGTTACATATAATGGTTTTACCTTTCTGGCTCTCCTTAATAAGGTTTTGACGTATTTGGCGAAGGAATTTTATCATATCAGTTACAGTTTGAAACTAACAGACTATTTAGTTCTTTAGCATCATCTTTTATTTCAGTAAGAAGCTGTTTTTCGCGTTGCAGTTCTATCATATTTAAAATCATTAAGTCTTTAGTACGTATGAATATCTCATTATTTGGATGTAGTTGCCATTGCTCACTAGAAAGTAGTCCTTGCAATTCTGTGTCAAATATCTTTCGATACTGAGGTACTTCTTGAAACCCAAAGTCGGCCAACTTTTCTATGCTAAAAAGTTTTGCGATTAGTGCATTGTAATTAACATCAATGATATTTAGGGCGTTGTCTTGTTCTGTATAATGACCTAAAATTCTATTTTTCAACATTTGATTCCTTAGTTTGTCTAGTTTTCCCGAAGAAGTAATATCTACTATTGCTGCTTTGGTAGGAATAAATTTATAATACCTGAACGTTGATATAAAATCTTTTAAAATGATCTCCTTGTCGTTTTGGATTTTTAAAAGGTTTTTCAACAATCTTTCGGTGCTTTCTAAACGCCTATCTAGAGAGACCATTGAGCTATCTATATTCATAATATCTACCTGTAAATCTTCAGCAATTTTGCAATAATAGGTTTTCTCAATTTTTACTGATTTTGTATGTTCATTCCAATTATTGATCTGTAGGGCAATCAAAATGCCAATAACTACGAGCATAATTTCGCCAACGGCGTATTTGAAATACTTACTTGTATTATTTTCCATAAGCAGTTTTTTACGGATATTTCGGAAGAATTTAATCATTGTAGATGGCTTTTAATTAAACGCCTTATATTTTGAATTTCACCAAGTGAGCTATCCATTTTTCTGAGTTGGCCACTTCTATTGTCTTTAAACAATTTAAACATTACGATTGATGCTGGTTTTTCAAAGAATGTTTTGGAATCTATAGGCTCACAATATTCTGACCATTTAAAATCTGAAAATTCTGTTTTAACCACAGGAATCCAGTCATTGTTGAACGAGCTTAAAACATCGTTTAAGCTTTCGTAAAGTTTAAAAAGGCTCTCGTCGTAATACGAAATCAATGCCAACTGGAGTTCATTGTCTGATACAACATCTAGGCCTTTTGATTTTAATACTTCAAAAGCACTTGATTGCGACTTAAAACGCTCAAAACAAATAATTTTTCCCATCCAAATGTTTAAACTATCGTTGTAGTTTTTTAAGGCTACCTGCTCCAATAATTTCTCGGTGTACGTGATGGCTTCTTCAGTCTTAAAACGTTCTATAGATAGTAAAGCGTAATCCCGTTCCAAGTTTTGGTCAATAAGGGTTAAAATCTCTTTTTCAAAGGCTTTTATTTTTCTTGATTCGTTCCAATTATTTACCTGTAATGCTAAAAGAATTCCAATCATTACCAATGCAATTTCACCGATTGCGTATTTAAAATACTTAGATGTCTTGTTTTCCATGAGTAAGTTTTGACGGATGTTGCGAAAGAGTTTAATCATATTTACAGTTTTTATGCCCACGCTCGCCCAGTCCGCCCTTGGCGGATGCCAGCGCGCAAACAGGAATTAATTTTATTGATTACAGTTTCATATTGATTTAGGATTTGTTCGTTAGTAAATCTAGATTCAATAATTCCAACACTATTCAGATACTCAGTTCGTTCAATGTCCTTTTCCTTTTGTTCTTTATTAAGGTGATAACCTCCATCCACTTCAATTGACAATTTTAGCTTATGACAATAAAAATCCAAAACATAACCTGCTATGGGATGTTGTCTTCTAAATTTGAAGCCTTGTGGTTTTGTTTTTAAATACTCCCATAATCTTATTTCAGCTTCGGTCATATTTTCGCGAAGCTTTGCAGCATTCCTGAACACTTTTGGTGTTGCGCCATCATGCATTCCTGATATTTTTAACAAATCTTTTTTCATAGTTCGAATATAGAAAACCCACCCTTTAGGGTCGGGGCAAGGTTTTCGGCAATTAAAATCCCAATCATTACCAATGCAATTTCGCCGATGGCGTACTTAAGGTAGTTTGCTGCCTTATTTTCCTTGAGGCGCATTTTGCGGAAGAGGTTGGTTATCATTATTCTTTCCGGTTCCTAAATTTTTGTATTTTCTTCATTTTAGCATAAAGTTCTTAGAAGTACCCTCATTCTACATCCTTTAATAATTCTGCTACTGCTTTCTCTAACTGCTCATCGATCCCTTTATCAATCTTTCCCGGCATATTCCTCACTTGAAATTGGGGCTTGGTTTCATTGTTTTCCATCCATTCCCCTGCCATGTTCTTAGCAGAGACCGGTACCATTCCCCACCTGATGCCATTGGGTAAATTCTCCCATCCGGCAAATGAACAAGTACCCGGTGTAGGCATTCCAACCGTTTTTCCTATTTTGAGCTCTGTATAGCCACAAGCAAAGCAGTGTCCATCAGAATAATTCGCTTCATTGAACATTGCCAAAGTGGGTTTGGTCCACCTGAAGGTAGGCTCGTAACCGACAACCCTTTCTTCCGTGGCGAATGTGATAAACTTCTCTCCGGTAAAAAACATGGTTAAATCAGCGACAAGGTTTCCACCTGAATTGAAACGGGTATCCACTATCACACCTTTTCGATCATGGTATTTTCCCATCATCTCCTCGTAAGTGCTGCGGTATGGATCGTCTCTCATGTTGGGAATATGGATGTATCCCAATGTCCCCTTGCTTAACCTGTCCACTTCATCCTGATTCTTTTTCACCCATCTTTTGTACAATAATTGGCTTTCGTGTTCCAAGGTAATTGGCTTTACAGTTACCTGCTGCCTTGTGTTTGTTTTAGGATCAAGCAGCTCCAGCAAGGTGAATTTGTCTGCTTTTCTATTCAGGTATTGCGCTACATCCTTATCCGCAGTTATCATTTCACCATCAATTTTTTCTATGATCGTGCCACTACGTATCATCAGTTCTGCCTTGTCCAAAGGCCCTCCTTTGATGACTTCAGCTATTTTGATGCCATTGGTTTTATGCGCATAATCGATGAAAATCCCTAAAGAAGCAGTGGCATCAGCTTGAGGCATATTTCTGGTATATCTAGCCCAAGTATGCGATACATTCAGTTCACCAAGTAATTCGGAAGCCATCTCGGCAAGTTCATAGCTATTGCCAATGGACGATACATATTTTTGATAGTGTGCAGTCAAAGCGTCCCAATCTACGCCATGAAAATCAGGTGTATAAAACGTGCCTTTTGTCCTGATTTTAATATGTTCAAACATCGCCAACCTTTCGGCTTCTGAATCAAATTTCATGTCGCCGGAAATTTTGATAGCCTCGCGCTTACTCCCTTTGTCCGTGATTTTGGAAATATTACCATCGGCCAACAAAAACAGATTTTTCATTTCCTTGTCCCATGCCAAACTTCCTGAACCAGCGTCTAATTTAAGCTCCATTTTGGTCTCCCTGGTGCGGAGGTCTGTACTCCAAAGATTCATTCCTTTTTCAAATCGAGACAGGTAGAAGAGCTTTTCGCCATCTTTGTCAAACACGGCATCTCCTAAAAAAGAGGAGTGAATGGTCAGTTTGGCTTTTCTTTCTGTCAAATCTTCCCTATCAATTTTTAGATCAGTCGGCTTTATGCCTGCTGTTTTATCTGCTGCTTTTTCAATCTCTTTCAACAGGTTAAAATCTTCCTTGCTTAACCTGTACCTATCGTAACTTTCTTTGGTAAAAAACAAGGTATATACATCATTTTGGGAAGAGCTGGTAGAGCCCCCTGTGGCGAAACTTCTCAATCCATCCCGGTTACTAAACCACAGCATTTGACTACCGCCATTTACCCATTTGGGGCGGCTATCATTGTAGCCGCTTTGGGTCAGATTTGTCATGGGTAACTTTCCTGCTGCGTCCAGTAACACCACCTCATTATTGGAAAGGGTTGGTCTGAATTGCGCCAAAAGCCACTTGCTATCAGGGCTCCATTCAATATACTGATCACCATCTCTCATATGGATGACTTCTGCAGAGGTCATCAAAGTCACAGTGGATGTACTCGCCAAATCCAACACCTTCAGTGATTTTCTTCCCTCAACATAAGCTAGCTTTTTTCCATCCGGAGAAAGCTGTGGTTGGTATGCTT
The DNA here is from genome assembly GCF_006494535.1 of Paucihalobacter ruber. GTDB lineage: Bacteria > Bacteroidota > Bacteroidia > Flavobacteriales > Flavobacteriaceae > Paucihalobacter > Paucihalobacter ruber. The sequence goes on from NZ_VHIQ01000005.1 coordinate 87,276, forward strand.
CTGCTGCCAAATTAATTAGTGCCTCTTCCTTTAATAAGGTGCTGGCGTAAAAGAAAGGTTCTTCATTTTCCCTGATCTTTTTGGATTGGAAAATCTGCCACTTCCCATCACGTTCACTGGCATAGACAATGGATTTACCATCAGGAGCAAATTGGACAAAACGTTCTTGCTGCGGCGTGGTGGTAATCCTTTTGGTAATAGAACCATCTACTGCAGTAACAAATACCTCTCCCCTTGCAATGAAGGCAATTTCTTTCCCATTAGGGGACACCGACATTTCACTTATCCCGCCATTTATTGTGATGTAACTATCGATATTGCCGACCGCTTGCGTAGTGATGCTGACTGTCACTTTTTGCGGTTGCTCCCCTTCTTTGAGCGTGTAAAGTTCGCCATCATAGGAAAAGCTCATCAAACCATTGTTGGCAATTGTTAAAAAACGAACCGGAAAGTCCTTAAAATGGGTCAAAGGGGTAGTTTGAGCAGGTTTACTTAGGTTGGTTTTGAATACATTGAAACTTCCTTTTTCCTCACTGAGGTAATAAATGTCATTTTCTCCCGGAGCGAAAACAGGATTTCTATCCTCACCACCAAATTCGGTAATTATTTGATGCGAATTATTTTCTTTGTCATACAGCCATATATCCCTGGTAACTGCAGATTGATGCTTTTTTCTCCATTCATCCTCCCCACCTTTTCTATCATGGTAAATCATTTTTTTACCATCCTTGCTCACCTGTACGTACTCGGCAGGAATGGTCCAAATTTGATCCACCCTTCCTCCTTTCGCAGGGACATGGTACAATTCCGTCAAATATCTGGTTGGATATTGCCTGTGTTCGGCTAAATCGAGACGAACTCCACCAAAAATTACCGTCTGATCGTCTGCCGAAAAAGAATACGGCGTTTCATCATTGGAATGATAAGTTAGCCGGGAGGCAGGCCCTCCTTCAGCAGCCATAATGAAAACATCAAAATTGCCATAGCGGTCAGACGCAAAAGCAATCTTGCTTCCATCCTTGCTCCAAACAGGCATGTAATCATGGGCCTCATGAAAAGTCAATTGCGTTGCTTTTCCTCCTGAAGTTGCAACAGTGTACAGGTCTCCTTTATAGGTAAAAGCTATCTTTTCTCCATCAGGCGAAATAGCCGGGTATCTGAGCCACTTTGGTTGGTTTTCAGCCCAAACCATGCCGATCAAATAGCTTAGTAATATGCTTAATAAATACTTCTTCATAATTGAAAATTGCTCGTTTTAAATGTTTTAATCCTCTAATACATCCTGATTCTTGCTGGCGGCCATCCCTCCAAGAATAACCCATTGTCCATCAATTTTTTTCCAAGTATGCGTAAATTTAAATGTTTCCTTTTTTGCAATTTCTTCCTCCTTATCGGTCCAGATTTCATCGGCATCATAAAACACAATAACCACATCGGCAATGGCATTTATAGCCTTTTTATGTAGGATATAGCTGAATTTCAGATCCGGATCTTTTTGTAAATCAGGAATCCAACTGGCAATCTTAGTTTTGTTGGAAACGCCATTTCCAAAACTCGGATAGCCTATAAAATCGTCATGCCACAGGGTTTTATAAGCGACTGTGTCGATGTTTTGAACATATTTCCAATATAGTTCCTCCATTTGCCAGGCTTCATTTTCCAAATCAGATTTGGTTATAGTCTGCTCAGGTAAATCTTCCTTTGGGGGAATTTTGCTGTTTTCACTACAACCTGCTAATGCACCTAATAAACATAGTGCTGTCAGAAAAAAGAGTAATAATTTTAAGTTATTCATAGAAAGTCATTTTTAAGTTTAATTTTAAAAGTGAAAATAGAGTCGTTCATTGACCCTCATACCCTTTCAAGAGCCATAATGGTTTGCAAAAGAACATTTGCTCCATTGGCCATATCTGCTGTTTTGGTAAACTCTTTAGGTGAATGACTTATACCGCCTACGCTTGGAACGAAAATCATAGCCACTGGGGCAATACTCGCTATCTGTTGGGTGTCATGGCCTGCACCGCTTGGCATAACTTTCGTTTTTAATCCCAAATAATTTGCAGATTGAATAATCTTTTGCTGCAATGAGCTATCTGTTAGTGCAGGTTTTACAAAATTTGCCTCACGTGTAAAAGAAATTTTTGTTTCTGTATCGGTGGCAATACTTGCCGCTCGCTCTTCAATTTTACTCAACAACATTTCAATTTTATCCCAGGATAAATCACGTATCTCGAGACCTAAGGTAACTTTACCCGGAACGACATTATATGCCCCTGGCTGTACCGCAATTTTCCCTACAGTACCTACTTGGTTACCAGGCATACTGTTAATCACTTCGTTCGCCGCAATTACTAATTTAGATGCGGCCAATAAAGCATCTTTTCTCAGATTCATAGGAGTGGTACCTGCATGGTTTGCAAAACCTTCAATTGTAACCTCACAATCTAAAATACCTACAATACCCTCAACTACACCGATATGTAGGTTTTCATTTTCGAGCGTACCACCTTGTTCAATATGCAATTCAAGAAATGCATGGAAATCTCCTTTTTTCCGTATCGAACTTTGAATGTCGTCTGGATTACCACCAATTGCTCTTATCCCCTCGGACATCATCATACCACTTTGGCTAACCTGTTTCAGTCCTTCAGCAGTCAAATTGCCTGCCATTGCCTTGCTACCGATTAGTCCGCCCTCTTCATTGGCGAAGACAATGACTTCCAGAGGATGTTCTGTTGAGAATCTATTTTCATTAAGTACTTCAATGACCTCTAGGGCACTGATACAGCCCAAGGTACCATCGTAGTCTCCTCCATCTGGCACCATGTCAAGATGAGAACCAAAGGCGATAGGTTTTAGCGCAGGGTTTTTTCCATTTCTTCTACCAATGATATTGCCACCACTGTCAATGAAAGGATTAAGACCTGCTTTTTCCATTAGTTGCATAAACCAGGCTCTTCCTTCGATGTCACCTTTACTGTATGCAACACGGTAACCACGGCCTTTTTCGTCCCTTCCATATTTGGCGAGTTCAAAGATGCGATTTTCAATACGCTTTTCGTTTACCCTAAGTTCTTGTTTCAAAGTGAACCCTTCACTCATTGAATTGACTGTACCAAAGGTAGAGAGACCGAGAGCGGTCAGGGAAGAGTTTTTGATAAAGGTTCTTCGTTTCATATGTTTATTATTATTTTTTAACTGTTATATGGAATCTCGCATGAATCATAATAATTCCTCTTTGTGTCACTTTGGGTCATGCCTGTCTGCCTCAGGCAGGCTCGATTTCATATTCTGTTTTTTAGTGCCGATGTAAAGCGGCTTTATTTTATTCATTAATGCTATTCACCTCGATCCAATAACCATCCGGGTCTTGAAAGAATACTTGTCTAATTCCATCAGGCCTCACGTTAATTTTATTGAGGTTTCCGGGGAAATCGGAGTATTCAATGTTCATTTCCCTTAGTTTCTGAACGAATTCATCAAAATCGGCAGTTGATAAGGCCAGGTGAATGGCTTTATTGGTTTTAACATCCTCTTTTAAAACAGATAATAGGTGTAATTCCTTACCATCGCCCAAAGACATCCATTTGACGTCTTTAGCTTCGGGTGGCAGTGGAATTATTTTCAAATTCAAAACGTCTGTATAAAATTTAGCTGAAATATTGACGTCTTTGACTGACAATGCTATGTGATTAAAAGTAAGAGAGACCTCTTTGTTTTCTTGTCCGTTAACAATACCAGACAACTGGATTAAAAGGAGAAGGATGATGGTTTTTTTCATGTTTTTTATAGTTTGATAGTTCATGTTTTAGTTTGTGTAGTGTTGGTTTCCTTAACTATTAAGATTCACTAAATATATAGCTCTAAATTAAATTGTAATATGCTTTTCTGGAGTATAACATTATTTATCAAGCAAATGAGTTGTTTTACTTGTTCTGTGATATTTTTGGTAGTTATAGTGTTTTTTCAAAAAGTTTATTTTAAAATTCATATTTTTTTCTAAAAGATTTTATCATTTTGTATGAAGTTAATTTTAGGGTCGGAGTGCTTCTGAAGGGGCTCAGACACAAAAAACATCTTTAATTTGCCTCTATTTTTCACTTCTAATTCTCCGCGATAGCTACAGCTAAATTCAGATTTTATGATGTGATAGGTATTCTCTGAAATATTTATTTTACCGGGTTCGGAATTCGTTTCCATTCTGGCGGCTATGTTAACCGTATCGCCCCAAATATCATAGGCAAACTTTTTGCTACCTACAACGCCTGCTACTACCGGTCCGGTATTGATACCAATTCTTATATCGAAGGACGCAGAGGTTAAATTACTCTCTTTAGATGAATTCACAAACGCAACCATTTCAAAGGCGGCTTTTGTCATTTTAATAGCATGGTCTTCAGTAACAAATGGCAATCCGCCAGCCACCATATAGGCATCACCAACAGTTTTTATTTTTTCTAGACCGTATTTCTCAACAATTTCATCAAATTTTGAAAAATAATAATCAACCGTATTAACCAGTTCTTCTGGTTCTAAATTTTCAGCATAATGTGTAAATCCTTTAAAATCAGAAAATAGAACTGTTACAGAATCAAACCTTTTGGCCTTTACTCTACCATGATCTTTTAATTCCTGAGCTGTTTTTTCCGGTAAAATGTTTAGTAATAATTTGTCTGATCGTTCTTTTTCGTTTGAAATAATTTTGTTGGTTTTTTTGATATAATTGTTGCGTCTATATAATCCTAAAGCTATTACTATTATAAAAAACGAAGCACCTGCAATCGCAAACATGACAATGCGGTTGGTTTTTCGTTTTTGAGTGAGTAAATCTACCTCTGACTGCTTTTTACCAACTTCCATATCCGTTCTTAAATCTGCAACTTGTTGAACCGTTTCAATATTGATAATGCTATCTCTGTAGATTTTATAATTTTTATAAGCGTTTAAGGCGCGATCAAACTGGCCTGACTTTTCGTACAGTTTTGACAATTGAAGGTTGGCCTCACTAATTTGGTCTTTGGCTTTTAACTTTTTAGCTAATTGTAAACTTCTTGATGAATATTCTAATGCTAAATCATAATTGGATTGGGTTTCGTAAATGCTAGACATTTCGTTTAAATAAACTGATACCGGATCATAATGTTCCAGCTCTTCTAACATTGCAATGGCCTTGTTTATATTGGCTTTAGCCATTTCATGCTGTCCTAAGGCAGCATAAACCATACCTTGATTACCCAAATTATAGGCGATGCCAATTTTAAAATCTAAGGATTTAAACAGTGTCTCAGACTCTTTAAAGTATTCCAAAGCCTTATCATACCGGCCGTCGTAATAAAATTCGTCACCGGCATTTAACAGTGCAGATGCCAATTTGGTACTATCATTTTTATTTTTGGTATCTCTCAATAATGCAATGCCTTGCTGGTAATAATGCTGGGCATTTTTAGAATTTTCCATTAGAGAATAGGTATCTGCAATGGAGATGGTTAGTGCAGCTTCGTCAAGGGTTTCTTCATCTGCCAACTTCGTATAGTCCATACAAACTAAATAAGATTCTAAAGCTTTGAGATAATCACCCATTTGTTGCAGAGCATTCGCTTTTTGAAGGTAACCTTGCGATAAAAAACTATAATTTTCCTGCTTTTTCGCTAATTCAATAATCATATTGGCCAGTTCTAACTTGTCACTCGGATTCAGTGTTTTTAAATTTAGAACCGAATCTAATACAACCATTTTTTTAAAAACTTCGGTTGTGTTCCTTATTTCAAATTTTAGACTATCAATGTTGAAATTTTCCTGTCCTTTTAAAATAAACGAAAACACAAAAAAAATGATAAACAACAGCGCGCCATTACATCGAATTTTTATGTGTTCTCGTACAAACATATTAAGTCTTTACTTTTTTATGATGCTTTACTAATTTGTAATTTAGGGTCTATAGTAAAAACATTTGAAGTATCGCCGTTGATATAGAATTTTATAGTGTATTCGCACTCTAAAACATTGTTCGGGTTACTTCCTCTTACACGAGCGCTCCAATTACCCATAGCGTCAGGACCATTTGGTCCCATAACAAAGAAATCTGTAGATGCATCATTAGGCGCTACGCTTGATAAATGAATAGTATCTACGCCGTCGCTTGATTGGGCAGACCATGTAACCATGGCACCGCCGTTTAATGGTGTGTTAAAAGCAGTAGCATTGGCGTTAGGAGGTAAAGTGTCTCCATCTCCGTCTGTAAAAGCTACCTGAGATAAAAAGTTAGACTGTGTAATACCTGAGGTGTTTACAGTTAAGGTGATTGTTTCGTTTGATCTTGACATAATATTAAATTTATTAATTGTTTAATTTTTAATTATTTGTAATTTTGAATCTAAGAAAATTGATTTTTTTAGTTGCTACATCGTTAAGGTTAGTCCGCCATCAACCGTAAGCGTTGACCCACTGATGTAACTGGCTCCATCTGAACACAGAAAAAGAATAGCGTTTGCCATCTCTTCGGGACTACCGGCACGTTGCAGATGTATGGTTGGAATTAATCCTTTATCGTACAAATCATCTCCAACAATACCTCTTAAACGATCGTGCATTGGTGTTTTGGTAACACCCGGGCACAACAAATTAACTCTAATGCCCTGAGGTGCTAATTCGGCCGAAGCACTAGACGTTAGTCCTATAAGACCATGTTTTGATGTTACATAAGCCGATCCGGTTGGAAAACCAAGAAAAGAATTGACCGAACCAATATTAACAATCGCACCACCATTGCCCGACTTTAGCATGGCTTTGGCTTGGTATTTCATGCAGAGAAAGGTACCTTTAAGATTGATATTAATAACTTGATCCCATTCCTCTTCGGGTAAATCAATAACACTTCCAAAGTTGCCCTCTATACCTGCACTGTTAACAGCATAATCTAACCTGCCAAAAGTATTAATGGTATGGGCGACCATTTGCTCGACGCTTTTAGCACTAGAGACATCGGTTTTTATGGCCGATGCCTTACAGCCCATTGCTTCTATTGACTTGACTAAGGCTTGAAGTTCTTCAATTCGGCGTGCGGCGACTACAACATTGGCACCTTTTTTTGCAAAAGCTTCGGCAGTCGCTTTACCTATGCCACTGCTTGCGCCGGTAATGAGTACTACTTTGTTTTTCATAATTCTATCATTAAATATGTTTTTAATTTTTCGTAACTTTAAAAGGCTGTTTCTTCCCATAAGTCAACGAACGCCATAACCATTCAAAGGGTCCAAATTGAAAATACTTTAGCCAAATCGGACTAGTAATCAGTTGAAAAATCCAGATGCTAAACACTACATAATACAATTCGTAGCGCTCTAACTGACCGAACATTCCAAAACCAACAAACACAATAGAGGTAATAATGCTATGCATTAAATAATTAGACAATGCCATGCGGCCAACCGCTGCCAGACCTCTTTGCAGAAAGCCAATAGCTCCCGATTTTATAAATAGCATAAAAAAGCCAATATGTCCCAAGGTAATAAATAGTCTGCCAACATGATAGGTTTGCTTGGCTTGTTGGACATGAAGAGTATCATAATTGCTGCCTGTAATTAAGGTAACTTCATAATAGTTCACGCTTAATCCAACCACATAACCAATTAAAGCCAGTATTACATAAAATTTGACACTTCTTTCACCGTGAAGTACTCTCAATTTATAAAAGGCCATTCCTAAAAACATAAAACTTAAAATGTCCCATACAAAATAGCGATATTGAACCCAGGTTTGCATCATCTGTATTTTACTGGCTTTTTGCTTTATGATGCTAAGGTAATTTCCCTTCATCCCATCAATGTATTCCTGTATTTCTTCTGGTGTTTTTTTAGTGGATAGTTTTTCCCATTGGCCTATGTCTTCTTCAGCTTTTTTGTCGAGTGTAGCACCACTTTCTTTTAAAACCATGGCTTTCTCATAGTCGGTTTTTAAATCTTTGTTTTTGTGATAGTCACTAATATCCCAAGCAATTCCTATGCAAATTAAAACTGCCGTAATTATTAGTAAATTTTTTACCCGTAAGTTTCTAAACGGAAACAAAAAGAATCCAAATAAGCCGTAAGCATACAAGATATCGCCATCCCAGAGAAACAGCCATGAGTTTACCAATCCAAATAGCAAAAGCCAAACGATTCTTCGGTAATACACATCGGCGGTTGAAATACCTGCACCTTTGTCAATGAGGCGCGACGTAAGCAATATAACACCGGCACCAAACAATATGGTAAACAAACCGCGCATGGTGCCTTCAAAAAATAGTTCATTGGCAAACCAAACTGTATAGTTTAGGCCCTCGGTGTGTCCAAGTACGCTAGGATCGGAATAGGAGTAGGGCAAGCCCATACCGTTGATATTCATGAGTAAAATCCCCAATAAGGCGATGCCTCTTATTACATCTAAGGCATTGATGCGAGATTGGTTGAACCTAGGTTTTAATTCGTTGGTGGTTAGTGGTTCCATGTAGTTGGTTAAAGTTTATTTTTATTTGTTTTCATTTTCATAAGTTTTATGTAATACTTAGTTTTTTAACTTTAAAAGGCTGCTTCTTCCCGTAAGTCAAGGAACGCCACAACCACTCAAAAGGGCCAAATAAGAAATATTTCAACCAAATGGGGCTTACAATAAGTTGGAAAATCCAGATGCTAAAAACCACATAATACAATTCGTATCGCTCTAATTGGCCATACAATCCAAACCCAAACCCAAGAAACACAATAGACGTGATGATGCTGTGCATTAAATAATTAGACAATGCCATGCGTCCAACCGCAGCCAAACCTCTTTGCAGAAAACCAATAGCACCCGATTTTATAAAGAGCATAAAAAAGCCAACATGTCCCAGGGTGATGAACAGTCTTCCAACATTATAGGTTTGTTTAGCCTGATAGATATGAATGGTATCAAAATCGTTACTAGTGATCAGGTTGACTTCGTAATAATTGACGCTCAAGCCTACTGCATATCCAATAATGGCTAAGAAAATATAGAAATTCGTGCTTTTTTCACCATGAAGTATTCTCCGTTTATAAAATGCCATTCCTAAAAACATAAAACTTAAAATGTCCCAAGCGCCATAACGGTATTGAAACCATGTTTGCATCCATTGTATTTCGTTGGCTTTTTCTTGTCGGACTTCAAAATAATTGCCTTGCATGCCGGTGATGTGTTCTTGAATTTCGTCCGGTGTTTTTTTAGTGGATATTTTTTCCCATTGGGCGATGGCTCCTTCGGCTTTCTTGTCAAGTTCGGCGCCACTTTCTTTTAAAGCCAGAGCTTCTTCAGCTTCAGTTTTTAGGGTTTTGTTTTTGTGATAGTCACTAATATCCCATGCGGTCCCTATGCAAATTAAAACTGCAGCAATAATGAGTAGATTCTTAACCGCTAAGTTTCTAAACGGAAACAAAAAGAACCCAAATAAGCCATAAGCATACAAAATATCGCCATCCCATAAAAATACCCATGTGTTGACCAAGCCAAATAGCAAAAGCCACACGATTCTTCTGTAATAGACATCGGCGGTTGAAATACCTGCACCTTTATCAATAAGCCTTGTAGTTAGTAAAATAACGCCTGCTCCGAACAGTATGGTAAACAGGCCGCGCATGGTACCTTCAAAAAAGAGTTCGTTGACCAACCACACGGCATAGTTTAGGCCTTCGGTATGGCCAAGAACACTTGGGTCTTCGTAGGAGTAGGGCAAGCCCATGCCATTGATATTCATTAGTAAAATACCTAGTAGGGCGATACCTCTAATTACATCTAAGGCGTTGATACGGGCGTGTTTTAAGGTGGGTTTTAATTCGTTGGTGGTTAGTGGTTCCATGTAGTTGGTTATAGTTGATTTGTTTATGGTTTAGATTTTGCACCGTCAAAGTCGGCTATATTGAAAGCTTTTAACATTTCCTGTCGAACAGGTTCTGTAACATCGTTCATACTTTGCGCCCCCATATCTAAACCTACAATATTTCTTAAGGGTCTTTTTCCTGCGGGAAGATTGATGAGTTCTTCAAATTTTTTCACCACTAAATCCGGATCGGTTGGTGCATCGGGATTTTCAAAAGCCGCCATGGATTGACTGCCGAAGGTATCCAAAAAGCTGGCTACATGGTCGTATGCCGCTGCAGTGGTAGTGTCTTCGGGATAAATGACGCCCGGAAAAAAATTAGTTGAGAACGGACCAGGTTGTACAATGGCGACATCGATTCCCAACGGACCAAGCTCATAGCGTAAGGCTTCGCTCATGCCTTCAACAGCCCATTTACTGGCGTGATAAATCCCAAATCCGGGTACTGCCAATCGGCCTGCAATGGAGCTTAGTTGAATAACCAGCCCCGATTTTTTTGCGCGCATCATTGGCAACACGGCTTTTAGCATGCGCACGTTACCAATCACGTTTAAATCGAGTTGCGCCATGCATTCTTCAGACGAAAAGGCTTCAACAGGTCCGCCAAAACCTCTACCGGCATTGTTAATCAACACATCACAATTGTTAATGTGTTTCATGGCATCAGCAACGCTTTGGTCTGAAGTGACATCTAAATCCACAACCTCTAGGTGCAGGTTTTTAGATTTTGCAAAATCTGATAATTCTTTTGCAGGTCCGGCATTTTTGGCTTTGGTGTTACGCATGGTGGCATATACATGATGCCCTTTTTCTGCAAGATACTTGGCAGCTTCAAATCCGAATCCTGTGCTGCATCCTGTGATTAGTATACTTTTCATATGTTTATTTTGATTAAATTGTTTTACAAATTAGCTTTATGTTGTCCGCCATCTACAGCTAGACAGGTGCCAACAACCCAACTGGCGCATGGCGAAACGATGAATGTGGCTACTTTGCCTATTTCGTCCGGTGTGCCTAGTCTTCCCGAAGGGATAGAACTGAGTGCCCAATCGTACAATGGTGGGTTTTGTGTTTTGGTCAATTCCCAAAGTCCATCGGGAAACTCTACTGAGCCTGGTGCAATGGTATTGACTCTGATATTTTTTGGTGCCAGTTGAATGGCCATAGTTTTAGAATAGCTAATGATGGCTGCTTTTACTGCGGCGTAAGCAGGCGGTGATCCGGCTTCAAGACCGGAACCCGATGAAATAAACAAAATGTTGCCACTACCTGCCTCAAGCATCCATGGAATGACTTTTCTGGTAGCGTTAACGCTGCCTAATAAATCGACATTGATGGAAGTTTCCCAGTCGCTAAAATCGTCACCGAGGCTCAAAGCTGAAACATTATTAACTAAAATATCAACGGTTCCAAATTGTGCTTTTACACGGTTTAGAAACGAATGTAATTCTTCGGAATTTCCAACATCGCAAGTTGATGCAATTACTTTTACGCCTTTGTCAAGCAGTTCTTTTTCGGTCTTTTTTAAGGCTGCTTCACCTCGGGCACAAATAGCTACGTTGACGCCTTCTTCTGCCAAGTTTAATGCAATACTTCTCCCTATACCTTTACTGCCACCGGTGACGATGGCGTTTTTTCCTTTGAGTTGTAAATTCATGATGATGATATTTCTTAATTATTATTTTCAATTAAAGTGATTATTTCTTCAACTGTTTATTGTTATGGTGTATCTGTATTAATCATGTCTTTATACATTTTCCACATCCCATCTTCCTTTTTCCAAATCACTAACGATTTTCCTATGAGGGTATCTTTCCCATTACTTAAAGTCCACTGTTCAGTATCTAATAAATAGTCGCCACAACCCTCTGCCCAGGTAGATTCTACGTCTAAATCTGTAAATCCACCTGCAATAAATCCTTCAAAAGCTTTTTCAATCTCCTCTCTTCCGGTAAAAATTTGGCTATTATGTGGCATAAATACACCGTCTTCGGTATAAAATTTGGCTACAGCTTTGGCGTTTCCACTTGCCAGAGCTTCCTTAACGCCTTCAAATGATTTTTGCAGTTCTTCTTTTTCTTTTTCTAAATCAAAAACTGTATTCGTTTCTACTATTTCACTTTCTACAGACTTGGGAGCATTATTGCAGCTTGTTGAAATAAATAGTAAAACAATGATGATTGAGATGGCCTTGGTTTTGTTTTTAATAAGATTTTTCATTTTGTTTTGGTTTTAATTTTTCAATACAATTCTAAAACGCGCCTTACCTGATTCTAAATGGGCTAAAGCTTCATTTGCTTTTGCCATAGGAAACTCTTCTGTAATAGGGTAGATGTCGTGACGCACGCAGAATTCAAGCATAGTGCGGGTTAGTGCCGGGCTACCAAGCGGACTGCCTGCAACCGACTTTTCTCCCATTATTAAGGTAAATGCCGGAATTGCCAAAGGCTCCAATACTGCACCGACATTGTGAAATTTTCCTTTGGGTGCGAGTGCCACCAAATAGGAATTCCAATCTAAGGTGACATTGGTGGTATTCAGAATAAAGTTTAAAGTCCCGGCGATTTTTTCCAATTCTTCCGGCTTTGTTGAATCTACTACTTTGGTCGCGCCCATTTTTAAAATGGATTCTTTTTTACTTGGGTTGGAACTAAAGGCAACCACTTCGCAACCCCATTTATTCAGAAACTTGAGTGCCATATGTCCCAAACCACCTATGCCAATAACCCCAACTTTGTCGGTTGCTTTAACACCTGCCAGCAGAATGGGATTAAACACCGTGATTCCGCCACAAAGCAAAGGCCCTGCTTTATCTAGGTTAATGCCATCAGGTAAAGGAATGGCCCAAGACCAATGGCTTCGTACATAGTCGGCAAAACCGCCATGACGGCCGCCAATGGTGAACTGTACGCTAGAACAAAGGTGATGCGATCCGTCCATACATTCATGGCACGACATACAAGAACTGGAATACCAGCCCACGCCCACTTTATCTCCAACTTTTACGTTTTTAACCGCATTACCTGCGGCGACAACTTCACCTATAATTTCATGTCCGGGAACAATGGGGTAGGTGGTCATGCCCCAATCGTTGTTCATCATACTAAGGTCTGAATGGCAGATCCCGCAATTGATGACTTTGACATCGACTTGCTCTGCTCCAAGTTCTCCCATTTCGTAAGAGAATGCTTCTAATTTTTGGTTGGGGCCTTTTGCCGCAAATGCTGATACTTTCATAATTTATTAAGAGATTTTATGTTTTTTAAAGCTTTTTAATATATTTTTAAATCATATACTTTGTGGTAAAAAATATACCACAGACGTGTCCGCCTTTGGAGGAGGCACAGAGAACACAAAGAAAAACTCTGTGTGCTTTGTGCCTTTGTGGTGGAAATATCGCACTTCAAACCAGCCTGACCCGCTTTGCGCTTTAAAGTTGCAGGCAGAGACGCAAATAACGAAAGAGGTTAATTTTTTTAATGCCGAAAATTCTATTTTTAAATTTTTTAAGGTCAACATATTTAGTTAGTCTTGTAAACTTCCATTTCAATTTCAATCATCAATTCCGGTAAAGCCAATTCTTTTACGCCCAACCAAGTTCCTGTGGGAAAGTGATTTTTATAAATTTCAGCACGGTATCCCGCATGTTCTAGAAACAAAGCCATATTGGTGGTAAATACATCTTCTTTAACGACATCATCAAAGGTGCAGCCGTAATGTTTTAGAATTTTATCTAAGTCGGCATAGCAATTTTTCATTTGTTGCTCCAAATCTCCCACAGCTGTCGGATTGCCTTCATCGTCCATACTTACGGCACCTGAAATTTTGATATGGTTTCCAATTTTTACGGCGTGTGAATAGCCATAGGCTTTTTCGACTTCCGGACGGAGTAAGAAGTACTCCGGTTTTTCTGAATTGTGTGTTGATTTTCCCATTCTTTATTTTTAATAAGTATTGTTTTAATTACTTTGATTTCACCTGGCATCTAATCCAAAATCTTGTTCTACGGATTTATACCAGTCTTCATTGCTGCAAGCGCTCCAGTCTATCCATTGTTCGTCGGTCATTGATTTGCGCCATTGAATAAATGGTTCGGCATCGGGACCAACAGGATGTCTCAATTTCCAGGTGCCACTTTCTGCCACTTCCAAAATTTTGTCGGCGACCAATGTTGGTGGTGTTGGTGTTTTTAGTGACGCCGAGAACATTCCGGCGAGACGCTTTGAATGTGGATAGAGAGATTCCGCATCTATACTAATATCGCTCGCCATTTGCGTATTGATTATGCCTGGCTCCACGACGACAACCCGAATGTTAAATGGTTTTACTTCACCCGCCAAGGCTTCACTCATGGCTTCAAGCGCAAATTTGCTGGCAGCATAAGCTCCCAACGGACCACTTGAGATATGACCAGAAACCGAGGCAATGTTGATAATGCAGCCCGCTCGATTCTTTCGCATCAAAGGCAACAAAGCTTTCGTGCAGCGAAGCACCCCAAAATAGTTGGTTTCCATGACATCCTTGAAGTCTTTCATATTCAATTCCTCAATGGAACCATGGCGTTCAATCCCAGCGTTATTGACCAGAACATCAATGAATTTATGTTTTTTAATAATGTCATCGATGCATTGTTTTACAGAATCATCAGAATCTACGTCCATTTCAGCTATAGTAATGTCTAAAGATTCGGTTGCTATTATTTGTTTGAAATCGTCAGCCTTTGAAGTATTGCGCATAGTAGCAAATACCTTATAGCCAGATATTCCAAAAGCGAGAGCCGTTTCAAGGCCAATACCTTTGCTTGTTCCGGTAATTAATACGTGTTTCATTTTTGTTCGTTTAAAGGAAAATTCTATTTTCCTGTGACGTCATACAATTTCTTAGTATCCACATATTGCTGAAAGGCAGTGATTTTTCCGTTGTTTAAAGTCCATAAATGCGCAACTTGCGCATTAAAAGTTTTGCCATTGTTGTGTTTGGCATCGTAACGTAAAGTGGCCAAGACTTTGTTGTTAGTCATATCGTGCAACTCAATATCTTGCAAATTGAAGTACTCGTGTTCAGCGAGAACTCTGCCAAACACGCCGTTTAAAACAGCTTCGGGACCAATGTAGGGATTGCCATCGGCATAAAAATTACTTTCGGCTTCGTTCCAAACAATTCCTGGATCCATAGCGGCCAGAACTGCGGGCACATCACCGGCTGCAAAGGCTTTGTATAATTGGTCTATTACTACGCTGTTTTCAGGATTGTAGAAAAATCTAGAAATATCCCAATAGCCATATTCTTTTACAATTTTACCACCAACAAATTGTATGGTCATGTGTGCCGGGATATCATAAGTTTTTCCATCGGCTTTGAGTTTTCCTTGCCATAAACCCCAAAAGTTAACCCAGGTTTCACCCTTATCGGTGACCACCATTTCGTAGTCGCTTTCAGAGTCTACGTAATTCCAGGTCGAAAAAAGTGAAGCATCTTGTTGGTTCGATGCTATCAATTCTGTTAAGGTTAGGCCCTTATCCTTAGTGGCATTGTTGAAAATTTTGGCGGTGTCTGCATAGTGAGTCGCAAACGCATCCCAGTCAAGATTCTGGTAAGCTTTGATCACCTTTTTGTAGGTGTCAATTTCAGGTGATTGTTGGGTGTAACGAACGTTTTGGTTACAAGCTGTAAAAAGCACTACAGTTAGCGCTAAAAGAATTAATTTTTGCATAATGATAAAATTTAAAAACAGGCCAGACCTTTTTGATGTTGTCTGACCTGTTTGTTGGTTATTGGTTATTATTAGTTGGATAGTTTTTCGTTGAGGCTCCACATGTAAGCCCAGGAGTTATCAACAGCACTTCGATACTTAGCTCTTAAATCGTCTGTTTTTTTCTTGCCGTGTACGTTTTCGTATACTTTCCAAGGGCCATCGCGGTCTTCATCTAATGCGGCATATCCGCTAAATGAGCTCACCACCATATAATCCGGTGATTGTTCACTGCCTCCTTCAAATGCATACCATTGTCCGCGTGGTTCGCCTTCTTGAGTTTTTATAGTACCCGTAATTTCTTTAATAACTTCACTAAAAGCCGAGCCGTTTTTCACTCTGAAATAGGTTACCCAAACAACTTTGGTGTCGGTAGCCATTGTTTTTTTACTCCAATCGGGTAAGGTGCTGGCGATGTTATATTCTGATTTTTCAATATGAGGAATGATGAAATTAACAGCATTCATGGCGCATTTTTCGCTTGCGGGGTCTTCTTTATCCATTTCGGCCCAGTTGCTCATCCATCCGGTTAAGCCATAAACAGATCCTTCACCTTGAACTCTCGACCAAAAATTCCATTGGTTGGCACCTTCGTTTTCAACATAGCAATCTTTCCACTTGCTAACGCCTTCAAGAAATTGTGCGTTGTGACCTTGTTTAACGGTTATAACGCTCATTGATAAAAGCGCTTCTTCAAAATTTTGCGATGTTACCATTAACGGCAACATGAGTAATACAATACATAATTGTTTCATTGTGTTTAATTTTAATTGGTTAATAATATTTTATATAAAGAATGCGGGGCAACAGGTAACATCTCCACAAAAACTGTTAGCCCCGATTCTTTTTCTAATCATTTAAGAGTTTTATGTTTAAAGCTGCTGAAATGACGATTAACTCTTTACAAAACACTTCTAACATTTAGTCTTATTTTTTTAATGATTAGTTTAATTTTTAATTGAAAATATAATTAGACTTTGTTTAGGTTTTGTGCCAATTATTGATTTGAATAACTTCAAAAAATTGAAAACAAATAGCTTAAATAAATAGGTCTTATAATTAATATTTGTGAAGAACGACAGCCATGGCATACCCAAACTTTTAGGCCTGTTAACTTCGGCCGTCTTTAATAAATAGTTACTGTCTATATACATCTTCAATAATTTATCAGGCTATTAATCAATTATGAGATGTAGGGCTTTTTTGTACATCTGCAAGATAAGCAGGTATTTTTGCAAGTTCAATCACATATTCATGTGGTTGTTGTGACTAAAAAATGTTATCTTTGATAATCTAACTCAACCCTTGTGACTGCTTTTAAAATTTTTCGTAATTGTTTACGAATAGTTTTTTTGTTATCGTTTATGGCATTTTCTCAAAATGCCGTGCAAGTTGAAGTCCTTTCTACCGATGATGGCTTGAATTTTAGACATGTAAATACCATTGCTCAAGATGCCGACGGTTTTATGTGGTTTGGTACCAGACAAGGTATTGCTAAATACGATGGTAATATTTTTAAAGTATTTGATAACAGCAAGAATAATCACAATTTTATTCCTTTTGAAGTTTTAATTAAAGTTGAATATCAGAAGTCTAACAACACCTTATGGTTTATTGCAAATCACAAGCTATTCCGCTTAAATCTTGAGACCGAAACATTAGATGAGATTGAAGATGAGAACGGATTTCTTAAAAATGAAGTCTTAGAAATCGCCTTCGATAAAACCGATAATTTATGGATTGTGACAGATGAATTTAATTCTGATCAAACCAAGATTCAAACCCTTTTAAAATACAATGGTAAATCGTTTCAATTTATCAAGTCTCTCGAGCGACAAAGTGCGGGATTCACTGCTTTAGATATTACCAATTCAAATGAGATTTGTTGGACCACCATCAATCATGGCTTAACGCTTTTTGATCAAAATGGGAAGGTTCTCAAAAATAAAAAATTAGACACCTTCGATTGGTATGGGTATACCATACATTATGGGGAGTCGTTTATGGGTTCTAATAATCAGCATTACTACTTTCCTGAAAGTAAAGGTGGTATTGATGTTTATAACAATTTGGAATTTAGTCACCGACTTTTAGATGATAAGGCCATTTTTTTCAACGCTACAGAAGATCGTTACGGTGGTATTTGGTTTTCGGGGAAAAAAGAATTGTTTTACCTTAATGCCTCCGGTGACCTCTATGATTACACAAAAAATATTGCACAAAGTATAGACTTCTCTAATATTAACTGTCTTTTTATAGATGATTCGAACTTGCTTTGGCTGGGCACAGATAACGGACTTATCAAAGTAAAACTGAAGCCGCAAAATTTTAAACAAATACTTAAAGTAGATGAAAGTAGCTGGGGTCGCACCTTCAGAAGTATTTTTCCGCTTCAAGGCGGCGATATTGCAGCTATGTGCGAGTCCGAAAATCAGCTGTACCGCATTAATTCCAAAGGTGACGCTACACCAATCTTACTTCCAGACGGAAGCCGTAAATTAAAAGATGCCCGTTTTTTTGTGGCCGATACACAAAACAACAAGGCCTATACCGTTACTAATTTTTTAATAGAAATAGATTTTAACACCAATAGTTTAACCACCTATGGTAATTATAAACTTTTTTTAAACGAAACAAAACCCAATCCAATTATCAGGTTAGCAGATGGCAGACTTTTGACGGGTTATAAGTTTTCAAAACTCATATTCATCGACCCAGAGACCAAAGCTTTTAAACCGGTTCTTTTAGAACCCCCAACTGAGGATTATGAGATTAAAACACTAATTCAAAGCAACATCAATCCTGAAATTATTTGGGTAGGGACATCCAACCAAGGATTGTTAAAAGTTAACCTGAATGGCATTTTAGAGGCTGAATACAACATCAGTTCAGTTCCTTCTTTGAATAAAAACTCTATTTTAAGCTTATATGAAATTGATAACCAACTTTTAATAGGCACCTTTGGTGGTGGTATCAATATTTTAGATTTAGGTAAAAATACAATTAAGGTTATTGATAAAGAAGATGGACTTTCAGACAACAATGTGGTATCAATTCTATCAACCGGTACTAAAGACATAGTTGCTGCTACCTATAATGGCATATCAACCTTTAATATAAAAACCAATAACCATCATAACTATTTTGTAGAAGATGGTCTTACTAATAATGAATTCAACTACACGTCAGCTTACAAAGATGCGTATGGCAATTTTTACTTTGGAGGTTTAAATGGTATTAATAAGTTTGAATTTGAAGAACTTTCACAAGAATACACACTTCCAAAGGTGAATTTCACAAGATTTGAAGTTTACAATCAAAGAGACAAAACCACTACCCAGATTACAAAAATGAATGAAGGCGCTATTTTATTAACGCCGTATGATCAGCATTTTAAAATAGACTGGTCTATTCCTGATTATTTTAACAAAAACAATTATACCTATTACACCAAATTGGAAGGTTTTGAAAATGAATGGTTTTACCAAGGCAACCAAAACAGCATCAGGTATAATAAATTACCTGCCGGAGATTATGTGCTAAAAGTGAAAGGTATGGATTCTAATGGTAATGAAAGCAGGGCGGCTTTGAGTATTCCCATTCAGGTGAAACAGATCTTCTATAAAAAATGGTGGTTTATTACCTTAATAATTTTGTCTGTGTTTGGTGTGATGTATGTGGTATTTCAATATCGATTAAATCAGGCCTTGGCCATGGAGCGCCTACGCACCAAAATATCGAGCGACCTGCACGACGACGTAGGCTCCATGTTAACCGGTCTCGCCATGCAAACCGAAATGCTTGAAATGCAAGCGACCAACAGTATCGACAAAAACAGACTACACCAAATTACCACTTTAAGTCGCAATACCATTTCGCATATGCGCGATTTGGTATGGAGTATTGACAGTAGAAGAGACACCATGGGCGATTTGATTGAGCGTATGCGCGAACTGGCTGAAGAACTGTTGCTGCCTTCAAATATTTCATATGACTTTCAAACAGACGATTTGAATCTGCAAAAAAAGTTAGACCTCAACTGCCGTAGAAATTTGTTTTTAATCTACAAAGAAGCCATCACCAATATTGTTAAACATTCTAATGCCAATAACGTTACCATTAATATCATCAATAAAAATGGGGCTTGTAATCTTTCAATTAAAGACGACGGTCTTGTTAAAAATTTTGAAAATTGTAGTGGTTTAGGATTGGCTAATATGAAGCTCAGGTGCGACAGCATCAAAGCCAAGCTGGAATTTGATTTAAACAACGGATTTGGTATTAACGTCTCATTACCACACAGTATTTAATAAACCACATCGATATGTGGTTGAAAATCCTTAAATTATAAGCTATCTTTTCCCTTTTAAACAATAAATAGTGTCTAATAAAGTTAATTTAGTGATTGTTGAAGATGACCCGATAGTATTGGAAGGTCTTATGAGCTTTTTTCAAATGCAGCCTGCAGTCGCCATATTAAAAACCTTTACCAGTGCCGAAGCCTTCGTTAGCTGGCTAGAAACCGATGAACAGACCGGATTCATTTTGTTGCTAGATATTCAACTTCCGGGTAAAACAGGTGTAGAATCCTTACCGAAAATTAAAATGCTCTTACCTGATTTAGACGTTATTATTCTCACCACTTTTGAAGAAACCGACATGATTTTTAAGGCCTTAAGTGCCGGTGCTTGTTCTTATGTTTCAAAACGCTCTTCTCTACAAAAAATAAAAGAAGCCGTTGAAGTGGTTGCCCAAGGTGGCTCTTATATGTCGCCGGCCATTGCCCGTAAAATTGCCGATTTCTACGCGCCAAAAAAGCACCATCAATTAAGTGATAGGCAACTAGAAATTGTAAAAGGTATCGTTAATGGCAAAAGCTATAAAATGATAGCCAACGATTTATTCATTTCCTTAGATACCGTGCGTAGTCATATTAAAAATATTTATAACACTTTAGAGATTAATTCTAAGGCAGAATTGATCAGGAAGTCTTATGATAATGAGTTGTGATTACAATTAATATACTTACTAAAGTTTTAGTTTAACCCTAATCAACAAATCAGTTGTTGTCATGTACAAATAGTTTTGGTCGGAATCAAATGCACAATTGGCCGTTGATTTGGTGGTTTTAATGGCCGCCAGGTGTTTTCCGTCCGGGCTAATTATATGCACTCCACCAGGTCCTGTTGTAAATATGTTTCCGCTTTTGTGAACTTTTAAGCCGTCGGGTAATCCTTTGGCATTTTTTGAAAGTGCTAGAAAGTCGAATAATATCTTGCCGTTTTCGAGTGATCCGTCTTCTTTAATATCATAACTGTATAAAACCGGATTACCCGAATCGGATTGATTGATATATAAGGATTGTTCATCGAGCGATAGGGCTATGCCGTTCGGCCGGTTTAAGCTGTCAACAAGCACAGAAACCTCTTTTTCAGGATTCACCTTAAATACGCCGTTTATTCCTATTTCCCCTGTTTTGTTTTCCGGTCTGCCATAAGGCGGATCTGTAAAATAAATATTGCCTTTACGGTCCATGACCAGGTCATTTGGACTGTTAAATTTATTTCCATTATAAGTGTTGGCAATACTGGTAAATTGCGCTTGTGGGTTTTTTAAATCTGCATCCATACGTGCAATTTGTCTGTCGCCGTGCTGACAAATCAGAAGTTTATTGTTTTGGTCCAGAATTAATCCGTTGGGTCCTTCACCGGAACCTGAATTATCAGGTCCGGTATGACCTGCAGATTCAAGATATATACTCAAGCTGTCTTTTTCAGTCCATTTGTATATTTTATTTGCCGGAACGTCAGAAAATATAACAGCCTGTAATTCGTCGATCCAAAGCGGACCTTCGCTCCAGTAAAATCCTTTTGCAAGTATTTCAAAAGTGGCATTGGTATCGATGAGGTTGGTGGCTGTTGAATCGTATATCTCAATAGATAACTCTTCTAAGAAAGGATCACTCGCAGTGCTTTCAACGATATCAATTTTAGAATCATTTTTACATGAGACTAACAGCATGATTAAAAACACCATCAAAATGTTAACTACTTTAGTCATTATTTTAAAATTTAAATTATTAGTTATTGTAAAATTAGTTTCTCGTTTACCAAGAGTAAGCAGTTGGCGCTTCTCCGCCCGGTCCCGGAAATATGGCATCCAATTGTTTGAGGGTGTCTTCTTCTAGTTGAATACTTGTAGCTCTCACCGCACTCTCCAGCTGCTCTACAGTTCTTGGTCCAACAATTGGTGCTGTAACAACGGGATTATGAAGTAACCATGCCAATGCCACTTCTGAAGGTGGGTGGCCAATTTCTTTACAAAGCGTTTCATATTTTTCAAGTTGAACACGTTTGCTCTCCAGTTGCTTCAGAACGTCCTTTTCGGCGCGTCTTCCGTCTATTTGTTTTTGTAGCGCACCCGCTAAAATTCCGCCTGCCAACGGACTCCAAGGTATTAATCCTAAACCGTAATGCCGGCATGCCGGAATGACTTCAAGTTCGAGCATTCGGTTATCGAGATTGTAAACACTTTGTTCACTTACCAAGCCTAACAACCCACGTTTAGATGCTTCTTGGCATGCTGTTGCAATGTTCCAGCCGGCAAAATTGCTAGAACCCACATATACCACTTTTCCTTGTTTTATTAGAGTATCGAAACTTTGCCAGGCTTCATCCCAAGGACAATCATTATCAATATGGTGCATTTGATATAAGTCAATTCTGTCTGTTTGCAAACGTTTTAAACTGCCTTCACAATGTTTCATGATTTTATAGGCGCTCAGGCTGCGTCCATCACTGTTTACCTCAGGTAAATTTGCTTTGCGTTCAACAGGATTGTAAACCTTTGTTGCCAATACTACAGCATCCCGTCTTCCGCCGCCTT
The DNA here is from genome assembly GCF_006494535.1 of Paucihalobacter ruber. Taxonomy (GTDB): domain Bacteria; phylum Bacteroidota; class Bacteroidia; order Flavobacteriales; family Flavobacteriaceae; genus Paucihalobacter; species Paucihalobacter ruber. The sequence goes on from NZ_VHIQ01000005.1 coordinate 109,781, forward strand.
GTGCAAGCCATCTACCTATTATTTCTTCTGTATAGCCATGTTGTTTTGTCCAGCCATAAACATCGGCTGTATCGAAGAAATTGATGCCTAATTCCAAAGCGCGATCCATAATTTTAAAACTGTCTTCTTCACTTGTATGCCAACCAAAATTCATGGTGCCCAGGCAAATATTACTCACTAAAACACCATGTCTGCCCAGTCTTTTATGTTTAATATTCATTTCATTTTTATTTTGAACATTCATCTACAAGGTAACGATATTTTTCCATTTATTGTAAATTTTGTCTTAGTTTATGTCCAAATTATTTGCGAGTATAATGGTAAAACTAGTTGTATTTTTCCCGGTGTTTTAATTGTTTTAATCCCAAGAATAATGGTTTTTATCATGATTTACGAGATTGATAAGCAATAAAATACTTGGTTAAAAAATGTATGAAACTATTTTATTTCGCAAAAGCGCATTATCTTTAGGTTTTAACATGATATGGGTAAAAACACAAAAGATATACCTCAATTTTTTAAAACTTATTTCAGAGATGATACATGGATAAATGTCACTACCCAAGTAGATTTACTTTCTGAGTTGGTTGATATCATCAGGCCTAAGAATATAAACGACAATAATCGGGTATCCATTCAGCCATTAATTGAATTACTCAAACAAGACAAGTCTTACAAACAAAACTTCAGTAATTATTGTAATGAACTTTTAGAAAAAAAGACTTTTCACGCTATCATTAGTGATGCAGGAATTCCGCAGGAATCGGACCTCATTTTTGAGATAAGCAGAAAACTATTTTCAAAACTACTACCTAGTCAACCTGCAGAAAACAACCTAGAATACATCTTGAATCAAATTTTTTATAAAACGAGCGACCCTGAATGGATAGCTCAAATTGATTTGAATGAACTTAAATCCTTATTTAAACTTTTAGAGTTTGATTTTATTAACGCCTCTGTAGAGGTTGAATCCCCATTATCTGAATTGTTATTTGCACTTGAGGTGATGACTTTAAGAATTTGCGGAAATGCCTTAGAAGCTCAGGTAATGAAAATGGTTCCGGAATACAACAATCTTGAAAGTCCGTTTATTGCCTTCCAAAATAATTTAAGCCTTGTTGAAAAGCGTATTCTAAATGACGCACATCATTATATACATGCTGAAAATGAAGATTACAAGCATCTTTTTGTGTTGCTCCAGCAATGTAAAGATTACGTAAATCAAGCATTTAAAAACAGTAAAAAATTTGGAATATCGCTTCGCGTCAATCAAATGTTAATGAGAATTAACAGGCAGCTAATTAGGATGGAGGAGACCTTGCCTTTTTTAGCCGTAAACAATGAAAAGGATTTAATAGCGCATAACATTAACCTAAGTATGCGACTTATTAAATACAATTGTTATAAAAACAATATCAAAAAATTTTTTAATGAGGGCACGCGGCTGTTATCTTATGAAATTACAGAGCAGGCTGCAAAAAAAGGAGAACACTACATTACAAATGACAAGAAGGGCTATTTCGAAATGTTAAAGACATCACTGGGTGGTGGTCTTATTGTAGGCTTAATGTGCGTTTCAAAAGTGATATTTTCAAAATTAGACTTGAGTAGTTTTGGTGAAGCCTTTGTTTTTAGTATGAACTATGCTATTGGATTTGTAATTTTATACCTACTCGGGTTTACTTTAGCCACCAAACAGCCGGCAATGACAGCTTCTACGCTTATTTCAGCTTTAGAAAATGGCCTGAAAAAAGGTGGTTCTGTTCGCACTAAACATCAAGTATTTGCTAAATTGTTTTCTGAGGTGTTTCGTTCACAAGTAGTTGCCTTTTTCGGGAATGTTATCATGGCGTTTCCAGTGGCAATGCTAGTAGTGTATCTGGTAGATATAAGTGTGGACTACAATATTCCCACAGCTAAATGGGAAAAACTTATTAATGATTTAAATCCCGCAACATCATTGGCCATATTTCATGCAGCAATTGCAGGGATATTTTTGTTTTTATCCGGCATTATTGCAGGTGGTATAGCAAATAGAAATAAATTTAATAATATATATACCAGAATAAAAAAACACCCTTTTCTTAAAAGGCGATTTGGAAAAAAGTTCGCTACAAAACTCGCTGATTTTATTGAACATAAGTGGGCGGGTATCATGTCTAATTTTTGGTTTGGCGTGTTTATGGGCAGTACCGCATCTGTTGGTGTTTTTTTGGGTCTTAATTTAGATATACGCCACATTGCTTTTTCTAGTGGAAATTTTGCCCTGGGCATGTATGGTTCAGATTTTACACTCTCAACAAGTGCTATAATTTGGTCGCTTATTGGTATTTTTTTTATAGGCTTTATGAATTTTTGGGTAAGTTTTGGGTTTTCGTTGTTATTGGCTTTTAAATCCAGACGAATTCCACTTTCAGAACTGAAGGCTGTAAATCTTTCAATTCTAAACTATCTTTTGAGTAATCCAAGTGAGTTTATTTGGCCACCTAAATCAGACACTAATGAACATAATATGGGAACTAAACATGAAGAGTAGCGTCTTACTGGTTTGGCAATTCTTGCAATTATAAAACCAAAAAAAAATGTTAAAACTCAAATTTGAAAAGCAGGAGATATTTTGATTTTAAAAATAAAAGAAAGCTAGCGCGTTCTCTCTTTCAGTTCTTCATCAATATGCGCGATTAAATTTTTTAAATCGGTGAGAAGTCCTTCATACCGTAGTTTCATATATTTTCTGGCATTTACATTCATTCGTAAAGTGCCTTTAAATACATCGTCATTTTGCAAACTTAATAATTTAATCGGGTAGCCTGTACGCGATAGATTGTCATAAATAAGTTTGGCATTAAGCTGCGGTAACAATTCATTTAACTGAATTTGGTTGTCGTATTCCAGTTCTTGCTTTTCAATAAAATAATAGCGTTCAGAGTAAACAGCGGTGATGTGTCTTCGTAAACTGTCGTTTTGGATGAGGTCAATACCTTTGGCTTTTAAATGATCGTAAGCCGCCATATTACGACGTTGTGTTGTTGAATAGATGAGATTACCATAGTGATAGCGCAGTGAATCATTAAAAGGGGTTGCTTGTTCCAAATGATTAAGTACAATGGCATTTGAGCTGGCCAATTCTTGCTGCTTGTTGATATTCCACTCGCAATCCTTTAAATCATTAGTCAGATTAAATTGCATTTCTTTTAAAATCTTGAGTTCTTCCTTAGTAGCTTTATTGGCTTCATTCCAATTGTTGATTTGCAGGGCAATCAAAATCCCAATTACCACAAGGAAGATTTCGCCAATGGCGTATTTAAGGTACCTGCCTGTTTTTCCTGTTTCCATTAGGTTGTATCTTATTTTTCGGAAGAATTTAATCACTTTTTAACTTGTTTATTTGTGTTTCCAATAAGCTAATGACCTCTTTATTTAAATTGTAGAAATTTTGATATCGACGTAATAAGTTATTGAGTAAAAACATTTTATTATCTATCATGTTTTCAAACTTTCTATCAGTTAAAATAATTCTGTTATCAGTAACATCTAATTGGCTTTTTCCAATTCTGTCTTTAATTGGAGCAAAAGTTGCATCCATCTGCCTCATAGAAATTTGATCATACAAATAAGGGAAAAAATTAATTTCGCTATCTTGATCAATGTTTTCCTCAGCCCAATTTATTTCTGAATAAAGTGAAGGGATTTGATATAATAAATCCCTTAGATCATCAGAAGAAATTAAGGAAACCGTACCGGAATTTAGCGCTTCGTTTATGGTAGAAGATTTATAGTTGAATTTTGGGAGAGACAACACCGAATAAATTAGGGTATCAACGGTTCTAACATTTTTGTCTTTATAATTTGTGCCGAATAGTTGTAGCATTTGCTCACAATCATCCATGCCTTTATTATTTGTATCAATGCTCTTTGATACTTCTTCAAGGTTTTGCTTGCTTTCACTTAAGAGCCGTATCATTAAGTTTAGTGAAGTTTTGTTTTCGTTTCTTACCACATTCCAATTGTTTACTTGAAGCGCAATCAAAATCCCAATCACAACTAAGATGATTTCGCCAATGGCGTATTTGAGGTATCTGCCTTTTTTACCGGTTTCCATGAGGTTGTATCTTATTTTACTAAAGAGTTTTATCATACGTTAATTGTTAATATAACTATCAATATCCTTTACCAATGTTCTTATGGCGCTAATACTGTAGCCATAATTTTTAACTTGATTATCCAGTGTGATGAGCCGATAATCAATAATGTTGTGATAATAACTATCAGTCCAGATAAATTCAAAATTATTTGGTGTTGCGTTTTTTGTAAATATAAGATTATGAAAATTCTCTAAATAATAGGGTCTGTTTACGTCATTTATAGACATCTCTAATTCATTAATCCAATTAAGCCAACCGTAATTCGTTTCGAAAAGATGCACTATTTGAGATCGAATAGAATCATCCTTTATTAAGTTGAGTCCAGAGGCCTTTAAGTCTTGGTAGAAAGCACTATTGGGTTTAAGAATTCTCATACCCCAAACTGTGCCGAATAGTGTATCCAAGCCTTTGTTGTAGGCATAATCTTTTTTGGTTATTAGGGATTGTAAAAGTTCAATATCTGCTATAGATTTATTTACTGAATTAAGTCCGGATGAGAGTAAATCTAAATCTAGTAGCATACTTTTCTTTAATTCATAAAGTGTGGTTTTTTCGGTTTGCTTTTCAATTCTTCTAGCGTTCCAGTCTGAGATGTATAAAGCCAATAAAATCCCGATCAGTACTAGGATGATTTCGCCGATGGCGTATTTAAAATACCTTCCAGTTTTGTTTTCAGCTAGCAGTTTTTGGCGGATGTTTCTAAAGAATTTTATCATACCTAATCTTTTCGTTGTTCAAGTTCCGTGGTTACAGCATTTAAAATCTGCTCTGTTTTTGATTTAAATGTACTTAGGTTTCCCTGATAGGTAGTTATGATCAATTCAAAATGATAAAACGGACCAAATATCTTAGGGTTTTCTAACAGTGCATCATAATCATAAGCGCGTATATAACCAGATTTTCCATCACCATAAATTTTGAAGTTTTTAAATATATTTTCGGCTTGCAAAAGGTTAAGACTTTCAACTCTGTTTAAAATGTTATTGATATCTGCCAGGTCTGTGGTGTAGTGATTGGTAATAGCTTTTCTGAGTTCAGGGTTTTTTACAATTCCAAAACCGCGCTCTTTAAGAAGTTCAAAGGCGGCAGTGTTAAAGGTTTTATAGCCTCTGTGATAATAAACGGTCATCATCAATCGATCTAAATCTTGTGAGTAAGGTTGTTTTAGTTCTATGTGATGGATTAATGCTTTGGCTTTTTGTTCTTTTTCTTTTAAAACTAAAATATTGGCGTTAAGAACAATGGTGTCTTGTATTAAGGCTTGTTGAATTTCGGTGAGTGTTTCGAGTTCTATACTACGAAGTTTTTGCGTTTCTTTCCAGGTGTTAATTTGCAAGGCTATCAAAATCCCAATCACGACCAAGACGATTTCGCCAATGGCGTAAAGCAGATACTTGCCTGCTGGTGAGGCAGGTTTTCGAACTTTAGATTCTTCAATCATTTTTTGCCGGATTTTTCGGAAGAATTTTATCATAAATCAATTAGAATTTAATGTAGTGTCAATCTCCTCAATAAGTTGATTTGCTCTATCCTTAATATTCATGAGAAATTGCTTTTCACGCTGGCATATAATGATGGTCATGTTCATGTGGTCTTTTAAATGCCTAAAAAGTTTATGGTTAGGGTCTTTTTGCCATTCAGAACTTTGCATTAAAGCCTGAAGATCTGTTCCGTAACTTTCACGATACATGGGAATTTCTTGAATTCCGAAATCGGTAAAATCATTATAATTAAAAATCTTGTCATCTAATTTATCCCTATTATCTTCAATGGTATTTACTCCATAATCCTGATAAGCGTAATACTGTAATACAGCATTTTTTATTTTTTTATTTTTAAGAATTTCTAACTTCCCGGAAGAAGTGATATCGAGAATAGCAGATTTTGAGGGTATAAAAGAAATAGACCTCACAGCACTGAGATAATCTGCCAAAATCACGGATTTATCGTCTTGGATGGATAGTAGATTTACCAATAATCGTCTGGTAGCTTCAGACCTTTCTTCAAGCGAGTAGATGGATTGCTCGATATTATATATATCAAGTTCAATATCTTCTTTTATTTTACCGTAATAGTTGGTTTCTTGTTGATTTTGCTTGCGTTGTTCATTCCAATTATTAATTTGTAAAGCGATTAAAATCCCAATCACCACCAAGATAATTTCGCCAATGGCGTATTTCAAATACCGGCCTGCCTTCGCCGAGGCTTGTGCCTCCGCTAAAGCTTTAGGCGACACGCGGTCGGCAGATGAACCTGTTTTTTCAGTCGCCATGAGGTTGTATCTAATTTTACGAAAGAGTTTTATCATTTTTCTAAATCATCATCAATTAGTGTAACAATAGTCTTAACTATATCAAGCGCATTTTTTTGAATAATTAACACTAAGTCATTTGAATAAACTGCATTCTCAATAGCATTTTCAAAAGCTAATTCATCTAAAAGTTTTCTATTATCTACATCGAACCCTGATTTTGGGAATCTATTCCTTTTAACTGTTTCTGAACTCGAGGCTTCATCAAGGTTTAACCAACTTCCCTTTTCCTTTATAATATCAGTAATGGAAACTAAATCTTTATCCCTAATCATTTCTCTATACTTAATCCGTTCTAAAGCTGGTTGCCAAGAAATTAAAACATTTCTCAATGTTTCATTTTTAATAATCCCTATTCGTCCTGAGCTTAATAATTCTGTTAAATAGCCGATTCTTGGATGAAAAGTAGGGTTGTTGTAGACTTCATTTAACTTGATATTAAATTCTTTTTCTGTTTTTGGCTTTGGTTTTTTACCGGTATGATTTAGAATCCAAAAATGGCTTTTATTATTTTCCACTTGTAGATTTATGAAACTGTCGAGTAATCGATAATTATATTCAAAATCTTGCTTTAGATTCAATAGTGCTTTTTGTTCTTCTTTTCGTTCCTTTTGACTCTCATTCCAATTATTAATCTGCAAGGCAATGAGAATTCCTATTACCACAAGAACAATTTCTCCAATGGCGTATTTAATGTACTTCCCAGTTTTTCCCGTTTCCATTAGGTTGTATCTTATTTTTCTAAAGACTTTAATCATATTTTCAATCTTTTGTCATTTCGAACGAAAGTGAGAAATCTTTAAATGAGATTCCTCCTCGCTGCGCTCTGTCGGAATGACAGAAGGACATTTTTTCAATAAAGATAGACTCTGTTTTATCGTAACGCAATTCATCGTTTTGACCTGCAGGAATAATCCAAGTTAATAAAGCGACAAAGGCCGCAATAATCAATAAAATGGTTTGTGCGGCAGGAAATGTTTTCATGCTCTTTATTTATCCATTACCAACTCAACCTTTGGTTGTGCCGCCAGTTTGATATCGCTTAACTTCTTAGTATATCTTCTGCCATTTAAGAATTCCCCGATGAAAGTTGAACGCACCAAATAATGATAGGTCACAAAACAAATCACGGTGGTAACACTCACAACAAATAGGAATTTAAAGGTTGCAGGAATGTTCCAATCGGCAATTAAGCCAGGAATGATAACGGTTAAAGGCAAATGCAGTAAATAAACCCAGTACGAAGAATCAGACACATAACGCATCGTGGCTGAATGGTGACTACCATATCTTATGAATAATCCAGTAATACCAAAAATAAACAGCCAACAACAAATAGCTCTTATGGAAATAATGAGCCAAGGAGCCATTTCACTTTTCTCTGTTAAGAAATACCAAGTAAAAAGTAGCAGACCAACAGTGGTAAAAAGCCAATCGTGTTTTTTAAAACTACCTAGAAGCTCTTTAGATTTAAACAGTACCCAACCAAACATGTAGAAAAAGAAATAAAAAAGAAAGGTGTTAAAATCGGGAACAAAACTTAAAGAAGTGTCCACCCAGGTTTTGTCCATAAATAACAAAATGGCTATTGTAATCAATGTAAAAACAACAAGTCTTAACACTATATTTTTAAAAATGGCATGAAAATATTGGTTAATAAAGCTAGATAGCTTAGGTAGCTTTTTAAATAGTAAACCCAATCCGAAAGACACCAAAGAAAACAAGATTAAATAATACAAAAACCATAAATGCATGGTTCTGTTTGGAATAAAGCTTAAAATTGAAGTAAAAGGTGCCAGGGCATCTGTTAAAGCATTGGGATTAGCAGCAAATACTTGGGCGGTGTATGACATTCCGGCCTGAACAAACACAAACAGAAGTAACACAAATACTAAAAACGGATAGGTTATTCTTTGCATTCTATTTTTAAACATCCAACGAGGTCCGCGCTCATAAAATAACAGCGAAGCAAAAAAACCGGCCACCACCATAAAAATTGGCATTCTAAACACGTGAATGAATGAGCCAATCCACGCTAGATTTTCATTAAAATTAATAGGGTCTCTTATGCGCCATATAGAATTTACAGCGGCACCATTATAGGTGTTAACTGAATGTAAAACGATGCCTAACATCATCATAATGGCTCTTAAAGAATCTAGCGCGTGTAAGCGTTCGGTTTTATGTGGAATGGTTTTCATGGTTGTAATTACTTTTTTTGTTTTGTTAAGGTTAGTTGTATTTATTTATCCATTGCCAATTGAGCTTTTGGTGCTGTAGCAGGTTGTAGATCTTTAATCTTTTTAGAATACTTTCGGCCGTTTAAGAATTGACCAATAAAGGTGGAACGTACCAAGTAATGGTAGCTTACAAAACAGACGAAGAAAGTGCCCGACATCACGATTAAAAATTTTACGGTAGCCGGTAAAGCCCAATTCATAATCAATACAGGTAAAAGAGCTGTAAATGATAAATGAACGAGGTACACCCAATAAGAGGCATCAGAGATGTATCTCATAACAGGCGAGTGGTTACTGGCATAGCGGAGAAAAAGGCCTGTTACGCCAAAAATGAGGCACCAAACGGTAACAGATTTGATAATAATGGCGTCGTAAAATCCAAAGTCGTCTTTCCAGAAAAAATAAACCGAAAATAAAGCGATTCCAAGCGCTGTAGACCACCAGTCCATTCGTTTCATTTCATCTAATAAGTGCTTCGATTTGAATAAAATCCAGCCAATTATATAAAAGAAGGCGTAATAGGTAAAGGTGTTGAGATCTGGTATAAAGGAATTAGACGTAGCCACTTGTGAGGTATTCATAAATATATAAACCACTGCTGTAAACGACGCAAATACGAGAATTCTTAAAATAGGATGTTTAATTATTCTGTCAAACAAGCCAGAGATTTTGTTAGTGAAGGCTTTAAATGGTCTTGCGATAAAAGCAATAATTACTGAGAAACCTGTAATTAATGCCAAATAGTAAAGAAACCACAAATGAAAAGTGCTACCTGGAATATAACCATCAATTTGGGCTAAAATGGAGGTTGCTGTTGCCCATGCTTCAGGATCACCAGCAAAGCTAAGTCTTGTATAAGTAAAACAAACCACTATTGATGGCCAAAGTAAAAAAACAAATATCAAAAATGGGAATACAATGCGCTGAATTCTGTTTTTTATCATGGGTCTTGGCTGTCGCTCATAAAACAATAGAGCACCAAAAAAACCTGCGACAAAAAAGAAAATTTGCATTCTAAATACGTGAATAAAATCTACGATATAATCGTTCGTCCAATGGATGGCGTTGGGGTCTTTCAAGGGCCAAGTAGCACCCCAATCGGTTACTGCATAGGTTAGGGCAGAATGTATAACCAAACCTAAGAGCATCATGATGGCTCGTAAGGCATCCATGGAGTGTAAGCGTTCGGTTTTGTGTGGAAAGGTTTTCATAGCTGTAATGTTTTTTGCCACAACCGTATTGGATTTGGTCTTTTATATCCAAAATGGAATAATTTGCCAAGGTAAATCGTTAAATATTGGAATACAATCACATGATGATGTGGTTAAGACCTAATGTGGGTTGTGAGCTGTCATAACAGTTAGACCAGTAATGTATTTATCATTAACAAAAGGTATAATTCTCAAAAACACTAAAACTTTTTTGAATTATAGTTGTCATTACTGGTCTTGTCTTTAAAAAGACCTGTTATGGGTTAGTTGGTTAGATTTCTGGCATATAGCCTAATTGCTGAAATAGTGTTAGATTATCGTAATAGGCATCTTCGCGCGATGCTTTTCCGTTTTCATCAAAGGTCCAAAGGCTCATCCCATGGGTGGTAATTGGTTTGTTAGTGGTTTTTCCTTGAAAATCTCCGGTATTGGTACCGGTACAAGTCCAGTTAATTAAGACTTTGTTGCCCATAATTTGGTAGTTGTCTAAACTCACTTTAAAATCAGGGAAACCGGTAAAAAAGACATCCATAAGATTGCTTGCGTATTCTGATGAACTCTTAGCAATCACATTACCATTTTCTGTTCTAACGAGATTGTCAGTCATAGCGGCCTTCATAGCAACTTGATCGTTGGCATTCCATGCTTTAACAATGTCGTCAATTCCTTTTTTGAGGAGTTTTTCATCGGCCGACATGGCTTTTTCAGCTTCAACAGCTTGCAATTCCAAAACGATTTCTGTTGGGTCCCAGTAACCGTGCTCTTGTACAATTTTACCGTCAATTATTTTAAAGGTCATGTGCACAGGCATATTGATAACTTTTCCATTAGCAGCCAAAGTTGCTTGCCATTGCAGCCAGGTATTTACCCAAGTATCCCCTTTATCAGTGACTACCTTTTCGAATTCTTGATCAGTATCTAAGAATTTACGGCTATTGTAATTGGCATCATTAGCTTGATGATAAGCTATGATGTCTTTATTTGATATTGGATTGTCTTTTGTGTTAAAGAATGATCTTGAACTATCAGCGAGTAAACTAACAGCCATATCATAATTTGTCTTATTATAATTGTCAATGTGCTTTTTCACCAAATCAATCTCAGGTGATTGTTGGGTGTAACGGGTGTCTTTTTGCTCGCAGGCTGTAAACATTGCCAATGCGAGTACTAGTATACATATTTTTTTCATGATTGTTAATTTTAATTAGTTAGAAGTTACTGCCAAATCCGGACGCATTTCGCCGGTAAATTCCTCAAATTTTGACATTTTAAGGAAAAGATTTTGCATGATGCTTTGTCCCTCAGCACCCAAAAGTTGTTCATCAGCTTTGCCTCTTTCTGCCATATGTATTTCATCTTTAGCCGAAACGGTCACCAATAAGAATTCAGCAGGGGCACCCAATCCACTTCTATAAATGTTATAATAGCCTTTAGATCCTTTATTCTCATTCAGTGCTTTGAAGGCTTTTAATTGATCTCTAACTGCTGTTCTGTTTTCAGGTGAATAATAAATTCTATAGTGCTTACGATAGTTCTCACCTTCGGCAACTTGCGAATTTTCGCCGGGTTTATAAGATAATTCATCGTCTGAAATAAGAATGAAATCTCTCTCCACGTCATAGCATTTATCCATACGTCTAAAAATGTCATAGACTTTTTCTTTACCTGCTTTTTCAGCAAGTTGGGCAATTGGCGTCTGTCCATCTAAAACGGCCATAGAGCTAATGGGTCTGACGAAAAAATAATGATTACTGGAGTTTCTAAAAACACTCATGGTCACATTTTCAAGCGGATTGGCTTTAATGAGCTCATTGACTTCTTTTAAAATGGCTTCATATTCCACAGTCATGGATGGTTTTACCACATCTTCATGTACGTGCATCATTTGTTGTGCAGTGGTTGTCATGGGTGCTAATAGCACCATCATTGCTAAGAGCAATACATTTTTAATGGTTTTTTGTACGATGCTTAAATCCTTCAAGCACTCGTAAATTGTTACGGATTGTTTCATAATTAATAGCTTTAAATGGTTAATGATAAATAAATCTCAATGATTGAAATCCATCTCTAAGGAACTAATAAACACATTAACATAAAAGCGATGTAGGATGAAACGGGCTTGAGCTTATCCGAAAAGGCCGTTTTATTTATCGGGGTGAGTTTAATAAGTAACAAATATTAGCAATCGATTTTCCTCGATTTTCTTACCCCTGTCCCTAAAGCCTGCCTGCCGGCAGGCAGGAGTGAAATCGAGAAAATCTAAAAATTTTAAATCACCTAAATAGTCTGAAGTCGTTTTAGCAATTCTTCCCTTAAAGATTTGCTAATAGGAATGGCCTTTTTGCCAATAACAATGTGACTGTTACCAATTTCATCAATCTGCGAAATGTTGATTATAAAGGAACGGTGAATTCTTAAAAAGTGTTTGGAAGGTAACTTTTCATCCATATCTTTTAAGGTCATTACCAGTAAATATTCTTTGTTTTTTGAGAAGATGCGGCAGTAATTCCGTTCGGCTTCAATGTAGAGGATATCTTTAATATCCACTTTAACCATTGTATTTAAATGCCGCACAAAAATGCAATCGCTTAAAATTAAGGAGTCGTTATTAAGAGCTTCTAAATTGCTAGAGTCGCTGCCTTTAGAAGCCACTTGACTTATTGTTAACTCAATAGCGCGTTGTAAGTCGAGTTTTTTGAACGGCTTAGCAATAAACCCATAAGGGTGCGTGACTTTAGCGCGGTTAAAATGAGCATCGTCCACATTGGCGGTTAAATAAATTACCGGAATGTTGTGCGTTTTTTGCATGGCTTGAGCGGTTTCAATACCGTCCAAATTACCTTTAAGGTTGATATCTAAAAGTATGATATCGGGTGCGTTTTCTTGGATATGTAATAGTGCTTCTTCGCCTCTTGGTACAATGCCAGTAACTTCATATCCCAATTCGTTTAACTGCAGCGAAATATTAGCGGCAATCACCATCTCATCTTCAACTATTAATATTTTCGTTTTGTCGTTCATTAGGCAGCCGTGTTGATTAAAAAGTCAAATTCAATATGCGTGCCTTTGTCCGTGCGTTCCACCATAGTTCCATTGAGTTGTTGGGTGAGTAGCTTTACCAATTGGGAACCAAAACCGGTGCCTTTGGGTGCGAGACCAGCTGTTTTGCCCACACCGTTATCCACTACTTTTAGTTTTAAATTATTGTTTTTGGTTTTTTCTAAACTGATGTTGATGGTTCCACCTTGCTTTTCTGGAAATGCATATTTGAGTGCGTTGGTCAATAACTCGTTTACAATGAGCCCTATTGGTACAGCGGTGTCCACATCTAAATCTAAATTATCCATGGCACATTCAATTTTTACTTGATCTTCGGCATTAAAAGTGTCCAGAATACCTTCGCTGAGGTTGATGAAATAATCTTTCATTTCAATACTGCCGAGATTATCACCTTGATATAATTTTTGGTGAATGATGCCCATAGACTGCACCCGATTCTGACTTGCTATCATGGCATCTTTGGTAGCGCCATCCTCAATTTGTGCCGACTGCAAAGCGATTAAACTTTTTACCATTTCTAAATTGTTTTTAACCCGATGGTGAATTTCTTTTAGTAACAATTCATTTTCAGCATTTTTAGCCCGAATAATTTTGGTGGCTTTTTTGTTCTTGCTGAAAAAATATAGCAAGGACAACAAAAAGGCAAACAACAATGAAGCAATTACAATAATGAGGGTTTGCGTTTTATTTTTTTGCTGAATTAAAGCAGCCTGTGAAACCAAGGCTTCATCTTTTTTAACCGTTTCGTATTTAATAGCCATTTCCGATTCGATATTGACAATTTTATCTTCCAGAATCTTTTTAGAATTGGCGTTGGCTTTGTCTTTATAAATAAGCGCTTGTTCAAAATTACCCAAACCAACGAATGCATCGGCAAGATCTAAATACGGTTGAATGATGCTACCTTGACCTTTGTCTTCGTAGGCTTTCACACCAACTAGCAGATGTTCCAAAGCTTCTTCATAATTTTCTTGTAAAAGGTACACTTGCCCAATTTCGGTGCGATAAGTGGCACAGCGCTCTTCGCCAATATGGTATTTGCATAGTTCCCAAGCCGCTATATAATCTTTTAAAGCATTGTCGTAATCCTTGGCTTTGACGTATACTTCACCGCGATAAGAATGCGCACGTACTGGAACAAAAATTTCTTGTGGTGCTTTGGTTTTTACCACTTCCAAACAATAATCGGCTGCTTTGTAAGCCTTTTCAAATTCGCCTAGTTCCCCATAACCTGTAATCAAATTAAACTGGGCAATGGCAACCGCACTGTAATTTTCGGCCTTTTCTAATAATGGTACTGCTTTGTTGGTGTATTCCACAGACTTCTGGTAATCTTCCATCACCATATACAACACTCCGAGCGATCTGAAAGCGCTTCCTAATCCACCAGCATCATCAAGTGATTCGTACAATTCAATCGATTTAAACAGTACTTCTTGTGCCTTATCTAATTGGCGCGTGTTTATATAATCTATGGAAAGTGTTCTGTAAGTATCAGCAATCTTCTTTTGGTCTGTACCTTTGAGGTAGTAACCTAATGCTTTTTCAGAATGATACACCACGGAATCTGGCGGGAATACCCCATTATAGCCATGCCAATTGGATAATTCTTCGTGAATTTGACCAATAATGCTGTCCTGTTCGGTTTCTAAACTCCGCTTCAAGGTTTGTAATCCCACAGAATGGTAGGCTTCAAAATCCTCTCCTGTGTAGGCGTTGGCGCGCAACCACGACAGGCAGGAGTCTATGGCTTGCTTATTTAAATCTTTAGTTTTGAGGTCTTCACTTTGAGAAAGTGCAGCAATTGTCCAAAAGAAACAAATAAATAATACGATTGGTTGATTTTTCATCAGTCTTTATAACAATATAGTTTAAAGACTTGAGGCTTGGGTTAAAGATAGAAAAAAAGCGCTACCATCTGGCAACGCTTTAAAATTATAAGGCAATTTCTATCTGATTGTGAATGATATCGTCAAATGTTTCACGCTTTCTTATCAAATGCGCTTTGCCCTGATACCATAAAACTTCTGCCGGTCTGTAGCGCGAGTTGTAATTGCTGGCCATAGTAAAGCAATAAGCGCCTGCGTTTTTAAAGGCCAAAATGTCGCCTTCGGTTATTTCATTGATGCGACGGTTGTTCGCAAAGGTGTCTGTCTCACAAATGTATCCTACTACCGTGTAAAAACGCTCTTTGCCATTCGGATTGGAAATGTTGTAAATTTCGTGCTGTGAACCGTATAACATCGGTCTAATCAAATGGTTAAAACCAGAATCTACTTGAGCAAAAACCGTCGAGGTGGTTTGTTTTACCACATTCACTTTGGTTAAAAAATAACCAGCTTCACTTACCAAAAACTTGCCGGGTTCAAAAGCTAACGTCAATTCTTTGCCGTATTCTTTACAAAACTGGTTAAAACGTTTGGTGAGTTTGGTGCCTAACTCTTCAATATTGGTTTCAATATCTCCTGCTTTGTAAGGTACTTTAAATCCGGAACCAAAGTCGATAAATTCTAAGTTTTCGAAATTCTTGGCAGTTTCAAATAAAATTTCGCTTGCGTATAAAAACACATCAATATCTAAGATATCACTACCGGTATGCATGTGAATTCCGTTGATATTCATTTTTGTGTTTTCAACAATGCGTAATATATGCGGAATCTGATGAATTGAAATTCCAAATTTACTGTCGATGTGTCCTACCGAAATATTGCTGTTTCCACCGGCCATCACATGCGGATTGATTCTAATACAAACAGGAACCTTTGGATGTTTGGTGCCAAATTGCTCCAAAATCGACAGGTTATCAATATTGATTTGAACGCCCAATTTGGCGGCAGTTTCAATCTCTTCCAAAGAAACGCCGTTTGGTGTGTAAATTATTTTACCCGGCTCAAAACCGGCCGTTAAACCTAATTTTACTTCTTGTATAGAAACAGTATCCAAACCAGCCCCCAGACTGTTAAATAATTTCAACACTGAAATGTTTGAAAGAGCTTTTGCGGCATAATTTAGCCGCAGCTGTTTCACCTTACTAAATGCATCGGTTAACCGTTTATACTGAGAAGTCATTTTTTCAGCGTTGTAAACATAAACCGGACTGCCAAAGTCCTGTGCAATTTTAAGTAAAGTATTTGTTTCCATTTTTTAAAAATTAATAAGTTGCGAAGCTATAAACTTATTTTGTTATAAAAGTTAGATTTTCCTTAAAAAATAGGCTTTCATCTTTTATTTTTTGCTTTCTATAAATCAACGTTAAAAAGTATTGCTTAAACGTGTAAGTATGGTTACTTTTGTGCAGCAAAATTTCAAAGCATGAATTTACACGAATATCAAGGAAAAGAAATACTCAGTCATTTTGGTGTGCGCATTCAGCGCGGTATTGTAGCCAAAAGCGCTCAAGACGCAGTAACGGCTGCCAAACAATTACATGCCGAAACCGGCACCTCATGGTATGTGGTTAAAGCACAAGTACATGCAGGTGGTCGCGGTAAGGGCGGCGGCGTTAAATTGGCCAAAAGTTTACAGGAGGTAGAAACCATTGCCGGGCAAATCATTGGTATGAATTTGATCACCCCACAAACTTCTGCCGAAGGTAAAAAAGTACATCAGGTGTTAATTGCAGAAGATGTATATTACCCGGGTGAAAGTGAAACTGCTGAGTTTTATATGTCGGTTTTATTAAACCGCGCAAGAGGCAGAAACATGATCATGTATTCTACCGAAGGAGGTATGGACATTGAGCATGTTGCCGAAACTACACCTCATTTAATTTTTACTGAAGAAGTAGATCCTTCAGTCGGCTTAATGCCGTTTCAGGCCAGACGCATCGCGTTTAATTTGGGCTTGAGCGGTAATGCCTTTAAAGAAATGACCAAATTTGTAACGTCGCTATACAAAGCCTACGTTAAATCTGACGCTTCCTTATTCGAAATCAATCCGGTTTTAAAAACTAGCGACAATAAAATTATGGCTGTTGATGCCAAAGTAACTATCGACGACAATGCCATGTTTAGGCATCAGGATTATGTTAACCTTAGAGATTTACGCGAGGAAAATCCGATCGAAGTAGAAGCCGGTGCTTTAGGTCTCAACTATGTTGATCTTGACGGTAACGTGGGTTGTATGGTCAACGGTGCCGGATTGGCAATGGCTACAATGGACTTGATTAAACAAGCCGGTGGCGAGCCCGCCAACTTCCTCGATGTTGGTGGTACAGCAGATGCGGCCAGAGTAGAAGCGGCTTTTAAAATAATTTTAAAAGATCCGAACGTAAAGGCCATTTTAATCAACATATTTGGTGGTATTGTGCGTTGCGACCGCGTTGCCCAAGGTGTTATTGATGCCTACAAAAATATAGGCGACATTAAAGTGCCCATCATTGTGCGCTTACAAGGTACTAATGCCGACGTGGCCAAAGAATTATTAGATAACTCCGGTTTGGCAGTGTTAAGTGCCACCGAGTTTAAAGAAGCAGCCGATAAGGTACATTCAGTGTTGGCATAAAAGTAATAATACTCATATAAATGAAAAGCTCCTTAATCGGGAGCTTTTTTTATGGGTATAAACCACACGCCGTTTTAGTATAAAGAAATATGTAACACCTAATTTTTTCGACACCTAAAATAAAATAGAACAACATAGAATTTAAGATTTTTTTATGGAACTTCTGTATTTTTTTTGCTAACTTTATGATTGTTAATGTAGTTCGTAAATTTAAAAAGAAGAGCCATGAAAAATTTTAGTTATGCCTTAATTGCTTTGATGTGTTTTAATCTCTCTCATGCGCAAAGCGATATCAGTAGCACTTCAAATCATTTTGTCAATACTCAATGGATAAATATGTCAATGGGGGCAGAAGCAATTGGTACAGGAGCTCTTAGTGCTAATCCTGATTTAATGAATGCTATTAAACAATCTCAATTGTTCGATTTAAATTGGGGAAAAGCAACAATGAAGCTTAATGACAATTTCGAGATTGTTGAGGCTCGTTATAATCCGTTTAACGATGCTATAGAAATTAAACAGAATGATAAAATTGTAGAGCTACCGAAAAGTAACAATCGCGAAATAAAATTCATTGATAGACGTATTACCTATCAAGCCAAGTCATATTATGGCAGTGATGGTAAAATTTATACGAGTTATTTTATTGTAAATAATATGGCTGATGATGTAACTGTACTAAAAAAGGAATGGATTGAAGAAAATCCTAATTATGGAAAAAGGCTTAATGCATATATGAACGTTGTAGTGGTTACAGAACAATTTAAGCGAAAAGACTATTATTATTTTATTGATGAAAATAATATGTTATTTCTTTTAACAACAGATAGGAACTTGATAAATAACATGTATCCAAATCATGCTAAATCCATTATTAAATATATCAGAACAAATAAGTTGAGATCTGATGATGAGAACGATTTAATTACTCTGGCTAAATATATAAAAACGCTTCAAGATGAAAATTCAGGAATGTAAATGGAGTTATTAAAATAAGGTTGAGAATCTAAAAGAGTAATGTTAGACGTTACTCTTTTTTGTTACACAATGATGGTTTCAAAATTGGTACTTGTAAATGTAAAATTGACCATTTCAAAAATTTGAAAGAATTTCATCGCTACAGTTATGTGCTACCCTCAATGTTATAAATGCAAACCACACTCGGTTTTTGGGTTGTTGTTCCATCTGCCATTCCTGTCTTCGCCGGGAACCGTGCAATGCTTACATCCAATGGAATGATAACCTTTGGCAACCAGAGGATGAAACGGTAAATTGTGCTCAGCAATATAAGCATCACGCGTTTCTTTGCTAATATCCAACAACGGATAAAATTTTAAGATGCCGTTGCGTTCTTCAAAAATATCTAATGAGGCCCGGTGGTCGCTTTGCCATTTCATCAACCCTGACATCCATACCGTGTAGCGCTGTTTAATGGCATCCAAAGGTTTTACCTTATTAATGCTGCAGCAAAAATCCGGATTCTTAGTCCAGGTTTGGTCTTTGGTGGTAAACTCGTGTTCTTCTTTTAAAGCTTGAATAGATTTTACGGTGAGTCCATATTTTTCTGTTAGATATGCTTTGTATTGAAGCGTATCATCAAAGTGATATCCCGTGTCAATAAAAAAAACGGTTTGCTTGTTGTTAGCTTCAGAAACCAGCTTTAAAAGAAATGCTGAGGTAGCTGCAAAAGAACTAGTCAGCATCACATCATCTTCCTTAAAATCTTCGTAAAGTTGTGCAATACGTTCTCTGGCAGATAATGGTTTATATCTTTTATTGAGAGCAGCAATTTCTTCTTGGTTAATAGAATTGCTGGTTATAATATCTTTTGAAGTCTCAAACATAAATGTTATTAAATAGGCCGGCAAGTTAAGCGTAAATGGCTAATTTGTAAAATGTCACCACATTTTTATGAATCTTTTAAAATATCAACTCTATTATTCCTTTTTCGGCAACGGACCGCGTAAATGAATGATTAATCCGTTAAGGAAATTTCGAAGAATCTGGTCGCCACACTCCACGTATTTAGGATGGTCTTCACGTCTAAATAAAGCGCCTAACTCGCTTTTAGTCACTTTAAAATCTACGAGCTCTAAAATTTCAACAATATCATCGTTGGTTAGTTTAAGTGCAACTCTTAATTTTTTCAGGATATCATTATTGGTCATAGCTTTTAAATAATTTGAGTTATTGATTGGTTAGCCAAATATAGGCATCTGGGAATTGCGCACTCCAAAATGCCTCGTTGTGCCGGCCTCCTTGAATAATGTTATTTACAATGTTTTCCTTGTCAACACCTTTTTCTAATAGCAAATTTACCATCTTTTGTTGATTGGGCACTGCGTTTTCACTTTCTTCTGTTCCAGTAACAAAGTAAAATCTTGAAACTTTAGCCAATGAGGTGTTTGATGCAAAAGTATAAATGTCCTCACTAAACCAAAACGAAGGTGAAAAAACTCCGGCGTTACCAAATACTTCGGGATATTTTAAAATGGCATAAAACGACAGTAATCCCCCAAGTGATGAACCCACGATGCTGGTGTTCTCATTTTCAGATAAGGTTCTAAAATTGGTGTCAATATATGGCTTTAAGGTTTCAACTATAAAATTTAAATAAGCATTGCCTTGACCGCCACCGTATTTGTTATTTGAGAAAGGGGTGAGTTCATCCAGTCGTTTGTCATTGCCATGTTCAATACCTACAATAATACTTTCTGAGCCTTCAAAATTATCTAAAAATTCGTCAATTTGCCATTCACCCGCAAAAGAGGTTTGGGCATCAAATAAGTTTTGAGCGTCGTGCATATATATGACCGGATACGCGTTTTCAGAATTTTGATAATTCTTAGGTAAATACACCCAAATTTGTTTATCGGTTTTGAGTTGTGGAGCATGAATTGTGAACTTATTAACTTGTTGTTTTTCAGTTGATTGAGAAAACAAAAATGATGAAAATACCGATAAAATCAGTAGGAAAATACAACAAAAACCGCTCAATTTGCCCATGACTGCTGAGATGAAAGTTTAAATTAATCGATTAAATACTAAAAACTTTTCGACAAGTTACAAATAATCAACGACAACAATATTTTCATTCTGTCTATTTTAGTAATCTAAATTCTTGACTCCCTCAGGTATGATAAACAGAGTAGAAAAATTGAGTTTGCTGTCTGAAATGATCGCATTCGCAAGGTTAGATGAATCTCTAAAATCTATTGAATATAAATTTCTATTAGGTGTTGCAGAACAGCTTGAAATTTCAAAGGAAGATTTTGATTATTTAATTGAGCATCCCGTAAATTATGTGCATTTAAAATCATATAGTGAACGAATTGTTCAATTTCATCGTTTGGTGTTATTGATGAATCTAGGCAGCGAAATTAAGCCCAAGGATTTAGTAAGACTTCACAACTTTGGTTTAAGAATGGGTTTAAGTCACGAATCTATTAATCGCGTATTAGACTTGATGGAGAGTTTCCCGAACAAAATCGTTCCGGCCGATTTTTTAATAGATATTTTTAAATTGCAGTATAATTAAAACAGCCTTCAGAAAATAATCTTTTTTACACACCTAAGGCCCCCTCAAGGGGACAATCCTGATAATTGAAATGCTATTAATTTAGGTTTAAAGGCAGTTTTTTTTAAACCTTAAATCTTTAATTTTTCAAGTTTAGCCTGATAGGCGGTAATTTCATCTCTAAACTTGGCGGCCTCCATAAAATCCAGTGCCTTCGCAGCTGCTTCCATTTGCTTGCGTTTATCTCTAATAGCTTTTTCCAACTCGCTTTTTGTAAGATATTTAGATTCGGTTTCAGCAGCTTTTCTGGCTTCCTGTTCGTAATAATAGGTACTCACCGAATTTTTAGATAAGGCATTGTCCAGCGACTTGTTTAAAGCTGTTGGCGTGATATTGTTCGCCGTGTTGTAGGCTATTTGCTTTTCTCTTCTGTAGTTAGTTTCATCAATTGTTTTTTGCATGCTATTAGTAATTTTATCGGCATACATAATGGCCTTGCCGTTCAGGTTCCTCGCGGCGCGTCCTACAGTTTGGGTCAACGAACGATTAGAACGTAAAAAGCCTTCCTTGTCTGCATCGAGGATGGCAACCAGCGATACTTCGGGTAAATCCAACCCTTCACGCAACAGGTTAACACCCACCAAAACATCGAATAAGCCTTTTCTCAAATCTTGCATGATTTCAACGCGTTCCAGTGTATCTACATCGCTGTGAATGTATCGGCATCTAATGGCAACTCTGGTTAAGTATTTTACCAGTTCTTCAGCCATACGTTTGGTAAGGGTTGTCACAAGAGTGCGTTCATCTTTTTCTACACGCTGCTGTATTTCTTCAATTAAATCATCAATCTGGTTAAGGCTGGGACGCACTTCTATCACAGGATCCAGTAGGCCGGTGGGTCTAATCACCTGTTCAACATATACACCACCTGTTTTTTGCATTTCGTAATCGGCCGGTGTAGCACTCACGTAAATCACCTGATTTTGCAAGGCTTCAAATTCTTCAAACTTTAAGGGTCGGTTATCCATGGCTGCAGGTAATCTGAAACCGTATTCCACCAAATTTTCCTTTCTGCTTCTATCACCACCATACATGGCATGTACCTGAGAAATGGTGACATGGCTTTCATCAACCACCATTAAATAATCGTTTGGAAAATAGTCTAACAAACAAAACGGTCTGGTTCCCGGTGCACGACCATCGAGATAGCGCGAGTAATTTTCAATTCCTGAACAATAACCGAGCTCTCGTATCATTTCTAAATCGAATTCAGTGCGTTCTTTTAAGCGTTTGGCTTCTAAATGCTTACCGATTTCGTTAAAATAATCGTGTTGCTTTACCAAATCGTCCTGAATATCGATGATAGCTTTTTGAAGGATGTCTGGTGAAGTCACAAACATATTGGCCGGATAAATTGTCAATCGGTCATAACTCTCCAAAACTTCGTTGGTTTGTACATCAAAGGCTTCAATTTCTTCAATTTCATCGCCAAAGAAGTGAATTCTGAAAGCATTATCAGCATAACCGGGAAAAATATCAACAGTGTCACCTTTAATTCTGAAGTTACCGTTGTTAAACTGCGCTTCGGTTCTTGAATATAAACTTTGAACCAGTTGATGCAGCAGTTTGGTTCTTGAAATCACCTGGTCGCGTTCTAAGGTAATCACATTCTTTTGAAATTCAATTGGATTACCAATGCCGTATAAACAAGACACCGAAGCTACCACAAGCACGTCGCGTCTGCCCGAAAGCAGGGAAGAAGTGGTGCTAAGTCTTAGCTTTTCGATTTCCTCATTAATCGATAAATCTTTTTCTATGTAAGTGCCAGAAGTGGGAATGTAGGCTTCCGGCTGGTAATAGTCGTAATAAGACACAAAATATTCAACTGCGTTGTCCGGAAAAAACTGTTTAAATTCAGAATATAATTGTGCGGCTAGTGTCTTGTTATGTGCCAAGACTAAGGTTGGCCGTTGTACTTTTTCAATCACATTGGCGACGGTAAAAGTTTTACCCGAACCGGTAACACCTAACAGCGTTTGGTATTTGTCGCCCGCAGTAATCCCTTGGGCCAAACTGTTAATAGCTTGGGGCTGATCTCCGGTAGGTTCAAATTGTGATGAGATTTTAAAACGCATGGTACAAAAATAACACTTTTGACGCCTAAATTTTTTAGAATGGGCGTCTTATCTTTTTAGGGTGAAATGACCGCTAAAGCTGGTGCCATCGCCTAAAGTAGCCGTATACCAATAGTCGTTGGTGGGCAAGAGATTTCCGTTAAAGGTGCCATCCCAACCTGAGCCCAACGGACTAATTGTAGCCAATAATTTTCCATATCGGTCAAATATTTTGATGTTGATATCGCTGTTGAATTCTTGATCTACGCCATACACCTGCCAAAAGTCATTAAAACCGTCGTTGTTAGGTGTGAAATATTTCGGGAAGCCCAAAACTGCAAATCGTCTTGAACTTATACCACAACCATTTACATCTCTTACATAAACGGTGTGGAAACCTGGTGCTACATTTTCAAACCGGTTACCGTCCTGATACAATCCATTTTCGTTATCCAGAGCAAATTCGTAGCTACCTGAGCCCGAAACAAAAATTTCAACCGTATTATTGTTGTTTTGTGTGACATTAATAGTTTCTATCTCTGCAATTTCCGAAGCTAAAACAGTGATATTTCTGGAGCTGCTACAACCATTGGTACTTGTAACAATTACAGTATAGATTCCCGGTTGATTGATGTTGATAAACGAGGTACTTATCTCGGTGGTTACACCCTTGAACAGCCATTCATAAGAAAAATTAGATGGAATGTTGTTGATAATACCGCTATTCAAAGTAATGGTATTTGGAAACGTATTGAGACAATAATAAACGCTTTCGTCCGGTAAAAGTTGTGGTGTTTCCAATACCCGTAGGTTTAAATTAGCTATGCCAAAACATTGGTTATTAGATCGAACATTAACAAACAAGGTTTGGTTAAATGCATTGATGTTTTCGTAATTCAATGGCAAGGGGTTGATTCTGTTTTCAGCATTATTGGCCGTTTCATAAAATAACAGTTGTGCGTCGTCCGGGATTTGATTGGCGATGGAATTTCTTACCTGAGATAAATTGAAAGTGGCAAAACCTTCTCCATTAGTGGTATCGCAAGCGGTTAATTCGGGAATGTTAATTTGGGTTATGCTAATTTCGAGTTGTAACGGAGCCACATTAAAACATCCTGACTGACTAAAAACTCGTGCGTAAACGTTTTGAAAAGGATTAGAACTTTCAAAATTGGTAGGGTTTGGAATTGGATTGTTGAACTGAAAAGCATCTTCTTCGGTAAGGAAAAAATCAGCAATTACCAGATTGGGATTGTCATTGGTAAGTTCAGCCTGAGCGTTAAATAGGTTATAAATAGCCGTTCCGTTTTGCTCAAAATCACATTCGGTTAAAACGGCGTTGAAAACTTCGGGTAATTCGTCGTATTCAATGACGATTTCGCCAAAAGATTCACAATTGTTATCTAATAGAATTTCAACATTATAAGTGCCGGCTTCATCGATAGTCAAAGTAGCGTCAGTTTCACCTTCTAATGCTAAACCGTCTCTAAACCACTGGTATTGGTTGTTGCCGGGTTCGGTGGCGTCTATGGTAAAGGTTTCGTCGCCGCACAAGGCATTACCGGTTGATAATAATCGGTTAAGTCCTAATGGTGTGGAGAGCTGAAAACTTCCGCCTTCCAAAAATACAGCCGAGTCAAAACGGTAATTAATGTGGTCTGCAATCACCAGTTTAACACGGTAGGTTTCATTGGGTATAATATCGGCTGTGGCTGTGAGCACTTTGGTTTGGCCGTTAAAATTGATAGGTGCGTCGACCCCGTTAAAGGTATCGAAATAAAACTCGTTTTGAGCCGGACAACCACCGGGAATTTCGGGTAGTACGTTGGTGACCTTAATGGGAATATCAGTGCCCGGAACTACAGCAATATTGGTGTATAACTGGTCGTTGATGGGGCGAATTAAAAAAGCAAACAAATCTGAAAATCTGCAGGTATTGGTGTTGTTTTCCTGATATTCTTCCGAAGCAAATAAATACCTAAAGCTAATTTGTGAAGCAACAGCTTCAAATTCAAATTCAATGATGGTAGCGTTGATTGTTCTGTCTTCATCTAAATAAAATTCGAGTTCATCGTCGCCAATCCATCCCGGCGCATCGTCATCGCTTAGGTTGTTGTTCGGCCCGGGCACATTAGACAGTCTTCCGGTGGATAGAACAATACCGCGTTCAAACGGAAAGCCTGAGTTGTTGCCTTCAAAATATCCAAAACTGCTGTCACCATCTGAAAAATTACCCCCAACAAAATTCACCACATTCACGTTGGTAATGCAGTCGCTGTCGATTAAAATATTTTCAATCAGTTCTTGTGGAGAATAGGTTTGTGCATCTACCGAAATATTTTGACCAAATATCAGGTTTGAAATGCAACAGCCAATAAACAACATTAAATAGCGCATATATTTTGCCTAAAACCGCGTGCAAAGATACAATCCTTGAATATTTATCTGTTGAAATATTTGTTAAAGCTAAAATTAGCGTTTTAAAGTAAAATGTCCTTTAGCTTGAAATTTTATATCGCCTCTAACTACATCTGCTAAGAACCAATAATCGTTAGTCGGCATGAGTTGGTTGTTATAGGTGCCGTCCCAACCTTGTGAGCTTGATGTGAGTGTTTTTAGAAGCTTCCCATAGCGGTCAAATATATAAACTATTGTTCCCGGCATCGTTTCAACGCCCGAAATATGCCAGGTGTCAAAATACCCGTCGTTGTTGGGTGTCATAAATTTTGGGGCATCAATCACCACGACCTCACGCGTTACTTCAGAACATCCATTTAAATCTATAATGGTAATGGTGTGATAACCTAAAGTCACATTTTCAAAAAGGTTAGATGTTTGAGGAGCTTCTCCGTCGAGCGAGTAGGCATAATTTCCTATACCGTTCACCGTAATAGTAATATTGTTGGGGTCTGAAAAGTCAATCACTTCAACTACTTCAATGTTGGCAGACTCAGATTCAATGACATCAAAACTGACTGAAGTTTCACAGCCAAAAATACTGGTCACCATTACCGAATAGTTGCCAATTTGAGAAATTTCTATTTCAGGAGTGGTAGCTCCGGTAGACCATAAATAATTATCATATTGATTATTGGTATTTGCGCTTACCACTACCGAACCAAGGTCTAAACAAATCACTTGTGTTGGAATTTCTACCTCAGGTCTTGGATTCACTATGATGCCAAATTGGGTAGTACTAAAACATCCTGTTGAATTGTTTTGGACTCTCACAAAAATTTCGTCCATGTCTTGTGCTTCATAGTAAGTATCCAGCGCATTTTGGGCCAGTTGGGTATCTGTGAGTGTGTTGTAATAACTTACCGTATAGTCATTAGGGTTTTGTGTTCCTAAAATAGTTGCTGTTTGAACGTTTAAGTCAAAAAACAAGAAACCGTCAAAATCATCATCGCAGGCTACGAGGTCGTCGGGCTGGTTGGCTATTGGCAATGGGTTCACCTGCAAGATAAAATCATAAATGATAAAGCATCCCATTGTATTGTTTGAAACTCTCGCAAATAACAAGTCGTTATTAGTTTGATAGTTGTAAATCTCCGGTAAGGCATTTACATTATTGACTGCATCTATTTCAGAAGTAAAATAAGCAATGTTAAGATTTGAAGTATTGTCAACCATCACATTACTGATCTCGTTTAAATTAATTGTTTCATTGAGATGGTAGCAAATGTCATAGATAACAAAATCGTTGATAGCCGGCGGTAAGTTAACTTCCAAAGCAATTGGCACCGCTACATGACAATTTGAAATGGTGTTGGTAACCTTAAAATAAACTGTTTGCGGATTACTTGTATTGGTGTAATTTGAAGGATTTGTAATGGGGTTTTGGTTGGCTTCTAAATCTTCTAGATTTTCAAAATAAGCAGTTACCAGATTGTCTTGTCTTACATCTAAAATTGAATTAGACGCACTTGTTAAATCAAAATTAGTTATTCCATCATAGTTATCATCGCATGCAATTAATGGTGGAGCAAAATTCACCTGCGGCACCTGAATAACATTTATGGTAAAACTTGTGATACCCACGCAAATGGTGCCATTGTCGATTCTCGCAAAAATGGTTTGGGGGTTAAGACTATTAGTGAAAGTTAGCGGTAAAGCATTTTCATTGTTTTCAGCTTCTACTTGATTGAGATGAAAAGTAATGTTGAGATTGTCGTTGATGCCCTGTGAAATTTCATCAATTTTTTGATTGAGGTCGATGGTTTCTCGACCATCATTTGAAATATCATCGCACAAAAACACATCTAATGGTTCATTGAATTCGGGTATACTACCCACTTCTATAATAAACGACGAAGTTCCAAAGCAACTCTCATCGCTTATGTTTTCAACTCTTATATATATGGTCTGCGGATTTGTAGTATTTTGATAAGCCGAGGCTTTATCAATCATATTGGTGCGGTTTTCAGCATCAGTTTGATTCTCAAAATATAAAACCTGCTTGCCGTTTTGTCCGTTCAGTATTTCAGAATCTTTTATGTTGAAATAGAAATCGGCAAAATCATTGTTGCTTGAGTCACAAATTTTATAGTTTGAAATACTTTGAAATTGTGGTAATGTATTGATAATAATATTAATAACCTCAATTGAAAAACAACTTGTTAAGGTGCTTTCAACTCTTGCGAATACTTGTGTGGAAGCCGTAGTAAAAGCTTCAGGTGTGGTGATAGGGTCAATATTGGAGTTAGCATCCTGTTCAGATGTATGAAAACTAATCACTAAATCATTAGTACTGCTTACCAATTCGTCAATGGTGTTGTTTAAATTAATGATGCTAACACCATCAAAATCATTATCACAAACCAAAATATCGTTTGGTGTTGAGGTTTCAGGAGCCGGAATTAGATTAATGACAAATGAATTTACGTCAGCACAGCCGGTACTATTTTCTTGTATTCTGGTGAAGATAGTTTGAGGATTGCTGATGTTTTGATAAAAAGTAGGTAAAGCATTTGTGTTGTTTTCAGCATCAGTTTCTGTAGCAAAATAAGTAACAGTAAATTCAGATTGACCTTGATTAACCTGATTATCAAAAGTACTTAAATCTATAATTGTAAAACCATCTTGATCGGTATCGCAATAATCAACACTGCCAATCGAT
This sequence comes from Paucihalobacter ruber, assembly GCF_006494535.1. Lineage (GTDB taxonomy): Bacteria > Bacteroidota > Bacteroidia > Flavobacteriales > Flavobacteriaceae > Paucihalobacter > Paucihalobacter ruber. Next base: position 138,001 of record NZ_VHIQ01000005.1, read on the forward strand.
TCAAATTCTGTTATGGCATTTAAAACAAATTCAATGCTCTCGTACTCGGTACAAGTTGGACTCATTACCTCAATGTAAATAACCTGCGGGTTAGATGTAGGCACAAATGGTTCGAGTAGGTTGAGTGCGTTAGTTTGATTGTTTCGATCTTCTTCGCTTGTGTAAAAGTTCATGGAAACATCAGGCAAATCATTAATCATTACCGTTGCAATATTGAATAAATTAAAGGTTTCAACACCGTCATTACCAATATCGCAAAGCGAAAAATCTCTAATTTCTGTTCCTGTAAGTAATAAGTTGGTGTGTATTTCAAACGGTCTTACCGAGGCACAACCAGTTGTAATGTCTTCAACTCTTATAAAAACAACCTGTTCAGCTATGTTGGTATTTTGATAATTTGAAGGATTGGCAATGGCATTGATTCCAGATTGACCATCTTCTAAAGTTTCATGAAAAGTTACCGTTACATTGGTGAGTCCTTGAAGTACATCTGCAACAACATCATTTAGGTTAAAATTTGCAAAACCATTATAATCACTGTCACAGGCATCCAGAAAAATTGATTCAAAGCTAATGGCCGGATTTGATTGAACGACAACCTCTAATGCAGTGGTAGTGTAACAACCACTGTTAATGTCTGTAACGCGGGCATAAACGGTTTCGTTTGGATTAACATTCACATAAGGCATCGCTATGGGATTAGCCGCATTGTCAGCATCTGTTGGGCTAAAATGATAGGTGACCGTTAAATTGGAATTGTTATTGGTAATTTCTTCATCTTTAAGTTGAAGGTTAATTTGTGTGAAGCCATCCGGATCACTGTCATCGCAAACTAACAGCGGTGTTGGCTCTGTAATCGCAGGTAGTTCATTAACAATTAAATTAAAAGAATTAAAGGCTAAACAACCTGAATTTCTATCTTCAATACGCACATGAATGGTTTGCGGATTGTTAGTATTTTGTATAGGACTTGTTATTGGGTTAACGTTGTCTTGCGCTGCCGTAGCAGTATAGTGGTAACTAAAACTATAATTTGAAGAAGGTACCGATGCTAAAACTTCTGCATTTTTCAGCGACAAGTCAAAGGTTTGTGCGCCGTTGTTATTGAAGTCACAGAGCTCAAAATCTGCAATTGGATTAGCACTTTGAGTACTGCTCAAAGTAACGTTAATATCATCTTCAATAATACAAAAGGTGCCGGCCAGAGGAATTTCAATTTCAACTCGATAGTTTCCTGATTGCTCAATGGTAAGCAACGGATTGTTCTCTCCATTTATTAACGTATTATTAAAAAACCATTGGTAGGTAGCTAAGTTGTTGCCGGTATCTGCATTGAGTTGAACTTCATCGGCGCATGTTGAAAAATCTTCGCCCAAATCAACAAAAGAGTTGAAGCTATTTCCTTGAATAAAGACTGCCGAGTCGTAATTGGTGTCGTTTTGGTCGGCAATTACCAATTTAATTTGGTATTCCTGATTGGGAACAATACTTGCTGAAGCAGTTAAAACGGTGGTTCGACCGTTGTAATTGGTATCACCCATGTTGTAACCGTCAAAAAATTGTTCATTTGCAGCCGGACAAAAACCCACTATTTCCGGACGAATATTACTGGTGTTGACAGGGGTATTGGTATTTGGAATAAGTGCAATATTAGTGTAAGGTTGGTTGCTTCCGATAGGTCTTATTAAAAAAGCAAAACCGTCTGCGTAGTCACATGGGTTGTTGGCAAAGTATTCTTCGGAGGCCAGAATATAATTAAACGAAATTTGATTGGTAGTAGAAATAAAGTTGAATTGAATAGAAGTGGCATTAAATGTGTTTGAAATCCCTAAAGTGTTTTCTAAATCACTATCGGTGCCCCAAGAGGTATTGCCTTCATTTAATACCTGAGTATTCAGTGTATTACCGGCAGATCGTGCATTACCCGTTGAAAGAACGATGCCGGTTTCAAAAGGGAAATTTGATCCTCCACGTTCGAAATAACCAAAACTGTTAATGTTATTTACGGAACCATTTATTGTAGATGAAATATTGGAAACTTCAACGCAGCCTGATATTAATTGGTTTTCTATGAGTTCCCGGGCCGAAAGATTGTCGTTTACAGAAATAAGTTGTCCAAATGAAAGCACACTGAAGCAACATAATAAAACTGTGAGGGATAGTAGTTTAAAAGACATCTTATTTTTTGGTTATCTATATGAGCTCGGTCTATTTTTATTATTAAACAGACTTAACTATTTTTCACCGACGAAAGTATATTATAAATAGATGAAATGCAATTAATAACGATGAAGTGCATAATACTTTAACATTTGATAGGTAAATATGCTTTCAATTATTCAAAAAACACCAAATTCCAAATTCCAAATTCCAAATGTCAATTACCAAATATCGGCATTCGTAGGCATAAAGTACCAAATTAAAGAAGCTAGAAACTAAAATCTGCGTATAGTAGGATTAATAGTTAATTGTAATCCAGCCTTTGAAATCCTTATAATTTGGGTCGCGCAATTTAAGAATGTAATAATAACTGCCTTGCGGAACTACATTTGAGGTGCCATTTAGACCCCGATTTGGCACGCCATTCCACGGTTGGTTATTATCTCCCACAAAAATGAGTGTTCCGTAACGGTTGAAAATGAGTAGTTCATGGTTAACAAAAATGTCGTACAAGCCCTGAATGTTGAACCAATCGTTTAAGCCGTCGTTGTTGGGAGAAAAGCCTTCAGGAATTCTTGGTGGACAGTTTTCTACTGTTAAATCTGTTTCAAATACTTCAAAACAAGATGCAGTGAGGTGTTTGATATAAATTTTTTGAGGATTCGCTTGGTTGTTAAAGCTGAAGGCCGAATAGATTGGGTTAATGTTCTGGTATAACTCCTCTAAATTTTCAAAAAAACTATAGTTGTCTTCATTTTGATCGGGTAATCCCAAGATAAGCGACCACAAATCAAAAGTACCAACCTCAAAACCTTCATTACAGGCCGTAGCGCCGGCTATCGTAACGATGTCTGGAGGTAGATTCAAAGCTACCAATTGCGAGATACTGTTGTTACTCTCATCCAGTTCTGTTACCATACCGTTACCTGTACCGTCATCGTCAACTGCTATGCGAAGCGTAAATTCAGGGCTGATATCTTCGGGGATGGTGAGGGTGATCAATCCGCTTTCTGAGGCACTGATGGCAATGTCATTGTTGGTGGCACTTTGACCAATCAGCCTATCATCTGCATAAAAAGCTATGGGTGTACCCGAAGGTAGTATATCGGTACTGTTAAGGTTGAATACCTCAAATTCAACTTCTATATCGAAAATGTTACAACGTGTGAAAACGTCGTTAATGGTTATGGTAGCATCGGGCAACTGACTGTTTAAAACCGTAATGATGTTATTGATCATCACAAAATCCTGACCGGATGTGAGTTCAATAATCGCTGAATCGTCTCCTATATTGATAAAGTTTTGGATATTGTAAACATCAATATCCATATTCCAAAGCTCGTTGCTACCCGTAAAACTATTGGTGCTGTTAAAGGCATTGTTAATCGGATTTAACGGTGGATTGCTAAGGGCAATGCCATTAATACTCAGCGTTTCGTTCACAGCTAAAGCTGCATCACCTTCCCAGGCTAGAAAACCAATTTTAGCACCTTCGGTGTCTAAAACATTCAAATTGTCTAAGGTAATGGTTAGGCTGTTTGGTACGCTTTGTAGTCCGTCGTAAACATTTACTTGGTTAAGTGGAAGGTTTTCATCTTCAAAAATTATAATGATAGACCAACCCGCGAAATTGGTTCCTGATGGACAATAGGGTGCAATCACTTCGGTAAGGTCCAAATTTGACAAGGTATAATCGCCATCACCGGTGTCTAGTACCAAGTTGGTAACCTCGGCAAATGCTGCGAAAAAAATGCGACTGGCATCAAGGCTATTGGTAAAGGTTCTTTCTGCTGAGATGGGAACCTCATTTAATTGAACCTCAAAATCGCCCGGTCCGGAACCTGCCCAATACAAATAGGCAGCTACAATAGTTTGGCTGTTGGTTAAATTAAGCGTCGCTGAAGAAGTCGTTAGAATTTCGCAAACCGAAAATGGCCCATTTTCAGAGGTGTTCATGGTATTGCCAATGGCGGTGTAGTCGTATCGTCCGTTAAACTGTTGGTATAGACTTACATCTTGAGCCGATACAACAGAAAAAACAGTTAGACTCAAAAATACAGAAAGTGTTTGGTACCACTTCATACTAAATTTATTGTTGCCACGAATTTATCAAAAAAAGATCTATTACCTCTTTAAAGTAAAATGCCCGTTTAGGTGTCTGCCATCTTCTAATGTAACAGAAAACCAATAATCGTTGGTAGGCATGAGTTGACCGTTAAATGTGCCATCCCATCCGGTGCCAAGCGGATCGATTTGTGCCAGTAATTTTCCGTAGCGATCGTAAATGTAAATAATGGTGTTAGGTTGAAAATCGCGGTTGATACCTTTTACTTGCCAGAAATCGTTAAAACCATCGCCATTAGGGGTGAAGTATTTTGGGAAACCAATTACTGAGACGGTTTCTTCAACAATACCACAATTATTTCGGTCTCTGATATAAACGGTGTAGATACCGGGTTGCAGATTGTTGAAGGTATTGCTCTCCTGATAGGGACCAAAACTGTCCAAAGCGTAGTCGTAATCTCCTTCACCGCTAACGATAACGGTAATGCTGTTATCTTGAGCAGCATCGGTGACTTGCACATTTTCAACGGTGGCGATATTAGACGGCAATACTGTGATGGTACGGTCTTTAAAACAGCCGTTGGTATTGGTTACGCGTACTGTATAAGTACCGGGCGCATTGACCTGTATTTGCATACTGGTTTCGCCGGTAGACCAGTTATAAAAAAAGTTGTTGGGCAGGTTGTTTAACACGCCGCTATCGAGGGTGATGGTTTCGGGAAAAAAGTTGAGGCAGTAGAGGGTTTCAAATGTTGTTTCAATTTGGGGTAATTCAAAAACGGTTAATAACACTTCATTAATACCAAAACAGGCGTTGTCGTTTTCAACCCTTACAAAGATGGTGTGATTAAAAGCCACCGTATTGGTGTAGTTATTGGGTAGTTCATTTTGCTCCAATAGTGCATCTTCAAGTGTTTCGTAATAGGCAATGTCTAAACCGGCTGGTAAACCCTGTAATACTTGCGCATTGGCTTGAGACAGGTTAAAGGTATAAAAACCGTCTTCAAGACCATCATCATCACATGCGCTGAGTTGTGCATCATTGGCTGCGGTGGCGCTAACTTCTAAAGTAACGGTTGCAGTGCTCGTACAACCGGTGCTGGTATTGGTGACTTGAGCATAAATGGTTTGCGGATTTTCAAAATTGGCAAAATTGTTACCGTCAATAGGATTGGTATTGTTGTTTAAATCGGTTTCGTTTAGAAAATAATCAACACTTCTATTGGGTTGGCCATTGGTGATGTCTTCAAATATCTCATTGATATTAAACAGGGTAAAACCGTCTGGGATACCATCTTCATCGCATTGAAAAATTGTACTGTTCGTGAATTCCGGCACGGGATTTACAATAAAATTCAAAGCCGAAATTGTAAAACAATCAGTATTGTTGTTATTGGTGATTCGCACAAAAACCGTATCGTTAAACGGTGTGGTATTTTGATAGTTGCCAATGATTGGATTGGTATTGCTATCGGCATCTGCCTGCGAGTTGTAATAACTTACATTAAAGTCTGAAGTGCTTTGAGTTCCCAGTACATCTGCGTTAAAATCGGTTAAATTAAATTCAGAAATACCATCGGTAAGGTCATTAAAATCATCGCAAATTTCAAGGGTATTAATCCCAAAAACTACAGGAGTTAAAAATACTTGGTACTCAAAGTCGGTAATGTCAAAACAATTGGGATTATTCTGATTTTGCACCCTAGCATAAATGGTTTGCGGATTAGAACTATTAGTGAAGTTACCTTCAATAGGGTTGAGGTTATCCATAGCCGCTTCCATAGAGGTGAAATATAACACTTCGTAAGTATTTGAGTCCAGACTGTCTAATATTTCAGTGCTCTTGGTGGTTAAATCGAATTCGGATATAAAGCTGTCGCTGCAAATTTCAACATTAGTGGGTTGATTGGCAATCACCGGTACCTCAAAATAAGACACGATGGCTTCACCTTCAATAGGGCATTCGCCATTATTGGGTTCTATGAACAATTGATAGAACCCCGGTGTGCTTACGGTTAAGTTAAAAAGTGTTTCGTCGGTTAGTTCATTACCATCTCTAAACCATGTGTAATCGGCTCCGGGGATCTCGTCGCCCTGAAGTGTAAATGTACCACCATCGCAGAGTAATAATTCTGATGTACTAATACCATTTCTGATAATGTCTATTTCAGAATTAAACAGCGACTGAATAAACGGTGGTAAGCCAATGGTACTTCGGTTTTGACCGGTGCCATTCACATCCAGTAGCACACCCTGTTCATTATAATTTGCTGCCATACCTGAAGCTTCCGGATTATTGATGACACCTAAGAAGCGTGAAACTGTGTTATTGAAGGTAAAGCTTAACTGTGCCCGGTATATTTTTTTGTTGATGCCCAGTTGTAAGGCACCGGCACTCATAGCATTGGAGGTGTGAATGATTTGAGCAGAAGCCGCTATATTGGCAGCTTCTAAATCCCACTGAATAACCTGACTGGCACCGTCACCACTAATGCCAAGACCAACAGTGGCGTATAATTTTTTATTTTCGGCGGAGAATTCTATGCCGTACGGACTGTTATTATTTTGTTGTGAATAGATTTCTATAGGGTTTGAGACTGTTCCGGTGTCATTATCAAAATCGTATAAATACACGGCTCCGGGTCCATCGGTTGCTGTTTGGGTTGAAAAGCCGTGATGTGCCACCGCTAGTTTACTGCCATCGGGTGAGGCTTTAAGATAACCCAGTGCATTTCTTCGGTAGCCGGCAAAAGGCACAAAAGGTTCTACGGTTGAAATCACCGGTGTGGTTTCTACGCCGGTTTCGGTAACTTTAAATGCGTAAAAATTTGAACCAAAATGAGATAGCACCCAAAACGATGAACAGTCGTCCGCCCGAACTGCCGTAATTTTTTCTGAACATTTATAACTAGCCTGAATGGAATTGTTGGGATCGTAAGTAATGAGTTCTACATTTTTTTCGGTTGGGACCACATCTCCCAAACCAGCTCGCAGCGACATGTCTATTAATGAATATCTCAGCCCATCGTTTGAGCCATTACCGGCAGATTGATTTGGAAATGAAGGCGTATTAAAATGATGTGGTTCATCAACTGTAAAAATGTAAAAGAAATTGTCGTCTTGAGGTCTTGGCACAATAAGTCCTGATGAGGTACTGGAGTTATCACCGAGCAAGCCTGTACCGGATGCCTCATTAGCGTTAGGCATGGGCAGGTGGTTGCGATTCCAGATGGTTCTTCCATCTGAATAAAACAATAAATTACCGTTGGTATCTGAAATAGAAGTGCAGCCTTCAAGCGTACTGAGCCGGCCATTCGTTAGTGCTGTTACCTGATCGGTATTTTGATTAAATCTAACACCTGCAAACTGACCAAAGTACCAGTTGGCCGCCTCGTTTTGAGCCAATCCTTTGAAGCCCAATAATAAAATTAAGGTAAAATATAAGTAATACTTCATTCTCGATAGCAACAGCTACCAAAGATATTATAAATCTCGTTTTTTTAATAATTTGTAGGATAAAAACACAAATATGAAGGTCCAGAGTAATACAATCAGTACTTCGTGCCAGTGTACTGCAAAATCATAGGCCATTTCGGTTTTATCAGGGAATTTGGTCATGGCTAAGCGCTGAAAGGGTTGGTCAATGAGTTTGTACATAGATTTTAAAGGGAAGAAGTTTTGAATTTTTTCGGCAAAGGCCATATCGCTTTTCCATGCAATAAGTCCAAAGCTAATCCATTCAACGATGTATAAAACAAACAAAAAGGCCAACGCAAATGCCGAACGTTTTAACAGCATGGCGAAAAACAAGCACAAACTAAAAAAGCCAACAAGTTTTACAAAATACGCCAGGATAAATTCCGACTCTCTAAAAATGATACCAATTTCGTTGTAACTTGAGTAATATAAGCCTATGGCTAATGTGAGTAAAAAGATGATTAAGGTAGAAATCAACGAAAAGAATACAATGGCATAAAACTTAGACAATATAAATTCCCGTTTGCTCAAACCATCAATCAAGTTCTGTTTTAAAGTGCGGTTGCTGTATTCGTTACCTATCATACTTACCACTACAATGGCGAAAAAGAACTTGAACTGCGATGCAAAAAAGGTGGTGAGATGCCATATAATAGGGAAGTTAAAAACACCCATTTCCCCTAATTCAAAAGTGAACAAGCCAAAAAAATTGATTTTAAATGAGGACAACAGCAGTATAAAAAATGGTAAAACAAACGATATGAAAATGAGCACTTTATTGACTCTGCTCAATAATAATTTTTGTAATTCAAGTTGTAGTAAGCGAATCATTGTATGGTTGATTAGTTGGATTGTTGGTCGGTTAATTGCAGGAACTGTTCTTCTAAGCTCTCTTTTCGTTTCACCAAATGAGAAAGGGCTATATTTTCTTTAAAAAGCATTTGGTTAAAGGTGGTTGCATCGATGGGTTCGTTCAGGAAGGCTGTTATTAAATCACCTTCAATTTTCACTTTACTTATTACATCATTGTTATTTAAATAGTTAACAAGAGTTTCCTGATCGTTACATTTAAGCTCAAAGAAGCCATGGCTGCTAATCATTTCGTCAACACGACCTGAATAAAGTTTAACACCATGGCGTAATACTACCACATGGCTGCACACTTTTTCAACTTCATCTAATAAGTGCGAAGCCAATAAAATAGTGGTACCGCCTGCGGCAATGTCTTTTATGATTTGTCTGATTTGATGAATTCCCTGCGGATCTAAACCGTTGGTGGGTTCATCTAATATTAATATTTCCGGATCGTTTAAAAGTGCTGATGCAATGGCCAGACGCTGTTTCATACCCAATGAAAAGGTTTGAAATTTGCTATGGCGACGATCCCAAAGGTTGACTATTTTGAGTTTTTCTTCAATTTTTGAAATATCAACCCCTTTAATTTTACAAACCAGTTTTAGATTTTGAATGGCCGTCATGTAAGGATAAAAATTTGGTCGCTCTATAATGGCGCCGACCTTTTTTAAAGCATTGTGTGTAGACACCGTGCCATTAAACCAGCTAAAATCACCGCTGGTTTTATTAACAACGTTTAAAACAATGCCTAAAGTGGTAGATTTACCGCTGCCATTGGGTCCTAAAATACCGTAAACATTGCCTTTGTTAATGCTAAAGCTTAAATCCTGAACAGCGGTGATACTGCCAAATTTTTTGGTAAGATTATTAATGCTGAGAATTGTTTCCAAAATTGATGAAGTTTGATTGGTTAAAAATAGGACGAAACAAGCACTAAAATGTTACAAATAATGATTAAGTTACTACATTTGAAAAAGATTGACCGGTATGCAAGACTTAAAAATATCTAAGAAGAAACCATCCTATCCTGTTTCTGACAGATTGAATAAATATCTGAAAGAGTATAACCGCCATTTGAGAATTTCAGTTTCTTACGAAGATTTATTGCGCTTTCAGGGTTCTGTAGCAGTTTACGACAAAAACGATAACGATACCCTTTGGACACGCGTTTACTACAGCGAATTTGACCGGGCTGAAATAGATTTGAACCTTAAAAAAGTATATACCATTTTACATTCTGATGGGAACCAGAGAACCATACCGTTTTTAAATGTAGATGCCATTGATTACTGTACCTTTGGAAACAGTAAGCCTTTTAGGGTGAAGGTGAGAAATATTCTCAATGACAATTTCACCTATTTCTATGTGAAAAAGGCCGACGCTTCCAGAATTTACGGATTGGAACTGGAACACATGCTATCTCCTTATAACCTTAATTTTTTAGTTTATAAAAACACCTTAATAGAAGAGCACATCGCCGGAATTCCAGGAGACGAATTTATTCAGAATAGTTTAGAAGATTGTACGCCATCTGAAAAATCTCAAATTGCCAAGGAGTTCGTTAAATTTAATGAACGCTGCATGATCAGACTATTGGGAGATATGCGTTCTTACAACTACGTTATTGTACCTATTCACGATTTTGATCATGTTGTTTTTAAAATTAGAGCCATAGATTTTGACCAACAATGTTATGAAGGAAAATTTAATGTGTATCGCCCACAGTTTTTCAAAGAGAATAACCGAATGGTGACTTTGGTATCTGAGCGATTAACGAAAGATTCAATCGACCAGTATAAAATTGAGGAGCGCTCTATAGTTGCCAAGCGAATTATAAGTTATCACGACAGGCTCAATCAACTCGTAGATTGCATGATTCACGACGAAATTTCTTCCGAAGCACACATAGAAATGCTAAAAACAACCATCTATGACTATACCTTAGACGTTAAATTCAAGCGTTCTAAAAATATGGGTGAAATTTTGAAAAATGCCCTTGACTTCGTTAAACGAAATTATGAAGATGTTAATGCCAAAGATTTTTAATTCCAGTTTTCGTCAAAGTCTAAACCGTCGTAGTCTTCAATATCTAAACCATCGTCGAACTCATCGTTGAAGTCGTCAAAATCTTCAGCTTCAAAAGATTTTTCGGGTGCGCTTTCAGGTATTTGACCGTGAATAAACATCAGGTTGGGGTAGTTGGTGCCTTCGGCTTCTTCAACTATTTCGGCCAGTTCCACGAAGAATGTCCACATATATAAAAAATCGTAAACATAAATAAGCTTGGTTTGGGCCTCGTGTACAGCTTCATTGATTAAAGTATTACCCATATATCGAACGCCGGGTTCTTCAGTGTCAAACATGGTAATTTCTTCGCCTTCGTTCCAGTCATCATCACTTAAATAAAACGAGGAGATTTCCAATCCGTCAAAACCAAAACTTTGCGAAATACAGTTGTGTAAATCTTCTAAAGTATCGGTTTCTCTTATTTCGATATCTCTAAACACATCATCATCAGTATCGTTGTCGAGTACTACTCTAAATCTGTAAATCATATTTTCGGTTTTAAGATTACAAATATAAAAATTAAGTCAATGCTTGCGCAGTTTGGGTGGTGAGAGCTCTGCGACTTTCGAGAACGAGGTAAAACTGAACACCAATTAGTATAGCGGCAATTACCAGGTGTAAAGGCTGTGTTGAAAATGGAAAATCAAAGTAATACATCAAGATTCCTGTAGCAATTTCAAGGGCAATGCAAAGGATGACCAAATTCATTTTACCATAACCTAGTTGTAGCTTTCTATTTCTCATAAACAACCAGCCGTTAACCAGCAGCACTAAAACAGACAGCGATCTGTGTACATAAAAATTAATGGTAGGTTGGGCCAGCCATTCACTCTTAATATAGCCAATTTCTTTAACCTGTTCGTCAATATATTGTCTTACTTGGGTACCTAGAACAATCTGGATAAGTGTTAAAACAGTGGCAAAAATCAATAAATTGTGAAAACCCACATCTGCCAACTGATTTTTAAAACTGGTCTTTGAGGCGTAAATAAGGTATAAAATCACAAAGACAATGAGTAGTGCCATGACCATATGAATGGTGATTTTATAAGGTGCCAAATTAGAATCCACAACGGTTTTTCCTAACCAGGCTTGAAATCCCATGGCAAAAACAGTTAAAATGCTTAATGGCAATAGCCACTTGTTGTCTTTCCAAAGCCAAATGGACATGATGGTAAAAATTAAAATAGGAATACCGGATAGCGCACCAAGGAGACGGTTGATATATTCAACCCAGGTATGCAACGGATTGAAGATATTGTAATCGTGTGTGGTGAAATTATTCCAGTTGTCGGGGTTAAAACTGTCGCCCGAGGTAAAATTACTTTTGGCCACTTTTAAGCTTTCGTCTACTATAATCACGATACCCTTTTTGTATTCGTAATTTGCTTTAAACTCCAGCTGTTCAGCTTCGGTTGGCGGTATATAGTAACCGAAACACTTTGGCCAGTCGGGACAACCCATTCCCGAACCTGTCATTCTCACAACAGCACCGGCAATAATGACCAAATAAATAAGCACAAGTGCTATTTTGGCGGTTTTTCTAAATTTCTTAATCATAATTTTTCGGTAGCAATTTTTAATCCTAATTTTTTTCCTTCGTTGAGCATCATCTTATAAGCAGCTTCGTATTCGTTTGGAATATCGCCTTCTAAAACAGCTTCTTTGATTCGCTCTTTAATAATACCAATCTCGCGCGATGGCTGAATATTAAAAGTTTTCATAATATCTTCGCCTGAAATGGGTGGCTGAAAGTTTCTAACGTGATCGCGCTCTTCAACTTCTTCCATTTTCTTTCGAACCAGCTTAAAGTTGTTGTGATATTTTTTAAACTTTTTAGGGTTTTTGGTTGTGATATCGGCTTCGCAAAGCGTCATTAAATCTTCTATACAATCGCCGGCATCAAAAATGAGTCTTCGCACGGCAGAATCGGTTACATCACCTGATACTGCAATAGGTCTGGAGCTCATAAAAACGAGCTTTTGAACGTATTTCATTTTGTCATTCAATGGCATTTTCAATCTTTTAAACAAATGAAATACCATTTTAGAACCTTTTAATTCGTGACCGTGAAAGGTCCAGCCAATTTTTTCGTGAAACTTCTTGGTTGGTGCCTTACCAATATCGTGAAGCAAAGCGGCCCAACGCAACCAAACATTATCGGTGTATTTGCTAATGTTATCAACCACTTCTAGTGTGTGATAAAAGTTGTCTTTATGACGCTGACCTTCAATTTCTTCAATGCCTTTTAAGGCTGTTAGTTCGGGAAGTATAAGTTCCAGCAATCCGGTTTTCTCGAGAAGAATAAACCCTTTTGAAGGTTGTTCACTTTCAAGAATTTTGTGCAGCTCGGTGACGATGCGTTCTTGTGTAATAATTTTAATACGTCGGCAGTTTTTGGCAATTGAGTTTAAAGAACGTTTGTTAATGATAAAATCCAGTTGCGTTGCAAACCTAATGGCGCGTAACATTCTTAGTGGATCATCGCTGTAAGTAACATCAGGATCGAGAGGTGTTTTGATTAGACCATTTTTTAAATCTTCTAACCCATCGAAAGGGTCGAGTAGTTGACCGTAATCATCTTCATTTAAGCTTATAGCCAAGGCGTTGATAGTAAAATCACGCCTGTTTTGATCGTCTTCTAAGGTGCCGCTTTCTACAGCCGGATTTCTGCTGTTTTCGTTGTAAGATTCTTTTCTGGCACCAACAAATTCAATTTCCAAATCATCAAAACGCAACATGGCCGTACCATAGGTTTTAAAGATTTTAACCTGTGGTTTATTAGGTAGAAGTGAAGCCGTTTTTTTGGCAAGGTCTATGCCGCTGCCTATGGCAACAATATCAATATCTTTTGCATCACCACGATTTAAAATAAAGTCTCTTACATAACCACCAATTACATAACTATTAAGACCTAGTTGTTTTGAGGCTTTTGAAATTATTGAAAAAACAGGGTTAGTTAAGGCTGTAGTAAAGGTGTTATTTAAGTTGATTTTATTCACTAATATCGTCTATGTATTGTGACTGCAAAGGTACAACTTACACCATAGCTTTTAAAATGCCAAATGAAAATAAGTAGTTCTTTTTAAAGTGAATCTTTTAGGCTTTGGATTTATAGAAACCCGATTATCTTTGAGTAGTTTGAAGTAGTTGTTAAAATGTGAAGACTATTAAATATTGAGTTTTTGAAATAACAAGCTTTAACTTAATTTTAGTTCATTTTGAATGGACTGTTTTTGTTCTTCTTATATTGATAAATCAGCTATTTTGAATTCGGCATTTGGAAAGCCATTATGGCTGGAAAGAACCTGTTTTACTTAACGCTGGAGAAATTTATTTGTTCTGATTTTGGACGATATTGAAAGAGCTGCGATTATGCATGAGAGCATATCTCTTAAGATTTTTTTTGAGTATATAAAGAAGTGTTTAAATAAGACTAATGTCAAAAACAATATTGTTGCTTATTTGTAATCTTAAAATAGACAAGTTTTGTTAAACTTTAAAATTAAAGCTGTAGCCAAAAGTCTCAAAATCTCTTTTCCAAAGTTTTTGAACGAGTTCGATATTTTTTTGAGGATAGTAATCGGAATAATCTAAAGTTTCTGCTTTTTTGGTATGAGGCATAGCGATATTGGTTAAACCAATTTTTTTGCAAACGTTACCCCAATCCTCTTCTAAATTCTCAAATTTCCCAATAAAATCCATCAAAATAGCACCATTTTTATCACACAACATATTTACCTGATGAGCATCGAACCTTGTGGATTGATATAAAATGAAGTCGTTAAACGAGTTCAGGGCTAAAACTTTCTTATGTCTCCCGTGACTATGTGTTCTTCTAATGTATTCGTATTCAGAGACTAATCTAGTGAAAGGATTTCGCACAAAAGCAAATTTAAAATATCCATCAAATATGTCTAAAGGCATAATTTTTTTCACATCTAAAATAGTGGCATGTTGCCTAAACCGAAAATTATGATAATCTTTTTCTAAATTAATTTTACTTAAAACTTTAGAAAATAGATCACTTGGTCGAGGTAAACTATAAATTTGGAGTGGTATTTTAACGCTTCCTCCTGCGGATTTTCTAATATGAATGAAAATAAATTTGTGACTGTCTGATATCAACATAAACAGGGATTTAGGATTTTGGTATTTTTTTGATAAAAAACAGTATCGGTTTCAAACTCTTTTATGTAATTATAAATTAGGGAATCTTAATTATGCTGATAAGTTGTATCGCTCTCCGAACCAAAACATATCAAAATAGACAAGCTTTTTAATTTTCTCTTAAATGATAAATCATTGTTTATTTGCCCAACCATAATTTTGAATGTCCAACACCTTTTTATTTTAATTCACCACAAATATAGAAAATAGTCATCCTCTGACAAATCCAAAGATGTTATCCTCATAAAGTCTTTTTTGAAAGAATAGTAATGAAAAGAATGAATTCATTTTAGTCGATATAGAAACTTTCAAATAAATGATGCCTTTTGCAATATGAGCATCAGTAAATGCTTCACAAGATTTAATTTCCAAAATCATGTTATTGCAGACCACAAAATTAGGATAACATTTTCGTTTTAAAGTAATTTCATTATATTGTCATTCTTTTTATTTTCAAATTTAATTTGCGCGTTTGAATTCATATGCTAATGCTTCTTATAAACGATTTCAGAAAAGCTACTACCTAAATTATTATGAACTTGAAACAAAATCATTATTCGTACATATATGGCCAAAATTTTTAAAATGAAAAGGTACAACGTGCACCACTGTTTTAAAGTGCCAATTCAAAATTCATAGTTAAATCTAGAATGATTTTATAGTTTGTAATAACCCAAATTTCTTTTATAGTCGGAAAAAAGGCATCCATACCATCAACGAATATTGGCGAAAATCCTGAAAATTGAGATTGTAAATTTGTAATGGTATTTCTGTATTTGGGTTTGGTACTTTCGTCAAAAAATACCAATCACTCAAAATTTTTATTGGTTTGTGCAGCAACAAACGGAAAACAAAAGTTGGCAAACAATTCAAAGCGATTGTCGTGCCATTGGTCTGTTAAAACGGAAATGTTCTTTTTACCGGTGTTCCAATCTGATTTTCTTAAGTTAAATCGGGTGATGATGTAATGTTTGTAGGTCACAAATACTATTTAAGTTTTATCTGTTTTGAATGTGAATTCAAAACTAATCAAATAAATTAAAGTATTACTTTTACGGCGCAATTTAAATGTCATGTCTTTTATTATCAAACTTCATCCCGAAAGTGACTTAACTACCGGTCAAGTGCAGACTATTATTGATCAATTTAATAATAAAGGTGAACTGATTGGTGATGGTAAAAGAAACGTGATAAAAATTATTGAGGTAGAAGGTATAAAATACAACGTCAAGTCCTTTAAAATCCCCAATATTTTTAATAAGATTGCTTATAAATTTTTAAGAAAAGGAAAGGCCGAACGTTCTTTTGAATACGCATCAAAGCTTAAAACGATGGATATTTTAACGCCTGATCCACAAGCTTATGTAATTGAAGAATCGTTCTTGTTTAGAAGGAGTTTTTATATTAGCAAACAATTGGATTACGACTTTACCATTAGAAAAATGGTAGATGATCCAAATTGTGATGAGTTTGAAAATGTAGTTCGAGCCTTTACTCGATTTACCTTTAACTTACATGAAAAGGGAATTCATTTTATTGACCATTCGCCCGGAAATACTTTGATTAAAAAGAATGGAGAGCATTATTTATTTTATCTGGTAGATTTAAACAGAATGAATTTTGGAACGCTCGACTTTAGTACAAGAATCAAAAATTTTGCAAGACTATCTGCACCCGATAAAATGTTAGAGGTGATGAGTGATGAATATTCAAAACTCATTAATCAGCCAAAAGCAGAAGTTTTTAAGCTTATGAAACACTATGCTGATACTTTTAGGAATAAACTGCTTCGAAAAAAACGTTTAAAAAAACGCTTAAAAATATAAGGCTTACTTGTTTTTAATGAGCTCTTTTAATATTTTAAATCTGTGTGAAACTCCATAAGCATTGTAGTAGCAGATGTTAAATCCAGCTTTGCCGTCTAAGAAACCCAGCCTGAACACATAGTTGTAAATAAATTTGTAAAACGGTTTAAAAATAACTTTAAACACCGTTGGTTTTTTACTTTGTTCTAACAATTGTTTTGCCTGTAATGTAGCATAGTGTTCCATCTTTTGCTTAAAATGAGTCCAGTTGCTAAAAGAATAATGTAACATCTTGTTTATCATCTTACCACTTGTACCGTTAACTCTTAATTGTTCGTGCACTAAAATGGCCTCGTCGTACTTGGCTTTATTTTTCTTAAAAAGCCTATAAGTAGCGTCACTTTGTAATCCTGAAAATCTTATTTTTTGATTGTTGAAATAAAATTGTCGTCTGATCTTGTAAGCGTCGTATTTTGGATTTCTAACGGTCGCTATGATTTCAGATTGAAGTTTTTGTGGAATGCGTTCATCAGCATCTAAAAACAATACCCAGTCATACTTTGCTTGAGAGATTGCGAAGTTTCGTTGATCGGGGAAACTTTCAAATGTTTTTTGAATGGCGGTGACATTCGAAAAATTATGTAACATCTTAAAGGTACCATCGGTACTAAACGAATCCACAACAATAATTTCGTCTGCAAATGCAACTTGCTTAATAGTAGCTTCAATGTGCAGTGCTTCGTTATAACATATAATCAGTGCTGAAAGTCCTGTTGGGTGTTCTTTTGTCATGCCAAATAATAGTAGCCTCGCAAAAGTAGTATTTTAAAATCGAAAATACACTTTGGCTCAAAAGATCAATTTATATGTCCTCAATAGTTAAAGAACCCTTATGCTATAACCCTAACTGTTGATTCACCTTTTTCAAGAATCAATGTTATTCTAATTATTATCTTTGCGCAGTATATAAAATACGATAATAACATCATGAGCAATCTTAATATTTCTGTAATAATTAGTACCTACAATTCTGAAGAGTGGCTTGAAAAAGTTCTGGAAAGTTATAAATATCAGGATTACCAAAATTTTGAGGTGATCATTGCCGACGATGGGTCTAGAGCTTCTACCAAAGAACTCATTGACAGTTATAAGGCCGATTACCCGGTGGATTTAAGACATATTTGGCATGAAGATCTTGGTTACAGGCGTCAGGAATTGTTAAATAAATGTATCGTTGAAACGGCCTATGATTACATACTCATGACTGATGGCGATTGTATTGCACGAAAAGATTTTGTGTCAACACATGCCAAGTTTGCCGAGCGCGGCTATTTTTTGTCAGGAGGATACCTAAAGTTAAATATGGTCACTAGTAAAGCCATCAAACTTGAAGACATTAAAAATGGCAACTGTTTTTCGACGAAATGGTTAACAGAAAACGGAAAAATTACATTTAAACAGTCAATTAAATTAAAGGCTAAAGGTAACTATGCAGACTTTTTGGATTATTTAACACCAACCGGTGCAACATTTAACAATTGTAATTCCAGTGCATGGAAAGAAGATCTAATTGCCATCAATGGGTATGACGAGCGCATGCAGTATGGTGGTCCTGACAGAGAGCTTGGAGAGCGCTTGCACAACAATGGTATTAAATCAAAACAAATAAGACACAAAGCCATTGTTTTGCATTTAGACCACCCAAGAGGTTACAAAACCAAAGAGTCTATCCAAAAAAACGAAGCCATTAGAGGTTTAACCAAAGTAGAAAAGCGTATCTGGACAGACTACGGAATTAAAAAATAATCGTGCTATTAAACAGCTACGTTATATTCTCTCAACGCATCGTTTAACGACGTTTTTAAATCGGTTGAAGCTTTTCGCTTTCCTATAATTAAAGCACACGGTACTTGAAATTCTCCTGCAGGAAATTTCTTGGTATAACTCCCCGGAATTACTACAGATCTTGCCGGAACAACACCTTTGGTCTCAACAGGGGTTTCGCCGGTTACATCAATAATTTTTGTGGAGGCAGTAAGAACCACATTGGCACCTAAAACAGCTTCTTTTTCTACTCTTACGCCTTCAACAACAATACATCTGGAGCCGATAAAGGCATTGTCTTCAATAATTACGGGAGCTGCCTGCAGGGGTTCTAATACACCGCCAATACCTACACCACCGGACAAGTGTACATGTTTGCCAATCTGCGCACAACTACCAACAGTTGCCCAGGTATCTACCATTGTGCCTTCGTCTACATATGCGCCAATATTGACATAACTCGGCATCATGATCACACCTTTTGAAATGTAAGCACCATGTCTGGCAACCGCATGAGGCACCACTCTAATGCCTTTTTCGGCATAGCCGGTTTTTAACGGGATTTTATCGTGATATTCAAATATGCCAACTTCAAAAGTTTCCATTTTTTGAATAGGGAAGTACAAAACAACTGCTTTTTTTACCCATTCGTTCACTTGCCAGCCATTGGTAGTTGGCTCTGCTACGCGCAATTTGCCGTTGTCTAATAAAGAAATAACTTCTCTAATAGCATTAATAGTTTCTGAATTTTGAAGTAATGCCCTATCATTCCAAGCGTTTTCTATAGTGTTTTGTAGTGAATTCATATCATCGATTTTAAAAACACAAAGATAATTTTATAGCCAAAAGCTATCTATCAAATTTTACTAATAATTTCACAAAATTGGTTGTGATCCTTTCAAAATACTGGTTTATTAAATCATACAGATAACTGATTTTATTATTGAGGGATAAAAATCATCACTTTTGTTGATGCCTATTTATGTTTAAAACACCTGTATGTAATTATTGCAAAGGTGTTTTTTTATCTTTGTTTTACAATTGTTAAGTTTTAATCTTTGTAAAAAAAAGTAGCATGTGCAGCCATAAAACTTTGATGCAAATAGCCATTGATTTGTCTTTAGAAGGCATGAACAACAATAAAGGCGGACCCTTTGGAGCCATTGTTGTTAAAGATGGAAATATTATAGGTAGAGGTAATAACAAAGTTACATCAAGCTCAGATCCGACGGCTCATGCTGAAATTGTAGCTATTAGAGAAGCCTGTAAACGTTTGCAAAGCTTTCAGTTAGACGATTGTGTTATTTATACTTCTTGTGAACCTTGTCCCATGTGTATGGGTGCCATTTATTGGGCGAGACCAAAAAAAGTGTATTATGCCAACAATAAACAGGATGCAGCAGCCATTGGTTTTGATGATGATTTTATTTACAAAGAAATTGAACTTCCATTAAGCAAAAGGCAAATCCCCTTTGAGCAGATATCTAGGAAAGAAGCACTGGCAGTTTTTAAAGCCTGGCAGGAAAAATTGGATAAAATTGAATATTAGTTTAAACGGTTGTCACTAATAAATGTGAATTCACTTTACTACCTTTGAATGATGAAACGCATCATAGCATTTGATTTTGGACAAAAACGAACGGGTATTGCTGTTACCGATCCGCTTCAAATTATTGCTTCGGGATTAACTACCATCAATTCTGAAAATTTAATAATCTTTTTAAAAGATTATTTAAAAACTGAACCGGTAGAACGTTTTGTAATTGGCGAACCTAAATCATTAATCAATCAGGAAACGCACAGCAGCAATTTGGTGAAACATTACACCGGTCTGCTCAAGCAACATTTTCCTGATATTCCCATTACCATGGTTGATGAACGTTTTACCTCTAAAATGGCCTTTCAATCGATGATTGATAGTGGTTTGAGCAAAAAACAGCGCCAGAATAAAGCCTTGGTAGACGAGATAAGTGCAACCATTATTCTTCAAAGTTACTTATCTTCATTAAATTAGGATTTATATAACATTTTTCAATTTTTGAACCTTTCATTTTAAATCATCATATACTTCAGAACCTATTATTGAAATGCTTTTTTAATTTAAAGTTACAGCAATCATTTTAGAATTGTATTTTTGCAAAAAAAATAAATGTCATGATTTTACCTATCGTTGCCTACGGCGATTCGGTTTTAAAGAAAAAAGCAGAACCAATCACTCAGGATTATCCAGAACTTGAGGCCTTGATAACTAATATGTTTGAAACCATGTATGGTGCCTATGGTGTTGGATTGGCGGCACCGCAAATAGGTTTGCCAATTAGATTATTTGTGGTAGATACCGAGCCGTTTGCCGACGATGAAGACCTTTCAAAAGAAGAACAGGAAGCCATGAAAGACTTTAAGCAGGTTTTTATAAATCCCGAAATATTAGAAGAAACAGGAGATGAATGGGCTTTTAACGAAGGCTGTTTAAGTATTCCCGACGTGAGAGAAGATGTGTTTAGAAAACCAACCATCACCATTAAATTTCAGGACGAAAAGTTCAACGCACACACCATGACTTATAACGGACTTATAGCGCGGGTTATTCAGCACGAATACGACCATATTGAAGGTGTACTGTTTACAGACAGGCTGTCGGCTTTCAAAAAAAGAATAATAAAAGGCAGACTTAATAACATTTCAAAAGGTAATATTAATGTAGATTACCGCATGAAATTTCCGTTATTAAAGAAAAAAAGATAATTACAAATTAAGATATTCCACATTTTATGAGTTTAGACAAAATTATGTCCATTTCGGGCAAGCCGGGTTTGTATAAAGTGTTAACCCAAACCAGAAATGGTGCCATTGTAGAATCGTTATTAGACAATAAGCGACTCAACGTTAACATTCACAGCAATGTTAGTATTTTAAGTGAAATAGCTATCTATACCATCCATGAAGAAAAGCCACTCGCCGAAATTTTTGAATCTATCAAACAAAAGGAAAACGGACAACAAACGTCAATAAGTCATAAAGACAGCAAAGATGCATTAGAGGAATATTTTTTCAATATTTTACCCGATTACGATGAAGATCGCGTCTATGCATCCGATATTAAAAAAGTGATTCAGTGGTATAATTTGTTGCAAAAAAACGACTTACTTCCATCAGCTTCAACTGAAGACAAGGGAAGCGACGAAGAGGAATAATCTTAAAGTAGTCAATGGTAGATAAAACAAAACAATTAGAAGCTTTTAATCGCCTGCTTATCATCATGGACGAGTTGCGTGAGCAATGTCCATGGGATAAAAAGCAAACCATGGAGTCGCTTCGTCATTTAACCATTGAAGAAGTTTACGAACTGGGCGACGCTATTTTAGACAAAGATTTGGACGAAGTTAAAAAGGAGCTGGGCGATGTGTTGCTACATATTGTTTTTTATGCCAAAATTGGCAGCGAAACCAACAGTTTTGATATGGCTGATGTTTGCAATAGTATTTGCGATAAACTCATTGAAAGGCATCCGCATATTTATGCCGACGTTAAGGTTGAAGATGAAGAAGAGGTAAAGCGTAACTGGGAAAAACTAAAACTCAAAGAAGGAAAAACGAGTGTGCTTCAAGGGGTACCGAAAAGTTTGCCTGCCGTTGTAAAAGCCAATCGTATTCAAGATAAAGTTGCCGGTGTTGGTTTTGACTGGGAAGAACCCAATCAGGTTTGGGAAAAGGTTCAGGAAGAATTGCAAGAGTTACAAACCGAAGTGGCAAGCGGAAATTACGAAGGCATTGAAAACGAAATGGGCGACGTTATGTTTTCACTCATCAACTACGCGAGGTTTTTAAAAATAAATCCTGAAAATGCGCTCGAACGAACCAATAAAAAATTCATCAAGCGTTTTATGTACCTCGAACAAAAAGCCAAGTCTTTAAACAAAGATTTAAAAGATATGACACTTGCCGAAATGGACGTATTTTGGGAAGAAGCCAAAAAGCTTTAATTGAAAAAGCCCTTGGAAATTAAAAAGCCCAAGGGCTTTTTTGTTAATACATATCCTTAATTTTAACAAGTTTTTGTTTCCAGGTTTCCAAAACTTCTTTTTGTTTCGCTATGTTTTTATGAACCTCCTGAACCAACGGGTTATCTGAATTGGTGTCTGAGAAGAACATTAAATTGTTTTCCAACTGGTTAATTTCGGACTTAATCTCATCTATTTTCTTTCTTATAAAAGAACGTTCGTTATCAAGAGCTCTGGTATCATCTGGATTAGAAAGTGATTCTAATTTGTTTTCATACTTAATCATTTCAGCTTTTGAGGAATCTATCTTGAGTTTTTTAAAGATACCGTCCAATACCTTATTAAATTTACCTTCTATAAAGCGTTTGTTGTTTGGTACATGACCGATTGACTTCCACGCATCAATTATTTCCTGAACTTTTTTCTTGTCTTTTTGAATGTCTTCGGTTAATTCAAAGCTTTTGAGTTTTTTAAGGAGCTCGTTCTTTTTATCGAAAGCGTCGTACAACTCTTTATCTGCTTCTCTTTGTTTGTCATGTAGCCTGTCAAAATAGTAATTACAAGCACTTTTAAACTGTTTCCAAACCTTATTGCTATCTTTTCTAGGAACATGACCTATGTCTTTCCATTGATTTTGAATGTTTTTCATCAACGGTGTGACCGTTTCAAAATCTGTACTGTCTTTATTGTCTTCAGCAATTTTAATAAGGTCCAGCTTTTTTTGAAGGTTGTCGAATTGATCTTTTTTAAGTCCTTTATAATAGGCATTTTTAGCTCTGTTAAAAGATCTAACAGCCGCCTTGAATTCGTTCCAGCATTCTTGGTTGTTAGCTCGTGGTACTCTACCGGCAGTAAAGAAGGCTTCTCTTAAAGCTTCTATTTCTTTAATACCTTGCTGCCAACCATTATGGTTTTTGATATCTTTTTTTGCAATGGCTTCAATCTTTGCAATAATATCTTTTTTAACAACCAAGTTATCTTCAAAAGCCTGCTCCAGATTATTTAAATAGTCTTGTCTCTTGTCGTGTATTACTTTGGTTGCGGCACTAAATTGCTCCCAAATCTCGTCCCTGTATTCTCTGTCTACCGGACCTAGTTCTTCTTTCCAGATCTTATGAAGTAATTGTAATTCTCTAAATGCTAAATTGATATCGCCAATTTCACCTAATTCTTCGGCACGTTTAATAACCTTACGCTTTTCTTCGAGGTTGTGCTTAAAGTCCATATCCCTCAAATCTCGGTTGAGGTGTAAAAAATCGTAAAATATCTCTACATGGTGGTGGTAGGTATTCCAAACATCATTGTAATGATTGCGCGGAATGGGTCCGGCATGACGCCATTGCTCTTGTAAATCTTTAAAATGTTTGTAAGTGGTGTTGATATTTTCTTCAACATTTATTAAGCCCTTTATTTCTTCAATAATATGAAGTCTGTTTTCAAGATTGGCATTTAAATTTCGTTCTAATTCTTTGTGGTATGTATTGAGTTTACCTTTATAATCGCGATAGACGACATTAAATGAATTTTTAATGTCGCTTTGGAAATAAAAATCTATTTCATTGCCACCTTCGTTCACAAATTCCTCTTTCTTTTCTTCATAAAGGGCTTTGTATTTTTGATTGAACTCAGATTTTATTTCATTAACGGGCTTTCTGATGGTTTGGATTTTTCTCGAAGCCACCAAATTTTCGAATTCCTTGACCAGTTGTTCTAGTGAAAGAGCATGGTAATCTATTTCTTCAATTTCGTGGCGTTCAGCATTGGTTTCATCTTCACTATCTTCTGCATTGGCGGCAGCTATAGAACCTACATGGTCTAAATCTGTTTCTTCATGCTCCTCATCATCATCTTCGCTTTCATCACTATCATCATCATTATCATCATTGGCTGAGGCTGTATCGACCTGCGATGTATTATCGTCAACTTGCATTTCTTCTACTTCACCACCTAAGTCATTGTCGTCATTGGCTAAAGTATTTTCTGCCAGCTCTGAGTCCGCAACATTTTCAATTGATTCTCCTTCTGTTGTAGAAGTTGAACTAATCTCAACCTCACTTTCAGAATTTTCAACCGGGTTTTCAGAAACCTCGTTTTTAATTGTATCTTCTTGTCCGTCTGCATTTTGCAGGTTATCTTTCTCAAGCATTTTTGAATCTTGTATTTATATTAAAAAGTTAAAGATAATAACCAATTGGCTATTTTCAAAACATTGTGTTTTAATAACTTTAAATTAAGGCTTATTCCAAAGTTTCCAGGCTTTTTCTGCCTGAAGCTCCAACATTTGTAATCCGTTTAAAATCTGTGCACCATGTTGCTTTCCTTTTTTAAGAAATAAGGTTTCAGACGGATTGTAAATTAAATCGAACAAAAGATGTTTGCTGGTTATATGCTCATAAGGAATATTAGGACATGCATCTACCGCAGGATAAGTACCTAAAGGTGTACAATTAATGATAATTTGATGCGATGCAATGATTGGACTATTAAGATTTTCGTAAATAAAGTTAACGTGATCTGAGTAGTTTCTCGATACAAAGCTATAAGGTATTTCAAGTTTTTTTAACGCAAAGGCCACAGCTTTTGAAGCGCCACCGGTACCTAAGATAAGCGCCTTTTTATGGTGTGGTTTTAAATGAGGCTCTAAGGATTTTATGAATCCGTAGAAATCTGTATTATAACCCTTTAATTTACCATTTTTTTCAATTTTAATTGTGTTGACTGCGCCAATTTTTTTAGCATTTTTAGACAAATTGTCTAAAAAAGGAATGATTTCTTCCTTGTAGGGAATGGTTACATTAAGTCCTTTTAATTTTGGATGCGTGCTTAAAATATTCGGGAACTCAATTATTTCTTTTAAATCGAAATTATTGTAGCTACAGTGTAAATGTTCGTTTTCAAACTTTTTTGTGAAATATTGTTTTGAAAAAGAGTAGGAAATATTTCTTCCTATAAGGCCAAATTCAGTCATTTAATTTTTCTTGTTTTTTGTCCGTACCATTCTAGGGCAAGAACCACAAAAATACCAAGTATTGCGTACATTACGGCAAAAAGTGTTTCGGAATTGAGTTCGGGTAGATATCTTTGGTAATTTTGAATGATAGGTGAGTCGTTGATGTCTAATAACAATTCGCCTTGGGCATTGGTTTTAAAAATTGTTTTTTTCCAGGGCCAAACCACACCTAGAGATCCAACAATAAAACCAATAATGGTAGCCAGTGTTATGCTTTTATAATGTTTTAAAATGTAACTGAGAATATGAGAAAACGTTACCAAACCAGCTACAGAACCCAAGGTGAAAACTACTAATACTTTTAATAATCTGAGTCGCTCACTGTTATAAACAAACTCAAAATTTAATCTTACTATTTCGGTTAGGGTATCAAATAAGGCATTGACCGAATCAACCAGCAGTAAGACATAATTCCCCATTAAAATTAAAATAAAAGAGCCTGAAAATCCCGGAAGTGTCATACCGCTAACGCTAATCATTCCACAGATAAATACAAAAAACAGATTGTCGTTTTCTTTGGCCGGATTTAAAAAACTAATTCCCAAACCGAGCACAATTCCTATACCAAGTGCAATTCCGGTTTTTAAATGCCATTGATTAAAATCTTTATTGATGTAATAAATAGAACCTATAATCATTCCAAAAAACAAACTCCAAACATACAGTTCGTAGTGGTCTAAAAAGTAGTCGAGAATTTTAGATACGCTAAAGTAGCTCACTATCATCCCAAAAAATAACAGACCTAAAAACTTGCCGTTGATATATCTGTAAAAGCTATTAAATCTACCATTGATAAGTAATTTAAAGGCTTTACCATTAACTTTTTGAAGCGAGTAAATAAACTCTTCATAAAAGCCTGCCACAAAAGCCACAACACCTCCCGAAACGCCGGGAACCTTGTTGGCTGCACCCATCCCAATACCTTTTATGACAAGAAATAATTTATCTGAAAATGTTCGGGTACTTTCCATATTAAGCGCGCTTTGAGCCTAGTTTCTCTAAAATGAAAATAGTTAAAAAACCTATTAACATAAGGGTCATAGCCAAAATAATTTGGGGTTCACCATTATAGGCTGAAGGTGCTATACTTTCTTCGAGAAGTGGCACTTTTAGACCTTCAGAATTTAATCGCCAGGTTAATACTTTTTTCCATGGCCATATTTTATTAAGCGAACCTATCATAAAGCCGGTTAGAATGGCGAGTGTTAAGTTTTTATGATGTTTAAACATCCAGTTTAAAATTTTCGAAAACACTTTGATACCAACAATAGCTCCAATACCCAACATGGCAAATTTTGTAATGGCTTCCAGAAATAATGCAGAATTTAGTGTTGTAACACTTTCTATCAGGTTATTAATTGTTTCAATAGCAATTTCATAAGCGCCAAGCAGCAATAATATAAATGCTCCCGAAATACCGGGCAAAATCATGGCAATAATGGCAACAAAGCCACAAAACAGCAGATAAAGATTGCTGTCGGGCGAAGCAAATGGCTCGGCTCTTGTAACATAATAAGATAAAAGTGTGCTAATTATTATGGCCGAAATGATTAAGAAATTGGTTGTTTTTATTTGTTTGCCAATGAAAACAATGCTGGCAACTACCAAACCAAAGAAAAAAGACCATAGTAATACAGGTTCATTTTGAAGTAGCCACTTAATAATTTTGGCCAGCGAAAGAATACTAATGGCTATTCCTGTAACAAGTGCTAACAAAAAGCTGCCATTAATATTTTTCCAGAAAAGCTTAAATCCGTGAGATTTTATAAGTTTTAGACTAGAAAGATTGAGTTTATCAATACTTTCAATTAGTTCTTCATAAATACCAGAAATAAACGCTATGGTACCACCGGAAACACCCGGAACAACATCGGCTGCACCCATGGCCATGCCTTTGAGACCTACAAGAAAAAGGTGAAATTTATTTCTACCCATAATTTTAAAACAAACAGCCGTAAAGGTATAAAATTAATCAGCCCTTTTTGTTTTTTGACTGTAGCTGTTTCAGAATTTTTTTGCTGGATAGCTTTGGAAATAACTCATCTATGATGAAATGGTAATCGGCATTAAATTTCAGACCGTTCACCATATGATATTCGGCTTCGGTATTATTACCTAAAGTAAAATGTAAACCGGCTAAACGATACTGTATTTCGGCATTTTCAGGATAGAATTCTGACGCCTGATCTAAATTAAATACGGCGGCTTCGTATTCTCCCAATAAAATTAATATATCTGCGCGCGCCATCCAGGTTTCAATTTCGTAATTGCCCAATTCTAATGTGCGCTTGTAGCCGTGTTCTGCCTCTTCGTATGATTTTAATCGGTGATTGATTTGAGCGTAGAGTTTCCAGTACAACACATTTTCACTGTCAATGTTAACAGCTTTATTAATATAATACAAAGCCTTTTGATAGTTGTTTTGTTTAATATAGAATTTTGTAATGGCAATCCAACCCTTATCTAACAACGGATCTTCATGAACTGTTTTATTGAAGTGATAAAGGGCCAATTCGTCATTACCCATTTTTTGATAACAATAGCCAATTCTCAATAATGCAAACGACGAAGGCTCATCGAGCAATAATGTATATTTATAATTTTCGATGGCTTCTTTGTAATTATGCTGTTTTTCAAGAACTTTTCCTTTTTCAAGATAGGCACCAATAAAAGTATCATCAGAAAAAATAGCAAAATCAAACGCTGCCAACGCCTTTTTGTAAGCTTTTTGGTTGAAATACTGCTTGCCTAACTGATGCCATGCTACTTCACTATATGGGTTTTTATCTAAATAAGTATTTAAAAATAGAATGGCTTCATCGCTTTTATCGGCAAAGTCATAGCAATAAATTACATTGTATAGTGCTGAATAGTCTTCTGGGTCTAATTCAACACACTTAGTGAAATATTTTCGGGCATTGTTGTAGTCGTCAATAAACAAATACTCCATTCCAATGAGGCTGTAAATATCAATGCTGTCGTAAGGATCGTCATTAAGAGTCAAGGCTATTTTAAGTGCCTCAATAGCTTTGAGATGCTCGTCTTGTTTTGAAAGTACATTTGCCTTTTGAATATAGATTTCTTCGTTGTTGGGTTCTAATTCGTAGAGCTTGTCTAATAGCTTGTTAGCTTTGTCAAAATCGTCTGACATCACGTACATCTCTACCTGAAATAATTGTAAATTAGTTGACGATGGATGTTGCTCAAGGCCTAATTTAAGGGCTTTTTTCGCCAAACTAATTTTACCTAGATCGAGATAATGATGTATGATATTTTCGAATTCCTCTGAATCAAAGAATAAAACGTTGTTGGTTTTAAGCATTGATTCAAACTTGTTTAAAGATAAATTGTAGTGTTCGTCTTCGTGACTAAACTGCATAAGCACGTAGTATTTGTGGTTGTAATAAAATTAAGATTCTATTGTAAGCATTGGTTTTTTATGGGTTATTGTTTTCAACAAAGTAATTAACAGGTTTAAAAAACTGTAAATTAGCTAGGTATAGTATGTGTCAACAGTTATTAAAAGCCGTGAACACTTAATTTGTGGGTTGTATTTTATTTAAAACGGACATTAAAATATCACATCCTTCAAGAATTTCTTCGTTTGAGATGGTTAAAGGTGGTGTAATTCTTACGGCTTTAGGTTCGTATAGTAACCAGAATAAAATGAGTCCGGCTTCCTGACCTTGCAATACAATTTGATTGGTAATATCTGCTGAAGGCGTCATCGCGGCCAGCATTAAACCTTTGCCTCGAATTTCGGTAATTAAAGGATGTTTTAAATGTTTTCTAATGAGCTGCTCTTTTTCTAAAGTTTCCTGAATAAGGTTACTTTCTGTAATTTCCTTCAAGGTTGCCAATGCAGCTGCAGCAATCACCGGATGACCTCCAAAGGTTGTAATATGGCCTAATTTTGGTTCATCGCTCAATGTTATCATATGTTCATAAGAAGCCGTGAAAGCACCAATTGGCATGCCACCACCTAGGCCTTTACCGGTAACGACTACGTGTGGTACACAATTGTAGTTTTCGAAGCCAAATAATTTTCCGGTACGACCTATACCGGGCTGAATTTCGTCTAAAATAAGCAGTGCTCCAACATTATCGCAACGCTCTTTTACTTTTTTAAGATAATTGTCTTGAGGCTCGATAAAACCGGCACCACCTTGAATGGTTTCAAGCACAACACCCGCAGTTTTTGTCGTAATTTGATTGATGTCAAGTTCATGGTTAAATTCAATAAACCGCACATCGGGCATTAACGGTCTGAATGCTTGTTTGCGTTCTTCAAACCCCATGATACTCAAAGCTCCAATAGTATTGCCGTGGTAGGCTTTGTTGGCGGCGATAATCTCGCTTCGTCCGGTAACGCGCTTGGCCAGTTTAATGGCACCATCAATAGCTTCTGTGCCTGAATTAGTTAAATAGGTCGTATCCAACGGCGCGGGTAGGTGAGAGGCCAGTAATTTTGATAATTCTACAGCCGGCTTTTGGGCGTATTCGCCATAAACCATCACGTGTAAATACTTGTCCAATTGATTTTTAATGGCATTTACCACTTTCGGGTGCTGATGCCCTAAACTGCAGGCTGATACCCCGGCTACAAAATCTAAGTATTTTTTACAATTGATATCGTAAATATAAGATCCTTTGGCGTATGAAACTTCCATCGCCAAGGGATGCGGCGTTGTTTGCGCTTGGTATTTTAGAAAGTCGGCCTTCATCAACGGCAATTAGTTGTCTTTTTTATTACTGATTTTCGAGATTACTTTTTCTTGGGTGACTTCTTTTTTTGAATCTTCTTCAGATGGTTTCGGGATGTTTCTGGCAGCCTTACTGGTGGTGTCGTCTTTATCTTTTTTAGTGGCTTCAACGCGTTCCAGCAGTGCTTCATCAAAAAACTCCTCTTGCGGAATGTAGGGATCTAAGCCCTTTATAACAGGTAATACTAAAGGTGGTTCGTCTTTAAATAAATCTTCAACGCTGTTGGGTTTTTCTTCTTCGCGCCAGTCAAACCCTCTAAAAAGTCTGGCGTTTTTTGGGAAATCTTCTTCGGGATACAACAAACCGTCTACCTGTTTAATCATTCTAATTTCATCAATGTCGTTGTCAGTTATTTGAATATTGATTAAAGCCGACATAGATTTATTAATTCCCACCAGTTCGTTTTCGCTATTGTAGGAATAGTAAATCACTTCGGCATTTTTAATGATGTCTACGTTATACAGCTCGTTATCTCTAAACAAGCCAATTAATGTTTGGCCTTTTATTTGGTTAAAACCGCCACTCAAGGTGTCTTTGCTAATTAAAAAAGCATTGTTAAATACTCTAAGACTGTCTAGTTTTTCTGTTTCTACGTTTGAAATTAAATGAATGGTGTCTCCGGTCATCTGGTTACCTATATTCCACAAAATGGGTTTTCGGGCAGTTGCAAATACATCAGATGTTGAAAACCGCCTTAAATTTATCATCTGTGTGAGTCCGCTTTTATGATCAACATGAACTGAATCTGCCTTGCCCGATAAATCGCTTTTGTAAATTCTCACATCGTAGTAAGCCCGTGTAATGCGATGTTCTTCAGGGCCGGTAACCATAAGCGTATCGCTACGCATATATATGGAGTCCTTATCCTGAACCGAAATGGCCAGCACCCGTTTGGTAATAAATACCGAATCTTTGTCTTTAAAAACTTCGGCATAATGACCCTTTATGATGCTTTTGTTAATGGTATCGGTAACAGTAATATTATTTGATGCCGATGCAAAACTAGTATTACGGTTGAAGTATAAACTGTCGCCTTCAATAGTTCGATTGTCATAATCTATTTTAGAATTTTTAATAAAATATCCGGTATCATTATTGGTATTGTAAAAACCGCGTTCGCAATATATGTTGTTGTTTTCACCTTTAATGGTTGATGGACCGTACATATAGGAGTGTCCGGTTTCAGAATAAAAGTCTAAATGATTGGTTTTTAAAACGTATTCGGGATTGACCAAAACTACATTATCGACAAATTGATATTTTTGTGTTTCGAGATAATATCTTCCTATGGTGCTGGTGATGGTACCCGAGGTGTCTCTAACAACCTTTCCCATTGATTTGTAATAGGCTTGTTGTTTGGTGCGATCAAACCAAAGTGTATCGGTGGTTAAAACAGATTTAGGCTCGGTTAGTACAACATCACCACTGGCAAAAGCCAATTGGGTTTTACCGCTGTATTCTGCATACTTGGCGGTCATATTAATAGTGTCGCCTTGTTGCATATTTACATTGCTAAAGGCCTCAATGAAGTCTTCTTTTTCGTAATAAAGTGCTTTATCGCAATAAAGGTTTACACCTTCGTGTATAAAGTGAACCTGTTGTTGGTTATCGCGTCTAAATTCTCTTACGCCTTCACCAAGTTCAGGACTGGATAACGCAAAACCTGAGTATTTAATGGTGATACGTTTTTTCTCTTGACCAAATGTCGATGCAGAGACGCATAGCAATACGAGAAGTAAAAAAACTTGTTTTATTTTCAAAATTAATGCTTTAACCAAAATAACTCATTTTGGAGCCGTAAATTATTGTTTAACAAAACTTTTAACAATTTACATGACCTTTCTAACGATTGTTTGCTTTCTATCAGGCCCAACTGAAACGATGGTAATTGGAATTTGAAGCTCTTTTTCAAGAAATGCCACATAATCGTTAAACTCTTTTGGAAGTTCATCGTCGCTGTTCATGGCGGTTAAATCGGCTTGCCAGCCCTTTAGTTCTGTGTAAATTGGCGTAACATTTTCCGCTTCAATATTATAAGGTAAATGCGAAATAGTGTCGCCTTTATAAATGTAGGCTGTGCAAACTTTTAGATGATCAAATCCTGAAAGCACATCGCCTTTCATCATAATAAGTTGAGTCACCCCGTTAATTCTGCAAGAATATTTAAGAGCAACCAAATCCAACCAACCGCAGCGTCTTGGTCTGCCGGTTGTAGCGCCAAATTCTTGACCAACACGTCCCATGGTTTCGCCGTATTCGTCGAATAATTCGGTTGGAAAAGGTCCAGACCCAACTCTTGTGGTGTAAGCTTTAAATATTCCAAACACTTCACCAATAGCACTCGGTGGTATTCCTAAACCCGTGCATGCACCGGCTGCTGTTGTATTTGACGAAGTAACATAAGGATAGGTTCCAAAGTCAATATCTAACAATGAGCCTTGGGCACCTTCGGCTAAGATGGTTTTATTGTTTTGTTGTGCCTGATATATATATTCTTCAGAATCAATAAATTGTAGAGATTTTAGAGTTTCTACCGCGCTAAAAAATTCGTTCTCCAATTCTTGTAAATCGTATTGAACGTCAACATTGTAAAAAGCAATCATGGCTTCATGCTTGTCTGCTAATGCGCGGTATTTGTCTTTCCAATCTGCTAATTCTACATCTCCAACACGAATACCATTTCTACCGGTTTTGTCCATGTAAGTTGGGCCAATACCTTTAAGTGTTGAACCAATTTTAGCCTTACCCTTGGCAGCCTCACTGGCCGCATCGAGCAATCTGTGTGTCGGTAAAATAATATGCGCTTTTCTGGAAATAAGCAAAGACTTTTGGTAATTAACATTTTGAAGGTCGAGCTTGTCCAATTCTTTTTTAAAGATTACCGGATCAATCACCACACCATTACCTACAATATTGATGGTGTTATCGTGAAAAATACCTGATGGTATGGTATGTAAAACGTGTTTTTTCCCGTTAAAAACCAGGGTATGACCTGCATTTGGGCCACCTTGAAAACGTGCAACAATATCGTATTTTGAGGTGAATACATCAACAATTTTTCCTTTGCCTTCGTCACCCCATTGTAAGCCTAGTAGTAAATCTACTGCCATGTTTAAATTAAGTTATTTAGTTGTGTTTTTTGTTCCGTAAAAGTAAAGAGAGTGGTTGCTTATTTTAATATCAAACACTTCTTCGATGGTTTTTTTTATTGATTGGATTCTTGGGTCGCAAAACTCTATTACTTCTCCCGTATCTGTAAGAATAACATGGTCGTGCTGTCTGTCAAAATATGATTTTTCATAGTGCGCCTGACTTTGTCCGAACTGATGTTTTCTAACAAGCCCGCAATCCAAAAGTAGTTCTATGGTGTTATAAAGGGTAGCTCTGCTTACCCGATAATTTTTATTTTTCATCATGATATAGAGCGATTCTATATCGAAATGTTCGTTACTTTCGTAGATTTCCTGAAGAATAGCGTAACGTTCGGGGGTTTTACGGTGACCTTTTTCTTCCAGGAATTTGGTAAAAACATTTTTTACAATTTCTTGATTAGATTCTTTGGTTTTTGCATTCATAAGCCATTGCTTTTGCTGCGCAAATTTAAGTTTTTTTTAAACGCGTCTTACTTTATCTATGCCGTTTATCTTTTTTAGGTTATCAATGAGTGTTTTGAGCATGTTTATGTTTTTCACCACAACAGTAATTTTGCCATTAAAAACGCCGCTATCGCTTTCAAAACTTAAATTCTTCATATTAACATGCATGTTTTGAGAAATAAGTTTGGTGATTTCGTTTACCAAACCTAAATTGTCAATACCCGATAGTTCTATTTGTGAGGTGTATTCCTGTTGCGAAGAGTCTATCCATTTGGCCGTCATTATTCTGTAGGCGTAATTTGATTGCAGGCTAAGTGCATTTGGACAAGTTTTTTTATGAACTTTAATACCTTCGTTAATGGTTAAAAACCCAAAAACTTCGTCGCCAGGAATGGGATTGCAACAATTGGCAAGTTTATAATCCAGTTTTTGTTCGTCTTTGCCGAATACCAACATGTCGTACTTGTTGGTAATCTCATCCTTGTCAATATCTTTTAATGTTTCGGTTCTTCTGATTTTATTTTTGAGATAGCTTACCAAAGCGTTACTACGTGAGGATGCAAAAGCTTTTAGCATGGTATTATCGATACTTCCGTTGCCAATGCGATAAAATAAATCTAATGAAGTACTTAATTTAAAATAATTAACCAGCTCATTAATAGAACGTTCGTTAAGGGTTATTTTAAGAGACTTTAATTTTCGGCGTAGAATTTCCTTACCGTCTTCTGCAATGTCTTTTTTCTCTTCTCTTAAAGAGGTTTTAATTTTACTTCTTGCTCGGGCCGTTGTAGCATAATCCAACCAGTTTACATTAGGTTTGGCATTGTCTGAGGTTAAAATTTCAACTCTGTCACCACTTTTTAACACATGACTTAGTGGTACTAGTTTACCGTTTACTTTGGCACCACGTGTACGCATACCTACTTCGGTGTGAATGCTAAAGGCAAAATCTAACGGTGTAGCGCCTTTTGGCAGAGAAATTAAGTCGCCTTTGGGTGAAAAGACAAATATTTCTTTTGAATATAAGTTGAGTTTAAACTGTTCAACAAAATCAACGGCATTGGTTTCGCTGTTTTCGAGAGCCTCCTGTAATTTTTGAATCCAGCTTTCTAAAAGATCTTCTTCCTGTTCTTTTTCGTTGGTGCCTTGTTTGTACTTATAATGCGCTGCGTAGCCTTTTTCGGCTACTTCATTCATTCGTTCGCTTCTGATTTGTACTTCGACCCATCGTCCTTTTGGCCCTATTACGGTAATATGCAAGGCCTCATACCCCGTAGATTTAGGTGATGAGATCCAGTCGCGTAACCTTACAGGATTAGGTGTGAAATGATCGGTTACAATAGAATATATTTTCCATGCCAGAAACTTTTCGTTGGCAGCGTCTGATTTATAGATGATTCGAACAGCAAACTTATCGTAAACTTCATCAAAGGTCACACCTTGTTTAATCATTTTTTGCCTGATGGAGTAAATGGATTTTGGTCTGCCTTTTATCTCGTAATTTAAACTTTCTTTATCGAGTGAATCTACAATAACCTTTGAAAAATCTTTGATATAGATGTCTTGCTCTTCTTTACTTTCCTCCATTTTGTTGAGGATATCGTTATAGACTTCAGGCTCGGTGTATTTTAAACCCAGATCTTCAAGTTCGGTTTTAATATTGTAAAGCCCTATTTTGTGCGCCAGTGGTGCGTATATGTAAAGGGTTTCAGAAGCTATTTTAAGTTGTTTATCTAAGCGCATCGACTCCATGGTTTGCATGTTGTGCAAACGGTCGGCAATTTTTATGATGATAACCCGCACGTCATCGTTGAGTGTGAGCAACATTTTTCTGAAGTTTTCTGCCTGTAAAGACACATCTCCATCGGTGTCTAATTTTGAAATTTTTGTAAGTCCGTCAACAATTTTAGCAACCGTCGACCCAAATAAGCGTTCAATGTCGGCAAGTGTATAGTTTTCGTTGTCTTCAACTACATCATGAAGTAAAGCTGCAGCAATAGAGGTAGCATCGAGACCAATTTCCTGGGCTACAATTTTAGCGACAGCAATGGGGTGAAAAATATAGGCTTCACCCGATTTGCGACGTTGATTTTTATGCGCATCAACAGCCACCTCAAAGGCCTCACGGATAAACTTTTTATCCTCGCGACTTAAAGTGCGGTAACTAACCTTTAAAAGCTCTTTGTAGGCTTTGGCAATAGCGGCGTTTTCTTTTTCTATATCAACTTCAGTCATAACACTAAGATAAACTAATGCGTGTTAATTAGCAATGTTTTCATTTATTATTTAAATATAATATTTTTTAAAGTTAATGTTTTAAAACCTGTATGCGCTTGAGTAAAGTTGGATGTGAATAATGCATAAAAACGTAAGCCGGATGCGGTGTAAGGTTGCTTAAACTATTTTTAGATAATTTTTTTAATCCCGAAATTAACGGTTCTGCCTTGTAAGTGGTTTTAGCGTAGTGATCGGCCTGGTATTCGAATGTTCTCGATAAGTAATTCATAATAAGTCCTGTGATTTCTGAGATAGGACTATACAACAACCCGAATGCAATCAATCCGGCATGAAAACTAGGAGTGCTTACGCCTATGGCATTTGAAAGCAAAGGGTTTGAAATGAAAATTGACAGTAGGTATAAGGTAATACCGGTTAAAATGATTGAAAGTAGCAGGTTGATAATAATGTGTTGCTTTTTGTAATGACCAACTTCGTGAGCCAATACAGCAACAATTTCGTCTTCGTCTAAATCGTTGATGAGGGTATCGTACAAAGTTACACGCTTTTCTTTGCCGAAACCGGAGAAGTAGGCGTTGGCTTTGGTGCTTCGCTTAGACCCGTCAATAACAAAAATATTGTCTAGATTAAAACCTACCGAGGCTGCATAACCTGAAATTTTATCGCGCAAACTGCCATTTTCCAATGGGGTTTGTTTATTAAACAACGGCACTATGAGTCTGGCGTAAAACATATTCATAAAGACTGTAAACAAAGTGATGACAATCCAGGCATAAATCCAGAATTTTTCTTGGGTAAATTGATAAATCCATACAATGAATGCCAAAATTCCACCTCCTAAAAGTACGAGCATGAGCAATCCTTTTAGTTTGTCTTTTATAAAAGTAGCCTTTGATGTTTTATTAAATCCGAATTGTTCTTCTATTACAAAAGTTTTATAATATGAAAACGGTGTTGACAACAAATCGCTGGCTATCATGATGATTCCAAAAAATATCAGCGCTACCACGATGGGATGACTACTGTAATTCCGGGCAATTTGATCTACCCATTCAAAACCGTCCAACCATAGAAAAGCGATGGTTAAAACAAATGAAAACAGTGAACTCCATAAGCCAAATTTGTAATTAGTAAATTTGTAATTCATGGATTTTTGATAGGCTTCGGTATCGAAAACATCGTTTATTTCCGAAGGAACTTCATCTTTAAAGTGTTTGGCGTTTAAGGCATCTAAAACTTTATCGATGATGAAATTAACGGTTAAAATGCCAATGATAATATAGAAAAGTGTTTGGGCTGTCATAGTTTTAAAACTTTCAAATTCCAAATTCCAAATTCCAAACCCAATAATTATTGGGACCAAATTTTGAATTCAAGATGTGAAATTAAAGATTTGAAGTTATTTTTTAATTGTTTGGTTATAAAAATTTGCGTTGACGTTTGGCTTCAAAAAGTAAAATACCGGCAGCCACCGAAACGTTCATCGAATCTATGGTGCCTTGCATGGGTATAATAATATTTTGCGTGGCCGAATTGGTCCATTCGGCACTTAAGCCTGCATCTTCTGTGCCAACCACAATCGCAGTTGGATGCGTGAGATCTATTTCGGTGTAATTTTTAGCAGATTGTAATGAGGCACAATAAATAGCGATGTTATGGTCTTTTAAAAACGATATGACCTCATGCGTTGTGCCCGTTGCAATTTGATTGGTAAAAACGCAGCCAACACTGCTTCTAATGATATTGGGGTTATATAAATCGGTTTTTGGATTGGCAATAATTACGGCATCTACATTGGCGGCGTCTGCCGTACGCAGCAGTGCACCTATATTTCCCGGTTTTTCGGGTGCTTCGGCTACTAAAATTAACGGATTGGCTTTTGATAAATTTAAATCTGAAAGCTTGTGCATTTTACATTCTGCCAGGGCAAGAACGCCTTCAGTGCCATCGCGATGCGCTAATTTTTGAAATACTTCTTTTGAAACTTCAATCACTTCTACACCGTAATGTAAAAAGGATTTAGCCTCGGTTTCTGAAAATAAATCGGGATAGAAAAGAAGGGTTTTGATGTTAAAACCACCTTTAATGGCAAGTGATAACTCTCTTTTGCCTTCAATTAAAAATAACTTTGTTTGATTTCGCTCTCTTGATTTCTCTTTTAATTTCAGGAGTGATTTAATATATGGATTTTGTGAACTTGTTATTTTTTTTAACATTGTAAATGATACTTATAGTGGTAAAGACGCTTTAAATTTTGGTCAGAAATTGTTTTAATTCTGATATTTCAGGATTGATTGCTAAAATAGTTCCGGTTTTATCAACTAAGATTTGGGCGCCTCCTTGATTCGATATGTTGTGTTTTTCCCATATTTTATTTTCATCACTTATTTCTGCGAGTTGAACCCATGGATAATTGTATTTTTTTAGAGCTTCTAAGTACTGTTCTTCAGATGTTATGCCTCCAATGACTCCTATAATTTCAAGGTTTGAATTACTCAACTCTTCGTATATTGAAAACATAGATTTACTTTTTTTGATACAAGGCCCACACCAGGGAGCCCACAAATCTATGAGTGTAAATTCGTTTTGTGAAATAAATTTTGAAAGAGTATAAATCTTGCCTAGTGAATCTCTAGCTGAAAAATCTATATACTTTCCACCAACTTTAAAATTACTTAAAGCATCTAACCTTAATTTGGCAATTTCATTATATGGATGATCAGGTATTTTTTTGTGAAATAAATTGGCGTATTTTTTTAGTGTATCGACATCAAAAAAATGTCGATCGGATTCTACTCTCAAAATTTCCAAAAACTTTCCATAACCAAATAAATTTATTTTGCTTTTTAAATAACGAAGTTCAAAATTGGAAACATCTGTAATAATTGAATTTATACTATCAGTTAATGATTGATATGAATCTGATTCAATTTGACCAATTTTATACAATGAATCTTTCTTTCGATTTAAGATGTTGTATGTGTTAAAGTATTTGTTTTTAATTATTTGATTATAAATAGTTTCTTCTTCATAAAGGGAACTTCCAATAACTGTGTTTTCTTCAAATTTTTCAATTGGATACAGCGTGAATTTGATTGTGTCATTTTCAGGTAAGAATTGAATTGGCGCCCACATTCCGGAGTCTAGTTCGTCTTGAAATATTAATTCATAAACTTCAATAAAATCAAATTGCATTTCATGATTAAAAAAACCATTTTCATCAATTTTAATTTCTAAACCACTGTTTCTGAAATCTTGTGTTGATTTTTTTAATATTAAAATTTCACTGTTTCTGTCAACAACCTTTCCGGTTAAATAAGATATGTTTTTATCATTTTTATCACATGATAAAATCATAATTAATAAAATTATTCCAGGGATAAAAAATATTTTTTTCGACATGTTATTGTTTTAACTTTTGTTCTATAAGAAATAAGAACATTAATATATTTTTTATTGGATTTATTTAAGTAAGAACTCTTAATAGTTTAGATTAGTGCCTTAAAGGTATTCTTTATTACTACAAATTAAAATAATAATCTAAGATATTCGATTAGTTTGATAATTTTTTAAATGAAATATTTTGGATGGGTTTAGTTTTGAATATTAATAGGAATTCATTTACATAATGAATATCTTTAGAGTGATTTTCCCCAATTAAGAAAGCTATGATGAAAAACGTATTGATTGTATTTTGTGTACTATGTGCTATCAACTGCGACAATTCGCCAAAATCTGAAAAAAAAATCTCAAGAAAATTTCAAGTTGAACAGAGTCGTTTTCCAACAGTTTTGGAGCAAATATTTGAGGTTCATGGCGGATTAAACAGATGGGAACAGATGAAGCGCTTGGAATTTTCCTTTGATAACTCCAATACCACCGAAAGGCATTCTGTTGACTTAAAATCCCGAAAAACACTTATTGAAAGCGAGGCTTATACCATTGGTTTTGATGGTTCAAATACCTGGATTAAGAGTGATAATAACACCTTCAACATTGACCCTAAGTTTTATTATAACCGCATGTTTTATTTATATGCCATGCCATTTGTTGTATCCGATCCCGGTATTTTTTATACCGAGCGTAAAGATGCTACCTTAGAATTTGAGCGATATGGCGCAGTTCATATTGGTTTTAGAAGAAGTATTGGTACTTCGCCTCAAGACGAATACATCATTTATTACAATAAAAAAACCATGGAAATGACCTGGTTGGCTTATACAGTTACTTATTTTGATAAAAAAAGAAGCACCGATTGGTATTTTGTTAAATACGACAACTGGCAGGAAGTTAATGGTTTGAAACTTCCAAAAACCATGATCACCTACAGCACTAAAGACGACAAACCTTCTGAACCTATTAAGACTATTAATTTTTTTGATGTGAGTGTCACCTTAGATACTATCGATGATCAAAAATTTGAAGCGATCAAAGGTAGTCGCTTCGTTCAATAAAAAAACCCGCTCATTGGCGGGTCCTTTTGATTAGTCTTGTTGTTCGTTGAACTTGTTGGAATAACGCTGATATAAATTAGTGTGATGACTTTCTAAAGAAATATTTCTGCCATCAATAAAAGCATGGCTTAAAACATTACCTCTCATATCTAATGCATCACCTTCAGAAATAAAAAGTGTAGCACTTTTACCAACTTCCAATGTGCCGTACTTATCGTCGATGCCTAATATTTTAGCCGCGTTACTTGTAATTAGTTTTAAAGCATCTTCCTTATCCATACCTTGTCCAACAACCTGCCCGGCGTAAAACGGGAGATTTCTGGTGTTCATACGCTCCATTCTACCGCCCGGATTGATGGTTACCAATAAACCTGCATCGTGAAGCAACTTTGGATTTTTATAGGGTAAATCGTAATCGTCGTCTTCAAAGCTCGGCGTACTTTGGGTTCTGCCAACCACCACCGGAATGTTGTGTTGCTTTAAAAAATCGGTAATTTTATAAGCGTGATAGGCGCCAACTAAAACCACCTTATCAATACCCATTTCTTTGGCAAAAGTAACAGCATCAATAATTTCTTTTTCGCTTGTGGCATCAATAAACAACTTCTGAGATCCATCAAATAAACCCTGTACGGCTTCAAAAGCTAGATTCTTTTTAGCGGGTTTGGTTTTGGCGTAAATTTTCGCGTCGGTTAAAAAGGTTTTAAAAGTTTCGATTTCGCTGCTGTAGTTCTTGTTAGGTGAGTAACCCGCAGGTTCACCTAACCACCATCTGCCGCGAGAAAAACTATTGGGCCAGTTGAGGTGAAGCGCATCGTCAACTTTAACCGCGGCATCTTCCCAATTCCAGGCATCAAATTGAACAACTGATGATGTACCTGTTAATCTGCCACCGCGAGGTACAATCTGTCCCATTAAAACACCGTTGGGACGCATACTTTCTACAACCCGACTTTCGGCATTGTAGGCGATTAAACTTCTAATGTTCGGTGAGATACTTCCAATTTCATTAACATCCATACTGGCGCGAACAGCATCAACTTCACCTAAGCCTAAAGTACTGTTAACTGTTATAAAACCCGGATATACATGTTTACCTTCTGCGTTAATGATTTTTCCCTTAGGTGAGACATTTGCACCTACTTCGGTAATAACACCATTATCAAATACAATGGTGGCGTTGTTAACAACGGTTCCGTTACCAACATGAGCGGTGACACCTGTTATTGAAATGGTCTCGGTTTGTTTTCCTGCGGGTGTTTGCTGGGCATTCGTAAAAAGACTCATCAGCATTAAGCCACTTAAAAATATATGTTGAATTAAATGTTTCATCTGTTTAAATTATTTGTTTTTTATAGGTCAGATGGAACACCCTAAATAATTATGCGTTTGTGTGCAAAATTTTTACATGGGTGTTTCATTTTGTTCTTTGTTTTAATTAGTCGTGATCTTGAAATCCTTCAAATAAATGATCGGTATCGCAATGGAAATCGCGCTCGGCACGTTTGGTAGGCGTTTGAGTTTTTCCGCCGCCATTTTTGGCATCCATCATCATTTTCATTAGTTTATTTCTTTCTTCGTTAATTGCCTGGCGTTTTTTCATGTCTTCTTCTAAATCAAAATAAACGGCACCATCGATGATGGTTTTTTCAGGTTTGGCGTAAAGTGACAACGGATGATCGTTCCATAGAACCAGATCAGCATCTTTACCTTCTTTGATGCTTCCGGTTCGGTTGTCAATATGAAGCATTTTTGCCGGGTTAATAGTCACCATTTTCCAGGCTTCTTCTTCGCTAACACCGCCGTATTTTACAGTTTTGGCGGCTTCCTGATTGAGACGTCTAATCATTTCACCATCGTCGCTGTTGATGGCAACGTTTAAACCAACATTTTGCATAATAGCGGCATTGTAGGGTATGGCATCGTTAACTTCGTATTTGTAAGCCCACCAGTCGCTAAATGTTGAAGCACCAATAACGCCGTGTTTTTTCATGATGTCGGCCACTTTGTAGCCTTCTAGAATATGCGTGAAAGTATTCACCTTAAAATTGAAGGATTCGGCTACTTTCATCAACATATTAATTTCGCTTTGTACATAAGAATGACAGCTGATAAAACGCTCACCATTTAAAATTTCGAGCAGGGTTTCCATCTCCTCATCATAGCGGAAAGACTTCCCGCTTTTCTTTTGTGCTTCGTATTCTTTGGCCTGTTGGAAATAGTCCATATAAACTTGTTCAACGCCCATTCTGGTTTGAGGGAATCTAGCAGTTTCGGTATTACCCCAGTTAGATTGTTTTACGTTTTCACCTAAAGCGAATTTGATAAACTTAGGCGAATTGCTGTAAATCATGTTATTGGCATTTTCACCCCATTTAAATTTAACGATGGCCGAACGACCTCCGATTGGGTTGGCAGAACCATGTAAGAGCTGCGCTGAGGTAACACCACCTGCCAGAGCGCGATACACTCCAATGTCATCGGGGTCTACCACATCTTCCATTTTAACTTCGGCTGAAGAATTGTGTCCGCCTTCGTTTACCGATGATAAAGCCAAATGGGAATGTTCGTCAATAATTCCGGCCGTTAAATGTTTGCCGGTAGCGTCGATTACCTGCGCGTTTCCTGCTGAAAGGTTTTTACCTATTTTAGAAATTTTACCGTTTTTAACCAAAA
This sequence comes from Paucihalobacter ruber, assembly GCF_006494535.1. GTDB lineage: Bacteria > Bacteroidota > Bacteroidia > Flavobacteriales > Flavobacteriaceae > Paucihalobacter > Paucihalobacter ruber. The sequence goes on from NZ_VHIQ01000005.1 coordinate 181,161, forward strand.
CGTCTGTGTTTTCTAAATTGCCGTTGGCCTCGCTCGTCCAAACAGTAGCATTTTTAAACAGCATATCCTGAGATTTAGGAAGGCTATTGTTTCCAAAAGCCATATTTGGATACGTAACCGATACAGTTTCGGGCGTACTTTCTTCTTTTTTATCCTTCTTTTTACTTTCAAAGGCTTGAGTTTTGGTTGCTGTGAAAGCCGATGCCAATCCGTTAGGTAAGATGAGTCTTCCGCTCAAGTTATCGGAAGTGTTACTTACAATGCTTGTCATACGATATAACTCATCGTCTTTGGTCATTCCAATTTCTACCCAATTGTCTTTGTAGGCGATGGTAGATTTATATTTGATAGTATCCACCGTAATTTCAATACTTGGTTTAGAAATTTCGCCACCAAGTTTCATAGTGTAGTTTTTGCCGGCTACGTTTAAATTATAGTCGCCTCTAATGTCTTTTTGATTTAGGTCGTTTATCACGTGTTTTTCACCCTGAATCCAGTTCTCATAAAAAGTTGTGCCTTTATCAAAAATAGGCCCTGATGTAATTGTAAAATTGGCAAATGAGCCATTGTTTAAATTACCAATTTGGTTGTTGTTTAAAATGCTTGCCGGCACTGTGGTGAGGGCTTTAAGTGCTGTAGTTTCATCTAAACCATAGCTGATGGCTTTTTGGATTCGGCTTATAATTTCTTTGGCCGATTTCAAATCGTGGGTTGTAAAAGCAAAAGGTACATTGTTTTCTGCTAAAACCTTTGGATTGCCAGGTGCCTGATTCCAATGTCTCATATCTTGAAGAGATACATATTCTGCCTGGTAAGGATTGGAAACGTCGTAAGCATCAGGAAAATTTAATGGAATAATGAAGGTAGCATTGGTAGCTTTTACATCTTTAATGTTTTCATATTCATAGCCGCTACCTACGATAATATATTGTATGTTAAATAAATCACCGACTTTATCGGCTCTCAAATTATTTAACTTGTCTTTTGATTCAAAAATAGCAGGTAAGCTTTTGTTTTTATTTAAAGCTTCTAAAGATAAATCTTTGTTTTTAGCGTTCCCTTTAGCATACCAATCGGCGTCATGATACATTTGTCTCAATAAGGCTAAAGTTCCCATAGTAGAACTTGGATACGACTGGTTTTTAACCACGCTTCTTGAAAATGAAAAGTGCTGTGTAGCCTTTTCCTGAAGAATGCGTTCACCATTATTACCATTTTGGTTTAAGGCCACTACCATACCGGTGCCACGGGCTATACCATCGTGATGATGCGTACCAACGGCTGCAAATCCGGCCTCAACTAGTTCCTTGGCTTTTTTGTCGTCAAATTTAAAATGGTCGGCAGCATTGACTTCCGGCATAATATGATCGTTCCAGTAATAACCGGTGCGCGAAGGGTCGTATTGAGGCGATCTTCCAAATCCGGCGCTTCGTTTCGGTTTTTCAATACCAAAATCGCTGTAAGCGTCAATAAAAGAAGGATAAATGTATTTACCTTCAAGATTAATAATTTTTGTGTTTTCAGGAAGTTTCACTGAGGTGCCAACCTGAAGTACCTTACCGTTTTGAATAAGCAAAGTAGCGTTGTCAATTTTTTGTGTTGCATTTACATAAACAGTGGCATTTGTAAATGCTGTGTAATTAGAGTTGTTGTTGCTAACGCCGTCATTTTTTGGAAAGTATTCTTGTGAGAATAACGATATTTGCCACAAAAACAACAACAAGGAAAAAGTTAATCTTGTCATTTTTTAAAGTTAGTTAATATGTTAGAGGCTTAAAGATAGAAATACTCTTAAAAACTAAAATTTTGTTTGGTGTTTTTTAACTTTTGAAAAGCTTATTTTGAAAGGTTATAATTAACAATCAGTGCAACCACATAGCTATAAGACTCGATACCTTTTACTTGATTGTTGGCCTTTAGAAACTGATTATAACTGCTTTTAAAGATAACTTCGGAAGAGTTTTTATAAGATTCCCAAAATTCTCTCACTTCCCTGAAGTTTTTTAAAACACCTGTATTAATATTTTTAGTAATATTTTCATAGTCAGAAGGACTACGTTTGAATAAATCATTTAAGCAATGGCCTAAAGCAAAGGCTTGACCAGAATATTGAAAGTACAAATCGGTATGGCTGGTTGTTGCCAAATAAGCTATAAAATTGGCTTCGTTTTCGGCGGCGTAACCCAATTGATGGGCTACTTCATGGCTGGCGGTTGAGGGAAATCTAAATTTTGGTAACAAATAATCTACCTGGGCTTCGTTGGTAAACGGATTTAGATATCCTGAAAAACCCATATAGGTGAGTGGCACACTATAAAGTGATGTTTTCAGACTTTTAGGATGATATTTTAAATGCGGATAGTCTTTTGATAAATTTTCAAAACCTTTGGGTACTAACGCCAATAATTGCGCTTTACTCATTTTAAATGTAACAATACTACTGTCGTTTTCTGCTAATTGCAATTGCAAAGCGTTGGTTTGCTTTATAAGTCGATGGGTTACTTGAATCAGCTCTTCAGTTGAATAATCGGTGTTTAAATTAAGACTTTCGTGTAGCGGTAATCGGTAATAATTAAAAGCCCATAATACGTGAAATACTGCATAAACTGTCGATATAACGGCCAATATATCTGTAAGCCAGCCCAACGGATTCATGGTTATTTTAGCGCGGTTGATGTAAAGCCAGCGCAAGGCGTAAATTCCTAGAATTGTGTAGACTACATCACCAAACGACAATGGTATCCAGCCAAATACATAGTGTAACAGTTTAGAGCTGAATTTAAAAATACCATTGCTGTAAATTATTTCTACCAAATTTGGAAAGTGCGACAGCAGTTTCACCAAAAGTATTTGTGGGATAATAGCAAGCGCAATGAGTTGTTTTTTGGTGAGCATGACTGATTTGGACCCTGAATTTGTTATGGTAAATATACTTAATTGCCAGCTAAGATAAAGTTCATAAATAAGTTTAGTATTATAAAATTACAATTGAAAATTTAAAGTACATCATTGCAAATAACTACCTTTGTAAAACAAAGATAAAACCTATTATATGACTGTTAGAGAATTAGAACCCAGAGTACTTTGGAACAAATTTGCTGACCTAAATGCCGTACCAAGACCTTCAAAAAAAGAAGAGCGTGTGATTGCTTTTATGAAACAATTTGGTGAAGACCTCGGTTTGGAAACTTTTGTTGATAAGGTTGGAAATGTGATTATTAAAAAACCTGCCACAATAGGTATGGAAAATCGCGCCACCATTGTTATGCAATCGCATTTAGATATGGTGCATCAAAAAAATAACGATACTAATTTTGATTTTGATGCCCAGGGAATTGACATGTATGTTGATGGTGATTGGGTAAAGGCTAAAGGTACTACTTTGGGCGCTGATAATGGTTTGGGAGTCGCAACTATCATGGCTATTTTAGAGAGTAAAGATATTCCACATCCTGCTATTGAAGCATTATTTACCATAGATGAAGAAACCGGAATGACCGGCGCCAAAGGCTTAGAAGGCGGTTTGTTAGACGGTAGTATTCTTTTAAACCTCGATACCGAAGAAGACGATGAAATTGGTGTTGGCTGTGCCGGCGGAATTGATGTAACAGCCAAGGGGAACTATTTTGCCAAACCCACCAATGCGCATCAAGTGGCATTTGAAATTGTAGTTAAAGGTCTGCAAGGCGGCCACTCCGGAATGGATATTCACAAGGGATTGGGAAATGCCAATAAAATAATGAATAGGATGTTATATGCAACTTCTGAGAATTTTGGTGCGCACGTTGCAGAAATTCATGGTGGCGGACTTAGAAATGCCATTCCACGCGAAAGTAGGGCAGTAGTAGTGATTGAAAAAGAACATGAAAAAGATTTTCTAAATCATATTCACCTGTTGTCGGCTATTATCAAAACCGAATTTAAAACAATGGAACCGCAACTCATCATTGCAATTGAAAAAACACAGTTACCTCATGAAATGATGAATGCCGAAAGTCAGGTTAGGCTAATTAATGCCATTTACGCGGCTTGTAACGGTGTCTATCGAATGAGTCCCGATATTCCAAATTTGGTTGAAACCTCTAATAATATTGCCAGTGTAACAGTTGGAGATGGTAAAATTGAAATCAAGTGTTTAACACGTTCGTCGAGTGAAAGTTCTAAACTAGACTTGGCCAACTCATTGAAGGCGACGTTTGAACTAATAGGTTGTGAGGTGCATTTTTCGGGAGATTATCCCGGTTGGACACCCAATATGGATTCGAAAATATTAAAAGTACTCAGCGCTATTTACGAAAAGCTAAATCATAGTAAACCCCATGTAGCCGCTTGTCACGCCGGATTAGAATGTGGTATTCTGGGACAAAATTACCCCGATATGGATATGATTAGTTTTGGTCCCAATATTAAAGGCGCACATTCTCCCGATGAGCGTGCACAAATATCGTCGGTGCAAAAATACTGGAAATTTGTGTTGGAGATTTTAAAGGAAATTCCGAAGGCCAAGTGATTTCTCACAGATAGCACAGATTTGCACAGATTGAAATTTCCATATTCTTTAACCCTCTCAGGATTCTAAACCTTGAAAGGGCTAAATACGCTTCGTATTAATAAAATGCTAATAAAATAAAGACCTCACAGGTTTAGAAAACCTGTGAGGTCTTTACAAAACAATTAATATTTAGTTTGAATGGTAATTAAATAATGAATTACCCGCTAATAATCTTAACGGATCGTCATATAACTTTAATTATTCCACAATGCCAACCATTTCCATTATAAAAATAACATCGGCATTGGGTGGAATAAAACCACCTCCTGCACCACGCTCACCCCAGGCCAAATGTGATGGCATATATGCGAAAACTTTGTCTCCAACTTTCATTAGTGCGGCTGTTTCTTTAAATCCTGCAACCATACCTGCATCGGGACTAATTGGCATAGGCATGGGTTGATAGGCATTAGCTGCTGCGCGCTGCTCATTGAGCATGCCGTGGCGCTCGGCTACACTTTGAACACTGGTATCGAACAATCGGCCATCGGTAAAATAACCTTCGTAGTTCACTTTAACGGTGCTTCCGGCTGCCGGTTTTGGTCCGTTGCCTTTGGTAATGGTGTAAATTTTCAATCCGGAATCTAATGTTGTAGATTTACCTAAATATTCGTCTAATAAAACTTTAACTTCTGTGGCTGCTTCTAAATTTTTAGCATCTCGTTTAGCTTGTTCTTCTTCGGCCTTTTTTGCTGCCTCTTCTCTTAATCTTTCCTGTTGTTCTTTAAGTTTCGGTAACTCGTTTGTAAATACATCAGCAGCATTAAATTTTTTAGCTTCGCTTCCTTTTCTAATAATATTTAATTGTTTAATAATAACCGGAGTTTCAGGTTTGCTTCCGTCCATTGTTTTAATATTGGATATGGAATCCTGAATATCTAAACCTAAAACAAGTTCACCAAAAACCGTGTGACAGCTACCACCCGGAAAAGTACCACATCTTTTTAACGTCCCATCTTCTTTAAAGGCGTCTAAATGAGGTGTTGCCACTTCTGTTATAAAAAATTGAGATCCGTTAGTGTTAGGACCTGAGTTTGCCATCGATAAAATACCAGGCTTATTATGCTTTAATTCCGGGTGAAATTCGTCTTCAAACTTATAACCGGGACTTCCGCTGCCGGTTCCTGTCGGGTCACCACCTTGTATCATGAAATTATCAATTACGCGATGAAAAGTTAATGAATCATAAAAACGTTTCCCTTTAAATTCTTCGGAAACGCCGGGATGGGTACCTTCGGCTAAGGCTACAAAATTGGCAACCGTAACGGGCGTTTTGTCGTGGGTAAGTTTGGCAACCATGGTACCTTTATTGGTAACAAATTCTGCGTAAATTCCGTCTTCTAGCTCAGGATATTGCTCCTTGCAGGCTAAAAAACTTAAAAGTATGGCTAAATAAAGCATGCTGTTTTTAATCATGATTAGTTTGTTTTATATTGTTAACTGTTACTTCGCAAATAATGGGTGTGTTAATACCTATTCTTTTTTGGTCTCCATAATATCCGTAGGCCAAATTTGACGGGAAATAAAAGGTGACTGTTTCGCCGGGTTTCATAATTTTTAATCCTTCGCGTAAACCTGTAAATAGTTCTTGCTGATCCATGGCATAGGTTTTCGGACTTACTTCATCTTCAGCATAAATCATATTTCCGTTAATATCTTTAATGTCGTAGTTATAGTTGATCAGGTCTCCAAACTTAGCTGTAATGGTATCAGTTTCAATTTTATTGTTGTAATAATACCAAAAGCCGTTTGGAGATGCAATAAAATCAGTTTCGGGCATTGTTGCCATCAAGTCTTTAAAAGCAGCCTCTTGTTGTTTGTTAAGTTGAATGTTACGTTCAGCAGACTCTTTTATAAAAGAACCAGATGCAGTTGAAATTGGTTCTCTGGCTTCGGGAGATTTACATCCAAAGGCCAGGATGACAATTAGTAGGTTATAAACAAACAGTTTCATGTTAATTTCTGTGGAATTTCATTGGGTTAATTCTGTTTTATAAGTGGGCAATATACTAATAAATTTTTCAACTGTTTCGTTTAAAGACAAATCGCTTTTTCCTCCAGCGGCATTGATGTGTCCACCACCTTCAAAATGATTTCTTGCAAAAGTGTTGACACAAAACTCACCGCGACTTCTAAACGACATTTTAATGATGTTTTCTTGTTCGCTTTCAATAAAAATGGTAGCAAAAACAACGCCTTTAACAGAGAGTCCGTAATTAACAAAACCTTCGGTGTCTCCTCGTTGATAGTGAAATTCGTTTAAATCTTTCTGACTTAAAACAATATAAGCGGTATTTAAATCTTCAATGACCTTTAAATTGCTCAAGGCTCTACCAAGTAATTGAGTTCGGTGATAACTATTGGTATCGTAAACCAAATTGTGGATATCTGAATTTTTGGCGCCACGATCAATCAAGTCGGCTATGATATGGTGTGTTGTGCTGGTAGTATTGGGAAATCTAAACGAACCGGTATCGGTCATAATTCCAACATATAAACAGGCCGCTACATCTGCATTGATATATTTTGTAAGTTCTGTTTTATTAAGAAAATGATAGACCATTTCGGCAGTTGAACTCATCGACACATCCGAATATATATAATTGGCATAACTATCGGGTTGCTGGTGGTGATCAATCAAGATTTTTAGGGCACTACTTTTTGAAAGTGGTTGCTCCATATCACCGGTTCTGGACAGGTGATTAAAATCCAGTGTAAATATAATTTCGGCATCATTAATCAATGCCTCACTTTTTTCTTTATGACTGTCGTAAATAATAATGGTATCATTTCCTGCCATCCATTTTAAAAAATCGGGATAATCGTTTGGTGCAATAATATTTACATTATGATTGAGTTGCTCTAATACATGTGCCAAACCCAAGCATGAACCAATAGCGTCGCCATCCGGATTTTTATGAGGTACAATAACTATTTTTTTTGGCTTGCTGAGCAAATTTTTAACAGCTGTTACTTCTTCGTTTTTCATACAAGGCGAAGATACAATTAATAACAAATAATTAAAGTTGCTTCACAAAATTTTAGCTAATATTGAATTCTGTAAATTAACATCTATTTAAATCTCATGAAGTATTTTATTCGATTAAGTTTCTTGTTGTTTCTCATATTAATGGGATGTAAATCCGCCGGTAATTTAGGTAATTCTCAACCAGATTTTGTAATTGCTTTTGGTTCTTGCGATAATCAAAAGTTAGAAAATAACCTTTGGCCGGCGATTTTAAAAAATAATCCCAATGCATGGGTTTGGGGTGGTGATAATATTTATTCAGACACCTACGATATGGGAAAAATGGCTTTGGATTATAAAACCCAAAAAGAAGAAAAAGAGTATATGAAAGTAGTTAATTCTACTAAAGTTTTGGGTACATGGGATGACCACGACTACGGGTTGAATGATGGCGGTGAAGAATACGAAATGCGTAAAGAGAGCCAGCAGTTATTCCTGGATTTTATGGATGTGCCAACAAATGATCCAAGACGTGAGCGAGAAGGCATTTATCACGCTGAATTGTTTGAAACTGCAAATGGCAGTGTGAAGGTGATTGTGCTTGATACCCGATATTTTAGAACGTCTTTAACCAAGTCTGAAATACAAAAAAAGCGCTATCAACCCAATAATTATGGTGAAGGAACTATTTTAGGTGAAGCGCAATGGCAATGGCTGGAGTCTGAACTGAAAAATTCAAAAGCCGATTTTAACGTTATAGTAACCAGCATTCAATTATTGTCGGGTGAGCACGGTTTTGAAACCTGGGCTAACTTTCCACACGAGCAAGATAAACTGTATAGCCTAATTAAGTCTTCAAAGGCTAAAGGAGTTATGGTGTTATCGGGCGACAGGCATATTTCGGAGTTCTCAAAAAAGGAAATTAAGGGATTAAAATACCCGCTTATTGACTTTACAAGTAGCGGTCTAACCCATGTTTACTCAAGTTTTAGTGGTGAGCCAAATCAATATCGGGTAGGAGAGGTTATTAGCCAAAAAAGTTTTGGTGTGGTGCGATTTAATTTTAAATCCAATAGCGTGTTAATGTCTATGCACGATGAAAACAATAAACCATTGGCCGTTTATACGGTTAAATATTAATTGCAATTACAATCTAATACCATTACTTTTGCAGCCAATTAAAAAAAACACTTAAATGGCAACAAATAGAACATTTACAATGCTTAAACCCGATGCGGTTGAAAAAGGACACATTGGTGCAATATTACAAATGATTAATGCTGCAGGATTTAGAATTGTGGCAATGAAGTTAACACAAATGACAACTTCAGACGCAGAGACTTTTTACGCAATCCACAAAGAGCGTCGGTTTTTCCCTGAATTGGTTACTTATATGACTCGCGGACCAATAGTAGCTGCTATATTAGAAAAAGAAAACGCAGTTGAAGATTTTAGAACTTTAATTGGTGCTACCAATCCTGCCGATGCTGCCGAAGGAACTATTAGAAAATTATATGCCGCTTCAATAGGTGAAAATGCTGTTCACGGAAGCGACAGTGATGACAACGCTGCCATTGAAGGTGCCTTTCATTTTTCAGGTAGAGAGATGTTTTAATATAGAGCCCTTTCAGGGTTTCAAACCCTGAAAGGGCTATTACTTATTGAATGTAACAGATTTTTTGTAGCTTTTGCAAACTCATATTAATCATCATATTTGATGAATGTATTAAAAATAAAAAACCACGCTTTTCGGCGTGGTTTTTTTTGTTTCAAAAAATTGTAAACTTATAAAACTGTTACATTTATAGCGTTTAATCCTTTTTTACCTTCTGTTAGTTCGAATGATACCTCATCGCCTTCACGAATTTCGTCTACCAATCCTGAAATGTGAACAAAATGCTCACGGTTTGAACCTTCTTCTGTGATGAAACCAAATCCTTTGGTTTCGTTGAAGAACTTTACTGTTCCTTTACTCATGTTAAAATATTATAATTATTAATTGTACAAATGTACAACTAAATAAACGGATAAATGCTGAAAAATTCTAAATATTTGAAAACAAATTAATTATTTTCGAGTAAATTATTTTAATTCTTCAGTAAAACCGGACTTCCTAAACCTACACTGTTGAGTTTGTCTAATTGCGTTTTGGCATCTCCAACCACCAGATAAATACAGTTATTTGGTATGATATATTTAGAAATGATAGTTTGCATTTCTTCTAAAGTTATCGATTTAGCCTCGGCTTCGTTGGTTTTTATATAGCTTTCAGGTAAATTAAAATTGCTAATGTCTCGTATCATATTAAGTTTAGATTCTAAAGTTTCAAATGCTCTGGCATTACTTTTAACCATAAAACTTTTGGTGACTTCTAAATCTTCATGATTGAACTCATTTTTGTAATTTTCTAGAATTTCTTTGATGATAGATATAGATTCAAAAGTTACATTGCTTCTAACACCTGTGGATATGGTAAAAAGGCCATTAGAATCATTACCCGAAAAATTCGATCGTACGCCATATGTGTAACCTTTGTCTTCTCTTAGAGTTTGAGTTAATTTAGAGGCAAATCCGCCGCCGCCCAATCGGTAATTAAGTAATTGGGTTTTATAATAATCGGGATGTGTTGCGGCTACTGAGGGATATCCAATTCTCAACACCGATTGTTTGGCGTTTGGCACGTCAAAAAAGTAAATTTGAGATGTCTCAGGTAACTTTGGTGTTTCAACCAGAGGTAGGGCTGCTTCAGTTATAGCCCATTTTTCATTTAAAGTACTTAAGGTATTGGTTACTTCACTGCTTGAGATATCGCCAACCACATGCAAATTGGTAAGGTGAGGTGATAGATTATTGCGGTAATAGTTTTTTAAATCTTCTAAGGTCAACCCGTTAACAGAAGTTTCGGTGCCAAGATTGTCGTTGGCCAAAATATGGTTCTCACCGTAGACTAATTTAGAATAAAGGCTAGAGGCAATGTTATTTGGGTTTGCTTTACGTCTTAATAAATTGCTTAAGGTAGCCTGTTTAAGCAGTTCAAACTCTTCCTCATCCCATCTTGGTTCTAAAATAATTTCCGTCACCAAATTCATGGTGTCGTCAAAATATTTTGAAAGCGTGGTGCCACTAATAAATATAGCATCATCGGTAGCATAACTGCTAATGTTGGCGCCAAGCATTTCTATTGCATTTTCCAGAGCTTCGGGTGTTTTGTTGGCGGTTCCTTTGGTGAGTAATCTGGACAAGAGATTTGCAGTTCCAATTTTATCAGCCTCGTCTAAAAGCATACCCCCTTTAATTTGAACTTCAAACTGTACCAAAGGTACCTCGCTAGTTTCTATTCCGTATACTTTAATACCACTTGGTTGTTCATCGCGCCATATTTCAGGAATTTTAACTTCTGGCTCGGGTCCGTAAGGTGGTTCCTGACTTCGGTCAAAACTTGAAGGCGTTTTAGTGTAGGTTGAAGCTTCACTTAAATTAAAAGTTTCTTCTGCACCATCTATAATCGGTTCTTCAACTACATCGGCTTTTTCTGAACCGGCTAAGATTAAATTGGTTTGTCCTTTAGGAACGAAACTGGTAGCCACATAATGCTTGTCTTTAATGTATTTATTGTAAACATTCGTTACATCTTGCGGTGTAACGGCTAAAATCTTTTTAATGTCTTCGTTGACATAAGCCGGATCACCCGCAAAAATATTGTATTGTGCTAATTGGAAGCCTTTACCCAAAACGCTCGATAAACCTGAATAAAACCCTGTTTCCTGCTTGGCTTTGATGCGTTGTAAATCGGTATCTGAAATACCTTCTGTTTCAAATATTTCAAAAGCTTCATTGATGGCTGTGGCAACATCGTTGAGATTAGTCTCGTTAAATGCCGAAACGCTTAGCACCAACTGTCCGGCCAATTCCGAATTATACTGATAGGCCGAAACTCTATCGGTCAACTTTTTCTCATCAATTAAAATTTTATTTAAAGGTGCAGTTTTTCCGTTAGTTAGATATTCTAATAAAACTTCTAAAGCATAAGCGTCTTCGTGATATTGATAAACACCGGGCCAGGTCATGGTGAGCTGCGGTAATCTGGCAAAGTTATCTTCGTGGAATAACTTTTTGGTTTCATTTAAAGTTACCAATTGCTTTGGTTGTGGCTCAATTTTTTCGCCTGCCGGAATTTCCTCGAAGTATTTTTTAACCCATATTTTGGCTTGTTCTATGTCAAAATCGCCTGCAATGGTCAATGTTACATTGTTAGGTACATACCATTGGTTGTAAAAGTCTTTTACATCTTGTAAAGTAGCGTTTTGTAAATCTTCAAGAGATCCTATGACTTCCCAACTATAAGGATGACCTTTGGGATATAGATTTTTATTAATCACATATGAATTATGACCATATGGTAGATTATCCACACCTTGGCGTTTTTCATTTTTTACCACTTGTTTTTCTTTCGAAAGTACTTCTTCTGTTACCGTATTGATGAAAAATCCAAGTTTATCGGCTTCTGCCCAAATCATTTTTTCCAGAGCATCGTTTGGCACCGTTTGAAAATAATTAGTACGGTCTCTACTTGTTGATCCATTAGCTCCTGAACCACCAATACGGGCACTCATTTTATCGAGTCCACCTTTACCAAGATTTTCAGATTCTAAAAACAACAAATGTTCAAATAAATGTGCAAATCCGGTACGGCCTTCTTTTTCTCGGGCCGAACCAACATGAGATGTAAGTGCCACAGCTACAACAGGATCTGATTTGTCAATATGAAAAATAACCTTTAATCCGTTATCCAGCTCAAAAGTTTCAAAGTCAATTTTAAAGCTGGTTTCTTCTTTAACTGATTCGTTTTTACAAGTAAAAAATAATCCTATAAATAGGATTATTGCGATTTTTTGGAATATTGATGTCATCTAGATTTATTATAGTGTGAACGCATTATTATTTACAAAAAAGATCGCATTGGCTAGGAATAATTTTCCATTTTCCCAAAAGCCTCTAAAAACCGGGTTGTCTGATAAATAAATAACACTACCGCGGCCAAATGATTGTTCACCAAAAATAAGTGATTGGTTGAGGGTTTTAACAGCTTCGCTACCCGCAAAGCCTGCTATTGGTTTGGTATTGTTGTTAATGTGCACCACGTTATAGCCGGAATCTAATAAGTTGTAATTGGTGTTGTCTAATTTCAAGGTGTGATAAACATTTTTATAACCAAATGCCAATGGATGTGTGGGGTCTACTTCGGTTTTGAAAATTGCTCCTGTTATCATTTTGTTGGCATAAGCACGCTCTCTTTCGGCATATGGTAACAATGGATTTTTTTTCGGAATAGTATCGGCTTCTTTGTAATTAATACCAAACCCTTCTTTTCCGGCGAATACTCTAACGGCATCTTCTATTGCTATTAGTTTTCCTCCTTTAGAAATCCAGTCCTTTAAATTATTAAGTTGAGTGTCGTTAAAGATATTGTTATAGTAACCACTTGGTAAAATTAATATGTTAAAGTCGTTGAGGTTTATTTTGCTGAACTGGTTGCTATTAATGTTTGTAATCTGAAATTCTAATTGCTGCTCAAAGAAATGCCAAAGTTCTCCATAGTTTAAAGAAGAAGTGCCTTCTCCTCCTAATACCGCAATTTTTGGTTTATGAATCAATTTTACGTCGGGCGAACCTAAATCGGGCGTATTATCTGAGAAACCGCCTTTTAAAGGTCGTAGTGTTCTGGTGTGTTCTTGAGAGATGGCCTCCAGTTGCTTTACAAAATCTTTTTGTTGATTATCTGCTTTCGAGATAATTAGGCTTCCTGGTTGGTGTGTAACGCCGTTTTGTGTAAACGGTTTTTCGGTAAATCTTACCTTCAAATTTGCTTTTAATAAAGCCGATAAAAATCTGGCATCGTTTAAATCATCCCATTTCGCTACATAGGCGTAAGCATCTTCTAAGTTTGCTACGTATGGTCTTTCTAAAACTTCAAAAGCATTAATAATTGAAGAGGTTGCAACACATTCCAGTCCGTGTGCGTACGGCAAACTCCAGGCAGTGATATCGTAGGTTAAAGAATCTGAAAGCATGGCATTAGGTTCAAATAATACTTTTACCATATTTCCTTTGGGTTGGTTAGTACTTACTACCAAATCATTGGCGCTGGCATTAATGCTGCCTTGAGCTCCGGTTGAATACTTGAAGCCGGTTACTTTTTGATTATTCGGACTTCCAAATTTTATATCGTGTTTATATAGTAAACTTTTTAAACGATTGATTTTGTCTTTGTTGCCCTGAAGCACATAGCTTTTGTATTTAAAATTTTGATTTTTGAAAAATTTACTAAATTCTTCGTTCAAGACTTTTGCGTTTTTATGTGCAGTTTCAACAGTAGATAATCCGGCCACGGTATGATGGTTGAGGCGGTCTTGGAGTGTTAGCAGATTTTGTTCATCTGTAATAATACCTAATCCGGCCATTCCATGTCCCGCCTGTTCGTATGTTAAACCAATAGCGCCCATATAAGTTGGGTAGGTGTCGCCGTAACTTGGGTAAAACAAATCAAAGCGTTCTCTAGTGAAATACAACCAGCCATTTTCATCAAAATATTTGGCGCTATTTTTTCCTATTTCTACTTGAAATGAACGTTGAAAATCGGTGATTACTTCATGAAAAGGTTCGGCAGCAGGCGCAAAAAAGTAAGGTTCGTTAATACCCTGTTCGTGAAAATCTATATGAATATGAGGCATCCATTTGTTGTATTGTACCAATCTTTGTTGGGTTTCAACTTGGGTTGCCCATGCCCAATCCCTATTTAAATCAAACAGATAATGATTGGGTCTGCCGTCCGGCCAAGGCTCGTTATGCTCGGTGGATTGCCTGTCGGCGTTATACGGGCTGGAAGCAACCTGATTGTACCAGTTGACATAGCGGTCACGGCCATCGGGATTGATACAGGGGTCGATAATTACTATAGTGTTTTTAAGCCACTCTTGTTTTTTGGTGATTAGATTGAAGATAGTAAGCATACTGGCCTCGGTACTTGAGGCTTCGTTTCCGTGAACATTATAGCTCAACCAAACTATAGCGGGTAAATCGGCGTTAGGTGTTCCTTCAGCTAGACCTATGTTTTTTAAATTGTTTAACCTATGTTCTTCTATTTTTTGTATATTTTCTTCAGAAGAAACAATGGCTAGTAAGAGCTGTCTCCGCTCATTGGTGGTACCATAAAAGGTGAGTTTTACCTTTGATGGCGAAGAAGATTCAATATGTTTAAAATATTCTACTACCTGATGATGTCTGGTAAATTGACTACCCAATTCATAACCTAAAAATTGAGATGGGGAAAGTGGTTGTGCAAAAAGTGATGATAAACTTATAAAGCACACAAAGAGAGTAATAAAGTTTCGCATGGATAACAATTAAAAAATAAAGGTAAAAGTAAGAATTATACTCAAAAACTTATTAACTTATCTTTAGTAATTAGAATAATTATCTACCTTATCTTTACCCATATTTTTTAACTATGCCAACAGAGTGTATTTCTTATAAAGACACTAATTATTTTTCAAAACTCATTTGCGATTATTTAGACCAGGTTTCGCAACTCAAGGATTTTTATGACAGATTTCCAAAAATTGATAATTTCAAGGATCAAATTATTGATAAACAACAAAGTTATAGCGACATTAACCGCAAAGTATTAACTGAAGTATTATCAAAACAATACACCGATTTTAAAATTTCAGATTTAACACAGAATAATTTAAAACTATTAGAGCATACTAATACTTTCACAATTACAACTGGTCACCAACTTAATTTATTTACCGGTCCGTTATACTTTTTATATAAGATCATTACTGCTATTAATTTGTGTAAAGAGTTAAAAGTTAAATTTCCAAAATACGATTTTGTACCAGTTTACTGGATGGCGAGTGAAGACCATGACTTTGATGAAATTAACTACTTTAATTTTAAAGGAAAGAAATTACGATGGAACAGGCCATCAAATGGCGCCGTTGGCCGTTTAACAACCGAAGGTTTAGACGCAGTTTTAGAAGTTTTTTCAGCAGAATTGCCATTAGGAGCCTATGCCGATAAACTTAAAAAACTTTTTAAACAATCTTATCTAGAACATGATAATTTAAGTGAAGCAACGCGCTTTTTAGCTAACGAACTTTTTGGCGACTATGGTTTAGTTATTATAGATGCAGACGATGTGGCGCTAAAAAAAATATTTGCACCGTGTGTTGAGTCTGAATTATTACAACAAACCGCTCAAACACAAATAAATATTACTAATCAAAAGTTGGAGGATTTGGGTTATGGCACCCAAGTAAACCCAAGAGATATTAATTTTTTTTACTTAACAGATGAGTTGCGTGAACGAATAACTTTAGTAAACAGTAAATATCATATAGTCAATACCAAAATAAGCTTTACAAAAGAAGAAATTTTAGTCGAACTAAAAAATCATCCCGAACGTTTTAGTCCGAATGTAGTTTTAAGACCGCTTTATCAAGAAGTAATTTTACCCAATTTATGTTACGTTGGCGGTGGCGGCGAGTTGGCTTATTGGTTTCAGCTAAAGTCAAATTTTGAAGTTAACAATGTGCCGTTTCCTGTTTTATTACTACGCAATTCAGCTTTGATAAAGAGTGGAAAGATTACAGAAAAATTAAAAAGTCTCAATATTTCGAATAAAGATTTATTCTTAGGAAAAGATTCTTTAATTAATAAAAAAGTAAGACAAATTTCAAATATTGATATTGATTTTTCGCCCCAAATCAAACATTTACAAGAACAGTTTAAGGCATTATATGAACTGGCAGAACAAACCGATGCTTCATTTCTTGGTGCCGTAAAGGCTCAAGAAGTTAAACAGCTTAAAGGGTTAAAACATCTAGAAAAGAGATTGTTAAAAGCACAAAAGCGCCAACTTAAAGATCAGGTGGAACGTATGGCAGAGCATTACAACTTGTTGTTTCCAAATGGAAATTTGCAGGAACGCGTATCGAATTTTTCAGAATTTTATTTGGAATATGGCGATGCTCTTGTACCTGAGTTATTGCATGTTTTAAATCCTTTGGCAGGTGAGTTTGTTGTTTTAGATTTATAAAATTGTTTATGAGTTAAAGCAGAGTTTATCAAATATTTAATTAAAAATTTAAAAATTAACGGCTCCCAAAAAGTAATTATTAAACTTTATTTGTACTTACTATAGTATTTGATACTATACATGTCATTTCATAAGAGAACATATTATTTAATTGTTAATTAAATATGGTTTAGATCTTTAATATAAAATTTTTATTGTATTTTCGAAAAAAAGCCATGAAATTAGTTTACAGTATTTACATATTTTTTTTCTCAATTATCTCCACTTTTTCACAAAACAGAATTTTAGTTTATCACGAAACCAATGGTTTTAGACATTCTGGTGCTATTACCAGTGGTATAACTATGTTTGAGGATTTGGGTAATGAAGATGGGGACTGGATTACAGATAATTCTCAGGATTCATCGGTCTTTAATACTTCAAATCTCGAGCAATACGATGTTGTAATATTTTTAAATACGTCGGGTGATAATTTACTAACGGGATCAGAAAGGGCGGCATTTGAAAACTTTATTGCCAGTGGTAAGGGTTTTATTGGTATACATGCGGCTACTGATACTTACCGAGATAGAAGTTGGCCTTTTTACAATGAATTAGTTGGTGGTATTGTACAAACAAGTCCTAACCATACTGTTAATAATTTCAATGCAGATATGGAGTTAATAAATAGCCACCCGGTTATCGATTTTTTAGGACCTGTAGGAACCATTTGGAATAAAAATGAAGAGTATTATTATTGGCAAATCAATGGAGGTAACTTAAGTACAGATAATACAGTTTTATTAGAAGTTGAATCAACTGGAAGTAATTCTTATGATCAGGCTCGTCCTATAACATGGTACAAAGAATCTTTAACTTACGATGATGATGATAATCCGTCAACCCCAGAGGTTACATTGTCTGGTTTTAGATCTTTTTATACCGCTCTTGGTCATAATGAAAGTTCTTACAGTAGTAATTCTAACTTTAGAACCATGTTAAAAAATGCTACAATTTGGGCGATAGGTAGTACTTTAAGTTTAACTGAAAATGAACTTGGTAATATCAATCTATTAACCAATCCTGTAAAACATAATGTTCAGTTTGATTTAGGTAATTTTTCAGAAGAATTTTCAATTAATGTTTATGATGTTTCCGGTAAAAAGAAGTTGTCTCAAATTGTAACCCCTGAAAGCATGGACAGCAGCATTTTTGATATTAGCATTTCAAACCTGGAAGATGGAGTTTATTTTTTTAAATTTAAATCTAAAAATACAGCGCAAACATTTAAGGTTGTAAAGCGTTAGTCTTTACCGAAAAACGTTTTGACTTTATGATTCACTAATTTTTTTAATTAAATAAGTATTTTTGATTTAAATACCACTGTTAGCAGTTTTTTTTTGGAATATGGTGAGGATTTAATTCCAGAATTAATGAAATATTAAGAGCCCTTTAAAGGGGATTTGAGGTTTCTGCGTTATAGGAAGGAAATTTTTAAATAGCTCTCTATTATAATTCTATGACCAATTGTTGGAGAGATTCTTCTGTGTTTAAATTCAATTTTTTACGTAATCGATACCGTGCCTTTTTTACCCCTTCAACAGAAATATTAAGAATATTAGCAATCTCCTTACTCGAGAGGTTCATTTTTAAAAGTGACATTAATCGCAGGTCGTTGTTACTTAAATCTGGGTAATAACGCATCACTTTAGAGTTAAAGTCTTTATGGACGTCTTCGAAATAACTTCTAAATTGTTCCCAATTGCTGTCGTTATTAATGTCTAGGTTAATATTGTTTATTATTTTTTGATACTGTCTGGCGTTTTTAGAATCAGTTTTTAATTCTTCTAGTTGAGATTTTAAATCAAGTAATACTTCATTTTTGTGAGCTAAATGCAATGCATGTGTGGTAAGCTCTTTTTCCTTAAACCCTAAATCTTTATCTAGTTTTTCACGCTCTACTTTATTCCGTTTCATTTTTTGACGTAATCCATAAATAATAGTAATGGCAAGAGCTGTTGCGCCAATTAACGAAATAATTAGGAACAGTTTTTCGTTTTCTGCCTTTTGTTTGCGTTCCTCCAGAAGTTTTATTTCATTTTGTTTGATGATGAGTTCTTTTTCTTTTTTTTCGGTTTGATATTGAACTTCAAGTTCGTTCATGCGCTCAATATTTTCTTTATTTAAGATTTCATCATGAAGTTTGTGATAATCTATATGATATTCATAGGCTTTCTTAAATCTTCCCAAGCCAGCGTAAGCCTTAGAAATCTCTAATAGATCGCCAATCATTTTTTTACGTGTACCGGTTGTCTCTGCAATTTGTAGGGCGTCTTCCATATATTGAAGTGCTTTTCTGTAGTCACCTTTCTTATTATATAACTCACCAAGGTGTCTCAACGTAAGCCCAATAAGTGAAGTTTCTCCATATTGTTGGCTTATGTCAAGAGATTTATTATAATAATATTCGGCTAAGTCTAAACTGTCTTGCTGAGCATAGCCCCAACCCAAATTGTCATAAATACCTGCTAAATCATTGTTGTAATTTTGTTCAATATAATAAGGTTCAACTTCAAGAAACAAAGATTTCGATTTTTCGAATTGAAATTGGTTTTGTAAGTTAATGGCCATGTTAACCTTAATACTGGCTAGAGCATCTATATCTTTTAATTCTTCATAAATAACTTTGGCTTTGTTGTAATATTCATTAGAAATCTCATAATTTTCGATGTCACCATGAATATTGCCAATATTCCAATAACTTGCCGCTATACTTTCTTCAGTATCGCCTATTTTTTCTTTTAGTTTTAAACTATTTAAATGTACTTCCAAACATTCTTTATATCTCCCTAGACTTCTTAATGTATTGGCTTTGTTATTGAGTGCTGCGCAAACTTGAATTGTATCGCCAAGTTTTGTGTACATATCAACAACCATATCGTAAATTGAATCTGATTTTTCGTATTGTGAGGTCATGTTATAATAAACGCCTAAATAATTTGTAGTTCTCGCAATAAAACTATCATTGTTTAAACGTTTTGCCAGAACTATTGTGCTATCCAAATAAGGTTTTGATGACGGCGGATCTGTGTATAGATACTCTGCCCATAGCATTGCATAAGTTATTATTTGAGTGGTATCTGTTTGTTTTGTTGCTACTTGTAAAAGACTGTCAACCTTTTTCTGATTTTGACAATGAGCAAGGTTACAAGTCATGAGAAATAATATTATCAATAGTGTATACAATTTGTCCACCTGGTGGAAAACTGATATTAGACTATCGGTAGATTGGACATTAAATGACAGGTTTAAATGACGCATAGTTTCTAGTGGTTGGTTTAACTAAGATAATAGATATTCTTTATTATATCAAACTATATTAAAATCAAATGTTTATAATTAGCAATATTGCTGCTGTCTTCATACATAAAGATCATTAAAAAATCAAAATGTTCATTTTTTATATGGTGGACAAAAGGTGGACAGCTGCCGTTTTAAATAAAAATTTTCTATTTTGGTTAATTAAAATTGTTTTATGTTAAAAAGTTGTGCCACTATTATAGGTGCTTTATTGATAGGTTATTCATGTATTAGTCAACAACTTTACTTTGAATTTGGAACAACCATATCGTCGTTTGATTATGAAAATTCGCTTGGACGACCTTTAGATAATTTATTATCAACATCAAAAACCTACTATGGAATGGGTTACAGGCAAACTATTAATGATAGAAACACATTATTTCTTTCGCTTGGTGCTACCTATAATAACTACGGTGCTATTGGCAGCGAGGCTAGCGTTGATAATTTTTTTGAATGGGACGTAAGTTATTTAGGTATTAAAGCAGGCCTAGGTATAAAATTATTTGAACTGAGGGATCTTTCTTTTTTTCTAAATACCTCTTTAGCTACAGAATTTTTGATTCGAGGCACTCAAACCATCAACAATGATGTTTTTAATCTTGTTGGAGAAGATGAATTTAATAACACTATTTTATTTTTTCGAGGCGGTTTAGAGATGCAATATCCAGTTTCAAAAAGCACCGCAATATTTGTCGGTTATAACTACGGGAAATCTGTGTTGATTAGTCCTGGTGAAAATACTGAAAAGCTCAGATTGAATGCCCATCAATTTGGATTAGGTTTTATAATAAACCTACCCACCTGCTATTGTAGTTATTGAAACCTCAATATTTTAGTAGACAAAAGGTGGACATGGAAAGAATGTCTAAAATAAATAAGAATTTAATTATAAATTTCGAAAAAGACCAGATTACATCAAATGAAATACTCGTCACAACATATCAAAACGATGCTCCTAATAGTTTTACTTTTTGGCTTTGCGCAAGAGTTTCAAGCACAAGAGAATTCTTCTTATCGTATTATGAGATCCAATATAGGAAGTAGTGGCTCATCTCAATCGATAGTAACGTCAAAAGGAACCTACAATGTGAGTCAAAGTATTGGACAAGGGAGTGTCATTGGAACGCACTCTAATAATGGTTATTATTTAAGACAAGGCTACCAGCAACCCTCGAGTAAGATAAAAATCGTTAAAGAACTCTCTTATGAATTGAAAGCAAACGTGTATCCCAATCCTTTTAGTCAGATTATAACTATTAGGTTTAGTGAAACGATGGGCAGTCCTATTTCGGTGATGATTTTTGATGTGAAAGCTAAACTAATTTACAATCAAAAATTTTCACCTAGACAACATATTCAATTAAACTTAAATGATATTTCTCATGGAATTTACTTAATGAAAGTCAATTC
Organism: Paucihalobacter ruber; assembly: GCF_006494535.1. GTDB lineage: Bacteria > Bacteroidota > Bacteroidia > Flavobacteriales > Flavobacteriaceae > Paucihalobacter > Paucihalobacter ruber. The sequence continues at coordinate 202,536 of NZ_VHIQ01000005.1, forward strand.
CAAGACAAAGTTTTTCAACACAAAGCTTATCAAGATTTAAAAACGAAACGTAATTATAAAAATACCAATCATGAAAAAATTACTAAGCTTAGCTTTCTTTATTTGTTTGTTGACGCAAGCTTTTGCTCAGACAGATGGTATTACCTATCAAGCCGTAATTATTAGTCCAGACGCATTGGAATTACCTGGTGTAGATTCTGAAAACAATTATCTGCCTAATACCACAATAGCCGTAAGGTTTACAATCTATGATAGCGGGAACCAAATTGAATTTCAAGAAGTTCAAATCACTGAAACAGATGAATTCGGCAGAATTAATCTTTTAATAGGTGATGCCGAACACGATTATTTCAAGGAGATTAGTTGGGACGGTACCCCAAAGGATTTAAAGGTTGAAATAGATTTTGATGCCGGTAATAATTTTGAAACCATGAGTAGAGAACGTTTAACGTTTTTACCCTTTGCTTATCATAGAAATATAACGGCAACAGGCACTTTAACCGTAGATGACAGAACCTTCTTAAATGGTGAATTACAAGTTGAAGGTCCAACAAATTTAAACAGCACCTTAAATGTTAATAATGGCAATGCCACTAACTTATCGGGTACTTTAAATGTGGATGGCATTGCAGATTTTCATGAGGCTCTAAATGTCAATAACGGCAGCCCTGCAACACTTTCTGGCGATGTAACTGTTGGTGGCAATAGTCTTCTAAACGGCACTTTAGATGTTATAGGAATGACCACCTTGAATGACTTAACGGTTAATGGTGAAGCCAGTTTTGGGGATTTAACAGCCGAAAATCTTATAATCAACGAAAGCACAACTTTGAATGGTACTACAATTATTGACGGCATGGGTTCGCAAATTACCTTAACCTCTAATATGCCTGATCAAAGTCAAGCTAGTTGGAATCATCCGGTGTTGATTGACGGTGGTACTAATGGCTTAGCTATAAAAGTTAATGGTAGTAGAAATAATAATACCAATTTCATTACCTTTTTTGATGAGACCATTACTACATCATGGGGAAGAATCGAAGGTGAAACCCCGGCAGAATTTACTAATAATGCCGATTATAATTTTGATCAAACGTCTCTTAATTATGATATTTATGACGCAGGTTTTGATGTTGCATTCGCCTTGTACGATTTAGCTGCTTCTTTCGTGGAAGTTACAGCCGCTTCAACATCTTCTACTGTATGCGTTGGACTTGGAACTTGTGTAACTGCTCCAATTCCTTCCTGGATTGTGAGCAGTACAGCCCAATCTATTGCAGCCGGTTTACAGGTAATAGCTGCCGGAGTTGGTGTCGGTATTGCGGCTAATAACAAGATTACTTACGACAACAATAAGGAAGCGTTACAGGGTGTAACCTATGCCTCTGGCGCAGGAGATTATGCCGAGTATTTACTGCGGTCAGATCTTAATGAACAGATGTCTTATGGCGATATTGTTGGAGTGGTAGGTGGTAAAATTTCTAAGAACACCTCAAACGCCGAGCGAATAATGGTGGTTTCATTTAAACCAATTGTATTAGGAAATATGCCACAGCCTAATCGTGAAGCAGATTATGAAAAAGTAGCATTTATGGGGCAAGTTCCCGTCAAAGTCTTCGGGAAGGTGAGTATTGGAGATTACATCATTCCCAGCGGAAATAATGATGGAATTGGAATTGCTGTTCCACCACAAAAAATGACATCAAATCAGATAAACAAAATTGTTGGTGTGGGATGGGAAGAAAGTCAGCAAGCATTTGGTTTTAGTTTTGTAAATACCGCTGTAGGGATAAACAGAAATGATTCAAACATAATAATAAAACACCTCGAAAATAAAATAGAATCGCAAAATAAAGAAATTGAACTTTTAAAAAATCAAATAGAAAACATTCTGGTTAGTATATCAGAAATTAAAAACGGCGATAATCGTGAAACCACAAATTTAAACAGTAAAAATCATCAAGGGCATTCAAATCAATTTGATATTGTACAATCTACAGAGAAAGATATTATTTACTTTCAGATTACGAGAGATGATTTTGAGAAAGGTTTAGTTATGGCAGAAGATATGATACGAAAAACAGGCGACTACGACAGATATAAAGACAGTTTTGAGAAGCTTAAAAACGATTCTGCATTTAAAGAGAAATTTTTCAAAAAATTACAACAAGATTTAGAACATCAAATACACTATCACAAGGAAATTGACATTAGTGGTAGAAATTAGAAGATGTTAATTTATAAGGTTATCAATTTTATATTATGAAAATTACGCTTTTAGCTCACTTATTATCTCTTTTATTGTCAACGACCCTGTTAAATGCTCAAACCACAGCTGTTCCGGATTCTAATTTTGAATACTATTTAGAAACCCACAATGCAGATGGCACAGAGGTAGAAGTTGGTAATGCTTTAAGCATGGGTGACGGTATTCTTAATAATGGTCTTGTATTAACAACCAGGATAAATTCTGTTGCTTTATTAGATGTGTCAAATCTTGAAATAGCAGACCTTACAGGTATAGAGGATTTTATTGCGTTGGAAGTATTGTTCTGTAGTAATAATAATTTATTCGAACTCGACTTATCAAATAATGAAGCTTTGGTGTCTCTGATTTGTGGTTCAAATAATCTGTCAATTTTAGCATTAAACAACAATACAAATCTGGAAAACCTCAATTGTTCTAACAACCTCTTGCAGGTGTTAGATTTGAGCGGCAATTTAGAGTTAAAAAATCTTACGGCCTCCGGAAATCAGATATCACAAATTGATATTTCAAACAATTTAGAGCTTACCTCATTTAATGTTTCGAATAACAGAATAGTAGGCGAATTATTTGTTAGAAACAATACCAAATTAGAAAGTCTTTTTTGTGCTTCAAACCAACTAAATGTAATAGACTTGTCTACCAATACACTTCTGAAGAATTTAGATGCATCAAATAATTCTCTGCAATTTTTAGATTTAACTGCTATTAATACTATTGCTTGCCCTAATCCTCAAACAGATCCGTTAACTCTGTGTCAAGGATTAGCCTCTATAAATGTGTCAAGAAACCGATTGTTAAACTTGATAATGAATAACGGTTTTAATGATTTAATTTCTGCTTTTAATGCTTCTGAAAATCCAGATTTATTCTGTATTCAGATTGATGCCGGTTTTACACCTTCAGGATGGATTAAAGATGATTGGACTTACTATAGCCCAGATGCCTGTGTTGATATTTACACCTACGTACCTGATGACAATTTCGAACAAGCCTTAATCAATTTAGGTTATGACAATACTTTAGATAATTTTGTATTAACCGAAACTATAAATACCATAACCAATTTAAATGTCTCTAATGCCTCTATAACGAGTTTGGTTGGTATTGAAGATTTTGTTGCATTAGAAATACTGGATTGTAGTAATAATAACATTGAGCAGTTAGACCTTTCTAATAATATTCAACTTGTCGAATTGGAGGTTTCTATCAATAACCTAATAACTTTAAATATTGATGAAAATGTGGCTTTATCGGCCCTATATTGCTCTAATAATTCATTATCTTCTTTGATAGTTAGCAATAATGTGCTCTTAAATACCCTTTATAGTTCTAATAATAATTTAACAAGCTTAGACTTGTTTAATAATAACGTATTGAGCGATTTAGATGTGTCATTCAATCAAATAGAAAGTTTAAATGTTAATAATAATGTTGCGCTTACAAGTGTATTTTGTAACGATAACAATTTATTTGCTTTAAATCTCAATAATGGCAACAATAACTTATTAAATGCTTTAAACGCAACAAATAATGCCAATTTGTTCTGTGTTGAAGTGGATGATATCGCCGCTGCAAATGCTCAACCCGGTTGGCTAATAGATGCCACAGCGACTTACAATCTTAATTGTGGTACCTATATTCCGGATGATAATTTTGAGCAAGCCCTAATTGATTTGGGAATTGACACGGATAATACTTTAAATAATTTTGTTACCACTGAGGATATCAATACAATAATAACCTTAGATATTTCAGGATTGGCTATTGATAACCTTACTGGCATTGAAGATTTTGTAGCATTAGAGAATTTGAACTGTTCTAATAATAACCTTACTCAATTAGATTTAAATAATAATTTAAATTTAGAGACTTTAGACGCCTCAAATAATCAAATTGAAAATTTGGACCTCTCTGTAAATACAAGTTTAACCTCCGTTTTGTGCAACAATAATGCCTTGCTAAGTGTCAATATGAAAAATGGCAATAATACTGCTTTAATTAACTTTAATGCTGCCAATAATCCTAATTTGTTTTGTATTGAAGTAGACAATGGTATTGTGGCTAATATTCCCGCGGCATGGCAAAAAGATGACTTTGCTACCTATAATGGTGATTGCCTTAATAGTCGTTTTACAGCAATACCAGACCCGTTTTTTGAACAGGCTCTAATTGATTTAGGATACGATAATATAATTGACGGACAAGTATTAACCTCGAATATTGAGCAAGTTTTAAATTTAAATGTGAGTAATAAAAACATTGATGACCTTTCGGGAATTCAAGATTTTAAATCTCTCATAGAACTTGACTGCAGTAGTAATTTCTTAACTAAATTAGATGTTAGTAACCTGCTTTTTTTAGAACGTCTCAATTGTAGCTCTAATCTTTTAGTTACAACCGATTTAAATAACAGCAATGGATTATTGAATATTAATGGTACTATAAATTTAACCCAACTGTTCTGCAGCGATAACGATTTAAACAACTTAGATATTTCTCAGAACATAAATCTCGAAGTTTTAGACTGTGCCAACAATAATTTGAATACACTCGTCATTGAAAATAATCTATTGTTAAGAACGCTAAATAGCTCAAATAATAATTTAAGCTCATTAAACATTAGTAGCAATTTAGTTTTAGAAGAGGTCAATTGTAACAGCAATCAAATTACTAATTTAATTACATCGAATATTCCCAATAACCTTCTCAATACACTAAGTTGTGCTAATAATGAATTAGCAGGGTTACAGGTTAATAATTATGAAGGATTGGTTAATTTAAATTGTAGTTCTAATACAATAGCTGAGCTTGAAATTAGTGAATTAGCAAGTTTGCAATTTTTAAATTTTAACAATAACCAAATCTCAGAAATTATACTAACCGGTAATACCGGTTTACTCCAGTTATTTGCTTCACAAAATAATTTATCGCAATTGGTATTAGATGCTAATACCTCGTTAGAACAACTAAATTGCGATTTCAACGACCTAAGTGTATTAGACCTATCATTTCTGCCGCAACTAGAATTTTTATCATGCGCAAACAATCAGATAGAAGAATTTGATTTAACGGGTAATTCCAATTTGATTGAAGCTAATTTCAGCTCAAATATCATTTCAAATTTGATGTTATCAAATAATCTCATAACCTTAAAGGTGATAAATGCAAGTAATAACCTTATTGAAGGTGATTTGGACTTAACTACAATAGCTATTTCGGCCTGTATTTTTCAAACAAACCAAACTGAATTCTGTCCCCAAAGTATTACAATTAATGTATCAAATAATTTGTTGGATTTTATAAATATTCAAAATGGCATTAATGCCAACGTCCCAAACTTTAATGCTTCCGGAAATCCTAATCTAGAATGTATTCAGGTTGACAATACTAACAATGTTCCGTCAAACTGGATTAAGGATGAACCCACAACTTACAATGAAGACTGCCGTTTTGGTGAAACTTTTGTGCCTGATGATAATTTTGAAGAGGCCTTAATTAATTTGGGTTTGGATTCAGGACCATTAGATGATTATGTGCCAACTGCTAATATAGAAATACTAACAAGTTTAGATGTTAGTGGCAATGGTATTGCAGATTTAACAGGTATAGAAGATTTTACGGCTTTAGAAAATCTAAATTGCTCAAACAATGTTTTAACAGAAGTAGATGCAAGCGCTAATATCAACATTATTAGTTTAAATGTTTCAAATAATTTATTGACCGAAATAAATGTAAGTAATAATCTTGCTTTAACAAGCCTAAACTGTGCTCAAAATTCAATTTCTACACTTGATTTAAGTACAAATGCAAATCTAGTTGAATTAAATATTACAGATAACTTATTTTCAACTTTTACACCATCAGAATTACCTGGTATTCAAATTTTTTTAGCCGATAATAATATCATTACTGCCTTAGATTTTCAACAAAATCAGTCAATTACAACAATTAGTTGTGCGTTTAATATGTTAGAAGTGTTAAATATCAGAAATGGTCAAAATAATCTGTTAACTAACTTAAATGCGTTAAATAATCCTGACTTGACTTGTATCGAATCAGACGAAGGAATTGTGCCAAATGGGGCTAACTGGCTTATTGATGCTACGGCCCAATTTTCAATTGAATGTTTTTTTGGTCAAACTTTTGTGCCAGATGATAATTTTGAGCAAGCCTTAATTGATTTGGGTTACGATTCGGGTGAGCTCGATAACTATGTTTTTACCGAAAACATTCAAAATATCACCTTTTTAAATATTAGTGGTCGTGAAATTTCCGATTTAACTGGTATTGAAGATTTTGTGAGTCTAACATCACTAAATATTCGAGATAACCTTGTTGCTAATCTAAATTTAGGTGCTAATACTCTAATAAACAATCTGAATGCCTCAGAAAATGCACTTGCAGATATCGATGTATCATCACTTACAGCATTAACAGACTTAAAATTAGGTAACAATCAGATCGTGCAATTAAATCTGGACGCCAATATCAGTTTAGTCGATTTAGATATATCTAATAATTTATTGACCGAATTGAATGTTGAATCGCTCATTAATTTGGAGGATTTGATATGCGCCTCCAATCAGTTATCTGCATTGAATGTATCACAAAACACTAACCTTAGATTATTGTTTTGTCAGTCTAATCAACTACAGGCAGATCAGCTTAATATTCAAAATGGTAATAACGAAAATTTACAGTTGTTCAATGCTACAAATAACCCAAATCTTGCATGTATATTAGTAGACGATCCGGTTGCTGTAATCTCAAACGAAAATGGACTTTTTGATAGTTGGTTAAAAGATGCTCAGGCAAGTTATCAACTCATATGTGCAGATGCCGATAATGACGGTGTTCCCAATGAAGATGATCTTTGCCCAAATACTCCATTTGGAGCAACCGTCGATTTATTTGGATGTTCAGTAATTGATTTACCTTTTGATAATTTTAGTATTGCTGTAACTAGCGAGACGTGTTTAAATAGTAATAACGGTAAAATCACCATTGTTGCACAAGAACTTTATAGTTATACAGCTACACTTACACGAGAAAACTTTAGTCAAGCCTATAACTTTACTAATGATGTTGATATTTTTAATCTCCTAGCAGGAACTTACCAAATGTGTATCACCATCCAAGAATGGCCCGATTATTTAAGCTGCTTCACTATTGTAATAACAGAACCTGATCCGCTGGTGGTATTTTCGAGTAGAATGGCTTCAAGTAATTTGTTTTCATTGGATATGTTAGGGAGTTCGTCTTATAATATCAAGCACAATGGCGTGTCTTTTTCTACTAACAATTCTTCCATAACACTTGAACTACAACAAGGTGTTAATCAAATTGAAGTAAGTACAGATTTGGACTGTCAAGGAACTTTTGAAAAAAGAATCATCTATTCAGATGCTGTTCTAGTGTATCCAAATCCCTTTAACGGCCAGATTAATGTCTATAGTAATAATATAAATGAGGAAGTTAATTTAAATGTTTACTCTGCTTTAGGACAGGTGGTTATTTCTAAGACGTACGTAAATTATGGAGCAGAAACAAATTTAGACACAAGCAATTTGAGCAATGGATTTTACTTTATATCCTTACAATCAAAAAGTATCACATCAACTTATAAAATTATGAAGCAATGAAAAAGTTGATTCTATTATTTTACTTATCTGTTTTCATTATAGGGTGTATTAATAATTCTAATGAAGAAGATCCAAATACAAACGGCAATAACCAAAATGAACCTACAGGTGTTAAATTAGTGTTTCCACAAGAAAACTCTTTGTGCAACGAAGGAATTAATCCAACACCTTCAGAAAGTACTGTTTTTTTTGAATGGGAACCAAGCGATGACGCCAACATTTATATATTAACCATAGAAAACTTAAATACAGGAAATATAGATGCATATGAAACTACAGATTATATTCTTCCCGTAACTATTTTAAGAGCAGAAGCGTTTAGGTGGTTTGTTAGTTATGATTATCAAAGTGATACCAGGGTTAGTGCCGAATGGAATTTTTACAATGCCGGTCCCGGCGTTCAAACCTATCCACCGTTCCCGGCAGAGATAATTTCACCGGCTATGGCTCAAACATTTAATAGTACAAATCAAATAACCTTGCAATGGAACGGTAATGACGTCGATAATGATATTGTATCATATGACATTTATTTTTCAAGTTCAAATCCTCCAATTTTAGACGTAAGTAGTATCATTGAAAATGAGTTAAATGTTTCTGTGTCTCCCGGAACAATTTATTATTGGAAAGTGATAACCAATGATGCGGCCGGAAATTCCTCTGATTCTGGAGTATATCAATTCAGAATTCTGAATTAAGTTCCATTGTTAGAGAAGAACTTACATTGTTTAGACCTTTAAAAACTGTTTCTCTTTTCGATTCAATGAAATAATGGCCTTGTTATGAAGTTTCTCAAAGTCTTTTGAGTGTTATTTTAATATTTTTATTTATTGTCTTTTTTAATTAATGCAGCCAACAAATTTTGAAATTCACAAACCTAATAATGTCGAAAAATCGTAACGTTAAAAATGGCAAATAAAAAATGTATTGCTATTTTTGCGCATGCAACACGATAAGGTTTTAATATTAGATTTTGGGTCGCAGTACACCCAGCTAATAGCGCGAAGAGTTAGAGAGCTCAATATTTATAGCGAAATTCATCCATTCAATAAAATTCCGGTAGACTTAGATAGCTACAAGGCGGTGATACTGTCGGGTAGTCCATTTTCGGTACGTTCAGATAATGCGCTACATTCCGATTTATCAAATATTAGAGGTCAAAAACCTTTATTAGCCGTGTGTTATGGAGCACAGTACTTGGCCCATTTTTCAGGAGGTGAAGTAGCCGAGTCGAATACACGGGAATACGGTCGAGCCAACCTATCTTTCATTCAGGAAAAAGACTTATTTTTTGAAAATATACATACCGGTAGTCAGGTTTGGATGAGTCATTCAGACACCATTAAACAGTTGCCTACCAACGGTGTTTTACTTGCCAGCACACACGATGTTGAGAACGCGGCTTATAAAATCGAAGGAGAAGCTACTTATGCCATTCAGTTTCATCCTGAAGTGTATCACTCGGCGGACGGCAGACAATTATTGCAAAATTTTCTTGTAAAAATTGCCAGGGTTAAACAAGACTGGACACCGCAATCTTTTATTGAAGAAACAGTTGAGAATTTAAAAAACAAGATAGGTGATGATAAAGTTGTTTTGGGACTTTCGGGAGGCGTAGATTCATCGGTTGCTGCCATGTTGCTTAACAAAGCCATTGGTAAAAACCTCTATTGCATCTTTGTAAATAATGGTTTATTGCGTAAAAACGAATTTGAAGATGTATTGCATCAATATCAGGGAATGGGATTAAACGTAAAGGGTGTAGATGCTTCGGCACGCTTTTTGGATGCCCTAGACGGTGAAAGCGATCCTGAAACCAAACGAAAAATTATAGGAAGGGTGTTTATAGAAGTATTTGACGACGAAGCGCATCGTATAGAAGATGTTAAATGGCTGGCACAAGGCACCATTTATCCCGATGTTATTGAAAGCGTTTCGGCAACAGGAGGACCAAGCGCAACAATTAAAAGTCATCATAACGTAGGAGGTTTACCGGATTTTATGAAGTTAAAAGTTGTAGAACCATTAAAATCGCTTTTTAAAGATGAAGTAAGACGCGTGGGTGCTTCTATGAATATGGATCCGTTATTGTTGGGAAGACACCCATTTCCCGGGCCGGGTTTAGCAATTAGAATTTTAGGTGATCTAACTCGCGAAAAGGTTCGTATATTACAAGAGGTTGATGCCATTTTCATCAATAATTTGAAATCTTGGAACCTGTACGATAAAGTTTGGCAAGCCGGTGCAATTTTACTTCCGGTGAATAGTGTAGGAGTGATGGGAGATGAACGCACATACGAAAAATGCGTAGCCTTAAGAGCTGTTGAAAGTACTGATGGAATGACCGCAGATTGGGTAAATTTACCGTATGAGTTTTTGCAAAAAACTTCAAACGAAATTATAAATAAGGTAAAAGGTGTTAATCGAGTTGTTTATGATATTAGCTCTAAACCACCTGCTACCATCGAATGGGAATAACTTCCTTCGAAAGCAGGAATCTCATGGGTGAGAACACAATTGTTATAAAATTAGATTTCCTTTTTAAGGTTTTAAGGAAATCCAAAATAAATTTTGAATGAAAAAATTTTTAATCATATTAAGTTTTGTTTTGGCGCTTTGCCACATGGCATGGGCTCAAGATTTTAAAACACACAAAGTTCAATCTGGTGAAACAGTTGAGTCTATAGCTAAACAGTACCTTGTAACACCGTTCGATGTGTTGGCTTTAAATCCCGATGCCAAAAAAGGAATAAGTCCCAATATGGTATTGATCATTCCTGAATCAAAAATTAAAACACCAACTGATTTAAATGAAAATCAACTGGCACGTTTCGATCAGCATAAAGTAAAACGTCAAGAAACCTTGTACAGCATTTCAAAAAAATACAATATAGAAATTGACGAGATTAAAAAGTACAATACCTATCTGTACGCTCAAAATCTAAAGCGAGGAGACAACTTAAAAATACCAATTTACAAAAAGGTAAAGTCAGATCTTAGTATAAAAAACACCCTTAAAAAATATACCGTTCAACCTAAAGAAGGCAAATGGGGAATTGCATACAAATTCGGAATTACGGTTCCTGAATTAGAAGCTTTAAACCCTGAAATGAAAGAGATTTTGCAACCCGGAGACGATTTGGTTGTTCCCAACATAGCCAATAACGAAGAACGTGAAATTGAAGAACAGTTATACAATTATTATGAAGTTAAACAGGCAGAAGGCTTCTACAGGCTAGAGAAAAAACTTGGTTTAACTCAAGAGGAACTTGAAGAGCTCAATCCGGGATTGAAGGAAAACGGACTCCAATCAGGTATGGTATTAAAGGTTCCAAAAGATTTAAAAGTTCTTGATTCTAACAGTAACTACAATTCTTCAGTTTCAGTTTTGAGTAAAGAGCTTAACAACCTTAGTCAAAAAAATATTGCGGTAATGTTGCCTTTTAGGTTACACCGTGTAGATTTAGATTCTGTTGCAGAAGCCAAAGATCTTATTAGAAATGATAAATTATTGTCTATGTCGCTAGATTTTCATTCGGGACTCTTGATGGCACTGGATTCTGCACGTCAATTGGGCATCTCAACTAATTTAAAAGTATTCGATACTAGAAGCCAAATTTCTGAAGTGAGCAATATTTTAAACAACAACGACTTTGAGTTATTCGACGCCGTTATTGGTCCAGTCATTCCAAACAATTTTGATAGAGTGGCAGCAACCTTAAAATCTAAAAACACACCCGTGTTGGCACCGCTTACTATGCCAATAAAACTATACGACAATGTTTTTCAAACACTTCCTGATAAAGACAGGATGAAACAAGTGTTGGTTGATTACATGAAAGCAGAGGAACATGTTGAGCGTTATTTAATTATAGCAGATTCTAAAAATAGGTCTAATAGTGAGGAATTAAAACGTCATTTCCCTTCAGCTAGACAAATGTATTCCAGAAAAGACAAAGATGGTAAGGATAATAACTATTTGTTATTAGCAGACTTTAACGATGTTTTTAAAGAAGGTAAAAACATTGTTTTTCTCGAAACAGATAATGATGCCTTTGTAGCCAACATTTTAAGTTTGCTCAACGGTTTACAAACCGATAAAATAAAAATTCAGTTAACAACCACTAATCATAACAAGGCTTTTGAAGGGGAAAGCGCATCAAGTGTTCACCTTTCAAATCTTAATTTTCATTATGCTAGTCCTAATGTTCCTATTAATGAAAATACAACTAACAACTTTGTAGATAAATACAAAAAAACCTACGGAATATTGCCTAACAAATACGCCGTAAGAGGATTCGATTTAACGCTCGATGTACTTCTAAGGCTGGCCTCTAGAAGTAATTTGTATGATGCCTCAGCAACCAATTTCGAAACTGCCTATCTTGAAAATAAATTTAGTTACACCAAGCAGTTGTTTGGTGGTTACTACAACAATGCTGTTTATGTTGTTAAGTATAACGATTTAACTATAATTGAAGCAAAACAATGACCTCAACCGTAGTTTATTTGGGTAATTTAAGAACTGAAAATACACATCTAAATTCAGGTAACACCTATATTACCGACGCACCAACCGATAATAATGGCAAAGGTGAGGCCTTTTCGCCAACCGATACAGTGGCTACAGGTCTGGCTAATTGTATGATGACCGTCATGGGTATTAAGGCAGAGCAATTAAAGGTTAATATGGACGGTACTAAGGCTAATGTTACTAAAATTATGTCACCCGATCCAAGACGCATTTCAAAGATTATTATTGAGTTTAATTTTCCTCAAGGTATCGACCAAAAAGCACGAAGAATTCTAGAACACACAGCAAGAACTTGCCCCGTTCACTACAGTTTACATCCCGATATTGAAAGAGATATCAATTTTAATTTTTAGGCGATTCAATGATTACGCCAGATTATAAGGAACTTATCAAATTAGCTAATTACAAAATGCCTTTTGGCAAATATAAAAGCAACTACTTAATTGATATTCCAGAATATTACTTTGTTTGGTTTAGACAAAAAGGTTTTCCTCCGGGTGAGTTGGGTAGGATGATGACTCAAATGCATGATATTAAAGTAAATGGACTTGAGGATATCATCCGTCAAATTCGTAAGCAATTTCCAAATGAATAATTGTGTAAGGTTTGATTATAAATTGTAAATTTGCCTGCGTTTAACAACGCATCATGGCTAAAACTAAGTACATATTTGTTACCGGAGGTGTTACCTCTTCACTGGGAAAAGGTATAATTGCAGCATCTCTAGCAAAACTTCTTCAAGCACAAGGCTATAGAGTTACCATACAAAAGTTAGACCCTTATATTAATGTAGATCCGGGAACCTTAAATCCATATGAACACGGTGAGTGTTATGTAACCGATGACGGTGCAGAAACCGACCTAGATCTTGGTCATTACGAGCGTTTTTTAAATACTCCAACCAGCCAGTCTAATAATGTTACAACCGGCAGGATTTATCAAAGCGTTATCAATAAAGAAAGACGAGGAGAGTTTCTTGGTAAAACGGTTCAGGTAATTCCTCATATTACTGATGAGATTAAAAGACGCATTCAAATTTTAGGACAGACAGGAGATTACGATATTGTTATAACGGAAATTGGCGGTACGGTAGGTGATATAGAATCTTTACCATACATTGAAGCTGTTAGACAATTAAAATGGGATTTAGGCGAAAATAACACTTTGGTAATTCACCTAACATTAATACCATTTTTATCTGCCGCAGCAGAGCTCAAAACCAAGCCAACTCAGCATAGCGTTAAAACTTTGATGGAAAGCGGTGTACAGGCAGATATTTTGGTTTGCAGAACCGAACATGAACTACCTGAAGATTTAAGAAGAAAACTGGCGTTATTCTGTAATGTTAGAGAAGAAGCGGTAATCCAGGCCATCGATGCATCAACCATTTACGATGTGCCTAATTTGATGTTGGAACAAGGTTTGGATAAAGTTGTATTAAAAAGATTAAAATTAAAATCGGCTGAGCCCGATTTAACCCAGTGGAATAAATTTTTAAAACGTCACAAAAATCCTAAGGGTGTTGTAAAGATAGGTTTAATAGGTAAATATGTTGAACTTCAGGATTCCTACAAATCTATTTTAGAGGCTTTTATTCATGCTGGTGCTAAAAATGAGGTGCGGGTTCAAATTGAATCAATTCATTCTGAGCATATTGATCCTAAAAATGCAGCAAAGCAACTAGCTCATTTAGATGGTGTTTTAGTTGCACCCGGATTTGGAGAACGTGGTATTGAAGGTAAAATTGAGGCTGTTAGATTTGTTCGCGAAAATAATATTCCATTTCTGGGTATTTGCTTGGGGATGCAAATGGCGGTGATTGAATACGCCAGAAATATTTTGGGTTATATCAATGCCAATTCAACCGAAATGGATATCAACACACCATATCCTGTGATAGATTTGATGGAATCTCAAAAAAATGTTACCGATAAAGGCGGTACTATGAGATTGGGCGCTTGGCGATGTAATCTAGAAAAAGGGAGTAAGGTAGCCAAAATTTACGGCGAACGCGAAATTTTTGAAAGACATCGACATAGATATGAGTTTAATGATAGATACAAGGCTCAGTTACAGGAAGCCGGTTTAAAAACTACCGGAATTAATCCGGATACCGGATTGGTTGAGGTTATTGAACTGCCTTCAAATAATTTTTTTATAGGCGTGCAATATCATCCCGAATATAAAAGTACCGTGGCTAACCCACATCCGTTGTTTGTTGAATTTGTTAAAGCCGCTCAACAACACGCGGCACAGGCTAATCCAACAAAATTGTCCTACAAGGTGTAGTTACAAGGTTAAATTACTAAAGGAATGCATTTAAAATAGATGGAAGAAAAGAAATTAGATACCAATTCAATTATAGGTTTTATCCTGATTTTCGGAATATTACTGTACATGTTGTACACCAATCAGCCTAGCCCCGAAGAAATTGAAGTCAAAAAACAGGCGCAAATAGAACAACAAAAACAAGAGGCTGCCAAAAATGCGCAAGAGTCTGTTAAAACTGCTAAAATAGAGGAGTTTATACCTGAAAAAGTACAGGATTCTGCTCAATTTGAAGCCCTAAAAAGTAAATTAGGCGCTTTCGCCTACGCCATGTCGGTTGCTGATGATAGTAAAGAAACCATGGTAGAAACAGATTTGCTCACATTGAAATTTAGTCACAAAGGCGGATTCTTGTCGGAAGTAAAACTAAATCAATTTGTAGATCACGATTCGGTTCCTATTTACCTGGTTAAGGATAACAACACCTCTTTAAACATTAATTTTGGAACAACCGACAGTAGAATTTTAAACACAAATGATCTGTATTTTCAACCTGTAATTACTAAAAACGGTTCCAATACGGTAGTATCTATGCGTTTAAAAGTATCTGAACTACAGTTTTTAGAATATCGTTACGAGATCAAACCAGACGATTACATGATTGACTTTGCAGTTAAATCTCAAGGTCTGGACAACGTTATTAACGGTAGCTTTCCAATCAACGCCGAATGGCAGCTGAAAGGTAGAAGACAAGCAAAAAGTGTTTCCTATGAAAACAGATATACCCGTTTAACTTATCAATTTGAAGGCAATAAAATAGATAAGTTAAAGCAAATGAGCGATGACGAGGAAACCGAGAAGGATGTAAGTTGGATTTCGTATCGTCAGCATTTCTTTAGCAACATATTAGTGCCTGAAAAGCCTTTGTCATCTGTAAATCTTATATCACAAGATCTTGTAAAGGATGAAGATATCGACACCACACACACTAAATTTTACGCTTCAAAATTCGACATTACCTTTAAAGCGGGCGAGATTAATGAAAAGTTTGGTTTGTATTACGGTCCAACCGATAGTAAAATTTTAAAGCGATACGATCAAAATTTAGAGTCGAGCATACCATTTGGTTGGGGAATATTTGGATGGATTAATAGAGCTATTTTTATTCCACTTTTTGGATGGTTAAGTTCGTTTTTACCTTATGGTATTGCCATTATTGTAATGACAATCATGGTAAAAATTGTATTGTCGTTTGTTCAATACAAGCAGTTTTTATCGCAGGCTAAGATGAAAATTTTAAGACCCGAATTAGATGCTATCAGAGAAAAATACAAAGACAATAAACTAAAAGCCCAACAAGAAACCATGGCACTTCAAACCAAGGCAGGTGCGAGTCCTTTAAGTGGCTGTTTACCTGGTTTAATGCAAATTCCGGTGTTCTATGCCTTGTTTATGTTTTTCCCAACAGCCTTCGATTTAAGACAAAAAAGTTTTCTGTGGGCCGACGATTTATCGTCATACGACTCCATTGCCAATTTACCATTTCCAATTCCATTTTACGGAGATCATGTGAGTTTGTTTCCAATTTTAGCGGCTGTTGCCATTTTCTTTTATATGAAAATGACTACCGGTGCGCAAATGGCACATCAACCGCCACCACAAGAAGGTATGCCCGATATGAGTAAAATGATGAAGTATATGATTTACTTCTCTCCACTTTTAATGTTATTTTTCTTTAATAATTACGCATCAGGATTGAGTTTGTACTACTTTATTTCAAACCTGATTAGTATAGGAATCATGATTGTTATTAAGAATTATATCATTGATGAAGACAAGGTTTTGGCAAAAATAGAGGTTAGTAAAAGTAAGCCCAAAAAACAAAACAGATTTCAGCGAAAGATGCAGGAAATGATGGAACAAGCTGAAAAGCAGAAAGAACTTCAGAATAAGAAGAAGAAATAAATTCTTTGTTACTTATATAAAACTCAAAAGCCTCTTTAAAAGGGGCTTTTTAATTTTTATTTGTGGAGGATATTTGGATAGGAAGATTTAAAATTCGTGATCTCCATATTTCCATTTTAATATAAAAGACTAAAAATTGAAATTTAAAAAGGAATTAAATCGTTTATTTGTTTTTAATATTGAGTTTTTGATTGAGTTTTGATTTGATTATTTAAAGTATACTTCATATATCAGCGAAAGAAATATCTTATTTACGACCAGTTGTTTTTATCTTTGTTTTACCAGAATTTTGAATAAGATCTTTAGTTTCTTCGGTTTTCTCACAGATTCCTCAAAACTTTAATTGAATAATAGATCCTGAGCTAATCAGTTTGAGCCTTGAGTAATTCAGCTTGAGTGGTAGTTTCAGGGTATAAAAAAACCTCCGCGTTAACGGAGGTTTAAATATAATTAGCTAGTGAGATTAGTCTTGAGCTGGTAATATAACTTTATCAATTACATGTACAACACCATTAACACCTTGTATGTCAACCAAAGATGTTACAATGTTACTAACGCGATTATTAGGGTCAGTAAGCGTAAAGGCAGTGTTATCAGCTGTAATATTACCTCCTAAAGTTCCAACAGTACCGTTTGGTAAACCTGAAGATTGAACGTTACCACTTACAACGTGCATCAATAAAACAGCGTCAACGGTAGCAGGAGCTAAGTCACCAAGAGCAGTATTACCCGAAGGATCTAATTCTAATAATAAATCTTCAAAAGCACCGTTGGTTGGAGCGAATACAGTAAATGGACCGGCAGAAGCATCTGACACAGTATTGATCCATGGCACGGTTGGGGTACCCGTATCAGCTAGCTGTAATGCCGCAACTAAGTTGCTCAAAGCACTATTAGAAGTAGCGAAAGTAGCAATTGTAGGTAGAGTAATCACAGCATCCACAGCATGAATAACACCATTAGTTGCAACTACATCGGCTTGTGCTACATTAGAAAGACCATTAAAGCTAACACCGTCTTCTGTATTAAAATATAGGCTTAGATTCTCTCCACCCATAGTTTCGGCTAAGGTATTTGTATACCCTGATCCTGCAGCTACTAAATCGTCAGCAAAAACATTTGCACCTACAACGTGGTTCAATAAGGTTTGAACCAAAGCATTCCCTGTTGGTAACGTTAACCCTTCAAAAGCACTATTTATTGGAGCTAGGACAGTTCCTTGGGTTAAACCTGCAACAGCGCCATCTAATCCGGTAGCTGTTAAAGCCCCAACTAGAGTAGAGAAATTATCATTTGCAACTGCATGATCAACAATAGATGGTAAGCCTAAAACGCCATCAATAATGTGGATAGTTCCGTTAGTTGCATCAATGTCAGCACCAGACGGAATTACCGAACCTGCATCATTAAAACGAACGCCGTTTGAGGTATTGAAATACAAACTAATATTTCTACCACCGGCACCGGTTGCACTAGTACTGGCATATCCTTCACCTGCATTTAATAAGTCGGTAGATAAGACATCACCGGCAATAACATGGTTTAGTAAAATTTGTGATAACACGTCAGAAGGTACTTGATCTAGTGGAGTTCCTCCTAAAAAGGCAGCAAAAGCTTCGTTAGTTGGTGCTAAAACCGTAAATGGACCAGGTCCACTTAATACAGAAACCAGGTTACCGTCGGCAGCTTGTAGTGCTGCAACAAGGCTACTTAATTCTGGTGTTGCAATGGCAAGTTCTACAATATTTTGTGGTCCCGGATCGACAATGTTATTGTCATCATCGTTACTACATGACTGAGTTCCTAAAACCACTAGAAAAATTGCAGTCATTTTTAACATTTTTGAAATAATTTTCATTTTTTTGAGTTTAAATTTGTTCAACAATACTTTATTTTTGTCCAACAAATATATATAAACATTAAACAAAATGAAACTTCGCTATTCTATTTTTATCATAACTTTAACAGGTTTTCATCTAATATTACTTTCTCAAGATAATGTTAATCAATTAGATAAATCAGGCCATAGACATGGCTATTGGACTAAAAACTTCGAAGGCACGCAGCAAATGCGCTATGAAGGTAATTTTGAAAACGGTAAAGAAATAGGCGTTTTTAAATATTATAAGCTCGATGGTAAAAAAAGTGTACTAAGTGCCACCAAATTATTTAACGCCAATAATAATCTCGCGGAGGTTAAATTCTTTACTTCAAAGGGAAAGTTAGTGAGCGAAGGCACCATGAATGGTAAATTATTTATAGGTAAATGGACTTATTACCATAAAAATAATGATGATGTTTTAAAAACTGAGCATTATAATGACTTAGGCGAATTGCATGGCGAAAGCATTACCTATTTTGAAAACGGTATAATGGCCGAGAAACTTCAATATCAAAACGGTAAATTAAATGGTTTGTGTGAATGGTATACCAAAAATGGCAACTTGTTTAAGTCCTCAGAGTTTAGGAATGATGAACTTCAAGGTCTTACCAAAACCTATGACGAAAAAGGTGAATTAATAATAGAAGGCGCATATCAATCAGATTTACGCACCGGTATCTGGAAATACTACGAAAACGGACAACTCACAGAAGAACGTCTTTACGACGAAAACGGTAGATGGGTAAAACAATAAAGCAGATTACGTTTTTTGTTTCTTCAATTGATGTTATCAATGATAAGGGTAACTTACAATCTACTTTTAATTGTTAATTTTGCAGCATGGCAAGAGTAATAGTTGGTTTATCAGGTGGGGTTGATTCTAGTGTAGCGGCATATTTATTAAAAGAACAAGGGCACGAGGTCATTGGCTTGTTTATGAAAAACTGGCACGATGATTCTGTGACTATTTCTAACGAATGTCCATGGTTAGAAGATAGTAACGATGCCATGTTAGTTGCCGAAAAGCTTGGTATTCCATTTCAAACAGTAGATTTAAGTGAGCAGTACAAAGAACGCATTGTAGATTATATGTTTGAAGAATATAAAAATGGCAGAACCCCTAATCCCGATGTGCTTTGTAATAGGGAAATTAAGTTTGACGTTTTTCTTGAGATTGCTTTAAGTTTGGGTGCCGACTTTGTTGCCACAGGTCATTATTGCCGCAAAGACAGCATTCAAAAAAATGATCAAACAATCTATCGGTTACTAGCCGGTATTGATACCAACAAAGATCAATCCTATTTTTTATGTCAGTTATCTCAAGAGCAGCTTTCCAAGGCCTTATTTCCTGTTGGAGAATTAACAAAACCCGAAGTGAGAACAATTGCTGCGCAGCAGGATTTAATCACGGCAGAGAAAAAAGATTCACAAGGATTGTGTTTTATTGGAAAGGTTAGGCTACCAGAATTTCTTCAACAACAATTACAGCCTAAAGAAGGTGTTATTGTTGAAATACCCTATAATTCAAGTGTTTATAACATGGAAGAACCTGAATTCAATTCAACTAAAGACAGGTTACATTGGTTGTCGCGTAAAACCAGTTATCAACCCCAAGACGGAAAACTTGTAGGTAAACATCAAGGTGCGCATTATTTTACAAAGGGTCAACGTAAAGGTTTGGCAGTTGGTGGAACACCGCTACCGTTATTTGTAATTGAAACAGATGTTGAAACCAATACCATTTATACAGGTCAGGGCAGCGATCATCCGGGTTTATTGCGAAGTGCGTTATTTGTAAAATCGAAAGATGTTCATTGGATAAGAGAAGACTTAGCTCTAAATATTGATGGAGAGCTTAAGGTGAAAGCAAGAATTAGATACCGTCAGCCTTTGCAAGATGCCACACTTTACAGCACCGAAAGTGGTTTATATGTTGTTTTTAATCAACCGCAATCAGCTATCACCGAAGGTCAGTTTGTTGCTTGGTATCACAACGATGAGCTATTGGGTTCGGGAGTGATTTCTTAGTCTGACTTTCAATTTGCCCGCTAGTTGAACAATTCTTATTTTTATAGGGAAAATAGTTGCTATGAAATTGAAGTTATTCTTTTCGCTATTGCTTATTAATTCTTGTTTATTAGGAATTGGTCAGGAAGACGCTTGGGTTTATTTTACAGATAAAGCTAATGTTGAATTTCATTTAAACAATCCGGCCACCATTTTAACCCAGCAAGCCCTTAATAGAAAGGCTCAATTTGGGGTTGGAATAGATGAACGTGATGTTCCTGTTAACGAAGATTATATCACCCAAATTAAGAATCAAACGGGTATTACAGTGCTGGCCAAATCAAAATGGTTCAATGCTGTTCATGTAAGAGGAGAAGAGGCAGATATCAATAGTCTTGAAGCATTAGACTTTGTTGAAAATGTGGTATTCGCCAATCAAAGTCTTAATACAAACTCTCGACTTTTGCAACTCAACGATAAATTTGAAATTGAAAATACCCAAACCAATTACAATTATGGAAATACCTTTAATCAGGTAACTATGATTTCGGTAGGCCAATTACACCAACAAGGTTATACAGGAAATGGTATGATTGTGGCAGTCTTAGATTCGGGTTTTTCTAATGTGGATGGAATGGGTGCTTTTGAAAATCTTCGGAATAGCGGAAAATTATTAGGTGGTTACGATTTTGTAGATAGAATAAACGATGTTTACGCTTTTACAGGTAACGACCACGGCACTAAAGTTTTAAGTGACATGGCCGGTTTTGTTCAAGATGAATTTGTAGGTACCGCGCCAGATGCATCTTATTATTTGTTTAGAACCGAAGATGTATTTAGCGAGAACCCGGTTGAAGAAAGCTATTGGGTTGAGGCCGCAGAACGCGCCGATAGTTTAGGTGTTCATATCATTAATTCGTCATTAGGCTATACCACCTACGATAGACCTGAGTATAGTTACACACCAAGCCAAATGAATGGAACAACAGCTTTTGTTTCCAGAGGTGCCGGTATTGCGGCTCAAAAAGGTATTTTGGTAGTTAACTCGGCGGGAAATTCAGGACATGTAAGCTGGGAAACTGTTGGTGCTCCGGCCGATTCGCCTGATGTCTTTACAATTGGTGCAGTTGATAGTAATGGCGATTACGCATTTTTTAGTTCAGTAGGTAGCACTGCCCAGCCAACCCAAAAACCCGACATTGTTGCACGTGGTTTATCTACCTTTGTTATAAACGACCAAAACAATATCGTTAATAACAGTGGCACGTCGTTTAGTGCACCACTAATAGCAGGTGCGTTGGCTTCTTTAATGCAAGCACTACCAAATAAATCGCCTGAGGAAATTAAACAATTGGTAAGAGAGTCATCATCACAATTTACGTCGCCAGATAATTTTTTAGGCTTTGGTATTCCTAATTTTTCAGATGCTTTGCAGTTAGGTTTATCGGTTGAGGATGAGCAGCCAATACAATTTAGTATCTTTCCAAATCCTGTAAAAGATAGTTTTATTTTTACTCAGTCCGTTTCTTCGGAAATAGGAGAAATTTTTATATATAATCAGTTGGGAAAACTGGTATATCAGTCGAGGGTTATTGAAAATTATAATCAAGTCGATGCGTCTAATTGGGCTTCTGGTGTTTATATTTTAAATTTCGATTTGGGCACAACTTCAAAACAATTCAAACTTATTAAATTGTAAAAATGAATAACAGAATCACCGAATTATTCAAAATTAAATATCCTATTATTCAGGCAGGTATGATTTGGAATAGCGGCTGGCGTTTGGCTTCGGCGGCTAGTAATGCGGGTATTTTAGGCTTAATTGGTGCGGGTTCAATGTATCCTGAAGTGTTGCGAGAACACATACAAAAGTGTAAAAAGGCTACCGATCAACCTTTTGGAGTAAATGTACCAATGTTGTATCCCGATATTGACCAAATCATGAATATTATTGTAGATGAAGGTGTTAAGATAGTTTTTACATCTGCCGGAAATCCTAAAATATGGACTTCATGGTTAAAAGAACGCGGCATAACTGTTGTACATGTAGTTAGTAGCTTGAAATTTGCATTGAAAGCGCAAGAAGCCGGTGTTGATGCCGTTGTTGCTGAAGGTTTTGAGGCAGGTGGCCACAACGGAAGAGAAGAAACTACAACCTTGACTCTAATACCAATTGTAAAAAAAGGTCTCGATATCCCGTTAATTGCGGCGGGCGGTATTGCTACGGGTTCGGCCATGTTGGCTGTAATGATTTTAGGTGCCGACGGCGTTCAAATTGGCAGTAGATTTGTAACCAGCAAAGAATCTTCAGCTCATATTAATTTTAAAAATGCGGTGGTGAATGCCAATGAAGGCGATACGCATCTTACTTTAAAAGAATTGGCGCCGGTGAGACTCATCAAAAATAAATTTTATCAAGATGTTCAGGCACTCTATCAAAAAGGTCCAACTGTTGAAGAATTAAAAACATTGTTGGGCAGAGCACGCGCCAAACGCGGTATGTTTGAAGGCGATTTAGATGAAGGCGAATTAGAAATAGGTCAAATTTCCGGATTGATTGATAGTATTAAACCGGTTTCAGAGATTGTTGAAGAAATTATTTCAGAGTATAATTTGAAGTTAAAATCGCTACAGCAAATAGATTTATTTTAAAACTTAACTTATTGCAAATAAAAAAGCCGCTTCGAAGAATCGAAACGGCTTATTTTTTTGTTGAAACTTTTGATAAATATTTTTAAATCCCTCTAAAATAATAGCAAAGTCTCAGAATGTTCATTGTTATGAACGATGTAAAATTATAAAAAAAACGAAGATTGTTTAAAATTGAGATAAAAAATTATTAACAAATTTTAATAATTGTTTATAAACTAAAGTATTGCCACTATTTAATATTTTAGAATTTAAGTTTAAATCCAACTATCTTTGCCTGCCTTAAAAAGTGTGATGTTACAGCAATATACCAAAGAGTTTAAGTATAATTTTAATTTGGCTGCTCCCGTTATGTTGGGCATGCTGGGGCATACATTTGTTGGTTTTGTAGATAATGTTATGGTAGGCCAGCTAGGCTCTGCTGAATTGGCGGCTGTTTCCTTAGGAAACAGTTTTATTTTTGTAGCAATGTCTTTAGGTATTGGATTTTCTACTGCTATAACACCCTTAATAGCCGAAGCTGATAGTGAAGATAATTTTGCTAAGGGAAAATCTTCATTTAAACATGGATTAGTACTATGTAGTATTTTAAGTGTGGTCTTATTTATTCTGGTTTTATTGAGTAAGCCTTTAATGTATCAAATGGATCAACCGGAAGAGGTAGTTGTTTTGGCTATTCCGTACCTAGATTTGGTGGCTATTTCTTTAATACCACTCATAATTTTTCAGGCTTTTAAGCAATTTAGTGATGGATTGTCTCTTACAAAGTATCCTATGTATGCCACATTACTAGCCAATGTTATTAATGTTGTTTTAAACTATATACTAATATTTGGAAAATTTGGTATGCCACCACTCGGAATTGTTGGTGCCGCCATTGGTACCCTAGTTTCCAGAGTTGTTATGCTCATTTTTATTTATTGGTTGTTGTTGATTCGAACTAAATCTAAGCCCTATGTTACCAATATAAAAGTGTTTGTATTACACCAACCAATGATTAAAAAGTTGCTCAATTTGGCTTTGCCAAGTGCTTTACAAATGTTCTTTGAGGTGGCTATTTTTACCGCTGCCATTTGGTTGAGTGGTACGTTGGGTAAAAATGCACAAGCAGCTAATCAAATTGCCTTGAATATGGCATCAATGACCTTTATGGTTGCGATAGGTTTTAGTGTTGCAGCAATGATTAGAGTTGGCAATCAAAAAGGTTTAAAAAACTATTTAGATTTAAGGCGAATTGCTTTATCTACTTTCTTAATGGGAGCGGTATTTGCAGTCTTTTTTGCTATTTGCTTTTTTATTTGGAATCAATGGTTACCAACACTGTATTTAGATTTAAATGATTTAAAAAATCTGGCCGATAATACTGAAGTGGTGAGTATTGCCGCAACCTTGTTGCTTACCGCGGCTGTTTTTCAAATAAGCGACAGTTTACAGGTTATTATTTTAGGAGCCTTACGCGGCTTACAAGATGTAAAAATCCCAACGCTAATAACCTTTATTGCTTATTGGATGATTGGTTTTCCTATCAGTTATATTTTAGGAAAAGAAAATCAATTGGGTAGTTTAGGTATATGGTTGGGTTTAGTGGCAGGTTTAACTGCAGCTGCAGTGATGTTGTTAATAAGATTTAACTTCCTCACCAAAAAATTACTACTCGAAAACCAGTAATTATAAATACCCAATTCACAAGAACATTTGCTAAAATAGGGTTATAGCTTTACTGCTAGCAAGTAACTTATTAACTTAATATTAAAGGTCTAATTGGCAACTTCACTTATAAACTTAATACGATACAACCTAAGGTCTTCCTCTTCGTAATCTCCGTCAAATTCTTCAACGGCATCCGAAATTTTATCAGACTGAGATTCCATAAAGTACTCATGAATTGCTTCTTGGTCATCTTCGTCTAAAATCTCATCAACCCAATAACTAATATTTAATTTAGTACCAGAGTAGACAATGGCTTCCATCTCTTTTATAAAATCGCCCATGCTCATACCTTTCGAATTCGCAATATCATCAAGAGGCAGTTTTCTGTCTATGTTTTGAATGATATAAAGTTTTAAAGCCGAATTACTACCTGTAGATTTAACCACAATATCGTCGGGACGCATGATGTCGTTTTCTTCAACATAGGTTGAAATGAGTTCCACAAACGGTGCGCCATATTTCTTGGCTTTACTTTCGCCTACACCGTGAACATTACTTAATTCTTCCAGGTTAATAGGGTATTTAAGAGCCATATCTTCAAGAGACGGATCTTGAAAAATCACAAAAGGAGGCACGCCTAACTGCTTGGCGCGTTTTTTTCTCAAATCTTTGAGCATGCCCATAAGAACTTCATCTGCAACGCCACCACCGGCTGAACTTTTGGTAATGATATTGTCGTCTTCATTCTCTTCATATATATGGTCTTCAGCCATCATAAATGGTCTGGGATTTTTTAAGAATTTTCTCCCTTCGTCGCTCATATGCAGAACGCCATAGGTTTCAATTTCTTTTGAAATAAGTTTTGCCACCAGCATTTGTCTTATTAAAGCCATCCAGTAGCGCGGCTCTTTTTCCTGTCCAATGCCAAAAACCGGCGAAGCATCAGTTCTATGAGAAATAATAAGCGCGTTAGGCTTTCCAACAATGACGTTGACCAAATCTTTGGCTTTATATTTTTCAAACGTTTTTTCAATTACCGATAACACAATTGCCGCATCTTCGCCGGCTTCTTTTTGAACTTTTGGGTAACGAACGTTATCATCCATATCGCCACCTTCTCCGGTTTCGTTATCAAATTCTTCACCAAAGTAATGCAACAAGAATTTTCTGCGCGAAATTGATGTTTCGGCGTAACCAACTACTTCTTGGAGCAGTGCATGACCAATTTCCTGTTCAGCAACAGGTTTTCCGGCCATAAATTTTTCTAATTTTTCAATGTCTTTATAAGCGTAAAAGGCTAAACAATGGCCTTCACCGCCATCACGACCTGCGCGTCCGGTTTCCTGATAGTAACTTTCAAGACTTTTAGGAATATCGTGATGAATTACAAATCTAACATCGGGTTTATCGATACCCATACCAAATGCTATTGTGGCAACAACCACATCGGCATCTTCCATTAAAAACATGTCTTGATGTTTCACGCGCGTTTTTGGATCTAAACCGGCGTGATATGGAATGGCATTAATACCATTAACCTGCAATACCTGCGATAGTTCTTCAACACGCTTGCGGCTTAAACAATATATAATACCTGATTTACCCGCATTTTGTTTCACAAATTTGATGATGTCAACATCA
Source organism: Paucihalobacter ruber (assembly GCF_006494535.1). Taxonomy (GTDB): domain Bacteria; phylum Bacteroidota; class Bacteroidia; order Flavobacteriales; family Flavobacteriaceae; genus Paucihalobacter; species Paucihalobacter ruber. Next base: position 229,043 of record NZ_VHIQ01000005.1, read on the forward strand.
ACACTTTTGGTTTTGGGTCTTACTTCGTAATACAGGTTTGGCCTGTTAAAAGACGCTTTAAACGTTTTGGCATCGGGTATTTGAAGACTCTTTAAAATGTCTTCCTGCACCTTTGGTGTGGCAGTTGCTGTTAATCCAATGATGGGAATGTCTTTATCAATTCTTTGAATAATGCTTCTTAGGTTTCTGTATTCAGGTCTAAAATCATGACCCCATTCGCTAATACAATGCGCTTCATCAACAGCTAAAAACGAAATGGTCACAGATCTTAAAAATTCTATGTATTCTTCTTTGGTTAAAGACTCGGGTGCCACATATAAAAGCTTGGTAATACCATTAACAATATCGGTTTTTACCCGTTTTATTTCTGTTTTATTTAAAGACGAATTTAAAACGTGTGCAACACCTTCATGTTCTGATACCGCCCTTATAGCATCTACCTGATTTTTCATTAAGGCAATTAGCGGGGATACTACAATAGCAGTACCATCTTTAATTAATGCAGGTAATTGGTAACAAAGTGACTTTCCACCGCCGGTTGGCATAATAACGAAGGTATTATTGCCTTTCATTACACTCTCAATTACAACGTGCTGAAGCCCTTTGAAATTGGAAAAGCCAAAGTATTTTTTCAGCGCAGAGTGTAGTTCATTTTCAGTATGACTCATTAATCTCTTTTTGGTATTATATAACTATATTTGCAGAACATTAAAGATAACAAATTCTTCAAACGAGTCAAATTTAAAATTAAGTTTATTTTGAACAGTCATAAATCTATTCTTCAGTTAGCTAAATCTACTATAGAAACTGAAAGTATGGCCATTTCAAATTTAGGTAATTTATTAACCAACGACTTTGCAGAGGCTGTAGAACTCATCTATAACTCAAAAGGTAGGGTAATTGTTACCGGAATTGGTAAAAGTGCAATCATTGCCAACAAAATTGTTGCAACTTTTAATTCAACAGGAACTCCCGCAATTTTTATGCATGCAGCCGATGCCATTCATGGGGATTTAGGACTAATACTGGAAGACGATGTGGTGATTTGCATTTCAAAAAGCGGTAATACGCCTGAGATTAAAGTTTTGATTCCCTTAATCAAGAATGCAAAAAATTCAATTATTGCCATCACCGGAAATCCTGAGTCTTATCTGGGCTTGCAGTCGGATTTGGTTTTAAATACCTATGTTGAAAAAGAAGCTTGTCCTAATAATTTGGCACCAACTACTAGCACAACAGCACAATTGGTAATGGGCGATGCACTGGCAGTTTGTTTGTTAGAATTACGCGGATTTTCAAGTAAAGATTTTGCAAAATACCATCCCGGAGGCGCTTTAGGAAAAAGATTGTATTTACGGGTTGGAGACTTGTCTTCGCAAAATCAAAAACCTGCAGTGCAAAAAAATACCAGTTTAAAAGAGGTGATTGTTGAAATTTCCGAAAAAATGCTTGGTGTTACAGCGGTTCTGGAAGGCGAAAAGCTTATAGGTATTGTAACCGATGGTGATTTGAGAAGAATGTTATATAAAAACTTCGATGTTAACGGTGTTACTGCCAAAGATATCATGACACCCAACCCCAAAACCATTAATTTAAATGCCATGGCTGTTGATGCTAAAGAACGCATGGAAAATTTTGGTATTTCTCAACTTTTGGTTGAAGACAACGGTCTTTATTGTGGTGTGGTACATTTGCATGATTTGGTAAAAGAAGGCATTATCTAATGAAAAAGAAATCTACCGAAGAAATGTCTTTTTTAGACCATCTTGAGGATTTAAGATGGCATTTAATCCGCGCAACTTTATCTATTTTAATTGCTGCCAGTATTGCATTTTTGTTTAAATCTTTTATTTGGGATGTGATTATTTTTGGCCCAAAGAGCATGAATTTTCCAACTTACTCCTGGCTTTGCAATATGGGCAAACTCATCAATATTGAGACTACTTTTTGTGCCGATGATTTTCCGTTTATAATCCAAAACCGAACGGTGGCCGGACAGTTTTCGGCGCATATATGGACCTCAATTTATGCCGGATTTATTGTGGCATTCCCATACGTTATCTATCAATTTTGGAGTTTTATTAGTCCGGGTTTGTACGACAATGAAAGAAAAAGTGCCAGAGGATTCATCGTTATTTCATCACTATTGTTTTTTGTTGGTGTGCTTTTTGGCTATTATGTAATAACGCCGTTATCGCTCAATTTTCTTGCTAATTATAACGTGAGTCCCGAAATTTCGAATGAGTTTGATTTAGATTCTTACATTGCGTTGGTTCGTTCGGCATCGCTGGCGTCGGGTTTTGTTTTTGAACTTCCAATCATCATTTATTTTTTAACAAAAATAGGTTTGGTGACTCCCGAAATTTTAAGAAAATACCGAAAGTTTGCCATTGTTTTTGTCTTGATTATCGCCGCCGTTATCACGCCGCCAGATATTGCTAGTCAGGTAATTGTGGCTATTCCAATTTTTATATTATATCAAGTTAGTATTTATATTTCTGCAGTAGTAGTTAGAAACCAAAAGCGTAAAAAACATGTCTGATATTGTAAAAGAATTTAACGATTACCGTTCCAGAATGAATGAAAAAATTCTGGATGACAACAACAAGATTATTAAGAGAATCTTTAATCTCGATACCAATGCCTATCAGCCCGGAGCTTTAGACGAAAACACCAAGGAACTTTTAGGTTTGGTGGCATCTGCAGTATTGAGATGCGACGATTGTGTAAAATACCACCTAGAAACTTCCTATAAACTAGGTATTACAAAAGAACAGGTGAGCGAAGCCCTGGGCATAGCAACTTTGGTTGGCGGCACTATTGTAATTCCGCATTTAAGACGTGCCTTTGAGTTTTGGGAAGCTTTGGAAGCCAATAAAAATTAATAATAACCGTTACATTTGTGACCAACGTATAATGTTTTAATAATGAAGTTGAGAGCAGAAAATTTAATGAAGTCTTACAGCGGTAGAGAAGTTGTAAAAAATGTCTCGTTAGAGGTTAATCAGGGTGAAATAGTTGGTTTACTGGGCCCGAATGGCGCCGGAAAAACTACCTCGTTTTACATGATTGTAGGACTAATTAAACCTAATAGCGGTAAAATTTTTCTCGACCAAATGGATATCACCAATTTCCCAATGTACAAAAGGGCTCAGAACGGTATTGGTTATTTGGCTCAAGAAGCCTCTGTTTTCAGGAAATTGAGTATTGAAGAAAATATTTTAAGTGTTTTGCAAATGACCAAACTTTCAAAAAAAGAACAACATGACAAAATGGAGTCGTTAATTGAAGAATTTGGTTTGGGTCACATTAGAAAGAACAGGGGCGACCTACTATCAGGTGGTGAACGAAGACGTACCGAAATTGCACGCGCATTAGCAACGAGTCCTAATTTTATTCTATTAGACGAACCTTTTGCCGGTGTTGATCCTGTTGCGGTAGAAGATATTCAGCGTATTGTAGCACAACTTACCAGGAAAAACATTGGTATTTTAATCACTGACCACAACGTACAAGAAACCCTTGCCATTACAGACCGAACTTATTTAATGTTTGAAGGTAGTATTTTAAAAGCCGGAATTCCAGAAGATTTGGCTTCAGACGAAATGGTTCGTAAAGTATATCTTGGACAAAACTTTGAACTGAGAAAAAAGAAATTACTCTTCGATTAAATCAATTTAAATCTTAATTTTTTTAGCTGAAATCTCATCTAACACAGACATTACTATATAAATAGCAATGATGATCGGTATTGCTGCAAATTGAAAAATTATCAGTGCAACAATACTTAAAGCCAAGAAAATATATCTGCTTGCGTTTTTGGCAAAACCACCCGACGTGAACTTTAGTGAAAATAATTTAATTGGTGCGTTAAGTAAATAACAACTAACCAATGTGAGTCCTAATAAAAAATAAGGATTTAAAATAGTGGTGTTCATTAAATCACTGTTTTGAAACTCTAAAATTAAGGGCAAAGACATAATAAGCAAGGCGTTGGCCGGAGTTGGTAATCCTTTAAAATAGGTTTGTTGGTCTTCGTCTATATTAAATTTAGCCAATCTATAGGCCGAGGCCAATGTAATGGCAAAACCGGCAACTGGTATAATTGAACCTTTAAATCCTTTGAAACTAAACATGGCATTCCAGCTATTAGCTTGTTCAATAATATCAGGTGCGCCAATGGTTAATTCTAATAGTTTAAACATAATAATTCCCGGTACAACGCCACTGGTAACCATATCTGCCAAGGAATCCAGCTGAACACCTAAATCACTTTTTACGTTTAATATTCTTGCAGCAAATCCGTCAAAAAAGTCGAAAATTATGCCCAGACCAACAAACAAAGCGGCCGCCGGGAAGTTTGAATTAATTGCAAAAACAATTGCTATACAACCGCTTAAAAGGTTGAGTAAGGTGATGAAGTTTGGAATGTGTTTTTTCACAAGAGTTAAGTTAGTGATGTAAAAATATAAAAGTATTTTCTAAAAACTTCGACATATACAATATAGAGCCGGTTTTTCTGTTTAATAGGTTGAAAAATATGTGCATCTTTGCAAAAAAATTGTGTTTGAAAACTAAATTAGTTTTGGCATTGTATTTTGTCTCTGCCTTGTCAATCGCTCAAACAGCTAGAAAATATTCAAACGAATTTATGAATATTGGTGTTGATGCGGCTGCACTTGGTATGAGCAATGCTGTGGTTTCGCACACAAACGATGTGACTTCGGGGTATTGGAATCCTGCCGGATTAGTGCACCTTGAAGACAACCAATTAGCTTTGATGCATTCCAGCTATTTCGCCAATATAGCTAACTACAATTTTATTGCCTACGCCATGCCAATAGATGACAGATCGGCCGTTGGTATTTCACTGATTAGGTTTGGCGTGGACGATATTTTAGATACTACACAACTTATAGATGAACAAGGTAATATTAACTACGACAGAATTAATACCTTTTCTGCTGCAGACTATGGCGTTGTGTTTTCATACGCCAGAAAATTACCCTTAGATGGTTTAAATTACGGAGTTAATGCCAAAGTAATACGCCGAATTATTGGCGATTTTGCTACATCCTGGGGATTTGGTCTAGATGTTGGTATTCAGTTTGAGACCAAAAATAACTGGAAATTCGGCTTAATGGCTCGTGATATTACCACCACTTTCAATACGTGGACCTTTAACGAAGAGAAGTTTGAAAGTATTAGCGGCGCCATAGAAGGGCAAAATCAAGAACTTCCTGAAACTACCGAAATAACCATACCAAAATTACAATTAGGCATGTCTAAAGAATTTATTTTTAACTATGACTATTCTTTACGTGCTGCTTTTGATTTGAATGTGCGCTTTGCACAAACCAATGATATTGTATCTACTGACTTCGCTAGTATAAATCCTGCACTTGGTTTTCAGTTTGGTTACACCGATTTGGTGTTTTTACGCGCCGGTCTTGGTAATTTTCAAAATGAATTACAAATAGACAATTCTACCGATATGACTTTTCAGCCAAACTTTGGCGTAGGTTTTAAATACAAAGGCATTTCAATAGATTATGCATTCACCGATATAGGCGACCAAAGCGCTGCTTTGTACTCTAATGTGTTTTCTCTAAAATTAGATTTCAGTATTTTTAGGTAAGTTGCTCTAAAATGCTCGGTTCTTGTTATTTTTATACCGAAAAATATTTTACATGAAGCAATTGGGCTTGGCCTTGTTATCAGGAACTCTTTTGGCAATTAGCTGGCCAACTTATGGTATTCCTGTTTTTTTATTTGTGGCGTTTGTGCCACTGTTATTTATCATTTCAAATCTAATTATCCATCATAAAAAGTATAACGGCTGGCGTGTTTTAGGCTGGTCGTATATTACTTTTTTTATCTGGAATTTTTTTACCACCAATTGGTTGCAGTATGCTGATGTTTTCGGAGCTGCCTTTGCTGTATTGGTCAACTCTTTGTTAATGAGTTTTGTAATTTTAATTTATTACAAAATTGCCAAGCGTACTACCCGAGCGCGTTCGCTCACCTTTTTGGTGGCGTTATGGCTGTGTTTTGAAAAGTTACATCTGGGTTGGGAATTTTCTTGGCCTTGGTTAAATCTTGGTAACGCATTTTCAGAAAACACCTCCTGGATTCAATGGTATGAATACACCGGTACTTTTGGTGGTAGTTTATGGGTATGGTTGGTGAATGTTTTTGTCTTATTACTTATTTCAGATTATAAATCAATAACATCACTCGTTAAGAAAAAATTCGCTATTGGTATTAGTTTATTGCTGTTGCTGCCAATTGTAATTTCTTATATTATTTTAAGTAATTATAAAAATCAAGGAAAAACTTTCGAGATCATTGCGCTTCAACCCAACATAGATCCCTATAGTGAAAAGTATAACTTAAGTAATGACGCCATAGCCGATTTGCTTCTAAAACTAACCCGGCAAGAACTTACGCCTAATACCGCTTTAATTTTGGCGCCTGAAACCGTTTTTGCAGATAACGTAAGGCTTAATCAATTTAACAGGTTAGACTTTAAGTTAAAACTAGACACTTTTATTGCCGATAATAAACAAGTTAACTTTTTAACCGGTGTATCCTTTATAGAATTTATTTACGATCGTAAAAAAGTAAGTACCAAATCTAACAAACTCAGAGATAACTTTTGGTACAACGATTTTAACTCTGCTGTTATGCTAACCAATACCCAAACGCCTCAATTGTACCACAAATCAAAATTGGTAGTTGGCGTTGAAGACTTTCCTTATCAGTCGGTTTTAAAACCGCTTATAGGCGATGCCATGATTGATTTAGGAGGAACTGTGGCTATGAAAACCACACAAAATTATCGTTCTGTATTTAATACTAATGACGATAATTTAAAAGTGGGACCAATTATATGCTATGAGTCTGTTTACGGTGAATTTGTTACAGAATATTCGCGAAACGGTGCCAATTTGCTGGCAATTATCACCAATGATGCCTGGTGGAACAACACCGAAGGTCACCGTCAACATTTAAGTTACGCCAAACTTCGGGCCATTGAAAACAGGCGTTTTGTGGCAAGAAGCGCCAATACCGGTATTTCAGCAATTATTGATGATACGGGTAAAGTGATTGATGCTTTAGCTTACGAAAAACAAGGTGCTTTGAAAGGTGATATAAAAACCAACTCAAAACTTACTTTTTACGCTATGGCCGGCGATTATATTGCAAGAATAGCCATGTTTGTTGCGCTTTTTGTTTTCATGATTGTGATGTTTAGAAAAAAGAGAATGAAACTTTAAGCATACCTTTTTTACTTTTTATCTAAACATCTTTTAACTCATCTATAAGTTTTTAGGATATTTAATAACTTATTGTAAATTTGGGCATTCGGTAATTAAATCGATTGTGATAGGTTTATTATGCAAGGTAAACAAGGCATCCATTTTGAAGTTTCTGAGCGCAAAATTTTGCTAAGATTGGCCGACCTTGTATTTGTAATAATTTTTGTTTACGGCCTTGAATTGTTTTTTCCTTTTACCTATCTCACCATCAACACCGAAAATATAGTACCCATTGTAGTTTTACTTGTTTATTTTACCATATTCGGAACTGTTTTTGAGCTGTATGATTTGCACAAAGCCAGTAAAATTGATATTAGCTTCAAAAATATTGTTCTAGCCTCTTCAGTTACGGTGCTTTTTTATTTGTTAACGCCCGTGGTTACGCCATTTTTGCCGGAAAAGCGATTACAGATTATTTACTTTTATCTAGCTATTATCGTAGGTGTATTTTTATGGCGTTTAGCTTACACCACGTTAATTCAATCACCAAGATTTTATAAAAAAGTTCTGCTAATTGGAGAAATTTCAAATTTGTCACACATATTAAAAGCGCTTCACGATGTAGACCCCAATTATAAGATTATTGGATTTATCAATTCTGAAGACTCTAAAGATGAAGGTATTAGATTTAAGGGCTTAAAAGAATATCAGGTCACAGATTTAAACTTCATTATTTCAGAAGAAAAAATATCTGAAATTCTCGTGGCAAGTTTTAATTCAGATAATATTTCTACCGAGTTGTACCACAGTTTGATTAATTTACTCGAGCGCGGTTTTACTATAAGAGAGTTTACGCAGGTTTACGAAGAAATGACCTATCGTGTGCCAATTCAATTCGTAGGTAAAGATTTTTATAAGTACTTCCCGTTTAGCCGTAGTAACCAAAATAAATTGTATCAATTTTTTAGACGACTCTTTGATATTTTGTTTTCTATTTTAGGCGTACTGATTGGTTTAATTTTATTACCTCTGGTTTTAATTGGAAATTTAATAGCCAACCGTGGACCGTTGTTTTACACTCAAGAACGCGTTGGTAAAAACGCCCAACCATTTAATATCATTAAATTGAGAACAATGGTAAAAAATGCTGAACAAAATGGTGCACAATGGGCTCAAAAAAACGACAAAAGAATTACGCCATTTGGTAATATTTTAAGACGCTTACGCATAGATGAAATTCCGCAAGTCATCAACGTTTTAAAAGGCGACATGAGCATTATTGGTCCGCGTCCTGAACGACCTTATTTTGTAACTGAATTGGCTAAAATAATTCCCTTCTACGAAACAAGACACATTATAAAGCCCGGTTTAACCGGTTGGGCCCAAATTCAACACAGATACGGTTATTCAGTTGAAGATAGCTTAATCAAACTACAGTACGATTTGTTTTACATTAAACATCGAAGTATTTTCTTAGATATCAATATTATTGTAAAAACAGTAAGCACAGTACTTTATTATCGCGGTCAATAATTTAATTCTACCTTTTTCCTACTGATATTGATAAATTTTTAAAAGAAGGTTGCGTATCTTTGCACCTGAATTTAAAAAAATGATACCATGAACAACGGTTTGTACGCCAAATTTAATACCAGCAAAGGCACAATTACTGTTAATTTAACGTTTGATAAAACTCCCGGAACTGTGGGTAATTTTGTAGCTTTAGCCGAAGGCAATATGGAGAATAGCGCTAAACCACAAGGTAAACCTTATTATGACGGACTCAAATTTCATCGAGTTATTCCTGATTTTATGATTCAAGGCGGCTGTCCGTTAGGCACCGGCACCGGAAATCCTGGCTATAAATTTGACGATGAGTTTCATCCCGATTTAAAGCATGATGGTCCCGGCGTTTTATCCATGGCAAACGCGGGTCCCGGAACCAATGGAAGTCAGTTTTTTATTACTCATGTTGAAACTCCATGGTTAGATAATAATCACACAGTATTTGGGAAGGTGATTGAAGGGCAAGAGGTTGTTGATGCTATTGCACAAGGTGACCAAATTAATACCTTAGAAATTATTCGTGTTGGTGACGCTGCCGAAAATTTTAACGCCATAGAGGCCTTCAGAACTTTTGAAGGGGCACGTGAAAAAAGATTAGAAGCTGAGCGTACTGCCATCGCCGCTCAGTTAGACAAAGTCTCTGCAGGATTTAGTGAAACTAAAAGTGGATTGAGATATCAAATCATTCAAAAAGGTAGCGGTAAACAGCCTCAAAAAGGCAACAAAGTTGCTGTGCATTACAAAGGTCAGTTAATGGACGGAACCGTATTTGATTCTTCTTACAAGAGAAATCAACCTTTAGAATTTCAAGTTGGAGTAGGACAGGTTATTGAAGGTTGGGACGAAGGTATTTTATTACTCAACGAAGGCGATAAAGCACGATTGGTAATTCCAAGTAATTTGGGATATGGAAGTCGTGGAGCAGGTGGTGTGATTCCCCCAAACGCTAATTTAATATTCGACGTAGAATTGGTTAAAGTAAAGTAACTTTATAAAAAATATCATAAATAGGGTGCCGGCAATTTTGTCGGCACTTTTTTATTTATAGACGCAATTTATAAGTTCTAGAGATGATAACAACATACATCAAACAGGCCAATAAAGCCACAGCATAATAGCCAACAAACACCATCTTAAATTTTAATCAAGATAATAAAAAGACTTTAGCTTTAGATTGAAAAAAATACAATTGAGTCGCTAATTTTTACAATTGGGTTGGTTTGGTTTTTGTACTTTTAAATAATAACACACCTTTGCTTTAAATAATTAATGATATGAAAAAATTAGCGCTTACAATGACTTTGGCTTTAGTTGTTTTGATTGGATTCTCGCAAAACGGCGACAGTTTTAATATAACAGTTAAGGTTAATAATATAAAAAACACTACCGGTCAAATAGTTGTTGGTTTATACAACACTCCCGACAGTTTTTTAGGAACGCCGTATCTGGGTGAAATTTCTAAAATTGAAGGAAAAACAATCACAGTTGATTTTAAAGGTGTCAAAAAAGGTACTTATGCTATTTCACTGTTTCATGACGAAAACAGTAATACAAAATTAGATACCAATTTTATGGGCATTCCTAAGGAGCGTTTTGCCTGTTCAAACAATGCATCCGGCTTTATGGGACCGCCAAAATGGGACGACGCCAAATTTGAAGTAGATAAAAATAAAGCGATAGAAATTAGTTTTTAAGCTAGTTAAGAATAAGAAAATAAATATAAAAACCCATGATTAGATTTTTCAGAACATTGGCAATAGGAATTTTAATCGGATTGGTTATTCTTATCATCGATCAAGGCATTAGGTATTTAAATTCCGGTACTTTTCCTGAATTTGAAAAGGTGTGGATCTATTTACTTTATTATTTTATCTATTCTGTTCCATTAACCTTGTTAAATGCTTATTACTTTAATTTTTTAAATACCAGAGTTAATTGGCAGAGGTATCAAAAGTATCGCATTCTTATTGGTTTTATTGGCTCTGTATTTTTAACCATAGTTTGTATATTTTTTATCAGGTTATTTATTGGAACCGCCATTGAGGGTTTTACCGTTTCAGAATTTATTGAATCAGAGCGCACGATTAACTATGTTCTTTCGCTTATTTTAACCTTAATCTTTTCTCTAATATTTCATGCTATATATTTCTATAAGGAATTACAAAAAAATAAGGTAAAAGAGCAAAAGGTTATTGCAGGAACGGCAAGCGCTAAGTTCGATGCTTTAAAAAATCAGTTAGATCCTCATTTTTTATTCAACAGTTTAAACGTTTTAACCAGTTTAATTGAAGAAAATCCAGAAAGTGCTACCCAATTTACAACGGCCCTTTCAAAGGTGTATCGTTATGTTTTAGAGCAGAAAAATAAGGATTTGGTTACAGTTGATGACGAATTAGATTTTGCTCGAACCTACATGCAGTTATTGAAAATGCGATTTGAAGACAGTATTATTTTTGAAATACCTGAAAAAGCTTTAAACCCTGAAAGTAAGGTAGTACCGTTATCATTGCAATTGCTCTTAGAAAATGCTGTGAAGCATAATATCGTTACCAGCGGTAAACCTTTACATATTAAAATATATGAAGAGAACGATGAGTTAGTTATAGAAAATAATATTCAATTGAAACAAGTGGTTAAAAAGAGTAGCGGCGTTGGTTTAAACAACATTAAACAACGTTATGGTATCTTAACCAAAAGACAAGTTATTATTAATGAGCAATCCGGGAATTTTAAAGTATCTATTCCTATGCTCACCAAACAAGTAAGTTTTATGGAACATCATTTTTCAAACCAATCAAAATTAGACAATGCCTATTTAAAGGCAAGAAAACGCGTGGAAGCTTTAAAGGATTTTTATTATAATCTTATTGCTTATCTCATTGTAATTCCAATCCTTGTGATCATATGGTATAAATTTACACCAAATGTCATTCAGTGGTTTTGGTTTCCGATGCTTGGCTGGGGCATAAGTGTTGTATTTCAGGCATATAGTGTATTCGTGTCGCATGGAACTTTTGGAACTAACTGGGAGCAGCGAAAGATTGAGGAATTTATGAAACAGGAACAAAACAAATTCAATTAAAAAATTAAATCACAAATTATGGAAACAAATTTTAAAAATTTTGATGCCGATTTTAATAAAGAAGAAGCATACATTAGAGCTAAGAAAAAAGTTGACAGCATTATTGGTTTTTACTGGCATTTAGCTGTTTTTGTAGTAGTTAATCTCATCATTATTATATTAAACGCTTATTATAACAAAAACGGATTTTGGAGTTTTGGTACCTTTTCAACTGCTTTTTTCTGGGGAATCGGACTTTTATTTCACTTTTTAGGGGTTTTTGGTCCTGATTTTTTATTCGGAAAGAATTGGGAGCAGAAAAAAATTAAAGAGTTTATGGATAAAGATCGTCAAAATTGGCAATAGACTTACTATTAAAGCATTAAATTCCTAATCTTTCCAAAATGAAAACCATCATCATAGAAGACGAAAAACCATCAGCCAGGAGACTGCAAAGAATGTTAGCTAAAATTGGATTGCAAGTTGACACTATGCTTCATTCAGTAGAAGAAGCCTTAGATTGGTTTCAGAAGAATACACATCCCGATTTAATATTTTTAGATATTCAATTAAGTGATGGCTTATCCTTCGAAATTTTTGAAAGCATTGATGTTAAATCGGCTGTGATTTTTACCACTGCTTTTGATGAGTATGCGCTTCAAGCCTTTAAGCTTAACAGTATAGATTATTTGTTGAAACCCATATCAGAAGCTGAATTGGCACAAGCCGTGAAAAAGTATGAGGAAAGAAATTTTAATAAAAGTACCCTACAGTCAATCAACTTTGAAGATATAAAAAAGTTATTGGTAAACCCTGTTGAACGTGCTTATAAACAAAGATTTACAGTAAAAGTTGGACAACATATCAAAATTATTAATGTAGATGATATTGAGTGTTTTTTTAGTGAAAACAAAGGAACTTATGCCTATACAATCGACGGGCGCAGTCATTTACTAGACATGTCTCTTGAAGATTTGGAAAAAGACATCAACAGTACCGTTTTCTTCAGGACCAGTAGAAAATACCTGGTAAATATCAACGCCATTAAGGATATGGTAAGTTATACCAATTCAAGACTTCAAATAAAATTAAATCGTTACCCAGAACAGGATATCATTGTCGCCCGAGAGCGAGTTAAAGATTTTAAAGACTGGTTAGAGTAAAAAATCGGATAGTATAAATTTTGATTTTAACCGATATTAAATTATCTTTGTGATATGTTTAATGTAGATGTATCATATAGAGATTCTTTATCGGCCACTTTTCAAAGACTTTTTGAAAAGCGAGATGCCTTGCTTGCTCTTAGACCCTTTTCTCAAGCAGCCTTAAAAAATATTCAAGAATCACTTTTTATTGAATGGACTTACAATTCAAACAGTATTGAAGGCAATACCTTGAGCCTTAGAGAAACTCAAATGGTTTTACAAGATGGTATTACTATTAAGGGTAAATCGCTTAGAGAGCATTTTGAAGCTAAAAATCATGAAGACGCCATTCATCAATTATTCAAGCTTGTAACTCCTAATTATATTTTAAACACTCGCGATATTTTAGATTTACATGCATTGGTATTAAGAGCTATTGAACAAGATTTTGCCGGTCGTTTAAGAAACGGTGCCGTTCGCATTGCAGGTGCCAATTTTGTGCCACCTAATGCTGTTAAAGTTCACGATTTACTCGAAGAATTAGTTTTGTATATCAATCAAAATTCGCAGCAACTCAATGCTATTGAGCTGGCAACGGTGTTTCATCACAGGTTTGTTTATATTCATCCCTTTTTTGATGGCAACGGTCGTACGGTTAGGTTAGCTATGAATTTACTTCTTATGAAAGAAGGCTTTCCGCCTGCTATTATTTTAACTAATGATCGTTTAAAATATTATTCAGCTTTAAATATGGCTAACAAAGGAAAACTAGATAAACTTATGTTATTGATGAGCCAAACCTTAGAGCGCAGTTTAAATATTTATTTAAGTGCTTTTCCGCAAACTCATCACGATTACCAAAGTATAGCCAATATTGCAAAAGAGCCCGATATCCCTTATGGTCAGGAATATATTAGTTTATTAGCACGTCAAGGTAAAATAGATGCACATAAAGAAGGCAGAAACTGGGTTACTACAAAAAAGGCAGTGCTTGATTATATGCGCAATTAGTTGTCAATTCGGTTATCATCAAATGCTGAAGGTAATAAGGTAGGAATTAATTTAATTACCAATGGTAGCAATAACATGCCACCTGGAAGCATAAAAATGGCCAGACTTGGTATGGATTTAAAAATGTCGAGTAATTGGGTTTGAACTTTTTTTTGCTCTTCGTCGGTGAGTTTTCGTTTTGTAGATTGGGATAGTAGTCCTACAACTTCCTTACTGTCTCTCAGCTCTTTTTGAAGCCTTTTACCATTACGTCTTATGAGTTTGGCAACTAATTTACTGGAGTTGTCATAAAAGCTTTGAACAAGATTTTTTGAGTTTAAAAATCCAATTTCATTTTTATAAGAAACGTAAAAATAGTTGATATGATTTACGGCAGATTCTAAGATAGATTTATCTAAATTTAAATCGATTTGTAGTTGTTCTAAAAATTTTGATTCTGAAATGTCTATTTTGGTATCTCCCCAGGATGCCATACATGCCACATCTAAAATATATTGTTTTTCCAATGTTTCCGTGATATGGGTTAAAGCTTGTGTATAGCTTAGCTCTTTTTGGTTGTGATAACTCAAAGAAGCTTCAAAAAGCTTCATCAGACTTTGATCATATTCAGATTTTTCAGGTTTTAAATCTAAAACCATGAATACTATTTTTTCAACAACCGACTCGAAATTTTCAATGTAAGTATTTGTTTTTGTTTGTCCACTTAAAAACTGTTTATAAGCCAACAAATCAATAAACAACAAAGCGTTAACAATAAAATACTTAAAGTTTTTAGTGATAAAATTATCGTCAATATGAATTCGTTTTTCAATTAATTTTTCTAATTCACCACTTGCGTTTGAATGTTGACTAAATCCAAAAAACGATCGATAACTTTTTGGTTTTTCGTTACTGTAAAATTTTATAACAGAGGCTTCAAAAGTCTCATTGCTTCTATTGAAATTGTTGTAAAAATAATAATAAGCAAACCACAAGTTTACTTTACATTTTTCTTCTTCGCTAAAATCTTTGGTGTCAAAATCATCTGCAATGATACTGAGGTTACTACCATAAATAAATCCTGTTTCCCGAAGTTTATTGTAAAATACTTCAGGAGCCAAAGACCAAATATTTTTGTATTTATGGGTCTTGTTTAGTAATACCTTAATCCAGCCGTTTGCTGAAGGATTCATAGTTAATTATTTTACAGGCAAAGATACTTTTTTTTGCATCACTTACTTTTTACAGTTCATCATAACGCTTCTACAATTCGGTTAATGACAATTTTTTGTTTCTAACAAGACCTTCATTTTTGTGTCAATAAATTTAACAGGTGTAAAAGTGAGGCAGTTTGTATTTTTCATAATTTGTATGTTATCGATACCATTAATGGCGCAAACTATTATTTCAGGTATAGTTACTGACATTAAAGGCTTGCCAATAGCTGGGGCTAATATTTATTTGCAAGGAACTTATGATGGTAGCACATCAAATGATTCGGGACAGTTTTATTTTAGTACCGATGAAACAGGCGATAAAACATTAATTGTTTCATTTTTATCTTTTGAAACTTTCGAATTAACTACTCAGGTTACCGTAATGAATAAACTTGAAATTAAACTCCGCGAGGATGTAAATACTATAGACGCAGTTATTTTATCTGCCGGAACCTTTTCCGCGGGCGACAACAGTAAAGTTTCTGTATTAAAAGCGCTTGATGTGGTAACGACTGCCAGTGCATTAGGCGATTTTGTTGGTGCTCTGCAAACTTTACCGGGTACTACCACGGTGGCTGAAGATGGTAGATTATTTGTTCGTGGTGGCGAGGCCGAGGAAACCCAAATTTTTATTGATGGAATTCGTGTATTTACGCCTTATAGTCCAACAACCAACAATATCCCAACACGTGGTCGTTATTCACCATTTTTGTTTGATGGTATTACGTTTTCTACAGGTGGTTACTCGGCTGAATACGGACAAGCATTATCCAGCGTGCTACTTTTAAATACGATAGACGAGCCAGATCAAAATAAAACAGATATTGGAATCATGAGTGTTGGCGCCACCCTTGGGAATACTCAAAAGTGGAATAAAAGTTCACTGAGTGTGAATGCGTCTTACACTAATTTAGCACCTTATTTACTGTTATTTGAAGACAGAAATGATTGGCAAAAACCGTTTGAAGGTGCTTCGGGAGAGTTGGTTTTTAGGCAAAAGTTCAACTCAGGATTACTAAAATTGTATGCGGCATTTGACGCCACTAATTTTGAGCTTATTCAAGAGGATATTAATATAGTAGAAGGTGTGAAATTTAAGCTCAACAATAATAACCTATATTTTAATGGTTCTTATAAAGGTGTTTTATCAGATAATTGGTCTATGTCTAGTGGATTGAGCTATACCTATGCCAATAATAAATTGGGTATTATTGACAATGCTATTGACAATACCGAAAACTCATTTCACGCAAAAGTTGTTTTTAAACGCAGATTTAACAATCGATTCAAGTTGAATGTTGGTACCGAATATTTTGCAACCAAATTTAATGAACTGTTTGAGAGTAGCGCTATTCAGCAAACGCCATTACGATTTGATAACAATATAAGTGCGGTATTTACTGAAGCGGATTTAGTTTTTTCAAAAAAAATGGCAATGAAAGCAGGAATTAGAGCTGAATACAGCGAGATATTTAAGCAGTTTACAGTCGCACCAAGAATTTCAATCGCTTACAAAACCGATAAAAACAGTCAAATATCATTAGCATATGGCGACTTTTTTCAACAGCCAAACAATGATATATTAAAATTTAATCAAGATTTAGAGTCGCAACAAACTTCTCATTACATTCTAAATTATCAATATAATTGGGATGGCATGATATTTAGGGCAGAGGCCTATTTTAAAGACTATCAGCACTTGGTTAAATTTAATACAGACTTTCCTGCTTTTAACAGTGAATTCAACAATTTAGGTGATGGCTATTCTAAGGGAATCGATTTGTTTTGGCGTGATAACAAAAGCGTAAAAAATCTGGATTATTGGGTTAGTTATTCCTATTTAGATACAGAACGCGACTACAGAAATTTCCCAAGTGCGGCAGTGCCAAGTTTTGTAAACAATCACAACTTTTCGGTTGTTGGTAAATATTGGATTGATTCTTTCAAAAGCCAGGTAGGTTTAAGCTATGCCTATGCAACCGGAAGAACCTATACAAACCCAAATGAAGTTGGATTTTTAAATGCCACAACTAAGCCCTTTAATAATTTGAGTCTCAACTGGGCCTACCTGTTAAGTCCACAAAAAATACTCTATTTCTCTGTGAATAATGCGCTCGGTACACGTAATATTAATGGTTATCAATATTCTGATACACCAGATGTCAATGGTAATTTTAACAGGCGAGCATTAAGACCTGCCGCAGATCAATTTTTTTTTATTGGGTTCTTTTGGACCATTAGTGAAAAAGGAACCGATAATCAACTAAATAATTTGTGATCACGGAATTATAACAATTCATCTGAGATAATTAACAACTCAGTAAAACAGAATTTAAATTTTGGATATGACTAAATATTTTTGAACCACAATCATTAAATAAAAACAAGATGAAACGCATAATTACCATACTTATTTTAGCCTTTACATTAGCATTAAATGCCCAATCTAACTTTGAAAAAGGAATGCAAAAAGCCTTCAAATTATGGGAAGACAATAAGTTGAATGAAGCAGAACAGTTCTTTGAGCGCATTGCGGCTGCCGAGCCAGATGAATGGTTGCCAAATTATTATGTGGCTCAAATAAACAGTATCAAATCATGGAACGAAAATGATTTAGAGGTGGTAAATGCTCAATTAACCAAAGCCCAGGATTACCTAAATAATGCTATGGCAATTAGTAAGGATAATTACAATATTTTAGTAATGCAGGCGCAAATTTATACCAATTGGATTGCACTAGACGGCAGGACTTACGGCATGAAATACTCAGCAAAAGTAACAGAGTTATACAATCAAGCTTATGCGTTAGCTCCGGTGAATCCAATGGTAATATTATCCCGAGCTGATTGGAATATGGGCAGCGCACGTTATTTTGGTCAAGATACCAAACCATTTTGTAAAGATGTAGAAAAGGCTCTAGCTCTTTTCGAAGACTTCAAGCCAGAACTATTTCACCCAAATTGGGGACGACGACGAGCCGCTGAAATTCTTGAGTCTTGCAATAAGTAGTAAATACATCACTTTTGTTTGTCTTCTCGCAAACAGAAGTGATGTTTTTTTTAGTTTATAGTACTTGAACCTACTCAGATTTGGCGTTTTCACCTTCACCTTCAATAACAAGAAGAACTTTGACTTTGATGTTTAATTTTGGTTGTTGTCTTAGAATCCTAAACACCAGGGAACGGTTTAATGCTAAAATACAGCTCTACCATTTTTCCAGATTCTGGGTTCCATCCGCTAAGATTTGTAGTGTCAAAATCATGGATGCTATTACATTTTAAATCATTTTTGAGGCTACAACCTCCCAATTTATAATAGAAAAGATATTGTTTAAATAGTCACCTCGTTTATTTTGATATTTTAAGTAATAGGCGTGTTCCCAAACATCAATTCCTAAAATGGGATGACCTTGTTTTGATTCAAATGTCATTAGTGGATTATCTTGGTTCGCCGTTGAGGTGATAAATAATTGTTTGTCAGTATCCTGACATAACCAAGCCCAACCTGATCCAAATTGTTTTGCACCGGCATCTTTAAGTTGGTTTTCCATAGCTTCAGCCGAACCGAAAGCTGAGGTTATTTGAGTGCCTAATCCTTCTGGCATGGCACCTCCGGGTTTTAAAATATCCCAGTAAAGACAATGGTTATAGTAACCACCGCCATTATTGCGTATGGATGTAGGCAAGTCATTCATTTTAAGAATTTCTTCAATTGTTTTTCCTGATATGTTATTTTCAGCTAAAGCATTATTGAGGTTATTGGTGTATCCTTGGTGGTGTTTGGAATGATGAATTTCCATGGTTTGAGCATCAATCACATCAGTAAAGGCATCATAACCATAGGCTAGTTTTGGTAATTCAAATGAAGCAGCGACGGCACTTTTTGCACTAATCGGTGTTTGGTTGTTGCCTTCTTTATCCCTGCAGCTCAATAATATGGATGGGGCAATAGCCAACCCCGTTGTTGTAATTCCTGTAAGTTTTAAAAAATCGCGCTTTCTCATTTCTCCTGTTTTTTTTAATTAAAAAATATGAACTCGAAATTACGTTATTTTTTTTACAATCTAAAGTTATAAAGGGTTGTTTTGGTGATTCTAGATTGAATAATTGCATTTTATCGAATAAGTCGCCGCTTGTAAATTGAACTGATTTATATCATTTAGCGCGAGGAATCTTTCAGATACTTTTGTATTAATTAAAAGAATCATGAACAAATCTCTTGTTAATAAATATAATGTTGCAGGCCCAAGATACACCAGTTACCCAACGGTGCCGTTTTGGGACGAAGACATATTTAACATTGATGATTACCAAGAATCACTTGTTGATTCTTTTATTAAAAGTAATCAAAAAGAAGGAATTAGTTTATACATTCATTTACCATTTTGCGAGCAGTTATGCACGTTTTGCGGTTGCAACAAACGCATTACAAAACGTCATGAGGTTGAAGTGCCTTACATTGAAACCCTTTTAAAAGAGTGGCAACTATACTTAAATATCCTGCCCCAAAGACCTGTTATTAAGGAAATACATCTGGGTGGTGGCACTCCTACGTTTTTTGCTCCGAATCAACTTTCTAGATTGATTAATAGCATAGTGAGCAGTGCTTCGCTCGCAGATGGTTATGAGTTTAGTTTTGAAGGTCACCCTAATAATACCACTAAGGAGCATTTGCAAACTTTGTTCGATTTAGGATTTAAACGCGTTAGTTTTGGGGTTCAGGATTATAATTTGCTGGTACAAAAAGCCATTCACAGAATTCAACCTTTTGAAAATGTTAAAAAGGTAACAGAATTGGCCAGAAGTATTGGCTATACTTCGGTTGGACACGACTTAATTTTTGGATTGCCGTTTCAAACTGAGGCCGATGTGATTCAAACCATCAAACACACCCAAGAATTAAAACCAGACCGAATTGCTTTCTACAGTTATGCCCATGTGCCATGGATTAAAGGCAATGGTCAGCGTGGCTTTAAAGATTCAGATTTACCATCTGCCGAAAGTAAACGCATGCAATACCAAAATGGTAAGCAACTACTCGAAGATATTGGTTATGTTGAAATTGGTATGGATCATTTCGCCTTAAAAACTGATAGTTTATTTCTGGCTGATGAAAACAAGCAATTGCATAGAAATTTCATGGGTTACACTGCCTCTAAAACAACTGTGATGATTGGCTTAGGTGTTTCTTCGATAAGCGATTGCTGGACAGGCTTTGCACAGAACGAAAAAAATCTTGAAGATTATCAGGAACGCGTTCAAAATGATGAATTACCTATTTTCAGAGGTCATTTATTGAATTCTGAAGATGTTATTATAAGACAGCACATCTTAAATTTAATGTGCAAATTTGAAACGTATTGGGAGCATCCATCGTTGAATTTTAAAGAAGTGGCAGATGTTTTGATTGCATTAAAAACTTTTGAGGAAGATGGTTTAATCACCACACAAAAAAATGGCGTGGTGGTACACCCCAAAGGAAGACCGTTCATTAGGAATATTTGTATGGCTTTTGATCTGAGATTACAGCGTAAAAAGCCCGATACGCAATTATTTTCAATGACTATTTAACTAAATTATTCTAACGAGATTGCCTATATTAGAGGCAACAAAAAACTTATCAATCATGAAAAAAATAATTGTCCCTGTAGACTTTTCAGAACATTCTGTTTACGCCATGGAAGCCGCGGCAATTCTGGCCAAACGAAATAATGCGCAAATATTGGCGCTTCATATGTTGGAATTATCAGAATCATCATTTTCAGAACAGGCCACCAATCAACCCTTAAATAGCATATTTTTTTACAAAAGAGCCGAACAGGAATTTGAAACGTTTTTAAAACAAGATTTTTTAAAAGACATAAAAGTAATTCCTGCCATCAAAAAATACAAAGTATTTAAAGAAGTAAACGACGTAGCTAAACATGAAAATGCCGACTTAATTATCATGGGTTCTCATGGCGCAAGTGGTCTTAATGAGATTTTTGTTGGTTCTAATACAGAGCGTGTTGTAAGACATTCTGAAACGCCTGTTTTAGTTGTAAAAAGTAAGCCTGAAAACATGAAATTTGATCATGTGGTTTACGGTTGCGATTTTACAGACGAATCAATTTCTTCTTACATCAAAGTCACTAAGTTTTTTGCAAAGATGGATAGTCAGGTACATTTATTATACGTAAATCTACCCGATTTCGCATTTAAAAGCACCAATGAAATGGAAGCAAGAGTGGCCGAATTTTTAAAGAAAACTGAAGGCAACTTGAAAAAAATGAAAGATGTGGTCTTTTACTCAGATTATAGTATTGAAAAAGGTGTACTCAACTATTCAGCTAAAATTGGAGCCGATTTAATTGCAGTGTCAACACACGGCCGAAAAGGTATTGCGCATTTCTTTGAAGGCAGTATTTCTGAAGATATTGCAAATCACTCTGTATTACCGGTGATGACGTTTAGAATTTAATGTAGTGATTAATTAAATTAAAGAAAAGCATCTCTAAAGGATGCTTTTTTTATAGAGGTAAACTGCTAATTCCGTTACTAATATCTTGTACAAGGTCACTAATATTTTTCTTTTTTAAATTTAGAAGTAGTTCATCTCTCATAGGGCTGGCAATATGGTGTAGTGGGCAAGGGTTAGCGTGATTGCAATGATCTAAACCCATCAAACAGTTATTGAGCTTGTCTTTACCATCTATGGCATAAATAAATTTTATAATAGGTTCTTTTTTATTTTTTTCACTTAAATAAAAACCACCGTGAGGTCCTTTTTCTGAATGTACAAGATTTTTCCTTGCTAAATCTTGTAATAGTTTAGCAATGTAGGCTGGCGGTACATTAATCAAGCCTGCCAAATCTCTCGTCATTATTTTATTTTCCATTGAGGAATGCATGGCTAGATATAAAACGCCTTTTAAAGCATATTTAGAAGAATTTGAAAGCATAAAATTAGAATCAATATTTCTTCAAATATAGATAAAATATAAAAAGATAAAAAAGTCTTTTTATATGATAATAATCATATTCTAAGAATGTAACACATGTTACTTTTGTTTTAATAAAATAATACTAACAAAATAAATCATGAGAACACTAACAATTTTAATCACCTTTTTAGTCGTCACCTTGGTAGGATGTTCTGAAAAAGAGGACAAAACCAGATCCAGAACGGCATACGCAAAAAAAACAACTGAGGCCCCGGCTAAAAAGGCTGAGCCGGCATCTAAAAGAATAGATTTAACCAATAAGGGAATTGGTCCAATTACAGACATTACTTTAGAAGATGCCATCAATCAGGATTTAGCCGCACATGGCGCCGATGTTTATCAAAAAATGTGTACTGCATGCCATAAGGTTGAGAAAAAACATATCGGGCCTTCACCAAAAGGTATTTTAGAAAGAAGAACACCGGAGTGGGTAATGAATATGATTTTAAACCCTGAACAAATGGTAAAAGAAGATCAGTTAGCTAAAGATCTTTTAATTGAGTTTAATGGCTCTCCTATGGCTAACCAAAATCTTACCGAAGAAGATGCACGCGCTGTACTTGAGTATTTTAGAACATTATAACATAATAAATAACCTGCCTAGTTTACAATAAACTTTTATAATATTCAACTTATCTAACTATATCAAACCAATATAACACACATATGAAAACACTCTTTAAATTTTTAACGATGGCTGTTTTGGTATTATTTTATTCAAATTGTAAGAATGAAACTAAGGCTGAGCAATCAACTCAAAATGTTGAGGTAACCTCCGATACCAAAAAAACCGGACAAGCATTTATTGAAGATAAAAGTGATACACCCAACGCGCTGAGGTTGGCCATAGATTCACCAGACCACACCACACTGGTGGCAGCTGTACAAGCCGCCGAAGTAGAAAATGCACTTGTAAATGTTGGTCCGCTTACCGTTTTTGCACCAACAAATGGCGCTTTTGGTAAAATAGACGCTAATACCTTAAGTGATTTATTGAAACCTGAAAATAAATCCCAATTAGCCTTTATTCTCAAGCATCACGTAGCACCTAGTAACTATCCTATTGAAACGCTCAAGAAAAATGCCGAAAAAAATCGAAAACTCTATATGGCTTCCGGACAATACCTTGAAGTAACAGTACAAAACGGTGATATTTATGTTGGAGGTACTAAAATAGTAGCAACAGTAAATGTTAGCAATGGTTGGGTACATGTTGTTGAAGACGTCATCTTACCGCAATAACCAATAATAACTTAAAATCAATTTAAATGAAAACAATAAAAAATATCTTTTTACTTACAGCTGTAGCCGGTTTAATACTAAGCTGCGGCAATAATAATGGCGGTAAATCAGGGGCGATGGCTTCTAGTAACGCCGAAAAAGTTTACGTAGCTCCGGGTGAGCACGACGAGTACTATGCTTTTATGTCTGGTGGTTATAGCGGTAATGTTACTGTTTATGGTTTGCCCAGCGGAAGAATGTTCAAAGAAATTCCGGTGTTCTCACAGTTTCCAACTTCAGGATATGGTTATTCTGAAGAAACAAAGCCTATGTTTAATACCTCTTTCGGGTTCGTGCCTTGGGGTGATGCACACCATCCGGATATTTCTCAAACTAATGGTGAATTAGATGGTAGATGGCTATTTATAAACGAAAACAATACACCGCGTATTGCTCGAATTAGTCTAGCTACTTTTGAAACAGAAGAAATTATAGAAATACCACATAGCGCCGGAAACCACGCTTCATCTTTTGTAACCGAAAATACAGAATATATAGTTGCCGGTACCAGATTTGCAGTGCCTAATCCGCAAAGAGATATGCCAATTAGTGAAATGAAAGGTGAGTTTAAAGGTCCACTAACTTTTATTGCCATAGACGATAGCGGGCATATGAAAATTGATTTTCAATTAAATATGCCTGGTTTTAACTATGATTTAGCGCATCCTGGAAGAAATAAATCGCATGGTTGGTTCTTTTTTACAAGTTATAATACAGAAGAAGCTAATACACTTCTTGAAGTTAATGCTTCTCAAAATGATAAAGATTATATTGTTGCCGTAAACTGGCAAAAATTAGCAGAGTTTGTAGCTAATGGCGGTGGCAAAAAAGTTCCGGCTACCTATGCGCATAACGTATACGATGAAAAAACTCATACAGCTACATCAACTATGATGGAAGGTGTAACTTCAATAGATCCTAGAGAAGTTGAAGGTGCTGTTTACTATATTCCAATTCCAAAAAGTCCGCACGGTTGTGATGTGGATCCATCGGGAGAATATATTATTGGTAGTGGGAAACTTTCTACTGACTTAAGTATTTATTCATTCACCAAAATTCAAGAAGCAATAGCGAATAAGGATTACGAAGGTGATGCTTATGGAATTCCGGTTTTGAATTATGAGAATACTTTAGCCGGTGTTGTTACACAAGCAGGTTTAGGTCCTTTACATACAGAATTTGATGGCAGAGGCAATGCTTATACAACTTTCTTTATTTCATCTGAGGTTGTAAAATGGAAATTAGAAACTTGGGAAGTAGTTGATAGACAACCAACTTATTATTCTGTTGGTCACTTGATGATTCCTGGCGGAAACTCTAGAACACCTGATGCTAAGTACTTGGTAGCCATGAACAAGATAACAAAAGACCGTTATTTGCCAACTGGTCCGGAACTAGAACACTCTGCACAATTGTACGACATTACAGGCGATAAAATGGAATTACTTTACGATTTCCCTACGCACGGTGAGCCCCATTATGCTGCAGGTATCGCTGCCAGCAAAATAAAAGATAATGTTAAGAAATATTATGATTTAGAGGAAAACAATCACCCTTATGTTGCTAAAAGTGAAAGCGAAACAAAAGTGGTTAGAAACGGAAACGAAGTTCATGTATATATGACCATGATTAGAAGTCACTTCTCTCCGGATAATATTGAAGGTATTAAAGTAGGCGATAAAGTGTATTTCCACATTACCAACCTTGAACAAGATTTTGATGTACCCCACGGTTTCTCAATGATTGGTGCCAATACATCAGAACTACTTATTATGCCGGGTCAAACCAAAACCAGTATCTGGGAACCAAAGCGCGAAGGTGTCTGGCCATTTTACTGTACCGATTTCTGCTCAGCTTTACACCAAGAAATGCAAGGTTATGTGAGAGTATCGGCAAAAAATTCTGATACCGAATTAAAATGGTCTTTAGACGATGAATAGTTAGAGAGTTATAAAATTAGTTATTAGTGTTATTGATATTATAGCTCAGGGCGAGCGAGATAGTTCGTTCGCCCTTTTCTTGTCATTTTTTAAGCATTTTTTACACTAACCAATAGACCATAATACTGCTTTAAAAAAATAAAACTTAAATTGAAACTAATGAAATCAGCTAGTATTTTAATGATTGTCGGTTCAGCGTTATTACTGGGATTATTTATATTTCCGCTTTGGAATATAGTTCTGGAAGCCCCACAATATCCCGACGGCATTGGTATGAATATTCATATTGATGGATTGCAAGGAAGAGACAAACACGATTTGCAAAACATTGATGGCTTAAACCATTATATTGGCATGAGAAAGCTGCCAAAGGCAAATGAAATGTGGGAGTTTTCTACCTTTCCGTTGGTAATTGGCGGAATGGCTGCCTTAGGAATTTTAATAGGCATCCTTGGATTTTTCAAAGTTTTGAATTACAAATGGTTTTTAGCATGGCTAATTTTAATGACCGTTTTAGGAATATTAGGAATGTACGACTTTAACGCTTGGATGGTAGATTACGGTACCAATCTAGATCCTAAGGCCATTATGAAAATGACCGATGCTGATGGCAATCCGTTAAGTTACAAACCACCATTATTTGGAACTAAAGATATATTGAATTTTAGAGCACATTCTTATCCAAGCTTAGGTGCTTATTTAATGGGATTGGGAATGTTTTTAACTTTCGTTGCCTTTTGGTTAGGTAAAAAGAAAACCACTTAATTTAAAAAACTAGAAATGCGAATAGTTGCTATATTACTTTTTTTGACGATTGGGTGCAGTCATGCGCCACAAAAAATTGAATACGGTGTTGAGGTATGTAATTTTTGTCAAATGACAATAGTTTCAAAAACTCATGCTGCACAATTAGTTACCAAAAAAGGAAAACAATTAAAGTTTGATGCCATTGAATGTATGTTGCATTATTTTAGGGATTCAAATAACGAGGCCAATAGCGCCATAATGCTGGTTGCCAATTACAATCAACCGGGTGAAATGATCAACGCACTTAATGCCATCTATCTGATTAGTCCGAATATTCAAAGTCCTATGGGCGCAAATCTATCGGCGTTTAATTCTGAAGAAGAAGCTGCTGCAGTGCGCAATCAACATAAGGGTGATATTTATAATTGGGAGAATCTAAAAGCCAAAATGAACGTAGAATCGCATCCTAATCACACCCACTAATTTAACGGTTTATGTCAATCTGCAGGTATCTATCTTTTTCTATATTCTGTTTCGTCATTCAATTTGCGATGGCCGAAACTATAAATATTTGCGCAACCGGCTGCGATTTTCAATCCATTCAGGTGGCTATAGATTCTGCTAAAAGTGGAGATACACTGTTCATTAAAAAAGGTGTTTATAAAGAATTTGATATTACCATTTACAAAAAATCACTTTATATTTCAGGAGAAACCGGAACTGTAATCGATGTTGAAAATAAGGGTTACGGTTTTAGAGTTGAAGCTACGGATATTTCTTTAAAAAACATTACCATTAAAAATATTTTAATGAGTTATACTAAGGAGTATGCAGCGGTTTTTTTATTTAAATCTTACGATTTTCTTCTTGAAAATATCACCATTGAAGGTGCTTTTTTTGGTATTTTGGTTCAAAAATCTAAAAACGGGAAGATTTCTAACAATGTAATTTCAGGTGAAGGCACCTCAGAAGCCAATTCAGGTAATGCCATTCATTTGTGGCATTCAGAACATATAAAAATTGAAAACAATAAGGTTTTTATGATGCGTGATGGTATTTATTTAGAGTTTGGTAATTTTTGCGAAATCAACAATAATTTGTCTGAGAATAATATGAGATACGGACTTCATTTTATGTTTAGCAATAACAATTCGTACACGGCTAATGTATTTAATAAGAATGGCGCAGGTGTGGCTGTAATGTTTTCTAAACAAATCCAAATGACCCGAAATACCTTCAAAAACAATTGGGGTCCCACATCTTACGGTCTGCTGCTAAAGGAGATTAACGATGCCGACATCAAACACAATATTTTTGAGAATAATACCATTGGTGTTAACGCCGACGGAACTAACCGAATAAACTTTACCGAAAATAATTTTTTTAATAATGGTTATGCCGTAAAGGTTCTTGGAGCTTGTTATACCAATACTTACACAAAAAATAATTTTCTTTATAACACCTTTAATTTATCGTATTCAGGAAGTTTAAATAGCAACACTTTTTCTGAGAATTACTGGAGTAATTACTCCGGTTATGATTTAAATAAAGATGGTATTGGTGATGTGCCTTACCGCCCGGTAAAATTGTATTCTTACCTGGTTAATAAAACACCTGAAGCAATTGTATTGCTAAGAAGTTTATTTATAGATATCGTTGATTTTTCAGAAAAAGTATCACCGGTATTTACACCAGAAAATTTGATAGACGATAAGCCTTTAATGAAAAAAGTAATATGGTAACCGTAAATAATTTACATAAAAAATTCAATCAAAATCAAGTGCTCAAAGGCGTTAAATTGAGTATCGAGGAAGGTAAAACAACCGCTATTTTAGGACCCAATGGTTCAGGTAAAACAACCTTGGTTAAAATTATCTTGGGCATGGTTTTACCTAATCAAGGTGATGTGATTTTTAACAATGAGAACATTAAAAATAGTTGGAGCTACCGAAAAGAAATTGACTACTTACCGCAAATAGCCAATTTTCCTGCAAATATTAAAGTGCAGGAATTAATTAATATGATTAAAGATTTACGCAATAAACCTGCACGAGACAAAGAGCTTATCGAGTATTTTAATTTGGGTAATTATTTAAATGAATCGCTTGGTAATCTTTCCGGTGGCTATAAACAAAAAGTGAATTTGTTATTAACCTTTATGTTCGATAGTCCGTTTATCATTTTAGATGAACCAACTTCGGGGTTGGACCCCATTTCATTAATTAGATTGAAAGAGTTTATCAAACAAGAACAAGCGAAGGGAAAAACCATCATAGTTACTTCGCACGTAATGAATTTTGTAGAAGAGGTAGCCAGCCATGTTATCTTCATCTTAGATGGTAAGGTGTATTTTGATGGTAGTTTAAACAGCTTGAAAGAACAAAATAAAAATGTTGATTTAGAACATGCCATTGCTAACATTTTAAAAGAAAACAATGTTTAAAATTTTAAAATACAGTTTTTACGATTTAGCCAGAAGTCGCTGGAGCTATGTGTACTTCTTGTTTTACTTGCTACTAAGTTCGGTATTACTATTTCTTAATAACGATTTGTCTAAAGCAATCATTACCCTTATGAATGTGGTTCTTATTTTAGTGCCGTTGATTGGTACCATATTCGGGGTGATGTATTATTATAATTCTCAAGAATTTACAACTTTGTTGCTGGCACAACCCATCAAACGGTCTAATGTTTTTTTAGGACAGTATTTAGGCGTTGCCTGCTCGCTATCTATTAGTTTAATACTAGGTTTAGGAATTCCGTTCATGCTCTATGGTTTACTGCAATCTACTGCTATTTTCAATTTCTTAATCTTGTTAGTGGTTGCTACATTTCTCACTTTTATTTTTAGTGCCTTGGCATATAACATCGCTCTTTCTAATCAAAATAAAATTAAGGGATTTGGTTATGCCATATTGCTATGGTTGTTTATGGCCGTTATTTACGATGGTATTGTTCTCATTTCTTTGGTTTTATTACAAGAATATCCTTTAGAAGGTTTATCGCTCACGGCTATGCTCGTTAATCCTATAGATTTGGCCAGAACACTTATTATTTTAAAATTGGATATTTCGGCATTATTAGGATATACCGGTGCGGTTTTTAAATCGTTTTTTGGAACCTCTCAAGGTTTTTTTATGTCATTTTTATTGTTATTTGTTTGGGTAATCTTACCCATCATTAGAATATTTGTTGTTTCCCGAAAAAAAGATTTTTAATGAAAGATAAAGCACTCATAATATTTATCCTATTAAGTATCTTTTGTTTTAACAACTGTAAGAATCAAGATCATTTTCCTATAAACAAGGATAGGCTTATTATAATAGATACCATTCCTTTGAAAAAGGTAAACAATACCAAATGGAACGCTAATAAAGCCACCCAAATTGGGATGCATAAGATTGATTCAACTGTTGAAAAATTCCAATCTCTTAAAAGACAAGATTTTAAAAATTTGGGAGCATTGTTGTCTAAAGAAACGAGTGCCATTGTTAAAAATTGCGATATGACAGGCGAAGCGCACGACCAGTTGCATTTAGTTTTAGTGCCAATTTTAGAACAGATCTTGGTACTGAAAGAAGACCATGACATCACCGATAAAAATACTGCTGTTAAAAATATTGAAAATTTAGTTGAAGCTTATTTTCAGTACTTTAATTATTGATTTACGCCAGTAAATATTATTAATGAATTCTATTTTTAAAAAGCAAATTCAATGTAAATAAAATAATACCCGCTACCAACAGAATTGAAGCATAAAAAAGTAACCAATAATAGAATTGAAAGGTGGTACTACCCTTAAATATAATAACTCCTTGAAAAAGCATTAACAATTCTGAAGTTACAATACCCGTTAAAAAAAGAAAAATGCCAAATAAGGTCAATTGATTTGATTTTGGCCTATAAAATTTTAATATCATGTAAAACAATAAGCTCGAAATAGCACCTAACATCAATAAATGGATAAAACCAATAATGAGATTTCTGTTTTCAAATGCAGCAAATACTAAACTCTCTGAAAGTGTAGTTAATTGAAAAGCAGATTTTAGAAGTAAACTTCCCATGCCAAAATAAATCAGTATTTTACTGTTGAAGCCGTGTTTTTTAAAGTCGATTTTCTGGATAATTAACCAACAAAAACTAACTAAAACTAAAAACTGAAGGAGGCTACCAATTGCATTTAACCAGAAAAAGACTGGCAGCATCGTATGCCAGTAGGCGGGTAGGGCAGCCGTTAAAATTACTGAAATCACTAAAATACAAATTACTTCGTGTATTCTTTTTATTGTTTGGCTTATACCCGTAGAAACTAGCCCCAATACTGCAAACACAAACCATCCATTAAATTGAAAGTGTAAAAACCACTGTATGGCTAGGTCATAAAAAATTGAATCCGAGCCATAAGCCTTCATTGCGTAGCCTAAAAACCATACCCCAATTGTAGAGATAATCATAAATATTAAGGCCGCTTTTACAAGCAAGTTAGAAACAATAGACAAATTCTTTAAGTGTTTCCAAATATGATAAACAAAAAAGTAACTACAAAATATGTGTAAGGTTGAAAATGTAATTGAGACTAAGGCATAACCCTGTACGGGGAAACATATCATCATCCCAATAACCGAAAATTGCGTTAGCCAAAATAATCTATAAAATAATTGAGCATGTGTTTTTACCACCAATTGCACCAATAAAACGTAAATACACAGGTACAACCATCCCAGCATCGCTACATGAGAATGACCGTGGATTAAAAATTGATAATTAAGTGGTATACCGCCAAGCACGGCGTAACGCAATAACAAACCCATTGTTCCTGCAATCATAAAATTAATCAGGCAAACAACAATGGGTGTTTTAGTTAACATGGCAGGAAGTGCAATGATGGTCTAATTTAATAAGAAAACACTTTGGCTTCTAAACTCAACGCTTTCGGGAATAAAATGTTGTTTTCTAAATGAATATGTTTGTGTAAGTCCTTCTCGAAATCATTTAGCATATTGTAAGCTACTTTATAAGTGTTACAGGCGTGTGCAGGTGGTTGATAGTTATTTGACAGTTCGGCTATTAATCTAAATCTTTCACCTTCAATATCGTGTTCTTCTTTCATCATACTAATTGGGTTTTGAGCTGTACCAAAATGAGGTAAATCTATGGGTGTATTGAAATCGTGAGCTTTCACCAGTTTTTTTATGAAAGGGAATAATACTAGCTCTTCCTTTTTCATATGCAATGCTAGTTCACCTGAAGCTTTTTTAAACTCATCAAATATTTTATAAAGTTCAGGATTAGCATGACCATGAACTTTACAGAGTTTTTCCAAATATTGTATTAAAACCGGACTTTTTGACTCAACATATCTGTGATGTTTTTTTTCAATATAATCAATAAGCAGATCAAGAGGCCACGATTTAAAATCGATATGTTCTTCACCTTTCTGGGTCATAACAATATCTAAATCGTGTAAAATAGCATCTATCTTTATAGCTTTTTTATTGCATACATCTTCGAGCGTTCTGTCCCCTTTACAGCAAAAATCTACGCCGTATTTTGAAAATACTGAGGCTGTTCTATAATCCTCAGCAACATACTGTCCTATTTCTTTTTGAGTATCTTTTTGTATAGTTTTCATAAGTAATTAATTTCGGATAATTATATCCTGTTTATATGTAATTTTTTTAAGTTTTTAGAAATGCTTCTCCAGATTTGATGCCTAATGCTAGTTCTTCCAGACTTGTATTTTCTAGCATAAACTTTAAATCTTCTCTTACCTTTTTAAATTTTTCATGGACGGGACACGGATGATTTTCATTACAAATTTCTAATCCCAGACCACAACCGCTAAACACCTGATCACCATCAATCGAAGCCACAATGTGAGCAAGTTTTATCTTAGCTAGCTTCGATTTGTCTATCTCAAATCCACCATAAGCGCCTTTATAGGATCTAACAATATCGCTTTTAACTAATGCTTGCAAAATTTTTGCTGTAAAGGCTTGTGGCGAAGCAATTTCCTTTGAAATATCTCTTGGGGAAATCCGCTTACCATCATAAGAATTGATCGCTATAAAAATGCACGCTTTAATACCGTACTCACAAGCTTTTGAAAACATAAATTATTATTAAGTAATAAGCAAATATACGATTTTTTAATTAGGATAAAAATATCCTAATTAGTTTTCCTTGTTTTTTTAACTCAAAAACAAGTATTTACAAAATATTTATATTATTAATAATATAAAGTATAGCAATTGTAATTTATTTTTGTAAATTTGTTAACCAAATGGTTAAACTAATTAGTTAAATTTATTTTTATATGACTAAACATAAAGACAATCAAACTGAAGATCAAATCCTGAAGGCGGCTCAAATTATATTTCAAACAAAAGGTATGGATGGTGCAAGAATGCAAGAAATAGCAGATAAAGCTAGTATTAACAAAGCCATGTTACATTATTATTACAGAAGTAAACAATTGCTTTTTGAAGCTGTATTTAATAAGGCCTTTTCATTATTGGCACCTGAGCTCAATAGAATACTAAATGACAGCTCGTCTATAGAAGAAAAAATAAAGAACTTCACAGACAATTATATTAGCTTTATGATAAAGCATCCTTATTTGCCGGGTTTTATAATACAAGAGTTAAATAGAAATCCAAAATTCATTGAAAAGCTTGAATCAAACGTCTCTTTTCCCGACATCACCAAGTTTAAAAATCAGGTGAAAAACGAGATAGAAAACGGAACTATCATCCCAATTAGTGCTGAACAACTATTTATCAACATCCTGTCTTTAAATGTTTTTCCTTTTGTTGCTTCTCCTTTGATTAAAGCCTTAGTGAACGTAGATGATACAACCTACCAAACTATATTGGAAGCTCGAAAAGAGGATGTGTCCAATTTTTTAATTAATGCCATAAAAAAATAAATCGATGAAACATCTACTTATAATTGGTGTCTTAGTTCTAACAACCTATATCAGCTATTCCCAAAACACTATTAATCTTGAGACCTGTTATGAGGGTTTAAACGCAAATTATCCGCTTGTTAAACAGCATATTATTTTAAACCATCAAAATGAAACCGAACTTTCAGCCATTAAAACACAGGCACTGCCTCAACTTAAGCTAAATGCGCAGGCTACTTATCAAAGTGATGTTACAGAAGTACCTATTCCAAATACTGGAATTGAACCTCTTAATAACGACCAGTACCGTGCCACCCTTACAGCCAACCAATTAATTTACGCCGGTGGAAAAATTAAAGCATCACAAGATTTACAAAACACCATAAATGAAAGAAAAAAACAAGAAGTTACGGTTAGTTTATATCAATTAAAACAACGTGTTAATCAGTTGTATTTCTCAATTCTTTTAATGGATGATTATGCCAAATTATTAGGTCTGAGAAAAGCACAGTTAACCAGTAAATTAAATGAAGTTAAATCCGGAATCGAAAACGGTCTGCTTTTACCCACTTCTGATAAGGTGATTGAAGCTGAATTATTAAAAATTTTACAACAAATTCAAGAGGCAAACAACAATAAATCTAAGTTGATTAATTCCTTAGCTGATTTCACAGGAATTTCGATTCAGATGGAGACCCAATTTGAAAAACCTTTTCTCTCGATCGACGATAACTCAAATTTGCTAAGACCTGAGATTGGATTATTCGACTTACAAAAAGAAGAAATAGAACAACAACAAAATATAGTTTCCAAATCTTTATGGCCAGAACTTAAAGGTTTTGCAACCGGTGGTTACGGAAATCCCGGACTGAATATGCTGGAAAATAATTTTAGATCCTTTTACATTATTGGACTTAATATCAACTGGAATGTATTCGACTGGAATACCAATAAAAAACAAAGACAGGTCTTAGATTACAATAAAGAATTGATAAAGAATCAAGAAGAAGTTTTTAGGCTAACTAACAACATTGCTTTAAATGAACAATATAAAGAAATAGAAACTCTTAAAAGTAGCATTGCCATTGATCAACAGCTCATTTCTTTACAAAAAGAGGTGGTAAATACTTACGAATCTCAATTGACATATGGTGTCATCACAACTTCTGAGTACATCACTGAGCTCACTAAATTATACGAAACAGAAAATCTTTACAATCAGCATAATACGCAATTACAATTGGCCAAAGCAAATTACAAAACAATCAAAGGAGATATTAAATAGACTTATAATGAAAAACACACAAATAATAGGGACTGTAGTCATTGCTGTAACGCTTTTAACGGCATGCAATTCTAATGGTGATAAAGCAGATGGTTACGGTAACTTCGAAGCCACCGAAATAACCGTATCCTCAGAAAATACTGGTAAATTAATAGAATTTAATTTAGAAGAAGGATATGTGATTGAAAAAAACAAATTCATCGGTTATATAGACACCATTCCTTTGCATTTAAAAAAGCAACAACTTTTAGTTCAAAAAGACCTCATTAATGCCAAATCTAAAGGTGTTTTATCCCAAATTAACGTACTACAAGCTAAATTGAAAACTGCAAAAACAAACAAAACAAGAATTGATAATCTTATTAAAGACAATGCCGGTACTCAAAAGCAATTAGACGACATTGAGGGAGAAATAGCCGTTCTGAACAACAGTATTCGCAGTATTGAAATTCAAAACGCACCGGTAGTTAATGAACTAAAAAGTATTGATGCGCAACTCGATCAACTCAACGATCAAATTACAAAAAGCCAAATAATTAATCCCATCCACGGTACAGTACTTTCAAAATATGCCGAGCCCAACGAAATTGTAAATTATGGAAAACCATTATATAAAATTGCCGATTTATCCACTATGGAATTACGTGTATACATTAGCGAAACCCAATTGCCAAATATAAAGATAGGTGAAACAGTAACCGTCAAAATTGACGATCAAGATGGTATGAAATCCTTTACTGGAACCGTTGGTTGGATTGCTTCTGAGGCAGAGTTTACGCCTAAAATTATTCAAACAAAAGAAGAACGTGTGGCCTTGGTGTATGCTGTAAAGATACAGGTAAAAAATGATGGTAGCTTAAAAATAGGGATGCCTGCCGAAATGTGGTTAAATATCAATAATTAATTATTCAAAGTCGTGACACGCCCAATAATAAACGGTATAATAACTAATGTAATGAAAAGAGCATTCTATCTGTCTTTTAAAGAAATATACAAATGAAATATCTAATACTACTAGCATTCATCGTTTTTGCAGGTTGCAAAAATGCGAATATTCAAACAAATCAATCTCAATATAATTATTTAAAAATGAATTTAAAAGATTTACATACCCAAGATAAAGCTGTACAAACCAACTTACTACTTCAAGCAGAACAAGGTAAGGTCGTTTCATTACAAATAGCAGCAAAAGAACAATTAAAAGAGCATGTTAGTGAAGTACCAGCAATTCTAATTTGTGTTTTAGGTAAAGCTGTTTACAAACAAGAATCACTTGAGGTAACTTTATTAGCCGGAGATTATGTCTTGATACCCAAAAACATAAAACATGAGGTAAAAGCCATCACCGACAGTAATTTTATATTAATAAAATAATGGGAATAACCTTAGATAAGATATCGAAATCGTATGGTAAAATAAAGGCTTTATCGAATATTTCTTTTAATGTTAAACCGGGAGAACTTTTTGGACTCATAGGTCCCGATGGCGCAGGAAAAACCACGTTGTTTAGAATTTTAACAACCTTATTGATTCCGGATGAAGGTGTGGCAACTGTTGCGGGTTACGATTTGGTGAAAGATTACAAAAATATTCGAAACAATGTGGGTTACATGCCTGGAAAATTTTCTTTGTACCAAGATTTAACTATTGAAGAAAATCTTCATTTTTTCGCCACCATTTTTGGAACCACTGTTGAAGAAAACTACCAGATAATCAAAGATATTTATGTGCAAATTGAACCTTTTAAACATCGAAGAGCTGGAAAATTATCGGGTGGAATGAAACAAAAATTGGCATTAAGCTGCGCTTTAATCCACAAACCGAAAGTGCTTTTTTTAGACGAACCTACAACCGGTGTAGACCCTGTTTCTAGAAAGGAATTCTGGGAAATGCTCAAACGATTGCAACAAACGGGCATTACCATTTTGGTTTCTACACCTTACATGGACGAGGCTGCCCTATGCGATAGAATTGCTTTGATTCAACACGGGAAAATCCTAGAAATCGACTCACCTAAAATGATAGTAAAGCACTATCCAAAACCTCTTTATAATGTAAAGGCTCATAATATGTATTTGCTTATAAACAGTTTAAACCATTATGAACACAAACATAGTGTGTATCCATTTGGCGAATTTATACATTATACCGACAGCCGGAAAGATTTTAATCCTGACGATTTGAAAAATTACTTAGAACATGAAAATCTTTTTCATGTCGAAATTGAAACAACAACACCAACAATAGAAGATACCTTTATGGAATTAGCAAAATAATGAAAACACAAAACGTCATACAAGTAGAAGGATTAACCAAAATGTTTGGTGATTTTACAGCAGTAAATGCCATTACCTTTGAGGTTAAAAAAGGTGAAATATTTGGCTTTTTAGGTGCAAATGGTGCAGGTAAAACTACGGCTATGAAAATGCTTATTGGTATTTCCTCACCAACCTCTGGTTTGGCAAAAGTTGCCGGTTTTGATGTTTACAAAGAGACCGAATCTATTAAGAAAAATATTGGTTATATGAGTCAGAAATTTGCTTTATACGATGATTTAACCGTGAAAGAAAATATCACCTTTTTTGGTGGTATTTATGGCCTCTCTAAAAAACAAATCAACCAAAAACGCAGCGAACTGGTCGAAGAGTTAGGATTGGTAGATGTAACTAACAGTTTGGTTTCATCATTGCCATTGGGTTGGAAACAAAAGCTGGCATTTTCGGTATCGTTAATTCACAATCCTAAAATTGTTTTTTTAGATGAACCCACAGGTGGTGTAGACCCAATAACCAGAAGACAATTTTGGGAAATGATTTATAACGCTGCTCATAAGGGCACTACCATTTTTGTAACTACACATTACATGGACGAGGCCGAATATTGCGACCGCGTTTCTATAATGGTAAATGGTAAAATTGAAGCACTAGATACTCCCAAAAAACTAAAAGAACAGTATAAAACAGATAGCATGAACGACGTATTTTTAAAATTGGCAAGAGGATGAAACGTTTTGTTGGTTTTATAAAAAAAGAGTTTTATCACATATTTCGGGATCGGCGTTCTCTATTCATTTTGTTCGGAATGCCAGTTGCCCAAATATTATTGTTTGGTTTTGCCATTACCAACGAAATCAATAATGTAGATATTGCCGTCTTAGATCAGGCTAAGGATGCTACTTCCAAAGAAATTATCAATAAAATAGCTGCGTCTAAACATTTTAGTATTATTGATATCATTGAACAAGAATCATCTATAGAAGCCATCTTCAAAAAAGGTAAAGTAAAAGCGGTGCTACAGTTTGACAATAACTTTGGAAGCAACCTCATAAAGTACCAACAGACAACGGTACAAATTCTTATTGATGCCACAGATCCCAATATGGCTAATACCATCAATAATTATATTACAGCCATACTTAAAAATTACCAAAGTGATATCAATGATAATGTCACCTTAAATTACCAAATCATTCCAAAAAGCAGAATGGTATACAACGCCGAACTAAAAAGCGTGTATATGTTCGTGCCTGGCGTTATGACTGTTATTTTAATGTTGGTTTCGGCCATGATGACTTCTATTTCCATTACGCGCGAGAAGGAACAAGGTACTATGGAGATTTTGTTGGTTTCTCCTTTAAAACCCTTTCAGGTAATTATAGGTAAAGTGTTTCCTTATATTTTTCTATCAGTGATTAACGCACTGGTTATTGTGCTGTTAAGTATCTTTATTTTTAATGTACCGGTAAATGGTAGTTTTATTTTACTAGGGTTTGAAAGTGTACTGTTTATCATCACTTCTTTGGCTTTAGGTATTTTAATTTCAACTATATCAGCCACACAACAAACAGCCATGATGATTTCCCTTATGGGTCTAATGTTGCCTACCATCTTACTATCAGGTTTTATTTTTCCTATTAGTAGTATGCCTTTACCACTGCAAGTGATTAGTAACATTATACCCGCCAAATGGTTTATTATTATTGTAAAAGGCATCATGTTAAAAGGAGTTGGTATAGGTTTTATTTTAAAGGAAACATTGATTTTGGTCGTGATGACTATGGTTTTTATTGGCATAAGCGTTAAAAAATATAAAATAAGACTAGAGTAAGATGAAACACTTCTGCTAAAAATTTTTAATTCACAGAAGTTTGATTATACGTGTTTTACCGGACTAAGAAAAAACAAATAAAAAAAAGATGAAAATAATTCTGTACATCATAAAAAAGGAGTTTAAGCAAATCTTTAGAAATAAAGGTATGTTACCCATCATTTTTATTTTACCAATTCTGCAATTAGTTATCTTGTCTAATGCCGCTACCTATGAAATAAAAAATATAACATTTGGTTATGTAGATTTAGACAATACTAAAACATCAAGAGGTTTGATAGAAAAGTTTGAGGCCTCTAATTATTTTAATATTTCCAACAGATTTTCTTCTGAAAAAGAAGCTTCTAACAATTTGCTAAAGGGTGCAATAGATGCTTACATTTATATACCGAACTATTTTGAACGCGATTTACAGAAACATAAAATCAATTCGGTTGGTGTATATGTAGATGCTATAGATGGTGCTGCAGCAGGTGTCATTAATGTATATATCACGCAGATTATTCAGAACTACAGCAGAACTATTACAGCAGATTTTATTCAGGTTTCCGATGCCGTTCAAAAACCCAATATCGTAGATAGTATACCTTTATTTTGGTACAATCAAACGTTAAATTACAAAACATTCATGGTACCTGGTATTTTAGTTTTATTGGTTACAATGATTACGCTGTTTTTGTCAGGCATGAACATCGTTAGAGAAAAAGAAATTGGAACATTGGAGCAAATTAATGTAACACCTATAAAAAAACACCAATTTATAATAGGTAAGCTATTTCCTTTTTGGGTGATAGGAATGGGGCTCTTAACTATTGGTTTGATATTGGCAAAAATAATATTTAATGTTCCTTTTGTAGGGAACCTAGTACTGCTCTATGGCTACACCTCAGTCTATATTTTAGTCGTTTTAGGCATGGGCTTATTCATCTCAAATTTTACCGATACCCAACAACAAGCAATGTTTATTGCTTGGTTTTTTATCGTTATTTTTATATTGATGAGTGGATTGTTTACGCCCATTGAAAGTATGCCACAATGGGCCCAATGGCTAACAGAATTTAATCCTATTAGATATTTTGTCGAAATTATTAGGATGTTGATGCTTAAGGGTTCAGGTTTTATGGATATTTTACCATTAGCCTTAAAAACGCTGGCTTATGCTGTTGTAATGAATGCACTGGCCGTTTGGAGTTATAAGAAAACTATCTAGGAGATTTTAAATATTTTTCAATGTCTAGTGCCTGTAGCTCTTAACTATTGCTTCATATGTTGCCAGGGAAGGGGTTAAAATCTCATAATATTGTGTTGATTACTTGATTTAAATGGGTTTTCTAAAATTAATGACACTGAATGTCTCCCGAAACCAATTCAACAACGGGAGTTGGTGAGATATACGGAATTCCAAGCCCCAAACCTCTTAAAATAAACAAGGCACCGATTATTACCACAAAAACAGGAATGGCCTTTTGAATGCGTTGCTTGATGGTACTGTTTAAAAACTTACCTAAATATATGGCAGCTGTCATTAGCGGAATGGTTCCTAATCCAAATAAAATCATATACAAACTACCTTCGGCATAACTACCCATGGCAATGGCCCCAAAAACTGCCATATACACCAATCCGCAAGGTAAAAATCCGTTTAAAAAGCCTATGGTTAAAAACGTATCGGCTGTTTTTTTGTGAAGTGCTTGTCCGAGACTTTTCTTGATGTAGCCTACTGCTTTATAAATAGGTTGTGAAAGATTGAACTTGCTAAGCCATTTATAGGGTAATAACACCAATACAATCATTACAATACCGATGATAATGGATAACTGCTGTTGCATTCCAAATATATAAAGGCTTTTACCAATTAATCCAAAAACCAATCCAATCATAGCATAGGCCAAAAGCCTCCCAATATGGTACATGCTTATTTGGGTGATTTTTTTAAAGGAATTGCTTCGGTCTACCGGCAACATAAATGCGATGGGTCCACACATACCAACGCAGTGCAAACTTCCAAGTAATCCTAATATAAAAGCCGAATACAGCATTAATTGTTTAAAAATTTAAATCTATTTAGTTCTTCACGATGGTTGTTCTAACCTCGCACTTCTAATATTTAATATCTAAAATCTAATATGTGATGTCTTCTTTAAATAAATACTCAACATCGTCATATTCCCATTCCACAGAAAGGTTCCAACGACCATCCAATAAACGATTGTCAGGTATGAGCAATGTGTGGTTAGACAGTGTAATAGGCATTTCAAAGTCTAAATGTTTATTAGATGGTCTATATAGGAACACTTTACCTTTAATATCTTTAATTTTTAATGACTGAGGAAATGTGATAAGCATACCTTCGGGAGTCTTTTTCCAGGTTACTTGCTCATCTAATTTTTTGGCATTGATTTCTTTGTCTATCGATTGCTGAAAAATTAATTCCTTTTGATAATAGTTTTCTGTTACCAAATCATGATCGTATTTTTTATTGGTCATCATGCTGATAACAAAGTACATAATAAACGCTATAAACGCTATAAATGCAAGTACAATGGCAGTTCCCCAATTAATTTTCATCTTCTTAATTTTTAATAACTTCTTGGTCCGAGGAAGTTCACCTCGGTCGTTTCAATTAGCTTGTCGTTAGAATATACATCGATGGTGAGCTTGTTTTTATCACCTTTTAATAATTTTTTATCTAATTCTATAAATAAAGTGCCTTCAGCAGCATTTTCAGCAGGTATAAAAAGCTGATCGTTGTCGTGGGCCACCAATTTAATGGTACCTTCAACGCCTCTAATTTTCATACTCACGTTTTCTAAATCGTTGATAGTTTTATTCAACAAACTATAGGTAAATACATTGCTAACAATATTGTTCTCTTTGTATTCGTAACGTTGGCCCGGAAGTCTTAATATTTTGGCTTCCACATCGTTTCTAAGTGCTAACATACCCAACAACACGCCAATTAAAATGGTAAGTACAGCCAGGTAACCTTTCATTCTCGCAGTTAACCTGAACTTTTCTTTCTTCTCGATTTCTTCTTCACTGGCATATCTAATGAGTCCTTTTGGTAAGCCAACTTTATCCATAATATTATCACACTCGTCTATGCATGCGGTACAATTCACACATTCTAACTGAGTGCCATTTCTTATATCGATTCCGGTAGGGCAAACGTGCACACATTGAAAACAATCAATACAATCGCCATGACCCAGTGCCGTTCTATCTTCGTTGTTACGCCATTTCTTGCGACCGTTTTCTGCTTCACCACGCTTGTGATCGTAGGCTACAACTATAGATTTATTGTCAAGTAGAACGCCTTGTAGTCTGCCATACGGACAAGCAATAATGCATACCTGTTCTCTAAACCAGGCGAATATAAAGTAGAATACACCTGTGAAAATAACCAACGGAATTAGGGTTGATACATGCTCGAAAGGTCCTTCAATGATATAGCGAATCAGCTTGTCGCTTCCTATTAAGTAGGCCAGAAAAATATTTGAAATTAAAAATGAAATGAACAAAAAGATGAGCCATTTTGTAACGCGTTTTTTTATTTTTTCGGCATCCCATTTTTGTCGGTCCAGCTTCATTTGTTTGTTGCGGTCGCCATCAATCCAGTATTCAATTCGTCTGAATACCATTTCCATAAAAATGGTTTGCGGACAAATCCATCCGCAAAAAATTCTGCCAAATCCAACGGTAAATAGTGTGATGAATATCACACCTATGATCATTGAAATTACAAAGAGGTGAAAATCTTGAGGCCAGAACGGCATTCCAAAAATGTTAAAACGTCTTTCGAGTACGTTAAACATTAAAAATTGATTGCCATTGACTTTGATAAACGGACTGAGAAATAAGAAAGCCAGCAAGAAATAGCTCACCAGCTTTCTTTTTTCCCATAGTGGCCCCGAAGGTTTTTTAGGATAAACCCATCGACGTTTGCCTTCCGCTGTTACGGTAGCAATTGAATCTCTAAAAACTTCGTTATCGGGGGTTTCCATAATATTGTAAGGTAATTACCTAATTTATCTAATCTTACTATTCTTCACTTGATACCAAGTCAGTAGTTTCTTCTTCGACATTGGTTTCAGTTTCTGCTTCATTACTACCATTGGGTTGTTCTTGTAATTCTTCTGTAGCCTCTAGTTCTCCTTCCGGTGCTTTTGGATTGGCAGGTGTTGTACCTACAAATTGTAACACATAACTGGCAACCTGAGCCATTTCAATTGGCTTTAATTCGGTTTTCCACGGCACCATTCCTTTCCCTGATCGTCCGCCTTCAGAAATGGTATTGAAAGTATTTTTGATACCACCACCCAAAATAAAGTAATTGTCTGTTAAATTCGGACCAATACCACCGCCACCATCGGCCATGTGGCAAACAGCACAGTTGGTTTCAAATATTTTTTTACCGGCATTTAAGTCTGATGCCTCGGTTAAAAGTTCAACTGTGTTAACATCAACTAAATCTTTATTTGCCTTTTTGTATTCTTCAATCGCGGCATTGGCCATAGCATATTCTTTTTCTAGCTCTACAAATTGATCGTCTGCATTGAAAATGTGATATCGCGCCATATAAACCACGGCAAATACAATGGTAATGTAGAAACCGTAAACCCACCACGGTGGTAACGAGTTATCTAATTCTTTAATACCATCGTAATTGTGGTCCAGAATAATTTCGCCTTCGGCTTCAATGGGTTTATTTCCGGTTAATTTTTTGTATAAATTTTTAATCCAAGTGAATTTTACTTCGCTTTTTTGAGATGCCAAGTATCGTTCTTTAGAGGCCTCATCTAAGCTTTGAAATAATATATTTTCGATTGAAGAAACAATGCCTTCAATGGCGATGAGTACAAAAAGTACAAACAATAGGAATAACAATACTACAGGCTGTTCCATAAAGGCCGGTTGATTTCCTGTTGATGGTACAAAATACTCTACGAGTCCGGCAATGATGAAAAATAGTACCGGTATTCTGATGTATGATGGAAGCAGTTTTCTCATA
Source organism: Paucihalobacter ruber (assembly GCF_006494535.1). Classification (GTDB taxonomy): domain Bacteria; phylum Bacteroidota; class Bacteroidia; order Flavobacteriales; family Flavobacteriaceae; genus Paucihalobacter; species Paucihalobacter ruber. The sequence continues at coordinate 272,544 of NZ_VHIQ01000005.1, forward strand.
ATAAGTCGTTATTTTGGTTGTCTAGGTTGTCGTTGTCTAACGGAATATTGCTCACGTTGTTGATGTAGTCCTTTTTTGCGGTGATCACCCAATAAAAGAGTATTACAAAAAAGGTAAAGAAAATTAGCATCGATATAATCGGGTAGATTTCAATACCGCTGATGCTGTCCATATGGTTTTTTACAAATTTTAACATGGCTAATTAGTTTTGAGCGGTTTTACTTTCAGTATCCGGTGTTTTTATATCGGTTCCTAATCGTTGTAAATAAGCAATTAGTGCCACGATTTCTCTGTTTTTCATTTCAACAAAGTCTTCACCTCCTGCGGCTTTATCAGCTTCGTAATTGGCTGCAAAATCAGGATCTGTGTAAAGGTTTTGTTCAATTTGAGTACCTTGCTCAAGCATATGTGCTTGTGCATTGGCAATTTCTTCTTCGGTATATGGTACACCTAATTTCACCATCACCTCCATTTTTTTCTCTGTTTGAGATTTATCCAATTCATCGGTTATAAGCCATTGATAGGCTGGCATAATAGACTCGTTATTCATGGCTTGCGGATCGTACATGTGGTTAAAGTGCCAGCTGTCGTTGTACTTACCGCCAATTCGGTGTAAGTCTGGTCCGGTACGCTTACTTCCCCAAAGGAATGGGTGATCATAAACAAATTCGCCTGCTTTAGAGTATTCACCATAACGCTCAACCTCGCTTCTAAATGGTCTAATCATTTGAGAGTGGCAACCCACGCAGCCTTCACGTATGTATAGGTCTCTACCTTCAAGTTCAAGAGGTGTGTATGGTTTTACACTGCTAATGGTTGGAATATTAGATTCTACCACTAATGTTGGAATAATTTGAACAATACCACCAATTAAAATGGCTATGGTAGCATAGATGGTTAAGAGTATAGGTTTACGCTCTAACCATGTGTGCCAGCCTTCGCCGGCAACTCTACTTTTGGAAACACGCTGTAGGGCAGGAGCTTCGGCTAATTCGTCGGTAACGGCACTACCATTTTTAATGGTAAGAATGATATTGTAAACCAACACTAACATACCGGTTACATACAAGGTGCCACCAATGGCGCGCATCCAGTACATTGGCATAATTTCGGTAACGGTGTATAAAAAGTTACCGTATACTAAAGTACCATCAGGATTGAAGTCTTTCCATAAACTGGCTTGTGTAAAACCTGCAACGTACAGCGGTAAGGCATACAGAATAATCCCTAGAGTACCAATCCAGAAATGGAAATTGGCCAATCCGATAGAATGCAATTTGGTTTTAAATAATCTGGGGATTAACCAGTAAATCATACCAAAGGCCAGAAAGCCGTTCCACGCTAAGGCACCAACGTGTACGTGTGCAATAATCCAGTCCGTAAAGTGCGCAATGGCATTGACGTTTTTAAGAGATAGCATCGGACCTTCAAAAGTGGCCATACCATAACCGGTAATGGCTACTACCATAAATTTTAAAACGGGATCCACACGAACTTTATCCCAGGCACCGCGTAGGGTTAATAAACCGTTAATCATACCACCCCAAGATGGTGCAATTAACATTACCGAGAACGCCACACCTAAGTGTTGTGCCCATTCGGGTAAAGCGGTGTAAAGTAAATGGTGAGGACCAGCCCAGATGTATATAAATATCAGCGACCAGAAATGCACAATAGACAAACGATAGGAGTATACCGGTCTGTTAGCCGCTTTAGGCACAAAGTAATACATTAAACCCAAAAATGGTGTAGTTAGGAAAAATGCCACGGCATTATGTCCGTACCACCATTGCACTAAGGCGTCTTGTACACCGGCATAAACCGAGTAGCTCTTTAAGCCACTTACCGGTAATGCTAAACTATTAAAAATGTGTAATACAGCTACGGTTACAAAAGTGGCGATGTAAAACCAGATGGCCACATATAAGTGACGTTGACGACGTTTTAATATGGTGCCTATCATGTTAACCCCAAAAGCAACCCAAATAAGAGCGATGGCAATATCAAAAGGCCACTCAAGTTCAGCGTATTCTTTAGAAGATGTGAAACCGAGCGGTAGTGTCAATGCAGCACCTACGATAATGAGCTGCCAACCCCAAAAGTTTATGCTACTCAACAAATCGCTGTACATACGCGCTTTGAGTAATCTTTGCAATGAGTAGTAAACCCCTGCAAAAATGGCATTACCAACAAAGGCAAAAATTACCGCATTGGTGTGTAATGGTCTCAATCGGCCAAAGCTAAGCCAAGAAACGCCATCGGTTAGATTGGGAAACAAAAACAGGAATGCCAGTAAAAGTCCTACCAGCATACCTACAACTCCCCAAAGAATGGTGGCGTATAAAAAATTCTTTACGATTTTGTTATCGTAGTAAAATTGCTGCATTTCCATATTTTATATAATTAGTCTGTTTTGGTTATTATTTTTGATGATTCTTTTGTTTTCTTTTTGACCACTTCATCTTCAAACAGCATTCTTACCGATGGCGTATAACTATCGTCGTACTGACCCTTTCTCACTGCTATAACAAAAGCCGCAAAAAAGAAAATGGCCACAACAACACTTACTGCCAATAAAATATAAATAACACTCATACCTCTATAATGTTGAGCCAAAAATAGTTTTGATGTAAGCTTCGCAAAATGATAATGGTCATGTTTGATAAATTTATATCGTTTTTATGGCGTCTGTTTTTAATTTCTTTCCAACAATATTCGTGCAAACCGTTGTAAATGCAACGATAGTAATAGAACTCAATGGCATTAAAATAGCGGCAATTACCGGTGATAATTGTCCGGTTACTGCAAAATACAATCCCACGGCATTGTACATAAACGAGAGTACAAAAGCCCATTTAATAATTTTAATGGCTTGTTGACTCATGTTGAAATAGCCGTGTAATTGGTTAAATTTACTCGCATCTAAAATGGCATCGCAAGCCGGAGAAAACACATTGACATTTTCTGAAATGGCAATACCAACATCGCTTTGTGCCAGTGCGCCGGCATCGTTTAAGCCATCGCCAATCATAGCAATGGTTTGTCCTTCGCTTTGATGATAGGCAATGTATTGTAACTTGTCGTCTGGTTTTTGATTGAATAGGAGCTTGGTTTTTGGCGGTAACAATTTTTGAAGGTTCTCGATTTCGCCTTCATTGTCACCCGATAAGATGGTTAAATCAAACTTTGATTTAAGTTGATTGAACAGCTTTGAAAGTCCTTTGCGGTATTGGTTGTAAAAGGTGAATTTTCCTTTGTAGGCATTATTACTGCTCACATGAACTGTGGTGTTAAGCACCGAAGTGTCTTCGCTACCTACATACGAAGCCGAACCGATTTTAATCTCGTTATTAGCGTGTTTGGCCGAAATACCTTTGCCAATATCTTCTCGATAGTCGTCTAAGGTGATGATGTTTTCAGATTGAAGCAGGTTGTATAAGCTTCTGCTTAAAGGGTGATTTGAATTGCGAAGTGAACTTCTTAATAAGTTAGATTCATCTTCGTTTAAAGGCATGCCTTCATAAGTGGCTTCAGCAGATGCATTGGAGGTGATGGTGCCCGTTTTATCGAAAATAATGCTGTCGATTTTTGCCATGCGTTCTATAACCGAAGCATTTTTTAAATAGAATTTATCCTTTCCAAAAATGCGCAACACATTGCCTAAGGTGAATGGTGCCGCCAGAGCGATGGCACACGGACAAGCAATGATCAATACTGCGGTAAACACGTTCATGGCTTTACCTGGGTCTGCAAATAGCCAATAAGTGGTGGCAATTACGGCGATGCTTAATACATATATGGTAAACTGTTTACTAATGCTGTTGGTAAGTGTTGTAAACCCGCTTTCTTTGTTTTTGGCGAATACATCATTGCTCCATAATTGGGTAAGGTAGCTTTGCTCAACGGCTTTTAGGGCTTCCATTTCGATGCTGCCCTGAGTTTGTTTACCGCCTGCAAAGAGTTTATCGCCCGACTGTTTTCTCACCACGCGCGATTCGCCGGTTACAAAGCTGTAGTCTAAATGCGCTTTACCACTAATTAAAATGCCGTCAACCGGAATTAACTCCTGATTTCTTATCAGCAAACGGTCACCTTCTTTAATGTCGTAAACCTGAATGGGTATTTCGGTTCGATCTTTACTAATTTTGGTAACGGCAATAGGGAAGTAACTCTTGTAATTGCGTTCGAATGATAAAAAGGAATAAGTTTTCTGCTGAAAGAATTTACCAAGCAATAAAAAGAAGATCAATCCTGTAAAACTGTCAAAAAAGCCGGAACCTAAATCGAAAGCAATTTCGATGGTACTTCTAAAAAACAAGACGAAGGCACCGAGCGCAATAGGCACATCGATATTTAAAATTTTAGCGCGTAATCCTTTATAAGCCGAAATAAAATAATCTTGTGCTGCATATAGTAACACAGGCACAGAATAAGCAAACATCAACCATCTAAACAAATGTTTGTATTGGTCTAGCCAGTATTCATCGACTTCAAAGTACTCCGGAAACGATAAAAACATCACATTCCCGAAGGCAAATCCAGCCACGCCTAATTTATAGATGAGCGACCTGTTAACTTGTTGTGCGCTTTTACCAAAATCGTCTAAGCTAATGTAAGGTTCGTAACCAATATTACTGAGTAATATAACCACTTGCTTTAAATTGGTGGCTTGCGGATTGTAGCTAACCCTGACGGTTTTTTTATTAAAATTCACCTGAGATTCGGTGATACCCGGTTGTAGTTTATTGAGGTTTTCCAGCACCCAAATACAGGCACTACAATGTATATGTGGAATGTATAAAGTGGCAATTTCAAGCGTTTCGTCTCTAAATTCTAAGAGTTTATTTAAGATGTTGTCTTGCGCCAAAAAATCGAACTTACCTTCAATATCCTGAGGTGTTGCGCCGGGCGCTTGCTGCATATCGTAATAGCAACTTAAGTCGTTTTCAGAGAAAATTTCGTAAACTGTTTTGCAGCCATTGCAGCAAAATGACTTGTCGTCATACTGAATGCTGTCTTCTTTACACGCATCGCCACAGTGATAACACGTTGATGTACTCATACCTATAATTGCTCAAATACCTGAAGGCAAAGATGGGTAGCTCATATTTTTTAAACTATGATTTTGGTCAGTTTGGGTTTTTTAGCTCACTGATAGCACGGATTTACACAGATTTTAACTGATAAAAAAATCTTTACCATTAAGCATTTATAAGCTCTGCGAGACTCTGTGTATCCTCTGCGAAGCTTTGTGATATAGCTGTACCGCAAAGTTTCGCGAAGAAGCCGCAAAGCTCGCGAAGACATTCGTATCTAAAAATAATCAGTGCACATCTGAGTAATCTGTGAGAAAAAAAATATAGCAGATATCTCAAAACGTAGCAGAACAAATTAGTGATAATTCGTGCAACTTGTACCCAAGGCACTTGGTGGATTAGTGTCTAAAAAAAGACACCCCGAAAGGTGCCTTATGACATCATTATATAGATTAAAATTTATTCCGCCTTAATCTCTCCAGACTTCATGTCACCATCGGGTGTGGGTTGGTCTGCCTTTAGATATTTGTCTAAAAACTGAACAATTCGGCTATAGGCTTCTATCTGATTTTCTTTTTTTACAAAACCGTGACCTTCGTCTTCAAATAATACATATTCAACCGGTACCCCGTTGGCTCTCACACCTGCCACAATCTCATCAGATTCTACCTGCAATACCCTTGGGTCTGTAGCACCTTGAAGTACCATCAACGGTTTGGTGACTTTTTCGGTGTGGAATAGGGGTGAAATGCGCTTTAGCCTTACCGAATCTGCCGAGTAAGGATCGCCCAACTCCAGATACAAGGCCTTGCGCTGTGCTTCCCAGTAAGGCGGAATACTTTTTAAGGTTCTAATCCAGTTGGTAACACCGTAAATGTTAACGCCTACAGCAAACTCTTCCGGCGTATAAGTCAATCCGGCCATGGTCATGTAACCACCGTACGAACCACCCATAATACCAATCTTATCGGGATCTATTTCAGGTTGTGTTTTTAGCCAGTTTTTACCTTCCACGCAGTCTTGTAAATCTTTTTCACCGTGGTTGAGATCGTCCATTTGGTAAAAAGTTTTTCCGTAACCGCTACTGCCACGGTTATTTACTGCTAAAACAGCATAGCCTTGATTGAGCATATACTGCATCAAAGGATTGTAATTCTGACGTGTTTGTCCACCCGGACCACCGTGCACCCAAATCATTGCCGGTACTTTATTGTCGGCAGAGGCTTGGTGCGGTAAATAGTAAATAGCCGGAACTTCAACACCGTCAAACGATTTAAATCTCACAACGGTGGCCGTTACCATATCTTCTGGATTGATGGCTTCGTTTAAAACGTGGGTCAATCTGTATTGTGTTTCGGTTGGGATGTGGTAGGTGTACAAATCTGATGGTGTATTTGAGCCACCCACAAACATTCTCATATAGCTTTCGTCTTTTGAAAACCCAATATTGCTAATGCTACTACTGCCAAAGTCGGGCAGTGGTAACTCGTCTCCGGTAAGGTTGTTAATGATTTCAATATCAGTCTTACCGTCGTTATTAACAAAAATACTCATATAAGTACCTTCTTCCGAAATACTGCAGCCCAAAATATCCCAGTTGCGTTCTATCATTTTCTCACTGCTACCGGTTTCCAGTTCGTAGGCCATTAAATATCTAAATTCAGCATCGGCATCTGTGGTATAATACAAATAACTGCTGTCTTTGGAAAAGACTTGCGCGTTATTACCGCTTTCAGAGCTGTTCACTTTTACGGTTTGATTAGTTTTTAAGTTGTGAACAAATAAGTCGCTGTTACTGGTGGTAATGGCTTTGGTGAAGGCCAAATATTGCTCGTCGTCAGACATGGCGTTGAACTGCCAGCCTTCATCATTTTGAAAGATGAGTTTGGTGCTAAAATCGTTAATATTTAATTGGTAGATGTCAAAGTATCTTGGATCGCGTTTATTGGATCCAAAAAAGAAACTTTGTTCGTCTTTTGCCCAACCGTAGAAAGACGATTTGGCGCCCGTTTCAGGCGTTAAATCTGTAATGGTACCGTCGGTATCTATCATGTAAATATGGTTGATTTCATCGCCATTGCCATCGGCACTAAACAAGATTCTGTCGTCTTTTGGAAAGAATGAAATCGCGTAAATAGAGGTGCTGTCTGAAGCCGTTACGGGCGTGAATTCGCCACCTTCAACCGGAATTGTGTACAGATTAAAAATACCGGTTCGGTTGCTTGAAATCAATAATTTAGAATTGTCGTGCGAAAAGCTTCCGCCGTTCACCGCTTCGTTGTCCATAAGTTGCTCAATGGTGTAACTTTCTACAGTCGTAACTTCGTTTTCCGATTGTTTGGGTTCGTTCTTACAGGAAGCCATTAAGGTAATTCCTAATAAGAGATAAATGACTTTGTTCATAATTTAAATGTTTTAGTTGGTTTAAAAGCAGTCACCGATAAGGCTTCCATAGCTTTTTGATATTCAGGCCAATTGCTGTTGTAAAATGCGTTGACCTTTTCAGTGGCATTATTTAAGGCCTCTTTGGCCTGGTCCATCAATCGGGTTTCGGTGTTGGTGATGCCGTTTTGTCTTGAGCGCACGTAACCCGATGCTGTGTAAAGGCGTTGCATGACCGTAACTTCCGGACTACGGGTAATGCCTTGTCTGTCGTCTTGTTTACCTAAAAATACATCAATTAGGGCATCTATTTCTTTAATTGCCTCTGTAGATTTGTCAATGGCGTCTTTGTAGGTGTCTTTATCTAAACTGCTCAGGTCTTTTTTGTATTTCTCTGCGATGGATTTGCTTTCTACCAACTGTTTTACGGCATCGGCAGACAATTGTAGCATGGCTTCCATGTTTTTGGATGCTTCGTAAACTTGGTTGATGGCGTTTTGATTGACATCCAGTCTGGGATCTGTCGCTACGGTTACGGTAGTTTCCGAAGAAACCTCACCATCACTCAACACAGCCTTATATTTACCGGGTTTTACACTCACACCGCCGGGTTCGTTGTTTCTGTTTCGGTTACTTCTTGAAGGTCTGTCTACTCCGGCTTCGTCCATATACCAGGTCCATTTGTAAATACCGGCATCTTTAGGCGCCTTTTGTTTTAAGGTTCTAATGAGTCGGTCGCCATCATAAATTTTCAGAAACAAACTATCGGAAGCTTTTTTAGTATCAGTTGAATCTTTTTTAGCATCAGATTTTTCGGCCTTTGCCTTCGGTTTAAAATAATAGGACAATATAGCACCACCACCGCGGTTATCGCCGGCATACATGGCATCGGCACCAAAACGACTTCCGGTGGGTTGTTGGTAGGCTGCCTGATAAGCTGTAGGCGGGTCAAACAACTGTAAATTGGCATCTAATATTTTTTTGTTTTTAGCTAATTCTCGCAACGGTCTAATATCATCAATCACCCATGCGGCGCGACCAAAGGTACCTATTACCAAATCGTGCTCACGTGGATGTATCACCAAATCAATTACCGGTACGGTCGGGAAACCTTCGGTCCATTTGGTCCAGTTCTCGCCTGCATTGACAGAGTAGTACAAGCCATCATCAGTTCCTAAAAATATAAGGTTGGGTTCTTCTAAATCTTCAACTATGGCGAGGGTAAAACTAATCACGTCACTTTCGTCTACAATGCGTTTCCATGTTTTACCGTAATCTTTGGTGCGGTATGCGTAAGGTGTGTAATTATCTCTTCGGTAGTCGTTTGCTATTAGTAAAGCTTCACCTTTATTTTTGTTAGAAGATTTTATTTGAGCTACCCAACTGCCTTCGGGAAGTCCTTTGATGTTTTTGGTAACATCTACCCAGTTGGTTCCGCCGTTTGTGGTGTAGTGCACTTTGCCATCATCAGTACCTATCCAGATCATGTCTTTTTCAACGGGTGATGGTTCTATCACCAAAATGGTACAGTGGTTTTCGGCACCTGTGGCATCCATGGTTAAGCCACCGCTGTCTCCTTGTTTTTGTTTTTCAGGATCGTTGGTGGTTAAATCGGGTGAAATAATACTCCAGGTGTCACCTTTATTGGTGGATTTGTGTACGAACTGACTTCCGAAGTAAATGGTACTGTTGTCAAACGGATCTATGTTAATGGCCGAATTCCAATTAAATCTCAGTTCCACATTAGCATCAGGATGCGTGGGTTTAACGCCATAATTATTTCCGGTTTCCCAGTCGTATCGCGACACGTTGCCACCTTGGCTCATACTCCAGCCGAAACGCGCATCGTCTCTGTCGGGCACCACGTCAAAACCATCGCCAAAACTAATCTCTTGCCAGTACGAATTTCTAATCCCTTGTGCACGCCATACATAGGCGGGACCGCGCCAGGAGCCGTTGTCTTGCATACCGCCGTAAACGTTATAAGGAATTTCGTTATCTACGTTGATATGATAAAACTGCGCCACAGGAATATTACCGGCAAATCGCCAGCTTTTGCCACCGTCACGCGTTATGTTAAGACCACCATCGTTACCGTCTATCATATAATTGCCATTTTCGGGGTGAATCCACCAGGCGTGGTGATCGGGGTGCACACCGTTATCAACGCCATAAGCCGGCATGAGCATCTCAAAACTTTTGCCACCGTCTTCACTTACATTCACATAGGTAAAAATAGAATAAACACGGTTTTCGTTTTGCGGATCGACATAAATTTCAGAGTAATAAAACGGTCTGTTGCCAAATTGACCCGAATTGCTGTTGACCAGCTTCCAGGTGAAACCACCATCTTCACTGCGGTAGAAACCATTCTTTTTAGCCTCCACAATGGCATAAACAATATTTGGTTTATTGCGTGCTATGGCTATGCCAATTCTACCCAATTCACCTTTAGGCAAACCGTCGTCGGCGGTAATTTGTTTCCAGTTGGAACCGCCATCATGGGTGATGTAGAGCCCTGAACCTTTTCCACCGGAATTAAAAAACCAAGGGTCGCGTTTGTGTTCCCACATAGCGGCAATGAGCTTATTGGGATTTTTAGGATCCATCACTAAATCGGCCACACCGGTTTTGTTATTGACAAACAATATTTGTTGCCAGGTTTTACCGCCATCGGTAGTTTTGTAAACACCACGCTCGGTATGTTCGCCCCAAGGTGAACCAATGGCGCCCACATACACCACATCGGGGTTGGTTGGGTCGATTACAATACGGTGAATGTGTCTTGTTTTTTCAAGTCCCATAGGTATCCAGGATTTTCCGGCATCTAAAGACTTGTAAATGCCATAGCCGCCATTAAGACTGTTTCGTGGATTCCCTTCACCGGTACCAACCCAAATCACACTTGGGTTAGATTGTTGTATGGCAACTGCACCGATAGAAGCGGTGACTTCTTTATCGAAAATTGGTGTCCATGCAATGCCGCCCGATTGCGATTTCCACAGTCCGCCGGATGCGGTTCCGGCATAAATGATATCAGGATTTGAATGTACCGCATCTATTGCGGTGACCCGACCCGACATACCACCCGGACCAATATTTCGGGGTGTCATGTTTTTAAGTAGTTCTTGCGGAATGGTTTGCGCTGATAGTGTTATGGTGATAAAAAACACCAGGAGGAGTTGAATGCGTTTCATTTTAAAAAGTTAGTTAATTAGTCCGTGAATTTATGAAATTAATGTCATTTTAATTCTTAATCTCATGTTAATACATCTTGATTTCGCTCTTAAAAAATAGTACTTTTACATTGCTATGAATTACAACCAAAAAACTTCGGGTTTTGTTTTTAAACCTTATGAGGCGCCCAACTTATCGCCTTTTGATAAGTTGTTCGAAATCTTTACGGAACTCATCACTTACACTTCGGGAGATTTTGATGAGGCTATTGACTGGCTTAAGCAGTTAGACAAGGAGTACAAACTCACCACTCCCGATTATACCATCGAAGATTTTATTGAAGATTTAAAAAATAAAGGCTACATCCGCGAAGAAATCAAACCCGATGGCAAAGGTGAATTGGGTATTACGGCTAAAACCGAGCAAGCCATTAGAAAACAAGCGCTCAACCATATCTTCGGAAAAATAAAACGGAGCGGCTCGGGCAATCACCGCAGTAAGCAATCGGGCGTAGGCGATGAGCACACAGGCGAGTTTAGAAACTACCAGTTTGGCGATGCTATTGAAAAGGTAAACATTACCGAAAGCCTGCGCAACGCACAAATTAATAACGGCATTGGCGACTTCACCATAAGCGAAGACGATTTGGTGGTGGAAGATACGCTGCATAAATCGCAAATGAGCACGGTGTTAATGATCGACATTAGCCATAGTATGATTCTCTACGGCGAAGACCGCATCACACCCGCTAAGAAGGTAGCCATGGCACTGGCCGAACTTATTACCACGCGTTACCCCAAAGATACACTCGATATTTTGGTATTTGGTAATGATGCCTGGCGTATTGATATCAAGGATTTACCGTACCTCAATGTGGGTCCGTATCATACCAACACGGTTGCCGGATTGGAATTGGCCTTAGATTTACTGAGACGTAAACGCAACACCAACAAGCAAATTTTTATGATCACCGACGGCAAGCCCAGTTGCCTGCGTATGCCCGACGGACAGTACTATAAAAACAGCAACGGATTAGACAGCTACATCACCAATAAATGCTATGCCATGGCGCAACAAGCCAGAAGATTGCATGTGCCTATCACCACTTTTATGATTGCACAAGACCCTTACTTAATGCAGTTTGTACGCGCTTTCACAGAAGCTAATAAAGGCAAGGCCTTTTACACGGGTTTAAAAGGTTTGGGCGAAATGATTTTTGAAGATTATGAGACGAATAGGAGAAAGAGGATTAGGTAGTTTTTAGTTTTGAGTTCAGAGTTCGGAGTTTTTGGTTGTGAGAATGGAGAATAGAAAATAGAAAATAGAGAAGAGAAAAGAGAAAATAGACTATAGAAAAAATGACAATAAAAAATATTTCAACATTAGGTCAGTTAAAAGCTGCAGGCTATCAAAGCAAATCTATTAAAGATGAATTGCGCGATAATTTAATTGAAAAAATTAAAAGTAAATCCACCGTTTTTGAAGGCGTACACGGTTACGAAAACACAGTCATACCAGAGTTGGAACGCGCCATTTTATCTAGACATAATATCAACTTATTAGGTTTGAGAGGTCAGGCTAAGACCCGATTGGCAAGGTTGATGGTGCAATTGTTGGACGAATACATTCCCGTAGTTGAAGGGTCTGAGATTAATGACGACCCCATGCAACCCATTTCCAGATATGCTAAAACATTGATTGTAGAAAAAGGCGACGATACACCTATTTACTGGTTACATCGCAATGAGCGCTTTGCCGAAAAACTGGCCACTCCTGACGTCACCGTAGCCGATTTAATTGGTGATGTTGACCCGATAAAAGCGGCGAATTTAAAACTGAGTTATGCCGATGATCGGGTGATTCACTACGGAATGATTCCACGGGCGAACCGCTGCATATTTGTCATTAACGAGTTACCCGATTTACAAGCGAGAATTCAGGTGGCCTTGTTTAATATTTTACAGGAAGGCGATGTGCAAATCAGAGGTTTTAAATTGCGATTACCTTTAGATATTCAGTTTGTGTTTACTGCTAACCCCGAAGATTATACCAATCGCGGCAGTATTGTAACGCCGCTAAAAGACAGAATTGGGTCGCAAATATTAACCCATTATCCCGAAAATATCGAAGTGGCCAAGCGCATCACCCAGCAAGAGGCTAAAATTAATGAGGCACAAAGCAGTTTGGTAACAATTCCTGAATTGGCAAAAGAACTATTAGAACAAATAGGTTTTGAAGCCCGAAAGAGCGAATACATCGATTTAAAAAGTGGCGTGAGTGCGCGTATGAGCATTACCGCATACGAAAATTTGATTAGTAGTGCCGAGCGTCGCGCTTTAAAGTCGGGAGATGAGCATACCACAGTACGGTTAAGCGATTTTATGGGTGTGATACCTGCCATTACCGGTAAAGTGGAATTGGTTTACGAAGGTGAACAAGAAGGTGCCGATTTTGTAGCGAAGGAATTAATTGAAGCTGCCGTTAAAACTTTATTTAAAAAATATTATCCAAAAGTTGAAAAGCTTAAAAAACAAGAAGAAGAAACGCCTTATGATGAGGTGATCCATTGGTTTTTTAATGGAAGCGGTTTTGAATTGTTAGACGATGTGAACAATGCTACCTACAACGAACAGTTAGAAAGCATCAAGCCACTCGACAAACTCATACAACAACACCAACCCGAAACGGCAGCAAAGGATGTCAATTTCACGAAAGAATTTATTTTGTGGGGCTTGGTAGCCTTTAAGCAATTGAGCAAGTATCGATTTACAGAAGGTGTGCAGTTTCAAGATCCTTATGGAAGTTACATTAATAATTTGAAGTAAGGCTTCTCGATACAATTTTTACTTCGTTGCGCTCCGTAAAAATTAACCTCTTTCAGTAAAAATTAACCTCTTTCGGTGGTCACGCTCGAAGTGGCGATAAATAGATGGTTTTACACGTGTTAGTTTATTCATCGCACAGACTGGCGTAAATCTAATAATTTAACCGTCTTAAGCATGTAGTATGAACTTTCCTTAATATAGTTGGCCGTTTTAAACATTAATTTCGTTGTTAAAAATAGCAAGAGATTTAGGGGGAAAAGTACTTTTCAAATTATTTCATCCGTTTTGACTTCTCCCTAATAATTTCCAGAATAGGTTTATTTTCTAACTTGCTTTCAATCCATGAGAGCATATCGAGATAATAAAATGAACGCTTTTCAAAGGGATGATTTTTCAGTTCCAGTAGTTTGCTGTGTAATTTTTCCAATTCCGGTTTTAACTGGCTGGGGTAAGAGTTGCTAATGGTTTTAATAAAGCTGAGCATCTCTTTTTGAACTTGTTGCAGGTTATCCATTTTTAATAAGTACGAATAGGTACTTTTGATTTGGTATTCCAGTTTCTCGTCAAATGAGGCTTCGTAATGTGTGATAAGATTTAATATTTTAGCAAAACACATCAATTCTTCCTTAACACGCTCTTGCTTATTGTCAATAATATTTTCAAGATATTGGATGGTATTGACATAGTCTTCCAAACCAAAATACAAACAGGCTATTTTGTAGTAAAATACCATCACATGATGGTTGTCTATTCTTTCTGAATTGGCTTCGATAAAATTGAGGATGTCTTCTTTTAAAACAATACCGTTTTCAAAGTCGCAATTCATTAAATGATAATTTAACTTATTGGTATAGATACACAATGAAATCAGTATACTGTTGTTATCGTTTTTGAGAATAAGATCCTCTTCGGTCGTTTTTTCAAAGTCCCGCAGCGCTTTTTTGAACTGTGTTTTGTGGTTGAGCAAAAACGATGCCTCCAGCAAATAGTTAACTCCTTTGATGTACCAAACCGGATTGAACTTAATCATGTGGGGTCTTTCGTAAAACAAATTCACCCACTTAAGTGCGTATTTATAGCAACTCACAAGGTCTTGCGACAAGAAATAATACCATAGATAGGTTTTATATATCCATAATTTTTCTCTAAAACCTAAATCCTTTTGCTTGTACACTGGTAGCGACGCCTGAAAAAACTGCTGTAGCTCCTTTAGTTCATTATGCGTTTTTACGTAACCTTTAACCAGCATGATTTGGTAGAGCTTCAAGGACAAATTTGATAGTTTACTTACAATATCATTTTGAAGACTCACGCGTTTTGATTCTTCAATGAGCTGGTCGGCGCGATCCAAAGAGCTGCGCGTAATGTACTGCGATTCTATTACTTTTTCCAGTTCAATGATTTCGTAGGCAATATTTTTTTCTTCATTGACCAGCGCATATAATTTTACCTTATCGAGTAATTTTAAACTTTGTTTAAAGAGTCCTTTGTGATAGAGAATCGTAGCAAAATCCAACTGTTCTCTAATTTGAACTCTAATGTTCTGATTGGTGGGATGCATTCTTAAACTCACCAAAATCTGCCCGTAAAGGTGATTTTTCAAGTTGGGGAGTTGTACTTTTTTTACAATTTTCGATTTTAAAATGTCTTCTTCCTTGTAGTCCTTCATTTTGTCCAGCAAGTCAAACAGCTGTAAAAATTTAGCCTCTTTATTAACTTCCAATCTATTGGCAAACAATTTAAATTGTCTTTTTTCAGATTTTGAAAGCGATTTAATTAAAGCAAATAAATTGTCTTGATGACTGTTAGACATTGTAATTTATAAAGGGTTAATACATTGTAAATAATTACGTTAACTACAATAAGGGTTCATTAGAAATCGTATAATCAGCACACTCGTGGTTTTATCTGAATTAGTGCTAACCTACCTTCGCGTGTTTAGCAAAGATATTAATTGAATCCATTATGAATAATAATCAAATTCAAATTTTTGATACCACTTTAAGAGATGGCGAGCAAGTTCCTGGTTGTAAGCTTAATAAATCACAAAAGCTCAACATTGCGCAGGCGCTCGACAACCTTGGGGTTGATGTCATCGAGGCAGGATTCCCCATTTCCAGTCCGGGCGATTTTGAAGCAGTAGCTGCCATTGCTAAAGTTGTAAACAACGCTACTGTATGCGGATTAACCCGCGCCAACAAAAAGGATATAGAGGTGGCCGCCAAAGCCCTTGAAAAGGCCAAAAAGCCGAGAATACACACAGGTATCGGTACTTCTGATTCTCATATCAAACACAAGTTTAACGCATCGCGCGAAGAGATCATTGAACGCGCTGTCGAGGCAGTTGCCTATGCCAAATCTTTTGTTGACGACGTGGAGTTTTATGCCGAAGACGCGGGCCGAACTGATAACAACTTTCTGGCCCAAGTTTGCACTGAGGTGATTAAAGCCGGTGCCACCGTGCTCAACATTCCCGATACCACCGGTTACTGCCTGCCCGAAGAATATGGTGCTAAAATTAAATACCTAACGCAGCATGTAGTAGATATTGATAAGGCGATCTTGTCTTGTCATTGTCACAACGATTTAGGACTGGCAACCGCCAATGCCATTGCAGGCGTTAGAAACGGCGCCAGACAAATAGAATGTACCATTAATGGTATAGGTGAACGCGCAGGGAACACGGCATTGGAAGAAGTGGTGATGATCATGAAACAACATCCGTATCTCAATTTAAATACCAATATTAACACCAAAATGCTCAACAACATCAGCCGTTTGGTGTCTGAAAATATGGGTATGCCGGTGCAACCCAACAAGGCTATTGTAGGCAGTAATGCCTTTGCGCATAGCTCAGGAATTCACCAAGATGGTGTTATTAAAAACAGAGAAACTTACGAAATCATCGATCCTGCCGATGTAGGTGTTGCCACATCATCTATTATTCTAACTGCCAGAAGCGGTAGAGCTGCCTTGGCTTACCGCGCCAAAAACATCGGATTTTGCTTAACCAAATTGCAGTTGGATGTGGTGTATCAGGAGTTTCTTTATCTGGCAGACCAACTTAAGGAGGTTAAGGATGACGACCTAAGCCATTTACTTGAAAACAGTAAAATTAATCACTTAGTTTTTTAACATGGGCAAGACACTTTTTGATAAAGTATGGGATAGTCACGTGGTGGAATCCATACCAAACGGACCCGATATTTTATACATAGACAAGCATTTAATTCACGAAGTTACAAGTCCGCAAGCCTTTGCAGAGCTCGAAACCAGAAACATTCCGCTGTTAAGACCCGAACAAATTTTGGCTACAGCCGATCACAACGTGCCAACGGTCAATCAGCATTTACCTATAAAGGATCTGCTTTCGAGACAGCAATTACAGCAGCTCACCGAAAATTGTAAAAAGCATAACATCACATTATACGATTTGGGTCACAAGTACCAGGGCATCGTGCATGTAATGGCTCCTGAGTTAGGCGTTACGCAACCGGGCATGACCATGGTTTGTGGCGATAGTCATACGTCTACGCACGGTGCTTTTGGTACTATTGCTTTTGGGATTGGTACCAGTCAGGTAGCGCAGGTATTTGCAAGTCAGTGTTTAATTTTAAACAAGCCCAAAAGTCTGCGCGTTAACGTTAACGGAAAACTGGCTAAAGGTGTTACACCCAAAGATGTTATTTTGTATATCATATCGCATCTGGGTACCAACTCGGGCACCGGTTATTTCTGCGAATACGCCGGTAATGTCTTTAGAGAGATGTCTATGGAAGGCCGTATGACCGTTTGTAATATGAGTATTGAAATGGGTGCGCGTGGTGGTATGATTGCGCCCGATGAGACGACATTTAGTTACATTAAGGACCGTGAGTTTGCTCCTAAAGGTGAAGCCTTCGAGAAGAAAATAGCCTACTGGAAAACTTTGCCATCCGACGCAGATGCAGTTTTTGATCAGGAATACCATTTCAATGCTGAAGATATTGCGCCAATGATTACCTACGGTACCAATCCCGGTATGGGTATGAAAATAAACGGTACTGTTCCACTAAACAAAGGGGAATCCGATAAAAAAGCACTGGCTTACATGGGATTTGAAGAAGGTCAGTCGCTTATTGGTCAGCCCATCAACTACGTATTCATTGGCAGCTGTACCAACTCTAGAATAGAAGATTTTAGAATGGCGGCCTCTTACATTAAAGGAAAGCAAAAGGCTCCAAACGTCAATGCCTTAATTGTCCCCGGTTCGCAACAGGTGGTGAAGCAAATAGAACAGGAAGGTTTAAGGGAGGTGTTTGAAATGGCCGGTTTTGAGATTCGTCAGCCGGGCTGCTCTGCTTGTTTGGCCATGAACGATGATAAGATTCCTTCCGGCGAATATTGTGTATCTACCTCCAACCGAAATTTTGAAGGCAGACAAGGTCAAGGCTCAAAAACCTTATTGTCCAGTCCGCTCGTAGCAGCTGCCATTGCTGTTGAAGGTAAAATTATAGACATTACTAAATTTCTGAATTAAGATGGAAAAATTTGTGAAACTTACATCAACGGCCGTGCCTTTAAAGGTTGAAAACGTCGATACCGATCAAATTATTCCGGCACGTTTTTTAAAAGTCACCAACAAAATTGGCTTTGGCGAAAACTTGTTCAGAGACTGGAGATACAATCCAAATAATGAGCCTGTGGCGTCTTTTGTGCTGAATGATGACACCTACAGCGGACAAATATTAGTGGTTGGTGATAACTTCGGATGTGGTAGCAGTAGAGAACACGCTGCCTGGGCTTTAACCGATTACGGATTTAAAGTAGTAGTGTCCAGCTATTTTGCTGACATTTTTAAAGGCAATGCCTTGAACAATGGTTTATTGCCATTACAAGTGTCGCCCGAGTTTTTGCAAAAGTTATTTAACGCGATAGATGAAAATCCAAATACAACTTTTACAGTTGATCTAGAATCGCAAACTATTAGTATTGATGGTTCCGGACAACAGTCGGAATTTGATATAGACCCATTTAAAAAAGTTTGTATGCTGAATGGCTACGATGATATTGATTTTTTAATCAGTAAAAAAGATGCCATCGAAACCTTTGAAAAACAAAGACAAACCGAAATAAATTTTTAAAAACGCATTCAATGAATTTAAATATAGCAGTTTTATCAGGTGATGGCATTGGTCCTGAAGTAACCGCCGAGGCACAAAAAGTACTCGATGCCGTTGCCGACAGATTTGGTCATACATTTAATTACAGTCAAGCGCTTGTTGGTGCAGTAGCCATAGATGAATGCAACAATCCTTTACCCGATGAGACCTTGGAACTTTGCAAAGCTTCACAAGCCATATTGTTTGGCGCTATAGGGCATCCCAAATACGACAACAATCCCGACGCCAAAATAAGACCCGAACAGGGCTTACTTAAATTGAGAAAAGAATTAGGATTGTTTACCAATATCAGACCGGTTCAGGCCTTTGATGCCTTGATATCTAAGTCGCCTTTAAAGAAAGACATCATTCAGGGTACCGATTTGGTTATTTATCGCGAGTTAACAGGTGGTATTTATTTTGGAGAAAAGACCCTAAGCGAGGATGGTACCGTAGCATCAGATCTATGCGAATATTCCAAACCCGAAATAGAGCGCGTAGCTCATTTGGCATTTAAAGCGGCGCAACATCGCCGTAAAAAATTGACTCTGGTAGATAAAGCCAATGTATTAGAAACTTCCAGACTCTGGAGAAAAGTGGTCACTGCAATTTCCAAGCAATATCCCGATGTTGAATTAGATTTTCTCTTTGTTGATAACGCCGCCATGCAGGTGATTTTAGCACCTTCGCAATTTGACGTCATCCTCACCGAAAATATGTTTGGTGACATCATTTCAGATGAATGCAGCGTGATTGGTGGTTCTATTGGTTTGTTGGCCTCGGCTTCGGTAGGATCGGGGACGGCCTTATTTGAACCCATTCACGGTTCGTATCCGCAAGCCACAGGAAAAAATATCGCCAATCCGTTGGCCTCTATTTTAAGTGCGGCCATGTTGTTGGAGCATTTCAATCTCATAACCGAAGCTAAAACCGTTCGCGATGCCGTAAACCGCGCCATTTCAGAAGGTGTAGTAACGGTGGATTTAAATAAGGAAACAAACTTCAGCACTTCACAAGTAGGCGATGTCGTGGCAAGTTTTATTCAGAAAAACAAAGAAGTTTTAAATTATTAATTTTAAAAAGCATTCAATGCCTCTAAATAAATACAGTAAAAACGTAACTCAAGATCCAACACAACCCGCGGCTCAGGCCATGCTTTATGGTATTGGTATGACGGACGAAGATATGCAAAAACCTTTAATAGGCATTGCCTCTATGGGTTACGATGGTAATACCTGTAATATGCACCTTAACAAGTTGGCGGCGCTGATTAAAAAGGAAACCAACAATAAAGACATGGTAGGCCTTATTTTTAATACCATTGGCATTAGCGATGGCATCACCAACGGAACCGACGGTATGCGTTATTCTTTGGTAAGCAGGGAAATTATAGCCGATAGTATCGAGAGTGTGGTAGACGGTCATTATTACGATGCGGTGATTGCTATTCCCGGTTGCGATAAAAATATGCCCGGTTCTATTATTGCTATGGGACGTTTAAATCGTCCGTCTATCATGGTGTATGGCGGTACCATAGCTCCCGGAAAATATAGAGGTCGCGACTTAAACATCGTTTCAGCTTTTGAAGCTTTGGGTGAAAAAATTGCCGGTAAAATTGACGACACCGAATACAGAAACATCATCAAAAATTCTTGTCCGGGTGCGGGTGCTTGTGGTGGCATGTACACTGCCAACACCATGGCCATTGCTATTGAAGCTTTGGGGATGAGTCTACCATATTCTAGTTCTAATCCCGCCATCAGTGAAGAAAAAATCAGGGAATGTGAAGCGGTTTCAGATTATATAAAGATTTTATTAGAAAAGGATATCTGTCCTAAAGACATCATGACCTTCGAAGCTTTTGAAAATGCCATTACTGCACTCACTATGTTTGGCGGTAGTACCAATGCTGTTTTGCATATGATTGCCATGGCCAAAAGTGTAGGTGTTAAAATCACCTTGGAGGATTTTCAGAGAATCAGTAACAAAACCCCGCTGCTGGCCGATTTCAAGCCCGGAGGCAATTATCTTATGCAAAATCTACATGAAAAAGGCGGTGTACCACGTGTGTTAAAATATTTACTACAAAACGGTATGTTGCACGGCGATTGTTTAACCGTTACCGGAAAGACTATGCGCGAGAATTTAGAAGCGGTACCAGACCTCGATTTTGATACTCAAAGTATTATCAAACCTTTACAAACACCGTTAAAATCCACCGGCCATTTGCAAATCTTGTATGGCAATCTGGCTGAAAAGGGATCGGTGGCAAAAATCACAGGAAAGGAAGGTGAAACATTTACGGGGCCTGCCCGTGTTTTTAATGGCGAGAAAGAACTGATTAAAGGTATTGAGGACAAAAAAATTAAAGCCGGCGATGTGGTGGTCATCAGGTATGTTGGTCCGAAGGGCGGACCCGGAATGCCCGAGATGCTTAAGCCCACTTCGGCTATTATTGGCGCCGGACTTGGAAAAAGCGTTGCACTGATTACCGATGGCCGATTTAGCGGCGGTACCCACGGTTTTGTGGTTGGGCATATCACTCCCGAAGCCTATGACGGTGGTACCATTGCCTTGGTTGAAAATGACGATATTATTGAATTGGATGCTGTTAATAACACCATCAATTTAAAAGTATCTAATGAAGAACTCGCCAAAAGAAGAGAACAATTTAAAACCCCGGCGCCTAACGTTACATCGGGGGTGCTTTACAAATACATCAAATTGGTTAAAGATGCATCAGAAGGTTGCGTTACCGATGAAGATTTTTAGAGATTTAATAATATCATGCTATGAATTCAGCTCAAACAATAGTTCCAAAAAAAGTATCTGCCAACATACAAACCAATGGCAGCGTTGCTGTGATTGACGCACTGATGTCAGAAAATGTTACCACGGTTTTTGGCTATCCAGGTGGTGCCATTATGCCAATTTACGATGCGCTTTACGATTACATAGACAAAATCAATCACATATTGGTACGTCACGAACAGGGTGCTATTCACGCCGCTCAGGGATTTGCCAGAAGCAGTGGAGAAGTCGGCGTTGTTTTTGCCACCAGCGGTCCTGGGGCCACCAATCTGGTGACAGGCCTTGCCGATGCCCAGATAGATTCCACACCTGTGGTTTGCATCACCGGACAGGTATTTGCGCATTTACTGGGTACCGATGCCTTTCAGGAAACCGATGTGATTAACATCACCTCTCCTGTTACCAAGTGGAACTATCAGGTCACCGACGCCAATGAAATTTCCGATGTGCTGGCAAAGGCCTTTTACATTGCAAAATCGGGCAGACCGGGCCCGGTTTTAATCGATATTACAAAAAATGCCCAACTTCAAATGTTCGACTATAAAGGCTACAGCCCTTGTATTCACGTAAGAAGTTACAGGCCCAAACCTATTGTTAGAGAAACCTATATTTACGAAGCAGCCCAACTGATTAATAGCGCAAAGAAGCCCTTCGTAATTTTTGGTCAAGGTGTTATTTTGGGCAAAGCCGAGCAGGAGTTTCTGGATTTTCTAGAAAAGTCAGGAATTCCTGCTGCCTGGACCATTATGGGTATGAGTGCCGTTCCTACCGATCATCCTTTGTGCGTTGGCATGCTGGGCATGCACGGAAATTTGGCACCAAATTATATGACCAACCAATGCGACGTATTAATCGCAATAGGTATGCGATTTGACGACCGCGTTACCGGCCGATTGGATAAATACGCCAAACAGGCCAAGGTGATTCACCTAGATATCGATCCGGCCGAAATAGATAAAAACGTCAAAACTACCGTAGCGGTTTGGGGAGATTGCAAGGAAACGCTACCCTTACTCACCAAACACATCGAGAAAAGAACCCATAAGGCTTGGCTAGAAGAGTTCAGAAAACTCAATCAAAAAGAGCAGGACAAGATTATTACCACCGAGTTAAATCCTGCGACTGATGAGTTAACCATGGGCGAAGTCATAAAGCTACTCAACGAACTCACTAATGGCGAAGCCATTACCGTCACCGATGTGGGTCAGCATCAAATGGTAGCCTGCCGTTACAGCCATCAAAAAAACACCAGAAGTAATATCACCAGCGGCGGTTTAGGCACTATGGGCTTTGCTATTCCGGCAGCTATAGGCGCCAAGTTTGGAGCACCACACAGAGAAGTCATTGCCATTATGGGCGACGGCGGCGCGCAAATGAACATCCAGGAATTGGGTACCATTATGCAGTTTAAGCCCAATGTAAAAATTGTGATACTTAACAATCAATTCCTTGGTATGGTGCGCCAGTGGCAGGAACTGTTCCATGAGAAAAGATATTCGTTTACCGATATTACAAGTCCCGATTTTGTAATGCTGGCGCAGGCCTATGGTATTAACGGCAAAAAGGTGACCCAGCGTTCTAATTTGAAAGATACTCTGAACGAAATGCTACAAAGCAACGAGAGTTACCTGGTTGAAGTGATGGTAGGTAAGCAGGACAATGTATTCCCTATGGTACCGCAGGGAAAGGGTGTGGCCGAAATTGTACTAGGCGTTGATGAATTATAACATCCCGATTGTTTTAAAAAATTAAGTTATGAGCAAACAAGAATTTACATTAAGTATTTATACCGAAAATCATGTGGGACTGATCAACAAAATCGCCACCATGTTTACAAGGCGTAAAATATCAATACACAGTTTAAATACCTCGCCCAGCGAAATAGACAACATCTATCGCTTTACCCTGGTGGTCATTGAAAGTGCTGAGGTAGTACAGAATTTAGTCAAGCAAATCGAAAAACTAGTGGATGTATTTAAAGTGTTCTGCAATACCAACGACGAAATTATCTGGCAGCAAATGGCCTTATATAAGGTGCCTACCCAAACCATTATGAAAGATATCAAGGTAGAGCGTGTGTTAAGAGAGTTTGGCGCAAAGGCTGTGGTGATTAGAGAAGACTATACCATTTTTGAAGTGACGGGACAAGACGACGAGATCAATAAATTTCTAAACTTTCTCCACAATTACAATTTAAAGGAATTTGTTAAATCGGCGCGTATTGCAATTATCCGCGCTAACGAAGGGGTTCATAAAAAAGTAATAGAAATGGATGCCAATGACCCTACCAAAGACCCCATCAACAATGAGTTTTTAAGCAAAAAAACCATGGTATTTAACTATTGAGAACTTGCGATTAAGTTCGTTTAAGTTCATTTTAATAAGATGATGACGTATGAATGACAACATAGGATTATACTCACCAAAATTTGAATTCGATTCCTGCGGGGTTGGATTTGTAGCACACATTAACGGCGTTAAAAGTCACAGCATTGTTGAAGACGCTTTAACCATGCTGGAGAACATGGAGCACCGCGGTGCCACAGGTTATGAAGAAAATGTAGGCGATGGTGCCG
Organism: Paucihalobacter ruber; assembly: GCF_006494535.1. GTDB lineage: Bacteria > Bacteroidota > Bacteroidia > Flavobacteriales > Flavobacteriaceae > Paucihalobacter > Paucihalobacter ruber. Next base: position 296,492 of record NZ_VHIQ01000005.1, read on the forward strand.
GTATTCAAATTCAGATTCCGCATGAATTACTCAAAGATGAAGCCTTAAAAATAGGGTTCAACATACCACAACTGGGCGATTACGGGGTAGGCATGATATTTTTCCCGAAAAATGAATTTCTGTACGCTGAATGTAAAAACCTCATCAAGCGCGCCGCCGAAAAACTCAACTTCAATATTCTTGGGTTTAGACCCGTACCGGTAGATAATACCGATGTGGGACAAATGGCCCGCGATGTCGAACCAATTATGGAAATGGTGTTTGTTGAAAGACCTTTCGACCTTAAAGATCAGACCACTTTTGAAAGAAAGTTATTCGTTCTTCGAAATTATATAACCCGGCAAGCCGCCAATATCACCATTAACGATCCCATCGGTTTTTACATTGCGTCCTTGTCGTGCAAAAAACTCATTTATAAAGGACAACTAAGAAGTATTCAGGTGAGAAACTATTTCAAAGACCTCACCAATCCAAATTTAACATCGGCTTTTGGGATGATTCATTCCCGTTTTGCCACCAATACCAGCCCTATGTGGAAGCTAGCGCAACCCTTCCGCTACATTGCGCATAATGGCGAAATTAACACGATTGAGGGCAACCTGAACTGGCTAAAATCTAACGAAAAAAACTTTGTAAGCGATCATTTTACCCAACAGGAGTTCGACATGATTTTGCCGTTGGTCTCCAACATTCAATCAGATTCAGCTTGTTTGGATAACATGATTGAATTGCTGGTGCATGCCGGCCGTTCCTTACCGCATGTGATGATGATGCTCATTCCCGAAGCCTGGGATGGCCATGAAAACATGGAAGACTACAAAAAGTATTTCTACGAGTACCACGCCAATTTAATGGAACCCTGGGATGGTCCGGCATCGGTATCCTTTACCGATGGCGATATCATTGGCGCTACTTTAGACAGAAACGGTCTAAGACCTTCGCGATATACGCTTACCTCCGACGGTAGGGTTATCATGTCTTCTGAGTCGGGCGCCTTGCCATTAGACCCCAAAATCATCACTAAAAAAGGCCGTCTGCAACCCGGAAAGATGTTTTTGGTTGATATGACCAAAGGAAAGATTATTAGCGACGACGAGCTCAAAAGAGACATTTGCACCTCAAAACCATACGAGCAATGGGTAAAGGCTCACAAGATTACGGTAGACGAATTGCCGTCGCCAAGACTTCGGTTTACCAAATTGAAAATAGAAGATATTTTAAAATATCAAAAAGCCTTTGGTTATTCGCGAGAAGACATCAATACCATTATCAAACCCATGGCCGAAACCTCCAAAGAACCTATTGGTTCTATGGGCTACGATTCGCCCATTGCGGTGCTAAGTCATAAACCCCAGCATTTAAGCAACTATTTTAAACAGTTGTTTGCACAGGTTACCAATCCGCCCATCGATCCCATCAGAGAAAAACTTGTGATGTCTTTAACAACCATTTTGGGTAATAGTGGTAATTTACTGATTGAAAGTGAAAGTTCGGCCAATTCCATCACCTTTAAGCATCCTATTTTAGACAGTATGCAATTGGAAAAGCTGCGTAGTATCGACCGCGGATCGGTGCAAAGTAAAACCATTCACGCCTATTTTAAGGCCGATGAAGAATCGGGCAGCTTAAAAAAAGCACTAACCCGACTTTGCCGCTATGCTTCCGATGCTGTTGAAGACGGCTTTGAGGTCATCATTTTATCAGATCGATCCATAGACTCCAAACACGCGCCCATTCCGTCTTTATTGGCTTGTTCGGCTGTCCACCACCATTTAATCAGAAAGGGCATGCGTGGTAAAGTAGGTATTGTTGTTGAGGCGGCTGACGTATGGGAAGTACATCACTTTGCCACCTTACTGGCTTTTGGCGCCACTGCCATCAACCCGTATTTGGCCCTGTCTTCCATTAGAAAATTGGTAGACGAAGGTCAATCTGAAAATACCAATTTCAAAGAGCTAAAGGCCAATTACATTGAAGCTGTTAAAAGCGGTTTGCTAAAAATATTTTCTAAAATGGGTATTTCTACTGTTCAATCCTATCAGGGTGCCCAGATTTTCGAAATTATCGGTATCGATAAATCGGTTGTCGATAATTATTTTAGTGGAGCCGTGTCTAGAATTGGCGGTTTAGATTTAGACGATATTGCCCGTGAAGCCGTTGAAAAGCATAAACGCGGCTTTAAGGAGCTGGTTCCTAATAATGTTTTAGACGACGGTGGCTTGTATCAGTGGAAAAAGAACGGCGAGTACCACAATTACAATCCGCAAACCGTGCATTTATTGCAACTATCAACCCAAAAGGGCGACTTTGAATTGTTTAAAAAGTACAGTGCGGCAGCCAATAATTTAACCGAAAAATCGGCGGCTATCAGAAGTTTACTGGAGTTTAAAAACGACCGCGCACCCATTTCGATTGATGAGGTAGAACCGGTTGAAAACATTCTAAAACGATTTGCCACCGGTGCCATGTCTTTTGGATCCATCTCCTGGGAAGCACACACCACGCTGGCCATGGCTATGAACCGTATTGGCGCAAAAAGCAATACCGGCGAAGGCGGCGAAGACGAAGCACGTTACGAGCCACTACCCAATGGCGACAGTATGCGTTCGTCCATTAAACAAATTGCATCTGGGAGATTTGGTGTCACGGCCCGATACCTCACCGAGGCTGATGAACTTCAAATTAAAATGGCGCAGGGTGCTAAACCGGGCGAAGGCGGACAATTACCGGGCTACAAGGTAGACGACTGGATTGGTAGAACCCGACACTCAACACCAGGAGTTGGTTTAATTTCACCACCACCACACCACGATATTTATTCTATTGAAGATTTGGCCCAGCTCATCTTCGACTTAAAAAATGCCAATCGCCACGCCCGTATCAGCGTTAAGTTGGTATCAAAAGCAGGCGTGGGCACTATTGCCAGCGGCGTTGCCAAGGCCAAAGCCGATCATATCCTGATTTCGGGTTATGATGGCGGTACAGGTGCCTCACCCTTGAGCTCTATTAAACATGCCGGATTACCATGGGAAATGGGTATTGTTGAAACTCACCAAACCCTTATAAAAAATCAGTTAAGGCAGCGCGTGGTGTTGCAAACCGACGGACAAATTAAAACAGGAAGAGATGTGGTCATCGCAGCGCTTTTGGGCGCGGAGGAATACGGCGTGGCTACCTCCGCTTTGATTGTTGAAGGCTGTATTTTAATGCGCAAATGCCATTTAAATACCTGTCCGGTAGGTGTGGCCACCCAGAATCCAGAGTTGCGTAAAAAGTTCACGGGTAAGGTAGAGCATGTGGTTAATTACTTCACATTTCTTGCTATGGAAGTACGCGAGATCATGGCTAGTCTGGGTTTTAGAACCGTTAATGAAATGATTGGTCAGTACCAATGTTTAACCAAAAGAAACGACCTGACCTTCTGGAAACACCAACGTGTAGATTTAAGCGCCTTTCTGCAACGACTGTACTCATCGCATACCATGTACCAGTCTGAGCCACAGGACCACGGTTTAAGCAATTCGCTGTCGTGGCAAATGCTGGAGGCTGCTGAGGCATCTTTAGAAACCAAAGTAAAAACGGTAACCGACTTCCCCATTTATAACACCGATAGGGCAGTGGGTACCATTGTGTCGCATGAAATTACCAAGAAATATAAGTCTGAAGGCCTACCCGAAGACACCATGACCTTTAATTTTAGAGGCACTGCCGGACAGAGTTTTGGAGCCTTTTGTACTAAAGGAATGACGCTGAAATTAGAGGGCGATGCCAACGATTATTTCGGTAAAGGGCTCTCTGGTGCTCATCTCATTGTCTATACCGACAGAGATTCGCAACTGGAAGCGAGCGAAAACAGCATTGTTGGCAATGTGGCCCTTTACGGTGCCACGGCCGGTAAGGTGTTTATCAACGGTATGGCGGGAGAGCGCTTTGCCGTTAGAAACTCCGGCGCTGTAGCCGTGGTAGAAGGCGTAGGCGATCATGGTTGTGAATACATGACCGGTGGTATTGTATTAATTCTTGGCAGTGTGGGCCGAAATTTTGGTGCCGGTATGAGTGGCGGTATTGCTTATGTATGGGATGTGAACGAGAGTTTAAAACTCAATTTTAATCCCGATATGGCCAATCTCGAAGATTTGGAGCCACAGGACTTTGAGGTGGTCAAAACCATGCTTCAGGAGCACCTGCAGGACACTAACAGCAAAGCCTCCCAATATATCCTAAACAACTTCAACGACTGCAAATCGCATTTTGTGAAGGTGTTTCCAAGAGATTATAAAGCGGTACTGGAACAACAAAAACTAATCAATAAAGAATAGACCATGGGAAAGATAGATGGGTTTTTAACCATAGAAAGAGAAACGCCGGGACGTCAGCCGGTTCCTGAAAGAACAAAGCATTATAAAGAGTTTCAGTCTTTACCTTCAACCGACGTTCTAAATAAGCAGTCGGCTAGGTGTATGGACTGCGGTATTCCGTTTTGCATGAGTGGTTGTCCGTTAGGCAACATCATTCCCGAATTTAATGATGCGGTGTATAACAAACAATGGGAAACCGCCTATCATATTTTAAAAAGCACCAATAATTTCCCCGAATTTACCGGAAGAATTTGTCCGGCACCCTGCGAAGGTGCCTGCGTATTGGGTATTAATGAAGATCCGGTAACCATTGAGGAAATTGAGAAGAACATCATAGAAATTGCCTATCAAAACAACTGGGTGAGGCCCAATTATCCGGTAGTGCAACAAGACAAACACATTGCTGTAGTAGGCTCAGGACCTGCGGGTTTGGCGGCCGCCGATCAGCTCAATCAAGTGGGATATAAGGTCACGGTGTTTGAAAGGCAGGCCAAAATAGGTGGTTTGTTAAGGTATGGCATCCCCGATTTTAAGTTGGAAAAAAATGTCGTAGACCGTCGACTGGAACTCATGAAAAATGAAGGTGTGGTATTTAAAACCAATATTGAGGTGGGCGTTGATTATTCGGCTGAAGATTTAAAGCGAAACTTCGATGCTATCGTTCTTGCCACCGGAAGCACGGTTCCAAGAGACCTTCCAATTAAAAACAGAGAAGCCCAAGGCGTGCATTTTGCTATGGATTATTTAAAACAATCTAACGAATTTGTGGATGGTATCAGGTCTCTTGAGATTGACGCCAAAGATAAAAACGTCATCGTGATTGGTGGTGGCGATACCGGCTCAGATTGTATAGGTACAGCCAACCGTCAAGGCGCCAAAAGCATCACCCAGCTGGAGATCATGCCCAAACCGCCTAAACACCGAGATGCTACCATGCCTTGGCCACAATACCCCATGACCTTGAAGGTCACCTCATCGCATGAAGAAGGCTGCGAACGGAAATGGTCGGTGAACGCCAAGGAATTTGTAATGAATGAGCACCGGCAACTAACCGGCATCAAATTGGTTAACATCGAATGGAAAAAAGATCCATTAACCAATAAATACTTGTCGTTTGAAGAAGTAGCAGGTTCCGAAAGGGTACTGCCATGCGATTTTGTATTCCTAGCTATGGGATTTTTGCATGTAGAACAGGGTAAATTGGTAGATAGTCTTGGTATTAACTTGGACCCTAGGGGTAATTTAATTGGCAATGATAAAGAGTACAAGACCAATCAACCTAAAATATTTTCTTGTGGCGATGCCCGACGCGGACAATCACTGGTGGTGTGGGCCATTCAGGAAGGCCGTGCGTGTGCCGAAAAAGTACACGAATATTTAACAACAGAATAAGTTTAAAAAATTTAATATAACAACTTTAATAACTAAGTACATCAAATTATGGCAACAATTAATTTTGGAGGAGTAGAAGAACAAGTAATCACGCGTGAAGAGTTTCCGCTGTCAAAGGCCTTAGAAACCCTTAAGAACGATACAATCGCCATTATTGGCTACGGCGTGCAGGGTCCGGGACAATCCTTAAATCTGAAGGATAACGGCTTTAACGTCATCGTCGGGCAGCGCAAAGGCGGCAAAAGCTGGGACAAGGCGGTTGCCGATGGTTGGGTGCCGGGAGAAACGCTTTTTGAGATAGAAGAAGCTTGCGAAAAAGCCACCATTATCCAGTATTTATTGTCCGATGCCGGACAAATCGCATCCTGGCCAACCGTAAAAAAGCATTTAACACCCGGAAAAACATTGTATTTCTCACACGGTTTTGGTGTGACCTATCACGAGCAAACCGGTATTGTACCGCCAAAAGACATTGATGTTATTTTGGTAGCCCCAAAAGGTTCAGGAACCTCATTACGCAGATTATTTTTAGCAGGTGAAGGTTTAAATTCCAGTTATGCCATCTATCAGGATGCTACCGGTAAGGCTAAAGAAAAAGTAGTATCGCTTGGTATTGGAGTAGGTTCTGGTTATCTATTTGAAACCAATTTTGAAAAAGAGGTTTTTTCAGATTTAACAGGCGAGCGCGGTATTTTAATGGGCGCTCTTGCAGGTTTATTTGAAGCGCAGTACAATGTGCTTCGTAAAAATGGGCATTCACCTTCAGAAGCCTTTAACGAAACTGTTGAAGAGCTTACCCAAAGTTTAATGCCTCTGGTAGCCGAAAACGGCATGGATTGGATGTATGCCAATACCTCTGTTACTGCGCAAAGAGGCGCTTTAGACTGGAAAGGAAAATTTAGAGATGCCACCACACCGGTATTTGAAAAACTGTATGATGAGGTATCTTCAGGTAGAGAAGCCGCCAGAGTAATCAAAGAAGGCAGCAAACCTGATTACAGGGAAAAACTGGAAGAGGAACTTAAAGAAATAAGAGAATCTGAACTTTGGCTCACCGGTGCTGAAGTACGAAAGTTAAGACCAAAAGCCTAATGAATTTATATCAGGAAGTTTTAGATGCACAACAAGTACTTAAAGGGGTTGTCAACGCAACCCCTTTGCAATATAACTATAACTTATCTCAAGAATACAACGCTCATGTTTACCTAAAACGCGAAGATTTACAAGTAGTTCGTTCGTATAAAATAAGGGGTGCATACAATAAAATTTCACATTTAGACGCACAGCAAAAACAATTGGGTATTGTTTGTGCCAGTGCGGGCAATCACGCCCAGGGTTTTGCCTTGTCTTGCCGATTACTTAAAATTTACGGCAAGGTGTACATGCCAAAAACTACCCCCAATCAAAAAATAAAACAAGTCAAACTCTTTGGTAAAGACTTTATAGAAATCCTTTTAATTGGTGATACCTTCGACGATGCCTATGCGGCCGCCATGAGTGACGCTCAGGAAAATCAAAAGGCCTTTATTCATCCCTTTAACGACGAATTGATTATAGCCGGTCAGGGTACTGTTGGACTTGAAATTTTAAACGATATTAAAGAACCAATCGATTATGTGATAGTGCCGGTTGGTGGAGGAGGCTTAACTGCCGGATTGGTGACGGTGTTTGAAAAATTGAGTCCTAAAACCAAAATTATTGGCGTAGAACCCGATGGAGCACCATCGATGGTTGAGGCTTTAAAACACAACGAACCGGTTGTTTTAAGCAGTATTGACCGTTTTGTGGACGGTGCAGCCGTCAAACGAGTAGGCGATAAAACATTCGATGTGATCAAGGGTCACTTACACAAAATGCAATTGGTACCAGAGGGAAAAATTTGCACTACCATTCTTAAGCTTTATAACGAAGAAGCCATTGTCGTAGAGCCCGCAGGCGCCATGAGTATTGCGGCCTTGGATTTTTTAAAGAACGAGATTTCCGGCAAAAGCGTGGTGTGTTTGGTCACCGGTGGTAATAATGATATTGAACGCACCGAAGAAATCAAAGAGCGCTCCCTCATCTACGAAGGTTTAAAACATTACTTTATGGTGAATTTCCCGCAGCGCCCCGGCGCCCTTAAAGAATTTGTAAGCGACATTTTATCGGAAAATGACGATATTACCTACTTTCAGTTTGCAAAAAAAAACAACCGCGAAAATGCCCCGGCCATTGTTGGCTTGGAACTTAAAAATCCAACAGATCTGGAAAGTATCAAAACCAAAATGCATAACAAAGGCTATGGATTTGATTATTTAAACGAAAACGAAGTACTGTTTGCGCATTTTATTGGGTAAGTTTATTTACAACTTTCACTCAAAACCATCTTTCTAAGGATGGTTTCTTGTTTTAAAAACCCACTAATAAATCTTTTTTGAAAGATTTGTCCTTTTCCTGCCCTATAATAATTAAAAAATGAACGTCCAAAACAAGGGAAAAGTCAATTTTGCTAATTCAAATCTTGTGAATTTAATAATAAATGGTTTTGGTATTGTATAGCCCATAAATTTAAGGGGCTTAAATTACAATTGTGATAAAAATACGCCTAACACACTAAAAAAATAGGGGTATTAGTAGAAAAAACTAAATCAAAAATTAATTTTACCCCCGATAAATAACTAATGAGTTGTTTGCCTTATTAACCAATTATTAACTTAAATTCTGAATTATGAAAAAAGTTACACTACTTATTGCAATTGTTTTTTGTTCGTGGTTTTCTGTTGCTCAAGAAGAGGAAGAAAAAACGTCATTATCTGTTACACTGGTGTCAGATACTTTTTTTGGTTTTGCTCCGCTTGTAACCGGTAGCTACACCTTAAACGAAAAAACCAGTTTTACCTTTTACGGTATTTACTGGTCTGGTGGGACCGGAATTGGCTGGGGCAACTGGGCCGAATTTGGTGCAGGTGTTAATTTTTCGGTAAGTGAAAGCATCGATATCAATCCGCAATTAGGTTTTACTCATGGTAATTTATTGTCGAGCTTCACCGCTGGTCCGAGTGTATTTGGAGATGGGATTGTGCCAAACTTGACGGTAAATTTAAATAACGAAAGTCTTGAAGGACAATTATACTTTGGTTATTATTTGCCTTTCAGATCGGAAGGGCCAACAACAGCCAATTATATTCATTATTGGGCTAATATTGGCTATAAGTTTAGTGGTTTTATTTCGGCCGGTTTACATTTTGAACATCTTTATGGCGGACCCGATGGAGGCGAAGACGACGTGTATCAGTGGTTTGGTCCATATGTTCAATTTTCGGATCTTGGCGGCAAAGGGTATTTAAGACTTTCGGGAGGTCTTGGTTTTATTGATGATGTCCCTGCTTATAATAATTCGTTTTATAAACTAGCTTTCGGTATTAACTTGTAATTTCTGTTATAAAAATTCCCAAAAATTTAACAAATAGTTTTAAATTGATGTTTTGCAAAGGGTTGCCTCCGTTTCCGGAAGCAGCCTTTTGCTTTTTTTTTGCTTCCTCTAAAGGGGATTATTTACGCAGCCATAAACTCACTACAAGCGCTTAATTTGATATCTTTGTGGCTTTTTAAACCCTATCATACATTTTAAGCTGAATGAAATTTAATCTCACAGCAAAAGACAGCAACTCTAAAGCAAGGGCAGGATCTATCACTACAGATCACGGCGTGATTGAAACCCCCATATTTATGCCGGTTGGCACCGTAGCCTCGGTAAAGGGCGTGCATCAAAGAGAACTTAAAGAAGATATCAATCCAGATATCATTCTCGGTAATACTTATCATTTGTATCTAAGACCCCAAACTGATATTTTGGAACAGGCCGGCGGACTTCATAAATTTATGAATTGGGATAGAAATATCTTAACCGATTCGGGCGGTTACCAAGTATATTCGTTGTCAGCTAACCGAAAAATTAAAGAAGAAGGTGTTAAATTTAAAAGTCATATAGACGGTAGCTATCACGTATTTACACCCGAAAATGTCATGGAAATACAGCGTGCTATTGGAGCAGATATTATCATGGCTTTTGACGAATGTACACCTTACCCGTGCGATTATCAATACGCCAAACGATCCATGCACATGACGCACAGATGGCTGGAACGATGTATAACACATTTGGCCAAAACACCTTTTAAATACGATTACCAACAAACATTTTTTCCAATAGTTCAGGGAAGTACCTATAAAGATCTAAGGCAACAGTCGGCCGAGTATATTGCAGGTGTCAATGCTGAAGGAAACGCCATAGGAGGATTATCGGTAGGCGAACCGGCCGAAGAGATGTACGCCATGACCGATGTTGTTTGCAGTATTTTACCCGAAGACAAACCAAGATATTTAATGGGTGTTGGAACCCCAATTAATATTCTTGAAAATATCGCCCTTGGTGTTGATATGTTTGATTGTGTGATGCCAACCCGAAACGCCAGAAACGGTATGCTGTTTACTGCTCACGGTACTATTAATATTAATAACAAAAAATGGGCAGATGATTTTTCACCCATAGACGAAATGGGAATAACTTTCGTTGATATAGAATACAGTAAAGCCTATTTAAGACACTTGTTTACCGTAAACGAATTGTTAGGAAAGCAAATTGCTACCATTCATAACCTCGGATTTTATTTGTGGTTGGTAAGAGAAGCCAGAAAACATATCTTAGCAGGCGATTTTAGAGTATGGAAAGATAAAATGGTTAAACAAATGGATAAAAGACTTTAATTTGAAAAATTAAACAATTACCAAATTTCAAACAACAAACAACTTAATAATCTAATAACTCAGAAACTCAACAACTCAACCACCCTTGAAGATACTTGACTGGTACATATTAAAACGCTATTTGTTCACCTTCGTCATGATGCTGTTATTGTTTATTCCAATTGGTATCACGGTAGATTTGGCCGAAAAAATTGGTAAAATTTTAGAAAATGAGGCACCTGCAGGCGCCGTATTAAAATATTATTTAGATTTTACAATTTACTTTGCCAACTTGTTGTTTCCGCTGTTTTTATTTTTATCTGTTATCTGGTTTACATCGAAACTTGCCAACAATACCGAAATTACCGCATTTTTAAGTAGCGGTGTTTCTTTTTCAAGATTTTTAAGGCCTTATTTTATAGGCGCCACTATTGTTGCGTTATTTGCGTTGCTACTCGGGTTGGTGCTGGCTCCAAAAGCCAGTAAAGGCTTTAACGAGTTTAAATATGAATACTTAACAAAAAATAGAAAAGTTCAGGAGACCGAGAACATTTTTAGGCAAATCAACGATAATGATATTATTTATGTAAGCAGGTTCGACACTCAAAGTAAAGTTGGTTATAACTTTACCTTAGAACATTTTAACGGTAATGTACTAGAGTATAAAATATTTGCAGATAATATAAGATATATCGAAGAAGACAGCACTTATAGATTGATAAGTTACATTAAAAGAAAAGTTGGTGAGAGCAACGATATTATTGAAATTACCAGACGAAAAGACACTATTTTTGATTTTGATTTAGACGATTTATCCCCGGTAACCTACATGGCAGAAACCTTGGACTATGTAGAATTAAATAAATTTATAGAAAAGGAAAAATTGAGAGGTTCTTCAAATATAGGACGTTACGAAGTTGTGAAATATAAAAAATGGAGTTTGCCGGTTTCGGTATTCATCTTAACAATTATTGCTGTTTCAGTGTCGTCAATTAAAAGGCGCGGTGGTATGGGTGTAAACCTGGCTTTTGGCATTACCATAGCCATGGTATTTGTTTTTTTTGATAAGATTTTCGGGGTGATGGCAGAGCAATCTAACTTTCCGCCGCTTATTGCTGTTTGGTTTCCTAATTTGTTATTCGGGCTTTTAGCAGCCTACCTGCTTCGCAATGCAAAACGATAGTTTTAAACATTACCTTCATCTTCATTTTTTAGTCTTTATTGCAGGTTTTACTGCTATTTTGGGTGATTTAATTTCCATTGGTTCAATTCCTTTGGTATGGTTTAGAATGCTCATTGCGGTTATTTTAATGTTTTTATTTGTGGTTTTTACAAAAACCAACATCAAGCTTTCTAAAAAAGTGATTTTAAAATTTGCCCTGGCAGGCGTTGTTATTGCCCTACATTGGATTACTTTTTTTGAAGCCATTAATCAATCTAATATTTCTATTACACTGGCAACCTTCTCATCGGGAGCTTTTTTTGCCTCTTTTATCGAGCCGCTGTTGTTCAAGAGGAAAATAAAAGTTTATGAAATTGTATTTGGTGTTTTGGTTATATTGGGGCTTATATTAATCACCAGAAGCGAGTTTAAGTATATCAATGGCATTTTGCTGGGCATCACTTCGGCTTTCTTATCATCGCTTTTCGCAGTCATTAACGGAAAATTTATCAAGCATTACAACGCTACCGCTATTTCCATTTACGAATTTATAAGCGGGATACTGTTTATCACTTTATTCATACTTATTTTTAAAGGCGGATTTTCTTCTGAGTTTTTCTCACTTCAGGCATCTGATTGGATGTATTTGTTTATACTGGGCTCTGTTTGTACAGCTTATGCCTTTATTGCTTCGGTTCATATCATGCGTTATATTAGTCCGTACACCGTAGTTTTGAGCTACAATATGGAACCTGTTTATGGCATTATACTGGCAGTACTGCTGTTTCCCGAAAAAGAGATTATGAGCGTTCAATTTTACTTCGGAGTGCTATTGATTTTGGGTATTCTATTTACAGACGCAATTTTTAAAAATAGAGAAAAAAGAAAAAAAGCTGTGTAAACTTCACCGCAAAAAATTGTAGTTTTGTCAACTAACTAAAACTAAATTTCGCAACCTATGGAATATTTAGATTTCGAACTTCCTATAAAAGATTTACAAGAACAACTAGAAAAATGTGAAATAATAGGCAAAGAAAGTGATGTTGACGTCACCCAAACTTGTAAGCAAATCGAGAAAAAACTCATTGATACCAAAAAAGAAATCTATAAAAACCTTACCCCTTGGCAACGTGTACAGTTATCACGCCACCCAAACAGGCCTTATACAATGGATTATATTAAGGCATTGTTAGGGAATACATTTTTAGAATTGCATGGCGATAGAGGCGTTAAAGATGATAAAGCCATGGTTGGCGGATTGGGTAAAATAGGCGGCCAGTCTTTTATGGTGATTGGTCAACAAAAAGGTTATAACACCAAAACAAGACAGTACAGAAACTTTGGTATGTCTAATCCCGAAGGTTATAGAAAGGCTTTACGACTTATGAAATCTGCCGAGAAATTTGGTATTCCGGTTTTAACTTTAATCGATACTCCGGGAGCTTATCCGGGTTTAGAGGCTGAAGAACGAGGTCAAGGCGAAGCAATTGCCCGTAACATTTTAGAAATGACAAGACTAAAAGTGCCTATTATTGCGGTTATCATAGGTGAAGGTGCCTCAGGTGGTGCCTTGGGAATTGGTGTAGGTGACCGCGTTTTAATGCTCGAAAACACCTGGTATTCGGTTATTTCTCCAGAGTCTTGCTCTTCTATTTTATGGAGAAGCTGGGAATACAAAGAACAAGCAGCCGAAGCACTTAAACTTACGGCACCCGACATGAAAAAATTAAAACTGGTTGACGAAATTGTTAAAGAACCACTTGGTGGTGCGCACTCCGACAGAGCTACCACTTTTATCACGGTTGAAAAGGCAATTTTAAATGCCTTTGAGGATTTAAATAAATTATCACCAAAAGAATTAGTGCAACAACGTATGAATAAATACGAGAATATGGGCGTCTTTAAAGGTTAACCATTCTATAATTAAATACATATAAAAAACCGGAATTTTTAATGCCGGTTTTTTTTGTGTTATCAACAAGTTTTTAAAGTTGTCAACATTATTTTTGTTGATGAACTGTTAAGATTCTAAATATTATTTCTTACCTTTTATCGATTGCTTTTAATTACTTTCGCCCTTATGAAACAACCCAGTCCAACATCAGCATACAAAGTAGACAAGAGTACCATTATAAGTCTTGAGAAAGGTAAAATACCACCGCAAGCAACTGATTTAGAAGAAGTTGTTTTAGGCGCGATGATGATTGATAAAAAAGGTGTTGATGAAGTTATCGATATTTTAAGCCCGGAAGCCTTCTACAAAGAAGCCCATCAGCACATTTTTGAGGCTATTTTAAAATTGTTCAGAGGAAGTGAACCGGTTGATTTATTAACCGTTTCTTCTCAATTAAAAAAAGATGAAAAGTTAGATGTAGTTGGAGGTGATTTTTACCTTATTTCGTTAACGCAAAGAGTATCATCATCTGCGCATATTGAGTTTCATGCCCGAATCATTCTTCAAAAATATATTCAACGCAGTTTGATTAAAATTTCAAACGAAATCATAGAACAAGCCTACGATGAAACCATTGATGTATTTGATCTTTTAGACGATTCTGAAGCAAAGCTCTATGAAGTAACTCAGGGCAACGTCAAAAAATCAACCGAAACTGCACAAAGTTTAGTGATTCAGGCCAAGAAAAAAATTCAGGATATTGCCAATAAAGAAGGTTTAAGCGGGATTCCATCAGGTTTTGATAAGCTAGACAAACTAACTTCGGGCTGGCAACCCAGCGACTTAATCATTGTGGCAGCAAGGCCTGGTATGGGTAAAACAGCGCTCACATTATCAATGGCCAGAAATATTGCCGTTAATGCCAATATTCCTGTGGCGTTTTTCTCATTAGAAATGTCTTCTGTACAGCTTATTACAAGACTTATTTCGAGTGAAACGGGATTGAGCTCAGAAAAATTAAGAACAGGAAATCTTCAGAAACACGAGTGGGAACAACTTAACGTCAAGGTAAAAGCACTTGAAGAAGCACCGCTTTATATAGACGATACACCTTCGCTCTCTATTTTCGACTTAAGAGCCAAGGCCAGAAGATTAGCATCGCAATACGGTATCAGGTTAATAGTAGTTGATTACTTGCAGCTAATGACAGCCGGTGGTGGTCAGAAGGGTGGTAACAGAGAGCAGGAAATTTCAACCATTTCACGAAATTTAAAAGCATTGGCCAAAGAACTTGATGTGCCTGTTATAGCTCTGTCTCAATTGTCTCGTGCCGTTGAAACCCGTGGTGGAAGCAAAAGACCTTTGCTTTCAGATTTAAGAGAATCTGGTGCCATCGAGCAAGATGCCGACATCGTATCGTTTATTTACAGACCGGAGTATTATAAAATTGATGAATGGGATGACGACGACCGTTCACCAACCGAAGGTCAGGCCGAATTCATTGTAGCCAAACATAGAAATGGCGGATTAGAAAATATAAGACTCAAATTTATTGGTCATCTCGGTAAATTCGATAACCTAGACGATTTTGAAACACCCTTTGGGGAATTTCACTCAAAAATGAACGCGGCTGCCAACGACGATACATTTAAACCAAGTAATTTTCCATCACCCGACGAAGCATTTGGTTCTGATGGTGATGATGTACCATTCTAAACTTTGCAATTAGCGGTAAAATCTTAACTAATAAGTAGTTTAAAAGTTTAATCTTTGGTTTATTTTTGTAAAAAATAGTCCAATGCTCCAAGATAGAAAAACAACCAATATTTTATTGCTAATCATTGCCATACCGGTAATGTTTTTGATATTAAAACAATTGGCCTTTATTTTTGTGCCTTTGGTGTCTTCTATGTTTATAGCCGGATTATTTTTACCCATTATGCGATGGCTAAATAAGAGAAATATACCTAAGTATGTGAGTGTAATTATTGTACTTCTTATTGTCTTTGTTGCGGTTAAAATTGGCATTGAATTAATTCAACTCACCAGCCGAGAAATTGTAGCAACTAAAGACGGGTTTTTGCAAAAACTAAGTGTTAAATTAGACGATTTTTCAAATTATATGCAAGCTGTTTTTGGCTTAAAGCTCGAAATTAGTAAGAATCAATTCAGTGAATATATTGGTCAAAATAATTTAGTTACCACTTTGGGCGTGATTAATATGGTCCTTACAAGAGCTTTAATGACGACCTTTTTTGTAGTGTTATGGTTAGTTGAGTCCATAAATATTCAAAAGTTGTTGAATAAGACTATTTTAAAACAAGAAAGAACATCAATTAAAACCTTCATAAAAATAGAAAGAGACTTAATCACATTTATAAAGGTAAAGTTTGTAATTAGTTTGTTTACAGGTATTGGAATTGGTTTAGCTTGCTATTTCTTCGGAATTAGCTTTCCGCTATTTTGGGGACTGTTCGCATTTCTCATTAATTTTGTGCAAATGATAGGATCGTTTATTTCGGTTATTTTATTGGCAATATTTGCTTTTGTTGAAGTTGAGATATATTCAACTTTATTGTTTTTTATACTTACAATTACAGCTGTTCAAGTAGTATTTGGAGCTATTTTAGAACCAATATTTATGGGTAAATCTTTTTCAATTAATGTAATAGCCATATTAATTTCTTTAATGTTTTGGGGTTATATTTGGGGCATTACCGGCCTAATAATGGCCATTCCAATTACGGTTTTTATCAAGATCATATCAGAGCAGTTTGAATCGACAAAAATCTTGGCTTCGCTTTTAGCGGGAAATAAACGCGGTACTATTTAGTTTAGTTCATTCAAAAATGTCTTAAGAGAATAATAAATGAAACTTTTGTACAGTTATATTTTTATACCTTAGTACCAAATGAAACGATTGATCTTATGATTTTGAATGATATAAAAAACACAACCTTCCGGCGTTTATCTTGGTTATTATTTTTTTTAATGATATTTGGAAAAATTCAGGCATCCTATATCTTAATTCCAATGGATGCTGAAGGCCAGTCTAATCATTTAAAAGCTTATGGAATAACCTATTGGTCATTAGAGCGTGAACTAAAGGTACAGTGGTTGCTCAATTATCGTGGTGGCTCGTTTTTGTTGCCCAATTTAGAAATTATAGAGCGCGAATGTAAAATAAGAGGTGTTTCGTATGAACTCATATCTGAGTCTAAAGCTGCCGAAATATTAGAATATATTGAGAGTCCGTCTCAAAATATGGACGCTGTTGTATTAGAAAAGGCACCTAAAATAGCTGTGTATTCACCAAAAGGAAATGTGCCATGGGACGACGCTGTGACCTTGGTTTTAACCTATGCCGAAATTCCTTATGAAACGCTATATGATGAAGAGGTACTCAACGACGAATTGCTATTATACGATTGGTTGCACCTGCATCACGAAGATTTTACAGGACAATATGGTAAATTTTACCGTGCGTATCGCTCTGCAGCCTGGTATATGGAAGAGAAGCGACAAGCCGAAGCTCTTGCCAACAAATTGGGTTACGATAAAGTATCTCAGGCCAAATTAGCTGTTGCACTCAAAATACGGGATTACGTCGTTGGTGGAGGCTTTATGTTTGCCATGTGTTCGGCAACCGATAGTTTTGATATTGCCTTAGCCGCCGAAGGTCTTGATATTTGTGAGCCAATGTTTGACGGCGATGGCACCACACCGGGTTATCAAAATAAAATAAACTATGCCAACACTTTTGCCTTTACAAATTTTACCTTAGAGCGCAATCCGAATGTTTATGAGTTTTCATCAATTGACATGACCACTAAAAGGCAGCAGCCCAAACAAACAGACTATTTTACGCTTATGGAATATTCTGCCAAATGGGACCCGGTGCCTACCATGCTTACCCAGAACCATACTGTGCTCGTTAAAGGTTTTATGGGACAAACCACAGCGTTTATGCGAGATGAAATCAAATCAAATGTGCTTGTGTTGGGCGAAAACAAATCTAACGGAGAAGCTCGCTATATACACGGTATAAAAGGTAAAGGTTTTTTTACTTTTTACGGCGGACATGACCCCGAAGACTACACCCATAGAGTAGGTGACCCCAAAACCGAGTTGGAGCTGTATCCAACCTCACCGGGTTATAGATTAATTTTGAATAATGTTCTTTTTCCGGCTGCTAAGAAGAAAAAGCAGAAAACTTAATAGATGATATAAGTTAGAGTAGTGTTATCTGTAAATTATGTTATATAGTAACAAGAATAGCTCATCAATCAGAAGCATAAAAAAAATCCGACTCTATTAAGAATCGGATTTAATTTAATAACTTTTTCTTTTCAGATTAATTGGCAGTACTACCGTACTGAAAGAAGGTCGCCCAATTATTACCGGGGAAGTCACAACCATCTGCCCAAGCTGTTTCTTCACAATCTCCGCAAGGCGCAGGAATTGTTACACAGATAGCTTGTTTGCCATCATTAGGTATAATAACTATAACAACATCTTCTCCACAACTAGGTACAAAATTATTATTCGATAAAGCCATGTTTACAAGCATGTTAATTCTATCGTTGTTATATGGGCCCGTAAATTCACAAAGATTGCAAACGCTATCGTCTACTAAATTCCAAATGGCTAATTGTATATCGCCAAAAGTATAATTTCCTAATTCAGGAGTTGCCTCTGTTCCAATAAAGTTTTGGTTAAGTAGCCAATTCAGTGCTCCAAAATTTTCTGGTTTTTCAAATTTACCTACTGGTAACGCCTCGTAAGATGAATAAACATCGCCAACAAAACAATCTAGATTGTCTAATGCCGCATCCTGATCTAAACACCAGGCGTCTTTTGCTCCAGACAACATATTCCCTTCAGCAATATTAATATCAAAATAGCTTTCAGGAACTCCTTTTGCAGTAACACATACACTTACCTCATTTGGTAAGGACATTTCAAAAGCTTCACTAGTTACA
The DNA here is from genome assembly GCF_006494535.1 of Paucihalobacter ruber. GTDB lineage: Bacteria > Bacteroidota > Bacteroidia > Flavobacteriales > Flavobacteriaceae > Paucihalobacter > Paucihalobacter ruber. Next base: position 315,005 of record NZ_VHIQ01000005.1, read on the forward strand.
TCAGACACGCAATTCACAACTCCATGAGCCGCTATGTAAACTTTGTCACCTTCTTGAAAATCTTCTAAACTTACGTTGTAGGTAAAACTAGTAACACAGCTATGTGTATTACTGTACTCAAATTGACCCGGTACCGGATTACCGGCTCTAGTCATTGGGAATTCGTTGGGATTAGTGACTACAGATAAATGTGTTTCAACTAAACAATAACCCTCATTGGTCAAGTTATAAGTAACTTCATAGTTACCATCGCTACCTGTAACAATCACCTCACCAACTAAGATGTTCTGACCTGCATACAAGTTAGTGCTAGTGTAAATTTGATCACAATCGGTAATTGTTAAATTTACCTTTGGACCCCTTTCAAGGGTGTTTGTCATATCGCTTTCAGGTGCGATGTCCTCTGTTTGACAGCTGTATGCACCAAATATTAGGGCGGCACACAGGATGAGTTTGGGAAAGTTTGCCAAATTTTTTTTCATGATTTTAAGTTTAAAAATTATTTTATTATTTAGATTTTATACATCTAAATTTTAGTTTATTGCTAATAATCAATTTTTAACTTTTAAAGAACTTGAACTTGGTAAAGTTAGTGTATTGGTCTGTTTAAATATAATATTTTAGATATAATGTGTTAATAATCGTTAAAAGTTTATATTCGCTATAATTTTTTTGAATTGAGATTGTAACCATTATATGAACAGTAAGTTTTCGGTTTTAATTCCTGATGGTGAAAGCCTTTTAACGATTTATATTGTTAATTGTTTAAGTTTGATAGATCATCTTAAAATCTATGTTTTATCTAACACTAAGAATTTACCAATTAGGGCTTCAAGACATGTTCATAGGATTTCTTATTATCCCAAGACCGATAACCCTTTAGATTGGATTACAAGAATAAATCAGGAAGTAGAGTCCTTTAAAATAGATTTAATAATGCCAATTTTCGAGGAAGGCATAGAGACTCTAATTAGACATAAAAAATACTTAAATCAGAATAAGTTAGTGTTTTTATCTAGTTTGGCTAATTTTCAAATAGCTAATAATAAGTTGATGTTATCTGAACATCTTTGGATTAATAACATTCCTCATCCTAAGACATCTAAATTTTCAATAGGTATTTGCTCGCAAAAACAAGAATGGAAATTTCCTGTAATTGTGAAACCTTCCAGTAATACAGGTGGAGGTAGAGGTGTGCATCTATGTAAAGACAAAGACGAATTGTGTGATTATGCCAAATCTAATTCTAATACAAATGAAAGAATCATACAAGAATATATTGAAGGTTATGATGTTGGATGCAGTGTGCTTTGCAAAGACGGGTCTATCTTAGCATATACCATTCAAAAAGCTTCAATGTTGGAGAAAAACCCTTTTAAACCTTTACTTGAGGTTGAATTTATTTACAACGAAGACTTATTAAATACGGTTAAAAAATTGATGGAATCTTTAAATTGGTCCGGTGTGGCTCATATCGATTTAAGATTTGACAAAAAAGCCAACCTTTTCAAGGTTATAGAAATTAATCCCAGATTTTGGGGGTCTTTAAATGCTTCATTGGCAGCCGGTGTTAATTTCCCTTATTTGTACTGTTTAGGAAGCATGGGACAAACATTCAAGATACCTGAATACAGTCAAATCAGATTTTTAAATTTTAAGGGGTTATCGTTGAAAATTTTTAAAAATATTAAGGTACTATTTGATTCTAGGTATATCTTAAACCAAACTGAGGTGAAATATATTCTAAAGGATCCGGCACCAATACTTTGGAAATACGTGATTATAATTCAAAAAAATATAGTTTCTATTTATAAGAAAGTTCTTTGAAGTGCCATTAAATTTTAAAAAAAACACCTGACATCATTTTTTCATGAATTCTTTTTGATTATTAAAATACATTAATTTAACTCTTTACCAGTGTAAAACTATTTGGTATTTTGTAATTGTTGGTTTCTATGTGTGTTTGGAAAATTTATAGAATATACCTAAAATTATTTGATAGATTAACAGTAACGAATAAAATTATTTAACTCTTAATTATTAAAATTAAGAGCCACACTAGTATTATACTAAAAGAGATAATAAAAAAAATCCGACTCTATTTAGAATCGGATTTTTATAAGCGAAATGTGGTTATTATTTAGGCTAAACGCCTACTAGTTAACTTTTTTAATGATTGCTTCAAAAGCTTCAGGGTGATTCATAGCTAGGTCGGCTAAAACCTTTCGGTTTAAATCGATGTTATTAGCTTTTAATTTACCCATAAACTTTGAATAAGACATCCCGTGCAACCTTGCACCTGCGTTAATACGCATAATCCATAAAGCGCGGAATGATCTCTTTTTGTTTCTGCGGTCTCTGTAAGAATAAAGCATGGCTTTATCAACCGCATTTTTTGCTACTGTCCAAACGTTTTTGCGTCTTCCAAAGTAGCCCTTTGCCTGCTTAAGAACCTTTTTTCTTCTGGCTCTTTTTGCAACTGAGTTTACTGATCTTGGCATAATTTAATTTGTTTTTTTGTAGTAGGCGGTTACTTATTTCATTAACACTTTTTTGCCCAACTCCAGGGTTTATAAATTGATTGAACCGATAAAAAAAATGTTACTTTAAACGCAACATTAATTTAACATTGTTTTCGTCTGCTGCATGTACTAGTGTATCATGCGTTAGAGCAAGCTTGCGCTTTTTCGATTTTTTAGTCAAAATGTGACTTTTAAAAGCGTGCTTTCTTTTAATTTTACCAGTGCCAGTTAGTTTGAAACGTTTCTTAGCACTTGATTTAGTTTTCATCTTAGGCATTTGTCCTATATTTAATTACGTTTCGCTTATTATTTTAATGCTTATTTCGTTTTTTTTGGCGCAATAAACATGGTCATTCTTTTTCCTTCTAATTTTGGTAGTTGTTCTACCTTACCCACATCTTCTAAATCCTGTGCTAATCTTAACAACAAAATTTGTCCTTGTTCTTTAAATACAATAGATCTTCCTTTAAAAAACACAAAAGCCTTAAGCTTTGCGCCATCTTTGAGAAATTTCTCAGCATTTTTCTTTTTAAATTCGTAGTCGTGATCGTCTGTCTGCGGCCCAAATCTAATCTCTTTAATCACCACTTTAGAAGCTTTGGCTTTTAACACTTTTTCCCGCTTTTTTTGCTCATAAAGGAATTTTTTGTAATCCATTATTTTGCAAACGGGTGGCTCTGCATTAGGAGAAATTTCTACCAGATCTAGTCCCTGTTCGTCAGCCATTTCTATAGCTTTTCGAGTGGGATAGATTCCTACTTCAACATTGTCTCCTACTAACCGTATTTGCGGTACCTTAATAGCCGAGTTGATTTTATGAGCATCCTCTTTAACCTCTCTTTTATTATAACTACCTCTTGTTTTTCTAATTGCTATAACTTCTGTATTTTAGTTAAACTTATTTATTTAAAAGTTTTTAAACTTTTTCCAATTTCTTCTGATACTAATTCTGAAAACCATTTGGTCGTAACCATGCCAAGGTCTTCGCCACCATGTTTTCTAACCGAAATTTTTTCCTCTACTTCTTCGTTCTCTCCTACAATGATAATGTAGGGTATTTTGTTCATCTCGGCCTCTCTGATTTTTTTGCCAACAGTTTCGTTCCTGTTATCTAAGAGGGCGCGAATTTCGTCATTTTCCATCAAATTTAAAACTTTTTTGGCGTATTTTTCAAATTTCTCGCTAACAGGGATGATTAATGCTTGTTCAGGCATTAACCAAAGCGGGAAATTTCCACCGGTATGTTCTAATAAAATAGCGATAAATCGTTCCATACTTCCAAACGGTGCCCGATGTATCATAACTGGCCTATGTGTTTCATTATCTGATCCTTTATAGGTAAGGTCAAACCGTTCGGGAAGGTTGTAATCTACTTGAATGGTACCAAGTTGCCAGCTTCTCCCTAAGACGTCTTTCACCATGAAATCCAATTTTGGTCCATAAAATGCAGCTTCTCCTGTTTCTATAACATAATTCAAATTTTTATCCTTTGCTGCTTTAAGAATGGCGTTTTCTGCTTTTTCCCAATTTTCTGTTGAACCAATATATTTTTCAGGTTTTTCAGGATCTCTCAGAGAAACTTGTGCAGTGAAATCTTCAAAACCCAACGATCCAAATACATATAGTACAAGGTCAATTACATTTTTGAATTCTTCGTCTAATTGATCTGGAGTACAAAAAATATGGGCATCGTCTTGAGTAAAGCCTCTTACACGGGTTAGACCATGTAGTTCTCCACTTTGTTCGTATCGATAAACGGTGCCAAATTCTGCATATCTCTTCGGTAAATCTTTATATGAAAAAGGTTTACTGTTATATATTTCACAATGATGCGGGCAATTCATCGGTTTTAATAAAAATTCTTCTCCTTCAGCTGGTGTATGAATAGGTTGAAAACTATCTTCTCCATACTTTGCATAATGTCCAGAAGTGACATAAAGTTCTTTTTGTCCTATATGAGGTGTAACAACCATTTCGTATCCTGCTTTTTTTTGTGCAGCTTTTAAAAAGTTCTCTAGTCTTTCCCTTAGCGCGGCTCCTTTAGGAAGCCAAAGAGGTAGGCCTTGACCGACCTTTTTAGAAAATGTAAAAAGTTCTAATTCTTTTCCCAGTTTTCTATGATCTCTTTTTTTAGCTTCTTCCAACAGTTCAAGATAGGTGGTTAAATCTTTTTGTTTTGGAAAAGAAATGCCGTATACTCTTGTTAGTTGTTTGTTCTTTTCGTCACCACGCCAGTAGGCTCCGGCAACGCTCATAATTTTTACGGCTTTAATAATTCCGGTATTAGGGATGTGTCCGCCACGACATAAATCTGTGAAGGTTGAGTGATCACAAAAAGTGATGGTACCGTCTTCAAGATTATCAATAAGTTCAACCTTATAGTCGTTTCCTTGCTCCTTATAATAATGTAGCGCTTCGGCTTTGCTAACACTTCGCATTTTAAAATCGTGCTTCTCTCTGGCTATGTCAAGCATTTTAGCTTCAATCTTAGGAAAGTCTTTTTCTGATATAACGTCTCCTTCTAGATCCACATCGTAATAAAAGCCGTTATCAATAGCCGGACCTATGGTAAGTTTAATATCGCTGTACAATTCTTCTAATGCTTGCGCCATAACATGTGAGGAGGAGTGCCAAAAAGCTTTTTTGCCTTCTGGTTGCTCCCAGGTGTATAATGTTAAATTACCGTTTGTTTCAAGAGGTGTGTAGATCTCTATTATAGTATCATTGAATTTGGCCGATATAATGTTTCGGGCTAGACCTTCACTTATCGATTTCGCAACGTCAAAAGGAGTTGTTCCTGCGTCAAATTTTTTAACCGCACCGTCAGGTAATTTAATGTCAATCATGTATTCAGAATTTTGGGTGTAAATATAAGATGAATAAGATTCCTCTACAATATATATATAGGATGTTTTTTATTTTGCAATTTTACGCGATTAAAAAATTTTATATATCGTAACTAACCAAAAGACAGTTATTTGTATTTAAATAAAAATTTTCTCAAAAATATTTGAGAAAGAATTTGGTTAGAAAGAGAAAAGGGTTTTATATTTGCACCCGCTAAGCGCGAGAGGGTTTAGTGAGAAGGTAAAAAAGAAGTTCATTAACATATTGAATTGACAGCGTAGAATAGTTGCTTTCGGGCAATTATTTTAAAGAAAAG
>NZ_VHIQ01000006.1 GCF_006494535.1 Paucihalobacter ruber
GCTCACCTCTTACCATTCCGAACAGAGTAGTTAAGCCCGTTAGCGCCGATGGTACTGCGTTTGTGGGAGAGTAGGTCATCGCCTTTTTTGAAAAGCCATTCAGCTAGTCTGAATGGCTTTTTTTGTTTGTAGACTTTTTTGCTTGTTGCTGATCTATCTTAAGATAACAAATGCCTCAATGAGCATGAGCTAAATAGTTTGGCATCCTGAAAGTAAAGGTCATTACTTTTCTACCAAACTTAGCTTTAATACACTATCCATACACCATCCATACATCATGACCCGTCCTAAAATAACTATACAGACCAATTAGTGATATCTAAAAGAATTAATTGTACTCTTCTATTGATTAAATGACAAAAGATGACTTCTAATCTCATTCTTATTTAGATATAGACGGATTTAAAATATCTATCTAAATTTCAATAAGGACAGGAAACTGATTTTAGATTCCTTCACAATCTAATAACTCAATATCTAGTCTTAACAAAAAAAATCCCCTCTAAAAAGAAGGGATTTTTGGTTTACTATTTTAAAATACTTGTTAGTATTTTACAAATCTCGTGGTTTTACTAAACTTGTCTTGTGTTATTTGAACAATGTAAACCCCACCTTCCAAATTATCACCAAAAGTATAAACTTCGTTAGCTCTAAATGTTCCTGTATGAACTAATTTATTGCTGGTATCGTACACTTCAATTTTAGCATCGTTTACCAAATCAACAGTTTTTAATCTCACATTAAATATAGCGTTTGATGGATTTGGCCATGTAACAACATCGAAATCTAATAGACTGCCATTACCCGAATTATCAGTAATCGGGAAACGAGTTAATGGTGCGTTAATTTCACAAGGCCCGCACACATCATCTGCATTCCATATAACATTGATACTGCCATGCACTCTATTAGCGATAAACAAACCGGTCATGTATGTTGGCTCAGCCGCATTATTTCCTTTGGCATTGGCACCTTTTACAAATATTTCGCCACCATTAGAATAAATTCGCGCCCTAACATCTGAACCTTTTTCTATTTGTACATCATCATTTACAAAGAATACCACATTATTCCCGAATGAATTGATCACACCATTTTGTGCCAGTCTAAATTTGGTGTTTATAAATACGTTGGCACAGCCGGCGAATTCAATATTAGCACCGTCGGATGTTCTTAATTCATTTATATAAACATTAGATTCATTAAATGTTACAGTGGCACCTTGATTAACCGTAACAATGTTATAAACGGCCTCATTTAGCGTTAACGATTGCCCGTTAGCTATTGTTATGCTTGGACTAGCATTGTTAGACAAGGTATTAGTTACAAAATCCGGTAAAGTTGGATTGGCAGGTTGATTGATTTGCTCGCCAATTGAACTACCTTGATTTAAATTAAAATTAGCCGCTTGTCCAAATCCAACCACGGTACTGGCCTGGAATAGTTTAACGGTACCGTTAGTTCCTGTTACACCGATGGCTCCCGTTTCAACTAAATTTGAATTATGCAAGAAAATATCTTCAAATGCCAAAATAGTGTACGATGAGATTAATTCTCCTGCATCGAAACCTGAAACTGTGAAAGATTCTGTAGTTACACAATTTGTTTCAGAAGTAACGGTTACCGTATAGGTTCCATTACCGGAAACATTTACAGTACTATTATCGGTGGCACCAGAGATTCCGTCACCAGACCATACAAAAGATCTAATTTGAGAGTCGGGCTGGGTAGTGGTGGCCGTTAAGACCAGAACAGCACCTTGACAAAATTCGGGTAATTCACCTGACGAAATAGTTACCTCAGGAATAATACCTTCAACGGTTACAACTGAAGTACAAGTACTACTGTTACCGTTTACATCTGTAACTGTTAAAGTGACTGTATATTCGCCAATATCATCACATCCAAATTCATTTGGGAAAACAGAATAACTCGCTATACCACAGGCATCAGAAGACCCGTTGTCTACATCTTGCCCAATAATACTTGCAAATCCATTTTCATCTAATTGCACGGTAATATCTTTACAAATAGCTATTGGATCTACATTATCCTCTATGGTTACAGTAGCATCAGCTTCTGCAGTATTACCATTGGTATCGGTTACCGTCAGGGTTACCGTATTTGGTCCAACATTAGAACAATCAAAAGTATTAGGGAATACTGATAAAGTGTCAATACCACAGGCATCATTGCTACCGTCATTTATATCGGAAGGCTGAATACTGGCGTTACCATTGGCATCTAACTGTACTGTGATGTCTTTGGTGATGACCTCAGGATCTACATTGTCCTCAACAAAAACAGTAGCTGTACAAGAAGCAGTATTTCCATTACTATCGGTTACAGTTAATGTTACCTCATTAGCACCTACATTATCGCAGCTAAATACTGTTTGGCTCAAACTTAAATTGGCAATACCACAGGCGTCAGTGGAGCCATTATCAACGGCCTGAGGCGTAACGCTAGCATTTCCATCAGCATCAAGTTGAATAGTTACATTCTGACAAAGAGCAACGGGTGGCGTATTGTCTACTACCAATACGTTGGCCTCACATTCCGATACATTACCACTAACATCGGTTACGGTTAAAATAACGTTATTTGCAGAATTAACAATTTCAATATCATGATCTCCAAGATTCGATACATCATTTTGTGCAAATTGCGTCCATTCTGTTGGTAATGATGCTACAAAATTAGACACATTACCTTGTTGTACATTGATATTTCTTACCAAAGTAGTTCCGGCAGTTGAAACACCACCCGAAGTCCACCCTGATGGTCCCGGATCTTGTCCAATTACTCCAATAATGTCAATGGCAGTATTGTTGTCATTATTTACTAGAGCTATGGCATCATTACCATCGAATATTAAATCTGGAGAAAACCAATTTGTAGAAACTCCTGTTATACCTGGTGCTGCGGGATGAGAGATTTTAAATACTGATCTATCAGGAATAGAGAATGCTAACCCAATGGTAGTTGGTGTAGAGCTGCCATCCTTGTAAATGTTAATGCTATAGTTGCTTACCAACACGCCATTTACAGCTTCTCCTAACACCACTTCGTTTCCGGTTCCGTTATATATTTCAATCCAATCATTGTTGCCGGTGCCATCAACATATTCTGAGATGATTAACTCGTCTAAATCACCTCCAATATCTGCACAAGTAAAATCTGTTTTACTGATAGACAAGCTAACCGGACTACAGTCGTCAACAGAATTATTATCTAAATCGTTGGCAGTTATACTTGCATTTCCATTTTCATCCAGCGTTATGGTTATATTTGAACAGTTTACTACTGGTGGTGTAACATCTTGTACAGTGATAATTTGATCGCATTCAGTAAAGTTACCAGCAGTGTCAGTAGCTCTCCAGGTACGTGTGATGGTATAGTTATAATAACCGCGATCGTTAATATCGTTGACTTGTGTACTGACATCACTTTCGGTAATTGTCACATCCAAGCAATTATCAGATCCTGTAGCAACACCTAATGCGTCGCTGCTGGTAGGGTCTTCACAGTTAATAGTAATATCAGCCGGACAATCAATCGTCGGCGCAATAACATCTTTAGCCGTTAAGGTAACGGTAGCTACATCTGTATTGCCTGAGGCATCGGTAGCTGTTACGGTTACTTCTACAGTTTCATTATGCGAAGAAGCCACTACAGTTCCGGCAAGGGGTGATTGTGTAATTGAAAAACTACAATTGTCGGTAGCTGAAGAACCATCTACTAAGTCAGGAATAGTGATAGAACAGTTGGCATCCAGATTTACATTTTGGTCTGCTTCTGCAGTAAGTACAGGAGGTATAACATCTATAACGGTTACATTCGCCACACAACTTGATGAGTTGCCATGAATATCGGTTACTGTTAGTGTTACCGGTATTCCTCCACCGGATCCAATTACTGTATGACTTCCTAAATTTGAAGCGGTATTTATTGGGAATGAGGTCCATTCTGTTCCTAGCGATGGGAAACCTGGAGTATTATTGGTATTACCATCTGTGATGTTTGGATTTCTTACCAAAGTTTGATCTGCAGTAGAAATAGAACCAGAAGTCCATGCAGTACCGGGATCTACACCAATTTGACCGATAATATCTATAGGCGCATTTCCTTTGTATAGAACTACCGCATCATCACCATTGTACCAACTTGATGAATTTGTCTGGTCAGCTGAAGCAAGAATGGCAGCACTAGAACTAGATTGAGCTAATACAAATACATCTCCATCTTCAATTGTTCCTGTTAAATTAATAGTTAAACCGGCACTTGAATTTCCATTAAAGAACATCTTAATATTATAGCCTTCTGCTTGTAAATTTATTGGTGTTCCGGTTCCGTTGTATATTTCAATTGCTTTATTATTTCCACTACCTTCAATATATTCTGAAATAAACAAATCGTTTGATAAGGGCGCGTCATCTGTTGACAAGTCATCACAATCAAATGAAGTTTGCGAAGCAACAATAGATTCAATCTCGCAATTATCGGTAGAACCGTTGTCAATATCTTCGGTTGTAATAGTAGCCACACCGTTTTCATCAAGCTCAATAACAATGTCTTTACAAATAGCGGTTGGTGCTTCGTTATCGGCTACCGTAATGGTTTGCGTAACGGTAGTTGCTGCATTGCCATTGACGTCTTGTACATTCCAAGTAATAATGGTAGTACCAACCGGGTAAGAATCAGATAAGGCTAAACCATCATCTCTAGTGCCTTCGGGTTGACCAACATTACAGTTATCCGTAGCAGTAGCAGAAACTTCTACAATAGCACCACATTCTCCTTCATCTGAATTTACTGATTGGTCACCGTTGGTTGCGATGACTGGTGCAATGTTATCGACTACGGTTACATTTGCTACACAGGTTGAAGTATTACCATGAATATCGGTTACAGTTAAAGTAACATTTACGCCGTTTCCAGAGCTAAAGCAAGGTTGTGGTGTAGTAGCAGAGTTTCTTGGAGTAGGAGTACCTGAGCTAAAGTCGACAGTGTTATTATCTGTATCGGTACAGCTATTGTTTCTAATAGCAGCTGTTGAATTACTTAAAGTTTGGGTAGCACCACTTCCTTCAAAGCAATTAGCACTTCCATATCCGACAAAATCTATAATTTGAGAACCGGTTGGACAGCCTCCTGAGAGAGAGGTAGTCGTGTTAGCTAGTAATACTTTTCCATTCGCACCGGCTAAATTGATGGTTCCACTAATATCGGGATTAGGTAGCGCCACTCCGTTAGTGCCGCTGGCACCGCCAATTAGATAGTATTGCCCTGGTTGTATAATTCCAGAGAGGTTGGTTCTATTATTCCATGTTGTACCAGTTGCTGATGCATATTGCACAGACCATCCGTTTAAATTAACCGGTGTTTTACCGCTGTTAAACAATTCAATAAAATCTTGATTGAAAGGAGCGCCGGCATTACCGCCACCACCGTAAACTTGAGAGATGACCACTTTGGTAATCTCTTCAAAATCGGTTGATACATCCTCACAATCAAAACTATTTTTATCAATACTGATAGAGGCAATCTCGCAATTATCGGTAGAACCGTTATCAATATCTTCGGCTGTGATAGTAGCCTCGCCGTTTTCATCAAGCTCAATAACAATGTCTTTACAAATAGCGGTAGGTGCTTCGTTATCTGCTACCGTAATGGTTTGTGTAACGGTCGTTGCCGCATTGCCATTAACGTCTTGTACGTTCCAGGTGATGGTGGTAGTGCCAACAGGGTAAGGGTCAGAAAGTGCTAGTTCATCGCTTCTTACTCCAATTGGATCGCCCACGTTACAGTTATCGGTAGCAGTTGCAGAAATTTCTACTAGGGCACCACATTCTCCTGCATCTGAATCTACTGCTTGGTCACCGTTGGTTGTGATGACTGGTGCAATGTTATCGACTACGGTTACATTAGCTACGCAGGTTGAAGTATTACCATGAATATCGGTAACGGTTAGGGTTACCGAAACAGCTGCGCCGGAACTAAAGCAAGGTTCCGGCGTAGTAGCCGAATTTCTTGGGTTAGGTGTAGCGATACTAAAGTCCGCTGCGTTATTATCGGTATCTGTACAGCTGTTGTTTCTAATGGCAGCAGTTGTATTATTTAAGGTTGGGGTTGCAGCACTTCCTTCAAAGCAATTAGCATTTCCAAAACCAACAAAATCTATAATTTGAGAACCGGTTGGACAAGTGCCTGATTGAGCTGTAGTAGTATTAGCAAGTAATACTTTACCATTGGCTGCTGCCATAGCAATAGTTCCAACAGCATCTGGTGTTGGTAAAGCTACAGTACCACCAGATCCAGCTGCTTGTTGTATTAAGTAATACTGTCCAGGTTGAATTGTACCAGTTAATGCGGTAACTGCCCATGATGAACCAGCTGATGATGCATATTGCACGGACCATCCGTTTAAGTCAACCGGAGTGTTACCACTGTTAAATAATTCAATAAAGTCATTTGTTAAAGTTGCACTACTATTTCCGCCACCACCGTAAACTTGAGAGATGACCACTTTGGTAGTTGCTTCACCTAGTAGATCCTCACAATCAAAAGTATCTTTATCAATGCTAATGGAAGCAATCTCGCAATTATCAGTTGAGCCGTTATCTATTTGATCGGCTGTGATGGATGCCTGTCCGTTCTCATCTAATTCAACTGTGATATCTTGACAAACGGCTGTTGGTGCTTCGTTGTCAACAACAGTTATAATTTGCGTTACTTCAAGAGCGTTATTACCATTAACGTCTTGTACATTCCAGGTGATGGTGGTTTCACCAACCGGATAAGGTGCATTTAAAGCTAAGCCGTCGTTTCTCACTCCTTCCACCGCATCAACAACTAAGCAGTTGTCTGTTGCTGAGGCAGAAACTTCTACTAAGGCACTACATTCTCCTGCATCTGAATTGACGGTTTGGTTGCCGTTGCTGGTAATTACCGGAATTTCGTTGTCAGTGACGGTAACAGTGAAAGAAGTTTCCACAGCGTTATTGCCATTGACATCTTCTGCATTGTAGGTAACAGTTGTAGTTCCTAACGGGAAAGTATCACCGGAATTAAAATTAGTACTCAAAGTAGCACCAGGACAGTTATCGCTCACAGTAGGAGCAGTCCAAGTTACCACCGCATCGCAACTACCGGCATCTGTATTCACCGAAATATTGGCAGGTGTGTTGTTGATTACCGGGATTTCGTTGTCAGTGACGGTAACAGTGAAAGAAGTTTCCACAGCGTTATTGCCATTGACATCTTCTGCATTGTAGGTAACATTTGTAGTTCCTAACGGGAAAGTATCACCGGAATTAAAATTAGAACTCAAAGTAGCACCGGGACAGTTATCGCTCACAGTAGGAGCAGTCCAAGTTACCACCGCATCGCAACTACCGGCATCTGTATTCACCGAAATATTGGCAGGTGTGTTATTGATTACCGGGATTTCGTTATCAGTGACGGTAACGGTGAAAGAGGTTTCCACAGCGTTGTTGCTGTTAGTATCTTGAGCATTGTAGGTAACAGTTGTAGTTCCTAACGGAAAGGTATCACCAGGGTTAAAATTAGAACTCAAAGTAGCACCTGGACAATTATCGCTTACAGTAGGAGCAGTCCATGTTACCACGGCATCACAACTACCGGCATCGGTATTTACCGAAATATTGTTAGGCGTATTATTGATTACAGGGATTTCGTTATCAGTTACAGTTACATCAAAAGAGGTACTCACGGTACCACATAAATTTGAAACTTCAATAGTTACAGTTGTTGTTCCTATTGGGAACACAGATCCTGAAGGTGTAGAATAGTTAACTGAAGGCGCAGGTACACCGGTAACAACGGCATCTGGATAGTTGACTGTAGCGCCACATACACCGTTATCAGAATTTACAGATATGTTCTCATAGCTATTAGTAATAGCAGGTGCTTCATTTACTGTTAAAACACCACTGTTATTTCCGGTTCCATTCCAGAAACCACCTGTACCACCATACTGCCATTCACATCCATTTAAAGAGTAACGGAATGTATAATAATAAGTACCGGCTGCATTTGGCGTAAAAGTATATTGGTATTCATCATTATTTCCTACTTGAACATTAAAGGGCGCATTATCCCATGTAGTCCAAGTTGAAGGATTTGTATTTTCGGTATTATAACCAAACTGTGCTACAACACCTGCACCAGGACCTGCGGCCTCAGTTACATTAAATTCAAAAACCTGACCAAAGGCAGTTAAGCTTCCACCTAAGCAAATTTCAGCCTCAGAAGGGAATTGTAAATTGGCAAAGGTGAATAAAGGTTGAACTACAATAGTTCCGGAAAGTTGTTGAGATGTGCAATTATTGCCCGTAGTTGTTACTGCATAATTAAAAGTGCCAGATTGGGTTGGTGTACCACTTATGGTAAAAATATTCCCACTTAAAGAACCCGACACACCATTAGGCAATCCGGAAACATTAGTACCGTTGGCACCACCACCAATGGTGTAAACAATATTTGAAATATCGGTATTTGGGCAAAGGGTTTGGTTGGTATCCCCGGAAGTTAGACTTAATTCGTGATTTTCGAGAACTGATAGCACACCGCTGTTATTGCCGGTGCCGTTCCAAAAGCCATTATTAGTACCACCGTATTGCCATTCACAGCCATTTAGTGAATAGCGAAAAGTGTAATAAAAAGTACCTGTTGCGCTGGGTGTGAAGGTATATTGATATTCATCATTATTACCAACTTGTACATTAAATGTTGCATTATCCCAAGTTGTCCAGGTTGAAGGATTTGTGTTATCGGTACTGAAACCAAATTGAGCAACAATGCCTGCGCCTTGTCCCGGAGCTTCTGTAAGACCGGCTTCGAACACCTGACCAAAGGCAGTTAAACTTCCACCTAAGCAAATTTCAGCCTCGGAAGGGAATTGTAAATTAGCAAAGTCAATTAATTGTTGAACTTCAATAGTTCCTAAGAGTTGTTGAGTTTCGCAATTATTTCCGGTGGTTGTAACTGTATAATTAAACGTACCTGATTGGGATGGTGTACCACTTATGGTAAAAGTATTCCCACTTAAAGAACCAGACACACCATTGGGCAATCCGGAAACATTAGAGCCGGTAGCACCACCACCGATGGTGTAAACAATATTTGAAATATCGGTATTTGGGCAAAGTGTTTGGTTGGTGTCGCCTGAAGCTAGGCTTAATTCGTGATTTTCAAGAACGGTTAGTACACCGCTGTTGTTGCCGGTGCCATTCCAGAAACCGCCTGTACCACCATATTGCCATTCACAGCCTTCTAGAGAGTAACGAAACGTATAATAAAAAGTCCCGATTGCATTTGGTGTAAAGATATATTGATATTCATCATTATTTCCTGCTTGTACATTAAATGTCGCATTATCCCAAGTTGTCCAAGTTGCAGGATTTGTATTTTCGGTACTGAAACCAAATTGAGCTACGATTCCTGCGCCTTGTCCTGGAGCTTCTGTAAGACCGGCTTCAAAAACTTGACCAAAGGCCGTTAAGCCACCACCAAGACAAATTTCAGCTTCGGAAGGGAATTGTAAATTAGCAAAGTCAATTAATTGTTGAACTTCAATTGTTCCTGTTAATTCCTGTGACGCACAATCATTTCCTGTGGTAGCCACAGTATAATTAAAAGTACCAGATTGGGTTGGTGTACCACTTATGGTAAAAGTATTCCCACTTAAAGAACCCGACACACCGTTAGGCAATCCGGAAACATTAGAGCCGGTGGCACCACCACCAATGGTGTAAATAATATTTGAAATATTGGTATTTGGGCAAATGGTTTGGTTGGTGTCGCCTGAAGTAAGACTTAATTCGTGATTTTCAAGAACTGTTAACACGCCGCTGTTATTGCCGGTGCCGTTCCAAAAGCCGTTATTGGTACCACCATACTGCCATTCGCAGTTATTTATGGAGTACCGGAAAGTGTAATAAAAAGTACCGGTTGCGTTTGGTGTGAAGGTGTATTGGTATTCATCGTTGTTACCGACCTCTACATTAAAAGTAGCAGTATCCCAATTAGCCCAAGTATTAGGATTGGTATTTGCTGTATTATAGCCAAATTCAACGTCGATACCTGGTGCTTGTCCGTTAGTGGCATTGGTAAGGCCATCTTCAAAAATTTGCCCAAAGGCTGTTACGTCTCCACCTAAGCAAATCTCTGCAGAAGCAGGGAATTGTAAATTGGCAAAGTCAATTAAACTTGTAGCGTTGAGAGTTCTGGTTTCAATATTTGTGAAATTACCTGAAGTTACACTAAATTCTACTAAATATGAACCAGTCGCCGGAGGCGTATAAGTGATTGAGGAAGAAGCACTGCTGCTTTCCAAAGAGCCCGAAGTGAATATGTTACCGTTAATGATCCACTGATAACTTACATTAGTTTCAGTTCCAATGTAAGTTCCTGTAAAACTAATTGGGGTTAATCCACAAAGTTGAATCGGGTTCTCAATTGGTTGGGTTATCTGCGCATTGATCGTACCGCCGGCAGCTACAACATCACCAAATGATCTGACTCCTGAACCACCACCAGAACAAGCTGCATATTCACTTATTCCAATAAAAATTTTGTTGTTGTTATTACAGTTTCCTGTAATATTTCCTGAAATTATGATGACTGCGTTAGGATTGGGTAAGGATAATTGAGCTCTATTACCGCTGAAATTAAGAATTCCTGAAATATTAATAGTATTGGTATTGAGCGTTATATTGTACTGTTGACCATTATTACCTCCACCAAGAACAAGTGTGCCTTCAATATTAAGGTCACCCATTTGATTGGTTGTAAATGTTGAAGGTATGGTAATGGTATTGCCTGGTTGTATGGTTACAGTATTGTTTCCAGCATTTTGTCCAGGATAAGTAGTGGCATTAACCCAACTAACACCATCAAATACCTCCCAAGAAGCTGCTGAGTTCCAAACAGACGGACCAGTGCCTTTTGATCGGTAATCTCCGCTATTATCGGCTAAAAACGAGAAAGTTTCAGCCTCTTTTTGTGTTGTTCGAGCAAGGGGCGCACTGTTACTTTCGTTTTTATTGTTTGAATTAAAATTTACGGTGGCAGTTTGTTTACTTTCACCAGAGGTTAATTTTTTTAAGGCACTTAATTGAAATGCAAAAAGCTTTATACCTTTAACGGTTAATTTGTTGATACTGTTAGTAAAACTATTGTTACTTGTTGGAAACAATGTAGTCGTGCTTATGTTTGCTGTTGATGAAAAACCTATGTTCAACAACAAAGCAAAAGCAGAAAAAAGTAGTAATTTTTTCATAATGTAAGGGTTAGTTAGTCAAAATTGAATATAATATAGGGTTGGCACCAGCATTTTTTGCGCCATTTTTTAAATATTGGAAGTATGAAGTTTTAAAATACATATAGGTTAAAAGCATACATAAAAATGCATAACAGACGTAGTAAGCTACGCTCGATTGTTTAACTTTTTAATAAAATTTGCTATTAACCCTTTTTATAAGGATGAAGTAAATGTAGTATTTATGCACTTTGGTTGGTTATTACCGTTTTTAGTTTTCGATGTTTTGATTATTTTTTTAGGTGAAATTGATCTTATTTCAATACTTTTCGTTTAAAAGCAAAAATTAACGATGAATCCATAAAGCTTAGTATTTCTTTCAATATTGCACTACTATCTTCTTGCTTGAGATTTTAATATTTTGGGAGTGAGCATTCACTATATAGATACCTTCAGAAATATTTTCTACTGGTATGAGAATGGTATTTGAAGGCTGTTCCATCTGATTTGTATTCCACGTTTGTACGTTTTGTCCAAGTAAATTGATAAGCTCAATGGTTGTAATTTCAATTCCATTAGGGTAGCTAATCATAATTTGGTTGGAGTTTAACAAATATTTGATGCTGATGTTGTTTTCGGTAAAATCTTTAACCGTCAACGTATTTGTGGGTTTGAAGGTGATATAAAATCTATCTATATAGTTGTTGGCCATTAAATTATCTGTAAAATTGATGCCGTTAATACGATGGGATGTATTGGTGAGTGCATCGTATAGATAAACATCTACGGGTTCTTCGAAATTTTCAAGCGCTGTTAATTCTAACTCGACTAATCCGGCTGTTTCCAGAAAAATGTTGACCGGATACATTTTTGAGTCGTCAAAATCACCAACGCCTTGTATAATATAGTTTTGGTAATTGATATTCCAGGAAATATCGTTGGGTAAGGTTTCGGAATTAAGGGCGTCGTAACCATAATTAACGCCATCGTCGGCCTGATTATTCGGTACAAATCCTAACAGTAAGTGTCTTGCAGCGCCATCAGGAGCGGTGAATTTTAGTCGTATGCGTTTAATTAAGTTTTCGTTACTATTCTCGCTGTTTTGATTTGTAGATCTCATAAATATGGAACCGTTATCAACTTCACCTGTAACAGCTTCTTTAACAAAAACCCGTTGATCGTTTTCAAAAATTAAAGTGCCACCAACATCATTAGCTTGGACTAAGAAGCCTTGGGCAACAGCAATGTGGCGCTCAGGAATTTTAGCCGGCACGCCTAAATTGCTAATGTCTGGAGGAGATACTGCCGGAGTTCCTCCTGTTAAAGTGTAGGCCGCATAACCCCCTTGGTAGTCCCTTAAAATGTGGGTGTTGTTAGTTTCAAAATGTTCCCAGAAATACAGTGTACCCAGCATGCTGCTACTATTATCTAAAATAAATTCATGGGCGTCTATGGCCGACGGATATGGATTGCCTAATAATGCTGAGTAATTTGCAGTAATAGGCGAGGTAATATAACCATTATTGGGTTGACCAATAAAGGTATAATTTTGTTGCGGGCTAGTACTACCGCTGCCTTTCATTAAAAAGCCCAATCCTACTGCTACGTCATCGGTTTGGTTAATAGCACGCCAGTCGGCATAAGAATTTATGGGGTAATTTTCGTAAAGATACAACCATCGGTTACTTAAAGTAATTGGTGTAGTATTTGGATTGGCATCAACTGCACCGGTCCACAATACCGGTTGTAAACCGTCGTGAAGCACGTTACCAATGGTATAATTAAAACCGTCTGCACTTACCGGCGAACTCCAGTAGTTGTAATTAAAAAGGTTTGAAGTGCCTTGCTGATCGCGATGTAAACTTCCTGTTCCCGAATAATCAACAATACTGTTAATGTCTTGCAATAATTGCGATTCGCCAACTAGTTTTAAGATGCCATTCAACTTTAAATAATTGGTAACTCTTAAGCTTTGCCCATCCGAAGGATTGGAGTTTTCAATAACTAAGGTATTGTCATCAACCAATAAGCCTAGTACAGTCAGGTTGTTATTACCTGACGAGATGTTATGAGATGTTCTAACTATATTCCAGTCAATTGGAGTAGTGTTATCAATACCAATACTATTAGGAGCGGCTTGTACATTTCCATGTAGCCAAGTATTATTGTCGGTCCAGTTGCCATTATTATTACTAATGTAGGGCAGTGGTGCGGTTTCAGGCTGCAAGGTGGTCATAAATCTTAACAGTCCGTTAATACCATTAGCGTTGGTTGGCACGAGGTTACCACCAAATAGATCGCTGTTTTGATTCATGCGGTAGTAGCCCCTCAATTCGTTCCAGGTTAGTCCGTCGATATCTAAGGGAACTTCAGAACATATAATCATACCACCGGAATTTTCAATTTCCTGATTCATCATTGTTCTGATTTGATTTTCAGATAGCGCCACATTCCAAATCCTAAATTCATCCATACCACCGTCAAAATAATTTCGGGGTCTAAATGGAGGGTTGACAGAGTTGTGCATGGCACCAACAATAAAATCGGAAGTGTTTTCAATGGGTAAAGCACCTGTAGTACTGTTGATAAGTACACCGTCAATATAAAGCCGATAAGTGTTATTTTGAAAGGTTACGGTGACATGATGCCATTGATTGGTATTCATCCGGTAAGGTGAACTTAATGCTTGGGCATTATTCCAGTTAAACGAGATATAATTATCTACCAGTCTAAGATCATATCCGTCAACCAAGTTGTTGACTTCTCGTTTTGAAAGTATGGTTTGAATACTATTGTTTTGTGCTTCAGGTTTAACCCAGAGTTCTAAGCTAAAATTATTGGTTAGATTGTAATTATTTCTGAAGGTGATATTGTCGTCAACACCATCAAAATCTAAGGCGCTACAGTTGATAAAAGTTACTGTTATAGAATCACTTATAGATCGACATGGATCTGTAATGGTCCAGGTTAAAATATAGGTTTCACCAACATCACCTGTAAAAGTTGATGTGGGACTTGTTGGATCAGAAAAACTAAAGTCGGTGGTTTGACCTGAAGTAACCGTCCACAATCCTGAAGCATTGGTACCAATAACCGAGTTGGCGGCTAAGTTGATGGTAGTTTCGGTACAAATATTATTTGTGAAATCATCACCTGCATTAGCAGTAGGGTTGCTAATAACTACTTGAACCTCTCTTGAAATGGTTGAGCAGTTTCCATAATCATCGCAAGTGGTATAAATAGCGGTATAGGTGCCTTCGGTACCGAGGTCAATTGCGGCTGTGTCAATTTCTAAAGTATGTGCTGAACAATCAGTTGTAGTTGCTCCTAATTCAATATAAGGTGTGCAAGCTTCAATTATTTGTGGATTATCACCAATGAGTGTAATTTCAGGAGCGGTGGAATCTACCACTTCCACAACTCTAGTCATTTCGATGGCCTCATTTCCGTCGTTGTCGGTAATGTTATAGCTAACGATATAAGTACCAATAGTGCTGGTATCTACATTTGAAATATCTATAACTAAACCTGAAGTCAGGTCTGTACCAAAACAAGGTTCAATGGCAATAGCATCCAATTCTATGTAAGGACTACAGGCCTCAATTATTTGCGGATTATCACCTAAAATGGTAATTTCGGGAGGTGAGGTAATGGTCACGTTTACAATGCGTGTAATTTGTGCAGCGACGTTATTGCTGGCGTCCATCAAATTATAGGTTACTGTATATTCGCCAATTGTATTGGTATCAATACTTGCATTATCAACTACAACTGCTGAAGAAACATTACCAAAACATGGATCAATGGCAATAGCCCCTAATTCCGTATAGGTTGAGCAAGCACCAATATTAAGAACACTTGGTCCCACCAATGTTAAGGTTGGAGCGGTGGTATCTACCACATTTATGGTTCTAAATACTGTATTGGCGGCCACACCAAGACTGTTACTAACGTTGTATGAAACTTGATAAGTGCCTACTGCGCCGGTGTTGACTGCTGAATTGTCAATAATGATATCGCTCGTTAAATTACCTAAACACGAATCCACAGCAGTCGCACCATATTCAATATATTCATCGCATGCTTCCAGCACGATGGTATCAGAATCTATTAAAGTGATAACCGGAATTTGTGAATTTTCTACAATGATGTTGATGCTACAGCTCGCGGTGAAACCTGCCGAGTCGGTTACGGTATAAGTCACCACGGTTGTACCAATTGGATATCTGTCGGTGGCATCTGCACCACCGCTATTGTAATCATTTACTACAGAAATAATACTACAGTTGTCGGTAGCATTCGGTATAGGAACATTTACCAAGGCATTGCACTCTCCGGGAATGGTTTGAACTGTAATATCAGATGTGCATGTAATTTGTGGTTCCTCGTTATCAAATACTGTAACGGATTGGGTTGAGGTCGTAAAATTTCCTGAAGCATCAGTAACAGTCCAGGTTACAATAGTCTCTCCAACAGGAAAAACAAATCTTGGTGGATTTCCTACCGGCGACACTGAAGGTGTTACCGAGGCTACACCGCAAAAATCGCCTCCGGTTGGTACGCTTAAAACACCTTCGGTGATTGACGCTGTGCACTCACCAATATCTGTAGGAAGTAAAAGATTTGGTGCAGGTAACAGGATTATTGGAGGCGTTACATCATTTTCGCAGGCATTTCTGCTCCAAATAATATAAATGCTTAAAGACAACATCACTATTGACATGATGCCTATTAGATATTTGTATTGCGCCTTCAAAAGAATTTGTTTCTCAACATTAATCTATAAATGTAGACGAGACAAAATGACTGCTCAAAATAAATCGATTAACTGCAAGATAAATCTCCTAAACTATGCAATTGACAGCGCAATATTTATATCAATTAAATTTGAAGAATCACTATTTCTTAAACATACTCTTCATAATGGTATTCAAACCATAAAAAGCCATAACGATCGCCACCAAACAAATCAAACCGCCTACAATTATGGTTATTATGGAAAGATCACTGCTTTTATTAGCAATACCGATGTACAAAAGTGTAGGCCCTAAAAACATCATTAGTCCGGTTAAAGCCATTATTTTGATGCCTTTATAAAGTAACTGTTTATCGGTTCTGGGTTGTGTCATTTTGATAAGAAGTTATAGCAGCCCTCACATTGTTGTGTTTTAAGAGTAAGGCTTCGGCCTCAGGTTGGGAAAGTTTTAGCTCGTCCATAATCATTTTGGTGCCACGTTCCACCAATTTGTTATTGCTTAGTTGCATGTCGACCATTTTGTTCCCTTTGATTCGGTTAAGCTTAATCATGACGGAAGTGGAAATCATGTTTAAAATCATTTTTTGAGCAGTGCCTGCTTTCATTCTGGAACTTCCTGTAATAAATTCCGGTCCGACTACAACTTCAATTGGGGATTTTGCTAAAACTGACAAAGGACTTCCCGCGTTGCAAGTGATACAGCCTGTTGTGATGTCGTGTTGATTACATTGTTCTAAGGCACCCAAGACATAGGGTGTAGTGCCCGAAGCTGCAATGCCTATAACCACATCGTTTTTTGAAATATCCATGGCTTTTAGGTCTACCCAGCCTTGGGTTAAAGAGTCTTCGGCAAATTCAACTGCTTTTCTGATGGCGTTATCACCACCTGCTATTAAACCAATCACCATGTGGTGTGGTACTCCAAAAGTGGGTGGACATTCACTGGCGTCCAAAATGCCAAGTCTGCCACTGGTACCGGCGCCTATGTAGAACAGTCTACCACCTTGTTGCATTTTATCTGCGATAATGTCAACAAGCGATTGTATTTGAGGAATAACTTTTTGAACTGAAGTCGCAACCGTTTGGTCTTCCTTATTAATAGAAGTCAAAATTTGCTCGGTACTCATGTGTTCAATATCTGAGTAGTGCGAATCTGATTCTGTAATTTTTTTAAACTGCATAGCGTAAAATTACAAGTTTTTACATTAGCATTTATGAAGGATAAATTATTTTTTAACTTGTTGATTAAAGATTATGCTACAAGTAGATACACGTTAAATTTACTGAACAACATAAATAAACTCATCCATCTCTGACAGTCTAAAATAGCCAAAAGGAAAATGATCAGGATTGGTTTGGTTAATGACATTACCTCTAACAGTAGCAGGTTGCGTCTCAAAGGGTCCACCACCTTCTTCGCTGATTTGTTGCAATAAAATAAACATAAAATTGTAAAAGCGTTCTGAAGTGCCGTGAATTCTAATAGTTACCTCGTCACCGGCACTTAATTCTTCTTCAGTATAAAAACCAAACATTGTGTTTCCATTGGTAAATTCATCGTTATAGACTTCCAGACTAGGAATGGCAGGAATATCGCTTATAAACTCAAAAAAGTAATAATTTTCTTCGTCGGCCGGATCGTGGAAAAATGCTTTTAGTTCGGTTTCTTCACCACTAAAACCACCCTCATTATTTTGTTCAACAAAATCTATAGGAACCACCGGTTTAAGTGTTTCGGTGGCCGTGTAGATTTCATCTTCGTATATGATTGTTAGGTTATAAGTTTGGTCAATGATCGGTACAAAATTATTATTAATATAAACGCCACTGTTACCAATTTCATTAAAAGTGAATTGTTCGTTGGCACTGTTTGTAATATAGACTACGGCGTTATTAGCAGGTTGAATAGTCTCTGAAAAAAACGGTGCGGTGAGCGAAAGTTTTATGCTTTGCTCATTACCGGCAGTACCTTTTTGCCAGTTAATAGACGCTTCTATCACCAATCTTGGTGCTTCGGTATTTAAGTCGACATCTATAACCTCTTCACAAGAAGTGAAGCTTAAAAAAATGATTAAGAGTATAATTAGAGGTTTCATTTTTTAAAATTTAAAATTATAGGTTACAGAAGGAATAGCACCAAAAATCGCTAACCTTACAGCTTCATTTTGACCGGTATTTCTATCTTGTCTAAAATTAATTGAAGCCGCGTTTTGGCGATTATAAGCATTGTAAATACTAAAAACCCACTGACCCTTCCAACGTTTTGTACTGTTAGGTTTTGGGTTGTAAATGGCAGAAATGTCAAGCCTGTGGTAACTTGGCAACCTACTGGCATTCCTTGATTCAAAACTTGGAATTGATAAGCCGTTGTAGATATACTGTCCGTTTGGAAACGTTACAGGTAAGCCTGTTTGAAACACAAAATTACTGCTAAAGCTCCATTTAGGATTCAAGTCATAACTGGCTGTTACAGATATATCATGAGTTTTGTCCCAAGGCGTACTGTACCATTCGCCATTATTAATACCCGTTTCCAGTGCTGTTCTTCCGGGTGTTTGTTGTTCAGATTTTGAAAGGGTGTAAGCTAACCATCCTTTAAATTTTCCTTCGTTTTTCCGAAGCAAAAATTCAAGTCCGTAAGCACGGCTTCTTCCGTTTAGAACAATTTGCTCTATGGCATTGTTGGCAATTAAATCGGCACCGTCAATATAATCTATTCTGTTTTGGATGGTTTTATAAAAACTTTCAATTTCAAGCGAGTAGTTATCATTATCGAAAGTTTTAAAATACCCTATGGCATACTGGTCTAAGAGTTGTGGCTTTATAAAATTACCGCTTGGTGCCCAAACATCGAGTGGTGTGGGAGAAGTGGTATTGGATAACAAGTGTAAATACTGACTCATTCGGTTATAACTGGCCTTAACAGCAGCGTTTTGATTTAATTGATAGGCCATGGAAAAACGCGGTTCGAAATTAAAAAACGAAGCAATTACATCGGTTCTATCTAAACTTTCAGTGCCAATGGGTCTGGCTTTTTCATAAATTTGAAGTTCCTGGTTAAAGACAACGGCTTGGTTGTTTTCGTAAACATTTAATTCGTCTTGTCCCAATCTCAAAAAAGAACTCAATCTCAATCCGTATGAAATTGAAAATTGATCACTTATTTGCTGTTCGGCATCAATATATGCAGCATTTTCGAAAGCGTATTTTTTAGTAAGGTCAAACGGATTAATACCCGAAGTCTCAGTAGTTGGTCTAATTTCTCCCGGATTAAAACTGTAATAAATACTGTTTAAACCGTATTCTAATTTTAGCTTAGGCGATAAATAGTGTTTCAAATCGTAACGAATGTTAAAATTTTGAATTCCTGAATTCCAGTCGAATTCAACGAAGTTTAATTTTAGACCGTAGTAATAATCGGAGTAAATTAAAGAGAGATTTGCAAATAACTTATCATTAAACAAATGGTTCCATCTAAAGTTTAGCACCGAATTACCATAGGTATTTTGAAAACTATCTGATATTTCAAAAACATCTCTGCCAAAATATCCCGAAACATAGATACTGTTGTTTTCGTTTAATCGGTAGCTTATTTTGGTATTTAAGTCGTAAAAATAAGCGCTGTTATCTATGTCAAAAAGAGGTAAGAATAAATGCGCATAGCTGCTTCTGCCTGCAAATAAAAATGAGCCGCGGTCTTTTACAATGGGGCCTTCGGCTAATAATCTGCTTGATACTAAACCAATACCGCCATTCATTTTAAATTCACTGCTATTACCTTCTTTTTGATAAATATCGAGTACAGAAGACACTCTGCCACCGTACTTAGCAGGTATGCCGCCTTTGTAAAGTTTTAAATCTTTGATGGCATCAGGGTTAAAAACAGAGAAAAAACCAAATAAATGCGAAGAATTAAAAATGGTGGCTTCATCCAATAAAATTAAATTTTGGTCTACCGCGCCACCTCTAACATTAAACCCCGAAGATCCTTCTCCGGCATTGGTAACACCGGGAAGTAAGGTAATGGCTTTCACCACATCTACTTCACCCAATACCACCGGAATTTGTTTAATAGTATTTATAGATAGCGCATTGAGGCTCATTTGTGGACGCTTTAGGTTGATGCGTTCGACATTTTCTTTGATAACCACCTCATCTAAACTTTGGGCTTCTTCGTTTAAAGCAAAGTTTAAGGTAATGTTTTCTCGTAATTCAATAGTTTTATTAATAGTACTGTAACCAATGTAAGATGCTTGTATGTTATAATTTCCTTCGGGTAGGGTAATTGAGAAAAATCCGTATTCATTTGTGGTGGTGCCGGTTTGTAGCTCGGTAATGATAACTGTCGCACCAATAAGCGTTTCGTTGGTGCTGGCATCAGTTATGGTTCCTCTTAAAGTAAATTTACTTTGGGACTGGACGAATAAGCCCATAAAAAAAACTAGGAAAAGTATTCCTAATTGTTTATTGTTCATCTTTGCTTTTTAAGAATTAAACAAAAATAGAAAAAGCTCCCAGTTGCAGAGAGCTTTTAACAGTAAGTTAATAATGTTATTATATATTGGTAATGATTTGATTAAAAAGCTCACAAGGTCTCATAGCGTTATTTGCTAATGTTTCATTTGGGAAATAATAGCCGGCTATATCAACGGGTTGACCTTGTATGTTATTCAATTCGGAAATGATTTGAGTTTCGTTTTCTTTGAGCTGTTTAAAAACATTCGAAAAAGTCTCTTTTAGTTGAGTATCATTGTCTTGATTTGCTAATGCTTCAGCCCAATATAGGGATAGATAAAAGTGACTGCCACGATTATCAATTTCACCGGCTTTTCTTGAAGGAGATTTGCCATTGTTCAGCAGTTTTTCGGTTGCATGATCTAAGGCATCTGCCAAAATTTGGGCTTTCTGATTGTTATTTGAATCTGCTTCATGTTCCAAAGAAACTGCAAGCGCTAAAAATTCGCCTAAAGAATCCCATCTTAAATGATTTTCTTGATTAAACTGCTCAACGTGTTTTGGAGCAGATCCGCCGGCACCGGTTTCAAATAAGCCACCGCCATTCATTAATGGAACAATAGATAGCATTTTAGCACTGGTACCAACCTCTAATATTGGAAATAGATCTGTAAGATAATCTCTTAAAACATTTCCGGTTACCGAAATAGTATCTTTGCCTTCTTTTACTCTTTTTAGAGTATGTAACGCGGCATTTTCTGGAGACATGATGTCTATTTGAACTCCATCAGTATTAAGCTGAGATAGATATGTTTTTACTTTGGTAATGATTTGTGCATCATGCGCACGATTTTGGTCAAGCCAGAAAACTATAGGCATTCCTGAAGCTTTACCTCTTTTAACTGCTAATTCTACCCAATTTTTTATTGGTGCATCTTTTACCTGACACATACGCCATATATCTCCGGCTTCTACTTGGTGCTCAAATATGACCTTACCATTTTTATCTTCAACACTTACCTTGCCACCAGATATTATTTCGAAGGTTTTATCGTGAGAACCGTATTCTTCAGCTTTTTGAGCCATTAAACCAACATTGGGTACAGTTCCCATTGTGGTGGGATCAAAAGCGCCATTTTCTTTGCAGAAATTAACGGTTGCATCATAAACACCTGCATAACTACTATCAGGAATTACAATTTTTGTGTCCTGTAGTTGTCCGTTTTTATTCCACATTTTTCCAGAAGTTCTTATCATCGCCGGAATTGAAGCATCTATAATCACATCACTTGGTACATGAAGGTTGGTGATGCCTTTTTCTGAATTCACCATGGCAACATCAGGACCGTCATTGAAGGCTTGATTAATGTCCTTTAGAATTTCGTTTTTTTGGTTTTGCGGTAAGGTTTCTATTTTACTTAAAACATTTCCAAAACCGTTATTTGGATCTACTTCTAATTCAGAAAATACGTGAGCATACTTTTCAAAAACCGGCTTAAAATAAGTGGTTACGGCATGACCAAAGATAACAGGATCAGAAACCTTCATCATGGTAGCTTTCATGTGTAAAGAAAACAGCACATTCTTCTCTTTAGCGTCTTTAATTTGAGTTTCTAAAAAATCTAATAATTGATTTTTACTCAAATAAGTGGCATCAATTATTTCGCCCTCAAGAATTGGAAAGTAATTTTTTAAAGTGGTATTGGTTCCTTTGTTATCAGTAAAAATAATTTTTATTTCGGTAGCCTTATCTAGGGTTACTGATTTTTCATTGTGGAAGAAATCGCCAGACCGCATTGTGGCAACGTGTGTTTTCGAATCTTTTTGCCATGCTCCCATAGAATGCGGGTTGTTTTTGGCGAAGTTTTTTACCGCTTTAGGTGCTCTTCTGTCTGAATTACCTTCTCTCAGTACCGGATTAACGGCACTCCCTTTTATTTTGTCGTATCTGTTTTTAATTTCACGTTCTTTATCATTTGCTGGTGTATCAGGGTAATCGGGGATATTATAATTGTTTTCCTGAAGCTCTTTAATAGCAGTCTTTAATTGTGGCACAGAAGCGCTGATATTTGGTAACTTTATGATGTTAGCTTCTTTAGTTTTAGCCAATTCTCCCAAAAATGTTAAGGCATCTTCCTGTTGTTGTTCTTTTGATAAGTAATCAGAAAAAGCAGCCATTATTCTACCGGCTAAAGAAATGTCCTTAAGTTCGATATTTATGTTTGCTGTTTTGGTAAAGGCTTTTACAACGGGTAGTAATGATCTTGTTGCTAATGCCGGAGCTTCATCTGTTTTCGTATAGAAAATAGTTCCTTTTTTTGTCATTGTTTTTGAAGTAAAAAATTGAATTATTTAGTGGGCTGCAAATATACAAATTTTTAGGCCTTGAAACCCTTTTAAACCAAGTGGTTTTTGCAATTGAAGGAAAGAATAATTGTAGACTAAAATACAAAAGCCATATCACTGCAGCGAACTGCTATGACATGGCTTTCTTTGAAATAGTTTTTAGTCTGTAATTTCAACCGAAGTTGACTAATTAATTTACATTAATTTTTTAGAACCTACCAAATTGACTATTTCAAGGTGAAATGAAACCTGCTTTCAAAATGTATCTACTAACAACTTTTCATTTCTTGACTTGTTTTTCTTGATGTTTAATCTTGTTTCTATCACTTTCGCAACAACAAACCGTTCCTAAACATTACCTAATTGCAGCCGCAAAACTAATTTCACGTTACTTTCGGCTTTCCACAACATCAAATTTACAACGGAGTGTAACTTTAACGATGCTTCTTGATTTTTACGACTTAACACGCCTACACGCGCCGCCTCCAAATCTCAAAAAACAAACCAATATATAAAGAACGTTACTTTACAAACATTTAACATAAATTTGAAATTACTCTCAAAACCAAATTAACTTTGTTGCTAAATGTTTAACAAATGTATGAGCTTATTTTAAAATTCCAAATTTTTTAGGTCGTTAGATATACACATTTTATAAACCTACTTTATTAACATTTGTTAATAAAAAAGCCCCGCGTTTGCGAGGCTTTAAATATGAATAGCATAGAATTATTTTCTAACTTCTTTAATTCTGGCTTTTTTACCTGTAAGACCTCTGAAATAGAATATTCTAGCACGTCTAACTTTACCTTTCTTATTGATTTCAATTTTTTGAAGTGCAGGTAGATTTAATGGAAAAATTCTTTCTACACCCACGTCACCAGACATTTTTCTAATGGTGAAAGTTTCGGTTGCACCTGTGCCGCGTCTTTGTAAAACCACACCTTTAAAGAACTGCGTTCTTACTTTTTCGCCTTCGCGAATTTCGTAGTAAACGGTTATGGTATCACCGGCACCAAAGTTTGGTATCTCTTTTTTTTGGATAAATTCGTCTTGTACAAATTTTACTAAAGGATTCATTTTTGAATATTTAAAAAAGTTTATTCAAACCAACATTCACGATTATCGCCAGAGGTTAATTTAAATTGGCTGCAAAAATAATCAATATTCCTTAATCTACAAGAGTCAATTGACTTTTTATATTGTAAAGAAAAAAATTAATGTTCATCAGACAACAAATCCGGTCTTCTTTCCTTAGTTCTTTGATAAGACTGCTCGTCTCTCCATTTTTCAATCTCAGGAAAATTTCCGCTAAATAAAATTTCAGGAACTTTATAACCTTTGTATTCTCTGGGTCTTGTATAGATGGGTGGCGCTAGAAGATTGTCTTGAAATGAATCGGTTAATGCCGAAGTTTCATCACCTAGTACTCCTGGAATTAAACGTATAACGGCGTCGCATAAAACTGCTGCAGCTAATTCACCACCAGAGAGAACGTAGTCTCCAATTGAAATTTCCTTGGTTACAAACATATCTCTAACTCTTTGGTCTACACCTTTGTAATGGCCGCATAGAATAATGATATTTTCACAAAGTGAAATTTGATTGGCTATTTGTTGGTTTAAGGTAACGCCATCGGGCGTCATGTAAATAATTTCGTCGTAGGTGCGTTGTTCTCTTAGTTTAGAGATACACTTATCTATTGGTTCTATGAGCATTACCATGCCTGCGCCACCACCGAATTGGTAATCATCTACAGATTTATATTTATCTGAGGTATAGTCTCTTAAATTATGGAAATGTATTTCAACTAAATGATTGTCAATGGCTCTTTTTAATATGGATGCTTCAAACGGACTTTTAAGTAATTCAGGTAATACCGTGATAATATCTATACGCATTTGATATTATTTACGCGGTTTTTGCTT
Organism: Paucihalobacter ruber; assembly: GCF_006494535.1. Taxonomy (GTDB): domain Bacteria; phylum Bacteroidota; class Bacteroidia; order Flavobacteriales; family Flavobacteriaceae; genus Paucihalobacter; species Paucihalobacter ruber. The sequence continues at coordinate 24,770 of NZ_VHIQ01000006.1, forward strand.
GTTTATTTCGTCTTGAAGTTGTCTTCTTACTTTTTGTTCGCGCTCTAATGCAACTCTGCGGTGTTCTTCAAATTCTTCTTCAACTTCTACGAGTTTTTTCTTAGTTGAATTTGTTATTGAATTACTGGCGTTGAATTTATAAATAAACAAGAATAACATTAATAATAAAACACCAATAACCGCCCACATGATGGTGCTATATCCTGTTTTACTGAGTTGTAAACCAAATAACTGCATGCTATCTTTTTCGGTAATTGTATTATCGAGTTTTAATTTTGTACTATTTAAATCGTCTTTTAATTTAGACAATTCTTCACTCTGTTGTTCAATTACCAGTGAACTTTTTACAACCTCACTTTTCACCTGATTCAAAGAGTCCATGACATGCGATTTGAGTTGTTGAAGCCAAACTTTCTTCACAACTTTATAGTCTTGATAGTTATTAGAACGCTGAATTACGTATTCAAATTGATTTTCAACATCGCCTTCAGTGAGTGATAATTTATCTTCTTCTGATGTTTCGTCGGTTTGTTGAGCAGTTACATTAAAAACAACTAAAAAACTAAAAATTAAGGTGATAAATTTGAATTGGTGTTTCATTTTATTTCCGGATTAGGATCTTATTGAGTTGGCAATATAAAAAATATAACTTAAAAATTTATGTTTCATTGTGCATTTAAACAGAATCTTATCTGAAAATTTCAAATGCTTAGAAACTTATGATTCTAAAATAAATAATAGCTTCAAAATTTGAGAGGTGGAATTTTCGTTGCAACCAATCTCGTTTACCAATTAAAAAAACATCAAATTACTTTAAATAAAGTCCTTGAGTTTGTTTGATAACTTGAATTTTATTTTTGAAATTGAATCATATAAATTTATCAATCAGAGCCCTTAGGCTATAAAAAGAACATTTTAATAATAGGAGTATCGCCTCACCTTCGAAACGTATTTAGCCAGCCTGATTACCTGATGACTATAACCATATTCATTATCGTACCAAACATATAAAACAATATTATTACCGTTAGTATTCACAATGGTGGCTTTACTGTCGAAGATTGAAGGAGCGGAGCATCCTACAATATCACTCGAAACCAATTCGTCGCTCATCTCAAATTTAATTTGTTCAACTAAGTCACCCTCAAGTGCATATTTTTTAATCAAATTATTTATTTGGTCTACAGAAGTAATGTTGTTAACCTCCAAATTTAAAATAGCTAAAGAACCATTGGGCACCGGCACTCTAATTGCATTTGAGGTTAGTTTACCTTCTAATTGCGGTAGTGCTTTGCTAACGGCTTTGCCGGCTCCGGTTTCGGTAATTACCATGTTGAGTGCCGCTGCGCGGCCTCGTCTGTATTTACTGTGAAAATTGTCTACCAGATTTTGATCATTAGTGTAGGCATGAATAGTTTCAATATGGCCCGATTTAATACCTAAATTTTCTTCAATAACTTTTAAAATGGGTGTTATGGCATTGGTGGTACATGAGGCCGCCGAAAAAATATCGTATTTGTCGGGATTGTATTCCAGGTGGTTAACGCCATGAACAATGTTAGGAATTTCTTTTCCCGGTGCTGTAAACAATACTTTGTCAACACCTTTAGATTTAAGATGTCTTGAAAGTGCCGTTTTATCTCTAAAGGCGCCGGTGTTATCAATCACCAGAGCATCTTTAATATTGTAGGCTGTGTAGTCTATATCTTCGGGGTTGTTAGCTGAAATTATGTTAACGGTAGTGCCGTTTATAATTAACGACTCATTTTTAATATCGGTGCTAACTGTTCCTGGAAAATTACCATGTACAGAATCATTTCTTAATAATGCAGCTCTTTTTTCTAAAATGGTTTGATCTAGTGTTCCTCGGGTAACAATAGCTCTTAATCGAAGCTGACTGCCCTTTCCGGTTTTTGCCATAAGCTCACGGGCAACAAGTCGGCCAATACGACCAAATCCATAAAGTACAACGTCTTTTGGTTTAACAGCTTTATAGCTTACAGAATCTTTTAGCTTATCGGCTACAAAGGCGGTTGCATTGTTATATTTAGATTCTGCCATTTGAAATTCGTAGGTGAGTTTACCAATGTCTAATTTCGCCTGCGGAATATCAAGAGTTTTAATGGCTTTTAAAATATCGACCGAATCAAAAATTGAAATGGGTTTTTGAACAAAATTTCCGGCATATTCGTGTAAATTTAAAATTTCGCTCACGCTTTTGTCTATAAGCTGATTTCTGAAGAGCACCAGCTCAATTGCTTTATCATACCATAAATCGTTTACTATTTTGATGAATTCTACGGTAGCTCTTCGCCTGTCGGCCTGAAAGGCAATTTCTTTTTCAAATGGTGTTAGGTTGTTCATGTGGTGTTGATGTATTTGATTGTAAAATTTTCGCAAAAATAATATATTTCAAACGTTTTCGTAAGTGTTTTTTGCTATAAAAAAACACCTCTAATTTAAGTGATAAAATAGAGGTGTTTTAGAAAGTTTATAAGATATAAATACTAATTCTGGAAGTAATATTTTTCCTTTTCACCGTTGCTATTGATAATTTCAACAGTTACGGCTTCGTAAGGTGAAAGCTCACTTTTAATTCTTTCCACATCGTCAATGTTGTAAATTTTTTGATTGTTAATTTTAGTGACAATCGTTCCTTCTTTAATGCCATTTTGAATCCAGGCATCTCTCAATCGCTGATTTTCGGTGAGTTTTTCAATTTTTAATCCGTAATCCAGCTTAAATTTTTTGAGTTCGTCTTTTGATGGCTCTTTAAGTGTACCTACGATGCCAAAATTTGTAGTGGTTCGTTTGGCTAATGTTACACTGGTAGTGTTGAGTTTATTGTTTCTTAAAAATTTAACTTCAACAACATCGTTGGGTTGTTTTGTTTTTAAATAACCTTTCATATCGGTGAATTTTGATATTTTAATGTTATCAACCTGTTTGATGATATCACCTTTTTTCAATCCTGCCAATTCAGCACCTGAATTAGATTCTATATCTTCCACATAAAAGCCTTCGGTTTCTTTGGTGTTGTATTTTTCGGCTAATTCGCTGTTCAATGAACCGCCAACAACACCTAAAATACCTGTTTGTACGCTACCGTACTCCAGAATATCGTTAATGATTTTTCTGGTAATGTTACTTGGTACAGCAAAAGCGTAACCAATATAAGACCCGGTTCTTGACGAAATGGCCGTATTAATTCCTATTAATTCTCCATTAATATTAACCAAGGCCCCGCCTGAGTTACCAGGATTAACAGCAGCATCGGTTTGTATAAAAGCCTGCTCGTATCTTCCGGTTAAATCCCTTGACTTGGCACTAATAATACCGGCCGTCACTGTAGATGTCAAATTAAATGGATTGCCAATTGCCAAAACCCATTCACCAACTTTGGCATCGTCTGAATTGCCAAAAGTTACATAAGGTAGGTCTGTATCCGTTTCAACTTTTAGTAAGGCAATGTCGGTTTTGTTATCTGTGCCAACCAAAGTTGCGGGTAAAATTCTATTGTCGTTGGTGGTGATTGAAATTTCCCTGGCGCCTTCAATAACATGATTATTGGTTACAATATAACCATCGGGAGAAATGATAACGCCACTACCTGTGCCTACTTGAGCGCGCTGCGACTGTCTTCCAAAAAATAAATCGCTTAAGCTTGTTGGTGCCGAAACAATGGCTGTATTTTTAACATGAACAACTGCATCAATGGTTTTCTCGGCAGCTGTAACGAAGTTTGGTGTGTCTTCAAAATACGCGCTGTCTGAGGTTCTGAAATTCGCAGGAATAAAACCAGGTTGCTGCTCAATTGCAGTTGTTATAACCTGATGTTTATTTGAATCTTCTAAATAAATGTAACCGGTAAGTGCAATGGCACCGCCTAGAAAAGCCACCGCTAAAACAGAAAGCATTTTTTTCATAATTACGTGTTTTTTTGTTTCAACTTCAACGTTAAAATTATAGTTTTATTAAAATTGATTTTTAAGTTTAACGACTATTTAACAACATAATTTCCCGTGTATAATTGCTATATTTGCGCCAGATGAAACTAACTTTTTACAAATATCAAGGTACAGGAAACGACTTCATAATTGTTGATAATCGTTTGTTTAAAATTGGCAAAAATGATACCAAAAAAATTGCGCACTGGTGTGATAGACGTTTTGGCATTGGTGCTGACGGATTTATCATGTTAGAAAATCATCCTAAATATGATTTTAGAATGGTTTATTTTAATGCAGATGGTAATGAAAGTTCTATGTGTGGAAATGGCGGCAGATGCATCACCGCCTTTGCAAAATATTTAAAAATAATTGATAATCAAACAACTTTTGAAGCTATTGATGGTCTACACGAGGCCCAAATTGATGATAACGGTATTGTGAGTTTAAAAATGCAAGATGTTGAATCAATCAATAGTAACAACGACTTTACATTTTTAGATACCGGTTCGCCTCATCACGTAAAAATGGCAGAAAATGTTTCAGATATTAATGTCAAGTTGGATGGCGCAGCCATAAGATACAGTGATTTGTATAAGGCTAACGGTTGTAACATTAATTTTGTTGAACAACTTTCAAACAACACATTTAAAGTTAGAACTTACGAAAGAGGCGTAGAAGATGAGACGTTTTCTTGTGGCACCGGTGTGACGGCTGTTGCATTGGCTATGCATGCCAACAAAAAAACCACCGAACAAACCGTTCAACTCATTACCGAAGGTGGTGATTTACAGGTAAAATTTGATTCTTCCGGCAAAGGCTATCATAATATTTGGCTTATTGGACCTGCTGTTCAGGTATTTAAAGGAGAAATTGAATGGTGAATCTCGTTGGTGATAAAGTTATTTTAAGGGCCTTAGAACCCGGTGACTTGGATATTTTATATAACACCGAGAATAAAATCGACCTTTGGTATGTTAGCGACACCGTTACACCCTTTTCTAAACATATTCTTAAGCAATATATAGACGAATCTCATCGGGATATATACGATGCCAAGCAGCTTAGATTGGCTATTTGTTTACCCGATAATGCCGTGATAGGCTTTATAGATTTGTTCGATTTTAATGCGCAACACAGGAGAGCCGGCATTGGTCTTGTGATTGTTAATGAGCTTAATCGTAGTAAAGGATACGCAAAAGACGCACTTAAAGTTTTAATTAACTACAGCTTTTCATTTCTGCAATTGCACCAGTTGTATTGCGATATTACCGAAGATAATAACGATAGTTTAAATTTGTTCAAGTCTGTTGGTTTTAATGAAATTGGTGTAAAAAAAGACTGGGTTTATACTAATGGCACCTATAAATCTGTTTTAATGTTTCAAATTATAAATGCATAACATGTATATCAAAAAAATTTTACTTTTTATCGCTCTAATTGGAATTGGTATTGGCGCTTATTTCGCCTACTACGTTTACAATGTTATGATTGCGCCTAACACTGCTTTTCAAAATGAAAAAGCTTATATTTTTATTGAATCAGAGGCCGATTTTAATGAGGTTAAAGCGCAATTAGAGCCGTTGTTGAAAAATAGCGAGACTTTTACATCGTTAGCAAAACAAAAAAAATATATCAATAACGTTAAAGCCGGTAAGTATGCTATTGTTAAAAACATGAGCAACAACGATATTATCAATACCTTACGAAGTAAGAATTTACCGGTTCGAGTTTCATTTAACAATCAAAATACTTTAGAAAATTTAGCAGGCCGAATTGCTGTTCAAATTGAAGCAGATAGTTTGAGTCTACTTGACAGTTTTAAGGATGAATCATTTTTTAAGACTGCAGGTATTAACGAAGCATCTGTATTAGGTGTATTTATACCGAATAGTTACGAGTTTTTCTGGAATACTTCTGCCGAGCAATTCAGAGAACGAATGCTAATCGAGTTCAAAAAATTCTGGAGTACAAGACAATCAGCTTTGAATGCTATCCAAATGACAGAGAACCAAGTCATCACTTTAGCATCTATTGTTCATGAAGAATCCAAACAAAAAGAAGAACAGCCTATAATTGCTGGTGTTTATATGAACAGGTTACGCATTAAAATGCCTTTACAGGCAGATCCAACGTTAAAATTTGCGGCCTATCAACTTCCGCAATATAAAGATGTGGTGATTAAGCGTGTTTTAAATGTCCATAAAACTATCGAGTCGCCTTATAATACTTATAAAAATTTAGGATTACCACCCGGGCCAATTGCCATGCCCGATATTTCTGCTATTGATGCCGTGTTAAATTACAAAAAACACGACTATCTTTATTTTGCAGCCGATGCCGAACGCCCCGGATTTCATAAATTCGCCAAAACACTTCAGCAACACAACATAAATGCCAGGGCGTATCAAAATTACCTATCCAAAAATGGAATTTTGCGATAATGCTCAAGGTTTTTTTGTTTGTTTTACCTTTTTTTGCTTTTAGCCAAAATTCGTCATTTTTAAAACCTAGTGATACACTTCATAAAGCAAGAATAAATTTTGTTATAGCCACTCAAACAACCTTGTCGGCCACTTCCATATTAGCATTAGATCGTTTGTGGTATTCAGATTTCGAACGAGGTAGATTTAAAAGTGTTAATGATAACAGCCATTGGCTACAGGTTGATAAAGCAGGTCATGCATTTTCAGCCTATCAGCTGAGTAGGCTAGGAGCCAATAGTTTAAATTGGGCTGGTGTTTCGAAAAACACACAACTTATTTACGGAACCGGCATGGCAATGGGATTTTTAACGGCCATAGAAATTATGGATGGCTTTTCGGAAGAGTGGGGATTTTCATGGGGCGACATGGCTGCTAATGCCTTAGGAGGCGGTTTGTATGCAGGACAAGAATTACTTTGGAAGGAACAGCGAATAGCACTTAAATTCTCATTTCACCAAACGCAATATGCTTCGCTCAGACCCGAGACACTAGGCAATGGATTATCGGAAGAAATATTTAAAGATTACAATGGGCAAACCTATTGGTTGAGTTTTAATTTACATTCCTTTTTTAAAGAATCTAGGTTGCCAAAATGGTTGAATGTTGCCTTTGGTTATGGCGCTGAAGGTATGTTAACTGCTGAAGAAGATGATTTATTAGATGGTATAATCAGTCCGGAGAGATACAGGCAATTTTACCTGAGCTTGGATGTTGATTTAACTAAAATAAAAACAAATTCTCACTTACTACGAACTTTATTTGATGTTTTTAACCTTATCAAGATGCCATTTCCTGCACTCGAAATTAATGGCAAAGGTGTTGTAAAACTGCATTATATCTACTTTTAAACGTCGTTAATCCTTGTTTTTTGTTAAATCAACAAATAGTATTATCTTTGCAGGCTGAATTTGTAAAGCTTATTTGGGGAAATTTTGCTTTACTAAAAAAAGCTATTATGATTAAAAAATGCTTTAATTATATTGCAATCCCTCTGGCAATAATTGCTGCCCTTTTCACCGGATTTTATTCCGGTAGCGAAACAGACTTTAGTGAATACTCTACTGAAGGTTTAGACTTACATTTTACAGTTTCTCACGATTTGGCAATGTTAGAACACGATATAGAAGTGTTTAATGCTTCAGAGAGTGTTTTGGAACATTATATGCCTTATTTAGGAAAAACTTATGTTGCTTTTAAAGAGGCTGTTGGATTCAAAGAATCTCGCGGGAATTATTTTTCGGTAAATGACTTTGGATATTTAGGTAAATATCAGTTTGGTGCCGAAACTTTGCAACTTATTGGAATTTACAATCCTGACGCTTTTTTGTACTCTCCTGAACTACAAGAGCGAGCATTTTTGGCAAATTTGCAACGTAATAAATGGATTTTAAGAAAGGACATCAAAAAATACGACGGAAAAGTAATTAATAATGTAAAGATTACCGAATCGGGTATTTTAGCCGCTGCGCATCTTGCTGGTGCGGGAAGTGTTCAAAGATTTTTACGTAGTCAAGGTGATAACAACGTTAGCGATGCTTACGGATCTTCGGTTGCTTATTACATGAAAAGATTTTCAGGTTATGACACTTCAACCATTGCGCCTAATAAAAAGGCCAGGGCAATGTTATAAGATTTAGTCTTTATGAATAATAAATATGGTGGGCCTTTTATGAAGGTCCACTTTTATTTTAGACCATTTTGCCGCGGTTGTTGTTTTGATAAACTGCGTATTCAAGGTAATATCGCATGCCACACACAAACGGGTATCGTGATGTAATGTCTTAAGCAATTCTTCAAAAATTTGATTATTTCTATAAGGTGTTTCGATAAATGATTGCGACATGTTGAGCTCTTTAGATAGTTTTTCTAATTGTTTAATTTTTTGCTTTCTATCTTGTTTATCTATCGGGAGGTAGCCGTTAAAAGAAAATCCTTGTCCGTTCATACCGGAAGCCATCATACTTAATAAAATTGAAGACGGACCCACTAACGGAATTACCTCAATACCTTTATCATGTGCGAGTTTTACAATATCTGCACCGGGGTCTGCAATAGCCGGGCAACCGGCATCGGACAATAAACCTACTGAAATACCTTGATCGCAAACATCTAAGTAATGTATCATTTCTTCGGTATTGGTAAATTTATTTAAATGATAGATGGTTAACTTTGGTTGTGACTTGCCCGGGTAAATGTTTTTAATAAATCGTCTGGCTACCTTTTCTGTTTCAACAATATAATGATCAATATCCTCAATGGCTTTTTTAACTGTTATAGGTAATACTTCAAATGGGGCATTATCACCTAAAGTTGTTGGTATGAGATATAGTTTGCCTTTTTTCAAGAGAAGTTAATTTATTTTATGGTTTGCTCTGTTTTTAATTAATTAAAAATAACTGAATCAATTTAGTTTATGTATCCAAACTATTGGCAATAATGGTGCAGGTTTCATCTAGAAGTTTAAAGACAGCTTCAAAATCTTTAATGTCGCCGTAGTAAGGATCCGGTACATTTTTAATATCAGAGAATGGATTTTCATCCATAATTAGTTTTACTTTTTTTGCATGATCTTGGTGTTGTGCTAGACTTAAAATATTGGAGTAATTAGACTGGTCCATAGCATAGATAATATCGAACCTCTCAAAATCAGTAACCGAGAATTGCCTGGCCGACTGGTAACTAATATCGATGTTATTTTGCTTTCCTACAGTAATCGATCTTCTGTCGGGTTGCGAACCAATATGATAACTTGCTGTTCCGGCAGAGTCAATATAAAATTTATCAGATGGTAACTTAGACTCAAGAATGCCATGTGCCAGTGGTGAACGACAAATATTTCCTAAACAAACCATTAAAATTCTGGTCATAATAGGAATTTACATTGATAATTTTTTAGAAAGGTCGTCTACGTATTTTCTAAATTGTTTATCGGTGGTAGTAAGGTTGTCAACTGTTTTACAAGCGTGTAATACAGTTGCGTGATCTCTTTGACCAATCTGGGAGCCAATACTGGCTAATGAGGCTTTGGTGTATTTCTTGGCGAAGAACATGGCCAGCTGTCTCGCTTGTACAATATGTCTCTTTCTGGTTTTAGACTGTAAGGTGTTAATATCCATTTGAAAATAATCAGACACCACTTTTTGAATATAATCTATGGAGACTTCTCTTTTTGTGTTTTTTACAAACTTTTCTACAATTTCGCGGGCAAGGCCTAAAGTAATTTCTTTTTTGTTGAAAGATGATTGCGCAATTAACGAAATAATAGCACCTTCCAGTTCACGTACGTTTGTCTTAATGTTTTTTGCTACGTATTCAACAACATCATCGGGCATCTCTACGCCGTCTCGATACAATTTGTTTCTGAGAATAGAAACACGTGTCTCAAAATCGGGAGTTTGTAATTCGGCAGACAATCCCCATTTAAACCTGGATAGCAAACGTTGTTCTATATCTATCATGTCTACGGGTGCTTTGTCACTGGTGAGTATCACCTGTTTTCCGTTTTGATGCAAGTGATTAAATATATGAAAGAAAACATCTTGTGTTCCGGTTTTGCCTGAGAAGAATTGAACGTCGTCAATAATTAAAACGTCGATAATTTGATAAAAGTGAATAAAGTCGTTGCGATTATTCTTTTTAACGGCTTCAATGTATTGTTGTGTAAACTTTTCAGCCGAAATATAAAGTACCGTTTTTTCAGGATATTTATCTTTAATATCTACCCCAATGGCGTGCGCTAAATGGGTTTTTCCCAAACCTACACCGCCAAAAATAAGCAGTGGATTAAATGAGGTACCACCCGGTTTATTGGCTACCGCAATACTGGCATTTCGCGCCAGCCTGTTAGAATCACCTTCAAGAAAATTTTCAAAACTGTAATTGGGATTTAACTGAGATTCAATTTTAATGTTTCTAATACCCGGAATTACAAAGGGATTTTTTAATTCCGGATTTTTATTGTTAAAAGGTACGTCAACGTCTTGTGCCTTTACTGCTGTTCTTTGGGTACTTGGAATACGCTCGGTATAAGGTTGTTTGTTGCCATAGGTGTTTTCCATTTTAATAATGTAAACCAGTTTAGCAGACTCACCCAACTCTTTAGTTAATGCTACTTTTAAGATTTTAACGTAGTGTTCTTCAAGCCATTCGTAAAAGAATTTGCTGGGCACTTGAATGTTAAGTGCATTTTCCGTAAGCTTTACTGCCTTAATAGGTTCAAACCAGGTTTTGTAGGCCTGAGGTTGTATATTGTCCTTTATAAATTCGAGGCAATTATTCCAAACCGATTGCGCAGTTACATCCATTCTAATTTGATACTTTTGTTGTTAGTTAGATTAGCAAAAAAAAAGAGAATTGGAATTTCTCTTTGGTTATTTGTTCGAGACAAATATGTGAACAAAATTCTTAAAAAAAAAATCAAATAGGGTTGTTTTTTAATTAATTTTTTTCCACGTTTAACCGGGATGAAAGTACAAAATTTATTTTAAAGCAAATGTCAGAAAATTCTAATATTAGTGAGTTCAAGATAAGAGTACGATACGGAGAAACCGATCAAATGGGAGTGGTTTACTATGGTAATTACGCGCAATATTTTGAGGTTGGAAGAACCGAGTGGCTAAGAAATTTCGGTATTACTTATAAGCAAATGGAAGAAGAAGGCTATCTGTTGCCTGTGATTTCACTTCATATAAAGTATAAAAAGTCAGCAGCTTATGATGACTTGATTACTGTTAAAACTTCTTTAGTTAAAATGCCCTCGGTTACCATAGAATTTAATTACGAAATTTTAAATGAGAGCGGTGATCTTTTAGTTGAAGGAAATACTGTTTTGGCTTTTGTGGATATTAACAGGAATAGGCCTACAAGATGCCCCCAATATCTTTTAGATAAACTGCAAAATTAATCGTTTAGAGGAGTTATTTCGAGCTCAAAGTGGCTTTTTAAAATAGATTCGACTTTCTCTGCATCGGTCTTTCTAATTTCGAATTCAACATAACACTGCTCATTAAATTCTTGTTTCAGGATTTTAAGTTGAAAGTCTTTTATAATTCTCTTTACTGTGTTTATGTTTTTATATTCGAAAATCAGACCGTAACATTGACTGATTGTTTTTTCAATAATTACAGAATCCTCAAGGGCTAACTGAGCTGTAGATTTATAGGCATTAATTAAACCGCCTACTCCAAGCTTAACACCACCAAAATATCTAACAACTACCACCAAAACATTTGTTAAATTGAAAGATTGAATTTGCCCGTAAATAGGCATACCGGCTGAATTGTTTGGTTCGCCATCATCGTTAACTCTGTATTGCATATTCACGACACCTAATCTGTAGGCGTAGCACCAATGGTTGGCCTTTTTATGTGCTGTTTTTAAATGGTCGATGTGTAATTTGGCCATTTCTTCATTTAAAACAGGAAAAGCATAACCGTAAAACTTGCTACTTTTATCTTTAAACAAAGTTGGTTCGGTAGGTTTTTCTATTGTTAAATAAGTGTCTTCCATCAGGCAGAAGTTACTAAAATAATTGATAGAACAGCTAAAATGATTCCTGTGATGTTCTTTAAACTCAAACGCTCTTTAAAAATAACAAATCCTAAAACCGAACTTAGCATCACAATAGAAACATTATTAAGCGTAAAGATGGTAGAACTTTCGCTGCCATTGTACTGAAGTGCTTTGAGCAAGAAATAAATAGAGTAGTAGTTCACTATTCCGAGTACTATACCTGCCGGGATACTTTTAAAATCAGGCATTATAGCTTTGGTTGAAAACTTTAAAATAAGAATTGCAAAACCAACCGCCGCAGCACAGGCGAAAATAGTTGCAGAAAAAATGGGTATGCCATTGCTTTCAACATAATTACTTTCAATAAATTTTAAGGAGGTTTCAATAATTCCCGATCCAAAAAATAAAATGGTTGGTAGAAGAATAGATTTGGTTAATGGTTGGTTTTCTTTGGTTTTAATCGAAGCCAGATAAACTGCTATTAAAGCTACCAATATACCGGCTATTTTAAGAAAACCAGCTTTTTCATTGTAGATGTAGATTCCAAAAATAATAGGAATAATAACACTCATTTTACTTGCTACCGATGCAATGGAAATACCATTTTTTTGTGCAGTAATGGCCATAACATTAAATATGGCAATGAACAAACAGCCTAGAATTACAGCCCCAACAAACCACTTGGAATTGTAGATAACCTCAAAATTAATAATGTTGTCATAGCTTAAAAAGCCAACCGTTGCAGCAACAAAATAATTTACAACAATGGCCTGAAGGGTATTTATTTTGTAAATATTAAGAAGTTTGAACAAAATAAAAATAGCCGTTGAAGAGAGTATACTAAATATTAGATATATCAAAATAGATGGGCTTGTTTTGTAAATAACTCTATAATATCATCAGTTTCGGGATTGATATTCCATGTATTGACACCAAGCATTTCAGCAGCAATAGTATTTTCTTCTGTATCGTCAATAAAAAGTGCCTTTTCCGGATTTGTGTTAGTTGTTTTTAAAACAAATTCGTAGATGTTGGCATTGGGTTTTCTTAAGTTTATTTCGTGAGAAAGAAAGAACCAATCAAAACAAGCTTTAAATTCATCGTAAAATGGCACGGTTGCCTTAACATAATTTATGTGAATATGGTTGGTGTTGCTCAGTAAAATAAGTTTAAAATGACCTTCGTTTTTCAATTGTTTTAAAAAATCTAATCGGTATTTAGGAAAATCTTTGATCATGCTGTTCCAGCTTTCAATGATTAAATTGTTATTCAACCATGGAAAATGAGACTTGTAAAACTGTAAAAATATTTCATCATTAATTAAACCCGTTTCATACTGTTGATTCATTTTGGTAACGATGTTAGGAATGTCATAGGTTCTTAATATTTGTAAGGCACTTTGGTGAGCGCCTTTTTTGTCCAGATTGATGAATACATCACCAAAATCGAATATCAACGTGTCAATCATTTAAATAGATAGTTAAGTTATCGTCAAGAATAAGTTGACTGTAAATTGTTCTGCCTTTAAATTCTGGTGCCTTTAAACCGTTTTCAAAAATTTTACTACCTGTGAAAACTCTGGCTTCATCCCATAAGTTTTCAGCAATAAAAGTTTGAAGCGTTTGGTGTCCACCTTCAACAATAATTGAATTAATGTTTAAGTTTTTCAAGACGCTACAAATTTGTTTGGCAATGTTGGCCTGATCTTTCCAATCAATAAAAACAGTTTCAATATTAGTATTAGAAATTAAATTTTGGTTTTTACTTCCAATTATAATTGTTCTTGCTTGATTATTAAAAATATTGGCCGTAAGTGGTAATTTATTAAATTGATCCATAACAACTCTGATGGGATTTTTTCCGCACCAGTCTCTAACCGTTAAACTTGGATTATCTTCCAATACTGTGTTTGTTCCAACAAGAATTGCTTGTTCTTCTGCACGCCACTTATGCACCAATTGACGCGAATAGGCATTGGTAATCCAAACAGGCAATTTATGAGATTTTGACAAAGGTGCTATAAACCCATCCAGAGTTTGTGCCCACTTTAATATAATATAGGGTCTGTTTTTGTTATGGTAAGTGAAAAAGCGTTTGTGATGTAATTTACATTCATCTTCAAGAACGCCAACTATGACTTCGCAACCTGATGCTCGCAGTCTTTCGATACCTTTGCCGGCCACCAGCGGATTACTATCTAAACAACCAATAACAATAGTTTTAATTTGATGTTTTATGATTAAATCGCTGCAAGGTGGTGTTTTTCCATAATGTGAACATGGTTCTAACGTAACGTATAAAGTACTTTCTTTTAATAAAGACTTATTGTTAACAGTATTAATAGCATTAACTTCGGCGTGCGCTCCACCGTATGGGCTGGTATAACCTTCGGCAATAATATGATCTTTATGCACAATAACGCAGCCTACCATAGGGTTTGGAGCGGTGCTGCCCAAGCCGTTTTTGGCAATTTCTATGCAACGTTTTATGTATTTTTCATGTATCTTCATGCCGAAAAAATCAAAACAAAAATAATACATTTAAGTGACTGACAATAATTATGTCATCAGGCCAATTCAACCGGATGATAACGCGAAAATTGCTGTAACCATTCGCAAGGTATTAATCGAAATGGGTGTACCCAAAGTTGGCACGGCCTATGCCGATAAGGCACTGGATAGCATGTTTGAAAATTATCAACAACAATCAGCCCGGTATTTTGTAATTGAACTTAATGACGAGATTATAGGAGGTGCCGGAATTGCACCACTTGATAATTACAATGGGCCAGTTTGTGAACTTCAAAAAATGTATTTTTTACCTGAAGCCAGAGGAAAAGGCTTAGGTTTACAAATGATGACTATTTGTTTAGAATTTGCAAAAAGTGCAGGTTTTAAAACAGTTTATCTTGAAACTATGCCGTATATGAAAGATGCCCAAAAACTATACAATAAAGTAGGTTTTAAATATATTGACGGGCCAATGGGCGATACCGGTCACTATTCTTGTACAGTTTGGATGATTAAAAATATATGACTTTAGCAGCGCTTCAAGAAAAATTCCATAGTGAGTTAAGTTCGGTTTATGACCAAAACGAAGTTGATGCTATTTTTTATAGCCTTGCAGATCATTTTCTTCAATATAACAGGTTAAATGTTTCTATTAATAAAAGTATCGAACTTTCAGAATCAAATTCTCAATTATTTTCAGAAGTAATCGAAAGATTACAGCAACACGAGCCCGTGCAATATATTACAGGCGTTGCGCATTTTTACGGACTTATATTTAAAGTAAACCAACACACCTTAATTCCGCGTCCAGAGACCGAAGAGTTGGTTGATTGGGCCATAAAGCTTATGGATAAGCCAAAAACTAACCTTAAGATATTAGATATTGGTACGGGCTCGGGATGTATAGCCGTTAGTTTAGCCAAATATTTAAAACAATCAAAAGTTTATGCAATCGATATAAGTGATCAGGCTTTAAATGTAGCCAGAGAGAATGCTAAACTTTCTCAAGTTGATGTAGAATTTGTAAAGGCCGACGTTTTTAACTTGGATTTTAATGCTGAGTTATTTCAGAATCAATTCGATTTAATTATATCTAATCCGCCATATGTAAGAGAATTAGAGAAAGTTGAAATGAAACCAAACGTGCTTAATTTTGAACCATCACTAGCATTGTTTGTGCCTGATAGCGACGCGCTAAGATTTTATGAAGCCATTGTTAAATTGTCATTGCAAAATTTAAAATCGGGCGGATTATTAATCATGGAAATTAATCAATATTTAAGCAAAGAGATGCTGCATCTCATAGAAATCTATAATTTTGAATTAATTGAATTTAAAAAAGATTTATTTGGTAATTTTAGAATGATAAAAGCCGTAAAACCCTAATAATTTGTACGATTTAATGTCAGTAGAAGAGACTATTTTAAAATTAAGAGAAGAATTACACAAGCATAATTACAATTATTATGTGCTTGATAATCCTGTTATTTCAGATTTTGAGTTTGACAAAATGCTCGAAACCTTGCAGAAATTAGAGGAACAACACCCTGAGTTTTTTGATCCAAACTCGCCAAGTCAGCGTGTTGGTAGTGGCATTACCAAAACTTTTGAAACAGTGATGCATAAAAATCGAATGTACTCACTTTCAAATTCGTACTCAACCGAAGATTTACTGGATTGGGAAAACCGCATTAAGAAAATGGTTGACGGACATGTTCAATACACTTGCGAACTCAAGTACGACGGCGCTTCAATTAATTTAACTTACAAAAACGGATTATTACATAGTGCGGTTACACGTGGTGACGGTGAAAAAGGCGACGACGTTACCACCAATGTAAAAACAATAAAATCTGTACCTTTAAAATTGAATGGTGATTATCCGGATGAGTTTGAAATAAGAGGTGAAATTATTCTGCCGCTCGAAGGCTTTAATAAAATGAATGAAGAGCGCATTGAGATAGGCGAAGAACCTTATCGAAACCCGCGTAACACGGCCTCCGGAAGTTTAAAATTACAAGATAGCAGCGAGGTTGCTAAGAGGCCGTTAGATTGTTTGCTTTACAGTATTAAGTCCGATAATTTAAATGTTGACAATCAGTTTGCCAGCCTGCAAAAAGCACGCGATTGGGGTTTTAAAGTTCCAATTGAAGCTAAGTTGGTGAATTCAATAGATGAGGTATTAGATTATATTAATTATTGGGACAAACGCCGTCACGATTTACCTTACGAAATTGATGGTGTGGTAATTAAGGTTAATAGTTTTGCCCAGCAAGACGAGTTGGGCTTTACGGCTAAATCGCCCAGATGGGCCATGGCTTATAAGTTTCAGGCCGAACAGGTGAGTACGGTTTTAAATTCCATTAGCTATCAAGTTGGTCGAACGGGTGCCATCACACCTGTGGCCAATTTAGAACCGGTTGAACTAGCGGGAACCATTGTAAAAAGAGCCTCATTGCATAATGCCGATATTATTGCGAAATTGGACGTTAGAGTAGGTGATACTGTTTTTGTAGAAAAAGGCGGCGAAATTATACCAAAAATTATTGCAGTAGATTTTTCAAAGCGATATGAACATTCTCAGCCAACGCAATACATAGCAAATTGCCCTGAATGCGGTTCAGAACTTATAAGAACTCAAGGCGAAGCACAACATTATTGTCCTAACTATAACGGTTGTAAACCTCAAATAGTAGGAAGAATACAACATTTTATATCAAGAAAGGCCATGGATATTGATGGTTTAGGCTCAGAAACTGTGACTTTACTTGTAAATGAGGGTCTAATTAGTAATTATTCTGATTTGTATGAATTGTCAAAGGAGCAAATTGTGCCCTTAGAACGAATGGCTGATAAGAGTGCTGAAAATTTAATTAACGGCATTGAGGCATCTAAGCAAATACCGTTTGAAAGAGTTTTATATGCTATAGGCATTAGATATGTAGGAGAAACCGTAGCTAAGAAGTTGGCCAGACATTATAAAAACATGGAACATATTGCTTCCGCAAATATTGAAGAATTAAAATCAGTTGACGAAATTGGTGAGAAAATTGCCGAAAGTGTCAAATTGTTTTTTGATGATGAAGCAAACCTGAAGATTCTGGAAAGGTTAAAAAGGTTTGGGTTAAAATTTGAATTAGATGAAGCGGTTTTAGCCAACCAAACCGATAAATTAAAAGGTATGAGTATTGTTGTTTCAGGTGTTTTTGAAAGCATCTCGAGAAACGATTTAAAAAAACTAATCGAGGACAATGGAGGAAAGGTATCGTCATCTATTTCTTCAAAAACCTCTTATGTGGTTGCGGGTACAGATATGGGACCCAGTAAGCGAGAAAAGGCCGAGAAATTAAATATCGAAATTATAGATGAAGTAAAATTTCTTCAATTATTAGAGTAAATTCTTACAATTCAATAAAAAATATCGATAAAAAGTAAAATAAATACGTTTATATGTAAAATATTTTTATATTTGAAATTCCAAATCGTTTTTACATGTATAAAATTAAAGCTTTAAAAGCCTTTTTAATCACAGTTGCAGTAGCATTTATTATTCTTCAGATTTTAGAATTGGAGTTTTATGGTGCCGGATTAAAAGTGGTATTATTTTTAGGTCTTAACCTCTTGTACCATCTAGAAGTTAAAGAAAAAACATGGTTTTTTAGAATCTTCTTATATTTATTCACGCTCGGTGTAGCCATTGATTTTATTGCATGGCTTTTTGCATATGCAGAGAATTTTACATTTGAAGGATTTTTTTATTATTCAGCAAACATATTGTTTATAACGAGTTATGCTGTTATTATTGCTGAAATGCTAAGTGCTCTCAACTTGAAATCTGTGGTTAAAAAGTTGCCAGTTCACATTTTGGTATTGTTAATTCTCGACATTTTTAGTGTTATTATTGTTACTGAGACTACCGAAAAAGTATTAAATCCAACTGAATATATCTTAGAATTTGTCTACAACTCAGTCGTGATGATATTATTATCTGTAGCTTTACTCAATTACATCTACAGAGATGATATCAAATCAATGAATATGCTTTTGGCCTCAATTTTAATAGTATTTTCTGAAATCATTCAAATGGCTTACTTCTATATTGCAGACAATAATACCTTCAATATAATGTGTTCTGTATTATTGGTCGGTGCGTTTTTATTTTTCTACATTCAATCTACTTTAAAACATGGTAGACCAATTATGGAAACATTTAGCGAGGACCTTAAAATATAATAGGTTACACAATTATGGTGGCGCCATCATTGCCTTTTTTTTCTGTTTTATCAAAGTAGAAATCAATTCTGCCCAAATACAAGCCAAAACAACCAACCTGATTTACAAGTAAATTTTTGCCTTCTTTATTTTTAACTACTGTTGGTTTTTGTAAAAAGGTATGTGTATGACCACCAATTATTAAGTCTATATCTTTTGTTGCTGCGGCTAGTTTTAAGTCGCTTATTTTGTTTGGGTTGTTACTGTAGTTATATCCCAAATGCGAAAGGCAAATCACTAAATCGCATTGCTCATCAACTTTTAAAACACGAGTGGTTTCCTCGGTCATTTCAACCGGCTCTAAATATTCGGTTTCTTTATAAAGTTTTTTATCAACCAAGCCATTTAATTCTATACCCAAACCAAATATTCCTATTTTAATACCGTCTTTTATAATGATTTGATATGGTTGCACGTGGGTGTCCATAACAGTATTTTTAAAATTGTAATTGGCCGATACAAATTTAAAATCGGCATGCGGTAGTTGGGCGTAAAGTCCGTCAATGCCATTATCAAAATCGTGGTTTCCGAGGGTGGCCACATCGTATTTTAGTTTACTCATTAGT
Organism: Paucihalobacter ruber; assembly: GCF_006494535.1. Lineage (GTDB taxonomy): Bacteria > Bacteroidota > Bacteroidia > Flavobacteriales > Flavobacteriaceae > Paucihalobacter > Paucihalobacter ruber. The sequence goes on from NZ_VHIQ01000006.1 coordinate 44,062, forward strand.
TTAAATTCTAGTTCGCCACCGTAATAATTAAAGTAGGGTGTTCCTTGAAAAATATCACCGGCATCAAGTAATAAGGTGTTAGGATTTTCCCTTCTAATACTTTCTATCAAACTGGCGCGTCTTGCTATACCACCTTTGTTGGCATTACGACCGTCTTCAGGACCAAACGGATCGATATGACTGTGTACATCGTTAGTATGTAGAATTGTAATTTTTTTTAGCGGTTTACTAAATGATTGTAGAGATAAGCCGCCCAATCCTAAAACTAACGAGGCAGCACCGGTTTGTTTGATGAAATTTCTTCTTTGCATTAGCTATTTTTTTTGTGTAAACCTATCGTCTTTGATTGGATTAATCGTATCAACTTTTTTAAAATAATCAATTAAAATATTTCGCACCTTATAATCAATAGATAATGAACTTTCGTTAGGCTGAAAAAAGGTCATACCATCGCCCCCATTGTACAAATAGTCGTTAGTGGCTACATAATATGTTTTATTGTAATCTATTGGTAGATTATTGATCAAGGATTCTGTTATCTCATGATTTTTATCTAATTCAATTTTTAATCCAGAAATAGGATGTGCCCTTTTTGCTTTAGTCAGGTAAGCTAACAGGTCTTTTATATTTTGTCCTTTTAGACCAACTACTACAATTGAGTTTTCAAACGGCATTACCTCATAAGCCGTTCGGGTTGTGATATTTCCTTTAGAAATAACAGATCTAATGCCGCCGTGATTTAATAAAACAAAATCTATGTCATTACCGGTTCGAGATTTAAAAACCGGATTAGATAGTTCAAAAACAGCATCAGCTACAAAGTTGCCAATCGCTGTATTTAAATCGCCATCACTTTTAGAATAAGTATCTACCGAGTAACACAGTACACTGTCTAAATCTTTATTTATTTTTTCGCGATAAGGTTTTACAAAATCATCTATGCTGCTATTGCTTGAAAAGCTGTCGTTTATTTCAATTCTTTGACCTTCAATTTTAACAAGTGTTACTTCCTTTTTACAAGATACAAGCAACAGTATCAACATAAAGGATAGCAAGTGAGGTTTATTCATAAAATCAGTTTAAGTGTTAACAAAAAATTGTGACTGCTTTTGCTAACTTTGTCCAAAGGTTAAATATAAATGTTTTTAAGGGGTTTTAAAGAAAAGTCCAATCAAAAATTTATTAATAAATTATTAAGTCAAGCGTCTTCAAATCAACAATTGGGCGATTTACAAACTGTTGGTGTGCTCTTAAGTTATGAAGAGTTTGATGATTTTGAGGCTTTTAGAAAACTTTTTAAAGAATTAGCATTGACATCACCAAAATGTAGGGTAGCTGCTTTTATTCAAGACGAAAAGCAAATTACAAACACCTGGAACACCTATTTTATACCAAAAAATATAGGCTGGAAAGGTAAGATTTTAAGCGCTGATTTAGAATCTTTTATAAAGCAAGACTTTGATATTTTAATTGGCTATTACACCAAGAATGATGTCGATATCAATTTAATAGCGGCTCTTTCGAAAGCGAAGTTTAAAATAGGTTTAAACGGTGCAGATCAACGAATTTTTGACCTTTTAATTAATGTGAACACCAATCAGTTAAACGTATTTAAAAAAGAATTAAAAAAGTATTTGAAGATTTTAAAATTTATTACATGACAAAGTTCTATGGAACCGGCGTTGCCCTAATTACGCCTTTTAAAGAAGATTTATCGGTTGATTTTGACGCGCTTGAAAAATTAGTGCAATACAATATTGATAACGGTACCAATTATTTGGTAATTAGTGGAACCACAGGTGAAAGCGTTACCATTACCAAAGAAGAAAAAGTAGCCATTATAGATTGCGTAAAATCTATAAACGAAGGACAATTGCCAATTGTTTTGGGAATTGGCGGTAACAATACTCAGGCAGTGATTAACGAAATAAAGTCCACAAATTTTGATGGTATTGATGGCATTTTATCTGTTTCACCTTATTATAGTAAACCAACTCAAGAAGGAGTTTATCAGCATTTTAAGGCTATCTCAGAGGTAAGCCCATTACCAATAATAGTGTACAACGTTCCCGGAAGGACGTCTTCTAACATGCTTCCTGTAACAACGTTAAGACTGGCTCGCGATTTTAATAACATTATAGGTGTTAAAGAAGCAGGAAATAATGTAGCTCAGTATTTACAATTGTTACGAGACAAGCCTGAAGATTTTTTAGTTATTTCGGGCGATGATGATTTAGCGCTTAGTGTTGTTTTGGCCGGTGGAGCAGGCGTTATATCAGTTATCGGGCAAGCACTCCCAAAAGAATTTTCCAAAATGATTCAACTAGGTTTAAAGGGTGAAGCCAAAGCGGCATATCAACTTCATTTTAAATTGATGGAAATTACCTCTTTAATTTTCAAAGAAAATAACCCTGCGGGCATTAAAGCAGTACTCGAGGCATTAAATATTTCCAAATCGCTGGTAAGGTTGCCACTGGTTCCGGCTACAACTAATTTAAAAGAAGAAATATCTAAGGCTTTAGCAGCAATCTAACCTGTGTAATTCAATTTAATATAGAATAGATTAGTGAAGTGATAAGCAATACAATAAATGTTTTTAAATTATGTTTTATTTATGTACTTTTGCCCACTGTTTTTAATATGAAGAAACTCTTATATATATCGTTCATTTTTGTAGTATTCTCTTCTTGTAGCGACTTTCAAAAGGCGCTCAAGTCTGAAGATATTTCAAAAAAGTTTGAAATGGGTACATCATTGTTTGAGGAAGGAAAATGGAACAAAGCCAATAGATTGTTTGCGCAAATTGTGCCACAGTACAGAGGTAAACCACAGGCAGAAAAGCTGATGTATATGTATTCAATGACTTTTTACAACATGGAAGATTATTATGTGGCGGCTTATCAATTTGAGCGTTTTGAAACCAGTTATCCCAATAGTGAAAAGGTTGAAGAAGCTTCGTTTTTAGGCGCAAAAAGCGCTTATATGTTATCTCCCAAATACAGCAAGGAACAAAAAGAAACCATACAGGCAAGTGAAAGATTGCAATTGTTTATCAATAAATATCCCGATTCTGAATCTTTACCCGAAGCCAATCAAATGGTGAAAGAATTAGATATTAAGTTAGAAAGAAAGGCTTTTGAAATAGCTAAGCAATATAATTTAATAACAGACTATCCGGCATCAATAAAGTCTTGTGAGAATTTTATACTCGAATTTCCGGGAAGTACTTACAGAGAAGCTACCTTTTATGTGAGATTTGACAGCGCTTATAAATTAGCTGTTAACAGTGTTGAACAAAAAAAGGAAGAGCGTGTTAAAGATGCCATTAAATATTTTGAGGCCTATAAAAAAGCCTATCCAAATGCAGAAAATATTCAATTGGCATCAGAAATGCATAAAGAATTAACAGACATACAAAATCAATTCAATACAAAAAGCTAAAAAGTTTATGATGGATTTAAAAAATACCAAGGCTCCTGCTTCTACAATTACTTACAATCGTGAGGAAATTGATGCTACAACTAATAATATTTATGAGGCAATTTCAGTAATTTCTAAAAGAGCTGAACAAATTAATACTGATATAAGACGCGAACTTGTTGATAAGTTAGAAGAGTTTGCAACTTATAACGATAGTTTAGAAGAAGTTTTTGAAAATAAAGAACAAATCGAAGTTTCAAAATTCTACGAAAAATTACCAAAACCCCACGCTTTGGCAGTTCAAGAATGGTTAGACGATAAGATTTACTACAGAAATACTGCCGATACTACACCGGAGTAATCCCAAATAGGATGTCTATTTTAAGCGGTAAAAATATTCTTGTTGGCATTAGTGCCGGCATAGCTGCTTATAAATCGGCACACTTAGTAAGAGGTTTTATTAAAGCAGGTGCTAACGTCAAAGTCGTTATGACGCCTGCTTCTAAAGATTTTATTACACCGCTTACGCTTTCAACACTTTCTAAAAACCCTGTTTTATCTTCTTTTACAAATGAAGAAGATACCAATGCTGTTTGGAACAATCACGTCGAGCTTGGCCTTTGGGCCGATTATTTTATCATCGCTCCCGCAACGGCTAACACCATTTCTAAAATGTCTACAGGCGAATGCGACAACCTTTTACTCGCTACTTATCTGTCGGCCAAATGTCCTGTGTTTTTGGCGCCGGCCATGGATTTAGATATGTATAAACATCCCGGAGTTACAACAGCTTTGACAAAATTACAATCTTATAACAATATTGTAATTCCTGCTACTTCTGGTGAATTGGCTAGCGGACTAATAGGTGAAGGCAGAATGGCCGAACCCGAAGCTATTGTTGCGTTTGTAGAACAATATGTTTTATCTGGCTTACCGCTATTCGGAAAAAGAATGCTAATCACTGCGGGTCCAACTTACGAAGCTATAGATCCTGTTAGATTTATAGGTAATCACTCCAGTGGTAAGATGGGCTTTGAAATAGCCAAATGTGGCGCAAATTTAGGTGCTGAAGTTGTGTTGATTTCAGGTCCGAGTGCCGAACACATCCATGATAACCTTGTTAAAAGAATTGATGTTGTAAGCGCTCAGGAAATGTATGATGAGGTTCACAAACACTACGATAATGTTGATATCGCGATACTTTCGGCGGCAGTGGCCGATTTTAAACCAAAGTTTATTTCAGATATAAAAATAAAAAAGCAAGAGACTGCGTTATCTATTGAGTTAGAAAGTACCAAAGACATTTTAAAAAGTCTGGGAGACATGAAAACACGACAATTTTTGGTTGGCTTTGCCTTAGAAACTAATGACGAGATTAATAATGCCACTAAAAAATTAAAGTCGAAAAACTTAAATTTAATAGTGCTCAATTCCTTAAATCACAAAGGTGCCGGTTTTGGTGTTTCAACTAATAAAGTTACTTTTATAACAGATCAAAACGAAGTTATTGACAATGATCTCAAATCTAAAGCCGAAGTTGCTTCAGATTTGGTACAATTAATAATCAAAAAAATAAATGCGTAACTTTTTTATTTTAATTGCGGTATTTTTTTCGGTTCAATTGATGTCTCAAGAACTCAATTGCAAGGTAGTTGTTGATGCACAGCGCACTGCTAACCAAAACATTCAAATTTTTAAGGCGCTTGAAAAACAATTAACCGAGTTTATCAATAATACTAAATGGACCAACAAAACCTATAAGGCGCAAGAAAAGATTAATTGTAATATGGTTATTAACGTTCAAAATTACGATAGTAACTTTTTTACGGCAACACTTCAGGTTCAGGCTTCCAGACCGGTATATAATTCGGCTTATACCACACCAATTTACAATTTTAACGATAGAGATTTTTCGTTTGAGTATCTAGAGTTTCAAAATTTGGTCTACAATCCCAATCAGTTCGAGTCTAATTTAATATCTGTTATCACTTTTCATATTTATATGATTTTGGGAATGGATGCCGATACCTTTTCTAATAATGGCGGTGATGAGTATTTTGTGCAGGCGCAGACCATTGCAAATTATTCGCAACAAAGTAATGCTAAGGGTTGGAGTTTACAAGACGGTCTTCAAACCAGATTTGCTTTGATTGACAATATTTTGTCACCAACTTTTGCCGAAGTAAGGTCTACTATGTATTCTTATCATATACAAGGTTTAGATCAAATGAGCGCTAATCCAATGAAAGCTAAGCAAGTAATTGCCTCACTTCTTCCTGAGTTAGATAAAATGAACAGGCGTAGACCCAATTCTTTCTTAATGCGCGTTTTTCTGGATGCCAAAGCCGATGAAATAGCGCAAATCTTTAGTGGCGGACCAAGTGTAAACATCTCTGAGGTGCTAGAAACCCTCAATAGAATTGGTCCAACCTACACCAGACAATGGAGTAGCATAAAATTTTAGAGCCTTTTTCTAATTAGCTTACTTTATTTCATTTTTACACTAACTTTGTGTTTCAATTTTAAGCACGGGTGTTAAGTAATCTAAATATTAAAAATTACGCATTAATTCAGCAATTAAATGTCAAATTTGATGCTGGTTTAACTATTATTACCGGCGAAACCGGAGCCGGTAAATCTATTTTATTAGGTGGTCTTGGTTTAATAATGGGTAAGCGTGCAGACCTGTCGGTGGTGGCAAATTCTAACGATAAATGTGTGGTTGAAGCTGCTTTTGAAATTGACAGATATCAACTTAAAGATTTTTTTGAAGCACAAGATTTAGATTATAATTCTACCACCATTATTAGACGTGAAATTTTACCATCGGGTAAATCAAGAGCTTTTGTAAACGATACACCGGTTACTTTAGAAGTTTTGCAATTACTGGCTCAAAAATTAATCGATATACATTCGCAGCATCAAACCCTCGAACTTACTAACGACGAGTTTCAGTTTAATATAATCGATGCATTGGCCGACAATGGTAAAGATTTGGAGTTATACAAAAACACGCTCAAAACTTATAAAACTGAAAGTATTACACTTCATCAACTAAAAGTAGAACAAGCTGAGGCGCTTAAAACCTTAGATTACAATCAGTTTCTACTCTCCGAATTGCAAAATGTAAACCTGGAAAATACAGATTTAGAAACTTTAGAGCAGGAATTTGAAACACTTAACAATGTAGAATTTATAGCCGAACAACTCTCTTTAAGTCAGAATTACATAGCAGAAGAAAATTTTGGTTTGATAGGAAAACTAACTGAGTTAAAGCAGATGCTTTCCAAAATATCAGGTTTTAATAAACGATACGAAGACTTAAAAAATCGTATTGAAAGTATTTTAATAGAATTAAAAGATATTCATTTAGAAATTGAAAGCGAAACCGAGTCGCTTGAAACGGATCCATCGACTTTGGAGGCGATTAACGAAAAATTACAACTATTTAATAATTTGTTTAAAAAACATGCGGTTGATGATATTTCAGGATTAATTAATATCAAAAAAGATTTAGAAAATGCTGTTGATAAGTCGTTTGGAAACGATAACCAAATTAAACAGCTGGAACAATCTATTGAGAAGTTAAACAGAGATTTGTTAGAAATTGGAAACAGACTGCATCAAAACAGGGTAAAAGCAATTCCGGTTTTAATTGAGAAAATAACATCTATATTAACAGATTTGGGTATGCCAAATTCCGATTTCAAAATTGATTTTGAAAAAACTAAAGAGTTCAAATCAAATGGTTTAGACAATATTAGCTTTTTATTTTCGGCTAATAAGGGTATGCAGTTTCAATCACTTAAAAAATCAGCTTCAGGTGGTGAATTGTCCAGAATTATGATGGCTATTAAAACCATTTTGAGTAATTATATACAAATGCCAACGCTTATGTTTGATGAAATAGATACCGGAGTTTCGGGCGAAATCGCCAACAAAATGGCTGACACCATGATAAAATTGAGCAAAAACATGCAGGTATTTGCCATTACACATTTACCACAAATTGCTGCAAAAGGTCAAGCTCACTTTAAAGTTTATAAGCATGATACAGGCTCAAAAACCGAAACTAATTTGAAGTTATTGTCAGAAAACGAGCGTATTAATGAAATAGCTCAAATGCTTAGCGGCAGTAGTTTGCCAAGTTCGGCCATCGCACACGCCAAACAATTGTTGAATTAAATTATTTTCGAATTAAACTTTACATTGAAACTTTTTTAACTTTGAAACAATAAACTAAGAACCGTAAATCTGCCTGATCGGCAGGAAGGCAACGAACATTAAACTATAAACCACAAACAAAACATCATGTCATACAACTTACTTAAAGGAAAAAGAGGAATTATTTTTGGTGCTTTAGATCCCAACTCCATTGCATGGAAAACAGCAGAGCGCGTTTACGAAGAAGGCGGCACATTTGTTTTAACCAATGCGCCAATAGCTATGCGTATGGGGCAAATTAAAGATTTAGCCGAGAAAACTAATTCGCAAATTATTCCCGCAGATGCTACTTCTTTAGAAGATTTAGAAAATTTAGTGAATCAATCTATGGAAATTCTTGGCGGTAAGTTAGACTTTGTTTTACATTCCATAGGGATGTCTATTAACGTGAGAAAGGGTCGTCACTATACAGATCAAAATTACGATTGGACTCAAAAAGGCACCGATGTTTCTGCAATGTCTTTTCACAAGGTAATGCAAACGCTTTACAAGGCCGACGCCATGAACGAGTGGGGAAGTATTGTGGCCCTTACTTATATGGCGGCGCAGCGCGTTTTTCCGGACTATAACGATATGGCCGACAATAAGGCTTATTTAGAAAGTATTGCCAGAAGTTTTGGTTACTTCTTCGGAAAAGATAAAAAGGTAAGAGTAAACACTATTTCTCAGTCTCCAACGCCAACAACAGCCGGTCAAGGTGTAAAAGGGTTTGATGGTTTTATAGCCTATGCCGAAAAAATGTCGCCTCTTGGCAACGCCACAGCCTTAGATTGTGCCAATTACACAGTAACCTTATTTAGCGATTTAACCCGAAGAGTGACTTTGCAGAACCTCTTTAACGATGGCGGATTTAGCAACATGGGTGTGAGTGATGCCATTATGGATTACTTTATGAAGGACGAATAAATAAACCAAAAATAAAATATTACTAAATATCAATAATCAAGTATTGAATTAGATTAATTCCTTTTGGATGTTTTTTAATTTTGTTCTAGTCAATAAAATAGGAATATTTTTTCCAAGAAAAAAACTCAATTACAAATCTTATGAAATATTGATATTCAATATGTTAATTTGTAATGATTAGTTAGTATTTTATGATGACCTTTACAGTAGATGAGTTTTAAAGAGATTTCTTTTATAATACCAGTTTATAATAGGCCAGATGAAATTCACGAGCTTCTCCAATCTTTTTTAAAACTGGAAGGTAATTTTTTATTTGAAGTCCTCATTATTGAAGACGGTAGTACGGTACCGGCAAAAGCTATTGTCGAGAAATACATAGATTTACTAAATATTACTTACTTTTTTAAACCCAATACCGGTCCTGGTGACTCCAGAAACTATGGTATGAAGCGGGCCAAAGGAGATTACTTTATAATTCTTGATTCTGATTGTTTGCTGCCTTCAAACTATCTTAATGCTATAGATAGTTATTTAAAAATGAATAACGTTGACTTTTTTGGTGGTCCAGATGCCGCACATCCATCTTTTTCTCCTTTACAAAAGGCTATTAATTTTGCCATGACATCCTTTTTAACTACTGGTGGTGTAAGAGGAAAAGAAGCGCAATCAAAAAAATTTCAACCCAGAAGCTTTAATATGGGGCTGTCCAAAAAGGCCTTTGAAGCATCGGGAGGATTTGGTAATATTCATCCCGGTGAAGATCCTGATTTAAGTATCAGGCTCTGGGATCTTGGTTTTAAATCGGCTTTTATTAAAGATGCTTTTGTATATCATAAACGACGTATTTCGTGGATTAAGTTCTATCAACAGGTTCATAAATTTGGACTGGTAAGGCCCATTTTAAATTTTCGATATCCGCAATACAGTAGTTTGACTTATTGGTTTCCTTCTTTTTTCATTTTTGGTTTGTTGTTGGCTATTATATTGTTTTTTTTAGGAATTAATTTTGCGCTATTGTGTTTTGCGTTTTATTTTTTATTGTTATTTGTCTTAGCGTCTGTAAAAGAGAAAAGCCTGTTTATTGGCATGATGGCTGTTTATGCCGTTTTTATTCAGTTTTTAGGTTATGGCACAGGTTTTATTTTTTCGTATGTTAATATTCATATTTTAAAGAAGGACGCCATTCAAATATTTCCGCAACTCTTCTATAAAAATTAGCATACATTCACCATTAAAAGAATTGAATATTAGATGTTTTTTGAATAGGTAAAATAACTAACTTTAACCAATGGCTTTTATTAATTTAATTTTTTAAATTACAATTAATCATGAAAATTGTTGGTATAACAGGTGGTATTGGTAGCGGAAAAAGTACCGTTGCCAAGATGTTTGCAAGCAAAGGTATACCTGTTTATACCGCTGATGACGAGGCTAAGAAATTAATGAATACTTCAAAAGTAATTAAAAGACACCTTACTAATTTATTAGGTGAAGCATGTTACAAAAACGGAGAGATTAATAGAGCCTATATTTCATCAAAAATATTTAATGATAAATCTTTATTACAACAAATAAATGCCATTATTCACCCCAAAGTAGCTACCCATTTTAAGCGCTGGTTAAAAAAACAAACAGCGCCTTACATCATTAAGGAGGCGGCTATCATCTTTGAGAATAGTTTACAAGACCAGTACGACGTAATTATTTTGGTTGTAGCTGATAAATTTACACGTATACAGCGTATTTTGAAAAGAGATACAACAAGTGTTGACAAAATTGAAAATGTAATGAAAAATCAAATGTCTGACGAAGAAAAAATCAAATTATCTCACTATGTTATTTATAATCAAGATTTAGATGAAACTGCTCAACAGGTTACTAAAATACATGGCAAAATATTAGAATCTCTTTGAAAATTTCTAAATTTTAACATTTTTGTTAATGTAAGGTTAAATGGTCAAATCTCTAAATGTTAAAATCTTAAATTTGAACTGTGCGTAAAAGGTTTTTCGTCATACTGGTGATATTAATGAGCTTGTCGCTAATTGGTATCATATTTGTCCAAGCTTGGTTTATCGATAATAGCTTAACTAATGAGGAGAAGCAATTTACGCTTAATGTGAAGCGTTCATTGAGTTTTGTTTCTAAGGCAATAGAGGATAAGGAATTCCAATATTACAGTTCCAAAATGATGGAATTGATAAAAGAAGGTGGCGTTTCAGATTCTGTTAAACTTAGAGAAATGATTGTTCGATATCGGGACGAAGACCGCAACGAAACAACCATATACAGAAATATCATTTCTGAAGAAAGCTTTAAAGTACCTTCTTTGTTCTTTGAAATAGGTTTAGACAGTGTAAATGTTAGTCGTTTATTCAACCGAAGAGAAACCATGGTTTTCAATGAAAACAACTTAGATGGTAATTTCAGTGTAAAACCGGAGGAAACCATTGTAGAATACTCAGCCTTAGACGAAGTTGCCAAAAAATTGTTTGAGCAAGGATATCGACAATACTATAAAAACTACCCGGTGTATAAGCGTATTGATACTGAAGAAGTAAGGCAATTGCTTGATGATGAATTGAATTCTGAAGGTATTAATATAGATTTTGAATTTGCTATATACGACAGAGATTTAGCCACAAAAGTTCAAAGCGATAATTTTGAATTAAATAAATCAACAAATTATGGAGTTCCCATTTTTTTGGATAATAACAACCAAAGTGATTTTAATTTAATAGTCAATTTTCCTGATCGCACTAAGTTTTTGTTTTCAAATTTAATTTGGCTTATTGTTCTTTCAATATTTTTTACAACCATCATTATTGTAGCTTATTCTAATGCGGTGTATCAATTAATTAAACAAAAACAGATTTCTCAAATTAAAACAGACTTTATCAATAACATGACTCATGAGTTCAAAACACCTATCGCCACAATAAATTTGGCTTTAGATGCAATAAAGAATCCAAAAATCATTGATGACAAAGAAAAGGTGTTGCGATACATTCAAATGATAAAAGATGAAAACAAACGCATGCATGCTCAGGTTGAAAATGTACTTAGAATTTCGAAACTAGAGAAAAACGAACTTAACATCAGTAAGGAAAGACTTAAATTACACGACATAATCGATGCAGCCGTGTCTCATGTTGATTTGATTGTTGAAGATAGACAGGGCTACATTAAAAAACATTATAGTGCCGCAAAATCATCGGTTTTGGCTAACGATACTTATTTTACGAGTGTTATAGTTAATATTTTAGATAATGCTATAAAATATACTGAGGGGCAGCCTGAAATAAATATTTATACCGAAAACATAGGCAATAACATCATTTTAAAAATTGTCGATAATGGTATTGGTATGTCTAAACAAGTTCAAAAACGTGTGTTCGAGAAGTTCTATCGCGAGCATACCGGAAATGTTCATAATGTAAAAGGCCACGGCTTAGGTTTGGCATATGTAAAACAAATTGTTGATGACCATCAAGGTCATGTATCTGTAGAAAGTGAAAAAGGAAAAGGTAGTGTCTTTACTATAAAGCTACCATTAATATCATAAATCATGGAAGAAATAAATAAGAAAATTTTATTGGTAGAAGACGATCCAAATTTTGGAACCGTTTTAAAAGACTATCTAACAATGAACAACTACGATGTTGTTCTTGCTAAAAATGGAATGGAAGGTTTTGAAAAGTTTAAAAAAGACGATTACGACCTTTGTATTTTAGATGTGATGATGCCTTATAAAGATGGTTTTACCCTTGCTAAAGAAATAAGAGAAAAAAATGCCGATGTGCCAATTATATTTTTAACCGCAAAAGCCATGAAAGATGATGTGCTTAAAGGTTATAAGGTTGGTGCAGACGACTATCTTAACAAACCTTTTGATAGCGAAGTACTTTTAATGAAAATAAAAGCCATTATGCAACGCAAGGCAACCGATACCGTTGCCGATAGCAAGCAGTTTGAATTTAAAATTGGTAAATTCCACCTAAATTCAAAACTCAGATTTTTAAAGTACGATGGCGGCGAGCCTATTAAATTATCTCCAAAAGAAAACGATTTATTGCGTTTGCTGGCATTGCATGAGAATGATTTAATGCCACGTGAATTAGCACTTACAAAGATTTGGAGAGATGATAATTATTTTACTTCCAGAAGTATGGATGTTTACATCGCTAAACTTCGTAAATATTTAAAATTAGACGAGACCGTTGAAATTTTAAATATCCATGGCGAAGGTTTTAGATTGGTAGTGAACAGAAATGACTAAACTAAACTTTATTTAATTTGAAGTCCGGCATTAACCTGTCGGACTTTTTTTATTCGTTTATTTTGCTTTTAATAAATTCCAAAATAATATTGGTATCGGTTTTATAATCAAACCACTCAATGCTATCATCTTTTCTAAACCAGGTAAGTTGCCTTTTGGCAAATCTGCGGGTGTTTTTTTTAATTTCAGAAATGGCAAATTCTAAATCTGTTTCTCCTTCCAAATAAGCAAATAACTCTTTATATCCAACGGTATTAAGCGCGTTTAAATGTTTATGGGGTAATAATAATTTAGCTTCATTTAATAAACCTGAATTCATCATTTGGTCTACACGTTCATTAATGCGATTGTAAATTATAGGTCTTTCGGCTGTTAAACCAATTTTTATTATTTCAAAATTTCGTTTTGGTTTTGGGTTGTTTAAAAAATCTGAATAGGGCTGACTACTGCCAATGGTAACTTCCAAAGCTCGAATCACTCTGTGCGGATTGTCAATTTCTATAATGTCATAGGCCTGCGGGTCTAAAGTTTTTAATTTATTGGCTAATGCACTTAAACCTTTTTGCTCGAGTTCAATGTTTAATTCCAACCGTACTTTAGGGTCTATTTCGGGGAAGCTATCTAAGCCTTTGGTTACGGCATCAATATACAAACCTGAACCGCCTACCATTACGGCAACATTGTGTTTAATAAAAATTGTTTTTAAACATTCAATAGCATCTTTTTCAAAATCACCAACGGTGTATTTATCGTGTATTGAAATATGTTGAATAAAATGATGTTGAGCATTATGCAGTTCTTCGGGTGATGGCACAGCAGTACCTATAAACATTTCTTTATAAAATTGCCGGGAGTCTGCTGATAGAATTTCGGTATTAAAATAATTGGCAATTTTGATGCTTAAGGCTGTTTTGCCAATAGCAGTAGGCCCAATCATAACTATTAGGTATTTACTCATTATCTAATTTTGTACCACATTTTCTGCAGTAAGCAGCATCTGAATTGATGATATCAACACCACAATTTTTACAAGCTTCCTGGTTATTTGGTTTTGTGTCACCTCGTGTTGAGGCGTATTCAGCTGATATGATTCCTGTAGGTACGGCTATAATGCCATAACCAATAATCATAATTAAAGTTGCTAACATTTGTCCGAGTGGCGTTTGAGGAGTAATATCTCCAAAACCGACTGTGGTTAAGGTAACAATACACCAATAAATACTTTGTGGAATACTTTTAAAACCATTTTCAGGACCTTCAATTAAATACATGATGGTTCCTAAAATAACCGAAATAATTAAAACGAAAAAGATAAAAATAAATATTTTAGACCTGCTCTGTTTTAATGCTCTTGTCAAATTATTGGCTTCGCCTACAAATCTTATCAACTTTAAAATTCTGAAGACGCGTAACAACCTTAAAGCTCTAAAAACCGCTAGAAATTGCGTGTCTAAGATGAAAAAAGACAAATATTTAGGTATAGTAGAAAGTAAATCGACAATACCATAAAAACTAAAGATGTATTTTTTTGGTTGCTGAACACATATAATTCTTAATATATATTCAATTGTAAACAATATAGTTACAACCCATTCTGAAATGTCAAAAAATGAATGATATTTATTGTCGTACGATTTAACGCTTTCAAGCATTACAATAACAATACTGTAAAGTATAGTTATAAGTAAAACAATATCAAATAATTTTCCAGCGGGGGTATGCGTACCGTATATAATGGTATGTATTTTACTTCTCCAACCGGGATGTGGTTTGGTGGCGCTCATAAATTGCAATATTATATTGCTAATTTAAACAGAATAAGCAGAATTACTAATTTAACCACATAATATTGTGGTTAGGACTGTTTGCGTTCAAGTAAAATAAAACTATTGTTATTAATATCTATTATTTTTCCAAAATATTCTTTGAAGTATTCGTAATACTCGTAGTTGAAGAGTGTATCGTTGATATTAAATCTAAAGTACAAACTAACTTCTTGATCGTTATAATCGGTTTTAAACATGATTGTTCCACGATTATTTGGCAAGTTGAAATTTTGATCTTTTGGGATTTCTTTTACTGTATAAAAATCATTAAGCTTAATTTTGAGACTATATAAAAATGCTTGTTTAAAACCAAAATCTATTGGATAGGTGCGCTCTTGTAGCTTGAAAGGATTTGAATTATATAATTTATTTACCATTGGATTCAAATAAATGCTATTTCCAACAACATCTAAATCCCACGTAATTGTCGCTTCTTCAATAAAATCAATTGCAGCTTTATCTGAATTGGTAACTTTATGATTATTAAAAGTAATGGTTGTTTCTTTATTGTCTAGGTTCTCAATATACTGACTTGGATTAGCGAAATATGTTTTTTTTAAAGGAAGTGCAAAGTAGCCAGTACTGGTAGTATTAAAAGTTCCTGTTAACACATTTCTTGATTTGAATTCTAAATTTGATTTAATTTGAATAGTCGATGGCTTTTTTGGTACAATATCATACCAATAACTCCCGAATTTAAGGTCTAGCACCCTACCATATGAATTGAGACACTTAAAAGGAACTTCTCCGAAAGCCAGATAAGGATCGCTGGCATCTAACAAATAATTTTCGCCATTAAGCTTTAATAGTACAAGCATATAATTAAACTCTGTAATTAAAGGAAAAAGTTTGGTTGGAAATCCGTTGTTTCGGGTAGAGATTAACATTGGGTGTACTTCAAAATCGTGACTTTTTAATATGTTGTGCAACAGCATATTAATTTCAGTTGCAGTACCTGAACGCTTTGTTATAAGTTCATCTACATTCTCGCCAAAGCTTCGGTTTATTTCATTCCAGACAAAATTTTTCTGAATGAAACCATAAATAGTTTGAGCTTTTTCTTCCGGGTTCTCTATTTTTGTCACTGCTTCTGGTACAACTACTTTATATTTAAAACCTTTGCTTAATTGTGCACCTAAACTTTTACTGCTTCTTAATTGCTTATCTGCATCTTCCCAAGTTTGGGTATATTGTTTAATGCGTCCATCGAAATACCTCAATGTTTTTAATTCGTACTCAATTCTTGAGCGATAATTGTCTTCAGTAGTCATAAACTCTTCCGGAATAAAAGCAGGTATATTTTTCATGGCATATTTTGAAATGGCGCAATTAGCAGCTGCGCCACTCAATACAATGCATCCTTTATCAATGCTTTGCTCGTTTATATCAAGAGGTTTATTACCAATTAACTTGATATGATATTCATACATACCGGGTATACTTGTGTTATATTCACTATAAAGCTTTGGTATTTCCCGTTGAAAATCCCACGGATGATACTTGCCAAAAAAAGGCGAAGTTTTAGTATAGCTATAAGTAATTACTGATCCTTGTTTTACGTTAGGCAATAAAAATTTCACTATGTCAACATTTTTATTGTAATTTTCAGTATATATCTGATCTTTGGATAATTGAAAAGTACGGGTTTCGTCATTTTCAATATTATAAGTTGTACCTTTAATATCTGTAATTTTTTCTTTATCACCACCAACATAAATCGGTATTTCTATATCGCCATAATTGAGTCCGTCTTTTGTTAGGATTTTTATTTTCCTTTTAACTTCTGTAATAAGATTAAATGACCTGTCATCCACATAAGAATTGCCGTATTCATAAATAACAAGTGCATTGGCTGTTGAGTCTTGTGGAAAGGTATTGGTTAATAGATCGTTTCGTGTAACTGTTAAATCTTGATTGTTAAAGCTGTTTTGGGAAAGTAAAACACTATGCAGTATTAGTGTAATAAAAAATATTATTTGCTTCATTATAAGGGTTTGTATAATTTTAAGAATGAGCAATTATAATAAATTTCAAATAAAGGTCTTAACCTTTAAATGTTTTTTTTGCCGCATGTAACCTTGAATAATGTGCTGTGTATCGCGGTTATTAGTCATAGGAGATATGATATTTTTTAATATTTCAAGGTTGTTGAGTTGGAAATTTAAGTTAACATAACCAACACCCATAAATAATCCGTTTTCAATAAGTATAACGCTTCGTTCGTCGTGTTGTCTGCCACGGTCGATAATGGCCATATTTTGATGATTATAGCTGTATTTTTTAATCATTTCCTGAACGCGAGCATTGTATAATTCAGATGGTTCTTCTAAAACGCAGGCACCTTCACATTGCTTAATTTCGTAATTAAAACAACTGCTTTTAGAATGAGATAAACCGGTAAGTTTCAAACACAGGTTAAATTGCTCAACAATATTTAGCATAAAACTTTTGGCGCTGTTAAAATTGGCAAAAGTACTTATGGCTTCGGTGTTATTAACGTTGCTTATTTTAAGATTGATGTAGCCATTATCATCAACAAACTGATAAATACCATGAGTAAAAACGGCTCTCTTTAAAGCGTGGTTTAACACCGGTTTATTTTTTTTAATTGCTTCACTTTCTTTTAAAAGCGCTATCAATTCGCTACCGGTTGTTTCATAACTTACTGAAGCCACTTCGAGTTGAATTTTTTTTGATTTTGAATTGGTTCCGGTAAAATGCTGGTTAACACGTTTTTTTATATTTTGGCTTTTACCAATATAAATAATGTTTCCTGATTTATCGTGAATGTAATAAACACCGGTTTGAGATGGCAAATCCTCTAAGATATGTTTTAAGTTTGTTGGAAGCGTATCTTTTTTATCGGTTAGAATACTGTCCTTAATAATAGTTTTTCCCGAGTCTTTATTGAGCAATATTTTAAAAAGTTGTACGGTTGCCCATGCGTCGCCATTGGCACGATGTCGGTCTATCATTGGTATACCTAATGATCGGGACAGTTTTCCTAGACTATATGATGGTTGTTCCGGAATAAGTTGCTGAGATAAACTAACTGTACAAAGTGCTTTTCTTTGGTAATTGTAACCTAAGCGATTAAACTCTGTTTTTAAAATTCTATAGTCAAAGTCGGCATTATGTGCTACCACTATGCAATCTTCTGTAATTTCAATGATACGCTTGGCTACTTCGTAGAATTTTGGTGCATTTCTCAGCATGTTTGAGTTAATGCCGGTGAGATTTACCACAAAGGGTTGAATCTCGCGCTCAGGATTTATCAAACTTATAAATTGATCTACCACATCATGGCCGTCAAACTTGTAAATTGCAATCTCTGTTATGCCTTCTTCGTTGTACTTACCACCGGTGGTTTCTATGTCGAGAATTGCGTAAATAAATTGAATATTTTGGATTAAAATGAAATAATTATAACGCCAAAATTACAATTAAAATACAATTCGCAGGTCGCTTTTAACGGTCTTTTTTTACGTCACTTTCAACAATTCCGTCGCGTAATCTTATGATTCTATGTGCGTGACTTGCAACGTCTTCTTCGTGCGTAACTAAAATAACGGTATTGCCTGCGGCGTGAATATCGTCAAACAACTGCATGATTTCTAAGGAAGTTTTCGAATCGAGATTTCCGGTAGGTTCATCGGCTAAAATTATAGACGGTTCATTCACCAAGGCGCGCCCTACCGCTACACGTTGTCTTTGTCCGCCCGATAACTGATTAGGTTTGTGGTCCATTCTGTCGGCTAATCCAACATCATGAAGCACTTTTGTGGCGCGTTTTACTCTGTCGGCTTTGCTTTTTCCGGAGTAAATCATGGGTAAGGCCACATTATCTAATGCCGTCGTTCGAGGTAGTAAATTAAAGGTTTGAAAAACAAAGCCTATTTCTTTGTTTCTTATTTCGGCCAATTCATCATCGGTCATCTTGCTAACATCTTGTCCGTTTAAAATATAAGTGCCACCTGTTGGTGTGTCTAAACAGCCTAAAATGTTCATAAGGGTAGATTTTCCAGAACCTGATGGTCCCATGATGGCAACGTATTCACCGCGTTCAATATCTAAATCGATGCCTTTTAAAACGTGTACTATTTCGTTTCCTAGTGGGAAGTCTCTTATAATATCTCTAATTTCTATTACTCTACTCATTAAATTTTAGGTTAGTCGCGTTAAAATATTACTTCTATATGACGAAAAAAACAACTTCATGTTACAATCTAATGTAAAAATGTTCTTTGTTTTGTTCTTTTCTAAAAAACATAATTCCAAAGTAAAAAGTGTCAATACTCACAGTTACTTTTGGGTGGTTTACAATTGTTTTCCATGCCTTTAGCATGCCTTCAGACCAATAGATATCATCAAAAATCATAACTGTATCATTATGTGCCGATGGTAATAAAGTTTCAAAATAATTGATGGTTGCGGTTTGATCGTGATGACCATCAATAAAAATTAAATCCCATTGGTGATTTTTTAAATTTTTTAAAGCAATTGAAAACTGTTCATTAATTATTTCAACATTGTTAATCCTATACTCTGCAAGTTTTTTTCTAGAAAAATCTGCCAATTGTTGACTGCCTTCTACACTAACAACCTTGGAAGAGTTGTTACCAACTGCCAAAGCTGCGGTTCCCATACCAAGGGCCGTGCCTAATTCTAAGATGTTTTTTGCGTCTAAATAGTTGACTAATCTATATAATAAAAATGCTTTTTTGATAGTAGAACCAGAGGTTTTAGCGATGGCTGATACTTTTCTGAAATTGCTGTCAAACTTTTTAGATCCACTTCCAAAATCTTCAATTTCTTTTGTTTGTTGGTTTGAAATTAAGCTAGCTCTGTATTTTCTTAGAGTTACATAATCTTCATATTTTTTCTTATCATAAAAACAACGGATAACCAAATTATAAACGAAAGGTGAGTGAACGCCGTGTTGGTTATTCGACCTAAGCAAAAAATTCAGATACGATTTAGCTGCGTGGGTATTCATAAAATACAAAAATAAGGTTTGTATCAACCAAATTTGATTTCGATTAAAATAAAATTCAAGTTCATGTTGCTTACGTCTCTATTTTTTTAATTTTGCCTTAAATCGATTAATGTATGACTTTACCGAAATTCATTCTTGGGGATAACACCGATTTTCCTGAAGATGTTTATATAATTCACACGGAATTCCCAAGATTTATAATCAATATGCAAAATGATGAAGTGGAATGGTTTGAAGATTTTGATAATGAAGACCAAGCCGAATTACAATTGGAAATGGAAAGTTTGATTTCTGCAGCTCAGGCCTTTTATGATAGAGAAGTTGAACGCTACGAAGAATAATGCTGGAGCAAATTTTAGAATACGACACACAATTATTTCTATACCTAAATAAACTTGGTAGTGAGCGCTGGGATGCACTTTGGCTATTGATTACTCAGGAGTTTACCTTTGTGCCACTTTATGCTATTTTACTGCTTTTAATTTATAAGAGCTTCGGGTTAAAACCTTTATTGTTGTTTATTTTGGTAATTGCTGTAATGATTACGTTTACAGACCAAATCACCAATCTTTTCAAGCATACGGTTCAAAGACCAAGACCTTGCAGATTAGATGAACTGGCCAACGAAGGTATGCGTTATATTGCTTCGCGTTGTGGTCGTTATGGGTTTTTCTCCGGTCACTCTTCAAACTCAATGGCTGCCGCTGTTTTTGGAGGTTTGTTATTGAGAAACTATTTCAAAAATCTCATTTTTATTTTATTATTCTGGAGTTTTATTGTAGGCTACAGTCGCATTTATGTAGGCGTTCACTATCCTTTGGATTTGTTTTTTGGATTTGCTTTTGGTGCACTTACGGGATTCGCTTTTTATAAATTAGCCTTGTACTTAAAAGGTCGTTTTATAGTTTCTTAATCTTTAATAATTGCACAGTAAGTCTGTTTTTGTGGCCTTTGCTACCAACTTTAGACCAATTTAAATCATAGGTTTTTAGCCGAATGATTTCAAAGTTTTGTTCAAGAAACGCTTGTTGAGAATCTTCCAGATTTGTAACTAAAATGGCCAATTCTTTATGTTGCGAAATACTTGCTAACTCATCAATATCTATTTCAGGAATTTTATCGCCGTATTGCCAGATTATTTCAGGTGAAACTTCGTTTAAATTAAAAAGATTGATGTTTGAAAAATTGATTTCCTCTTTCAAATCTGTTATCGGGGTATAATTGTGTTTAGGTAAATGTTTAACCAATGGCATTCCGAAGAATAAAATACTGCCATAAAATGCAACTGATGCAATGGTTAGATTTTTAACATCCCTTTTTTTAAGAAACCACATCATTGTGGTGCCGCTTGCCAATGCCGAAAATATTAACAAGGTGCTGTAAAACCAATCGGCAAAAATTACTTCTTTAAATTGAAATAATAATACAGCCGGAATTGCTAAGGCTACGATTATTAAAATCGAAAAATGAAACACAGGCGCTATTTTTTCCTTCAGTTTGAAATATTTAAAATGTTTGATAACATATTCCATGTAAAAACCACAATTCATAGCCAACGGAATTAAAGTAGGTACTAAATATCTCGATTTTTTTTCAGGAACCAACGATAGTAATACCAATGATGCCAACACCCAAATTAAACTAAATTGGTAAGCCTTTAAATTGCTAACTTTATTTTTTAAATAGGGATACAGTAAACTTACAAATGCCGGAATGAGCCAAAGTCCGCTATTTGCAAAAAAGCTCCAATAATAATAAAATGGTCTCACATTATAGCTATTCCAGTTACCTGTTTCTTTTTCTGTTATTTTTAAAAAGGTATCAGGATCTACCATTCTTACATACAAGAACCACCAACCACCAATTAAAAGAGATAAAATGACCACTCCTATTATTTTTAATACGACAGGTTTTGAAAATTTGTATTTGTAAACTATACCATAGGCAATTAGGAAGGGTAGAAGCAAGGCGTAAATTGAAATTGGACCTTTGGATAAAATAGAACAACCTATAAAAAACGAAGCGATAAAGAGATATAAATTGTTTTTATGAAGAAAATGTTTTAATAAAAAAAGTATTCCAATTATCATAAAACCATGAGTATAAATATCCCATGGTGCTTCAAAAATAATGGCGAGAATGTAGAAAGATGTAATTGTGATTACCGAATTTAACAGAGCGAGATTAAAGTTATTGACTAATTGTTTTGATATTGCGAAAATACCGTAACTGCTAAGTCCAAACATTAAAATGGCGGGTAATCTTAAAGCCCATAATTTTTCAAGACCAAAAATGAGACCGAACAGTGCAGTAATCCAGGTAGGTAGCGGTGGTTTTTCGTACCTAGCTTCTCCGTTCATGGTGGTTAATAACCAGTTGCCGTCGTCAATCATTTCTCTGGCAGTGATAAAATTTCTGGCTTCCATAATACTTATCGGTAAAACATCGATATGAAACACCAACAACAAAGTAGTAATAACCACAATGAACAAACCCGGATATGTTTTTAAAATTTTAAGCACTTTCTTTTCTAATCAACATTAAATTTCGAATGTAAATAATGAGTCCAAATCCGTGACCGGCTAATAGCACAGGATCTCTTCTAAAAACAGCATACGTTAAAATAAGCGATGCACCAATAATACTCAATAACCAAAAACCTAATGGTAACGATGATTCTTTTTTTCTTTCAGAATAAATCCATTGATAAATAAATCTGAATGTAAAAATGATGTGAGCAATGACTCCTAACAATAATAACCAAAACGGAATGTTTTCATTTTTAAAAAGGATTTCTTTATCTATAACATTGTTATTGTAGTAGTAAATAACAATCAAAACAGGAACTAAAAGTAAAAACACTCTAATAATTACCGGGAATTTCGGCCACTGTCCTTGCAAATGAAGATTTCTTATGTAGATAAAGTAAGTTAAACTTTGCCCCAACATAATAGCAAAATCCTGTCTCAAATACCCGTAAATAAAAAGTAAAAATGACGCTAGTAAGCTAAAAAACCAGAAGAGCGCAGGTGTTACAACTTTTTTTTGTTTTTCGGAGCTCAACCACTGCACAATTAGTCTACCCGAAAACAGAATTTGCGCTATAAAACCGATGCTGTAAATAATCCAGTTACTCACCTAAAGAATTACTTTTTTTAGCCAATGTGTAATTAATATATTTTTTCTTCATCCATAAATAGGCAAAACAATCCATCAATGGCCCTAAGAGTCTATTCCATAACCCAAAATTCGCTTTACCGGCAATTCTCGGAAAATGTTGTACCGGGATTTGAATAATCTTACCATTTTGTAACAAAATCATAGCAGGTAAAAAACGGTGCAACCCTTTAAACATTGGTATTCGCTTTGCGTAATCTGTATGAATGATTTTTAACGGACAGCCGGTATCATCCATACCGTCGTTAGTAAAGGTTCGTCTTATACCATTAGCAATTTTTGAAGACATATTTTTAACAAATGAGTCTTTTCTGTCGGCTCTAACTCCGGTAACCAAGTGGTAATCTTTACTGTATTCCAGCAATTTATTAAAATCTTCAGGAGAGGTTTGTAAATCGGCATCTATGTAGCCAACCAAGGGCGTAGAGGTATAGTCAAAACCGGCTTTAATAGCCGCACTAAGACCTCGGTTTTCTTTAAAGGAAATGAAAGTGAAATCCTTATTTCTAGTGCAAATTTCTTCAATTAGCTGCTGGCTTTTGTCCGTAGATCCATCGTTTACAAATAGTACTTTCGATATAACCGAAGCATTTTTAAAGAATTCAACACATTCTTTTTCAACCCTTAGTAAATTATCTGCTTCGTTATAAACAGGAATTACAATGGTTAGCTGATAAGACATAAATTTAAGTTAGCGTAACAAATGTAAACAAATAATCAAAAAGAAATAATGGATTGTTTAACCGAAATTTATGTAATTTGCATCCGAATTTTTGAATTATGAAAATATTAGTAACAGGTGCCGCCGGTTTTATTGGTTCGCACACAGCCGAAAGACTGGCAAACTCTGGTCACCATGTGATTGGGGTTGACAACTTTAACAGTTATTATAGCGTGAAGCTTAAAAAGCTGAATGCTTTGGCGGCAGAGCAGTCTGGATGTAAGATTATAGATGCCGACTTGAGAGATGCATCGATGTATAGTGATTTGCCAACCGATATTGACTATATCTTTCACTTTGCAGCGCAGCCCGGTATTTCATCTACTTCAACTTTTGAAGATTACTTCACTAATAATATTTTGGCTACAAAATTATTAGTAGATTATGCTTTAAACTGCGAAGGGCTTAAAATGTTTGTTAACATTGGTACTTCTTCAATTTATGGATTAGAAGCCACTTTCCCAGAAACTAAAGCACCCGAACCTGCCTCTTATTATGGTGTTACCAAACTAGCTGCAGAACAGTTAGTATTACAGCATGCCCGAATGAAACAGTTACACGCCTGTTCATTTAGATTGTACTCGGTAATTGGGCCGCGTGAGCGTCCCGAAAAAATGTATACCAAATTAATTGAATTAGGGTTAAATGATGAACCATTTCCATTGTTTGAAGGTAGTGAATCTCACTTGAGAAGTTTCACTTACGTTGGTGATATTGTAGATGGGCTCGTTAGCGTCATTGGCAAGGAAACCGTGCTAAATAATCAGGTCATAAATTTAGGTACCGAAGTTGAACACACTACTCAGGAAGGTATCGATGCTGTATCGAAGGTTTTAAATAAAACAATCGCTATTAAGGTAATGCCAAAGCGCATGGGAGACCAACTTAGAACAAAGGCAAATATTGACAAGGCAAGAGAACTACTTAATTACAACCCGCAAACTACCTTGTTAGAAGCAGTGAAATACCAAGTTGACTGGTATAAACAGAATTTTTTATAACGACAGCAGGTAGTCTGCCGCCGCAAAGGGCGTAGTTTCTCCTGCTTCAATAAGTTGAATTTGTTTTGAAAGTTCAGCTTTAATTTCAGACCGCTTGTAGAAATTTCTTGTAATTCTGTCTTCAATAGTTTGTTTCAACCATTGCTTGTTTTGGTCAATTCTATTGCTCTCAAAATGCCCTGAAATTTTTGTTTTTTGAACAAACGCTTCAATAGTTAGCCATAGTTCTTTAATACCTGTATTTTCTAAGGCACTGCATAAACTTACTGTTGGTACCCATCCTGATGTTTTAGGCGGATACAAATGCAATGCACGTGAGAAGTCTACTTTAGCATTTTTAGCACGAGTAATATTATCACCATCAGCTTTGTTGATGACGATGGCGTCTGCCATTTCCATAATCCCGCGTTTAATGCCTTGTAATTCGTCGCCTGCTCCGGCAATCTTTAACAATAGAAAAAAATCAACCATACCGTGTACAGCGGTTTCACTTTGACCAACGCCAACGGTTTCAATTAAAATGGTATCAAACCCGGCAGCTTCGCATAAAATGATAGATTCTCTGGTTTTTCTTGCTACACCACCCAATGAATTTCCTGATGCCGACGGTCTAATGAAAGCTTTATTAGATTTCACCAAAGATTCCATTCTGGTTTTATCACCTAAAATACTGCCTTTACTAACTGAACTGCTAGGGTCTACTGCAAGAACAGCTACCTTTTTATTATCATTTATAAGCTGCATGCCAAGCGCTTCAATAAAAGTACTTTTACCAACACCTGGAATACCTGTAATTCCAACTCTAACAGACTTTCTAGAATGTGGTAAACAGCCCATAATTATTTTGTTCGCCTTTTGTAAGTGATCGGGTTGTGTGCTTTCAATCAGAGTAATTGCCTGACTCAAAGCGGTGATATTGCCTTTTAAAATCTCAGTAACCAGGGCTTCAGGTTCTTGCGTTTGCTGTCTTCTTTTTTTGATAAAAGCGGCCGACTTTTTACTCAAAAATTCAGGTTGTTTAACACCTTCTTTTTCACTTAAAGCACTATGTTTTTTACGGCTCAAAATATTGTTATTGGGTTACTTTTAATTCTTCAATTGGTACTGCAATTTTAATCTGGTCCCAAACCATGGTGAGATATAATTTTCCGGTAGTATTGTCAAATCCAATGGTAAATTGTTCAACTACATTATCTAATTTTTGAACTGCAGCTTCAATATCCACAACATCATATTGCGGCTCTCGCATGGCTTTCATAGTTTCATCTACACCCCACGTATACATTTTGTTGTTCAAAAATACTTGCCAACTGTTTTCATTGGGTATGGTCCATAACGTATAATCTCCTTGGGGTAAGTAAATACCATCAATCATTAAATCTTTATTGGTTTTAAAAACAGTAGCTTCATTAGCTCCGGTTCGCCAAACCTGACCAAAAGGAATCAGTGCCCCGAATATCTCCCGGTCTCGTTTAGAAGGTCTATTGTAATTTACACTTAGTTTTAAATCGTTTAATTGAAAACTAACAGTGTCTTGCGGACTTAATCTTGGTGAGAAGATATTCTCTACAAAATGTAAATACCCCAAGAGTGCAATAGCTGCGAGAAATAGTAAAATTAAGAGTCTTTTAAGTAAGTAATTCATTTAAAACTGAGATAAAGTCATGTTTACTAATTAAACGCAAGTTATTAAAATTTATGTTTAGAGCCTTGATTTTAGTTACTACATTTTAGGATGAAAATAGGCTTTCATTTGTATTTTTACAACTAAGAAATGCGATAATGAATAACTTTGAAAATCTACTTATAAAATTATCAACTGAGGCAGCATCTGTTTTACCTGATAGCATTAATAAAATTGATTTTTGTAAACTGGATTTATCAGTTTTTAATGATGCCATCAGACCGGAGGTTTTTGAGTCGTCTGTGCTTTTAGAAAATTTTGTCTGGGCTCAAATGAAAAGAAATAATGCCAAAGTAGCCGTAGGAGGTTATTTGGAACCTCGTGGAATTTATAGACGCAGTACTCATTTTAATGAAGGAGACACCTTAACCGAAAGAAATATTCATTTGGGTTTAGATCTTTGGATTGAAGCCGGTACCCCGATTTTTGCCCCTTTAAATGCAGAAGTGCATAGTTTTAAGAATAACCAAAATTTTGGCGACTACGGACCAACCATCATCCTTAAGCATCAAGTTGAGGGCTTCGAATTTTATACCTTATACGGACACCTCAGTTTAGAATCTTTAAAGAATTTGTTAGTTGGCCAAAAAATTGCAAAAGGACAACAAATAGCTACACTCGGTACTGCAACTGTAAATGGCGATTATCCACCGCATTTACATTTTCAAATTATAAAAGATATTGAAGATTATAGCGGCGATTATCCCGGTGTTTGTAGCAAACTTGAACTTGGTTACTACATGAAAAATTGCCCCAATCCAGATTTACTTATAAACTTGTTTAACTAAAAAAGTCTGACAATTTTTAATTGCCAGACTTTTTTTAACTCTTATTTTAATTGGTTTAGTCTTCAATTAAAACCCAATCGCCTTTGGCAATCATAGGCTCAGCTTGTTTGTATTTAAGTGTTTTATTTTCGCCACTCAACACGTGCTTGATGGTTACCTTGTCGTTTCGGCCAATTTTTGGTTTATCCCTAACAATGGTTTCTACCGTTTGAGCGCTTCTTTGGGTATTGGCACCGGCAGCTCTTGATTGCGCTGATCGTTCGTCCATATTAGGGATTTCCTCTTTTTTGGTTTCTAATTTTTCTTGTCTTCTGGCGCGAGCTTCTTGAATATTGTTCGTGGTTTCAGACGGTAACTCGCCCTTAAACAAGAAGGAAATAACTTCTTTGTTGATTTGATCTACAGTGCTTTTAAACAGTTCAAATGCTTCGAATTTATAGATTAACAATGGATCTTTTTGCTCGTGAACTGCCAATTGCACCGATTGTTTTAATTCGTCCATTTTACGCAAATGCGTTTTCCAAGAGTCGTCAACGATGGCTAAGGTGATATTCTTTTCAAAGTCGTTGATGAGTTGTTTTCCTTTAGATTCGTAGGCCTGTTGCAAATCGGTTACAACCTGCAGTTGCTTTATACCATCTGTAAAAGGCACAACAATTCTTTTGAATTTATCCCCTTGATTTAAATAAACGTTTTCAATTATAGGATATGCCAAATCTGCATTGCGCTGCATCTTGTCTTTATAATGTTTGAAAGCGGCCTTGTAAACTTCCTGAGCCAGTTCCATGACAGATTTTTTTGAAAACTCGGTTTCATTCACCGGACTGCTAATTGAAAAATATCTGATGAGTTCAAACTCAAAGTTTTTATAATCGTTGGCCGTCTTGTTGGTTTCGGCAATTAATTCAGAAGTGTCGTAAATCATATTGGCGATATCTACCTGAAGTCTTTCGCCCTTTAGTGCATTTCGTCTTCTTTTGTAGATAACTTCACGCTGAGCGTTCATAACGTCGTCATATTCCAATAATCGTTTTCTCACGCCAAAGTTGTTTTCTTCTACTTTTTTCTGGGCGCGTTCAATCGATTTTGAAATCATACCGTGCTGAATTACTTCGCCTTCTTTCAATCCCATTCGGTCCATCATTTTGGCGATTCGCTCACTTCCAAAAAGACGCATTAAATTGTCTTCTAAAGACACATAGAACTGCGAACTTCCTGGATCACCTTGTCTACCGGCTCTACCTCTCAACTGTCTGTCTACACGCCTTGAATCGTGACGTTCTGTACCAATAATAGCTAAACCACCGGCGGCTTTTACCGCATCGTTCAATTTAATATCAGTACCTCTACCTGCCATATTGGTAGCGATGGTAATTTGTCCGGGCTGACCGGCTTCGGCTACTACATCTGCTTCTTTTTTATGCATTTTAGCGTTTAAAACGTTATGCGGAAGCTTTCTAATATCAAGCATTTTTGATAGTAACTCGCTAATTTCAACCGAAGTTGTACCAATTAAAATAGGCCTTCCTGCAGCCGATAGTTTAGTGACTTCGTCAATAACAGCATTGTATTTTTCGCGTTTGGTTTTATACACCAAGTCATCGCGATCGTCTCTGGCAATTGGTTTGTTAGTTGGAATTTCTACTACATCAAGTTTATAAATCTCCCATAATTCTCCTGCTTCTGTCACTGCAGTACCTGTCATACCGGCGAGTTTACGATACATTCTAAAGTAATTTTGAAGCGTAATGGTGGCGAACGTTTGTGTGGCGGCTTCGATTTTTACATTTTCTTTGGCTTCAATGGCCTGATGTAAACCGTCACTATAACGACGACCGTCCATAATACGGCCTGTCTGTTCATCTACAATCATTACCTTGTTTTCCATAACAACGTATTGCGTATCTCTTTCAAAAAGCGCATAGGCTTTAAGTAATTGATTGAGCGTGTGAATGCGTTCACTTTTCACATTGAAATCTCTAAATAACTCTTCTTTAAGTTTAGCTTCTTCTTCTTTAGGAAGATTTTGATTTTCAATTTTGGCAATTTCCATTCCCATTTCGGGCATGATAAAAAAGTCTGGATTATCTTCTCCCGAAAGAAATTCCACACCTTTATCAGATAACTCTACCTGATTATTTTTTTCATCTATTACATAGTACAAGTCGGCATCAACCTTCGGCATTTCGCGGTTGTTGTCTTGCATGTAAAAGTTTTCGGTTTTTTGAAGTAGTTGTTTAACACCTTCTTCACTTAAAAACTTAATTAAGGCTTTATTTTTAGGAATACCGCGATAAACCTGTAATAATTTAAAACCGCCTTCTTTTGTGTCTCCAGCGGCAATTAATTTTTTAGCCTCAGCAAGAACACCAGTGAGGTATTGTCTTTGGATCGAAACCAAGGATTCAACATTAGGCTTTAACTCGTTAAACTCGTGTCTGTCGCCTTCAGGTACCGGGCCTGAAATAATAAGAGGTGTACGAGCGTCGTCAATTAATACTGAATCGACCTCATCAACAATAGCGTAATGGTGTTTTCTTTGTACGATGTCTTCGGGTGTGTGGGCCATGTTATCTCTAAGATAATCAAAGCCAAATTCGTTGTTGGTTCCGTAGGTAATATCGGCTAAATAAGCTTTTTTTCTGGCGGCTGAGTTGGGCTGGTGCAAGTCAATACAATCTACACTTAAACCGTGAAACTCAAAAAGTGGTGCCATCCAGGCGCTGTCGCGCTTTGCCAGGTAGTCGTTTACGGTTACTAAATGCACGCCTTTTCCTGCTAGAGCGTTCAGGTAAACAGGTAAGGTTGCTACCAAGGTTTTACCTTCACCGGTTTGCATTTCGGCAACTTTACCCTCGTGAAGGGC
Organism: Paucihalobacter ruber; assembly: GCF_006494535.1. GTDB lineage: Bacteria > Bacteroidota > Bacteroidia > Flavobacteriales > Flavobacteriaceae > Paucihalobacter > Paucihalobacter ruber. The sequence continues at coordinate 73,950 of NZ_VHIQ01000006.1, forward strand.
AATACCACCAATTAGCTGAACGTCGTAATGAATCATATCCCAGGTGATGGGTTTTCCGGCCGCATCCCAGGAGTTACTCCATGAGGCTTTATCATCGGTTAAAGTAACGTAGCTTTTTGCCCCTGAAATTTCCCGGTCGAAAGGGCTGGCATGTACCGTTATAGTTGTGTTATGGAAAAATCTTTTTGCGGTTTCTTTCATTACCGCGAATGCCTCGGGAAGAATGTCGTTGAGAACAGCCTCGGTTGCCTTAAATATATCATCGTCTATGGCGTCTATTTGCTGATAGATACCTTCACGCTGGTCTATGTCTTCGGTCTCGTTAGCTTGAGTTTTAAGTTCTTCTATTTGCTCAAAGAATGGCTTTCTGGCTTCAGCAATTAACTGTTTAAATTCTTCGGTTTTGGATCTTAACTCGTCATGAGACAAGGCTTCCAGGCCTTTTTCGAAAGTTTTTATTTTGTCGACTATTGGCATGATGGCTTTCACATCTTGCTTGGATTTGTCGCCAACAAATACTTTTAATATTGAATTTAATAAACTCATATATGTTTTGATTTGAAGCTAACCCCAATTTGTTGGTTAGCCTTTTTTATTTAGATTTTAGTTTGGTTTTTATAAATACCATCAAAGATAACACTTGTATGGCTTTATAAAAAGAAAATAAAAAAAGTCTCACTGAGAGACTTTCTTTATAATTGATTTTGATTTTTAATATTCGTCCTCGTTCCAGAGGTAATCCTCATCGGTAGGATAATCTGACCAGATTTCCTCGATGGAGTCATAAGAATCACCTTCGTCTTCAATAGATTGAAGGTTTTCAACAACTTCAAGAGGCGCACCGGTTCTGATAGCGTAATCTATCAATTCGTCTTTAGTGGCCGGCCAAGGCGCGTCACTTAAGTAGGATGCAAGTTCTAGGGTCCAATACATTGTAAATGCGATTTAAATTTTTGCAAAAATAATTTTTCTATTCAATTAAACAAGAAAAAACTGTATTAATTAATCACTAATAAAAAGAGCGTAATAAAAGACCTGAAATTTTACGAATTCTTCTTTGGAATCCATTTAATTTCTTCGGCTTTTAGCTCATAAGACAACTTTCGTGCCAATACAAAAAGATAGTCCGAAAGTCGGTTTAAATACACTAAAGTAGTTTCGTGAAAAGGAGAAATCTCGTAAAGTGCGGTGGCCAAACGCTCGGCGCGACGGCAAACACAGCGACAAATATGACAGATTGACACGGTTGGATGACCACCCGGTAACACAAAATGTGTCATTGGTGGTAACTCTTGATCCATTGCATCTATAGCTTTTTCAAGCTGCTCAACATCATCGTTAGAGATTTTTGGAATATTAAGTCGTTCTTGACCGCTTTTTAAAATAGCTTTATCAGGATCGGTTGCTAAAATAGCACCAACAGTAAACAATTTGTCTTGAATTTGCATTAAGAATTCCTTGTGAGAGTGCTCCATTTGTTGATCGCGCAATAATCCTATGTTTGAATTAAGTTCATCAACAGTGCCATAACTTTCAATTCTAATATGGTGTTTAGGAACTCGTGTGCCTCCAAAAAGCGCTGTTGTTCCTGTATCTCCTGTTTTGGTATATATTTTCATTTGCTATTTTTTAGGTTTTCAGTTAGTAGATAATGTCACTTACTTTTTATTAATAAATTCTCTCTCCAAAGATAGAACTTCCTACCCTTATCATATTACTGCCACGATCTATGGCAATTTTAAAATCACCACTCATGCCCATGGATAAAACGGTCATTTGGATATTAGAATTATTCATGTTTTTGAATAGGTTGAATGCTGATTGCAGTTTGTTGAATTCGGAACTTAATTGTTCTTCATCGTCAGTAAAGGTAGCCATGCCCATTAAACCAGTTATTTTAATATGGTTTAGTGTTTTAAGTTCATGGCTTTCTAATAAGGCTTTTGCATCTTCGACCGAAAGCCCAAATTTAGAATCTTCTTCGGCTATTTTTATTTGAAGCAAACAATTAACTACCCGATTGTTTTTTTGTGCTTGCTTATTAATTTCGTTTAAAAGTTTAAAACTGTCAACGCCGTGAATTAAACTCACAAATGGCGCCATATATTTAACTTTATTGGTTTGAACATGACCAATCATGTGCCATTCAATGTCTTTTGGCAGTGCGTCATATTTATCTGCCATTTCCTGGATTTTATTTTCACCAAAAATGCGTTGTCCGGCATTATAGGCTTCTAAAATGTCTTCATTTGGTTTGGTTTTTGAAACCGCCACTAATTGCACATTTTCAGGGATTTGAGATAAAATGGTTTGTAAATTTTCTTGAATACTCATGTGTTAAAATTCATAAATGGTTAATCCACTGCGCAGTTTTGGTAAAATGTAGGTGCTTTTTGGGGGCATGGTAAGGCCTTCGTCTGCTATGGCTTTTACTTGATTGATATTGGTGGGAAACAAACCAAAGCTTAGTTTAAACTCACCATTATCTACCATGCTTTTCAACTTGTAAACATCATATCTGCCATTAGCGTACTCTATGCGTTTATCTTGTCGTAAATCGTTGATGCCTAATATTGGTTGCAGTACAGTTTTAAAAAGAATATGAGCATCTAAATGGTCTAAAGAACTTATAAATTCGTATTTGCTTAACCTTAATTTAAGAGCGTAATATTCGCCTTCTAAATACATGCTAAATTCATGCATATTTGAAGGCTGAAAGGGTTTTTTGCCGAAATTTTCAATTTTGTAGTATTCGTCTAAACGAATTAAAAACTCTTTTGTGGTTAAACCGTTCAGGTCTTTAATCAATCGGTTAAATTCGTAAATACGAAGGTGAGATTCAGGCAGGAAAAAGCACATAAAATAGTTATAGGGTTCTGTTCCTGTGTGGATTGGATTTTTACTTTTTTCTTCCAGATATAGCAAATGCGAAGAAGCACAACGATGGTGACCATCTGCAATATAAAAGACACCAATATTTTTAAACTCTTGCTGAATTTTGACAATGATGTCTTCATCCTCGAGTTTCCATAGATAATGTGTGTCCCGATAAGTCATGGTAAACTCATAGTCTGCAAACTGCGTTTGCACTTGTTTAATAAGGTCAGAGACTATCTGGTTGTCTTTATGCGTTACCAATACAGGTTCTGCATTAAAACCGACATTTTGTAGATAGGTTTTAAAGGTTTCTTCTCTTTGTTTTAAGGTGTCTTCGTGCTTTTTAATGAGGTTGTTTTCGTAGTCTTCGGCATGTGCTAAAGCAATGATTCCGCTAAATTCAAAATTATCTCGATTAATTATTTTATAAACGTAAAATGATGGCTTTTCATCTTGCAAAAACACGTCCTCTTCTTTAAACTCTAGGTATCTGTTTTTTACCAGTCTGTAACGTTCTTCTCCTGTAATGACCTGGTCAAATTTATAACCCGGATTAATAATGTGTAAAAAGCTAAATGGATTGTAATGCATGCGCGATTCACGTTCTTCGGCAGTGTAACTTTCGTAAGGTCTGGATGCTACCAAACCCACCTTACTGCGCGTGGGTCTTACTGCTTTAAACGGAATGATTCTTGGCATAATTAAAATAAAACCAAGTTATTAAACCTGGTTTATTGTTTTTTTACAAATTTATTTTATACAAATTGTGGCGATACTGTTTCGGCCTTTTTACTTTGTGAATAGTCGTAAAAACCTTCACCCGATTTTATGCCATATTTTCCGGCACGTACCATATTAACCAACAAAGGGCAAGGAGCGTATTTCGGATTTTTAAAGCCTTCATACATCACATTTAGTATGGATAAACAAACATCTAAACCAATAAAATCGGCTAATTGCAGTGGCCCCATTGGGTGTGCCATACCCAGTTTCATAACGGTGTCAATTTCGTGTACACCTGCAACGCCATTATATAAAGTTTCGATGGCTTCGTTGATCATGGGCATTAGAATACGGTTGGCGACAAATCCCGGATAATCATTGACTTCAACCGGAACTTTTCCCAATGCTTTTGATAAGTCCATGATGGTGTTGGTAACTTCATTGCTGGTGTTGTAACCGCGAATTATTTCAACCAATTTCATAATCGGCACCGGATTCATAAAATGCATGCCGATGACCATTTTAGGTCTTGAAGTTACAGCTGCAATTTGCGTGATAGAAATTGATGAGGTATTCGTCGCCAGAATGGTGTCTTCAGGACAAGCCTCATCTAACTGCTTAAATATTTTTAATTTGAGGTCTACATTTTCGGTAGCGGCTTCTACTACCAAACTTGCGTATTCAACACCGCTAACCACATCGGTAAAAGTGGTGATGTTATTAAGGGTGTTTTGTTTATCGGCTTCAGTGATAACCGCTTTGGCGACTTGTCTGTCTAAATTTTTTGAAATGGTGTCCATTCCTTTTTTTAATGCAGATTCACTAACATCTATGAGTTGAACTTTAAAACCTGATTGTGCAAAAGTATGTGCAATGCCGTTACCCATTGTTCCGGCGCCAATTACTGCAATATTTTTCATTTGTTAATATTTAATAGTTATGATTTAGGTGGCATAGTGCCAAAAACTCTGTCCCAAAAAGTGTTTGAAACCCCAAAACACTTATCCGGGTATTTATAATGATGTAAAATATGATGTTTCCAAGGATACGAAAATCTTTTGGGTGCTTTGTAAACGTGAATAGCGCGATGCAAAAACGAATACAACAAATATCCAATAAAAAATCCGGGAAAAAATGCCCAAGTATAGATTTGAATATTAACTAGCCAAAACGCCAGGTAAAAGATTCCAAATAACATCGAGGCCATAATTAAACCTGGAACCGGTGGCATAAGTAAACGATCTTTATCGTTAGGATAAAGGTGATGAGACCCATGCATAATAAAGTGAAAACGCTGCATAATCTTGTTATCACTAATCCAATGAAATAAAAATCTGTGAAGTATATATTCTGCTAAAGTCCAGAAGAGTAGTCCCAAGACAAATAAACTTATAAAGTTTAAAATAGATATTCCTTTTTCAATGATGGCATAAGCAGAGATTGTAGCTATCGTTAAACCGTAGACCACAATATTTTGTGTTAAATTGGTTTTGGTAAGGCTTTCTAAAAACGGATTTTCGAAAATTTGGGCTTGCCCTTTTCTAAATTCGGTTGTTACTTTATTAGCCATGACTTCATCATTTAAAACAATCAATTATTTGATAAGCAACGCGTAAGGCTTCGGTGCCTTCGCTAAGCGATACTTCTGGTGTTTGGTTGTTGTTAATGGCGTTGGCAAAAGATTCTAACTCGTCTAAGATGGCGTTATTGGGTTCAATTTTTGGATTATCAAAATAGATTTGTTTTTTAACACCTTCAGCGTTTTGAAGTATCATATCAAAATCTCCCGGATTTTCTGGCGCGTCTTTCATTTTAACTACCTCGCTTTTTTTCTCAAGAAAATCAACCGAGATATAGGCATCCTTCTGAAAAAACCTGGATTTACGCATATTTTTAAGTGAAATTCTGCTGGAAGTTAAATTGGCTACACAACCATTTTCAAATTCTAATCTGGCATTGGCAATATCAGGAGTTTCACTAATCACCGAAACACCGCTGGCATGCACACTTTTCACTTTTGATTTTACAACGCTTAAAATAATATCGATATCATGAATCATTAAATCTAATACTACCGGAACATCGGTACCACGCGGATTAAATTCGGCCAACCTATGAGTTTCAATAAACATCGGGTTTTCAATTTTATCCTTAACACCCGTAAATGCAGGATTAAAACGTTCTACGTGTCCAACTTGACCACGAACGCCGTGCTTTTTAACTAAATCTCTTAGTTTTTCGGCTTCTTCAACAGTGGTTGTGATAGGTTTTTCTATAAAAATATGTTTACCTTTTTCTATGGCCATTTTGGCACAGTCAAAATGATTCAATGTGGGCGTTACAATATCAACCACATCAACAGCGTCAATTAAGGCTTCAATATTATCAAAATATTGGTATCCAAATTCATCGGCAACTTTTTTGGCATTATCATGCATTGGATCGTAAAATCCAACTAATTGATAATGCTCAGATTGGTTAAGCAGCCTTAAATGAATTTTCCCTAAGTGACCGGCACCAAGTACACCAACTTTTAGCATGATTTCTATTTTTTTTCAAAAATAATTGATTTGAGCCTAAAAATCTATTAATGGTTTTATAATTTCCTGTGTTTTTGTCTTTGAACTTACTTTGTATTGGGCTAAATTAGCCCTTAAAACGCATCAAAATTGAAAGACACTTTAAAGCATCAGGGTTTACGAAATAAATTGGTTAAAACCATTAAGGATAAGGGTATTAAAAGTGCTGCTGTTTTGCAGGCTATTGGTCGGGTACCCAGACATTTATTTATGGATTCAGGGTTTTTAGATCATGCCTATGTTGATAAGGCCTTTCCGATTGCCGCAGATCAAACTATCTCTCAGCCTTATACTGTTGCATTTCAAACGGAGTTGTTAAATGTTAAAAAGGGTGATGTAATTTTAGAAATTGGTACCGGAAGCGGTTATCAAACTGCGATACTTTTAGAACTTGGTGCTAAAGTTTATACAATTGAACGGCAGCAGGAGTTATTTAGAAAAACCTCACTTTTCTTACCTAAAATAGGTTACAGACCCAAAAAACTAATTTTTGGGGATGGTTACCAGGGCTATGAGGAAGGGGCACCTTACAGCGGTATAATAGTAACGGCCGGAGCTCCCATGGTGCCAAATGCCTTATTGTCTCAATTGGCGGTTGGTGGCAGATTGGTGATTCCGGTTGGAGACGACATACAAATAATGACTTTAATTATCAGAAAAAGTGAAACTGAATTTGAAAAACACGAGTATGGAGAATTCAGGTTTGTGCCACTTCTTGAAGATAAAAACTAGCCTCTGGGTAAATATTGTTTAGGAATTGGATTGCTCTCGTTTTCTTGTGTCCAGTAAACGTTTAAAATCCACCAGCGTTCGCCATCGTTTAGTAACTGTATACTGTTAATACCACGCATAAAGGGTTCGGTTTCGCCGGCACTTCGGTAGGCCTGATAAGTGCTGAATACATGCGCAATGTTGCCAAATTCCTGTACTTCACGATTAATTTCCACCTCAAAAAAACCATTTTCAACCAACCAAGCGCCTGAGGTTTTGATGTAGTCTTGCGGACTTAAATGACGGGCAGCAATTTTTCCTTCAGGTGTTTTTCCGGCCGGAATGAGTTTAGCGCTGGGGTGAAATAAAAATTTAAAATGCTCCCAGTCGCGTTCTTGTGCTTTTTCACCTGAAATAACGGCGTACAAATTTGTAATAATGGCATTTATACTGCTTACTGATGATGAATAATCTTTTTCTTTCGTATTTTCTGTTTCTTGAGAAAGCATATTGTAAGAAGTAAATATCGCAAGAAGGCTAACTAAAAGTAATTTTTTCATTGTATTAAATTTTGAGCAAATTAATGATAAGTGTTGAATTTTTAAGCTATGAAAGCAAAAAAACAATTATATTCGTTCAACCTGTCCCCAAAGCATTTAGTGGATTCGTGGCTTACAAACAAACTTCAATTAAAGAAACTCAGCCCAAAAATAATGGCATCGTTTAAATAGCCACCTTGATAAGAGCGCACGTAGTCTAATCTTAAAAATCTAAATTTTCCCCAGCCAATATTATCCAATCCAATGGAGAATTCTTGATATGGTTTATTTTCGGTTGTTGACAAATTATGAAATCCAACTACGGTATTAAATCCTAATTTGTTTAATAAAGGAATTTTATTTAACAAAAACCCTCTAAAATTATGCTCAAAGTGACTCTCAAAGTAGCTGTTGTTGGTACTTAATCTATAATATTCCAGATTGTTAAATACGTTGGTGTAAGTTCCGGTCATGCCTACATTTGTTTGGTTACCGTTAAAATGTTGAAAATCCATAAAGGCAACGTTTTCAGCGTTAAAAAGTTTTCCAACTCGCATGTTATAGCCAAATCGGCCTTTGTTTGATACATCAAAATTTTGATATAATCGGGCTTTAATTTGTTGAAAGTTGTAATCGGGATTGGTAGCACCCATACCTTGCTCATAGCCTAAAGTTAAGGTTGGATACGTTTCGTTATTTAAATTGACTTTAGTGTTTGGGTAACTCATATAATTTTGACCAAAGTTAATTTGCGTAGCCAGATTTAACTTTACAATATTGTGTGTTTCAAAAGGTGCAATTCCAAAAGCTGTCGGGTCTAACGGATTATTACTGGAGAAAACTTTGCTATCGCTATTGATAAATACTTGATCGCTAGTATTAAACAAGGCTTTTCTGCGTTCGTAACTAATGTTTCCGAAGAGCCTGAATCCGTTGAATAATTCTTCGGAATATCCGAGCGACAAATAACTTTTATCGTAAAGTTTCATGAAGTTATTTTCAAAGAATAAACTGGCAACACTGTTAATTAAAGGGGAAATGGGTTCCATCTCATTAAACTGTTGGGTTGTGATACCACCGGAAAGTGAAATTGTTGCACGGCTTACATTATTGAATTTGTAAAGTAAACTACCATTAACCCGTAATCTGTCGTCTGAAAAACCGTAATCAAAATTGGCACGAGCCGAAAAATAGCGCTTGTATTCGTCGTAATTTTTTACGTAATACAATCCTGAATTTATATGATAACCTTGTACTGTATTGTAATTTACTTTTGATGTTATACCATCATACCCAATTCTGTAATTTTTATGTGAATCTTGATAACTGTAGCCGGTAATAGGCGACATTAATTTAAATTTATTGCGTTCACGGTCTATTGAATCTAAATAAGGTTTTGATTTTTTCACCAGTTGAATGCTGTCCTTCTTTAAGTAATCCTGAATTTCTTCGCCGGTTAATGGCACCGGACGTTTCACAGTCCAGTAAGCACTGTCTTTTTTGTTGGCGTTTTCAACAAACGAGACCAATTCACGACTGAAATTACGTTTGGTAATATTGTTGTTAAAACTGTAATTACTAAATACTGCCGTAAATTTTCCGTTGCCTTTTATTCCAAAAATGCCATATTGAAAATCGAAGTTTTGCGACATAAGTGCCCAAATTTGGTCTTGCGCCGAATATTTAAAATTTTGGGTTAAAACAAAGTTATCTGCTGCAGGAATACCGGCTTGCTCACCTGTTATTTCTAATTCAAGTCCGTAGATGGTCCATTGGTCTTCAACAATATAGATGTAGCCTGAAAAAACACGATCATTCTTTTGCTTTGGAATAACCGCAATTTTATTAATTAGGTTGTTATTGTCGTCATAAAAGGTGCCTTCAAGCTTATAACGATAGTGACCAAAAGCGAAATCTGCAATGGGAGAGACTACCTGAACTCCCAATTCTACTGTATTTTGATAAAAATTGAAATTGGCGTCTAATGCAGTATTAAAACTAAATCCACTGTCATCACCGCTAACTTTAGAGGCTGTTATAGTTTCTTTAAGTTTATCTGGAAAAAGATATTGGAGTTTTGATGTGGTTTCAGACAAATAAATAATACCGCTTCTAGTAGAATCTAAACCACCACCAAGATCTCCCAACTCAACCCCTAAAATTTTTTCAGGGGCATTTTTTATTCTTATCAAACCTCTTGAATAAAAATCGGCTGTGTAAGTTTTAATCTTGTTTAAGTTAATCTTCCTGTTTTTAATAGCATTTCTGATGATGGCATTGCCCGGATTGTCCTCGGTGCTTACAAATACTTCGTTTAAAGATATTTGTGCTTCAGTAAGTACCATGTTTTGTTCAAACGGAAATGCCTTTATATCTAATTCTAACTTTTTTGTGGTGTATCCTAAAAATTGAAATACCAAGGTGTATGTCCCTGGTTTTTTAATATTTAACTCATAAATGCCATCCTCGTTAGTGGTGGTGCCGGTATAAGTGTTTTCAAGAAAAACATTCACGTAAGCGAGCGGTTCGTTTTTATCGTTAATAACTGTGCCGGTTATTTGAGCAGCGGCATTATAACCTATTAAAAATGTGATAAGTAATACAATTAGTGACCTCATTATGTTGGTAATATTCTTACAAACATAAGTGTATTGACTTAGCTTTATGTTACAGAAATTGTAAATTTTAAGTTTAAAAACTTTTTTTAATGCGGTCTAAATCGCGCTTAACATCACGGTCTTTAATGGTGTCGCGTTTGTCGTATAACTTTTTACCTTTTGCAAGAGCAATTTCAATTTTTGCTAGGCCGTTGTCGTTAATGTAAAGTCGTAAAGGAACAATAGTCATACCTTTGGTATTCACTTCTTTTTGTAATTTCTTGAGTTCTCTTTTGTTGAGTAATAGTTTGCGTTCGGCTTTAGGTTTGTGGTTGTAATAAGTGCCGTATAGATATTCTTCAATGGTCATATTGATCACAAACAATTCGCCTTTATCGTTAAACTCGCAAAAGCTTTCAGCAATGGAAGCTTTACTGTCTCGAATGGATTTTATTTCGGTACCTGTAAGCACAATGCCGGCGGTATAAGTATCGATAATTTCGAACTCGAACCGTGCGCGTTTGTTTTTAATATTAACCTTGTTTTGCATGGGTTGCAAAGGTAGGTATTTTAGGATAATTTATGAATATCACTGAAAGCTAATCTGTATTTTTGCGACATTAATTTGAAAACAGTTATATGAGATATTTATTATTGATTTTATTAATAGGATTTTTGACAGTTTCCTGTAAAAATGAAAGTGATCAGTCGATGCCTAATGCTAAAGAAATTATCGAGAGATCTATTGAAGTTTCTGGTGGTGAGGTGATTGCTAATAGTGAAATTTCATTTAAATTCAGAGAGTTGTTTTACAAAGCCAAAAGGCAAAATGGTTTGTTTGAATTCAGCAGAAGAAGTATTAAAGACGATTCTGTTATAGTTGATGTTCTTACCAACAGTAAATTTGAAAGATTTGTAAATGACAGCCTTGTAGATTTATCTGATGAGGATATCAAAAAATTTACCAGTTCGGTAAATTCTGTACATTATTTTTCGGTGTTGCCTTTTGGATTGACCGATAAGGCTGTAAATCATAAATATCTTGACAGTAGCGAGATCAAAGGTGAAAAATACCATGTAATTGAAATCACTTTTAACAAAGAAGGCGGTGGCGAAGATTTTAACGATGTGTTTTTATATTGGATTAACAAAAATAATTTTAAGGTGGAATATTTGGCTTATCAGTATTTTACTGAAGGTGGCGGATTGCGTTTTAGAGAAGCATCTAATGAGCGCTATGTTAACGGTGTTCGTTTCGTGGATTACAATAATTATAAACCTGAGACCAAATTAGTAAAACTTACAGAACTGGAAGCCTTATTTACTTCGGGTAATTTAGAATTACTATCGAACATTGAATTGGAAGATATTGAGTGTGTAATCAATTAACAACTAATAATTGATCTGTCACCTTATTCCCGACTATTGTAACAATAAATAAGCAACCATTTTCACTATCTAAAATTTCGGGGTATTTATTCTCTCCAATTAGTTGATTGACGATTTGCGGAATGGTATTGCTGTGTCCAGTAATAAAAACGGTTTTACCTTGGGTAAGTTGTAAAAATTCATCTTTAACTAGGTTATGAGCATCATAAATGGTTGGAGTAATGTTGGTTCTTTCAGCCACAAATTGCGCCGTTTGAATAGTTCGGTTGTAGTTGGTGGTGTAAACCAAATCAAAATCTACATGATTTAAAATGGCATTCCATTTTTTGGCACGCTGAAAGCCGGCTTCTGTTAAGTCAGGATTTTTATTTTCTGGATTACTTCGGTCTTTTTCGGCATGTCTTACAAGGTAGTAGGTGGTAGGTTTGGGTTGGTTGGTTTCCTGATGCGGACCTTCCCAAATAACCTGTTCTATCATCCATTTGCCATTGTCTTTAGAAAGCAACATGTAATCTATACCCCAAACTGCGGTTACTTTTGCTGAGGCAATGTGATTACCAATATCTAAAACTTCAACTTTTCTAATTTTGTTTTCATCACGGGTTCTGCCTTCGGCTTTCATTTTTGTAACAAAATCCATAGCATCCTGATAGTTCATGTGCGCATAAAAGTCGTAATTGCCTGAGTTTTCATTTTGTTTATATCCAAATTTGTAAAGTCTTGGTTTCACAGCCGCTTTCAACTTAACAGTATCACCTTTGTAAAAGGCGTCAATATAATTATTGAGGGTTATTTCAATTGCTGCTTTGTCATAATTGATTTGTGCATTTCCAAACTGAAATATTGCAACGAGTAGGAATGTTAAAATATGCTTCATTTAATTAAATAATAGGTTATTTAGCAAAGAGTTAAATGTTAGATGTTTTATAACTAAGCCAATTCTAAAGCAATTTCGACCATTCCTTTAAATGTACTTTCACGTTCTTTAGAGGTGGTTCTTTCACCTGTAACTAAAGAGTCTGAAATGGTTAATAAAGACAAGGCATGAACTTTATGCTTTGCGGCCACGGTGTAGAGTCCGGCAGATTCCATTTCAACGCACAATACGCCAAATTTAGACCATTTTTTATAGGACTCAAAGTCGTCTGCATAAAACACATCACTGGTAAAAACATTGCCCGCTTTAACATTGATATTTTTAGCTTTTGCAATTTCAATAGCTTTTATAAACAATCCAAAATCGGCAGTAGGTGCGTAGTCTGCGCCACCAAAACGCAACTCATTAACAGCCGAATTTGATGAAGCGGCCATGGCTATCACAATATCTCTGATTTTTACATCTTCCTGGTAAGATCCTGCGCTGCCAACCCGAATAAGGTTTTTAACTCCGTAATCATTAATAAGTTCATGTGCGTAAATAGAAATACTTGGCACACCCATTCCCGTTCCCATAACCGAAATGCGCTTACCGTTGTAAAGGCCGGTATAGCCAAACATATTTCTAACTTTATTAAAACAAAAGCTATCTTGTAAAAATGTTTCTGCAATCCATTTGGCACGTAACGGATCACCCGGCAACAGAATTGTGTCTGCAATATCTCCCGGTTTTGCTTCAATGTGTACGCTCATGGCGTAAAGATATAAATTTAGCTTTGATTAATAAGCCAAAGTAGGTTCTTCATTGTTTACTATTGTTACGCCCGAAGAGGTTCCAATTCTATCAGCACCTGCTTGAATATATTTTACGGCCTTTTCGTAAGTGTTTACACCGCCTGAGGCTTTTATCTTTAGTTGGTCTTTAACGGTTTTTCTCATAATTTTAACGGCCGTTAATGTGGCGCCACTTTTTGAGAAACCGGTAGAAGTTTTAACATAATCTGCATTGGCATCCATGGCTATTTCGCAAGCCTTGATGATTTCGTTTTTTGACAGTTCGCTTATTTCTAAAATTACTTTCAAAATTTTATTGCCAATGGCAGACTTCACATCGCTAATGTCTTTTAAAACGGCTACATAATTCTTGCTTTTTATCAATCCGAGGTTGATGACCATATCAATTTCGTCTGCCCCTTGTTCAACTGCGTTTTTGGCTTCAAAAACTTTGGCTTGTGTAGACATGGCTCCTAACGGAAACCCGATGACGGCGCATACTTTAACATCGCTTTTAGCTAAATTGTGTTTAGCGAGAGACACATAACAGCTATTAACGCAAACAGCTTTAAATCTATTTCTTTTTGCTTCGTTGCAAAGGGTGGTAATTTCGCGTTCGGTAGCCGTTGGCTTTAAAAGCGTGTGGTCAATGTAATTCGAGATGTTCATAATACGTAGGTTTCCTGATTGTTTTTAGTTCGTCAAAAAGATTTATTAGGTGTAAATTTGGGAATCAATAGCAATACAAATCTACATATTTAAACGATAGGTTTTACTTAAAATTATGCAAAAGAGGCTTTTTGTCGAAATTTTAGCACTTCTTCCGATAAAATATTGACAATTAATTTGCTGTCTTTAGTTAAAATTTCAAAAAAAACAAGAAATATGTAGTTATATTAAATGAAAAAAGCAACACGTCTTTCCCGAAAGAATTTAGCGCTGCTTTTTTACTAACCAACCAACTATATGACTATTTAATCTATTTTATGTTACAATATTTTTTAAAATTCTTCAACCACCAAATCACCTTGGTTTCTAAAAACCAGTTGACCGTCGAATTCATCTAGTAAAATGATACTGTCTGTAGTAACCTTACCTGAAAGTATTTCTTTACTCAAAGCATTTAATACATCTTTTTGAATCACGCGCTTTACGGGTCTGGCACCGTACTCTGGATTGTAACCTTTTTCGGCCAGATAGTTGATAGCTTCAGATGTGGCATCAAAGGTAATACCTTGCTTGGCAATCATTTTTGTGATGCCTTTTAGTTGTAGGCCAACTATTTCTAAGATATTTGGTTTAGAAAGAGGCGTAAACATGATGGTATCGTCAATACGGTTTAAAAACTCCGGTCTGATATTTTGTTTTAACAACCCAAGTACTTCAATTTTGGCGGCTTCCATAGCTGTATCAATATCTTTTACGGCATTGAATTTTTCCTGAATGATATGGCTACCCATATTTGAAGTCATAATGATAATGGTATTTTTAAAATCGGCTACACGACCTTTGTTATCGGTAAGTCTACCTTCGTCAAGCACTTGTAACAAGATGTTGAAGGTGTCTGGATGCGCCTTTTCTATTTCATCTAAAAGCACAACCGAATAAGGCTTACGTCTAACTGCTTCGGTTAATTGTCCGCCTTCGTCATAACCCACATAACCCGGAGGTGCGCCAACCAATCTGCTTACCGCGTGGCGTTCTTGATATTCGCTCATATCAATTCGGGTCATGGCGTTTTCGTCGTCAAACAGGTATTCGGCTAAGGCTTTTGCTAATTCGGTTTTACCAACACCGGTAGTTCCTAAAAACAGGAAGGTTCCTATGGGTTTTTGCGGATTTTGCAAACCGGCACGACTACGTCTTACGGCATCACTAACGGCTTCAATAGCTTCTTCCTGACCAATAACACGTTTGTGTAATTCATCTTCCAATTTTAGTAATTTGTCGCGCTCGCTTTGCAGCATTTTAGTAACCGGAATACCGGTCCATTTCGCAACTACTTCGGCAATGTCATCGTAGGTAACTTCTTCTTTAATAAGCGAGCTTCCAGACTGGTTTTCTTGCAGTTCTTTTTGAAGTTTTTCCAGTGCTTCCTGAGCATCTTTAATTTTACCGTATCGCAATTCTGCTACTTTGCCGTAATCGCCTTCGCGTTCGGCACGCTCGGCTTCCAGTTTATAGTTTTCAATATCCGATTTTCTGGCTTGAATGTTTTCAACCACTTCTTTCTCGCTTTTCCACTTTGCGTTCAAGGTGTTGCGTTCTTCTTTTAAATTAGCCAAGTCTGCTGAAAGCGATTTTAATTTTATTTCATCCTTCTCACGCTTAATGGCTTCAATTTCAATTTCTAATTGCATGATTTTACGGTCGAGCACATCTAATTCTTCGGGTTTGGAGTTAATTTCCATACGAAGCTTAGAAGCCGCTTCATCCATTAAATCGATTGCCTTATCAGGTAAAAATCTGTTGGTAATGTAGCGTTCAGATAATTCAACAGCACCAATAATGGCTTCGTCTTTGATACGAACCTTGTGGTGTGTTTCGTATTTCTCTTTAATACCACGAAGTATAGAAATGGCACTTTCGGTATCGGGCTCATTAACTACTACCTTTTGAAATCTACGCTCAAGCGCTTTGTCTTTTTCAAAATATTTTTGGTATTCATCTAAAGTGGTAGCACCAATGGCTCTCAACTCACCACGAGCTAAGGCCGGTTTTAGAATATTGGCAGCATCCATAGCGCCTTGTCCTCCGCCGGCCCCTACTAGAGTGTGAATTTCATCAATAAACAAAACGATATCACCATCGCTGCCGGTTACTTCTTTGATTACGGCTTTGAGTCTTTCTTCGAACTCACCTTTGTATTTAGCGCCGGCAATAAGCGCGCCCATATCTAAGGCAAATATTTGTTTTTCTTTTAAGTTTTCAGGGACGTCACCATCAATAATTCTGTGCGCCAAACCTTCGGCAATGGCTGTTTTACCTGTACCGGGTTCACCAACTAAAATAGGGTTATTTTTGGTGCGTCTTGATAAAATTTGAAGTATACGTCTTATTTCTTCATCTCTGCCAATTACCGGATCTAACTTGCCATCGCGGGCTAATTGATTCAGGTTTTTAGCGTATTTATTTAATGCATTATAAGTTTCTTCTTGACTTTGAGAAGTGACCCTGTCACCTTTGCGTAATTCTTCAATGGCCGCATTTAAACCCTTTTCAGTAACGCCTTGGTCTTTTAGCATTTGAGCAATCTTGCTGTTGGATTTAAAAATGGCAAGAATTAAATGTTCGATAGACACAAAATCGTCTTTCATTTTTTTAGCGATGATAGCGGCTTCGTTGAGCGATTTATTGGCTTCGCGAGACAACATTAAATCGGCTCCGGAAACTTTAGCAAAGCTTTCTAGTTGCTTGTCTAGTGCTAATTGTAATGTGCCTGCATTGACATTCAATTTTTTAAGAATGAAAGGCAAGACGTTTTCATCTACTTCAAGAACACCTTTAAATAGATGTTCGTTTTCTATTTGTTGATGCCCAAGTTGCTGCGCTAGTTGCTGAGCAGCTTGAATGGCTTCTTGTGATTTTATGGTAAAATTATTCAAGTTCATGGCTTTTTGTTTTTAGTTTAATTTTGAAAGGTCAATTTTATTGCCAAATAATTTTAGCCGACAAAATGTCGGAATGACTTGATTTTTAGATGACTTTTTGTCTGTGTGTAATGAATTGGAATAATTACGACTACCTTTGTGAATACTTATAAATTAAACCATATGGGCTTATTTAATTCTATTTTTGGCAGTGGAAATTCTGGCAGTGAAAGTCAACTGAATTGGAATCATTTAACCGATTTACATCAATTAGAAAGCATTAAAACTAACTCGGTATCTAAAGTACAACTCATTTTTAAACATTCTACCAGATGCGGAATTAGCAGAATGGTGTTAAGTCAGTTTGAAAAGTCTTACCATTTTAATGACCAAGCCTTTGATTTGTATTATTTAGATTTATTGCAACACCGAAATATCTCCAATGAGATTAGTGAAAGCTTTGGAGTATACCACCAATCACCTCAATTATTGATAGTTAAAAATGGGGTAGTGGTGGCGCATGAATCACACGGAAGCATCAACGACCTAGATTTAAATCAATATTTATAATTTTCAATTATTGAAATTTATAAGACCTAATAATGCGTTTGAGTTGTTGTTTTAGGTCCTCGCCACAGTCAAACACCATTTGCTCATTTGGAGGAAATGGCACGCGTGGGTTGTTGATTAAATTAACATCTTCAGGTAACAAGGCGCGTTTATCACCTCTGTAAGATGCGAAATAATTTTCGAAAGTAAACTGACTTTTTATTGGAAATCTGTCTAATAGTTTTTTAGCTGCTAGGTCTTTAAATGCAACAACACCAATAACTTCACTGGTTTTAAACTGGCCTATTTGCAGTACAGTTGCTCTTACCGTTACAAATTTATCAATTTTTATATCGTTTCCTAGGCTGTCTTTCATCACGTTTCCGTTGCGATCTAATTTGTACTGCCAGCCGTCTTTTATCTCTCTTTCACGCACAAACTCTTTTTCTCTTAACTGTTCGGGGGAAATGTTGATTTGCGCCAACTGCAAGGACATGGCGTAATCGTAGTTGCGATTTTTTTCTCTTTCTGAATGAAAAACAGTCCAAAATTTGTCTAATCCGTAAGTGTTGAAATCGAGAAGAAAATCTTCAAGTCGTCTGGGAATAACCTGATTTGATTGGTTCTCAATAGAAACCAATACATAATCGGTGCCTTTATAATAGGCCTGAGTCATTAAGTTTCTAACATCTCTGTAATTTGGGTTGATGCCCTCGATATATTCGAACTCATTATAAGCCGAACGGGCATCTAATTTGTTTGGCGAATTGAGTAAATTCTGTGCTTCGTCATAAATATAAGCCGATGCTTCATTCTTATAATTAGCAATTTCAGTATTATAATTGGATGTTCTAAACAAAACTTCTTTTCCGTTAGCGTACAACGGCAAAACGGCTTTTACAGCGTTTTGTCTTGAATCTAAAGCTCTATAGGTTTCCAGTATTTGGGGTGTATTTGCACTATTGTTTTGTAGTTTCAACAATTCTATTTGATTTAAGTCTCTTTCATTAGCCTTGTTGTAGGCGTTTTGAAGTAAATAAACCAGTTCAGGGTTTTTATCTTTATTTTTTCTGAGTTTGTTTAAGGCATCAGTAATGGCTTGATTAAAATTACCTGTGTTGATGTTTTTTTCTACATTTTTTGTGCTGCTACATCCAAAGATTAAAAATAAAGCAGGAATAATTAGGTGTAAAAATTTCATTAGAAAGCTATTTGAATTCTGAGGCGAAAGATATAAAAAAAAGCGCCGTCTGTTTTAGGCGGCGCTTTTGAAATTTTAATTGGCTTTATCTACCACAATTCTTTCGTCTCTATTGGCGAGTTCCCATGCCGTGTAGAAGACTAATTTGGCTCTGTTTTCCAACAAGTCGTATTCAATTTTATCTGGCGTGTCACTAGGTTTGTGATAATCGGCGTGTGTACCGTTAAAATAAAAAATTACCGGTACATTATTTTTTGCAAAGTTGTAATGATCTGAACGATAGTAAAATCTGTTTGGATCGTTTTCATCATTGTATGTGTAATCTAATTCAATTTGTGTGTGTTTGTTGTTAACAGCTTCAGAAATCTCATGGAGTTCTGTACTAAGCTTGTCGCTTCCTATAAGATAAACATAATTTCGTTCGCCTTCGCGTTTGGGATCGGTTCTTCCAATCATATCAATATTGAGATTGGCGACAGTATTATCTAATGGGAAAATTGGATCAACATCAGCGTAATAGGCAGAGCCTAATAAGCCTTTTTCTTCTCCGGTAACGTGGAGGAATAGAATCGTTCTTTTTGGTGAATAGCCGTTTTTAGCAGCCTCTTGAAAAGCCTGCGCAATTTCTACGATGGCTACTGTACCGGAGCCATCATCATCGGCACCATTGTAAACTTGTCCGTCTTCTATGCCTACATGATCTAAATGCGCTGAAATAACAATCACCTCGTCTGGTTTTTCACTTCCTTTGATGTAGGCTACTACGTTTTCTGAAATCACTTCCGTTACATCGCTTGAAATATCGATGGTTGCTGTGATATTTAAAATTTGGGCTTTGTCTGAAGTTAAAACATCAGCATATAAGGCAGTTGCAAGCGCTTCATTCACCATTAAAGCAAACATATCTGCCTGTTCTGATTTTAGACTTAATCTACCACTTCGGCCTTGTTGACCCTTTAACCAAGTGGCATATCTTGGAAACGATTCGTTGTCAAGAAGAATCAAACCTTTAGCACCTTTTTCTCTAGCAACCTGTAACTTAGAGCTCATAGCTTGTCTGCCATTTACCCATTTGGTTGGTTCTGAACTACCGCTGGTTACATAATTACCATTTTCGTCTTTTGGTTCGCCTGCTTTAATTAAAACTATTTTATTAAAAACGTCGATATTAGTGTAATCTGAATAATTATCTGAATCTATACCGTAAGCTGCGTAAACTAATTCATCTATTTTATAATTATTGAGATTAGCTCCGGACAGGGCAACATGATTTTCGAAGTTTTCAAAGATTTTGTCGCCAATCTTTAGGGTAGCATTTACGCCACCACGTTTTTCTAATGGTACTGTTTGAAAGTAATTATCGCCTCCTAAAGGAGAAGCAATATCCAGATCAACATACTTCTGTTTTAGATATTCTACCGCTTTTTTCTGTCCGGGTTCTCCTGTATCTCTGCCTTCAAATTCGTCTGAGGCATAAACGTACAACATATCGCTCAACTCTTGCGCCGTAATGGTTTGAGCATAGGTGCTTACAGCTTCTTCGTAGGTAATGTTATTTGTTTTTGAATTAGCGGTTTGGTTAGAACTTCCGCAAGACAATATAACGGCTGTAGATAAGCATAAATAAAGATATTTCATAAACCAGATTTTAAGGTTAGAATGCAAATTTAAACTAATTAGGAAAACAAAATGTTAATGTTTTCCTATGAAAACAGGTGATTTATTCGATGAGGTCTAACTCCATTCTGTGGTCCATATTAGCCAAATACCAAGCAACTGTAAAAATGTATTTGCTGCGTTTTTCGAGTAGTTGATAATTAATTTTGTCTTCGGTATCTGTGGGTTTGTGATAATCTTCGTGCTCGCCGTTGAAGAAAAATATGACGGGTATGTTGTGTTGAGCAAAATTGTAGTGATCAGATCTGTAATAATAACGGTTAGATTCGTTCTCTTCGCCATATCGATAATCTAAATCGATTGTTGTCGCTAGTCCATTGGCTTTTTCGGCAATAAATTTTAGTTCGTTACTGTGTCTGTTCACACCTATTAAATAGAGATAATCATCGGTCGGTTCATGTTTGTAGTCTGTTCTGCCAATCATATCCATATTTAGCATGGCAGTGGTTTGTTCAAGTGGGACTAGCGGATTTTCTGTATAATATCTTGAGCCTTGCAAACCAACCTCTTCGGCAGTTACATGAAGAAATATGATATTTCTTTTTGGGCTATATCCGTTTTGCGCTGCTAACTTAAATGCTTGTGCTATTTCCATAACTGCCGCTGTGCCCGAGGCGTTGTCATCGGCACCGAAATAAATTTGGTCTTCAACAATACCTTCGTGATCGAGGTGTGCCCCAATTATAATGTATTCATCTGTATAGTCGGTACCTTTAATAAAAGCAATCACATTTTCTGATGTGCCATATTTTTCACCTAAATAGCTTTCGGGAACTATTTGAGAATAATTTGGTGCGGCTTCTAAGGGTTCAATACTATTTGTTTTATAGTAATTTTTAACGAAAGCTGCAGCCATTTCATGACCTTTTTGGCCAACTCTTCTGCCTTCGTATTTGTCTGATGCCAGTTCTGAAATAATTAATTTTAAATCGACTTGCGAGATAGTATTGGCATACGATTTTATAATTTGAGGTTGCTCGTAAACAACGCCATCTTTAAGGTTTTTTATCTTTTCAGAATATCTTAAAGTGGTACAAGAACCAACCAAAAACAATGCGGTGAGAAAGGTAATCTTCATTTATAAGCAAATTTTTGTCAAATAAAGCAAAAAAATAGGGAATGCTAAAATGTATTCCTTTAAAAACGTAAGAATTAGATTACATTATTCAAAATCTATATCCAATGCTTCAAGTTCTTTCAACGATTCTTCCTGAGATTCTTGTTCTTTTATGTTCATTTCTTCTTGGGC
This sequence comes from Paucihalobacter ruber, assembly GCF_006494535.1. Classification (GTDB taxonomy): domain Bacteria; phylum Bacteroidota; class Bacteroidia; order Flavobacteriales; family Flavobacteriaceae; genus Paucihalobacter; species Paucihalobacter ruber. Next base: position 95,281 of record NZ_VHIQ01000006.1, read on the forward strand.
TTCTTCTTTAACGATTGCCTCAGTAAATAATGATTTATAAATCATAAAACCAAGTGCCACAGCTGAAAGCAATAAAATATATTGAACCGGCTTATTAGACTTATCTTGTTTTTTGCTCAATATATAAAGCAGAATTGAAAGTGTAATTGCCAGTAAAAGTGGAAATAAAGCAATATTTGAAAGTGGAGTTACAGCCAGTACTAACGCAAGGATAGCTGCGATAAAGGCAATTATTTTGATGAAATGTCTCATAGTTTAATGCATTAATCCGGTAGCCGATTTAATTTTGAGTTCTCCGTTTCCAACGGGGATTTTAAATTTTCCGTAAACCGGAATTTTGTTGGCGTCGGCGGTTAACCAAAGTACAAAATCTGAATTTTTACCAAGCTCATTGTTTCTTGGTAACGAGATACCCAGTTTATAACATTCTTTTCGACCAATGGCTGTATTGATGGTTTCTTTACCCAGCATTTTTACCGAAACGGTAAATTCTTTGTTATCAAACAGAATGGTAAATTGAGAAGTATCATTGGTTTTTGCTTTATCAATATCAAGATTTCTAAGTTTGTAGAGCGTTGTCACCAAATCGTTGGTATTTGCACCAATAGTAAGAGTTTTGCGTTCCTCCCAAAATTCGCCTTTGCTGTTTTTTTTGCGCATCAAGCTATTTACTGTTTTAGTTTTTGGATTGAAGTTATATTGCATAAACTTGTAATAACCACCTTCGTCAATATCTCGTTTGTAGAGGTATGGGGTTAAATAAGTTGGACTCACATAGCTTTCGTACAAGTCTCTTATTTTGAAAAAATTATCCCATTTGCTATAAGTTACAGCTGTGGTTTTTAGATGTAGTAAGGTAGATTTTGAAGTTTTAACCTCGTTGACCTGCATGGTAACTTCGGCTATATCTGTAAGAATTCCAGACATGTTGTACGAAGCTGTAAATACCAGTTTTTCGCCCGACGTTATGGTTTTATTTTGAGCAAACAACAGTGAATTTACTAACAAAAATAAGAGCAATAGTCTCATAAATTCAGTTTTATAATTGCGATTAACGCATTTAACGTGCCGAAATTACAATAGTTGATTCAAAAATTGAACTTTTTTATCTGCATATCTAAAATGCAATCTGAAATTTGTTTATACCTTTATACTTTTCTTAACAAAAAAAAAGCTGTTGAAAGAGTAATTTTATGCAATTATTTAATTGATTATTAACTTAAAACTATACACATGAAAAAACTATTATGCGGCTTATTTATTGGCTCTTCGATGCTGTTCGCTACAGCGCAAATTGAGGCCCCACAACCAAGCCCGTTCAGCAAGGTTGAACAAAAAGTTGGCTTAACCGATGTAACTGTTGAATATTCCAGACCGAATATGCGCGGCAGAACCATTTACGGCGATTTGGTGCCTTACGATAAATTGTGGCGTACCGCTGCCAATAAAAACACCATGATTACTTTTAGTGATGATGTTACTGTAGACGGCCAGACTTTAAAAGCCGGTAGTTATGCTATTTTTACAAAACCGGGTGCTACCAACTGGGAAGTTTATTTTTACACCGATACCGAAAATTGGGGTGTGCCAAGAAATTGGGATGAGAACAAGATTGCAGCTAAGACAACTATTCAAGCTGTTAATATTCCTTTGACTATGGAAACATTTACTGTAATGTTCAACGATTTATCTAACAGCGGTGCAGTTCTAGGAATTATTTGGGAGAATACGTATGTGCCAATTCCATTTACTGTACCAACCGATAACAAAGTAAGCGCGTCTATCGAAAAAGCTATGGCAGGTCCCTCTGATGCCGATTATTTTGCGGCAGCAGTTTATTATTTAGATGAAGGAAAAGACATAAATAAAGCAGTAGAATGGATTGATAAAGCAGTTGAGATGACATCAAATCAACCACGATTTTGGTATTTGCGTCAACAATCTTTAATTCATGCCAAAGCCGGTAACAAAAAACAAGCCATTGCAGCAGCAAAAGCGTCTTTAGAAGGTGCTAAAAAAGCAGGAAATGATGATTATATCAAAATGAACACCGAATCCTTAAAAGAATGGGGCGCGATGTAAATTGTAAATGATTTTAAGGCTATTCATAAAAACTAAATTTGAATAGCCTTTTTACCTTCAGATATTATGAAATTATATTGGCTTATTGTATTATTAAGTATAGTTTTTTTAGGTTCGGCTCAAACATCATTAGTTAAAATACCTAAAGAGGATCTCAATTTTAAATACAATAATGGAACTAAGGTCTATTTTAAGAAAGTTGATTATTTTAATTACGACTCGAATAACTATCTATTAGATTCAATGATAGTTAAAAACGATACGATCCAATTTAAAAAAGAAGAAATCGGTCAGCAACTTTATTTAATTTCAGATTCAAAAAGTGTGCCTCTTACTTTTTTACCTTTAAGGCAAGATATTCAAAGTTATACCTACTTTTATTGTGGTGAGTTTTACAAATATGACAACTATATCCTAATTAATAATTCGTTTTCTAAAATCGAATACGATTATTTAAGAAAATATTACAAAAGAATTTCGAGAAACGACATAGGGAAGTATTTATATAAAGGTCCGAGTTATAAAAAAATGTCAGTCAAAGAGGCACTTTCAAACCTGGAAAAACAAAAACTTAAGTTTCTGCATAATCTTGAACATCGTAACGAAGAATTTTCAGCAGAATTTATTAATTACATTGAAACAGAAATAAATTTACATGTTATAAATCAATTTCTGAATTGGTACGAATTTGTTTATAAAGTTGAAATAAATAAAGAGTTTAGTGAGACTAGTAAATCGACAATTCATGAAGACCTTTATTCGCAGTTCTATAATGGGCAATGGAATAGAAATTCAATTCAATACTTTAGAACTGTACAGCGAGTATTGAATTATCAAGAAAGTAAGAGAACTGGTAATTTCAAAATTTATAATGAAGAAATACATAATAAAGACGAGATACTTAGAGATATATTTTTTAAAACGCTTGCTTTTAAGAATTAGGTTCTTTTATACACTAAACCAATTTCATTTTTAACCAAATCTAAAAGTGTCATTAAATTTCTGCTCATTTCGAATGACATCACATCGCTTTCTGTTTTCTCAGAATTTAGTAATGAATTAAAGTGAACAATTTCATAGAAGTATCCGTTATATGGGACTTCAAAATTAAATACCTGCTTGGGTTTTCCTGTTAAACTTAATGATAAAGTTGTTGGTGCATGAAATCTTGAATGTAGTTTTAAAACGCCTTTGGTTCCTGCAATGATGGCTTCGGTTGGGGTTTCTTCTAAAAAGGTGCTGTTTAATTCAGCTGTAATTCCGTTGTTATAATTAAAAAGTATATAACATTCACTGTCGGCACCATTGTTGAAAAATTTGCCCTTAGCTGAAATTTTTTCAGGCATGCCCAAAATACTCAAAGCAGCAAAAATTGGGTAAATGCCTATATCTAATAAACTACCGCCACCAAGCGCTTTATTAAACACTCTTGAACTCTCATCATAAACCGGTTTAAAACCAAAATCGGCTTTGAGATTTGTTATTTCGCCTAATACACCACTTTCTATAATTTCTAAGGTTTTTTGATAATGTGGTAAGAAATAAGTCCAAAGTGCTTCCATCAATAAAATTTGATTGGAAGTGGCAATTGAAATCATTTTTTCAACTTCTGCGCTATTCAAGGCCAGAGGTTTTTCGCATAGTACTGCTTTCCCGGAATTTAAGCATAATAGAGTGTGTTCGAGGTGAAAACTATGCGGTGTTGCTATATAAATGGCATTTATATTGGTGTCGTTCGCTAGGTCTTCATAATTATCATAAGCTATTTCAGCATTGAATCTCGCTGCAAATTCTTTAGATTTAATGCTACTACGAGAAGCAACAGCATACAATTTTGCATTAGGCACTTTTACTAAATCTTCGGCAAATTTGTGAGCAATTTTACCCAACCCGATAATGCCCCAATTAATTGTTTTATCTGTCATTTGATTTAAAATATGAAAGTTGCATGAGTGACATTGCCAAGCCAATTACAATAAAACATCCTATAAAATTTAGCCACAAATAAGGCAATTTGATATAATCCCAAAAGTCCAGTAAAAACAACGTAATTACTATCAATTGAGTGATAATAGCCGCTATAAATACCGCCGTTCCTCTTACCGTTTTAAAGAAAAATGCCAGTAAAAAAATACCCAGAACATTGCCGTAAAATATAGAGCCTATGATGTTTACCAGTTGTATAAGATTATCGGCCAAATAAGCCACACAGGCAATGGTAATGGCAATAATACCCCAAATAAATGTAAACCATTTGGTTGTTTTTACGGTATGAATCTCGTCTGTTTTCTTGTGCCGTGCGTATAGATCTAATGTAGTTGTAGTGGCCAAGGCATTCAGTTCACTGGCGGTTGAAGACATGGCGGCACTTAAAATTACAGCTAATAGTAAACCAATTAAACCTCGAGGTAATCGGTTTAAAATAAAATGAATAAATACGTAATCTTTATCGTTGGTTTCTACATTAACCTGTAGTTCTTCGGCAGCTTTGCTAATTAGATCTTTGGACAGTTCGCGCAAGTTATCAAGTGCTTGATTATTATCTTTAATGAATAAATTCATTACTTCATCATCCTTGCTATAATTATTGCGAAGGAATTCTTGCTTTACCTCAAACAATTTTTGTTGTTCCAGCTGAATGGCTTTATAGTCTTCGGCGTAACTTGAATTTAAAACGGTTTCAGTAGCTAGTGGATTAAAATTTAATGGAGAAGGATTAAACTGATAAAACACAAAAACCATCACGCCAACTAATAAAATGAAGAATTGCATGGGCACTTTGAGTAAACCGTTGAACATGAGCCCCAATTGCATTTCTTTCATAGATTTACCCGAAAGATAGCGTTGCACCTGACTTTGATCGGTGCCAAAGTAGGAGAGAGCTAAAAATGTACCGCCTATTAGTCCGCTCCACACAGTATATCTGTTTTCCAAATCGAATGAAAAATCTAAAATATCAAGCTTATCACTGGCTGCCGCAATGTGCAAAGCGTTACCAAAATTAATGTCTTCTGGTAAGTAGCTCATTATTAAAAAAAAGGCCGCAAACATACCGCCAAAAATAACAGCCATTTGGTGTTTTTGAGTCACACTAACGGCTTTTGTACCACCACTCACAGTATAAATAATAACCAATAAACCGATGATGATATTCAATAAATTTAAATTCCAACCCAATACCACCGACAGAATAATGGCCGGAGCGAAAATGGTAATACCGGCAGCCAAACCGCGTTGAATTAAAAATAAAATTGCGGTAAGTGTTCTGGTTTTTAAATCGAAGCGTTTCTCTAAAAATTCGTAAGCAGTGTAAACATTTAGTTTATGATATAATGGAATAAATACCAAGCAAATAATCACCATGGCAATGGGTAAACCAAAATAAAATTGAACAAATCCCATACCGCTACTAAAGGCTTGTCCGGGAGTAGATAAAAAGGTAATAGCACTGGCTTGCGTAGCCATCACACTTAAACCTACTGTATACCATCTGGCAGTATTGCCTCCGCGAACGTAGTCTTGTACACTTTTTTGTTTTCTGGTTTTCCAGGTACCGTAGGCAACAATTCCAAAAAGTGTAAAAGCCAATACCAGCCAGTCTAAACTTTCCATACTAAAAAGCTTTCATAATGAGGTAAAATAAAAAAATGTAAACCGCATTAGCAATTAAAATGACTGTGTAAAATTTTTCCCATTTATAGGTTGCCTTTTCATTAGGTTGGTTTGCCATATCAAGGAGTCTTAATTAGAAGAAGTTTTGCCTAAAGATAACATATTTGCGAATAAGCGATAGGCACCGCTAACACCTTCAGGAAATTCTCTAAAGAAACTCAATCCGGTGTAAACGTAAAAACCTTTTCCATGCTGTGCTACCAGTAAACTTCCGTGTTTTGGAGATTCGTTGGAGTCATTCATGGCTAAAATTGCCGTAAAATCATTACTCCATTCTCCGGGAAAATAGAGACCGCGTTCCTGCGTCCAGTTGTTAAAATCTTTAGCCGTTATTTTATTGGGAAAATTTAATACCGGATGGTTTGGAGCCAGAAATTCGACAGCGGCAGTTTCATCGGCAACTCGATCGCGTGATAATTTTAAATCAAATGGCGCCAATTCTCTGGTAACAAGTCCGCTACTAGTATTGTATTGCACTATTAAATTGCCGCCTTTTTCTACGTAATCAAACAGTATTTGTTGCTTGTATCTTAGAGCATCAATGGTATTGTAAGCTCTTATACCCGTTACAATGGCATCGTATTTTTCAAGTAGTTCCGCATTGATGTTATCGGGATTAATGATCTCAACTTCATAACCTATTTGTTTTAAACTTTCAGGAACAACGTCGCCTGCGCCTTCAATATACCCAATTAAATTGCCTTGTTTTTCTATGTCGAGTTTTACGAGTTTGGTTTTACTTTGAAGCAGTACCGTTTGAAATGGAATATGGCTGTAATCTATTTCTATTTTTTCCTGACTGTATATTTCCCCATCAATTTCAACCTGCGGAATTAAATAGGTTTCATCCTCGTTTTGCGGCGCTTCAATGGTAAAAACATAGGTGCGTTCATCGTTTTTTAAAGGAATATCAACATCGTATTCCGAAGGAGAAATACGCCAGTTATTGGGATGTTTTAAACGCAATTTACCTTTAATGTTATTGGTATTGGCTTGAACCGAAAATGAAATAGTTTTAGCCGAACCATTGTTAAAAATCATCACCTTTTCGTTGCTTTTTACAGTTGCTTTCGGAAGAATTTCAAAAGGTTTGTATTGTTCGCCCTTATCCGGTTTTGAATAACGATAAACAACTGGTTTAATTATTTCTAAATTAATACCTTCAACTGCGATATTGAAGACTACATGCATGGCAGGTTCTGATAATGGTTGACCAATTTGTTTTTGGTTCTTAACCTTATACATACCTGTACTGCCTTCATCTAAAAGCCAATAAGCGCTGGTGTAGCCGGTGTTTTTATCTATAGAAGCTTCTAATTGATAGTTAAATATTTCATTGTTTAAAAGTGGTTTATTTGTGTCAATCTGTTTACTTAGCTCTTGAAGATATAAACCATTTAATGTGATGTTTGAGTTACTTCGGTTAATGGCCTCAATATTTATGGTTACGGTATCTAAAGGTGTTGCTGTAGCAACTGCCGAAGCGGCTTCTAGGTACAAGCCTGCACAAGCCTCTATAACTGCTAAGAGTTCTTCAGACTTAATTTGTTTCCAATGCTCGTCTTCAACATTTTGAAGAAGTTGATAAGCTTTTACCAAATCGGGTAAGTGTTGTTCCGGATTTGTAAAATTGAAGTTAGATTCAATTTTGGTTAAAATTTCACCTACGGCAGTACCGCCTTTAATCCGATTCCAACTGGTATCGATACCATCAAATATATTGGAGTTATCGTTTAATTTTTCACCTTTTAGAAATTCAATGTATTCGTTTTGTGAACCTCTGTTGGTGAGTCGGCCAAATCCCTGACATAAATGCTGACTGCTGGCAATAGCAGCTACTTCGTTGTTTGATAATCCTTTAAGCGGATAATAAACACCAACATCAAAAGTAATCATGTTCGATTTGTCTGCCTTTTCAAAGTTTTCTTCGTTCCCGTAAAACCACCAAGACGTATTAAAAAAAATGCGTTTTGGTTGCCAAGTAGACGTAAATTTTAACTGCTCGGGATTGACCTTAGGGTTAGCTGCCAGGTCAAAAGCTTCTAGGCTTAACATGGCCGATGAGGTGTGATGACCGTGCGTACTTCCCGGTGTTCTGTGGTTAAACCTATTAATGATGATATCTGGTTTAAAAGTTCTAATGGCCCAAACTACATCGCTCAAAACAGCATCTTTGTCCCAAATTTTTAAGGTTTCATCAGGATGCTTTGAAAAGCCAAAATCGTTGGCGCGAGTAAAAAGCTGTTCACCACCATCAATGGAGCGAGCCGCCAAAAGTTCTTGCGTGCGAATAAGACCTAATAGGTCTCTCAGTTCGGGACCAATTAAATTTTGGCCTCCATCGCCACGAGTAATAGATAAGTATGCAGTTCTGGCTTTTACGCTGTTGGCCATGTAAGATATGAGTCTTGTGTTTTCATCATCGGGATGTGCAGCTACATACAATACAGAGCCTAAAACATTTAGCTTTTGTACGGCTTCAAAAATCTCTGAACTGTTTAGTTTTTTTGGTATTTGGGCCTGTAAAAGACTCAACGCGCATATAGCCAAACAAATAGTGATATTGATTAATCTTTTCATGGTTTAGATTGGTATGAATCGATTCAAATATAGAAAAACAATACAGCTATGGGTATTGCATTTAAAGTTTCTTTAACTTAACCCTTGAGATTGTTTCTATGAAATTCTTATGATTACAACCATTTTTTTCTTTTAAAATAGAAAATCATACCAATAACAATTAAAAACATCAATCCTAAAAGAATAAAATAGGCATTTTGGTAATGAAGCTCCGGAATGTTTTCAAAATTCATTCCGTAGATACCTGCTATAAAGGTTAGCGGAATAAAAATAGTGGCGATAATGGTTAGTACTTTCATGACTTCATTCATACGGTTGCTAATGGCCGTCATGTGCATATCCATTAAACCCCAGATCATTTCTCGGTTAATGTCAATGTTTTCAAGTATCTGAATAATATGCTCATAAACATCTCTAAAGTAATTGGCTGTTTGTTTGTTAATAAGTGGATGTTCCGATTTTTCAAGTCTGCCAATAACCTCCCGAAGTGGGAAAACAGATCGCCTGATGCGCAAAACTTCTCGTTTTAATTCTTGTATTTGCGTGGTTACATGGTCATCAGATTTGCCGTTGAAAAGTTGATCTTCTAAAGTTTCAACTTTATTACCCAATGTTTCAATAACCAAATAATAATGATCCACAATGGCATCAATTAAAGCGTATAATAAATAGTCCTGATTAAAGCTTCTAATTCTTGAAGGTGTAATTTGTAGTCTCTCCCGAACACCGTTAAACACATCACCTTCAGCTTCCTGAAATGTGAGCAAAAAATTATGACCCAAAATAAAACTTACTTGCTCGCTATTAAGATTACCATCGGTATCGTACTGTAACATTTTAAGCAGTATGAAAATATAATTTTCGTTTTCGTCAACTTTTGGTCTTTGGCCCACATGCACCACGTCTGCAATGCTAAGTGCATTTATTTTGAGCTCATTACAAAGTTTTTCAATGCTTTGTGTATGGTTTAATCCGTTGAGATTTGCCCAAAGTTTTGAGCTTTCATTTTTAAGTTTTAAGATGTCTTCAACCGTTGTAACACTCCCTTTTTCAAGGTTTTGCTCGTTGTACGAATGGTAGTCAATAACAAGATCTTTATCTTCTTTATGGCCAGTGTAAATCACAACACCGGGTTTTATCCCAATTTGTTTTTTGAAATTAGAAGAGCGTTTGTTAGATTTTCGTTTTTGAGCCATAAACAATTAGCGGTCTTTAATCTCTGCATCAATGGCATTTTTTTGTACTAAAGTGACTGCTTTTTGGAGCATTAAATTATTAGGGTACGTAACCAAATCGCCATTATCTAAACGTAAATGTAGTTGAAAAGCCCTAATGTCTTCAATGATGGCTTCAATTGGAAAATCTTTATCATGGATACTTATTTTATCTCCTACTTTATACGGAAATGAGAAAAACATGATAACACCCGAAGTAACGTTACTTAAAATTGACCAAATAGCAAAAAGGGCTACACCAATAACTGCAAAAACCGAAGAAAAAACTACAGCAATATCAGAGGTATCAATACCAAACACAAATGATTCTGCAAAAATAAATAGGATTGCTAAAACAACCGTAGAATAACGATTAATGAGTCTTACCCTGGCAATGTTAATATTATTACTCTTGCCGAGTTTAATCACCAACTTCCTAATTATAAACCTAATAATAATAAATATAGCCAGTAGTATAAACGTGACAATAACCGGCTTTTTGTAAGCTTCGATAAACATGATATAATTTAAGTTATGTTGTGTAAAGATACTTCAAAAGGATGAAAAATTATAATCCGAGTTGCGCGCGCAAATAACTGTTGTCTGGTTTGTTTTTTTGCCAGTAGGGTTCCAAAATGGTATTAATTCTTTTGGCAGTTGTGGTTAAAATAGCACCATCGGCACCATCGGTGTAACTTTCTTTAAATGAATCTATTGTGTATGGAAAATCGCTTTTAAAATTAATTTCCAAACTGCGTCCTAAATCGGGATAGTAAACAGCATAAGTACTATCGGTTAATTTTGCCGTTGCCTTGTATAACTTAATTTGGCGATGTTTTAGTCTTAAGTATTCAAGAGAAGGAATTATCTTAATATCTCCTGTTGGTAGACTTTTTGGATTGATTCTAAGCTGATTAAATAACTCGTTTTCTAAAATGGTTTCATCTAAATTAAATTCCTCATCAGCTTCACCTTCAAAATAAGAATGAGACAGCACTTCAAACTGGCCGCGGTTATTGATTTGGCTGTAGACTTGTCCGCACCATTCCTGAATAGAAGCAGTAACTTTTAATGCGTGATAATTATTGCTTAGCGGATAAAAGGTACTTTGCATGATGTGGTATGGATAAATACCTGTATTAAAATCTTTAGTAGCATTTAGTTTTAAAACGCCGATGTTTTCAGAATCTTTACTATCGGCCTTTACCTGTACATCCGGTAAAAAATCTTCGGTCACAAAAATTAAAACAGCGCTACCTTCGTGCATTTCGCCATACCTGGCTTGTTCAAGTTTATAAGAACTTATTTCGGCTTTGCCGTTAAACCAATACATTTTAAATTCATCTGAAAGCTGCTGAGCATCTCTGTATGGAGAAGCCGATTTTAATTTATTGGTATTTTCAGTTGTTGCAGTTGTCGCCTCGGGTTGAATGTTTTCACATGAAAAAAAACAAAATCCGACGTAAAGTAATGTGATTAAAATGGTTTGTTTGAAGGCAAAAGAATGCATATTTTTTATTTAAAAATACAAAGATTTTAAATAGTCGCCATGTTGTTTAACGTTTCATAAACAAGATGTAGCGGAAACCCAACCACATTTAAATAAGAGCCTTCAATTTTTTCAACACCTATATAGCCAATCCATTCCTGAATGCCATAGGCACCAGCTTTATCTAAAGGTTTGTAGTTGGTAACGTAATAATTAATTTCTTGATTAGTAAGCGCTTTAAAATAAACCTTCGTAATACAATGTAGCGTTTTTTGTTCTTTTATTGACGTAAAACATACTGATGTGATGACTTCATGACTGCTATTGCTTAAATTTTTAAGCATTCTTTTGGCGTCTTCCTCGTCTACCGGTTTTTCAATAGCTGCATTGTTATGCCAAACAATGGTATCGCTGGTAATCAAAATATCATTAGCATTGAGTTCATTTTTAAAAACTTTGGCTTTAAGAGCGGCAAGATAGTTGGTGATTTCTTCTCGTTTGAGCTCAGGTTGATAAACTTCATTAACAGGTTTAATACGTACTTCAAAATCAACATTTAAGGACTGCAATAATTCTTGTCGTCGGGGTGAAGCCGAAGCTAAAATAATGTGATGGTTTTTTAGTTTTTCACTTAATATCATTATGCCAATAAAAATTTATAGAGTAACATTGAGAGCATTCCAAACAACATAATTATTTTGTATTCAAGGCTAATGAGTGAAAAGGTTTTTTTTGCTTTAGCCGAAAACAACTGAATACTGCAGTAAATTAATGGTAAAATAACTGTTATAACAAAGTAAATAATGGCAATATTTTGTTTGTTTAAGTAGCTAAAAACATAGTAAATAACGCCAAAAACGGGTAAGAGAGAGAGAGCGAAAATTATTCTTACAGCCCGATCGGTACCAACTAAAATGGGCAAAGATTTAACACCAACTTTATAATCGCCTTGAATATCTTCAACACTTTTAATTAATTCACGAATAAAATTTAGAATGAATGCAAAAATAGCATAATCTAAAAGTATTTTAAAAATGGTCAATTGGGTGCTGCGGTTTTCGGGTGTTAACACAGGAAGTAATTCAAATACGCCGACTATTAAAATACTAAAACCAACCAATAACGAAACTGTTAAATGACCCACAAGAAATATATATTTTAGATAGGTAGCATATAAGTACAAAACTGCCGATATAATAATGAATAGCACAAAAAAAGCGCTTTTTTCGACTGTTTGAGCTACAATAAACCCTAAAAGCACACCCAAAAGATTTAATGCCAAATACCAATTGAAAGCCAAGTTGCTACTGAGATGTTTATCGATGATTACACGGTTAGGATTATTAATTTGATCTGCTTCTACATCTTGAATATCGTTGATGATATAACCGGCTGCTGCAAGACATACTGTTGACAGCACAAGAAGAGAAAATCCGTACCAATTTAAGGTAGATTGTACACCAAACTCAGGAATTAAAAGGCTAAATTTAATTAAGCATTGCATCAAAGCCAGCATTAATAAATTGGGCCATCTAACGAGTTTTAGAAAGTATTTTAATTTGTTCATAAAGTTATCGGGACATGATTTGAGTGATGAGGTAAAAAATAATCCAAGCTACTATAAACGCTAATATAAGACTAGCGGCAATGGTGTGTTGTCGAACCCTTAATCGCTGTCTTCTAATTTTGCGCTTAATGAACCTCTTGTCTTCATCGGTTAGATTACTGTGTAGAAAATCTATTTTATAATGTAATCGGGTTTCGTGGTGTAAACGTTCTTTAACTTCAGAAAAAGGCAGTTTAGATTTTCGGTTAAAAACACCTTGGTTGTTGCCAAAACCTATGTAACCAAATCCCGTGCTATGTCTGCGTCTGGGTCTTTCCAATGTTATCAGATTAATCGTATTTGGCGTCAAAATTTTGTTGCCATTTGCCATGAACTTTTAGCACTTGTTCAATAACATCTCTTACACAACCTTTACCGCCGTCTTTATGGGAAATATAATGAGAAATGGCTTTTATTTCAGACACGGCGTCTTGCGGACAACAAGCCATACCAACCATTTGCATCACTTCGTAGTCGGGCAGATCGTCACCCATAAACAAAGCCTGTTCGGGTTGGATGTTGTAACTATCCATGTATTCCCGTAATTCGTCTTTTTTGTGATGGGCACCCAAATAAATATCGGTTACGCCCAAGGCTTTTAATCGTTCTCTAACACCTTCGTTAGTGCCACCCGAAATAATGCATACGTTAAAACCTGCTTTTAGCGCTGCTTTGATGGCATAGCCGTCTTTGGTGTGCATGGTACGCAGCATTTCGCCATTGGTGGTAATGGTAATGGTACCATCGGTTAAAACACCATCTACGTCAAAGACAAAGGTGGTAATATTTTTAAGATAAGTTTTATAACTACTTGATTCCATGTGTTTTTTTTATTGACTCGGTTAAAAGTTGGTAGATAGCTTCGTGATGTTGATTTTCAATCAGTTTCAAATGTCGCTTGATGGTTTTTTTATCGTTGCGTTTAGCCGGACCAGTTTGCGCTATAAAAGGTGACATTTCTTGCACTTTTAAGGCGGTTTCTAAGATTAAAGGTTTTAAAATATCGAATTCTACACCTTTATTATCGGTTATTTCATGCGCAACTCTGTATAGTTGATTCACAAAATTATTGGCAAAAACAGCAGCCAGATGTATTACTTGTCTTTGTTCTGTATCGATTATAACACTTTTGCAATTGAGTGCTTTGGCTAAATTAGCCAATAGGTCTAAATCTGATTTGTTGGTAGATTCAATGCAAATGGGGACTTGAGAGAAATCGATGTCTCGATGTTTTGAGAAGGTCTGGAGGGGATAAAAGACAGCACGCCTGTTGTTTTGTCCCATGTGTCTGAAATGCAGACTCCCCGAAGTATGCGCTACCAATCGGTCTTTAAAAGGTAACTGTTTTGAAAGTTGCGCTATACTGTCGTCACTCACTGCAATGATGTAGACATCAGCAACAACCAAATCGTTTAAATTATCGGTGATGTCTACGCTATTCTGGTAGGCGTAAATATGATCTAAACTTCTGTTATACCATTGTACAAGGTTAACATTTTTAGCCTTAATAAAAACTCTGTAAAGATGGGTACCTACATTTCCGGCACCAAGAAGTACTACTGAAATCATGAGGCTAAAATAACCAAGTATTACGGTAAAAAAAAGAAAATCTAAAAGAGCTTTAAATTGAAAGATTCTCTTTATTGACTTTCACGAAGTTTTGCTTGTATTTAACAGTTTTATTAGATTTTGAGTAATAAGAATACAAACAAAAAGGCTTAATTTTGCAATTCAAAAAAAATTGCTTTCACCATGCAGAAAAAAATTGCTCAGTTTTTATTCTCAACAAAATTAACGGCTGTACTTTTTATTGTTTTTGCGGTTGCTATGGCTGTAGGAACTTTCTTAGATGCAGGCGAAGAAACTTCTCCTACACCTTTTACAAGACAAGTTATTTACAATACCTGGTGGTTTGAGGCTATTATGGTGTTTTTCGTGATTAATTTTGTTGGAAATATCTTCAGATTTAAACTGTATAAGCGTCCAAAATGGTCAACGTTGGTATTGCACCTGGCCTTTATATTTATTTTGGTCGGGGCATTTATAACTCGTTATATAGGCTATGAAGGCATGATGGCCATAAGAGAGGGCGATACAGAGCAAAGTTTTCTTTCTCAAAAAACTTATGTTACCGTTTATGTTGACGGCGATTACAAAATAGACGGTGTGCCGCAAAGATGGGCCAAAGAGTATGAAGTTGATTTTTCTCATAGACTCAATAATAAATTTGAGCATACCATTTCTTACGATGACCAAAGAGTAGATATTTCTTTAGAAAAATTTATTAAGGGTGCTGAATTAGACGTCATTCCCGACGAAACCGGCGAAACCTATCTTAAAATGGTTGAATCTACAGGTGGTGCACCACATAATCACTTTTTAAAAGATCAGTCAGAAGCCTTATTGCACAACATCCCGTTTACGCTTAATAATCCAAAAAAAGGAGCTGTTAACATTACCGAAGTAGACGGGCAACTCTTTATTGAATCGCCATTTGAAGGTGAATTTATGACGATGGCCACCGGTACGCAAGGTGTTTTGTATAAAGACAGCATTCAACCACTGGCTTTGCGTTCCAGATACATTATTGGAAATTTACAAATGGTATTTCCAAAACCAATGGTGACCGGTAAATTTGATCTGGTTAAAAAATCTCAAATTTTAAAAGGTGATGAAGATGGCATTGTTCTTAAAGTTAGCTCAAATGGTGAAACCACTTACATGAATTTATTAGGTGGTCAGTATATGAGTAATCCGTTTGTAAGTGAAGAGATTGCCGGACTCAAAATATCGGCTAAGTACGGCCCGAAGATTTTAGATTTGCCCTTTCAGATTAAATTAAACGATTTTATCGCAGAGCGCTACCCGGGTACAGAAAAGAGTTACTCTTCATACGAAAGTAAAGTAACCGTAATTGACCCCAATCAAGAGCCGTACGATTATAGAATTTATATGAATAATATTTTAGATCATGGTGGCTATAGATTTTTTCAAGCCAGTTTTGATCCCGATGAAAAGGGTACCATACTTTCTGTAAATCACGATTTTTGGGGAACATGGATTACCTACTTTGGTTATTTTATGTTGTATTTTGGTTTGATCGCTATTTTATTCGATAGAAAGTCAAGGTTTGGTGAATTGGCAAAAATGCTTGAAAAAGTGAGAAAGAAAAAAACAAAGATTTTGGCAATCTTACTGATGTCGATTGGTTTAACAGGATTTTCTCAAGATCATTTTGAAGGTGATGGTCATGATCACAACACCAATATTTTACCGCCTACAAAAGCACAAATAGATTCCATATTAAGGTCTAACGTCGCGCCAATTGAACACGCGCAGAAATTTGGAAATTTGGTGGTGCAGGATTTTAGCGGACGCATGATGCCGGTTGATACTTATGCGTCAGAGTTAATTAGAAAGCTAAGTAAACAAGACCATTACGAAGATTTTAATGCCAATCAGCTATTGCTTTCTATGCAAGAAAGTCCGTTGTTATGGTATAACGTTCCTATTATTTATTTAAAACCTAAAAAAGGCGATTCTATCAGAAGCATCATAGGGGTTCATAAAGACGAAAAATATGTGTCTTTGATTGACTTTTTTAGCGAAAATGGTTCGTACAAGCTGGCGCCATATCTTGAGGATGCTTATCGGGCACAGGTTCCGAATGCTTTTCAAAAGGAATTTAAAGAAACAGATCAAAGGGTTAATTTGCTTTATAACACCATTGAAGGCCGAGCATTAAAGTTTTATCCAATTCCCGACGATGAAAATAACACATGGGTTTCGCCAATAGAGTTTAGAGAGAAAGATTTGCGTAGCCAGGTGGCAGATAGTATGTATGCCAATTTTATTAATAACGGTTTTTCAACTTATTTGTTCAGTCTGAATAATGCCAAACAGTCTGGCGATTTTACCCAAGCTGAAAATATTTTAAACGGTCTAACCAAAATTCAAAATACCTATGGCAGCGCAGTTATGCTGAACGAGCAAAAAGTAAAAGCTGAAGTTGCATACAATAAATACGATATTTTTAAAAGATTGTTTAGCTGGTATTTGTATGCCGGTGTACTGATGTTTGTGTTACTGATGATGCAAATATTTAAATATAAAAGCAGGCCTTTAGATATTGCGGTCAATATATCTAAATACATCATTTTTGGCCTTTTTCTTGTTCACACTTTAGGATTAATTGCCAGATGGTATATTTCAGGTCATGCGCCATGGAGCGACGCCTATGAGTCTATGATTTACGTGGCCTGGGCTACCATGGGAATGGGTTTGGCTTTTGGAAGAAAAAGCGATTTAACCATTGCTTCAACGGCATTTGTAACTGCCATGATTTTAATGATTGCTCACTGGAATTGGATGGATCCTGCCATAGCCAATTTGCAGCCGGTTTTAGATAGTTATTGGTTAATGATTCATGTGGCGGTAATCGTTGGTAGTTACGGTCCGTTTACCATTGGAATGGTCTTGGGTGTAGTGACGCTTTTACTGATGATTTTTACCACAAAAGAGAATAAAATTAGAATGGATATCAACATCAAAGAGTTGGTAATAATAAATGAACTGGCCTTAACCGTAGGTTTGGTTATGCTTACTATTGGTAATTTCTTAGGTGGTATGTGGGCTAACGAAAGTTGGGGGCGTTACTGGGGTTGGGATCCAAAAGAAACCTGGGCGTTGATTAGTATTATGGTATACGCGTTTGTGATACACATGCGTTTGGTTCCGGGATTACGTGGCAGGTGGTTTTTTAGTTTGATGTCGGTCATTGCATTTGGAAGTATCATCATGACCTACTTTGGGGTGAATTTTTATTTGGCTGGATTGCATTCATACGCCAGCGGCGATCAAATACTGAGCTATCAATTTATTGGCGGGAGTTGCGCCGTAGTTGCTATTCTTGGGGCTTTGGCTTACAGAAAGTATAAGCGGTTTTATGCGTAAATCAGACACGAATTTCACGAATTTGCACTAATTATTAAGGTTAATCCGACATAATTTTTAGCGTTTAAAAGCTGATAAAATCATATTTGTCCGCATTATTTATTCCGCGAGAATCCGTGAAATTA
Source organism: Paucihalobacter ruber (assembly GCF_006494535.1). GTDB lineage: Bacteria > Bacteroidota > Bacteroidia > Flavobacteriales > Flavobacteriaceae > Paucihalobacter > Paucihalobacter ruber. The sequence continues at coordinate 113,002 of NZ_VHIQ01000006.1, forward strand.
GTGTCTGTTTATTTTACTTTTTCTTAGGATTAAAAACTGGTAATAGTTGATTCACCACACTTCCAAAACCAATTCTAACATCGTCATTTTCGCAGTAGCCTCGCATAATCACCGTATCAAAATCGTTGATGAATTTGCGCTCGCTGCCATCTTTCATTTTTATTGGTTTTTCGCCACGCCAGGTTAATTCTAGCATAGAGCCGTAAGTATCGGGTGTTGGACCTGAAATGGTGCCACTTCCCATCATGTCTCCCGAATTTACCGGACAACCATTAACAGTATGGTGTGCCAGTTGTTGTACCATATTCCAGTACATATATTTAAAGTTAGATCTGGAAACAACGGTTTCCTTCGCGCCTTTAGGTTTGATGGCTACTTCTAGATTGATGTCAAAACTTTTATTTCCGGAATACTGCAAATAGGGAAGTAGCGGTTTCACCGGTTTTGGACCCTTTACTCTAAAAGGTTCTAATGCGTCTAGTGTTACAATCCATGGAGATACCGACGAGGCAAAATTCTTTCCTAAGAATGGTCCTAGTGGTACATATTCCCACTTTTGAATATCTCTGGCACTCCAGTCGTTAAATAAAACGAGCCCGAAAATGTATTCTTCGGCTTCTTCAATGGGTATGGGTTCACCTAAATCGTTGGCATCGGTGGTTATAAATGCCATTTCCAATTCAAAGTCTACCAGTTGAGACGGTGCCAAAACAGGCGTGTCACTCCCTGCAGGTAAAATTTGACCTTGAGGTCTGTGAATAGGTATTCCCGAAGGAATTATTGATGAACTTCTGCCGTGGTAACCAACCGGAATATGCAACCAGTTTGGCAACAAAGCATTTTCCGGATCCCTAAACATTTTACCAACATTAGTGGCATGCTCAAGACTGCTATAAAAATCGGTATAATCGCCCACCAAAACTGGTAGTTTCATTTCTATTTCGTCTAAACGAAACAATACAATTTCTTTGTGTTTTTTATTATCTCTTAAGGTGGGATTGTTACTGTCAAATATTTCGGCTACCCGATTTCTTACAGCACGCCAGGTTTTGCGGCCGTCTGCAATAAAATCGTTTAGTGAATCTTGCAGAAAAATATCATCGGTTAAAGGAATACCATCAAAATATCCTAATTGATGTAAAGCCCCTAAATCAATGGCCGTATCTCCAATTCGCGTACCAATGGTAATGATGTCCTCTCTGGTTAAAAACACACCAAAAGGAATGTTCTGAATAGGGAAATCTGAAGTTTTACTTACATGTAACCATGAACTGCGGTTGGGATTATTGGCTGATAACGGCATCTTGAATTGTTGATTAAATTTTAATAAATATCATTCAAATATATGTTTTTTGCTGTATTAAACTAATGCTTATTGTTATTTTTGACAAAAAATTAAACATTATAAGCGCTATGGAACGTGACCATCAAATTTTTGAATTGATTCAAGCCGAAAAAGACAGACAAATAAATGGAATAGAACTTATTGCTTCCGAAAACTTTGTGAGCGATCAGGTAATGGAGGCTGCCGGTTCTGTACTTACCAACAAATACGCCGAAGGTTATCCGGGTAAGCGTTATTATGGCGGTTGCGAGGTTGTTGATGAGGTAGAGCAAATAGCCATTGACAGAGCTAAAACCTTGTTTGGTGCAGACTATGCTAATGTACAGCCACACTCTGGTAGTCAAGCAAATACAGCCGTTTTTCACGCTATTTTAAATCCCGGAGACAAGATATTAGGATTTGATTTGTCGCATGGTGGTCATTTAACCCACGGTTCTCCTGTGAATTTTTCGGGAAAACTTTACAAACCTTCGTTTTATGGAGTTGAAAAAGAATCTGGTGTTTTAAACTACAATACCATCAGTGATATTGCAGAAAAAGAAAGACCACAGCTAATAATTGCAGGTGCTTCGGCTTACTCAAGAGATATCGATTTTAAGAAATTCAGAGAAATTGCCGATAATGTTGGAGCCTTGTTGTTGGCTGATATTTCACATCCTTCAGGATTAATTGCTAAGGGTATTTTAAACGATCCAATACCGCATTGTCACGTGGTTACCACAACTACTCATAAAACACTTCGCGGCCCGCGTGGTGGAATGATTTTAATGGGTAAAGATTTTGAAAATCCATTCGGACAAACATTAAAAAACGGCAATTTAAAAATGATGTCGTCATTATTTGACGGCGGTGTATTTCCTGGAAATCAAGGCGGACCGTTAGAACACATTATTGCAGCAAAAGCCATTGCATTTGGCGAAGCTTTAAGCGATTCGTTTATGCATTACATTCTTCAAGTAAAGAAAAATGCAGATGCAATGGCCAAAGCATTGGTGGCAAAAGATTATTATATTATTTCTGGTGGGACAGACAACCATATGATGTTGATTGATTTACGCAATAAAAATATTACAGGTAAAGAAGCCGAAGCTGCACTTGGTAAGGCCGATATTACGGTTAATAAAAATATGGTGCCCTTTGACGATAAAAGTCCGTTTGTAACGTCGGGCATTAGAGTGGGAACCGCTGCCATTACTACCAGAGGTTTAAAAGAAACCGATATGGAAACCATTGTAGGCTATATTGATGAAGCTATTACAAATTTCCAGGATGATACTAAATTAGAAACTATTGCAGATAAGATTAATGAGATGATGAGCAGTAGACCTTTATTTGCCGATTAATTTCTGTTAAGGTTTATTGTTGAAGAGCTTCTTTGAACTAATTTCAACAAAGTTTCGAAAAAAACTTTATCCTTTCTAGGTATTGTTTTTTTAGCAATAAAGGTTTTTTACTGACTTTCGTTGATTTTTATAAATTCTGAAACAAATTGGTGGTTCTTGCTAATTCTCATAACTTTACAGGTTATAGTACTATTGGCATTTAAACTTTTCAAGGCCCTTTTATTGCTTCTTTTAATTTTTAAGTTGTCTTTATTGATGTGAATAAATGTTTTGAATTTACCATCAATATAGAATGTTCGTCTTCCATCTTCTTCCTCTTTTAATATTGCAGTTTGTTCTGTTCCTACGAGTTTTTGTAAGTCTTCTGTAAACCATTCTTTTTGCAGGTTTTTTGTTCCGAGAATTAGCTCACCTCTATGAGCAGGTTTATTTATTTGAAGCCCATGGAAATAAGTTGTTACCACATCTCCGGGGACGGCTTCTATTAGTGTTACGTCGTTTTTAATTACTGTTTTGTGAATTAAGCCTACAAAACTTCCAAATTCCCAATTAAAATGATACCCTAAATCTACAAACATACCGTATTTAGATTTTTGTATCACTATACATTCATATTCTTGAAGCTTTTTAAGTTCTTTAGGTTTAAAAGTATGATTTTCAGCGTCAATTATTACTTTTACAGGTGTGTCGTTGTCGTCGATACTGTAAATAATACAAAAAAATTCCTTTCCTATTAAATGTTTTGATACGGCCAACCAATGATCTAAACTTTTATAGGTCCAAGGCATATGAAAGTATGAGACAAAAGCGAACAATCCACCTACTTTAACTACAAAACCCTTTCGTTTGGCGGATACTATTTGAAAAGGTAGATTTTTTTGAAGTCTTTTAGCTTCTTTGACATTATTGACTAATTCAAAAAGATAATCTGGTTTTTCTTGTTTTTTCTTAGAGTTAAATCTGCTTTTAAGAAGGGTTTTTATTTTTTTCCAAATCGCTGTCATTAACATAAATTATTGCTTTTGTCAATTCAAATTAATCATCAAAAGTAATGTGTTGATAAGCACCGGCATCAGGCGATGCCGTTCTGCTAACGCCTAAAATATCGTTAGGTACGTTATTAGCAAAGGTAGTGTTACCTATGTTGATAGCTGCTGAGTTATTGCCAATAATTAATTGGTTTTCAAAAGGTAACTTAAAGTTAGGGTTTGAATTAAAAACGTTATTCTCGTAATAATTGATCTCGCTTAAGTTATAGTTACCGGTTCCTGAAAGGTTGTTATTATTAAAACGTAGCAAGCAGTTATTAAACTTGTAGTTGAAACTGCTTCCATTTAAATCTTCCAGTAAGAACTCAACATTACTGTTACCGTCTATGATGCAATTATTAAAGTTGGCTTCTTCAAGGTTGTTGGTGATAGCGTTATTATCTTCATCAATTAAAAAATTATTAATCAATACCGAAGGAAACTGTCTAAAACTAGTATTCCAATAATTAACCAATGTGCTGTGCGTAAAATTATAACGCCCGCCAAAAGTGCCTGCAAAAGAGGATTGCCCCGAGTTGTTAATAACAACATTGGTTCCGTTAACTGACGTAGCTCTGCCCAAAATTCCGAAGTTACTCGAATTATAAATTTGGGTATTGCTGATATTTAATTTGTTAGAATCGTCCTGATTGCCATCGCATAAAATGGCTACCGTAGCATTTTTAATCGTAGCGTGGTTAATGCTGTTATTATTACTATCGTTAAACAGCCAAATAGTACCCCATTGTCCGGGAATATCACTAAATAATGGCTCTAAACGATCACCTTCTAAAATTACCTCACCTTCCATTAATGTCTGATTGGCACTTAAGGCTCCGTTTATTTGCAGACTGCCACCGTTGGTAATTAACAATCCTGAGTCTGCATGAAAATGAACTCTAGTTCCCGGTTGCATCACCAATATTTTTCCATCGCCAACTGCTGCATATCCATAAATAACATAGGGTTTTTCGTTAGTAAAGGTAAGTTCATCGTCATTGAGAAAACGACCTTGTAAATTGGTCTCATCAGGTGTTCCATCGCCATCTGCATCAAAGGTTAAGGTTTCAATAAAACCATCTTCAAAGCGCTGCGGATATATAAAAACGGCATCTTTTACTAAAGTAACCAATTCAACTCTTTGCTGATTGGTTCCGCCGTCAAAAAGAATGGCGTCGGTATATAAAAATTGCGTGTCTGAAGCCGAAAGAGTCTCAATATTTATGGTGGTTTCAATAAAAATAAACATACTGTCTTTTGCCAAAAGCTCAACATCTTCAAAGCGTTTGCCTTGCAGTGTGCCTTCATTGCCTGTACTTCCGTCAACATTCATTCTATAAAATGAATTTTCACCTTGTGCTAGTTGAATTACAGGTATTACAATGTCTTTATTACTTCGATTGTAGACTTTTAAGTTGTATGTACTGCTGCCAATATTGGTAAAAACAGTGTCAAGATAAATGGTGTCTTTTGAAAACTCCAGGTTGCCGGTACTTGGTGAAAAATTAAAATCTTCTCTGCATGAACTCCAGAAAACAAGAAAAAAAGCACAAATAATGAAATAAAAAAATTGCTTCATAAAGTTGTTTTAGCAAAACAGACCAAAAGTATAACTTTTGATTTTAAATTTTATTACAAATTGATTTTCCTTTTTTAATGGATTAGTCTCGTTGATTAATACTTTCTGCAATTATGGTTTTAAACTCCTTACTATAGTCTAAAAATAACGCTATTAAGTTTATTTGTTCATTTTCTTCAAGTAATTGAGAAGATATCGCCTTAGTTTCTAAGTAGTCAAAAAATAACTCGTGATATTCTGAACCTATGTTAAGGTCTTTTAGCAAGAAGTCATGATTAAAAAATTTATCCTCTTCAAAAAACACTTTAAATTGCTTAGCGTCTAAATAATTTATTGTATCCTTATCTTTTGTTTTTTTCCCTTTAAAAAGTTTAGCTACCATTCCGAAAATAGCAATAAAATCCATGTTGCCACTCGCGGCTGCGCTATAATTTTCGGAGTTGTTTTTAATGTCATTAGCTATTTGTTCAGATAACGTAGCGCTGTATTTTTCTTCAAAAAACTTAACTTTGGCTTCATTTTCTAAATAAACTTCACCTAAAGTTTCTTCCGATTTTTTTAGTTCGATAACCAAATCTTCAACAAAGTGTTTTTCTGAAACTACAAAAGTTTTTAAAAGGTGAAACGACGATTGAAATTGTAGGCTGTCTTTTAATTTGGCAGGAATTGAAAAGGTGCCATCGGTATTACTTAACACCATTATGTTTTGAGATTTATTGGTGATTTTAACGGCTACTAAAGCTTCATCTTCGTCGTAAATGATACCTGAAACCGTTTGTGCATTCAAATGAAAACAGATAATAACAACTACTAAACTAATACAATACTTCATTGATGTGATTTAAGTACTTGATTCACAAATAAAGTGATTAAGTGTTTAATTAAAAATTTATTTGGGAAAATTTAACGTGTCTTTGTTAACTGAACAAATTTTCAATTTCAGCAGGGATTCGTGTCGGCTTTTTGGTGTCATAACGCATTAAACACCAAACAGTTTCTGAGCTTACAATTAATTTCTCCGAGTTTTTGTGATACATTTCAACCTTTCGGGTTGAGGTTAAGCCTTCAGAATTTACAACGTAAGTTTTTAGGAAAATAACCTCGTTAAGTTTGGCTTCACTTTTATATTGAATAGAATGGTTTAGTAAGACCCAAAAATAATTATTGAGTATGTCATTGGTGGCTTTACTTTTCCAATGGGCTTCGGCAATATCTTGAACCCATTGCACATATTGCACATTATTAACATGCTGAAGTTCGTCTAAATCGCTTAGACTTACCGTAATTTCCTGGGTGTAAATTTTCATTTATTTTTCGGTGAGTTTTACTTCGAACAATTGGTTCCATCGCTTACCGGTAACAAAAATAGTTTGGGTATCGGGATTAAAGGCAATACCATTTAAAACATCTAATCCTGTGTGCTGTTTTACTTTAGATTTTAATGAAGAAAAGTCAATAACGGCTTCGGTTGCGCCATTTTTTGGGTTAATAATGACCACGCCATTACGCTGGTAAATGTTAGCGTAAATTTTACCGTCTATCCATTCAAGTTCGTTAAGTGCGCCAATTTTACCTTTGTCTGTAAATACTTGAATGTGGGCTGTTTCGGCTTGTGTATTGGCGTCTAAAATGTAAATGTTTTCTGTGCCATCAGATTTATAGAGTTTTTCACCATCGTTGCACAAACCCCAGCCTTCTTTGCTTTTGCCGTATTTAAAGGTGTTTAATACGTCGAAGGTTTCTGCATTGTAAACAAAGCCTGTGTTTTCTTGCCAGGTAAGCTGAAAAATTTTATCATTTAAAATGGTAAGACCTTCACCAAAATAGCGGTCTGCCAGTTTGTGTTCCTGCAATACATCACCCGTTTTATAATTTATTTTCCTCAGTTTAGATTCGGTGTACTGACCTGTACTTTCGTATAAATTGCCGTTATAAAATTCTAATCCTTGGGTATATGAGGTTATATCGTGCGGATAGGTATTGATAATTTCAAAGCCTAATATCTTTGGCGTTTGATTATTTAAGATGGTGATTTTTGTATTGAGTGTTTCAGAGGTGTCATCGTAATTGATGGTGGTGGTTAAATTATGGACGCCCAGTTTGAAATTATCAAGAACAACCTTGTTGTCCAATGTTATATTTTGAAGCTTATGTGTTACTGTATTAATAGTTTTTTGCTTGTTATTAATGATGTTTATGGTGAGTGTATCTCCTAGCTTAAAGCTGTTACTTTTTGAATTGGTTTCAATAGTAAACAACGGTGTTTTATCTGAAGAACTACTTCCACAGGAATTAAGTAAAGAAAAAATAATAAAACCAACAATTAATAACTTCTTTCGAATCATACTTTTAATTTTTCGGCAAGTTATTTAATAAAATTCAGTTTATAAAACTATTGTAAAACTATTAAAAGGTTGTATCTTTGCAGTTGGCAAGTCCTACACAACCAGCTCCTGCTGAATCCTCCAGGGCGGGAACGCAGCAAAGGTACGCGGTCGTAGCGGTGTGATGTAGGTAGCTTGCCTTTTTTTCCCTGAGAAAGCAGGAATCTCATTTTAAAAAATCATATATTTTCTCCTAGTTTTTTTATTTGTTTCATTTATTTCTATTCAACACATTAATTTATTTTCAATAGAGGTAGGTTAATTAAAATTCATTCACCTTAATTTTATTTTTTCACTTATTGTATTTTTGGCATCAAAACCATAAGTATGTCTAAAATTGTATTAATTACCGGCGGTTCTTCAGGTATCGGAAAGTCTATTGGCGAGTTCTTATTAGACAAAGGCTTCAAGGTTTATGGCACCAGCCGGCAACCCGAAAATTATCCCAATTCTAAAATTAAGTTAGTACCATTAGATGTAAAAGATGAAGTCTCTATTTGTTCGGCCGTGGATTTAATCGTTCAAAACGAAGGACAGCTCGATGTTTTAATCAATAATGCGGGTGCCGGAATTACGGGACCTTTGGAAGAAATTCCTATGGAAGCAGTTAAAGACAATTTCGAAACCAATTTTTTCGGGCCCATTCGCGTTATCAAAGCTGTTTTACCTCAAATGAGACAGCAAAATTCAGGGCTCATTATAAACATAACCTCCATTGCCGGTTATATGGGTTTGCCTTATCGTGGTGTTTACAGCGCCAGTAAAGGTGCTTTAGAAATTATTACTGAGGCGTTTAGAATGGAAATTAAAGATTTTAACATTAAAATGACCAATGTTGCTCCCGGAGATTTTGCTACAAACATTGCGGCCGGTCGTTATCATGCACCTGTACTTGAGAATTCACCTTATAAAGAAATATATACTGATGTTTTGAGAACTATGGACGAACATGTAGATAGTGGCAGTAATCCGTTAGTAATGGCTCAGGAAGTTTATAAAATTATTCAAACCAAAAATCCAAAAATACATTATAAGGTTGGTGCTTTTCTTCAGAAATTCTCAATTGTTTTAAAGCGAATATTACCGGATAAGGTTTACGAAAAAATGCTCATTAATCATTATAACCTTTAATTTTTAAAGGCACTTTTACTGTTAATATGTTTTAATAATTTTAAACAGAAAAGGCCGAATAAATTGTAATTTTGAACTTTAAAAAATATTTATTCAATCATGAAATTTTTTATAGATACAGCAAACTTAAGTCAAATAAAAGAAGCTCAGGATTTGGGCGTTCTAGATGGTGTAACCACCAATCCGTCTTTAATGGCTAAAGAAGGTATTACCGGTACCAACAATATTTTAAAACACTATGTAGACATCTGTAATATTGTGGATGGTGATGTATCTGCTGAAGTGATTTCAACAGATTTTGACGGTATGGTAAGAGAAGGCGAGGCATTGGCAGATTTGCATCCGCAAATTGTGATTAAATTACCAATGATAAAAGATGGTATAAAAGCTTGTAAATACTTTTCAGATAAAGGGATTAAAACCAATGTTACTTTGGTGTTTTCTCCTGGTCAGGCCTTATTGGCTGCAAAAGCCGGTGCTACTTATGTATCACCTTTTATTGGTAGACTAGACGATATCTCAACCGATGGTTTAAATCTAATTTCTGAAATTCGTCATATTTATGATAACTATGATTTTGAAACACAAATTCTCGCTGCTTCGGTAAGACACACCATGCACGTTATTGATTGCGCTAAAATGGGTGCTGATGTCATGACCGGCCCGTTGAGTTCTATACTCGGACTTTTAAATCATCCGTTAACTGATATTGGTTTAGAAAAATTTCTTGCAGATTATAAAAAGGGAAATCAATAAAAAATTAGAGGGCCAACCGGCGCTTTTTTTTATAAACCGGCTAACAGGTTTTCCATATCGTTTCCAAACATCCTTACATTCGGGTGTATGATGGTGTGATTTTTATCTACCAAAATTACTTTGTTAACAGAATTAATTACATAAGCCTTTTTTGAATAAGAGGCGTCTTTAAATCGGTATTCACTGTTTAAGTCAAAAGAAGCGTTTTCGAGTGTTTTTCTCCAATGAGATTTATTGTCGCTATTAATGTTGATGGCTACAAATTTTATGTTAGGATGTTCTTCTTTTAATTGCAAAACTCTGCGTTGTACATTTTTTAAATGCCTTTTATAATTTGAAGACCAAAAATAAATGACCGTTGTTTCGTCAATAAGATCTAATATGTTGTGGGTATTGTTTAAAGCATCAACAAGTTCAATATTTGGTAACTTTTTACCTGGTTGAATTTTTGAAATTGCGTGGGCCAAATCAATCATTTCTTTTTTAGAAACCTCGTCAGCACATCTGTTGAGATAGTCTGTTAATATAACATTTACTTGTTCTAAATTATTACAACCGTTTATAAAATTACGTGTAGTGAATTTTAAAAGATTATTTTTAATCTGCTCACTTTCTATAACACTATCAATTAATTTTAATTTAGATAAACTGTGGATGAGCGATTCTCTGTCAAAACTTTCATGGAAATCGTGATGCCTGTAATATTCATTAACGGCGATATTATCAAAAAACGAAAATAAATATCTGCTGTAGGCATAAACTTCGGACAGTTCTGTAGAGTTAAAATCAACTTCATTTCTGAAGGCATAGAATTCTTCAGGTAAATCTTTTATGTGAACCATTTTATTGTTGCCAAAATAGCCAAATGGATAAATTTCTTTAAGCGCAAAATGACCGTAATCAATCTGGCCTTTAGCTAACTCAATAAATTGTTCAGATTCTGAGTTTAATTGTAAGTAATCGTTAAGTCTATCGTGTGCCGCAGTCCTTTTAGTTTCAATCATATTGTGAAACGCTTCGGGCTCCATTTTAAAGTATTCCGAAAGTTTACGTGCTTTTCTTTCGTTATCTAAAAAGGTACGTATAATCCAGTTATTCTTTTTTGCGCCATTACCTGAATAAACCAGCGACTCGTCAAAATCGGCTGTGTTGAGTCTAAACATAATGCTGTCTTTAGGTTCTAAAAGCAGCATTTGATACTCACCGCCGTGAGAGAAAAAATAAATGCCGGGATTTAAGCTATCTATTTTTTGGATAAATCGATTATTGTCATCTAAAAATAAGGTATCGGCTATTTTGTTTTTTGAATGTCTAAACGTCACGTAGTCGGCTGTTGGGTTATTTATTTCCCCGCCAAAATAAGCACAAGCTGTACTATCAGAATTAGATTCCTTGCAGCCAACTAAAAAAACAAACAGGAGCACTGTGCTTATAATTGCTTTCATCAATAATTTACAAATTTCAAATACCTAACAAAAATATGAGTTGTGGTGTCTAGACCTTGTTAAGGCGCTGTTAAAGTTGATATACACGGGTTTTATTTCAAATAGTGGTTTGGTTTGATTACTTTTGCGCCAAATTTAAAATAGAGTTATGTTATCAGTTTCTAATCTTTCGGTTCAATTTGGCAAACGCATTTTGTTTGATGAAGTCAATACCACCTTTACACAAGGTAATTGCTATGGTATTATTGGTGCTAATGGCGCCGGAAAATCTACATTTCTTAAAATTATTTCCGGTAAAATGGATCCAACATCGGGAAGTGTGCATCTAGAATCGGGTAAACGTATGTCTGTTTTAGAGCAAAATCACAACCTTTACGATGAAAATACCGTTTTGGAAACCGTGTTAATGGGTAATAAGCCGTTGTATAAAATTAAAAGTCAAATTGACGCCTTGTATGCCGATTATACCGATGAAAACGCTGAAAAAATTGGAGAACTTCAAGTACAATTTGAAGAAATGAACGGTTGGAATGCCGAAAGCGATGCAGCTGCATTACTGTCTAATCTAGATATCAAAGAAGATTTCCACTATACCTTAATGGCCGATTTAGACGGCAAGCAAAAGGTACGTGTGTTATTGGCACAGGCACTTTTTGGGAATCCGGATGTACTCATCATGGATGAGCCAACAAACGATTTAGATTACGAAACTATTCAATGGTTAGAAAACTTTTTGGCCAATTACAATAACTGCGTTATTGTAGTTTCTCACGACCGTCACTTTTTAGATGCTGTTTGTACGCACATTTCTGATATCGACTTTGGAAAAATAACCCATTACTCTGGTAACTATACTTTTTGGTATGAGTCTTCTCAGTTAGCTGCGAGACAACGCGCTCAGCAAAATAAAAAGGCCGAAGAGAAAAAGAAAGAGTTGGAAGAATTTATCAGACGTTTTTCGGCGAACGTAGCAAAATCTAAACAAGCTACCAGCCGTAAAAAAATGATTGAAAAGTTGAATGTAGCCGATATTAAACCTTCCAGTAGACGCTATCCCGCCATTATTTTTGAAAGAGAACGCGAAGCAGGCGACCAAATTCTAAACGTTGTTGGTTTATCGGCATCTTTAGAAGGCGAGGTGTTATTTCAAAATGTGGATATCAACTTGGCAAAAGGCGATAAGGTGGTGTTGTATTCAAAAGACTCGAGAGCTACTACTGCCTTTTTCGAAATTTTAAACGGCAATCAAAAGCCCGATAGCGGCAAATTTGAATGGGGTGTTACTACAACTCAGTCTTATTTACCCTTGGATAATAGCGAGTTTTTTCAAAATAAGTTAACCTTGGTTGATTGGTTGAGACAATGGGCCAAAACCGAAGAAGAACGCGAAGAAGTTTACATTAGAGGATTTTTGGGCAAGATGATTTTTAGTGGTGAAGAAGCGTTGAAAACTTCCGATGTATTGTCAGGAGGCGAAAAGGTAAGATGTATGATGAGCCGAATGATGATGACAAGAGCCAACGTTTTAATGCTTGACGAACCTACCAATCACTTGGATCTCGAAAGTATAACGACATTTAACAATTCGCTTAAAAACTTTAAGGGTAATGTGATACTAACAACGCACGATCACGAATTTGCACAAACAGTAGGTAACAGAATTATTGAATTAACTCCAAACGGTGCGATTGATCGTTACACCACATTTGATGAGTATATGGACGATGCGGCCATAAGAGAATTACGTCAAAAAATGTACAGTGTTACGGTTTAAATCAGGCTTCCATTGAAGACTGAATGCCGCTAACAATACGTTCGGCTTTGGAAACTTCCTCATTACTAACATAAATTTCCTGAAAGCCTGCAATAGATGCGCCGAAACCTGCCAATCTGCCAGATTCGGTTTCATCTTTTACTATCGGGTTAATTCCAATGGCTTGTAATTCGCTTACAATACGCTGTGCAATAACAAAATTGCCTGCGTAAACTTTGGTGTAATTAAAATGGTCCATAATGATTATATTTTGCTCTTTACAAGATACAAAATAATCAATATCTTAATACTGATTTTAGGCATTAAAATATTTACTATCCCAAATGGCGTTGTTAAAATTCTTACCGGATGCGAAGGTGTAGTAAATGACAATAGCCCCAATAAATTTAAACATAAAGAAAAATATCATCCAAAACTCAGCCGTGGTATTTTGCTTAGAGAACAGTCCTTCAGGCACTAAAAATGTAGCAATAAAACTTACTATCAAGGTTAAAGCAACCAGGTTTTCAAAGTTTTTAAAAGGTAACATCAACCACTTTCTCAACGGATTTAAATCGTTACCCCACTTGTGAATTAAGTAATAATAACCGTTACCAATGGGCGCAAACAATAGGGGATCATCAGCATTTTCTAATTTAAATAATTTTGAAGGTGCTACAATTTTAAAGCCTTTTAACTCGGTATTGTGCGCTTTTTCAAGTTCTTTAATCTTTGAAATGGCTTCGTAAGGAATTTCACCTTTAAATAACTTGGTATCAAGAAAACGCAGTCTGTAATCTATACAAATACTCTTAATAGTATCCAGGTGGTAGATATTTTGGGTTTCAAGCAAATCAAAATCAAAATTATTTACTTTGGCAGAATTACCGGTAATTATGGTTTCCAGTATGTCATCATCCTTTTGGTTGTCTTCTTTTAAAATTTGAGCAACGCTTTCTAAGATGTTTTCTTCAGATGCTGTTTTAAACCTTAAACGGGATAATTCACTTTCGATGTTCGTCTTTTTCAATAGCATTTTTTTTCTTTTTGATTAAAATTAATGACTTCAGTAATTAATTGCAAGATTTTAACATTGATGTTTAAGTTTTAAATCAAAATCCAATAGATTACGACTAATAAATTAAACAAAACAAGTTTTATCTTAATCTTTCTTTTTTCTGTCTCAAAGTTAAGATTTAAAAAGTTAAAATTATTATAATAGGATGTATTTTGTTTAATAATTACTTAAATTTGTTCAACAAAAAGAATTAAAGTATGCAGGAAAGGAGTGATGACCCTTTGTTGTGTTTCCAAAATAGTAATATTTTGATTGATTTAAGTTAGGTTGTAAAAAGCCTCTTCGCGAGAAGAGGCTTTTTTTATGATTTAACCAATTGACGGATTTTAATATTAAAAGCCGCAAAAATCAAAGTCATAATCGGGCTCAGCCAGTTAAAAATCGCAAAAGCAAAATACTCACCAACACCAACACCCAAAACACCACTTTGATAAGCGCCACAGGTATTCCAAGGAATCAATACCGAAGTTACAGTTCCTGAATCTTCCAAAGTTCTACTTAAATTTTCAGGAGCCAGACCTTTGTCTTCGTAAGCTTTTTTAAACATTTTTCCGGGTACTACTATAGCCAGATATTGATCTGAAGCCGCAATATTTAAAGCTAAACAACTGGCTACCGTGCTTGCAAACAAACCAAAAACAGATTTGGCAATACTTAATAATGCTTCACTTATTTTAGACAAGGCACCAATGGCATCCATTACACCGCCAAAAGCCATAGCACAAATGATAAGCCAAATGGTATTAAGCATGCCTGCCATACCACTTGACGAAAACAAATCGTTTAATTCTTTACTGTCAGTTTCCACAGATGCACCAACGGTAATGGCATCCATAACACCTTTATAGCCGGATTTAAAATCGATTACTTCTGTGCCGGCGATGCTGGTGATAATTTGAGGTTGAAATATCAAAGCGGCCAAAGCGCCTAAAAGCGTTCCTGCCAAAAGCGCAACCAAAGGAGAGACTTTTTTTATGATTAACACAATAACAATGGCCGGCACTGCCAAAAGCCAGGGCGTGATGTTAAAAGCATCTGAAATGGCAACCAGTTGTTCGCCTACATCAGGAATTGCTTCAGTGCTGATATTTAATCCCAATATTACAAATACAATAAGCGTGATGATAATGGTTGGTACCGTTGTATAAGTCATGTATTTGATGTGCGTAAACAAATCTGTGCCAGCCATGGCAGGAGCTAAATTCGTGGTATCGCTTAAAGGAGACAATTTATCACCAAAGTAAGCACCCGATAAAACTGCACCTGCCGTCATTCCCGGGTTAATACCCAATGTATTCCCAATGCCTATCAAGGCTATTCCTACAGTTGCTGAAGTGGTCCAAGAGCTGCCGGTTGCAATTGAAATAATAGCGCATATCACCACACAAGCGGCCAAAAAGATAGTAGGATTTAACAGTTGTAAACCGTAATAAATCATGGTAGGAATAATACCGCTAATCAACCACGTACCTGCCAAGGCACCAACCATTAACAAAATTAATATAGCACCGGCGGTAGATTTAATGTTTTCACCAACTTCATGAATCATATTGGTAAAAGACACCTTGTAATAGGTACCTACCAATGCAGCAACCGCTGCCCCCAGTAATAATACAAACTGATTGCTGCCGCTTAAGGCATCATCGCCATAAACCACAAAAACGTTGTAAAACAGCATGCCAACCAAAGCAATTACCGGAATAAGGGCTGCAAACAGGCTTATATTATTTTGAGGATTGTTATTCTTATCTATTTGGGATTGCGAAGGGCTTGTTTCTGCCATGTTATTTGATTAGATAATTTTTTGAGATTGTAATGTTACAATTTTGTACAGAGTATTGCAAATGAAAAAGTCCTGCACATTGCAGGACTTTATAAAATAATCTTTCTTGATTTAAATGACGATCGAGGATTCTGATGGCACCATTATATTTAAATCTATCATACACTGACGCATCATTTCGTAAGTGCGTTCAATATCATCGTCCAAACCAATTGAGAACCTAATCAAACCGTCGCTTAATCCCATTTGTTGTTGTTCGTCTTCGGGTATTTCAGAAGAGGTTGAAGTTCCCGGTGCGCTAAATAATGTTTTATAAAAACCAAGACTTACCGCCAAATATCCCAGATTGCGTTGTTGCATTAATTCCATAAGAGCATTAGCGGTTTCTATATTACCTACATCAATGGTGAGCATGCCACCAAAGCCGTATTCTACATTCATCATTGATTTAAAAAGCTCGTGAGATTTGTGCGAGGCCAATCCCGGATAAACAGTTTTTAATCCTATTTCCTCAAATTTTTGCGCTAAATAAGCAGCGTTGTGGCTGTGTTGCTTCATTCTTATATGTAATGTTCTCAGGTTTTTAAGAATGGAAGCGGCTCTTAAACTATCCATGGTAGCACCTAATAACATGCACGCGCCATCGTTGACATTTCTTAAGTTGTTAATTAATTCTTTAGTCCCACAAATAACACCGCCAACGGTATCGCTACTGCCATTAATGAATTTGGTAAGACTATGAATTACGATGTCTGCACCTAATTTGGCAGCACTTATAGTAAGCGGTGAAAATGTATTGTCGACCACTAAGGTTAAATGGTGTTTTTTAGCCAGTTTAGAAAGCGCCTTAATATTGGCTACTTCAAGTAACGGATTGCTTACAGCCTCGCAGTATAAAATTTTGGTTTTGGTTGTAATAGCATCTTCAACAGTTTGCAGGTTGGTAATATCAACAAAAGACGTGTTTATATTAAATTTTGGAGCAAAGTTTTTTAAGAAGGCATAAGTACCTCCGTAAATGGTGCGGGCCGACACCACATGGTCGCCTGCTTGGCATAGCTGCATGATAATAGCTGTGATGGCACCCATTCCCGAAGCGGTTACAGTAGCAGTTTCAGTACCTTCCATAGCGGCCAATGCTTCACCTAAATACAAATTTGATGGTGATGAATGTCTGGAATATAAATAACAACCATCGGCATTGCCTTCAAAGGTGTCGAACATGGTTTTCGCGGAAAGAAATGTATAAGTAGATGAATCTGAAATAGATGGGTTAACACCTCCAAATTCGCCAAAATACTGTAAGTCCTGAATTTTGTTGGCCGGATTAAATGACATGATATTAAGTTTTAAAAGTTGTTTTACAAATGTCTAAATATTTAGATTAATATTTATATAAATTTAAATTATATAGAAAAATATTCTTTTATTATTTATTTATACAGAAAAATATATTATTATTGAACTAAAGATAGTTGAAGTATAGAAAAATTTTCAGACGATGGAATTAGATCCAATAGACAAAGCGCTTCTAAACTTGTTGCAGCAAGACAGCAAACAAACCAATAAAGCACTGGCTTACCGGCTTGATATGTCAGTAACTGCTATATTTGAACGTATTAAAAAACTAGAGAACAACGGCGTACTTAAAAAATATGTCGCATTGGTAGATCACAAAGTCGTGGATAAAAATTTCTCTGCATTTTGTCATATCAAACTGGCGCAGCACAGTCGTGATTTTGTGGTGAAATTTGAAAAGGAAGTTGCCAAACTGCCCGAAGTTTTAGAATGTCATCACATAAGCGGCGATTATGATTACCTATTAAAAGTAGTGGTAAAAGATATGGAAGCCTTTAGAGAATTTATGGTGAATAAACTCACCTCAATTCAGCATATAGGCAGTACACATAGCATGTTCGTGATTAATGAGGTTAAAAATTCAACAGCTTTAGAATTGGCATAATATTGAAAACTTTCGCAATTGACGGACGTTATTTTAGGCTTTAAAATTCTGTAAACAGCATTCTATATTGTATTTTTGCAGTTCGTTAAAAAATAAAATTCAATATTCATATGACAAGTTACGACGTTGCAATAATAGGTTCCGGTCCCGGAGGTTACGTATGTGCCATTCGATGCGCACAATTGGGAATGAAAACTGCTCTTATCGAAAAATATAACACACTTGGAGGTACTTGCCTAAACGTTGGTTGTATACCAAGCAAAGCGCTGTTAGATTCTTCGCATCACTATGAAGACGCCGTTAAACATTTTGAAGAGCACGGTATTGATATTCCCGGCGAAATTAAAGTGAACCTCAAACAAATGATTGCACGTAAGCAGGCTGTAGTTGATCAAACAACCGGTGGTATTGATTTTTTAATGAAGAAGAACAACATTGATGTCTATCACGGATTGGGAAGTTTTAAAGACGCAACCCACGTTAATATCACCGATAACGATGGTAAAGTTGACACTATTGAGGCTAAGAAAATCGTCATCGCTACAGGTAGTAAACCTGCTAATTTACCATTTATCAACTTAGATAAAGAGCGCATCATCACGTCTACTGAAGCGCTTAAACTTACCGAAATCCCTAATCATCTCATTATTATTGGTGGCGGCGTTATTGGTTTAGAACTTGGTCAGGTTTACAAACGTCTTGGTGCTGAAGTGTCTGTGATTGAATATATGGATCGAATTATTCCAACCATGGATTCAGGACTTTCAAAAGAACTGACCAAGGTTTTCAAAAAGCAAAAATTTAATATTCACGTGTCGCATCAGGTGAAATCTGTTGAAAGAAATGGCGATGAAATTATAGTTAAGGCCGATAATAAAAAAGGTGAAGAAATTGAATTTAAGGGTGATTACTGTTTGGTTTCCGTTGGAAGAAAAGCCTACACCGAAGGTTTAAATCTAGAGGCTGCCGGCGTAAAAGCCGATAATAGAGGTAGAGTAGAAGTCAACGAGCACCTGCAAACCAACGTAAAAAATATCTATGCCATAGGCGATGTAGTTAAAGGCGCCATGCTGGCTCACAAAGCCGAAGAAGAAGGTACCTTTGTTGCCGAAGTGATGGCAGGTCAAAAACCGCATATTGATTACAATTTAATTCCGGGTGTGGTCTATACCTGGCCCGAAGTGGCTTCGGTTGGTAAAACAGAAGAAGAACTAAAAGAAGCCGGTGTAGACTATAAAACCGGACAATTCCCAATGCGAGCATTAGGTAGAAGCCGCGCCAGTATGGATACCGATGGATTTGTGAAAATTTTAGCCGATAAAACTACCGATGAAATTTTAGGAGTACATATGATTGGTGCCCGTTGTGCCGACTTAATAGCCGAAGCTGTTGTAGCTATGGAATTTAGAGCTTCAGCCGAAGATGTAGCCAGAATGTCGCACGCGCATCCAACTTATACTGAAGCTATCAAAGAAGCGGCTTTAGCTGCAACTGAGGATAGAGCACTTCACGTTTAAAAGCTGGTAAAACACTATAAAAAAAATTCAGACCTCACAGGTTTTCAAAACCTGTGGGGTCTTTAATTTTTGAGCATTTTTTATCAAAAAACAAATCATTTTAATTTCTGCATTACAGAATGTCGTTTAGCACTTGAGCCAACCTAATACCGGCTTTGTGAAGTTGCATTTCGGCAATACTAAAATAATCATAAGAATAGCGATAACCTAAATAATCACCCGGTTTAGCCGACATGTAAACCTTAGCGGTAACTTTATGAACTTCGTTGACCCAATCTGTCACGCTACCTCGTTTGATGGTTTTTATTTCATTTTTACTGAAATAATATCGGTTTTGGGCAAGTTCAGTATAACTCATTTTGTTGCCGTCTATCATATCTGAATCCCAAACGCGATGTAAATTAGAGTCTTTTCTAAACCAATATACCTTAAAGTCGTTTCCGCCTCTATCTTCTTCTAATCCAACATGCATCGGCTGGTGTAAATCACCAATAAAATGAACCAGTAATTTTAGGTAAAAAGCTTTGTCGTCTTTACTACTGTCATCGTTGGTAATAATTGATATACAATATTCAATGGCTGAGACCAAATCGCCTTTTTCATTTCTTTTTTCAGCGTTATAATCGGCGTCCATTGGCATATTAATGTAATGCCAAGTTTCAAATTTTTTATAACGATCGTCAGCTTTAATTTCGTCGGCATAGGTTGAAACATAGGCCAAAGATTGACCATCTAACAGCTTTTTGATCTTTCTATTGGTTGATGGTTTTAAATAGTCGGTGGCAATTTCTCCCACAACTCTATGGCCGGTAGGTCCCCAAAAATCGTTAGCATGGCTAGAAGTTAACGTTATTAATACAATGGTTACAGTGGCAAAAATTAAACGCATGGTAGATGTCATTTTACTATTTCTTTTTATTTCTTTTATTGTAATTTTTATCGCCTCGGGTTTTTGGCTTCTTGTATTTTTTTACAATTTCTCGTTTGTAGGAGCCGCCTAAATTAACCTTTTTATTTTTTTCTTTTTTCTCGTGAAATGCCGGCCCAACTTCATCTTCGTCACGTTTTAACGGATTGTATCGTTCTTTGTTTTCTGGTCTTTCTTCATCAAGAAGTTCGGTGGAAATGGTTACAGATTCAGGCAATTCCAATACAGGAATTGTCATTTGCATCAATGCCTCAATTTGTTCTCTTGCTTCACTCTCAGCTTCCGCAGAAAACAAAATGGCTACACCTTTTTGTTCAGCACGACCGGTTCTGCCTATTCGGTGCATGTAATTTTCCGGAAATGAAGGTGTATCGAAGTTAAATACATGCGAAACAGTTTCAAAATCTAAACCTCTTGCCATGACATCGGTTGCTACTAAAATGCGTTTGTCTCCTTTGTCAAACTGCTCAATACTTCGCAAGCGGTAGTTTTGGGTTTTGTTGGAATGAATCACACAACATTCACCAGAGAAATGTTCGGTTAAACCATCAAAAAGCCTGTCGGCCATGCGCTTATTAGAAACAAAAACAAGCACTTTATTTAAATCCTTAGTATCCTTTAGTAAGTGAATGATTAAGTTTAATTTGGTGTAATAATTGGGTACGTCGTATCTAAACTGTGCAATATTTTCTAACGGTGTTCCAGAAACAGCTACCGAAATTTTTTCAGGATTCAGAAAAAAATCGTTGATCAACGCATCCACGTCTTCAGTCATAGTTGCCGAAAACATTATGTTTTGCCTTTTCGCAGGCAGGATATCAAAAATGTTGATAAGCTGATGTCTAAAACCCAAATCCAACATCACATCAACTTCGTCGATTACCAATTTTTGAATAGACTTTAATTGTAACACTCTGCTTACCGCCAAATCATATAACCTACCCGGTGTTGCTACTAAAATATCTAATCCTTGCGCAACATCGGCCTTTTGTTGATTGATATTAACGCCTCCATACACGCCTAATACTCTGTTATTGATGTATTTTGATAACTTTTCAATTTCTTCAACCACCTGTATTACCAATTCCCTTGTTGGAACCAAAATGAGTACACGCGGATTCTCTTGTTTAGAGAATTTTAAATCCCGCAAAATGGGCAGCATGTAGGCAAATGTTTTTCCGGTTCCGGTTTGTGCAATACCAACCATATCTCTCCCGGAACAAATCACATTAAATGATTGCTCTTGAATTGCCGTTGGCTTCTCAAAACCTAAATCGGCTATGGCGTTGTATAATGGCGTATTTAAATTGAGTTCTTGAAACGTCACGTTTTGATTTTAATGGTGCAAAGGTAGTTTATAAAAATTTAAAATAATCCTTCAAATTGCCATTGATAAGATCATAGAGCCATTCTGATATTTTATTTTCATCATTTATTTTTGGTAACTTGCCGTCAAATTTTTTGCTTGAGAACATCCGTAGAATTTAAACCCAAAAATCTTTCAAAATTTAAAAAGCAGTTACTGCTTTGGGCTTTGCAGTTTGATGAAGTAGTTTGGTTAGATTCTAATAACTATCAGGAAGCATACAGCAGATTTGATGCAGCCTTAGCGGTCGATGCCTTTACCGGTATAAAAACAGATAGCTACAACGCTTTCGAGGATTTAAAAGATTATCAAAAGGCCACTAAAGACTGGATCTTCGGGTACTTAACCTACGATTTAAAGAACGATTTAGAACGTCTTACATCCAATAACTTCGACGGACTCGAATTTCCGGATTTACAATTTTTTCAACCTAAAAGAATAGTGTTTTTTAAGGGTGATACCGTCGTTTTTGAGTATTTAAATATGGTTTCAGAAGACATTGAAGCAGATTTCAACTCGATTGAAGCAATGAATTCTCATTCATACTACGACAATGCCCAATCTAACGATATCAAAATTAAAATGCGCATTCATAAAGATGCTTATTTTGAAAAAGTAAATACCATGTTGGCGCATATTCATCGCGGTGATATTTATGAGGCAAATTTTTGTCAGGAGTTTTATGCCGAAGATACCATCATTAACCCTCTTAAAACCTTCAATAAACTCAACAATATTTCCCAACCCCCATTTGCAGCTTTTTTGAAACTGAATGAGTTTTATTTGCTCTGTGCCTCACCCGAAAGATATATTCAAAAACAAGGTAGCAAAGTAGTTTCTCAACCTATTAAAGGAACTGCAAAACGTTCTAAAAATGAAGAAAAAGATAAGGCTTTAAAGTTCGAATTATCACAAAACGAGAAAGAAAGAAGCGAAAATATCATGATTGTGGATTTGGTTAGAAACGATTTATCACACACCGCAAAAAAGGGTAGTGTAGAAGTTGATGAATTATGTAAAGTGTATACTTTCAAACAAGTACATCAAATGATTTCAACGGTAACTTCGCTTTTAGATAACGATGAAGATTACATCGAAACTATTAAAACCACGTTCCCGATGGGAAGCATGACAGGTGCGCCAAAACTTTCGGCTATGCAAATAATCGAGGCATTGGAGGAAACCAAACGCGGACTCTATTCGGGTGCTGTGGGCTATTTTACACCTGAAAATGATTTTGATTTCAATGTGGTGATTAGAAGTATTCTTTACAATGAAGTGAAAAAATACGTATCATTTTCGGTTGGAAGCGCCATTACATCCAAAAGTAATCCGCTCGATGAGTACGAAGAATGTTTGGTAAAAGCCAAGGCCATGCGCGAGGCACTAAAAAATCACTCTAATTGATTCTTAAAGGCCACTTTTACTTTTTCAAAAATGGTTTCAACACGTTTTAAACTAATGTTTTTAATCTTTGCGATTTCTTCAAATTCCAAATTACCAAAAACATATAAATCTACAATATTTGAAACATTAACCGGCAGCCAGTTGTAAAAACGACCAACGGCTTTTGGTGATTCTTCGGCTTTTAAACTGCTAACATCCAGTGCTTTTTTAAACGATGTTTCTTTGTCTTCGTATAAATAAATTTTGTTGTCCTTGTTTTGTTGGTATGAAATATCGGTTAATTCGGTGTTTAAAATTAAATCCATATCGGCATCAACCGTAAAATCTTCATTGAGTCTGGCCAATTCTTTTTTCAAAAAATCATCGGTACTAACAGAATATTTATGAAACATTTCTTTTTTAAAAAGCGCATTAAGATGCTCGTCAACCAGTTTAAACAGTTTTAATTTAATATGTTGTTTGTCGGCATCAATATTA
Organism: Paucihalobacter ruber; assembly: GCF_006494535.1. Classification (GTDB taxonomy): domain Bacteria; phylum Bacteroidota; class Bacteroidia; order Flavobacteriales; family Flavobacteriaceae; genus Paucihalobacter; species Paucihalobacter ruber. The sequence continues at coordinate 136,285 of NZ_VHIQ01000006.1, forward strand.
TATCCACTTTCGTAAAGTTGAATAATACAATCATCTATAATTCCGGTAGATGAATACATGTTTTTAGGAATGATACCGGTGCTTTCGGCTATATAAATTCTGTGTTTAGTATAAGGATGCAGATGTTGCACAACCGAAAGAACTTTTTTATCGAAAGCAGTTTGGTCAGATTTTGAGCTGATGTTTTTTAAAGTTCTCATATCCTTAATTTTTATAAATTAACACCTACAATTTACCAAATTTTATCCATATTTTAACTGATATTTGTCAAATAAAAGCAACAATAACCTAAACATTCATTATTGTATATTTATGCCATGTTAGAGCATTTTAAAAATCATCTCGCCAGTAAATTTCCATTTCTTATGCAGTCCAGATTATTATTGGCGGTTTCGGGCGGATTAGATAGCGTGGCTTTAACACACTTATGCGCGCAATTGCAATTAAATGTTGCCATAGCGCATTGTAATTTCAGTTTAAGAAGCAATGAAAGTGATTCTGATGAGGTTTTCGTAATCCAGTTGGCCGAATCATTAAATATTGAAGTGTTTACCCAAAGATTCGATACTTTAAACTACGCAGCACAAAACAAATTGTCAACACAAATGGCAGCCCGAGAGCTGCGCTACAATTGGTTTCAGGAACTGGCAACAGCTTTAAATTTCGATTTTATTTTAACGGCACATCACGCCGATGACCAGCTGGAAACCTTTCTGATTAATTTTTTGAGAGGAACCGGTTTAGACGGATTAACCGGAATTCCGGAGATTAATAACAACATTGTTAGACCACTACTGCCGTTTTCCAGGGAAGACATTGAAACCTATCTCAAAAATGCCAATGTACTTTGGCGTGAAGATAGTAGTAATATTTCAACCAAATACCTGCGAAACAAATTGCGGCACGAGGTAGTACCTGTCTTAAAAGAGATCAATCCGCAATTGTTGGATAGTTTTAAAAGCACTTTGAGCCATTTAAACGATGTGGCCGATATTGTAGACGAAAGTTTAAACGCAGTTGCCAAACGCGCTATTGTAAACATAGACGACAATGGCATTAGTTATAAAGTTTCGGAATTTAAAAAGGTGAACAATCCGCATGCCTATTTATACCATATGTTTAAAGACTTTGGATTTACTGCCTGGGATGATATCTTACATCTGCTCAATGCCCAAACCGGTAAGCAGGTGTTTTCAGAGACGCATGTTTTGCTTAAAAACAGAGATGTTTTATTGTTATCTGAATTGAAAGATGTTGTAGAAACCAAAGTCTATCAAATTACGAAAGTGCCTGAAATTATTGAATTTCCTCATGGTAAACTTGATATAAGTGAAGTTGAAGCCGTTGACGATAACAGCCCAACAGCTATGTTTATTGATGGTGCAAAACTTCAATTGCCATTGGAATTGAGAAAATGGCAACATGGCGATTATTTTTATCCCGTTGGAATGACCGGTAAGAAAAAAGTAAGTAAGTATTTAAAGGATATTAAGTTGTCATTAGTTGAAAAAGATCAAATATTGGTACTTTGCTCAGAAGGCGATATTGTTTGTATTCTCGATTATCGCTTAGACCGAAGGTTTATGGCCAACCAACAATCATCACAAATTATTAAAATAGAACTGATTTCATGATTATTCGCGGACAAATTGTAGATATTGAACAAAGAAAGATTTATAGCGGAGCGGTAAGCGTAGAAAACGGCATCATTAAGAAAATTGAAGCTGAAAGCCACAACGAAAAGCAGTACATTTTACCGGGATTTGTTGATGCGCATATCCACATCGAAAGTTCTATGCTGGTGCCAAGCGAGTTTGCTAAAGCTGCCGTTTGCCACGGTACTGTTGCCACAGTTTCTGATCCGCATGAAATAGCCAATGTACTTGGTGTAAAAGGTGTTGAGTTTATGATTGAAAACGGAAAACAAACACCTTTTAAATTTAATTTTGGAGCACCTTCATGCGTGCCGGCCACTAATTTTGAATCGGCTGGAGCTGTTATAGATTCTGAAGGTATCAAGACTTTACTGCAAAATCCTGAAATTAAATACTTAGCCGAAATGATGAATTATCCCGGTGTTATTTTTGATGATGAAGAAGTTCTGAAAAAAATTGAATGGGCCAAACATTATAACAAACCGGTTGATGGTCATGCACCGGGTTTAAGAGGCGATGATTTAACAACATACATAGCGGCTGGTATTTCTACAGATCATGAATGTTTTGCTTACGACGAAGCGCTCGAGAAACTTCAAAAAGGGATGAATGTGATTATTCGCGAAGGTAGTGCCGCTAAAAACTTCGATGCTTTAATTGATTTATTGCCTCAATTTTACGAACACATGATGTTTTGTAGCGACGATAAACATCCAGACGATTTGTTGCTTGGCCATATCAACCAGCTTTGTGCCAGGGCAATCGCTAAAGGTATGGACATCTTTAAAGTCTTACAGGTAGCATGTATAAATGCGGTAAGACATTATGATTTGGAGGTTGGCCTACTAAAACAAGGTCACAGTGCCGATTTTATTGTAGTTGAAGATTTGACAAGTTTTAAGGTTTTGAGTACTTATATCAATGGTGAATTGGTGTTTAATAACGGAAAATCATTTATAAAACCGGTAAAATTTGAAAAGCCTAACAATTTTAAAACCGATTTTAAGCAGGTATCAGATTTCAAAATTAAAGCTACTTCAGACCGCGTAAGAGTTATCGAAGCTTTAGAAGGACAGCTGGTAACTAATGAAATTCAGGCAGAAGCTTTGTTAATTGATGAGAACCTAGTCTCAAATATCGATAAAGATATTTTAAAAATGACGGTTGTTAATCGCTATCAAAACGACATACCTGCCATGGCATTCATTAAAAATTTTGGTTTAAAACAGGGCGCTCTTGCTAGTTCTGTGGCACACGATTGTCATAATATCCTCGCGGTTGGCGTTAATGATGCACTAATTTGTAAAGCTGTGAACGCCATTATTAAAAATAAAGGTGGCATTGTTGTGGTTACCGAAGAAACAGAAGATGTAATAGCCTTGCCAATTGCAGGTATTATGAGCGATTTAGATGCAGAAACGGTAGGTAAAGCTTATGAAACGCTAAGCAACAAAGCCAAAAGTTTGGGCAGTTCACTACATGCGCCATTTATGACATTGTCATTTATGGCACTACTCGTCATACCTAAGTTAAAACTTAGTGATAAAGGTTTATTTGATGGTGAGAAGTTTGTGTTTACCACGTTGGAGATTAAATGATGAACAACTTTTGATGAGTAAAACTATTTATTTTTAGAATCTTAACTGCAATTTAATGTAACAAATCTTAATTCAATATATATTTATTACGCCTAATATCTAACTATTAAAATGCCAATCATAACTTCTCAATACAAACCGCCTATCTTATCCAAAAAGGGTTTTGTTTCAACCGTATATTCGGGTTTGTTTAGAACGGTCAAAGGGGTGGCACAGCAACGCGAGCGCATCAATTTACCCGATGGCGACTTTCTGGATTTAGATTGGAGTTTTTCAAAAGAAAAATCCAATAAACTAGTTATTGTCTTGCATGGATTGGAAGGCAACGCACAAAGACCGTATATGGTTGGTACAGCCAGGATTTTTAATAGCAACGGATTTGACGCCGTTTGTGTCAATTTTAGAGGCTGCAGCGGTGAAGAAAATATGCTATATCGAAGTTATCATTCAGGTGCTACCGAAGATTTAGAGGCGGTTGTTAATCATGTGCTTGAGAACAAAGATTATTCTGAATTATTTATCAAAGGCTTTAGTTTGGGCGGCAATTTATTGCTGAAATATTTAGGTGAACGCCAAGATATTCCAAAGCAGATAAAAAAAACCGTTGCTGTTTCGGTGCCATGCGATTTAAAAGGATCGGCTGCTGAACTTCACACCTTGAAAAATAAATTGTACGCCATCAGATTTAAACAGCATCTGGTTGATAGATTGAAGAAAAAACAAATACTTCACCCCAATAAAATTTCAGTTGAAGAAATTAATGCCATTAAAACCTTATACGATTTTGACGACGTTTATACGTCGAAGGCACACGGATTTCAAGATAAATTTGATTATTATGAAAGGTGTAGTAGTTTACAGTTTGTATCAGAAATAAAAGTGCCAACGCTAATCATTAATGCGCTTAATGATTCCTTTCTATCGCCGCGATGTTTTCCGGTGAAAGAGGCAAAACTAAATCAATCTCTGTTTTTAGAAATGCCTAACCATGGCGGACATGTTGGATTTATAGGACGAAAAGGCGTTTATTATAACGAAAAACGAGCTTTGGAGTTTATAAATCAAGTTTAATTATATTAAGTTCTAAAAGATTATTAGATGCCATCATGTGTTATGGTTTTTTTAAATAGATGAATTAGTAATTCATCCGAATTAGAATAAACATATAAAAAATCTTAAATTAGCTTTATAGTATTTAAATTTCAAAATTTGAAAGTATTTCATTTTGATGTGTTTAATGATTATTCCTATATTTAAACAAAAGTTTTAAGATGCTCAAAAAAGTATTCGGAAGTGCTGTTTTTGGAGTAGAAGCCACCACCATAACAGTTGAGGTTAATGTAGCTAAAGGTATTGGATATCATTTAGTTGGTTTGCCAGATAATGCTATTAAAGAAAGCAACTATCGCATTGCCGCTGCTTTGCAAAATAACGGCTATCAAATACCCGGAAAGAAAATCATTATCAATATGTCTCCGGCCGATTTACGTAAAGAAGGCAGTGCCTATGATTTGACCCTAGCTATCGGTGTTTTGGCAGCAACTAATCAAATTAACACACCTAATTTAGATGAATATCTTATTATGGGTGAGCTCTCGTTAGATGGAAATCTTCAGCCAATTAAAGGGGCTTTACCTATAGCCATCAAAGCCAGAGAAGAAGGTTTTAAGGGTTTTATCCTTCCCAATCAAAACGCAAAAGAAGCTGCCATTGTAAATGATTTAGAAGTTTTTGGCATTGATAATATTAGTCAGGTCATCGACTTTTTTGATAAGGGTATTCCACTTGAACAAACTATTATTAATACAAGAGAAGAGTTTTACAAAAATTTGGACTTCCCGGAATTCGATTTTGCCGATGTCAAAGGTCAGGAAAGCATCAAACGTTGTATGGAAATTGCCGCAGCCGGTGGTCATAACATTATTTTAATCGGCCCGCCGGGCGCCGGAAAAACCATGTTAGCTAAGCGTTTGCCCAGTATTTTGCCACCAATGACGTTGGGTGAGGCCTTGGAAACAACCAAAATTCATTCTGTGGCCGGACGCGTTAAAGAACACACCGGTTTAATGTCGCAACGCCCGTTTAGGAGTCCGCATCACACTATTTCAAACGTTGCACTGGTCGGGGGCGGCAGCTACCCGCAACCCGGTGAAATTTCACTCTCACACAATGGAGTGTTGTTTTTAGATGAATTACCTGAATTTAAGCGAGAAGTACTGGAAGTAATGCGACAGCCTCTTGAAGATAGAGAAGTAACTATTTCAAGGGCTAAGTTTACCGTTACTTATCCTTCTTCTTTTATGCTTGTTGCCAGCATGAACCCCAGCCCGGGAGGTTATTTTAACGATCCCGATGCACCGGTAACGTCTTCGCCTGCTGAGATGCAACGCTATATGAGTAAGATTTCAGGACCTTTATTAGACCGAATAGATATTCATATAGAAGTGACGCCGGTACCTTTTGAAAAATTGTCTGATGATCGAAAAGCTGAGTCTTCAGTCGACATTAGAAAAAGAGTAACCGCTGCAAGAGAACATCAAAGTGAGCGGTTTAAAGATTTGGAAAAAGTGCATTACAACGCACAAATGAGCAGCAAACAAATTAGGGAGTTTTGTAAGTTGGATGAAACTTCCAAGCAATTGCTTAAAACTGCTATGGAACGCTTAAATTTGTCGGCACGAGCTTACGACCGTATTTTAAAAGTCTCGAGAACTATAGCCGATTTAGAAGCTTCACCCGAAATAACAGGTGCGCACATTAGCGAAGCTATTCAGTATAGAAGTCTGGACCGTGAAGGCTGGCTCGGCTAACAAATTCCTGCAACCGCAGGAATCTCATAATTGAAATTCCGTACCTCATGAAAATATTATCTACATTACTGCTGTTCTTAGTCTTCGCCTGCAACAATTCCGAAGAAAAACAAGTTTTGAATACCCAACCTAAAACTGAGAATGAAACAGTGGTAAAACTCGAATTAAACTTGGAACAAGCCAACAAATTAGCCAAATTACCTCTTAATTGTATAGCTGTAGAATTCCCTAATAAATTAGGTCAAACACTAGCCGATGAAACTGAGTTAGCATTACCAAAAGTATTGCATCCTGCGTTTTTCGGCTGTTTTGATTGGCATTCGTCAGTGCACGGACATTGGAGCTTGGTAAGTTTACTTAAACAATTTCCAGATTTAGAACAGAGAGATTTAGCCATTCAATTTCTTCAGAATAACTTATCAAAAGAAAACATTGAGCAAGAAGTGGCTTATTTCAGTAAAAATCACAATAAATCTTTTGAGCGCACTTACGGCTGGGCATGGTTGCTAAAATTAGCTGAAGAATTACATACCTGGGATGACCCTTTGGCGCGAGAACTTGAAGCAAATCTTCAACCTTTAACTGACAAAATAATAGAATTATATCTGGAATTTTTACCTAAACTGAACTATCCGGTTCGAGTTGGTGAGCACAGCAATACCGCATTTGGTTTAAGTTTTGCATTAGATTACGCCGCAACCTTTGGAAATACCCAATTAGTTGAATTAATTAAAACTCGTGCAAGATCTTTTTATCAAAATGACGCCGCTTGCCCTATAGCTTGGGAACCAAGCGGTTTCGATTTTTTATCACCTTGTTTAGAAGAAGCAGCCCTTATGAAGCGGGTTCTTGGGCAGGCGGAATTTAAATCTTGGCTTAATAGTTTTATGCCGCAATTGTTTCAATCAGATTTTAAACTTGAACCCGGAGTGGTGTCAGACAGAACTGATGGTAAATTGGTACATCTCGACGGACTCAATTTTTCAAGAGCTTGGTGCTTATACACAATTTCAAAGGATATGAACGAATTATCACATTTAAATCTTATTGCACAAAAGCACTTATTATATTCTTTGCCCAATATTTTTGAAGATTCTTATGAAGGCGGTCATTGGTTGGGAAGTTTTGCACTTTATGCATTAAATACTGACTGAATTGATTAAGAAAATTTTAAAAAGTATAGGTCCCGGACCACTGGTAGCAGCCGCATTTATTGGTCCGGGAACAGTAACGGTCTGCACCATCGCCGGTGTAAAGTTTGGATTAGCATTGCTTTGGGCCATGGTTATATCAATACTGATTACCGTAGTATTTCAGGAAATGTCAGCCAGATTAGGCGTTATTTCTCAACGCGGTTTTGCCGAACTAATTAAAACCGAAATCAAAAACCCCATTCTAAATATTTTTATTACAGTGCTTATTTTACTAGCTATTGTGCTCGGTAATGCAGCCTATCAAGCAGGAAATATTAGTGGCGCTGTTTTGGGGTTAAGTGTGTTAAATGAGGTTTATACGATCGATATTTTTGGTCTTACCATTAATATTTATAGTCTTTTAATTGGTGCAATTGCCTTTTCGCTTCTTTACATCGGTAATTATAAAATTCTGGAGCGAAGTATGATAAGTTTGGTTGTTTTTATGAGTATCTCATTTGTAATAGCTGCCATTATAACAAAGCCCGACTTAGGATCGATATTAAGTAATATCATAACATTTAGAACTCCTGAGAATAGTTTGCTCACTGTTGTGGCGCTTATAGGCACCACAGTTGTTCCTTATAATTTATTTTTGCATTCTGCGTTGGCTAAAGAAAAATGGAAAGACAAAAGTAACCTTAAACTAGCCCAAACCGATACCATCATAGCTGTTGTTTTTGGTGGATTGGTTTCCATGAGTATTATTATTACTGCGTCATCTCTTTATATTGAAGGCGTTGAAAATGCGTCAGATTTAGCCTTGGGCTTAGCGCCGGTTTATGGTAATGCGGCAAAATATGTTTTAGCGCTTGGTTTATTTGCTGCCGGCATTACTAGTGCAGTCACAGCACCATTGGCAGCTGCCTATGTGGCTTGTGGCTGTTTGGGATGGTCAACTAAATTAAATTCAAGTAAATTTAGATTGGTTTGGATGTTGGTACTGCTCATTGGGGTTATATTCGCTTCTACGGGTATTAAGCCTGTTAAAATCATTACCATTGCTCAAATTGCCAATGGTTTGCTATTGCCTTTAATAGCACTGATGTTGATTTGGATGATGAACCAGCGACATATTCTGGGAGTTCATGTCAATTCAAAAACCCAAAACCTTATAAGTGTTGCATTGCTTGTTTTTGTCGTATTTTTAGGAATGAAAAGTATATTACAAGCCTTTCAATGGATTTAAAGCAGTACCAAATAGATTTAAATGCCGATGTTGGTGAAGGCATCAATAACGAAGCTTTTATGATGCCTTACATATCCTCGTGTAATATTGCCTGTGGCGGACATGCCGGAAACGAAGTAACCATGTTAAAAGTATTGAAGCTGGCTAAAGATTACGATGTTAAAGTTGGAGCGCATCCGGCTTTTCCTGATAAGGAAAATTTTGGAAGGGTAAAAATTGAAATGCCACGAGAAGAACTTTTTAAAAGTTTAAAACTGCAGGTGTACACCTTAATTGAATTATCGGCAAAAGCAGGTTGCAGAGTTACACATTTAAAACCTCATGGTGCCTTGTACAATTTAGCGGTGAATGAGTATAATTATGCTGAAATAATTATCGATGTGATTCTCGATATTAATCCCGATTTAAAACTTTATGCGCCACATAAGTCAGTCGTGGCTCAATTAGCCAAGAAAAGTGGAGTAGGAGTTATTTTTGAAGGTTTTGCAGATAGAAGCTATAACAACGATTTAACATTGGTTGATAGAAGCCAACCCAATGCTATTATCATCACTCCGGAAAAGATATGTAAACGTGTTTTAAAAATGATTACAGAACATGAGGTTGAAACCATTTCCGGGTTGTTAAAACCTATTACAGTTAACACCATTTGTGTACATGGAGACACCAATAATGCCATTGAAATTTTAAGACAATTACACGAATTTTTAATTTCAAAAAATATTAAAATTGGGACGGTTTAACTTGCAATATAAACCCTTTGGAAATCGAGCTGTTTTAGTTGAATGGCCTCAAAAAATTGACGCCAAAATACAGGAAGACGTCTGGTTTTTTAAAAATTTAATCGAACAAAACTGTATTAAATCTATACTTGAAATAATTGCTGCATACAACTCGATAACAATATTATATAAATCAACTATTGAGAACGCCTATAGTGAAATTTCAGTCCTAAAAACACTCTATGAAGGTGAAAATTTTGTGGTTAGACAAGATGCAAAACTTTGGGAGATTCCTGTTTGCTATCACATCGACTTAGCGCCAGATTTAGTGTCGTTATCTGTAATTAAAAAATTAACGATTGAGCAAATTATCAAATTACACACCGCTCCATTTTACAGCGTTTGTTTTATTGGTTTCTTACCGGGATTTTTATATTTAAGCGGATTAGAAGAGCAGTTAGTGACGGCCAGAAAAACCATACCAGACAAACATGTTTCTAAAGGCTCGGTTGCAATTGGAGAAAACCAAACTGGTATTTATCCTATGGATAGTCCTGGTGGATGGCATGTGATTGGAAATTCTCCCCTTAATTTTTTTAACGTGAAAAACCAAAACCCTTGTTTTGCTTCGGCTGGTGATAAAATTAAGTTCACGCCTATAGGTAAAGATGACTATTTTGCTATTAAAAGCGCAGTTGAAAACGGAGATTTTCTTCCTAATCACTCTTTTTGAAATGATTGAAATTATTAAATCTGGTTTATATTCGACAGTTCAAGACCTTGGTAGATCTGGTTTTGCTCATCTTGGCGTACCTGTAAGTGGTGTTATGGATCAATTTTCGGCAAAATTAGCCAATGAAATTATTGGTAATCATATCAATGCTGCTGTGATTGAAATGACTTTAATTGGTGGCGTGTTTAAGTTTAATTGTGATACCTGCATCGCAATTACCGGCGCTGATATGGTACCTAAGTTAAACGGTCTTGCCGTAAGTACTTATAAACCGATAAAAATTGATAAAGGTGATGTAGTAAGCTTTTCAGCTTCAAAGCACGGTTGTCGAACTTATATAGCGGTATCGGGTGGTATAAAAACCGCAAAAGTATTGAATAGTAGAAGTTTATTTAAGTCTGTAACTACTGAAGGTTCTTTAAAAAATGATGATATGCTTTCAATAGATGAACAAAATTTGGAACTAAAAGAGGCTTATTCAAAAATTAAAAATCAAAGGTTTGATCAATCTATTTTAGAAGTCTTTACAGGGCCCGAATTTGATAGTTTAAGTCCGGAGCAGCAAAAATCCATGTTAAGTTCTGAATTTACCATTTCAAATCTCAACAATCGAATGGGTTATCAACTCATTGAGCACATTGATAATAATTTAAATCCTATCATTACCTCGGCAGTATTACCGGGAACAGTACAGTTAACTCCCGGCGGAAAGCTTATTATATTGATGCGCGACGCACAAACAACCGGAGGTTATCCAAGGGTTTTACAACTGTCTGATCAGGCAATTAATTTATTGGCGCAAAAGAAAACAGGTGATAAGGTGACCTTTTCGTTGATTACAATGAATCAATTTTGAATTGATTGCCATATGGCATCAGTTTGCGGCGGTTTTGCGGTAATTTCTAACAATTCTTTCGTAACCGGATGCGTAAAAGATAGTTTAGCCGCATGCAAATGAATACTGCCATCAGGATTACTTCGTTTAAATCCATACTTTAAATCACCCTTTATAATGCAATTTATATGAGATAGTTGAGCTCTAATTTGATGGTGTCTTCCTGTTTCTAATATTACTTCTACAAGGAAATAATTATCTAATTGTTTGAGTACTTTGTAGTGTAAAACAGCTCTCTTACCATCGGCTATTTCTTCATTAAAAACATACGACTTATTGTTTTTTTCATTCTTTTGCAACCAGTTAATTAGGGTGTCATTTTGTTTCGGTGGTGTATTTTGAACGACTGCCCAATAGATTTTTTTAGCAGACTTTTCGGCAAACATTTTATTAAGTCTTGGCAGTGATTTACTGGTTTTCGCAAACACAACAATACCGCTAGTAGGGCGGTCTAACCTATGAACCACGCCTAGATAAACATTCCCTGGTTTATTGTATTTGTCCTTTAAATAAGATTTTACAATCTCGCTAAGTGGCGTGTCGCCTGTTTTGTCACCTTGAACAATATCACCTGGACGTTTATTGACAATGATGAGGTGATTGTCTTCGTAAATTACTTGAAGATTGGTTGGATTAGTGAGAATTTTGTCAGGATAATTGGTCACTAAATTTATATTAGATCATTCGTCAGTTTATTTTCCTTTAAAAAGCCTAACGAGAGTTAGTACTGTTCGTTTTCGTTTGGAAATTCAACCGACTTAACATCAGACACATATTTTTCGATGGCGGTGGTCATATCATCAAACAAATTCATATATCTGCGCAAAAATCGCGGGTTGAATTCATGTGTCATTCCCAACATGTCGTGAAGCACTAAAACCTGACCGTCAACGCCATTTCCGGCACCAATACCAATTACAGGAATGGTGAGTTGTCTCGCCACTTCTTTTGCTAATTTTGCAGGTATTTTTTCTACAACCACTGCAAAACAACCAATTCTTTCCAACATTTTGGCATTTTCAATCAGTTCGTTAGCTTCGGTGTCTTCTTTGGCTCTAACGGTGTAAGTGCCAAATTTATAAATAGATTGTGGTGTTAAGCCTAAATGTCCCATTACCGGAATTCCTGCATTTAAAATACGTTTAATAGATTCTTTGATTTCGCATCCACCTTCAAGTTTTACGGCGTGTGCACCACTTTCCTTCATAATTCTAATGGCCGAACGAAGCGCTTCCTTTGGATCACTCTGATAACTTCCAAAAGGTAAATCTACCACTACCAAAGATCGCGAAATAGCTCTAACCACACCCGAGGCATGATAAATCATTTGGTCTAGGGTGATTGGAAGAGTAGTTTCATGACCGGCCATTACGTTACTGGCAGAATCGCCTACCAAAATAACATCAATACCGGCGCCGTCAACAATTTTTGCCATGGTATAGTCGTATGCTGTGAGCATCGATATTTTTTCTCCCTTGGCTTTCATATCCACAAGGGTTTTTACAGTAATGCGCTTGTAATCGTTTTTTGCTACAGACATGTCAAATGAAATTGGTATCGGTAAAAGTACTAAATTTGAAAGTCACATTCAAACAATACGTTCTTGTGAAGCTTTACTAATTATTTAAATCTTAATAACAGACTATTAGTTAATTGAAATTAAATGTACATCGATGAAAAAAATTTTCTTTTTAACGTTGATAATTTTTGTTCTTAATCAAAAATCATCAGGGCAAAGTCTTAGCGATTCTGAAGCCATTGAGCAAACCATCCGAACATTTTTTGATGGTTTTCACCAAAAAGATTCAGTTGTTTTAACTTCGATTTTGTTTAAGCAAATACAAATTCAAACAATAAAATACAATTCAGAAAATAATCATTTATATATTGAAAATGAATCTATTGAAAACTTTATTAAAAGTATCACTTTAATTCCTGACAACGTTAATTTTAAGGAAGTCATTCACGATTATCAAATAAAAAGCGATGGGTTATTAGCTACTGCGTGGACACCCTACAGTTTTTACGTGAACGATAATTTGAGTCATTGCGGAACTAACAATTTTCAATTATTAAATGATGATGGTGTTTGGAAAATTATATCCATTATAGACACCCGAAAAAAGGAAAATTGTAAGCCTTAACAGTCGGTTAAATTGACTCGTACAGCCAAACCACCTTCACTGGTTTCTTTGTATTTGGTGTTCATATCTTTGGCCGTTTCCCACATGGTGTTTACAACACTGTCTAAGGGTACTTTTACGTTCTTAGGATCGGTATTAAGGGCCAGTTCAGCAGCGTTAATAGCTTTGATGGCGCCCATCGAGTTGCGCTCAATACAAGGTATTTGAACCAAACCGCCAATAGGGTCGCAAGTGAGTCCTAAATGATGTTCCATTGCAATTTCGGCAGCAACAACCACTTGTTCTGGTGTTCCACCCAATAACTCACACAGTGCAGCGGCGGCCATAGCTGAAGATACTCCAATTTCGGCCTGGCAACCACCCATGGCAGCTGAAATGGTGGCGCCTTTTTTAAAGATACTGCCAATTTCTCCTGCCACTAGTAAAAACTTTTTGATGTGCTCAAAATCTGCTTCGTGATTTTCAATCACCATATAATACATTAAAACAGCAGGAATTACACCCGCGCTTCCGTTGGTGGGTGCAGTAACAACACGACCTAATGAAGCATTTACTTCGTTTACAGCCAAAGCAAAACAACTTACCCACTGAAGGATTTGCCTGAATTTCACTTCGGTTTTTCTGATGGATTCTAGCCACTCTTGCGGATTGGAGTATGGTAAGTCGTCTTTTAGATTTTTATGCATATCGTAAGCACGACGCCTTACTTTGAGTCCGCCCGGCAAAGTGCCTTCGGTGTGGCACCCAACATACATGCATTCCAGCATGGTATCCCAAATACGTTTAAATTGAAAATCTATTTCGGCTTCGTCTCTAATAGACTTTTCATTTTCTAAAACCACTCCTGAAATAGGCAAATTAAGCTGATGGCAAAATTTGAGTAAATCATTACCGTTTTCAACAGGATATGGAAAGGTGCAATAAAAAATAATCTTGTTGGCCTTTGCATTCTGGCGTTCTTCCTTCACTACAAACCCACCGCCAATAGAATAAAATGTTGATTTTTTATAGCGTCCGTTAATCAGTGCTGAAAACACTATTCCATTGGCATGAAATGGCAAAAACTTTTTATTGAAAGTTATGTCGTTTTGGTATGAAAATGATAAAATACGTTCTCCATTAAAGTTGATAGTACCGATATTTTTTATTTCGGTTACGGTAGATTCAATAGTTTCAACAGGAATCGTTTCGGGGTCGGCTCCCGTCAAACCAAGCATGACGGCATAATCTGTTGCATGACCTTTGCCAGTTAAGGATAGCGACCCATAAAGATCTACTTTAATTTGCTCAACGCTCTCAAAGTGTTGACTTTCTTTAAGTTCGCTAATCCATCGCTGTGCAGCGCGCCAAGGCCCAAGGGTGTGCGAGCTTGACGGTCCCACGCCAATTTTGAGCATATCGAAAACCGAAATAATTTCCATTTAGAATTGATTGATGAGAGTTAGATTATTACCGCGAAATTAGCGATTTCCTTGCCGTTTTTCAAACTCTGTGATGCCGTATAATGCCATAATAGCATCAAAGTCGGTTAAATTTTGACGACCAAGATTATCAGCGGGAACTACAACAACTCTAAATACTTGCGCTTGAGTCCATTCGTTTCCTAAGGCCGCAAAATTGGTGGTGCCATCCAGAAAAAATCTAACATCTTCTTGAGTAAAATCATAGTTATAAACCAGGTTACCATCTGAGAATTCAACACTCTGAGGTAGTAAACGCCATACTTCGGTACCGGCAATATCCTCCCATAAAATAAAAACTAAAGTTACGTCGGTAGGAAATACTTCAAAACCATAAGGTTCTATAAACTCATAATTATTTTGTTCATTAAAATCTAAAACAATTTCAAAAGCCTGAGATACAATAATTCCTACTTCGCCATCCTGTCCATCAGCACCATTCAAACCGGGAGGTCCAGGAGGTCCTTGTGGTCCTTCGCAAGAAGACAACCCTATTAATACTACTGCTGTAAAAAGTGTAAATAATTTTTTCATAATTAAGAATTTATTATTAGTGGTTTTCAACCTTTGAAAACATCATATCATTCCCAAAATCAAATACCGTACCTAAATTTCAGAATGTGCAAGCAAATATAAATTTTTAAGACTGTAGAAATTTCAAATTTCACAAAAGTTTGACTGATTAAAATGACATCCTGTCATATTTTTTGTCATGGCATAGTACTTGTCATTACGATAGCGTATTAAAACACGAACAATATTTTTTAAACGAATAAATAAATTATTATGAGTAAGATTATAGGAATAGATTTAGGAACGACCAACTCATGCGTTTCTGTGATGGAAGGTAACGAGCCGGTTGTGATTACCAATTCCGAAGGCAGACGCACAACTCCGTCTGTTATTGCCTTTGTAGAAGGTGGTGAAATTAAAGTTGGCGATCCTGCTAAAAGACAAGCAGTAACCAATCCACATAAAACGGTATATTCTATCAAGCGTTTTATGGGTAACAAATATTCTGAATCTTTAAAAGAAGCAGAACGCGTACCTTATAAAGTGATTAAAGGTGATAACGATACACCAAGAGTAGATATCGACGGTCGTATGTATACACCTCAGGAATTATCGGCGATGATTCTTCAAAAAATGAAAAAAACAGCCGAAGAATTCTTAGATCAAGAAGTTACCGAAGCTGTTATCACCGTACCTGCTTATTTTAACGATTCTCAAAGACAAGCTACTAAAGAAGCAGGTGAAATAGCCGGTTTAAAAGTGAGACGTATTATCAACGAACCTACTGCGGCAGCTTTAGCCTACGGACTAGACAAAAGAGGTATAGACCAAAAAATTGTAGTATTCGATTTTGGTGGTGGTACTCATGACGTATCCATCCTTGAATTAGGTGATGGTGTTTTTGAAGTGTTATCTACCGATGGTGATACCCATTTAGGTGGTGATGATGTAGACCAAAAGATTATCGATTGGTTAGCAGACGAGTTTAATAAAGAAGAAGGTATTGACTTGCGTAAAGATGCCATGGCATTACAGCGTTTAAAAGAAGCTGCCGAAAAAGCTAAAATTGAATTGTCATCTTCAAGCCAAACCGAAATTAACTTGCCTTATGTAACTGCAACTGCCAGCGGACCAAAGCACTTAGTGAAACCTTTAACAAGAGCCAAGTTCGAGCAATTAATCAGCGATTTGGTAAAGAGAACCATTGAGCCTTGTGCCAAAGCTTTAAAAGCGGCCGGTTTATCTAAGAGTGATATCGACGAGATTATTTTGGTAGGTGGTTCAACACGTATTCCTGCAGTTCAGGAAGAAGTTGAAAAATTCTTCGGGAAAAAACCTAATAAAGGTGTGAATCCTGATGAAGTAGTGGCTATTGGAGCCGCCATTCAAGGTGGTGTATTGACAGGCGATGTAAAAGATGTGTTACTTTTAGACGTAACGCCATTATCACTAGGTATTGAAACTATGGGTGGTGTGATGACTAAATTAATCGATGCCAACACAACCATACCTACTAAGAAATCGCAAGTATTTTCAACTGCTGCCGATAATCAGCCCTCTGTAGAAATACATGTTTTACAAGGTGAAAGACCAATGGCTAATGACAATAAAACTATTGGTAGATTCCACTTAGATGGTATTCCACCGGCAAGAAGAGGGACACCTCAAATTGAAGTAACTTTTGATATTGATGCCAATGGTATTATTAAGGTTTCGGCAACTGATAAGGCTACCAACAAAACACAGGATATCAGAATTGAAGCATCTTCAGGATTGACTGAAGAGGAAATCAAAAAGATGAAAGCCGAAGCCGAAGCCAATGCTGAAGCAGACAAAGCAGTCAAAGAAAAGGTTGATAAATTGAATAGTGCTGATGCCATGATTTTCCAAACCGAAACACAGTTGAAAGAGTTTGGCGATAAATTATCGGCTGATAAAAAACAGCCTATTGAAGCTGCTTTGGAAGATTTGAAAAAGGCTTATGAAAGCAAAGACATTACTTTAACTGAGCCCGCACTAGAAAAGCTTAACGAAGCTTGGAAAGTGGCCAGTGAAGAAATGTATAAAGCACAAGCCGAAGCCCAACAAGGTGGCGCCGCAGGACCTGATGCCTCTCAAAACGGTGCGCCAAAAGGTGAAAACAGCGATGTTGAAGACGTAGACTTCGAAGAGGTAAAATAAGTAGAGAACCAATCTCAGCGAAAGTTGGGATTGTGTGAATCACTTATCCTGAGCTTGCGAAGGATCTTTACCGATATTCCTGCGCCTGCCTTGCCGGCAGGCATGAAAGCAGGAATCTCGTCGAAAAATTATCAAAACTTCAAGTAATGTTAATTATCGATTAAGTCTCAAATTATAAATTATCAATTAAACACTTAAAAATCGCAATCCATTTACGGGTTGCGATTTTTTTTGTCTACACTTTAAAAAACTATGCACGCATAATAAAATAATGTATATTTGTCATTATACTTCTTAATTATGGAAACGCAACTCACCAAACTATTACATATCAAATACCCAATCATTCAAGCACCCATGTTTTTGGTCTCTAACGTAGCTATGGTAACAGAGGCTATGAAAGCCGGAATTGCGGGCTGTATTCCTGCGCTTAATTACCGCACTTTAGATGATTTAAAAACTGCCATTCATCAGTTAAAGGCTAATAAGGTTGAAGGCGGTTCTTTCGGGTTTAATTTGATAGTGAACAAATCAAATCTCAAATACAAAGAACAATTGAGAGTACTCTGCGAAGAAGGTTGCGATTTTATCATTACCTCATTAGGAAGTCCTGAAGAAACCATCAATCAAGCTCATAAAGCAGGTATCAAAGTATTTTGCGACGTCACCGATTTACATTTCGCTAAAAAAGTAGAGCAATTGGGCGCCGATGCTGCTATTGCCGTTAATAACGAAGCCGGCGGCCATCGTGGTAACTTGTCACCTGAAGAATTAATAAAACTTCTCAAATCTAATTTAACCATCCCGGTTATTTCAGCCGGTGGCGTGGGTTGTAAAGCCGATTTAGATAAAATGCTCAGTTACGGTGCTGAAGGCGTATCAGTTGGGAGTCCGTTTATAGCTTCTGTAGAAGCTCAGGTTACCGAAGAATACAAACAAGCCTGTGTGGATTACGGTGCTGAAGATATTATTATGACCGAACGTATTTCGGGCACACCTTGTACGGTGATTAATACACCTTACGTTCAAAAAGTAGGTACCAAACAAACCTGGATTGAGCGTGTTTTAAACAAAAACAAAAAGCTCAAAAAATGGGTTAAAATGATTCGGTTTGGTATCGGCATGCGCGCCACTGAAAAAGCAGCTAAAGAAGTCACCTATAAAACCGTTTGGGTAGCTGGACCAAGTATTGAGCACACGAAGGCTATTTTACCAGTTAAGGATATTGTGGCTAATTTGGTGAGTTAGTTTACAACATTTAAAAAAATAAAAATAAACTATCTCATGTCTTAATCGGTTTTAGTATTTCGTGCAAATAGTCAACACCTTTGTTATAAAATTTGTTATGAACGAAATTTACGAAGAGTCAAATATTTTCTGCTCATACGTTCCGGATTCTTTTTTAGTTAACTAAAATTTGATAATACTTTTTAAAAAACTACTTTAGTTGCTACCTAATTTGATAAAACATTCATAATGGAAAGATCAAAACCAGTAGTTTGGATTACAGGAGCTTCCTCCGGAATTGGTAAAGAAATGGCGCTGCAATATGCTTCAAAAGGATATGCAGTGGTGGTGAGTGCACGTCGCTCCGAAATATTAGAAGCATTAGCCTCAAAAATTAAACTTGATGGTGGCGAAGCTTACCCCTTGGTTTGCGACGTCATGGAAGAGGAAAGTATTAAAAAGGCAGTGATAAAGATATTATCGCATTACGGACGCATAGATATTGCTATTGCCAATGCAGGCTGTGCCGTCACCAATTTTTTAGAGCATTCGTCGCAGCAGGAATGGGAACGCCAGTTTAACATTAACGTTGTAGGTCTGGCAATGACAGCCAAATACGCTATCCCAGAACTAAAAAAGTTTAACGGCCGACTGGTTTTAATTGGCAGCGTATCGGCTTTTGTTCCAAATCCTTTTGTTTCGGCTTACGGCGCCAGTAAAGCGGCTGTTCATAATATTGGCGAGTCGCTACAAGTAGAACTCAGAGGTACGGGAGTAAGTTGCACAACTATTCATCCCGGGTTTGTTGACAGCAATATTACAAGAGTAGATAATTCAGGGCATTTTAACCCTGAAGCGCCAGACCCGCGTCCGGCTAAATTAATGTGGCCTACTGATAAAGCGGTGAAGCAAATGATAACAGCTATTGATAAGCGCAAAAAGGTACAAGTCATCACTGGTCATGGCAAAGTATTTGTATTTTTAGGAAGGTTTTTTCCGGGCATAGCACGAGCTATGATGGCTAAACAGATCAAAGAAATAATGAAAACGCAAGAAACAGGCAATAGCTAAATTTATTGCCACGTCATTCGATAAGCCTTTCTATTAAATCGGTATTCACCTCGTGTTTCCCTTCAAAAGGAACTATTTCCAGCCGTTTTCCAAACAAATTTTGAGCCTTTTGTCGTTCAGTTTGCATTCTTGTGTCATCTAAATATTCGTCGTTAGTGCCATAAATTAAAGTTACTTTGCCTTCAAAATAACTAAAATCGGCTTTAGTCAATTCATTAGGAATACCTCCTGAGTGAATTACTAAATATTCGGGTTTTATTTTGCGTTTTGCCATGTACCTCATTGCAACGCTCACTCCTTGAGAATATCCCAAAACAATCAGTTTCTTATCGCTTGGAAGGCTTTCAGTCTCAAAAATGGCATCAAAATAACGGATGATGTTTTCGGTATCTGCACCGGTATTTTCTCGGGTGAGCCAACTGGCACCTACATGCTTAAACTTAGGTCCTAAATAATATTTACTGGGTGCTTGTGGTGCAATAATGTAATGTTCTTCAGAATTTAGTCCTTGAAAATATTTCAAGAAATACCGGCTTAAATAACCCATGCCATGACAAACAAACCAGATGTATTTGGTCTTTGGGGTTAGTTTGTTTAAGGTGGAATAGGTGTTACTGGTTTTGTACGTTAATTCTTTCTCAATCTTTCTCATATTAAATGGGTGGTTTTGTATTTTAGCCGCAAAGTTTAAAATTACAGTTTTATATGCAAATATCTAGAGAAGCGGTATTATCCCAGGCCAATAAAGTATGTAAAAACACCTTGATGGAAACATTAGAAATTGAATTTGTAGATTTTGGTGAAGATTTTGTCACTGCCAGAATGCCTGTAAATAGCAGAGTGTATCAGCCTGATGGTGTTCTACATGGTGGCGCAACAGTCGCACTAGCCGAAAGTGTAGGGAGTTTTGCCGCACACATTTTTTTAAATTTAAATGAGGTTTTTGTGAGAGGTATCGAGATATCAGCCAATCATTTAAAAAGTGTTAAAGAAGGTTATGTTTATGCCAAGGCAACATTTATTCATCGTGGTAGAACTACCCAATTATTGCAAATTCGGATTACAGATGATAATGACAATTTAATTTCTATTTGTAAACTTACTACCATTGCTTTGCCTAAAAAATAAAAGTCTGCAATGTTAAATGACTTGCTCAAACACTACCAGAAAAAATTGCCTTTTGTCGCCTTTAAAGTGCCAAATGCCAATAAACTGAAGTCTTATCGTCAGGAGGACGACCACATTTATCATCCAGAAACTTATACAGAAAATGGCTTTGTATTTGCCCCTTTTTCGGAGACCGATACTCTCAAAACAATTTTATTTCCTTCGGCTAGATGTAAAATCGAAACATTAGAATTGTCTGCTTTAGACATTACATCTGCTGCTTCAAAACCAATCTCTGCCGAATCTTTACCTAAATCTTATTCAAGCTTAATAGAAACTGCATTAGACATTATTAGTATAGGAGCATTAAAAAAAGTAGTGTTATCAAAGCCGTTTATTTTCAACGCAGAAAATCTTCAACCGCTATCAATTTTTGAAAAAATGTTGTTGACATATCCATCGGCATTTGTGTATTGTTGGTACCATCCAAAAGTTGGCACTTGGATAGGTGCCACCCCTGAAACCTTACTCAATATTCAAGGGAATAAATTATCTACTATGTCTTTGGCAGGTACCCAAAAATATGATGGTGAAACCAATATAACTTGGCAGGAAAAGGAATTAGATGAACAAGATATTGTTACTCAATATATTATTGAGAAATTGGTTGATTCTGGTATCAACATCGACAGTATTATTTCAGCCGAAATTGATACCATACGTGCTGGCAATTTATGGCATTTACAAACTAAAATTGAAGCAGTATTGGAGCTTCATAAATTCAATTTGAAAAACTTACTTAGCAACTTACATCCAACACCTGCAATATGTGGTAAACCCAAAGATTTAGCTTTAGATTTCATCAATACACATGAAGACTACAATAGGGAATACTACACCGGATTTTTAGGAGAAATGAATGCTATAAAGGTTAGAGAACGCAACAAACGTGTTTCAAATGTTGAAAACACTGCCTATAAAAATGTTACCAAATCTACACAGCTATTTGTTAACTTAAGGTGTATGCAACTTAAAGATGAAGAAGCTATCATTTATGTTGGTGGCGGAATTACAAAAGATTCAGACCCCGAAAAAGAATGGCAAGAATTATTGGCAAAATTACAAACGGTGAAAAGCGTTTTGTAATTTTTATTTAGCTAAGTTGCTTTGTATCTTTGTTGCGTAAATAATTGCTATGCCATATCCAAAAATTCCACTAGCACAAACGGTTGTTCAGTTATTCAAGCTTAGAAATATCAAACACATTGTAATATCACCCGGTAGCCGAAATGCACCGCTTACAATTGGGTTTACGCAAGACAGCTTCTTTCAATGCTATAGTATAGTAGATGAGCGTTGTGCAGCTTTTTTCGCCTTGGGTATCGCGCAACAAATCCAACAGCCGGTTGCCGTAGTTTGTACTTCTGGCAGTGCATTGGTAAATTATTTTCCGGCGGTAACAGAGGCTTTTTATAGTCAAATCCCTCTACTTATACTTTCGGCAGACAGACCTAAGCATTTATTGGAAATAGGCGACGGACAAACCATCATGCAAAACGATGTCTTTGGAAAGCATGTGCTTTTCAGTACCAATTTAAAGTTAGATGTTAAAGACGAACAGAGCTTACCAAACGACGAATCCATTCCTATTTTTAAAAACATAGAAAATAGAGTAGAGCGTTTTCTTGGCTTACAAAAAGATATTCAAGAATTTAACGAATTTGGAATTCAAAAATCTATTAGTGTTGCCCAACAACAATTGGGTCCGGTACATATTAATATTCCATTTGATGAACCCTTGTATGATTTAGTTGATGAAATTACTATTACTCCCAAACCATATAAAAATGAAATTAAACCTGCTAAACTCGATGATTTTCAGGTAAAGAATTTTGCTGAAAGATGGCAAAACAGTGAACGAAAAATGGTATTGGTTGGCGTTAATTATCCCGACAGTATTGATGATTATGTGTTGAATGAATTGGCTAACGAAGACAGCGTTATTGTGTTAACAGAAACCACTTCAAATTTACACAACGCACAATTTTTCCCGGGAATAGACAAGCTAATTATGCCTTTAAACGATGATGAACTATCTCAATTTCAGCCTGATTTACTGGTAACCTTTGGCGGTATGATTGTTTCAAAACGCATCAAGGCATTTTTACGGAAGTATAAACCAAAAGAACATTGGCACATTCATCCAAATCGCGCTTACGATACATTTTTTAGTCTTTCGGCGCATATACCGCACGAGCCAAATGTGTTTTTTAACGCCATGCTGCCCAAGGTAACACATCATAAAAAGAGCGAATACAAGAATTTCTTTTTAAAAATTAGGCAAATCAGAAGAACTAAACATACCGAGTACCTTCAACAAATTCCGTTTTCAGATTTTAAGGTCTTTGATTTAGTTTTGAATAACTTGCCTAAAAATATTGTCTTGCAGGTTGGTAACAGTTCTACCATTCGTTACACACAATTATTTCAATTGCCAAAATCTATAGATGTATTTTGCAACCGTGGCACAAGTGGTATTGATGGCAGTACGTCAACAGCCATAGGCAGTGCGACTATCAACAAAAAACAAACGGTTTTTATAACCGGTGATTTAAGTTTCTTTTACGATAGTAATGGGTTATGGAACAATTACACACCTAAAAACTTTAGAATCATAGTTGTTAACAATCAAGGTGGTGGTATCTTCAGAATCTTACCGGGACATAAAAATACCGACAACTTTGATACTTTTTTTGAGACCAAGCACCAACTACAGGCTAAGCCAATTTGCGAATTACACGGTTTTCAATATCAAAAAGCCTCAGATGAGGCGAGCTTAAAGCGTGCTTTGACCTCTTTTTTTAGAGCAGGCAAAAAACCAAAACTACTCGAAATTTTTACTCCAAGAACCCAAAATGACGACATTTTACTTGACTATTTTAAATTTATAAAATAAGTAACTAAAAATGTGACTTTTTCATTTGTAAAGGGTCTTAAGATTAATTATATTTAACACTTAATTTAAAATATTAAAAAATGAGTAAAAGAGACGAATTAATTGCAAAATACGCCGCAGATTTAAAAGAAAAGTGTGGCGTTAATCCAGACATGGATTTTTTAACTAAAGTAACCATTGGTTGCGGCCCATCTATTTACAATGCAGATGCTGCTACAGTAGCCGGTTCTGATCAATCTGAATTAGATACTGTAAAAAATAATTTCCTCATCAAAAAATTAGGTTTAAAGGATAGTCCGGATTTAGACAAAGCCATCGCTGCAGTTATGGAACAGTATGGTCAATCTAACCGTAATAAATATAGAGCCGTTGTGTATTATTTATTGGCAAAACACTTCAAAAAAGAGTCTGTATACAAATAAAAATAACTAACTCAAGTAAAGAAGCGTTACTCACAATTTGTTAAGTAACGCTTTTTTTATTCAAAACAATTATATGCGTATTTTTGCAATATGATTAATATAGGAGAATACAATACGCTGGCTATTATACGCGAGGCTCAACAAGGTTTATATATTGCAGATGATGAGGGCAATGAAGTGTTATTACCCAACAGATATGTTCCTGAAAATTTTAAAATATGGGAGGCAATTAAGGTCTTTGTTTATTTAGATAACGAAGAAAGACCGGTTGCTACCACCGAGGAACCATTTATAATAAAAGATAATTTTGCCATGTTGCGCTGTAATGAGGTAACAAAACACGGTGCATTTTTAGATTGGGGATTGTTAAAAGAATTATTTTGCCCATTTAAGGAGCAAGTTGTACAAATGAGAGCCGGGCAGTGGTACTTGGTGCGCTGTTACTTAGACGAAACAACCGGCAGACTGGTAGCTTCAAGTCGTACCAATAGATTTCTTGATAATTCAAGTTTAACCCTGCAAAAATTTGATGAGGTTGACCTTATTATTTCTCATCCTTCAGAAATTGGGATGAACGTTATTGTTAATGAACAGCACAGCGGACTCATTTTTAAAGACGATATTTTTCAGCAACTTAACATTGGCGATCGCCTTAAGGGGTATGTCAAAAATGTAAGGCCAGACAACAAACTGGATATTGCTCTGGGTAAAATTGGTTACCGAAACATTGAGCCTAATGCACAAACCATTCTCGATACGCTTAAATCTCATGACGGTTTTTTACCCCTTTCAGATAAGTCTTCGCCCGATGACATCAAAATTCATTTGGAAATGAGTAAGAAAAACTTTAAAAAAGCAGTCGGAAATCTTTACAAACAAAAATTAATCGATATTAAACCAGATGGTTTATATTTGATTTCTGAATAGTATAAATAATTTACAGTGAAAGAAATAGCTTGGAAAACCGCTAAAGAATACGAAGATATTACCTACAAAAAGTGCAATGGTGTAGCGCGAATTGCCTTTAACAGACCTAATGTTCGAAATGCCTTTAGGCCAAAAACAACCAGTGAACTTTACGATGCGTTTTACGATGCTAATGAAGATGTAAACATTGGCGTTGTTTTGCTTTCGGCCGAAGGTCCGTCAACCAAAGATGGTGTTTGGAGTTTTTGCTCCGGTGGAGACCAAAAAGCCAGAGGTCATCAAGGCTATGTGGGGGAAGATGGTTATCACCGTCTTAATATCCTAGAAGTGCAACGCCTTATCAGATTTATGCCCAAAGCAGTCATTGCTGTAGTTCCGGGTTGGGCAGTTGGTGGTGGCCACAGCTTACACGTTGTGTGCGATTTAACTTTGGCCAGTAAAGAACACGCCATTTTTAAACAAACCGATGCCGATGTTACCAGTTTCGACGGTGGTTACGGTTCGGCCTATTTGGCAAAAATGGTTGGGCAGAAGAAAGCGCGCGAAATTTTCTTCCTTGGAAGAAATTACTCAGCCCAGGAAGCATTTGATATGGGTATGGTAAATGCCGTGATACCTCATGCCCATTTAGAACAAACAGCCTACGAGTGGGCACAAGAAATTTTAGCGAAAAGTCCTACTTCTATAAAAATGCTTAAATTCGCTATGAATTTAACCGACGATGGAATGGTTGGTCAGCAAGTATTTGCTGGTGAAGCTACTAGATTAGCTTATATGACCGATGAAGCCATTGAAGGCAGGAATGCCTTTTTAGAAAAACGTAAACCTAATTTTGAAAAGAAGTGGATTCCTTAACCCAAATCTAAACAAATGACTAATTTACAAGTTTGGCTTTCGGCTGTTAGGCTCAGAACTTTGCCATTATCTGTTTCAGGAATTTTTGTTGGATCTTGTTTAGCCTACTATGCTACCGACAAATTCAACGTATTGGTTTTTATTTTTGCAATAACATCAACCATAGGTTTTCAAGTACTTTCTAATCTTGCCAACGATTATGGCGACGGCACTAAAGGCACCGATAACGATGACCGCATTGGACCTGAACGCGCCATACAAAGCGGACAAATTTCACCTGAGCAAATGCTGGTAGCCATTCAAAACACTATTATGTTTATTATTTTTAGTGTGTTCGCCTTAATTTTTTCTGCCTTTGGAGTTTACCATATTTTGTATGCTTTTATTTTTATAGTATTGGCAGGTTTTACGGTTTATTCGGCCTTGACCTACACCATTGGGGATTCGCCTTATGGTTATAAAGGCTTGGGTGATTTGTTTGTATTTGTTTTCTTCGGATTTGTGAGTGTGGTTGGAGTCTATTTTCTAAATACCTTAAGATTAGACCATGTAGTTATTTTACCGGCTATTTCTATAGGTTTGTTAAGTGTTGGTGTGCTCAACCTCAATAATATGAGAGATATCAAATCCGACGAAAAATCGGGTAAATATACATTAGCGGTGAAAATGGGAAGTAAACGCGCCAAACAATACCATTTGTTTTTAATTTTTGGAGCCATAACAGCATCGGTTTTATTTTCAATTTTATACTATTCATCTCCTTATAATTTTATTTTTTATCTGGCTTTTATTCCTTTGTTTAAGCACATAAAAGTGGTGGTGAACGCCAAACATCCTTCAGAATACGATCCACAACTAAAATTTCTGGCCATTACTACTTTTATCTTTTCTATTTTATTAGGATTGGGTCAGGTTTTTTATTAAAAATTCAGTAATTTTCTTGGATAAAAATTTATGTTTTAACTTAAATTATCATACATGAAAATCACATTTTACGGTCACGCTTCTCTGGGTATTCAAATAGGCGAAACGCATTTAATTGTAGATCCATTTATTTCGGCCAATGAAAGGGCAAGTCATATCCATATCAATAGCCTTAAGGCAGATTATATTTTGCTCACACACGCTCATCAAGACCATATTCTCGATGCCGAAGCCATTGCCAAAAATACGGGTGCTAAAATTATTTCAAACTTCGAAATTGTTTCGCACTACCAAAGCAAGGGTATCGAAGGTCACCCAATGAACCATGGTGGTTCTTGGGAGTTTGAATTTGGCAAGTTAAAATATGTAAACGCTGTGCATACCTCGTCTTTTCCGGATGGCACTTATGGCGGTCAGCCCGGTGGATTTATTATAGAAGGCGAGAGAAAAAACATTTACATAGCAGGCGATACTGCATTAACGATGGATATGAAATTGATTCCTATGTTTACCAAATTAGACCTAGCTATTTTACCCATAGGAGATAATTTTACAATGGGTATTGATGACGCTATTCACGCCAGCGATTTCGTAGAATGCGACAAAATATTAGGAGTTCATTTCGATACGTTTGGATATATAGAAATTGACCACGCAGCTGCAAAACGTAAATTCTTTGAAAATGATAAGGATTTGATGCTATTAGAAATTGGTGAGAGTCTGGAGCTGTAAATACTACTTTGATATAATATCTCGTTCTATCAACCCACGGTTTAAACTCTGGGTTAATAACTACCGAACCGTACTCCTCAATACGAAATAATGTAAAAACTTAGGAAAAAAGCGTTTTAAATAAACTCCTAAAACTTCTTTCTTTCCAATATAAACTTCAAATTTCCTTTTAGCGATGGCATGCGTCATGCGTTTGACAAAAACTTCGGGAGAAAGACCTTGTTCTGTAGCCGTGTCTTGATTGTTCTGGATGTCTCCACTTCCTGTCAAGGCATTTCTGGCAACATTGGTATTTACAAATCCCGGGCAAACCATGGTAACATCAATACCGTCTTTTTGGTGTTCCATTCTTAAAGCATCAAAAAAGCCATGTAAGGCGTGCTTGGCACCGCAGTATCCAGAACGGTATGGCGAACTGAATTTCCCCATTAAACTGCTCACTACAACAAAGTGACCCGATTGCTTTTTAATAAAATGAGGTAGAATGGCTTTGCTGAGAGCCACTGTTCCCAAATAGTCAACTTCCATAAGTTTTTTATCCACTTCTATTGCCGTGTCTATAATTAGACTACGCTGACTCACGCCGCCATTATTTACCAAAATGTCAATAGCTCCAAATAATTTAATAGCATTTTTAGCTATGTCGTGCATCATATCGATTTTGGCTAAATCAAATGGTAAAACAGAAATATTTTCGGGATATGTGCAAAGCCTTTTAACTTCATTTAAAGCATTTTCTCCTCGTGCAGACAAAATAAGTTTGTTACTTTTTTCTTTAGAAAGATAAATCGCCAAAGCTTTCCCAATACCACTGGAAGCACCGGTAATCCAAATAACCTTATTACTTATTTTCATTTGAAATCTGTTTGTTTTTCAACCATTCGCTGCGCAAATCGGCACTAATTTTACCGGAGCCATCGTGTTTCCACCCCGGTGGTTTTATTAAATACTGCCAACGCGCTTTTAGTGGTTTGGAACCTGTAAAAGTGTCTTTAAATATGGCAATCCATTCGTGAAAGGCAATTTTAATCGGGTTGTAGGTGTTGATATTTGAGGTGAGACCGTAAACCACTTTTTCATCCTTAATTTCAGGTTGAAAGGTTCCAAAAAGTTTATCCCAAATAATCAAAATGCCGGCGTGATTTCTGTCTAAATACAACGGATTACTGCCATGGTGAACGCGATGATGAGATGGGGTATTAAAAATTTCTTCAAACCAGCGCGGCATTTTATCGATAGCTTCGGTATGAATCCAAAATTGATATAATAAACTTATAGACATTTGTAACAGTATCATTCCCGGATGAAACCCAACCAAAGGCATCCAAAGCCAAAAAATGAAAGAATAGAAACTCCCGGACCAGGTTTGTCTTAAGGCCGTGCTTAAATTATAATGTTGCGACGAATGGTGTACTACATGTGATGCCCAAAATAATCTGCATTCATGAGATATTCTGTGAAACCAATAATACGAAAAGTCGTCAGCAAAGAATATTAAAATAAAACTCCACCACACAACCGGAATGGTAAACAACTTGAAGTTTTCATAAATTAAATAAAAGGCTCCAAAAACCAAGGCCTTGCTTATAAACCCAATGAGAACATTGCCTAATCCCATAGCAATGGAAGAAAAGGCGTCTTTTTTTTCGTAAGTTTTAATGTTTTGTTTGGTGGTAACATACAACTCTAGAAGCATGGCCAATACAAAAAACGGGATGGCAAATAGTATAAGGTTTGGGAAATTAGGCATGTTAACTAAGGTTCAATGCAATAAATAACAAAACAAAAATCATAATGACACAAATTTAATTATTTGAAGTGATAAATTTATGATTCGATTTTAAGAATTAATGCTTAGGTTAATTTTTAATATGCCATTAAGAATCTATTGGATTATCTTTGCTTTGTTTTTTGAGCATTACACCTCCTTTATGACTGCCAAATATCAGCGATATGTATTAAATTTTAAACAACCCGCAGGCACCTCACGGGGTGTTTTAAAAACCAAAGAAACCTGGTTCATTGTTGTTGAATCTAATGGTAAAAAAGGAATAGGCGAGTGCGGACTCTTAAGAGGTCTTTCGGTAGATGATGTGCTAGATTACGAAGAAAAATTAAAATACGTTTGTGCTAATATTAGTGTTGGTTTAGATAAATTATATTCAGAATTAAAACACTATCCAAGTATTCAGTTTGGCTTGGAAATGGCCTTTAAATCCTTAAAATCGCCATCAGCTTTTGAGTTATTTCCTTCTGATTTTACCCGGGGTAAAGATGCTATCAGTATTAATGGTTTGATTTGGATGGGCGATGCCAATTTTATGAAATCTCAAATAAAAGAGAAGTTAAAGGCAGGATTTTCATGCCTAAAACTTAAAATCGGAGCGATTGACTTTGATACTGAACTCTCTCTTTTAAAGTCCATCAGAGAAGAATTTACATTTAATGACATAGAACTTCGAGTAGATGCCAATGGCGCTTTTTCACCAAACGAAGCACTTGAAAAACTAAAAAAATTATCGCAATTTGATTTGCATTCCATAGAGCAACCCATAGCAGTTCATCAATGGGATGAAATGGCTAGCTTATGTCAGCAAACACCTATTCCTATTGCTTTAGACGAAGAATTGATAGGTGTGTTTGAAACAACCAAAAAAGAAGCACTGCTAAAACACATCAAACCACAATACATTATTTTAAAACCGAGTTTTATAGGTGGTTTTCAAGGTACCCGGTCATGGATTGATGTAGCCAAAGAACATCACATTGGCTACTGGATTACCAGTGCTTTAGAGAGTAATATAGGCTTAAATGCCATTGCGCAATTTGCCTACCATCTCAATCTAACAATGCCACAAGGTTTGGGCACTGGTTCGTTATTTACTAATAATTTTGATAGTCCGTTACAAGTAAAAAATGGTAAATTGCACTATAATAATTTAATTAACTGGAATTTTAATTTATAAGCATGTATATAAGTCAGGTTAGTACTATTTTAAACGATTGGTGGCGTTATATCTTAGGTGTTATTATTGCCGTTATTGGCGTGGCTATTTTTTCGGCTCCTCATGCCATTGCCGTTGGTTTTAAACAATTTAAAGGTGAATTTGATATGAGTCGTGCCGATGATTTAAATTACTTAATGACACTTTTCGACTCTAATTTAAATCTTGTCTTAATGTTATTGCCATTTGTTGGAGGTCTGATATTTTTAATACTCGGAGCCAGATTACTACATGGTCAAAAGTTAAATCACCTTACTACAGCTAGGCCCAAAATAGACTGGAGTCGGTTTTGGTTTGCTTTTATTTTCTGGGGAATTGTATCCTCTGCGCTTATTTTTATTGAAATATTCATGGCGCCAGATGACTATGTGTTTAATTTTCAGCCGAAAAGATTTGCTGTGCTTGTAGTTGTAGTCTTGCTTTTGGTACCACTTCAAACCAGTTTTGAAGAATATATGTTTAGAGGGTATTTAATGCAGGGCATAGGTTTTTTGGTTAAAAATAAATGGGTACCACTTATTGTAACTTCTGCTGTATTTGGACTTCTGCATATAGCCAACCCTGAAGTTGAAAAACTGGGCAATTTTATTATGGTTTATTACATAGGTACCGGATTGTTTTTGGGCATAATTACCTTAATGGACGATGGTTTAGAACTTGCTTTAGGTTTTCATGCGGCCAATAACATGTTTACAGCTTTATTGGTAACGGCAGACTGGACTGCTTTTCAGACATACTCGGTTTACCGTGATGTTTCAGATCCAGATCCTATGGGTCTTTTAGAAATATTTATTCCTGTTTTCATCGTATTCCCAATTCTACTCTTTATTTTCTCTAAGAAGTACAATTGGACCAACTGGCGCGATAAATTATTTGGAAAGGTTGAAGTAGCAAAAAATAATAACCCTGAAGTAACAGACCAATATGATTCCAACATTTGACAAAATACATAATAAATTTAAGCTTAACGGACTCTATTTTGACAGAGATGCCTTAAAAGAAGTGGCTTACAGTTTTATCAAAGAAGGCCAGCTATTTGAAAAGGAAATGGGCGACTTTTTGCTGGAATGGACCAACGACAGGCCTGTGGTTGAAGTGCGTACATCGGGCTCAACCGGTGCGCCTAAAATTGTTATAATAAAAAAAGACGCTATGGTGGCCTCCGCAATATCTACTGGGAATTTCTTTAGTCTTGAACCTGGAGACACCTGTCTGCATTGCTTGCCAACCCACTTTATTGCCGGAAAAATGATGCTTGTACGGGCCATGATTCTGGGATTAGAAGTCACCACTGTTGAGCCGCTTTCTAGACCTATTTTTGATATTGATAAAACATTCGACTTTTGTGCTATGGTGCCTTTGCAACTTGAAAACACCATAAACGCTACAAAAAATATTAAGAAGTTAATTGTGGGTGGTGCCGCGGTTCCTAAATCTTTGGTAACAGCTGTTCAAAAGTTAAAAACAGAAGTGTATGAAACCTACGGAATGACCGAAACTATCACACATATTGCTGCAAAACGCTTAAACGGTAAAACTAAATCCAAATATTTCACGACGCTTCCGGGGGTTCTGGTAACCCAGGACGAAAGAAATTGCTTGGTAATTAAAGCCCCTTATCTATCGAGTGAACCCGTCATCACCAATGACATTGTAGAGTTGATATCTGAATACGAATTTAGATGGTTAGGAAGGGCAGATTATGTTATTAATGTGGGCGGCGTTAAGGTTCAGCCCGAAGTGGTTGAGGCAAAATTACAAGACAAATTTCAACATAGAATTTTAATTACTTCAGAACACGATTCTAAACTGGGTGAACACGTTGTGATGATTGTTGAATCAGAGCCATTTGAAATTTCAAAGACAGTTTTTGAAGATTTAGAAAAGTTTGAAGCACCTAAATCTATTTATTTCATATCCAGGTTTGTTGAAAAAACACCGGGTAAAATTCAAATTTTGGAAACCTTAAATAAAGCTAAATTGTCATGATTGGATTTATTAAAAATAGTATCTGCTTTTTTTTGATTGTTAGTTGTCAAATGGCAGTATCGCAGCATATTTTACCTTCACAACGACGCGCAGAGGTACAAGACGCCATACTTGAAAACCGACTTGCTAACTTATTGCCGCAACTTATGGATCAAACCAATATTGATATGTGGATTTTGATTACTCGCGAATACAATGAAGATCCTGTTGTTAAAACCATGCTGCCTGCCACTTGGTTAAATGCCAGACGAAGAACTATCTTAGTTTTTTACAGAAACAAAAAAAATAACAGTATTGAAAAACTGGCGGTGGCGCGCTACAATTTTGGTAAATCAATCCTGTCGGCTTGGGATAAAGACCAGCAACCTGATCAATGGAAACGTTTAATAGAGATTATCGAGGAACGAAATCCGACAACCATCGGACTTAATTTTTCTGAAGATTTTAATATCGCCGACGGTTTGGCTAAAACCGATTATGAACTATTAATGAAGTATTTACCAAAAAAACATCACAAAAAAGTAGTTTCAGCCGAAAAACTTGCTGTGGCATGGATCGAAACCAGAACCGAACAAGAAATGGTTATTTATGATCAATTGGTTATCATCACTAGAAATATTATTTCTGAAGCGTTTTCTGAAGCTGTCATCACTCCCGGAATTACCACCACAACCGATGTGGAATGGTGGATGCGCGATAAAGTGATTGAGTTGGGATTAAAAACCTGGTTTCATCCAACTGTTGATGTGCAACGAAGCAATGAGAGCATGGGAAATCATCTTTACGCTTTTTCTAACCGTCCTGAAAATATGGTCATACTTCCGGGCGATCTTCTGCATTGCGATTTTGGTATTACCTATTTAAATCTCAATACAGACTGCCAGCAACTGGCCTATGTTTTAAAACCTGAAGAAACTGAGCCACCAAAATATTTAGTAGATGCGCTGGCAAAAGGTAATCAACTCCAGGATATTTTAACAAATCAATTTAAAACAGGTGCTACGGGTAATGAAATATTGCTAAATGCCTTAAAAGAAGCGAAAGCTCAAGGACTACAGCCATCTATTTACACACATCCTATGGGTTATTACGGTCATTCGGCCGGACCAACCATTGGTATGTGGGATGCCCAAGGTGGAGTTCCAGGAGACGGCGATTATCCGCTTTATCCAAATACAGTTTACGCCATAGAATTAAATACTACGGTCAATATTCCTCAATGGAAACGCGATATAAGAATCATGCTCGAAGAAGCCGGTTTTTATGGTGAAGATGGCTTTAG
Source organism: Paucihalobacter ruber (assembly GCF_006494535.1). GTDB lineage: Bacteria > Bacteroidota > Bacteroidia > Flavobacteriales > Flavobacteriaceae > Paucihalobacter > Paucihalobacter ruber. The sequence continues at coordinate 169,875 of NZ_VHIQ01000006.1, forward strand.
ATATGTTAATGGTAGGCAAACTAAGTTACTAACCATTCCAAGAATACCGTTACACGTTACCGATTAAACTTGTAAAACCCCCAAATTAAAAGCCTTTTCTATCGGGGCGTGATTGGCGGCTTCAATACCCATACTAATCCATTTTCGGGTATCTAATGGATCTATAATGCCATCGGTCCAAAGTCTGGCTGCAGCATAATAGGGTGATACTTGTGCGTCATAACGCGATTTAATTTTCTGAAATAATTCTTCTTCTTTTTCTTTGGTAATGGTTTGGCCTTTTTTCTTCAAAGAGGCCGTTTCAATTTGTAGCAATACTTTGGCAGCCGAGTTTCCACTCATTACAGCTAATTCAGCGCTTGGCCAAGCCACAATCAATCGCGGATCGTAGGCTTTACCGCACATAGCGTAATTGCCTGCGCCATAACTATTACCAATAATCACTGTAAACTTTGGTACGACTGAATTACTTACGGCATTTACCATTTTAGCACCATCTTTGATAATGCCACTATGTTCACTTTTGCTGCCCACCATAAAACCTGTGACGTCTTGTAAAAAGACCAGTGGAATTTTCTTTTGGTTGCAGTTGGCAATAAACCGGGTGGCTTTATCGGCGCTGTCGTTGTAAATAACACCACCAAACTGCATCTCGGTAGGTTTGGTTTTAGCACCGGTGGTTTTAACTATTTGGCGCTGATTGGCCACTATACCAACTGCCCAACCGTCAATCCTGGCATAGGCTGTTATAATGGTTTGCCCGTATCCGGCTTTGTATTCTTCAAATTCGCTGTTATCAACAAGGCGTTTGATTATTTCATACATGTCGTATTGATCGGCACGACTTCTTGGTAAAATCCCGTAAATATCTTCTTGTTTTTCTTTAGGCTTGGCAGCTTTTATTCTGTTAAAACCTGCTTTATTAAAATCACCAATTTTATCAACAATATTTTTGATGGTATCTAAAGCATCGTTATCGTCTTTAGCTTTATAATCTGTAACACCGCTTATTTCGCAATGTGTCGTGGCACCACCCAAGGTTTCGTTGTCTATCGTTTCGCCAATAGCCGCCTTAACCAGATAACTTCCCGCTAAAAAAATGGAGCCGGTTTTATCCACAATTAACGCTTCATCACTCATAATTGGCAAGTAGGCGCCACCGGCAACACAGCTTCCCATAACGGCTGCAATTTGAGTGATACCCATACTACTCATAATGGCATTGTTCCTGAAAATTCTACCAAAATGCTCCTTATCAGGAAAGATTTCGTCTTGCATTGGTAAATACACACCGGCACTGTCTACCAAATAAATAATAGGTAATTTGTTTTCAATGGCAATTTCCTGGGCTCTTAAATTCTTTTTTCCGGTAATTGGAAACCAGGCACCGGCTTTAACCGTGGCATCATTTGCTACCACTATACATTGTTTATCTTTAATATAGCCAATTTTCACAACAACACCGCCAGAAGGACAACCACCATGTTCTTCGTACATGTCTTCTCCAGCAAAAGCGCCAATTTCAATCGAAGGTTTTTTAGGGTCCAGTAAATAATCAATGCGTTCTCTGGCGGTCATTTTTCCGTTGGTGTGCTGTTTGTCAATACTTTTCTGACCACCACCTAATTTTACTTTAGCCAAACGTTGCTTTAAATCTGAAACTAAAAGTTTATTATGATCTTCGTTTTTGTTGAAGTTTAAATCCATTGTTATTTGTTTGGTACGAATTTACGAAAGTTTAAAATGATTTTTCTGATAGATTTCTTAAGACCTTGTTAAATATATATAACATGGAAATATATTCCTTGGAATATAAATTTATTATATGTACATTTGTATTGTAATTGAAAAGACAAATATAAAACACATGAAAAAAATATTAGCTTTTGCCGGTAGTAATAGTAAAACCTCCATAAATAAACAATTAGTAACTTATGCTTCAGATTTAATTGATAATGCAGAAGTAAACTTGGTAGATTTAAATGATTTTGATTTGCCACTTTACGGAATTGATCTTGAAAAATCACATGGCATTCCTCATAATGCCCATAAGTTCTTTAATTTAATAAAAGAAAGCGATGGTTTACTTATTTCGCTTGCTGAGCACAATGGTTCATACGCAACCGTCTTTAAAAATTTATTTGATTGGATGAGCCGAATTGAGGCTAAAACCTTCTGTGGTAAGCCTATGTTGCTTATGGCAACTTCACCCGGAGGTAGAGGTGGCGCATCGGTTTTGGAGGCAGCAGCTAATCGTTTTCCTTTTCACGACACCAAAATTGTTGCTCAATTTTCATTACCATTATTTGGTGATAACTTTAAAGGTGGCCAATTCGTGAATGATGATTTGAATGACCAATTAAAGTCGGCGGTTCAAAAATTACAGTCGGCCATATAAATGTTTAATGATGGGAGATATTTCAAAAGATATTAATTCAACTTTCAAAAACGAAAAACAAAAGGCTTTAATTAACATTTTGTACACGGCTAATTGGATTAATAGTTTTCAAAATGAGTTTTTTAAATCCTTCGGAATTTCGCCCCAGCAATACAATATCTTAAAAATTTTAAATGGTGCTAATCAGCCTCTAAAGGTTCAAACCATCAAAGACAGAATGATAGAGCGCTCGCCCAACGCCACCAGATTGATGGACAAGTTGTGTGCTAAAAATTTAATTGAAAGAATACCATGCGAAGACGATAGGCGAGTGGTTCATATTGAAATCACTGCCAATGGCAAACAACTTTTAGAGTCTATTTCAAGTGAGTTTTACGAGACTTTAGTTGAAAAACTTACTGCAACCGAAGCGCAGCAACTCAACCATATTTTAGATAAAATGCGATGAGTAATTCCTGCAAAAGCAGGAATCTCATAAGAAACAGAAACTCGACAATTATAAATATTTAAGTTTAATTTTAAAAAGATACCCGCTTGTTCGGGCAGTATCATGAAAACAGTATTACACAAAGCAGAAGACAGAGGCTATGCCAACCACGGTTGGTTACAGGCCAATCACTCATTTAGTTTCGCAGGCTTTTATAACCCTGAAAAAGTAAATTTTGGGGCCTTACGCGTACTTAATGATGATATTATTGCACCAAAAATGGGTTTTGGAACCCATCCGCACGACAATATGGAAATTATTACCATACCCTTAAAAGGTGTTTTAAAACACAGGGATAACATGGGCGACGCATGGATTCCGGTTGTGCCCGGCGAAGTGCAGGTAATGAGTGCCGGAACCGGTGTGCAGCATTCCGAAATTAATGGTTCAGATAGTGAGTATTTGAGTTTGTTTCAAATATGGATTTTCCCCGATACTCAAAATGTTGCACCGCGATACGACCAAAAATCGTTCGATAGCGCAGCACGTCAAAATCAATTACAAACTTTAGTGACTTCAATGAACAATAGTCATGAGGGCAGTTTAAAAGTACATCAGGATGTGGTGTTAACGCGCATTGATTTAGATGCCGATAAAAATTACGAATACAAATTAAAGAGCGAAAATCATGGTGTTTACGTTATGAATATCACAGGTGAAACCATTATTAATAGCCACGAGTTAAATTCTCGTGATGCCATAGGCGTTTCTGAAACAGAATCATTTAATATTCGAGCTCATCAAGACAGCCAGCTATTATTGATTGAAGTGCCTATGGTATTTTAGTAACAGGCATTTTACTTCGGTTTTATTACACTATTTGGTTACTTTTGTGTTCTTAATTTTGAACTAATGGGAAAACGAAGCTATAAAATTGCTGTCATTCAGCTTAATTTAAACGACAAACCCGAAAATAACCTTAAGAAGTGTCTAGCTTGGGTAAGGGAAGCTGCGGCTAAAGGCGCCGAAGTAATTTCCCTACCCGAATTATATAGCAGCCATTATTTTTGTCAGAGTGAAGACGTTAATAATTTCTCACTTGCCGAACCGTTATACAGCACCTCATTTAATGCATTTAGTGATCTAGCGAAAGAACTGGGTGTGGTGATTATTGTACCGTTTTTTGAAAAGCGTATGGCAGGTATCTATCATAACAGTGCTTATATTATCGATACCGATGGCACCGAAGCCGGACTATACCGTAAAATGCATATACCTGATGATCCGCATTTTTACGAAAAATTTTATTTCACGCCCGGTGATTTGGGCTTTAAATCCAATGCTACCAAAAAAGGCAATATTGGTGTGTTGATTTGCTGGGATCAATGGTATCCCGAAGCTGCCAGATTAACAGCTCTTAAAGGCGCAGAGGTATTATTTTACCCAACTGCTATTGGTTGGCATCCTTCTGAAAAACAGCAATACGGAGATAACCAATACAACGCCTGGATGAACGTTATGAAAGGTCATGCAGTTGCTAACGGTATTTATGTAGCCGCAGCCAACCGTATAGGATTAGAACAATACTTACCAAATACCGATGGTCTGGAATTTTGGGGCGCTTCGTTTATCGCCGGTCCGCAAGGTGAAATTTTAGCCATAGCTTCGCATGATAAGGAAGAGATATTAATGGCTGAGGTAGATTTGAGTTTGCAAGAAAATGTGCGTCAAAACTGGCCGTTTTTCAGAGATAGACGTATTGATGCTTTCTCCGACATCACAAAACGCGCCATAGATTAATGAGAAGGTTTCCGGCAGAATGGGAGCAACAGCAAGGACTACTGCTTTGTTTTCCGCATAATGGTAACGATTGGCCCGGTAAGTACGGCGCCATTCAATGGGCTTTTGTGGAATTTATTAAAAAAGTAGCTCAGGTAGAAACCGTTTTCTTAATGGTAGCTGATGAAAAGCTTCAAGCTAAGGTTCATGAAATGTTGCAAATGGCGCATATTAATCTTAATAACGTGTCGTATATCATTCACAAAACCAACCGAAGCTGGATGCGAGATTCCGGACCAATTATTGTAAAAAACGGCAAAAACCGCGAGGCTATCAACTTTAATTTTAATGGCTGGGCCAAGTATAAAAATTATCAACTAGATAAACATGTTCCGCTTAAGGTTGCCAATTATTTAAATATTAATTTAATACAAGCTACTTACAAGGGTAAGCCGGTTATTTTAGAAGGTGGTGCTGTAGATGTGAATGGTAAGGGCAGTTTAATTACTTCAGAAGAATGTTTGTTGCATCCGTCTATACAGGTTAGAAATACATACTTCACCAAAACCGATTACGAAGCCATTTTTAAAGAATATTTTGGTGTTACCAATGTGATATGGGTTGGCGATGGTATTGTAGGCGATGACACACATGGACATATAGATGATCTTTGTCGTTTTGTGAACGATGACACAATAGTGACAGTCGTTGAATCTGATAAAAAAAGTCGAAATTACAAAGCACTTCAAGACAATTTAGAGCGATTAAAGAACGCTGTTTTGGAAAACGGAAAATCTCCAAATATTGTAGAGTTACCAATGCCCGAGCAATTAGAGTTCGACGGACTCACCATTCCTGCCAGTTATGCCAATTTTGTAATTCTAAATAAATACGTTTTGGTTCCTACATTTAATGACGTTAATGATCGAATTGCACTCAATATCATCTCAGGCTGTTTTCCTGATAGACAGGTAATTGGCATAAGCGCCATCGATTTAATATGGGGTTTTGGAACCTTACATTGTCTTAGCCAGCAAATACCGGCATAGGTATTGTTACTTTTAAATAATAGATCTTAGGTGAATGTAAAGCAAGCTATAAAATTTATGATAATCAGTGCGCTTGCATTTACATTCATGAATTTAACGGTTAAATATTTAATTCATTTAAGTGCGCCACAAATTGTGTTTTTCAGATCGGCAGGTTCTTTGTTTTTTACTTTTGGTGTTTTAATTCCCAGGAATATTAATATTATTGGCAACAATCCAAAATTGTTAATTCTGAGAGGTCTTTTTGGTGTAGTGGCGATGTCGCTCTTTTTTGAATCCATGAAATATTTAACCGCAGGAACTGCTGTATCGTTACGTTACTTATCGCCAATTTTCGCAGCTATTTTCGCAGCTATTATTTTAAAGGAGAAAATAAAATCGGTTCAATGGTTGCTGTTTTTAGTAGCTTTTTCGGGTGTGTTGATTTTAAGAGGATTTGATAGCAGCATTAGTACACACGGACTTACACTTATATTATTAGCATCTGTTTTTAGTGGTTTGGTTTATATTGTAATCAGTAAAATAGGAACTACAGAGCATCCTGTGGTGGTAGTCAATTATTTTATGATGATTGCCACGCTTGTTGGTGGAGTTTTATCAATTAAAAGCTGGATAAATCCTATTGGTATTGAATGGATTTTACTGTTGAGTTTAGGTGTTTACGGATATTTTGGACAGTTGTATATGACCAAAGCTTTTCAAATAGCCAAGGCCAATCAAGTAGCGCCGTTTAAATACATTGAAGTAGTCTTTACACTTTTATTAGGTGTTTTATGGTTTGGAGAAATTTATACTATCTGGAGTGTGGTTGGTATAGTTCTCATTATAAGCGCGTTGATTTTAAATGTACTGACTTCGGAAAAAGGAACCTAAACGAATTGTTTGTATTCACTTTTGATGAATTATAAAATTCGTGTTTGAAGGAATCCAAAATTTAATCTTAAAAGGCTTTGCTGTGATCAAATTTTTGGTTTGTTGGGTGATACCTATTGATATGTTTAACCAAAAATATCGATATTTGTACCTCAATTCGCGTAAGGGATTGAAGCGGCATTCTTTTAATGGTACATTAAAAGATATAGTGAAAACCCTACCCAAGACAAGCTAACTTGTATTGGGATGCGCCCTAATAAAAACAACTAATTATGGCAATGAATAAAAACACAGTTTTAGCATGGGCTACCACCATTATGGTAATAGTAGGATTAGGTTTAATAGCTTTAGGACTTTTTAGATACAACGAAGTGGCCGGCTGGGGTTTTGCTTCTGTAGGCATAGGCTTTTTTGCCATTGCCTGGGTATTTAACGCACTTAAAGGCAGGGTTTAGAGTTTTAAGACACTTAACCGATTTCGTAAATCTTATATTGTAAATCTAATATCGTAAAAAATCATGTCTGACGATAAAAAAGTAATTTTCTCAATGTCTGGTGTTACCAAAAGCTTTCAAGGAGCGCAAACACCGGTTTTAAAAAATATTTATTTAAGTTTTTTCTATGGAGCTAAAATTGGCATCTTAGGTTTAAACGGCTCGGGTAAATCCACCTTGTTAAAAATTATTGCCGGTGTGGATAAAAACTATCAGGGCGATGTAGTTTTTGCTCCGGGTTATACCGTTGGCTATTTGGAGCAAGAACCAAAATTAGACGACAATAAAACCGTACTGGAAGTAGTTAAGGAAGGCGCTGCAGAAATAGTTGCAATTCTTGACGAATACAATAAGATTAACGATATGTTTGGCTTAGAGGAAGTTTATAGTGATCCGGATAAAATGGAGAAACTCATGAACAAACAGGCCGAACTCCAAGATAAAATTGATGCTTCTAACGCTTGGGAACTTGATACCAAATTGGAAATCGCCATGGATGCCTTGAGAACACCTGATGGTGACAAAAAAATTGGAGTGTTGTCTGGTGGTGAGCGAAGAAGGGTAGCGCTTTGCCGATTGTTGCTTCAAGAACCGGATGTTTTGTTGCTGGATGAGCCAACCAACCATCTTGATGCCGAATCTGTTCATTGGTTAGAACATCATTTAGCCCAATATAAAGGGACTGTGATAGCCGTTACGCACGACCGTTACTTTTTAGATAATGTAGCTGGATGGATTCTAGAATTAGACAGAGGCGAAGGTATTCCTTGGAAAGGTAATTACTCTTCGTGGTTAGATCAAAAAGCCAAAAGATTGGCATTAGAAAGTAAGGTTGCTTCTAAGCGACAAAAAACTCTTGAACGTGAGTTAGAATGGGTACGACAAGGTGCTAAAGGCAGACAGACCAAACAAAAAGCACGTTTAAATAATTACGATAAGTTATTGAGTCAGGATCAAAAACAACTAGACGAAAAGCTTGAAATTTATATCCCTAACGGACCCAGATTAGGCACTAACGTTTTAGAGGCAAAAGGAGTGAGTAAAGGTTTTGAAGATAAGTTACTTTACGAAAACTTAAATTTTAAACTTCCTCAAGCGGGAATTGTTGGTGTTATTGGACCTAACGGTGCCGGAAAAACGACGATTTTCAAGATGATTATGGGTGAAATCCAACCTGACCAAGGCGAATTTATCGTTGGTGAAACCGCCAAAATTGCTTATGTGGACCAATCGCATTCAAATATTGATCTTGAGAAAACCATTTGGCAAAACTTTAGCGATGAGCAAGAACTGATTATGATGGGCAATCGTCAGGTAAACTCAAGAGCTTATTTGAGCCGATTTAATTTTAGTGGTAGCGAACAAAATAAAAAAGTAAAATTATTGTCGGGTGGTGAGCGCAACCGCTTGCATTTGGCTATGACACTAAAAAAAGAAGGTAACGTTTTGCTTCTTGATGAGCCTACGAACGACTTAGATGTAAATACGCTTAGAGCCTTAGAAGAAGGATTGGAAAACTTTGCCGGTTGTGCTGTTGTTATTAGTCACGACCGTTGGTTTTTAGATCGTATATGTACCCATATTTTGGCTTTTGAAGGTAACAGCCAAGTCTATTTCTTTGAAGGTAGTTTTAGCGAATACGAAGAAAACAAGAAAAAACGTTTAGGTGGCGATTTGATGCCTAAACGAATAAAGTACAAAAAGTTAGTAAGGTAAAAAAAGAGGCGTGATTTAAATACACGCCTTTTTTATTTATTGTTGTTTTCGTACAAATGACCTTCGGTGAAGTCTTTGTAAGTTTCGTCTATTTTATAGGGTGAACTGTCTACCAATCGTTTGTTTTCTGCTTTAAGTTTGTACATTTTTACAATAGCAATAGCAATTAAAACAATAAAAACTGAGGCAGTAACCAAAAGTATTATGGTAAGTTGTTCAGTGCTTATAATAACATTCGCAAATGAAAAAGTAGGCTTCATTTAAGTACGATTTAATGGATTTGGACTGCTAAGATATAGAATATTTCAATACACTAACTCATTAATTTCAAAAAAAATACAAAATCACCTATCGATAAAGTGTTGAAAAAATCCGATAAGTGCCGTAAATACTACTATTAGTACCAGTTTAAAAGTTCAACTTTTATATCACTATTTTTTGATAATATTATTCGTTTAAAGTTCTCAATGTCGCTTAAACCATCTTTACCTCTATAATGGTAAGGTATTACAATTTTTGGTTTGAAGTCTAAAACAGCACTAGCGGCACTTTCAACCGTCATAGTGTAAGGAAGGTTCATACAAATAAAAGCTCTGTCTATGTTGGTGAGTTCACGCATTTCCGTAATGTCTTCGGTGTCACCTGAAATATAAATCCTCTCACCGGCCAAGCTAATGACATAGCCATTACCACGACCTTTAGGATGAAAGTTTAAGGCTTCTTCCCTCAAATTATACATGGGTACGGCCTCTATATTCAAACCAGACATGCTGTAACTGTTGCTATCGCCGTTATTTAAAACTTGTGTTTTTTTCTGAAGTTCTAAAGGTAATTTATCGAAAACTGCTTGCGGTGCAATAATTACAGCCTTATCAAGATTTAAAGATTGCAGGGTATCTAAACTCAAATGGTCACCATGTATATCGGTGATAAGAATAACTGTAGGACTGGGATGGTCCTTGTAAAGTTCTGCGTCACCAACGGGATCAGTATAAAATGCATTACCTTGATAGGTCATAACGAAACTGCCGTGATTTATAGGATGTATTTCTATTTGTTCCTGAGCTTTTAAAGTATTCAGGCCTAACACTATTGTAAAGGCCAACAGGCTATTTATAAGCGTTTTCATAGTTTGTAATTTTAAAGCATTTTTTATTTAAGATTCTAATTTTGAATGAGCTTTTATAAAATCGGTGATAAGGTAGCTCACAAATTTCCCAAGTAAAGCTTCATTGGCTTCATCAGGAATGCCTTCACAAATATGTAAATAGCCGGCATTTGGATTTTGCCCCATAAAGCTTAAAAAACAGCGCGCTTTATCACTGCTGTAGCCACTAGGTGTTTGCGCACTGCTATTAATATGTCTTACCGCATCTAGATCTAATTCAATGCCATAAGTTTGACTATTCACATGATTTAATGCGCGTTTTAGTTCGCTGTTAAATGAGGTTTCTTTTCTCACCCTGACTTCCTCATAGGTGTTAAAATCGATAGATTTAATTCGTTTAATAGTTTTTAAAATATTATTTGAAGTGTAATTTTCATGCAAACCAAAAATAAAATACTTGTTTAAAAATCCTTCTGCATATGCATAAGAAAAGCCATTCCCGCTGTGTCTGCCTTCTTCTGCTCTAAAGTCGGTGTGAGCATCAAAATTAATAACATTAATTGGGTGTCCTAAGGCTAGTGCAGTACCTTTTATACATCCGTAGGCATTGTTGTGGCCGCCACCAATTACAATAGGTACTTTACCCGCTTTTATAATTTGAGAAACCAAGAAAGTGACATCTCTATCAATTTGTCCCACTTTTTTTCTAGCTTTAGATAAATCTTTAGGATTATTTTGTTCTAATCCGGTTATTTTTTCCTGAAGATTTGAGTAGTCTAAACAACCTAAAAGAGCAATGCCTTTTGCCTTTAAAAATTTATTACTCTGAATATTGAGCAAACTGTTTAATACTATGGGCCATGCGTTGTAAGTTCCTTGTATGCCGCCATTAGCAAATACACCAATATCCTCCTGAACACCAAAAATTACAAATGAAACATCCAAATTTAAAATTTCCTCGTAAATAGAAGTGATTTGTGGCACCAATTGAATGTGCTCTCCAAACTTAGTTTCATTTGGCCTTTTAATAACTAATGAGTCAAGTTCGGTTTGAGTTAAATATTTAAGATGTTCCATTTTTCAAATAAATAAAAAATTAAAAGTACAGTATTTTAAAAAGAAGACAAAACAACAAAATTAATTAGAACAAATTAACTTAAAACAAGTAACAAATGGAAAATTCAAGCAGCAAAGGTAACGCATTAAAAATAGCCCTAGGCATTGCCGTAGTGCTATTTTTAGGACTCGGTTTTTACACTTCAAAAGTGATCAAAGACAACAAAAAACACGAAGCCGAATTGGTAAAAGAAAAAGAACAGGTAATGGCCGATTTAAGCAACATGGCTAAGCAATACGACATTGCCATTAGTGAAAATGAAGTAGCCAATGAAAAATTAGTTGAAGCCAGAGATCGCATTCAACAATTAATGGACTCGCTTAAAATATCTCAAAACAGTGTAAACAGTCTTTGGAGATACAAACAAAAATTCTTGGCTTTAGAAGATGAAATGGATAAGTTACTAGCAGAAAACGATCGTTTATCATTAGAAAACGAATTACTTGCAGCTACCTTAGACAGTACTCAAGTGCAGTTAGCAGAACGCACCATATTTACAGATTCTTTACTTGTACAAAATACTGAACTTGCTACAATTGTAAAAGGTGCAGCCATTCTGCAGCCTGTGAACTTAAAAGGTTTTGGTGTGATAGAAAGAAACTCGGGTAAATTAATACCAACCGAGCGTGCCGGAAGAAGCGACAAGCTTAGAGTTTGTTTTACAGTTGCTAAAAATAATCTTATTAGCAGTGGTGATCAATCTTTGTATGTTCAGGTAATTAATCCGCTTAACAACACTCTTGGTGTAAACGAGCAAATAGAATTTGATGATAAAATTTTAAACTACAGCTTGATAAGCACTTTTAATTATGAAAATAAAAATTTAGATGTCTGTGAGTTTGTGACATCTAATGACGGTAAATTTGAAAAAGGTACTTATAAAGTGAATGTTTTTCACGGGAAGAATTTGGTTGCTGCAACGGAATTTATTCTACAGTAACATCAAATTGATTAATAGCAGAAAAGCGCCCTGAATTCAGGGCGCTTTTTTTAATGTATAATACCATTCACAATAACGGTATCAATTAAATTTTCACCAAATGAATAGGGTAGAAGCTGATATCCTGAAATAGGTTTGGTAATAATGATATTGGCCTTTTTTCCTCTGGTAATACTGCCATACATGCTACTTAAACCCAATGCGTAAGCCCCGTTGATGGTGGCGGCATTAATGGCTTCTTCCGGTGTCATTTTCAATTTAATACATGCCAGGCTCAAAACAAAATTCATATTGCCACTAGGCGCCGATCCCGGATTGTAATCTGATGCAATTGCCAAAGGCAAACCGGCATCTAAAATAGCCCTTGCGTTTGTATAGGGAATACCAAGGAAAAAAGAACATTGTGGTAATGCAACCGGCATGGTATTGCTCTTTTTGAGCGCATCAATATCGTCGCTGGTTAATTCTTCCAAATGATCTACAGATAAGGCCTTGTATTTTACAGCCAATTCAACACCTCCAAAGGCGTTAAATTGATTAACGTGAATTTTTGCAGGTAGGTTATACTTTTGTGCAGCTTTTAAAATAAGCTCTGTGTCTTCAAGTGTAAAATAACCTTCTTCACAAAAAACATCAATGTAATGCGCAAGATTTTCTTCGTAAATCTTTGGTAGCATTTCTTTGATGATCATATCAATATAACCTTTTTTATTTTTTTTAAATTTCTCAGGAATGGCATGCGCGCCAAGAAAAGTGACCTTTACAAAAGCTTGGGTCTCCTTTTTTAAACGCTGAATGACCCGCAACATTTTCAATTCAGATTCAACAGTCAAACCGTAACCGGATTTTATTTCTATCACACCGGTACCAAGTTTTAGCAGTTTATTCAGTCTTTCCAGCGCTTGATTATATAATTGCTCCTCAGATTTTTCCTGTAGTTTTTTGGCAGAATTTAGAATGCCACCTCCTTTTTTGGCGATTTCCTCGTAGGTTAATCCATTGATACGGTCTATAAATTCTCCTGCACGATCTTCAGGGTAAACTAAATGCGTGTGAGAATCGCACCAAGCAGGTAGAACCACTCTTCCTGAGGCATCAATGGTGGTTTCTGCTTCAATACCATCACAATCAGACATTGGTCCGTATTCTACTATGGTATCGTTTTCTAAATATAAGTAAGCATCTTTTAAAACAGGCAAGTTATTCATTTCCTTACCTTTTAAAATAGTTACATTTGAATTGTAAACTTGCAGCAGTTCTTTGATGTTGGTTATTAGAATAGACATGGATTGGTTATCAGTTAATGGTGAAAAGAAGTGAATTTAACGAAAAAATATCAAATTTCTCACAAGTCTAAAAAAAATGAATGTAATTTCAAGCTTTATCTTTTACAATGGAAAATAAGAATTATCGATTTTTAAATACTATTTCGCCTGTTTCAGAATCTTTATTTAAAAGGTTGCAAAACATAAGCTCTTTTAAATCATTTAAAAAAGATGACGTAGTTACTAATTTTTGTGAAGTACCTACTAAGGCTTATTTGTTAGTAGATGGTGTTATGCGAGCATTTATACAAGATGATGATGGCAAGGAATACAATAAAAATATTTTTACACCTATGAGTTTTGTGGCTTCTTTTACTTCTTTAATTCACAATAAACCATCAAATTTATGTTATCAGGCATTGACCAATTGCAAAACTTTTGAGTTAGATTATGGTATGTTTTTAAGTATCTGTAAAGAAGACCTTCAAGCCAGTTTGCTATATATCAAGGTTTTAGAGCGTATTTTTGTTACCTATGAAAAACGCAACTTAGAACTATTATCTTTAGATGCAACACAACGCTATGAACAACTTAGAAGTCGCATTCCTAACATAGATGCGCTCATTCCGCAATACCAAATAGCATCCTATTTAAATATTACGCCGGTACAGCTGAGCAGAATTCGAAATTCTCCTCAAAAAAATTAACATATGTTAATGATTGAATGTAATAAAACAGGTAGTTTTGTTTAACTAAGAAATAATCCTAATTATTGATTAACTAGCTAACCAATTAAAAGCGAACAACAACAGTTGTTCGCTTTTTTGATTTATTGCTTTATTAATTTGAAGGGTTTGGAATTACCAGAAAGTTCAACAAAATAGATCCCGGGCGATAACGTAGATAAATTAATAGTAGCCAAATTGTCTATTTTAGTTTGAATTATAAGTTGTCCCAACTGATTGTAAAGTTTAAAGGTTTCGTTATTTGAGATTCCTTCAATAAATAAATAGTCAGTAACAGGATTAGGATAAAAAGACACTTTATTTTGGTTGAAATCATCAACCGAAAGTACTATCAATTGGTTCTCAAAATAGTTAAGGTCATTTTGATTAAAGGCTGCACTTACAATGTCTAAATCGCCATCATTGTCAAAATCTGCTACTGTAAATACGTAAGCCTGACTTTGGGTATTGTCGATTACTTCTTCAGCAGCGAATGAGCCATCACCCTGATTTTTAAACCACACAACATCATTTCCTGCACCTGAGCTGCCGCTGCTTAAAATAATATCTTTAAGTCCGTCGTTATCTAAATCAAACATTTTAACACTTGCCGGATTTCCGATACTGGTAGCAAATTCTGTTTCTATATAATTGGTACCATCAAATTCGTACCAGTAAAATTTACCAACACCTGGAGAAGCACCCAATTCGGTAGCAAGGATATCAAAATTACCGTCGCCGTCTACATCCTCAAAGCTACAATTAAAAAAGTTTCGTTTATTATCAGTAACAGGGTTGGCTTCTTTTAAAAAGCTAGTTGTGCCTGAAGGAATTAGATCGTTTATGTATACCTGAATACTGTTGACTCCAACCGTAAAAGACCCTGTCGATACGACTAAATCTAAATCGCCATCGCCATCAATATCACTCACACTCATTGAACCAGGATTTGTGATGGAGTTATCAATTAAATTGGCGCTTCCAAAATTACCAGTGCCGTCACCTTCGTACCAAAACACTGAATTAGCACTATATGCAGCGATAACTAAATCTACATTTCCGTCGTTATTAACATCGGCAAAAATAAAATCGGCAGCACCGCTAACTCCAGAAGCTAATATTTGTTGACCTCCAAAGTTGCCATTGCCATCGTTTGCAAACCAAGCTACGTTATTACTTGAAAATCCATTAGCAACTACATCTATAAATCCGTCATTATTAACATCATACAATTGAACCGATGTAATAGACGATAGCGTATTTGTAATTAATGGTTGAATGGTAAACGTACCATCACCATTATTTTTATACCATTCTAAGGTGTTTCCATTTAAAGTTCCTAAAACGATATCTTCAAACGCATCGTCATCTATTAACCCTGAAGCGATGGCATAAGGCTGCGCGCCGGTAGAAGTGTTAATGCTAACCTTAGGCGCAAAAGAAACCTGAGCAATGAAACAAAACGGAATGCACATTGCAAAAATAAAGAGTAGTTGTTTTTTCATAGAGTAGCTGTTGTTAAATTGATTAGTTGGAATCAAATATTTGAAAACCAAAAATATAAATTTATTTCATACTACCAACCATATCTTCCGGTTTTACCCATTCGTCGTATTCCTCCGCGTTGACGTAACCTAAATTAATCGCCTCTTCTTTAAGAGTTGTACCATTTTTGTGCGCTGTATTAGCTATTTCAGCAGCTTTGTAGTATCCAATTTTAGTATTGAGTGCTGTTACAAGCATTAATGAATTGTTTAGTAATTGCTTAATAACACTGTGATTTGGTTCAATGCCAATAGCGCAGTTTTCATCAAAACTCACGCAGGCATGACCAATCAACTCAGCCGATTGTAAAACGTTGGAAGCCATAACCGGTTTAAATACATTAAGCTCATAATGACCTTGTGTTCCACCAACTGTTACAGCGACATCATTACCCATTACCTGAGCGCAAACCATGGTTAAGGCTTCGCATTGCGTTGGGTTTACTTTGCCGGGCATTATAGAGCTTCCCGGCTCGTTTGCTGGTATTATAATTTCGCCAATACCACTTCTTGGACCGGAAGCCAGCATTCTAATGTCATTGGCAATTTTGTTGAGAGAAACAGCCAGTTGTTTTAAGGCGCCGTGTGTTTCAACTAAGGCGTCGTGTGCTGCAAGCGCTTCAAATTTGTTTTCAGCCGTTATAAATGGCAAACCGGTAAATTGTGCTATGTATTTTGCAACTAATACGTCGTATCCTAAAGGCGTATTGAGTCCGGTACCAACCGCTGTACCACCTAAAGCCAACTCGCTTAAATGCGGTAAGGTGTTTTTTAGCGCTTTTAAACCGTGATTTAATTGAGATACATAACCTGAAAATTCTTGTCCTAAAGTTAAAGGTGTGGCATCCATTAAATGGGTTCTTCCAATTTTAACTACCTCTTTAAATGCTTCAGATTTTTGTTGTAAAGTATCTCTAAGTTGCTCAACACCCGGAATGGTGACATCTATTATTTTTTTGTAGGCAGCAATATGCATTCCGGTTGGGAAGGTATCGTTAGACGACTGAGATTTGTTAACATCATCGTTAGGTGAAATGGTTTTTTCGTCTTCTCCAATAGTTTTGCCGGCAAGTTGATGCGCTCTGTTAGCAATCACTTCGTTAACATTCATGTTGCTTTGTGTACCTGATCCGGTTTGCCAAATAACAAGCGGAAACTGATCATCGTGTTTACCTGATAAAATTTCATCACAAACTGTAGCTATTAAATCTCTTTTGGCTTCACTTAAAACACCTAATTCACAATTGGTGTAGGCAGCAGCTTTTTTCAAATAAGCAAATCCATAAATAATTTCTATTGGCATGGAGGCGGCAGGACCAATTTTAAAGTTGTTTCTTGAACGTTCTGTTTGTGCGCCCCATAGTTTGTCAGCAGGTACCTTTACCTCGCCCATGGTATCTTTTTCTATTCTGTAAGACATGATGTTAGTTTTTAATTAAGTGATACAAATTTACGAATTTTGGTAGGATTTTATAAGAAGGTTAGGGCTTATAATTACAAATAATAAGTAAGGAAAATGAATGAAAGTAAATGTTGACTTACTTGTTAATAATTACGCATTTTCTTTTTGTTTAACTAATATTGTTAACTTATATTTGCAATATAATTATTGTTATTATGTTTGAATTTGATCAATATTTAGGATTTCTTGCGTTTTTAACCATTTTAACCATAGGGTTTTGGTTAATGATATTTTTGTTAACATTTGTAATACCTTACTGGGTATTTGGAGCAACGATAGAGCGCTTAAAAGAAATGAAAGAAGAAAAGAAAGCTAAGAGAGAAGCAGCTTCTCATTAAAATATACTTGTTTAGAGTAATTGAAGGAAATCGAAAGATTTCCTTTTTTTATGCTTGGATTTCAAGCACAAAAAAAGCCTTTCAAAAACTGAAAGGCTATATTTTTGGGTGGAAGATCGGTCTCGAACCGACGACCTCCTGAACCACAATCAGGCGCTCTAACCAACTGAGCTACAACCACCGTGTAAAATTGGAATGCAAATGTAATTTATTTCCCTATTTCTGCAAAGTGTTTTATTAAAATAATTAACATATTAACTTCCTAAAAGTACCACTAATCCGCCAAGTTCCTTGAGCACAAGTTACACGAATATATTATTTCAAATTATCGTGAATATAATATTCAAGAAGCGTTCCAATCAATTTAACCGATATAATAATTAAATGTGCTAATTATGGCATTAAGCAAGGTTTAATAAGGAAAAATTACAAACTAAAAAACTAGATGTTTTTTAAATCAAATCAAATAACGATTCAACAGCCGGATAACGCTCAACAGTGAAACCTTCGCCATACTCAGTGCCAATGAGTCTGCCTAAGTTTCTTGCTCTGTATTCAATACTATCGGTGAAATTTTTGCTACTGATAGGTGTTTCGGGTTCGTCGCTTTTGGGATCGTAAAACTGACTACTGTATGCCATTACCGCTTTTAGTTTAATTTCCATAAAACCCGTAACATTCATCACAACATCAGGTTCAATATCTTTCCATTGAATATAATGATAAACCGCTTTTGGTCGCCAGGCATCTTGCCAGTCGTCGTGGTCTTCGTGTTTGGTATCTATTTTAATTAATCCACTTAAAAAACAAGCATCACTTACCAGTTTGCTAGCCTTTGCATGATCAATATGTCGGTCTTCAATAGCATTGCAAATGACTATTTCAGGTTGATATAAACGAATCATTTTAATCAATTCTATTTGGTGCCATTTGTCGTTTACAATAAATCCGTCTGCAAATTCCATGTTAGATCTTACTTTTGCACCTAATATTTTTGCAGCGGTTTCAGCTTCTTGGTCTCGAGTTTCTGGTGTGCCGCGGGTTCCCAGCTCACCGCGGGTAAGGTCTAAAATTCCCACTTTTTTTCCGCCTGCTATTTCTTTGGCTAAGGTGGCGCCACAGCCTAGTTCAACATCATCGGGATGTGCGCCAATGGCTAAAATATCTAGTTTCATCTATTTATATTTATTGTTTTTAAGCGGTTAGATGGAACGCCCTAGGATAATCATACTTCTGTGTGTCAGTATTTTTACATGCGCGTTTCATCTGTTTATATTTATTGTTTTTAAGTGGTCAGATGGAACGCCCTAGTATAATCATACTCCTGTTTGTCAATATTTTTACATGGGCGTTTCATTTATTATTTTTTGTTTGGTTGATGGCCTGATTAATATCGTTTTGTAAATCTTCAATATCTTCAATTCCTACAGAAAAGCGTATGAGTTGGTCGCTTATTCCAACTGCCATACGTTCTTCGGGAGTTAAAAGGGCATGAGAGGTTAAAAACGGAGAAATAACAGTGCTTTCAACGCCGGCCAAACTCATGGATGATTTAATGAGTTTTAATTGTTTTTGAAATTTAAGAGCGTCAATATCTTCGTTTAATTCAAACGAAAGCATCGCTCCAAATCCATGCATTTGCGACTTTGCCAATTCGTGTTCCGGATGTTCTTCTAAACCCGGATAGTATACATTTTTGATGTATTGATGATTACTAAGCCATTTGGCCATATGTAAAGCATTATTGGTTTGCGCCTTCACTCTTAATCCTAAAGTCTTAATACTGCGCTCTAACAGCCAAACGGTATAGTCGCTTAAATTACCCCCAAAGTTAATGGCGGAATGCCAGATATGTTCAATTAAATCTTTGGAAGCAGCTAGAGCTCCCGCACTTATGTCTGAATGACCTCCCAAATATTTTGTAGCAGAGTGCATTACAATGTCAATCCCAAAGTCTATTGGATTTTGATTTACAGGCGAAGCAAAAGTATTATCAATGGCCGATAAAATGCCTTGTTGTTTTGCCAAGCGCGCCACAGATGCAATATCGGTAACCGTCATGAGCGGGTTTGACGGTGTTTCTATAAATATGAGCTTGGTGTTGCTTTTAATGGCTTTTTCAAAATTTTTTGTTTTGTATCCATCGGTAAAGGTGTATTCAATGCCGTACTTGGGTAATTCCTTTTTTATAAAGTTAACTGTACCGCCATAAAGTGTGTTTTGTACTACAACATGGTCTCCATGTTTTAAAAAGGCCATAAACAAGGTACTGATAGCTGCCATACCCGAACCAAAGATTAGGGCACTATCTGTATGCTCTAGTGCTGCAATTTTTTGGGCTAAAAATTCCTGATTGGGCGTGTTAAAGTATCTGGGATATCTTTTAACATCGACATCTAAAAATTCGTAGGAGGTTGAGACGTAAATAGGGGATACGGCGCCTTTAAATTGATTGTCAACCACTTCGCCAACGTGTGTGCAAATGGTGTTTAAGCCTAATTTTTTCAAGATTATATGGTGTTAATTATAAACGCAATTTAAGGATAATAAACAAAATTTATGATTGAAAGCAGGAATAAAAACGTCCACAATATGGTGCGATTCCAATTTTTAGATACCAGTTGATCTAAATGGGTTGAAGAAGCAGATTCATTATCAATTTTTTGATGGATTGGAACAAATACCAAAAAAGTTAGTAACCATAATATCAAAACAACAACTAACGAGATAATACTAATTAAATTACTTTGATACCAGGCATTTATAATTGTTATTACAAGTTGAGAAAGCATTAACGGTAGTACGATGTATGCTACTCTAGAGGTGTACGAGCGATGCCATTTAGTTAAGTTGTCAGGATTATAATATTTAAAACTTGGATAAATTACTAACTGTACTGCCCAAATTAGCACAGCAAACCCAAAGTCGATAACAAGTTGAAGTGTTTTAAAATCCAATTTTTTTGTTTTTAAGTGTCTTACGATAATTTCCAATTAGTTTCCTGATGTACTTTTTTCAAAATTAGAAAAAATGGAATCCACCAAATAAAATCGTTGGTGATGAGCGTATAAATAAATTGTAAAGGTACTGTTTCGCTAAAGTAGTTGTAGAAAAAGCCTATTGGACCAAATATTTTACCCAGAAAACCAACGGCTACAATTGGCCAATGCTTAATTGGATTGTATGACGCCCACCAATATCCAAGTCCGTAAACGCCAATAACCAAACCCATACCTTGCCAAACCATAGGATGATTAAGAGTTTCCATACCTACTAATTTAAAAAAATGATTTGGAAATAATACTACCCATGCACCCCACAAAATATTATATAGGGCAGCTAGTTTTAAAGTTAATTTCATAGGTGATTTTTATGCAAAAATACAACTATATCATATTTTGACGGGAAGGAAAAGTATGTGAATCTTATTATTTACCCGCGTCGTTATAAGCACGAATAATGATGATAGCCCATATGGCTACAAGGAATGATACGATGACGGAAAACCAAAAAACTATCTCACTTGCTTCCATCGTTCACTAACTTTAAATAAATCATTACACCCAGCAGCGTTGGTGCCCAAAGGCCGACGAATATCCCATGAAGTTCGTCGCCGGTTAAAAACAAATATTCAGCAACAACAATAATAACTACACAAAGCAATAGCATTAGGAAGTTGGCTAAACCCAGTTTTTTAAAGTAATTCATTAAGAATAATTTATATGGTTAAAATTAGTGAAAAATGTTAATAAATATTAAAGAAACCATAAGATTTCTAAATACTGTTATTTGGTTTGTTTTAAAATAGCATTTTGTTCTTCTAACAAATCGCTCATTTTTGATAGTAATTCTATGTCTTTTGGAGTTTCAACTGTTTTATCCTTAGCATCTTGTGCTCTGCGTTTAAATCGATTCATGCCTTTTACAACTATAAAAACCGTCATTCCTACAATAAAAAAATCTAAAAGTGTCTCTAAAAATAAACCGTACCCAATAGCAATTTCCTGAGTTATTTCTTCTCCTCTTGCATCTAACACTTCCTTTTGAAGAATATATTTTTTTTCGCTATAATTAATGCCATTGGTTAGCATTGAGAGCGGTGGCATCATGATTTGTTTAACTAGAACGTCAATAACCTTATTAAACGAAGCACCGATAATAACACCGACGGCAATATCTATCATATTACCTTTAACAGCAAACTCTTTAAACTCTTTTAAAAACTTCATACCCAAAAAATTTATTTAGGGCAAAAATCATAAAAAGATGCGAATTAAGCCACCTATTTTATCCTTTAAAATTACGTTTAACCTTCAAAATCAAAATCATCACCATCAAAGTTGCCGTTGCGTTCTCTTCGTTCGCGTTCTCGCTGCTGATTGAATCTGTAGGTGAAGGCTAAGTTAAAACTTCTAACGCGCCATTGAAACTCACTTCTTGAATTAAATGTGGGTGTATTGGTGAATGTTACCCGTTTACGAGAGTTGAACACGTCACTAATGTTAAATGCTATAGAACCTGCACCTTTAAAGACATCTTTGCTAAATGCCAGGTCGGTAGTAAAAATACCCCGATTTCTGTTTTGAGCGTCTTCGGTTGGGCCGCGATAATTCATTCTGGTTTGCCAATCAATCTCACCGGGTAAAGTAATTTTGTTGTTTAGCCTAATAAACCAACTTAAGTTTTCAGCACCAAAGTCTGTGCCTTCAAACTCACCTTTTGTAATGGATTGGAAGAGATTAAAGTTGGTATTCATATTCCATTTTTTTGTTGGCCTGTAAGTTACAGTCCATTCAAATCCGTATCGTTCGTTGGTAGCTAAGTTGATAGGAGTACGTCTAATAATTGGTACTTCGGTACTGCCAACTATTGCATTATCGCCTGTTTCTTCGGTTATAAATACAAAAACATCGGTGGCATTTTGAAAGTACATGGAAGCATTCAAGTCAAATTTCCCAAACTTTTTAAAATAGCCTACATCATACGTGGTACTAAAACTTGGATCTAAATCCGGATTTCCCTGAAATAAGTTGGTTGCTGAGCTTCTTGAAGGAAACGGATTGATAAATCTTGAACGCGGTCTTCTTATTCGTCTGTTAATACCTATGGTTATGTTTTCGTCTTCTGAAATTTCATAAGCTAAATTTAAGGTTGGAAATAAATTGGCGTAGTTTTTACGGTCAAAATCACCGCTGGTTTGCTGGTCTATGGTAATTCGGGATTCTTCTAAGCGCAATCCGAATAAAAACGAAAATTTCTCACCTATTTTACTTCCGAATTGGGTGTAAAACGCGTTGACATATTCCCTGTATATAAGGTCGTTACTTAGATTGGTATCCAAAACAAAATTGCCGTCTCCATCGTTAAAAGATACTGCGTAATCTGTGTTTAATTCAATAAATCTGCCCTGGTAGCCGGCTTCAAACTGACTATTCTCACCAACCGGAACTACATAATCGGTTTGAATAAATACGCGTTGTTCGCCTTCATCTGTTTTAACATCTTCTGCAACTATATCATCTTGTTGAATTAAAGAAGCTTCTGATTCAAAATTGTCTTCAAATTGAAAATTAAATGTAAATCGATGGTCTGAATTACCATTAAATTGTTTGTCGTAATTAAAAGTATATTGAAAGGTTTTATCGTTTTCAAATTCAGGATCAAAACGTCTGGTGGTATTGACCAAACTGTTGTTAGAGTCAAATTCTCTCAAAGTATTGAGAGTTTCGTTCTCATCGTCGCTGTTTCTTATTTGAACGGAGGTTGTGATAGATGAAGTTTCGTTTACATACCATTCTACACCAATGTTGGTGTTTAAATCTTTGCTGAAACGCTCAATGTCTCTTGTTTCGGTTAATGAATTATTGGTGCTTAAAAAGTTGGTATTAGAAAAGGCGTTGCCGGGTCGTTCTCTGTAATTGTAACTTGTTGTGGTGAAGAAGTTAAAATCGCCGGTTCTGTAGTTCATATTTGCCGAAATTCCGGCTTGTTGCGGATATCCGGCGTTCACTGTGACTGCACCGTTTACACCTTGTAGTTTACTTCGTCTTAGAATAATGTTAATAATACCTGCTGTGCCTTCGGCGTCGTATCTGGCAGATGGGGATGTAATGACTTCAACGCGTTCAATGGCTTCGGCAGGAAGTTGTCTTAATGCTTCGGTTGAATTAAGTCCTACTAAACCTGAAGGTTTACCAT
Organism: Paucihalobacter ruber; assembly: GCF_006494535.1. GTDB lineage: Bacteria > Bacteroidota > Bacteroidia > Flavobacteriales > Flavobacteriaceae > Paucihalobacter > Paucihalobacter ruber. The sequence goes on from NZ_VHIQ01000006.1 coordinate 193,308, forward strand.
TAATTAAAATTCTAACATCGTCGTTTCCTCTAAGTGCTACATTACCTTCAACGTCAACTGTAATAGATGGCACATTGTCCAATACATCGCTTACAGTACCACCGCGAACGGTTAGATCTGATCCCACATTGTAAACTTTTTTATCGAGCTTGATATCTACGGTAGTTCTTTCAGCGATAATTTCAACCTGATCCAAGGCCTGAGAATCTAATGCCAATGAGACGGTTCCCAGATTAATATCTTTGTCTAAAACTTTGTTATTATAGGTTTTGGTGGTATAGGAAATGTATTCTACAATAATATTGTAGGTTCCTGTAGGTACTAGAACTTCGAATTTACCGTCTAAATCGGTAATGCCGCCTGTGGTAATTTTATTTTCAGCTATATTAAAAAATGAAACAGTTGCATATTCTAGAGGATAGCTTGTACCTTGCTCAAGAACGATTCCTGAAATTTTCACCTCCTTTTGAGCAAATGACAATAAAAATGGAAATATAAAAAATATTGAAATTAAAAAGGGCTTATACATTTGTTGGTTGTTAAAACACAAAGTTAGCCCTTTGATTATGGGGCTCGGTTAATGTATTGTTAAAGCCTCATTGGTTTTTTAAATGCCTTATAGTTTCAGCCTATAATAAGCGATGTTAGTTTTTTTCCTTTTTTTCTTTCTTTTTTTTCTTTTCTTTGATGACTTCCTTTTCATCAAAATCTCCTTTAACCATTTCTTTTATTTTAGTCATGTTCTCTTCGGTTAACAAGGCTTCTATATCTTTAAAATGATTGTCTTCAAGTTTTCTAACAGCTTCTTGATACTCAAAACTTCTGTTATATCGTTGTTTGCCTAGTGCTATTTTTTCTTCAAAAAAACTATTTAATTTTTGTCTGATAATTTCTTTTTGAAAATCGTCAGCATTTAAAGTAAATAAGAAGTTATTGATATATTCTTGTTTACGTTCTTCTATTTTGCGCTCAGTCCGTTCTTTTTGACTTTCGTTAGGCATCACATTTTGCGAATAGTTTTTATTAAATGATAAAAAGGCTATTAGGCTAAAAATTACGGTGTATTTAAACATGGATCTTTAAATTTATATAATGGTTAAAATATTTTCTGCTGGTCGGCCAATTACGGCGCGATTGCCATTTACAACAATTGGTCTTTCAATAAGTTTTGGGTGTTTTACCATAGCTTCGACAATATCGTCTTCAGTAAGTGCGTGTGCTTTAAATTGTTCCTTCCAAATAGATTCATTTTTACGTACCAATTCCTCTGCGTTGATTTTGAGTTTTTCAAGTAAAGCTTTAAGTTCTTCGGTATTTAAAGTCTGGTCTAAATATAAAATAGTTTGGTGCTCAATACCTTTAGACTCCAATAGCTTTAATGCTTCTCTACTTTTTCGACAACGCGGATTGTGATAAATTTCTATCATTTTATAAAGTTTTAGCTTCGTCAGTTTTTTGTCCCATCATCATTAAGTATGCCTTCAAAAACTGTTCCAAATCGCCATTTAGTACCGCGTCTACATTACCTGTTTCGTAGCCGCTTCTTACATCTTTAATCAATTTATAGGGATGAAGTACATAGTTTCTGATCTGACTTCCCCATTCAATTTTCATTTTTTCGGCTTCTATGTCTTCTCTTTGCGACATGCGTTTTTGCAATTCAATTTCGTAGAGTTGAGATTTGAGCATTTGTAAGGCACGCTGACGGTTGTCGTGTTGTGAACGGGTTTCTGAGCAAGATATTTGAATACCCGTTGGTTTGTGGGTTAACTGAACCTTGGTTTCAACCTTGTTAACATTTTGTCCGCCTGCACCACTGCTTCTTGCAGTGATAATTTCAATGTCAGCCGGATTCACTTCAATTTCAATCGTGTCATCTACCAAAGGATACACATAAACCGAAGCAAAACTGGTATGGCGTTTGGCGTTACTGTCAAACGGTGAAATTCTCACCAATCGGTGAACGCCGTTTTCACCCTTAAGCCAACCGAAGGCAAAATCGCCTTCAATTTCTAAAGTTACCGTTTTTATGCCCGCTACATCGCCGTCCTGAAAGTTGAGCTCTTTTACTTTGTAACCATTTTTTTCCGAATACATTAAATACATACGCATTAACATGCTGGCCCAATCGCACGATTCTGTGCCACCGGCACCTGCGGTTATTTGAAGGACAGCACTTAGTTTGTCGCCTTCTTCTGAAAGCATGTTTTTGAACTCTAACTTTTCAATGGCGTTTTTAGTAACTTCAAATTGGTTGGCTACATCTTCGGCTGCATATTCACCTTCTTTGTAAAACTCATAGGCAATTTCAAGTTCTTCAAAAAGATTGACAGCAGTATGGTAATCTTCAACCCATTTTTTCTTTTCGCGAAGTGATTGCATCACCAATTCTGCTTTTTTAGAGTCGTTCCAGAAGTTAGGGTCGAAGGTTTGTTCTTCTTCGTTAGCTATTTCTATAAGTTTGGCATCTACGTCAAAGATAGTGCCTTAGTTTGTCAAGGCGTGTTTTAAGATCTTTAAGCTGATCGGTGGTTATCATTTGTAAAAATTTTTCCAAAGTTAAAAATTATTAATGGCATGCGAAAGGTTAATATTTATAAAGTTATTTTGTAGTTTTAAGGTTTAATTTTCAAATATGAATAAGCTTTTTGTTTGGGCGTTTTTGGCCATGTCAATTCAGTCATTAAACGCTCAGTTTTTAAATTCAAAAAAAGTGCAAACTTTTGAAGGCTACTTTAAATTTTATTACGAAGAGGCCACCGATAAAATCTATTTAGAGGTCAAAAATTTAGACCAGGATTTTCTCTATGTCAATTCACTGGCAACCGGAATTGGTTCCAACGATATTGGCTTAGATAGAGGTCAATTAGGAAACACCCGAGTAGTTAAATTTCAAAAGGCCGGAAATAAACTATTATTGGTTCAGCCCAATTTAGATTATCGCGCCAACACTAAAAACCAGCTGGAGCGAAAAAGTATCGAACAAGCTTTTGCCAAATCGGTGTTGTTTGGATTTAAAATTTTAGAGGAAAAGGAGCAGACTTATCTAATAGATTTAACTCCATTTTTAATGCTCGATGCTCACGGCGTTAGTAGCCGTTTAAAAGGTGAAGGCAGTTATAAAATTGATGAAAGCAAATCGGCTTTATCTCTCGAAAGAACCAAAGCTTTTCCAAAAAATGTTGAGTTTGAAGCGTTGTTGACTTTTAAAGGTGAAGCAACCGGAAGAAATATTAAAAGCGTTACTCCAACACCGGAGTTGGTAAGTGTTATTCAACATCACAGTTTTATTGAATTGCCCGATGATAAATATCAACCCCGTGAATTTGATGTGCGCAGTGGTTCGTTCTCGATATCTTATATGGATTATGCCACACCGGTTCAAGAGCCCATTAAAAAACGCTTGATTACCAGACACAGATTAGAAAAGAAAAACCCAGTAGCAGCCATAAGCGAAGCGGTTGAGCCCATTATTTATTATTTAGATCCCGGAACACCCGAGCCGGTTCGTTCAGCATTACTGGAAGGTGCTTCTTGGTGGAATGAAGCATTTGAATCCATTGGTTTTAAAGACGCCTTTCAGGTAAAATTACTACCTGAAGATGCCGATCCTATGGATTGCAGATACAATGTGATTCAATGGGTACATCGTTCTACAAGAGGCTGGAGCTACGGTGCCAGCGTAACCGATCCTAGAACCGGCGAAATCATTAAGGGTCATGTTAGTTTGGGTAGCTTGCGCATTCGTCAGGATTTTTTAATTGCGCAAGCCTTAATGAATAAGCCTTTTGCAGAAAGAGACGATAATTATCAATCCATGTTAGAGATGGCGTTGGCACGTATTCGTCAGTTAAGCGCCCACGAGGTTGGACATACCTTGGGTTTTGCGCACAATTTTGCGGCCAGTGTTAATAACAGAGCTTCGGTAATGGATTATCCGCATCCTTTGGTGGAATTTAAAAACAATCAGATAGATTTTAGTAACGCATATGCCACAGGGATTGCTCCTTGGGATAAAGTAACAGTGGCTTACAGCTATACACAGTTTAACGAAAATGACAACGAGAAAGAAGCACTCAACAGGTTACTTGAAAATGCTTATAACAGCGGAATTCGTTTTATCTCAGATTATGATGCACGTGCCACAGGTGGCGCACATCCGTTGGCACATTTATGGGATAACGGCACAGATGCCGCCAAAGAGTTAGAACGTGTTTTAGAGGTAAGACAGCAAGCTATTGTTAATTTTTCAAAAGATAACATTCGCAGTAGTGAACCGTTTTCGGTTTTAGAAGATGTTTTTGTGCCATTATATTTCTTTCACCGTTATCAAACAGAGGCCGCGGCAAAAATAATTGGAGGTTTGGATTACAACTATGCGGTTAAAGGTGATAACCAGTTTACGGTAAAGACTGTTAATGCCACAACTCAAAAAATAGCTTTAAATACCTACTTAAAAACAGTAAACGCCGGGATCCTTGCAATTCCGGAAGACAGGTTGACCTTATTTCCGCCTAGAGCCTATTCGTATAACCGCGATCGCGAGTCGTTTAAAGGAAAAACGGGTGTAGGCTTCGACCCTATGAGCGCAGCTATTACGGCGGCAGATATGAGTTTAGGGCTGTTGTTGCATCCACAGCGAACCAATCGCGTTTTTCAACAACACAGTCTGGATGAAAATCAATTAAGTTTAGAGACTATGTTGAATGAGTTAATTGATGCTACCTTCGGAAAAACCTTCGAAAACACCTATCATAATGATATACAACAGCTTATTAACGAACGAGTCTTGCTTCACTTAATCAATTTAGCAATTGATGATAGCGCTTTATTTCAGGTGAAGTATCATGCCAACAAGGCTATTGGCAAAATTTCAAAAGATTACGTCAATCATAAAAGAAGAGGATCTGTCTATGCGGCTCAATTTTCAAAAATCATAAGTGAATACTACGAAAACCCCGATAAATTCAAATTAAAAAAAGTAGATGAAATTCCTGATGGCGCACCCATAGGAAGCTATTTTTGCACCACAATTTTAGAAGAATAATTATGACTATAGATTTAAGAAGCGATACGGTAACTAAGCCAACTTCCGGTATGTTGCAGGCCATGATGGCGGCCAAAGTTGGTGATGATGTTTATAAAGAAGACCCAACCGTTAATGAGCTGGAAAACCGATTGGCCAAAATGTTTGGAAAACCAAAAGCCTTATTTTTTCCTACCGGCAGTATGGCCAATCAAACAGCGATTAAACTACATACCAATCCGGGTGATCAGGTAATTTGCGATAAATATGCTCATATCTATAATTACGAAGGTGGTGGTGCTTCCTTTAATAGTGGTGTTTCGTGTAAACTGGTTGATGGTCATCGCGGGATGTTTACTGCCCAACAGGTTGAGGCATCTATTAATCCTCCAGATTTTTATCATAGTCCGTTAACCAAACTGGTTGAGGTTGAGAATACCACCAATAAAGGTGGCGGTGCTTGTTGGGATTTTGAAGAACTCATTAAAATAAAGCAGGTTTGCCTAAAGCATAACCTAGGATATCATCTGGACGGAGCCCGTTTGTGGAATGCTTTAGTAGCCAAGAATGAAACACCTAAACAGTATGGCGAATTGTTTCAGACCATTTCCGTTTGTTTAAGCAAAGGTTTGGGTTGCCCGGTTGGTTCGGTTTTAATTGGTGATGAAGATATCATGCAAAACGCCATTAGAATTAGAAAAATTTTGGGTGGTGGAATGCGTCAGATTGGCTATTTGGCGGCTGCCGGATTGTATGCCTTAGACCATCATTTTGAGCGACTAAAAGAAGATCATGATAAGGCCAAAGACATAGGAAAAACGCTAGAAAAGCAACAGTGGATTAAAAAAGTAGAACTAATTGAAACCAACATTGTGATATTTGAATTGAACGATGACATCAACGAAACAGAATTTTTAAACAAACTCAAAGACAAACAAATTTACATTATTGGTATGGGCAGTAACAAGCTGCGCATGGTTACGCATTTAGACTACACTAGCCAAATGCACGAAAGATTTTTGAAAACCATTAGTACTCTGTAACTTTACTTAAACATATCCATTCCCGGAATGTTGGGCATGCCTTCTTTGGCTATTGCTGCTAATTCGGCATCGTGGATGGCTGTTGCCTTTTCTATGGCTTTGTTGAAGTGGAGCACGAGATAATCTTCCAGCATTTCTTTGTCGGTTAATAAACTATCGCCAACCTCAACCGATTTAATTTCTCTATCTGCCGTAAGTCTGATGCAAATTAAATTGTCGCTGGATTTGTGCTCTACATAAACGGTTTTAAGCCGTGCTTTGGTGGCTTCTACTTTTTTTTGGGCTTCTTGAAGTTTACCCAGCATTCCCATCATGTCTCCAAACATTTGTTTTTATATTTTTTGCAAAAATATCAATTATTGTCGGTCTTTTCAAGAATACTAAAGTTACAGTTTTAATCTTATTTTTGCATTTCAAAAAAATAACATGATGCAACTTCCGCCAAGGGCAAAAAAAATTGAGACTAAAATTACAGTTCACGGAGATACTAGAATTGACGATTATTTTTGGCTGAATGAAAGAGACCATAAAGATGTACTAGATTACATCAATGACGAAAATGCCTTTTACGAGGAAGAAACCAAGCACCTGGCAGATTTTAGAGAGCAGTTGTTTTTAGAAATGAAGGCCAGAATTAAGGAAGATGATTCATCGGTTCCCTACAAGTACAATGGCTATTGGTACATTGTAAGGTACGAAGTTAATAAAGATTATCCCATTTACACGCGTAAAAAGGAGAGCTTAGAAGCCGAAGAAGAAATTTTGTTTGATTGCAATGAAATGGCAGCAGGTTATGTTTATTTCAAAATGGTTGGATTGAGTGTAAGTCCGGATAATACAAAAATAGCTTTTGGATTAGATACGGTAGGCAGGCGCCAGTATGAGATTAGAATTAAGGATTTAACAACCGGAAATATTTTAGACGATGTTATTCCCAACACTACCGGCTCAGCCGCTTGGGCCAATGATAATCAAACGTTTTTCTACACCAAAAAAGACGAAAAGACCTTGAGAGCCGATAGTGTCTATAAGCACAAATTAGGGTCGAAGTTAGCAGATTATTGTGTGTTTGTTGAAAAAGACGATACTTTTGGAACCACCGTATACAAATCCAAATCAAGAGACTATATCATCATTGCTTGTTACAGTACAGTTTCAAACGAATATCATATTTTAAACGCCGATACACCTGATGAGAATTTTGAATGCTTTCAAAAGCGAATAAGAGATCTTGAGTATAGTATTTCGCATTATAAAGATAGCTTCTACATTGTCACCAATGCAGATGAGGCCTTCAATTTTAAGCTTATGAAAACACCGGTATCTAAAACCGGCATTGAAAACTGGCATGAAGTGATTGCTCACAGTGAAGATACCTTGATAGAAGACATTGACATTTTTAAAGATTATTTGGTGGTATCAGAACGAACCAATGGTTTAAATCAAATTAAAGTGATAAGATGGGATGATGATAGTTCTTACTATTTATCATTTGATTCTGAAACTTACCTGGTTAATACAACAAGCAATGTAGATTTTGACACCGAGTTGCTGCGCTATAGCTACAGCTCGTTAACCACACCAAATTCTACATTCGACTTTAATATGCGAACCAAAGAAAAAATATTGTTAAAACAACAAGAAATCGTTGGTGGTTATAACGAAGCAAATTATCAGTCACAACGTGTGTGGGCAACTGCTCAGGATGGTACCCAAATACCAATTTCTATGGTATATAAAAAGGGGATTAAAAATGATAGTAACAACCCTTTACTGTTGTATGCTTATGGTTCGTATGGAATAACTGTAGATCCGTATTTTTCGACTCTACGACTTTCATTATTGGATCGCGGTTTTATTTACGCCATTGCACATATTAGAGGTGGAGAATATTTAGGCAGAAAGTGGTACGATAACGGAAAGCTGCTTCAAAAGAAAAACACCTTTTCAGATTTTATAGATTGCTCAAAATTTTTAATTGATCAAAAATATACCTCTGCATCACATTTGTATGCTATGGGTGGCAGTGCCGGAGGTTTGTTAATGGGGGCAGTTATTAATCAAGCGCCGCAGTTGTACAATGGGATAGTGGCAGCAGTGCCATTTGTAGACGTGGTGAACACCATGTTAGACGATACCATTCCGCTAACAACAGGCGAATACGACGAATGGGGCAATCCGCACGAAGAAACTTATTACCATTATATAAAATCTTATTCGCCATATGACCAGGTAAAAGCACAGGATTATCCAAATATGCTGGTTACAACAGGTTATCACGATTCACAGGTGCAGTATTGGGAGCCGGCCAAGTGGGTTGCCAAACTGCGGGAGTTTAAAACCAATAACAATAAATTGTATCTTAAAACCAACATGGAAGCTGGCCATGGCGGTGCTTCGGGAAGGTTTGAAGCTTTAAAAGAAGATGCCGAAGAATACGCCTTTTTACTGGATTTGGAGAATATTACCCGCTAATTAAAAAAAATCTATTACTTTTGCTTGGTTTTAGGTATCATTTTTTTTGTGATATTGATAAATAGCATTTATGAAAAAAAGTTTGAATGTTTTTGATAATGTGTTAGACCTGATTGGCAATACACCGCTTATCAAATTAAATAAAATGACCCAAGACTTTGATGGTGAGTTTTATGCAAAAGTTGAGTCTTTTAATCCGGGTCATTCTTCTAAAGATCGAATCGCCTTATTTATTATAAACGAAGCCGAACGCCAGGGAATATTAAAACCGGGTGATACCATTATTGAAACTACTTCAGGAAATACCGGTTTTAGCATTGCAATGGTTAGTATTATTAAGGGTTACAATTGTATTTTGGCGGTGAGTTCAAAGTCATCTGCCGATAAAATTGATATGCTTAAATCGATGGGTGCACAGGTATACGTTTGTCCGGCTCATGTGAGTGCAGACGATCCGCGTTCGTACTACATGGTTGCCAAACGTTTACACGAAGAAATAAAAGGTTCTGTTTATATCAATCAATACTTCAATCAACTTAATATAGACGCTCATTACCGTTCAACCGGTCCTGAGATTTGGCAACAAACCGAAGGTAAAATTACCCATTTAATTGCCTGTAGTGGCACCGGCGGAACTATTTCAGGAACTGCCAGATATTTAAAAGAGCAAAACCCAAACATCAATATTATTGGTGTTGACGCATACGGTTCAGTACTTCAAAAATATCACGAAACCGGTGAGTTTGATGAAAAGGAAATCTATCCTTACCGCATTGAAGGTTTAGGAAAAAACCTTATTCCAACCGCAACCGATTTTAAAATAATAGACCGTTTTATTAAGGTAACTGATGAGTCGAGTGCTCATACCGCGAGAGAAATTTCCAGAACCGAAGGTTTATTCGTGGGCTATACCAGTGGCGCCGTAATGCAGGCCATTAAGCAGCTTAATGAAGATGGCACTTTCAAAAAAGGTGACAAGGTAGTAGCCATTTTCCCTGATCACGGTTCTCGCTATATGAGTAAAGTTTACAGCGATAAATGGATGCAAGAGCAAGGTTTCTTTGACAGCAAAAGCGAAGTTTCTGAAACCATTCAATATATCAAGTAACAGAAGGCAATTTCTAAATTACTTCACTTGTTCACAAAATTGTTTACATTACTGTAGAATTTATTGGGTGCAAATAAGATATTTATCTAATTTTGCCCCAACTAACAATAACTAATTTAAGTTAAATGAAAGATCTGTTCGATAAAATATATCGCGATAAAGGTCCGCTTGGAAGATGGGCTTCACAAGCTGAAGGTTATTTCGTATTCCCAAAGTTAGAAGGTGAAATCTCAAACCGAATGAAATTTCAAGGTAAAGATGTCATCACTTGGAGTATAAACGATTATCTTGGTTTGGCCAACCATCCTGAAGTTCGTAAAGTAGATGCTGAAGCAGCGTTGCAATACGGTTCTGCATATCCTATGGGTGCCAGAATGATGTCTGGACATACTAATTTACACGAGCAATTACAAAATGAATTGGCTGAATTTGTCAACAAAGAAGCCACCTATCTTCTTAATTTTGGTTATCAGGGAATCATGTCAACCATTGATGCATTGGTATCTAAAGACGATATTATTGTTTACGACGTAGACGCACATGCTTGTATTATTGATGGTGTACGTTTACACATGGGTAAAAGATTTACTTACAAGCACAACGATATTGAAAGTTTAGAAAAAAACCTTGAGCGCGCTACAAAAATGGCCGAGCAAACCGGTGGTGGTATTTTGGTGATTTCTGAAGGCGTTTTTGGTATGCGTGGCGAACAAGGTAAGTTAAAAGAAATTGCAGCTCTAAAGAAAAAATATAAATTTAGATTTTTAGTAGACGATGCCCATGGTTTCGGAACCCTTGGTAAAACAGGAGCCGGAGCAGGTGAGGAGCAAGGCGTGCAAGATGATATTGACGTTTATTTTGCGACTTTCGCTAAAGCAATTGCCAGTACAGGTGCTTTTATTGCTGCCGATAAAGAAATTATAGATTATCTAAAATACAACCTGCGTTCTCAAATGTTCGCCAAATCATTGCAAATGCAGTTGGTGGTTGGTGCTAGAAAACGTTTAGAAATGCTAAGAACCATGCCTGAGCTTAAAGCTAAGTTATGGGAGAATGTAGATGCTTTACAAAGCGGATTAAGAGCGCGTGGATTTGATTTAGGAACTACACAAAGTTGTGTAACTCCGGTTTATCTAAAAGGAAGTATTCCCGAAGCTATGGCTTTGGTTAAAGACTTACGTGAGAACCACGGTATTTTCTGCTCTATAGTTGTGTATCCGGTAATACCAAAGGGTTTAATTCTTTTAAGAATGATTCCAACAGCTACTCATACATTGCAAGACGTGGAAGATACATTAAATGCTTTTTCAGCTATTCGCGATCGTTTAGAAAATGGTACCTACAAAAGATTATCTGCTGCAGTGTCTGCTGCCATGGGAGAATAATTTTAACTAGATAATTTTTCAAAATTTTAAAAGCCGCAATCGCGGCTTTTTTTATAAGTCTTTTCTCATGGTTTGGCGCTTTCGGTACAAAATTGGGTTGAAGTGCTTCCATAATTGCTGGATAGCGATATTGTCTTCAAGCTCTGGCGTTCTGATGCAGTGCTCAATGCCTTTTTCTTTAAAAGTTTTGTAGTATTCGTCAAATATAATTGCGGTAACACCTTTATTTTGATATTCCGGTAAAATTCCTATTAGTGTAAATTCAACCGTTTTACTTTGCTTTTTAGCTTTTAGTAATTTCACAAATCCTAATGGGAAAAGTTTTCCATTAATTTGTTTCACTACATCCGATAGATAAGGCATAACAATAGAAAACGAAATGATTTTATCGTCTTTATCTAAAACAAATTTCACATATTCCGGATTGATAAATGGAATAAACTTTCTTTTAATATATTCAATTTGAATAGGGGTAATCTTTACAAACGATGACAATTCTGAATAAGTGATGTTGAACAATTCAAATAAATCGTCTACATAAGGCAGCAATTCTTTAGTCGATTTAAAATTCATGGATTTTAAGCCATAACGGCGTTCAATTAATGTGCGCGCCTTCACAAAAAATGTGGGTTCTACGTTTGAAAATGAAAATTGATTTTCAACGTAACCCTTTTCCTTTGTATAACCATGGGTTTGGTAATGATTGAGATAATACGGATAGTTATACCAGGTAATCATCGGCCCTAAAAACTCAAAACCTTCGGTGACAATACCAACTTTATCTAAATTTGAAAAACCTACCGGACCTTCGCAATAGGCCAAGCCTTTTTCATTGCCAATGGTTTCAACTTTTTCTAACAAGGCTTTGCTAACCTCTAAATCATCTATAAAATCAAACCATCCAAATCTCATTTTGGGTTGATTAAGCTGGTTTACTTCAATGTAGTTGATAATTCCGGCTATTCTGCCAACAGGCTTTTTGTCTTTATAGGCAATAAATAAATGTGCCTCGGCGTCTTTAAAGACCGGATTTTTATTAGCGTTAAAAACTTCTTTTTCCTGCGAAACAATTGGTGGTACCCAATAAGGGCAATCTTGATAAATGGAGAAAGGAAATTTTATAAAGGTGTTGAGGTCTTTTTTAGTCTTTACGGCCTTTACTGTAATCATACAAATAATTTATTGGCTTTTAAAAATCCGTTTTTCTTTGGTTAGATTGCCTTTCACCTTCAGCTTTGACATCGTTATTGTTGTCAATCTTTTTGTCTTTGTGAAAATCAAAACGGTAAGAAGCACCAACACTTGCATTAAATACCGAAGGCGTATCTTTTGTGTTAAAAGTAATTGAAGTATCTAATTGAAAATCTTTGGTCCATAAATACGCACCGCCAAGTCTAAACAAATTATCGGCATAAAAATCGCTTTTGATACCTTGGGTTTCTCCAAAAACAACCCATTGTGGTGTGATGGCATGGGTTAGGGTTAAAATATATTGAAAATCAGGGTCATCGGTTCCTATTCTATTCAACATAAAATTAGTAACAAACACCCAGCCACCGGCGAAATTATTTTGTGTGTTAACCGATACTCTAGGGCTAAAGCCTTCTATGCCCGGTGGTGTAAACGGATTGTTTTCTGTATCGTAATTTACTCCTGCATACACAGCAACCGCCGGAATTAAAGATTTCCACTTAAATTTTTGATTGGCGCGCCAGCTGTATAGATTAGGTTTGTCTTCCTCTGCGTTTTTATAAGGATCGTAAATTAAATACTGTGCACCAATAGTTAAATTGCTAAAGTTGGCGCGGCTATTCTCAGATGGTATTGAAGAACGGAAGTCTTTAAAAGTATCATTTTGGTAAGAGCCTTGAACTCTTATTTCCAATTCTTCAAATAATAGGCCGTATCTGGCCGCAAAATCAACACCAAATCCTGATACTTCATAACGAAGTGGTGTATGTTCTTGATTAATAAGTCTCGGTCCAATTTCAAACTGTAACACATTGGTTCCAACCGAAAAAGCACTATTGGAAACACCTGGTCGATTGGAGTTTATAACGTCAGTATATTGCGAAAAACTCGAAAAACTAATGCATAGTAAAAGTACAAACAGAAATTTTTTGATTGTTGGCATAAGCATTTGATTATGGTCAAATATAGATATTTTATGTATTTTTTAAGGCATGAAGGTGCCTATTTCATTGCAGATAATTGTAATTTTGACGAAATTCAGTCAAAATGATGCAAGAGGCTTCTTTTACCGGACTTTTAAAAACCATTTTAATCATCATTTTGGTGTATTATACACTAAAGTTACTGGCTCGTATTTTTGCACCTTTTTTGTTTAAATATGCTGCTAAAAAGTTTGAGCAAAAATTTGGTAATGTTTACAATCACACTTCGCAAGGTTCAGATAAAAACCAAAAGGAAGGCGAAACGGTCATAGATAGTATTCCAAATCAGCATCAGAAATCTAATAAAAATGTTGGTGAGTACATAGATTTCGAAGAAATTGATTAATTTTCAACCTTAAGGTTTAAATAACATCCATGCAAATTTTTTTATCTCGTATTGCAAAACACTTAATTGTGGTTGCAGCCTTTGTAGCAGTGTCTTTAGCATATTTTAATCCGGTTTTACAAGGGAAGAAAATTTTTCAAAGTGATATCATGCATTTTATTGGCATGAGCAAACAACAAAAAGATTTTAAAGCCGAGAACAACAAAGAAACCTATTGGACTAACAGTGCCTTTGGAGGGATGCCAACCTATCAGTCGGGTGCGAGGTATGAAAACCATTTTATTAAAGACTTAGACAGTGTTTTGAGGTTTTTACCACGACCGGCCGATTATTTATTTCTCTATTTTATAAGCTTTTACATTTTTATGCTGGTATTAAAAGTAGATTTTAAACTGGCTGCTTTGGGAGCATTGGCATTTGGATTTTCAACCTATCTCATCATTATTTTAGGTGTTGGCCATAATAGTAAAGCACATGCCATTGCTTACATGCCTTTGGTGTTGAGCGGGATTATTCTAACGTTTAATAAAAAATACATTTACGGTTTCTTGCTCACTACGGTCGCCATGGCACTGGAAATATCAACCAATCATGTGCAAATGACCTATTATTTGCTGCTGCTGGTGTTGGTTTTAGGTATAGTGTATTTGATTAAATCCATTAAAGAATCGCAACTAACACACTTTTTCAAAACAGTTGGAATGTTATCAGTGGCTGTTGTGATTGGTTTGTTGCTCAATGCAGCGCCATTAATGGCTACTCAGCAGTATGTAAAGGAAAGCACCAGAGGTAAAACTGAGATCACTGTTAATTTGGATGGTTCAGAAAAAGTACCTACTAAGGGATTAGACAGAGATTATATTACCGAATACAGCTACGGAAAATTAGAGTCGTTTAACTTGTTCATCCCAAGATTTATGGGTGGCGGCAGCTACGAAGATGTTGGTAAAGAGTCTGCCACCTATCAGTTTTTTAAGGATCAGGGGGCTTCTCCTGTGCAGGCACTTGAGGCCTCCCGAGGCACACCAACTTATTGGGGAGACCAGCCCATTGTAGAAGCCCCAGCCTATATTGGCGCTGTGGTTATTTTCTTATTTATACTCGCATTATTTGTAGTTAAAGGTTCTGTTAAAACCTGGCTTGTGGCAGGAGCCATCATGTCGTTATTGTTGTCTTACGGTAAAAATTTAGGCTTTTTAACCAACTTTTTTATTGATTATGTACCACTTTACGATAAGTTTAGAGCTGTAAGTTCAATACAGGTTTTGTTAGAACTTTGTGTACCGGCATTAGGTATTTTGGGCTTGCATCAATTTTTTAAAATTTCGGATAAATCACTTAAAATAAAAACGCTTAAAAATACATTTGTAATTACCGGTGGAATTGCATTAGGGTTTTTTCTGCTGAAAGATGTGTTTCTTGATTTTGTCGGTGTAAACGATGGTTTTTACCGTCAAAATTACGGTAACGAATTTGTCGATGCTGTAATCGAAGACCGTAAAAGTTTGTTTTCGGCCGACGCCCTGCGCAGTTTTATTTTGGTGGCATTGGCAGCAACGGTATTGTATGGTTTTGCAACATCAAAATTAAATACCCTAAAGACTACTTTGGCTTTGGGTGTTTTAATTGTATTCGACTTGGTAAGCATTAATTTAAATTACGTCAATAATGATAATTTTATGCCTGCTACGCGAGTTGATAAGCCCTTTTCGGCTAACGCTGCCGATTTGGAGATATTAAAAGATAATTCGCATTATCGTGTATTTGATCTTAGCGAAGAGGGGAGACGTTCGCCCGCAAGAGCGTCTTATTTCCACAATAGTTTAGGCGGTTATCATGCTGCAAAACTTGGAAGGTATAACGACGTGTATAATTTTTATATACTTAACAACAATATCAATGTTTTAAATATGCTCAATACCAAATATATCATTATTGAAAACGAGCAAAATCAGGTGTTTCCTTATCAAAACGAAGAAGCTGCCGGCAATGCCTGGTTTGTTGAAAACCTACAAAATTTAACTAATGAAAACGAGGTATTGTTATCCTTAGATACGCTTAATTTTAAACAGAAAGCGATAAGTTCCCAAACCTTTGATTATCCTGTAAGTTATGTAGTTGATTCAACAGCTACCATTAATTTAATTAATCATAAACCTAATTATTTAAAATACAGTAGTAATAATACTAACGATGGCTTTGTAGTATTTTCTGAAATTTATTATTCCAACGGTTGGAAGGCTTTTATTGATGATGAAGAACAACCTATTGAAAGAGTTAATTACATCTTGCGAGGCTTGTTTGTGCCTAAAGGTAATCATACCATTGAGTTTAAATTTGAACCCGAAGTAGTTGAAAAGGGTAGTAAAATTATGCTTGCTGGAGCATTTGTGTTTGTGTTGGCGTTTGCCGGCGGATTGTATTTAAAATTTAAAGAAAGCAAATAGCATTTTAACAAACTGTTACAGCCTTACTTAGTTCGTTTTATGAAAAGTAAAAAGGTTTTAATTATTGCCTATTACTGGCCGCCTGCCGGTGGTCCGGGAGTGCAACGCTGGCTTAAGTTCGTAAAATATCTACCCAATTTTGGTATTGAACCTGTTGTTTTTGTTCCGGAAAATGCTTCCTATCCCATCACCGATGATAGTTTAATAAATGACATACCTGAAAGCCTAGAGATTTTAAAACTGCCCATTAAAGAGCCTTATGCATTGGCTGCAATACTTTCTAAAAAAAGAACAGGGACCTTAGCTTCGGGAGTTATTTCTGAAGAAAGAAAACAGTCTTTTATTGAAAAAGTATTACTATTTGTAAGAGGTAATTTATTTATTCCGGATGCGCGCGTGTCCTGGGTGAGACCATCGGTTATTTTTTTGCAAGATTATATAGCAAATCATCATATAGACACTATAGTTACCACTGGTCCGCCGCACAGTCTTCATTTAATAGGTGAACAGTTAAAGCAAAAAACCAAACTTAAATGGGTAGCCGATTTTAGAGATCCGTGGACCACGATTGGTTATCACAAAGCATTGAAATTAATTGGGTATGCTAATAGAAAACACGAAAAACTCGAGAAAAAGGTATTAAACCAAGCCGATCAAATTATTGTTACCAGCCGAAAAACCCAAGCAGAATTTCAAACAAAAACCGATAAACCGGTAACGGTTATCACCAATGGTTACGATGTTTATAAAAGAACCTCTCAACCTAAGGATGAAAAGTTTACTTTGGCTCATATTGGCTCATTGTTGTCTAAGAGAAATCCTGTGTTACTTTGGAAAGTGCTCAAAGAGTTAATTTTAGAAGATGATGCGTTCAAGGCCAATTTTAAACTTCGGTTGGCCGGTGTGGTTAGTGACGAGGTGATCGGTTCACTTGAAGAACACGAGCTTTTGTCTTACGTTGAACAATTGGGTTATGTATCTCATACTAAAGCACAGGAGTTGCAGCAAACGGCCAGGGTTTTATTATTATTGGAAATTGACTCCGAAGATACCAAAGCCATCATTCCGGGAAAACTCTTTGAGTACATGGTTTCTGAAACACCAATTTTGGCCATTGGTCCCGAAGATTCAGATGTTGAAAATTTAATAAATACAACCAATACCGGTCTTTATGCCGTTGCCGGTGATACTGATGGTATGAAATGTTTAATTCTAAGTTATTTCAGACAATTTCAAAATGGCGAATTAAAATCGCATCCAATAGGCTTAGCACAATTTAGCCGAAAAACACTCACCAAGAAGTTAGCAGATTTGTTGTAATGGGTGTTGTTAAAAGTCAAACTATAAAAAATGTATTCAGTACTTATGCCGGCTTTGCTATTGGCGCCATCAATACCTTGTTTCTTTACACCTTTTTTCTTTCTGATGTGTATTATGGTCTGGTAGCTTTTATGCTCTCAACCTCAAATATTATGATGCCATTAATGACTTTTGGGGCTAACCATGCCATCATAAAATTTTATTCGTCTTTTAAGAGTAGACTAGCGATTGATACTTTTTTAACATGGATGTTGTTTTTACCCTTCTTGACCATTATACCAATTGGTTTAATAGGGTATTTCAGTTTTGAATGGCTCATAAAAATATTAGGGAACGAAAATCCGATAGTAGGAGACTATTTTCTGCACATTTATCTTATAGCCATCGCAATGGCTTACTTTGAAGTGTTTTTTTCATGGAGTAAGGTGCATTTAAAGACTGTTTTTGGCAATTTTATGAAAGAGGTTTTTCATAGGGTAGCAGTGATGATTTTATTGTTTTGTGTACATTTTGAATATTTAAACACGCCTCAATTTATCAATGCCTTGGTAGTAGTTTATATGATTAGAACCGCCGTAATGAAATGGATGGCCTTTAATGTTAGATTTCCAAAATTGCGTTTTAAATCACTTTCTAAAGGTTCTGATATTTTAAAGTATGCCGCATTGATTATTATAGCCGGATCTGTATCAACCTTACTGCTGGATATTGATAAATTCATGCTCAATTCATACATTCCATTACAAGAAGTAGCCTATTATAGTGTGGCTGTTTTTATTGCGGCCGTAATTGCTGTACCACAACGGTCTATGCATCAAATATTGGCACCGTTAAATGCACAGTTTTTAAATAGTGGAATGTTAAACGAACTTAAAAACCTCTATCTACGAAGTTCCATTACATTATTCACTGTAAGCGGTTTGTTATTTTTATTGATTGTCGTTAATATCAACCAATTATACCAGTTAATACCACAACAGTTTTCAAATGGATTGTATGTGGTTTTTTTAATCAGTGCGGCCAAACTATTCGACAGTTTATTGGGTAGCAACAATGCTATTTTGTTCAATAGTAAATATTACAGATTAGTGGTGTTTTTAGGGATTTTTTTAGCAGTATTAACCGTTGTATTAAACTTTGTATTCATACCAAAATTTGGAATTAATGGCGCAGCGTTAGCCACCTTTTTGGCAATCTCTATTTACAATGTTTTTAAGTTGTGGTTTGTATATGTCAAGTTTAAGGTACAACCAATTACCTTCAAGACCCTTTTAATAATTGGTTTAATAGTTTCAAGTGTATTGATTTTTTATTTCTGGGAATTTAAGTTTCATCCTGTGATAAATATTGTTTTAAAGTCCGGACTTATTACGCTCTGGTACTTAGCTTTTATTTTGAAATTAAACATATCTGATGATATTTCTTTATTCTTCAAAAAGGTTTGGGCTAGATAATATATAAAATAAGAAAGTCCCACAAGCTGCTTTGAGGCAAACACTTGCAGGACTATCTAACTAACCAACCAAAATTATGTTTTATTTTCTTTAAATTCCTCCGCGTCTTACAGCTGTTCCTTGATTGTTGTTCGAACTACTTCTGCTGGCAGAAACTCTAGTACTGTTATCTGATTTACGTACATTTTGTACGTTTGGTTTTTTAACAGTGCTATTATTTGATCTTTTTATTTGAGATACATTATTTGTGTTTCTGCTCACAGTGTTATTGGCGCTTACACGATTATTGTTATTTCGGCTTGCAACAGTATTTCTGTTAATACTTGTTGGTGCATTATTTCTAACGGTGTTATCTGATCTGTTATTTCTAACAGTGTTAGCAGAAGCATTATTAACTCTGTTATTATTGGCTCTTACAGCATTGTTGTTATTACCTCTGCTGTTTTCAGTTCTCACAGCGGCATTTCGGGTAACATTGTTGTTAGACCTAACAGCTGAAGCATTTGTTTCATTACGTCTTGTAACATTTTTTGTTGCCACACGTCTGCCATTGTCGGTGCTGTATCGTGTACTAATGCTGTTACCGGTGTTGCGTCGTCCCTCAACTAAAGCCTGAGTTCTTCTGCTGTTAAAATCTACCACAGGTCTGTAGTTATTGTAATAGGGTCTGTGGTATACATATCTAACCGGAGCATAAAATTGTCTGTAAGCAAACGGTCTCACCACGCAGAAGTTAACTGCGGGAATAGCATAGAAACGGTGCCATGGTCTAAAGACATAGCCTCTATTGTATACATTAATGAACCCTGTATAGTGCGAAAACATGTTGTTTCGGTAAAAGATATTCAATCCACCTATATGGGCTACGCGTCCAAATCCGTTGTAGTTAATAAAGATATTACCTACTTGATTCACTCTGCCAAAATAGTCGTAGAAGATAGGAGTGTTCATTACCTGAATCACAGCTCCAAAATCATCGTATTGAACGAACGGGTTATAGTTAAAACCGGTATTAAAGCTAAAGGCAAAATTTGGCGAATTAAAACCAACATTCACATTTGGTCCGTAATTTGGGATAAAGAAATCAAACTGACCATCGGGAAAAATTGAAAACTCAATACCATTTTCTACAAAAATGAAAGAATTACCATAACCTCTCGTTAAAGAAGCGTTGCTTTCTGAATGGTTGCTGAAGCTTACAGCGGTTCCTACCAGGAACAAAGCTGTAAATAGTGTGGCTAAATTTTTCATAATTGTAGGGTTTTAAATTAAACTCAATTATTACTTTACAAACAGCGTGCCAAAATTTGAACAAATATTTTAAATATTTAATAATCAAATATTTGTGATTTATATTTGCTCAAAATGTTACTTTAAAGTAACATCATAGTTTATAATTATTTTTTTTATCTTTAACCCATGCCACACCAAAATAAACACTGCCTTAATTGTGGGTACCAACTGGAACCCGATCATAAATTTTGTCCTAATTGCGGACAAAAGTCAGAGGAACAGCTTACCATTAGTGTTTTGTTTTATAACACCATTTCTAATTATTTTTCGTTTGATGCCAGATTTTTAAAAAGCTTTTTCCCTCTTATTTTTAAACCGGGTTATTTGCCCGCTAAATTTTTAGAGGGTAAGCGTTTGTTGTATTTGCATCCTGCTCAGATGTACTTGTTTATTTCGGTGATTTTTTTCTTTATTTTTTCGTTTAGTGTGAGAGAACAAATCCAAAGTGTAAACAAGGCTGTTAAAAGCGCTACCTATTTAGGTGAACAAGTTGAAAAAGGCAGATACGATTCTCTTCCGGCAACTGAAATTAGTAAAACTTTAAAAGAAAGAAACGTTCCTGTGGCCATTCCTGAAAAAGATTTAAAGGAATTAGATTCTATATTAAACTCTAACAAAAATGCAAAAAATAAAACGCCTCAGGGTGACTTCACCAATATTAATGAGCGTAAAATAGACTCTATGTTAAAGTTAAATAAGTCTGATGCTGAGATTTATGCCTTTATGGGTATGAAACCTAATGATGGATTTATAAAAAAACGCATGTATAAGCAATTGCTTAAATTTTTTAAAAACAGAGATGGCGGTACCATTTTACAAACATTTTACGATAGTATTCCTATTGTCTTATTCTTCTTGTTACCGCTTTTTGCTCTTATTTTAAAATTGCTGTATTTCAACAGAGGTCAGTACGCGCATCATCTGGTGTTTAGCTTTTATTATTTCTCTTTTGTCTTCGCCATTTTTAGTATTTACACCTTTTTAAATCTAAACTGGAATATTTGGGGATGGCTTAACAGTGTGCTTATCTGGTCGCTTTTTATCTATTTATTATTTGCTATGAAGCGTTTTTATGGACAAGGTAAATTACTAACATTCTTTAAATTTGGAGTGCTCATTTTTAGTTTTCTGTTGTTCATTGCGCCAATAACAGCAGCATTTTTGGCACTTTATGCACTGATGTTTTTTTAAAACTAAAGTTTCGATTTTAAAAATGCTCCGGTAATTGAGGCCTGATTATTTACTATTTCTTCGGGTGTACCAACAGCGATGAGGTTACCACCGTTTTCACCACCTTCCGGTCCTAAATCAATGATATAATCGGCACATTTTATTAGGTCTAAATTGTGTTCAATTACTATGATGGAGTGACCTTTTTCCAACAATGCGTAAAACGATTTCAATAACTTTTGAATGTCGTGAAAATGAAGTCCTGTGGTAGGTTCATCAAAAATAAACAAGGTTTTGTCGGCCTGACTTCCTTTACCTAAAAATGATGCCAGTTTAATACGCTGTGCTTCACCACCCGATAAGGTTGAAGAGCTTTGGCCTAAGGTTACATAGCCCAAACCAACATCTTGCAGTGGTTGCAACTTTTTAGTAATTTTTATTTCACCGTGTTTATCAAAAAAGGCTATGGCTTCGTCAATGGTTAGATTTAAAATATTGCTAATGTCATGATTTTCATATTTAACCTCGAGAATTTCCTTTTTAAATCGTTTGCCGTTACAAGCCTCGCATAGCAAGTGCACATCGGCCATGAATTGCATTTCTATGGTGACTTCGCCTTCGCCTTTACAAGTGTCGCATCTGCCGCCATCTACGTTAAAAGAAAAGTGTTTGGCTTGGTAATTTCTAATTTTACTCAGCTTTGTATTTGCAAATAAGCCTCTTATTTCGTCGTAAGCCTTGATATAGGTCACCGGATTAGACCGTGATGAACGGCCAATTGGATTTTGATCAATAAATTCTATCTGATTAATTTTTTTAAAATCACCTTCTATAGCGGTGTGTTGGCCTGCCTTATCGCTAAATCCGGTGAGTAATTTTTGCAACCCGGGATACAATATTTTCTTAACTAAAGTAGTTTTGCCACTTCCTGAGACACCGGTAACCACTGTTAAACAATTAAGAGGAAACGTAACGTCAATATTTTTAAGATTGTGCTCTCTGGCACCTTTAATTTCGATGGCATACTTTGAAACACGGCGCTTAGCGGGAACTTCTATTTGAAGCGTACCATTTAGATATTGTGCTGTCAGGGAATTTGATTGGATAATGGTTGCATAATCACCTTGTGCCACAACTTCGCCACCGAAGGTACCCGCTTCGGGACCAATGTCTATAATTTCGTCGGCGGCTTTCATCATGTCTTCATCGTGTTCAACAACAATAACGGTGTTGCCCAAGTCTCGTAAATTTTTCAACACTTCTATAAGTCTGGCACCGTCTTTCGGGTGTAAACCAATACTGGGTTCGTCTAAAATATACATAGATCCTACCAAACTGCTTCCCAGCGATGTGGCAAGATTAATACGCTGACTCTCGCCACCCGATAGTGTGTTTGAACGACGGTTTAAGGTGAGGTATTCAAGCCCTACATCGCGCAAAAATTGTAATCTGTTTTTGATTTCAATGAGCAAACGCTTGGCTATTTTGGCGTCGTGTTCGTTTAAATCAAGTTCTTCAAAGTATTGCTGAACTTGTTTAATGGGCATCTCTACCAGTTGAGAAATGTTTTTGTCGCCTACTTTCACATAATTAGCCTCCATTCTCAATCTGGTACCATTGCAAACCTTGCATTTGGTTTTACCACGATAGCGAGACAGCATTACCCGATTCTGAATTTTATAGGCTTTTGACTCAAGTTCAGCAAAAAAGCTGTTAAGGCCTTCAAAATAGTGATTGCCGTCCCAAAGCAATTGCTTTTGGGCATCGCTCAATTGAAAAACAGGTTTATGAATTGGAAAGTCGAACTTATGCGAATTATTTACAAGCTGATCTCTGTACCAGCTCATACTTTCGCCACGCCAAGGGAAAATGGCATTTTCATAAACCGAAAGCGCCGTATTAGGAAACACCAGGTCATCATCAATACCGATAACATCGCCGTAACCTTCGCAATTGCTACAAGCGCCATAGGGATTATTAAAACTGAAAAGATGTACATTGGGTTCCAGAAATGCAACGCCGTTTTCTTCAAATCGGTTATTGAAAAGGGTAGAAGTAACGTTATTACCTAAATGTTCAATCATGCAGTTACCTTTACCTTCAAAAAATGCTGTTTCAATAGCATCGGCTAAACGATTGTAAAAATCTTCATCTGTTCTTACTACAATTCTGTCTACAACAAGGTTAATTTTGGATTTGGAATGGATTTTGGAATCAAATTGTTCAATTCTTAAAACCTCGTTGTTAATTTGAATACGGGCGTAGCCTTGTTGCTGAAGTACAGATAGCTTGTCTTCCATATTTCTACCTTCCTCCAAAACAATTGGTGCCAGCAAGAGCAGTTTTTCGCCTTCGTTGAATGATTTTACATGGCTGATAACATCCGAAACGGTGTGTTTTTTAATAAGCTCGCCGGTAGTAGGAGAGTAGGTTTTTCCAATTCTGGCAAAAAGCAGTTTTAAATAGTCGTAAATTTCGGTAGTGGTACCAACGGTAGAACGCGGATTGGTTGAATTAACTTTTTGTTCAATCGCAATGGCAGGGGCAATGCCTTTAATATAATCTACTTTGGGCTTGTCTAATCTGCCCAAAAACTGTCTCGCATAACTCGATAGACTTTCAACGTAACGCCTTTGTCCTTCAGCATAAAGGGTGTCAAACGCCAGACTTGATTTACCCGAACCTGAAAGTCCGGTAATGACTACCAGTTTATGACGCGGAATTACAACATCAATATGCTTTAGATTGTGAAGTGCTGCACCTTTGATAATTATAAAATTCTTAGGATTAACCGCTAGGTTGGTAGTTGTCATAGTAATTTTTCAGTCAATTTTTGCAAAGATACAATAAGTATTTCATGGTTAAAACCTGATTACTGAGCAATTTAAATGTTAAATTTTTAACCGATTTTTTGGATATACGAAAAATTAGTTGTTATATTTGGGCATTAATCTTTAAAAACCGAGTGCCTATTTTATAGAATTACTTTAAACTATTAACCCCAAGCAAAGCACTGTTTTGCTCTTAAAGTAATGATTATGAAACAGGAACTTCAAACCGACTCGGTATTAGTGCGTAATTACGTCGATGGTGATGAAAAAGCACTTTCCACATTAGTTTACCGACATAAACAGAAAATTTACAGTTTTATTTACTCTAAAGTTTTAGATAGAGATGTAACCGAAGATATTTTTCAAGACACCTTTATTAAGGTAATTAGAACCATAAAACTTGGTAAGTATAACGAAGAAGGTAAGTTTTTACCGTGGGTAATGCGAATTGCTCATAATTTGGTCATAGATTATTTCAGAAAGAATAACCGCATGCCTAAGTTTGATAATTCGGGTGATTTTAATATTTTTTCAGTCATTAGCGATTCCAGTCTTAATGTTGAAAAGCAATTAATAAAAGACCAAATTGACAACGACCTACAAAAAATAATTTTAGAGTTGCCTGACGACCAGCGAGATGTTTTAGTGATGCGTATCTACAAAGATATGAGCTTTAAAGAAATAGCCGAATGCACAGGAGTAAGTATCAATACAGCATTGGGTAGAATGCGCTACGCCTTGATCAATCTTAGAAAGTTAGTTGAACAAAAAAACATTATTTTAACAAACTAACATACTAAACAAAATATTGCTACGTTTTAGCTATACAGTAACCCTAAAATAGCTAATAACATGGCAAAACTTTACACTCAAGAATCCCCTAAACAAAAAAACCTGCAACCCAAGAAAGAAAGCATAGATTTCATTCTTAATTATTCAAAAGCTTTAAGTGTTATAAATTGTAAAGACAAGAAGTTTGAGCTACTTCTTAATTAATTGAAAAACCGCCACATCGGCGGTTTTTTACTTCTTTTTCTTTTTAAAATAATCATCCAACACTGTTTTTCTACCAATAGTTTTGGTAATTACATCTTTTTCCAAATCCCAACCTCGTGCTGGAGAATATTCTCTACCATACCAAATTATTTGAAGGTGTAAATCATTCCACAGTTCTTCAGGAAATAAACGTTTGGCATCTTTTTCGGTTTGTACTACGTTTTTGCCATTGCTAAAATTCCAACGATACATGAGTCGGTGAATGTGGGTATCTACCGGAAACGCGGGTATACCAAATGCCTGTGATAAAACAACGGCGGCGGTTTTATGCCCAACAGCGGGTAAGGCTTCCAGAGCCTCATAGGTTTGCGGCACTTTTCCCTCGTATTTGTCAATGAGTATTTTTGATAGTCCGTAAATACCTTTACTTTTCATGGGCGATAAGCCTACGGGTTTGATAATCTCTCTTATTTCTTCTACGCTTAGTTTTATCATGTCGTACGGATTATTGGCACGCTCAAATAATAAGGGTGTAATTTGATTCACGCGCACGTCGGTACTTTGAGCCGAAAGCAATACGGCTATCAACAAGGTATATGGATCTTGATGGTCTAACGGAATTGGGATTTTTGGATATAAGTCATTTAACGTATTTATAACAAATTCAACCTTTTCTTGCTTGGTCATATATCGTAATTTTACAAAAAACCAAAGTTAAAGAATTATGACCAATTTAAAAGCAGGAGATGCAGCGCCAAATTTTAGCGCTGCCAACCAAGATGGTAAAACAGTTAGTTTAAGCGATTTTAATGGTAAAAAACTGGTGCTGTTTTTTTACCCTAAAGCTAGTACACCAGGATGTACCGCCGAAGCATGCAACCTAAGTGATAATTACCAGCAATTTGTAGCCAAAGGTTATGAAGTTTTAGGCGTAAGTGCCGATAGCCAGAAAAGACAAGCGTCTTTTAAGGAAAAATACGGTTTTCCGTATGATTTACTAGCCGATGAAGACTTGAGTGTGATTAAAGCCTTTGGTGTTTGGGGGCCCAAAAAATTTATGGGTAAAGAATACGACGGTATCCACAGAACTACCTTTATTATTGGTGAAGACGGAAATATTCTCGAGGTAATTGATAAAGTAAAAACCAAAGAACATGCTTCTCAGATATTATAAAGAAAAGTTGGACAAAACGAAAAACGAGGATTTTAAAAGATCCTCGTTTTTCTATTTATAGTAATTAGGGTTGTTAATGCATCACTTCTTCAGCCTCATAACCAAATAGTGATTTTTCTTTGATGAGGTTGGCTACTACCTTAGGCAGCATTTCTTCCCAACCTTGTTGTCCTTCATTGATCATTTTAAGGACTTCTCTGGAGAATACCTTTAAATTTTTCTCGTCAAATTCGGTGATGTCTACTACTTTTCCGTTGTATTTAAAGAACTTGTACAACTCTTTCATTCGCGGATGTACCTTCAGGTTTTCGCTGTTGGTAATACTGCCATCGTCATTTAACATCGGATACAGATACACGCGTAAATCCTTGTAAAATAACTTACCAAAAGCTTCTAAAATACCTCCGCTTAAGTGACGGTAGTATTTTTCGTCGAATATATCAACCAAATTGTTGACGCCCATGGTCAAGCCCATGCGCTCTTTGGTGTATTGCGAAAAGTATTCAACTAATTTATAATATTCTTGAAAGTTTGAT
The DNA here is from genome assembly GCF_006494535.1 of Paucihalobacter ruber. Taxonomy (GTDB): domain Bacteria; phylum Bacteroidota; class Bacteroidia; order Flavobacteriales; family Flavobacteriaceae; genus Paucihalobacter; species Paucihalobacter ruber. The sequence continues at coordinate 220,086 of NZ_VHIQ01000006.1, forward strand.
ATCAGTACTGTTTGCCCTAAAGAACAGAGTAGTCTAGCCCGATCCATAAAATCTTGCTCGTCAATTTCACCCTCGGCGCGAAGGTTAGACAAGGTTATTTCAAATACCACTTGGGTTCGTGCCTTATCTACTTTATTTTCTTTGATAAACATGTCGTAACTTTTTTCGAACATGTCTACGTTAACTTTAGTTACCGGTCTAAAACTACCGCGTAAGGCCAAAATATTTTTTTTGTACAGCACAGCTGCAGGAAGTACATTATTGCCATCGGGGGCAAACATTACCGCATCGGTCATACCATTTTTAACCAATTGCAAACTCATTAAACGGTTGTCGATATCGGTAAATGCCGGACCTGTAAAATTAATAGTATCAATTTCTAACTGGTCTTTATCGAGATGATCGTATAAATATCTCAACAGTTTGCGCGGCTGATTGTGTTTATAAAAAGCACCGTAAATAAGGTTGGTTCCCAAAGTGCCTAATGTTTCTTGCTGCAATCTGGCATCGTTTTCTTTAAACCTGATGTGCAGTACAATTTCGTTGTAGGGCTGATTTGGCTCCAATTGGTATTTAATACCTACCCAGCCATGTCCCTTAAATTTCTTGGCAAAGTCTATGGTAGCAACAGTATTTGCATAAGAAAAGAAGATTCTATTGGGATTTTCGCTGCGGTCAATGCGCTCTTCAATAAGTTTAATTTCATGGTTAAGCATTTTTCGCAACCGGGCTTCGGTAACGTAACGTCTGTCTGCTTCAACGCCGTAAATAGCGTCACTAAAAGACTTATCATAAGCCGACATGGCTTTTGCTATGGTTCCTGAAGCACCACCAGCTCTAAAAAATTGTCTAACCGTCTCTTGTCCTGCACCAATTTCGGAAAATGTTCCGTAGATATTCTTGTTAAGATTAATACGGAGTGCCTTGTCTTTAATTGAAGGAATGGTTTCAATTAAAGTATCACCTTTGATGATGATTTCTGTTGATGAATCTCTCTTTTCTACCATGTTGCAAAGATATCAAATAAACGACGCATTCAAAATTTAAACCTTATTTTTGCACAAAGTTAACAGCATTGAAAGTAACATTTTTAGGTACCGGAACATCACAAGGTATTCCCGTTATTGGAAGTACACATCCGGTTTGTTTAAGCAAGAATCCAAAAGATAAAAGATTACGCGTATCGGTGCTGGTAGAATGGGACAATTTTGCCTATGTGGTAGATTGCGGACCTGATTTTAGACAACAAATGCTCAATTGTGGCTGCACTAAAATTGACGGTATTGTATTTACCCATGAACACGCCGACCATACCGCGGGACTGGACGATATCAGACCTTTTAATTACAGGCAGGGACCATTGCCAATATATGCACATGAACGTGTTTTTCAACAGTTAGAACAACGGTTTGACTATATTTTTGAAACCGTTAACAGATATCCCGGTGCGCCTGCGGTCATTAAGAATACAATAAAAAACAATGTCCCATTTAGTTTGGGAAATATTGATGTGACACCTGTTAATGGTATGCACTATTCTATGCAAGTCTTTGGTTTTAGGTTTAAAGATTTTGCTTATTTAACCGATATGAAAACAGTAGAACCGGAAGAAATTGCTAAAATTAAAAACATAAAAGTTTTGGTTATTAATGCTTTAAGAGAAGAACCGCATATGTCTCATTTTAATTTGGAAGAAGCACTGGCATTTATAAAGCAGGTAAACCCCCAACGCGCATATTTAACCCATATAAGTCATTTATTAGGTTTTCACGATGAGGTACAACAACGCCTGCCCGAAAACATTTATCTGGCATACGATAACCTTCAAATCACGATATAACATTACATTATGAAAAGTAGAATTTTTATGTATCTGTTTATTTTTTCCTTGTTGCTGATTGTCTTTCAGTACATGAATTCAAAAAATATATTAGACAGTTATGAAGCTAAGATCAACAAACAACAAACAAAAATTGAAATCTTGTCTGATTCGGTGCAAAGCCTATATGATAAAAACTACGATTTAACCTTGTTTAAGATTACCAATAACGGTGATGCCCAAAATTATTACTACGATACGGGAATTGAACTCGATAAAATAGAAGATTTGGTAACCGATGCCTTATACAGTACCAATACTTACGAAGGCGAAGAACATCCGTACATCCCGTATTTATCTACTACCGATAATAAAATGATGATCAATCAGATACGTGTGGTCAATCACAAATGGGTACTGGCCAATTTTACCGATGGGAAGTTTTGGGGCGAATTGTTCTTAAACTATCAAATAGATGGCGTAGCCGTTAGCTTTGAATTAAAAGATTACATTTTGTATACTGGTGCTTTCTAAGTATACTGCTCAAGCCATTTTTTAAAGTCGAAAAAATTGGAAGGTGCCACACCATGACCAACCGGGTACTCTTTGTATACGTGGTTGATTTTTAGGGATTCTAAAAAAGGCGATGTTTTTCTCGCCCATTCCACAGGTATTACCTGATCTGAAGATCCGTGAGAACAAAAAATATGGAGTTTATCATATGACTTGGCTATTAAATCTTCAGGAAGAATGGCAGTATTCACATAGCCGCTTAAGGCGATCACATTTTTTACTTTTTCGGGGTAAGATAAGGCTACAGCGAGGCTTAAAATACAGCCTTGGCTGAAGCCAAGTAAAGTAACGTTGTTGGCATTACAATTGTAGGCTTCAACAGCCTCATCAATACATTTGGCAATTAAATCTCTTGAAGTTGCTGCCTGCTCATTGTTACTCCACTTGCCTTGTTCTGCATCAAAATTAATTTCGTACCAGGCATTGCCAAATGGCGCCATACCAAATGGTGCTCTTAACGACACAATACAATAGCGCTCATCTAATTCGCCTGCAAAACTGAACAAATCATTTTCGTCGCTGCCGTAACCGTGGCACATGATGATAAGCGGTGCATTACTTTGAAGATGTGATGGTCTGTAATTATGGGGTAAACTGAGTTGTTTAGGCATTTTATTTTAAGGTTTTAAACCATTCTTGAAATTTGGGTCCGAGATAGGGAATAAGCCGATATTGACCTCTTACGGCACCCAATAAACTATGAAACCAGGCTGCAACCGTGATAAAATACAACACAGTGCCAAAAATAGAGTCTACGTATTTTTCGGTAATGTTAGAAACGGCCAGCATGATTAAAAGTCCGATCATTTGGCGGGCGTGAAAAAACACAAATTCGTTGCGTTTTTCCATGTTCATTGTAATCCCTATGAGTAAACCTATAAAGGTGAAATAACAAATGATGGCCAGTGTTTTTCCTTCTTTTATAACAGTATCCATTTTTAACTTTGTTTGATTAATAAGTAACCGTTCGCGTAAATACCGTAGGCTTCGCCTATTAAAGTTTCATTTAAAAAACAGGTGTTTTTAGAGGTTGATAAAATCTTCTTTTCGGTAAATGTATAAGATTTATCGGGGTTAAAGAAACTTAAATCGGCCGACTCTCCTTCGTTGATGGTATTGTGGTTGAAGCCAAACCTCAATTTTCCGGCCGTGAGTAATTTAACGGTTTGCTCAGTTGAATATATTCTATTCAAGGCTCCAAAAGCACTTTCTAAGCCAATACTTCCAAACATGGCGTGATCAAATTCTACATTTTTATGCTCTATATCAATGGGGTTGTGGTCTGTGCAAACCATGTCTATGGTACCATCGTTTAGCCCTTCAATTAAGGCGTCTAAATCGGTTTGGGTGCGCAACGGCGGTAGTAATTTGTAATTGGTATTGAAATCTTTTAACAAGTCATCGGTTAGTAAGAGGTTGTGTATGGCCACGCTGCAGGTTACATCCATACCCTTTTGTTTGGCAGCTCTAATCAGCGCTACAGACTCGGCGCTTGAAATGGTTGGAATGTGCAGTTTTCCGCCTGTGTACTCTAAAATATGTAAGTTTCGGGCTATTTGAAGTGATTCGGCTAATGCCGGAATACCTTTTAACCCCAGGTGTGTACTGGCAATATGTTCGTGCATCATACCGCTACCTGCAATTTTTGATTCTTGCGAAAAATCGCATACCAAACCGCCAAAGGTATCGGCGTATTGCAGTGCAATTTTAAACAAATTTGGGTTGGCTATCGGCTTTTGATAGTCGTAAAATGCTACAGCGCCGGCATTGTGCATGTCAAACATTTCGGCCAAATCGGTACCCTTGCTTTCTTTGGTTAAAGCACCAACAGGCAGTAAGGTTACCGGTTGATTTTTAGCTTGCTGCTTTAAATAATTGATATCGGCTTTACTGTCTATTACCGGATTGGTGTTGGCATTAACCGCCACTGCCGTAAAACCTGACAATGCCGCAGTTTTTAATCCGTTGGCAAGGGTTTCGCGTTCTTCATATCCGGGTTCTCCAAAACTCACACTGCTGTCGAACCAGCCGGTTGACACATGCAAATTTTCTAAGGCTACAACCGGGTAGTTTTGGGTGTTTTCAATAGACTTAGCTATCTTATTAATGCGTTTGTTTTCAATTAAAATATCAACTGTTTCACCGTTAAATTTACTGTTGTGATCAATGATGGTGGCCGACTTTATTAAGATATTCATTTAAAAAATTTTAAGATCAGCATTTCAATTAATAAGAAGCACAGGGCAAAAATAACAAACCATTTCCATAAACCGTTTATCTCGCCCGCACTTTTTACGCTGTTAATGGCATTGACTACATTATTAAAATAATTGGCACCAACAGTATTTTGAACATCTTGGTAGTTGAGTTGGCTCTCGCTGCGGTTGTAATTATAACTCAAGTGTCCCAGCAAATTTTCTTTTAAAAGAACATCAACAATACCCGATGTTTCAGGAAATTCATTAGTGGTAATTTGCACCTTATTGTTGAATACCTGTTGCAGGGGTATTACAGACGATTCGGCATTTTTTAATGTGATAATATCGTCACCACCAATACTTACATCTATATCAATTATATTGGTGTTGCCAATGTTGTAGTAAAGCTGCGGCAGCTGTAAGCTTTGCACTGCCATGTTGTAAAATATGGGTACAATAAGCGGCGATTGTTTAAAATTAGATTGCCCATCGTTGAGTGCTGCAGAAAACACATAGACATTGTTGACCACCGATAAAAATGCGCTGTTATCTTCATAACTCAAAATAGCATTGGTATTAGACACTTTTTTAAAGTAGCTGTTAACTTTTGGGTATTGAAAGTTATCAACCGTTTTATCGAATACGCCTTCTAATAAAGGATGCGAAAAGTTGATGTTTGAAATGCGTTTATCAATTTCGAATTTGTCTGTATATGTAGGTGCGTTAAGATTGTTGAGCAAGTTATTATATTGAATTACATCGGCGTTTTCAGAAGGTATAACTACCAAATGTCCGCCATTGTCACGAAAACTTTTAAGTGAACTAATTAGGTTATTTGGGATGTTGGGCAGTTCGTTAAGCACAATTAAATTTTGATCAGCAATTAGATTGTAGTTTAAATTATCGAGCTGAAACGATTTAAAATCGAAGTCTTCACCATTATATAATTTATACAGGAAGGCATCATCGGTTTGATTAACGGCCAACACTTTTATTGTTTTGTTGCTATTGATATTGAAGTAGAAGTTGTTGTCAAAACTCAGGTAGTCATCTTCAATTTGAAGTTTGCCATTAAATTTTTGGTTGGCCGGTATTGTAAAACTAACGCTGTTGTTGTCTTCAAAATTAATGGCCGTTTTTGCCACCAAGTCGTTGAAGTTGTATAGGGCCACCGCAATTTCGATATAAGCTTTGCCTTGCCGGCTCATGAACACTTGTAATTCGTGATTGTCTAGATTGGTTTTATCAATGGCAACACTATCAATGCTAACGTTGCTGCTTTCCTGTGGTTTTAATTGCACCAGGTTAATGTTAATATCGTTTAGATTTTCAATTTTAAAAGGGTCATTTTGCTGCTGAAAATCTGAGATAATTACCAGGTTTTTACTAGTATCGGTTTGATTGCTAAACATTCTCTCGGCGTTAAGAATAGCAGCATTATATGGTAATTGTTGGGTGCTGAAATTGATGTCTATCAACTCGTTTTTAATGGCTTTTAAGCTGGTATTGGTAAAGGTTTTATCGTTGGTAAACAGCGAGATAACTTGATCTTCAGGTATGGTATTGATTAGTTCGGTAATGGCGGTATTGAGCAAAGAGCCATTGCTGCCTTTGGCCTCCATGCTGAACGAATTATCTAAGTAAATAACCGTTTCCTGTACTGTTTTAAAGTTGTTGATGTTGTTGGTAAAGGGTTGCGCAAATGCCAGAACAATGCAGGCCAGAAGTCCCATACGGGTTAATAAAACAAGCCATTTTTTTAGCTGCGAACTTTTACGTGTTTGCATTTCAAGCGCCTTCAAAAACTTAACATTGGTAAAGGCTACCTTTTTAAATCTTCGCAACTGAAACAGGTGAATAATTATTGGAATGAGCAGTAAAAGTAGCGCGTATAGTAGTTCGGGATGTTGAAACTGCATGATTTGTTTTTAACCTTTCAAAATTACGAAAATACTGATAATAAAGGGTAGGTACTATAGATTTAAGTACTCCAAATTAAAAATACCAAACTTGGTCAGGATGACTATCGGATTTGTAAAATCAATTGAAAAGTTTTAATACTGTTTAACTTAGTTTGAAACAATTTGATACACAACTTCTGTTTTTTTAATGGGTTTTGTTTGGGTTTTGTTCGAGAATTATTTTACTCAGGCTTTGGTGTATTTTTAAAAAAGCGGCTTGATCCGAGCAAATATGTTTATACTTAACTCAAACTAAAGTACTAAAATGTAAGTATGAACATAAAACAAGCTAATCGGTAAATGGACAGTGTGAAACACTTTCAAATCCCTCACTACGTATAGCTGAGACATTCACTTACAAATTCAAAACAATCCCAAAGCAGGACTAATTAACTTTAAAATTTCAGCCTTCATAAACATGAAGGATTCAATCAACTCGAAAACTATGCTAACAACCTAGCAGAACTAAAGCACTTTAATACCTGTCCAAGTTTTTAGTCTCATATCTAAACTAAATATGTTGTTAGTTTAGGCGTTTTCATCATTGGTTAAATTTTAATAAAACATCAAATCAATAAATATTTTACAGTTAAATGCTTCATTATTAATTATATTTTCATTAACTTTACAAGTATTGAATGTTTAACATACCAATATTTATATTGGGTTAATTGATTTTCGAAAATCAAACCAAAGCATCAAGTCAAAATCTTAATAATGTGGTAATTGTTTATAATTTACTAACATTCAACTGATGCAAAGACCTCCTACAAGCCATTAAATAAACATTCAAATAAGTTTGTTAATACCTCATAATTATGGGTGTTAAAGGGCGTAAGAATCTTTTGTTTTATAAAAAATATGATATCAATGAAAACAATAAATTTTTTTGCTTTTGTGGTCGTGATGATGTTCATGACGTCTTGTGCAGAAACTATTAAGTTTCCTGTATCTGAAGTAACCCCAGCGGCAGATATTACCGCTAAAGTTACAAAACAAGGTAAACCTAATTATTTGGTTACTCTTGAAGCCAACAATTTGGCAGCCCCTGAACGTTTAGAACCACCCAAAAGTATTTATGTAATATGGGCAGTTTCTGAGGCAGGTGTTGTGCGAAACGTAGGTCATTTTACTCAAGAAAACGCAGTGAAGGCAACTTATAAAGCCTCATTTCCTTATAAACCTGTTGAAGTTTTTATTACAGCAGAAACTAATGAGGGTAATTGTTTACCCGAAGGCGTAGAGATATCGAGAGTTATACTCATAAAATCTTAATGAGCATATTAAATTAAGATTATGAAGTACTGTTATAGGTTACCTTCATTTAATGAAATAACTTTTTACTAAAAACAATTATTAACTTTTAAATATATAAAAATGAATAAACAAGAATTTAAAGCCAAAGCAAGTCAAAAAATCGATGAAATTTCAGCAAAAATAAATGAGCTTAAAGCTCAAAAAGAATCGGTTAAGCAGGATGTTAAGTCGCAATTCAACGAATCACTACATGATTTGGAACTTAAAAAATCTGAATTGGAAAACAAATACGAAGATTTGCAAAATAGCTCAGAAGATAAGTGGGAAGAAGCCAAAGTCGCCTTTTCAGAGGCATCAGATTCTTTTAAAGAAGGTTTTAAGAATATAACTTCTGTATTTTCTTAATTTAGTACCACAGGACCTGCAAAGTTAGTTGAAGGTCCTGTTTTATAATGTCGCAATATTTAGAACGTATGTTACATCGTTATGGAATATTTAAAAATAAAACCAACTGTTAGTATCGATTTAAACAATTTTGAATCATAAAAATATTCCCGGATGAAAAAATTGCTATTTTATTGGAAACAGCTAAAGGCTACTTTCTGGTTTTTACCAATGCTTATCATTTCTTTTTCAATTTTTTTATCCGTTGGTCTGGTTTCCTTGGATAATAACATCAATATTTCCTTTGAAGGATGGTTGCGATTTTTTTTGGTGAATAGTTCAGATTCAGCTCGAAGTATTCTAACAACTATTTCAGGGGCAATGATAGGCGTTGCAGGTACTGTTTTTTCCGTGACATTGGTTGCCTTAACCTTGGCCTCTTCGCAATTTGGTCCGAGACTTATCAAAAACTTTATGTATGTTAAGCTCAATCAAATAGTTTTAGGGTCGTATGTTTCTACCTATTTGTACTGTTTGCTGGTATTGAATGCTATTAAAGACAATGAAAATTATACCTTCATTCCGACAATTTCAATATTTGTAGCCATATTAGCAACTGTATTCAATATTATTTTGTTGATTATATTTATTCATCAAATTGCCATTAGCATACAGGCAGATCGAGTAGTGTCGGATATTTCAAATTTTATAGAAAATCAAGTTAAGAATCTTTTTCCTGATAAAATTGGAGAGTACATGAACGAAGATATGTTTATAGATACTGCCAAAATTATTTCACAATATAAACATAGTACTATTCTTAAATCACCCAAAAGTGGTTATTTGCAAAATATAGACAATCAGGCACTTTTAAAGATTGTTGAAAAACATGATTCGCTAATAGAGATAAATTATAAAACGGGCGATTTTTTCGTTAAAGATCTTGAAATTGGTGTAATTCATTCGCATGAGTTGTGGGAAGAAAATGCCATTAATCAACTTATAGGTCAATTTGTTATTGGTAAAACAAAAACATCGCAGCAAGACATTGAATTTTCCATTCATCAAATGGTTGAAATTGCTGCCAGAGCACTTTCAACCGGTGTGAACGATCCCTATACAGCCATTTCTTGTGTTGATCATCTAACAGCAGTAATGTGCTATTTAGCCGAAGCCCAGTTTCCTTCAAAGTACCGTTACGACCAATCAAAACAACTAAGAGTAATTGCCGAAAATTTAGATTTTGAAGGGGTTTTAGATGCAGCGTTTAATCAAATTAGACAATTTTCAACCGGAAGCACAGCTGTTATCATAAGACTGATGGAGGCGCAAATCACAATTTTAAAATTCACAAAAACTAAAAGTCATAAAAAAGCACTGATCAAGCATGCTGAAATGATTTTAACAGTTGGTAAACAAACCATAAAAGAAAAGAATGATCTTGATGATCTTGAAGAAAGAGCTAAAAAGATTTTAAATAATTAAACTTGTAAACATTAGTATGAATGTTTATTTGTAACAACAAACTTTAATAAATTAATTAGAAGTTATAACGCAAAATCAAAATATATGCAGGTTGAATGGCATTAAACGGTCAAAACATAGCAATAAAATAAAAAAAAGCTCCGGTATAACAACATAAATGACTCTTATGAATCTTTCAATTCAGAAACTTTTTTTTTCGGTTGCGACAGTTTTTGGACTGTTTGCAATTTTAATTCTGGCTAAATCAATACTCATACCTTTAGCTTTTGCCTTATTGTTTGCCTTTATTTTATACCCAATGGTGAAAAAGTTTCAAAAATGGGGTTTAAATGATATTTTGTCGGCTTTTATTTCAATCATCTCAGTCATATTGTTGTTGGGCGGAGTTATTTATTTGTTTTCGTCACAATTAATGTTACTATCACAAGAGTTTTCAAAATTTAACGACAAAATCATCAATGCTTTTGCTAAACTTAGTATTTATATTAACGATCATAGTAGTTTCTCTAAAGAAATAGACGAAGATCAAATATTTAACAGTACCAAAGATTGGCTGTTTGAGTCTTCCGGTGCCATTATAGAAAAGACTTTTACAAATACTACGGCCTTTATTGCCGGTTTAACCCTAACCATAATTTTCACCTTTTTAATTTTATTGTACCGAAATGGACTTATCATTGCGTTGAGTGCTTTTTCTTCACAAGAAAATAAAACTTCGGTAGTAGCCATGTATAAGTCCATACAACAGGTAGGTCAAAAATATCTAGGCGGAATGTTAACAGTGTTATTAATTATAGGATTAGCAAATTCTATAGGCTTGTGGATTATAGGTATTGATAGTCCGTTTCTTTTTGGTTTTTTAGGAGCAATGTTATCTATTGTTCCATATGTGGGAACTGTTTCAGGAGCCATTATCCCCATGCTGCACGCTTTTGCATCTAATGAGTCTTTATGGGTTTTATTTTCTATTGGTATTTTGTTTTGGTTTGTACAAATAATAACCGATAACTTTTTAAGTCCGAAAATTATTGGAAATCATGTAAAAATAAATCCGTTTGCAGCGATATTATGTTTAATCATTGGTGCTTCGGTTTGGGGCATTGCAGGCATGATTTTATTTTTGCCTTACACGGCGATGTTTAAGGTGGTTTGCGAAAATTATAAGGAACTACAACCAATAGGACTTTTAATAGGAGATAAAAATTATGGCGAAAGCACTACTATTAAATTTGAATGGTTTAAAAAGATTAAAAATAAAATTTTAAACTTATTTAAAACAGTTAGAGAATGAGCATCTACCATTATTTAAAATCTGCATCATCATTTGATAAAATGCTTAATTTTAATTCAAGATTTTAAGAATGACTGGAAATATGATTTTTAAAAGCGTACTGATAATAAGTCTGTACACCTCAATTGGCAGCTTTGCTCAATCTTATGATGCTTTAGATTACCTGGTGTTGAAAACCGGCGATACGCTTTATGGCAAGATTGAATATAAAAAAGATACCGGTGTAAATTATAAATATTTGAATAAAATAAGATTGACAAATGCACTTGGTAAACAAAAAAGATATAAAAGAGATCAAGTGGTAGCGTTCAGCACTAATAATTTTATTTACGAAGGTTTTTGGTTAAATCAAGAGTCAGAAAGCTTGGTTTTATTGAATCCCAGGTACGAAATTGATGATAAAAATGGCGGCTATTATTTTTTGAAGGTTATGAGTAAAGGTACTTTAAGTTATTATCAATTAGAATGGTGGGAGCAAGGTGAGTCTTTGTTAATGTCTATGGATTTACTTAAAAAAGAAAAAGACCAATTTTTTATCAGAGCTACCCAAGGTTTATTTGGATTAAAAAGGAAAGTATTATCCAGTTATTTTAACGGCTGTCCTAGTTTAGCACAAAAAATTCAGCAAAAACAACTCAATCAAGTTTTTCAGGTTGTCGATTATTACAATAACAATTGTGTTAAATAGTTTATCAAAGACTTGCTAAATCTTATAATACATCAGTAAATTTAAATATTTGATGTTGTAGCTTAACATAAATATTATCCGCGTCCTCTTCCCATGCGGTTATCGCGCATTTCAACCATTTTAATTTGAATGGTTTCTCTGTAGTCTGTTTTATTAATTTCTTTGCCTTTTTCCGGAGCTTCTATTACTAATTTGGTTTGTGGATTAATTACAATCTTAGAGCATAAAATAGTTGTATTTCCTGTGCTAACTTCTAAAATAAGTCCCGGTAAACCCCAGTACTCAAGTGGTCCTTGGCTAACAGGAATTTGAGGGGTATACCAAGCTTCCACCTCAATCATGGGTTCTTCTGTTTCTTTGGCCTCTTCCGATGATTCAGTATTATCAGTATTTCTTAAATCGCTCCATGAAAAATCATACCAGGTTAATTCAGATTTTGGTATCATTGCCGTAGCTTTAAAACACATGTAGTTTCCTACTTGTTTTGATTCCGTGCCCATTACCCAATTAAAATTTGGTAACTTATCTTTAACTAAAAACTTTTTACCGTAAAACTCCTGGCTTTGTGTAACTGTTTGTTCTTTGATATTTTTATACTGGTCACCAGGCGAAAAGTTTTTCCCCCAAGAATCGGTAGCCCCCGAAATAGCGTCAAGTTTCTCCTCTTCTTTGGTAAACGACGCTTCTTTGCTAAAGTTTAATACGTAGGTTTTTTGTAACCTGTTTTTTAAGCGCTCCTCTATTTGCTTTTTCTGTCCATCGGTCATGGTTGCTCCAAAATTTCCCAACTCTAATCTCGATTTGGTCAAATAAATGGCTTGTCCTTGAAATTCTTGGGCATTAGCTGAAAAAAAACTGAACCAAACAAGAAGTATGACGCTTGTTTTAACCAACATTGATTTCATAATTGAATCTATTTTGTTTGATAAAAGTACCAAATAATTAAACATAATTAGCTTTTTATCATAATATTAACAGTAAAGTCATTTCAAAAATTTCAATTAAGCAAGATTTGAGACAAGATAACTACTAGTCTTATTTATGAATTTTAGTTGTCTTTAAATTATTCATAATCATAATTTAAGAAATAGATATTACTTAGAGATTTATCATCTAAACCTTTTAAACTGTTAATGCAATTGATGCCTTATGCAGCAACATAACATGTCAGTCAACGTTAAAAGATAGATTTAAATGATGAAGGTTATATTGCGAGTTTCACTATATTCGTAACAGTGGATCGTGGCTTAAATCAAATTACCTTGTTAAAGAAAAACAGATTAAAATTATTGTTTGCTGTTATACTTATTTTAGGACTGGTTTTGCTGGTTTACATGATATTAATAGAAGATGAACCCGGCGCTTTGCCATTATTACTTGCATTAATTGGCGCCTTAGGTTTGATTTACAGCAGGTTTAAATCTACCTGAATATTTTTATGAATCAATCACTTTTTAGCATCTCTCAAATGGATTGCCCTTCTGAAGAAAATCTAATCAGAATGCAGTTATCTGCTATCGAGGGAATTCAACATTTAGATTTTGATCTTGCAAAAAGAGAGTTAAAAGTTTACCACACGGGAGAAGTTCAGCTCATCACATCGGCATTAAGCAATCTTAATTTAGGAGCAAAACATGTAAGTACTGTTAACAGCGACATTGTTGCATTTGAGGAAAGCAACCAGCAACGACAACTACTTTGGACCGTTTTAGCCATTAATTTCACATTTTTTATTGTTGAAATTATTGCCGGACTTCTATATAAATCTATGGGTCTTGTGGCCGATAGTTTAGATATGTTGGCCGATAGTTTTGTTTATGCCATAAGTTTGTTTGCAGTAGGAAAATCGATTGTTAAGAAAAAAACCATCGCCACCATTGCCGGATATTTTCAAATCATTCTGGCTTTAATCGGTTTTGGTGAAGTACTGCGACGTTTTTTTGGGTCAGAGCAAATGCCAAATTTTTCTGTCATGATAGTGGTGTCAATTTGCGCACTTGTTGCTAATGGCTATTGTTTGTATTTGTTTCAAAAGTCAAAAAGTAAAGAAGAAGCGCACATGAAAGCCAGTATGATTTTCACATCCAACGATGTAATTATAAACATTGGCGTAATTACGGCAGGTTTACTGGTGTTTTGGTTGGAATCAAATAAACCAGATTTAATTGTTGGCACTATTGTTTTTGTAGTAGTAATTATCGGTGCTTTAAAAATTTTGAAATTGGGAAGGTAAAGTCATGTTTTAGAATTAATATATCATTGTTAATTTATTTTAGGTCAGTCTGAATATATAATTATATGCGCTTTTAAAAATTAAGTACTGATTTATAGATTTTTGTATCTTTAAACATTGTTAACCTTTACTATAACCCCTTAGTATAACTTCCATGTTATTATTCCTGACAAAAAATTCAAAATTTTCATATTTAAAAAAAGTAAATACATCATTTTTTATGATTTGTATGGTTATGAGTAGTATGCACGCTCAAAACTATAACGATTTTACAAAGCCCCAAAGAGATGCCATTCATCAGCAGTGGAATTTGGATAACTGGGATAACGGTGGAGAACTCTCAAGATATACCTTTTTAAATATGACCGAGTTTTGGACTCATGCCATCATTAATAAAAAAGGAAATTCTAATCCACTAACTGTAAAATACCTACCCGAGATTGCCAATTTTATAACCCTTTCAGAAAAAGGTGAATTAGCTTTAAAAGATTACGTAAATGTTGCTCCTGTAGATGGCATGATTATATTGCATAACAACGCGATTGTTTACGAAGCTTATCCACGAATGCTTCCTGAAGAAAAACATGTTTACATGTCGGTTACCAAAATTGTGATTTCTACACTCGTTGCCATTTTAGAAGATCGCGGTGTTATTGATGTTTCAAAACCTATCGATTTTTATTTACCTGAATTAAAGGGAAGCGGTTGGCAGGGTGCTGCCGTTCTCGATATTTTAGACATGGCGTCGGGGATTGATTGCCTAGAATCTGTGGAAGGTGCCTACGAAAACCCCGAAAAATGCATCTACCAATATGAGGCCACCTTAGGTTTTTTAAGAGCTACCGATGCCACTCCTAAAAATACCATGGACCATATCAAATCGTTAAAATCGCAAAAACCTGCAGGAAAGAGGTTTGAATACACTTCTGTTAACACCTTTGTTTTATCTGAATTGATTGAAAGGGTTACCAATCTCTCATTAGCAAAAAATATCGAAACTAAAATTTGGCAGAAAATGGGAGCAGACACCGGTGCTGTCATGGCGCAGCAAAAAGGCGTGCCCATTGCTCATGCAGGATTGAGTTCCACTTTGAGAGATTTGGCCAGGTTTGGAAATTTGTTTTTAAATGCTGAAAATAATAACAGTCTTATTTCAAGTCGTTATCTCAACAACATTCAGCAGAACGGTCGTTCGGAAATATACGCTGAAAACTGGCCGCCGGAGGATAGGCTTTTGCAAGACGCGCCAAGACATAATACTTACCAATGGGATATGGTAATGCACGACGGTGATTTTTACAAGGAAGGTTTTGGAGGTCAAGGACTTTATATCTCACCATCCAGAAATTTGGTGATTGCCTTTTTTGGGGCACCCGATGACAGCGGTAACACACATGAGCTTCCAAAAATTGCCAGACAATTAGCCAAATCAGGAATGTTTGAATAAATGAAAGAAATCTAAATATCAAACTGATGAATAAAATTTTTAGAAACAAAATCGCAGTTTTATCATTATTGTTACTGTGTACTATTTCAACAGGTTTTTCACAGAAATTTTCATTGTATTCTGATGATAAAATGGATTTTCAAACCAGTTATTTAAACGAACCTATTTCAATAAACCTTCATCTGCCCGAGGCATATTTTGACGCTGCAGATAGCACCAAATTCCCTGTGATTATCATTTTAGACAGTCAGCATAGTCGTAGCTATCCACAAATTATGAGTGCCATTGATTTGCTCACCTCAGAAACCCAAATGCCCGAAAGTATTGTGGTTGGTATTCCGTTTAATATGAATAATCGCTATTATTTTACATCGACTCAAACAAAATCAAATGATTCGCTTTCAGGTATTGAACGCATGAACAGGTTTATATTTTCTGAGTTATTGCCCAAACTGCAAAACAGCTATAAGGCTCATACCTATACCACAATGATAGGTCATTCAAGAACCGCATTTTTAGTGAATTATCTTAGCTCTAATAATCCGAAACGCGTCAATAATGCCATTTCGTTGAGCGGATTTTTTGATGATGCAATTTTGAGCCTTCAACAATTCAGGCAGTTTTTATCTGAACCGGCCAACTTTTCTCAACCATTTAAATATTACTATTACGCTGGCACCACTTTGGAAGAGCGTACCTATTTAAATGAATTTGGCGAATTAAACCAACTGCTTCAAACAACAATACTGCCTGAAATGGTTAGTGCCAGCTACAAGGAAATAGCCAACGCCAACCATATGACCAATTACTGGATTCCGGTGCCTGAAATACTGGTAGATATTTTTAAATCGTATAACAATGTTCTCGATACTTGGTTGCAAGTAAAAATTCAAGGTGAAGCCATTTCTGAACCCGTTAAAGTTTTCGCTACAGATTTAAATGCTGCTGGAAATGAATTGGGTTTTGAGGTAAATCCGAATTTAACACATATCTATTCGTTGTTAAACCATTACCGATATCAAAACAGCGATTTTAAGACCGCTATTGATTTTGTGGATTACGGATTGTCTTATTTCCCTAAATGCAAAGATCTACATATTGAAATGATAGAGCTTTACAAAGCACTTGACGACCAAGAAAATGCAGAAGTCTATAAAATTCTGCTAAAAAATTTAGTTTTGAATGACGCCAATTTATCAAAGGAACAACAAGATGAATACCTTAACTATTTAACCCAACAATAACATCATGATGGTTATCCTAATTACCAAAATATAATTTCTTATTTCATTGATTATATGGTCGTTTGTAGTACATTGTGTTTTTTGATATTTAGAGAGTATTATAATTAAACATTGAATCTGAAGCTTGAAAGACGTTAACTATATATTCTTACTATTAGCATTTTTAGCTGAAGTTATTGGCACCATTGGCGGTTTTGGTTCTTCAGTATTTTTTGTGCCGCTTGGCAATTTTTATTTCGATTTTTATTCTGTGTTGGGTCTCACTGCTATATTTCACTTATCCAGTAATTTAAGTAAGATATTTTTATTCAAGAAGGGACTTAATAAACAGTTAATTATCAATATTGGGTTGCCTTCTGTGATTTTCGTAATTGTTGGTGGTATCCTGTCAAAATATGTTGATAGTTTTTTATTAGAGATTATTTTGGGATTATTTCTAATAGGCTTTAGTTTATTGTTTTTAATTAAGAGTGAACTTGAGTTTGCTCCAAACCGCAAAAATGCCATTTTTGGTGGGGTTTTTTCAGGTTTCTCGGCAGGTCTTCTCGGTACCGGTGGCGCCATTAGAGGCCTTACCATGGCAGCGTTTAATTTGGAAAAGAGTGTTTTTGTGGCCACCTCGGCGTTTATTGATTTTATGATTGATTTTTCACGAACGTTCGTGTATTATAAAAACGGTTATATACACGCCCACGATTTGAAATATGTACCTTATTTGCTGATTATAGGGTTGATTGGTACGTATTTGGGTAAAAAAATTCTTAACTTTATACCACAGTCTAAGTTCAGAAGGCTTTCTTTGGGCTTTATCTTAATAATCGGTCTTGTTACAGTTGGTAAAATTTTAATAGACAATAAGATATAAAAATAATATGAGAATCTTATTTGTTGTAGTGATTATTATTCACGCCGCGATACATCTCTTAGGCTTTGTAAAAGGTTTTGAATTTAAAGAAGTCAAGTCCTTAACCATGCCAATTTCTAAAACTGCCGGAATATTCTGGCTTTTGGCAACTGTCTTGCTCTTGTTTTATGCTATTTCTTTTATGCTCAACCATAAATATCAATGGATATTTGGTTTTGTTGCTGTTGCGATTTCCCAATTGTTAATCATCTTTTTCTGGAAAGACGCCAAATTCGGCACCATCGCCAACTTGATGATTTTGGTAGTGGTATTGGTAACGTTTGGAAAGCATCAATTTCAATCTATGGTTGAAAAGGAAAGTCAAATTATTTTAAAGTCAACTGCTTCAAATAATAATCTGCTCGTAACTAAACAGTCTTTGGATTCAGTGCCATTGCCTGTAGAAAGATGGTTAATCCGCTCCGGCGTGGTTGATAAGCCATATGCAACAAGCGCTAAGGTCGCGCAGACCTTGCAATTAAAAATGAAACCCGATCAAGAGCAATGGCTATCTGCAAATGCTAATCAAATTAGCAATTTACAAGAACCGGCTTTCATTTGGAGCGTTGAGGTTAAAATGAATCCTTTTTTGAATTTTTACGGCAGAGATAAATTAATAAATGGCAATGGCACTATGCTCATTAAATTGAATGCACTGTTTAATATTGTCAACGAAACCGGACCCAAAATTAGTGAAGGTAGCATGCAGCGTTATTTAGGTGAAATGGTATGGTTTCCAACACTGGCTTTAAGCGACTATGTGAGTTGGCAATCCGTAAACGATTCAACTGCCATCGCTACTCTTAATTACATGGAAAAACATGTCAGTGGCACTTTTAGCTTTAATTCTGAAGGTGATTTTATTCAATTTTCAACCTTCCGATTTATGGGAAATGATCCCAATTCTCAGCGTTACGAATGGGTTTTAAAGGTGCAAGATTATAATATTTTTGAAGGTATCAAAATACCTAGTAAAATGACTGCTACCTGGAAATTAACTGCAGGTGACTGGACCTGGCTGAAATTGCAGATTGATGATGTAAACTATATTGATGAATGAACAAAAAACCCCACCGAAAAGGCAGGGTTTTTTATATCAATTTTATAAAGGAATATTCCCGTGTTTGCGCTTAGGACGGTTTACCTCTTTATTCTGAAGCATAGCGAACGCTTTAATCAACTTTCTTCGTGTATATTTTGGCTCAATAACTTCGTCGATAAATCCGCGTTCTGCAGCACTGTAAGGATTGGCAAATAATTCGGCATACTCGGCTTCTTTGGCTTTCCACTCTGCTTCAGGATCTTTTGCGCTTTGAATGTCTTTTTTGAAGATAATTTCAGCAGCACCTTTGGCACCCATCACAGCAATTTCGGCGGTTGGCCATGCAAAATTCATATCGGCACCAATGTGTTTAGAGTTCATCACATCATAAGCACCACCGTAAGCTTTTCTGGTAATTACGGTAACACGCGGCACTGTGGCTTCACTAAAAGCGTAGAGTAGTTTGGCGCCGTTGGTGATGATGCCGTTCCATTCCTGGTCGGTTCCCGGTAAAAATCCGGGTACATCTTCCAATACCAACAATGGAATATTAAAAGCATCGCAGAATCGTACAAATCGCGCACCTTTTTTGGAACTTTTCACGCCTAAAACTCCGGCCAAAAACATGGGTTGATTAGCTACTATGCCAACGCTTTGTCCGCCGAGACGCGCAAAGCCAACGATGATATTTTCGGCGTAGTCTTTTTGTATTTCATAAAACGAACCTTCATCAATAATACCTTCAATTACCTGGTGCATATCGTAAGGTTTATTGGGATTATCGGGTACAATGTCTTCCAAAACCTCTCTAATTTCATCACCCGGCGTAAACGCTAATTTTACAGGAGTTTCACGATTGCTTTGAGGCAAATAACTTAAAAGTCGCTTAAGGCTTTCCAAACACGCTACGTCATTAGCTTCGGTAACGTGTGCAACGCCCGATTTGGTGGCGTGAACACTGGCACCGCCCAATTCTTCGCTGGTTACATTTTCGTTGGTAACTGTTTTAACCACGTTAGGTCCGGTTACAAACATGTAACTGGTGTTTTCAACCATTATGGTAAAATCTGTCATGGCCGGAGAATACACGGCGCCTCCGGCACATGGTCCCATAATAGCAGACAATTGAGGTATCACTCCCGATGCCTGAACATTTCTATAAAAAATATCTGCATAACCGCCAAGTGAGCGCACACCTTCCTGTATACGAGCGCCACCTGAGTCGTTTAAACCAACTATTGGGGCACCAACTTTCACTGCCAAATCCATGACTTTACAAATTTTTTCGGCATGGGTTTCAGATAAACTTCCTCCAAAAACGGTAAAATCCTGCGCAAATACATAGGTGAGTCGGCCATTAACGGTGCCAAAACCGGTGACTACACCGTCGCCGTAGAACTTTTGGTTTTCCATGCCAAAATCTTTGGTTCGGTGGGTAACCAGGGCGCCAATTTCTTCAAAAGTGCCTTCATCTAAAAAATAGTCTATGCGCTCTCTAGCGGTTAGTTTTTTATTGTCGTGCTGGCGCTGAATACGCGCTTCACCGCCACCTATTCTGGCAAGTTCCAGTTTTTGTTTTAAAGTTTCTATTTTAGAATTCATTGTACAGATTTTAGAGGTTAGGTAATCTTAGAAGTTCACGGTCTTTATTGTAGTGATAAAGCGCCACTAAAGCAGCAATATGCGCTTCTTTTTCCTGCTGTGCAGCCAGCATTTCGGGGGAGTAATAATTTTTCACGAAATGTGTGTCGAATTTACCTGAAATAAAGGCCTCGTGTTCGCAAACAAATCGGCCGAAAGGCAAAGTGGTTTGCACACCTTCAACCAAATAATTATTGATGGCTTGTCTCATCAACTGTATGGCTTCGTTGCGATTACTGCCATAAGTGATAAGCTTAGATAACATGGGGTCGTAATAAATAGGAATATCCATACCTTCTTCAAACCCATTATCTACCCGAATGCCTTCACCAACGGGCAGACGATAGGTACTTAAATTACCTACCGAAGGCAAAAAGTCGTTAAGTGGATCTTCGGCATAAACCCGAAGTTCTAAGGCATGACCTTTAATTTTAAGGTCTTCTTGCTTCATTGGCAGTTTTTCGCCCCGCGCAACCAAAATTTGAAGTTCCACAAGATCAACACCGGTAATAAGTTCGGTTACGGGATGTTCTACCTGCAAGCGCGTATTCATTTCAAGGAAATAAAAGTTGAGGTCGGCATCCATCAAAAACTCAACGGTTCCGGCGCCAACATAATCGCAAGATTTGGCTACGTTTACTGCAGCTTCGCCCATTTTGGCGCGTAATTCGGGCGTTAAAACACACGATGGTGCTTCTTCAACTACCTTTTGATGGCGTCTTTGTATGCTACATTCGCGTTCAAAAAAGTAAAGCACATTGCCATGTGTATCGGCCATGATTTGAATTTCGATATGTCGCGGTGAGGTGACGTATTTTTCAATAAAAACCGAACCGTCTCCAAAGGCAGATGTGGCTTCGCTGATAGCACGTGTCATCTGAGATTCAAGTTCATCGGAATGACTTACAATACGCATTCCTTTGCCACCGCCACCGGCTGAGGCTTTTATTAATATAGGATAACCAATCTCGTTGGCAATATTTTTAGCCAGTTCTACATCGGTAATGGCGCGGTCAATTCCCGGAACCATAGGAATGTTATAATGGCTTACGGTTTCTTTGGCAGCGAGTTTACTACCCATAACGCGAATGGCCTTTGAGCCCGGACCAATAAAAGTGATGCCGTTTTTTTCGACCAATTCGGCAAATTCGGCATTTTCTGATAAAAATCCGTATCCCGGATGAATGCCATCTACATGCAATTGCTTGGCAACTTCTATAATTTTATCACCTCGAAGGTAAGATTCGCTCGATGGCGCTTTACCAATGCACACAGCTTCGTCTGCAAATTTAACGTGTGGCGAATATCGGTCGGCTTCAGAAAAAACGGCTACCGTTTTAATACCCATTTGTTTGGCTGTGCGCATGACTCTTATGGCAATTTCGCCTCGGTTGGCTACTAGTATCTTCTTCATTTTATTCAAATTCTATTAATAATTGATTTTTATCTACGGCTGCACCTTTTTTAACAGCAACCGATTTAATAACGCCATCGCGAGGAGAAGTAATGCTGTTTTCCATTTTCATGGCTTCTAAAATTAACAAGGTGTCATTTTCTTTAACGGTATCACCAGCCTTAACCGAAATATCTAAAATAAGTCCGGGCATTGGAGCCTTAATCTGATTAACTTTTTTACTGCTGGCCGTGCTCAATCCCATTTGTTCTATAAGTTGGTCCAGTGCATTGGATATTTGTACCGTATAGATGGTGCCTTGTACTTTTAAAGTGTAAGTTTTTTGATTGTAATTTTTGTCTATGAGCTCAACATGGTACGATTGATTGTTGTAAAGCAGATGTACCGTGTTTTTGCCTGCGGGAATCACATCTAAATCTGCTACAGATTGATGCGAAATCTGCTGCTTAATTTGCTGGTTGATGGTTACATTATAATTTGTTGTCATATAAATTGAATTTTACAACAAACCTGCGCGCTTTCGTGACTTTAAAAAGTCGCTAAGCCTTGAGCTGTTGTGTTGTATATAATTGGTGTAAAGTTTAATAAAAATTAAAGCCGTGATATAAGCATCGCCATTGGCTGTATGGCGGTCGTGTAAAGCAATACCAAAAAAGTTAGCCAGATGATCTAAACCTAAATTTTTTGGATGTCGATTCAAAGGAATAACGCGCTCAAATAATTGCGCTGTATCGATACATTTATTTTTAAGTTTTGGTAAATTCAATCTTTCCAAAGCTGCATTTATCATCGCCATATCAAATGCTACATGGTGTGCCACAAGTACACTGTTTTCAATAAATTTTAAAAATTTCTGAATGGCATCAGATTCAGTTAATCTCGTTTCATTGCCCGATTTTCGCAATCCGTGAATAGGGGCGCTTTCTCTTTTAAAATGTTCTTGTTGAAGGTAAAGTTCTAATCCTTCCGAAGTAAAAATAGTTTTGTTCTTAACCTTAAAAGCGCCAATAGATAGTATTTTATCTGTTTTGGGCTGTAGTCCGGTAGTTTCGGTATCGAATACAATAAAGGTGGTTTCGTTAATAGAATGGGGTAGTGGTAACTTATTGATAGCCTGGTAGTCTTTCCAGAAATCGGGATATTCTTTATGTTGAAACCACTTGAACATATTACATGATTTGCGCTAGTTTAAAGCGTATTTGAATAACATTTTGTATTTCTTTTATAGGCTTAAAGGCCTGCTTGAGTTCGAGTCGGTTGGATTTGCTCAAAAATTCCAGATTTACAAATCTACCACTGTCATTGTTCTTAAGACCTTCCAGAGTTCTAAAAGTGAGCAAGGTTTTAAAAGCCTCTTTACACGATTGATACAACACCTCATTTTGAGGTTCTAAAGTTGCCAGAAGCTCAAAACGCTTGATGGTACTTTTTGGATCGTTCACGCCTTTTTCAAGTACCAGTAATCTCGCGGCATCTACCAAAGGCATCATGGCACGCGCTTTAATATCGAACTGATCGTGGTGTGCGCCGCTGTCTTCAACAATAAACTTTCTGAAAAAACTAAGCGGTGGCGGATTTTGAAGTGCGTTTAAACCGAGGTAGTTTAAAAATATATCGAATTGGTTTACTGACTTTTGAATGCTTTCAGACAGTTGCTGCTCTAAAACTTCATCGCCATAAATGCGCTTAAAATCGAAAAATATGGTGCACATCATTACAGATGCTTCCGACGGTTGCGTAATCCAGTTTTTAAATTGCGCCTGCCATTCAGAAAGAGATAAACACCATTGTGCATTGGAAGCCATCATTTTTGCCGGACATTCTTCAAAACCAACAATGGCTAAACCTTTATTGACCTGTTGGGCCATTTCCAAAAAATAGGTTTTAACCCGTTGGTACTCCACTTTGGGAACATCCTCGAAAATTAGTGCATTGTCTTGGTCTGTAAATAACAGTTGCTCTTCGCGACCCTGACTTCCCAAAGCCAGCCAAGTGAAGGCTGTTGGCGGTTGCTCAGGCATGTTGGTGATGGTGAGTTCTATCAGGCGCTTGGTAATGTTATTGTTAATACTGCTTACCATACCCGATATAAAATCTATGGGAATGTTGCTGTTTAGATAATTTTCAATAATCAGCTGTAATTTTAGCCTAATACCGGCCATTTCTTCTATGCTATTAGAGCGCTTGATTTGCTTTAACAATACGGCCGGATTGTTACTGTTAATCACAACCAAATCATGAGCAGTCACTATGCCTAAAACTTCACTTTTATTGGTGCCGTCTGCTGTAATACATAAATGCGAAATATCATTTTCCAACATGGTCATTTGGCTTTCTAAGGCTGAAATATGAGCAGAAAATGTATAAACGGGTTTACTCATAATGGTAGTTACCGGTTCGTTGATTTTAAAAAACCCGGTGGCTATTTTCGATCTCAGATCTTTGTCGGTAATAATTCCTAAAGGATGATTTTGAGCATTCGTAATGATAACAGAACCTACCTTATGAACCGTCATTAGTTTGGCAGCCTCGGCAACGCTATGTGCAGCTGAGCAGGTGATTACCGGCGCGCTGTAGGAAACTTTCTGAAAGTTTGGAATATTAAAATCTTTAATTTCAATAAGATCTGGATGGTTACCTTCAATAGCAAGGTTAGACGCAAAGGTGGTTGCCAAATATTTATGAACGTCAATATTATCTTGTATAATTCTTAGAAATTCACTCGCCGGAAGGGCATAAATAATTGATTCTTCTATGGCCGATGCTTTCAGTCGATAGACATCATTTCTTAAAATGGCTCTAATCCCAAAGATATCGCCTTCATCACAATGATCTACCAGCTGTTCGTTTCGGTACAGTCCAACAGCACCATCTTTAACCACATAAAAATAGGGGTGAAGTATATCGTTATAGTTAAACACTAATTCATTTAATTCTAAATACTTAACTTCGCATTTAGTAGCAACTGTCATGAGGTCTTCACTGCCGAGTAAATTAAAAGGCGGAAAGTCTTTTAAAAAGTCGAAAATACGCTGTGAAATGGTATTGCTCATACCTCCAAAATTACGAAATTTACTACAGAACTAAGGTGATTTTTGTCATGAAGATGAATTGAAGTATTGAAATTATTTAACAGGTGTTTTTACCATAGTGTTCAATGAGTTTTTGCACAAAGGTCTCAAAGAATAATTCTCACGCCCGTTTGCCGATAAGAATTGATAACACTGATGACGCAGAAACTTTTCAAACAATAACTTTAGCTTTAAACTTAAGTTTTGTAATTATTGTCAAAAAAGCAAAAATAAATATTAGTGTAACTCTGCTACCTCTCTGCGATACTCTTTGCAAGAATTAAAATTGAAGAAATTTTTAATAATTTAAATGACCTAAATCAATAACAATAAAGATAATGATAAATCTAAAAGTAATCTTAATAACATTGATAAAAATCATGGCATTTCATTGTTCAAATTATCATATAATTAATTTTCAATTGTGATGGATATCTCAATTTTAACATTCAATATTTTGGTTATTGTTTTTTTTTTTTTAATTTGTTGAAATTCAATAAAAAATCAAGTAATAAAAAGCATTTTCAGATTTAATTTAAAATAAGAGAAAGTTATTAAAGGTAATCATTATCTGTGATTATTATTCAAACTTATTTTTAGAGATATAAATCATCTAATAAATTTATTATGAAAAATTTAAGCTATTTTGGAGTTTTCGCAATTCTAATTTTATGTTTTACGTGTACAGAAGATACTTCTTCCACATTAACATTTACAGATATCGAAGAAAAGTATTCTTTTGCCAAACCGTTGAGTCATAAATCAAAAGAGAATATTCTGATAAAGTTTGGTAGTGTTAATAACTATGATAAGTACTTAGAAAATTTAAAAACCTTTAAAACGGATGCTACCAGTGAGTCAACAGTTCTTTCGAGAATGTTAGCCGTCTATGTGGTAACTTATAATATATTTGGAGACAATAGTAGCTTACATACTCAATTTGATTGCGCAGACGACCAGTACATTTTAGATGCAGCTTTAGAAAGCAGCATTGATTTACCTTATTCCTGTATGGCTGGGGCATGTTCAACTTGTGTTGCATTATTAAACGATGGAATCGTTGATCAGTCCGATCAATCCTTTTTGGATGATGACTGCATAGTTAAAGGATATGTTGCTCTTTGTGCAGCTTATCCAAGATCTGATATCGATATTACAACCCATTATGAAAGCGAAATGAACTGTGACCCTTTTATTATAATTAAAGATTAATACAATGAAAAATTACCTCATAAGCCTATTTTTATTAAATATTTTTATGGCATTGGCCCAAAATACTTATGTTCCCGATGAATTTGATTATTTAAACCATAATTACAAGTATTTAGATTCAAACTTTAATATCAGCATAGATTCTAGTTCGTTTAATGAAACTATTAGAAAATATAAGTTCATCGAAGAGCGTATAATAACATATCGAGATTCTCTGAGTGTGGTTTTGATGACCGAGTTTGGGGATTGGCGAAGAACTAGAATAGCCGAACTACGAATAAATTATTCTTGGGAAAGGGTTGGACATCATTTATGGAAGAAGGAAAATGAAATAAGGCAACTAGGTAAGCAATTAAATATAGAGCAACCTTACAGACTGCAAGAATTATTTTATTATCCAGAAGGCAATATAACCGTAATCAAAATAATTGAAGACTTAAGAAAGGAGTTGATTGAGAAATTTGAATCGGAAGATCTCAAAACAATGGATAATGCTAATCTTATGAAATTTGCATTTAACCGTAATCCGGATGTCTTAAATTTAAAAATAGCGATTCTTCATAGAAAAAGTATAGAAAGATTCAAAGACCGCCATGGAAGATTACCAAATGAATCAGAAAAGGAAAAACTTGGTTTAAGTTGTGGTGCTGAAAATTGTTGTCAATTAGACAATTGATTAAGTTTTAGCGTTGAACAATATTAAATTAATTTAGTTTTGTCCACTACCATTAGCCAGATAAAAGAATATAGTTTGAATTGAAACACTCTTAAATTTTTAACGACTTCTTAATTTTTTGTACTATAAATAAATAGTAGTCTCGGTTTTCACCAACAAAGTGATTATTGGTTTGGCTATGGGTTAAAAGATACAAAAACTCTGAAATTGAGATTAATTTTAGAGCTTCTACTTCTTCATCATCCGGTTTAAGTTCTTCAATATTTACGGTTAATTCTGCGATAAACACATGATGAAATTCGTAGTCTTTAATTTGTCCGTTATTGTAATTTTTACAGTGTTTGTGAATGCCAATTTTGGTGAGTTGTTCAGGTTTTAATAACAATCCGAGTTCTTCACGAGTTTCTCTAATGGCAGCATTTATGAGCGATTCACCGGCGTCAACATGACCGGCAGCGGACACATCCCATAGAAGTGGATAAATACTTTTTTTATGCGAGCGTTGTTGAAGTAGAATTTCTCCATTTTTGGTGTAAAGCCAAAGGTGAATGGTATTGTGATACCAACCGTTGCGGTGCGCATCGTCTTTAAGAGCAACTTTACCCGTGGGCGCACCGCTTTCGGTGACGATATCTATATATTCTTCTGAAGTTTTATTCAAAATAACTAAACTTTTCTCCACTTTTAATATTGAGTAAAGATTCGTAAATTAACCTGATGACGTTTTCAACATCATCTTTATGAACCATTTCAACCGTTGTATGCATATATCTTAACGGTAAGGAAATCAACGCTGAAGCCACCCCGCCGTTGCTGTAGGCAAAAGCATCGGTATCGGTGCCTGTGGCTCTTGATAATGCCGAGCGCTGAAACGGTATTTTGTTCTTTTCGGCGGTATCGGTGATTAAATCTCTTAATTTTTGCTGCACAGCCGGAGCGTAAGCTACCACCGGACCTTTACCAATTTCGGCATATCCCTGAATTTTTTGGTTAATCATCGGGGTAGTGGTATCGTGGGTAACGTCGGTAACAATGGCTACGTTTGGTTTAATGGTTTGTGTAATCATTTCAGCACCACGCAAACCAATTTCTTCTTGAACTGAATTGGTGATGTATAAACCAAAAGGTAGTTTCTTTTTATTTTCGTGAAGTAATCTGGCTACTTCTGCAATCATAAAACCTCCCATACGGTTATCGAGCGCACGACAAACAAATTTATCGTTGTTTAAAATATGAAATTCGTCAGGATAGGTAATCACACAGCCTACATGAATGCCCATTTTTTCAACTTCGGCTTTGTCTTTGGCACCAACATCAATGGTAATGTTTTCGGGTTTTGGCGCTTCTTCTTTAGATTTATCCCGTGTATGAATGGCAGGCCAGCCAAACACACCTTTTACAATGCCGTTTTTGGTGTGAATGTCTACAATTTTACTCGGCGCAATTTGATGATCGCTGCCGCCGTTTCTAATAACATAAATCAAACCGTTATCGGTGATATAGTTAACGTACCACGAAATTTCATCGGCATGACCTTCAATCACCACCTTGTAATCTGCTTCGGGATTAATAACGCCAACTGCTGTTCCGTAAGTGTCTGTTATAAAAGTATCAACGTAAGGTTTTAAATATTCCATCCATATTTTTTGTCCGTTCCATTCGTAACCGGTAGGAGCTGCATTATTCAAATAGTTTTTTAAAAACTCCATTGACTTTTTGTTGAGTACGTTCTTTTTCGCCATTAATATGTATATTTAAGGTTTTTGAATTGGTTAAATGTTTGTAAAATTAAAATGATTTTTCTGAAAAGCCTATACAAACTGCACAAAGCTTGTAACAAATTTTTAAATAGTGAGTCCAATACGTAAATCCAATTAAATCGTTATGCAATTAGTAATAAAAAATCTTACCAAAACTTATAAAAATGGCGTAAAAGCCTTAGATGATATCAATATTGAAATAGGAGCCGGTATGTTTGGCTTACTTGGTCCTAATGGTGCCGGTAAATCTACCTTAATGCGCACCATTGCCACCTTACAAAGTCCCGATTCAGGCAGTATCACCTTTGGCGATATCGATGTGCTGAATGATAAAATGGCTTTAAGAAAGTTATTGGGTTATTTGCCGCAATCGTTTGGTGTATATCCAAAATTGTCGGCCGAAGCTTTGCTGGACTATTTCGCTACCTTGAAAGGTATTTCATCTAAAACAGAGAGAGAAGCTATTGTAAAAGAAGTTTTAGAAATTACTAATTTATACGATGTTAGAAAAAAACATGTAGCAGGATATTCTGGTGGAATGAAACAGCGTTTCGGCATCGCACAATTACTGCTCAATAACCCAAAATTAATCATTGTAGATGAACCTACTGCAGGTTTAGACCCGGCCGAACGTCATAGATTTCTTAATGTTCTGCGCGAAGTTGGCACCAATTGCACGGTAATTTTTTCAACTCACATTGTTGACGATGTGAAGGAATTATGCAAGGAAATGGCTATTCTAAACGGTGGAAGAATTTTACAACATAGCACACCGGCACAAGCTACTCAGGAATTGGAAGGAAAAATCTGGACCAAAATAATTGAGCGCGATGAGCTTGAGGCCAACGAAGCCATGTACAACATATTATCTTCTAATTACAATCAGGACAATACACTTAACATTAGAGTTTATAGCGATGAGCAACCGTCGTCTGATTTTAAACGCGCCAATGCGCAGTTAGACGATGTGTACTTTATTGCTTTAAAAGGTGATATAGAAAATCCTGTTGTTTAATTACTTAAAGATATCTCATGTTTTCAACCATATTTAAACACGAATTTACCTATTGGATTAAAAAACCGGCAACCTATATCTACTGCGCTATCTTCTTTGTGTTGGCGGTATTTTTAGCGGCGTCTTCCGCAGGTATTTTCGATAGTATTACTGTAACCACCGGTTCTTCGAACATTGTAAACTCGCCAATTGCTATTAACGGACTTTTTAATGCGTTAACTATACTTATTTTCTTTTTGTTTCCCTCGATAGTTGGGGTTTCTATTTATAGAGATTATAAGAGTGAAATGCATACTATTTTATATTCATACCCTTTTACAAAAGCCAATTATTTGTTTGCTAAATTTTTTAGCGCTATTCTGGTAGTAACCCTTATTGTGATTGCCATTGGTATAGGAATGTTTATTGGTTTTAGACTTCCCGGTACCAATTCAGAAATTGTTGGTGCCTTTAGTTTACAAGCCTATTTACACAGTTATTTGGTGTATATCTTACCTAATATTTTGTTGTTTGGTGCCATTGTTTTTGCGGTGGTAACTTTTACCAGAAATATTGCGGCGGGTTTTATAACCGTAGTTTTAATTTTATTGGCGCAAGGATTACTTGAAAGTTTGTTGGGCACACCCGATAACAGATATCTGGCAGCCTTGCTGGATCCGTTTGGGGCATCGGCACAAAACTACTACACGCGTTACTGGACAGTAGCCGAGCAAAACGAACTGCAATTGCCATTAAAGGAAGTCATCATTTACAACAGATTGCTTTGGTTGGGAATTGCAACCTTAATTTTTGGTGCGGTTTACAAAGTGTTTAGTTTTAGTCAGAATGCCATTAGTTTTTCATTTAGAAAACAGAAGGGTGAACGCTCAACCAAGTCTAATTTTGGGGGTATTACCAGAATTAAATTACCTGTGGTTAATTATGATTTTTCATTTCTAAATAATTTAAAAAACAGCTGGAAACACTCTAATTTGGATCTGGTTTACATTATTAGAAACTGGCCGTTCATTAGTATTGTTTTGGTAGGTTTGATTTTAATCCTTATCGGACTTTCGGAAGTTGGAAATATTTTCGGAACTAAAACATTACCTCTTACATGGAAAATGTTGGAAGGTGGTGGTGTGTTTACCCTGGCCATTAATGTTTGTACTTTTTTGTATGCCGGCTTGTTGGTACAACGCGCTAAAATAGCCAATATGAACCATTTGTTAGACGTGACACCAACACCAAACTGGGTTGTTTGGTTTTCTAAACTTTTGGCACTACTTAAAATGCAACTCATCATGCTGTTTGTAGTGATGCTGTCCGGTATTTTGTTTCAAATGTATAGTGGTTTTTACCAGTTCGAATTAGGTCAATATCTCTATCAACTATTTGTTTTAGATTTCATTTCCTACGCGATTTGGGCTTTAATGGCCTTATTCATTCAGGTATTAATAGGCAATGCGTATTTAGGTCTCTTTGTTTTACTCGTGCTATGGATTGGTATTCCGCTTTTAAGTGCCGCCGGAATTGAGCAGGATATTTACAAATACAACCAAGGTCCGGGTTATTCATATTCTGATATGAACGGCTACGGAACCTCTTTCTGGCCTTACATGATTTATAAATTCTATTGGCTATTGGCAGGGTTAATATTTTTGGTATTGAGTGCATTACTTTGGGTTAGAGGATTACCTCATTCGTTTAAAGAGCGCTTGCGTATTGCCAAACAACGCATGAATGGTACGGCCATTATTTCATTGAGTGTTTTAACAATAGCCTTTTTTGGTATTGGTTATGGCCTTTACTACGAAAACAATGTTAAAAATACCCGTACATCGGCGAAGGAAAGTGAGTTACAAGCAGTAGAAAGAGAAAAAACCTATAAGAAATATTTGCAAACACCACAACCAAGAATTGTTGCGGTTAATGCTAATCTGCATATCTTCCCTGACAAACTAAATTTTGAAGCCGGAGCCAATTATTTAATGGTAAATAAAACCAATCAGCCTATTGATACCCTGTTTCTAAACACTAATGGCTATATTAACACTTACGAGTTTAGTACAGAGAATGAATTGGTTGTTAATGATACGGTCAACCGCATACAATTATACAAGCTGCAAAAGGCTTTATTACCGGGTGACACTTTGTCTTTAGAAGTTACTGTTAAGAATAAATCCAATAGCAAATTAAGAAAACGCTCACCGGTGCTGTATAACGGTACTTTTATCAATAACTTTCAAATATTTCCATCGTTTGGTTACTCAACCGGTGGTGAATTGCGAGACGATAAAACCCGCGAGAAGTACGATTTACCTCCCAATCCTTTAAAACCGCATCCTTCAGATAGTACGGCCCTGGGTGATACTTATATTTCTAAGGACGCCGATTGGATTGATTTTGAGGCAACCGTTAGTACTTCAAAAGATCAAATTGCCATAGCACCGGGATATTTACAAAAAGAATGGGTAGAAGGTAACCGTAAATACTTCCATTACAAAATGGACAGTAAAATATTGAATTTTTATGCCTTTATTTCTGCTGAATTTGAGGTAAAAAAAGACAAGTGGAACGATATTAATCTCGAAATCTATTACCACAAAGATCACACCTACAATTTAGATAGAATGATGAACGGATTGAAAGACGCATTAAAATACGCCTCCGAAAATTATAGTCCGTATCAACATAAACAAGCCAGAATTATCGAGTTTCCTCGTACCATGGGTAGTTTTGCACAGGCGTTTCCAAATACCATTCCGTTTTCTGAAGCCATTGGTTTTATTGCCGATGTTGATGACTCTGAAGAAGGAGGTGTAGATTATCCGTATTCGGTAACGGCTCACGAAATTGCACACCAATGGTGGGCACATCAGGTAATTGGAGCCGATGTATTAGGAGCTACTATGTTGTCTGAAAGTTTGTCAGAATATACCTCATTAAAAGTGCTGGAACAGAAGTACGGCAAAACCAAAATGCGCAAGTTTTTGAAGGATGCCTTAGATGGCTATTTGTTACAGAGAACGTTCGAGAGAAAACGCGAGAAACCCTTAATGTATAACGACGGTCAGGGTTACATTCACTATCAAAAGGGCTCGTTAATATTTTATGCCATGAGCGATTATCTGGGTGAAAAAACTTTGAATAATGCATTGAAAACCTATGTGTCTAAAGTGGCATTTCAAGAACCGCCTTATACAACTTCGATAGAACTAGTTGATGAACTCAGATCTGTAACGCCAGATTCGCTTCAATATCTCATTAAAGACATGTATGAAACTATTACCCTTTACAGTAATAACATTGTAGATGCCAAATACAAAAAGTTAGATAACGGTAAGTATGAAGTTGAAATTGAATTTAATGTGAGCAAATATCGCAACGACGATCTGGGTAAAACCTATTACAATGAAACAGAAAGCGATACTTTAAATTACAAAACCGAAAGTATGCGTAAGCCAATCTATTCAGCACCATTAGCAGATTATTTAGATATTGGGGTGTTTGGAGACAAGCCCGAAGATTCAGACGAGCCCGAAGAATTGTATTTAAAGAAACATAAGGTCACAACCATCAATAACAAACTTGTTATTATTGTTGATAAAGAGCCTAAAGAAGTTGGTGTTGACCCCTATAATAAACTCATAGATACCAATTCTGAAGACAACAGGAAGCAGTTGTAATCATTTTATTTTTAAAAAGAGGCTAATTTTAGTACGTTGAAGTACAATCGGCATTAAATTTGCATTTTAGAATAGGACACTGTTTTTAAAATCGCATGTTGAAGTTATTACCGTACATATTCGTTTTCAGTTTCGCTTTTGGCTGGTCTCAGGTCATTCCGAAGAAAAAAGATACCACACATGTGGAATACTTTTACATTGAAGGTGATAGCTTGGCTATGGATGCCATTTATTTAGACGAAGTGAGGATTTTAGAGAATTTAAAATTCCTTAATAAAGATGAGCGCATTAATTATTTAATATTAAAACGAAAAACTTTAAAAGTGTATCCTTATGCCAAGTTGGCATCTGAAAGATTGGTGGCTTTAAACGAGCGACTTGAGCAATTAGAAACCAAGAGAGAACAGCGTCGATATTCCAAAATAGTGCAAAAATATATCGAAGAAGAATTTTCGGCAGAATTAAAAAAACTCACCAAAAGCGAAGGTCAGATTTTAGTAAAACTTATTCACCGACAAACCGGAACTTCGGCCTTTGATCTAATCAAACAACTTCGTAGCGGTTGGAGAGCCTTTTGGTATAACAACACAGCGTCTTTGTTTGATATTTCACTTAAAAAGGAATTTAATCCGTTAGATCAAAAAGAAGATTTCTTTATTGAAGATATCTTAGAACGCGCTTTTCAGAGTCAGCAGTTAGAACGCCAAAAATCGGCTTTTTATATAGATTATTTTAGTCTAACCGACAAGTGGCTCAATCAACCTACAGTAACACCAAAAGATTAATGCGAATTCAAACCAGTCAGGAGGAATTTTTAAATGCTGTTACCCATGGTTTAGGAGTTATTTTGGGCATTGTAGCTTTGGTTTTAATGTTGCTAAAAATAAACAGTGCCGAAGGATTACAAACTTTTGCAGTGGTTACCTATGCCTTATCAATTATCATACTTTTTACGGCTTCAACCTTATATCACTCGGTTAATAACGAACGTAAAAAGCATTATTTCAGAATTGTTGACCATATCAGCATTTATATGCTCATCGCCGGTACTTACACACCGGTTTTATTGATTACCCTGGCTGAATCAAGAGGTTGGCCATTGTTTTGGTCTGTTTGGGGTATTGCCGCTTTTGGAGTGGTGCTAAAATTGTTTTTTACCGGTAAATTTGAAGTGTTTTCAACTTTGCTCTATTTGGTAATGGGTTGGTTAATTGTTTTTGATTTTTCAACCTTGGCCGATATCATTGGATCTGACGGTATTTTATGGCTGTTTGCCGGTGGTTTATTCTACACGGTTGGCATTGTTTTTTATGCCATTCAAAAAATTCCGTATAACCACGTGATATGGCATTTGTTTGTTTTAGGAGGCGCCATTAGTCACTTTATGATGATTTACCACTACGTCATCTAATTGGTGAAGACTTCACGAAAATCTTCGAAGAACAATTCAAATTTTGGCATCGTTTTGTTAAAAAACAGCATCACTTCCTGCCAGTTGTTTTTGTTGTGAATGGAGACTTTTTGTTCCAGTTTTACAAACATTCGGGAAATCTCCTTGCCATTTTCTAATAGGTAACATTCTTCAAATTTAGCTTCGGGTAAATAGTCTTCTAAAATCACAGATTTTAACGACAGAAGTTTTTCCCAGTTCTCGATGCGCTGTTCTAAATCGCCCTCAATATCTAAGCTTACCCAAGCCTGTTTGGTGTCAAAATAAAATTTAAAACTAAAGTCTTTAATTTTTGTATTGTAAAGCAACCATTTTGTTGGAAATGACTTTCCGAAGCTTATCCAAAATTCTTCACGTAAACGTTTAGAGTCTTCTTTGCTGAACATTTCAATCTAAATAAAATAGGCGATTATAATACCTAACAGGATGGCAAATAATTTTGAAAAGTTGAATTTATGACCTTGGTCAGATTCAAATAAAATAATGGTAGAAATATGCAGAAAGATGCCAATTACAATGGCATTAATATAACTGATATAGGCCTCCAACCCTTCAAAATAAAATGACACAAAAGTTCCCAGAGGCGTCATTATCGCAAACACTAATAGGAATAACAAAATTTGTGACATTTTAAATTTTGACTTCACCAAAAATGCCGTTATTAAAATTGCAATAGGTATTTTGTGCATTAAAACCCCAAACATCATGCTATTGTGCTGGTGTAACGGGAAACCTTCTAAAAAGCTGTGAATGCATAAGCTTATAAATAATAACCAAGGAAAATCATTAGAGTCGCTGTGGTGATGTATATGGCCATGCTCAGCCCCTTTAGACAGTGTTTCTAAAACAATTTGCAGAGTAATGCCCAACATAATAAAAACACCGGTAGCTTTACCTTCAAGATGATGATAAACATCGGGTAATAAATTAAATAAAGTGAGCGACAATAAGAAGGCACCGCTAAAAGATAGTAGTAATTTAATGGGCCATTTAGAAGAAATGCGGTTTTTTTTTGTGAAGATCACCAAAAGTCCACCGAATATAACCCCAAGAAAAGGCAATAAATAACTCATTTATTTAAAAATCATGATTAAACGTTCAGACTTGTTTTTGTAGTATTTGTTGAGCTGATAATCCCCGAATACATCTAATAAGTAAATATCGAGTTTCTCAAACATTTCTTCAAAATCACCAAGATTAAATGCTCTTACACGTTCGGTAAAATTATAATCCTTCTTGTCGTGTTGAAAGCTAATGTCTTTATAGATAAAACCATTTTCAAAATAGCGCTCAATTTTAAATTCTATACCATCCATGACTTTAGTTTCAGACGCAATTAGATTAGGAATAACCACATCAGCATTCATGAAATCCATGACAGCAAATCCGTTTTCGTTGAGGTTTTTTTTAATCGCCTCAAGTGTTTTCACGTTATCGGCTTCATCATCAAAATAACCAAAGCTAGTGAACAAATTAAATACACCGTCAAAGGTTTTTCCGAAAGGCATGGTCATATCGTGCACCTTAAATTGGAGCTGCTCATTTTCAAACTTTTTGGCAAATGCAATGCTGTCTTCAGATAAATCGGCGCCTGTAACGTGATAACCCAATTTGCTTAAATACAGCGAATGACGACCTCGACCGCAAGCCAAATCTAAAATGTTGGCATTTTCAGGAAAATTGAGATAATTGGTAATATTGGTCATGAAAACACCTGCTTCATTGTAGTCCCGGTCTTTGTATAAAATATGATAATAAGGCGTATTAAACCACGTAGTAAACCAATTTGATTGTTGTTTTATCATTATCTCTGAATGTAGCCGCAAAAATACTTTATTTTTGCTTGAAATTACAGTAAGGGCATGAACAATAATTATAAAATGGTTGCGAAAACACTCTTTGGTTTTGAAGCACTGTTGGCGGAGGAGTTAAAGCAATTAGGAGCTGTTAATATAGTTAGCGGTGTAAGAAATGTGCAATTTGATGGTGATAAAGGATTTATGTATAAAGCCAATTTAGCTTTGCGAACAGCCATTAAGATTTTAAAACCAATTGAAAGCTTTACTGTTAAAAATGAAGAAGATTTATACCGAAAAATTTACGATATAGATTGGACACCCTATTTAAAATCAACGGGTACTTTGGCGATTGACGCGACAGTTCATTCCAATTATTTTAAACATTCTCAATATATTTCGCTTAAAACAAAAGATGCAATCGTCGATAAATTTAGAGATAGTACAGGAACACGACCTAATGTAGATTTGCGTTTTCCTGATATGAAGTTAAACGTGCATATAGACGAACATCATTGCACGCTTTCACTTGATACTTCCGGCGAATCGCTTCATAAACGAGGCTATAAACTGGCTACCAATATCGCGCCAATAAACGAAGTACTTGCGGCGGGATTAGTAATGTTGAGCGGATGGGATGGTCAAAGCGATTTTATGGATCCTATGTGCGGTAGCGGTACTATTTTAATTGAAGCCGCTATGATAGCCTGTAACATTCCACCAAACCTAATGAGAAAGGAATTCGCTTTTGAACGCTGGCCGGATTGGGATGTAGATTTATTTGAAAAAATAGAAGAATCTTTATTGAATAAAACCCGTGAATTCCACTACAAAATTATGGGTTATGATAAAGCGCCTTCGGCCGTCATGAAGGCTCAAGAAAATGTAACAAATGCCCACTTAGAGGAATACATTACCGTTAAACACGAAGATTTTTTCAAGACACAAAAAGCAGGTGACGGCAAGTTGCACATGGTTTTTAATCCGCCTTATGGAGAACGACTAGATATTGACTTAGAGCAATTTTATGCGAATATTGGTTCGACCTTAAAACACGGGTACCCCAATACCAATGCCTGGCTTATTACTTCAAATCTGGAAGCCTTAAAGTTTGTTGGTTTAAGACCATCGAGAAAAATTAAGGTGATGAATGCCAAATTAGAAGCCAAGTTCGTTAAATACGAAATGTATGAAGGTAGCCGAAAAGCAAAAAAACAAACCGATTAAAATATTCTTTTTTCAGATTTGGGATAGGTTTTAAAAAGTTGCTTAACTAATTCGTCAATATGTTCTTTAAGTGCCTTTTTTGGTTTGTTAAGACTGCATTCAATTGAGGCTTGCCAGATAATCTCGTTCGTTTTGTAATCAGATACATATGTTATTAAGGTTTCTTCGAGGTAATTACGTTCTTCAATTTTACATTCTTTCCAGTAACCTAATGCATTTCCCTCTTCACAATCAACAAAAGATACGGTGTTTTCAGTCAAGGTTATTGTAAAACCTACTTGTAATTCGGGATTGAGCACATTGGTTCTATGTTCTCTTTTTTTCATTTCGTATTCAACGGCATCAGCAAGGTAATTACGTATGGTTTTATTGTCGTAATTTGGTTGACTGGTGTATTCAACAAACAAATCGTCTATACATAATACAAAAGTGCTGTATTGGTTAAAATCCACATCGAGATTATAATCGAACATAACTTCTTGCGTGCTGGCACAACTTAAATTAAGTAGTAATAACGCTCCCAGATAAAATTTAAAAAGTTTCATAGCGACATTAGGTTAAAATACTTATCTAATTTAGATTTTATATTTTACATAAATTATGACTAATGTCAATTAGGCTTTAAATCTGAGTAATATTCTTTTAAACTATTGGTGTGATGAATGACATGGTGAATGGTCCACATCAATAATTCTCTAACGGGCATTTTTCCCATTAGCGGATGTGGCAAAATTAGCGCATCTAAATGCTTATCCTGCAATTTTTTGGTTTTGTATTGCAATTTTTTGTTTTCCATTTTAAGCCGATTTAATAGATAGGTTTTATCGCTTAATGGTGGAATTTTCATAGCTTCGGAAGGTTTAAAAGTAGCATTTTTGGCTTCTGAAAGTCTTTGGTTATATCTTCTAACCACTTCATCGTAATTTCTTACAGCTCTATTGGCGGTACCAAATTTATACTTGATAAAAAAACGAGGTAAACTTAACGCGTCGTTTAAGGCTTTGATACTTTGTAGCAAATGTAAGGCTTGCTGCCCGGTGGTCCATTTTCCTTCCGGACCTTGTAACCAAAGTTCATTAGGTTGGTTTTCCAGAAAGTTGAACAAGTCCAGGTGCGCTTGTTCCAGTTGTTCAATAATGGTTTCCTTTTCCATCTACCGAAGTTTTATTAAAATTAATCATATTCCGGAAGATTTAAAAATAATTTTACTACTTATCGCGCTTGTAAATGGGTATTAAATAAGAAATATTATAGCCAAAACCAGCACCAAAACTACTATTGCTATAGGTACGATTAAATCCGGGAATGTAAAGGTTTTCAAAGTTGCTTGGTTTGGTATTCGACAACAAGAATTTTAGCTGCACGTTAAATCCAACATATAAATTGGGTAGCACTTGTACTTTGGTACCCAGAATAATTTCGGTCCAAAGCGCGGTGAGGTTGCTGAATTTCTCGCCTTCATTGCTGCTAAATTGTTGATTCCAGAACAGGTTATTGACGTCGTAAATAGTAAACCCGTTGATATCTTGACTAAAGGTAGCTGCACCAATTCTGAACCCGGCAAAAATCATATTTTCCATATCTAACCAATTCTGGTAGAGGTTATAATCAATACCACCACGTAAATAGCTTCCGCTGGCGGTGCTTCTTAAGAAATCGGTGGTGGTGATTTTTTCTTCAAAACCTATTTCACCGGCAATGTATATTTTTTTGTTCAGTCTAAAGTCGGCATTGACTTCAAATCCGGTGTAATCTTCGTCGTAAAATGAGCGTGCCAGTTTAAACACATCACCGCCAATACGCAAACCGTATTTTTCTTTGTAGATGGGCTCTGTTATGGTAATGGTGTCTTCCTGTGCCTGAAGGTTTAAAAGACCACCTAATAAACAGATATTAATGAAACAGAGTAATGTGCGCATTTAATTCGTTTTCAATGTTTTCAATATTTATAGTTCGGCCTAAAATCCACTGATTGTCATCGCTTTCAATCTCAACACCAATGCTGTTAAAAATGCTTTTAAAACCACAGGCTCTGTTTACATAAACAAATTCGGGTATGTAGGTAATTGTAATAATATCAGTGTTTGAAGTCGTATTTGGATTGTTATCTGAATCAAAATCGGCATCTCTAATAAGTTTAAATCTTGAGGTAGTGTTTTCGCCTTCGGTTACAATTCTTAAAGGAAGTGCCAATTCGTTGGTAGTGGTGCGTGAAATGAGTGTATTAACATTGTTACCTTCGTCATCGATTCCTATAACAGTAAGTTGCCTAACGTTTTTGCTGTCTTCAAAATTGGCAATATCGTTAAATTCTATAATCAATCTGGGAGTAGTGGCTGTACTTTCGGGACAAATATCATCGCGCTCGCAGGTATAGACCAATCCTATCAACAACAGCAGTAAAACAGATGTTCTTTTCATTCTTTGTTTTAACTTATTTCAGTGTTAAAAGTACAACATTTTCAACATGGTGTGTTTGTGGAAACATATCTACAGGTTGTACTTTTTCAATATTATAAAAATCCTTCATCAGCGCTAAATCTCTGGCCTGAGTAGCGCTGTTACAACTAACATACACTACTTTTTTTGGCAAGATATTTAATATTTGAGCCACCACGTCTTTATGCATGCCATCTCTTGGCGGATCTGTTATAATTACATCGGGGTGGCCGTGTTGTGATATAAAGTTATGGTTGAAAACAGATTTCATATCACCCACGTAAAACTCAACGTTGGTAATGCCGTTTAATTGTGCGTTGGTTTTAGCGGCTTCAATAGCGTCGGGTACGGCTTCAACACCAATTACTTTTTTTGCCTTTTTTGCCACAAACTGCGCAATGGTTCCCGTACCGGTGTAGAGATCGTACACCAGCTCACTGCCGGTTAAACCTGCAAAATCTCTGGTTATTTTGTACAACTCGTAGGCTTGTTTTGAGTTGGTTTGGTAAAAAGATTTGGCGGTTATTTTAAATTGTAAGCCTTCCATTTCTTCGGTGATATAATCTTTACCTTTATAACAAACGACTTCTTGATCGTAAATCGTGTCGTTAGCTTTTTCGTTGATGACGTATTGTAAAGAAGTAATTTCTTTAAAGCTTTCGTTCAGATAATCTAACAAAGCTTTCCGGGCGTTTTTATCTTCCTTGTAAAATTGAATCAGTACCATAACGTCGCCGGTTGAAGCAGTTCGTATCATTAAGCTTCTTAAAAATCCGTTTTGATTTTTCGGGTCGAAAAACTCTAGATGATTAGATACTGCGTATTGTTTAATAGCGTTTCTAATAGCATTTGAAGGATCGGGTTGTAACCAGCATTCGTCAATGTCTAAAATTTTATCCCACATTCCGGGTATGTGAAAACCTAAGGCATTTTTATCGTTGACGTTTTTACTTGAAGTAATTTCTTCTTTTGTCAACCAGCGATTGTTTGAGAACGAAAACTCCATTTTATTTCTGTAGAAATACGGATTTTCGCAGCCCAGAATGGGTGATACTTCGGGCAGCGACAAATGACCAATTCGGATAAGGTTGTTTTCAACTTCCTTTTGTTTGTAATATAGCTGATGTTCATAACCCATGTTTTGCCATTTACAGCCGCCGCAAGTACCAAAATATTTACATTTGGGTTGGGTACGTTTGGGCGATAGTTCATGAAAGTTAACAGCAGTGCCTTCAAAATAAGATTTTCGTTTTTTGAAGGTTTGTATATCAACCACATCACCCGGTATGGCATTAGACAAAAAGATAACCCGACCATCGGGCGATTTGGCAACAGATTTACCTTTGGCACCTGCATCAATGACGGTAACCTGGGTAAAAATTTTATTAGGTTGTTTTCTTGGCATGGCGCAAAAATAGTATAAAATGCTGCGAATTTTACCAAATTTCAACTTAGATTTATTAATTTGCAACACCTTTAAAACGGATGATTTCTCTCCACAAGCAGGAATTGCTTAATTATTCATTTAAACAATTATTTATGATTCATTTAGAGTCTATTACCTCGCAAGAAGCGATGGCTTTAGAGAACAAGTACGGCGCACAAAATTACCATCCGCTGCCTGTGGTTTTAAGTAGAGGAGAAGGTGTATTTGTGTGGGATGTTGAGGGTAGAAAGTATTACGATTTTCTTTCGGCCTATTCATCATTAAATCAAGGTCATTGTCACCCAAAAATTGTAGACGCCTTGATAGAACAGTCTAAAAGATTAACACTTACCTCGCGTGCTTTTTATAATGATATGTTGGGTCGTTACGAAAAATACGCCACTAACTATTTTAAATACGATAAAATGTTACCCATGAACTCGGGTGCTGAAGCCGTTGAAACAGCAATCAAACTTTGCCGAAAATGGGCGTATGAGGTAAAAGGAATAGATATTAACAGGGCTGAAATTGTGGTATGCGAAAACAACTTCCACGGAAGAACCACGACTATTATTTCATTTTCAAACGATCCTGTGGCCAGAAAACATTTTGGTCCCTATACCGACGGGTTTATCAAAATACCTTATAACAACATTGAAGCTTTAGAACATGTTTTGAGCACCAACCCTAATATTGCCGGCTTTTTAGTGGAGCCCATTCAAGGCGAAGCAGGCGTTTACGTCCCAACCGAAGGTTACTTAAAACAAGCCAAAGCGCTTTGTGAAACATACAATGTGTTATTTATTGCAGACGAAATTCAAACCGGTATTGCGAGAACGGGTAGGCAATTGGCAACTTGCGGAAATTGTACTTGCCCAAATAAGGATTGCTCAAATACGCCCGATGTAAAGCCCGATATTTTGGTTTTGGGTAAAGCCTTGAGTGGTGGCTTATATCCTGTTTCGGCGGTGATGTCTTCCAATGAGATTATGAATGTGATTCAGCCCGGTAATCACGGCAGTACCTTTGGTGGTAATCCTGTGGCGGCTGCGGTTGCCATGGCTGCCCTTGAAGTTGTTAAAGAAGAAAAATTAGCCGAAAATGCCTACCAACTTGGCGAGCTTTTTAGAGCTGAAATGAATAAATACATAGCTAATAGTAACATTGTTAAACTAGTAAGAGGAAAAGGTTTGTTGAACGCCATTGTTATTAACGATGCTAAAGATAGCGATACCGCCTGGAATATTTGTTTAAAATTA
The DNA here is from genome assembly GCF_006494535.1 of Paucihalobacter ruber. Taxonomy (GTDB): domain Bacteria; phylum Bacteroidota; class Bacteroidia; order Flavobacteriales; family Flavobacteriaceae; genus Paucihalobacter; species Paucihalobacter ruber. The sequence continues at coordinate 262,666 of NZ_VHIQ01000006.1, forward strand.
AGAGATAATGGATTGTTAGCCAAGCCAACACATGGTAATATGATTAGATTTGCACCACCTTTAGTTATGACCGAAGAGCAATTGCGAGATTGTGTGGACATAATCATTAAAACTTTAAAATCTTTTGAAGACTAATTTTGCTATAAACCTAATAGAATTTAAAACCTCACGGCTTAGTTGTTTGTGAGGTTTTTTATTTATCTAAATCGTTCAAATTATTTTTTGAGTATTCTTTTTACTTAAAAAAAATTGAAAGAAAACTTTGCGTCTTTAGCGACTTTGCGAGAAATATATATTTAAAGGCAACCGTTTCTTAAGCTGCAAAATAATTAAACTAATCCTAAATTAAACGTAAGGTATATAATTGTTACCAATTGTGCTTTACTTATGCTTTTAGGTTTGTGCGTCTAATTTAACGACTCTAAAACTAAGGCGCTAAATAACTAAAAGGTGTAAATGGCAGATTCCTAAAAATCCAAAACAAAATAATCAACACTAAAATACCTCTTGTGGTGTTTGGATGGTGTAGAAGGTTGAAATAGTTTTTTTTGAAATATTTGTTAATCGTTATTACTACGGCATCATAGATTAGTACTATTATCAGTAATATAATGAGAAGATTATGTTTAAAACCTTCTATGATGTTACCGTGTAGAAAACTGTGTAAGGCACGTTGACTGCCGCATCCGGGACAATGCCATCCTGTGGTAAGATGAAACGGGCATTTAGGAAAAATGTTAAAGTCGGCCGGATTAAATAAAAATAATAGCGATAAGACCGCGAGTGTCATTATCGCTATTATTATTTTAAAACCAATATGTAGTTTAGCTATTTGCAAGAGCGGCAAAAAATGCAAATCCAAAAATGGCAATATAGATGATTAGTCCTGCCAATGCTACAACTATAGATACAATCGCCCATGTTTTAGCATTGTTTGATGCGCGTTGAGCACCTTCGTAATCTTCATTAAAATAAGCATCATTGACTTTAGTGGCATAAACAATACTAACAATTCCCGCCGGTAAGCAGCATAATATGGTACTGATGATAGCAATAGCCAGATAACTGGGTGGTTTTGGTGGTCTGTTTTCCATGATTTTTTATTGGTTTTGTTGTAATTCTAGTAAGCGCTCTTGAAGTAATTCTTGATTTGTAATAACATCCCATCCAAACATAGATAAGAAAATCAAAAACATAACTAGATACAATACGCTTAAAATTACACCAATAATCCCCATAATGAAACCAGCATTCACATTACCAATACCGGTGTACTCATCTGGATTTGATTTATAAAGTTTTTTATCTTTTAGACCAAAAATGATGGCCACAATTCCAAAAATTAATCCGGGTAATCCATAAAAGCAGCATCCTACAATAGATAAAATACCCATGATTAAAACCAATGTGCTGTTAGGTAGTTTTTGTTGTTCCATGTGTTAAAAGTTTAAGTGATTTTTAAAATATAGTTAGTAATAATAATGATGATATTAGTTACAAATAAAGCTAAAATAATTTTATGTCCGTGTTTGAAATTAAATTTTAAATGCAGTAAAAGGGTTCCAAATAGGAGTATGAGCGTATAAATAGCCGGATACATTTTAAATGCGGCGCTAAATTCTCCTTGAAATAACAAAACCATTGAGCGTTGCATGCCACAGCCAAAACATTCTAAACCAAAGCTTTTTTTCCACATACAAGGAATAAGGTGGTCATCCACTTTGCCGACTACAGCTGAAACATTTAATATCTTTATCATTGATGAAAGATAATAAAACATCAATTTTTTATAATAACCTTTTTACTCAAACTATTGCCCGAAGTACTTTTAATAGAAGCGATATAAACACCATCACTCAATTTTGCAGTATCAAAGTTATATTCAGATTGAGCTCCTAATTGAGATTTAGTGATCACTTGTTTTCCGGAAATATCGATTAAACTAAAGTGTTCAAGATCTAAAAGTGTGGGATTCATCAATAATAAGTTAGCGTTAGAATTGTCTTGAACAACCCTAAAGTTAGAAGTGATAAATTCGTCGTTAGATAAAGTGCCTCTATTAAAAGTGATTTCAAATCGGTTGGAATAGGTTCCTGCCGCTATATTGATATTGTAATCTTGTTTTTTAAGGTTAACATACACATCGTATTTACTATCAAATAAATAGATAGGTTGTCGATCTTCAAAATTTTGAATATCTACAATTCTAAAACGCAATGGCTGATTGTTTTCGGCATTAACTTCGATGGGGATTCTTAAAGATTCACGGTAATCATGCGCTTGAATTACAAATTTATTATCGTCTAAAGTCCAATACGCATCACTCGCAGGTCCGCCAGGTCTGTGACCTTCCAATCCACGGTCAAAACCATCAGTGGCAGTGTGGTGAAAGTTGTGCAACAATTGTCTGGTATATAAATCGTTAAAATCAATGTTGATTCTAAAGCGTTTATAATCTTCAGGTACTTGATAAAATGGACTGTTCTCTTCAGGCGTTTCTACTTCAGTACTTCTAAAAAAGAAACTATCAGCTCCTTCCTGAACAAAAGCGCGGTGCTCGTTTTTAACGGTTACTATGCCATTATTTGAGCCTCTTACCAAAAATCCCTGCCCGATAGGTTGGTAGCGTCTAGCTATTTTAATACCAAAACCCACAGGAGTTGGTGGTATAGGTGGAGAACCTGTAACAACATTTCCAGAACCATCGTATGTGAAAAATGGTGCATTGACGAAATTTTCTAAATAATCTGGTGCAGGACCGTAGGTTAGAATTCCATATCCACCAACATAATCGGCAATAAAATGTGAGTCTGCACCTTCCTCTTGTTCCCAAAAATATAATTCGCCAGATATGGTATTTAGATTTGCTGGATCATTAACAAATAAGGCCGCATCTAAAGCAGAAGGATATGGATTTCCAATAAGCGTAAAATTTCCAGCCAAAACATCGTTTTGAACATCACCATTATTGGGCTTACCTCTAAAATCATAAACTTGTTCAATAGGAGCATTTTCACCAAAACCTTTCATAGTAAAGCCCAACCCCGGCGCAATAGGTAGACTACTTCCTACATATATCCAATCGTTGTATTGGTTAGACGTAGTAAAAGTGTAAAGCCAACGACTTGAAATAGTAAGTCCTGGTGAAGGAGTACCATCTAGAGCAGTTGTGAAAGGCACATTATTACTCGAAATTAGTCCAGTAGACTCATGAATAAGGTCTACTCTAAAAGGTTCATTTGTCGCGGCCATTGAGCTAGCGCCAATAGGTGAACACCAATAATTGTATGCAAATTGATTGACTGTGCCGGTTTGTTGAATACTTAATTCGCCCATACCTCTATTGCCAACATTATCGTCTTGAAGTAATTGCGCACCATTTCTTAAATATAAAGTGCTTTGTTCATCTTTAAGGTTGACCTCATTTTGAACAAATAATTCCACGTTGTTTGCAAACACAAAATGATTACCTTGAACGTGGAGTTGAGCGTAAACCCCTAGGCAGGTAACTGCTGTTAAAAAACAGAGTGCTATTTTTTTCATCAACCTTTATATTTAATACCTTTTAAATTTAGAGTTTAAGTGAATTATGATTTACTTTTGTAGATGTATTTTCGATTAAATATCAAATTTATCGGTTAAATAACCTAAGAATGTCAAAATCTATTAATTATCTCCTTATTCTTGTCGGCGGATTGGTAGCCTTATACGCGCAGGCCGGAGAAACCCAAAATCAGTATTTATTAATTGGTGGTGTTGTTGTTTTGATGATGGGTTTATATCGAATTTCCAGAAATTTATCAAGTAAATCTGAAAGTTCAGATGATGATCAGCACCAACAAAACCCGGAGTAAATGGCAAAGTTTAAAATAGGCGATAAGGTTGCAGTCTTAGACGACGACATGGAAGGCGTTGTTAATGGCATTGAAGGTACTACCGTTACATTGTTAACATCTGAAGGATTTGAACTTGATTTTCAGGCTAAAGAACTAATTTCCATAAACAAAGACATCAGTATTGAAAACAACGTATTCAATTCTGAAATTAATCAAATCAAATCTTTAAAAGAGCAATCTCAAAAACCTAAACCTGTTGTAAAAATAAAGACCAAAGAAGTTTATAAGCCGATTATAGATTTACACATTCATCAATTGGTTGAAAAGACTGCTCATTTAACCAATTACGATATGTTGAATATTCAGCTCGACACGGCTAAATTTCAATTAGAACGTGCCATTGCCAATCGCACACCAAAAATTGTGTTTATTCATGGTGTGGGTGAAGGCGTGCTGAAAATGGAACTAGAAACTTTGTTGAGACGCTATGACAATGTTAGCTTTTACGAAGCCGACTTTAAAACTTACGGATTTGGCGCCACCGAAGTAAAAATCTTCCAGAATAAATCTAATTGAAAACAGGAAATTTCTGAACTGTTACGGTAGATACATTTTCCCCGAAGTCTAAGATGGTTTGGTTTAAAAAACTAAACTGAACGTTATTGACTTGAACTTTAATGGTATAGGTTCTAACCACCGCATGCGGTCTAAATGCTACAGCCGGTACAGAAGTACTTACATTTGGATTCAGGTAATCAGGTAGTCCACCGGGTTCTGTAATGTCATTTCTCGGGTTCTCATCTTGCAGAATATTTTCTTCATCGCGTGTCAATGCACCATCACCATCGTCATCGATATCAAGGTAATCAGGAATACCGTCACCATCAGTGTCTAACGGGTTAATTCTTGGATCGGTGTTTAAAGTATTTGGTGTTAACTCGTCACGCGTTAAAACATTATCACCATCATCATCTACATCTAAAAAATTTGGAATACCGTCGTTATCAGAGTCGTCGTCAAACAAGTTACCGTTGCCATTTACATCTTCAAATTCTGCGGGAATACCATCATTGTCATCATCTCGGGCAATAATGGTAATAATTACAGTTCCTGTGGGTGTGTCTTCTTCAGAACGTACAGAAACGTTAGCCGGCGGAATGGGATTACAAAATAAATCATTTCCGGTAACCGTACCATTGTAAACGCGATAATTTAAACGATTGGTGGTGCCATTAATATTGCGTTCAATGATGATAGTATCCTGAACTTGATTGAGTACTTCGTCAAAGGCAAATAAGGATTCAAGCGAAATACCCGATAAACTCAAGGCTAAAGATTCATTTTGAGCGTCGTTGATTTTGTAAAAAATTAATTGCCCGCATTCATTAATGGTGAATTCATCTTCAAAATCAAACGACAAGTCTATCAAATCACCGTCGTTACAAGCAGTTAATGTTATTAAAAATATTACAATTCCGAGAACCTTGCGCATTTATCCGTGTTTAAGTGTACAAAAATAAAGGTTTTAAGATATTATAACGAAGCCCTCAAAGAATAATTTTATTTGCTATACTTTTGCAGTATGCAAACCGTGTATTTAGATAACGCCGCTACAACAAGACTTAGAGACGAGGTTGTTGAGACTATGACCCAAGTTTTAAAAAATAACTTTGGAAATGCTTCATCGTCTCATAGTTATGGCAGAACTTCTAAATCTTTAATTGAATCTTGCCGAAAGGAAATCGCTTCTTTTTTTAAGGTGTCGGCTGCTGAAATTATTTTTACTTCAGGAGGCACCGAAGCTGATAATTTGGTCTTGTTAAGTGCGGTTAGAGATTTGGGTGTAGAACAAATTATTAGTACAAAAATCGAGCATCATGCTGTTTTACACACCATTCAGTATTTGCAAGCAACCTATAATATTGAAGTCAGCTATTTAGACCTCGATGCGCATGGTCATATTGATGTTGCTCAACTTGAAGAATTGTTACAATCCGATAAAAAACAACTGGTATCGTTGATGCATATCAATAACGAAATCGGAAATATATTGGATATCAAAAGAATAGCAAACATTTGTAAAGTTAATAATGCGCTATTTCACAGTGATACGGTTCAATCTATTGGCCATTATCATTTAGATTTGAGCGACATATCACTGGATTTTATGGCTGCCAGTGCGCATAAATTTCACGGTCCGAAAGGTGTTGGCTTTTGTTTCGTAAGAAAAAACAGTGGTCTGCAACCTATTTTGATAGGTGGTGAGCAGGAACGCGGACTCCGTGCCGGTACCGAAAGTATTCACAATATTGTAGGCATGACCAAGGCTTTGGAATTGGCCTATAAAAATCTGGAATCGGAAAAGCAATATATTCAAGAACTAAAATCTTATTTTATTGAACAACTTCAAGATATCGAAGGTATTGTGTTTAACGGTGATAGTGCAGCATTTGATAAAAGTACTTATACTATTATAAATGTGCAGTTTCCGTTAACTTCGACTAAAGCAGAAATGATGCAATTTCAATTAGATTTGAGAGGTATTGCCTGCTCAAAAGGTAGTGCCTGCCAAAGTGGAAGCAACCGGGTTTCTCATGTGCTGGCTGAAATTCAATCGGCTGAAATGTTAAAAAAACCTTCTATTCGTTTTTCCTTTAGTATTTTTAACACGAAAGAAGACATTGTCTATACAGTTAACGCCATAAAAGAATTGCTATCTTAAATGCTTAATTACAACACTTTTATTAATGATGTATCCAAATCATGGGTAACCTTTGTTCACGGTGCTGGTGGCAGTTCGTCTATTTGGTTTAAACAAATAAGAGCCTTTAAACAGGAGTTTAATGTGTTGGTTTTAGACTTGCGCGGGCACGGCAACAGCAAACCTCAGTTAAAGGATGCTTTTAATTCTAAGTACACCTTTGATTCTATAACCGCCGATATTCTTGAAGTGATTGATCATTTAAAAATAGAGAAATCGCATTTTGTGGGTATTTCGTTAGGTACTATTTTGATTAGAAATTTAGCTGAGAAACATCCGCATCGGGTTGAAAGTATGATCATGGGTGGCGCTATTATGAAACTGGATATGAGGTCGCAATTCTTAATGCGTGTTGGCGTCATTTTTAAATCTGTGATACCTTATATGTACCTCTACAAGTTTTTTGCCTTTATTATTATGCCTCGTAAAAATCATCGCGAGTCGCGTTCATTGTTTGTAAATGAAGCCAAAAAACTCTATCAAAAAGAATTTGTACGATGGTTTAAACTGACATCAGAAATCAATCCATTATTGCGATTTTTTAGGGCGAAAGACATTAAAATTCCAACCCTTTATGTAATGGGAGAACAGGATTACTTGTTTTTACCAACCATAAAAAAGGTGGTTTCTATGCATTCCGTTTCGCAATTGGTGGTGATTCCCGATTGCGGGCATGTGGTCAACTACGAGCGCCATGAGGCATTTAACAATACCACTATTAATTTTTTAAACAACCTAAGCATTTCTTAGAGTTGGGCCGATAGCCTTAAATTGAAAACCCTTGGTGTTAAAAAATTTGGAATGGCATACTGTGCTTTGCTGTTAACGTCTCTCACCCAGGTATTCGTAATCGAGTTTTGGTTGTTGAAGATGTTGTAGATTTCAAATCCAACCGACAATGATTTGAAATGACGTCTCCAATTATTATGAAGATCTCCAAGTTTAACAATATCGTATAGAAATCCGGCGTCGGCTCTGCGATAATCGCGCAGTCTTATTTGAAAATCGTATGGGTCTGCAAAACTTGGTGAACCACCGGGAACACCTGTGTTATAAACTAAATTGAGATACATTCGCAAGTCTGGAATATTGGGAACATAATCCTGAAACAGCACACCAAATTTTAATCGCTGATCGGTTGGTCTGGCAATAAAGCCACGATTATCGATATTTTCTTCAGTTTTTAAATAACCAAAGCTAAACCATGATTCGGTTCCCGGAACAAATTCACCATTCAACCTTAGGTCTAAACCGTAGGCATATGCTTCGGCGTTGTTTCTGGCGCGGTATCTTATTCTAACATTTTCAATAGTATAAGGATTCACATCGGTTAATCCTTTGTAATAGGCCTCGGCTACCAGTTTAAAAGGTCTGTCCCACATGGTAAAACTGTGCTCGCTTCCTAAAACCACATGAAAGGATTGTTGTGCTTTAACCTCGGGTCTTACGGTTCCCGTAGAATCTCTAAGCTCTCGATAAAATGGCGGTTGGTAATACATACCGCCGGCAACTCTAAACAACACATCGGCATCCCAATCGGGTTTAATGGCGAATTGCGCGCGCGGACTCACAACGGTTTGGTTATTTGAGTTAATGTTGTCACCACTAACAGTCCAACTGTGTGCTCTTACACCGGCGTTGTAATACACTTCGTGCTTGCCAATATAACCGCGTTTGCTCCATTGAAGTGCAGCCTGAAAACGGTCGACGTTTACAAAATTGGTAGCACGAATATTTTGAAAGGCTACCAACGGTCCCGTAAAGGGTTCGTAAGGTTGATTGTTTGGAATATTAAAGTTTGGCGGTCTAATTGAAAACCCGGCAGAGTCAATCACTTCCCATTCAACCAGGCGGTCTCTAAAATCTTCGCGGGTATAGCGAATAGACCATTCCAGATTAGACGATTCGTCTATTTTGTACTCGCCGTCGTGTTGAATATTGGTAATTAAGGCATCTAAATCGTTTCGGGCATGGGTTAACTGAGAACCGATACCTTCACTAAATTCTACTTCACCTAAATTTTCGTCGCCTATGTTGGTATTGACTTCACCCAATCGGTAACGCGCCAAGATATCAAAATATTCCTGTTCCTGAGTGTGATAGGCCGAAACAGTAAAGTTAAGTGTGAGTTTATCACTAGCGTAATAATCGGCTTTAAACGCGCCAAAAATGGTTTGATATTGCGATTTTTCCTGACCATCGTAAAACACCAGTAAAGCAACAGGGTTTTGTAAAGTTCCAAAGTTGGTTTGACGGTTTGAGGGTTCAAAATTATATTGGTTAAGCGAAATGTTTCCAAGGAAATTCAAGTGAAATTTATTCGAGAATTTATAGGTTAAATAGGTTTGTGCGTCTACAAAAACCGGCTCTACTGCGCCTTCGGTCTCCAGCGAATTCAACAATAAACTGTTATCTCTGTATCGCAAACCGGTTAAAGATGAAAATTTAGAATCTTTAGAAACAGTTTCAACCGCAACGCTGCCACCCAACAAACTCAAATCGGCTCTCACGCCAAAATCAACCGGATTTCGATAAGTGATATCTAACACAGACGAGAGTCTGTCTCCGTATTTAGCCTGAAAACCACCTGCCGAAAAATCAACATTTTCTACCAAATCAGTATTAACAAAGCTCAAGCCTTCCTGATTTCCGGAGCGAATTAAAAACGGTCTGTAAACCTCAATTCCGTTGACATAAACCAGGTTTTCATCAAAGTTTCCGCCTCTAACCGAGTATTGAGTGCTCAATTCGTTAGAAATGTTGACACCGGGTAAAGTTTTTAGAATATTTTCAACACCGGGTTGTGCACCTTTAATAGTTCTTAAAATTTGAGGTGAAATAGAGGTAACGCCTTCTACGTTTTTTCTTGTTTTTCCTGTTAAAACTACGGTTTCAATTTGTTCAACGTTAACCAGCATTACAGGATTAAATTCAAAATCTTCACCGGCTTGAAGATTGACTGTTATTTCAACGTTTTTATGATTTATATGGCTGAACCTTATCTTAACATTGGTATTAGCCGGAATTTTCAATAAATAAAATCCCGATACATCAGTAATTGTACCGTCATTATTGTTGCTTTGCACATTGACTTCAGCAATTGGCATTTTAAACTCATCTAAAACCACACCTTTAATAGTGGCAGTTTGAGCTAAACCAAGCATTGGCAGCAATACAGAAAAAAAGAAAAGGTGCTTAAAAAAAGGTTTCAAAAAGATACTGTTGGTTTACTTTCTAAAAAATGTTGCCTCAAATGTAGTACTATTTCCAACATTGTCAACAACAATTAGCTTTAATTCGTTTCTGGTATCTGTAACGACGTTATCGTTAAAATCGTGTGTAAGTGTATTGGTTTTATAGTCGTATTCCAACAAAATAAATTTACCGTTTACAGTAGCACGATAACTGCTAATACCCGAAAGGTCGTCGGTAATTTTAATTTTAAGATAGCGATAATTGCTTAACCATTTGCCATTTTGCCAATTAATTGGGGCTACCTGTGGTGCTTTGGTGTCATATTTTAAAGTGAATTCTCCAAGTGTTTTAGAGTATGCCGAAAGTGTGTTGTTGACCTTCATTGTAGGCAAGTGCAATGCGTTTTTTCTGTAGCCAACCAACCTGGCAATAAATAATTTGTTTTTGTCAACATCGTCATAGCCGCTCACATCATAATGAATACCAATATTATTTTGAAGTGGTATAATATCCTCATGTAATTTTAACGTGTCGCCGCTCACTTTAAATTTCAGGTTAACATCGTCGTAAAAGGTATTGGCAGGTATGTTAACGCTAACGTGCTGGTCTTCTATGATTGTAGCTTGATTGGCATAAACATATCTCAAGTCGGGATTGACTTCAAAATTTGTATTTTTCTCCGGCAGACTTTGTTTTTCGCCATCAATTGAAATATGGACTTGGGCTTTATTTCCCGCAAAATCTGAAACTACAATTTTATAGATGCTATGTGTGCTATCGGTTACTTTAATATAGCCGTTGTCTATGACATTTCTAAACAAACTTAATGGGTTGTTAGGTTCAACAAATAATTTTTGTACGAGGGAGCGTTTGGTTTTGTAGTGTTCGTAATCTATAAATCTGTTAAGGTGCGAGGTCTCATCAAAACTGAATTTTTTAAAATCAATTTCAAAATTTTTCACCCCGTTAAGATGTGTAGCAATATTGCTAACACCATTTTTGTTAGCGGCTAAATCCAGTAAATCATGACTGGTAATACCAAAACCAATGGTACCGAAAGCGGTGAAGGGTTCTATCTCATATTCATTATTGGCTTTAGGGATAATTCTCAGTTCTTTACGCTGATTTTTGCCGTTAATATAGCTGTACTTGTCTTTAGGGTACACGTAAATATTTTGAATGACCGGTGCTTTTGAATCTCGAGGGATCAAACCAAATAGCATAGGGTTGATTGGGCGTTCGAGGTTATCGCGAATTTCGTAATGTAAATGCGGACCACCTGAACTGCCGGTGTTTCCTGAATAAGCAATAACTTCTCCCTGAGTAACTTGAAGTTCATTGGCTACAGGGAATAATTCAATTTCGAAGATTTCACGCTGGTACTGTTCCTTCTTTAAATAGGCTTCTAGTTTGGGTGCCAATTTTTGCAAATGGGCATAAACAGTTGTGTAGCCATTTGGATGGGTTATATACAGCGCTTTGCCGTAACCATAATGAGCAATTTTTATTCGGCTCACATAGCCATCGGCAGCGGCGAGTACTTTAAGGCCTTCAGTTTGCTGTGTTTTAATATCCATGCCTGAATGGAAATGATTATTTCGTAATTCGCCGAATGTACCCGATAAAATAATGGGTATTTCCAGCGGACTATTAAAATAATCTTGCGGATAAGGATTTTGCGAAACAGCTAATTGAATCGATAACAATACGATAAACCAATATTTCATATCGAGGGATTTAAATGCTAAAATATTAATTTACTTTAAATTAAACACAAAAATCTAAACATTTTGATGACAATTAGTTAACAATTATTATTCCATTTATTAAAAAATAAATATAAAAGAATTGTCTTATTTAAATTGTAATGTTAACTTTGTTTCAATAAGATTGGTTCGCAATTTATGAGTCAGATTGAAGAAATTGTTGATTCTTTAGAGAATAAAATTAGTAAGATTTTGCACAAACAAGAAGTCTTGAAACAGGCCAACCAGCGTTTGTCTGAAGAATTACAGCAATATCAGCAACAAGTACGATCTTTACAGGAAGAAATTAGTTCTTGGACAGAAAAGTACGAGTCGCTCAAAATAGCCAATTCAATCTTGGGCAGTGATGAAGACAAACGTGATACAAAGCTTAAAATAAATACGCTAATTAGAGAAATAGATAATTGCATCACACAATTATCAGAGTAAGGCATGGCAGAACCTTTAAAAATAAAGCTTTCAATTGCAAACAGGGTTTATCCTTTAACAATTGAACCCAATCAGGAGGAAGGCTTGAGAAAGGCGGCCAAGAGTATAGAAGGTATGATTAGCAAGTTTGAGCAGAGTTATTCCGTTAGAGATAAACAAGATGTTTTAGCCATGTGTGCTTTGCAGTTTGCAGCACAGTTAGAACAAAAAAGTATAGATAAAGTGACTTTAAATAAAGATGTTGAAGATAAGTTAACAGCTTTAAACGAGTTACTTCAAGAACATTTGAGTTCTTAACGTTCTTTAAAAATAAATAAGGTTACTGCCTACATTAGTTAATTTTTTTGATAAACTCAACACTAATTCTTTAAGGAGGGTGAGTTTAAGTTGTGAAAGCGTGCTGCCTTGAGCAGATTTTTGAGCAGCTTGTTAGCCCTAAACTTGTTTTAAGGAGTTTATACAAAATCCAAAACTAATGTAGGCTTTTTTTATATCATTAATTTAACACAAACATGGAAGTTAACACTATTATATTTATTGTTGTTGGTGTGATTGTGGGTGTAGTAGTTGGCTTTTTAATTGCCAAATCACTGGAAAAAGCCAGTGCATCTAAACTCATAGAATCTGCCAAATCTGAGGCTGAAGTCATCGTGAAACAAGCCAAATCTGAAGGCGAAAGTATCAAAAAGGACAAAATCCTTCAGGCTAAAGAAAAATTTATTGAACTTAAAGCAGCGCACGAAGAGGTGATTTTATCAAGAGATAAAAAAATTGCCGAGGCCGAAAAACGCATTAGAGATAAAGAATCGCAAGTGGCTAACGAGCTCGTTAAAAACAAAAAAACAAACGACGAGTTAGAGCAAAAAATTAATGACTACGACTTTAGATTGGAGTTCCTTGAAAAGAAAAAGGTAGAGTTGGAAAAGGCTCAAAAAAGCCAGATCAAACAACTTGAAGTTATTTCGGGGTTATCGGCCGAAGAAGCTAAAGAACAATTGGTAGAGTCTTTAAAAGCCGAAGCAAAAACCGATGCCATGGCCTATATTCAGGATACACTTGAAGAAGCCAAGCTTACGGCCCAACAAGAGGCCAAAAAAGTTATTATTAATACCATTCAGCGTATAGGAACAGAAGAGGCCATTGATAATTGCGTTTCTGTTTTTAATATAGAATCAGACGACGTTAAGGGTAGAATAATCGGTCGCGAAGGTCGAAATATTCGCGCCATCGAAGCTGCTACCGGTGTAGAAATTATTGTGGACGACACGCCAGAGGCCATTATTTTATCTTGTTTCGATTCGGTGAGGAGAGAAGTAGCACGTTTATCGTTACATCGCTTGGTAACCGACGGACGTATACATCCGGCGCGTATCGAAGAAGTAGTTAACAAAACTCAAAAACAAATAGAGCAGGAGATCATTGAAGTTGGAAAACGTACGGTCATTGATTTGGGTATTCACGGTTTGCATCCTGAGCTTATTAAGCTTGTTGGCCGAATGAAATACCGTTCATCTTACGGTCAAAACTTATTGCAACACTCGCGCGAGGTAGCGAAACTTTGCGGCGTTATGGCCGCTGAATTGGGTCTTAATCCAAAATTAGCCAAACGGGCCGGTTTGTTACATGATATTGGTAAGGTGCCCGATTCAGAAGCCGACATGGAAACACCACACGCCATCCTTGGTATGCAGTGGGCTGAAAAATACGGCGAAAAACCAGAAATCTGTAATGCCATTGGTGCTCACCACGACGAAATTGAAATGACAACTTTATTGTCGCCAATTATTCAGGTGTGTGATGCTATTTCAGGTGCCAGACCCGGTGCCAGACGTCAGGTGTTAGATTCGTATATCCAAAGGTTAAAAGATTTGGAGGATGTAGCATTTGGATTCAACGGTGTTAAAAAAGCGTATGCTATTCAAGCAGGTAGAGAACTACGTGTGATAGTTGAAAGCGAAAAAGTATCTGATGAATTGGCTGCAAAATTATCGTTCGAGATTTCTCAGAAAATTCAAACCGACATGACCTATCCGGGTCAGGTTAAGGTAACCGTTATCAGAGAAACTCGGGCCGTTAACATTGCCAAATAATCAAATCCTAAACTAGTTTATACAAGCCGAAACCTCAAGTTTCGGCTTTTTTGTTAAACATTCTTAAAATCCCGATAAATTGGTCTATTTCTTTGGCTTCCTACACATAAGCCTTACCTTTGCACAAACTTATAGCACAAGGTTATAAGACTATTACAAATTAAAATTTATGAGTCAAGTAAAAGCAAACGACACCGTTAAAGTACATTACACAGGAAGCATTACAGCCAATGGCGAAATTTTCGACAGCTCACTGGAACGTGAGCCTTTAGAATTTACCTTAGGTCAAGGAATGCTCATTCCTGGATTTGAAAATGGTGTTTTAAACATGAAAGTCAACGAAAAGAAAACCATTAATATCCCAAAAGAAGAGGCTTACGGCGTTGTAAGAGAAGAGTTGTTTCAAGAGGTAAGCAAACAAGAATTACCACCCGATTTAGAACCTCAGGTTGGTATGGGCTTGGTCTCTCGTGGACCCAACGGACAGGAGCACCAATTGCGCGTAGCACAGGTTAACGATAAAAGTATTGTGGTGGATGCCAATCACCCATTGGCCGGTCACGATTTAACTTTTGAATTAGAAGTTGTTGAAATAAAATAAATCACCACCTACCAAACAATTAAAGGTAACGTTCATTATTTGGGCGTTACCTTTTGCGTTTAAAGGGAGTCCTATGTAATAAAATTCATCTACGTAAAAGGTCGGGCTTTCCGCACTCGCGTCCCTCTTTCATGCCTTCTGCAGGCATGCATCAGGCGCGCTCAAACAATGCTCCAATCCCTAACGCGGTGAATAAATAACAAATTCCAAATTCTGAACTCCAAATTCCAATGACATTAGTTACAGGGACAAAATAGCAATCGGTTAATTCCAAATTCTTAATAACTCACCAACCCTCTTTCGGGTAAGCTCAAGAACTAAAAAGCTCACGGACTCATCAACTCACTAACTACAAAGCCCGTCTCGGATGAAATTTAGTAAGCACCTCTTTTAAATGGCTTCTGTCTAAGTGCATATAAATTTCGGTAGTTGTAATGCTTTCGTGACCCAGCATGAGCTGTATGGCACGTAAATCGGCACCGTTTTCAAGTAAATGCGTCGCAAATGAGTGTCTGAAGGTATGTGGCGAAATAGTTTTATTTAAATTGATGTCTTTAGCCAGATTTTTTATAATGGTAAAGACCATGGCGCGAGTAAGTGCACTGCCACGGTTATTTAAAAATAAGGTATCCTTAAATTCAGGTTTTATATTGATTTGGCTTCTAACCTCGGTGATATAGCGTTCTATCATTTTTTGAGACCCTTGGTTAATGGGGATAAATCGTTGTTTGTTTCCCTTTCCGGTGACTTTAATAAAACCTTCCTCGAAAAATAGATCAGATAACTTTAATCCTGTTAATTCACTAACCCGCAAGCCGCAGCTGTACAAGGTTTCTATCATTACTTTATCGCGCTCTCCAATTCTCACACCGTTAAACTCTCTCGTTAAATCAATGGCGGCAATCAGATTGTCAATATCTTTGGTGCTTAAGGTATCAGGTAGTTTGCGTCCCAATCGTGGTGCTTCAATTTGTTCAACCGGATTACCTTTTCGGTAGTTTTCAAAAATCAGGTAATTAAAAAAGCTTCGTAACCCGGAAATAATGCGGGCTTGAGATCGCGGTTTAACTTCTTTGGAAATATGATAAATAAAATCGGTAATGGTGTGATGATTAATGTTGATTGGAGTGATATCCTTTTCTGAATTCTCAAGAAAAAAGATGAGTTTTTGAATATCGTAAGCGTAATTATCGATAGAATGTTGAGACAAACCGCGCTCGATGTGTAAATAAGTTTTAAAGTCTGCCAGGGCATGTTCCCATTTCATCAGTAAATACAAGGATTTTCTGTTAATTCTGTTAATTTTTGAAAAGATATAAAAAATTACTTAAAAAAATTACTCAAAAAAATTATTAACTTCTAAATTTCTGTAAATTAGCTGTGTTAATTACTAATCTTTAAAAATATGAAAAAATCATTCTTCTTTTTATTTGCTTTTGCTTTATTTTTTTCGGCGCAAGCTCAAGTTTTGAGATTTGGTGTTAAAGCCGGTGCCAACTTCGCTGATTTTTCGGGCTCTGATGCCAAAGATCTTTCCTCCGAAATGAAAGTTGGTTTTCATATAGGTGCCTTAATTGAATTTAAATTGTTTGAAAACTTTTCTCTTCAACCAGAAGTAATGTACTCAACCAAGGGTGCTAAATTCGACAATATTGGAGAAATTGAAATCGATGACGTAGATTTAAATTATATTACAGTACCTGTATTAGCAAGATTTTACCTTATTTCAGATAAATTGAGTTTGGATGTCGGACCGCAATTTGCTTTTCTTATCGATGATAATCTTGAAGAAACTTTTGAAAGTAAATCTTTTGATTTTGCGGCCCTTGCCGGTTTGAGTTATCATTTTACCGATAATGTCTTTGCACAGTTAAGATATGTAGCCGGTTTAACCGATGTAAGCGAAGATGCTGAGATAAAAAATCAGGTGTTTCAAGTGTCTTTAGGGTATCGATTCTAAGCACATTTTTTTGATGTATTAAAGGTTGGCACGAAGTGTCAGCCTTTTTTTTGCAATAAAAATTAAGGTTGTTCTCTGATTAAAAAAGTTCATCATCCTGAGTAGATACCTTAAATTCAATAAAATTGTTAATAACTTAATATTTAAATAATTAATAATCATATAAATACGTATTATTGTTAATAAATAGGTTAATAATGTTAACTCAATATTATCAACTATAACAAAAATGTTATAAGTTAGCATTATCAATTTTAAAACTTAAAAATTATGAAAAAATTAATGATTGCTGCGTTTGCAGTTTTTGCATTTGCTCAGGTGAATGCGCAAGAATTTAAAGGTGGTATTAATCTTGGTTTGCCTGTTGGTGATGCAGGTGATGCCTACACTTTTAATATTACTGCCGACTTGAGTTACTTATGGGATGTGGCTGACAGTTTCCAAGCAGGTCTGGCTACCGGATTGTCTTACAATTTTGGAGATTCAATTGACTTAGGTGAATTTGGTTCATTCGATGTTGATGATGCATTATTTTTACCAATAGCAGGTGCTGCTCGCTATTCTTTTACCGACGACTTTGCCGTGGGTGTTGACTTAGGCTATGCTATCGGTCTTTCACCAAGTGGGAATGATGGTGGTTTTTATTATGCCCCAAGACTTGAGTATAGTTTTTCTGATTCCCTGGATCTTGTAGCAGCTTACAGAGGAATTAGCCTTGATGGTGGTTCGTTTGATGTACTTACCCTCGGACTTCAATTTGGATTCTAATATCCGTAAACTGAAATATTAAGAAAGGAAGCCAATCGGCTTCCTTTTTTTAATTAGTTTCTTTTGTAATTTTACAACATGAAAAAACTCATCATCATCAACGGTCCAAATCTAAATCTCCTCGGGGTTCGCGAACCTGAGATTTACGGCGATTTATCGTTTACCGATTTTTTAAATCTACTTCAAAAGAAATATTCACATGTAGATTTGCAGTACTTTCAGTCTAATATTGAAGGTGAAATTATCGATAAACTCCACGAAGTTGGTTTTAGTTATGACGGTGTCATTCTCAATGCCGCTGCTTACACGCACACTTCTGTTGGTATTGGCGATGCTGTAAAAGGCATTAAAACGCCGGTTGTTGAAGTGCATATTTCAAATACCTTTTCGCGTGAGGCTTTTAGACATACTTCTTATATTTCACCCAATGCAAAAGGTGTGATTATCGGCTTTGGAATGCAAAGCTACGAATTGGCGATTGAGAGTTTTTTGAAATAAAGAGAGAACTTTTACTTTAGATTTATTTTTTTTCTCACAGATGGCACAGATTAACACAGATTTTTTTTTGCTACTTTGAGAAATCAGTTTTTACTCCTAATGTTATCTGTGAGATAATAATTGCTTGTTGAAATATGCTTCGGTAACTAAAACATTAAAAATGGTCTTTTTAAAGTTATAGTTTTCTAAAAAAGAATAAATACCTCGCTGATGCGTTGTAACTTAACCTTTCAAATTTAAAATTCCAACCGAATGAAAAAGTTATACATTAAATTATTGGCTTGTTTTTGTTTTTTCACGTCGTCTATAGCTCAAGTTGATTCAGATTTTGGTGTTAAAGGCGGACTCAACCTTACCTTTTTTAAAGTCACCGAAGCTAATTTTGGAGATAGCGTTGAAACACAAACCGGTTTTTACGGTGGTGTTTTTATGGATTTTCATGTCAACGAGTTTTTCTCAATCCAACCGGAAGTTTTGTACATTGCCATAAACGATTTTAATTTTATTAACGCACCCATTTATGCCAAGTACCAAATCGCTAATAATTTGCACCTTCTGGCCGGGCCGAGTTTAAACTATTTCTTTGATTTTTTTAATGCCAAATTGAAAATAAGAGGCGATATAAGTACCGCCTATAATATTACACCTAAACTTGATGCGCATATCAAATTTACTTTAGGCTTCGAAGAAATCACACCCAACGGGTTGTTTTTTGGTTTGGGATATAAGCTATAAAAAAAAGACTGCCTTTTCAGACAGTCTTTAAATGGGCAACAAGTTTTACAAGTTACAAGGATCTTGTTGCCAAATTACAAGTGGTTTACAAGTGGTTTACAAGTGTTTTAATTACAAGTGTATAACTTCATCATAAGCATCTGCAACGGCTTCCATTACCGCTTCGCTCATGGTTGGATGCGGGTGAATAGTTTTTAATACTTCATGCCCGGTAGTTTCTAGCTTTCTTCCTAAAACAGCTTCCGCAATCATATCGGTAACGCCTGCACCAATCATGTGGCAGCCTAACCATTCGCCATATTTGGCATCAAAAATTACCTTTACAAATCCGTCTTTAGCACCCGAAGCACTTGCTTTTCCGGAGGCAGAAAACGGAAACTTT
This sequence comes from Paucihalobacter ruber, assembly GCF_006494535.1. Taxonomy (GTDB): domain Bacteria; phylum Bacteroidota; class Bacteroidia; order Flavobacteriales; family Flavobacteriaceae; genus Paucihalobacter; species Paucihalobacter ruber. The sequence goes on from NZ_VHIQ01000006.1 coordinate 281,687, forward strand.
CCAACTTTAATATCGTAGCCCTGTTCTTTGGCTTGCTTTTCGGTTAAACCAACACTGGCAATCTCAGGTGAACAGTAAGTACAACCGGGTACGTTGCCGTAATCAATGGGTTCAACGTGGTGACCGGCAATTTTTTCAACACACAAAATACCTTCAGCCGAGGCAACGTGAGCCAATGCTTGTCCGGATGTAATATCGCCTATGGCATAATATCCCGGAATATTAGTTTGGTAGTATTTATTTACCAATACTTTATCTCTGTCTATTGCAATACCCACATCTTCTAAACCAATATTTTCAATATTAGATTTGATGCCAACTGCAGATAGTAATATGTCTGCTTCTAATACTTCTTCACCCTTGGAAGTTTTTACCGTAGCTTTTACTCCTTTTCCTGAAGTATCTACCTTAGTCACTTCAGAAGAAGTCATAATTTTCATGCCACTTTTCTTAAATGAACGCTCTAATTGTTTTGAAACTTCTTCATCTTCAACCGGCACAATATTGGGCATATATTCAACTATGGTGACCTCAGTTCCCATAGCGTTATAGAAATAGGCAAATTCAACACCAATAGCTCCTGAACCTACTATAATCATTTTTCCAGGTTGCTTTTCTAAGGTCATGGCCTTTCTATAACCAATTACTTTTTCGCCGTCTTGCGGTAAGCTTGGCAATTCTCTTGAGCGAGCACCCGTAGCAATAATGATGTGGTCGGCACTGTATTCTTTTCCGTCAACCTCTACCTTTTTGCCGGGTTTTACTTTACCAAAACCTTCAATAACCTCAATTTTGTTTTTCTTCATTAAAAACTGAACACCTTTACTCATACCATCGGCAACGTTTCTACTGCGTTTAACCACGGCATTGAAATCCTTATCGGCGCCTTTAACAGTTAAACCGTAATCCTCGGCATGATTAAGGTATTCAAAAACCTGTGCCGATTTTAGCAACGCTTTGGTTGGAATGCAACCCCAGTTAAGGCAAACGCCGCCTAAACTTTCTTTTTCAACAATGGCAACTTTAAAGCCTAATTGCGAAGCGCGAATTGCAGTAACATAACCTCCGGGACCACTTCCCAGAACAATAATATCGTATTTACTCATGAGTTGATGCTTAAAATTTATGAAAGCACAAATTTATAAAATTCAAAACTGAATTCACCATAAAGCAGGTTCAAAATATATTCTGAAAACTAACAACGGCAAAAAGTCTTGTGCCGGTTGCTTATGGTTTGTTGGTGTTTGTCGGAATAAACTCCAAAGCCACACCGTTGATGCAGTGTCTTTTTCCTGTAGTATTACGCGGTCCATCGTTAAATACATGACCTAAATGACTACCACAAGAGGCACAGTGTTCTTCGGTTCTTGGATAACCCAAATCGTAATCGGTTGAAAAGGCAACATTTCCCTTAATTTCGCGGTCAAAACTCGGCCAGCCACTACCGGAGTCGAATTTATGTTCGCTCTTAAATAGCGGAGTTTTACAAGCCGCACATGCATAAATACCTTTGTCGTAGTTCTTGTTAAGAGCACTTGACCACGGTCTTTCGGTGCCTGCTTCGCGCATAACATAATATTGTAAATCTGTTAGCTGCGCTTTCCACTCAGCTTCGGTTTTAGTTACTTTAAAGGTTTCTTTCTTCTCGTCAGTTTGTTGCGCTTTTCCATTGCAACTAAAAAGAAAAACAGTGAGAAGGCTAAGGGCTATTTTTTTCATTTCTTTTTTTTTGTAAAGATAAAAACTAAGCCATTAAGTGATAACCGATTTAACCTATTATTAATACAGAATAAACCAAAAAAACTTTTAAATTATTCGTATTTTTAAGGATTATAAAAGTGTTTTATATAAATTTAGAATTTTGATTTTTAGAAATTCACAAAAATAAACTAATAAACCTCTTTAAATCTTTTAAAAACCTTAAAAACAATATATTATAAATCATATTAGTAACTTAAACCAATGAAAGTACTTTTTTACACAAGAGAATATCCGCCTAATGTCTACGGTGGTGCCGGTGTTCACGTTGAATATTTAGCGCGAGAACTTTCAAAAATTATGCAGGTAGAAGTACGTTGCTTTGGTGAGCAAAATGAAACATCGACCAATCTTGACGTGAAGGGAATTGCTTTTGGAGGAAACGATTTTAAGAATTCTACGTCAGAGCTTCAATCGGTTTTTAAAACCCTGCAAACCTCGATTTTAATGAATTCTGAACCAACAAGCGCTCAAATTGTACACTGTCATACTTGGTATGCACAATTTGCGGGAATCGTAGCTAAGCTTTGTTATGGTATTCCGCTGGTAATTACCACGCATTCATTAGAACCATTGCGGCCATGGAAACGAGAACAATTAGGACGTGGTTACGATATGTCGAGCTGGATTGAAAAAACTGCTATAGAAATGGCTGATGCCATCATAGCGGTATCGAAAGGAACCAAACAAGAGGTGTTAGATCATTTTAATGTTGATGAAAATAAAATTCAGGTTATTTACAACGGTATCGATTTAAAGCAATATGTAACCGTTTCTCAAACCGATGTATTGGATAAATATGGTATTGATAAAACCTTACCCTATGTGTTGTTTGTTGGCCGCATTACAAGACAAAAAGGGATTATTCATTTGGTCAATGCCATTAAGTATATAGATAAAAACACTCAAATTGTGCTTTGTGCCGGCGCTCCTGATACTCCTGAAATTGCCCGAGAAATGGAACAAAGCGTTAAGCTTGTACAACAAGAACGCAACAACGTAATCTGGATAGAGGAAATGCTCGATAAAGACAGTGTTATTCAGTTGTACTCTCATGCGGCAGTGTTTTGCTGTCCGTCTATATACGAACCCTTCGGAATTATTAACATCGAGGCCATGGCATGCAATACCGCTGTAGTTGCCAGTGCTGTTGGTGGTATAAAGGAAGTGGTAATTGATGGTGAAACCGGAATTTTGGTGTCATTAGAACAACAAAAAGAAGCGCCTTTTGAACCTGTAAATCCCGATCAATTTTCAAGAGATTTGGCTGCCGGAGTTAATAAATTGGTAGCCGATAAAAACTTGAGAGAAACCATGGCGAAAAAAGGACGAGAGCGCGTAGAAACTACCTTCGACTGGATAGCCATTGCAGAAGAAACTAAATCATTATATAAAAAATTAATCAGCTAATTATGTACAACGAAAAAGTATTAAATATCATTCTTGGTGGCGGACAAGGGTCACGATTGTTTCCACTAACCGAAAAACGCTCAAAACCCGCTGTTTCAATAGCCGGAAAATACAGATTGGTAGATATTCCTATTTCCAATTGCATTAACTGTAATCTTAAAAGAATGTACGTTTTAACCCAGTTTAATTCTGCCTCGTTAAACCGACATATTAAAAACACCTACCATTTTAGTTTTTTCAGCTCGGCTTTTGTAGATGTTTTGGCAGCAGAACAAACCATTAGCAGTAACGAATGGTTTCAAGGTACTGCCGATGCGGTTAGACAAAGCATGCATCACTTTTTAAATCATGATTTTGAATATGCACTCATACTGTCTGGCGACCAGTTATATCAAATGGATTTTAATGAAATGATTGAGCAGCACATCAAATCTAATGCGCATATTTCGATTGCTACACAACCGGTAAATGCCAAAGAAGCTACTTCTTTTGGTATTTTAAAATCTGATAATGAACAAGTTATTACATCGTTTATTGAAAAACCATCAGCCGATCAATTACCCGGTTGGGAATCTGATGTTTCAGATGACATGAAAAACGTTGGTAGAGAATATCTGGCATCAATGGGTATTTACATTTTTAACAGAGATGTTTTAATAGACTTAATGAACAACCCTCATACAGTTGATTTTGGTAAAGAAATCATTCCGCAGTCTATTGGTACTCATAAAGTCATAAGCTACCAATATCCGGGTTACTGGACAGATATAGGAAATATTGAATCCTTTTTTGAAGCCAATATTGGCCTAACCGATGATATTCCAAAATTCAATCTATACGACAAAGAAAAGCGCATCTACACTCACGCGCGCATGTTGCCAACCTCGAAAATTAGTGGTACCGAATTGAAAAATGCCGTTATTGGTGATGGTTGCATAATTCACGCTGCCAGGATTGAAAAATCTGTGATTGGCATTCGTTCAAGAATAGGAAAAGATTCGGTTATTACCAATACCTATTTGATGGGTAGTGACCAGTATGAAACACTTGATGAAATTGCTGCCAATCACGTAGAAATATTAATGGGAGTGGGTGAGCGCTGTGTTATTAATAATTGTATCGTCGATAAGAATTGCAGAATTGGAGACGACGTGCATATTAATGGCGGTAAACATTTACCTGATGCAGAAACTGAAAATTACACCATTAAAGACGGAATTGTAGTTGTTAAGAAAGGTGCTGTGATTCAAAAAGGCTTTAAACTTTAATATATATAACTTCAGAGCAGTAATTTTTTATCATGATTAATTTTATATTTTTACCCCGATAATTAGTTGTATTTATATGCAAAATCAATGCCGAGTAGTTATAGACTATGTTTCACCGCAAATCAACAACGGTGAGTTTTTTATAAAAAGAGTTGTAAACGAAATTGTAAATATTGAAGCGCATGTGCTGGTTGACGGTCACGATGTTATCTCTGCATCGGTACTTTATAAGCACGAAAAGGAAAAAAACTGGAGAGAATCCAGATTACACCACAGTGTTAACGACGAGTGGCAAGGTAGTTTTATAGTTGAAAAACAAGGTTTTTATACCTACAAGGTCGAAGGCTGGGTAGATTACGCCCTAAACTGGCAACATGGCATTGAGCGGAAAATTGAGGATGGTCAACAGGTTAAATCCGAATTACTCGAAGGTATTTTGTATTTAAAGCCGCTATTGGATAAAGTCTCTAAAGCCGATGCCGGTTATTTGCAGTACTGTATCGATATATTCGAAGATGCTTCCAGATATAATGAAGCCATCACAGAAGCCAGAAGCGAAAGATTGCATCATATTTTTTACAATCACCCCGAAAAGCATTTGGCCAATACCTCAAAAGACTACAATATATATGTAGACAGGTTAAAGGCCAGATTTAGTACTTGGTATGAATTTTTTACACGGTCGGCATCAGAGCAACCGGGAGTTCACGGTACTTTTAAAGACTGCGAGCGTTTGTTGCCCAGAGTAGAGCAAATGGGTTTTGATACGTTGTATTTTCCACCAATTCATCCCATAGGTGAAGTTAACCGAAAGGGAAAAAACAACACCACCCAAGCAAAAGACGGCGACGTAGGCTCTTGTTGGGGTATAGGGTCGCAATATGGCGGTCATAAAGATATTCATCCACAGTTGGGAAGTTTGGATGATTTTAAGCAGCTTATTGCAAAAGCCAAGGAGCACAACATTGAGATTGCTATGGATTACGCTTTACAGGCAGCACCCGATCATCCTTGGGTGAAAGAACATCCGCAGTGGTTTAAATGGCGTCCCGACGGTACGGTGCAATATGCTGAAAATCCTCCTAAAAAGTATCAGGATATTTTACCGATATATTGGGAAACAGAAGATTATAAAAATCTTTGGAACGAATGTCTCGATGTTATGATGTATTGGATAGATTGCGGAATTCACGTTTTTAGAGTCGACAATCCACATACCAAACCTTATTATTTCTGGAACTGGATTATTTCCGAAGTAAAAAAGAAACATCCGGACGTGTTGTTTTTAGCCGAAGCCTTTACGAGACCAAAAATAATGCACCAATTGGCAAAACAAGGCTATACACAATCTTACACCTATTTTACATGGCGTGATAACAAGCATGAGTTAATCCAGTATATGGAAGAGCTCACCAAAACCGACCAAAAAGAATACATGCGTCCTAATTTCTGGCCCAACACACCAGATATTAATCCATACCATTTACAAGGTGCCAATGAAGCCAAATTTATGCAACGCTATGCTTTGGCAGCTACTTTAAGTTCTAATATTGGTATTTACGGACCTGTTTTTGAGCAAATGATCAGCGATGCATTGCCCGGAAGAGAGGAATATTTAAATTCCGAAAAATTTCAAATATGTCATTACGATTGGTTTAAAGAAAATAAGCTCACCACTATCATTTCAAAAATTAACAGAATTAGACACGAAAATGAGGCGCTTCAGCAAACCAACAACATTAAATTTTGTCACATTGAAAATCAAAATTTAATAGCGTTTTATAAATGGAATCAAGATAAAACAAACGAATTGTTGATTATAATAAGTCTTGATGCTTATTACGCACAACAAGGTACGGTTCAATTACCGTTGCAAGATTTGGGTATCAATTCAGGCCATCATCTGGTGGTTAAAGACCTGGTGACCAATAGTAGTTATACATGGCAGAATGAATGGAATTTTATAGAGTTGCATCCGGCCTTACCGTTTCATATCTTTAGAATATTAAAATAATTATGTCAAAAAAAACATCTAACAAAACCAGCTTGTTGTCTCCCTACAATTTTGATGTAGAATGGAATGACTTGATGGATAACGAAGATTTCATCAAAATCTTCCTGTCTGATGTGTTAGAATATTACATCATCAAGCAACGCTGGTACGGTGGCAAAGCCAGCAAGTTAAAATATATTGAATTGGCCGAGTATTTTCGCATTCAGCAAAACGAAGAAGTTTACTACGGTTTAATTCTTGAAGTCAATTTTAAAGAAGCATTTTATCAGCATTATTTTTTACCAATTGCTTTTGTGTCAGATCCTGATTTTGCGCAAGACAACCGAATTTTACCTATTAGTATTAAAGGTCAGGAAGGTTTTATTATAGATGCTATTAACTTAGAAGCTTTTAGAAAACTGGTGTTTGAGCGCATCCTTTCGGCAGTTCCAAACGATAAAACACGCGTGCAATATCACAAGAGCCTGCTGTTTGATAATTGTCACTACGAATCGTCTCGATTTATGGGAATGGAACAAAGCAATACCTCTATTGTTTACAATGAGAAGTATGTTTTAAAGTTCTTCAGAAGAATTTACGCAGATAAAAACCCAGACTACGAAATGAGCCGTTTCCTTTCAGAAAAAAAGGAATTTAAAAACACACCGGCATATCTTGGAAGCATTAATATTACAGATGCCGATAATGTACAAATTACCATAGCGCTAATGCAACAACTGGTTCCCAATCAAGGTGATGCATGGGAGTACATGTTGAAAGAATTACACAAGGTCTTTTTAACTATAGAGACTAAAAGTGTAAAACTATCAAACCTTCCAAAGGTTGAGGATTTTTCACGTTTAGAACTTAGAGACGTGCCGCCACAAATAATAGACTGGGCCGGTTTAAACATTATCACCAAAGTTCAAACGCTGGCCAAACGAACCGCCGAAATGCATATTGCCTTAGGTTCAGAATTTGAAGATACGGGATTTACACCTGAACGTTTTAACGGCGACTATACCGTTTGGTTAAAAAATAGAATGTTATATCAGTTTCAAAACAGATTGAATACTATTGAAAATAACCTTCATAAATTAGATGGATTGGCTCTTGAGTTAGCCGAAGATTTCCTTGAGAACAAAAATATTATTAGAAAACGATTCGTAAATTTTGACTGGACACGACTAAAGGGTGAGCGCTTGCGTGTGCATGGCGATTATCATTTGGGTCAGGTGCTGGTTAAAGATGACGATTTCTACATTTTAGATTTTGAAGGCGAACCTGAAAGCACCATCCGTGATAGAAAAGTCAAGCAGCCACCGCTTAAAGATGTGGCCGGGATGTTTAGGTCTTTTCATTACGCTATTTACGCTACCATTTTTAACAACGCTGCACTTTACAAGAAAGAACAGGAAGAACTCTTTCAATATGCCGAAATTCTATACCAATACTTAATAGGTGTATTTTTAGGAACTTATATAGTTGAAATTCAAAATGCCAATATCAATATTGGTTACCATCAAGAACGCATATTTTTACTCAAATATTCACTTTTAGAAAAAGCCGTTTACGAATTGGGTTACGAGCTTAACTCCAGACCGCGCTGGGCTGTAATTCCTTTAAAGGGTATTTCAAATATTATAAATCACTAATTTATGGCAGAAGTTATAGTACACAGTTTGTTTACAGAATTCGATATTAATTTATTTCAGGCAGGCAAACATTACAAGCTTTACGAAAAATTTGGCTCACATATCACAACTGTGAATGGAATTGAAGGTACTTATTTTGCTGTATGGGCGCCAAGTGCCAAGAGTATTTCAGTAATTGGTGATTTTAATTTTTGGCTCGAAGGTGAGCACCAGTTAAATGTGAGATGGGATGGTAGCGGAATCTGGGAAGGTTTTATTCCAGGCGTTAAAAAGGGCCATTTGTACAAATACAAAATTCACAGTCATTATAACGATATTAAAACAGAAAAGGCCGATCCTTACGCGAGACGCAGTGAACATCCGCCAAAAACAGCTTCGGTTGTTTGGGATGACACCTATTCTTGGGACGATAATTCATGGATGAAAAAAAGGGCAAAACACAACGCTTTAAACGCGCCTTTTTCAGTTTACGAAGTTCATTTAGGTTCATGGCGCAGGAAAATTGAGAACAACCGATTTTTGTCTTACACCGAACTGGCCGAGGAACTGGTAGATTATGTGAAAGAAATGAATTTCACCCACGTAGAATTGATGCCCATTATGGAGTTTCCTTATGATCCGTCGTGGGGCTATCAATTAACCGGTTATTTTGCGCCAACCTCTAGATTTGGCTACCCCGAAGAGTTTAAATTATTGGTCGATAAGCTGCACCAGAATAATATAGGGGTGATTTTAGACTGGGTGCCGTCTCATTTCCCCGAAGATGCTCACGGACTTGGATTTTTTGATGGGTCATGTCTTTACGAACATCCCGATAAACGCAAAGGTTATCACCCCGATTGGAAAAGTTTAATTTTTAACTATGGCAGGAATGAGGTGAAATCATTTTTGATTAGTAATGCTATTTTTTGGCTAGAACAATATCATGCCGATGCGCTGAGAGTAGATGCGGTCGCGTCCATGCTATTTTTAGATTACTCAAGAGACGATGGCGAATGGGAACCCAACCAGTTTGGTGGTAGAGAAAATCTTGAAGCAATCGCTTTTATGAAAGAAATGAATGAGGCCGTTTACGCCAATTTCCCCGATGTACAAACCATAGCCGAAGAATCTACTTCATTTCCTATGGTATCCAAACCAACCTTTATTGGTGGTTTAGGTTTTGGAATGAAATGGATGATGGGTTGGATGCACGATACCTTGCAATATTTTGCTAAAGAGCCCATTTATAGAAAACACCACCAAAATGACTTAACGTTTTCAATGACTTACGCTTTTACAGAAAACTTTATGCTACCGTTAAGTCACGACGAGGTGGTTTATGGCAAACGTTCTATTTTAGGTAGGATGCCGGGCGATGAGTGGCAAAGATTTGCCAACCTTCGATTGCTCTATACTTACATGTTTACACATCCGGGAGCTAAGCTGTTATTTCAGGGCGCCGAGTTTGGACAAAGTGAAGAATGGAACTTTCAGCAGAGTTTAGACTGGCATTTGTTGCAGTTCAAACCACATAAAGGTGTTCAATCGCTTATTAAAGATTTGAACAAGTTTTACAAAAAAGAACCGGCATTATTTGATAAGCAATTCTCTGCCGAAGGTTTCGAATGGATCGACTACAACGATGCGGAAAATTCGGTGCTTGTTTATATCAGAAAGGCTAACAATGAAGATGACAATCTAATTATAGCCTGTAACATGACGCCGGTACCAAGAGATCAATACCGCGTTGGCTTGCCGAAGTCCGGCGAATTAAAAGAAGTTTTTAATACCGATTTAAAAAAGTATTTTGGTAGTGGCGAATACAAAAACGGTATCGTTTCGTCTGAAGATCAACCACACCAGTTTAGAAATGTTTCGGCAGTAATTAATATTCCACCCTTAGGTGCAGTTGTATTTAAATATAAATAATTTTCAAACTCAATTATTTATTCCTTGCTTCAACTTAACTCAAACGTTATAGTTGATAATATGTCATAACTATTATTTCAAAATTTAACAGAATTGCTTTCTTTTACGGCATTTTAAAAAAACTTGCATGATTACCAATACCGATTTAGAGTATAAAGGCAACCAGTTGCCAGCCAATATCGTCAAATTTAAAAAGGATGTAGATACGCTTTATTTTTTCACTTCAAACGACGTGGTTTTACAAATAACCATTGTGAGAGATAGCGTTATCAGATTTAGATATACTACAACAGGCTCATTTGAAAAAGATTTTTCATACGCCATCACCAAATATGCCAGTAGAGGATACAACAAACTCGAAATAGAAGAGCATACCAATGCTTTTCAAATAACAACTTCTAAGCTCATTTGTAACATCAATAAAAGCGATTTAAAAGTGTCCATTTTCGACGCTAAAGACAAATCACTGTTAAATCAGGATGAAATAGGTTTTCATTGGGAAGAGAGCTATGAGCATGGCGGTGATATTGTAAAGATGAGTAAGGTGTCTAACGAAGGTGAAAGTTACTACGGCTTAGGAGATAAATCAGAACATATGAATCTTAAAGGCAAGCGTTTTCAAAACTGGGCCACCGATTCTTATGCTTATGGCAAAGAAACCGACCCTATTTACAAAGCCATTCCTTTTTTTATAGGCTTACATCATAAAAAAGCCTACGGTATTTTCTTTGATAACTCCTTTAGAGTATTTTTTGATTTTGCTCAGGAAAAGCGCAACGTTACCAGTTTTTGGGCGCATGGCGGTGAAATGAATTACTATTTTATCTACGGGCCAAAAATGAACGACGTTATTGAGAACTATACAGATCTCACCGGTAAACCACATTCATTACCACCGCTTTGGGCTTTGGGATTTCATCAATGTAAATGGAGTTACTATCCCGAAAGCAAGGTTAAAGAGGTGACCGCTAAATTTAGAGATCTTAAAATACCTTGTGATGCCATTTATCTCGACATAGATTATATGGAAGGTTTTAGGTGCTTTACATGGAACAAAGATTATTTTCCCGATCCTAAAAGAATGGTGAAGGAATTAGCCGATCAAGGTTTTAAAACCGTTGCTATTATTGATCCGGGTATCAAAGTTGATAAAGATTATTGGGTTTATCAGGAAGGTTTAAAAAACGACTATTTCTGTCGTCGTGCCGACGGACCATACATGAAAGGAAAAGTTTGGCCGGGAGAATGTTATTTTCCCGATTATACAAGGCCCGACGTAAGAGAGTGGTGGTCTGGGTTGTTTAAAGAGCTTATCGAAGAAATAGGTGTAAAAGGCGTTTGGAACGACATGAACGAGCCTGCCGTGATGGAAGTTCCCAACAAAACCTTTCCAGACGACGTTCGCCACGATTACGATGGCAATCCGTGCAGTCATAGAAAGGCTCATAATATTTACGGTATGCAAATGGCCCGTGCTACGTATCACGGTTTAAAAAAGTTTTGCTATCCAAAGCGTCCGTTTGTAATTACACGTTCGGCTTATTCGGGTACGCAGCGATACACGTCTACATGGACCGGCGATAACGTTGCCACCTGGGAACATTTATGGATTGCCAATATTCAGGTGCAGCGCATGGCCATGAGTGGTTTTTCGTTTGCAGGCAGCGATATTGGCGGATTTGCAGAACAGCCCTCGGGCGAATTATTTGCACGTTGGGTACAACTAGGGGCGTTCCATCCGTTTTTTAGAGTGCATTCTTCAGGTGATCACGGAGATCAGGAACCTTGGTCATTCGATGAAGAAGTTACTAACGTTGTGAGAAAATTTATTGAACTACGCTATCAGTTATTACCCTATTTATACACGGCATTTTGGAATTATGTAGACCATGGTGAACCCTTATTAAAATCTATGGTTTTGTATGATCAGGACGATCAGCAAACTCATTACAGAACCGATGAGTTTATCTTCGGAAATCAAATTTTAATTTGCCCAATATTAGAACCCAATGCCAAAGGCAGAAGAATGTTTATACCTAGAGGGAAATGGTATAATTTCTGGAATGATAAGGTTGTAAAAGGTGGACGCGAAATGTGGGCTGATGCCGATATAGATAGTATGCCGTTTTTTATCAAGGCCGGTGCCATTATCCCGGTTTATCCGGTTCAGCAATATGTTGGAGAAAAAGAAATAGACCAAATGACCTTGGCAGTTTATTATTTTGAAGGTAAAGAAGACTCGCAGTTATTTGATGATGCCCATGACGGTTACGACTATATTAAAGGACGATACAGTTTGCGAACCTTTAAATTAACCGGTAAACCAACCGAATTGATTATTCAGCAACATAAAGAAGGTAAGTATATTACAACGTACGAAACCTTTAAAGTTAACATTCATGGTTTGCCTTTTGAAATCAAGGAAGTTCAAATAGATAACGTTCAAATTCCGTTAGAGCAAATTAAACCGAATGGAAAAAATAGTTTGGTGGTGGATAAGAATTTTAACGAAATACACATCAAAGGAGTATAATGAATTGTGACTTTTTAAAATAAATGCTTCTTAATTAGTAGACATTCACTAACTTTAGATGATTTTAAATTTTCCAATCATGTCAATTAAAAGATATATCATTTTATCGGCTTTTGTGCTGCTGTATTTTTCATGTGCTACCAATCCATTCACAGGTAAAAAAACGATGGCTTTAGTTTCTAACGATAGCTTATTTCCATCTTCATTTCAGCAGTATAGTTCATTTTTATCTCAAAATAAAGTAGTAACAGGTACTAAAGATTCAGAAATGATCAAGCGTGTTGGCCAGCGCATAGCTATTGCAGCAGAACGCTGGTTAGATGCCAATGGTTACCAGGGTTATTTAAAAGATTATAAATGGGAATACAATTTGGTGGATGATAAAACCGTAAACGCCTGGTGTATGCCCGGCGGAAAGATTGTGTTTTACACCGGTATTTTACCCATTGCTCAAAACGAAACCGGTGTTGCCATCATTATGGGGCATGAAGTAGCGCACGCTTTGGCTAATCACGGTCAACAGCGCATGAGTGCCGGCATGTTACAACAAGCTGGTGCTATTGGTTTAAATGTTGCCCTTCAGAATGATGAAAATTTATCGCTTTGGAATCAAGCTTATGGTATTACTACATCAGTTGGTGGTATGTTGCCTTTTAGTAGATCACATGAATCTGAAGCCGACCGTATTGGTTTAATTTTATCAGCACTGGCAGGATATAATCCTGATGAAGGTGCCGAGTTGTGGAAACGTATGGCATCTGCTAGTGGTGGCCAAGCACCACCAGAGTTTTTAAGCACACACCCTGCCAATGACACTCGAATTAAAGAATTGCAACAATTAGCACCGAAGGCTAAAGAAGAAGCAGCCAAATTTGGTATTACTACATTTAGACCATTGTCGCCATTGTAAACAAATTTATTTAATTATCTTTCGGGCTGTTCACCAAAATGAGCAGCTTTTTTTATGTCGGATCTACCAAAAGGAAATAAAAAATTACTGAATGCCTGGGCTTTTTACGACTGGGCTAATTCTGTGTATCCGTTAGTGATTTCATCGGCGGTATTCCCCATTTTTTATGGAGCACTTACCATTATTAAAGACGAAGAAACCGGCAAAATATTAAGTGATACTGTTGAATTTTTAGGCTACGAATTCAATAATGATAGTTTGATTAGTTATGTCACTGCCTTAAGTTTTTTGGTGATTTCGGTCATGTCGCCCGTACTCTCAGGAATTTCAGATTTTATAGGAAATAAAGAATCTTTTATGAAATTCTTTTGTTATCTCGGTGCAGTCTCTTGTATTGGTTTGTATTGGTTTTCACTAGAATATTTATGGTTTGGATTACTTTGTTATTTCTTTGGTTTGATTGGTTTTTGGGGTAGTTTGGTCTTTTATAATTCGTATTTACCAGATATTGCCTTTCCGGAGCAACAGGATAAAATTAGTGCAAAAGGATTTTCTTTAGGTTATATTGGTAGCGTTATACTGTTGCTGCTCAATTTGGCAATGATTTTAAAATACGAGGCTTTCGGTTTTAAAGATGCCGGACAACCAACACGAATAGCCTTTGTATTAGTTGGTATTTGGTGGATGGGTTTTGCACAATACACATTTAAGTATTTACCCACCGGAACACACGAAGGTCAGAAGGTGACGCGCTCATTGCTACTTTCAGGTCTTAACGAATTAAGAAAAATATGGATAGTCATACAAGATGATATTGTTTTAAAAAAATACATCGCTGCGTTTTTTACCTATAGTATGGCCGTACAAACTATTATGATTGCTGCTACTTATTTTGCTATTGAAGAATTAGATTGGGGAACACAGGATTCTACAACAGGTTTAATAATTAGTATTTTATTAATTCAACTTATTGCTGTTTTAGGAGCCAATTACACCGCCAAACTTTCTGAAAAAATTGGGAATATCAAAACCTTGATGATTGTAATATCAATGTGGATTGTGATTTGCGCTTTTGCTTATTTTGTAGTAACGCCAACACAATTCTACATTATTGCAGCTTGCGTTGGCGTAGTAATGGGTGGTATTCAGGCTTTATCGAGATCTACTTACAGTAAGTTAATACCTTTAGATACTGTTGATACAGCTTCCTATTTCAGCTTTTATGATGTAGCTGAAAAAATAGGGATTGTTATCGGTATGTTTATGTATGGTTTTATAGCCCAGCTTACAGGTAGTATGCGTTATTCTATTTTGTTTTTAATCTCGTTTTTTATCATAGGTCTCATCATTTTAATGACTTTGCCTAAAAAAACACTCAATCCCGATTTTATTAATGGCAAATAATCTTTCTTGGATTTTTAATTGGCTTTTTTAATAGAGCCTGAACCTGCCACATTGGTGTTTTCAGTTTTAGGGTTGCCTTTATATACAATATCTCCCGAACCGGCTACTTTTGCTTTGAGGTTATCCTGACAATTGATGCGAACATCACCCGAACCCGCAACCGAAGCCTCTACATTGTTGGCAATTAATTCGTATGCATTCAATCGGCCTGAACCCGAAAGGTCTAATTTTAAATCTGTTGTGTTTCCCGATAGATTTAAATTACCCGAACCGGCTATTTTGGCAGTAGTCATTTTATTAGCCAAACTTAGGTTCATATCTCCAGATCCGGCTAATTGTACTGATAATTCATTAGAGGTGAGAATCTGCTCGTTCCATAATTTCCCAGAACCTGCCAGAGACACTTCAGAAATACCTTCAACAGGAATGGTTACAGTTATAGTATATTTTCGGCTTGGTCTTAAATTCATGCCATTTTCAGGCTTTATAATGAGTTGATTGTTTTTAACTTCGGTAATGATATGTTCGATTAAATTAGATTCGCCTTCTATTGTAATATTTCCTTCATTGCCTGAAACTAGGATAAAGTTAAAACTACCGGCGCATTTCACACCGTCATAATTAGATGTTGTTCTCGTTACGGTGGTCACTTCGCCGTTGCCCTTAATGGTGTTATTACCCCAAAATTGCGCATGCGAATTAATAGTTAACAAGAATAAAACTGATAAGAGAGCTATTTTTTTCATAATATATTGTTTTATAGTTTGATTGATTTTATTTGAAGGTAACACTACCATAATCAGAATTGATGATAACACTATTACTAGAATTACTATTGTTCACAAATCCTTCGTAATACTTCTGAGTACTTTTAATATTTTGTTTTAAAATCTCAAAACTTGAAGGATGCTTTAATGAAGCGTACTCCAAATCTATTTTGAATAAAAATTCAGCTTCGTTGTGCAGGCCAATGGTAATTCCAACGTAGTCGGAGTCTATTTTAACGCGTTCAATAAACTTGCCTAATTCATCAATCTTAATCGAACCATAATCAGCATCGGCATCAAGGCTTTTGTAAATATTGCCAAATCTGATAGTAAGATAATCGCTTTCACCTTTAATATGATTGGCTTCATTAATGGTTAGCGAACCATAATCACAATTATAGGTGACATCTTCTGCAATTTCAATAACCGATTTGGTATAATCGGCCTCTAAATGCAATGATTTTGTTTTAGCCACTGTAAAACTGCTGTAATCGGCATTGATTTTACCGCTGTTAATGTATTCAAAGTAAGTATTATTGGTGTAATCGAATGATAATGAATTATTGGGTGCCAGTAATTCTTTAGTAGTGATTTTACCATAATCGCAATTAATAGTTGCAGTGCCTTCAAGTGTGTCTAAATTGATGCTGCCATAACTATTGTCTAGATTCACGCTATTGGTAATTGGTAGTTTAATAGTGTAGGTGATATCAATGTTTACATTGTTACTGTTACCCCAATTCCACCATTTTGAGGCGCTTCTTTTTTTAATGTTAGTGATGGCGCTTACCTGGCTTGCGGTACCGGAAAAATCAACACTAATATCGTCCAATCTTTCTTTTACCATGCCTAAGTCATTACCGTTGGTTTTAATGAGTACTTCAATAGTAATTTTATTACCGGTGTAAGTGGCTACGTTGATGCTGCCATAGCTGTTAACCACTTTTAAAAGCGCATCGCGGTTAACGCTGTACTCTTTTTTAATGGTTTTTTCTTCGGTGTGCTTGCCTTTCCATTGATTAGTTGAAAAGACGGTTAGGGTACTAATTAAAAAGATCAGTAAAAAATTATAACCTGTTGTTTTCATATGATTGATGTTTAAATTCTTTTATTGTTTCAATTTGTTCTAATACAGCCTGCAGTAATTCAATTCTGCTTTGAAAGTTACTGATCATAGCGTAAATTACTCGTTTATCGTTGTTGCTTTGTTTTAAATCGGTTTTTAAAGTTTCGTATTCTAATTCGAGCTTTTTTATTTCGTTTAAAGCATCGTTAATAATCGATTCGGTTTCGGGTGAGCGCTCTAAATCAATTTTTCTTAACTCAGTACTGATGGTTTGATAAAAGAAATTTTGAGTATTGGCCATTTCCTGAGATACATTGGCTAAATCCATTTCTTTTTCAGGTTTCAAGAGTATGGTGAACAAAGCAAAACCTAATATAAGTGCTGCGGCTATTGCTGTTATCGGTTTCAGGAACTTAAAATAACCTGTGCGTTTATTTTGCTGTTTTGAAGCATCTAATTTTTCAATAAATCGCATGGTGTGACCTTCGGCCGGTTGCGCCGAATTCAAGTCGTTTTGCAACCTCTTAAAAAGCGAAGTTATGTTGTTCTCGTTTTTCATATTAAATGTGTACTGCAAGTTTTTTCTTTAAACTAGATTTGGCTCTTGACACCAGCGTTCGGCAATTGGCATAACTAATGTTTAATATATCGCACATTTCATCGTAATTATAACCTTCTATATAATGAAGATTCAATGCTAATTGATAATTGTCTTTTAACGTATCCATGGCTTGCGATAATTGCTGAAATTTTACTTCCGAATAATCCTCCAAATTTTCAACACTACTTTCGTCCTCAATTTTATACAAGACCTGTTCCAGTTCAACTTCAATTTGTTGTTGTCTCAAAAAAGTGAGACTGTTATTTATTACAATTCGCTTTAGCCAGGCACCAAAAGTTTGATTGTCTTTTAAGTCATTAAGTTTTGAAAAAGCCGTAATAAACGATTCCTGCATGATGTCTTCTGCGTCAAAAGTATTTTTCACTATTCTTAGCGAGGTATTGTACATGGCTTTACTGTAACTTTCGTAAACTTTTATTTGTGCTGTGCGCTCACCGCGTTTACAAGCTGTTATTAACTGATTAATATTTGATTGATTGGTTGTCAAAAAAACAATTGCTTTGGTTTAAGGATGAAATTACATCATAATTGTTACACTTCAATTGAATTTTTTTTAGCAATTTTATTTTGAAATGGCATAACAATTGAACTATTGCCATGAATTACTTGTTAACAAGATGACTCATTTTACTCAAATACAACAATATAGTAAATGAGTAGAATTCAAATTAAATGATACTGTTACCGTTTGTGTGACAGAATGACCTTAAATACACTATGGCAAAAACAAATTTTTTAAGTCTTGACAGTTTGTCATTACAAGATTTTGATGAAAATTCAGAATTAATTCCACTAATGACACCCGAAGACGAAGCAGAAATAAACAATGAAAAACTTCCCAGCGCACTACCAATCTTACCATTAAGAAATACGGTTTTATTTCCTGGTGTTGTAATTCCAATTACCGCCGGAAGGGATAAATCTATTAAACTAATTAATGACGCTAATAACGGAAGCAAGGTAATTGGTGTCGTGGCTCAAAAAGATATTGCAGTTGAGGATCCGGGTGCAGCCGACTTGTATAGAGTAGGTACCGTAGCACGTATTTTAAAAGTACTTAAAATGCCCGATGGTAACACAACCATTATTATTCAGGGTAAAAAGCGTTTTGAACTCGATGAAATCATTTCTGAAAAACCCTATATCAGTGCCACGGTGAAAGAAGTCCCCGAAGCTAAGCCGGCTGTTGATA
The DNA here is from genome assembly GCF_006494535.1 of Paucihalobacter ruber. Lineage (GTDB taxonomy): Bacteria > Bacteroidota > Bacteroidia > Flavobacteriales > Flavobacteriaceae > Paucihalobacter > Paucihalobacter ruber. Next base: position 300,176 of record NZ_VHIQ01000006.1, read on the forward strand.
ATCAGGAATTCTCGGCCATCATCGACTCGATTAAAGATTTATCATTGCGAATTATTAAAGAGAGTCCGAATATCCCAACCGAAGCTACTTTTGCGATTAAAAACATAGAAAGCAATTCGTTTCTAGTGAATTTTGTTTCTTCTAACATGAATTTATTGGTGAAAGAAAAGCAAGAGTTGTTAGAGATAAACAACTTGCAAGAACGGGCATTGGCTACTTTAAAATACATGACTGTTGAATATCAAAAATTAGAGCTTAAAAACGATATTCAATCTAAAGTACAAAGCGATATCAATCAGCAGCAACGCGAATATTTCTTGCATCAACAAATGAAAACCATTCAGGAAGAATTGGGTGGTATGAGTTACGATGAGGAAATTGAAGAAATGCAAGAGCGAGCCGATAAAAAGAAATGGTCTGATGAAGTAGGTGAGCACTTCAACAAGGAGTTGGCCAAATTGCAACGTATGAATCCGCAAGTAGCAGAGTATTCCATTCAGCGTAACTATCTGGATTTGTTTTTAGATTTACCTTGGAACGACTTCAGTAAAGATAAATTCGATCTGAAGCGGGCACAACGTATTTTAGACCGTGATCATTACGGACTTGAAGACGTTAAAAAGCGCATTATTGAGTACCTGGCGGTGCTCAAACTTCGCAACGATATGAAATCGCCCATACTCTGTTTTTACGGTCCGCCTGGTGTTGGTAAAACTTCGTTAGGGAAGTCCATTGCCGAAGCTTTAGGTAGAGAATACGTGAGAATGTCGTTAGGTGGATTAAGAGACGAAGCCGAAATTAGAGGCCACCGTAAAACCTATATCGGTGCTATGCCTGGCCGTATTTTGCAAAATTTAAAAAAGGCGGGAACTTCAAATCCGGTATTTGTTTTAGATGAAATTGATAAGTTGTCTAGTTCTTACCAAGGTGATCCGTCTTCGGCTATGCTGGAAGTGTTAGATCCCGAGCAAAATAACGAGTTTTACGATAATTTTCTTGAAGTAGGGTATGACTTATCTAAAGTTATGTTCATAGCTACAGCAAACAGCCTAAGCACCATTCAGCCTGCGTTGCGTGACCGAATGGAGATTATTAACGTTACAGGTTATACAATTGAAGAAAAAACCGAAATCGCCAGACGACACTTATTGCCAAAACAACTAAAAGAACATGGCCTTACCACAAACCATTTAAAAATAGCCAAACCACAGTTAGAAAAGATTGTGGAAGGATATACCAGAGAATCAGGAGTTAGAAGTCTTGAAAAGCAAATTGCCAAAATGGTGAGACATGCCGCCAAGAACATTGCTATGGAAGAAAAGTACAATCTTAAGGTTACCAACGAAGATATTGTTGAAGTACTAGGTTCTCCTAAATTGGAAAGAGATAAATACGAAAATAACGAAGTAGCCGGCGTGGTTACCGGTTTGGCATGGACCAGCGTTGGCGGCGATATTTTGTTTATAGAATCTATTTTATCAAAAGGTAAAGGAGATTTGAATATTACAGGAAATTTGGGCAAGGTCATGAAAGAATCGGCCACTATTGCCATGGAATACATTAAGGCCAATGCTGAAGATTTTGGCGTCAATTCTGATATTTTTGGTAAGTATAATGTACACATTCACGTACCTGAAGGTGCCACACCAAAAGACGGTCCTAGTGCCGGTATAACCATGCTCACCTCACTTATGTCTTTATTTACGCAACGCAAAGTTAAGAAGAGCTTGGCCATGACCGGCGAAATCACATTGCGAGGAAAAGTGTTACCTGTTGGTGGTATTAAAGAAAAAATTCTGGCTGCCAAACGGGCAAGAATTAAAGAGATTATTTTGTGTGAAGACAACAAACGCGATATCGCCGAGATTAAAGCCGAGTACTTAAAAGGACTTACATTTCATTATGTTAAGGAAATGAGCGAAGTTTTGGAAATTGCACTTACCAAACAAAAAGTAAAAAACGCAAAAATTCTATAATATCCAGGCAGCAGCAACATGAGTATGATTACAGGCTAAAAAATAAAAATTGCTTAGTATCGTTTTAATTAAGATTTAGTTATTTTGCAGCCTATGCGCAATCCTTTAATCTTGACGTTATTCTTTTGTTCGTGTGCTTTGGCATTGGCGCAGGTTGGAGGCGAGTCTACCTATCAATTTTTAAATTTAATATCATCACCACGGCAAGCTGCTCTTGGTGGAAAAACCATCACTAATTACGATTACGACGTAACTGATGGCATTTACAATCCGGCGTCTATTAATGCCGAAATGGATAATCAATTGGCCTTAAATTACTCTAGTTATTTAGGTGGTATTAGTTATGGTACGGCTGCTTATGCTTATACTTGGGACAGACGTTTGCAAACCTTTCATATAGGCGTCACCTATATCAATTACGGCAGTTTTGATGGTTACGACTTAAACGGCATTTCAACAGGATCTTTTAACGGCAGTGAAACGGCCTTATCTCTGGGATACGCTTATAATATTCCTTACACCGATTTTTATATTGGTGCCAATTTAAAACTCATTACGTCTCAACTGGAAATTTATAATTCAATTGGTGGTGCCTTCGATTTTGGTGCACTTTATATCAACGAAAAATTAGATTTTAGAGCCGCACTTTCAGTAAGAAATGTAGGCGCTCAATTTAAAACTTATGCCGGATTGAACGAACCCTTGCCGTTGGAAGTTATTTTAGGTCTATCGCAAACCTTACAATATGTGCCAATACGATGGCATTTGACTTTCGAAAATTTACAACAATGGCCAATTGCACGCTCTAATCCAGCCAGAATTGAAACCGATTTAGACGGTAATCAAACTCCTGAAAAAATTGGATTTGTTGGAGAACTCATTAGGCATACCATTATTGGTGCTGAATTGTTTCCTGAAAAAGGATTTAATATTAGATTGGGCTACAGTTTTAGGCGTGCCGAAGAACTAAGAATTGAAGACCAACGAAATTTCTCGGGTTTGTCGTTTGGTGTAGGAATAAAAATGAATAAAATGAGATTTAGTTACACCCATGCAAGATACACGGCAGCAGGAAATAGCAGCTTTTTCGGACTTCAAATTGATTTGAGATAATGAATAAAAAAATCATCATAGCTATAGACGGTTTTTCTTCAACCGGAAAAAGTACGGTAGCCAAACAATTGGCGGCAGCCCTGCGTTATATTTATGTAGACAGTGGTGCAATGTACCGCGCAGTAACCTTTTATGCCTTGGAAAATGACCTTATTGGAGTTGATTTTTTTTATAAAGATCAACTAATAAAACATTTAGAACGCATTCGCATATCCTTTAAATTTAATGCAGAACTAGGTTTTGCAGAGGTTTACTTAAATGGTCAAAATATTGAAAATGAAATAAGAACACTTCGCGTATCGAATTTTGTGAGTAAAATTGCCGAAATTTCTGAAGTTCGAAAAAAGTTAGTTGAGCAACAACAGGAAATGGGAAAAGAAAAAGGTATTGTAATGGATGGCCGCGATATTGGCACCGTTGTTTTTCCTGAGGCAGAGTTAAAAATATTTATGACGGCCTCTGCCGAAACTCGTGCCAAACGAAGGCTAGAAGAGTTGCAAAACAAAGGTCAGGAAGTAAATTATCAAGAGGTTTTAAAGAATATTGAAGAACGTGATTTTATAGATACCAACCGCGACGATTCTCCTTTAGCTCAAGCCGAAGATGCAGTGTTATTTGACAATTCAAATTTAAGCAGAGAAGAACAATTCAATCTACTTTTAGCTATTTGTAAAAAAGCCATTCAAAAGGCATTGTAAAAAAGTCAACCATTTGGCTGCCTATTAACTGTTATGGATTTGGTATAACCAGTTCTTGGTCCGGGTAAATCATATCCGGATTTTTTAGCTTCTCGGTATTGGCTTCAAAAATTTTGTTGTAAAGAGATGCTTTACCGTAATATTTCTGAGCAATTTTTCCCAAGGTTTCTCCCTTTTTGACTACATGACGGTGGAAAACTGAATTGTCTGCCACTTTAATATCGGCCATAATATCGGTTGGATTTTCGCCACCTATTTCTTTAATTTTATCCCATAATAGGTTCTTTTCGTATTGGGTGTTGGCCGTGCCATTCACTTTTAGCGTGCCGTTTTCTTCTTTTACGTCACCGTCTTTAATGTTTAAAGAGGCACCTAAATCTAATACTGCTTGATATTTTTCTTTTACCATAATAAATTGATTTTAAGTTAAAAATGAGTTATAAAGATAAGAAAATTACAATAAAAATGATGAGTCTTTTAAGTTATTTTAAGTTTAAATTAAGTCTATAATTTTATGCTATAAATTAATTTGGTTTTCAAAGTATTAAATTGTATTTTTGCGCTCCTTTTGGCGAATAGTACGGAGTAGCAAAAGGATAAGGAAAAAAATAACACTTCTGAATTGTTGTTCGTTTAAAACTCCGTAGCGTTCAGAATACAAATTAATTATCAGCAAATGGCTGAAGAAAAAACAAATCCCGCTGAAGTTGAAGCAACTGAGGCAACAGTAGAAACTCCCGTAGTTTCTCAAGCTCAGGCAAATCCTGAACAATTCCTAAAAGATTTTAACTGGCATAATTACGAAGAAGGTATCGACCAGGTTGATGACCAAAAACTTCTAGAATTTGAAAAGTTAGTTAAAGAAAATTTCGTTGATACGCTTGATGATGAAGTGGTTGAAGGTACTGTAATTCACATTACAGACAGAGATGCTATTATCGACATTAATGCAAAATCTGAAGGTGTTGTATCTCTAAATGAATTTAGATACAACCCCGATTTAAAAGTTGGTGATAAGGTAGAAGTGCTTATTGATGTGCGTGAAGACGCAACAGGTCAATTGGTATTATCGCACCGTAAAGCAAGAGTTATTAAGGCATGGGATCGCGTTAATGCGGCTCACGATAAAGGCGAAATTGTAAACGGTTTTGTAAAATGCAGAACCAAAGGTGGTATGATTGTAGATGTTTTTGGAATTGAAGCATTCTTACCGGGTTCACAAATTGATGTAAAACCAATTCGCGATTACGATCAATACGTCAACAAAACAATGGAATTTAAAGTGGTTAAAATCAACCACGAATTCAAAAACATTGTAGTGTCTCACAAAGCATTGATTGAAGCAGATATTGAAGAACAGAAAAAAGAAATCATTGGCCAATTAGAAAAAGGACAAGTGTTAGAAGGTGTTGTTAAAAACATTACTTCTTACGGTGTGTTTATTGATTTAGGTGGTGTTGATGGTTTAATTCACATTACAGATTTATCATGGTCTAGAATCAACCATCCAAACGAGATTGTTGAGTTAGATCAAAAATTGAACGTGGTAATCCTTGATTTTGATGAAGATAAATCAAGAATTCAACTTGGTTTAAAACAACTTAACAAACACCCATGGGATGCCTTAGGTGAAGAGGTTAAAGTTGGTGATAAAGTAAAAGGCAAAGTAGTAGTTATTGCAGACTATGGTGCTTTTGTTGAAGTAGCCGATGGTGTTGAAGGACTTGTTCACGTAAGTGAAATGTCTTGGTCAACACATTTGCGTTCTGCTCAAGACTTCGTCTCTGTTGGTGACGAAATTGAAGCCGTAGTTCTTACTTTAGATCGCGAAGAGAGAAAAATGTCTCTTGGTATCAAGCAACTTACGCCAGACCCATGGACTGATATTACAGGTAAATATCCTGTAGGTTCTAAGCATGTTGGTATCGTAAGAAACTTTACAAACTTTGGTGTATTTGTTGAATTAGAAGAAGGTATAGACGGATTGATTTACATCTCTGATTTATCTTGGACTAAGAAAATTAAACACCCAAGTGAGTTTTGTGCTGTAGGTGATAAGTTAGATGTTGTTGTACTTGAACTGGATGTTGAAGGTAGAAAATTAAGTCTTGGTCACAAGCAAACTACTGCAAATCCATGGGATAAGTACGAAACCGATTTTGCTGTTGATACCAATCACCAGGGAGAAGTTATCGAGTTGGTTGATAAAGGCGCTACAGTTAAATTTAATGAGGATATTTTAGCATTTGTTCCTACCAGACATCTTGAAAAAGAAGACGGTAAAAAATTAGCTAAAGGAGAAACTGTCGAATTTAAAATTATTGAATTCAATAAAGAATTCAAAAGAGTAGTGGCTTCTCATACGGCTATTTTTAAAGAAGAAGAAGCTAAAATTGTAAAAGCTGCTGTTAAAAAAGCGGAAGCGGCTGCAGATGAAGCAAAACCAACTTTTGGCGATGCAAACGATGTGTTGCAAGCGCTTAAAGATAAAATGGATGGTAAATAATAATACCAAATTATAAGCAATAAAAAACCTCTCAATTTTTGGGAGGTTTTTTTATGCTACAAAATTAAATATGCAACAATTAAATTTTATTAACTTTACAGCCACAGAGGTTTCAGTTATATGAGTAAAAAATTACTGCTATCAGCCAAAGAAATTGACATCATTTTAAATAGATTGGCTTGTCAACTCATCGAAAACCATAATGATTTTTCAGATACTGTATTAATTGGTATTCAACCCAGAGGAACTTTTTTAGCCAAAAGACTGGCCGACATGCTTATTAATAACTACAATATTAGTAAAGTTGAACTGGGTTCGCTAGACATCACTTTTTTTAGAGACGATTTTAGGCGTGGTGATAAACCTCTGGCCGCTAATGCTACACATATTGATTTTTTAGTTGAAGATAAAAATGTAGTGTTTATTGATGATGTGTTGTACACAGGTAGAAGTATCAGGGCAGCATTAACAGCCATTCAATCTTTTGGCAGACCAAGACACATAGAATTATTAACGCTGATAGATAGAAGGTTTAGCAGGCATTTGCCCATTCAGCCCGATTACAGAGGCAGACAGGTAGATGCCATCAATAATGAAAAAGTAATTGTAAACTGGAAAGAAAATAACGGAGAAGACGCCGTTTACCTTATAAATAAATAACAAATGAGCGCACTGAGCGTTAATCACTTACTAGGAATAAAATATCTCACTTCAGATGATATTGACTTAATTTTTGAAACAGCCGATCAATTTAAAGAAGTTATCAACCGGCCAATCAAAAAGGTACCTTCTTTAAGAGATATTACTGTTGCCAATTTATTTTTTGAAAACTCAACCCGAACAAAACTGTCGTTTGAATTGGCGGAAAAACGGCTATCAGCCGATATTATCAATTTTTCGGCCGCTCAATCTTCTGTTAAAAAAGGAGAAACTTTAATTGATACAGTCAACAATATTTTATCAATGAAAGTCGATATGGTGGTAATGCGCCATCCCAATCCCGGTGCTTGTGTATTTCTGTCAAAGCACATCAGTGCCACCATTATCAATGCCGGCGATGGCGCTCACGAACATCCCACTCAGGCGCTGTTGGATTCATATTCCATTAAAGAAAAATTAGGAACTGTAAACGGTAAAAAGGTAGTAATAGTTGGAGATATTTTACATAGTAGAGTAGCACTTTCAAATATTTATGCACTTCAAAAACAGGGAGCAGAAGTCATGGTTTGCGGTCCAAAAACTTTGTTACCAAAATACATAAGTAGTCTTGGTGTACAAGTTGAAACCAATCTATTGAAAGCCTTAAATTGGTGCGATGTAGCCAATATGTTAAGAGTGCAAAATGAAAGGATGGAAGTAAATTATTTCCCTTCAACCAGAGAGTATGCACAGCAATACGGTGTGTCAAGAGAAATCTTAAATAAATTAGATAAGGAAATCGTGATTATGCATCCCGGACCCATAAACCGTGGTGTTGAAATAACCAGTGATGTGGCAGATTCTCAACATTCCATTATTCTTAATCAGGTTGAAAATGGGGTGGCTGTGAGAATGGCAGTTATTTATTTATTAGCGTCGAAAATAAAGCATTAATCCTATGATTTTAGACTCTTCCAATGGTATTGTTACCATCACTCAACAAACTGAAACTATTGCAGACTTGGTGCAGCAAATATACGATGCTTATCCAAAATTTAAGAATGATAATGTTATCGTAAGTCTTTCGGGATTTAAAACCTTGGTACTTGACGATGTGCTTCATTTTATATTAATTTCAACCAAGCATAGGTCAAAAAAGCATTCTTTTGTGATCGTCACAGATAAGTTCAATCTTAATGATGTACCGGACGAATTAATAATTGTACCAACCATTCAAGAAGCCATCGATATTATTGAAATGGAAGAAATGGAGCGCGATTTGGGTTTTTAATGCAAAATGCATTCCCATAAAATTTATTGAAGGTTTCAAATTGAACTTTCGGGTAAAATTATTCTAAAAAATGAAGTTAACCATATTAGGCTGTTATAGTGCAACACCTCGATTTGATAATAATCCAACATCTCAGGTGCTTGAAATTAACAACCATATTTTTCTAATAGATTGTGGTGAAGGCACACAGGTACAACTAAGACAACAAAAGATAAAATTTGCAAGAATAAAGCACATCTTTATATCACATCTCCACGGTGATCATTATTTTGGTTTAATAGGTTTGATATCAACATTTAGACTTTTAAAACGTGAAACCGATTTACATATTTACGGACCAAAAGGAATAAAAGAAGTGATTACACTACAATTAAAACTCTCAGATTCCTGGACCAATTACAATCTGTATTTTCATGAATTAGAATCAAGCCAGTCTGAATTGATTTTTGAAGATGAAAAAGTTGAAGTAAGAACCATTCCTTTGAAACATCGTATTTATGCCAATGGTTATCTATTTAAGGAAAAACCAGGAGAAAGAACGCTAGATGTTGAGGCCGCAAAAATATTGAATATAAACAAAGCCTACTACAATAAGCTAAAACAAGGTTTTGACATTGAAAACGAACATGGCCGGCTGATTTCAAATGAAGAGGTTACTTTTGATCCGCCAACACCTAAGAGCTATGCCTTTTGCAGCGATACGGTTTATAAACCAGATATTGTACCAATTGTAATGAATGTAACGGCAATTTATCACGAATCTACTTTTCTGGATAAACACGAACACCTATGCGAACCCACAAAGCACAGCACTGCCAAACAAGCTGCGTTAATTGCCAGAGATGCTAATGCTGGAACGTTAATTTTAGGTCATTATTCAACCCGTTACGATGACTTAAATTTATTTAAGATAGAAGCGCAACGTGTTTTTGACAATGTTGAGTTGGCCGATGATGGTAAAGTATTTAATTTTTAAATTCTTCTAAATTTAACATCCAATTAATCGCTTCGTCTAAACTAAAACAACGTTTGGTACTTTTGGTTGTGAGGCGTTTTTCGATATCGGCATTGAGATGGCTAAATTTGGTATAAGATACAATTGCATTGGCAATAACCAAATCGTATGTTTCATGGAATTTAGTCCACAACCTGGGATCGTTGGAGTAGGAGTTAATTCTATTTGAAATATAACCTATTTTTGGGTTGTTGCCATAATGTTCAACAATTAATACAGCAACTGCCTCAATTTTATCCCAACCGTAATCTACGTCTTCAAATATTTCTCCAATAACAAATTTTTCACAAAAGAAAAACTCACCAAATTCTAATACAATTTTACAATAGTTAAAAGATTTAACGTATTCAGATTCTTCAAATTTCACACAGATAATATTTTTTCGAATATATATATTTTTATGGATTGTCCAACTAATAATTACATAATCCTTATTTTTGATTAAAAATTGAGTTTATGGATAACGATTTAAGTAATTATCGTAAAACCTATAAGAAAAGGGAGTTGCTGGAGAGCGATATTCCTGAAAACCCGCTGGAACTTTTCCAAAAGTGGTTTTATGAGGTAGATTTAAATTTTCCAGAAATTGAGGCTAATGCCATGACCATTTCAACTATAGGTAGCGACGGATTTCCACGAGGTAGAGTTGTACTGTTAAAAAAGTACACTTACGAAGGTTTTATTTTTTACACCAATTACAATAGTGAAAAAGGAAAGTCATTATTAAAGAATAATAAGGTGAGCTTGTCTTTCTTCTGGCATGGTACGGAGCAACAGATAATAATTAAGGGCAATGCCGAGAAAATTGCGGATAATTTAAGCGATGGTTATTTTGAAACCAGACCCAGAGGAAGTCAGTTAGGCGCTTGGGTTTCTAATCAAAGTTCAGTTATTGAGAACAGAGAAGAAATAGAAAATAAACTTAAGAACCTTGAAGTAGAATTTAACGGTAAAGAAATACCCCGTCCGCCATTTTGGGGTGGATTTATTGTAAAACCAGTTGAAATTGAATTTTGGCAAGGTAGACCCAACAGGTTACACGACAGAATTAGATATTCACTCGATGCAGATTTTAATTGGATTATTGAACGTCTGTCTCCATGATTTTAATGAGATTACAAAGATCTCAAAACATCGACAAAATGCATTATTAATAGATGTAATACACTAAAATACTTAGAATAATTATAAATAATCGACGAAATACACCTAAAAACGATAAAAAACACGTAGTTTGTCGATTTTAACATTTCTTTAACAGTCATACTCAGAGTAGCGGTTAATTTTACTAAACCAAATCTAAAATACCCTACTTATGAAAGTTTCTATGACCTTGCCGTTATTGGCATTTATAGCACTTGTTGGCTTCACATCTTGCTCAACAGAAAGTTTCCCTGAAGAAGTAAGTACTCTTAACATCAATCAGGCACCACAGGCCAAAGTGATTGAATTGGAGATTATGGAATTAATTAATGAACACAGAATTAGTATCGGTTTAACACCGCTGAGAAATCATAATGTTGTTAAATCGGTTGCATTTTCACATACTGATTATATGATTGAAGTTAATCAAGTAAATCATGATAACTTCTTTCAAAGAAAAAGCAGCTTAGAACAACACGCCAGAGCCTCAAGAGTGGCCGAGAATGTGGCTTATTCTTTTAATTCAGCCCAAGCAGTTGTGAATGCTTGGTTAAAAAGTGAAGGACATAGAGAAACTATTGAAGGTGATTTTACAGATTTTGATATTTCTGCTGAACAAAATGAACAGGGCAGATGGTACTACACAAATATTTTTATCAAGCGATAAATGCGATAATTTGATTAATAGTTTCAAAAGCCGCATTTATCTTGTGGCTTTTTTATTGGATAGTATTGTGGTACTTTTTAAAATACCTCAACTCCTAACTTTATATCTAATTAAATATCAACTCCTTTAATATAATTCGGATTCCTTTAGTTTCTTTAAATTTTCAAGTAAAGCTTGTCATTTAGATAGAGCGGGGAACGAGCGATGAGACATTTTAAAACACGAGTTTTTCTCTTCTTAACTTATTTCATGCCCGATCGACTGCCGGACAGGGTTAAGGCCGAATCAGCAAATTAAAGGGTATTCAAGAAAGTTATTTCATTCTACGGTACTACAGATTTCAAATCAACAATAATTCGCTTATTGGTCATTAATATGACTTTGTTTTACTATAAAATGAAACCAATAGTTCACATATAAGTCTTGTATTAAAATAGAATGATTGTGTAATGTTTCATGAAATTTTCATTAGACGAGCTTTCTTAAACCGAATTGTTTTGTATTATAAACTTGCTTTATCTAAAACTTCACTGTTAATTTTATGATTATTAAATTCAATGATGTATAAATTAATATTGACATGAAAAATATGTCAAAAAAAAAGCCACCCGTTATGGATGGCTTCTTATTTAGTTAAGTTTTGATTATATTATTCCTTTATTATATAGAAATAAGATCTTCTGTTAAGTTGGTGCTCTTCTGGTGTACATTTAACGCCGTCAGAACATTTGTTTAGTAATTGTGTTTCTCCATATCCAATAGCACTTTCTATTCTTTCAGGAGTTATACCTCTCGACAATAAATAATCTTGAGTTGATTTTGCTCTTCTGTCTGAAAGCTTCATATTGTAGTTATTGCTACCTCGACTGTCTGTATGTGATTCAATTTTAATCACCATAGTTGGATGTTTTCTCATGACATCAACAATATTTTCTAACTCATATTCAGCATCGGTTCTAATATTCCATTTGTCAAAATCGAAGAAAATTGGGTTAATGACAATTTGATTATCAATAATTAACGGAGTTAAATATAAGTTCGCTTCGTTTTTACTACCATTTTCATCGTCTGTATTAACTACTGTTTTGTCTTCTTTATAATCGTCTAAACTACCAACCACATTATAAGTTTGGTTACAATCAACGTCTTTAAACTCATATGTTCCGTCGGCATTAGTTTCGGTTTGGCTTAAAACAATTCCATTTGTATCAATCAATCGCACAGTAACCCCTGGCAATACGGTATTTGTTTTTGAATCTCTCGCAATACCGGTAATACTTTGTGAACAGGTATAGCTGTTGAATTGATAAATATCATCACCACCTTGACCACCAAGTCTGTTAGAAGAGAAATAACCCTTTTGTGTCTCGTTATCTATAAAATACGCAAAATCATCATAACCACTGTTATAGGGTTCACCTAAATTCTTAGGGTCTGATTCAATTCCTTTTAAGATATCAGATTTAAAAATATCTAACAAGCCAAGGTTTAAAAAACCGTCGGACGAAAAATATAAAGTATTTTCTTTATCAATAAAAGGGAACATTTCGCGACCTTGCGTGTTTACTAAAGGACCTAAATTTTGGGGTTCACCATACTTTCCGTCTTCTAAGATATCAACGTAGTAAATATCTGTTTGGCCATAGCCTCCCTCGCGATCGGATACAAAATATAATTTATCGTTTTCAGGATTTAGCGCAGGATGACCATTAGAAGTATTGGTATCGTTAAAAGGTAATTCTTTAATATCACCCCATGATCCATCTTCTTGTAGCGTCGCTTTATAAATTTTTAAATTTGAAGTACCTTTTTTATTATAATCAAGTTTGTTTCGTTTTGTTACGTTATCTCTAGTGAAATAAAGGGTTTTTCCATCGTTTGTAATAGCAACAATAGCTTCGTGATAGTCGGTATTAATTTTTTGAGCATTTAAAAAATTAGGCGTTCCAAATTTGGTTTTGCCGTTATCTTCAGTAACTGATACCTCAAAAATATCTAAGAACGGTTCCTTATTCCAATTATAGACTTTACCGTTATTATCAGGTTTTGCAGATGCAAAATACATCTTCCCGTTGTGAATGTAGGAACCAAAATCTGAATTAGGAGTGTTAAAAGGAACACCTTCTATATTTACAACCTTATCTGTTCTTGGAGCAAATTTCTTAAGGAAATCGTCTTCATCCGGATTGTAGCCTTTGATTCTTGAATCTGAAGTTTGTATGGATTGAAATTTTTTAGTCCAAACATCGGCCTCTTCAATGTTACCAGTACTTCTAAGTGTTTGAATGTATTTAAAGATATATTCTGGATGTACATCTTTGTGTTGCTTTAAAGCTGCACCGTACCAAATGGCGGCATTTTCAGAGTCTGAGTTATTGTAATAACAGTCACCAAGTCTTGTAAGTACGTGTGCACTACTATCACCTTTTTTAACAGCTTCCTTATAAAGTTCGGTTGCCTTTATATAGCCGTAGTTATCAAAGAACTTATCAGCTAATTTTTTCTGTGCGAAGCTTGAAGCAACGCTCAAGGCAAAACATATGGTTATTAATTTTAATTTCATCATCATAGGTTTTAGAAGTATCTTGGGGATTTAATTCGTTTACTTTTAAACACTTCGAACATAAGCAAAACTTCGTGTGTTCCAGTGGTATAAGGTCTTAAATCGGATATTGGATATTCATAAGCGTAACCAATTCGTAATTGTTTAGAGACTTGAAAATCAACAATACCGCCCAAAGCACCCGCTTGTTCATCAACACGGTATCCTGCACCTAACCAAAGAACTTCATTAAACAGGAAGTTGGCAGTTAAGTCGAATGACAGTGGTGCACCATTGGTAGCCTTTAACATAAATGCCGGTTTGAACTTAACAGTTTCGTTTAAATCCCATACATAACCACCGGTAAAATAATAGCTTAATCTTTCCAGTGCAGCAAATCCTTCATCGACGTTCAAATCGGTTCTTAGCATTCTGGGTACTGAAAGTCCTAAATACCAGCGATTGGTGTGCCAATATAGTCCAACACCTGTATTAAATGTCCATCGATCTTGAACTCCGAAAACTGTTGGGTCAAAAGATTGGTCATTTTGAAATTCAGGATCTAAACCATAATGGGTAAAGCCTGCTTTCAACCCGAAGGCTAATTTAGTTTGTTCACCGGTTTGAATGGTATACGAGAAATCTCCATAAATGTATGAGAAATTTTCATATCCTAATTGATCGTCTATAAAGGATAATCCGAGTCCGACTTTTTCATTTTTCATCGGACTGTGAATAGATAAGGTCGATGTTGATGGTCCGCCCTGCAAACCAACCCACTGACTTCTATGTAAACCAACCAAGCTTAGTGTTTCCCGACTACCTGCGTAGGCTGGGTTTATTGCAATGGTGTTATACATATACTGGGTAAACTGCGGTAGTTGTTGGGCCAACCCGAACCAACTACTTGCCAGTATAATAGCTGTTATAAAATACTTTGATAACTTCATAGGTTAAGAATTTATTTGGTTGCAACATAGATTGGACCTGTAATAGGACTTAATCCACTGTTTCTTAGTTTAACGATATAATAATATGTTCCAGTAGGGACTATACCTGAATTACCTACCGAGTTTTTAGAGGCTTCTCCACCCCAGTCGTTTTGGTAGTTTTTGTTTTCGTAGATTTTGGCACCCCAACGGTTAAATATTTCTACTTCAATTACAAATCCGCAGCCCTCTATACCAGTTACTGTAAAGGTGTCATTAATAAGATCATTGTTAGGTGTTACTGCTTTCGAAATAACCACATCATCTAATCCGCATGGTAATACAATACAATCATCGTTTACATTCATATTTAATAATACTTGGGTAAAGCATGCGTCATCATTTGAATTATATCTGAAGACATAATCACCAAGATCTACACTCGAAGGATCAAATGTACTTCCATCAATTGTAGCGTTACCTCCAACAACAGTCCATGTTCCAGTTTGATCGGTGCTAGATGGTAAATAATCAAATAAATCAACCGACAAATCTTCAGAACACAAAGCAGCTTCTATAGTTTGAAACTCAACCTTAACAGATACGTTTACAGTTTGTGTGAAAATTGATTCATTTCCACAATCATCTGATACAGTCCATTCTCTTATGATTTGATAGTTTTGTGGAATATCATTTTGTGTTGAGTTTTCGACGTATATCACTGATATGTTAGTAGAACATGCGTCTTCAAAAGTTAACTCAGGTGCATTTGGAATATCATCACAAATCACAAAGATGTTTTCTTCATAAGAATTAGTTAGTGTAGGAGCAGTATTATCGACCAGATTGATGGTTTGTGAATGAGAAGTTTCATTACCACATTCATCCGTAGCAGTCCAGGTTCTTACTATTGTAGACTCACCGGCACAAGCACCTTCAGTGATAGTTTCATTAAAGGTAACAGTAGCATCGCCACAGTTATCGGTAGCTGTTAAAGTATCAGCAGTAGGAACAGCGTCACATTCAACCGTTGCATCGGCAGGTAAAGCTTCAACAAATGCAGGAGCCGTATTATCTTGAACAGTGATGGTTTGTGAATGAGAAGTTTCATTACCACATTCATCAGTAGCAGTCCAGGTTCTCACTACGGTAAACTCACCGGAACACTCACCTTCATTAGTTACTTCTTCGAAGGTAACAGTAGCATCGCCACAGTTATCAGTAGCTGTTAAAGTATCAGCAGTTGGTACCGCATCACATTCAACAGTTGCATCGGCAGGTAAAGCTTCAACAAATGCAGGAGCAGTAGTATCTTGAACAGTGATGGTTTGTGAATGAGAAGTCTCATTACCACATTCATCAGTTGCAGTCCATGTTCTCACTACGGTAAACTCACCGGCACACTCACCTTCATTAGTTACTTCTTCGAAGGTAACAGTAGCATCGCCACAGTTATCAGTAGCTGTTAAAGTTTCAGCAGTTGGTACTGCATCACATTCAACAGTTGCATCGGCAGGTAAAGCTTCAACAAAAGTAGGAGCAGTAGTATCTTGAACAGTGATGGTTTGTGAATGAGAAGTTTCATTACCACATTCATCAGTAGCAGTCCAAGTTCTTACAATAACAGACTCACCGGCACACTCACCTTCATTAGTTACTTCTTCGAAGGTAACAGTAGCATCGCCACAGTTATCAGTAGCTGTTAAAGTTTCAGCAGTTGGTACCGCATCACATTCAACAGTTGCATCGGCAGGTAAAGCTTCAACAAATGCAGGAGCAGTAGTATCTTGAACAGTGATGGTTTGTGAATGAGAAGTTTCATTACCACATTCATCAGTAGCAGTCCAGATTCTCACTACGGTAAACTCACCGGCACACTCACCTTCATTAGTTACTTCTTCGAAGGTAACAGTAGCATCGCCACAGTTATCAGTAGCTGTTAAAGTTTCAGCAGTTGGTACCGCATCACATTCAACAGTTGCATCGGCAGGTAAAGCTTCAACAAATGCAGGAGCAGTAGTATCTTGAACAGTGATGGTTTGTGAATGAGAAGTTTCATTACCACATTCATCAGTAGCAGTCCAGGTTCTCACTACAGTAAACTCACCGGAACACTCACCTTCATTAGTTACTTCTTCGAAGGTAACAGTAGCATCGCCACAGTTATCGGTAGCTGTTAAAGTATCAGCAGTTGGTACCGCATCACATTCAACAGTTGCATCGGCAGGTAAAGCTTCAACAAATGCAGGAGCAGTAGTATCTTGAACAGTGATGGTTTGTGAATGAGAAGTCTCATTACCACATTCATCAGTTGCAGTCCATGTTCTCACTACGGTAAACTCACCGGCACACTCACCTTCATTAGTTACTTCTTCGAAGGTAACAGTAGCATCGCCACAGTTATCAGTAGCTGTTAAAGTTTCAGCAGTTGGTACTGCATCACATTCAACAGTTGCATCGGCAGGTAAAGCTTCAACAAAAGTAGGAGCAGTAGTATCTTGAACAGTGATGGTTTGTGAATGAGAAGTCTCATTACCACATTCATCAGTTGCAGTCCAGGTTCTCACTACGGTAAACTCACCGGCACACTCACCTTCATTAGTTACTTCTTCGAAGGTAACAGTAGCATCGCCACAGTTATCGGTAGCTGTTAAAGTATCAGCAGTTGGTACTGCATCACATTCAACAGTTGCATCGGCAGGTAAAGCTTCAACAAATGTAGGAGCAGTAGTATCTTGAACAGTGATTGTTTGTGAATGAGAAGTTTCATTACCACATTCATCCGTAGCAGTCCAGGTTCTTACTATTGTAGACTCACCGGCACAAGCACCTTCAGTGATAGTTTCATTAAAGGTAACAGTAGCATCGCCACAGTTATCGGTAGCTGTTAAAGTATCAGCAGTAGGAACAGCGTCACATTCAACCGTTGCATCGGCAGGTAAAGCTTCAACAAATGCAGGAGCCGTATTATCTTGAACAGTGATGGTTTGTGAATGAGAAGTTTCATTACCACATTCATCAGTTGCAGTCCATGTTCTTACGATAACAGACTCACCGGCACAAGCACCTTCAGTGATAGTTTCATCAAAGGTTACTGTAGCATCGCCACAGTTATCGGTAGCTGTTAAAGTATCAGCAGTAGGCACCGCATCACATTCAACAGTTGCATCGGCAGGTAAAGCTTCAACAAATGCAGGAGCAGTAGTATCTTGAACAGTGATGGTTTGTGAAT
>NZ_VHIQ01000007.1 GCF_006494535.1 Paucihalobacter ruber
AGTTAGAATTTCGCCCTGTCATCCCCAAGTATACTTGGGGACGGGTTCGAGTCCCGCTGTGACCCCAACTTGTTGGTGGTTCCAGACCGCCAAAATGCCTGCGAAAGCAGGTATCTCTATTAGAACAGAGAATAACAAAGTTGTGTTGTCCGCGAAAGCGGCAGGTCTGTAGTAGGGCCAATCCTGCAAAGTGCAGGCAGTGAGAAGCTTTTCCGCCTTTGTCGGAGGGCTTTTTTTGTTTAAAAAGGTTAATGATAGCATTTTTTCTACTGGTAAACGATTTTATTAAAAATTCACTGATATTATTGATACGTTTGCAAGGTTTTAGTGACCTAGTGCCAATAAAATCTGTTGAAATTGGATGAAATACGCATTTTATCGATGAAATGCGTATTTCATCGGATTTATTTCTTTGTACCTTAAATTTGTTGCTTCTTTGGTCTTCCTTTAAAAGCCCCATATACACTTTTCTAGGAAAAATTTAATCCATTTTACTAAAAGGCATTCAATTGCCAGACTTCCCTCAAGGTTTTTGTACTAACAATAACCCTTTTGGCATTGTTATCAATTAATCCATTCCCTCCCTCAAAAAAAGGCTCCGGCCTATGTGTTTAATTAAAGAAACTAATAATAACCCTAAATTGATAACTATGAAAACTTTAAAAACTACTTTACTTCTTGCAGCAGTATTTGTACTAACCATGTCTGGTACTTCTTCTGATCAGGTAATGGATAACGAATTACAGATTAAACAAAACAATAGCAAAAATTTGAATTTGTTGGTGCACAATAGAGATAAAACTAAGTTGCCATCGGCTGGCTTAGCTTTATAAACGAACAATATGCATAAAAAATAAAGACCGTCTAGCTCTTATTGTTAAACGGCTTTTTATTTTATTAAAGGTATTATTCTTAAATAAATTCATTTACTTTGAAATTAAATTAAATTTTTTAAGTAATTGAAGGCTTCTTTTGTATCGTCGTGGCTAATTCTATTCTTAGCTTCAAATCTTTTTTCACAAACAGGAAAAGATATTGAGAGCTTAGATAGTATTCGATCTATTCACAGAAAAATATTTGAATCTGAAAAGTCTATAGAAGAGCGCATTGAACTCGCCAAAGAGGCTCTAACGCTCTCAAAAAAACAAAACAACGATTCATTGTTAATGGTTTCCGGTAGATTGCTATCTTATCAATATTTGATAGCGAATCAGGACGAGGAATTTCTAATACAAACTGATAAATTTTTAAAGCTTGCCAATGCGATGGATGCTGACTTAGAACAAGCGCATTTATCGAATTTTAAAGGTTATTATTTTTATTCCAAACAAGTTAATGATAGTGCCTTTTATTACTATTCAACAGCAGCCGATATTTTTGAATCTTTAGATATGGACTTGTCTTTGTCAGGTGTATTGTTAAATTTATCAGCCATACAACGAACGGAAAAAGATTTTATTGGCTCAGAAGAGAGTGCTATTAAGGCCATTGAAATATTAAAGAAGGCAAAAAAAACAGAAACTATATTAGATGATTTATGGATTTTATATAACGGCCTTGGGATTAATTCCAGAGGACTTAAATTATATTTTAAATCATTAGATTATTTTGATGAAGCCATCAGCATCGCCAATTCCATGGAAGATGGACTTTACAACAAACTTTATTCACTTAATAACAAAGCATACACCTTAAGACAAATAGACAAGTATCAAAAAGCCCTGGATATTTATAATTTCATCTTAGAAACCGAGAATTTATATGAAGATGATCCCGGTTTCTTTGCACTTATTTTAGAGAGTGTTGCCATCACCAAATTCGCCATAGAAAAGGTTCAAAGTGAGGAAATAGAACGATTATTTGATCGAGCCCTAGTTATAAGTGATAGTATTGGTGAAGATGTTACCAAAGTTGGCGTTTTGGTAAGTAAAGCCAACTATTACGAAGGCATTGGGAACAAAGACAAAGCTTTACAGTTTGCCAATGAAACCTACCAATTGGCCAAGCGTATCAAGCAAAATGAAATATTTCTTGAATCTCTTACCATTTTAGCGAGACTTAAGGAAGGTGATGAAGGCAAAAAATACCTAGAAGAACATATCAAATTAAGTGATAGTCTGCTCAATTACGAACGCAATATTCGCAATAAATTTGCCCGCATTAAATTTGAAACAGACGAACTTGAAGCCGAAAACAGACGAATTGCCAGAGAACGCTTATGGCTTTTAGGTTTGTCTATTAGTCTTTTGTTGGCTGCTGTTTTAATTTATATCATCGTGGCTCAACGCGCTAAAAACAAAGAGTTGAAATTCACACAAGAGCAACAGAGGGCCAACGAAGAAATATATAATCTCATGTTGTCTCAACAAGATAAAATTGATGAGGCAAGAGTTAACGAAAAAAAGCGTATCTCGCAAGAATTGCATGATGGCGTTTTAGGCAGAATGTTCGGCGTGAGATTAAGTCTGGACAGCTTAAATTTTAATACAGATATAGACTCCATCAAAACAAGAGCCCAGTATATTAAAGACCTGATGAAAATTGAGCAAGACATTCGTCAGGTGTCTCATAACCTGAACACCGATTTTATCTCGGGTACCGGATTTATCATCATTCTCGAAGAATTGGTTTCAAAACAAACCGAAGCCTATAATCTGGACTATACCTTTAATTTCGACGATTCAATTCAATGGGATACCGTTCCAAACAAAACTAAAATCAATCTTTACCGCATTACTCAAGAATCGCTGCAAAATATTTATAAACATGCCAAAGCAAAACACATTACAATTAGCATAAAACTAATAAATGATGTAATTTGCTTAACAATAAAAGATGACGGTCTTGGTTTTGATACCGGTAAGAGCAAAAAAGGTATCGGCCTCAAAAACATCAACTCTCGTATTACCGAGCTTGGCGGCACAGTTAAATTTAAATCTGAACCAGGAAAAGGAACCGAGGTCATCATAGAAGTACCCATACAAAAAATTGAACATGAGCACGCAAATTAATATCTTAATGGTAGACGACCATCCAATAATCTTAGAAGGCTATCAAAACGTATTAATGGCTACCAAAAAGCCAGAATATGAATATCTCATACACACGGCCAATACTTGCGATGCAGCCAACCAATTACTTCGTAAAAGCGCGAATAACCATCCCTACGACGTTTGTTTTTTTGATATCAGTTTGCCGGTTTCAGAAGATGGTAGCATCACTTCAGGTGAAGATTTGGCATTGATAGCCAGAGACTTGTTGCCGGATGCTAAAATTATAATTCTAACGATGTTTAATGAATCATTTCGAATTCACAACATCATAAAAGCCATCAATCCTGAAGGGTTTTTAATTAAAAGCGATTTAACCTCGTTTGAATTGGCCGAGGCCTTTCAGCATATTTTGCATTCACCGCCATATTACAGTAGTACTGTAAGTAATTTTCTTAAAAGAACAGTTACAAGTAAGGTTTATGTAGATGATATCAATCGTCAAATACTTCATTATTTATCACAGGGTGTTAAAACCAGAAGCCTCACAGAATACGTAGATTTATCTATGAGTGCTATCGAAAAACGCAAAAAACAACTCAAATTACTCTTTGGAGTTGAAGATGGTAAGGACGAAACGCTGTTAAAAGAGGCCCGAGAAAAAGGTTTTCTGTAATAAAAGTGTTAAAATTACGTTTTTTTGCCTTTTAAAAAACGCTTGTATCCCTTGCTATTGTTGAGAATTACGGTTTTTCCGCATCAAGTTTACGGTTTTTCCGCAACAAAAAGTTATTTAGCTATTCTATATTTGACATGTCAACAAGATTTTACATATCCCTCAAAAGTTTGTTGAATTAATAGCAAAGAACATAAACCTAACAGCAATCGTTGTTAGGTTTTGTGTTTAAAATAGGTTAGGTCCGTAGGTAATCAAACTTTTTATAAAAAAACCAAAGTAAATAACAGCCACAATAAATTTTAAAAATGTTGAGGCCAAAAAACCTATAAAAGATCCAAAGGCGGCCTTCATTGCATTTTGTCCGGTACTCTTATTGATTAATTCTCCAATTAACGCGCCAATAAATGGCCAGATCACAATTCCAAATACACCAAATACAGGAAAAATAATGGCTACCAATAAGCCTAAGGTAGTTCCTATCATTCCTATTTTACTACCGCCAAATCTCTTGGTGCCAACCGCAGGAATTACGTAATCCAACACCAATACCAGAATGGCTACAACAAGAGTCACCACTAAAAATGTAGTATTGGCAGGTACAATTTTAGTGAGATGCAGTAACAACAAGCCAATCCAGCTTAAAGGCGGTCCGGGTAAAATTGGCAGAAAACTGCCTAAAACACCGGCAATCATAAAAATAATTCCGAAAAAAATAAGTACAAAATCCAAAATCTAAATGTTTATTGATGGGACGCTCAAATGTTAAAAATCTCACTTTAAAACTAAAAAATTAGTTTGAACTAAATATTTAGTTATATTTGTGTTGTTCTAATATGTAAATATACAATAAGATAACAAAAAACAGCCGCTATGATGAAACAACTCACCAAAGCCGAAGAAGAAATTATGCAAGTGTTATGGCAACTTAAAAAAGCCGGAGTAAAAGAGGTTTTAGATGAATTACCAGAGCCAAAGCCCGCTTATAACACGGTATCTACCATTATAAGGATTTTAGAGAGCAAAGACTTTGTGTCTTATGAAAAGGTTGGGAAAAGCCATTTGTATTTTCCCTTGGTGCAAAAACAAGAATACAGCAACCAGAGCATCAATAAAATTGTAGAAAATTATTTTCAGGGTTCGTTTAAAAGTATGTTGTCTTTTTTTGTGAAGAAAAACGATATAGACCTTAAAGACCTGGAAGCCGTTTTAAAAGATATTAATAAAGAG
Source organism: Paucihalobacter ruber (assembly GCF_006494535.1). Classification (GTDB taxonomy): domain Bacteria; phylum Bacteroidota; class Bacteroidia; order Flavobacteriales; family Flavobacteriaceae; genus Paucihalobacter; species Paucihalobacter ruber. The sequence goes on from NZ_VHIQ01000007.1 coordinate 4,897, forward strand.
AAGTAACATGCTCAATTACCTGTTTCAAATAGTATTATTTCAGTTGTTGTTTTTATTGATTTACGATGCATTTTTAAAGCGCGAAACCTTTTTTAATTACAACAGGTTGTATCTTTTGGCCACTGCAGTTTTAAGTTTTGTGTTACCATTGGTACAGTTGCAAGTCTTTGCCAATAGCATACCCGAAGTTCTTGTTATTAACTTACCCGAAGTGGTTATTGGTAATGTAGATACCACAAAATCAATAGCAAGCTCTCAAACTGCTAGTGAAATTACGATGCAGGGAAATTGGCAATGGATGTATGTTATTTACGCTGGAATGCTTATTGCCACCTCACTTTTTGTTATCAAGTTGTTTAAACTGCTTTATCTCATTGAAAAAAATCCAAAGCGCTGGCACGGCGATATTTTATTAATCAAACTCTTAAAAAGTACGGCTGCTTTTTCATTTTTTAACCGTGTTTTTATTGGCGATGCTATTGCTGAAACAGAGCGAAACACCATTTTACAACACGAAATGGTGCATGTTAACCACAAACACAGCATCGATTTGTTATTTTTTGAAGTGCTCAGAATTGTCATGTGGTTTAATCCGCTCATCTACCTTTATCAAAGCAGAATTACAGCTTTACACGAATACATTGCCGATGCTGAGGCTACCAAAAATCAGGACAAACAGCTGTATTATCAAAACCTGTTGGCGCAGGTGTTTGACACCAATAAAATTTCATTCATCAATCCATTTTATAAACAATCATTAATCAAAAAACGAATCGTTATGTTAAGTAAATCAAAGTCAAAACAATTGCATTTAATCAAGTATGCTTTGCTCATTCCCACGGTAATTGGAATGCTGATGTATACATCGTCTCAGGCTCAGGAAATCAAACCTGTTACTTCTGAGGAAGTTGAAAATTTGAGTGATGAGGAAATGATAAATAAATATTATCAAGAATTGGAACTTCTTAATTCCAAAGGAGTCCAACTTCTTGAAATTTCCAGGGCATATACAGGCAAAATGGATGAGTATCTCTTGTCTAAAGAAGATTTTTATAGACAAGCAGCATATTTTAAATTTATCTCTAATGTAATCAGGAAGCATGATGACAGTCTAAAAAAAGTAGATGTTAACCATAAATCACTACCCTTTAAAGAGGATGAGGCATACAAAAATTACGAATCTTATTTAAAGTATAAAAGTACCGAAGAGGCCAGGAAAAAATGGGATGAAATGAATAAGAGAAATAGTCTAATGGTGATTCTTAAAGACATGAAAAGTTTGACTGACTCAGAACGTTCAGAAATCCTTGATAAGTTAAATGATATAAAGAAAAATTCTAGTTGGAGATCATTGGTCGTGCGCAATGCTGAAAATACGTTAAACTATAAAGTAACTGCCGATAATTATGACTTTTTAGGAAAAGTTCTTCAGGACCAAAGACTTGATGACGCCATAAATAAAATGTCAAATAACGTTACAAATCTAACTGAAATTCCCTACGCCGTTGTAGAACGCGTTCCCGCATTCGAAGGTTGCGAAATACTTCCAACCAATCAACAAATTAAGGAATGTACAACGCAAAGTATGTCGCAGTTTGTCAATAAGAATTTTGATATTTCCATTGCAGAAAAAGCGGGTTTAAAAGGTAGACAGCGTATTGCCGTCGTGTTTAAAATTGCCGATGACGGCAACATCATCGATGTAAAAGCACGCGCTGCACATCCCGATTTAGAAGCCGAAGCCAAACGGGTTATTGAAAGCATTCCACCATTGACACCAGGTCAGCAAAAAGGTGAAAATATAACTGTTCAATACTCGTTACCAATAATATTTCAAATAGGTGTATAACATTTTACAATTTTTTATTTTAGTACTCTGTGTATCTCTTCATGCACAAGATGCGGTAATGCAAAAGGCCGATAGCTTAATGGCTTTGGGTAACTATTCCAAAGCCATTGAGCTTTACAAAACACATGAAAATCCTACAACCGTCAATCAAAAAATAGCAAGTGCCTACGAGGCCATCGGAAATTATAACCAAGCTGCGCAATATTATCAGTTTGCCATCAACAATCAACCTGAAAATACTTTGCTCAATTACCAATATGGTAAATTACTGTCGAAAATAAAAAAGTATCCCGAAGCCAAAACGGTGTTTTCTGATTTGGTAAATAAAGACCCTAAAAACCCCAATTTTTTGTTTGAATTGGGACTTCTCTACGAAAAAACCAACGATACTTTAACCTTGCCAACCTTCCAAGAGGTGTTTAAGTTAGACAATAACCATCAAAAAGCTATTTTTAAAATCGCCAGAAATCATCTGGTCAAACGCCGGCACGATTCGGTAAGTTTTTATGTAGACAACGGATTAAAAACCTATCCTGAAAATTTGGAGCTTATCAGTTTAAAAGCCCAGAATTACTATTGGTTACAACAATATGAAAATGCTATTAACTGGTTCGAAAAACTAATTGACTTAGGCGAAAGCTCACAGCAAATTCACGAAATGCTGAGCTTTGCTTTCAAAGAAAATTACGATTACGATTTGGCGATAAAACAATTGGAAATAGCACTCAAATACGACCCTAAAAATGCCGATAACCTGTTTAGAGTTGGGCAATACTATCACAAACTTAGTGATAATGAAAATGCCGAAAAGTACATGAATGCCGCTTTGTTATTAATGGATCAGCCATTGGATAAAGAATACAGGGAGTTAGCTGTTGTATATAATTTTCAGAAAAAATATGCCGAGGCTATTCAGGTATTAAACAAGTCCATTAAAGAAAACCCAGATAACGAATACACGCATTTTATTTTGGCTTACACTAAAGAAACTTATTATGCCGATTTACAATCTAAAATTGAGGTATATAACAAGTATTTAGAAAAGTTCCCCAACGGTCAATTTAAACCCATGGTTGAAAGACGCATGGCCGATCTCAAAAAAGAACAGTTTTTAGAAGAAAACTAAAGCTGTTTTTTCTTTTAAAAAAATTGTACTTTCGGCATGAGTTATATGCCAATGAAATACTTAAGTCTTCTTTTAGTCGCTTTACTGATGTCTTGCAGTTATTTTGAAAAAAATAAACTGGATACTCAGACTCTAGTTGAAGAAGAACTGCAGAGTATTAACTGGAGCGATGTAGATGTTTACCCAAGTTTTCCAAATTGCGAAGAGTTATCAAGTAGCACCGATAAAAAGAACTGCTTTCAGAATACCTTAATTAATCACATTAATAAAAATTTATCTCAGCACGTTTTGGTAGTATCAGAAACTATCAACGATACAGTTTTGCTGACCTTAAATTGTAGTAGCACCGGGCAACTTTCAATAGAACATACTCAAATAAAACCCGAAACCAAAGCGCAACTCCCAACCTTGGACAGTATTATTTTATCAGGGTTTGATAGTTTACCAAAGTTGTATCCTGCCATTAAAAGGAGTCAGCCCGTGGCAACGCAATTCACCTTACCAATTGTGATTAAAACAGATTGAATTAGATTATAAATTAAATCGGTAACCAATGGTAAGATCTACCGGAAAATTACCTTGATTATCAATTAGCAGCGCAAACAATTCGTTAAAACCAATGGTGATAAAATGACCTTCGGCTATCCTGATATCGGCGCCTAAACCAAACATCAATGGTACATCAAAAGAGGTGGATGATTCATTGTTAATTAATAACGGATTAGTTTCATTGGGTAAATTAGAGTCTGTAAAACTTAAAGTGGCAAAAGTAAAATTTCCAAAAATATTAAAGGGTTTGGTTTTTATAAACCTGAATCTGTAACCCAGCGAAATTTCGGTAGTACGAAATTTAAAATCGTCACTTTCAAAAGTATTTCGTAATTGCAAATAACCCGAATGTCTGGGCATGCTGGTGGCTTCAAAAATTTCCAGTTCGCCGCCAATGAGTGTATTTTTAATGTTTTCGGGGTTATTTACAAAAGGATGATTCGTGATTCCACCAAAAACAGCCACGCGTGTTTGTAATTTATTTTTGAAGTTTTCAGACACATAAGTATTGTCAATGTTGGTATTATAGGCGTTTAAGAATTTTCGCAAATCAACCAAGGTTAGATTTAGTTTATTAGTGTCTAAATTGTTATTGGTGAGTTCTTTTAAAGTTTGTTTATATTCTTCACTGAACTTGTTGTCTGCGCCTCTTGTGTTTTTTAGCTCAATAATATCGCCGGTCGCAGTTCTCACAAAATAACGGTATTGGTTATTGACAATATTCCAGAGTAAATCCAATTCGCCTTCAATATCTGTCTTTAGCTCTAAAGTTTCGTTGTTAATAGTATAAGTTTCCTGTGCAAATACCGCTGAAAGCGATATTAATAAACCAACAAATAATAAAAAGCGTTTCATGGCGGTCAGGATTTTTCGTCAAGCTAAGCTACCAAAAATAAATCAATTATTGAAGGTTCTTTCTTTCCATTCAAAAGTTTTAAAAAATGATGTCAAAGCAGAAATTACAACAAAAAACGGATAGATAATTGCCGATAAAGCATAATACTTAAATGCTTGGGTTTGCCGCATGAATTGTGCTGTTTGATAAAGCGGTAAAGCATCAATCAATAACTTTCCAATCCAGATAAAAATAATGGTTTCAATTTTCAAAATCCCAAATGCCAAAAATGGTAGAGATATTACCAAACTAAGGTTTACTAGAAAAACGCTTAAAGCCAAAAATTTAGGAAAATAACCTCGATAGGCTTTTGTTTTTGAAGCCCATCGAATTCGTTGCGAAAACAAGTCTTTTAAGTTATTTACCGGAAAGGTTTCAACAATATGCGCTTTGGATTTTAAATAGTTAACGTTGAATTTTTTCTGTTGAATCACTTTTTGAAGTAAAAACACATCATCGCCACTAGCCATGTTTGAATTGCCTTCAAATCCGTTGATTTCTTTAAAAACCAAGCGTTTATATGCCAAATTAGCACCATTACACATAAAAGCTTTGTCTATACCAAAAGCACCAATGGTAATGGCTTGCAAACTCAAAAAATCTAAGGCTTGAAAATTTTCAAAAAAAGAAGTATTCGTGCGGTATGCCACAGCCGAAGCAATAAAATCGACCTCATTACTTAGTATAAAACTATTTAAAATAGAAAGCCAATTTGTTGGTAAAAGGCAATCTGCATCTGTTGTTACAATCCACTCAAAATTACTTTGATTGATGGCTGTTGTAATAGCATCTTTTTTAGGTGATTGAGTAGAGCGCTGATTGTTAGTAATGCTAATATTTAATGCGCACTCTTTTTTAAAATTATTGATAATTTCTACTGATCTGTCCTTCGAAGCGTCATTTACAAAACATAATTCAAACAAGTGAATTGGATAATCTATCAACGCTAAACTTTGTAATAATTGCGGTAAGTTTTCGGCCTCATTTCTGAAAGGAATAATAATTGAAAACCTGGTTTTTGCATCTGTGATTTCAGATTCAAACAATTTAACTTTATGAAATCCAACGCATAAAATTATAATAAACAATATATAAATACCGAGATTGATGTAAAAGGCCGCATCCATAACTAAAAGGCTCTGGCGGTTTTCAAATTGAAAAGATACACACTACCAAACATTGCAGGTATCACCACATTGAGAAACCACATGCAGGTTACGGCACTTAAAACTACAATGGCCGGCACATTAAATAGTCCAAAAATAACCATAGCAATACCACCTTTTACGGCCGCATCAAACAATTGAAACACCGGAACTACAGAAGCTAATAAATACATAGCCGAAATGCCTGCCATAGCATTTAAATATGATAGATCTGCTCCGCATAAATTCAATAAAAAATAAAGCTGGAATGAAAACACCAAATATCTTGTTATTGAAAGAGTTGCAATTTTTGTGTGTCCCTTCAAAGAGTAATTCTGAATGAATTTTATAATTTCAGAAATGGAAACGCCTTGAATCCGGTAATTTTTTAATCGAGAGGCAAACATAATAAGTGCGAAAAAGCCAATCGGTATTAAGAAATGCCAGGGCTCATATTTGAAGGGTTGGTAATTAAATTGAATAATTAATAGAAGTATTCCAAAAAGACCAAAAATAACGGTCGTTGCCATTTGCCAGAAGTTCCCGACTAAATTAAGTAACATGATTTTTCCTCTTAAGTGATTTGGATAAAACAATGCTTTGGCTCCATAATCCCCAATTCTGTTAGGTGTAATCAAAGAAACTGTCAATGCAGTAAGACTTTGTTGTAAAGCCAATCTGAATGACAGATCACTTACTTTCGTAACTAGAAGTTGCCATTTTTTAATTTCTAAGAACCAATTAAAAATGCTTAAAATCATCAAAAAAAATGTGATTTGAGCGGAATAAATACGATTTTGGACTAAAATCGACCAAAAATCGCTAAAACTTAACTGTTGGTTAAGTGTGAGTTTTTGGATAATAACAAAAAAAGCCCCGCTAATGATACTTAATTTGATAAGTACAAAAAAGAATTGTTTAGATTTGTAAGGCAGGTTGTTAAGCATGTTGCAAATTAAATTAAATATTATCAAATGAAAGCTTCGAATAAACTTATATTACTCTTATTAATTGCGGTATGTAACTTACATTCTAGTAATGCGCAACGCGACACCCAACGTTGGACCGGCCAGATTGCTGTAGGCATAAATAATCCTATTGATGACGGCACTAACGATGGCTATTTTACAAAATACGCCAATATTCCAACTATAAATATTGGTGTTCAGCACATGTTCAAACCCGATTGGGGCGCCAGATTAGATTTGGGATTTAACCGCGCTTCTAATGCCGACGGCTCCTTAGAATTTAAACTTAATTACACGCGTGTTAATACGCAAATTGTTTATAATGCCACTAATGTTCTAGGATTTTTACCCGAGCGACTTGAGGTAGTCGCTCACGCGGGTCCCGGACTAAGTTTTACGAGTCCGCTGGCACCGTACAACAATAACACTTATACTTATTTGAATCTCCTAGCCGGAGGCGAAATACACTATAGACTATCTCGTGGCGTTACCATCTTTACAGATTTGTCGTATGCGTTATCGCTGGCGGGCAATGACAAATACGACGTAAATGTTGATGGTTTTTCGTTTAATGGCGATTTATTATACCTTACCTTTGGGGTTACCTTCGCCTTAAGCGGTTGCCAGTATTGTTAGCATGTCTAAAGAAAAAATTATATTAGGAATTGATCCGGGAACCACTATTATGGGTTTCGGACTCATAAAAGTGGTTGGAAAAACAATGCAATTTATTCAGCTAAACGAACTGGATTTAAAAAAATATGACGACCATTACCTTAAACTCAAGCTAATTTTTGAACGAACCATCGAGTTAATTGATACCCATCATCCAGACGAGATTGCTATTGAAGCTCCATTTTTTGGTAAAAATGTTCAAAGTATGCTCAAATTAGGTCGTGCGCAAGGTGTGGCAATGGCCGCGGGCCTATCGCGAGAAGTACCTATTACCGAATATTCACCTAAGAAAATAAAAATGGCCATTACAGGAAATGGCAATGCCAGTAAAGAACAAGTAGCTAAAATGTTACAAAGTTTATTAGGGATGAAAACTTTACCAAAAAATTTAGATGCCACCGATGGTTTGGCAGCTGCGGTTTGTCATTTCTACAACGAAGGCAAAGTTGAAGGCACAAAAAGTTATACAGGTTGGGCAAGTTTTGTAAAGCAAAACGAAAAGCGAATTAAATAGTAATGTCCGGTATCTACATCCATATCCCATTTTGTAAACAAGCTTGTTACTACTGCGATTTTCACTTTTCAACTTCTTTGAAAAAGAAAGACTTAGTGGTAGAGGCCATTGTTAAAGAGCTTAAGATGCGTCAAGCAGAATTTAAGAATGAGCGCGTTGAAACCATTTATTTTGGTGGCGGTACACCAAGTTTGTTGAGCTTTCATGAAATAGATAGTATTATTAATACCGTTTATAAATTTTACAAAGTCAACACCAATCCTGAGATTACTTTAGAAGCCAATCCCGACGACTTATCAAAAGAAAAAATAAAAAAACTGTCTAAATCGGCAATTAATCGATTGAGTATAGGTATTCAATCCTTTTTTGAAGAAGATTTGAAATTGATGAATCGTGCGCATAACGCTAAAGAAGCCAAAGCTAGTATTACAGCAGCTATGAAGCATTTTAACAATGTATCTGTAGACTTAATTTACGGTATTCCCGGTGCCTCCCATAAACGTTGGATTAAAAATATAGAAACCACCTTGTCTTTTAATGTGCCACACATTTCGAGTTATGCGCTTACGGTAGAGCCAAAAACTGCTTTAAAAAAGTTTATTGATAAAGGGGTGATTGAAAATGTAGATGATGAGCAGGCACAACAACAATTTCAAATTTTGTTAGAGCACTTAGAAGTAGCAGATTTTATTCATTACGAGTTGTCGAATTTTGGAAAGGAAGGCTTTTTCAGTAGAAACAATTCGGCCTATTGGCAAGGTAAAAGTTATTTAGGTATTGGTCCGTCGGCGCATTCTTTTAATGGCCATGAGCGCAGTTGGAATATTAGAAATAATTCAATTTACATCAATTCAATTAAAAATGAAATACTGCCTAGCGAAGTTGAAACACTCACAGTCACCGATAGGTACAATGAATATATTATGACAGGTTTGCGCACCATTTGGGGTGTTTCAGTGGACAAAGTAGAAATGGAATTCGGTAAGACTCATAAAAATTATCTCTTAAAACAAGCCCAAAAGCATATCAACGAACATTTATTGTATCTTGATGATGATAAATTACTCACCACAAAAAAGGGTAAGTTCTTAAGTGATGGCATTGCCGCTGATTTGTTTTTGTTGAATTTGTAATATTTGAAAACTATGAAAGCCACCATACAAACCAAAACCAATAGTTTTAAGGTTGATTTATCGCAACCTATAGATATTTCCATACCACTAAATGCCTCAGAAAAAAACGTTAATGCATGGTATTTGGGTGCGCCAAAAATTGCACCTGCTCAACTTGGAAACTGGATTGGCAGTATTAAAAATGGCGCATCGGTAAATTTTAATACTATTGAATTTAATCCGCATGCACATGGCACCCACACAGAATGTATTGGGCATATTACCGAAGAATTTCATTCTGTCAATCAAAATTTAAAACAATTCTTCTTTTTGTCCGAATTGATTACCATTGCGCCCACAAAGTTGAAAACAGACTTTGTAATTTCAAAAAAACAATTGCAATTTGCTTTGGCCGGTAAAAAGCCAGAGGCTTTAATTATAAGAACCATTCCCAATACTTCAGAAAAGTTAAGTCAGCAATACTCAAATACCAATCCGCCCTATTATTTGGAAGAGGCAGCGCTTTACTTAAAATCGATTGGTGTTAAGCATTGGTTGGTTGATCTCCCTAGTATTGACAAAGAAAAAGACGAAGGTAAATTGTTAGCGCATCATGCCTTTTGGAATACTTCGGGCAATATAAGATTGGATGCCACCATCACCGAGTTTATTTTTGTGCCCAACCATGTGGCTGACGGCTCATATCTGTTAAATTTGCAAATAGCTTCGTTTGAAAACGACGCAAGCCCCAGTAAACCAACGCTGTACAAAATCACAGACTAATGGAAGCATTTTTAGGAATTATTATAGGTGTCTTAATATCAGGATTGGTCTGGTATTACATCAAAACGAAACAATCTGAACAACTTACAAGAACGCAATCTGTAATACTTTTAGATAAAATTAAAAGGGTTTGTAAGTTTATCACGGTAGAAGGCGATTTCACCGAAATTTACCATCACGAAGATGTCAAAGAGAAGTTTCTTAAACTACTCAGCAGCAAGAAGAAAGCATTGATTGTTATCAGGGCCAAGGCGCATATTGGCTTTGACTTGAGTAAAATAAAAATGACAGCCAATGGCAAGTCTAAAATCGTTATTTTATCGCAATTTCCGCAACCCGAAGTGCTTTCCATAGAAACCAATCTCAATTATTACGATATAAAAAACGGAGTTTTTAACAAATTTGAAGCTGAAGACCTAACAGCACTGACTGCACAAACCAAGGAACACATTATGAGCAAAATTCCGGAAAGTTCGTTGTTTAATGCTGCTCAAAACGAAGCCTTAGAAGCTATTAACATCATGCAGCATATTGTAGAAACCATTGGCTGGAAATTAGATTATTCGGCCTTAGAAATAGAGTCACAAACTTCTAAGAAGCTAAAATGAATATTGAGCAATACAGAACTTATTGCCTTAGTAAAAAAGGAGTAACCGAGCACTTTCCTTTTGATGATGATGTGCTGGTGTTTAAGGTTGGCGGAAAAGTGTTTGCTTTGGCATCACTATCTCAATGGGAAAAGGGCGATGCATATATCAATTTAAAATGCGACCCCGATTACGCCGAAGAATTAAGAGCCGAATACAACAGCATACAACCCGGTTATCACATGCATAAAAAGTTGTGGAACAGCGTTTATATTCATACAGGTGAATTATCTCCAAAATTGATTGTAAAATTAATCGATCATTCCTATGAATTAATTCTTCAATCACTGCCAAAAAAGTTGCGAGAATCGCTCTAAATTGCATTAAAATAAAAGACATGAATATAAATCCAATACTTCAGGAAAGAAGTAATAATTGCTGCGAGTTATGTAAATCAGATTCAACTTTACATTTCTATAAATTACCACCGTCGCAAAACCAAACTGTTGATAATTCGGTATTGATTTGTAAAAATTGTCTCGATCAAATTGAAGGTGTTAAGCCTTTAGATGCGAATCACTGGCGCTGTTTAAACGACAGTATGTGGAGCGAATTTCAACCTGTTCAAATTCTGTCCTGGCGCATGCTCAACCGACTCAAATCTGAAGGTTGGCCACAAGATTTGCTTGATATGATGTATTTAGACGACCAAGCATTGGCCTTTGCCAAATCTGCCGGCGACGCAGAAGACGAATCAACCAAAATTGTTCATAAAGACGTAAACGGTGTTATTCTCGAAGCTGGAGACTCAGTTGTACTTATAAAAGATTTAAAAGTGAAAGGTTCCAGTATTGTGGCCAAACAAGGTACCGCCGTAAGAAATATAAAATTAGATCCCGACAACGAAACCTACATTGAAGGTAAAGTAGATGGCCAGCACATTGTAATTATTACGCAATATGTGAAAAAAGTTTAATAATTTTAACTGAAATAATCCCTTTATGAAAAGCTTTAAACCTTTGGTAATCATTTTTTGCTTCGCATTATTTTCCTTTCAATCACTTTCAGATTCCGACAAATTAAATGCAATTATTGCCAGATACGAAGCAGATAGGGATTATGATTTCGATAGATATGAATCTGTTGAAAACACAGCAAAATATTATAAAGCTGAAGCTGAATTTTCAAAAGAATTAAAAGAAGAATTAGAACAGATTTCAGAAAAAGGTTTATCGGAAACAGAAAAAATTTCAAGAAAGTTGCTGCTGTTTGTTCTACAAGATAAAATAGATTCAAACACTTATAAAACTTATTTAAATACCATTACAAATGAGTCTGCTTTTCATCTCAATTTGAGTAGAATGGGAAACAGAACTTTTAAGAATAAACAACAAGTCGATGATTATTTAGAGCAGCTTAATAAGTTGTCAAAATCTATTAATTATAATATCGAGCTGTTAAGAGCATCAATTAAAGAAGGCATGGCACAACCTCGAGTCGTATTTAACAACTATGATGACACTTACAACAAACATATAGTTTTAGATGTTACCCAAAGTGAATTTTACAAACCATTTCTAAACTTGCCAGAAACATTATCGGCAACTGAAAAAGATTCAATTATAAAGATTGCCAAATTAAGTGTTCAAAAAAATGCCATAGAGGAGTATAAGAAAATTAAAAGGTTTTTTGAAGATGAATATTTTCCAAAAACCAGAAAAGGTTTAGGAATTTCATCAATACCAAACGGTAAAGAGTTTTATCAAAACAGAATCAATTATTTTACAACAAGCACTCAGTACACAGCAGACGATATTCATCTAATTGGCTTGAATGAAGTGGCTCGAATTAAAGCAGAAATGCAAAAAATTATTGATGATTTAGAATTTAAAGGCAGCTTTGGAGATTTTTTAGAATTCCTGAGAACAGACCAACAATTCTACCCTAAAACCGCCGATGAGTTATTGATGTTTGCACGTGACATTGCCAAAAGAATAGACGCCGAACTCCCTAAATTTTTTAAAACTTTACCGAGAAAACCTTATGGTGTTGTTCCGGTACCTGCAGACATTGCACCTAATTATACCGGAGGTCGATATTCTGGTTCTCGCAGCGAAACAACCGCCGGATTTTACTGGGTAAACACCTATAATTTACCAAGTAGAACTCTATATACAATTCCTGCTTTAACATCGCATGAAGCAGTTCCGGGTCATCATTTACAAATCTCTTTAAACAATGAATTACCCGAAACCATACCAAAATTTAGAAGAGATTTATACTTATCAGCTTATGGTGAAGGTTGGGGATTATACGCTGAATATCTGGCCGACGAGATGAATATTTATACAACCCCTTATGAAAAGTTTGGTCAATTAACCTACGAAATGTGGAGAGCTTGCCGATTGGTAGTTGATACAGGAGTGCATGCCAAGGGTTGGACCAGAGAACAAATGTTAGATTATATGGCAAAAAATACAGCGCTGTCAATTCATGAAGTTACAACAGAAACAGATCGTTATATATCTTGGCCAGGACAAGCCTTATCCTATAAAATTGGAGAAATAAAAATAAGAGAACTCAGAAATAAGGCCGAGAAAACTTTAGAAAGTAAATTTAATATTCGTGAATTTCATGAAGTAATTCTTGAAGAAGGAACTGTTACTCTTTCAATAATGGAAAGGAGAATTAATGATTATATTCAAAAAAAATTAATTGAATAATACGCCTAGCTAACCATCTTAAAGTAGATTATAGCCCTAGATATAAAGATGAAGATTCTTTCTGCTTAGGAAGATTTAAATCGCGTACAGGCAAAGTTTTTTTAATGATTTAAAACGTTTATTATGAAACAGATTATCATTGTATTGGCAACTTTAATGTTGTTGTCAACATCTTCTAAAGCACAAAATGTCACACAAGAAGATTACACCCGGGCAATAAGTTTTTTGTATGATAATTATAATAATAAAACAGTTTTTAATCTTCAAACCAAGGTGAATTGGTTTAAGGATAGTTCAGGAATTTGGTTTGTTGATTACGGCAAAAACAATAAAACCTACAAAACAGTTAACTTCAAAAATTATAAAGTTGTTGATTTATTCAATCATGAAAAGTTGGCAATTGCCTTAAATAAATTAGGGGATGATACAGTAAAATCAATTGATTTGCCAATTTCAAATATTGAAATATTAAAAGATGGAAATTTAGATTTAAGCTTTAAAGGCAAGACTTATACTTTAGATCTTAAAACTTACGATCTCCAATTAAAAGAAGATAAACACCAGCAAAGAAATAGTGAATTTGAATCAAAATCTCCTGATGGCAGGTGGATAGCTTATTCTGAAAATTATAATTTATTTGTTAAGTCAACCGAAACGAATAACTCATATCAATTAAGTTTTGATGGAAAAAAGGACTATGAATATGCCACGTATTACGGTTGGGGCGATGTTATGGAAGGAGAAAATGCTGAACGGCCAAAACACTTTAGTGTCAATTGGTCTAAAGATTCTAAATGGATAGCCGCGAACATTGTCGACTTTAGAAATGCCGAAAAAATGTATTTGTTAGATCATAGTATCGATACCCTCTACAAATCAAAATTACTTTCTTATTATCGTGGCTCACCGGGAGACACTGCAATGATTCAAGTAAAACCTGTGTTCTTTAATATAGAAACCAAAAATCAAGTCCATACTAATTTACCGACAGGGACACATATCAACGCTGTTTCGGTTAGATGGATTAATGATTCAGGAAATTTATTGTCTAATTATTCAGAACGAGGCTATCAAAAGGAATTTTTAACGCTCGTAGATCTTAATAATAAGACTGAAACAGCGCTTATAGAGGAAAGCAGTAAAACAAATATTGACAACTTTTGGTTTAAAAATCTTGAAAAAAATCAAAAAATTATTTTCTTATCAGAACGCAGTGGCTGGCGACAATTATATATGGTTGATGTTGCTACCCAAGTAACAAAGCCAATTACGCTTGGCAATTATTATATCAACTCAGTTGTTCATGTTGATGAAGATACAGAGGAAATCTATTTTTTGGCATCAGGAAAAGACTCAAATAGTAATCCTTACCATCAAAAACTTTACAAAACTAGCTTTAAAGGTGACCTTACCTTATTAACACCGGAAAACACGCATCATATTGTTGATTTTTCTGAAGACGGAAAGTATTTTACAGATAATTATTCAACCGTAAATATTCCGACAAAAACTGTTTTAAGAGATTCAAAAAATGGAAAAATATTAGCCGAGTTAACACATGCAAATATTGATGATGTCATTTCAAAAGGGTGGCAATCTCCCGAAGTTTTAGATGTTATAGCTAAAGACGGAAAAACAACAATCTATGGTGCTATTTGGAAACCAACTAATTTTGATGCCGGCAAATCATATCCTATCATCGATGCAACCTATACGGGACCACATACGCAACAATTCCCAAAATCGTTTGATAGAAGTTTTAGTAATCAATCGTTAGCTGAATTTGGGTTTATTGTGGTAAGTGTTGATGGATTGGGAACATCGGGTCGTTCTAAGGAGTTTCACGACTATTCCTATAAAAACATGGAAAATAATTTAGAAGATCACGTTTTAGCCATTAAACATCTTGCTGAGAAATATTCCTGGATAAATATTGATAAAGTGGGCATTTTTGGGCATTCGGCTGGAGGTTATGATACAGGTCGGGGCATGTTGGGTTTTCCGGATTTTTATAAAGTTGGCGTGGCAAGTTCGGCAGATCATGATTTTAGAATGGAAAAAGCTTGGTGGCCTGAAATGTATCAAGGTTGGCCTGTTGACGATACTTATGAAAAGGTATCAAACATTACCAATGCAAAAAACTTAAAAGGAAAATTGTTATTGGTGCATGGTGGTATTGATGAGAATGTAAACCCTTCAGCAACCTTTAAATTAGCCGAAGCTTTGGTAAATGCAGATAAAGCGTTTGATTTGTTAATTCTACCTAGTCAACGACATGGTTACCAGGGGAAGGCCCAAAATTATTTTATTAAAAAACGTTGGAATTATTTCATTGAACACTTATTGGAGACAACACCAATTTGGGATATTATTTGGGAATAAATGAGTAAAAATATTATTGTTATTGGCGGCGGTATCATCGGCTTGTGTTCTGCCTATTACCTTCAAAAAGAAGGCTATCAAGTAACGCTTGTTGACCAATCTAATTTAGATGCAGGGGCGTCTTATGTCAACGCCGGCTATTTATCACCTAGCCATATCATACCTTTATCGGCACCGGGAGTCATGAAAAAGGGGTTGAAATGGATGCTTAATCCTGCAAGTCCGCTCTATATCAAACCTCGTATGGATTTGGATTTCTTAAAATGGAGTCTGGCTTTTAACCGATC
Organism: Paucihalobacter ruber; assembly: GCF_006494535.1. Lineage (GTDB taxonomy): Bacteria > Bacteroidota > Bacteroidia > Flavobacteriales > Flavobacteriaceae > Paucihalobacter > Paucihalobacter ruber. The sequence continues at coordinate 20,492 of NZ_VHIQ01000007.1, forward strand.
GTGTAATGCCAAACATGTAACCAAAGCTATTCCGGTTATCAAGAATATTGCTTTGTTGAGTCAGGAATTGTATGACGATATAAAACGAGAAGAGCAGTTTACCTTTCAATATGAAAAAAAGGGATTGCTGATGTTATGCCAAACAGAGGCTGCATTAGAAGCCGAAATTAAAACAGCACAACTCGCAAATCAAGAAGGTTTAGAAGCAACCGAATTATCCTTAGAAACTTTAAAACAACTAGAACCTAAAGTCCAACTTAATGCCATTGGAGCAACTTATTACAAATGCGATGCACATACAACGCCACATGAGTTTATGGATGAAATGAAGTTGCTTTTAAAGAAAAAAGGTGTAACATTTCATCTCAATGAAAAAATAGAGGATATACAGTTAAAATCTAATAGAATACAGAGTGTAACTACCGCTAAAAACACTTACAAAGCAGATGAATTTGTATTAGCTGCCGGTTCGTGGAGTAGTTTGCTCAGTGAAAAATTAGGGATTAAATTATTGCTTCAACCGGGTAAAGGGTATCGAATCAACACCAATTTAGATACCGGAATAACCATACCCGCAATTTTGACAGAGGCCAAAGTTGCTGTAACTCCAATGAATGGTTTTACACGTTTTGCAGGTACTATGGAAATTGCAGGCATCAATAACAACATCAACCGCGTGCGTGTTGAAGCCATTGCAAAAGCAGCTGCAAGCTACTATCCAAATGTTGTGCTCACGCAAGACGAAAAAAGCAATGCTGCCTTCGGTTTAAGACCGGTTTCACCTGACGGATTGCCTTATATTGGAAAATTTAAAGCCTATTCAAATTTAACCGTTGCTACCGGTCATGCCATGATGGGCTGGAGTATGGCCACTGCCACAGGTTTATTAGTTTCTGAAATCATAGCCAATAAACCGGCGTCTTTAGATCTTTCAGCATTTAATCCCGATAGAAAATTTTAGAATTCAACTGCTTAATAACATGCGTTTTGTCGATAAAAAATGTCAGTGTTTTTCAAAAACCTTGAGAATTTAGCTGTTTGTCGATTTTAAAAGGATAGTAGTTTTTAACTTACGATATTTACTTGGTAATCAATGATTATTAGCGCCAAATTTATTATTAACATTAAAAACTATCGGGGTATGGAACTTACTATTACCAATTACAACAACTTTTATAAGTTAAAAGGCAGTTTAAATCAAAGTAATTTAGAGGTATTCAATAAAACTTTTCAATATATTTTTGAGAAGTTAGATTCTCTAACTTTGAGCATAGACGACTTGGAGAATATAGACCGTTTTGGTGTAAATGCTTTGGTGCATTTGCACAATCAATCTATTTTGAAGAATAAACAATTTTCAATTGTTGGTTTGGGTTGTAAAGAACTTTACGACCATTTTAAATCGGAAGAAACTGCGGCTTAATTTAAGCCGACATATCGGCTACAATTTTCCATTCGCCATCAATCTTTTTAAAGATGAGCATAAAAATGCCGTTTGCATTACCCACGGTGCGTTCTAAAAAAAACTCGCCCATCACCCAATAACTATTAGTTTCAATAGGAGAGATGTCGTTGATTTTAAATGTCAGCGTGCCACTTTCGGCTGCGGTAGGATAACCCTTTATATAATTGTCAAGCGTGTTTTGCCAACCTTTGGTTAAGCCATTTCGGCCGTAAAATTTTAATGAATCAGAGTTGAGGTACCCTTGCATAAATCCTTCAAAATCGCGTTGATTCCAGGCGTTTTCTTGGGTTTTTAATACTTGTAGGATTTGGGTTTTGTCGGCCTCTATTGAAGTTTGGGTTTGTTGGTTGTTAGAATTACAACCAAATAAAATAGCTAATACTAAGAGATACCAAAAATGCCGCATGATTTGAATTTTAAATATTGATAGTTAAAGATAGTTGATTTCATATAAAACCTCATGGGTTTTGAAAACCTGTGAGGTTTTAAATTTTAAATATGATAGGACTAATATTAATACTAAAGAATTCAAGCTTATTATTATTCTTGTTTTAACTCATTTATGTGCTGTTTAATTTTGACATACATCATATCAACTTCACCAAATGTTCCTGTAAATTCTGTTTTATAATCTTTTATTCTCTTATTATCAATCATAACCTTTTTTTCAATCTTTAAGACAGCCTTAATTGAATCTTGGTGATTCAATTTTGCGAAATTATCTTTAAAGGCTTGTTTTAAGTTCCAATCTATTTTTTTAGCATTTTTAAGAGATGAAAATGTAAAACTCATTGTTTTTATTCTACTATTATTTGAATCATTTTCACCATCATCCATTTTCATTTGATTTTTACTATCATCTTGGATTGTTGGATTCTTTGCAATTGGTGGATTCTCAGGTTTAGGTGGTGGTGGAAAATTGGTTTTGGATGAAAATTTAGCTGGCACTGGCGGTACCGCTAGTATATTGAATTCTTTAATTAAATTTGGCGCAAAATTATCGTACATTCTATTTAATTGCTCAAATTGGATTAATAGTTCCGTATTGTCAGATCTTGAGCCTTTAAGAAATGTTAAAATGTCTTTAGAATATTTGTCAGCCAACCTGTTATATTCTTTTACAGGAGCTTCCTCATAGGCTTGAGCAAAGCCTTCCTTAGTGTATAGACTAGTTTGAAAAGGTTGTGGATATTTTACACTTCGTGCATTTCTATACACTTTAGATTCTATGAAATGCACTATATCCTCGATGCTATAGTTATTGAGTTCAGAATTTTTTATTGGTGTACCATCTAGCCACAAAGCGTAGGTGTCTTTGTTTTTCCAAGCCTCAAATTGTGCTGTGGAAGGTTTATTCATCTTTTGGTTAGTTCGATTTATTTGAGGTGTTTCTGGGTATTTTTCGACTGAGGAACGTTGTTTGTCAGACATTAAATTATATATTGAAACTATACGTTCGTAATGGGAAACCTTTATTACACTATATTGCTTAAACTCTTTAATCCAAAGATTATATTCATCCATTAATGATTGAGAAACGCCTTCATTTATGCGCTGAAAAGATTGTTTTTCTTTACTTATATCTTGGGTGGAAACCTGGTCAATTAGAATGTTATAACTAGTAAAAAGCGCCATAACTTTTGAAAAAACATTATTAGATGCAAGTTTTTCCTTGGTTAAATTAACTGTATAATTTTCTTTAGGGAATTGACTTAAAAGCTTTTCCAGATTTTCAAAGCTTTCAACTTTACCATTTATTAAAATTTCGTCTTCAGAATTTACAACAACATTTAGGATTTTATCCTCTTGTAATGTCTCTATATTTTCCGGAGATTCCTTTAAAACATATTCTGTTGAACTGAAATTATAAAAAAGAATCGCAATAATAGGTAGTAGCAAAATCGTACTAATCCAAATCCGGGTTTTTGATGTTTGTGTTTTCATAACTGTAAATCGTTTTTTGATGGATGAATAATTGATGGAACTTGTTATCCCGATTTCTGTCGGGAGATTTTTTGATGCATTTGATGAGAATGCAAGCAATAATTGTTGATAGATCGATGCTTCTATGCCTTGACGAATAACGGCTTCGTCAGCTAAAAATTCATGATTGAGTTTTATACTGTGCTTCATGATATATATTAAGGGATGGAACCAAAAAACAATCTGCAGCAGCTCCATTATGAGGATGTCAATGCTATGTTTTTGTTGCGCGTGCGTTTGCTCGTGTATTAAAACTTCTTTTGGTATTTGGGCTGACTTGTATAAGTCCTTGTTCAAGAAAATGTAACTAAAAAATGAATGTGGGATTTTTAATTTATCAATTAAAACATAAATAAATGATTGATCGTAATATTTTTCGCTTGTTCGAATTTTATTAAAAACACTAAACAAATTCACTATAAACTTTACGCCGAAAAACAAAACACCTATGCCGTAAACACTCCATAAAATAATAGGTAAATAATCGACTTCTGGAGGTTGAACATTTTGTTCAATTACTGTGGTGAATTCAAGATTAGATGATAAACTTACCGATTGAGTCGTAGCTTCAATATATTCTGTAATAGTTATAAACGGCACTATTAGCGCGAAAAAAATTGATGCCAAAAGATAAAACCGTTTAAATTGATGTCTGTTATCGTTTTCTAGAAACAACTTGTAGAACAACCATAAGATAGCTAAGGCAGCCGTGAATTTTAGAAGGTGAATTTCCATGTTATTTCTTATTAATTTCAGAGTCAATAATTGCTTTTAAATCTTCTAACTGCTCTTTGGTTAGATTGGTTTCTTTTGTAAAAAAGGAAGCGAATTGCGTAGCACTATCGTTAAAGAAGTGTTTAATTAAACCATTAACATGCTTAGAAAAGTAGTCTTTCTTTTTTACCAAGGTATAGTATTCTCTTGAGTTACCGTAGGTTTTGTAGGCGATAAATCCTTTTTCGGTCATGCGTTTTAAAAGTGTTGCAATGGTAGTTGTAGCGGGTTTTGGTTCAGGATAAATTTCCATAAGATCTTTCATAAAGGCCTTATCTAAAGTCCATATATAATTCATTAATTCTTCTTCAGATTTTGATAAATTCATTTTCTACATATTTAGAAATAACTCTACAAATGTAGAATAACTTTTTGAAAAAACAAAATAATAAGTTTAATTCCCTGAAATCCTTATTTTTGTAACGAAAAATTGTACTCCCATAAATGAATAAAATACTTACTGCGTTAAGCTTATGTGTGTTATTTGCTATTAACGCGCACTCGCAATCTGTTCAGGATTTAATTAATCAAGTTGATATTGGTCGATTAGAGTTGATGGTTAGCGAATTATCTGGCGAACAAACCACTACCGTTAATGGCAACACTGTTACTATAGCCTCACGCTTACAAAATAATAATGATTTAGCCGCTGATTATATTAAGGAACGGCTCGAAAATTTAGAGAACCTTATCATACAAGATCAAGCTTTTAACGTGAATGGCCGCAATATTATCGCCACACAGACAGGCCAAACCAATCCCGATAATATTTATATTATTTGTGCACATTACGATTCGGTAGCGGCTTTTTGTGCAGATGACAACGCTACCGGCGTGGCTGCGGTGTTGGAAATAGCCAGAATTTTATCAACGCAATGTATTGATAATACTATTGTGTACGCTTTATGGGATGAAGAGGAAATTGGATTGTTAGGCGCCGGTTTTTATGCCGCAGAAGTTGCTAATAGAGGCGATAATATTCTAGGAGTTTTAAATATGGATATGATTGGTTACGATGGTGATGAACCTGGCACGCCGGGCGATAACGAATGGGATATTGATGTGAGAAACATTGCCGGTTCGTTGGCAATGAAAGACGATATTGTGAATATTTACAACACCTACACCTTCGATTTAAAAGCACCTATTGTAGTGAACCCCGGAACCACCGCAAGTGACCATTCCAGATTTTGGGATCAAGGTTACTCTGCTGTTTTGGTAGGTGAGTCTTGGGCAACTAACGACCAAACACCGTTTTATCATACTTCAAACGACCGTTTAGCAACTTTAGATTTACCATATTTTCACGAGTTAACGAAACTGGTGATGGCTTACACAGCTACCAAGGCAGGACTTATTGATGTGGATAATGCGGTTACTGTTAACTCTAATACTCTAACGGCCAATCAACTAAATGCAACTTCTTACCAATGGTACGATTGCGATACCAATTTACCAATTACCAACGAAACCAACAGAACATTTATACCAAGTGCCAACGGACTTTACCGCGTTGAGGTCACCAACGCCGGTTGCACAGAAAGTAGCGATTGCCTTATTTTTGCGACCCTCGGTTTAGAGAATTTCGCGCCAGATGAAGTCACTATTTATCCAAATCCAACTTATTCAAACATCACGGTTTCTGTATCCCAAAGCCAAGTGTTCAAACTTGATATAAAAACCGTTTCAGGTAAGGTAGTACTTTCCAAAAACAGCCTAAAAAGTAATACAACTTTAGATATTAGTCAGTTATCTGCAGGAGTATACTTTGTAACAGTTGCTACAAGTAAGAAAACCGGTACCTTCAAAATTGTTAAAGAATAACTACTAAATCTTTTATGGGCTTATTCTCTAATTGAAATTAGACCTATTTTTATATGGTTGCTATTAGTTGCCTAAACATTCTGTTAATTGTTCTTTTTGATAGTGATATATGTAACTTATGTTACACAAAGCTAGTAAATAAGCAGTTACTTGGCCTCAAATGACTTTGATCATATTTTGCATTTTAAGCTTTGATTAATTTTGATTTAGATATAGGGTTAGACCATATCATAATTTTTAAAATTAAAGATCATGACCACAACAGTTGTAATTGGAGGGAGTTTTGCAGGAATGACTTCTGCTTTAGAAATTAAACGAAAAGGAAAGAGCCAACACAAAGTTATTTTAATTGATAAATCACCTCTTTTTCTCTTTATACCGTCACTTATATGGGTACCACTTGGAAGAAGAGAAATCAAAGATATTTCCTTTAAAAAAGAAGAGATTCTGAAAAAAAAGGGTGTAGATTTTATGGTAGCTGAAGCGGTTAAAGTAGATCCAAAAACCAGTACTTTATTTACTGATCAAGGAGAAATACGTTACGATCATTTGGTGATTGCTACAGGGCCCAAAGTAAAATATGATGTAGCTCCCGGAGTGGAAGAATTTGCACACTATATCGGTACACCCAATGGGGCGATGAAAACCCGAAAAGCCTTAGAAGAATTCAAGCAAAATCCAGGACCGATTGTGATTGGAGCTACCCAAAATGCTGGTTGTATGGGTGCTGCTTATGAGTTTTTATTCAATATTGAAAAATGGCTTCGTGAGCAAAACATCCGTAAAAAGGTAGATTTATACTGGATTACACCTGAAGATTATTTAGGTCATTTTGGCATTGATGGTATGCCGATGGGTGAGACTATGTTGAAATCTTTCATGAATATGTTTAATATTCATTATCGTACTCAAGTTGGTGTAAAGGAGGTACAAAAAGATAAAGTAATTTTAACCAGCGACGAAGTTTTACCTAGCCATTTCACTATGTTGATGCCTCCTTTTATAGGTGTAGATTTTGTGACCAATTCACCTGATTTGAATGCTACTCCAACCGGATATATTCCGGTGGGCAATGATTACAGACATCCTGATTATCAAAATATTTGGGCGGCAGGAATTGCGGTGAATGTGCCACTACCTTTTACACCTGGAGCAGTGCCATTTGCCTCGCCAAAAACAGGATATCCTTCTGATGAAACCGGTAAAATTGTTGCAGAAAACATTATTAGAGTAACAAAGGGTAGAACCGATTTAAAAGAAAAGGCTTGGGGTAGAATTCCCGGATTATGTATCATGGATGCCGGTAAAAAAGAAGTTCTACTACTTTCTACCAGCTTATTCAAACCAAGAACTTTTACTATTATGATTCCGAATATTTTGTACGATTTCAACAAAGTATTATTTGAGAAATATTTTCTCTGGAAAACCCGAAATGGGCTGTCTTATTTACCTTAAGAAGTGACGTAAAAAACCCCGAACTAAGAAAAATCGGGGTTTTAATTTTATAATGACTTCATTTGTTTTTGTAAAAAACTATCTGCTTGTAATTCCAATATTTTGATGGCTCGTGTTTTCTTATAATTGTATAAATCTTTGTCCTCTCGAATATCGGCATACACGCTATCGTAAATAGATGCATCCGTTTGTTTTTGTAAGTCGCTTTGGTATTTGTTTTGAGCTAACACGTTTTTCACTGCCAACTCTCCTTCTTCTTGTTTGAAATCGTATTCGCCTTTGGGCGATAATAATTTAGCAACAATGGGTGAGGTTTCAATCGCCAAAAAAAGGCACATGATAAAAAACGATGGTATCCAAGGTAGTTCATCTAAGGCGTTGATACGCGCCATTAAACCATCAAAACCATCAATGATAGGTTGGGTTTCAGCTACTTTTTCATCCAAATTGGCTTGCAGGATTTTCCCTTGTGCTTCTAATTCTGTGATTTTGGCCTGATTTGTAGTTTTTAAAGTTGTTAATTCTTGTAAAGCAGCATCGTGTTTTTCTCGTTTTTCTTTGTAAACCGGACCTTTTCCAAGTTTTTTGGTTCCGGCTGTGCCTTCTGCTTCAGCGATATAAACGTCATATAAGTTGTTTACTTCATTTTCTTTTTCTTGGATATCGGATTTTAACCTGTCGATTTGAGCATTGTTTTGATCTATATCAGATTGAAAATAATTGGCGATTTGCTTTTTATTATCCATAGCCATTTGGTTCTTTTCTTGTAACAAAATGGTATTGATTTCTTTTTCAAAAATTTTGATTTCCAACGGTTTTGAAATCACAATCGCTATTATAATCGCTAAAACAATTCGCGGTGAAGCCTGAATGAACTCGTCCAAAAAGCGATCTCTTTTTTTAATGGTGGAAACAATAAAACGGTCAAGGTTAAAAATGAGTAAGCCCCAAACGAACCCAAAAAATATTGCGTAATACACGTTATCAAAAACCGTATAAAGCGCATAACTTCCGGCAATAAAAGCCATGACTGCTGTAAAGAAAACGGTTGCGCCGATTCCGGCATATTTGTTTTGTTCGCCATTGGAACAACTTTCAATGATATGCTTGTCGGCACCCGAGCAAAGCAAAAAGAATTTTTTGAGCATGATGATTGATTTTTTTCCGCTACGTTCCAAATAATTCGGATACGCCTCGGATTGATTGATGATGATTTATTAGTACAATTTTAACGTTAAATGTTTCAAATTGTTGCAACTATTTGATGAGTTGGAGCATAAAAAAAGCCACTGATTAATTATTCATTTCATTTTGAGATTGAATTTTCAATTGGGATGATAAAAATTAGTTTACTCAATTAAGAATAAACGGATTTTTTAGGATAACCTTTTTAAAAGCTACAAACGTTGGCAAAGGTTTAGCAGTAATTATTTCGATAACTCCACGAAATATTTGTAAAACCAAGGAATAGTTTCAATCCCTTTTAGATAATTCCATACGCCAAAATGTTCGTTAGGTGAGTGAATGGCGTCGCTATCTAAACCAAATCCCATTAAAATAGTTTTGCTGTTTAACTCTTGCTCAAACAAAGCAACTATTGGAATGCTGCCACCGCTGCGTTGGGGAATAGGTGTTTTGCTAAAGGTTTCTTCATAAGCTTTTGAAGCGGCTTGATAGGCAATGTTATCAATGGGTGTTACATATCCTTGTCCGCCGTGATGTGGCGTTACTTTTACCGTTACACCTTTTGGGGCAAGGCTTTCAAAGTGATTTTTAAATAACTGGGTAATTTCTTCCCAATCCTGATGCGGTACCAAACGCATCGATATTTTTGCGTAGGCCTTGCTGGCGATAACGGTTTTAGCACCTTCGCCTGTGTAACCACCCCAAATGCCGTTGACGTCTAAAGTTGGTCTGATTGAATTTCTTTCATTGGTTGTGTAACCTTTTTCGCCATAAACAGCTTCGATATTTAAAGCTTTTTGATAGGCCTCTAAATTAAACGGAGCTTTGGCCATTTCGGCGCGTTCTTCTGCCGATAATTCTTCTACTTTATCATAAAATCCCGGAATTGTGATATGGTTATTGTCATCGTGAAGCGAAGCGATCATTTTAGCCAAAATATTGATGGGATTGGCTACGGCGCCGCCATAAAGTCCGGAGTGTAAATCGCGATTTGGGCCGATCACTTCAACCTCCACGTAACTCAATCCGCGTAAACCTGTAGTAATCGATGGCACATCTTTAGCAATCATTCCCGTATCTGAAATCAAAATTACATCGTTAGCCAATTTCTCACGATTTTGTTTTACAAAGGTCGACAGGTTAACGCTGCCGACTTCTTCTTCGCCTTCAATCATAAACTTCACATTGCAAGGCAATTGATTAGTCTCGGTCATAAACTGCATAGCCTTGATATGCATATACATTTGTCCTTTATCATCGCAAGCACCGCGGGCAAAAATGGCGCCTTCGGGATGTAGTTCTGTGTTTTTAATTACGGGTTCAAATGGAGGAGAATCCCATAAATTTAATGGATCGGGCGGTTGCACATCATAATGCCCGTAAACTAAAACTGTGGGTAATTTTGGGTCTATTATTTTTTCACCATATACTATCGGGTAACCTGCAGTAGGATGAATTTCCACCAAATCGCAACCTGCTTCCTGCAACCGGGTTTTAATAACTTCGGCAGTTTTTAAGACATCGTTTTTATAAATCGAGTCAGCGCTAATGGATGGTATTTTTAAAAGATCAATAAGTTCGTTTATAAAGGTTTGTTGGTGTGTTTCAATATAGGATTGGATAGTGTTCATAAAATTGAATTTGTGAACTTCAAATTTACGAAAAATACAAGAGTTAATTTTTAATAAAACAAAAAAGGAGTCTCAAAATGAAACTCCTTTTTCAATTAAAACAAGATGCTATTACTCAATAATAATTTTCTTGGTAAGAATACTGTTGTCTGACTTTACTCTAATAAGATATAAGCCTGAGGCTAAATTCAATTCTAGCCTGTCAGTATTAAGGATTCCTTCAGAAAGTTGTTTTCCGGCGGCATCAAAAATAGTGTAAGATTTTCCAATCATATTTTGTGAAAACATGACATGATCTTTGGCAGGGTTTGGATAAACATTCACAATTTCCAAAACAGCCTCTCCATTAGATAGGGTTGTTGGATCTGCCTTATAAAGCTCATTTCCGGCAACGCCGTCATCGCCTTCAAAGTATAATACACCGTTTAACACTGCAATATCGTCAATATCAAAAATGTCATCATTTACTCTTACAGAATTAACGCCGTCTGTTCTAAATAACCATTGTCTGGTATCGTCTGCAATTTCCCCAGCATAATATAAAAAGTCGCCAAAAGGTGCAAAATCTGAGGGATCGTGATTATTCGCACCTGTACCGGTACCACCAGTGATATTGCTAACATTGGTAACGGTATCTGCTGCAGGGTCATAAACCCAAAGCTGGTCGTTAGAAGCACTAGTATCGCCTTCAAAAAATATTTTTCCATCCCAGGCATATAGTTCTAAGATACCACCAATTCCAGCGTTTGTAACCGTAGTAACTTCTTGGGTTCCTGCTGGTGTTCCATCGGTTTCCCAAATGGCGTTAGTTCCGGTTCTAAAATAAACTTTACTACCGGTTGATACAAAATTTTGTGCGCCAGAATTGGTAGTCGCATTATCGATATCTTTAATCAGAGTAAAACTATTTGTTGCCGGGTCGTATTCGTACAATTCTCTTCCTACAGTAGTGCTTGGTACAGTTCCTACAATTAACAGTTTGCCATTTAGTTCAATCAAGTTAAACCCTAAAGCATTGATGGCGGCAGGAGCCACGGCGGCGGCGGTGCCGTCACCTGTAAATTTCCACAAATTATTGGTGTCGGTTGAATTAACAGCATAAATCTCCGTGCCCACTAAGACAGGCCCAAATAAACCAGTATCTCCCGTAGCCAAGGTGCCTGCTTCGGTACCGTCAGTTTTATGTAACACTGAGCCGCCTCCCGAGTTAGCGGAAAAATACAAAGTATTGTTGTATTCAAACCAGTTACCGGGAGCAGAAGTGCCAGAGGGGTTAATATCTTTTACTAAAAAGGTGCCAGCTTCGGTGCCATCCGATACCCAAAGCTCAAAACCGTTCGTGCCATCGGTAGCATCAAAGTAAATTTTTCCGTCAAAGGCATACAAGTTACGAGGATTGCCATCTCCTGCGGGATTGATTTCCTTTACAAGCGTAATTTGAGAAAAGCCAAAAAGAGCAAAACTCAAGGTTAAAAAAGTTAGTAATTGTTTTTTCATAATAATATAGTTTAAAAGGTTAATATGCTATTTTGGTAAAGTAGGTATGATAGTTCTGCGGTTTGGTGTGCTTAAAGTTTCTAAAAATGCTAGGAGCGCATCAATTTCTTCTCTATCCATATTTAATTTTCTCAATAATGGTGATGTTTTGGGGATTAGAGAATCTCTGGGAGTACCTAGATATTTTTTTTGAATGACAGCCGGATTCCCCAAATTATAAAATTCTACTACATCTAACAAACTAGGGAAATGCCCGTGATGCATCCATGGCCCCGTATTTGATATTTCGCGTAAGGTTGGTGTTCTAAACTTTCCTATGTCATCAACATCTTTTGTTACCAAATATCGACCAAAATCTTCGTCTTTAGTGCCAAAAAGTGTCTGGCCATCGTTGTGATAGTTATTATCACTAAAATAAGGCGTGTTATGACAGTTTATACACATAGCTTTTGTTCTAAACAAATGTAAACCCTTTACTTCTTGGTCTGAAAACAAATCAGATTTTCCTTCGATAAATTTATCAAATTTACTCTTAGGACTTTTAATTGTTCTTTCAAAAGTTGCAATGGCGTATTGTATTCGTTGAAGAGAAATGGAGTCATTGCCAAATGCGGCTTCAAAAAGGGGTTTGTATCCTTCAATATTAGCAATTTTATCAACTGCAATATTGAGATTTTCATTCATTTCAATTTCATCTGAAATTGGAAATCTGGCCTGATCTTCCAAGTTTTTAGCGCGGCCATCCCAGAATAATTCATGCGCATAGGCCACATTTAAAATGGTCATGGCATTTCTTGGTCCTGTTTGTCTATCGTGCCCAAAAGATCTCGTTGTGTTGTCTGTCCAGCCCAATTCCGGATTATGGCACGAGGCACAAGCAATTTGTCCGCTAACAGATAGTCTTGGATCGAAAAATAAAGTTTTACCAAGTTTGGCTTTTTCTTCTGAGTACGGATTATAGTCTGGGTGTTCAACCTTAGGCAATACGCCAATGTCTTCAAAATTAGATTTATCGATACTTTCATCAAGAGTTGGCTCAGGCCATTGGCTGTAGTCGCCACTGCTATAAGCTTGTTTTAAACTTGTAATGTCTGTATAACTTCCCTGTTGTTTGTCTTTACAACTCCAAAGAACTGATAAAGACAAAAAGATGGTTAAGTAAACTAAGCTAGTTCTATAAATCATATTCTGTAATGCAATTGTTGTTATTTAAAGGTTCTGGTTCTGGGTAGTTTTGATTGTTGTAAATACGATATTCTACAGAAATAGTTCCGCCAAACAATTGGTCGTTGGTTGCGTTCATTGTTAAAGTCATTTCGTAGAGTCCGTTTCCAATATCTTGATAGCTGCCTTCTCCTGATATAGCAATAGAATAACTATTGCCATTGGTGCCGGCAATGGTTATAAACTGTGGAATCACTAAAACTGTCCCCGAGGAGTTACTGGTACCGTTATCCGGGAAAAATTCTAAGGCCGGATTAACATCAAAACCGGGAGAATTGGCAAAGTTTGTAGATTCGTTTGAGAACCAACGTTTCATATTAAACGAATTGGTGGTAACGTTGGGGTTGGTAGGCGATCTAAATCCTATTCTAAAGGCATCGTGATAAATATCGTCGCTTGGGTCGGCGGTTCCCATATCGTCAAATAAAACTGCATTTGGGTGGTTGACATCTACTATTACAGGACGCGTAAAAGCCGAAAAACTAAACCAACTGCAGGTGCCTGTATTATTATGGTCACCCCAAGATTCACCAAAGGTTCTATAAAAAGTGTTTGAAACATCGTAGAAATTGGAGGCAGTATTAACGGCCGGATCTCTAAATGTATTAATAGGTTTTACTATTTGCAAAACGGTATTACCCGTTGGGTTATATCCAAATCCATCTGTTAGTGACAAGATGGTTTGATAAAATACATCATCGTTTTGCAAATCTTCATTAATTATCATTTTGTAAGTTATAGATGTTGAAAGACTTCCTAAATTTAAAATTTCCAGAGAATAGTTAAAGCCATCTAATGCCTCAAAAATATCACCGTTCTCAATTTCTGCGTTCAAATAACCTTCTGGAAAAAGGACGTCAAAAAATACCTCTTCACCCATGATACCGGTAATCTCTATTCGATTGGTTTCAAAACTAAAAGATGGTTCTACAGTTTCCAGTTGTAGCAGAAAGGTATCGTTAACCGCTGTATTATTGAGATTACCAATATTTATGGATGAATCTGAAACAGATTCAAGTTTAAAAAAGATTGATTCGCCGGGTGTCCATCGCTCAGCAAAGCTTACGTAAATAGTATCGGTAAGTCGTGTGCCTTCAAACGTAACTGTATTGACAGGAGATATATTGACATCTTCAGAACTTAAACCGCTCGATAATGTACTACTAAAAGTTACTGATACCGGTTGTTCTATGTTGCTTGTAGTTAATGTAACAGGGATTTTTAGGGTTTTTAACAAGGCATTTTCGTAAGTGCTTTGCGGTATTAAACTACCGTGTTGTTGCGGAAATTCTAAAGGAATATTATTATTGTTAACCAAAAAATTAAATCGCACAAAAGATTGTGAGATCGATGGAGCCAATTGATTGTCATCATCAGAGCATGTAAAAAGCACTGTAATTGTTAGAACTAAAAAATAAAGGCTAATACGATTCATTTTGCTGTAAGTTTGAATTTAAATTAATATTCTCCTGAGGAATTGGAAGAACGTACTTTGGTGAAGGGTAGTTCAAATCACAAACAATTGCCAGGCAGCCGTCATTTCTCGTAATTGACCTTTGATTTCTACCCAAATCAAAAAAGTAATGCCCTTCAAAAGCCAATTCTCTTCGTCTTTCATTAAGGATTTCATTTTGTAAATTAGTGGTGCTACTTATTAAACTGGCATTAGCACGCACTCTTATGAAATTCAAATAGTTTAAAGCATCATCAGTTCTGTTTAAGTTGTATGCAGCTTCTGAAGCGATTAAATACATTTCGCTCAATCTAACAGCAGGATAGGGTGGTGTATCTTGAAACTTTCTGGTAAAGTAATAGTTAACATTTTCTAATTCGCCATTAATATTAGTTGCCAGAGATTGCTCTAAGAACATTTGAGATCTAATATCGAAAGATTCATATAGGCTAAGTAAATCATTGGTAGCTACATAATTTCCATAGGCAGTTATAGTTTGAAATCCAAAGTGCTGCGACAGTGATCCTCCGGCACTGCCGCCAGAATCTCTAGGTACCGACAGTTGCAATAGTATCTCAGTCATTGGAACTACAGAGTTTTCCCATTCACTCAAGTAATTCTCTTGTGAGGTTAAATTAACTCCAGAGGTATTGATAACTTCTATGGCCGTTTCAAAAGCGTTTTGCCAATCGTTTTTGTTTAAATAGACTCTGGCTAAAATTGCTTTGGTATTATTTTCGTTAAAATAGGTTTGAATTGGACCATCCAAGGCTGATAGGTTTGTATACAAACTTAAAGCCCGTTGAATATCATCAATGATGAGGGTATAGGTATTATCTAAAGTCTCTCTTGAAGGAAATGTTACACCACTTTCTGTTAAGGTAGTTCTATTGTAAACTATTCCAAGGTGTGAAGCATTAGGTGTAAAACTATAGTTTTGAGCATACACTAAGGCCAATAAAAAGTGAGCGTAAGCTCTAATGGATAAAGCCTCGGCTTTTATTTGATTTTTTTCTGAATTGGTAGCGTCAATAAGGTCGTCTACAAATTCTAAAATGAGGTTAGCTTGATTAATAACTGAATAGGACTGTTGGTAAAACGAGCTAAAATCGCCTGAAATAGCTTGATCTTGAAAAGAATAAACATTTTCTATTCTAAACGGAATTATTATATTACCGCGATTGCTACCGGTAGGTATTGGAGTAAATTTGATGTTGCCGCCTTGCATATCGGCATAAACTGCAAATCGCTCTTCTCTTACGCTGGCTTCTAAAGTGGTATAAGTACCATTTAGAGCCGCCAAAACGCCTTCTTTAGTAGATAACAATTCTGTAATAGAAGTTTGATTTCCAGGTTCTTGCTCAAGAAAATCGCTACATGAAAATAAAATTAGTCCTAACAATATTATTATAGTATAATGATTAAATACTATTTTGATTTGTCTTGAAAACTTGCCTTGACTTAACATACCGAAATGATAAGTTTTGAATGCTATGTTTTTTAATAAATATTTTTTTAATAGTCTTTTCATACTTTTAAAATCTAGCATTTAATCCCAGTGAAATAGTTCTGTTTTGCGGGTACAAAAATCTAAACTCTCTTATACCATTCCGGTCTACCGGACTTTTTTGTTTGTACCAATAAGCCACGTTAGTGGCATCAATAAAGACAGAAAGGTTATCTATAAACAACTGTTCCTTTTTTAATGGGATATTATAGTTTAGATTGATATTGTTTAGTTTTAGGTAGGTATTGTCGTAAACAAATTTACTTAAATTAGGAATGATAGGATTATTGTTAATTACGAGTGGATTGATTGCAATATCTCCAGGAGCCGACCAATAATCCAGTGCGTTAACAGACATGTTTCGGTTTACTGAAATTCGGTATTGGTCTACTAGTTCGTCTTGAATTAAAAAATCACCGCCAATTTGATAAGATCCTCTTATGGCTAGTGTAAGTTGCTTAAAAAAAATAAAGGTTGTTGAAAAGCCCCCAAAAGCATCTGCTTGTCTGTCTCCAATAGGCACCCAATCTGTATTTCCAAATAGGCTGGTGTAAGTAGCTGCATCATAAATTTCGCCTTGTCTTTCTACTAGATTTCGTCCGGTTGCAGGATCTATACCTGCCCATTTTACACCCCATATGGTTGAAGTGCTAAATCCTATTTGCTGAGACAAGGCACGTTCAGAACCGGAGAAGGCACTTCCGGCACCAATAAGATCAGTGACCTTGTTTTCTAAAGTTGCAATATTGAATGAGGCATTCCACTTAAAGTTTTCTTTTTCAAATAATTTTATATTAGTTGAAAATTCGATACCTCTGTTATACATACTTGCAGCGTTTAACTGTATGGAGGTATAACCTGTTTCATTAGGAATACTGCGTGAAGTAATAAGATCCTGAATATCGTCGTGATATACGTCAAGCCCCAAACTTATTTTCTTAAATATATTCCACTCTACTCCTGCGTTAAATTTATTGTTGGTCTCCCAGCTTAAGTTACCATTAGGTGCTGCACTTGGTGTTGCGCTAATGCCACCATTATAGCCATTTTGAGATACTATATAAAGCCCTCTGGAACGATAAGACCCAATTCTAGAATTACCTGTAGAGCCATAACTAAGTTTAAGCTTTAAAAAATCAATCCAAGAACTATTTGCCAGAAAATCTTCATTTGTTAAGATCCAGCTTATTCCCGCTCCGCCATTAAGAGCCACATTTGTATCTACGCCAAATACAGAGCTTTCATCTCGACGAATATTGGCAAGCAAAAAATACTTTCCTTTATAGTTATAATTGAATTGAGCAAAGGCCGAAACCCTGGAATTATAATTAATATCTTGTTGAAAATTTTGCAGCGATCTTGTTTCATCTTGTGTTGTATTAGGGTTGTCATCCTGTAGAGCATCTTCCACATTATTGATAACATTAGGGTTTACAAAACCCCTCCCGGAAGCATATCCGAAATCTGTTTTTTCTTCAGATAATTCCACTCCCGTGATTGCTCCAAAGCTGTGATGTTCGCCAAACTGAGTGTCGTAAAGCAATTGTCCCTGCCAGTTCCACTTAGTGGTTTCTCGGTTATTAAGTAGTCGTCTGCCCCAAGCCGGATAAGTCACGCCATCAAGTGTGAAGGTGCCATTTAACTGACCACTTTCATTTAGCCCGGAAAAATAGCGGTCTTGTTCTCTAGTTTTGTAATCTATACCAAATAGGGTATAGACTCTTAGAGCATTTGAAATATTGTAATTAACGGAAAAACTTCCTATAAGTCCATATGTATCTGCAATATTTTTGTTTTGTTCAACAGCGGCCAAGGGATTACCCAAACCTTGTATTCCCAATAGAGCAAAGGTTCCATCGTCATTAAAAGGCGATAAAGTTGGCGGAAGGGCAAAATTAAAATAAATATTCGGGGCGTCTTTCCTAATAAAACTAGGCGACATAGATAATTGCATATTTAACTTATTTACTTTGTAACCCAAATTTATGCCGAGATTATATTGTTTGGTATTATTGCCAATTTGTGCTTCATCAATATTTAAATGATTAATACTTGCCCTGTAAGTAAAATTATTTGAGCCTCCCGAAACGTTAAAATTATAACGTTTAAATTCACCTGTTCCGTTGAGTAAATTAAACCAATCAGTGTCAACACCATTGAAGTCGATTGTTTGCTGTCCTGTATTTGTTAAATATTCATTACGCAGTTGTGTATACTGCTCGCCGTTCAAATACTTTATTTGGTTAATTGCCGAAGACAAGCCAATTTGGGTAGAAAAGTTATACTTTGCGGCACCTTTTTTTCCTCTTTTTGTGGTAATCAAAATAACGCCGTTGGCGCCATCTGCACCGTAAATACTTACAGCAGCAGCGTCTTTTAAAACCGTAAAGCTCTCGATGTTTTCAGCAGATATTTGTGACAACGGATTTGATAAATCTTCAGAAAGCGCACCTTGTCCGTCAAAAAAATTGTTATCGATGGTAACCGATTCTGCTATGATAACCCCATCAATTATAATTAATGGTTGAGTTGAAGTGCCTAAGTTAGGATTACCTAATGGGGTTAGTGAGCCTTGACCACGAATATCAATTCTAACAGGACCGCCCACGCCCGAAGTATTTTCAATTAACACTCCTGCAATTTGTCCGGTTACAATTTTATCTATACTTTCTGAAGCTTGTTCAACCGCGATGTCTTCAGATCTAAGGGTAGCAATACTACCAACAATTTCTTGTTTTGAGGTTTTTGTTCCGTAAGATGAGGTAATAACCACTTGATCTAATTGATCTGCTGATTCTTCCAGATAAATAATAAACTCTGAATTATTGCCAATTCTTTGTTCCAATGTTTTCATTCCCAGATATTTTATTTCTAATATCAATTCTGGAATATTGTTGCCTTTTACTAAGTAGGTAAATTCACCATCAAAATTTGTTACAGCACCTCGTGAACTACCCTTGATTAATACTGTTGCGCCGGCTAAAGGCATGTTATCTGCGGTACTGTAGACTTTACCGGTGATAAGCCTTTCAGTTTCTTGTTTAATAGCGGAAGTTGTTGAATTCTTGTTACTTTGGGTTAATAAGATTTGATTATTTAAAATCACATAATCTATATTCGTATTTTTAAATACTGCACTAAGCGTTTCCTCGAGTGTTAAATCGCTAATCTTGACAGTTAATTTTTCCCGGTCGTTAATTTTTTGAGAATTGTAGACCACTCTGTAAGAGGATTGTTGCTCAATTTCCTTGATTATTTTGAAAAGCGGTTGGTCAATAAGATTAATACTAATTTTTGCGTTTTGATTATAGGCAAACGAACTTATGCTTAGCATAAACAACACCATAAAAGATGTAATTGTCTTTTTGTGAAGTTTGATTGATTGGTTATGTATTGAATTGTTTGTCATTTAAATTAGTTATAAACCGGGTGCATTTATACTTATTTTTTTGCCATTAATTTCAAAAGTAAAATCGGTATCAATACTTATAATCTTTAGAATATCAGCTATTGAAAGTTCGTTGGTTTTAAATTTCCCAGTAAATTTTTGATCTTCTAAAAAAGGGTAATTTATTTCTATTGAAATATTATAGTTTCGTTCTAATTTAGTTATTAAATTTTTAAAGTCGGTGTCTTTAAATACTAATTCTCCTTCCATCCACGAAATACATTCTGAAGGAAGTATTTCAATAATAGTTGATGATTGGTTTTCTTTATCCCATTTATAGCCAAAACCGGGTGATAGGTTTACCGTATCTTTTTTACGGTTGTTTTCGTTGATAACGTTTATTGATCCTTCTAATAAAGAAGCTTGAGTAATTTTATCGTCGCCATAGGCAGAAATATTAAATTTGGTGCCAGTAACCAAGATCTCTACAGATGTAGTTTTAACCAAAAAAGGTCTTCCAAAGTCTTGTTTTACTTCAAAATAGGCTTCACCTGTAAGCAGAACTTCTCTATTGCTTTTTTCTTCAAAATAAGAAGGATAAGTTAATGACGATCCGGAATTAAGATGAACTAGCGTGCCATCTTCAAGCACCACTTCAAAAGTTTTTCCAAAAGGCACATTTATGGTGTGCATCTCGTATTTATTCGGGGTTGTTTTATTTGAATATTCAAGCTTCTTGTCATTTAAAGTAGCTTTGTGACTGTTGTTAAAATTTAAAACCTGATTAATGGTGTTTTCAGGTATTATGATGTTTTTACCATCTTCTAAGCTAATGGTAACGAAGCTATTAATTTCAGGCTTTTGTGTTTTTATAATCGAATTAAAAACAATACCACCAATGGCTAAAAATAAAATTATAACCGCTGCATACTTTAAAATAGTTCTTTGATAATAATTTTCAGCAGTTTTAAAGCCAACTGCTTTTTTAACTTTTGCTAATTCTTTCGCCTCATATTTGTAATTACTATTTATGGCCCAAGATTGCTTTAGCTTAATAAATGTTTGTTTGTTTTTTTCGGATTTATTGATCCACTCAAATAATTGTGCGGTTTCTTTTTCGCTAGTCTTAAAACGAAGATACTTGTATATAAGTTTATTAATCACTTGTTAATTGGTGTTTCTTTTAGTAAACCTACATCGATAAAAACCCTAAGAAAATATTTAAGATAAATAATCTGCTAATTCAATTCTAAAATATTTTAGAGCTTTAGTCATGTGAGCTTCAATAGACTTAATAGATAAATTTAAAATACTTGCAATCTCAGCATTTTTTAAATTTTCAATTCTTTTTTTAATGAAAATGGTTTTAGTGGGCTCCGGCAAATTTTCTATGCAGTGATTAATCTTTGATTCTAGTTCACTCAATGTAGCAGAATCAAATTTAAACGATTCAAGAATATCAATATTTAATTGATTTTCATAATTATGTATTATTATACTCTTACTTTTTTGTTTTACAATTTCATGCCTTAAAATATTCAGGCAATTTGATTTTGCTGAGGTATATAAAAAAGACTTTATTCCTGCGGGCGTATTAATGGTTTCTTTACTCTTCCAAAGGTGAATGAAGGCTTCTTGAGCTATACTTTTAGATTTATCTTCATCTTTAAGAAACTGTATACAAAATCCAACAATTCTTGAGTAGTAATTATTAAAATAAAAATCAAACGCGCGCTCCTGTCCTTTCTTAAAATTTAAGAAAATGTCATTTTCATTCGTGTGAGGATTATATGTACTCATATATGAAAATTGAGCCGTTATTT
The DNA here is from genome assembly GCF_006494535.1 of Paucihalobacter ruber. Classification (GTDB taxonomy): domain Bacteria; phylum Bacteroidota; class Bacteroidia; order Flavobacteriales; family Flavobacteriaceae; genus Paucihalobacter; species Paucihalobacter ruber. Next base: position 41,701 of record NZ_VHIQ01000007.1, read on the forward strand.
TGACTAATTTTTAAATTATCATTTTGCATCATCCAAAACTCCAAAAAAAAAACTAGAAATAAAAATATTATATAAATTCAAACTATTGTTTATATTTGCAGCCCGATATTTTCGGAAAGTCTACGCGGGCGTGGTGGAATTGGTAGACACGCCAGACTTAGGATCTGGTGCCGCGAGGTGTGGGAGTTCGAGTCTCCCCGCCCGCACAAACTTAAGAAGAACGTTATTCTAATAGGGTAGCGTTTTTTGTTTAATTGAAATAAGCGGGGAGACGAGAAGTTTATGCTGAGCGAAGTCGAAGTAAGTCTCCCCGCCCGCACAACTTTAAAAAGAACGTTGCTCTTGTCGGGTGGCGTTTTTTTGTTTATAAAATCATTTAGTTAAGTCAAATAATAGGCCTTTCTGGCAGCCATTTCTACCTACTAAACTAAAGCTTGAGTTCTTAAAACAGTCTCTAGAATTTTTACTTCATGCAACGTTTTCTAAGCCCCTTTGAACCTGCAGATTTCTTTTCTCGAAATGACTAATATCATTGATTACATGAGTTTTTGAAGATAACTTTGTTAGGCAATGTTATTGTAAAAGTTTAAAGTTGCGCTCGTATTTCCAATTTAACTAATCATAACAGTCAATGCACATTAATCTTATATCATATTTTGAAAACACAGTCGATTTATTCCCGGATAAAACGGCTATTGGTGATGGAGAGTCACGGCTAAGTTTTAGTGAACTCAAGCAAAGCGCACAGCAATTGGCTGGATTTATCTCAAAACAATCAGAGTCAATCAATCTCCCAATTGCTGTTTTTTTGCCAAAAGGTAATGATGCTGTCGTTGCATTTATCGCCATTTTGTATAGTGGTAATTGTTATGCACCACTAGATGTTAAAAATCCTGAAAATAGAATCCAATCTGTTATCAATGTTTTACAGCCTGTCGCTGTAATTACCAATAACGCCTATTTTAATAAATTATCGGCCTGTAATTTAAATGTTCAAATTATTAATATTGATACCATTGATTGGTTGCAGAGTGAAACCAACAGTTTTAATTACATTCATTGCATTGACACCGATCCTGCTTATATTATACATACTTCTGGATCAACTGGTGTCCCCAAAGGGGTGGCTATTTCGCATAGATCTATTTTTAATTACATCAATTGGGCAATTGATACTTTTGATATTACAGATAAGGAAATTATCGGTAATCAAGCGCCCTTTATTTTTGATAACTCAACGCTAGACTTATATCTCATGATGTTTACGGGCGCTGAGCTTCAAATCGTGCCGGAGCAACTGTTTATGTTTCCTGCAAAACTTTTAGAATTTTTAGAATTGAATCACATCAATTTTGTGTTTTGGGTACCTTCTGTATTAATTAATATTGCCAATTTAAAACTTCTTGAATCGGTAAAAATTAGATCTCTTAGAAAAGTCTTATTTGCAGGTGAGGTAATGTCTACTAAACACTTAAATTATTGGATTAATAATTTAGATAAAGACGTCTTATTCGCCAATCTTTATGGACCTACAGAAATCACTGTTGATTGCACCTATTATATTATCGACAGAACTTTTAAAGACAATGACGTCTTACCAATAGGTAAACCTTGTAAAAATACCGACATCATTATTTTAAATGATCAGAATGAAATTTGTAGTCAAAATGAATTCGGAGAACTCTGCGTAAGAGGTACTTCGCTCGCCTTAGGTTATTGGAACAATTTTGAAAAAACAGATGCCGTTTTTGTACAGAACCCATTAAATAATTTTTATCCTGAAAAAATATATCGAACCGGCGATATTGTTTTTACAGATGCGTCTGGCGAGATTATTTACGTTGGAAGAAAAGATCGACAAATAAAGCATTTGGGCTATAGGATTGAATTGGGTGAAATTGAACATGCGATTTTAAGTACATTCGATTCTATAAATGCTTGTGTTGTATATGATCATAAAGCTAAAGAGCTTGTTTTATTTTATGAATCTACAACCGAAATTTCCGTTAAAGATTTTAGAATAAAACTTACTTCAGTACTGTCTAAATATATGATACCAACAAAATATATTAAAACAGAGCAACTGCCCTTAACCATGAGCGGAAAAATAGATAGAGTTTTACTAGAAAAAACAATTTAATATGAAACTAGTTTTTTTTGGGGAAGACACCTTTAGCGCTCATGTTGTTGAGTCTCTAATTTTTGATGGGCATCAAATAATGGCTGTATTTTGCCCAATGTATCAAAATCATATTCACGCCCGATTGGAATTAATTTGTAAAAAACATCAAATTGAATTTTATAGGGTAAATGATATTAATTCAACAGATAATGAGGCTATTATTAAAAGTCTTAAACCGGAATTAATTGTGGTGTGTCATTTTGAAAAAGTTCTAAAGAAAAATATTATCAATATACCACTTCTTGGATGTATCAATTTACATCCTTCTTTGTTACCTCATTACCGAGGGTTGTCTCCCCAACATTGGCCAATTATCAATGGTGATGATGAAACCGGAATAACAGTTCATTTTATAAACGAAGGGATAGATACAGGAAATATTATTCTTCAGCAAAAAATTAAAATTGAACCTGATATGCACGTTGCAAGCTTGCAACAAAAAATGTTAGCAACGTATAAACATATTGTAAAAGATGCTATTGAATTAATAATGGCGAAAAAAATAACACCTGTTTTGCAAAACCCATCAGAGGGAAGCTATTATGGAAAACTACAAGAAACGCAGTGTAATATAGAACTTCAAAAGGGTTGCGATGCTGCTTATAATCTTATAAGAGGCGTTTCAGAGCCTTATTACGGTGCGCAATTAAATGGCTACAAGATCCGGAGTGCCATTAAAGCTTCAAAAGCGTTAAACAATGAAATACAGACTAAATATGGTGCTAATAACCTGTATCTCGATGCCGATTTGGGAATGCTAATAAAATTTAGTGATGGGAGTCTTATTGTAAATAAATATAGCAAGATTAATAATTAAAAGCATATCATGAAGGACAAAATACTACAGCAATTATCTGAAATTAGACCTGAATTTGATTTTAAAGAATCATCAAATTTTATAGCAGAAGGCTTACTGGATTCTTTCGATGTCGTACAGTTGGTAGCAGCCTTAGATGAACATTACAATATTTCAATTGATGGTATGGATATTATACCTGAAAATTTTTCAAGTATCGATAGCATACTTGCGATCCTAATTAAAAATGGAGTAAAAAATGAACTTAAAATTCAAGAATAAAAGAATATCCGGAATTCTAACCGTTCTGCCAGAAAAAGAGATAAAGTTTGAAGATGAATTGGATAACTATAATTTCTCGAAGAGCCAATCAATGAAACTTAAATTGGTTATGGGTTACGATAAGCGAAGGGTAATTAAAGAGGGTACAACGTGTTCAGATTTATGCATTTTTGGATTGAATTATCTTTTTGAAAAGAATCTGCTCAAGAAGGAAGATATTGATGCCATGGTTTTGGTGACTCAGTCTCCAGATTATTTTATGCCGCCTACCAGTCACGTTATTCATGGTAAACTAGATCTAAAACAGGATATGGTGTGTATGGATATTAATCAAGGCTGTTCTGGTTATATTGTTGGCCTTAATCAGGCATTTATGTTGCTGGAGCAAGAGGAAATTAATAAAGTTGTATTATTAAATGCAGATATTCTAAGCCAAAAAGTATCAAATCGCGATAGAAATAGCAACCCCATCATTGGCGATGGTGCCTCCATAACAATTATTGAAAATGATAACAATAACACAAACATATTTGGAGCAGTTAAGGTAGACGGAACAGGTGCGGAGGCTTTAATAATACCTGCCGGCGCATTTAAGATGCCATCCAGCAACGAAACGTCAGAATTAAAAGAAGATCAGTCAGGAAATCTTAGATCGTTAGATAATTTAAAAATGAAAGGTGATGAGGTTTTTAATTTTGTACAACGAGAGGTTCCACCTATGATTGAAAATCTTCTCCAGAAATCAGGTTATAATAAAGATGATATTGATTATTATCTGTTTCATCAACCCAATAGATTTATGCTAAGAAAACTAGCCGATAAAATTGGAGTACCTTATGCTAAAATGCCTGATAATATTGTAGAAAATTTTGGCAATGCCAGTGGCGTTTCTGTCCCAACGGCAATTACATATAATTTAGGAGATACATTAGTCAACGAGTCATTTTTAGTGTGTATGGCAGGCTTCGGAACCGGTTTAAATTGGGCCGCTTTAATAATGCGCATGGATAAATTGATGTTTTGTGAATTAATCAATTATAAATAGTGTTATGGAAAAATTTAAGGGCATTATGGCCGAAGTTTTAGAAGTAGATTCGATAGAAATGACAGACGAGCTCACTGCTTTTGACAGCTGGGATTCCTTAACAATTTTGTCGATTATAGCAGTGGTTTCAGACGAATATCATGTTGAATTGACTAGAGAAGAAATTGAAAACTCGTTGACAATTTCGGGTTTAAAGGAATTAATTGAAATTAAACAGGAGTGTACACCTTCATTAAAATAATAAATGAAAGGTAAGATAGTGGCTCTTTGTCATTATCATTATGAGAGGATTGTACATTTTGAGTTTTTAAACAAATAAAAATTTCAAGCGTCTAAGAAAATAAAGATATCCAATTTAAAGGAATGAAGCTATGAGAAATGTAATCATTGTTGGAACAGGTGGCTGTGCGGCTGAAGTCACATTTTATATTGAAAATCACAACGAATTTGTTAAAAACGAAGATCAAATACAAATTCTGGGGTATATAGATTACAAAAACGTTGCTGCAGATAATTACGACAAATACCAATTTAAAGCGCCTCTTTTGTGCGATATTCCTTCATATAAACCCAAACCCGGTGAAGAACTCTTAATTGCCATAATGGATGTGCATTCTAGAAAAAAAGAGATTGAAAGATTAGAAGCCAAAAACGCCAAAATAGGCAGTTTTATCCATCATAGCGCCATAGTTTCTGAGAATATTGATATGGGAATAGGAACAATAGTCTTTCCTTTTTGTGTAATTGAAAAATACGCTAAAGTTGGTAATTATAATTTGTTAACAACCTATAGTTTTATAAGCCACGATTGTGTGATTGGGGATAATAATTTTTTCTCGACAGCAGGTATAGCCGGTAATGTAAAAATTGGAAACAATAATTATTTTGGTTTGCGTTCATCGGTAATACCAGGTAAAGAAATTGGCAATGATAATGTTATACAAGCCGGAATGATGATTGATAAGAATATAAAAGATGATACAACCGTGTTTTACAGATATAAAGAACAGGTTTTGGCCATACCAAAACCAATATAGAACTAAAGTTTTTAATTATTGTTTTTGAGCTCACTCTGTCGCATAGGCATGGCATCAATTTTTGAAAATAATTCTTCCGTTGTTAATACCGCGTTTTGCTCGAGCTTAATACCACCATCAAGTCCAATTAAAATTACTTTAAAGGGTTCTCCGCTTTTTGTGTATGATGCGCACAGTTCTGAATTATACACCCAAGTGTTGTCTTTATTGGGTATCTGCCGGTTTTCCGGTAAGATTTTATAAATAATTAGTTTTCGCGATTTTAAACCTTTTCTGTCTGTACTCAATTCCTCAAGTTGTTTTTGAAAGATTTCAGAATCACCATCGCTTGAGATTACAAGTACAAGCCTGTGCTTCCATTGGTGTGATTCAAAATTTTGAGCACTCATTGTCATATTTGTAATTGTTAGTAAAGCAATAACTATTATTTGTTTCATAACGAATTTAACTTTTTAAAATGATTGAAGTTGAACGGACCTAGATATCAATCCTTCGCCACTCACCTTTAATTCCATACTGCCGGCTGCTTCTGTAGATTGAACTAAAACCACCAGTTTCCCGCTGAATAACTTCATGGTTGGCAGGTGGAATAACTCTAACGAAGTTGGATCGCCATTACAAACTGCTCTAAAAGTGCCGTTGCCACTGACTTCAAAATTGAGTTGATTGTTTGCGGTAGGACAGGGAATACCATTTTCATCAACAACCGAAACGGTTACAAAAGATAAATCTTCACCATTGGCTTTTAAAACGGTGACGTCTGGTTCTAAAACAATTTTATGGGGTTTTCCGGCAGTTTTAATAACTTTTCCTACTACCTGTTTGCCATTGTCGTCAAGCGCAATCACTTTTAAAGTTCCGGGCTCGTATGTAACGTCCATCCACATGAGTCGGTAGCGTTCTTGTGGTGAACCGTTTTTGGTTTTGGTTTGTATGCCTTGACTTTTTCCGTTTACAAATAATTCGGCGCTATTGAAATTGGTGTACACAAAAACCGGAGTGGTTTGGCCTTCTCGACCTTCCCAATTCCAGTGTGGTAATATATGAAGGGTTGGTTCTTTGGTGTTCCAACGACTTCGGTACAGGTAATAACGATCTTTGGGTAAGCCGGCTAAATCGGCAATACCAAAGTATGAGCTTCTTGATGGCCAGAATTCGTCGTAAGGAGTGGGTTCGCCTAAATAGTCAAAACCTGTCCATACAAATTCGCCTAACACCCAAGGCTTGTCATCTTGCAAAATAAAATCGTCTTCGGGTAAATTAGACCAACTGCAATACTCTAAGTCGTATGAAGACGATTGTAAATCGTCGTAAGTTTTCATACTTCCTTTTTCAACAGGAAATTTGTAGACCCCGCGTGAACTCACTGTTGAAGCAGTTTCAGATCCTAAAATAAATCCTTGCGGAAACCGTTCATAGGCTTCTTCATACAAATGAACGCGGTAATTTAATCCGGGAATATCCATAATAGCACCAAACCCCGATTCCATAACTGCTTTCACCTGATCCATTCCAACAGTAACGGGTCTGGTTGGGTCTTCTCTGTGAAAAATATCCTGCAACCATTTGGCGCGTTTCACGCCTTCGCTACCCCATTGATCGGGGACTTCGTTGCCGGAACTCCACATGACAATGCTTGGATGATTCCGGGTGGCGTGCACCAGATTGACAATATCTTTTTCGGCATAGTCGTCGAAATATAAATTGTAGCCATTCTTAACTTTTGGGACTTTCCACTCGTCAAAACTTTCTGCTAAAAACATAAAACCCATTTCATCGCAAAGTTCTAATTGCTCTAATGAAGGCATGTTGTGCGAACTTCTAATGGCGTTAACGCCTAAATCTTTTAAGATAGTAAGTTGCCTTCTTAAGGCTGATGTATTGATGGCAGCACCCAGCGGACCTAAGTCGTGATGCAAACAAACGCCTTTAAATTTGGTGATCTCGCCATTAAGACTAAATCCTGTAAGTCTGTCGAATTTAATCTCTCGAATGCCAAATTTGGTGCTTATTTCATCTTTTAAATCATTACCTGAATAAAGTTTGGTTACGGCTGTATATAAATAAGGCGTATCCGGACTCCAAAGTTTTGGGGTTGGTACGGCCAGATTTTGATCGAATTCGTTATTGAATAAACTTTCACTTTCTTGTGCAGTAATTACGTTGCCTTTAGCGTCAAAAATGGTTGTAATAAGTTTAAGATCATTGCCTGTTACTTTAGTTTTTATATTCACCTTGGCAAGCTCTTTAGTGATGATTGGTGTTGTTATAAATGTACCCCAATGGTCAATACTTTCTCTGTTCTTTACAATTACCTTGACATTTCTGTATAAACCGGCACCGGGATACCAACGTGATGATTGTTCGCGGTTATTGAGTTTAACGGTTATCAGGTTATTTTCGGGTTTTACATATTTAGAAATATCAAAATGAAAATAGGCGTAACCGTATTTCCATTCACCAACTTTTTGTCCGTTAATAAATACTTCGGGTTCGCTCATGGCACCATCAAATTGAATGATAACCTTTTTGTTGTCGTCTAAATTGGGCACAGAAAAAGTATTGCGATACCAGCCTTCACCAATGTAAGGTAGGGCTCCTGTTCTGCCTGTTTTTTCGGTGGCAACGGATTCAAAATTCTGCATAATAGCTACTTCTTGTTTGTCTATTTCTTTATCAAACGGACCATAAATAGCCCAATCGTGCGGAACGGTTACTGTTTCCCAGGTTGAATCATCAAATGATGGATTTACAGCATTTGGATGTTGGCCTTTTTGAAATTTCCATCCTTTTTTTAAGGTGATAACTGTTCTGGTTTCGGGCTCAATTTTTTCAGCACAACCAAAACAAATTAAAAGTATCAAGCATATAAAAGGAAGATTGCGCATGTTATTCGGCGAAGTTTAAGTTATAGAATTGCATTCCCAAATTAGTTTTATTATTGTGATCGAATAGGGTGGCATTATCCCAGTGAGATCCTTGCCCCCAAAGTGTTGAACAACCGGTAGAGACCCAAGCAGGTTCCCAATAAACCACACCTTTTCCACCTGCATCAAAAATGGCTTGACTAAGAGCGGTTAAATAATCCTGTTGGCCTTGTTGTGTTGCCGGAAAGCCTTCAATTAAGGCATCGGTTCCTAAAATATTTCCGGCTTGATCCACGTCGGTTAGAGTAAATGGGTAAGCGGTTTCAACTACCATTAATTTTTTATTGTAAGTGTTGATAAGTGTTGATAAGGCTTGGCCTACATTATTCAAATTGTAGGTAGACCATTTGGGATAATAGGACAACCCAATCCAGTCGTAATCGGTTACAGCATTGGCGGAAGCTTGTTCAAACCACCATAAGGCATTTTCAGGTTGAGCAATGTGTAACATAACGTCAACTTCTTTTTGTTGTTGTGTGGAGAAGTCTCGAACGGCAGAGATGCCTTTGTTGATAAGAAAGGCATTGCGTTGCCAATCTATAGGCCATTGTAATTCGCCGTCCTGTAATATCATTGCGTTAATTTCATTACCAACCTGAACGATGTCTGGTGTAAGATTTAAATCGGCCAAATTGTTTAAGGTGGTAAGGGTGTAATTGTAAAGTGAATCGCCTAAAACTTCGGTATTATGAATGTGTTCTATCCAGGCGGCAGGAATTTGTTGTTTTTCCGGGTCTGCCCAGGAATCGGAATAATGAAAATCTAACAATACATTTAAATTGTGTTCTTTGGCTCTGGCAATGCTGAGTTTAACGTCTTCAAAATTAGAATAGTTGGTCCAGTCAGGATTATGCCAAAGTCGTATTCTCACCAAATTGGCACCTGCTTCTTTAAATATCTGATAAGGGTCTTTGGTAATGTTGTTTGCATCTTTATAAAAGGCACCACAATCTTCCATTTCATTGACGTAGGATAAATCAGCGCCTTTGTAAAACAAAATGTCAGGTTCGGGATTGGTGATTTGTTCGTTCTCTTTATTGTTATCTGTGTTACAATTGAAAAGAATTACAGAGAAAAACATCAAAAGAAAAACTTTTTTCAAAGTAGCTATAAAATCGGAAATATTTAAATTACAGTTCATTTGATTGTTAATTAAACAGAAAAATTCGTGTTTGATTACAAAAGTAACAAAATATTTTTAATAAAACCTACCAGTACCTACCAGTTTTTTATATATTTGCGAAATGAACCTAGTCACCGTACATAGCAAATTAGATATACCTAAGTACAAGCAAATTGTAAAATCTATAGAAAATGCCATTCAAACAGGCGAGCTAGTAAAAGGTGATAAGTTGCCTTCTATTAACACCATTAAAGATGAATTTGGTTTATCACGAGATACGGTGTTAATGGCGTTTAACGAGTTAAAAACACGGGGGATTGTACATTCCATAGCCGGAAAGGGTTATTATGTAAAAAGTACCGACATTAACGTTACTCAAAAAATATTCTTGCTGTTTGACGAGCTCAACGCATTTAAGGAAGATTTATATAATTCCTTTCTAGAGACCTTGGATGACAATGTTCAGGTAGATATATTTTTTCATCATTTTAATTTTGAACTATTTAGCAAACTTATTTTCGACAATGTAGGTAACTACAGCTATTATGTAATTATGCCGGTAAATTTTAAGAATACGGCGGCTGTACTGTCAAACCTTCCTGACGACAAGGTTTTTATCCTGGACCAAACTAGCGATGAGCTCAAACATTATCCCGCAGTTTATCAAAACTTCGAAGCGGATATTTACAGCAGTCTTCGCGCAGCTAAAATGCATATTCGTAAATACAACAAACTCATTTTATTATTCCCTGAAACCAAACAGCCTTTGGGAATGCTCACCGGATTTCAAAGGTTTAAAAAGGAAATGAGTATTACCAATGAAGTTATTTCAAGTCTAGAAAAACGGATTCCGCAAAGAGGCGAGGTTTATTTGGTATTAGACGATCAAAACCTGATTAAGCTCATCAAAAAAATAAAGTCGGTTGGACTAAAATTAGGTGAAGATATTGGCATTATCTCCTATAACGATACTATGCTAAAGGAAGTGGTTGAAGACGGTATTACCACCATTTCAACCGATTTTAAATTAATGGGGAGAAATCTCGCCAAGATGATTTTTTCGGGAGAACACAAACAAATAGAGAACCCTAATTATTTAATTATTAGAAAATCTTTGTAAAGATGCCTAAGGAAGTTAGTAATAATGTCAACGCGTCAAATTCGCAGGAAAAACAAGCTATTTTGAGGGTTGGAGATTTCAATTCATATTTTGAAGTTGCACCGAGCCAAGGCGGCAGAGTCACCAATCTTGTTATTGAAAACATACCCATTATCACCGAACCTGATGGTATTGATTATGCCGATAGTTATGCAGCTTCGGTGTTGTTTCCGTTTCCGAATAGGATAGAAGATGGCGTTTATAATTTTAATAATGTTGATTATGTGTTGACTTGTAATCAAACTAAGGAACACAATGCGCTGCATGGCTTAATTTACAATCAAGCTTTTGATGTTGTTGAGCGAATTCAAAATAAAGAAAAGGCAGAAGTCAAACTTGATTATGTTTCTGATGGCAGTTTTGAGGGATTTCCTTTTAAGTTTAAAGTTGAGTTGACTTATGAATTGTTTGGCAATGAATTTTTGTGTCAAATCAAAGTTGCCAATGCCGATGCATATGCTTTTCCATTCGCATTGGGCTGGCATCCTTATTTTTCTACTTCAGAAAAAAATAAATCATCACTTCAGTTTAAATCTAAAAATCAACTTATTAATAACCATCGCAACATTCCGGTAGAAGTTAAGTCTCGTCTTGAAGCGGTGAGCTTAAATTTTGATCAATCTTTTGATGATTGTTTTGAGCTGGCAAGTAATGAAGCGTTATTTCAAACACCTCAATATCAGCTAACGCTTAAGCTCGATAACACCTCAAATTATTTACAAATCTACACACCTGCCGATGCAAGTGTCATTGCCATTGAGCCTATGACAGCACCAGCCAATAGCTTTAATAACGGATTGGGACTAAAAATTCTCGAAGCCGGTGCAAGTCATACCGAAACCTGGATGTTAATAATTAATAAAACCAACTCTTAAATAAATCATATGCAAATTTTATCTTTCATCGCGTTTACAGCTCTGGTCGCCATCATTGCGTATCTAAAAACCAGAAACACACCCAATACCAATTCTGATGGTTATTTTCTGGGCGGAAGAAGTTTAACCGCCGGCGTTATTGCGGGGTCGTTATTACTCACCAATTTATCTACCGAACAGATCGTTGGATTAAACGGCTCGGCCTATACCAGTGGTATCTCGGTAATGGCGTGGGAAACATTAGCGGCTATCGCCATGATTTTAACAGCTATATTTTTGTTGCCCAGATATTTAAAAAGTGGGTTGACTACCATTCCGCAATTTTTGGCGAATAGATTTGATGTCACTACCAAAACCCTTACGTCTGCGTTATTTCTAACCGGTTATGCGGTAGTATTACTGCCTATTGTGTTGTATTCAGGTTCGCTGGCCATTAGCGGTATGTTTAATGTACCCGAACTCTTAGGTATTTCACACACGCAATCTATTTGGATTTGTGTTTGGTTAATTGGTATTGCCGGTATTTTCTACGCGGTTTTTGGCGGACTGAAGGCAGTGGCAATATCAGATTCTATCAACGCTATTGGTTTACTCACCGGTGGTTTGTTAATTCCGGTTTTTGGTTTAATTATGGTAGGCGATGGGAGTTTACTCGACGGCATCAGCATATTGATGAATGAAAACCCCGAGAAATTTAAATCGATGGGTGCCAAAACCGATCCTGTACCATTTCACACCTTATTCACCGGGATGATGCTGGTTAATCTGTTTTACTGGGGTACCAATCAGCAAATTATTCAACGGGCTTTGGCGGCGAAAAATTTACAAGAAGGCCAGAAAGGACTCCTTTTGGCTGGATTTATAAAAATCCTGGGGCCAATTATTGTAGTGTTGCCCGGAATTATTGCGTATCATATTTTTGAAGGTCAGCTTGAAAATACCGACAGCGCCTACCCAATGTTGGTAAACGCCGTGCTGCCAAAAGCTTTTGTTGGCTTTTTCGCTGCGGTACTTTTTGGTGCTATTTTAAGCTCTTTTAATGGCGCTTTAAATAGTTCAGTAACTCTTTTTGGTTTAGATATTTACAAGCAGCATTTTAATGCCAATGCCAGCGAGCGTCTGGTAGTTAGAAAGGGTAAAACCTTTGGGATATTACTGGCAGTTTTTGCGATGTGTATTGCACCGTTTATTGAAAAAGCAGGAAGTTTGTTTGACTATTTGCAAGAGGTGAATGGTATTTACAGTATTCCTATTTTAACGATTATTGTGGTTGGTTTTGCCACCAAACGGGTACCGGCAATTGCCGCAAAAATAGGGCTGTTGTCTGGTTGTTTGTTATATGTGGTAAGTCAGTTTTTACTACAGCCATATTTGGTAAACAAAGCCTTGGCAAATGCCGCCAACAATGGTATCGCCGATGCGGCGAGTCTGGCTATTGTTAAAGCCGATGCCTATCCACATTATCTGGATGTAATGGCTATTCTTTTCATTTTAAATATTGCCATCATGCTTGTTATTGGCAAACTATATCCAAGAAAAGAAGCCTATGTGCAGGAATATACCAAACAGGTTGATATCACGCCATGGAAACCTGTTTACATAGTTGGTGGTTTAATTACCCTGATGGTTATTTTAATTTATTATTATTTCGCTTAGATATGAGTAAAAAGATAGTTAAAAAAGTTTACAGCAAGTTTAAGAATTACTTCAAAAGCGAACCCTTGTTGGTATTCGCACCGGGAAGAATCAACTTAATAGGAGAACACACCGATTATAACGACGGTTATGCATTTCCTGCTGCCATTAATAAAGGCATTGCCGTAGCGATAGCAAAATCCCACGCGTCGGTTTCTAAAGTTGGTGCCTTAGATAAAGATGAATTGTATGAATTTGATATAAATGAGGTAAAACCACTGGAAAACGGCGGCTGGCGCAATTATGTTTTAGGTGTTATTGGTGAGATGCAAAACCTTGGCATTATACTGAATAATTTTAACATGGTGTTTTCGGGGAATATTCCCGGTGGTGCCGGTATGTCTTCTTCGGCAGCCTTAGAAAACAGTGTGGCTTTTGCACTAAACGAATTGTTTGATTTAAAACTTTCAAAAAAGCAAATGATTTTAATTTCTCAAAAAGCCGAACATAACTACGCCGGTGTCAATTGTGGTATTATGGACCAATACACCAGCATGTTTGGCGAGAAAAAAAGTGCTTTGTTGTTAGATTGCAGAAGTATTACCTCTGAAGCTTTTAAAGTAGATTTCAAAAATTATAAACTGGTTTTAATTAATACTAATGTTAAACACGATCTCTCTGAAAGTGCCTATAACGATCGAAGAGCTGTGTGTGAAAAAGTTTCAGAAATGCTTAAAGTAACGGCCTTAAGAGACGTTTCTGAAGACGATTTGTCTAAAATAAAAGATGAGCTTTCAGAAGCAGACTATCAAAAAGCGCTGTATGTTATTCAAGAAAATCATCGGGTTTTAGAATTTATAGAAGCAGCTAAAAATTCTGATGTAAAAACGATGGGTCAGCTGCTCTATGCGTCGCATAAAGGTTTAAGCAAACAGTACAAAGTAAGTTGTGAGGAACTGGATTTTTTAGTTGATTTTGCCAGGTCAACCAAAGGCGTTGTTGGCGCCAGAATGATGGGTGGCGGTTTTGGTGGTTGCACCATTAATTTGGTAAGAGAAGATGTGGTAGACCATTTTAAAAAGTCGGTGTCTAAAGCCTTTAAAAAAGAATTTAAAAACAATTGTTCCATATATATGGTAAAATTATCTCAGGGAACAAGATTGGTTTCAATTTAAAAATAAAGTCATGAATGCACACTTAAAAGAATATTCTCACAGACGATATAACATTTTAACAGGTGAATGGGTGCTGGTATCGCCGCACCGCACCAAAAGACCTTGGCAAGGCAAACAGGAAGACCTGGCTGCCGAACAACGACCTGCGCACGATGCCAGTTGTTATTTATGCCCCGGAAATACCAGGGCTAATGGCGAAAAAAATCCGGAATACAAAGACGTTTTTATATTTGAAAACGATTTTGCCGCCTTACAAACCGACGCTCCAACTTTTAAAGTGAGGGACGGATTGATGATCGCCGAAAGCGAAAGTGGCATTTGTAAAGTGGTATGTTTTAGTCCTGATCACTCCAAGAGTTTACCCGATATGGCTGTGGAAGACATTAAAAAAGTGGTCAATGCCTGGCAGCACGAATATAAAACCCTGGGTGACATGGAAGGAATAAACCATGTGCAAATTTTCGAAAATAAGGGCGATGTCATGGGCTGCAGTAATCCGCATCCGCATGGTCAGATTTGGAGTCAGAGTACCATTCCCAATGAGGTGGCGAAAAAAGACCAACAACAAAAAGCCTATTTTGAAGAAAAGCGAAGCAGTTTATTAGGCGATTATTTAGAACAAGAATTGGCACTCAATGAACGCATCATTTTTGAAAACAAGCATTTTATAGTTTTGGTGCCATTTTGGGCAGTTTGGCCATACGAAGCTATGATTGTACCAAGACATCACCTCAAAAACATTTTAGAAATGGATGATGATACTTGTATGAATTTTGCCGAAGCCATTTCAGTCTTAACTCGCAAATACGATCGATTATTTAATACCTCATTTCCATATTCAGCAGGGATTCATCAATCGCCTACCAACGGCCAAAACAATGAGCATTGGCACTGGCATATGAGTTTTTATCCGCCATTATTGCGTAGTGCCACCGTTAAAAAGTTTATGGTAGGTTACGAAATGTTTGGCACACCGCAACGTGATATTACGGCAGAAAGTGCCGCTGAAATGTTGAAAAGTTTATAAATAAAACCACTAAAAATGAACTATTCCGGTTACAAATATGCTATTCTCATTTTTCTAAGCTTCATTATTTTTCATCATACACCTGCACAAAATGGCAACGTTTATGTAGATAAAGAAGGTGTGATGCGATGGGAACAAAACCGGGAAGAAGTGAAGGGTTTTGGAGTTAATTATTCGGTGCCGTTTGCCCATGCGTATCGTTCTGCAAAGCGACTTGGAATTAATCCTAAGGAAGCCATAGACAACGATGTGTATCATTTTAGTCGCTTGGGATTTGATCTGTACCGTTTGCATGTTTGGGATACCCAAATTAGTGATGTAGATGGCAATTTATTGGAGAGTGAATATCTGGATGCTTTTGATTATTTACTTCATAAATTAACTGAAAACAACATCAATTACGTCATCACACCCATTGCATTTTGGGGCGATGGTTGGCCCGAACCTAATACCGAAACGCCGGGTTTTTCACATAAATACGGCAAAGACGATTGTCTTACCAATCCCGATGCTATCAAGGCACAACAAAATTACTTGTATCAGTTTTTAAATCACGTCAATCCTTATAAGGCTATTGCTTATAAAGACGACCCCAATGTGATTGCCTTCGAAATCAGCAACGAACCGCATCACACCGGAGACGCCAAGGAGGTGACCAAATTTGTGACGGGTATGGTCAAAGCCATGAAACGCACCAAAACTAAAAAGCCCATTTTTTATAATATGAGTCATGGCGTTCATTTTGCGGAAGATTATTTTAAAGGAGGTGTTCAGGGTGGCACTTTTCAGTGGTATCCCACCGGCTTAGGTTACCAACGCGAAATTCCGGGGAATCTATTGCCAAATGTGAACGATTATCGCATACCATTTGAGGGAAGTTTTAAAAAATTTAAAGGCGCCAAATTGGTGTATGAGTTTGATGCCGCCGATGTCAACAAATCCTACATCTATCCTGCCATGGCCAGAAGTTTTAGAACGGCAGGCATTCAAATCGCCACGCATTTTGCCTATGATCCAACATTTTTAGCCTATGCCAATACCGAGTATAACACGCATTATATGAACTTGGTTTATACGCCCCAAAAGGCATTGGCTTTGAAGATTTGTGCTGAGGTATTCAGAGAAATTCCCATGTACTCAGATTTCGGGACCTATCCTGAAAATACTTCGTTTGGGAATTTCAAAGTTGATTATGAATCGAATTTGGCCATTTATAATTCCGAAGAAAAATTCTTTTATACCAATACCCATACAGAAGGTCCAAAAGACCACAATAAACTGAAAGAAATGGCAGGTTTTGGAAACTCTACATTGGTAAACTATACCGGAACCGGAGCTTATTTTTTTGATAAATTAGAGGATGGATTATGGCGTTTGGAAGTTTTGCCCGACGCCCTTGTGGTAGATAATCCCTTCGGAAGAAACAGCCTCAACAAAACGGTTGGGGTTATCAATTGGGAAACTCACAATATGGCCGTTGATTTAAAGGATTTGGGTAGCAATTTTATAATTCAAGGTATTAATAAAGGCAATGATTACAAATCAAATTCCGAAGGGTCAGTGTTCCAAATTGGGCCGGGTACCTATATACTTTCGAATAGCTCAAGTTCTTACAATTGGAACGCCACTGACGATTTTAAAACACATCAACTCAATAGTTTTTTCGCCCCTGAAGCAACAATAACAAAGGCATGGTTAGAGCATGAGCCCAAAACAACAATTGTTGAAGGTACTCAGATTGAAATTTCCTTAAAATACATCGCACCTACGATGCCTAAAAGTATCAAACTCTCTGGGTTTTCAGATGGTAAAAGAGTTGAATTCGAATTAAATAGGGCTTCTGCTTATCAATATAAAGCAACCATTCCTGCTGGTGTTTTAAAAGAAGGTTTTTTTGAATATTACATCATCGTTGAAAATGAAGATGACGAATTTACAACCTATCCGTCCGGTACATCGGGGCAACCCACAGATTGGGATTTTTACAAGCGGGAGCCTTATAAATCTACGGTTGTTTCAGCTTCAAATCCGATATATTTATTCAACGCGATCGAAGATGCTCCATTATTGGTGGCACCATGGAGAGGTCCGTTTAAGCTTTTGCCAACTGCCAACCCTAATGAAGCTATTTATAACATCAACATAGATAAGCTTTGGATTGAGGATATTGAAAACCTAAATGCCGAGCCCATTTACGACTACAGTTTTAAGCATTTTGTGATAGATAAAATTAAAGGACTTAACAATCTTTCGGGTAAAAATAGTCTTGTTCTAAAAGGGAAGTCGTTATACGATAAACCCGTTAAATTACAAGTCGCATTGGTGATGAAAGACGGTTCTGCATTTGGTAAAGTGATTGAAATAAGTCCTGAAATAAGCGACTATAACATTGATTTATCAGAATTACAACCCGTAAAAACGGTGACGCTACCAAGACCTTATCCAACCTTTCTCCCTTATTATTTTGAGCACAACAATCAAACAAATTTTGATATTGAGGCAATTGAAAGCATTCAGTTTTCTATTGGTCCGGAGATTGATTCTGCTCAGTTAAAAGAACCGCATGGTGTTGGAATTGTGCATTTGAGATTGGAATAAAAAAGGCTGCCTGAACTCGTGGAGCCCTCGCTATCGTACGATTGCATGGTATGTGCCAAGCTTAGTTACTTGTTTTTAAATTTGCTTTAATTACTGTTAATTAAACAAATAAGTAATTTTATGGCATGAGCAGGAATTATAAATTTACTTTGTCAGTTCGACTGTCGTATCGGGTCATAATCCTGAGGGATTATACTTTGTCAGTTTTGCAGTCCTTCAATGGCATGATATCTTACGCCTCTTCCTAAACCAGTGGTCAAAATCAAACCCTCTTTCACTAGATATTGTAAGTCTTTTTTCAAGGTATTTCTGGAATATTGTGGTAAATCCTTGGCTAAATCCATTATTTGTATGGTTCTTTGCTCATTAATATATTCTATAACCTCTTTTTGTCTATCATTTGTGCCAACCTTGAGGTTGTTATAGATTTCGTATTTAGCGTTAAGTTTACCGGTTAGATTAATTAGACAATCCAAAAAGAATATAACCCACTTGTCTAATAGCTCTTCATCTGTTTCCCTATGCTTTTGGGTCTCCATAAGAACACGATAATACATATCCTTTCTATTCTCAACCTCATGCTCAAACGACACATACGCTATAAAGTTATAACCTTGCTTTAATAGTAATAATGTGGTTAGTAACCTTGATAATCTACCATTACCATCTTGATAAGGGTGTATGGATAGGAACTCATATACGAATATGGCCGTTATAAATGCAGGATGGAGTTTCTTTTCCTCCAATTGATGATTGGTCCATTCTATTAGTTCTTGCATCTCACCAGCGGTCAAATGAGGTTCTGTGGTTTTAAAGATTATCTTTTGCCCACCATCAGGATAATTGGCTACTACCTGATTGGATAGGCTCTTATATTGACCTTTGTGTCGTTGATCTTTACTGCTGTATTTTAAGAGAATAGAGTGCAGTTGGTGTAAATACCGCTCAGATAGGTCTATCTCATTATAGTTTTCCAATATCAACTCTAGTGCTTCGTAGTAGCCTACAACTTCTTGTTCTTCGCGTTTGTCTAGATTATTGATATGAAGGGATTTAAGAAGCTGTTTTACTTCATCATCGGTAAGTGTAGCTCCCTCTATCCTAGTGGATGACCCTATACTTTGAATTGTAGCAATTTCACGCAGCTCTTTGAGATATCGCTTCTCTTTGTTCTCTATAAGATCCCACTTGCCCTTAAACAAATCTATCTGACTCAATTTCTGTATGATTTCCTGAAATATGGCAGGTTGAAATGCTATTTTGTGAAATATATCCATTTTGTATCCAATTTTATCTGATTACAAAGATATACATTAATAGTATCAGATATATCCATTTTTTATCCAATTTTATCTAATTAAACAAAAGGCGTCTAAAAACAATAGGGATAAACAAGAACAATAACCAGCAATTATCTTTGAAATAATGCACTTTAAACTGGTAATACTCGCTACTGATAGTATGAATCTTTAATGCTAAGAATATAACATAAAGTCATAGTTTAATATTAAGTTCTTTCATGTACTGATGAAGTAAAAACTCAAAAATTGTATAAAGCTATTTTTGGTTAACACGGTATGACTCCTTTGGTTTAAAATATAAAGGTTACAATCATGTTGTGACTGCAAGCGTTAATAGTGTTGCATCTAAGTTTATGTATACTGCAACTCAGCCTGAAATAGCGCTGGGGTTAAATTCGTATGCAATAACTTTTAGACAATTTGACCCTGCATTTGCTAGATGGACATCTAAATAAGGTTCATCTCAGGATAAAAAAAAGCTCCCCGAACCCGAGGAGCTTTTAATTGCCTAATACATTTAAATTAGAGCTTGACTAACTTGCTGGTCGAAGATTGACCATTGTTGTTTGAGGCTTTTACAATATAGATTCCGGTGTTTAAATCGGAAATGTCAAAAATCTTTCCGGCGTTGAAATCACCTTTAAATTGTTTTACCTGCTTACCTGTAATATCAATAACAGATACTTCGGTTGTTTGTGTGTTTAAACTAAACTCAGTATTGGCAGGATTAGGGTAAATAGTGAGTTTATCGAAAGCATTAACATTATCAATGCTTAGTGTGGCCGGTGGTGCATTACCTAAAATTCTAAATTCACCGGGTTGTAAGGTAATATTTGCTGTTGCGCCGTCTATGGTAGTACTGTTAGATTCGTCCATTAAATCGTACCATGTACCACCGTATGGGAAATCGGTTGAAACGGTGGCATTGTTAACACCAAAGTTGGCATATACAATAACGTTGCGTAATTGATCGGTTGGGATACTTGTATCAAAGATGAAGATTTTTGGGGTAAATCCACCTGAGTTAATTGTATAATCACCCTCAAACACTGGTTCGTTTATTTTTAAAGCGTTCATACGTGCCCAATCATTATAAATCTGACTTCTAATAGGGTCGTTAGGCCAGTTATTCGCCCATTGCGGTTGTGGTTTTGTATCTAATTTACAATCGCCACCACCACCGGGTAAATTAACGGTACCATTGTTACAGGTAAAAATAGATTGTTCCATACCTAACTCGCCAAAGTGCCAAATCATTTTTGGTCCCGGGATGGTTAGTGTTACAGCTCCCAATGCCGACATTCTCGACAAGGCCACGTTAAGATTTTTAACATCGTGGTTCGAGTTTGTAGAATTTCCGAATTGTAAATTTTTATACATCAGGCGTTCTTCGTCATGACTTTCGGCGTAGCCAAGAAGACGTGGTTGAGTGAACCCTCTACTTTTGTGGCCCATACGGTTAAAGTTTTTATTGCCGTTTTGCCCCATGGTAAGCTCGTTATACTCATCGGTCATTTTACCCCAAAGCATGATTCCTTTGCCTTCGTTGATGCGGTAGTTGGCCCATTGTTGTTCTTCGTTATCACTACCCAAGTGTTCAAAAATTACATAGTGGGTGTTATCTAAAGACCAAGAGTAGTCAGCATATTCTTTAAGTACATCAATACGATCTTGCTGATAATTTTGAGTACAACCAAAGTCTCCATCAAAGGTACCGTTGCCACAATTTTGAGTAAATCCTTTGGTTAAATCCCATCTAAAGCCATCAATTTTGAATTCTGTAATCCAGTGTTCGATGACGCGTCTTGTATATTCCTGCACTAATGGCTGTTGGTGGTTGAAGTCGTTACCAACGTTGAATGAGTGTGTAGGGAATTTGTTGAAATACGGACTGTCGTCTGCAGGTCCGCCCCAACCATCACCGTCGGGATCATCCATCCACATACGAACCAATGGGTTCCTGCCAAAGGCATGATTTAAAACAACGTCTAAAATTATGGCAATACCATTTTGATGACACACGTCAATAAACTCTTTCAGCTTATCTTCAGTGCCGTAAAATTTATCAAGTGCCATGTGGAAAGAAGTATTGTAACCCCAGCTTTCGTTGCCTTCAAATTCCATTACCGGCATTAAATGAATGGCATTGATATTTAAACTTTTAAAATAATCAATTTTATCGATTAAATCCTGATAGTTTCTATCGGCATCAAAATCTCTTACCAGTACTTCGTAAATAATTAGGTCTTCCATCTTTGGTTTCTCAAAGTTTTCAACCTGCCAATTGTATGGTGTTTGTCCGGTTTGCAAAACAGTCACTTCTCTTTGCTGTCCTGCCGGATAGGCTGGAAGGTTTGGATAGGTGGTTGACGGAATAAAAGGATCATCAAAAGGCGATAGTACTAATGTTGAAAATGGATCAGCTGTTTTAACTAAAGCCGGAGAGCCTGAAATCGGATTTGAGTCAAAAACCCAATATTGATAAGTTTCAATATTTCCTGAAGTTAATCCGTTTAACTCTAGCCAGAATTTACCGTTAACCGGATCGCGTTTCATAGCATAATCCTGAGTTGGGTTGTAATTATTAAAACTACCTGCTACTTGAACATAATCTTTTCCAGGAGCAGTCAAAACCAATGTAGCTTTTGTTGGATCGGTGGTAGAGTAATTAATACCATCTACTAACCCACTAGGAATTGGTTCTTCAATGGCAGTATCTATAACAAAAACTTCAAAACTTGCTTCACCCGTTTCGCTAGTACCAGGTGGTGATCCAACAAATCGTACGGTACCACTATTTGTTATATTTGTTAACGTCCTGTTACAAGCCGGGAAACCACAGGTGCCAGTAGCGACAGACAAGTTGTTGTAAAAAATTTCATAAGTACCTTGAACTGTTGTGCTACCCTGAAAGGCAATTGTTGCTGATACGGTAAGGTTGCTTCCAGATGTAATGATTGCAGGTCTAGTTGATGGAGCAGTGATAGTAATTTGTACAGCACCAACTAGAAGAATAAAGTCCTGGCAACCTGTTGCTTTTAATTCTTGAGTGCCATCAGGATTTCTAAAAACGATACCAATTCTTGTGGCTTCCGCTGCCTGCTGTTGTGTTAAGCCATAATAATCCTGAGGCACAATGGTAATACTCCATGTTCCATCGCCATTGTTGGTCATTTCGCCAACGCCGTCATCTTGTCCCCAGTTTCCGATGACGCTAAACCCAAAAGCGTTGTTGTTATTTCCAATACCAGAGTGCATATAGACTTTCTGTGGATTGTTAATGCCGTTACAGTTAGTTTCGTTACTGTTTAAATCAACCGTAATGGTAACCGGTTGGTCAACCTCTATGGCTCCCGGGTCAATTGTTACTTGTGAAAAAATTGTTCCAAGCCCACAAAAAATTAAAAAAGTTAGTAATGTAAATTTCTTCATAGCTTAAAATAGTTTAAAAAAAAGGCTATGTGATTAGCATAGCCTTTTTATTGACTTTATAATTAAATTTATTATTCTAAGGTGATTGTTTTGTTAATGGTGTCAATTTTTAAGAAATATTGACCCGCAGTTCCAATAAATTGGAAGTTATTATCACCATCCTGAGCATCTTGGAAACGATTATCGATCGTGTAACCTTGGCTTATAAATCCAGGATAATTAGTTCCAGAACCCCAGTCGGTAGCGGTGTTAAAGAATCTAAAGTTACCATCGTTTTCAGGTGATAAATTCACCCAACCTTGATACACGCCATTACCTTCGCACATAAATTGAATAGGGGTATCCCAGCTCCAGCCTGCATCAGGTAAACCTGCTCCTACCGCCCATAACTGGTCAAGGTCGCAAGAACCTGTTGGTGTTGGATCATCCAATGTAATTGTTTTATTGATATCATCAATAGTTAGGAAGTATAATCCTGAAGCTCCTGTAAATAAGAAGTTATTATCACCATCCTGAGCATCTTCAAATCTTGAATCGATGGTATAACCGTCGTTGGCATATCCGGGGAAATTGGTTCCTGAACCCCAATCTGTTGCAGTCGAGAAGAATCTGAAATTACCATCACCATCAACGTTATTAGTAAAGGCCACATTACCTGTGTAAACACCATTACCTGAGCAGTTAATTACTTGGGGAGTATCCCAGCTCCATCCGGCAAACTTAACACCGGCACCTACTAAAAATAATTGATCGTGATCGCATACAGCAGGAGCTGTTGTTGTGTCTTCCGGTAGTACTAAAGTTAGTACTGCAGTATTAGAATATGTTTCTAAACCACCGTCGCCAACTGTAGAGCGAACTCTAAATGAAACCTGACCTGTGTTCGGATTTTCAGTATTTGGATCGCTGTCTAGCCCGGCTTGAGCGGCTATTACCAACATATCTCCAATGGTAATTGCAATTTCATTTGATGAAGTTGCGCCAACAGTCACAGCGTCAGAAAAGTCTCCCGCGATAGATCTTTGTAACTGATAGGTAATATTTGTGGGTACACCAACATCTGGTGTATTCCAAGTAAAGCGCTCGCCTAAATTTTGAGCGGCTATTGGTGTCAATACATATTGTGCTGAGAACGAATTGGTAAATGCGAAGTCAGCTTGATTCGCTATAAAAACCACGTCATCTTCGGTTTCACAGCTGTTAAAACTTATTAAGGCAAAGATGAAAAGGCCTAAGATTGATAATTTTTTCATGTTTAAAAAGATGTTGTTAATTAATATCCTGTATTTTGAGTTAAATTGGTGTTGATACCTAAATCGGTGGCCGGTAATGGCATTAAATCTCTAAAAGATTCGGTGGTGGTACCTTGAGGTACGTTACCTTTCCATTGCCAAATACCTTGATCTGAGAATTGTCCAAATCTAATCAAGTCTGTTCGTCTGTGCATTTCCCAGTATAATTCTCTGGCGCGTTCGTCGATAATAAAATCGAGTGTTAAATTGCCCGAAGTAATGTTGCCACTGGTGTCACCATAAGCACGTTCTCTAAGCTGGTTAATATAACCTACTGCTGTTCCAACGTTTCCACCGCCGCCTCTTAAAGCTGCCTCGGCGTACATTAAATAAGCATCGGCCAATCTAAACATAGGGAAATCTGTATCCGGAAAATCACCTGTTGGGTCAGACCCCGCTACACCATTTACATCCACATTGCGATATTTCGTAATAGCAAATCCTTGGTTGAACGGTCCAACTTGGTTGATATCTTTACTTTGTCCCTGAGTGTAAAATAAAGCCCTTCCATCGGCTGAATTTTCTTCGCCCGGGAACATTTCAACAAAGGTAGGTGTGGTTCTAATACCAAACCAGCCACCGTTGATACCAAAAGCAGCAGGATTCATTGAACCACCAACAGGCGCGTGTAATAAGAAAGTCATACCACCAAATCCTTGTGTTCTTAAACCGTCAAATGGAATGGTGAATACTACCTCATTTTGTGCTCCATTAGAATCATTATCGGCCAAGAAAGAGTGGAAATAAGGAATATTTGGAATGACATACCCTGCACCAATTACATTATTGGTGTAAGTGATCACTTCGCTGTAGCGAGGTGTACCGGTATATACTTCTGCATTTAAATACAGCTTCGCAAGTAACATCCAGGCAGCGGCTCTGTCGGCACGTCCGTACTCATTTTGACGTGGTGCTACCATATCGTCCAAGATATCCAGTAATTCAGACTCAACATAGGTAAATAAATCTTCACGGCTAATTTGTTGAGGTAAGAAGGCTCCAATTGGGTCATTCTCTGTAACAAATGGCACATTGCCATATAAATCAAGCGCGTGCCAGTACGTTAAAGCACGCATGAATCTTACTTCTGCTCTGTAGGTCTCAACTTCTGCTCTTAAATTACCGTCAACACCTCTGCCATCAAGTTTTTCCGGGGTAGTTTGACGTAAAAATTCATTGGTTAAGGCAACCTGATAGAAAATTCTACTGTACATGGTTCTGATAAATTCATTACCCGATGTCCAGGTTTGTGCATGTAAATCTTGAATGGTACCATCGTTCCAGCCTATCAAGGCTTCATCGGTGGTTAATTCCTGCATTTTCCAATACAAACGCATGTAATTGGAAAAACCTTCATCCAATCCTACCAAATCCGGGGCTCCTGCAGGACCTTCTTGGCCACTTACGGATATACCTACATAAATTTTAGCGAGGAATTGTCTGTACGACTCCGGATTTTCAAATGCGGCGTCTCCCACAAGACGATTGTCTTCTGGTTGCAAGTCTAAATTGCTTTCGCAGGACTGGAAAAATGCCAGCACCGAAAAGGCAACTACAAGGGTTTTAATTGTTCTTAACATAGCTTTGATATTTATAAATTTATTCATCATTTAAAATTTAAAATTCAATCCTAGCACAAAGGTTCTGGCTCTTGGGTAGAAATTATTATCGATACCATTAGCGATTTCAGGATCTAAACCATCGTATTCAGTAATAACAAATAAGTTGGTTCCTGTTAAAGATACTCTTAAGTTAACTTTTTCCATAGGGATGTTATAACCTATGGTAGCGTTGTCAAGTCTCAAGAAATCTGCTCTTTGTAAGTAGTAGTCTGAAAAAAGATTTTGACTTCTAAAATTAGTAGCTAAAACGCTCTGGTGAGCATTCGGTTGAAAATCTCCGGGAGCATCAAGAACTACAGCAAGATTACCTCTATCTGAGGCTACGTTATTATACACATAGTTGCCAAAACTGCCTCTGAAGGTAAAACTTAAATCAAAATTTTTGTATTGGAAGTTATTTGTAAGTCCGATAAATGCATCAGGTGTCGCTTTTTTATAAGCCTGTCTGTCTGCCTCTGTAATTTGATTATCGGCATTAGTATCGACATAAGCGCCTTCTATTGGATTATTTTGGTTGTTATAAACCTGTCTCCAAACAAAGAAAGTAAGTGGATCTAGGCCCGGTCTCCATAATTGGATGGTGTTACCAACACCACCGGCAATACCGCCTTGAGGGATAAAGAAGTTAGGATCACCGCTTAGATTAAGCTTAGTGATTTCATTTTCTTGTAATGTGAAGTTAAAATTCACATCCCAGTTCAGGTTTTCTGATTTCGCAAGAACACCATTTAAACTTAATTCTAAACCTTTAGAAGTAGTTGCTCCTACGTTAGTTGTTAAGAAATCTGAAAGGTTAGATCCTGCTGCCACCGGTATGGTTGCTAATAAATCCTCTGTTTCTCTGTAGTATCCGTCAATAGAACCTGTTAATCTGTTATTGAATAATCCGAAATCAAGACCTACGTTGTATTGGGTTGTTGATTCCCAGGTTAGATTTTCGTCGAAAGCTTCAGGTCTTAGTGGATCAACAAATTGATTTCCAAATTGCGCACTTACTTGATCATTTAAGGCAGGCGTATAAACGCCTAAGTAACCGTAATTAGGTCCAATCTCTTGCTGACCGGTTACACCCCAACCGCCGCGTAATTTTAAGTTAGAGAAGAAAGAATTGGCCATAAAAGGCTCATTCATAATTTTCCAACCTACCGATACACCGGGGAAATTACCCCATCGACCAGCTGGACTAAATCTTGAAGAACCATCACGTCTGAAAGTTGCAGAAATTAAATAACGGTCTGAAATATCAAAACTGGCTCTTGCAAAATATGATTCTAAGGCATTTCTGTTAATAACCGTTGGGAAAGTGTTTAGTACACCTCCGGCACCGGTGGCAGTTCTATCAGATCTGATATAAAACTCTTGGTACGAGTGACCAGCAGTTAAATCTACAATTGTATTGATTGATTCAACATTTGTTTTGTAGTTAAAATAAAAATCCAGCAACGTGTTTCGGTTTAAACCTGAATAAAAATTCTGGAAAGCGAAGGCACCCGGATTGTTAGGATTTGCCACATTAAATTGCGCACCGTCATTTTCGGCATAATCAATACCTGCATTTAAGTTGAATTTCAAGTCAGGCAAAAATCTAAATCTGTAATCAATATTAAAATTAGAAATAAAACGCTTAATATTACTTCTGTTTTGATTTTCTAATAATAAGGTTAGCGGGTTTACAGGAGCTAAATTGGCATTTCCTATTTGGCTGTACTGAAATAAAGACCCGTCAGGATTTCTAACCGGTTGCGTTGGATCGAATTGAGCCGCAGCACCAATGGCACCTTGATCTGTAAAGAAGAATTCGTCTAAAATACCTCTTGTTGTTAAAGTTAATTTTAAATCATTATCGAACAAACGTTGTACAAAAGATGCGTTTAGTGCATTTCGCTCGTACAAATCGCGTAATAAGGTACCTTGTTGCGAAACGTGGTTGTAATTTACTCTAAAATTAAAGTTTTCATAACCTTTAGAAACGGTTAAGTTATGAATAGCACCAATGGCTGTTTGATAAATCTGATCTTGCCAGTTTGTATTGGCATCACCCAACAACGCCGGATTAAATTCGCTGCTAATTGATGATAAACCTCTATACTGATCTGCCGTTAGAACATCAAGTTCATTTATATTACTGGCTGCAGAAGCCTTTAAATCGTATTCTACAGTTAAAGGTGCGTTAGCCGAACCTTTCTTGGTTGTGATTAAAATAACGCCGTTAGAAGCTCTTGATCCATAGATAGCCGTAGCTGAGGCGTCTTTTAACACCACAAAATCTTCAATATCGTCAGGGTTAATAGCAGAAAGTGAATTTCTGGTACCTTGAGCACCACCGCGTTGATCTAGTGGTAATCCATCTATAACTATCAAAGGACTGTTGTTAGCAGAAAGCGATGCACCACCTCTAATTCTAATTTCCGAACCTTCACCGGCAGCACCACCGCCTGAGGTAACTCTTACCCCGGCAGATTTACCTGCTAAAAGTGTTTCAGGAGATACAATGGCACCTTTGTTAAAACGTTCGTCGTTAATTTTTTCAACGGCACCTGTGGCATCTTGTTTGGTGGTGGCACCGTAACCAATTAGTACCACTTCGTCTAATTGAGCGGCATCTTCGTTTAGGGTAACATCTAACCTGCTACCACCGCTGTAAATAACCTCCTTTGATTTGTAACCTAAATAAGAAAATACCACTACGTCGCCATTGTTTAATGATAATGAGTAATTGCCATCAAAATCTGTAGACGCACCGGTAGTTGTTCCCTTCACCAAGACGTTCACACCGGGAAGCGGAAGTCCGTTAGCTTCATCTGTTACCGTACCCGATACACTGGTTTGCGCAAAAAGCGTTGCAGGTATCAAAAAAACTAGTAAAAGCAAGCTATTAAAAAATGTTCTCATACAATGTTTTTAATTGTTAAATTGATTAAGTTGATTTGTATATTTTCACTTCTAAACGTTAAAACTATGTAAAAAAAAGGTAACTTTTTAGTTAAGCATCTTTTTGACATGACCGAAAACGTTTTCGTGTTGAAAACTTTTATAGAATAGCACTTTTGCTTTCAAAAATAGCTAAAAATTATCATATTCACAATAGAGTCTTTGTATCATTGTTAAAAGTGGAAATACAAATGCTAAAATTAGCGTATCTTAGCTACCAAATTTATGATGAATGTCATAAAAATGTTATATCTAAAGCGCCTTTATGAAACGTAAAATTACTCTTAAACAAATTGCTAGAGAATTAGATGTATCTATTTCAACAGTATCAAAAGCGTTGCGAAACAGCGAAGAAATTAGCGCAGATACCATTGAAAAAGTTCAGGCTTTTGCCAAACTGTACAATTATAAACCTAATAACATTGCTTTAAGTCTTAAAAACCGACGAACCAAGAAAATAGGGGTTATTATTCCTGAGATTGTACATCATTTTTTCTCAAACGTCATTAAAGGCATCGAGAAGGTTGCTAATAAGCACGGTTATAATGTAATTGTGGCCTTGTCGAATGAATCATTTGATAAAGAGGTTCTAAATATGGAAATGCTTGCCAATGGCAGTATTGACGGATTTATTTTGTCTATTTCAAAAGAAACACTAATGCTCAAAGACTATCACCATTTTAGAGAAACCATCAATCAGGGAATGCCTATTGTCATGTTTGACAGGGTGGTTAATGAAATTAACTGCGATAAGGTGATTGTAGACGATTTTGACGGCGCCAAAAATGCCGTAAAGATTATGATAGACGGTGGCAGTAAACACATAGGAATTATTACCACCAAAGATTATGTAAGTGTTGGAAGCCTTAGAACCAACGGCTATTTAAGCGCTTTACAACTTAGCGGAATTACGGCTTCAGATGAGCTTGTTTTGAAAGTAGAAGACGGTTTAGACACTGAAGAAAACTCAGATAAATTGTACAAAACCATTCAGTCGTTATTTGATAACAACCCACAAATGGATGGCGTTTTTGCGGTTAACGAACTATTTGCATTGATTGCCATGAAAGTTGCTCACGAACGGGGGATTAAAATACCCGAACAAATGCAGGTTATTGGCTTTACCAACGGGGTTTTGTCAAAGTATGCCACACCAAGTCTTACCACTGTTAGTCAGCATGCCCAGCAGATTGGAGAACAATCGGCATACTTACTGATTGAGCGTTTAGAAAAAGACGAAGATCTAGAAGAAGATGGCTGGAAAACCGTTATTGTAAAGACCGATGTTGTAGAACGCGATTCGACGAAATAGCGGGGTTATTAAGTTATTAAGTTATTGAGTTATTGAGTTATTGAGTGGTGAGCCTGTCCGCCAAAGCGATAGCGTAGGAGATAGGTGAGTGCTTTTGTGGTTGCACAGAATAAAAGTTAAATATTAAAAGTTAAAAGTCTGTACGTCCATTATATAGGCTGAATACTTATCGTAAATACATGGAACTAATTGTCCCCTCGAGGGGACCATAGGGGTGTAAAACCTAATTAACAAAAATTTGAAAAATTAATGTTTAATAACGGTCAACTCTAATCAGGGAAGTTCAGTCTGCAATAAGTAACATATAAATAGGTTGTTATAAGTCGAGAATTTTCTGAGCTGGATTGTCTCTTTTGATTTCAAATTCTTATACGAAATCAACATAAAACTTCGCTAAGAGCTCTGTATACATATGTTTAGCTCGGCAAGAAGAGTCGCATTTCTAGACTTTTAGGGGAGTAATGTTAAGTGGTTGTAGTTTTCTGTCAATACTTTAGTAATGAAATAAATTCGTGCATTCGTGGCATTTTTTAGCTCAAGCTAATATAATATTTAAAATCTTTCCTATCTTTACACCTTTCAAAGCTTATATTTTCACTTCTACAAATAAGTTTTGATAAGCTAATGTCGGCTTATCGTAATATAATTTACGATAACTAATGAAAAAAAGACAATTAAGCTTCTGGGAGATTTGGAACGTTAGTTTCGGTTTCATGGGAGTTCAGTTTGGTTTTGCGCTGCAAAATGCAAACATTAGTAATGTGCTCGAAAATTTGGGCGCAGACGTCCATTCACTTTCGTTCTTTTGGTTAGCAGCCCCAGTAATGGGATTGATTGTGCAACCTATTGTGGGTGGTGCTTCCGATTTAACATGGAACAAACGTTTTGGTCGGCGAGGTCCTTTTATTTTAGGTGGTGCTTTCTTTGCGGCTTTGGGAATGTATTTAATGCCCAATTCGCCATTGTTTGTTAAACTCATGCCGGCCATGTTTTTTGGCGGACTCATGTTGGCCTTGATGGATGGTAGTTTTAACGTTACTATGCAGCCGTTTCGAGCGCTGGTAGCCGATATGCTTCCGGAAAGTCAAAGAAATAAAGGCTATTCCATACAGTCATTACTTATTAATATTGGTGCGGTCATCGGTTCGGCTTTGCCATTTATTCTTACCAACGTGATTGGTTTGAGTAATATTGCCGAGAAAGGTCAGGTTTCGGCCAGCGTTACCTGGGCATTTTATATTGGTGCTACCATTTTATTAGGCTCGGTACTTTGGACGGTTTTTAAAACCAAAGAATATCCGCCCGAAGTATACTATGCCAACGAAGGTATTGACCCCGAAGAGATAAAGGCACAGCGCGAAGCCGATGCTAAAAGGTCGTTTTCTCAAAAGGCAAGCGGTTTTATTGGCCTTGTCGTTAATATGCCAAAAACAATGAAGCAGTTGGCAGTAGTTCAATTTTTCTCTTGGTTTGCGCTTTTTTTAATGTGGGTGTATACCACACCGGCCATTGGTCAGTACATTTGGGATGTGCCACAGTATTTATATGGTGATATTTCTAAAATTCCGGGTGATGTACCCATTAGCACCATCGAAAATTTTAGAGCAGCCAAAGGCGCCGCAGGCGATTGGGTTGGGATTTTATTTGCCGGTTATTCGCTATTTGCAGCGATATTTTCGGTAGTGATGATAAAAATTGCCAATACCTTCGGAAGAAAACCTACTTATGCTGTGTCCTTATTATTGGGAGGTTTGAGTTATGTGGCATTTTTACTGTTTAAAGATCCTGAAATTATCCAAGTTAACTTATTAATAGCTTCATTTGAAGTGCCTAAAGGCGCAGTCATGCTCATCATACCTATGATTGGTGTTGGAATAGCCTGGGCAGCCATTTTAGCCATGCCATATGCTATTTTATCGAATGCCTTGCCTCCGCAAAAGATGGGAATTTATATGGGAATTTTCAATTTTACCATTGCCGGTCCGCAAATCATTGCCGGTTTATTTGGTAGTTTTATCTTGAAATTATTGGGTGAAAAACCTATTTATATGATTGTGGTGGCCGGCGTGTCCATGCTATTAGCCGCCGCATTTGTGTTTATTGTGAAGGAAACTATCCCAAAACCCATTAATGAAACTTCAGAAGAATGAGTAAAAAAGGATTCATATTCGATTTAGACGGCGTCATTGTTGATACGGCCAAGTATCATTTTTTAGCTTGGCGCAAATTGGCTAATTCTTTAGGGATTGATTTCACCGAAGTTCAAAACGAACAACTTAAAGGGGTGAGCCGTGTTAAATCGCTCGAAAAAATTTTAAACTGGGGCAATAAAGAGGTTTCTCAAGGCGAGTTTAATCGCTTAATGGCCGAAAAAAACGAAGACTATCTGAGTTATATCTACAAAATGGATGCTTCTGAAATTTTGCCGGACGTTCATCGCGTTCTCAATTTATTAAAAGAACATCATCAAGGAATCGCCCTAGGTTCGGCCAGCAAAAATGCAAAACTTATTTTAGAGAAAGTCAACTTGCTGGACTATTTCGAGGTTGTGGTAGATGGTAACAGCGTTACCAAAGCAAAACCCGATCCCGAAGTGTTTCTGAACGCCGCTAACGCGCTTGAAATCAAACCTGACAATTGTATTGTGTTTGAAGATGCCGTTGCCGGTGTTGAAGCAGCCAATGCAGCACAAATGATATCAATAGGAATTGGCAGTAAAAATGTTTTAAGTCATGCCAATTTTGTTTTTAAAGACTTTACCGAAATCTCTAACGATTTTATCTTACAACTTATAAATCAATAAAAATTACACAGTCAAAAACTGTAAAACATATTACAAATGAACTTAGATTATATCATACCTAACAATTGGTCTATTATAGAAGAAGGTTTTAACCCCGAGTTGGTTAAATCTTCTGAAAGTATTTTTAGCCTTGGAAATGGTGCCATGGGTCAGCGCGCCAATTTTGAAGAAACCTACACCGGTGCCACCTTTCAGGGCAGCTATATTGCCGGCGTTTATTATCCAGATAAAACCCGTGTGGGTTGGTGGAAAAACGGCTATCCCGAATATTTTGCCAAAGTACTCAACGCACCTAATTGGATTGGTATTAATGTTAACATAAACGGTACAGCCTTCGATTTAAACACTTGCAAAAAAGTTGAGAATTTTAGAAGAGAGCTCAACATGAAAGAAGGTTGGTTAAGTAGAAGTTTTAAAGCAACCTTACCCAACGACGTAGAAATAGCTGTTAAAGTTAAAAGATTTTTAAGCTTGGACTTAGATGAAGTTGGTGCCATAAAGTTCCAAATTACGCCTCTAAATACCCATGCTAACATCGCTTTTGAACCTTATCTGGATAGTGGTATTACAAACGAAGATTCTAACTGGGACGATAAATTTTGGGATACTTTAAATGTAAGTCACGACAATCATCAGGCATTTATTCAATGTAAAACGATGAAAACCCATTTTCATGTGTGTGCTTTTATGGAATCGGAAGTTTTTATTAACGATAAAAAATTGTTGATTGAAGCTAAAAACACGGCCGATGCCACCAAAACAACCTTTTCATATGCACATGCGGTTAAACAAAACGAAACCTATACCATTTGCAAGTTTGGCGGTTATACTGTCGATAGAAATCATGCCAAAGAAGACTTGGTGAAAGCAGCCAAGGCAACCCTTAAAAAGGCTAAAGACATAGGCTTTGAGACCTTGCTCGACATGCAAAAACAAGCCTGGGCAAACATCTGGGAAATGGCAGACATCACCATAGACGGTGATGTGAAAGCTCAACAGGGCATTAGATTTAATATTTATCAGCTCAACCAAACATATTTAGGAACTGATGCCAGACTTAATATTGGTCCAAAAGGTTTTACAGGTGAAAAATACGGCGGAAGTACTTATTGGGATACGGAGGCTTATTGCATACCGTTTTATATGGCTACCAAAGACCAAAGTGTGGCCAGGAATTTATTAGCGTACCGTTATAACCACCTTCAAAAAGCGATTGAAAATGCTGAGAAACTCGGTTTTTCAAATGGAGCGGCCTTGTATCCAATGGTGACCATGAATGGCGAGGAATGTCATAACGAATGGGAAATTACCTTCGAGGAAATTCATAGAAATGGCGCTATTGCCTTCGCTATTTATAACTATCACCGCTTTACGGGCGATTATAGTTATATCCCTCAAAAAGGATTAGAAGTGTTGATTGGTATTGCCAGATTTTGGCACCAGCGCGCCAGCTATTCAACCCAAAAAAATCAGTATGTTATTTTAGGTGTTACCGGACCCAATGAATACGAAAACAACGTGAACAACAACTTTTACACCAATTACATCGCTAAATGGTGTATCAATTATGCAGTTGAAAATATCGAAAAGGTTGAAGCTGAATTTGCTTCAGATTTCACCCGAATTATGAATAAAACCAAGTTGTCTAAAGCCGAAATCAGTCAGTGGCAAGAGGTCGCCAATAATATGTATTTTCCATATTCTGAAGAACACCAAGTGTATCTGCAACAGGATGGCTTTTTAGACAAGCATTTGGTGACGGTAGCAAATTTAGATAAGTCGCAGCGCCCCATCAACCAAAAATGGAGTTGGGATCGTATTTTGCGTTCGCCTTATATCAAACAAGCCGATACGCTTCAAGGATTTTATTTCTTCGAAGACCATTTCACTACAGAGGAATTAAAACGTCATTTCGATTATTATGAGCCATTTACGGTTCATGAAAGTTCACTGTCGCCTTGTGTACACAGTATTCAGGCTGCCAAGCTGGGTCAGATGGATCAGGCTTACACCTTCTATCTAAGAACATCCAGACTCGATTTAGACGACTACAATCACGAAGTACACGAAGGTTTACACATTACCTCAATGGCAGGAACCTGGATGAGTATTGTTGAAGGTTTTGGCGGTATGCGTGTTAGAAATAACCAATTGTGTTTTGAACCCAGAATTCCGAGTCAGTGGGAAGCCTATTCGTTTAAAGTGAATTTCCGTCATCAAGTATTAAAAGTGATGGTCACACAAAAAGAGACGAGATTTGAAGTAGACGGTGAACAAGATTTAAAAATCTTGGTTAACAATAGAGAAGTGCACATCATACCACATCAATTAATAGCAGTTTAAAAACAGACCATCTCAAAAATAATAACCATGAATAAACTAAAGTTTCATATTCTTTTTTTAATCCTTTTTTTGGGATGGTCTTGTAAAAACGAAACATCCCAAAACACAGCAATTGATGAGGTTTCAGCCGAAGTCGAAATTTATAACGACATCAATCGTGTGGAGCCGCCCAACTGGTGGACCGGGTTTAAGTCTAATAAGCTACAATTGTTGGTACAACACGACAATATTGGTACTGCAACACCATCGGTAAAGGCCAATGGCATTTCACTTGTTGAAGTTCATAAAGCTGATAGTCCCAATTATTTGTTTTTAGATTTAAATATCGAACCAAATGCTAAGGCGGGCAATTTTAATTTAGTTTTCACCTTTGATGATCAAACCGAACTGAAACAAACCTATACTCTAAAAGAGCGTCAACAAGCCGCAGAAGATTTTATAGGTTTCAACAGTAGCGATGTGATGTACCTCATCACACCCGACCGATTTGCCAATGCCAATCCTGAAAACGACAGCGTTGAAGGCCTGCACGAAACTGCAGTAGATCGCACCAACGATTACGCTCGACATGGCGGCGATATTGCCGGTATTACTCAACATTTAGATTACATTGAAAAAATGGGCTTTACCGCCATTTGGCCAAGTCCGCTATTAACCAACGATATGCCTCAAGCATCCTATCACGGTTATGCCATGACCGATTTTTATGAAGTTGACCCACGTTTCGGAACTTTGGAAGACTATAAAACCTTGGCTTCAGAAGCTAAAAAAAGAGGCATCAAACTGGTGATGGATCAAGTAGCCAATCATTGTGGCAGCTATCATTGGTGGATGGAAGATTTGCCTTTTAAAGATTGGCTCAACTTTCAAGATGAATTTTTAAAAGGTGAAAAACTAATCACCTCCAACCACCGCAGAACAGTTAATCAAGATGATTATGCCAGCAAAGCAGACACAGCTTTAATGAGCAAAGGCTGGTTTGTTAGCAGTATGCCCGATTTAAATCAGCAAAATCCATTTTTGGCGACTTATCTTATTCAAAACAGTATTTGGTGGGTTGAAACCTTAGCGCTTGGCGGCATTCGTCAGGACACTTATCCTTATCCTGATAAAGCATTCATGTCTGATTGGGCCGGTGCCATTATGAACGAATATCCAAACTTCAATATTGTAGGTGAAGAATGGAGTAACAATCCGTTATTGATTGCCTACTGGCAACAGGGCGCAAAAAATAAAGACGGTTATGAGTCTAACTTAAAATCTACCATGGATTTTGCCATGAAAGATCATTTAGTTGCCGGACTTAAAGAACCTGAAACCTGGGGTACCGGATTGGTAAAAATCTACGACGGCTTGTCCAATGACTTCCACTATCCGTCACCCGAAAATTTATTGGTGTTTCCCGATAATCACGATATGGATAGGGTTTTTACACAGTTTGATGAAGATATTACTAACACCAAAATGGCCTTGAGTTATATGCTCATGTTACCGCGTATTCCGCAAATTTATTACGGCACGGAGATCTTAATGCAAAACACCGCCAAACCGGGAGATCACGGCTTAATTAGAACCGATTTTCCGGGAGGTTGGCAAGGCGATGCCATGAATGCCTTTACCGGAGAAGGTCTATCAGCCGAAGCCTTAGATATGCAGGAATACCTAAAAAAACTATTAAACTATAGAAAGTTATCAAAGGCAATTCACGAAGGAAAAACAGTTCATTTTGCACCTGAAAACAATATGTATGTGTTGTTTAGAATACTGGATGCTGAGGTAGTGGTTCACATTTTAAACAAAAACGAATCACCGGTTGATTTAGATCTTAGCAGATTTAAAGAATTAGGTTTGGAAGGCAAACGGTTTAGAAACATCATAGAAGGTTATTCGGTAGAATGGAAAGATACCTTGAAATTAGAGCAAAAAGGCAGTTATATTTTTAGCACCAGGTTATGATGAGAGTAATAACATTATTAATATTAACCTTTATTTTTGTTAGTTGTAAAAACGAACCAAAAACAGTCGAATCGGCCACCGAATCTTCAAAAATTGAAGTCGGCTTGCTTCAAGAGGCCGTTTTATCTTCGGGGAAATTATACAGAATTGAAGCCTTTCCTACTGATTACATTCAACCAAGACCGGTAGATATTTGGCTGCCTGATAATTATTCCAATGCTGAAAAATGCGCAGTGCTCTATATGCACGACGGACAAATGTTATTCGATTCTACCACTACCTGGAATCAGCAAGAGTGGAAGGTAGACGAATGGGCTTCAAAACTCATGAGTCAAAACCAAACAAAGCCCTTTATTGTCGTAGCTGTACACAACATACCGGAGATTAGATGGCTGGATTTGTTTCCTGAAAAAGCTTTTTTAAATATTGAAGCATCAAAACGTCAAGAACTGCTTGAAAATGGTATGAACAACATGAAAAATGTTTCACTCAATGGTGATAATTATCTTAAGTTTATTGTAGAAGATTTGAAACCGTATATCGATAGTAACTATTCAGTGTATACCAATGCTGAAAATACTTTTATCGCCGGTTCCAGTATGGGTGGTTTAATGAGTATGTATGCTATTTCAGAATATCCTGAAGTATTTAGTGGAGCCGCTTGTTTATCGACGCATTGGCCCGGTGCCATACCAAGTGATGACAGTCTGTTTCCCGATGCTATTTTTAAATACGTAGAGGCCAAATTACCACAAGCAGGACATCATAAATTGTATTTTGATTACGGCAATCAAACTTTAGATATACATTATCCGCAATACGCCCCGCGATTAGATGATATTTTAGCCCAAAAAGGTTATACCGACACAGATGCCAGGAATTTATTTTTTGAAGGAACTGACCATTCAGAAAATTCATGGAATAAAAGATTGGATGTGCCGCTAACTTTTTTGTTAGGGAAACAATAGATTACTAGCAAGATGTCAGACCTCACAGGTTTTTAAAACCTGTGAGGTCTTTAAAATTGAATTAAATGAAATTAAACATTTTATACATCACACTAATTTTCACCTGTTCTGCGCTTTATGGACAAAATGCAAACCGTGATTATAAAAGTGCGGCCTTTGACGGAACCCATTTAACGGTCGAAGTGAATGACGGTAGGTATTTGTTTAAACCCTATTCTTCAGAAATAATTGAGACCACCTTTGTTCCTTCAAACGAAACTTTTAACCAAAATTCTCATGCCGTTATATTAGACCCAACCGCTGTTAATGTTAATTATTCTGACGAAGAAAACAACATAAACTTTTCAACACCTAATATATCGGTTATAATCACAAAATCGCCGTTTCAAATCAGTTACTACTACAATGGTAAAGCATTAATTTCCGAAAAACAAGGCTATTTTAAAAGTTCACATGAACCCATGGAAATGGTTCAGGGTAATATTGTAGCCGATTCCACCGAAAAAATAGAGTTCAACCTCACTAAAGATGAAGTTTTATACGGTGCAGGCGCCAGAGCTTTGGGGATGAACAGACGTGGTTTTAGATTACCGCTTTACAACAGAGCACACTATGGTTACGAAACCAAAAGCGAACTCATGAACTTTACCTTGCCAATTGTACTGTCATCAAAGCAATACATGATTCACTTTGAGAATGCACCTATTGGATATTTGGATTTAGACAGTAAAGGAAATAATACGCTCGTGTACGAGACTATTTCAGGGCGAAAAACCTACCAGATCATTGCCGGTGATACCTGGTATGAAGTCGTTGAAAATTACACGAAATTAACCGGGAAACAGCCCATGCCACCGCGCTGGGCCTTGGGGAACTTTTCAAGCAGATTTGGTTACCGTTCCCAGTATGAAACAGAAGCAACCATTAAAGCTTTTAAGGATGCCGAAATTCCTGTTGATGCCATTATTCTTGATTTGTATTGGTTCGGGAAAGAGGTACAAGGTACCATGGGTAATTTGGAAGTTGACCGTGATTCGTTCCCCGATTTTGAAGGCATGGTCAACAGACTGAAACAGCAAGGTGTAAAAACCATTCCCATTACCGAACCATTTGTATTAACCACATCAAAGCGCTGGCAGGAAGCCGTTGACAAAGATGTTTTGGCGAAAGATTCCATAGGTCAGCCATTTACCTACGATTTTTATTTTGGCAACACAGGGTTAATAGATGTTTACAAACCCGAAGCTGAGCAATGGTTCTGGAATATTTACAAAGATTTAGCCAATAATGGTGTGGCAGGCGTTTGGGGCGATTTGGGTGAACCGGAAGTGCATCCCTCAGGCTTAATTCACCATACTGGTACAGCCGATGAAGTTCATAATACCTACGGTCATGACTGGGCGCGTTTGGTGTTTGAAGGATACCAAAGAGATTTCCCTGAGGTTCGTCCGTTTATTTTAATGCGTGCCGGCTATTCGGGGTCGCAGCGTTACGGACTTATTCCTTGGTCGGGAGATGTTAACAGAACCTGGGGCGGATTGCAAAGTCAACCCGAAATATCCCTTCAAATGGGTATGCAAGGCCTGGCCTATATGCATAGCGATTTGGGAGGCTTTGCCGGTGCCAATCTCGACGATGAGTTATATGTGCGGTGGTTACAATATGGCGTTTTTCAACCGGTCTACAGGCCACATGCCCAAGAAGATGTGCCCAGCGAACCTGTTTTTAGAAGCGAAAAAGCCAAAGCATTGGCCAAACAAGCTATCGAACTGCGTTACCAATTACTGCCTTACAATTATAATCTTGTTTTTGAAAATAATCAAAACGGAACACCCTTAATGCGACCGCTGTTTTTTGAAGATAACAATGAAGTTTTGTTAACGTATTCAAAATCCTATTTATGGGGCGAAGACATTTTGGTATCGCCTGTTTTGGAAGCAGGATTAACCCAACAGGAAGTGTATTTTCCTTCCGGCAGTGATTGGGTTGATTTCTATTCGGGCGATATCTATAAAGGTGGCACCACTCAAACTGTTCAATTGGTTGATACTAATATTCCAACCTTTATACGTGCCGGTGCCTTTATTCCTATGGCACAGCCTATGAGTTCTACCGAGGCCTATAACCCCAATGATTTATCGGTTCATTTTTATTATCATTCTGAATTAGATGAATCAGAGCGCCAATTTTACAACGACGATGGCAAAACTGCCAACGCCTTTGAAAAAGAAGCTTTCGAAATTTTAGAATTTGAAGCCGAAAAAGACGGCAAATGGCTTGAAATTGAAATGGAGGCTGAAATAGGAATAAATTTTAAAAGTGAAGACAAACGCATCAAATTAGTAATTCACAATTTAGAAAGGATGCCAAAGCGCATCAAAATTAAGGGCGAAAAAGTAAATGGTATCTATAATTCAAATGAAAAAACTTTAAGCATTTATACACTTTGGAATATTTCCGAAGAGAAAGAAATAAGAATCAAACTTTAATAACGATTCAAAATGAAAAACTATAAAAATATCATATTAACAATGGCCATTTTGGGTGTTCTTGCATGCAAAAACGACCCCAAACCCGAAGAACCAACCGTTACCCAAACCCAAGATTTAAAAAAACCTATGAAGCAAAAGGAAGTCGTTTATCAAGTTTTTACCCGTTTATTCGGCAATACCAATTCTAAAAACAAACCTTGGGGAACGCTGGAAGAAAACGGTGTTGGCAAGTTTAACGATTTCACAAACCAGGCACTTC
This sequence comes from Paucihalobacter ruber, assembly GCF_006494535.1. GTDB lineage: Bacteria > Bacteroidota > Bacteroidia > Flavobacteriales > Flavobacteriaceae > Paucihalobacter > Paucihalobacter ruber. The sequence continues at coordinate 82,273 of NZ_VHIQ01000007.1, forward strand.
AAGAAATTAAAGACTTGGGCGTAACACACATTTGGTATACCGGTGTACCACACCATGACGTCATTACCGATTACACGCAATACGGGATTTCAAACGACGATCCCGATGTGGTAAAAGGCCGAGCAGGGTCGCCCTATGCCGTTAAGGATTATTACAATGTTAACCCTGATTTGGCTGTAGATGTCAACAACCGTTTACAAGAGTTTGAAGCCCTGATCGAACGCACTCATAACGCAGGCATGAAAGTGTTAATTGATATTGTACCTAATCACGTGGCGCGAAATTACCAAAGTTTAACTAATCCTGAAGGCATCTCAGACTTTGGAGCAAATGATGATACTTCGGTTACTTACCATGTTAACAATAATTTTTATTACAATCCCGGCGAAGCTTTTAAAGTACCCCAGTGGCGCGACGGTTATTTACCGCTTGGTGGTGAAAATCACCCGTTGGCTGATGGCAAATTTGATGAAAATCCGGCAAAATGGACCGGCAACGGCTCCAGATTATCGCAACCCGATATGAACGACTGGTACGAAACGGTTAAAATTAATTATGGTATTAGTCCGGATGGCCAAAAGGATTTTGACGATTTACCCGATGGTTTTGACAACGAGGATTACAAAGCCCATTTTAAATTATGGCAGGATAAAATAGTACCCGATTCATGGATAAAATTTAAAGACATTGCACTTTACTGGATTGACAAAGGTGTAGATGGTTTTAGATATGATATGGCAGAAATGGTACCCGTTGAGTTTTGGAGTTATATGAATTCGGCTGTAAAAATGAAAAACCCGGAAGCTTTTTTATTGGCCGAAGTGTATCAGCCTCAATTGTATCGCGAATACATCAAAAAAGGTAAAATGGACTATCTATATGACAAGGTGCAACTGTACGACACTATTAAAAACGTGATGCAAGGTCATGGTAAAACCGATAACATTCCTCCAATTCAAGACGATTTAAAGGATATTGAACACCACATGCTGCATTTCCTTGAAAATCACGATGAACAACGTATTGCAAGTCCGGAGTTTGCCGGTGATGCCAAAAAAGGAATGCCTGCTATGGTGGTTTCGGCCACTATTAGTACCTCCCCAACACTCATCTATTTTGGGCAAGAATTAGGCGAGCCTGGAGCTGAAGATGCCGGATTTGGAAAACCATCCAGAACCTCAATTTTCGACTATATTGGTGTGCCAACTTACCAACGTTGGGTAAATAACAAAACTTTTGATGGTGGGAAATCTACGGTTCACGAATTGGAGCTTCGGGATTTTTATAAACGCTTGTTGAATTTCACCATTAATAGCGAAGCCTTGATGGGCGATTACTTTAGTTTACATCAATTTAATCGTGAGAATACCGATAATTATAACGATAAGGTCATGTCTTTTGTACGATGGACTGATAACGAACAACTCATTATTATTTCAAATTTTGATCCAGAAAACAGGTATCGATTCAACTTAAAATTACCCAAAGCCCTTGTCGAGAAAATGCAATTGCTTGACGGCTCTTTTGAATGTGTTGATATGTTATACAAAGATGTGAGATCAACACTTAATATAGAAGATGGCAATGGTGAAATGACCATTAACTTAAAACCATTGGAGTCGCTAATATTTAAAATAAATAATTAAACTATGCGAGCTTTAAGAATTATTACAACACTATTACTACTAACCGGTTGCGACGGTATGATAACGACTGATAAGAAGGAAACAAAGACACAAAATGTTACTGAAGTAAAAACTAATACGCCTTTTGTTTGGGAGGCTGCCAATGTGTATTTTTTATTAACCGATAGATTTAATAACGGCGATCCAACGAACGATATCAATTTCAATAGAAATTTGGAAACCGGCAAATTAAGAGGTTTTGAAGGAGGCGATTTAAAAGGCATCACCCAAAAAATTGAAGAAGGTTATTTTAACAAGTTAGGCATTAATGCCATTTGGATGACGCCCATAGTTGAACAAATACATGGCGGTACCGACGAAGGCACGGGGTTAACCTATGGTTATCACGGTTACTGGACTAAAGATTGGACTGCTATAGATCCTAATTTTGGCACGACCGAAGATTTAAAAGCATTGGTAGATGCGGCTCATAGAAATGGCATTAGAATTTTACTCGATGCTGTTATTAATCATACCGGTCCGGTTACCGAAAAAGATCCGGTTTGGCCGGCCGAATGGGTGCGCACCGATGTGCAATGTTCTTATGATAATTACGAAAACACGGTAAGTTGTACGCTTGTTAAAAACCTGCCCGATATTAGAACCGAAAGTAATGACAACGTAGATTTACCACCACAATTGGTTGAAAAATGGAAAGCTGAAGGTCGATACGAGCAAGAAATAGCCGAGTTAGACGCTTTTTTTCAGCGCACCGGTTACCCAAGAGCACCGCGTTTCTATATCATGAAATGGCTCACCGATTATATCACCGAATTCGGAATTGACGGTTATAGATGCGATACCGTAAAACATACCGAACCCTATGTTTGGGAAGAATTTAAAAAAGAATGTGATTATTCTTTTGAAGAATTTAAAAAGAATAATCCTGATAAAGTTTTGGATAATACCCCGTTTTATTTGGTGGGTGAAGTTTATAATTACGGAATATCTGCCGGAAAAGCCTTTGACTTTGGAGATAAAAAGGTGAATTATTTTGATAACATGTTCAGCAGCCAAATTAATTTTGAATTTAAATGGGATGCTGCACAAATGAACTACGAAGCACTCTTCAAAAAATATTACGATGCGTTATCTTCTGATTTAAAAGGTTACAGCGTATTGAATTATTTGAGTTCTCACGATGATGGTCAGCCATTCGATTCAGAAAGAAAAAAAGCGATGGAAACCGCTACCAAATTATTATTATCGCCGGGTGCTTCGCAAGTATATTACGGCGATGAATTGGCCAGACCATTGATTATAGAAGACACAGAGGGAGATGCTACCCTACGTTCGTTTATGAATTGGGATGACATTTCAAATAACGCAGAAACCTCACAAATTTTAGAACACTGGCGAAAATTGGGTCAGTTTAGAGCCAAACATCCTGCCGTTGGTGCAGGAATTCACCAAATGATAACCCAACAGCCTTACTATTTCTACAGAAGTTTTACTAAGGGCGATTACAAAGATTTAGTGGTAATAGGTTTGGGAGTTCATAAAGGCGGAAAGCTTATTGATGTGTCCAAGGTATTTCAAGAAGGCGACCAATTGCAAGATGCCTATTCTGGAGAAAAGGCTATCGTACAAAATGGTAAGGTTACCATTGATAGTCCGTTTGATATCGTTTTATTAGAAAAATTATAATAATGAAGTTTCGTATTTTATCTTTAACTTTTGTTGCCCTTATAGTTAGTGCTTGTACTTCGAAAGAGTTTGTTTTAGAAGCGACTTCGCCCAATTCAGATATTTCGGTGCAGTTTAATTTAGATAAAGAGGCACAAGCATTCTATATCACTAATTTTAAAAGCGAAGTGGTGATAGATACCTCGTACTTAGGTTTTGAATTCACCAACGCTTCACCATTAAAAAACGACTTAAAAATTCTTAATTCACAGATTTCTACTTTTAATGACACCTGGCAAATGCCATGGGGTGAACAACTAGATGTTGTAAATAACTACAACGAATTAAAGATTGAATTACAAGAAAGCAAGTCGCCCAACCGAAAATTCAACATAGTTTTTAAAGTTTATAACGATGGCATTGGTTTTAGATATGAGTTTCCGGAACAGGAGAATTTTACCGAAGCCTTGATTGCAGATGAGCACACGCAATTCAACCTAACACAAGATTATAAGGCTTTTTGGCAACCCGGCGATTGGGATATTTACGAGCATTTGTACAGCACCACAAAATTGTCTGAAATTAACGCGCTAAGCTATGTGGGTCACGTAAATCTGGCACAAACCTATATTCCCGAAAATGCTGTGAATACACCGGTAACTTTGGTTGGCGACAATGGTATTCATTTAAGTTTTCACGAAGCCGCTTTGGTGGATTATTCAGATATGACTTTAAAGGTTGATACTGAAAACCTGAGTTTCACGAGCAACTTGGTAGGCTCAGAAAACACCGAATATAAGGTTAGAAGAACGCTGCCATTTCACACACCTTGGCGTACGGTTCAAATAACCGATAACGCGCCGGCTTTAATTGAGTCCAATTTAATTGTAAATTTAAACGAACCTAACAAGTTAGGTGATGTGTCTTGGTTTAAACCCATGAAATATACGGGAGTTTGGTGGGAAATGCATTTAGATAAATCGTCTTGGGATTACGGTATGGAATTGGTTGATGGCCAATGGAAAGACACCGGAAAAGCCCATAGGCGTCACGGTGCTACCACCGAAAACGTGAAGCGATTTATCGATTTTTCAGCCGAAAACAATATTGGCGGTGTTTTGGTAGAAGGTTGGAATACCGGATGGGAACGCTGGATTGGTTTTGAAGACCGTGAAGGGGTTTTTGATTTTATCACACCCTATCCCGATTACGATATTGACGAAGTAACTCGCTATGCCAAAGAAAAAGGCGTACAAATTATCATGCATCACGAGACATCGGCGGCTACAGAAACCTACACCAAGCAACAAGATACCGCTTTTGCACTCATGCAACATTACGGCATGAACGCTGTAAAAACCGGCTACGTTGGTAAAATTTTACCTAAGGGTGAATACCATCACGGTCAGTATATGGTGAATCACTACAATAATACGGTTGAAAAGGCTGCCAAATATCAGGTCGCCATTAACGCTCACGAACCTATCAAGGCTACGGGATTACGCCGAACCTATCCCAATACCATTTCGCGCGAAGGTTTACGCGGACAAGAATTTAACGCCTGGGCTGAAGACGGCGGCAATCCACCCGAGCATCTGCCCATTGTAGCCTTTACAAGAATGTTGGCCGGCCCCATCGATTTTACACCCGGTATTTTCAACATTAAATTCGATGAATATAAGAAGAACAATCAGGTAAATACCACACTGGCGCAGCAATTAGCTTTGTATGTGGTTATTTACAGTCCGGTGCAAATGGCAGCCGATTTGGTGGAGCATTATGAAGCCAATCCCGAAGCGTTTCAATTTATTAAAGACGTTGGTGTAGATTGGGAAACCACCAAGGTTATAAATGGTGTAGTAGGCGATTACGTTACCATTGCAAGAAAAGAACGAAATTCCGGCAACTGGTTTGTGGGCGGCATCACCGATGAGAATTCCAGAACCTTAACCCTCGATTTTAGTTTTCTCGATGCTGATGCCAATTATACTGCCACCATTTATAAAGATGGTGTTAACGCCCATTGGGATGAGAATCCGCTGGATTTAGAAATCACAACAACCACAACCATAGATGCCCAAACCGAATTGGTGATTAACTTGGCCGAAGGTGGTGGTTTTGCCATAAGTTTAATCAAAAATTAAAATCCTGAAAATTATGAAAACAACAATCTCAGTTCTGCTGTTTTTTGTAACCTTTTGTGGTTTTTCGCAAGTAGGTATTAATACCGATACACCATTGAGTATGCTGGATATTAATGGGAATTTGTCTTTAAAGGTGGTTACTTTAAATGGTGGATCGCAAAATAATGCCACACCGATAAACGATGGTATTTATATCAATCTTATTCCTACAGTGAATAATTTGGAGTTTATTTTGCCGGACGCAGATGCTGTTCCTGGAAGAATTTATATTTTAAGAAATATCACCAATAATTTAAATGCTGAAATTTACAGTTTTGATGGTGGTTTTTTTTCAGGTGATAGCAGGTTAGCGACTACAATTTCTGTTACAGATTTGACACCACGTGTCATAATGGCTCCCGATGCTGATAATAACGGCGGTGATATTACCAAAACGTTAATATTTATTAGTGATGGTAATAATTGGACATACGGACGTCTTGGTCTTTAGTTCATTCCTTAACATTTCTTTCCAATATCTTCATTTTATAGATTGTATCTTTACAGTAAAAAAAGAACAATGCTTACTTGGAAAGATATTATCAATTTCGCGGTTAACGGTAACCCCAAACCAGACCGAATTGTTACCAAAACTGAGCAAGAATGGCGAGAACAGCTCACCGATGATCAGTATAGAATCACCCGAAAGAAAGGCACCGAAGCACCTTTTACCGGTGCACTTTGTCACGCCCACGAACCCGGATTGTACAATTGTATTTGCTGTGGTACAACTTTGTTCGACTCCACCATAAAATTCGATTCAAAATCAGGGTGGCCTAGTTTTACCCAACCTTACAAACCCAATTCGGTGAAGTACGAAAAGGATAGTTCGTTCGGAATGGTAAGGGTTGAAATTATGTGTAATACCTGCGATGCGCATTTGGGTCACGTATTTCCCGATGGTCCTGAACCTAGCGGATTGCGTTATTGTGTGAATTCAGAATCTATAACTTTACAAACCCAACATGAGCGCAACTAATTTAGAAATGGCTACCATAGGCGGCGGTTGCTTTTGGTGTACAGAGGCGGTTTTTCAACGTATTAATGGTGTAGAAAAAGTGGTGTCGGGTTATTCGGGCGGAACTGTTCCCGGGAAACCTACTTATCGTGAAATTTGCTCCGGATTAACCGGACATGCCGAAGTTATTCAGGTAAGTTTTAATCCTGAAATCATATCTTATCAAATTATTTTGGAGATTTTTATGACCACTCACGATCCAACCACACTCAATCGTCAGGGCGCCGATGTTGGTACACAATACCGCTCGGTAATCTTTTATCATAATGATATCCAAAAGGAGATAGCACATCAGGTGGTTTCAGAATTAGCAAGTTATTTTAGCAATCCGATAGTTACCGAAATTTCGCCTTTGACCAAGTTTTTTGAAGCCGAAGATTACCATCAAAATTATTATAACCAAAATCAGGAACAAGGTTACTGTAGTTTTGTAATTTCCCCTAAAATTCAAAAACTAAAATCGCAACACGCTCAATATTTAAAAGCCTAATGCAACTTCACATTGATAATAGCTTTATAGAAGAACTGCCGGCAGACGATGTCACAGACAACCATGTTCGGCAGGTGTTTGAGGCGGCTTATTCGTATGTTAATCCTAAAGTTCCGAAACAGCCTAAATTACTTCATGTGTCTCCGGAAATGATTGAAGCTGTTGGTTTAAATCTTGAAGATGCCAATTCAAAACAATTTTTGGAAGTATTTTCAGGAACGTCTGTTTATCAAAATACAAAACCATACGCCATGGCTTATGCCGGACACCAATTTGGAGTTTGGGCCGGACAATTGGGCGATGGTCGCGCCATAAATTTATTTGAAGTTTGGCAGAACAACAAACGTTGGGCCTTTCAGTTAAAAGGTGCCGGACGTACACCTTATTCTCGTCAGGGCGACGGACTGGCGGTGTTGCGCTCTTCTGTAAGAGAATACCTTTGTAGCGAAGCTATGTACCATTTAGGTGTGCCAACCACCCGCGCCTTGTGTCTTATAGAATCTGGTGAGGATGTATTAAGAGATATGCTGTATAACGGTAATGCCGAATATGAAAAAGGCGCTATTGTTTGCCGTGTTGCGCCAAGTTTTTTAAGATTTGGGAATTTTGAATTGTTTGCTGCCAGACAAGATTATGATAATTTAAAGAAATTAACAGATTACACTATTAAATATTTCTATCCGCATTTGGGTCAACCTTCAAAGGTTGTCTACATTCAATTTTTCCAGGAAGTTACCCAACGCACACTCAAAATGATAATAGATTGGCAACGTGTAGGCTTTGTCCATGGGGTGATGAATACCGACAATATGTCCATCCTGGGGCTCACTATTGACTACGGTCCGTATGGCTGGCTCGAGGGCTTTGAATACAACTGGACACCCAATACCACCGATGCCGAAAATAAACGCTACCGTTACGGCAATCAGCCTAACACAGCCTTATGGAATTTGCTGCAATTGGCCAATGCCTTGTATCCTTTAGTTGAAGAAACCGCACCATTTGAAAAAATCTTAAATCAGTATAAAATAGATTTTGAAGTGGACTATCTCAATATGATGCGCAGTAAAATTGGTTTAGTGCAGCAACTTGAAACCGATGCCGATTTGATAGCGAGGTTAGAAGCATTGTTGTTGAAGCACGAAACAGATATGACCATATTTTTCAGAAAGTTGTGTAGCTACCAAAAAGGAAAGATATCAGAAGGTTTTGATTTGATAAAAGAAGCCTTTTATGATGATGACAACTTTCCCGAAACTTTAAAAATGACATGGTTAAAATGGATTGAGGATTACAACGAAAGACTTCAAATGGAGCCTGCCGGCAATGTACAACGCAGCGAAACCATGAAGCGCGTTAATCCAAAATATGTGCTTAGAAATTACATGGCACAGCTAGCTATAGACGATGCCAATAAGGGTAATTATCATATGATTGACGAATTGTTTCAACTTCTCAAAAAACCATATGATGAGCAACCTGAAAACACCAAGTGGTTTGCTAAACGACCGGAGTGGGCAAGGCATAAGGTGGGCTGTTCTATGTTATCTTGTAGTTCTTAGTGTAGACTCTAACTGTTAACAATTCATTATTTTTAATCACTATAACTGTATCGAAACAAAGATGGTTTCTCATTCTTATTTGAAGAGAAACCATCCTGATAACTAAAAGTGTAAGTAAAAAGTTTTATTTTTTACAAAAGATCAGTTTATTTAATAATTACTTTTTGAGTCATTTTAGCTGAATTGCTTTCAAGACTTATAATATAAACACCTTTTTCTAATTGATTTGTGTAAAAACTTTGTTGCATGATATCTAAACTTAAAGGTCTTGAAATAACCAATCTTCCTTGGGCATCGTACAGTTTAGCCACCGTTGGTTCTGTAATTAAGCCATAAATTATAATAGATTGCGATTCAAAATTGCTAAATACTTTTAATTTATTAAATTCAGAGTTGTTTAATGACAAAGCATTATCTCTAAATGCTAGATAGAAGCGCCCAAATGCATTAAGTGTGCTGCTAGGGGTTAACACGTAATCGTTATTGTTTATCAATACTGAAGTTTGTGTTAGCGCATCTTCTAAATACACACCAATATTACTAGGTAATGTATTCTCTGCAATACTAATTTTAAGTTGCTGACCAATACTTGCTTTAACGCCTAACGGAATTGTGAGATCGCTATAATCTGTTTCATCAACCGATTGAATTGCCAACGGTAAGCCGGTATTTCCTTCTGCTAAATAAGAGAAAATCGAAAAGTTAGGAGCCGTTCCACCCCAGATTTGGGCGTCATACCCCTTATCTAAACCTCTGCTAGAATTAGCGTTAAAATAAAAATCGGTATGGTATGATTTATCGCTTTGACTTAGATTTAGTCTTAAATAACTCGAAGTGGTTGAGGTACTTCTTCCAAGAATAAAGTCATCTGAAGTTCCTTTTTCTCTCATAGAGGGTAAAAAGTTAACAGTGCCACCTTCCGGTTTTGAAGACACAAAGAAACCTTGTCCCGGAGTAATTAAAGCGTCAGGATTTTGTGCGGCATAAGCTAAGTTCCAAACAGTCCAACCATCACTTGCATTACCGTCATATCCGTAAATTGCGGCACTATTATTGGCAAACTCCGAATTATTTTCGGTTAAAAAGTCTCCTACCTTAATGTACGACGGATATGGATTTCCTATTAAATTCCAAATTTGGAAAGCAGGACCGGAATTGCTAATAGGTACTGAAATAGGGCCTGTATTTACTGTGCCGGTAAAGGTGAAGGTACTTGTGTTTGTAGAAGCGGCTCTATAACCAATAGCAGGGTCTAGTGTGGCTGTTTCAGCTTCTGAATAAACAACATAAGCACCGGTTTCTTTATTAAACGGACCAAAAAGATACAGCGTGTTGGTACTATTACTTACAATATTGTCATTGTTAGATAAAAATTCAACAAATGACTGACCTGTAAGTGGCGCTGAAATTAAATCATTAGCGTCAGATTCGCCCGGATTGGCTGTTCTGTTTACATGTCGTTTGTATAGAATATTTCCATCTACAGTGCCGTTAGGTATAAGGCTGGAATACGACGTAGAAGTAGATAGAAGCTCTAAAGTACCGTTACCTTTTATGTCGCCTTGTGTTGTAATAGAGTTCCCGGCTTCAACTTTTACGGATGTGTTCTGTCTAATGTTTAGAATATTGAGCGCAATGTCAGAATCTACTGTATACTCACCACTAAGAATGATTGCGTTATCTGATACAGTTGTTTCGCTTGGAGCATTAGGACTCCAGCTGGTTCCGTCATAAATTAAGTTATAACCTGTAGCACTTAGAGTAATTATTAGGCTATCTGAGTTATTGTAATTGATGGTAAGTATTGCATTTTTTTCGTCAAGGTCTGTACCTAAATATGAAACTATGAGATCGTGAGAAGCATTTGCTCCAATTAATTTAAATGGAATATTACCCGAGTCTAAACTAAACTCGGCAGCATCGTCCCCAGTTATAGTTATGTCTTTGAGTATGGCACCTACGTTACCGTCGCTGTTGGAGATTGAAATTGTCTTGGTTTCACCAATTTCAAAATTTATGGTAGTTTCAGATGAAAGGATACTCACAGCACTCGCTGTCCCTATGGGATTATCTTGTCCATAGAATTCCATATTTTTCTGATTGCTTGGCCCTCTTAATGGAGAACCACCTGCCACGAATAGTCCGCCACCCGAAACAATTCCCTGGGTTCCGTGTCTTCGATTGATTAATGGAGCTCCAAGGGACCAAGACTGAGAAACCGGATCATAAATTTCAGTAATATTAAAGGCATCTGTACTTGCTAATGATTCCCCACCGGCAACAATAAGTTTATCTTCAAAATTAGCCACTACAGCACCGGCTCTTGGCGTTGGAATGTCTAGGGCATTAGGCAAGGTACTCCAACTTTCAGTAGCAAAATCATAAACATCAATCTCTGATATCACTGGGCTAAAAACTCCTTCCGGCCCACCAGAGAGTCGTCCTGAGGCGGCATATAATTTTCCATTGATAACGGCAGAGTGAAAGTGGTCACGAGCTCTTGGAGCGTCAGTGAGTTCAGTCCATATTCCGGTATGTGGGTCGTATTCGTCGAACCAGCTCACGTAGCCACCACTATGCCCATTGGTATTACCCGCTAAAACATAAAATTTATCGTTGTGAACAACCAATCCTGCTGAACCTCTTTTTCTACTGGCTGGTATTTCTGGTCCCTGCACCCATTCAAGGGTTGCCGGGTTGAAAGTCCAAATAAAATCTGCCGGAGTTTCAGAAGGAAAGCTATTGGTTTTATACGCTCCAATAACCCAAATTAAACCTTCATATTCAATAGCTTGAAAATGGTTAAACTCGAAAGGTGCAGAATTTGCTAAAGTATTCCACGTATTTGTTGTATAATCATAGATATCTATACTTTGTGCATTCTCTCTACCTCCAAATAAATAGAATTTATCTCCTGCTTGAACAAAAGAGCATTCGTGACGGCCGGTGTAATTTTCATTTTCATTTTTATCAAACCAGAAATTATTAGTAACAACCCAAATAAAACTTATTGTAACGGCATTATTTGATGAGGGATCGCTATCGTCAACTGTTATGCTCACGTTATATGGGCTGTTGGCATCAGCGTTTAAGCCAATCGTACCCGTAATTTGTCCATTCGTTGTATTAATTGATATGCCCGGTGGCAGGTCTATGGCGCTATATTGAAGGTTTCCGTCTCCACCCGAGGCAATAACACCAAAACCGGATTCTAAGGTTTCACCGGGAAAACTAAACTGATTTTCAATATTATTTACAATGATTGGAGGAATGAAAGATGCAGCATTTAAAATTTCTATAGCATTGATTAAAGGGTTTTCTACCACACGTTCGAATAAAACATTTAAGACTTCATCGGTAAGACTTACCGGAACCGAAATCATACCGCCTACCTGATTTCCAAATCTCTCAACCAAATCTAAATTATCAGCGGCAAGTATTCCTTCCACAGAAATATTGAAGACACGGCTGCCAATTGTTGAAGTTCCGCTAAAGCTGTTACCCAGATATAGATTAACAATATAATCACCATTAGGTAACGGGATATCAAACTGCATTTCCGGCAGTGCCGGAGGGTCCCATCGCTCTTGGGCGAAAATTGCGGTATAAGTTGCTTCGTCTATATAAGCCGGGATTGAGCTATCTCTATTGGCATAAATTAAATTTCCAACAGCAATATTACCGGTATTAACGTTATAGCCTTCACCGTTAACCGCACCTATAGTATTATTGGCTACCCAGTCTAATTCACCGTCGGTTGCTGTAAATGCAGCGCCACCGGCGTTGACTCTAAACACTACTAATGGAGCTTCTTTAATGGTCCAAATAAATTCTACTGAAATGGCATCGGTTGTAATGGCATCACTATCATCTACCGTAACAATAACATTGTATGGGCTATTTTGTTCGGCATTTAGTTCAATGGTTCCTGAAAATTCGCCCGTATTAGGGTTTAAACTAATTCCGGGTGGTAATCCAACCGCAGTGTACTGAAGATCACCGGTACCTCCAAAAGCTTCAACACCAAAACCTGGATTTATTTCGTCTCCAACGAAATTTGTTTGATCGTTTATATTATTAACTAAAATTGGTGCATTTGGAGCAGCAACGTTTAAAATTTCAATGGCATTAATCAATGGATTTTCTACAACGTGTTCAAATAAGATATTTAATACTTCGTCATTAAGAGTAACCGGAACCGAAATCATACCGCCTACCTGATTTCCAAATCTCTCAACCAAATCTAAATTATCAGCGGCAAGTATTCCTTCCACAGAAATATTGAAGACACGACTGCCAATTGCTGAAGTTCCGCTAAAGCTGTTACCCATATACAGATTAACGATATAATCACCGTTAGGTAAGGGAATATCGAACTGCATTTCAGGTGCTGCCGGTTGATCCCAGCGCTCTTGGGCGAAAATTGCGGTATAAGTTGCTTCGTCTATATAATCCGGGATTGAGCTATCTCTATTGGCATAAATTAAATTTCCAACAGCAATATTACCGGTATTAACGTTATAGCCTTCACCGTTAACCGCACCTATAGTATTATTGGCTACCCAGTCTAATTCACCGTCGGTTGCTGTAAATGCAGCGCCACCGGCGTTGACTCTAAAGACCACCAGGGATTTTTGTTTAACGGTCCATATGAAATTTGAGATAATAGGCCCTGATTCAGTTCCGGTTGCGGTAATGGTAACATTATAAATACCATCATTATTAGGTCCGCCAATTTCGGCACCTTCAGGGATAATTCCTGTAATGATTCCGGTTTCTGAATCAATGGTAATGCCGTTTGGTTGCCCTTCAATGCTGTAGGTTATTGTTTCTAGTGGGAAGCCTCCAAAAGTGATTATGGGAATATTTATGTTGTCTTCAACTTCAGAAATAAAATCTTCAATAGCTACAATTTCAAGTGGTATAATCTCAACAGTCCAAAGAAACTGTATGGTAACCGCATCTGTAGAAATGGCATCACTATCGTCAATTGTAATTGTTACTAAATATGGACTATTATCTGCAGAATCAGGCCCCAAAGTGCCTCCAATCTGACCATTGGTAGGTTCTATTACAACTCCTGGAGGTAAACCGGCAGCACTAAATTGAAGATTGCCATCGCCACCAATGGCCACAACTCCAAGACTTCCATCTAATGCTTCACCAGGAAAACTAATTTGATCAGGAATGACACCAACGTATATAGGGGTATCTAAGGAAGTTGCTTCTAAAATTTCTATACCATTTATTAATGGGTTTTCAGTATCATGCAAAAATGAAATATTGATTTCACCATCATTTACAGGCACAACGGTTGATATCACACTACCAACCTTATGACCGAATCTATCAGATAAATCTACTCCACTTAATTGAGGATAAGGATTACCTTCAATTGTAACATTAAAAATACGCTGACCGGGTTGAGAGGTGCCGTCAAAACCATTCATCAGATATAAACGCACTTCATAATTTCCGTTTTCAGCAACGGGAAAAGCATAGGTTAAATTTGGCGGGCCGGGATTACTATCAAATCGTTCGGTTGTAAAAATAGCGACAGGTACTTTGTCTGTATTGACATTAGTTGTTGAGTTGATAGTTGTACTAAAAGTAGTATTTGAACCAGGCTCTTGAAGGTATTCGTTATTATTAGCTACCGTATCGGCTGACCAATTAACACCTGCATCGTCTATAGCCGTGATTTCAGGTCCGCCGGTATTAACTCGATATAGAACTGTAGGCTCTTCTGTAACGATTACGGTAAAGCTTTGTTCAACAAAATTTTCGTCGGCATCTGTAGCTCTTATGGTAATATTTGATAATGCAGGCAAAGCCGGAAATGTTAAACTTAGTGTATTATCAACTATGATTGCTCCAATTGAACTGTCTGTGTTTGCTGTAACGGTAAAGGTTAATTCTTCAATATCGCCGTCGTCTGTAAAATAATTATTGAGGTTTATTTCTTCGGTTGGGGAACCTACCAATCTATCTATATTTGGTATAGGTAGATTAACAAATGGCTGGCTGTCTAAAACATTTAAGAAATCCCATGAGCCTTCTAACTCCACACCATCTACACCGGAAGTGCCTATAAAGCCCACTGCTAGATCTTTATCGATATCTTGGAGGACTTCTAATATTTTACCTTGAGCAGTTAGTGTGGTTATATCAACTTTAGGATTTGAATCAATTCTGTAAGAAAAGCTTACCTCTCCGTTTGCCGGATTAACAACAAAATAAAATCTAATTTTATCAGTGGTTCGGTCTTCAACCGGAATAACTACATTAGTAGGTGTTTGTGGTATATCGTCAATTTCTTGCTGTACGGTAAAACCATCTACCGTTACCATAAATTTGATAAAATTACTTTGCGTGCCATCCCCAATAAAAAAGCCTAGTTCGCCACCAATAGCAGCTGTATTTCCGTACAATCTCAAATTACTGCCATCAAAACCATTCATCCCGCCAATAACTGAAAAGGGTGAAGTATTGGCATCGACTTTTACACCGTACTGATAGCCTTTTTCTTGATTGTTGATGCTGCCATTAGCTGTACCCGAGGTCATATGCGAGGTCATGATTCCCGGCGCGCCGCCTAATACGTCGTTAGGATTTGGATCATTAGGGTCGTCTCTGCGGTCTATCCAATTGAGCCAATTGGGTCCTGTATCGCCGTTATTCATAAGTCCGGTCATTCCCAGCCCAAAAATACCACCTAGGCCTTGTTGATCGTTAAAAAGGTCATTTGCGATAGGTATAGTAAACGCCTGTTCATTAGCGGGTTTAAGCGGGTTTCCTAATTGAAACGGGTCTTCTGCATCAGGAATGCCGTCTCCATCATCATCAGGATCGTTGAGGTCTGAAATAAAAGGTGGTCCAAGAATTTTGTCAAAATCTGAGGGTTGAGATCCTCCATTACAATAATCTGTACCGTTGTCAATCTCGTCTTGGTTGGTGTAGCCATCACCGTCATAGTCTGCTAATGGCTCGAATTCCGGATCGTCAGGAGCTATACAATTTATTGCATCCTGAGGCTCTAGCACCACTATATTGCCATTAAAGGTACCTCCCCAAACAGTTCCGGGAAATATGTCGTTGTCGCCATTACTAGTTAAACCAAGCACATTACCGCCGAGACCTGAGAAAAAATTCTCGTCCAGTGTACCGGTGGTGCCATCTTGAGACAGGATGACTCTTCTAATATTTCCGCCACTATGGCCGGCTAATAGATTGCCCTTTAAAGCGCCATTAAAATTACTGGCTGTGTATTCGGCGATTGAATTGGTATTGGTTCCCCAAGTAACCACAGGATTATCTTGAGGCCCGTCTGGATTAAATATAGTTGGGCCTCGCCAATCACCTTCTACAGGGTTGGCTATTTGTACCGGTGGCCAGTTTGCAGGAAGACCTTGATTTGGATTGGTTGTTGAGTTTGGTCTTGAGCCGTCGGGATCATAAATTTGAGTACGCCATATAGGTGAGCCAAAAGTACCCAGTGCGCTGGTATTGTCTGTGTAGAGTCCGGCGCCTTGCGGATTGGCTCTAACAGGGTTGGGATGACCACCGTAAAGACTGTTAAAAGTATAGGTGTTTAAATTGGTTGTTACCAGCTGAAGATGATCTACATTATCAACAAATTCTCCACTTGCAGCAGGATTAGAGGCTGTGCTACCTGGTTCTCCGGGAATGTAGTTATTTGTTGCATTGGCAGTCCCTTGATTTTCAGGTAAGCCGCCCCAACCTTGATTGGCACCGTTGTCGGTAACATAAAGTGCGCCACTTTCGGTAACTACCAAATCGTAGGCATTTCGATAACCGGGAGATAAAATTTGCACAGGACCATCCGGGTCTATAATGGCCATATTAAGACCGTCATTACCACCAAACGGATCACCAATGTCTATACCGTCATAACCCGGGTCATCAGGGTCTGTAATACCATTCACATTAGGTCTTGTTGGATCGTCTAAGGTTGGTAAATCGTAAATATAATCACGGCCATCGTCATTTAAGATGGGCATGGCTTCTAGCATGTCTAAATTAATGGCTAACACTGCTCCCGATAATGCGTACTCACAAGTAAACACGAAATTAATAGATGGCGCTCCGCCATTGGTATGGCCACCACTAGCCGCAATCAGGTAGTTGGTGCCATTTATGGTTGCTAATTCTAGTCCGTTAGTAGCATGATTTTCTTCAGATCGCGGTAGTCCTCTAACAATATCTACAACATCCCAAGAAGCACCATTCCACGAAAATCGTGTAATGATTCCCGAGTTGGTATCTAATCCAACGTCTTGAGAGCCACCTCCTGAACCGGCTCCTATTCTAATGTCGCTCGAACTTACGTAAAATACCGGATTTGTAGCGGTTCCACCTACAGCAATACCAATTGTTTCTCTTGCGGCAGGATCACTTCTAGTTACACCATCGTCATCATGATCTTTGATGGTTAAAATACCATCAAGTACTTCGTTATTGGTTACCACATAGTCTGTTGGGCCATTGCGTTCAATGGTCAAAATTTTAACAGCACCGGTATATTCTACCACATAGAGGCGAGAGTCCGGACCAAATGTCATACCCGTAACTGCCGAAACATTACCGTTACCATTAAAATTTAAATTACTTTGGGCAAAATTTATTTGGGCTTTTGAAAATTGAGTTAGTGCCAAAAATAAAAATAGGGTAAGGATAAGTAGATTTAACGGGCTGTTTGTTTTAATTGTATTCATTGAATTATGAAATTTTTAAAAGGTAAAAGTACATGTTCAATCTTAAAATATTTTGATTATTAACAGGTTATTCGTTTAAAATAATAAATTTATCGTTCAACTGTTTTTTTAATATCCCAACTCCTTAGATATTGTGATTTCTAATGAAATAAGGACGTTGTCAAAAAAAAAGAAAATTGATTATAGTAAATAATCAAGTAGAATAGAGTTAAAATTAAGATTGAAATGGCCGGCTATTATTGATGATCTTAACTTATAAATTTTTTCCGGCGAATGTTTGTATCAAATAGTTTTAAATTTGTTTTAAACTAATAAAGAATTGATCGATTATTACAATGTTATCATTATTGGTGGTGGTGCCGCCGGATTTTTTGCAGCAATCAATATTGCCGAAAAACATCCGCATTTAAAAGTTTCCATTTTAGAGCGAGGAAGCGAAGGACTCCAAAAGGTAAAAATATCGGGAGGTGGCCGATGTAATGTTACCCACGCTGAATTTATTCCGCAGGAATTGGTGAAAAATTACCCAAGAGGTGAGAAAGAATTATTGGGGCCGTTTCATCAGTTTATGACCGGCGATACCATTGAATGGTTTGAAAAGCGCGGTATCCCTTTAAAAATAGAGGAAGACGGACGCATGTTTCCTGAAACTGATTCATCAAAAACAATTGTAGATTTTTTTTTAAATGAGGCCGAAAGATTAGGTGTGAAGGTACTGTATAACCAATCGGTAGTTGGGTTTGAAGAAAATGAAACGCTCTGGAAAATAAGCACTAAAAAAGATGTTTTTACCTGCGAAAAACTAATTATAGCCACCGGCAGCAATCCCAAAATATGGAATTTATTGGAACAACTGGGTCATACCATCGTTAAGCCGGTACCGTCGTTGTTTACTTTTAATATTAAAGATAAGCGCATTCAGGATATTCCGGGTGTATCGGTGCCTCACGTGCAGGTAAAAGTGTTAGACAGTAAACTAACTTCCGAAGGTGCTTTGCTGGTTACTCATTGGGGTTTAAGTGCACCGGCTATTTTAAAATTATCGGCATTTGGCGCCTTAGAATTGGCTGAATGCAATTATCAATTCAAAATTGAAATTAATTTCATAAGCATTGGTTATGACGAATGTCTCACATTGTTAAAAAACTTCAAACTTACTGAAGCCAAAAAACAAGTGGGTAAATACAGCCGCTTTGAGTTACCAAAGCGCTTGTGGCAAAATCTGGTTAAGGCCTCTCAAATTTCTGAAAATAAAACTTGGGCCGATTTAAATTTGGAGCAGTTAGAAGCTTTGGCTACTCAGCTTACCAAAGCCTTATTTGAGGTGAATGGCAAAAGCACCTTTAAAGAAGAATTTGTTACTGCCGGTGGTGTTGACCTAAAGGAAGTTAATTTTAAAACGTTTGAAAGTAAACTTCACAATCATCTTTATTTAGCCGGTGAAGTCTTAAATATTGATGCCGTAACGGGCGGATTTAATTTTCAAAATTGCTGGACTTCGGCTTTTATTCTTTCTAAAAATATATAAGATTCATATAAAAAGTATATATTTGATATATTAAAATTGTATATCATGGGAAAGACAAAGAAATTAATCGAATTAGACGATAAAGCCATTAAAATTCTTGAGCAGCAAGCCAAACTTCAAAAGCGCTCACTAAAAAATTACATTGAATTCACTCTTGAAGATACCGCGGCGCGTTTTAGTGAACCTTCCGATGCCTACAAGGCGATGATGGATGATATGATAAAGCGTCATGACGAAGGAACCCTTGAAACGTTTCCTGTATCAGAAGTTTTAAAGCAGTATGGAAGAAAACTTTGAATTTTCTGCCGAAGCTAAATCAGAGCTTTTTAGAGCGAGGTGTTATTTTAAATTGATTGGTAGAGAGGAAGAGTTTTTGGATGATTTAATAAATCAATTAAACATTATTCAAAATATGCCTGAGGCTTTTCAAGTAAGATATAAAAGTATTCGAATTGTTCAATTTGACAGATTTGACTACTCTATTCATTATAGACTTCAATTAAATGGAAAAATCACCATCTATCATATAATCAATCAAAAACAAGATTTTTAATTTCAATTTCCAAAACCAAATACTTAGTATCTTTGCCCCGCATGACAACAGAACACTTTATTCCAAAACATAGTAATTCAACATTAACAGCTGGGAGCGTTTCATGGCAATCGCCCAGTAATATTGCCTTGGTGAAATACTGGGGGAAGTATGGTGAGCAATTGCCTAAAAACACATCTATAAGTTTTACTCTGAGTAATTGCCATACCAAAACCAAGTTGAATTATACACCTTCTAACTCTAATACATTTGAATTCGAGGTTTATCTTGACGGCCAACGCGCTGAAAGTTTTGAACCCAAAATTTTAAAGTTTTTTGAACGCATTGAAGTTTATATGCCGTTTTTAAAACAGTTCAAGTATAAAATAGAAACCACCAATAGTTTTCCGCATAGCAGTGGTATTGCGTCTTCGGCCAGTGGCATGAGTGCTTTGGCATTGTGTTTAATGAATTTAGAAAGACTTGTAAATTCGGATATCACAGACGAGTATTTTTATGCTAAAGCGTCGTTTTTGGCAAGATTAGGTTCGGGTAGTGCCTGCAGAAGTATTCAAGGTCCGTTGGTGGTTTGGGGTGAACACTCGGTTTTACCCGGAAGCAGCAATTTAGTTGGTACCACTTTACCTTTTGAACTTCACAGTAATTTTAAAGATTATTGCGACACCATCTTACTGGTAGATGAAGGCGAAAAAGTGGTGTCGAGTACTGTTGGTCATAATTTAATGCACAAACACCCTTTTGCCGAACAGCGTTTTAGTCAGGCTAATCATAATTTTGAAAAAATCATTGAGGTTTTAAAATCGGGTGATTTAGATAGTTTTATGGAAATAGTTGAAAGTGAAGCGCTCAGCTTACATGCCATGATGATGACCAGTCATCCTTATTTTATTTTAATGAAGCCCAATACTTTGAGCATTATTAATAAGATCTGGGAATTTAGAAGACAATCAGGCAGCAAAGTCTGTTTTACCTTAGATGCCGGCGCCAATGTTCATGTGTTGTATCCCAATGCCGAAAAAGAACAAGTGAGATACTTTATTACGAATGAATTGGCTTCCTTTTGTGAAAACAAAAAATATATTAACGACCAGGTTGGTAACGGAGCATTTGCTTTAATTTGATAAATTATACTTAAAAAACGGCATTCAAATAGTTTGTATCACTTTAATTATTAGATTTGTATCGCTTATCAGACTCATTGCCTATGAAAGGTCCGTTGTTTTATTCTAAAATCTTACTCTTTGGAGAGTATGGTATTATTAAAGATTCTAAAGGTTTATCCATTCCATACAACTTCTATAATGGCGCCTTAAAAATGGATGGTAATACATCTGAGAAGGCTTTGAAATCAAATGAAAGCCTAAAAAAATTCACACATTATATCACCAATCTAGATAAGAGTCTAGTGCGTTTTGATATAGAGGCATTAAAGACCGACGTTGATTCCGGAATGTACTTTGACTCATCTATTCCGCAAGGTTACGGAGTTGGTAGTAGCGGTGCTTTGGTGGCTGCTATTTACGATAAATATGCGCTTGATAAAATTACAGTTTTAGAAAATCTCACCCGTGAAAAGTTATTAGAACTTAAGCAGATTTTTTCTGAAATGGAATCGTTTTTCCACGGTAAGTCGTCCGGATTAGACCCATTAAACAGTTATTTAAGTCTTCCAATTTTAATCAATTCAAAAGATAATATTGAAGCTACCGGTATTCCCTATCAAAAATCATCAGGGAAAGGAGCAGTATTTTTATTAGATAGTGGCATTGTTGGTGAAACAGCACCAATGGTTGGGATCTTTATGGAAAATATGAAGCAAGAAGGTTTTAGAAATATGCTCAAAGACCAGTTTATCAAATATACCGATGCCTGTGTTGACGATTTTCTGAAAGGTGATGTAAAGTCGCTTTTTAAAAACACCAAGCAACTGTCTAAGGTAGTTTTAAATAACTTTAAGCCCATGATTCCACAACAGTTTCATGAGTTGTGGCAAAAAGGCATAGAAACCAACGACTACTATTTAAAACTTTGTGGTTCTGGCGGTGGTGGTTATATATTAGGATTCACCGAGAATATTGAGAAAGCCAAAATATCGTTAGAAGGTCATAAAATTGAAGTAGTTTATAACTTCTAATCGAGCTATATCAAGGCAGACTCTTTTAGGTCCTGCTAAAAAATAATTCACCATGCTATCTCGCAGTCAAAAACATATACTTATTAAGTTTTTTAGTCTGTTCTCGGTAGTAAGAGGCTACAATATTCTTGTAGTTGTTGTTGCGCAGTACCTAGCCTCTATTTATATTTTTGCCTCAGACTTGCCCATTTCCACTGTTATATTTGATATAAACTTATTAATGCTAGTATTAGCTTCATCGGCTTCAATAGCGGCAGGCTATATTATTAACAGTTTTTACGACTCAGAAAAAGATTTAATAAACAGGCCACAAAAAACCATGATAGATAGGTTGGTAAGTCAAAACACCAAGTTGTCTTTTTATTTTATTCTCAATTTTTTAGCCGTTGTTTTTGCTAGTTATGTATCGTTTAGAGCCGTTGTATTTTTTGCGTTTTATATTTTTTCAATTTGGTTGTATTCTCATAAATTAAAAAAGATTCCATTGCTTGGAAATATTTTTTCGGCGTTACTAACCGTGACCCCGTTTTTTGCCATTTTTATTTATTACCGCAATTTTAACGAAGACATTTTTTTTCATGCTACTTTTTTGTTTTTACTGTTAAGTATTAGAGAAATGGTAAAAGATTTAGAGAATCTTCAAGGCGATTTTACCCAAAACTATCAAACAATACCTGTGAAATTTGGCGTTAGGGTTTCAAAAAGCATCATTTCAATTTTTGTTTTTTTAACCATAATCCCAGCGGTTATTCTTATAACCAGTTATAATTTAGGTTATATGTATGTCTATTTTTATTTGAGTATGGTGCTGTTGGTTATAGCCTTAATTGTGTTGTGGATGTCTAATTCAAAACAGCAGTTCTGGTGGTTACACAACCTCTTAAAATTTGTAATTGTTTTGGGTGTGCTTTGTATTGTTTTGATTGATATCGATGCGCTACTTAAAAAGATTATATAATTTAATTACAGATAAATATTAAGATTTACTTAATAAATTAAAAGCCGTTAAATTCTTTTAAACCTTTATTTTTGCAGGAATTTAAGCTGTTTATAATCTAAATTTAAAAAGTAATCGTATCTAAATTATACAATCAATTAACCTAATCTAAATTTCACATTTTTGAAAATAAAATTCCTCTTTTTGTTTCTAGTTTTAATTAGTTTTGAGTTGTTGAATGCGCAGATAAAACCTGAATTTGGTTTAAAATTTGGAGTTAATCTCGCAGATATGCGAACAGATGAAAATACCTTAAGCCCAAGATCTACCTTTCATTTTGGTTTTGAAGCCGAGCAACAACTCAGCAGCAAATGGAGTTTGCAAACAGAATTGCTTTACTCAAGACAAGGTAATGTGCGCAGAGGTCGTACCGAAGAAGGCGTTAAATTTGATAATATCTTAGCCTTAGATTATTTAAACATTCCAATATTTGCAAACTATTACTTAAAAGATGGCTTATATATAAGCTCAGGGATGCAATTAGGATTTTTGTTAAGAGCTCAACTTCAGGAAACCGTTGGAACAGATTCTAACCAGCAAAATGTTAATGACAATTATAAAAATACAGATGTAGGTATGATTTTTGGAGCGGGATATAAAACCGATTGGGGTTTTAACGTGGGGTTAAGATATAATTGGGGTTTTACCAATGTATTAAAAGAACCACTAGCATATACGCTTGTAGAAAGAAATTCGGTTTTACAATTATATATGAGTTATCGAATAAAATAAAAACGCTTTGATTTACAATAAGATAAAATATTTCTTACTCTGTATTTTCTGTTTTGGAAGTATAGTTACTTTAAAGGCTCAAGAAACCTTCAAAGGTAATTTTCAGCTTACCGACACCATTTTCGGGCATGCCGAATACAACTATGCAACAAAAAATAATACCAGCATTTTTGTAGGAGCCTTTAAATTTAATTATTCAAAAAAGTTTAATGAGGTATTTAGAACCCTCAGCTATCAAGGGAATTTTGATGAGAATAAAAAAACCGGACAATGGATATTTTCTTCAAAAAACCTTGTTAAATCAGACTCCTTAAATATTTCAGATTATCAAATCAGCTATACTGCCAGTGGATTTGAATATCGCGTTCAAGGCCAATTTAAAGATGGCAAGGCTTGGGGAGATTGGGTCGTTATCGAACAAAACTTTAAAGATGCCACTCCATTAGATACTATTTTTTCGGCAAATGCGGTATTTGAAAATGGTAAAATGATTAATGAATTAAGGGCTAAATCCCAAAAAATGAGCTTAGATGGTCTGTTTGATAATGACGGTATGGCTAATGGCACCTGGGTAATTCTTCATAACCTTGATGATAAAATTATAGAAGAAAGAAGAGTTTATGAGAACGGGGTTTTTAAAAATCATTTTTTGAGTTATAAGGGAGAAACCCATCAAATAGAACACTTTGGTTTAGGTACTACTAAAGATGAAGATGAAGCAAACTGGGAAATTATTGATGTAAGAAATCAATATTTCAACATTTTTGAATTAAGTAACATTGGTTTTAAAGGCAATTCAAATCTGCCAGAAGTAAACGATGTAAAGCGTTTAACACACACCGCAAACGACTTTATGGAAAGATCAATCACATCTTTTGCTTTAAAAAATAATTTTAATATATGGAATAACATCACAAATGAACAAGAAATTGAATTTGGTAAATTTAAAGTGAGAAAATATCCATACACCAAAAATGAAAAACAAATAGTTGCCGATATCATTTCCTACAGCAGCAATATTTCTAAGACTCTCAAACAATTTTTTAATAATCCACAGATTGAATTAGGTAGACTCAATTTCGAATCTTTAAATAGATGCTATGCTGTTTTGGAAGTCTATAAAAACCATTTAAAAGAAATTGATGCTCTGGCCGAAAAAATTTCCAATCCGGCTCTCGAGTATTTAGATAGAAGCACTTTCGTAAAAAGTATTGCGCCTAATTTTAATTTAGGTGACAGCATTACATATAGCTTCAAGGAAGATACGTATTCAGAGAATCATAATTTCCCAACGGTGCCTTTAAAAGACGCTTTTAATATGGAATCTGCCCATCAATTTTTCAAATCTATTCAACAAGATTTAAGTTCGGTGTATAAAGAAGCGGCCGTTGTTTTGAACGATTTGCAAAAAATGGAAGATTTGTCCGATTTAGAGACATCATTTGTGCAAAAAAGAAATGAAATTCAAAATCGCTTTAATAATTCCGAAAACGACGAATACTACAACAATTTTCATATAGATTTTAAGGATGTTGTTCAAGCATTTTCAGAACAACAGTTCAAATCTTATGCAGCTTTGAGTTTAGACGATAAAAAACAACGAATTGATGATTATTTAGCTTGTTTTGAGGACGTATTGAACCTCTATGATTTTCTGGCCGATTTGCAAATAAAAATTAACCGACTTGATGAAACTTACATACGAACTACGTTTAATCCATACCTGATGGTTGATATGGACGAGCGCATAAAAGAGCGACTTTACAACGCTTACATTGACATTGCTTTGCCTTATTTATTAGATAAAATGAAGAATGAATTTGAATGTGAAAACATAGATCTTAACACCGAAAACATTAAAAATTTAATCAATAAAATGTCTCAACTCAGAGATGAAGATACGGCTGTAAAAGAGCGGCAACTTAGACGTGTAAAAGATGCTTTAGAAGTATTTGGCATCATAGAGCTCGATATTAACTAATCCAAACAAAATCATCCTTGAAGAAAATTTACATTCATTTTTCCGTTCTTCCTTTGTATTGTCTGGTTTGGTTATCGTCGTATGGACAAAATACAGAGCCTGAAGCTTCATTGGTCAATCCGCAAACTACACTTACATGGATTGGAAATTATGGCACATTTAGGTTGAGCGACAAATTTTATTGGCATGCCGAATTGCATTACAGAAGGCGCGAATCTGCTAACACCTTGTTTTATGGCCAAATGGCTCAAATTTACAATAGACATGGTATTAAATATGTGCCTACTAAAAATTTTAGTGCCACCTTTGGTGGTGTTTTAAGATTTGACTTTAATCCCAATGCAGAAGATGGCTTTGAAAGTATGATTTTAGAGCCCAGACTTTGGCATGAATATATTTGGACCATGCCTTATGAACACCTACGAATTTATCACAGGTTAAGATTTGAACACAGATGGAGCAGAGGTTTTGCTGAAAATTCAGATTGGCGCTTTAGAAATCGCTGGCGATATAAGTTTTTAATGAAAATACCCCTTAATAAACCCAATTTACAACCGGGTGCTTTTTATTTTAGTCCAGATGTGGAGCTAATCATGCAATCGGGTAAAACCATTAGTGATAACACACTTGAGGACTTGCGTATTTTTCCGACATTTGCATATATTGCAAGCCCAAGAGTGACGTATTCAGCGGGTTTAATGTACACTACCGGTCAAACGGAAGAAGCCGGCTATATCTACCGTGAGCGGTGGATTTTGAGGTTTAATGTTTATTTAAATTTCGATTTTAGAAAAGGAGAACAAAAAATTCCGGAAACTAATTTTTACGATTAACAAATTTATGAGTACAGAAATCACTAAAAAACTAAAATTATATAAGTCACTATCGCTGTTTTTTTTAATAACAAGTGTTGCCGTAGTGACAATTTTTATCGTGAATGTTTCTAAAAACAAAGGGCAACAACAAGAAGGTTTTGTATCGATGGAAGAGCACAATAAACTAGCTGAAGATTTTGGAATAGCCCACGAAATTTTGAAATTAGACCAACAGCTTCTGGCTAATGGAGATCGTCAAAATATTCTTGACAAATTAGAATCTTTTGCATCCACTATCGACGACAATAATTTGAATGATGTTGTTAAAAATAGGATTGCATTTACTAAAAACTTGATTAAAGCTCAAAAGGAAGATGAGTTTTCTCAGCAAGATTTACAAACCGAATTGCTTAATAAGAGTCAAATAATTGATTCATTGGTAAATATCAGTGATAGCTTAAATACAACCCTGGCTAACTACAAAAAAAATACAGTTCGCAAAACAGATAGCTTAATCGCAACTTCTAAGAAAAAGGAAATACAATTATCCAGAAAGGAAACTGTAAAAGTAATCACCTTTAAAAACGGCAGTGGTAATCTTATTCATTATTTAGGTGAAACAGAAGGAGATAAAGCTAAAGGTAACGGAGTTGGTATTTGGAACACTGGCTCTATTTATCGCGGTGAATGGTTAAATAATAAGCGTCACGGTAAGGGCGAATTTACCTGGAGTGATGGTCAAAAATACAGCGGCGATTTTATTGACGATATTAGAACAGGTAATGGCATTTATTATTGGCCAAGTGGTGAACGTTATGAAGGCGAATTTTTAAACAACAAACGACACGGTAATGGTATTTTTTACGACCCTGACGGTAATGTAAAGTTTAATGGCGAATGGAAAAACGATAAATTCTCGGCCAGCTAAAAAGTTTATGTCATCTAAATTAAAACAACTAACTTTACAAAAATCAATACGGTAATTTAACATATGAGCAGACATCAAGGCAGTAATGAAAGACGCGGAAAGAAAATGTCGGGTCGTGGTGGCTCGTATAAATCGCAAGCTAATTTGGCGCGCGGTAATGCGCCAATAAAAAAAGTATCTGCTCCTAATAAAGAATCTGAAGAGCGTAACGGTATCAGACTAAATAAATACATTGCAAATTCGGGCATTTGCTCGCGTAGAGAAGCAGACGATTATATTGCTATTGGGTTGGTAACCGTAAATGGCAAGATCATCAACCAAATGGGTTATAAAGTACAGCCCGGTGATGAGGTTCGCTATGATGGTGCCGTTGTTAATCCAGAAAAACCAACTTATGTTCTTTTAAATAAGCCCAAAGGTTTTGCAACTACCACAAGCAATGCCAAAGATAGAACCGTTATGGATTTAGTAGCAAATGCTACCAACGCTAAAATTAAACCAATTGGAAGATTAGGACGTAATTCTACGGGCTTATTGCTGTTCACCAATGACGATGATATTACCAGAAAATTTACGCAATCTAAACACGGAGTACCAAGACTGTTTCAGGTGGAGCTTGACAAAAATCTAAAGTTCGAAGATTTTAAGAAAATACAGGATGGCTTTAAGATTGACGGTAAACTCATTTCGGTTGAAGAAATTAGTTACATTGAAAGTTTGCCAAAAAACCAGATAGGGCTAAAGATTAAAAACACAGGTAACAGTATTATCAGAACTATTTTTGAGAATTTTAATTACGACATTATTAAAATTGATTGTGTGTCAATAGCGCATCTAACCAAAAAAGATTTAACTCGTGGGCACTGGCGTTTTTTAACCCAGCAAGAGGTAAATACTTTAAAAATGTTATAGTTTTTTAGCTTTTTACCCTAAAGGTGTAGGTGGAAATCAAATCGTTGTTTATTAGTAGATGCACATCGTAAAAACCTTTTTTGTCAAATTGGTGTTCAACAGTTAGCAAATCATCATTTAGTCTAGTTTTCAGAGGTTTTACTTCTACGGTTGTATTACCGTCGTCTATCATTAGTACAACTTCGGCTAATTCAATGGTTTTAGATAGTTTATACTTAAAAGCAATGGTTTCATCTCTTTTGATGATATTATACATTTCCAACGGAAAGATGTGAGTGCTCAAATTAGCATAAGCCCGGTTATAAATTAAAGGCGATTGTAAAAACATGTCGAAAGTAGGTTTGTTGTTGTCTAACAACATCCATTTTTCATCTATAGGGTAATGATTCATCACAAATAAATCGGGGCTTGGTAAAAACAATCCATCTTTAAAATCAAATTTAAATTGAAAAGTGTCTGGGTCAATAAGTCCGCTGGCCCAAGTTGGATCGCACAAGTACCATTTATCGTTTAGTTTTACGGCATTCCACGAGTGGTTTGGTGCGGTAATGTTGTCTAAATTCATGGTGCTGGTTTTTCCATAACCGTGAACAATTTCACATTCAATGTTAGCGATATTAGCCATTTCTTTCACTAAATAGGCGTAACCCGTGCAAATGGTTTGTTTATTTTCAATTAGTTTTTTAAAAATTTCTTTTTTGAACTCATTATTCCAGGTTTCCAGTAAAATGGGGTCGTTTAAGTATCGGTTGCGTTTTCGGCTATTTTTTGTATACAGATTGTAATCGTTGCTAATATTGGTACAAACCCACATGTAGATAGCTCTAAAACGTTCTACGTCGGTCGATAAATGTTCGGTTAACTTTTCTACTAAGGAATTTAAATTATATAGTTCTTCACCTTTGTACTTAAGAGCAATAGCGTCGGCTTTATCAAAATTTATGTTCGCAAAATCGTTACGCTGAGCATTCGCCTGAAAAACAAAGATGAAGAATAATATAACAGGCACTAACTTCATTAGTTTTTATTCTTGCGTTTAGATTTGTATGGTTTATCTACATCTAAAGCACCTAAAATTTCAACTAAGTCTGGCATTAATTCTATTTTTAAAAAAGAGCTGTCGGCTTTAATGATAATTTCCTGAGTAGTGTAACCAATGTATTGAAAAACAAGAACATCGTTTACCTTCAGTTTTACCGGAAACGTAAAGGTGCCTTCCATATCTGTTACGGTGCCTGTTTTTGTTCCTTTAAGAAGTATATTCACACCGGGTAAAGGTCCATCTTCATTTACTACCAATCCTTTAACAGTAATTTCGTTGGTACTCGTAATTGTCGGATTGGTTTGAGCTGTTGTAGTATTTAGTGAAAATAAAATGCAGCCTAAAAGCGCAAAAAATGTTTTTAAATTAATACTTTTAAAAACTAAGGGTTGTACAAGTGTTTTCATGATTTTGGTGTTTTTCTATTGAAAATTAAGAAACTTAGTTAAAGATATAAAATTAGCGTGAGTTAATTCAAATAGATTCCTTGACAAACTACAATTTTAACATGTTAACCATATTTTAAGTGTGATTATTTAGATACAATTAATTTTACCAATAGGAATATATCATTAAAACTGATGTTAATAAATTGTTATGAGGATACCGTATTTTGCTCTAAATAGCCTAAAAAACAAAATAACTAAATGACAATCAAATCTTTACTATTATTTCAAAAAAAATACCGTAAAGTTTTGCGTATAAAAAAATAAACTATTTTTGTTATACATTGAATACCGCTAATCATTATGCAGATTTTTAAAATCGCCGTTGAAAATTAAAGACTCATACCGAAGTATATTTTTGAAGTATCCACTACACAACTTCAATACAGACAAAGCCTTTTCAATGGTTGTAATTTTCGTTTTATTTAATTATATTTCAAACGAACTCAATTTTTTCAAGCAACAGTTTTGATGCCTCAACTTTTTATAACGAACGCTATTTTATTTAAATGAACACTAAATACATTGATTTAATAGATCAAACTTTTTATTTTCCACAGGAAGAATTTAAGTTAAAAGATAACAACCTTTTATTTCACGATATAGATTTAATGGCTTTGGTTGAAAAATATGGTACGCCATTAAAATTCACCTACCTTCCACAAATATCAAATAACATACAACGCGCTAAGCAATGGTTTGCAAACGCACGCAAAACCAATAAATATAAAGGCAAATACTACTATTGTTATTGCACAAAAAGTTCGCATTTTAAACATGTTTTAAATGAGGCTTTAAAAAACGATATTCATATAGAAACGTCTTCGGCGTTTGATTTAGATATTGTAAACACTTTAAAAGCTGAAGGAAAAATCAACAATAATACCTTTGTAATTTGCAACGGATTTAAACGCGATGAGTACATCAATAACATCGCCAATCTCATCAACGGAGGTCACAAAAATTGTATTCCCGTTATAGACAATTTTGAAGAAATTGATTTGTTGACGCAGCAGGTTAAACGCAAGTTTAAAATTGGCATCCGTATTGCTTCTGAGGAAGAACCAAAATTTGAATTTTATACCTCAAGACTCGGTATTGGCTATAAAAATATTGTGCCATTTTACAATCGTCAGGTTAGAGATAATCGAAAATTAGAGCTTAAAATGCTTCATTTCTTTATCAATACAGGTATTAGAGACAATGCTTACTACTGGAATGAACTGGCCAAGTGTTTAAAAGTTTATGTGAGTTTGAAAAGAATTTGCCCATCTCTAGATAGCCTTAATATTGGTGGAGGCTTTCCTATAAAAAATTCTTTGGGTTTTGAGTTTGATTATCAGTACATGATTGACGAAATCTTAAACCAGATAAAACTTACTTGCGACGAAGAAGAAGTTCCTGTACCTAATATCTTCACAGAATTTGGCAGCTACACCGTTGGCGAAAGTGGGGGTGCTATTTATAAAGTGTTATACCAAAAACAACAAAACGACCGTGAAGCCTGGAACATGATCAACTCCTCGTTTATTACTACTTTACCAGACACTTGGGCTATTAATAAGCGCTTTATTTTATTGCCAGTAAATCGTTGGAACGACTCTTATGAGCGTGTACTTTTAGGCGGTTTAACTTGCGATAGCGATGATTATTACAACAGTGAGCAACACATGAACGCCATTTATTTGCCCAAGTACAACAAAGATAAAGATTTGTATATTGGCTTTTTCAATACCGGTGCATATCAGGAAACTATTGGTGGTTTCGGCGGATTGCAGCATTGCTTAATTCCGGCACCCAAACACCTTTTAATAGATAAAGACGAAAAGGGCAACCTCGTAACAACAGTATTTAAAGAACAACAAAAAAGTGAAGACTTACTTAAAATTTTAGGTTATCATGAGCAATAAAACTTATGCCGGCATTCCAGAAGAGTTTGCCAAATTAGACAATTCTAAAATTGTTTTAATTCCTGTGCCTTACGATGGTACCAGTACCTGGCAAAAAGGTTCAGATAAAGGTCCGGAAGCATTCTTGCACGCTTCAGAAAATATGGAGTTGTATGATGTAGAAACTCGCACAGAAGTCTACAAACAAGGAATATATTTGGCCGATGCCATTACAGAAAACAGCTCACCCGAAGCGATGGTAGATGCGGTTCACAAATCTGTAAAGACCTTTATTAAACGCAATAAATTTGTAACCATTTTTGGTGGCGAACATTCTATTTCCATTGGAACCATTAGAGCTTTCAACGAATGTTTCGACAATTTAACCGTGTTACATATTGATGCTCATACCGATCTAAGAAAATCGTATTTAGGTTCAAAATATAATCACGCCTGCGCCGCTTACGAAGCCAGTCAAACTACCAATCTTATTCAAGTTGGTATTAGAAGCATGGATGCCATTGAGACTACGGTTATGGACGAAGAAAAAGTTTACTTTGCCCATGAATTGGCTACTGATGAGTTTTGGATGGATAGCGCTATTGATCAAATGACCGATAATGTTTTTATTACATTTGATTTAGACGCTTTAGATCCATCAATTCTGCCATCTACCGGAACACCTGAACCGGGTGGATTGTTTTGGTATGAAACACTCGAGTTTTTAAAGAAAGTTTTCGAAGAAAAAAACGTAGTTGGTTTTGATATGATGGAACTTTGTCCTAATCCAAACGAAAAATCTTCCGATTTTCTTGCTGCAAAGTTGTATTATAAAATGTTATCGTATAAGTTTGTCGATGATGATGTAGATGATGATTTTGAAAGTAATTTTAAAGACAACAATAACTCAGGATTAAAATCCGGTAAATTCAATGATGATGACGACCTCTAAAGGAGCCATTTCTAATTTTATAGAAAAGTATTATTTGCACTTCAATGCTGCTGCGCTTGTTGATGCCGCCAAAGCTTATGAAGCGCAACTTGATAGCGGTGCAAAAATGCTGGTATCACTCGCCGGAGCCATGAGTACTGCCGAACTTGGTAAAATATTTGCAGAAATAATTCGACAGGATAAAGTGCATATTATTTCATGCACCGGTGCCAACCTCGAAGAAGATATCATGAATTTGGTAGCACATTCACATTACGAGCGCGTGCCAAATTACAGAGATTTAACACCACAAGACGAATGGGATCTGCTCGAAAAAGGACTCAATCGTGTTACAGACACCTGTATTCCGGAAGAAGAAGCTTTTAGAAGACTACAAAAGCACATCTTCAAAATCTGGAAAGATGCTGAAGATAAAGGCGAACGCTATTTTCCGCATGAATTTATGTATAAAATGCTGTTAAGCGGTGTTCTTGAAGAATACTACGAAATAGACATTAAAAATTCGTGGATGTATGCTGCTGCTCAAAAAAACCTGCCAATGGTTGTCCCGGGATGGGAAGACAGTACCATGGGAAATATTTTCGCAAGTTATGTGCTTAAAGGCGAGTTAAAAGCCAGTACCATGAAATCGGGTATAGAATACATGACATTTTTAGCCGATTGGTACACCGATAATTCAGCGAAAGGTATTGGGTTTTTTCAGATTGGTGGCGGCATAGCGGGCGATTTCCCAATTTGTGTTGTGCCCATGTTATACCAAGATATGGAACGTACCGATACGCCTTTTTGGAGCTATTTTTGTCAGATTAGTGACTCAACCACCAGTTATGGTTCGTATTCCGGTGCTGTACCTAACGAAAAAATTACCTGGGGAAAATTAGATATTCATACCCCAAAATTTATTATAGAAAGTGATGCAACTATTGTTGCTCCTCTTATATTTGCATACCTATTAGACATGTAACTATGGCAAAACAAGACAACCTAAAACGCGTCATCGTTGATTTTAAAAAACTCACACCCGAGATTCTCGCATTGTTGGTAGAAAAATACCCCGATGGGTATGACGACGATCAAATTATTTCTTTTAGAAATGCTAAAAACGAATTAATTGAAGCAGTTGAAGTGAGTACTGAAGACACCAAGTATTTGGTAAAAGTAAGTACAAAGCTTGCTGTTACCATGGAGAACTACGATGAAGATGACTACGAAAACTTCGATAGTGATGATCCCGAAGCAGTGCAGGATCCTGAAGGTATCGCCGATGAAGAAGTAGAAGACGACGATTTGTAATAAGTATGAATAAAACATTACAAGACCTACATTGTAGGTTAAAACTTAAAGAAAGCCACGCTAAACTGCGTGGCTTTTTTAGTTGAGCGTAATTTTAGATTTGACAGGAATTTTTTTAAAAACTTCCCAAATAAATATAGCGTAAACAGGTAAATATTGCAGAATGAGAATTACGGGAGATTCTTTAACTTCCGGGGTTGAATAAGCCAAATAGCTTAATATAATGGTAAATGTCCATAACAATGGAAATTTATAACCTGTGAGTATTCCCAAAATTAATACTGTGGCAATGTACCACGGATGAACCGTGGTTGCGGTAAAAAAGTAAATCGATATTGCCAATAACAGTGTTGTAAGTAGTGTTTTGTAGTCGTAATTTTTTCTGAAAAATGATAAAGTGAAAATTAAAATAACTATAAAAATCACGATTATTTTCCCAATCAAGGCAATTTGATTATAGCCTGAAATATAATAACCCAAAGCCCGGGCCAAATAGTAAATACTGGCATTAAATTCAAAATTTTGAAACCAAAGACCAACCGTTTTTGAATAGTTGCCGGCTAAATCAGTATCTATAAAAGGAACAAAACTTAAAATCACTAATAAAATTATAACACCATAAAAACCAAAAAGTTTAGAAATATTAATTGGATGAGCTTTGTCTTTTACAAACCATTTAAAAAAAACAGGTAGTAATAATAACGGAATTAACTTAACCAAAATTGATGCACTAATCGCCATAGCCGCGCCAATCCATTTTTGTTTACTTAGCTGGTAAAGTCCAAATACTAAAAAGAATATCATCACGCCCTCGAAATGTAAATTCCCGGTAAGTTCTATAATCACGAAAGGATTTAAGATGTAAAAAAATATATTGTGAAGTGGTAAATTGACGCGTCCTAATATTTTTGTTCCATAGTAAAAAACACCAACGTCAGCGAAAATAATAATGAGTCGCATTACAACGACTGCACCTAAAATACTATTGGGGGATAGCCAACCGGCAACTAAAAACGTTAGTTGATTTAAAGGTGGGTAATTAGAAAAGTTAGTAGCACTTAATTGTCCCATACCTGCAATTAAAGTATTTGATTGTGCTATGACATCAGGATTTAATCCAATAAAGCTTTCAGGTGTAAACAGGTATGGATTAAATCCATTTGCAATGAGTCTGCCATCCCAAATAAACCGATAAAAATCCTGAGATAAATTTGGCAAAGAAAGCAAGCATAGCAATCTAAAAATTAAGGCAATCAATGCCAAGATCTTAATGTTGTTTTTAAAATGTTCAATAATTCTAAGGAACATTGCAAACAACATAGCATACACCAATAAAAGAGACAAAAACTCAGAGCGCTGTTGAAAGTAAAAAAACCAGAAATACAGCAGAAATGAAAGTAACGCAAGTAAAAAGGGTATGACTTTGTATTTACCTACAAAACTCACACTTTAGAGGTAATGGATTTAAAAAATACATATCCAAAACCAATAAACAACATTAAGTGAAACGGAAACAATCCAAAATCGCCACCTTGGTCACCAACTACAAAAGCGCTATACAGACCAAAGCCAAAATACAGCATCAACAAACCTTCAAAAATAACGTTTGGTGATAGCTTTCCTTTTAAATATTTATTGCCTTTCCAGGAGTCCTTTAGCGTTTTTATGTTGAATTTAGGGGTTCTTACAAATTCACTTCTTTTACCAATATGTCCTTCAATGACGGCTATTGAATTATGAAGCGAAAATCCCATAGCAATCGAGAAAAAGGTAAAGAACATAACGATGTACTCAAAAAACTTTTTGAACCCACTACCGTAAATTTGTTTGAACATAAACCAGTAACAAACAAAAAAGATGACAGTACTAACCACAAAAAAACTCATGATGTAAAAGTAGTATCTTAAATGGGCATATTCGTTTTTAATGTAAAGCATTGGAATACTCAATACAGCTACAATAAAAATATTAAGAAACATCGTGCTGTTCAGCAAATGCAACACACCATGCACTTTTGTCTTTGCTGAAATGTTTTTAGATTTTAGCACACGCCACATCATTTTTCTGAAGTTTTCGGCGCCGCCTTTATTCCATCTAAATTGTTGCGAACGGGCTGCGCTAATCACTACCGGCAATTCGGCAGGTGTTTCTACGTCTTCTAAGTATTTAAATTTCCAATTTTTCAATTGTGCGCGATAGCTTAAGTCTAAGTCTTCGGTAAGTGTATCGCCTTCCCAGTTACCTGCGTCAATGATACAGGTTTTACGCCACACTCCGGCTGTACCATTAAAATTGATAAAATGACCTTTGCTATTTCTGCCAACTTGTTCTAGTGTAAAATGAGCATCAAGAGCGAAAGCCTGAATTTTGGTAAGCAATGAATAGTTTCGGTTTAAATGGCCCCAACGGGTTTGAACTACCCCAATTTCTAGATCTTTAAAATATGGAATGGTACGCAAAAGCCAATCGTCTTCGGGTAAAAAATCGGCATCAAAAATGGCAATTAACTCACCTTTGGCAGTCTTTAAACCTTCCTTTAGCGCACCTGCCTTGAAACCGCCTCTGTCGGTTCTGGTAATGTGTTTTATATCTAAGCCTCTGGCGCGTAATTCTTTAATTTTTTCGGCAGTAAGTTTTAATGAATAATCGGTTGAATCGTCGAGTACTTGTATTTCAAGTTTTCCTTCCGGGTATTTGATTTCAGCAATATTATCTAAAAGCCGTTCCATAACATACATTTCGTTGTAAACCGGTAACTGTATGGTTACAAACGGAACTTCATCCGGATTATCCAAATCAAATTTTGGTGCTTTGTTTTTTTCCTTCTGAGCTGTTAAATAATTGAACAACAAATTAAGTTGTGCCAAGGCGTAGAAGAAAATCATAACAATGGCAAATGTGTAAATTACGATGATTGCTGTTTCAAAAATCATTTTTTAAAGCTGTATTTAAATATCCATCCAAGGATTTTTACGCCTGCAAAGATAGCACCTTTTATGGTTCCTGAAACTTTTGAGACACCTATTCTGTTTCGGTAGTTTACAGGTATTTCTTTGTAGGTCATATTTTTTTTCAAAACCTTTAACTGCATCTCTACAGTCCACCCATAAGTTTTATCTTCCATGTTGAGGTCCAGTAATTTAGAATATTTGATGGCTCTAAACGGACCAAGATCTGTGAAAGTTGAATTGTAAATAACAGACATTAAATTGGTTGCAAGCCAGTTCCCGAATATTTGAGGAAAGGTCATCGCGCCTTTTTCGCGTAGTTCTTTAACGCGTGCACCTACAACAAAATCGAAATTTTCTTCAATAATAGGGGCTACAATTTTGGTGAGTTCTTCGGGATAATCGCTATAATCTCCATCTAAAAAAACAATAATTTCGGGTTTATCTGTTTGTTTAGATATGTAATCCATGCCTTTTAGGCAAGCATATCCATAGCCTTTACGGGTTTCGATTAACACGGTTGCACCGGAATTTTTGGCGTTTTTTTCGGTGTCGTCGGTTGAATTATTACTCACCACAATGACTTCGTCTACTATTGACGGAATATCGTTGATAACCTTTGCAATGGATTCGCCTTCGTTATAGGCGGGAATAATAACTTTAATTCCGGTCATGAATTACTTTTTGTTTGCAAAAGTAATTTTCTAAAGTATTTTTCAATGTACATTCAAATGATTTCATTTGTTTTTATTCAAGAAATTCATCAAATTCACATCGTTACCAAGTAAAATTTCTTTCGGATTGATACGGTTTTTAAGCGAATCATTTTCCAGTTTTAAAACACCACGCGGACAAACGGCGCTGCAAATACCGCAACCTACGCAGCTACTGCGTACAATGTTTTCACCTTTTTGCGCATAAGCACGCACATCAATGCCCATTTCACAGTAGGTAGAACAATTTCCGCACGAAATACATTGACCGCCATTGGTTGTAATTCTAAATTTTGAAAACATGCGTTGCTGAAATCCCAAAATGGCAGCCAATGGGCAACCCATGCGGCACCAAACGCGATTCCCAAATATGGGATAAAATCCGGTGCCAATTACTCCCGAAAATATCGAACCAATCAAAAAGCCGTAAGTGGTGCGGAGTGTTTCTTTTTCAAAAAGAAAAAGTTTGCTGCCGTCACTAAATACGTGTAAACCAATTAAAGCCATAATTATTACAAAATAGCCAATGGCACCCAGTTTGGCATCTTTGCCCAATTCGTGACGTTTAAAAATCATGGTTCCTGCAAAAACAAGGGTGAGTAAAACTGCCACTAAGGTTAGAAACACTGGTTTGGTAAGCCAATATTTTGTATTATCAACACCCAAATAAGAGTAAATAACAGCTGTAGTCATTAACACCACAAATACCAGAACACTGTGAATTACCCAACGCTCAACCTTCCAGGCAAACTGGCGTTTATCACTTAAATGACGAAAAGCATCGCCGGCGGTTTCAGCCAAGCCGCCACATCCGCAAACCCATGAACAATACCAGCGTTTTCCGTATTTATAGGTTAGATAAGGCGTTATTACAAAAATAGAAGCCACGCCGAAAATTAACAAAGCTATGCCTATATTTCCAGCGCTGATAAATTCGTCTACTCTGTATTTCTCGAAGTTGTAATAATTTAAAGGCCAGATGTTTTTTAAATCGTAATAAGGCAGTTTAAAGGAATCTGAATTTAATCTTGCCATCAACTCCGGGATTAAAAAGGCAAAGCCCAATTGAAAAAACATCACCGAAATGGTTCGCAATTGCTGGTATTTACTATGACGGTATTTCAATATAAATTTATAACCAAAACCCAGAATAGCCAAGGTATACAAAGTACCGTAAACAAACCATTGGCTGGCCGGATTACCACTTAATAATTTACTTAACGGATCAAAAAAGGCTACCAAACCAGTGTTTTCAGCACCATTTTTACCTAAACCAAGGTATTGCGGATAAAAATACAGCACAATATAAAAAGCGGTTAGAGCAACTCCGGTTAAATAGCCTAAAACACCACGATTTGAAATGGATTTAAACCAAACACCATCGTTTTTAATACCTTCTAATTTATTGAGGTAGGCTTGGTTAGAAAACCACACAATGCCTAGGGTTAATAATATAAGAGAAGTGGTTAAGACCAATGGTTTATTGGGCATGTTCATGTTTAATAATGCCAAAACCAAAATAAATAATCCCACAAGACCAATAGCCAACGCTATTTTTTGTTTGGTGTTGATGGCGTTGGTATCGGGATTTGAAAGTGATAAACTGTGATTTATTTTTAGGCTCATGTTTTTGATTTATTTATTGTCTCTAGACCTCACAGGTTTTAAAAACCTGTGAGGTCTTTAATTTTTGCTATTCCAATATATATTTTTCTAATATACTTGTGTTTTTACTTTGATGAACAAATTCAAAATTTTTCCGATCATCAAACAAGCTTAGAACAAATTCCCGATCTAATTCTGTTGGTTTTTTCGATGTCATACTATGGTATGAACTGTATTTGTATGTTCTAAAATCGGTTGTAAACCCATGATGAGTCGGGTTAGTGTGCACATAAATAATAATAGATTGTAAGTATGTTTCATCTTCAATTTTTATTCTTGAAAACTGGTCTTTAAATAAGCTGCCACTTCTATGGTATCTTTTATTAATTGCTTTTGCATAGGCATTGAAAAGATTTGAAAAGGACCTGGATAAATTGTTATCAGACGTATCTGGTTTTGTTTTTACAATTAAATGAAAGTGATTTTTTATTAAATCCATCGAATTTAAAAGATGTTTTTTTATCAGAGACAAGAAATAGATGTAGTTATCTTCCTCTATAAATAAATTTTCCTTGTTGTTTCCACAATTATAAATATGAAAATAGGCATCTGGAGTTATTGGTTCGTATTTCATGAATACATCGAGTTAAATTTCCTTTTTAGACCTCACAGGTTTTTAAAACCTGTGAGGTCTTTGATTAGCGTTTGTTATCAGTTATATTTTTATTTATGTTTTATTTAATTTGAAATTAAATTATGTAAATAATTTGATATTCAAACCTGTGAGATCACATTTATTTCTTAGGCTTCTTCCTTTAATTTTTGATAATAACTTCGTATGTCATTTTCATATCGTTTGTAAAACTCAGGATCAAAATTGGCTTCAGATAAATGTTCGATTACAAAATCGACTGTATGTTCTTCGGTTAACCATCGGTCAAATACCTCATGGCGCATTCTAATTCCGAAGGTGTTAATACCTTCAAACTTATTAGATGATAGATTGTATTCAATAGTAATACAGAGATTTTCTGAAGGATGTTTCCAATGAAAATGAGTATTTCCGTCTTTTGGTTCGGCAAACACCCAACCATAGGTTTGGTATTCGATGTCTAGAAATTTGGCCGAGTTAAACCAATGTCCGGGATTGTAAGCTGTTTTATTACCGCAAATAGTTTGCGCAAGCGCTTCGCCCATCATACGGCCGGTGTACCAAACCGCTTCAATGGGTCTACGATTGCCAATGGCTTCGCGTTGTTCGGCGCAATCACCTATGGCGTACACATCGGGCACCGAGGTTTCAAGAAACCGATTTACCAAAACACCGCGATTTAAATCAATTTTACCTGACCTTAAAAAATCGATATTTGGCGAAACACCGGCCGTTAATCCAACAAAATCACATGCTAATTCTTCGCCGGTTTCGTCGATGATCACCGATTTTGCATGACCATTTTCATCAGAAATAATGGCTTTTAGATTGCTTGATAATCGCAAGTCTATATGATGGTCAATAATATGCTGATTGATCATTTCGCTTTCACCTTTGGGCAATACGCCATTCCAGAAACTGTTTTCTCTAACCAAGAAGGTTACCGGAATATCGCGGGTGCGCAGCATTTCGGCCAATTCAATGCCTATCAAGCCGCCACCAACAATCACCGCGCGTTTACAAAGGTCTTTGTTGGGCGCATATACTTCTAAATTATCTAAGTCTTGTTTGTGATACAAGCCTTGCACCCCTTTTAACTCTTGTCCGGGCCAGCCAAATTTATTGGGTTTACTTCCGGTAGCGATAATGAGTTTGTCGTAGTTGAAGGTTTCATTTCCCGATAGTTTTAGGCATTTGTTATCGGTATCAACACTTTCAACAAAGGCTTTTTTAAGCTCGATTCGGCTTTTTTGCCAAAACCAGTTTTCGTAGGGTTGTGTGTGTTCAAATT
The DNA here is from genome assembly GCF_006494535.1 of Paucihalobacter ruber. Taxonomy (GTDB): domain Bacteria; phylum Bacteroidota; class Bacteroidia; order Flavobacteriales; family Flavobacteriaceae; genus Paucihalobacter; species Paucihalobacter ruber. Next base: position 122,983 of record NZ_VHIQ01000007.1, read on the forward strand.
TCATATGACCCATATACACATACATCAAGGCTGTACGCGAGAAAAAATAATCGGTTTCTGCTGAAATTATGGTGATTTGATGATTTGAGTTTTTACGAATATGCCGCGCTGCGGTAACACCCGCAATGCCGTTTCCAATAATAACAATATGATTCATGAATGGTGGTTAATTGTAACTTAAGTCGAAGGATTTGTTAAAGCCTTACCTTGGATTATTAAAATCAATTAAATTTAACACATATATGACAAAGTTTTTAACTTCTGCCGGTATTTGTTTGGTACTTTTTTCTTGTGCCATGTCACCTTCCACCTCAAAAAAAATGAATGGGGTGAGTTTTGTTGGCACCAGAGATACGCTGCAATCAGACTATATAACGCCTTTAAAAAACATTCACGTTAACTATACGGCCATTATGCCTTTTGGTTTTATCAGAGATAAAAATAACCCTGAAATTATTTTTAATACCGAAAGGCAATGGTTTGGAGAAAAGGTAGTAGGTGTCAAGCAATATGTTGAAATGTTGCAGAATGAGAATATTCAAATCATGCTAAAACCGCAAATTTGGATAAGCAGAGGTGAATTTACCGGTCATTTAGAAATGCAAACCGAAGGGGAATGGCAACAATTAGAAATCTCTTACGAAAAATTTATTCTTGAATACGCCCAATTGGCCGAAGACTTAAATATCAAATTACTTTGTATCGGAACTGAATTGGAACGCTTCATAAGTAAAAGACCGGATTATTGGAACGATTTAATTGTAAAAATTAAGCAAGCTTACACAGGCAAATTAACCTATGCTGCTAATTGGGACGAATACCCGAAAACACCTTTTTGGAATGATTTAGATTATATAGGCGTAAACGGCTACTTTCCTTTAACTGAAGAACAAACTCCAAGTGTTGAAGCCTGTATAATAGCTTTGGAGCAATGGAAAACCGAGCTACAGGAGTTTTCTTTCTCAAATAATAAACCTGTTTTATTTACCGAGTTTGGTTACCGAAGTGTAGATTTTGGGGCGAAGCAACCATGGCGTTCAGACCGCGACATGACGGCTGTTAACCTGGAAGCGCAAACCAATGCAACTGTTGCGTTTTTTGAAACATTCTGGATTGAAGACTGGGTTGCCGGTGGTTTTATCTGGAAATGGTTCCCAAATCATACAACTACCGGTGGAAATAATGATAGCAGATTTACGCCTCAAAATAAACCTGCAGAAGCAGTTATTAAAGAACAATTCAAGCAATTTCGTTAGCATTGGTATTGATTTTAATATCAAAGTATAGGTTACAATTTTCTATTGTAATGTTTTAAATCTAAGGCCGACAAAGTTTTTAACTGTAACATGCCAGGAAAACTTTATTTGTAAGCGTTCGTGGGTTTATTTAGAATAGATGCGTTTAAAATCCTTATTAGTAGTTATTTTTTTTAGTCTTGCCCTTTGCGGTTTATCTCAAAACAGTATTATTTCTGAAGTTGAAATTGAAGGAAATAAACGAACAACAACAAATTTTTTAAAACGACTGGCTTTTGTTAAGAACGGTAGCACATTGGATTCTCTTAAAATAGCAGATGATGTAAGGCGATTTACCTTATTACCATCAGTTGCAAGTGCGTCCTTTCAATTGTATGAAATTGGTCCTGAGAATTATAAAGTAGTTTACAATATTGTGGAGAATTTTGCGATTATTCCCGGTTTAAATGTGTCGCAAGATGTGAATGATGATATCGCTTTTAGAACCTCTTTGTTCGATTTTAATTTTTTAGGTCAAAATCAAATAATTGGAGGCTTTTATAGCAGGAATGTTTTTGGTTCTTATGGTGCATTTTGGGAAGCGCCTAACCTGTTTACCCGAAAGTTAGGTTTTGGATTAAATTTTCAAAATAATGTACTTCAGGAACCTATATTTTTTGATGACGGTAGAGATGTTGATTATAAATTTGACAGCTCATCTTTCGAGTTTCGATTTTTTTACGAACACAACTTTAAAAACAGATTTGAAATAGGATTGAATTTTGCAGCGATCAACTACAATTTATTAAATGGTGATGTGCCTGATAATTTTCCTGAAACTTTAGAGTTGAATAGAATTTTGGTTGTTGGAGAATATCAATACAATAATCTTGCTTTAGAATATCAATATGTTAGTGGTTTTAGAAGTCTTTTTTCGTATGAATTCACCTTAGACTCAAAAGGTGATAACGACTTATTGCGTAATTTTTTTGTAGGCCGAAATGATTTTGAGTATTTTAAAAGGGTTGGTGCTAAGGGCAATTGGGCAAATAGATTGCGATTGGGTTTTGCCAGCAACAGTTCAACGCCATTTGCACCGTTTGCATTAGACAATCAATTAAATATAAGAGGTGTTGGAAACGTTGTTGACAGAGGTTCAGCATCGGTTGTTGTGAATACCGAATACCGATATACACTTTATGAAAAAGGATGGTTTGCCATGCAGGGCAACGCTTTTATTGATGCCGGAACGTGGCAAAACCCCGGAGGAGACATCAGCAATTTATTAAAAGCAGAGAATGCCTCGCTGTTTTCCGGTTTAGGACTGAGATTTATACACAAACGTATTTTTAATGCTGTTTTTAGAATAGATTATGGATTTAGTGTTGGCGATAAATCCAATAGCGGGATTGTTTTTGGCATAGGTCAATATTTTTAATAATGAACTATTGTAAAGATTAAGCAGTAGCTATTATTAAGAGGAAATATGCTTCTTGTAATATTGGTAAAGTGATTGCGGTGAAGCTCCCAAACGTTTTTTAAGGTGTACCATCCAATAATGGTATTGTAATTTCCAAACCCCGTGTGTTTGATAATGTCGGGCCGAAGTTATTAGTGGTTGTTGAATTACTTTCAACTTACCAACTTTATATAGTTTAGAAATAAACACATTGTCTTCGTAAATATTGTAATTCTCGTCATAGCCCCCAACTTGGTTAAATAGGGTTTTCGTTACAAATAAACTTTGGTCGCCACCGCGACATACGCGCCAATTAAACTGTGTAAACCATCCGGCTAATTGTAGCCACCAATGCTTACTGTCGAATGTCATTTTAAAACAACCGCAGTTATAACCGTTTTTAACTTCGTCTACAATCAACTGGTCAAAATATTTAGGAGGAAACGAGTCGGCATGCAGAAAGTAAAGTATGGTGCCTAAAGCATTTTTAGCACCAGTATTCATTTGTATGGCACGGCCTTTTTCTGAATGAAGCAACTTTGCAGTAATAACATCTAAATCGTTTTCGGCTTTGTTGCGGGCAATCCAGTCTTGAACTTTTTTAGACGTGTCATCTGTGCTGCCGCCATCAACCACTATCATTTCTATAATATTATAAACCGATGAATGCGCCAACACATATTTTAGGGTGTTTAGAATTCGCGAGGATTCATTGTAAACCGGAATGATAATAGAAATTTTACTCATTTAAATCCCAATTGTAGTCTAAATAACTTGTTTTTGCTTTTGGGTTGATATCAATATCGGTATAAATGTTAATAAAATCTACAACTGAGCCGTTTTGTTTGAAATCTTTGGTAAACCACTGGAAAATTTTGGATATTTTAAGCTCGTTTTTGGTAATGATATTTCTATTAGAATCGGTTAAGAATGTTCTGGTGCTTTCTGTAAGTTGATTTTCTAAATTAGCAGCAGTAAAGGCGTAGTTTTGAAGTTTCGGACAAGAAAAGGAAGCACAAACAATGGCAAAATGAATGCGTGGCTCGTCCATTTTTCTAAGGATCTGGTGTTCTATTTCGTTGAGGTCGTACCATTTATTGCCTAATTTCCAGAGCTTTTGACCCCAAGGATCTTTAATGTCTTTGATGCTTTTTACAGGGTAATTTCTAATGATTAAATCAATGGTTAAAGCATTATAGGCGTTGATCCAGTAAGATAATGTTTCGTTTTTTGACCAATTATCATTGGGTGGGTTTTTAGAAAGCAAACTTATGTATTGATCTAAATTTGTTTTGTCTTTTTTGATGGCTTGATAATTTACATTGCCATCGTATGATACATGAGTTTTAAGTAAGTTATCCCACAAGTTGTGATTGAAGCTTTCTAAGGCTTCTGCAGTTTGGTTATTTTGCGCCACTAAATTGTTATGATTAACAAAGCCGTTAAAAAGAAGTGCAAAGACTACCAGTTGTAATTTCCTCATTCTGAAATTTAGATGATTAAGCGTTTATTAATCTTTTCGATTTAATGGGTATAATTCTTGCCCAAGAAAATCTTGAGGGAAATGTTCATCGCCTTCAAATCCCAGTTCAATATCTCTGCCATTTTCCGGCACATGACTGGTTTTAAAAAGATAATCCCAAATACTTAATGTTAGTCCGAAGTTAACACCATACCTTACATGTTCGGGTAATTTTTTGGCGTGGTGCCAGATATGCATTTTTGGGTTGTTGAAAATGTATTTTAAAATGCCGTAATCCCAGCCTAAATTGGCATGGTTTAAATGGCCAATGGTAATATTAAAAAAGTGAACAATGGCTACATCTTGTGCGTTGAAGCCGCCAATAACAGCAATTGGTATGTATAACAAAGACTTGTAAACAACAGGTTCCATCCAATGGTAGCGGAGGTGTGCAGCAAAGCCCATTTCTTTCACCGAGTGATGTACCTTATGAAAATCCCACAGCATTGGCACGCGGTGTAATAACCGGTGGGTATTCCATTGTACAAAATCGCTGACAATAAAGAATAGGAGTAAACCCCAAAACTTCGGTAAGACATTCATATCTAATAATTGCAAACTGCCCACACTTAATCCGAATAAACCAATAAAATCATTAAATAATTCTGCAACGGTATTTGAAAGGGCAATTAATACAATTAAATTCAACAAGAAAAAATTGAAGAACATATAGAATGTATCCAACCAAAAATCTTTTCTAAATGCTTTTTGATTTTTGCGCCATGGAAAAAGCAGTTCTAATGCCCAAACCAGTAATGAGATGATAATAAGACCATAGAAGTAATTATCCCAATGGTTAATGTTGATTAACTCGTGTTTGAGGTAATTCCAGTAACCTTTATAAGATTTTAGAAGTATTTCGAAGTATTTTTCCATTTTCGATTATGAGAACAAATTTAAAGCAAAATAGACTAAGCTAGCAAAGATAGCTGCCATTGGCAGAGTTACCAACCATGACGATAAAATTTTATAAGTGGTCTTGATATTTGCCTTTTTATTGGCGATGCCAATCCCAAAAATAGCACCAACCGAAGCATGTGTTGTTGAAACCGGCAATCCAAAAACACTGGCAGTAGTCGTTAAAAATCCGGTAATCAAATTGGCTGTAAATCCTTGACCCTCGTTTAGGCTAGTTATATTTTTACTCATATTAACACCTACTTTTTTGGCATTAATCAGTCCTCCTAAGGCCATAGAAACTGCAATTGCAACCAAGCTAAAACTGATATTTGAATTTGTTGTAATTAATAAAATGGCCGCTATTTTAGGTGTATCGTTTAAACCGCGCGCAAAACTAACGAGTCCGGCACTAAAAAAATGAAGATATTTTATGATACTTTGTGCTGTAATGCCAAATATCTTACCGGAGTATTCTTCCGAAATATTGCAGGTACTAATAACAGGGTTGTTCGCGATAGCAACCCACATTTCATTTTCTTGCTTGTATAAAAATTCTTGTGTTGTTTCGTTCACACATATACAATAGTCTTTGGAGATATTAGATCGTAAACGTATGTAATTAAAAATTTTATAGGTAGCAAAGCTCATTATGGAAGCTAAAAAGGGTCCGATAAGCAATGGTGCCAAGAACAATGCGCTTATACTGTATAAAAATGTATAATTAGTGTTTGCTATTAATCCTAAACCAGTTAATGCACCTACCAGTGCATGCGTTGTAGAAATTGGCATGCCGAATTTCGTGGCAAGGTAAACAGTAGTGGCGGCACCAAGTGCAATTGAAATTCCGAAAAAGGGCAACTTAATAAGGGCATCGTCTAAAATACCTTTCCCCGAGAAATTTGTGATAAGTTCTTGAGCAAAAAAAATGGCTGCGACACCACCTAAAAATGTAGTGGAAGTAGCCCACGAAAGTGCTGTTTTATAACTACAGGTTCGGCTTCCAAATAAGGTGGCTACACCTTTAAAGTTGTCGTTAGCACCATTTGAGTAGGCTAAAAAAAACACCGCTATTATTAAGAGTACAATCAATTTTTGGTATGTTTTTAGCAACAACCACCGCCATCGTAATGGAAGGTTGATTCACTTATAAAAATATCGTTTCTTTTTAAAGATACCAGTGCAGCAGCAGTTTTATCGCAAATGGCCAATGGCTGATTTTGAAGTAAGATATGACCTTTTTTGTCATCAAAATAAGGATCTTCTCCATAATAAATGGCTGCTTTACCGGTGAAAATACAAGGCCCATCGGCAGGCATTGGGTCTTTAATCGCTGCTACCTCGATAGACTCGATGTAAATAAGTTCATTGGTGGGATAATTGTTTGGCGACAAGATTCTATAGGGTTTTCTGGCTCTAATTTCAATAGTTCCAAATCCGGCATCGGTAAGCGCTTTTACGTAATCTTTTATTGGTAAACTACCGCTTAAGCAAAGTGCACGTAATCGCTCATCATTACGAAGCGTTTCATTCATGGGTTGTTCGCAAGTAGGGTCGCTCATTACCAATTTACCATGAGGTTTTAACACGCGGTACATTTCGGCGATGGCTTTTTTTAAATCGTCGGCTTTAAAAATATTGAACAAACAATTTTGGGCAGCTACGTCAATACTATTGTCTTCTAAGGGCAGATGAAGCGCATCACCTTTTTTTAATTCTACAAAGTTGCTTTTAAACCAAGGATTAAGTACTTCAGCTTCTTCAAAGTTTTTTCGGGAGGCTTCCAGCATTTCATCAACCATATCAACACCAATAACGCCGCTTTTCTGTCTATTGAAATAGGAGAATTGCAGTAATTCCATACCGCCGCCAACACCTACATAAAGCATTTTGGGGTTATTAGACAAATCGCGGGCATGAACAGTACTCCCACAGCCATAGTTCATTTCTTGCATAATTTTTGGGATTTTTAAACCCGGTAATTCCCAAATTGGGTTGGTGGTGCAACACAAGCCCACATCTGGGGTTAAAGCTGCTTCTTTGTAAACATTGTAAGTTGTATCTAAGTATCCCATGATGGTGTAGTTTAAATTATTGTTACTAATTTCTAGCCCTGATTGCAGCGGCATCCTCTCACCAAGCTAACTTGGTGAGAGATATAGCGGAAAGCAGGAATGGCTACAAAAAAACACTATAGTTGCTTTATTAATTCTTTAAAAATGGTGATCATATCCGGTTCGGCTTTTTGGGCCATGGCAATAATTTCATCGATGTTAACAGGTTCCAGATGTTCCGGGTCGCATTCATCAGTTAAAACTGAAACGGCTGCAGCTTTTAACCCGAGGTGATTGGCTACAATAATTTCAGGAACCGTGCTCATACCAACGGCATCGGCACCAATGATTTTGAGCATGCGGTACTCGGCACGGGTTTCTAATTGCGGACCAACCACACTGGCATACACACCTTTGTGTAAAGTGATGTTGTGGTTTTTGGCAATAGTTTCTATAGTGGCGTTAATTTGCGCATCGTAAGGTTGACTCATATCTGCAAAACGAACGCCGAGTGAACCTACGCCTTTAAAAGCCAATGGCGAGCTCCCTTGCAGATTGATATGGTCTTCAATAAGCATTAATTCGCCTTTTTTAAAATTGAGGTTGATGGCGCCGGCAGCATTTGAAACCAGGAGCGCTTTAATACCCAGTTGATTCATAATGCGCACCGGATAGGTGACATCCTGAAGCGTGTAACCTTCGTAAATATGAAAGCGGCCTTGCATCACGATTACTTTTTTGCCTTCCAGTTTCCCGAAGATGAGTTTACCTTTATGAAACTCTACTGTTGCCGTAGGGAAGTAAGGAATGTGATTATAACTCACTTCTTTTATAATTTCTAAATGATTGATAAGTTGTCCTAATCCCGTACCAAGTATGATGCCTACTTCGGGTAGGTCAAAACCTTTTTCCTTGAGGTAATTAGCGGTTTCTTCAATATAATTTTTCATAACTTGATTTTGTTAATTTTAATAATTCGGCATGCGCTTTTAAGTCTTCAAAGGTATCAATGTCGTTTAACATCTCTAATATCTCAACCTTATGATTTTGTAAATCTTTTAAGGTATTTTCAAAAACTGATTCACTGCTCCAAGCTTTATTATTAAAAACTTGAGGGAGCAAAGTTTTCATTCCCAATAAGTAATAGCCGCCATCTTGTGCCGGACCAATTACTACGTCGTTTTGCTCTAATGCCTTAAATGCATCGGTGATGTGATGTGGTTTTAAATCGAATAAATCGCTGCCTACAATCACCACCTTGTTGTAATGTAAGTTGAATTGTTCTTTAAAGGCATTGTACATGCGCTGACCTAAATCGTCACCATGCTGTAAATATTTATGATAATGCGGTTTATTCCATATATCGTTATGGCTTATTTGATTGGTGTAATAAACGGCTACATGGTTGTTGAGCGTACTTAAAACAGTTTCGGTGTGTTGCAATAAGTTTTGGTAAACTGCCAAAGTTGCTTCATCACCAATGGTAGCTGCCAGACGTGTTTTAACTTTGCCAAGCTCGGGGTTTCGGATAAATACTATGATTATATTTTTACTCATATATTTTTGTGCCTTTTTTAAGCCATTTTCCCCATTGTTTTGAAAAAGCGTGTACTTTATCGGTTTCATTTCCGATGGAATCAACAACAGGAAAACCTTGGTTTTTCCACTCAAAAATACCACCGTATAAATTTTTAACATTGGTGTAACCTGCTTTTTTCAGTGCATTGCCAATGGTTTCCGAACGCACACCTATAGAACAATACACCACAATAGGCTGAGATAAATCAGGGACTTGTTCTAAAATTTTAGTGCTATTGAAGTATTTATGACCCACATAAAGGGCATTTTTGATATGGCTCACTTTAAATTCATTCATTTCTCTGGCATCTAAAATGATAGCTTCCTCAAAATTTTCATTTAATTCTTGAACAGAAATATACGGAATATTGCCTTTATTGTATTGTTTTAATATAGCATCAATACTTGTTTGCGCCAAGCTTGTGTTAAACCCTAGCGAACACAATATTAAGATGATATGTAAATTTAAGTGCTTCATTATTAAGTAACACTACCTTGACAACTACTGCCGGCACCGGCGGTACAACCATAGCAATGCTGCGAAATAGCAATCGTTCTGCCTTCTAATAGTTCGGTTTGGTAATCAGAAATATGCTTCGCTTTACTGTTTACAGGCAGTTGCAGCATTTGATTAAAATCGCAATCGTATAAATAGCCATCCCAACTTACTGAAAGCGTGTTGGTGCACATCACATTGGCAACGGCGGCCGGATTGTAGGCTTCTACCAAGGCATACATGTAATCTTCGTAATTTTCTGAAGCGATAAGGTAATCTAAAAATCTACTGATGGGCAGATTGGTAATGGCGAATAAATTGTGAAATTGAATCCCAAAATCTTCCAATAAAGCCTTTTTAAAATCTTTTTCCATAGAGGCTTGATCACCGGGTAAAAAAGCCCCTGACGGATTGTAAACCAAATCCAGTTTTAATGAACTTCCCGGCATGCCGTAACCCACAGCGTTTAATTGCTGTAAGGCTTGAATTGATTTGTCAAACACACCATCACCACGCTGCTTATCTGTTTTACCTTTGGTCCAGTGTGGCATTGAGCTTACTACATGAATGTTATGTTGCTTGAAAAACTCGGGTAAATCGTGGTGTTTTTTATTAGCGCGAATGATGGTAAGGTTAGAACGTACAATAAAATCTTTAACACCAACTTTTGATGCTTCTTCTACAAACCATCTGAAGTTGGGATTCATCTCGGGTGCGCCACCGGTTAAATCTAAGGTGTGCGCGCCGGTTTTTTCAATGACCTTTAAAATTTGCTGCATGGTTTCGCGGGTCATAATTTCCTTTCGGTCGGGACCTGCATCTACATGGCAATGGGAGCAAACCTGATTACACATATAGCCAACATTTACCTGAAGAATTTCAAGTTTTTTGGCTTTCAGCGGGAATTGACCGGTTTCTGAAATTTTTTCTGCAAATTTGGGTAAGTCGCCGCTTTGAAATATGCCATTTGATAAGATTTCTAACTGTCGTTTACTGTTGGCAAGTTCGCTTTCGCGCTTGTGTAGGGATTTAATCATAGATGTTTTAGCAATTTTTATTTTTTTAAATGATTATTCATGTTGTAATAGATCCTTCGCTTACGCTCAGGATAAGCGATTCACACAATTTTTTCTCTGAAAAAATTGGTTCACTGCTTAATTGGTTCACTGCTTACATATCCAGTTTATTCACTTTATTCATCATTTGCACACCGTGAACAAGAGAAGCGCCGCCTCTTATAGCCGCGGCTACATGTAAAGCTTCCATCATTTCTTCTTTGGTAATGCCGCGTTGCAAACCGTCGCCGGTGTAGGCATCAATACAATAAGGGCATTGAATAGTATGAGCCACTGCCAACGCAATTAATGATTTTTCTCTTGCTGAAAGCGCGCCTTCTTCAAACACTTTTCCATAGTATTCAAAGAACTTGGCACCCAATTCTTCATTCCATTCAGAGATTTTACCAAATTTTTTTAGGTCGGCCGGATCGTAATAGGTTTTTTGCATTTCTAAAATTTTAAAGCTGGTTTGAGTTTTGTCGATTTAAAAAACGCATCATTACAAGTGACGCGTTTATTTTTTTAAAAAGAATTAAAATTCAAAGATAATCAATAATTTATTTTTGTTTAATGATGATAATATCATTTTCAAATTTATGATGACCTATTTGGTGCGATTTTTGATATACCTTCAAACCAACTAAAAACACCTTTATGACCCATAGAACGTCGCAATTCGTTGTAATTGCGAAATGTTTTCATCGTATGTTTTTAAACCCTAGTAAAACAAATATTTTTTGTTTTATCGGGCTATTCTTGTTTGTTACTGTTCAACTGAATGCTCAAACCCTCACGGTAACAAATGCCGCAACCGGTGAACCACTTGAAATGGTTGCTATTTGGAATGAAGCCAATAATCTGTACGCAATCACCAATTCGAAGGGCCAAGCCGATGTATCATCTTTTAAAAATATCAATAAAATAGAAATCAGTTCTCTTGGTTTTAAAACGGTGAACACTAATTACGATGAATTACAGCAGAAGAACTTTGTGCTCTTAATGAACGTTTCAAACCTCAATTTAACCGAAGTGGTACTTTCTGGCACCCGATGGCGACAAACCAATCGATATCTTCCTTATAAAATAGAAACCATATCAAAACGCGATGTGGTATTGCAAAATCCGCAAACCGCAGCCGATTTACTTGAAATTTCCGGTAAAGTTTTCATTCAAAAAAGTCAGCAAGGCGGCGGTAGCCCCATGATTAGAGGATTTTCAACCAACAGATTGCTTTACACCGTTGATGGTGTTAGAATGAACAACGCCATTTTTAGAAGCGGCAATTTGCAAAATGTCATTTCTTTAGACGCCTTTGCTACCGAGAGCACCGAAGTGCTTTTCGGACCGTCGTCGGTGATATATGGTAGCGATGCCATTGGTGGTGTGATGAGTTTTCAAACCTTAACACCTCAATTTTCGTTAGACGAAAAAACCTTGGTAAAAGGTAATGCTGTGTATCGCTATGCTTCGGCCAATAATGAATCAACCGGACATTTCCACGCCAATGTTGGTTGGAAACGTTGGGCATTTTTGACCAGTGTTACTTCACAGAATTACGACCACCTTCGTCAAGGGCGCCACGGTCCTGACGACTATTTAAAACCCTTTTTTGTACAGCGCATTAATAGCGAAGATCAAGTGGTTGGTCAAGATGATAAACTGTTGCAAAAACCTTCGGCATTTTCACAAATTAATGTGATGCATAAGGTGCGGTTTCAACCCAATGAGGCATGGGATTTTCAGTATGGTTTTCACTATTCTGAAACATCGCCTTATGGCAGATACGACAGACATAACAGGCAAAGGGACGGCTTACCTCAATTTGCTCAATGGGATTACGGTCCGCAACTATGGATGATGAATCATATTAATATTACGCATACTAGAAAGCGACAATTTTTTGACGACTTTACCATAAGACTGGCGCATCAGCATTTTGAAGAAAGTCGTATTAACCGCCGATTAAACAACGATATTCAAAACAATCAGTATGAACAGGTGAACGCCACATCTGTTAACCTGGATTTTAAAAAGGCCATCAGTGCCGGCAGTACTTTGTTTTATGGCGCTGAGTATATTTTTAACGATGTTAATTCTACCGGAAAAGAACTCGACATCATTACCAGCAATGCCACTGCTGCGCTTTCCAGATATCCCGAATCACTTTGGCAGTCGGCGGCGGTGTACCTCTCCAATGAAATAAAATTAAATCCGAAAACCACGCTTCAAGGCGGATTGCGATACAATTATTTTAAGCTGAATGCCGACTTCGATCCCCAATTTTTAAATTTTCCTTTTACTGAAGCCAATGTATCTAACAGTGCGGTCACGGGAAGTTTTGGGGCGGTTTACAGGCCAACCAAGCGATGGATTTTTAAGGCTAACCTGGGTACTGCATTCAGAGCACCTAATGTGGATGATATTGGTAAAATATTCGATTCAGAACCCGGTGCGGTTACGGTGCCTAATCCCGATTTAAAGCCCGAATATGCTTATAACTTTGATTTAGGCGTTGCTGTGGTAGTTGGTAATTTTATAAAATTAGATGTTACCGGTTATTATACGCTTTTAAATAATGCTATGGTACGTCGTGATTTTTTGTTTAATGGCGAAGATACCATTATTTTTCAAGACGAGCCCAGTAGGGTACAAGCCATTCAAAATGCTGCTAATGCTTATGTATACGGACTTCAATTTGGTGCTGAGTTTAAATTACCGGAAGGGTTTACTTTTTCAACCGATTTAAACTTTCAAAAGGGTGAAGAAGAAACCGACGGTGGTATCAAAGGTCCATCCAGACACGCACCACCGTTTTTTGGATTTTCCCGGCTCACTTATCAAGGCGATAAATTAAATCTTCAGCTTTACACACAATTTCAAGGTGAACAAAGTTTTGAAAATTTAGCCATTGAAGAACGCAGCAAAGATGAAATTTATGCCAAAGACCGTAATGGTAATAATTTTTCGCCGGCCTGGTACACTTTAAATATCAAAGCGTTGTATCCTCTAACAGAAAATTTAACACTCACTACGGGATTAGAAAATATCACAGACCAGCGATACAGACCCTTCAGCTCTGGAATTTCGGGTGCCGGGAGAAATTTTATCATGGCCTTGAGAGCTAATTTTTAATGGTTATTTTTGTACGCTTTGAGTCCCAAATGGCATGAACAGAAGAAACCACGCTTATTTACTTAGAAATACAAGAAAAGCACACAGAATTACCGGTGCCACCTTGTTTTCGTTGTTTTTTGTAGTTTCCATTACGGCCTTATTGTTGGGATGGAAGAAAAACAGCAATGGTTATTTGTTACCGCAAACCCAGCAAGGCACTGTTGTGAGTGCTGAAAAGTATATTTCGATTGATTCAGTTCAGGAAATTGCAGTTAAACATTTTAATAATGTCTTTGAGAATGCCAATCCCGGTATTGACAGGATAGATATTCGTCCTGATAAAGCTGTAGCTAAGGTACTTTTTGAGAATACTTACTTTGAAGTACAAATAGATTTAGGTACAGGTGACATTTTGCAAACCGCCACCAGACGATCAGACTTTGTTGAAAACCTTCACGACGGCTCTATTTTAGATGTGCTGTTTAAAACCAGCAATGGCGTTTTTAAATTGATTTATACGTCAATCATGAGTTTGGCATTGTTACTTTTTACCGTTTCAGGTTTTTGGCTTTGGTACGGTCCAAAGGTGATGCGTAAAGCCAAAAGTGAATAAATTGCGCTTACCCAATTCAGTTTTATTTTTAATTAAACCAAATACAAGTATGATAGATGTTGGTTTAATTTCCATCAAAATTACCTACATTTGTGCAAATGAGTAAATTAATTGCCATATTGCTTTCCTGGATAATCATGCTCCAAAGCATGAATCTTAGTGTCGTTGATGTATTCAATATTAATGAATTAATTGAACATGCTCAGGAACACAAAGAAGAATTTGGCGATAATTTTGTTGAGTTTTTAGCCAAACATTACGGTTCTGAAAAAGCACAACATGCCGGTCATGACGATCATAAAACCAGTCATGAAAACTTGCCTTTTCAGAACAATTTTCAATTATCACTGGTCTTTGTACTCGATTTAAATACGCACTATTTTTCAGATTTGAAAGAGTTCAATACTGCCAATCAATCGGCTATTTTTTATTACAAGTCGCCAGGCAGTAATTTGTTTGTTTCAGGTATTTTCCAACCACCTCGCTTAGCATAATTAGTTTTAAAAGTCCTTTTGCTATCACGCATTCTAAATGCTGGTTAAGTCAATTTTATTGTTTTGGTACACAAGCCAAGGCCATTTTTTAAATCAATTAATCAATTAAATTATGCTAACTAGAATTATTAATTTTAGCATTAATAATAAATTCATTATCGGGCTATTTACCCTGTTGCTTATTGTCTTCGGATTATTTTCGGCTACAAAAATATCTATTGGTGCCGTACCCGATATCACTAATAATCAGGTTCAAATTCTCACCACTACGCGTAATCTTTCAACCTCAGATGTTGAAAAATTTATCACTTATCAAATAGAGTTAGAAATGGCTAACCTACCGGGCGTTGTAGAGATTCGTTCGGTCTCCAAATTTGGTTTGTCGGTTGTTACTGTTGTCTTTGAAGACGATATGGGAACTTATTTACCCAGACAACTCATTGCTGAAAAAATAAAACAAGCAGCCGAGAAAATTCCGGAAGGTTTTGGCGTGCCCGAAATGGGACCAATTTCAACAGGTTTGGGCGAAATTTACCAATACATTTTAGATGTTGAACCTGCTTATAAAGATCGATATACAGCTACCGACTTAAGAACCATACAAGATTGGATAGTGAGACGACAACTTTCGGGTATTCCCGGGGTGGTTGAGGTGAATACCTGGGGCGGATTTTTAAAACAATATGAAATCGCACTCAACTCAAACCAATTAAATGCGATGAATATTTCTTTTGATGAGGTCTTTTCAGCCTTAGAAAATAATAACAGCGTTGCAGGTAGTGGCTACATAGAAAAAGTAAATCAGGCCTATTTTATTCGAGGAGAGGGTTTGGTTGAAAGTTTAAACGATATTGAAACTATTGTTGTAAAAAACATCGATAATACACCTGTTTATATTAAAGATGTTGCTAAGGTGCAATTTGGTAGTGCTGTTAGGTTTGGCGCCATTACCGGCAATGGAGAAGGCGAAAAAGTGTTGGGTCAGGTAATGATGCTTAAGGGCGCCAACTCCAAACAAGTGATTGACGCCGTCAAGGAAAGAATTGAGCAAATCTCAGGTAGCCTACCTGAAGGCGTTTTTATTAATGGATTTTTAGATAGAAGCGAATTGATAGGAAAAACAACCTTTACCATAGTCGAAAACCTAACCATTGGTTGCCTTATCGTCATATTTGTGCTGGTATTGCTCTTGGGTAATTGGCGGTCAGGACTGGTGATTGCTTCCATTATTCCGCTGAGTATGCTGTTTACGTTGAGCTTAATGTATCTATTTAAAGTCGATGCTAATTTAATGAGTTTGGGTGCCATTGATTTTGGTATTATCATAGACGGCGCAGTAATAATTGTAGAATTTGTAAGTTTTCAAATCACTCAAAAAGCAAATGCATTCAACATTCTACCAAATAGTGAACGACAAGATTTTCGTGATAAAATTACCATTGCCGGTGCTTCAAAAATGATGAATTCGGCGGTGTTTGGGCAGCTCATCATTATTATTGTTTTTATCCCCATTTTGGCCTTAAGCGGCGTAGAAGGTAAGATGTTTAAACCCATGGCACTCACCTTTAGTTTTGCACTCTTGGGTGCCATGATTTTGTGTTTTACTTATGTGCCTGTAATGACCAGTTTGTTTGTAAATCCTTCGAGGCCAACAAAAATGTCGTCTTTTGCAACCAGATTAAACAATGGGCTTTATAGTTTGTACCAGCCTATTATTTATAAAGCATTGATGTACAAAAAAACGGTGTTAATAGCAGCCTTTTCACTGTTAGTGTTGACCGCTTTATTATTTAATAGTATGGGTGGAGAATTTGTTCCTACCTTAGATGAAGGCGATTTTGTAATTCAGCCGGTTTTAAAAACAGGTACTTCGCTTAGTAAAACGGTTGAAATAACCACACAAATTGAACGCATCTTAAAAGAAGAATTTCCTGATGAGGTCAACCAGATTGTTTCCAGAATAGGTGCTGCAGAAGTGCCAACCGACCCCATGAGTATGGAAGAGAGCGATGTGATCATTACATTGCATCCGCGAGGGCAATGGACCAAAGCCGTCAGTAAAGACGAGCTGGCCGATAAGTTTAAAGAAGCGCTTGAAGTGTTGTCGATTCCCGAACTGGAATTTACTCAACCTATAGAAATGAGATTTAACGAGTTGATTACCGGTGTAAGAGCCGATGTGGCCATCAAAGTGTTTGGTGAAGACCTTGACATTTTGGTTGACAAGGGTGAAGAAATTAAAAAACTTATTGAAAATGTTGAAGGCGCCGCCGACATCACAGTTGAAAAAATTGAAGGATTACCTCAAATTAGTGTTATTTATAACCGTCAGAAAATTGCGCGATACGGTTTAAATATTTCACAGGTTAACGATGTCCTGGCTATGGCTATAGCAGGTAAAACCTTAGGAACTGTTTTTGAAGGCGAAAAACAATTTGATATGGTAGTGAGATTAGACGAGCACCATCGTACAGATATCAGGGACATTAAAAATCTATACTTAGACACGCCTTCAGGAAATAAAATTCCGTTAAGCGAACTGGCAGATATTAGCTATCAAAAGGGTCCGGCAAAAATATCGAGAGATGATACCAAGCGCAGAATGGTGGTGGGTGTGATGGTACGAAACAGAGATTTACAAAGTGTTGTAGACGATATTCAGGAAATTTTAAATAGTCAACTAAAACTACCTGTTGGTTATACCATTACTTATGGCGGGCAGTTTGAGAATTTACAAAGTGCAATTGCCAGATTGAAAATAGCAGTTCCGGTGGCATTGTTTTTAATCTTTGTTATGTTGTATTTCGCTTTCGGGTCTGTTAAAGATGCACTTATGATTTATTCGGCTATACCATTAGCGGCCATTGGTGGCGTTATGTTGTTATGGATACGCGATTTGCCTTTTAGTATTTCGGCAGGTATTGGTTTTATAGCCTTGTTTGGTGTAGCAGTGCTAAATGGTATTATGCTTATTGAACATTTTAAAACATTAAAAGAAGAACAAAATTTTAAAACAATGGATGCATTAGTAAAACAAGGTACTAAGGACCGTTTTAGAGCAATTATGCTAACGGCATCGTCAACTGCTCTCGGCTTTTTGCCAATGGCAGTATCGGTAAATGTGGGTGCCGAGGTGCAACGACCTTTGGCCACGGTGGTAATTGGTGGGTTGATCACTTCAACACTGCTTACGCTTGTAGTGTTACCCATACTTTATATTTATTTTGAAAAATGGAAATTTAGTTTTTCAAGGTCAAATTCAGTAAAAACAATACTGCTATTGATTGGTTTCAGTAGTTTTTCTTTTGTAACAGCTCAAAATTCACCTAAAAATTCACCTAAAAATTTAGAAGTATTAATTGTCCTGGCTTCTGAAAACAATAGCGCCTTAAAATCTGAAGCCTTTAAGTTGGAACAATCAAACGCCTTAAAAGGGACAGCGTTCGATTTTGAAAAAACAAATATTTATTATGGCTTCGATGAAAATAATATTGCCGAGAACGGTCAAGCCATTAAGGTGTTTGGTTTTCAGCAAAACTTTTTATTTCCAACGGTTTACAGTGCTTCAAAAAAATTATTGAACAAGCAGTACGAATTGAGTAGCAGTCAATATGCGGTGGCCTCCAAATCGATTAAAAGAGCTGTTACTTCGGCCTATTACAATTATGTGACTGCTTACAATAAAGCCGCAATTTATAAGGGGCTAGACAGTTTGTACACCAATTTTGCCAAAAATGCCAAGCGCCGATTTGAGCTTGGCGACACTAATTATTTAGAATCAATAACTGCCAATTCAAAACAACGACAAATACAAATTGCCTACGAACAGTCTCGAATGGACATTGGTATTTGGTATGAAGAATTGCATAAACTGGTACAAACCGAAGACAGTTTACTCGTAGCATTACCACTGCAAACTCAATTAGATTTGGCGGTATTAGATATTGAGCAAGAGCCCGAAGTGGCCATGTTTAAAAGCAGTTTAGAAGTAATGACTGCCGAAAATAAACTGGAAAAGAACAAATTATTGCCCGACATTACTTTAGAATATTTTCAAGGCACCAACGATTTGCTTAGTGGTTATTTATACGGTTATCAGGTTGGATTAAAAATACCAATTCTTTTTGGAGCACAATCGTCTAAAATTAAAGCCTCTAAAATTGGTATGTCGGCAGTAGAAGCAGGTTTGAAAGATGTGCAATTTCAAATGAATTCAAGACGAAACACCTTAGAGAAAGAACTTGAAAAATTTAGCGAGCACATCAACTATTATAAAAATGAAGGGCAAACACTTGCTCAAGCCATCTTAAAAACCGCCGAGAGCAGTTATAAGAATGGCGAAATTGACTTTTTTCAATATATATTGAGCATTGAAAACGCCTTTCAAATTGAGTTAGATTATTTAGACCAATTGAATAATTACAACCAAACCGTTATCAAATTAAACTATTTAAGCATTTAAAATACAATAGATAAACTCATGAAGACAATCAAAATAAAATCGGTTTACCTTGTGATATCAATTCTAATATCGGGTTTAATAGCTTGTGAAGAACAAAAGTATGTTGAAACTCAGAGCGAGCCTGAAGATTCCAATCTAATTACCGTAACCAAAGAGCAATTTATACGCAATAATATGAGTATTGGCATCGCTGTTGAAAAAAAATTTCCTTTCGAGGTGCAAGTTACCGGTATGATTGATGTGCCACCGCAAAATAAAGCTATTGTAAATGCTATTATGGGTGGTTATGTAAAAAAAACACCGTTGCTGGTTGGAAACAAAGTAAAAAAAGGCGATTTTTTGATAAGCATCGAAAATCCTGAATTTTTAAAAATTCAACAAAATTATCTCGAAATCAAATCTCAACTCGGATTTCTTGATATGGAGTATCAACGCCAAAAGCAATTGTTCGAAGAAAATATTACCTCGCAAAAAAACTATTTAAAAGCCGAAAGCGACTTCAATACGGCAAAAGCTACTTTGACAGGTTTGAGAAAACAACTTGAAATGCTCAATTTTTCGGTATCACAAATTGAAAAAGGTCAAATGAGTGCTGTTACCAATATTTATGCACCCATATCAGGCATGATATCAAAAATGAATGTGGCCATGGGAAGTTTTGTTGCCGATGCTACGTCAATTCTTGAAATTGTAGATACTGAGCACATTCATCTGGAATTAAATGTTTTTGAAAAGGATATTTTAAAGGTCAAAAAAGGACAAACCATTCAGTTTAAGATACCCGAAGCATCTGATGAATTATTTGAAGCTGAAGTGTATTTAGTTGGGGCCAGTATTGAAGCCAACCGAACTATTAAAGTACATGGCCATTTAAAAAACGAAGAAGGGCACAATTTTTTACCGGGGATGTTTGTAGAAGCCTACATTGAATCTGATACAAAAACAGCCAGCGCCTTACCTGAAAGTGCAGTGGTAGAAATTGAGGATGAGTTTTTTGTTTTGAAACTAATAAGTGAAACTGATCAAGCGTACGTTTTCGAAAAACAACCGGTGACAATTGGTACCTCTAATGAGGGTTATATGGAAATTATTTCAGAATTGCAGGAAGCGCAACAGTACTTAACCAATGGTGCCTTTGATATAATCAAATAGTTGTAATGCGAGAACGGCTGTAAGTTTTAAAAGTTAAGACGACCAAATATCAGTAAGGCGTATGTCGCGCCTGAATTATAATTAACTTTTAAAATAAATGATATGACTTCAGTAAAATTAAATCTAGAGAACATTAAATTATCCGATCATTCCAAAGCGATATTCGACAAAACAGAAAAAGCCTTGGGCTTTGTACCCAATATGTACAAAACTATGGCAGGTAACACTTCGCTTTTAGACAGTTATACTTATGCTTACGACAGTTTTAGAAAACATTCCGGGTTTACACCTGTAGAGCAGGAGGTGGTGTTTTTATCGGTTTCATATGTCAACAATTGTACCTATTGCATGGCAGCACACAGCTTTGTAGGCGATAATATGACCAATGTACCTACAGAAGTTACCGATGCTATTAGAGCAGGAGAAGCCATTTCAGATAACAAATTAAATGCCTTATCTAATTTCACCAAAATAATGGTAGAAACACGCGGGTTGCCTTCTGAAGATGATTTAGCTGCATTTTTTGATGCCGGTTACACCGAAACCCATGTGCTGGGTATCATTACCGGTATTGCGGTAAAAACTTTGAGTAACTATTCAAATCACAATACCCATCCGGAAGTGGATGAAGTTTTTGCAGGAAGACGTTGGAGTAAATAAAATCCGGTTTAATATTTTAGAGCTGCTTTGTAAAGAAAAACTTTATTTAAAGCAGCTTTTTTAGTATGTTTAAATCATGAAGCTATCTATAAAAGATTACATCTTAGTTTTACTCCAAGCGGTACTTTTTGTAATGTTCCTGTTTGATTTTAATTGGCTGGATGTAACAATCCCTGAATGGATAAAAAATGTTGCAATAGTTTTTTTTGGTTTAGGTTTATTGATTACAATGGTAGCCTTGTTACAACTCAACAAAAATTTATCGCCGTTTCCAACGCCAAAATCTAACTCGGCGCTTATAAAAAACGGACTCTATAAATACATCAGGCATCCTATTTACACAGGCTTATTGTTTTTGTTTTTTGGATACACTGTTTATTCGGAGTCGATATACCGATTGATAGTCTCAATATTATTGTTAGCGTTGTTTCACGTTAAATCGCGTTACGAAGAGCAAAAACTAAAAGAACGCTTTGTAGAGTACGAATCTTACCGAACTAACACGGGTAGGTTTTTGCCGAGATTTTAAAACCAACTTTAATAAAATAAAAAAACCCACTTCAAAAAAAGTGGGTTTTGCATCTGATGTGGTGCCTCCAGGAATCGAACCAGGGACACAAGGATTTTCAGTCCTTTGCTCTACCAACTGAGCTAAGGCACCAGTCGCTTAAAATGCGGTTGCAAATATAGGCTCATTTTTATTATTCACAAAAATAAACATTAAAAAATTGATTGCGTATTTTTACACCTAATTTTTGTAGTATGAATCTCATTATAGATGTGGGAAATACCGCCGTTAAGTTAGCTGTTTTTGATGGTTTTAAATTGAAAACCCAAACAACCGAGTCTAAAACCAGAGTGCTGTCGGCTGTAAAATCTTTAATTAAAAAATTTAAAGTTAACCATGCCATTATTTCAAAAGTTGGCAGTTTATCCCACCATACCATTCATAAAATATCTGAATATACCAATCTCATCATTTTAACTAAAGATACGCCCGTACCTTTTAAAAACTGCTACAAAACTCCCGAAACTTTAGGCGCAGACCGAATAGCCTTGGCAGCGGCAGCAGTGCTTCAATACCCAAATACCAATGTACTGGTAATTGATGCCGGTACCTGTGTAACCTACGATTTTATAAATAACCAAAAACAATATCTCGGTGGCGCCATTTCGCCGGGACTAACTATGCGCTACAAGGCCATGCATACTTTTACCGAAAAGTTGCCGTTATTAAAACCTAATGCAACAAATCAACTTACCGGGGGCACCACTTTAGAGTCCATGCACACCGGCGCATTTGTAGGAATATTAAACGAGATAGACGGATTTATTTCAGCATATAAAAATATTTACCCCAATTTAACAGTTATTTTAACAGGTGGAGATGCCAAAATTTTGGGAAACCAATTAAAAAATAGCATATTTGCCAACTCAAATTTTCTGTTAGAAGGTTTAAACAGTATTTTAGAATTTAACATCACCAAATGATAAAAAATCTCATTGTGGTTTTTGTGGCATTTATTGCTGTAAACACTTTTGCCCAACAAGGAACCGTTTCACCGTATTCCTTTTATGGGATTGGTACCCTTAATTTCAGGGGCACTGTTGAAAACCGTAGTATGGGTGGTCTCAGCATTTATAACGATAGTATTCAGTTAAACTTAAGAAACCCGGCATTTCATACGGGTAATAATTTAAAGTCGTTTAATGATGAATCGCGCCCTGTAAGATTTGGCGTTGGTGGCAATTTTAATAATACCAGTTTAAAAACGCAAAACGCTTCAAGCAGCGTTGCTTCAACCACCTTTGAATATCTGGCACTTAACTTACCTGCTGGAAAGTTTGGTTTTACACTTGGACTCATACCATTCAGTTCAGTTGGGTACAATTTACAGGATTTAAACGACGATGGTTTACTTACCAACAGATATGAAGGTGAAGGTGGATTGAATAAAGTGTTTTTAGGGGTTGGCTATAGTGTCTCTCGAAATTTTCGCGTAGGTATTAACCTTGACTACAATTTTGGTAATATAGAAAACAGCTCTATTGCTTTTGTAAGAGATAACGAAGGCAATTTGCTCCAGTTTCAAACCAAACAATCCAATGCCTCAAATTTAAGCGGTTTAAATTATACTCTTGGCGCAACGTATTCAACAAAGTTCAAAGAAAAATATGATTTAATTACCTCGGCAACCTTTAAACCTCAATCGAATCTCACTTCCTTAAACGAGCGTGTTTTTTCTACCATAATTGTAAACCCATCTACCGGTGCCGATTCTGAAGTCGACAGAATTGACGCAGATCTTGAGGGCAGTGGTTTGGCCGAAACAAAGTTAACTTTACCATCCAGATTTGCATTTGGTGCAGGAATTGGTGAAACGCACAAATGGTTTTTAGGTGCAGAATACAGTTTACTGCAAACAAGTAAATTCGCGAACCCTATTGTAAATATTGATAATACTACTTTTGAAGATTCTTACGGTATTGCAGTTGGCGGTTTTTATATTCCAGACTACAATGCCTTTAAAGGTTACTTAAAACGAGTGGTTTACAGGTCCGGATTTAGATACGAAACCACAGGCTTAAACATCAATAATCAAAGCATTGATGAGTTTGGCATTACTTTTGGAGTTGGATTACCAATTGGCAGATATGGTACTAATTTAAACATAGGATTTGAATACGGACAAAGAGGTACCACCAGCCAAAATTTAATAAAAGAAGGTTTCTTTAATACCCATATAAGTTTAACTTTGAACGATCGTTGGTTTGAGAGACGAAAGTATAACTAAATAAAAACAAAAAATGAAAACGAGAATTACTTTAATCTTTACCGCCATTTTGGTAAGTCTAAATGTAAGTTTTGCACAGCAAGATGAAGAGTGTATGAACAATCTGCAAATTTTCTCAGAATTTGCAAAAAAGAAAAATTACGACGAAGCTTACAAGCCATGGATGGTTGTGCGTACCAAATGTCCAAAGTTTAACCGCGCTATTTATCAGTACGGCGAAAAGATTCTGGATGATAAAATCAGTAAAACTACCGGTGACGAACAAGCGGCCTTTGTAAACGATCTTATCGCCATGTACGATCAAGCCATGGAATACTATCCACAGTATTATACAAAAGGCGATGTGTTGAGTAAACAGGCACAAATTATGTTCGACTATCAGGAGGTCTTAAAGAAAGATAAACTGTCGCTTTACAATGCCTTCAATAAGGCATATACAGAAGACAAAGACAACTTTACTAATCCCAAAAGTCTCTACACTTATTTTTCTGCCATGGTTGACTTGTTCGATGAAAAGAAAAAAACAGCTCAGGAAATGTTTGATAAGTATGATGACTTAAATGAGAAAATTGAAAGCGAAGTTAGTAACTATTCTGCTTTGTTAAATAAGTTAATTGAAAAAGAAGAAGCCGGTCAGGCCTTAACAGGGAAAGAGCCAAGTTACAAAAGAAGCTATGAAAGCTACTTAACCAATTACGATATAATTTCGGCAGGTATGGATCAAAAGTTAGGAGAGCGCGCTAATTGCTCTGTGTTGATTCCTCTATACGAGAGAGACTTTGAACAATATAAAAACGATGCTGTTTGGTTAAAGCGCTCAGTAAACCGTATGTATGCCAAAGAATGTACCGATGATGCTTTATATATTAAACTGGTAAAAGCTTATGATGCTGCTGCACCTTCAGCCGATACCAAAGTATTCGTAGCAGATTTATTAATGAAAGACGGTAAAGAATCCGAAGCTTTTAAATACCTGCAAGAAGCCTACGATTTAGAAACCGATCCGGTTAAAAAAGGTAACCGTGCTAATAAAATTGCCATTACATTAAAAAATAAAGGACGCTTATCTCAGGCAAGAACTTATTTTGAGAATTCATTAAAGTTAAACCCGTCTAACGGAAGACCACACCTTGCTATAGCCACGATGTACGCCAACAGTGCCAATAGTTGTGGCGATACCAACTTTAAAAAGCGTGCCGTGTTCTGGTTGGCCGCACAAGAAGCCGCCAAGGCAGGTAGGGTAGACCCTACTTTAGGAACTTTGGCTTCTCAAACTGAGGCTAACTTCAAGGCCAAAGCTCCAAGCAAAGGTGAAATATTTCAGGAAGATATGGCCGGAAAAACTATTAACATTAGTTGCTGGATAAATAGAAGTATCACTGTGCCGAGTCTTTAATGGCCTTGAAATATAAACATATTACCATACACTTAGTCACAGTTTTAGCTGTGACTTTGTGTTTAAGGTGCACCGATAATTTTAAGAAAATACAACAAGTAGGTGTGTTACAAAACGAACCGGTTGGTGTTGCTAAGGATATCAATCTTAAATACACAGATTCGGGCATGTTAACAGCAAACTTAATTAGTAAAACCATGTTAGATTATTCCAATCGCGAATTTGGTTTTTCTGAATTCCCCGATGGTATCCATCTAATTTTATACGATAAAGAACAAAACAAAAGCACCATTACATCTAATTATGCCATTTACTACACCGAAACAGATGTGATAGACCTTCGCGGTAATGTGAAAATAGCTACAACCCAAAACGACACCTTGTTTACAGAGCAATTATTTTATTACGAAAAAGATGAATGGGTCTTTACCAACCAACCCTTTAGATTAAAATCTCCCAGCGGTGATACCTATGGCAACGGTTTAGACTCTGATGTTGACTTTAAACGAATCAACATTCTGGAAATGTATGACAGCGAATTCGAATTAGAAGGCGATAATTAATATCTTTGTATTGTAATTAATAAGTTATGACCTTTCTAAAATTCTTTCAATACGCTTATCTGGTGATTGCCGTGTTATTTCTATATGAAGCTGTTGTGGCATGGAACACAGACCGTAACCGTGCATACATGTCCATATTTTTTGTGGTATTGGCACTATTCTTATTCTTCTTTAGAAGAAAGTTCAGAAAGCGCTTTGAAGACAGAAGCAAACAACAATAAATGGACGTCACGGTCATCATAATTTTACTGTCGTTATTACTGTCTGCCTTTTTTTCCGGGATGGAAATTGCCTACATCTCTTCTAATAAAATTTATATTGAAATTGAAAAAAAACAAGGCGGATTTATCTCGGTTATCCTATCCAAGCTAACTGCCAAGCCTTCAAAATTTATTACCAGTATGCTTATTGGTAATAACATTGCCCTGGTAATTTATGGTTTTTTAATGGGTGAAATTTTGGTGAATTGGTTCTCAACATTTGAAAACTCAAGCAACGGATTTTATACTTATTTATTTGTAGATTTAAAATTATTGTCGCAAACGGTTATTTCTACAGTTATCATTTTAATCACAGCCGAATTTCTTCCAAAGGTCTTTTTTCAAATTTATGCCAATACCTTACTCAAGTTTTTTGCGCTACCGGCTTATGTTTTTTATCTGCTGTTTTCTGTCTTTTCAGAATTTTCAATGTGGATATCTAATGTTATTCTAAAAATTGTATTTAAAACAACCGACGATGATCCAACCTTAGAATTAAGCAGGGTAGAACTCGGTAATTATATCAGTGAGCAAATGGAAGCTATTGAAGAAGATGCACCGGTAGATTCTGAAGTTCAGTTTTTCCAAAACGCCTTAGATTTTTCAACTGTAAAAGCCAGAGACGTGATGGTACCGCGAACCGAAATTATTGCTCAAGATACTGAAGACAGTCTGGATGAATTAAGGCATTTATTCATCGAAACGGGCTGCTCTAAAGTTCTTATATATAAAGAGAATATAGATGATGTTCTTGGCTATGTGCACGCCTTTGAATTGTTTAAAAGACCAAAGTCTATCAAAGCGGTTTTGCGTCCGGTAGAATTTGTGCCTGAAACCATGCTGGTTAAAGACATCATGAACACCCTAACTAAAAAGCGCAAAAGTATGGCCGTGGTGATTGATGAATACGGTGGCACCTCAGGCCTACTCACCTTAGAAGATATTGTAGAAGAATTGTTTGGTGAAATTGAAGATGAACACGATAAAGACGAAATGATTGAAGAACAAATCAATCAGCAAACCTTTAAATTTTCGGCGCGCTTAGAAGTAGATTATCTTAACGAAACCTACAAGCTCGGCCTTCCCGAAGATGATTCTTACGAAACCCTGGGCGGATTAATTGTTAACAAAACCGAAGGTATTCCGCAGTTAGACGATGAGGTTAGAATAGATCGTTTTGTATTCAAAATCTTAGAAGCGTCATCAACAAAAATCAATACAGTTCAACTAGAAGTTCACAATATCGAATAAAACGTTCAAATACCTATAAAAACAATTGTTCTTCTTTTATTATTAGGCAGAAAGTACTATTTTCGCACACTTATTTTTATCAATATAAAACAAGAAAATGGCGGTTTTAAATAAAATTAGACAAAAATCAATTGTACTTATAGTAGTTATAGCAATGGCTTTGTTTGCCTTTGTATTATCCGATCTATTTAGAAGTGGAACACTTTTTGGCGGAAATCCTGATATTTTAGCAGTTGTTAATGGCAAAGACATTAACCGTGTAGAGTTTATGCAGCGTGTTGAAAACAGACAAAACCAAATGGGACCACAAAGTTCTGCTATGCAAACCATGAAAAGTGTCTGGGACCAAGAACTTAGAAGATTGGTACTTGAAACCGAATTTGAGAAACTGGGTTTGAGCGTAGAAAAAGATCAAATGAGAGACATTGTTATTCAAAGTTTTTCTAGCTTTCCTGAATTTCAAAACGAAGTTGGTTTGTTCGACGAAAATAAATTAGACGCCTTTATTTCTAATTTAAAAGACATCAATCCGGAGCGTGCACCCATAGGTAACTTTATGATTAATTATGACGAATGGGTGAACAACGAACAAAATTTAGCTAAAGGTACCCTAGAGCAGTCATACTACAACTTAATTAAAGCCGGCATTGGTGCTACTATTGCAGAAGCGCAAACCGAATACGAAAAGGATACCAGAACCTTCGACCTTAAGTTTGCATATGTACCATATACAAAAATAGCCGATAGCCTTATCGAAATTAAGCAAAGCGATATTAAAAATTACGTTGAAAGAAACAAGCAAAACTACGAAACAGAGGCGACCAGAGATATTGTCTTTGTTGAGTTTATAGAAAAAGCTTCAGAAAAAGACGAAGAAGATATTAAAAATAGTATTACAGCATTGTTGCAAGATCGCGTAGAGTTTAACGAAAGTTCTCAAAACGAAGAAACCATCAAAGGCTTTTTAAATACCGATGATATTGAGACTTTTGTAAATGCCAATTCCGATATCAAATTTTTAGACAGATTTTTAATTAAAAGTCAGTTGCCACAAGCGTATGCTGACTCACTTGTAAAAATGCCTGTTGGTGCTATATCGCCGGTTTACAAAAACAACAACTTGTATCAGCTAACCAAAGTTTTAGAAGAAATGCAGGTGGCAGATTCTGTAAAACACTCTCATATTATTGTCCCTTATCAAGGCGCCAATCGTGCCGATGGTATTACGATTAGCCGTGAAGAAGCCAAATCTATAGTAGATAGTTTGCTGCCATTGGTAAAAAACAACAAGGATAAATTTAACGAAGTAGCTTCCGAGATCAATACCGACGGTACAAAAACCACTAATGGCGAAGTAGGTTGGACAAGATTAACCACATTTAATCCAAACGCCTTTGATCCAGATTACGCCAATTACATATTTTTTAATCCGGTAGGAACTGTCGATATCGTAGAAACCCAATTTGGTTATCACATTATAAGAATCGATGAAGCTAAAAACTACGAGCGCGGTATTAAAATTGCCAATTTAGCCCGTAGAATTGAGCCTTCCGAAGAAACCATTAACGAAGTCTTCAACCAAAAAGGTAGATTTGAATTAGCGGTACAAGGAAAAGATTTCAGTGAAGTTGCAACCGAGAATAGCTATATGGTTAAGCCTGTTAACGGTTTAAAAGAATTAGATGAAAGAATCCCCGGATTAGATAACCAAAGACCAATAGTGCGTTGGGCTTTTGAAAAAGATACTAAAGAAGGTGCCGTGAAGAGTTTCCCAATAGCCGGAAAAGGCTTTGCAGTTGTGCAATTGGTAAAGAAGACGCCAAAAGGAATTTTAAGTGTAGAAGACGCCACGGCAGCAGCCTTACCTAAGGTGAGAAATGAGAAAAAAGCTGAACTGATCAGAAAATCCATTAACGCCACAAATGTTGAAGATTTTGCCAAAGAACAAGGGGAAACGGTTAGAACCGCTAATGCTATTAATATGGGAAGTACCACCTTAGCCGGTGCCGGAAACGAGCCAAAAGTTATCGGATTTGCAGCCGGGTTAAAAGAGGGTGAAACCTCAAAATTAATTGATGGCGACAGAGGTGTTTACATGATTGAGGTAACTAAAATCAACGATGCCCCAACATTAGATAATTACACGTCTATTGTTAACAGACTTACCAATGCAAGAACAGGTACTGTAACGGCAAAAGCTTTCGAAGCATTAAAAGAAGCTGCGCAAATTGAAGATAACAGAGCTGTGTTTTATTAAAAGTTAGCATTAGAATATTTATTAAAAGCTTCACTTTTTAGTGAGGCTTTTTTATTTCCTTTGGCTTATTATTTTAGTAATTATTAAAGTAAAAATGACTCTCTGAACCGCTGTCTTTCTCTAAGAAACTGTGTGCAAAAGCAAAATAGCTTGGTTATTTCACCATTTCTAAAAATGGTATAACAGTATCAAATCCCTTTGACTTAAAATACGCTGTTGGGTTTTGGGAAACCCTAGCCATAATAAAATCGCCGCCCCAAGCCCCTAAACTTTTGATGCTACCCGAAAAATCATTAAACAGTTCTTGCTTAACAGGTTTTAGATTGAGCAGTTTTGAAAGAATGCCTTCGTGGTGTTCAATTAAAATATCAAAATCTTTACTGTTTGAGCATTCAATCAATTGCTCCGTCAATTCTGAGATTTCCTTAATGTACTTGCTTTTCTGGTTAGATTGTTGCTTATAGTGAGCAATGGCATTTCGGCTATTTTGCTTTTTGTTTAAATACACAAAGTACAATTCATCTTTAAATGACCAGTTGAGATCTACTGGCGTTACCACTCTATCTATTTCTGTTAACCTATAAGTGATGGCAGTGTTGTGAGCCGCACAAGCGATGTCGTATCCACTGCCTCCAAAAGTTTTTTCGAGTAATTCATAAGCATCAACCTGAGCCCAGTTGGCCAGATTATTTATTAAGGTTGAGGATGACCCTAATCCCCAATGGCGGTTAAAATTGAGTTGGCTTTCTATGGAAAATCCTATGTCTTTTTGAAAGAATTCAGGATTCAATTGGTTAATAGCGTTCAGAATTTTAACAAGGGTAGCAGCAACATCATTGTTAACAGATGCATTCCATTGTCCGTTTTTTAATTTAAAATGAGCTTCAAACCATACAGCGCCGGTTTCTGAGATGCTTCGCCAGGTAATACCGTTAATATTGTTGTGTTCTACCCTTAGTTCCTGACCAAATTGTGTAGGAACAGCTAGGGCAAGCGCGCCGTCTAATACACTGTATTCACCTGTGATTAATAGTTTTCCGTTGCTGTGGTAGGTCTTCAAATTTATTGGTTTGTTGAAGATTGTCTTATCGATGCTAAGGTTTTAACCACTTCGCTGTGGCTAACGGTATGTGTTTTAAAATGATCTACCATTTTGGCTTTTTCTTCCTTGGTAGCTCCCATTTGATTTAAAATATTCATCAAGTGCATTTTCATATGACCTTGTTGAATTCCAGTGGTAGTTAATGACCGCAGTGCTGCGAAATTTTGAGCCAGGCCGGCCACAGCCGTAATTTGCATGAGTTCTCTGGCCGATGGTTTGCCTAACATTTGTAGTGCTACATTTACCAATGGATGTAATTTTGTGAGTCCGCCAACAGTGCCCAATGCCAATGGAATTTCTATCCAGAATTTAAATATGCCGTCTTTTACTTCGGAATGTGTAAGGCTTTTGTAATGACCATCCCGCGCTGCATAGGCGTGAATGCCAGCTTCAACGGCTCTAAAATCGTTTCCGGTGGCTAAAACTACAGCATCTATTCCATTCATAATACCTTTGTTATGAGTAACGGCCCTGTAAGGTTCAACTTCGGCTATTTTGACCGCTTGAATAAATTTCTCGGCAAACTCATGTGGGTTTTCATTATCATTTTCCTTTAAATCTTCAACCTTACAACTCACTTCGGCCTTCACCAAACATTGTGGTACATAATTAGATAAAATACTCATCACAATGGTTAAATCGTGTGGTTGAATTTCAATGTCTTCGGCAGCAGCACTTTTGAAAGTCTTGGCAAATTGCTCTAAACAGGAATTTATAAAATTGGCACCCATGGCGTCTAAAGTTTCAAACGTAGCGTGCAACT
This sequence comes from Paucihalobacter ruber, assembly GCF_006494535.1. Taxonomy (GTDB): domain Bacteria; phylum Bacteroidota; class Bacteroidia; order Flavobacteriales; family Flavobacteriaceae; genus Paucihalobacter; species Paucihalobacter ruber. The sequence continues at coordinate 154,164 of NZ_VHIQ01000007.1, forward strand.
GATAATAATTTGGAATCTGTTCGGTTTTATCCCGTAATTCAATATCTAAAATACCGCCACCGCGCTTTTGCATATTGGTGGTTAAAGATGCGGTATCTGAAATTAATTGGCTTTTAACATTGTTGAAAAAGTTTCGCAAAACCATCGCAGATCCCGAAAATGTAAAGTGTACCTGCCCAACTTTGGTGGTGTTGATCACTTCAGCTTTAAATCCGTCACGGTCCAACCAAAACTTGGCAGCCTTACTGGCCGCCGCCACTACCGAGCTTTCTTCAATGGTCATCGGGATGGTGTACATCTTTCCATTAATTAAAAAATTGGGTGCTACAGCAAAAGGTAAATAGTAATTGCTAACGGTATTTTCAATAAACTCGTCATGCAAATTTTGCAGGGCTTCATCTGTATTCCAATATTGTAGAATTACTTTTTTAATTTCGGAATTATTATCGAAGTGATGTTGGAGTAACCAATCAATTTTTTCTATTTTACTTAACTTAGAAAAACCTGTAACGGGTTGTGACATTATCTTGTTTTTTATGCTTGGCAAAGATACTACTATTCAATATAATGTAAATAAATACGAACGGCGTATTGCGTTTTTACTGTTAATAATTAGACTTTTTTGCCAAATTTTTAGTAAACTTGACATCAAATCAACAATAATTTCAAATTAATGTTATACCGTCTTTTTTTAACAGCACTTTTTTTGTGTTGTTTTTCTACAATTGATGCTCAAAATAAATCCATTACATTAGAATCCATTTGGGATGGCACCTTCAGAACACAAGGTATGCAGTCGCTCCATTCCATGAATAACGGACAGCAGTATGCGGTTTTAAATTTTAATAGAGGCGTCGGTACCTCAAGCATAGATTTATACGATTATAAGTCACTTGAAAAGGTAGAAACAGTTTTAAACTCCGAAAGTCTTGATGGTATAGCCTCTTTTATGGACTATGAATTTAGTGCCGACGAGTCAAAAATCCTGCTCACAACAGCTCAAACGCCTATTTTTAGACGCAGTACCGTTGGAACCTATTACGTGTACAGCAGGGCAAATGCGTCTTTGGTAAAGGTATCAGACAATAGTATACAAGAACCAACTTTTTCGCCTAAGGCAAATAAGGTAGCTTATGGCTTTGAGAACAATTTATATGTGAAAGACCTAAGTACAGGCAATACCATACAACTAACATTCGATGGCGAAAATAATAAAATCATCAATGGTATTACAGATTGGGTGTACGAAGAAGAGTTTGGTTTTGTGCGCGCTTTCGACTGGAATGCCGAGGGAACAAAAATAGCTTTTATTAAATTTGACGAAACCGAAGTTCCTGAATTCTCAATGGATGTTTACGGAAGTGATTTGTATCCAAAACAAGATGTATTTAAATATCCAAAAGCAGGTGAGAAAAATGCCGAAGTCTCATTGCATATTTATGATCTTGAAAAAAACACCACCACAAAGGTTGAAGTCAATAAGTCTTATACCGATTTTTATATACCCAGAATTTCCTGGACTAATGACGCCGAAATCTTAAGTGCCCAATACATCAATCGCCATCAAAACGAATTAGATTTATGGATGATTAATGCTACCGATATCTCGACTAAACTGGTTTTGGAAGAACGTGACCAGGCCTATGTTGATGTTACCTCAGATCTCACTTTTTTAGCCGATCACAGTTTTATTTGGACGAGCGAGCGAGATGGATTTAACCACATCTACTATTACGACAAAACAGGGAAACTCATTAATCAAGTCACCAAAGGTAATTGGGAAGTCACGAGCTATTATGGTTACGATGCCAAAACCAAACGCATTTTTTATCAGAGTGTTGAAAACGGCTCGATTAATCGCGATGTGTATGCCATAGGTTTAAATGGTAAAAACAAACAACGGTTAACCAACCAAACCGGTACCAATAGTGCCAATTTTAGTGCAGATTTCAGCTATTTTATCAACACCTTTTCAAATGCAACCATACCACCGGTGTATACCTTACACGACAGTAAAAAGGGAGCGCTTTTAAAAACCATTGTAGATAATGCTTCTTTGATGAACAAGTTAAAAGACTATCAAATATCAACAAAGGAATTCAGCACCATTAATGTTAATGGTAACGAACTCAATATGTATATGATAAAACCTTTAAATTTTGATGCCTCCAAAACCTATCCTTTATTCATGTTTCAGTATTCCGGTCCGGGTTCTCAACAAGTGGCCAATCGCTGGAACGGTGCCAACGATTATTGGCACCAGTTTTTGGCGCAGCAAGATGTTATCATTGCTTGTGTAGATGGCAGAGGTACCGGATTAAAAGGAGCCAACTTTAAAAAAGTGACTCAAAAAGAATTGGGTAAATACGAAGTAAAAGACCAAATTGAGGCCGCTAAACAATTAGGTGCATTGCCTTATATTGATGCCCAACGCATGGGGATTTGGGGTTGGAGCTACGGTGGTTTCATGAGTAGCAACGCTCTGTTTCAAGGTAGCGATGTGTTTAAAATGGCCATAGCTGTGGCACCTGTTACCAGCTGGCGCTTCTACGATACTATTTACACCGAACGCTATATGACCACGCCTCAGGAAAACCCGTCAGGATACGATGATAATTCGCCCATTAACCATGTGAACAAACTTAAGGGCGATTTTTTATTAGTACACGGCTCAGCCGATGACAATGTGCATGTTCAAAATACCACGCGAATGGTAGAAGCCTTGGTACAAGCCAATAAGCAATTTGAGTGGCTGATATATCCAGATAAGAATCACAGTATCTACGGTGGAAATACAAGATTGCACTTATATACCAAAATGACTGATTTTATTCAAAAATCACTAGGAAATTAATAACTAAAAGTAACTAACTTAAATTTAAACTATGTCATCAGCAGTAAAATTACCTCACCAAAAAGAGTTGTTTGGCCACCCGGTTGGTCTGTATGTATTGTTTTTTACCGAAATGTGGGAACGTTTTTCATACTACGGTATGAGAGCCATTTTGGTATTATATCTGGTAGCAGCCACTACCGATGGTAATGCCGGTTTAGGCTGGACCAATGCTGAAGCTTTAGCTCTATATGGTTGGTACACCATGTTTGTTTATGTGGCCTCAATTCCCGGTGGTTGGATTGCAGATAAGTTTCTTGGTCAAAAGAAGTCAGTGTTGTATGGTGGAATTTTGTTGGTTGCAGGTCATAGTATTTTAGCAATTGAAGAGTACTGGGCTTTTTACACAGGTTTAGGATTAATTATTGCCGGAGTTGGACTTTTAAAACCCAATATTTCAACCATGGTTGGAGGTTTGTATAAGCAAGGTGATATTAGACGCGATAAGGGTTTCACCATATTCTATATAGGTATTAATATTGGGGCATTTTTATCCAGTTTAATTGTAGGTTATGTAGGCGAAGTTTATGGATGGCACTACGGTTTTGGTTTGGCAGGTATTGGTATGGCCGCAGGGTTAATACAATATTTAGCAGGGCTAAAATACCTAAAAACGGTTGGTAATTTTCTTGGTACTTCTGAAGATGAAGAAGAAAAGGCTAGTATGAATCGTCCGTTAACCAAAATTGAAAAGGACAGAGTTATTGTTTTGTTCTTATCATTTTTGCTGGTAATTGTATTTTGGGGTGCATTTGAACAAGCAGGCGGATTAATGAATATTTACGCCAAAGAGAATACTGATAGAATATTGTTTGGATGGGAAGTGCCAGCGTCATGGTTCCAGTCTTTAAATGCCATGTTTATTATTTTCCTTGGTACTGCAGTTGCCGGTTACTGGGCTAAACGCAAACTACAGGGTAAACTTTCAACATCCTTATTTAAAATGATACTCGGACTTATTATTATGGGTACGGGATTTTTCTTCATGTCGGCAGCATCGGCTGAGTTTGAAAGTACCGGATCTTCTGCAATGTACTGGTTGGTATTGGCCTATTTGTTTCATACCGTTGGAGAGCTTTGCATCTCGCCTGTGGCCTTATCTTACATTACAAAGCTAGCACCATTAAAATACGGTTCTCTGATGATGGGTGTATACTTTGCTATGACAGGCTTTGGAAATAAGGTTGCCGGTTTGTTGGGTGAATCGGCGTCTAATTTTGGAGAGTTTGCCGTTTTTACAGGTATAGCTATTTTTTGTGTTGTCTTTGGAGGATTAATTTTGTTAATTAGAAGTAAGTTAGAGTATTTAACTCATGGTGTAGAAGACAAGGAAGGCGAGGTAGAATTGACCGAAGGTTTCAATCTTGCAAACGAAGAAATTAACTAATCATCAATAGTTATGAATGCAACAACCAACGAATCAGCAAACTTCTTTAACTCCAAAGTCCTAGGTCACCCATCAGGCTTATTTGTATTGTTTTTTACCGAAATGTGGGAGCGATTTTCATACTATGGTATGCGTGCTATTTTGGTACTCTTTTTAGTAAGTGCTGTTGGTTTAGGTGGCTGGGATTGGCCACGCGAACATGCCTTAGCATTATACGGTACCTATACCGCAATGGTCTATCTTACCCCAATTTTAGGGGGTTTTATTGCCGATAAATATTTGGGCTACACAAAAGCCGTGGTGATTGGTGCCATACTTATGACTTTGGGTCATGCTTCAATGGCACTAGAGTTTCACTCTGCGTTCTTATACATTGGTCTAGGCTTTTTAATTGCCGGTAATGGGTTTTTTAAACCTAATATCACTTCTATTATTTCAGAGCTTTATAAAAATTACCCCGAAAAAAAGGATGGCGCTTACACCATCTTTTATATGGGTGTGAACGCTGGTGCTTTCCTCGGAATTTTACTTTGTGGCTATTTGGGTGAAAAGGTAGGTTGGAGCTATGGCTTTGGATTGGCCGGTATTTTTATGTTTTTTGGTATGTTGCAGTTTTATTTCGCTCAGAAAATTTTTGGCGATGTGGGCAAAAAGCCCTTAGCTGAGACTGAAGAATCCAAGCAAGCCTCCTTAGAATTTGCGGGCGATAAACTTAATCCGTTTTCCTTATTCGATAAAATTTTAATTATTGTGGTAACCTTAATTGGTTTGATTTGGATTATCAATGATCCTGCCGCAAAAATAGGAGGAAGTAGTTTGTTGGTATTTAATGGCGAAGATTGGTCTAACCAAGTTATTTTATTTGCACTTGGTTTATTTTTGCTATTGCTTATTTCAAGAATTGTGCGTTATCCGGCTGTCATCAGAGACCGAATGATAGCCATTGTCTTCTTTGCAATTTTTACAGTTTGTTTTTGGGCTTCTTTTGAGCAAGCCGGTGGTTCTATGACCATTTTTGCTAAAGATTACACAAGCCGTATCATGTCTGGAAATTACGCTACTATTTTCTTAATTGTAAATGTGTTAATTACTGTTGTGCCCATCGCTATTATTACATGGGTGTTATTTTTGCTTTTCAGGCAAACCTATAAAAAGTACTTGCTTTCTAACGTGATTTTGGGAACCAGTTTTGTAATTATTTGGGCCATTGTTATCTGGATGATAAACAGAGATATGAATTCAAGTGCTTTTATCATTAATTATCAAACCGTTGAAAAACCAGTGGTAGATGCCGCCACAGGGCTACAAAAAATAAACGAAGAAACCGGTCTGCCGCTCACCACTTTTGAAGTTGTAACCGAATCTACTAAAGTTGAAGCTGTTGATAAATTGGTGAATAATGAAGTAACCATTATTGAGCCCATGGCACTTAATATTAATGATGAAGTGTTAATTGTTGATGTAGATAAACGTGGTAATTTCATTTTAATAGATGAAGAAAAAGCCGAAAAAATAAGAAGTGCCTTAAAGCCCGGTGAGGCGAGTACCGTGGTAAAGGCCTCAGTTAATCGTATTAAAGATAACGAAATAGAAATTCCTGCGACTTGGTTTTTGATCTTAAACTCTTTGTTTATTATTATTTTTGCACCACTTTTCTCAAAATGGTGGGAAAGTAAATACAACCCAAGTGGGGCTACCAAATACGGGTTGGGTCTTATTCTACTCGGACTCGGTTTTGCGGCACTCGCTTTTGGTTCTTTAGGTATTGAACAAGGCGCCAAAGTGGCTTCGGTAAGTATTATTTGGCTGGTTCTGGCATATTTATTCCACACTTTGGGAGAATTGTGTTTATCTCCTGTAGCGCTGTCTTATATAAGTAAATTAGTGCCGGGAAGAATGATTGCCATGATGTTTGGTATTTGGTATATAGCCATTGCCATTGGTAATAAAATAGCCGGTTCTATGGGTGGAAAAATTGACGCCATTACCGAACAGTACGATATGAGCACGTTTTTCTTAATATTTACTTTGATTCCCGCAGGTTTAGGACTCATTGCGATCTTATTAAATCCCGTTCTCAAAAAATTGATGCACGGTGTGAGATAACGATAAAATTGTTAAATTTAGCTTAGTTTTATGGCTTTTGGGCACGATTTATGTAAGTTTACCCTATTGAATGCAACAAATCTAGTTATGAAACGCCCATATAAAATCATTGACACACAGGAGTATGATTGCCCTAGGGAGTTCCATCTGACCATTAAAAAACAATAAAAATAAACAGATGAAAACAATAATTCATTTCATCCTACTGCTGCTAATAACCACAACAGTTGGGTTAGCCCAGCAAATCAACTGGGTGAGTTTCGAAGAGGCTTTAGAACTTCAAAAAAAGAGTCCTAAAAAAATCATGATGGATGTGTACACCGTTTGGTGTGGACCTTGTAAAATGCTTGATAAGAACACCTTTGCAAATAAAGATGTGGCCGATTTTATAAACAAACATTATTACGCGGTAAAATTTAATGCTGAGGGTAACTCAACCGAGAAGTACATGGGTAAAACTTTTACCAACCCCAATTACGATGCGGCTAAGGCAAAAACAAGAAATGGTACACATCAGCTAACGATGTTTTTAAAGGTTAATGCTTTTCCAACCATCGTCTTTTTTGATGAAAAAGGAGACTATATTACCCCGGTGAGAGGTTATCAAAGTCCGCAACAATTAGAGTTATATCTTAAGTTATTTCAAAGTAACAAACACAAAGAAATGACGTCTCAGGAAGATTTTAATACCTATTATACCAATTTTAAGCCTTCATTCTCGGGAAAGTAAAAGTTATTTATCAATGATATAAAATCCCATTTGACGTGTGCTGTGAAATGGGATTTCTTTTTGGTCGCAGGTGGCCTGCCAACGCTCTACATAACTCGCATAATTGCTCCCATCGGCTACTATTTGTGGTGGGCCTAGCTCGTTAATCAATCTTGTTAGGTTTATTTTAGGTGAATCCCTTAAAATTACTACATCAGGTTTAAAGTTTACATTGTAAATACCAAGACTGTCGACCACAAGAATTAATTTGTTTTCGTATTGCAAAACATTACCTAGCGGGGCGGTTTCAATGCTTTTAATTCTGTTGCCAACTTTATAATTTCTGAGGAGGTTTTGATTGGTGTCTAAACTGTCCGTATTGGAATAGAGTTGAAGATGCCTTCCTGTTTTAATTCCTATCATACTTTCGGCTGTTTTATGAAAGACAATCATTGCTGTGTTTTCTGTACTTTTTAGGGTGATGACATGAGCCAGCTGAAAAATCACAATAGAAGTCAGTGTCCAAACCAACCTTCGCGCGGTTTGTTTTTCAATCAAGCCAACCAACGTTGAAATTAAAATAAACAAAGCCACGAGCTCTAAAATACTTACTGGGATGTCTTTAATTAAAAAACTTTCGTAACCTGCAATCCATTCAATAAATAGATTAAGCCCGGAAATAATATAGGAATAGAGGTTCACAATCCAGCTGTACATCACACCTAATGAGGCAAAAATCATAATAAAGAAACCAAAACCTAAAATCACACCAAGAAAAGGAATAATTACCAGATTAGACAAAAAGAACAGCGACGGGAATTGATGAAAATAGTAAATGCTAATGGGTAATACACTGGCCTGAGCAGCGATGGTGACCGTAAAAATCTCCCATATTTTTCTTGGTAACCAGAATTTTGGTGTTAGAAGTTTCACCAATACCGGCTGAATGCTTACGATGCCGATCACGGCTGTGTAACTCATTTGAAATCCTACTTCAAACAAAAAATTAGGTTTAAAAAGTAATAATATAAATGCCGAGACTGCCAAAGTGTTGTATATATTATTGGCGCGTTTTAGGTTAATAGCTATGGCAACCGCTGTAAACATGGTAACGGCGCGCACCACTGATGGTGATAAACCTGCTACAACGGCATAGCCCCAAAGCAACAGAATCAAAATGATTGTCTTTATGTAAATACCGTTTTTAAGATATTCGAAAGGTTTAAGTAACCAATTTAATAGGTATAAAATAATACCGATATGTAGTCCTGAAATTGCCAAAATATGGATGGCACCCGCCGATACAAAATTGTTTTGAATATCCTCACTAAGATCTTGGCGCTGTCCTAATAACATAGCTTTTACAACTGCCAGTTCATCACCCGCTAAGCCATAAAATTCTAACTGTTTAACGGTGTGATTTCTGAATTTTGCCGCATAGTACGAAATAGATATTACGTGTTGATTGGTTTGTAGTATTTCGGAATATTTGGTATTGATTTGTGAGTACACGTATTGTCGCTCGAGGTAGGCCTTGTAATCAAATTGATGCGGATTTTTAACTCCAGGAAGGTTTTCGGGTTTGGTAGTAACGGCTATTATTTCGCCAACATGTAGTGCCTTTGCCAAACTATCCTGTGAAATGTTGAGCAATAATTTTCCATGCACAGGTTCATCATCATAACTAATAACTTTGGCATAATACCTATCGTTGTAAATATTTGGTTTTAACACATCGCTTATTTCTAAAAGAAATTTTGCGGATGTTTGGTTTTTAACATAATGGGTATAATGTGAATGATGAAGAATGGGTTGATGGAAATGATGTATTAAAACACCACCACTAATCATTAATAACATTGTTGTTAACCCGAACCAAATGGTTTTATTCATTTGATATTTGCCAAGGTAATAAAGTATAAAAAACACAACCAGTAAACCCAGAAATGCATAAATAACCCAATCGATAACTAAATCGAGCCACTGATTTAAGGCGATACCCACGATCAAGCATAAGGAAAAAAGCACGATGGGAAACTTTAGTAACTTCATAAGTCTAAGTTACTAAAAATAAGTATTATAACAAACGCCTGGCTTGTACGTATGCAAAATACCAATAGCGCTCTGCCAACGATGAGGTAATGACGCCTTGTGAAGTAGAAGAATGAATAAATTCGATATAACCTTGGCGTATGCCGGTAACTAAACCTACATGATTAATGTTACGGCTGTTTTTACGGGTGGCGAAAAAAACCAAATCGCCAGGTTTCACATCTTTAATATCAATCCATTCACCTTGTTGGGCTATGGCCGAAGTTGTTCTTGGTAAAGCTATTCCCTCAGTTTGAAACACCGTGTGTAACAAACCGGAGCAATCCATACCTCTTCTGGTAGTACCGCCATATTTGTATTTAACGCCTTCGTAGGTTTTGGCCTCTTTTATAAGCGATAAGGCAACCGGACTAACAGCTTTGACATCTGTTTTAGTGGTTTTTGGTGTTTTTGATGTTGTTTTCTTAGCCGATTTACATGCAGTTAATGAAACCGATAACAGTATGAATAGCAGTAATTTAAAATGATTTTTAGGCAGTGTCAACATACTTATTGTAAACTTTTTACAATTAATTGAGCCGTTTTAGTACTGGCACCTTTTCCTCCTAATATTTGTTCCAATTCAAAATATTCTAAAAACATTTGGTGGCGCTTGTCGGTATTTAAAATAGAATGTAGCTCGGTTGTGAGTTGTTTTTTGTTAAAGTCATTTTGAATGAGTTCTGTAACAACTTTCTTGTTCATAATTAAATTTACCAGCGATATATATTCTAAATTCACCAAACGTTTACCAATTTGATAAGAGAGCCAATTGCCTTTATAGCATACTACTTCGGGTACTTTAAACAGAGCGGTCTCTAAAGTGGCAGTGCCTGATGTTACCAAGGCCGCATACGATACACTCAATAAGTCGTAGGTTTTATTAGACACAAATCCAACCTGACTATTTTTAAGGTACGGCGTGTAAAACTCATCGGTTTGTCCCGGTGCTCCGGCAATCACAAACTGATAATCTTTAAAGCTTTCGGTTATCGATAACATAACTGAGAGCATTTTCTTGATCTCCTGTTTTCGGCTACCGGGCAGCAAGGCAATGATTGGTTGGTTGGTTAAATGGTTGTCTTTTCTAAATTTGATTTCATCAACATTGGGTCTGTCTTGAATGGCATCAATTAGCGGATGCCCGACAAAATGAACAGGAAACTGGTGTTTGTCTTCGTAAAATGTTTTTTCAAAAGGCAATATCACGTACATTTGGTCTATATCGCGCTTAATAGATTTGATGCGATTTTCTTTCCAAGCCCAAATTTGCGGTGAAATGTAGTAATGTGTTTTAAAACCTTCGGCTTTTGCCCATTGAGCAATGCGAAGGTTAAAACCAGGATAGTCAATAAAAATGATGACGTCGGGCTGGTAAGCCTTGATATCTTCTTTACAAAAACTGAGATTTTTAAAGATGGTTTTTAAATTTAGCAGTACTTCAGCAAAACCCATAAAAGCGAGATCACGGTAGTGTTTAACCAGATGATCGCTAACGGCCTGCATTAAATCGCCTCCCCAAAATCTGAATTCAGCCTTAGGGTCTTCAACCTTTAGGGCCTTCATTAAATTAGAACCGTGTAAATCGCCCGAGGCTTCGCCTGCTATGATGTAGTATTTCACTTAAATATGCTATATGTATGATACAAAAGTCAGGATAAAAATTTTAATCCGAAAGTAATCAGCATAACAATTATTGTAAGAATTAAAACACCCATGGCCCGATGGTCTTGCCGTTTTTTGATGAACACAAAAAAGGCACCAAGGTTAAGCAAAGCACCAATGGCAACCAATTTGCCAAATATATTTTCGGCAATGGCGTTTTTTACCACTTTTACATAATCGTCTGAAGCGCCAAAAATTTGAATGGCAAAAATCAACCCGAAAATATTGGCAATAAGTCCTACAAAAATCCCGATAAATATATCCTTATTTTTCTTAGTCATTCAAATTCCAGGTGTTTAAGTCTTGAATAAAATGATGAGCCGTTAAATCGTATTGTACCGGGACTACCGAAATATAATTATTGGCAAGCGCCCATTCATCGGTATCCTGACCGTGATCTTCATTAACAAAGGCCCCTGTAAGCCAGTAATATTCTCTACCCATTGGATTGGTGCGTTTGTCAAATTCTTCTTTCCAACTGGCTCTGGCTTGTCGGCAAACTTTAATGCCTTTAATGTCCTTTTCGGGCAGGTCAGGAATGTTTACATTGAGCACAAGGCCTTTTGGAATGCCTTCTTTTAATGCATTTTCGGTAATGGTCTTCACAAAACTTTTACAAGCTTCAAATTTAGCACCCCAGCTGTAATTAAGCAACGAAAATCCTATGGCAGGCACACCTTCAATGCCTGCTTCAAGTGCTGCACTCATAGTACCCGAATAAATAACATTAATAGACGAATTAGAACCGTGGTTAATTCCAGAAACACAAATGTCAGGCTTTTTGCCCAATATTTCGTTCACTCCCAATTTTACACAATCGGCCGGTGTACCGCTGCAACTGTATTCGGTTTGTGGGCCATCGTCTATCTTCACCTTTTCTAAAAACAGAGTAGAATTGATAGTGATGGCGTGGCCCATAGCACTTTGAGGACTGTCGGGCGCTACCACAACCACGTCGCCAATAGTGTTCATAACACTAATAAGTGTGCGTAATCCCGGTGCCGTAATGCCGTCGTCGTTGGTGACTAAAATAAGCGGTCTCTTTTTCATTTTATATAATTTTTCTGCACTAAAATACATCATTCTGCCATGATAGCATACAACTTTTTGGTTTAACAAAATATTATATCGGCTCGTTAGTCGTGGCACGATTTTTTCTAGTATTTTAGTAGATATTTTCAAAATAGAACCAAATTGGTTAATATTGAAAACCCAAAGAAAAAAACTATGATTAGATTACTGAAAAGAAATTACATACTGTTGCTTTTAGCATTGTTGTTAGCATTTGCATCGTGTAGTTTTACAACCAAAAACTTTAATGACCCCGATAAGGACAAGCTTCTTATTCAGCTGATAACTTATGTGTTAGAACAAGGTCATTTTAGTCCGAAAGATATCAACGACGATTTTTCAAGCAATGTTTTTGAATCTTATCTCATTCAATTAGACCCTTTCAAAAGATATTTTTATGAATCTGATATTAAAGAATTTAAAAAATATCAATATTTAATTGACGATCAAATCAAAACCTATGATTTAAGTTTCTTTAGTCTTACTCACGATCGTTTATTGCAACGTATTGCAGAATCAAAAGTAATCTACGAAGAAGTTTTGTCTGAGCCGTTTAATTATGATTTAGATGAAGTCTTTAACACAGATTATGAAAATCTTGAATACGTCAAGAATAAAAAACAAATGCGCGACAGATGGCGCCAGCAACTCAAGTTTTCAACTATAGCCAATTATGAAGATTTGATCAGCCAGCAAGAAAATGATAAAATTACCGAAGATGTAAAATCGCCAAGCCAACTTGAAGTCGAAAGCAGAAATTCTACACTCGAAAACCTTAATGAGCTTTACGAATTTATTAATGAGCGTCAGCGCAAAGATTGGTTTTCTGTTTATGTCAATGCAATTGTTGAAGAATTTGATCCACATACATTTTATTTTGCACCTGAAGATAAAGACCGTTTTGATGTGGCCATGTCAGGTAATTTTGAAGGTATTGGAGCAAGACTTCAAAAGAAATTAGATGCCGTAATTGTTAATGAAATTATTAGTGGTGGACCGGCCTGGAGACAAAATGAGCTGGAAGTTGGTGACAATATTATTCGTGTTCGTCAAGAAAAAGAAGACGAAGCCGTTAGTATTGCCGGTATGAGATTAGAGGATGCCATTAAATTTATTAAAGGACCAAAAGGCACAAGAGTAACTTTAACCGTCAAAAAGGTTGATGGTACAGTTAAAGATATCACGATTACAAGAGATATTGTTGAATTGGAAGAAACTTACGCCAAGTCGGCATTTTTAGAAAAAGATAACAAAAAATTCGGCGTAATTAATTTACCTAAATTTTATGTAGATTTCACTGACTACAAAAAACGAAATGCAGCATCTGATGTTAAGCAAGAAATACTTCGTCTTAAAGAGCAAGGTGTTGGTGGTTTGGTTTTAGATTTGCGCAATAATGGCGGTGGATCTTTGCAAACAGTAGTAGATATTGCCGGATTGTTTATAAAAGAAGGTCCGGTGGTTCAGGTAAAGACCGCAGGTGAGCCAAAAGAAGTTTTGCGCGATAAAGACCGCTCTATCATTTGGGACGGCCCACTGGTGATTTTAGTAAACGAGCTTTCGGCATCTGCTTCCGAAATTTTAGCAGCAGCTATGCAGGATTACAAACGTGCCATTGTTATTGGCAGTAAACAAACCTACGGTAAAGGAACCGTTCAAAATGTCTTGGATTTAAACCGAATGGTGAGACGCAGCGGAGAAGACGATATGGGCGCGCTCAAATTTACTACGCAAAAATTTTATCGCATTAACGGAGGTTCAACGCAGCTCGAAGGTGTTAAAAGCGATGTTATTGTTCCTGACAGATATAGTTATATTGATATAGGTGAAAAGGATCAAAATAATCCATTACCATGGGATAAAATTAGCCCGGTAAGTTATGATATTTGGGATGGTTATCTAGATTTTGAGAATACCATAGAAAAAAGCGCCGCACGGATGGCAAGAAACGAACAGTTAAAGCTAATAGATGCCAACGCGCAATGGGTGAAGACTATACGAGATAAAAACGATTTTTCACTCAATTATCAGAAATACAAAGAAGAATTGAAACAAAACGAACTTGAAGCCAAGCGATTTGAGCAAATAACAGAATATAAAAATGATTTGGTTTTTACATCTTTACCATATGAATTTGAATTAATGAGCCAAGATTCTATCTTAAAAGAAAAAAGAGAACGCTGGCACCAAAGTTTGAGCAAGGATGTTTATGTTGAAGAAGCTATTAATGTTTTGTTCGATTTAAAAATGGCCAATCCTGTTAAAACTAAACTCGCTTCGGCCGGAAAGGATTAATATATGAGCATTAAAAGTGGCTCACTTTCATATTTGGCGCTTCAAAGATTTAAAAAAAATCTTTGGGGCGTTTTTAGTTTGGCTATTATTCTTGTTATTGGTTTTGTGGCCATATTCGCCTATGTTTTTGCTCCCGATAATTCTCAGTATGCCAATCAAATGCAATTGTCTTTGCATTCCATGCCACCGGGTTTTGAGACCACCTTACTATCGGTGCCAAACAACAATACTAATCAACAACAATCAAAGTTGTCCAAATGGTTTTTTGGTAACAAAAATCCCGATACCCAAATACCAATTTCAGATTATCGTATAGAAAATGACCAAATTATATATACTGAATTTACGCCGAACAGTTCAATTAAAGTAGAGAAGGAAATTCCGCTTGGGGTTTTTCAAGGGCAAGATATTTCTAAACATATTAAAGTAACCAAATTTGTTTTTGGCACCGATAAATATGGAAGAGATTTGTTAAGTCGCATAATGATAGGTGCCAGAATTTCTTTTTTTATTGGTTTTATCGCCGTATTTATTTCTTTGGTGATTGGTATTTTTTTGGGTAGTATTGCCGGATTTTATGGTGGGAAAGTAGATGCATTGGTGATGTGGATTATTAATGTAACCTGGTCCATACCAACTTTACTTTTAGTCATAGCCATTACTTTAGCTTTGGGTAAGGGTTTTTGGCAAGTGTTTATAGCCGTTGGACTTACCATGTGGGTTGAAGTGGCAAGAGTGGTGCGCGGACAAATCATGAGCTTAAAGGAAATGCAATATGTTACCGCGGCAAGAGCTTTAGGTTATAATGATTTTAGAATCATTACCAAACATATTTTGCCCAACATCATGGCACCGGTTATTGTTATTGCTGCTGCTAATTTTGCTGCTGCCATTTTAATAGAAAGCGGCTTAAGCTTCTTAGGGTTGGGAGCACAACCGCCAATGGCCAGTTGGGGTGCTATGATTAAAGATCATTACAATTATATTATTTTAGGAAAACCTTATCTGGCGCTCATTCCGGCTTTTTGTATTATGTTGCTAGTAATGAGTTTTATGTTGGTAGGTAATGCGCTTAGGGATGCGTTTGATGTAAAGGCTAGTTAGTAAAGACTTTTTGATTCATCTTATCAATATATTCCAATAATTCTTCTCGTCCTGTGCCTGAGCTGGATGAGGTTACAAAATGTTTCGGAGCAGTTTCCCATGTTTCTAAAAGTGTTGTAATATAACTATTTACGTTACGCTCAATCGCTTTTGGTTTTAGCTTATCGGCTTTGGTAAACACTATTGAAAACGGAATGGCGTTTTCGCCCATCCATTGCATAAATTCTAAATCTATTTTTTGTGGCTCATGCCTGATATCAATTAACACAAATGCCCAGACCATCTGTTCTCGTCTTAAAAAGTAGTCGGTTATAAATTGCTGAAACTTTTTCTTAGCAGTTTTTGAAACCTTGGCATATCCGTAACCGGGTAAATCAACCAGATGCCAGTTATTGTTGATAATAAAGTGGTTTATAAGTTGGGTTTTCCCTGGTCGGCCTGATGTTTTGGCCAGACTTTTTCTACCGGTAATCATGTTGATTAAAGACGACTTCCCTACATTACTCCGACCAATAAACGCGTATTCGGGTATGGTGTTATTTGGACATTTCGAGACGTCTGAATTACTTACTACAAATTCAGCGGTTTTAATTTGCATGGATTTTGTTTAAAATTGACGACTCTTTAGCCATGCATGCAGAATGTTGTTAAACTCATCTGGATGTTCCATCATGGCTGCATGACCGCACTTATCTATCCAGAACAAATCTGAGTCTGGCAATAAATCGTTAAATTCTTTAGCGACATCTGGTGGTGTAACAGTGTCATTTTTACCCCAAATAATACAAGTAGGTGTGGTCATCTTGGGTAAATCCTTAGACATATTGTGTCTAATGGCGCTTTTGGCAATGGCCAGTGTTTTTACCAGCTTATTGCGGTCGTTTACGGTTTCGTAAACTTCGTCTACTATTTCTTTGGTGGCTACTTCGGGATTGTAAAATACATCCTGGGCTTTCTTTTTAATTACCTCATAATCGCTTCGCTTGGTGTAACCACCGCCCATGGCACTTTCATAGAGACCAGAACTTCCTGTAATCACTAAAGCTTTCACTTTGTCGGGATACATTTTTGTGTGATATAAACCAATGTGGCCACCAAGAGAGTTGCCAAGTAATATTACCTGATCAAACCCCTTAAATTCTATAAAATCTCGTAAGTAAGTAGCGAAACTTTTAACATTGGTTTTAAGAAGTGTCATTGTGTAAATTGGCAATTCAGGAATAACAACCTTGTAACCGTTTGAACTGAAGTATTTGGTAACTGAATTAAAATTACTGAGTCCACCCATCAATCCGTGAAGTACAATGATTGGTGTGCCTTCGCCAACCTCAATATATCTAAATTGCTTCTCCTTCTTAAGCGTGTGTGCCATATATTAACCAATACGATTATTGACAAATCTACATAATTTTTTTTGTTTAGTTTTTCAGAATAAACAAAACAATTCTCAAGATGCGCATTTCTTGTTTCTTTCAGAATAGATTATCTTATTAACACCTTAAAAATCCTTTATAGAGCGATTCTTGCATTACCAAATCATCAACTTATTAAATTGAATTTTAGAAGTCTTTTCATAGCCATAAAACCATATTTAAGATTAATGAAATGTCATTTAATTGAAAACTTATGAACAAAAGTGGTAAAAAGTGGTAAAAAGTGGATTTTTTTTCAATATATTTGGCTTGTCATCGTTGAAATACTAATCGGCCGAACTTGAATAGTTTAATAGGTACATACGAATGTAAAGCAGATACCAAGGGCAGACTTATGTTACCCGCTGCTCTTAAAAAGCAATTAACTTCCTCATTGCAGGAAGGTTTTGTGCTTAAACGTGCTGTGTTTCAACCCTGTTTAGAGCTTTACCCAATGACCGAGTGGAATAGATTGATGGATAAGGTAAACAAGCTCAATCGCTTCAAAAAAAAGAACAATGATTTTATCAGGCTGTTTACTGCAGGTGTAAAAATTATTGAAGTTGATAACAATGGTCGACTTCTCATACCAAAAGATTTGCAAGGCTTTGCAGGTATCACCAAAGAGGTGGTCATGGCTTCTGCAGTGAACATTTTGGAAATTTGGGATAAAGACCGTTATGAAGATGCTATAACCAGTGCCACTCAAGATTTTGCTGATTTGGCCGAAGAAGTAATGGGACAAGATGACGACAACGATGGACTATCATAAAGCTGTACTACTTACAGAAACTGTAGATGGTTTAAACATTAAACCAAACGGTGTGTATGTAGATGTTACCTTCGGTGGTGGCAGCCACAGTCACGAAATATTGTCAAGATTGGGTCCCGATGGCAGGCTTTATGCTTTCGATCAAGATCAGGATGCTCTTGAAAATGCCATCGACGATGATAGATTTCAGCTTATTCACCAAAACTTTAGGCATATAAAGCGGTTTTTAAGGTTTTATGGCGTTAAAAAAGTAGACGGCATTTTGGCCGATTTTGGCGTGTCGTCGCATCAATTTGATATAGCTGAGCGCGGTTTTTCAACACGCTTCGATGCCAAATTAGATATGCGCATGAATCAAAATGATCAACTAAGCGCCTATCAGGTTATTAACCAGTACGAGGAGCAACAAATAAGACAAGTACTTTGGCAATATGGCGAGCTGCGTCAGGCTCCGGCCATGGCAAGAGACATTGTATCAGCCCGAAGTAATAGTCCAATTAATACCGGCAGCGAGTTAAAACAGGTATTAAAACGCTTTTTAATTCCTAAAAAGGAAAACAAAATATTGGCGCAAATCTATCAGGCCATCCGAATAGAAGTGAATCAAGAAATTGAAGCTTTAAAGGAATTGCTTCTGCAAACCCCCGATTTGATTAACAAAGGCGGCAGACTAAGCATGATATCGTACCATTCTCTCGAAGACAGGCTGGTTAAACGATTTATAAGAAGTGGTATGTTCGAGGGCGAACCGGAAAAGGATATGTTTGGGAATTTTGAAGTGCCATTTAAAAAGGTTGGCAATTTCATCATCCCTTCGGCCGAAGAAATTGAATCGAACAACAGAGCCAGAAGTGCAAAACTTAGAATTGCTGAACGCTTATGAAAAAGAACATCTACAGCATCTTAAGAGGAACATTTTTGGTGAGTGATGACGCTTTTAAAAACTGGCGTGCCATCATTTTTATTTCGGTTTTGGCCATTATCATGATTGCAAGCTCACATAGTGTGGATCAAAAAGTGTATGAAATTGCCAAAATAAACAATGAAATTAAAGAATTACGCTCGGCTTTTGTTGAAGAAAGATCAAAATTAATGCAGTTAAAAATGGAATCGCATGTGGTGAAGGTAATGGCCGAAAAAGATATTCATCCGTCTGTTAATCCACCTCAAAAAATTAAAGTTAAAAAGCAAGATAATTAAGTGGCTGTAAAAGAAAAGCACATATTAAACAGGTTGTATTTTGTCTCGGGCATGTTCTTTGTCTTTGCCATCGCGGTATTGTTAAAGTTACTAAGCATTCAGTTTATTAATGGCGATACCTATCGCGATATGGCCGAAAAGCGCACTATAAAAAATGTGGTAATCCCCGCCAATCGCGGAAATGTTTATGCAACAGATGGCAGTTTATTAGCTACTTCAATCCCAAAATACGACATTCGTTTTGATGCCTTAACGCCAACAAAAACCAGATTTGATGCACATGTTAAATCTTTGGCTGATTCTCTCGCTGCATTCACCGGAAAATCATCAGCCTACCATTTAAAAGAATTGCAAAAGGCGCGCATTAATAAAAATCGTTACTTTTTAATAGCACGTAATTTAAAGTACTCAGAATATCTGCGTATCAGCAACTTTCCACTATTAAATTTAGGTGCATTTAAAGGCGGATTAATTGTAGAACAAACCACCAAGCGCGAGCATCCTATGGGTGCAATTGCCGAACGTAGTATTGGTTATGAGCGCGTTGACGATAAAGGTAATATCACCCGTGCCGGAATAGATGGTGCGTTTGGTGCAGAATATTTAAGAGGTGTAGACGGTAAGCGTTTAAAGGTTAAAATTGGTAATGGCCAGTGGAAACCACTAACCGATTATAATGAAGTTGAACCAAAAGATGGTTACGATGTCTATACCACTATAGATGTCAATATTCAGGATATAGCGCATCACGCCTTGCTAGAGCAATTGGAATACTACAAAGCAGACCACGGTTGCGTGGTGGTGATGGAAGTAGCCACAGGCGAGATCAAGGCCATTTCTAATTTAGGAAGAACTTCAAATGGTAATTATTACGAAAAATTAAACTATGCGGTTGGCGAAAGCCATGAACCCGGTTCTACCTTTAAATTAATGGCACTTGTGGCAGCGCTTGAGCACAAAGTGGTTGACACTACCGATATAGTTGATACCAAAAACGGCATTTTATCCTTCTATGGTAAAAAGGTTAGAGATAGCAAACATGGAGGTTATGGAAAAATTTCTATTGCCAAGGCTTTTGAAGTGTCTTCAAATACAGGTATCGTATCTGTTATTAATGAACACTATAAGAACGATCCTCGAAAATTTGTGGAGCAATTGCAAAAAATGAATTTGCACAACACCTTGGATTTACCTTTAATTGGTGAAGGGAAACCTATTATTCCGCATCCCGATGACAAAGAACGCTGGAGTGGTATTGCCCTGCAATGGATGGCTTACGGTTATGGCGTCTCTTTTACACCTTTACAAACGCTTACCTTTTACAATGCCATTGCCAATAACGGCGAAATGGTAAAACCCCAATTTTTAAAAGAGGTGCGTTATTTTGATCAGGTAATTCAACCGTATCAAAAAGAGGTCATCAATCCGCAAATTTGTTCACCCGAAACTGTTGCAAAAGTCAAACAATTACTGACAAATGTGGTTGAGAAAAAGCACGGTACCGGCCATAAATTATATTCTCCAAATTTTTCTATGGCTGGTAAAACCGGTACTTGTCAAAAGAACTATTCAGATAAAGACAAGCTAAATTATATCTCGTCTTTCGCGGGTTTCTTTCCGGCCGAAAATCCTAAATATTCTTGTATTGTGGTTATCCACGAACCCGACAAGGAAGTTGGCTACTACGGTGCAGATGTGTCTGGTCCTGTATTCAAAAAAATAGCACAAAAAATTTATACCGATACGCCTTTAATAGACGAGGTATACAATTTAGACTTTCAGGATTTACCGGTAGAAAAAGATTACAATAGGTTTTACAGCATAGCCAATAACTACAAAACGGTAATGCCAGCTCTTGTAGGTTTGCCGGTTATGGATGCATTAACATTGCTTGAGAATATGGATGTCAAAGTTCAAATTGAACTGAAAGGCTCAGGTGTAGTAAAAAGTCAATCTGTTAATTCAGGAACTAAATTAAACAATCAGCAAACTGTGGTTTTGGAAGCTATATGAGTATTTTAAGAGACATATTATATAAGGTTACCATCAACAAAGTAGTTGGCAGTACCGGGGTGTCTGTAAAAAATATTCAGTTTGATTCGAGAAAGGTTGCCGATAACGACGTTTTTGTGGCCATAAAAGGTACGCTTTCAGACGGGCATCAATATATCGATGTGGCATTAACCAATGGTGCAGTAGTTGTAGTTTGTGAAGTTTTGCCCAAAAAGCTAGCCGATCATATCACTTATGTTGAAGTGGAAGATACTTCGGCAGCCTTGGCTTTTATGGCAGCCAATTTTTATTACAATCCTTCAGAGAATATAAAACTTATTGGCGTTACAGGAACCAACGGAAAAACCACGGTAACGTCGTTGTTATATCAATTGTTTAAAAAGGCCGGATTTAAAGTTGGCTTAATATCAACCGTTAAAATTTTGGTTGATGACCAACTGTATCCTGCAACCCATACTACACCCGATTCGTTAACCATCAATTATTACTTAAATCTGATGTGTGAAGCAGGTGTCGAGTTCTGTTTTATGGAAGTCAGCTCTCACGGTATCCATCAAAACCGCACCAAAGGATTATTGTTTACAGGTGGCATTTTCACCAATTTAACGCATGATCATTTAGACTATCACAAAACCTTTGCTGCTTATCGCGACGTAAAGAAGGCATTTTTTGATCAATTACCCAAAACAGCCTTTGCGCTTACCAATGTAGACGATAAAAACGGTTTGTTGATGCTGCAAAATACGGCGGCTAAAAAATATACCTACGCCCTAAAAAGCTACGCCAACTATCGCGCCCAGATATTAGAAAATCAGTTTGAAGGCTTAATGCTGAAAATCAATGATAACGAGGTTTGGTCTAAATTAATTGGCGCTTTCAATGCTTATAATCTATTGGCTATTTACGCTACTGCCGATTTGTTAGGGATGGAAACCTTTGAAACACTTCGTTTGATAAGCGAACTGGAAAGCGTGAGCGGCAGGTTTCAGTATACCATTTCAGAGGAAAAAGTAACAGCTATTGTTGACTATGCCCATACACCCGATGCACTTAAAAATGTACTGGAAACCATTAACAGCATTCGCACTAATAATGAAACTTTAATCACAGTTGTTGGTTGTGGTGGCGACAGAGATAAAACCAAACGCCCCGAAATGGGCAAAATAGCCGCATACTTGAGCAATCAGGTAATTTTTACCAGTGATAATCCAAGAACCGAAAACCCGGATCAAATTATTAAAGACATAGAAGCAGGTGTAGAACCACAACATTATAAAAAGGTGTTGTCCATTTTAGACCGTAAACAAGCCATTAAAGCGGCTTGCCAAATGTGCAAACCGGGAGATATTATTCTGGTTGCCGGTAAAGGTCATGAAACCTATCAAGAAATTAGCGGCGAACGTTTTGATTTTGATGATTTTAAAATTGTAAAAGAATTTTTAAAAGCCTTACAAAAGTAGATGCTATACTATTTATTTGAATACATACAACAACACTACGACGTTCCCGGAGCGGCACTTTTTGGTTTTATAACCTTTAGAGCGGCGGCGGCTATTATTACGTCATTACTCATCTCCATTATCTTCGGAAAACGCATCATTACTTATTTACAAAGAAAGCAAGTTGGTGAAACCATCAGAGATTTGGGTTTGGAAGGTCAGTCTGAAAAAGCCGGTACACCAACCATGGGCGGCCTCATCATTATCATGGCTACACTAGTGCCTGTATTGTTGTTTGCAAAATTGGCCAATATCTACATTATTTTATTAATTGTAACTACCTTATGGATGGGTGTAATCGGGTTTATTGACGATTACATTAAAAAATTTAAAAAGAATAAAGAAGGTCTTAAAGGAAGATTTAAAGTCATTGGTCAGGTTGGATTGGGTATTATCGTTGGAGCAGCTTTGTATTTTAGTCCTGATGTCACCATCAAGGAAAAAGTGCCAGTTGAAGTTCAGCGCGAACTTAGAGCTGAAAATCCAAATATTTCACCATCCAAATTATTTGAAGAAGCACATCGCTCGACCAAAACCACCATTCCGTTTGTAAAACAAAATGAGTTTGATTACGCCACTTTAATTACATGGATTCATCCGTCGTTGGCTAATTATGCCTGGTTGTTATTTATTCCCATTGTAATTTTTATCATAACAGCGGTATCAAACGGTGCCAACCTTACCGATGGTATCGACGGTTTGGCAGCCGGTTCTTCGGCCATCATTGTTTTAACCCTTGGCATTTTTGCGTGGGTTTCGGGTAATATTGTTTTTGCCGATTATCTCAATATTATGTACATACCTAATGTTGAAGAAATTACTATTTATATCACCGCTTTTGTGGGAGCGCTCATCGGGTTTCTGTGGTACAACACTTATCCGGCTCAAGTATTTATGGGTGATACCGGTAGCTTAACCATAGGTGGTATCATAGCGGTTATTGCCATTGCAGTTAGAAAAGAATGGCTCATCCCCATTTTATGCGGCATTTTTCTGGCCGAAAATCTATCGGTGGTCATGCAGGTGAGTTATTTCAAATACACCAGGAAAAAATTTGGTGAAGGCAAGCGCATTTTCAAAATGGCGCCTTTGCATCACCACTATCAAAAATTAGGATATCACGAAAGCAAAATAGTAACACGGTTTTGGATTATTGGCATTTTACTGGCTATTATTTCGGTAGTAACGCTTAAGATAAGATAAATGAAGCGGTTAGTGGTATTGGGTGCAGGCGAAAGTGGCGCAGGAGCGGCACTTCTGGGAAAGGCAAAAGGGTTTGAGGTATTTGTTTCAGACAAATCCGAAATCAAACCAATATATAAAAACGTTCTTTTAAATAATGCTATTGAATGGGAATCAGGTCAACATACCGAAGCTTTAATTCTAAATGCAGATTTGGTAGTGAAAAGTCCGGGAATCCCCGATACAGTTCCGCTTGTGAAAGCGCTCAATGCCAAAGGTGTTGAAGTTATTTCCGAAATTGAATTTGCGGCAAGGTATACAAAAGCAAATCTGGTGGCTATTACCGGTAGTAACGGTAAAACCACAACGGCATCGCTTACATACCATATTCTTAAACAAGAGTTGCAGGTTGGACTTTCGGGTAACATTGGGAACAGTTTTGCACAACAGGTATTGGAACAAGATTTTCCAAACTATGTGCTTGAAGTAAGTAGTTTTCAATTGGACGGTACGTTGGGTTTTAAGCCGCACATTGCAGTGTTAACCAATATCACACCAGATCATTTGGACCGCTATAATTATCAGTTTGAAAAGTATATCGCTTCAAAATTCTCTATTACAAAAAATCAGTCAGAAGATGATTATTTCATCTACGACGCCGATGATCCTGTAATTGAGGCCAACCTGAAAAATTTCTCAATCAAAGCAAGATTGCTGCCGTTTTCATTGACTAAAACTGTTGAAAATGGCGCGTATTACAAAGACAAACATATTATTATAACTATAGATAACAATAAAATAACTATGCCTACAACAAATTTAACCTTAGAAGGAAATCACAATATTAAAAATGCCATGGCCGCCTCAACGGTGGCGCAATTGCTTCGTATTAGAAAGCAAACCATTAGAGAGAGTTTAGAAAACTTTCAAGGCGTAGAACACCGTTTAGAACATGTGTTAAAAATTAATAAAGTCAATTATATCAACGACTCGAAGGCTACTAATGTTAATGCCACTTATTACGCGCTCGAAAGTATGGATGCGCCTACGGTTTGGATTGTTGGCGGACAAGATAAGGGGAATAACTACGAAGAATTATTTCCCTTTGTAAATGAAAAGGTAAAAGCTATTATTTGTTTGGGTGTAGATAATGAAAAATTGATGGATACTTTCTCATCAATGGTAGATATCATCATAGAAACACAATTTATGAGCGAAGCTGTGAAAATAGCTTATAAAATAGCAAAAGCTGGCGATAATGTTTTGTTGTCTCCCGCTTGTGCCAGTTTCGATTTATTTGAGAATTACGAAGATCGCGGCCGACAATTTAAAGAGGCAGTAAGAAAATTATAATAAGGTATCAATGCAAAATGTATTTCAACATATAAAAGGCGATAAGCTTATCTGGGCTATCATTACCTTGTTGGCTATATTTTCATTTTTACCGGTGTACAGTGCTGCCAGTAATTTGGCTTATACCAGTGCTGTTGGTAGTACATTCAGCTTCTTTCTGAAACACTTTATGCATTTGTTTTTGGGCTTTGCCATAATGTATGGTGTACACAAAATACCTTACCGCTATTTTAAAGGCTTGTCTATTGTGATGATTCCGGTAGTAATTGGTTTGTTGATTCTTACCCTGTTACAGGGTAAAACCATTGATGGAGCAAATGCCAGCCGTTGGATTCAAATTCCGGTTGTAGGTATGTCTTTTCAAACTTCTACTTTGGCAGCTGTGGTTTTATTGGTGTATGTAGCGCGTTATCTGTCTAAAATTTCAGATCAAGCCATCACTTTTAAACAAAGTATTTTACCATTATGGTTACCGGTGTTCATCGTTTTAGCACTGATTCTTCCGGCCAATTTTTCGACAACGGCCATCATTTTTAGCATGGTGTTAATTCTCACCTTTATTGGTGGTTATCCGTTAAAATATTTGTTGGGTATTTTAGGAGTGGCAATTGTGGCCTTTGGGTTTTTTATTTTAACGGCCAAGGCATTTCCAACCTTAATGCCAAACCGGGTTGATACCTGGATGAATCGCATTCAAAATTTCTCAAATTCTGAGCCTTCCGAAGCAGATTACCAAATTGAAAAAGCAAAAATAGCCATTGCCACCGGAGGAATACAAGGTGTTGGACCCGGTAAAAGCGTTCAGAAAAACTTTCTACCACAATCGTCATCCGATTTCATTTTCGCTATCATCGTTGAGGAATACGGTCTTATTGGTGGTGTGTTTTTACTGATTATGTATTCCTGGTTGTTGTTTAGAATTGTGATTGTCTCGCAAAAGGCCGATACCGTTTTTGGAAAACTACTGGTGTTGGGCGTGGGCTTGCCAATTATATTTCAGGCATTGGTAAATATGGCAGTGGCAGTTGAGCTGTTTCCCGTAACCGGACAAACATTACCGCTCATAAGCAGTGGTGGCACATCTATATGGATGACCTGCCTGGCATTGGGTATTGTTTTAAGTGTAAGTGCTAAAAGACAAGAAATAAAAAAAGAAGTAGATCAAGAAGAAAATCCGCTGGAGATACTCAGCGAAACTATATGAGTGCAAATTATAACATTATCATTTCAGGTGGCGGCACCGGCGGACATATTTATCCGGCCCTTGCCATTGCCAACGAATTAAAAAGCAGGTATCCCAATGCCCGGTTTTTATTTGTTGGTGCCTATAACCGAATGGAAATGGAAAAGGTACCGCAAGCCGGCTATAACATCGAAGGCTTATGGATATCGGGTATTCAGCGTAAATTGAGTTTAAAAAATGTGGCGTTTCCCTTAAAACTCATTAGCAGTTTGTTAAGAGCAAGACGCATTATTAATAATTTCAAACCACATGTGGCTATTGGTACCGGAGGCTTTGCCAGCGGACCTTTATTACAGGTGGCTACTATGAAAGGCATTCCAACGCTCATTCAGGAACAAAATTCTTATCCGGGAATCACCAATAAAATATTGGGTAAAAAGGTGAATTGTATTTGCGTTGCATACGACGGCTTAGAACGGTTTTTCCCTAAAGGAAAGATTGTCAAAACCGGGAATCCGGTACGTAAAGATTTATTGAGTATTTCGGGTAAATCCATCACCGGAAAAGATTTTTTCAAGCTAAAACACAACAATTATACCTTACTGGTGTTAGGTGGAAGTCTGGGAGCGCGACGCATTAACCAGCTTATTGAATCTCAGTTACCGTTGTTTGCGTCTCAAAAAGTTCAGTTGATTTGGCAATGTGGTAAACTGTATTACGAGCAATACAAACAATATCATGACGGCATCAACATTCAGGTCATGCCTTTTATAGATAGAATGGATATGGCTTATGCTGCGGCCGATGTTATCATTTCTCGTGCCGGTGCCAGTTCGGTGTCAGAATTGTGCATTGTTGGAAAGCCTGTTATCTTTATTCCTTCGCCCAATGTAGCCGAAGATCATCAAACCAAAAACGCTCTCGCGGTTTCAGAGAAACAAGCAGCGATTCTTATAAAAGAACAAGATTTAGATCAACAATTTAGCGACCGGTTTACACAGTTGCTCAGCTCGTCATCATTAAGAGAACAATTAAGCACCAATATCAAAGCGTTGGCAATGCCCAATGCTACGAGTGATATAGTTAAACAAGTTGAAAAATTATTAAAAGCCTCATGAATATCAACCGCTTCACACATATCTATTTTATTGGCATTGGCGGTATAGGCATGAGTGCGCTGGCACGTTATTTTATGGCTGGTAAAACAGCAGTTGCCGGTTATGATAAAACCAAATCTGAAATTACAGAGCAATTACAGGTGCTTGGGGCCATTGTAAATTTTGAAGATAAGTTAGAGGCCATTCCGGAGCATTACAAAAATTCAGAAAAAACACTGGTGGTTTACACACCGGCGATTCCGCAAAATCACACCCAGCTCAACTTTTTTAAATCTAATAATTTTAAGGTATTAAAGCGCGCTGAGTTATTAGGTGATGTTACAAAAAGCACCTTTTGTCTGGCTGTTGCCGGTACCCACGGTAAAACTACAACATCGGCGATTTTAGGGCATTTGCTCTACAGTTGCAACGTACCCTTAACAGCATTTCTGGGTGGTATTAGCGTTAATTACAATTCAAATCTTATTGTTAACGGAACGGAAGTGTCGGTTGTAGAAGCCGATGAATTTGATCGTTCATTTTTAAAATTGAGTCCTGATTTTGCCTGCATCACATCAATGGATGCCGATCATTTGGATATTTATGGAGAAGCATCCGAAATAAAAGAGGCCTTTGTAGCGTTTTCAAAGTGCATTAAACCCAACGGAAAACTCTTTGTTAAAAACGGCTTACCATTAAAAGGCATCACCTACGGTATAGAAGACAATGCCGATTATTCGGCACAAAATATAAGAATAGAAAACGGTCATTATGTGTTTGATGTAAAAACACCTAAAGGCATACTTAAAGATTTTAAATTTAACCTACCCGGTAGACACAATCTGTCGAATGCATTAATAGCCCTGGCGATGGCTGTGGAGTATGGTTGCCCTCACCAACAGCTCGCCAAGGCATTGGCATCTTTTATGGGTGTGAAACGTAGATTTTCGTATCACATAAAAGAAGACAATTTGGTTTACATTGACGATTATGCGCATCATCCCGAGGAAATTAAAGCAGTTCTACAGGCTGTTAGAGAACTGTATCCGGGTAAATTTATCACGGTAATTTTTCAGCCTCATCTCTACAGTCGTACAAGAGATTTCGCCGATGATTTTGCAAAAGCCCTGAGTGGTTTTGACAATGTTATTTTATTGGATATATATCCTGCCAGAGAGCTACCAATTAACGGAGTGACTTCGCAATGGCTGTTAGACAAAGTAGAGAACAAGAATAAAGCGCTGTTAAGTAAAACCGAATTATTACAAGTATTAAAGCAAAACAAAGCACAGGTAGTTTTAAGCCTGGGAGCGGGCGATATTGGCGAAGAAGTTTATAACATCAAGCAAACATTAAAATATGCAGGTTAAATTAAGACATATTAAATTGCCTTTTCTTGCCATTGCTGTGGCTGGATTGTTTGCTTTTAGTAACACTAAAAACGCAAAGCGTGAAGTTTCAAATTTAAACGTTGTTTTTAAAGGCGATCAAACCATGTTCCTCACGACCGAGAATGTTAGTAAATTGTTAATACAAAATCAACAAGGTGTTATAAATAAGCCTAAAGAAATTATAGATTTGAACCGTTTGGAATCTGCCCTGAATACCAACCAAATTATCAAAGATGCTCAGGTTTATTTGTCGGTTGATGGTGTGTTAACAGCTGAAATCGAGCAAAAAAGGCCTATTGCGCGTGTAAGTACCAATGCATCGTATTATATTGATGAACAAGGTACTTATATGCCGTTAAGTTCTAATTATACTGCCAGAGTGCCGCTGGTTACAGGAGTTGTTAACAAAAGTAACATTTCTCATGTCGCACCGCTGGCCAGAAAGGTTGATGGTGATGAGTTTTTAAAATCGCATGTTATAGAAATGATTTTTCATGAAGATCAAACATTCGATTTAAGGCTTAGAAATAACAACTTAAAAGTGCATATTGGGACTTTAAGCCAGTTAGATAAAAAGATTAATAATCTAAAGGCATTTTATCAAAAGGCTGCAAAAGACAGTTCTTTGGCAACCTACAAAATGGTAAATTTAAAATTTGATAATCAGGTGATTTGTACAAAAAAATAAAACATGGATACTAATAAAATTGCAGTTGGTTTAGACATTGGTACCACAAAAATTGTGGCTATGGTTGGCCGTAAAAATGAATACGGCAAGGTTGAAATTCTTGGCATTGGTAAAGCCAAAAGTTTGGGTGTACATCGTGGTGTGGTCAACAACATCACGCAAACCATTCAATCTATACAGCAGGCTGTTCAAGAAGCCGAGGCGGCTTCGGGGCATAAGATTGAGTCGGTTACAGTTGGTATTGCAGGCCAGCACATTCGCAGCTTGCAGCACAGCGATTATATTACCAGAGCCAATTCAGAATTGGTTATTGACGAAGAAGATATAGATCGCTTAATCAATCAGGTGCACAAGCTGGTCATGCTTCCCGGTGAAGAAATTATCCATGTATTGCCACAGGAGTATAAGGTTGACGGACAAGCCGAAATTAAAGAACCCATCGGGATGTATGGTGGCAGACTCGAGGCCAATTTTCACGTAGTGGTTGGTCAGGTGTCATCAATAAGAAACATTGCCCGTTGTGTACAAAGCGCTGGACTGCAATTAGAGGGTATCACTTTAGAACCTCTGGCTTCGGCCGATGCGGTGTTGAGTCGTGAAGAAAAAGAAGCCGGTGTTGCATTGATTGATATTGGTGGTGGTACCACCGATTTGGCTGTTTTTAAAGACGGTATCATTCGTCATACTGCGGTTATTCCTTTTGGCGGCAATGTCATTACAGAAGATATCAAGGAAGGCTGCTCAATTATAGAAAAACAAGCCGAATTGCTTAAAATTAAATTCGGCTCGGCATGGCCCGGAGAAAATCGCGATAATGAAATTGTTTCAATTCCCGGACTACGTGGTCGTGAACCGAAAGAAATTACCCTCAAAAATCTTTCAAAAATCATACATGCCAGAGTTGAAGAAATAGTTGAACAAGTGTATGTAGAAATCAAGAATTACGGACACGAAGAGCAGAAGAAGAAACTAATTGCAGGTATTGTTCTAACCGGAGGCGGCAGTCAGTTAACGCACCTAAAGCAACTGGTGGAATACATCACCGGTATGGATACCAGAATTGGTTATCCAAATGAGCACTTGGCAGGTGATAGCGACACCGAAGTAGCCAGTCCGTTATACGCCACTGCGGTTGGTTTGGTAATGGACGGACTTAAACGTCAGCAACGCAAACAGGCCGAAATAAAGCAGACTGAATTAGAACAGGCAAAAACAGAAGTTGAGGAACAAGAGCCTGTTTCAATTCAAAAACAACGCGTGAGTTTTTTAGATAAAATTACTGAGCGTGTTAAAGAATTTTTAGACAACGCAGAATAATTAATCCATAATAAAACCCAAAAAAGAACCTATCAATATGAGCACTAACGATTTTGGAAATATAGCATTCGATTTACCAAAAAATCAATCAAACGTCATTAAAGTAATTGGTGTTGGCGGTGGTGGCAGCAATGCCATTAACCACATGTTTCAACAAGGTATTAAAGGCGTAGATTTTGTAATTTGTAACACCGATTCTCAGGCGCTGCAAAACAGCGGTGTCCCTAATAAAATTCAATTAGGTGTCAACCTTACCGAAGGTCTTGGCGCAGGCGCTAATCCTGAAATTGGAGAACGCGCAGCAGTTGAAAGTCTTGAAGATATTAGACGCATGCTCGACACCAATACCAAGATGGTATTTATCACCGCCGGAATGGGTGGTGGTACCGGAACAGGTGCGGCACCCGTAATTGCAAAGATGGCCAAAGAAATGGATATCTTAACGGTGGGTATCGTTACCATTCCGTTTCAGTTTGAGGGTAAAATGCGAAATGAACAGGCGCAACAAGGTATTGAAAAGCTGAGAAAGCACGTCGATTCCCTTATCGTTATCAACAATAATAAGCTTAGAGAAGTTTACGGTAATCTTGGATTTAAAGCCGGCTTCTCAAAAGCCGATGAAGTATTGTCTACTGCGTCGCGTGGCATTGCCGAAGTTATTACGCACCACTATACACAAAACATCGATTTACGCGATGCCAAGACAGTGTTGAGCAACAGTGGCACTGCCATCATGGGTTCGGCTGAAGCCTCAGGTAATACGCGCGCTCAGGAAGCCATTATGAAAGCGCTCGATTCGCCATTATTAAACGATAACAAGATTAGCGGTGCTAAAAACGTATTGCTTTTAATTGTTTCAGGTTCGCAAGAAATTACCATTGACGAGATAGGCGAGATTAACGACCATATTCAGAATGAAGCCGGCCAGTGCGCCAATATCATTATGGGTGTTGGTGAAGACGAGTCTTTGGGCGAATCTATTGCTGTGACAATCATTGCTACCGGTTTTAACGCCGATCAACAAAACGAAATATCAAATACTGAAGCCAAAAAGGTAGTGCATTCGCTTGAAGAAGAAAACGAGGCAGACTTTGGTGTTAAAGATTCAGAACCGGCAATTTTTACCCCAGATGTGGTGTTAGAGAAAACCCCTGATGTGGTAGTGCACACTTTAGATTTAGATGAGGTGGATGAAGGGCTAGATTTAATTCCAACGACAGAGTTTTTAAGAAATATCAATGTGTCGTACGAAGAAGTTATTGATAAAAAACCTGAGCAACCCAAGTTTATTATTAATGAAGTTAAAAAGGAAACACCTGTAATTGATACCCCTAAGGAAGAAGAGCAAATCACCCTTACTTTCGATTTGCCTTTAACACCAAAGAAGGAAAACACACCTAAGGAACCTGAAAATGAAGATAAGGTGATGTTTACGTTAGACGAAGATTACAAAGATTTAGATGTTAACAGTTATATTGAAATAGTTACTGTAACCGAAGCCAATGAAGCAGGCGAGAAGCGTTATGTGCTTGAAGATTTGCATGAAGATGAAGCCGAAACAAAGGTTCAAAAGAAACAACCTGCTGTAGAAGAACCCGTTTTTGAAAAGAAAGTTATAAAACTTGAAGAGGATACTGCCGAAGCAGCGCAGGAAATAGACCCACTTACGTCACCCATATCAGAATTGTTGAAAGAACGTGCCAATGAGCGCAGACGTAAAATGAAAGACTTTAATTACAAATTCAGCAATGCAAAAATTGATGAAATAGAACGCGAACCCGCATATAAAAGACAAGGTGTGAATCTTGATGAATCATCGCATTCATCCGAAACAATTACTTCAAGACTGTCTGTTGGCACTGACGACAACGACGATATTCAACTAAGAAGTAACAATTCATTTTTACACGACAACGTAGATTAATAGCAAATTGAGTTGAGTGTTTCACACTTGTATCAAACCCGGAAGGTATTACAGCTTTTCGGGTTTTTGATTTTTAAATACCAAATCAAATGGTATAAAATCTCAAATTCTTATTATCTTCGCAGTCCTATTTAAAATAAGAAGATATGAGTTTGCAGGAGAAAGTAATGGACGCCATGAAATCGGCCATGAAAGACAAAGATCAAACAGCTTTGGCTGCTTTACGCGCCATCAAATCTGAAATCTTATTGGCACAAACCTCCGGTTCGGATGCGACGATGACCGACGCGGATGAAATTAAAATTTTATCAAAGCTTGTTAAACAGCGCAAAGACAGTGCTGCCATTTACGCAGAGCAAAACCGACCCGATTTGGCAGAGCCTGAACTGGCTCAAGCTGAAGTTATCAGTAAGTTTTTACCTGAGCAATTAAGTGAAGAGGAAATTAGCAACGCCATCGACGCCATTATTAGTCAAACCGGTGCATCGGGCATGAAAGATATGGGTAAGGTGATGGGAATGGCATCTAGCCAGCTTGCCGGTAAGGCAGATGGGAAGACTATTTCTATGATAGTGAAAGGAAAATTAAGTTAGTTTAGAAAATAGATTAATGAGATACCTGCTTTCGCAGGTATATGGCCGCGTGGCGCAACTGAATAGCGCATCAGATTTCGGCTCTGAGGGTTGGGGGTTTGAATCCCTCCGCGGTCACAATAAAAATACCTAAACACTTTTATATTAAGTGTTTAGGTATTTTTATTTTTCATGTGTGTCATTTATTGTGTCACATATTATTGTCCTTATTTAACCATTTAATGCCTTTTATTATTATCATCACTACTAAGCTCACAATTAAAATAACTAAATTAATAATCAATCCAATTGTGTTAAAGGCTCCTTTGTAATCAACTGGCCTATTCTTGCTTTCTGCATTTTTAAAAGCTCTGTACCAATGCTCAGCCTCTTGGTCATATCTGGCTAAAGTTGTTGAACTATAGTCATTTGGTCTCCATTTAAAATCTTGTCTTTGTCCTTGTGTCGCCATAATTAATATATTTATATGGCAAAAATAACAAATTGTAAACTAATGTTTGCAATTTGTTATAAAAATGTTATCTTTGATTAAATAAATTATTAGTCATGAAAAATTCTACAATGCAAATCGCTCAAACCATTTTAAACCAAATCAAATATTTGGATAGAAGTGCTCTTATGGCATGGGGAGCTCAGAGTTTTTGCGCTTTATCTGAAAATGAGGTTAGAGCTGGCGGTTTAAGCTTTCGAGTTAATGGTATAACTCATAAAGGTTGGGTAACGATTGAACTAGACTGGTTGGATACCTATAACGTTATATTCACCAATAGAAATCGTAACGTTGTTAAAAGTTTTGAAGGAGTATATTGTGACCAACTAGTCGACATTATTGATTATATAGAGGGGAAACACGCAGCATAAATGAGAAAATATGTAGCATATTACAGAGTCTCAACTCAAAAGCAGGGAAATTCTGGGCTTGGTCTACAAGCTCAGAAAAATGCAGTTGCTTACCAAATTAAAAGCAACGACCAATTAATTGCCGAATTTACCGAAGTAGAAACTGGAACGAGAAAAAAGAAAAGAGTTGAAATCTACAAGGCTATAGAGCTGGCAAGGGCTAATAAGGCAGTCTTAATAGTTGCTAAATTAGATAGACTAGCCAGAGATGTAGAATTTACCTCAGCTCTTTATAACAGTGGGGTCGAATTCCTTTGTTGCGATAATCCGACAGCAAATAAACTCACAATTCAGCTCCTTTCGGTTATTGCAGAACATGAAGCTGAGGTAATCTCTAAAAGAATCAAGGAAGCTCTTAAAGTCAAAAAAGAAAAAATAAAAAAGGGTATTTATACCAATAAAGATGGTTCTACCATGACACCTATTGATGGTGAAGTCCGCTTGGGAAACCCTAATGGCTTTGGTGAATATCAAAAACTTGGGGTGAAAAAAATAAAAGATAACGCTAGAAAAAATAAAAATAATATCCAAGCTATGGATATTATTTGTTCTGCTCGCAAGGAAGGTATGACCTTTCAAGCTATTGCCGATAAGTTGAATAAATTACAGTATACAACTAGGCGTGGTAAGCAATTTAATCCTATTCAAGTACAAAGGCTGTATAGGCGATGTGAAGATTAAAACTAAACTAATTTCAAGAGTTAATACATGTAAAATATCGTAAAATTTCTCAAAATGAGGAATTCCGTAAAAATACTTCTAAAGTTTAGGATATTTTTGAAAATATAAAAACTAATATCATGTATAAAATTAATCTAACTAGCGCATTTTTAATTATCCTATTTATTTTTCAATCGTGTTCTAATGATGATTCATCCTCTGATGACTCTTATTTTTTAAGAGTTAGAGTTCAAAATAACAACCTCTCAGAGAATAACAATGTTGGCATAGCTAGTAGCCCAGTAGAAGAATGTTCATCCAACGATGAGACCTTAGCTTTTGCAAATATTGCTTTTATTGAAACATCAACGTATGGCATATCTGCTTTTTTAGCACATTATGAATTCTCATCAGAGTTTGATGAAAACGCCATTCTTTCATCAAGAGTAATTGATTCTGATTTATTTTATGATTTTGATAGTTGCTTTGATGTTTTTGATTTTTATTTAGACTTTTCTTATAATGAAAACTTTTTGGAGGTTGACAATTCAAGTAGTAACGTAAATAATATTACTAACATCGAGTTTATCGCTGAAAATAGTCAAGAGGCGATATATGCTATTTCAGGAAATTTCTCAGTTACTTTCAGGGATATTGATAATTCACCAATAGTATTAACTGGTGAATATAGATTCCCAGTTTATGTCCTGAATTGATTCTGTTTATATTTTGATGCGTTATAATAACACACCTATAATTGATGAAATTAAGTTAATAATTGGTTCAATTTTAAGCATAACCTATTTTGATTTTCAAGTGAATAAGTAGATTCCGTTTCTGTGATTTTTTAAAAATTTCCTTTTTGTTAAACTAACAAAATATCAAACTAAAATAAAGATAAGTTGCAAATTGCATTAATAAATATTTAGTCAAAAAGAACAAATAAAATCAATTTTAATATTTACAGTTGTAGTGATTGGATTTCCTAAATATTCTTTTTTTAAAACAACACGTGAATATATAGACCAAGAACATGGTAGTAGATTAGTTGTCGAATCAATAGACAATACCAATTCAATAATCTTATTTTTTATACCATCAATATTATTCATATATTTATTAGTTAATTGATTAAAACATAATTTAATTTTAGAAGGTGTAAATATTATTTTATTATGGCTGGAAAAGATTTAAGAACTGAAGTTGAAGTATATTCCAAAATTTACGGTGAAATTTTAGTTGGAATACATAATGACTTAATTGATTATAAAAATAAGGTTAATGATTATTCAAATAAGTCTACTGTTATTTTAAGCAAATGCACTGAGCTGTTGAATCATTCTGAAAATTTAAAAATTAATATTCTTGAAACTTTTGAGAAAATTGAAAAGTCTGAATTAAATATTAATAATCAACTTAGAGAAACGAAAGAAGAAATAAATGAGTATCAAGTTTATTTAAAAAATTATAAGGTTGACCTCGAAAATAAGCTAACTTCTTTAAATAAATCCAGTGAAGATTTTAACAAAGGTATTGAATCTATTAAAAAGTTAAATATCGAAATCGGTAACATAAAAAACACAATTGAATCGTTAGATAAGAAACTAACAACTACGGTATCTTCTTTAAATCAAGCAGAGCAATCAATTAAATCGTTAGATAAAAAACTAACAACAACTATATCTTCATTAAATCAAGCAGATAAAAAAATTCAAACACTCGAAAAATATCAGAAAGCCTTTATAATTATTTTAAGTTTATTTTTAATTTCACTAATAATTAATTTTTTGAGATGAATTCGTTAGGTGACCTTTATAAGAAATATAAGCATAATGATGTAAATAAGATTGATTCAATCTACGAAAAGTATATTAAAAGGAAAAGAGAATCATTGGTCGACTCTATTTTAGCCGCCACTGCTATAAGTTCAATTTTCTCAAATCAGGGAATTGATTATGAAGCTCTTACTCCACAAATGAAAGAAGCATTTAATTTAAGTTTTCCTAATAAAAATATAGAAGACTTAGAATTACTTGATTCGGAACAATTGTCTGGTATTATAAGTAATTGGAAAGGTAAACTATTTGAAATTCATGTACGCGACAAGTTAAACAGTGGAGAATTAGTTGGCGATATTCAATTAGAAACTGGACAATATGCTGAAATTGCTGGAGATTTAAATCAGCCTGGTTGGGATTTACAAATATTCAATTCTGACGGAACAATTGCAGATGCTCTACAGCTAAAAGCAACTAATTCATTAAGTTATATTAATGAGGCGTTTGAAAAATATCCAGACATTGATATAATTTCTACTTCAGAAATTTCAAGAATGAATAATGATTTAATTAACAGCGATATTTCTTTAGAAGAATTACAAACTAATTTAACCGAACCGATAAAACCTTTATTCGATAGTTTTGGCGAAGATGTTTTAGATTCTATTTTACCAGGATTACCATTTTTAATTATTACTTTGGGTGAAGGAAGAAAAGCATTTGTTGATAAACAAACTTCTGATGCAATGATTTCTAATATAGTTAACAGGAGCGTTAAAACTGGTATATCATTGGGGATTGGGTCAATTGTTGGATGGTTAACTGGTACTTGGTGGATTGGAGCAGCAGCTTC
The DNA here is from genome assembly GCF_006494535.1 of Paucihalobacter ruber. Taxonomy (GTDB): domain Bacteria; phylum Bacteroidota; class Bacteroidia; order Flavobacteriales; family Flavobacteriaceae; genus Paucihalobacter; species Paucihalobacter ruber. Next base: position 191,300 of record NZ_VHIQ01000007.1, read on the forward strand.
ATTGGTTTCAAGAATTGCAATGTCAAGTTCATCGGACGAAATTAGTAAATTAGAATCAGAAAAATTAGCTCTGAAAATTTCCAATGAAAGGGAAAAGTTATTAGAGTACTCAACTATTTATTTAAATTAAAAGTTATTTAAATAAATTCATAATTTTTTCACATCCCAAAACGTATATACAAGTTCTTTTAGTGGAGTCAAAATTTTGGTCAAAATTTTTTTAGGTCCAACCAGTGTATATACACCTTTAAATTGATTATGCTATAAGGGAGTTTACGGGGCTGAGGTCTGAGAAAATGTAAAAAATTAGTCACACTTCACGGGCCAGTCGGACCTATCTACTCAAAAGGACCTAAAAACAGCAAGTACGGTAAAGTATAGACTTTAATTTAGGTGAGAGACTGTTACGAAATAGGACAGATAAAAAAATTAGTCGTTTTGTTCTAAATGATATATTTATATACAAAGAATAGACCATGGCTAAATTTCCAACATCAGAAAATACCGAAACCTTTATCATGAGGATTAGCCCAGAGCTAAAAGAAAAATTAAATCAACTATCAAAACGAAGTAAATATGGTGGAAGTGCGTCTTCTGCAATTCGATTATTAATTGAGGCAGCCTACAGAGCTAATTGATTAATATCTTCTATATCCTAATTTTTCTTTGATATCCGCTTCACTAAGGTTAATTAAGTCCATTATTGAGATTTCATTCTTGAACTGCGCTTCATCAAGTCTTTGATGCCAGAACGAATTATACAGTCCTTGTTTTAAACTAATATATATGGCGTGTACATCATCAATAAAATTGTGATGAACATCGTAAACATAGAACATATCAAAACGAAACTTGGCTCTCAGATATGGAATAGTGAAATTATCTCCAACTTTGGGAATAAAAGATAAATTGTGACATCTAAAAGAGGAAAACGTTTTGTCATGCCTAACCAAAAAATAAATTTCAGTTTTATTAATTTTATAATCAAAGTTTAATTCATCATCAACAATTGAATTATACATTTCGATGAGGTACTTATTCAATAGATTCCGCTTAAGACCAGTTAATTTCTCTAATTCCGTTATAGTTGGAATATGGTAGTCATCTTCATCGTATTTAAAACAAATTATAAAATCTACAATCGATTTGTATTTTTCATTATTTCCAAACCTTCCTTGAACTTGCTTTGGGATTTCAAGGAGTGATTTTAGTGCACTCTTTAATGTAATTTTTCTATACAAGTTTTTTATATTGTTTTCAGTCCTAATTGTTTCAAATATTCGTTGTGTTCATTTCTAGACTTGGTTGCTTTCTTTTCTATTTCAGTCAGTTTTTCATTTACTTCTTCTAAGTCAATGATAGGTTCTGCAATTGCAGTGCTGACGTAACGTGAGATATTCAAGTTGTAGTCATTGTCTACAATTTCTGACATTGGTACTCTACGAGCATATCGCTCAAGCTTTTCTGGTCTATTTTGATAAGTGTCAACGATTTTTAAAATATCATTTGGGTGGTCTTTTGTTCCATCCCCATCACGCAAAACATTTTGACGCTTTTCTTTTTTATAGTGTTCACTTGCATTGATGAACAACACATCATCTTCTTTTTTACATTTTTTCAATACCAAAATACAAACAGGGATTCCTGTTGAAAAGAATAAGTTAGAAGGTAAGCCAATAACAGTGTCAATATTATTATCTTTCAATAGTTTTTTCCTAATGCTCTGTTCCGCTCCACCTCTGAATAACACACCGTGAGGCAGAATGATTGCCATTGTACCTTCTTCACTTAAATAGTGAAAACCGTGTAACAAAAAGGCAAAATCTGCTGCTGATTTAGGTGCCAAGCCATAATTTTTAAAACGAAAATCTTCGTTCATCGCTTCTGAAGCATCCCAACGTAAACTAAAAGGCGGATTGGCTACTATGGCATCAAACTCTACTTTTTTGGCTGGGTTCATTTCGTTTAAAATATCCCAGTCATTTTTTAAGGTATCTCCGTGAAAAATTTCGAATTCTGAATCTTTTACTCCGTGAAGTAACATATTCATTCGTGCCAAGTTGTAGGTAGTAATGTTTTTTTCTTGACCATATATTCTGCTAATGGAGCCACCTCCAGGTTGGTCTTCAATTTTATTTTTAACGTTGAGCAATAACGAACCCGAACCACAAGCAAAATCCAATACTTTATTGAGTTTTTTCTTTTTGCCTGCTTTTGGGTTTTGGCTATCAAGAGTAACGATTTCTGAAAGAATAGATGATATTTCCTGTGGGGTATAAAACTCACCTGCTTTTTTGCCAGAACCTGCTGCAAATTGCCCAATCAAATATTCGTAAGCATCTCCAAGGGTATCGCTGTCTGTCGAGAAACCCGAAATACCTTCGGCAATTTTTGTAATTATTATACAAAGCTTTTCATTTCTAGCTTCATAGTTCTTTCCTAATTTTTCAGAATCTAGGTTTATCTCAGAGAATAAACCTTTAAAGGCACTTTCAAAGGATTCATTTTCTATGTATTTAAATCCCTTTTGCAGGGTTTTTAATAAATCTTCGTGCTGTGTTCTTGCGAGTTCTGAAATGCTGCTCCATAAATATTGCGGCTCAATAACATAATGCACTTTTCTACGCATTTGTTTTTCAAACTCTACAACATCGCTTGGGTTAGCTTTATACCAAATGGATAGCGGTGTACGTTTGTCGTTTGCTTCTAATTTTGGATAATCTGAGCCCAATTCTTTTTGAACCGAAGCTTCATAATTATCGGACAAATAGCGTAAGAATAGGAACGAGAGCATATAATCACGGAAATCATCTGCGTTCATTGCACCTCTTAGGTTATTGGCTATTTCCCAAAGGGTTTTGCCTAATTCTTCTTGTTTTTGTTTTGCTGTCATTCTTGTACAGTTTCGGTTTCTAATTCAGGCACGATTTCAGGGTTGAATTTGTAATTCTTTAAAAACTGCCTGAGTATTCTTTTAAAATGTTGCTTGTTTTCAGGAAGCATTTCAGTGGGCTCGTATAATGAATAATTGCCGTGACTTAAAATATTAATCATCCTAGTGTATATAACACCATTTTCGTCATCTGCTTCTGGCTTTATACAATCTGAAAAATTGGCGAAACCGTGAAATGAAGCTGTTTTTTCTAGGATACTTCTCAGAATATTAAAATGATATGAGTATAAATTGCCACTTTCAACGGCATTATGTAAATCTCTAATAAGTGATACGTGATGGAAAAATGGTGTATCTGTTGTATCAGTTAGTTTGTATTTGTTGTCATACAGTTTGCTCAAAAAATATTTCTGACCATTTTTTAATTCATTACACATCACATTAAAAAATAAAGTGTGATGCGATGAAATAATGACTTTTACATTATTGTCATTTTCCTTGAGCAATCTTGCTAAGTGACTAGCAACGGCAATTGTGTTGTTGTCATCTAATGAAGAAATTGGGTCGTCAATGTATATGTATTTTACCCAATCATAGTTTTGGTCACCATCAATTGCTAGCTGAGCAATAGCCAAGAAAAAGCACCAAATAAAAATATTTTCCTCACCTCTGGAAACTTTGATGAAATTTTTGTTTTGGGCTGTTCCATCAACTAACTCTTCACGGATAAAATTAACAGCCCAATATTCTGACTCATCACCGTTATCCGCTGCGTTAGGTTTTTTGTATTTATAGTCGATGTCAAAATTAAAATCTGCATACCTCTTTAAAAGTGGTCGAATTCTATTGGCAATATCTATTGACTCTATAAGACTTTTATCGTCTTCGGCATCTGTACTCCCAAAGAATTTGGAATCTCTGTTTAGCAATAATACACGATGTGTATCATCATCTAAATCATTATCCCAAGTAAACAAGTCTTCTGTAAAAGCATTGAAATAAAGCGTTTCCTTGTTATCTCCTGTTTTACTAAGCTCTCTAAACTTCATAGAAAGTCTTGTCTTTCCTGTACCGTTGTAGGCAAATAATAGCGTGTACTTTTTCTCTATTGACTTGATGTGATTTACAACTTCATCTAAAGAATCAAAAGGAAGGAAGCCTACGGTTTTTAAGATGCTTACAATTTTACTTGTTGTATTAGCATTTATACCATTTTTTAAAACATAAGCGTCTTTTTCATCATTTAGAGCATAATTGTCTTCAATAGTTTTTTTAAAATCAGAATTCTTAAACTCAGGTCTATTGAGTTTTTTTAATACTTCTTTTTTAAATACCGCTTCTTGTATGTTAGTTATTCCACTCATATCTATCAATCATTAATACTTGGAAATAACTGTTGCAACAAGCCTTTTTTATGGTCTTGTAAAGACTCTATTTTATCTGCTTGTTTCTTGATTAAATCGTCTGCCAAGGTTAAACAATTGGCTATTTTCTCCTGTTCTTTTGGGTCTTTTGGTTTTAGAAATGGAAATGATAAAGCGGTTTCTTTTCTAAGATTTGTTTGTTTAACTCCATCATCAAAAGCTAAGAAGTATTTATTTCTGTTCTGAATGTAAAAGAGAAATTTATTGTCAATATCTGTTGGTGTTATTTTACAGATTCGTTGATTCACCGTATAGGTATCATCTTCGTCAACATAGAAACATTTGGCTATGGCTTTTCCGTTTGGTATGTCACTTAATACCATCAAAATATCACCAGTATTTGCCATTAAATTGGCTGAATCCGTAAACTTAACTACTTCACCCTCTGTCGATATAAATTTTGAGTTTACTACTTTGTATTTTCCTGTATCAGATATTTCTTGTTCGTGAGCTTTTCCGTTTTCATAGTCGGCAACTTCATCTAAAGTTGTTTCCTCCCAATCCCCATCATCCTTAAACTCAGGAAAACGAAATTTGGGTTGACTTTCGCCTTCTGCTGGGAAAAGCTGCTGCAATAAGCCTTTTTTATGGTCTTGTAATAGGTCTAGTTTTTCGGTTTCTGCGGTGATGACTTCATCTAAAGAAGAAAAGCAATCAGCTATTTTTTGTTGTTCTTTGGGTGATGGGAATGGAATGGATACTTTCTTAATATCGTCACTATTAACTGCGTCAAATGCCCCACCTTGGGAAATATCTTGCCAATAAGGCTCATAAGAAATTAACCACTGATATAAATACTCTTGAGAATTATCCTTTACTGTTCTAATTGCTGAAATTCCTCTACCTATACAAGCTTTATGTAATGATTTTGCTACTGTTCCAACTGGTGCTCTAACACTTAATAAAATATCATCAATTAAACATTCTTTAGTTATTTCTGAAGTGAAAATTCTTGGAACAGATAATCTGTTTTTTATATCTGCATTGCCCTGTATTAAAGGCAAGCCTTTACCTTCTGTATTGTAATTAGCTGATTTTGGGGATGAACCCATAACAATTTTAGAAACATCCTTATCTCCCAACATTTTTATTTTCCATTCTCCCTCTTTTTCAAATTCAGAAAAACGCAACTGCGGTACTATTTTCTTAACATCCTTATTCATAAGCGTTTAATCCTGCAATTTCTCGCCCTTGGGCTAGTTTGTTTAATAATGGCACTAGGTCTTCCATTAGTGCTAATTCGGCTACTCTTCGGTCTTTCCAACCTAACTCTAAGGGTGCCAATAAATCGGTGAGCTTTTCGCCATCAAAAATCATTCGGTGTAGTATTTCATCTATAAAGGCTTTCAGGCTATCATTTTCCAACTGGTGTTTTAGGGCAATGGCTTTTAACTCACTGGCTGCTTTTTCATCTTTAAATTGTTGATAGCCTGTACGTATTTCCTTTTCGGTCATTCCATTACCTACTTCCAAGGTGTTGATGTAGGCAATGATGTCTTCTCGCTCGTCCATTAAGTTGGCACTAGAGCTAAGTAGGTTTATCAACTGCACACGGGTCATCTTGTGTTTAGACGGTTTGTCTTGGGTGTATTTGGCAATCAACCCAATGATGTAATCGTAATCGATAATGGCAGAAGAGAAGAGTACAAACTCAAAATCAAGTTGTTGCACTTCGGGTGGTGTATCGGGTTTATTTTGTATTTCCTTTAAGCGTTTTGCGGTATCGAGATAATTGCTCTTGAACGAACGGAAATCATCTGTTGGCAATGCTGCTTCAATGGTTTCGGCTTGTGTTTCTTCCAAGTCGGTGTATTGGTCGAGTTGCGTTTTTAATCGCTGTACTTCTTTAAAGGTATTGATAAACTGGGCACGAGCTTCATCGCCTTTCAGGTTATCCACTTCGTGGGGTTTGCATTCCAATCCGTGCGATTCCATAAAGGTTTTGAGATTGCTAACCGCTTCCTGGTATTTAGCAATTACTTTTGGTGCAGCATCTACCAACCAAATTTCTTTAGCTTTTTCAATATCTGCACCAGAAAAACGAACCATTGCCCTTTTTACATCCTCTTCTTGGTCTCTAAACACTAAAATATTACCATAGGGTTTGGTATCGTTAATCACACGATTGGTTCTTGAATAGGCTTGAATTAATCCGTGATATTTTAGGTTTTTGTCTACATAAAGTGTATTCAGGTATTTAGAATCAAACCCCGTTAAAAGCATATCTACCACAATCATCACATCTATTTTGTCTTCGTGTGGCACGTCTTTGTTGGGGTATTTCTGCCATTTGATGCGTTGCTGTACATCTTGGTAATAGCCATCAAACTCTGTTATTTTATGATTGGTGCCATACTGGACATTGTAGTCTGCAATAATTTGGGTTAGAGCTTCTTTCTTTTTGTTGGGCTCTATTTGGTTATCGGCCTTTTCTTGCTCTAAGTCTTCTTGTAGCTGTTCCACATCCTTATTGCCTTCGGCAGGTGGCGAAAACACACAGGCAATATTTAAAGGCCTGAAATCTTCATTAACTTCGGCAAATTCCCGTTGGTTTTGCTTAAAAAGGTGGTAATATTCAATAGCATCAGAAATAGAAGAGGTTGCCAAAACAGCGTTGAACCTTCTGTTATTAGTGGCTTTGTCGTGCTTTTTTAGAATGGCATCTATCACCGCCATTTTATGGCTCAAACTAGTGAAGTCGGGTTTGCCTTCTGCGGTAAAATAGTCGATATGAAAACGCAGCACGTTTTTATCTTCTATGGCATTGGTGATGGTGTATGAATGTAATTCTTGTTGAAAAACATCATTTGTTGTCTTATAGGAAGCTTGTTGACCTTCAATGGTTTTGTAGGTTGCGTTTTCTTCAAAAATGGGTGTTCCTGTAAATCCAAAAAGCTGTGCTTTGGGGAAGAACTCTTTTATAGCATCGTGATTGTCGCCAAATTGAGAACGGTGGCATTCATCAAAAATAAACACGATTCTTTTATCTCGTAATGGTGCTAACCTATCGTAATACGTTTCTTTCTTGTCCTCCCTTTGCTTTACATTACGTTTACTATTCTGGTTGAGTGCTAAGCCAAGTTTTTGAATAGTGGTTACAATCACCTTATCAGCATAATCGGTAGAGAGCATTCTATTGACCAAAGTGCCTGTATTGGTGTTTTCTTCCACACTACCTTCTTGAAACTTGTTGAACTCCTGACGGGTTTGTCGGTCAAGGTCTTTTCGGTCAACTACAAATAGGCATTTTTCAATATCAGGATTGTCTTTTAAAAGGGTAGAAGCTTTGAAAGAGGTAAGTGTTTTTCCGCTTCCTGTAGTGTGCCAGATGTAGCCATTACCTCTGTTTTGGTGAATGCAATCAACAATGGCTTTCACCGCATAAATTTGATACGGCCGCATTACGAGTATTTTTTGCTCGCTTGCCACCAAAACCATATAGCGGCTTATCATTTGACCCAAAGTGCATTTGGTCAAGAACTTATCAGCAAAGTCGAATAGGTGATTGATTTTTTTATTGTCTTCACTAGCAAGCGTATATACAGGTAAAAACTGCTCTTCAGCATTAAAAGCAAAATGTTCATTATTGTTATTGGCAAAATAGAAGGTCTTGCTTTTGTTGCTCACAATAAACAACTGCGTAAAGCACATTAACGAATTGGTGTAGCCGCTTCCTGAATCATTTTTATAGTCCACAATCTGCTGCATTGCCTTGTTAGGACTTACTTCCAGCGTTTTTAGTTCTATTTGAACCACAGGGACACCATTGATAAGAATGATGACATCGTATCTATGGTTGCTGTTTTTGGTGTTTATTCGAAGTTGGTTAATGACTTCAAAGTCATTCCTGCACCAGTCTTTGATGTTTACAAGGGTATAATATAAAGGTGTGCCGTCTTCTCGAGTGAATGTATTTGTTTTACGCAAATAATTAGAAGAAATGAACACATCAGGATTTACGATTTCTTCTCTTATTTTGTCAAATTCAGCATCTGTTAAATTAACTCTGTTGAGCTTCTCGAATTTTTCTCGAAAGTTTTGTTCAAGAGCGTTTAAGTCTCTAATATCAGGACGATATGTGTATTTTAAGTCTTGTAGTTTGCCTACAAGTCCATATTCTATATCTGCTTCTTTAACTATGTCCATTCAATCTTCCTTTATTAATGCTTTTACTTCAACCTTTAAGATTTTTGAAATCTCAAATAGTGTTTCCAAACTCGGTTGTCTTCTGTTCTGAACGTAAGAGTTTACCATATTGTAGCTCTTTCCTAACTGTTCAGCCAACCAGATTTGTTTAATTCCTTTTGCTTCTAAAACATCTTTAATTTTATTCATTTTGGAATTATTTTTATGAATCCTCTAAAGTAGTAAACAAAATTTAGTATCTCATAATATAAACATAAAAATAAAACCCACATGTTATAATTTTGAGCATGTGGGTCTTGACAAGCTTTTGAATATTTGTAATAACTAACGATTACATTTCACAGTCCATTTCTTTTGTCTTTTAAATCGACACCAATATGGTCCCAGTCTTCATTGATTAATCCTTCTTTTGGAATGCATTTAACTCCCATGTTTTTATAAAAGTTTAGGAATTTAAATTTCCATCTATTTTTTTATAAAACCCCGTTTTAGGCTGTTCTAGAAATATTCCCAAGCATTTTTTTAAAATACTATCAACGCTTCTTTGGCCTAGGTTAAAATTTGGCCCTAATGTTATGGCTTCTTTTCTCCCAAATTCATTAGGTAATGCGTTATAAAATAATTCCTTATTTGAGCCTGTCTTAAAAAAACTTTTGTCAGATTTAGATGGTAAGTTGTTAAACATAATAAGGCTATGCTGTATGTATGTTTTAATTAAGGACATAGCTACTTCAAAGTCTTCATCGGTGCAAACATTTTCATTATCTAACATTTTATTTTCAAATTTTCTTAATGCAGTAAATATCATACAGAAGCGATATAAAATTAGACCAAGCCTTTTAACAACGCTTAGTGCATCTTCACTAATAAATGTATTTACTTGTTTTAAATAGACTTTAAAGGCTTTATTTAACTTGTTCCATTGCTCTTTAGAAAGTTTAATTTCGGTTTCATTATTTTCAAAGAATAAAGTCATTTCGTGAACTAGGTTAGATAGCTGTTCAAAATAATCATTTAGATTTATAGAATTACCATAGGGTGAAGGGTCAATCCACTCAGGTTTTGACTTAAAAATGTAAAATAAAAATCTGCTAAATAATCCATCTTCAACTGATGATATTATTTTAAAAATTTGATTCGGGGTACCAGATAATGCAACTGATAATTGAGGGTTCTCGATTTCAAAATATTCATTATTTGTTTTTCTGGATATTGAAATTTTCTCGTGATGAAATGCTTTTCTGAGTAGGTCGGAATATGAACCCCAATCATTTTTAAAAGTTTGACCTAAAGTGTCCGCCTCGGTTTCACAAATAATACCTTTTCCATTATTTTGTTGGATATGTTGAATTATTTTAGAATTACTCGTGTTAGCGGGAATAAAAACGACTTTGAATTTTGGTTCTGGAGTTGATTCTACCTCAATATCATTAATAAATTCGTTTTCTTGCTCTCTCTTGTAAGCTTCAATAGCTTCTAATGAACTTTTCACGGTCTCTTTATGATAACTGTCTGCTAATTCTTTAGCCGATTGTAGCGAACCTTTACCTGATGCTGCTGGTGCAATTATGAATGAAAATAAATTTGGATATACTTTTCGACCGCCATATATTCCATAAACATTTGGTAAGCAACCTGAAATTATTGTTAGGGCACCTGTTAAAAAGCTGTCTTTAGAACGTTTGTCTGTAAATGCGTTGGAGCCTTCCTTTAGTAAATTAGGTAGTCGTTTATATACTAACTCTGGAATTAGAGGAGTATTTAATAAAAACTCTTCATTTTTTTCACCCTCTAAATCATGATTTGTGTCATTTGCAAGGTTTGCAAACTTTGCAAAGTCTGCAATTTGGTTTTTGTAGGCGCTGTTTATTGTATTTTTTATTTCAACCTCATCTAAGTCAAAATTGTCATAACAATAATTGAAAGTATCTTCTTCTAATATTCCTCTTCTATTTGCATTACATGCAAATTGATAAATAAAATTATTTCTGTTTCCTACATAATATTGATTTTTAATCTCTGTAAATTTTAAACAGGCATCTAAATTTTTTGAAGATGTAGTATTGTCATCTTTAATAACTATCGAATTATTAAAATCAGGATTAACATTAAAAATAGTTGAGTCTTCGTTTACATAAGTTTTTTCATCATATGAAACAAAACATAAGCGAGTGATATCTTTACACTTGGTGTCAAAATCATAACCAGTTAAATTTTTGTAAAAATTTGCCACTTGCAAATAAGCATTTGTGTGGAATTCTTGCTCAGAATTAATTTTTATAAACACTTTTACACCTTTGCCACTTGGGCTTATAAAAGAACCATAAGTATATTCACAGTTATTTATAACATCAACTAAATTTTCAATCTCATTTAATGAAATATGGTCAAAATCAAGATTTATAATTTTTGAATAAGATGTTATACACTCTTTCTTTCTTTGGTCTCCAAACGTTCCAGAGGGAGTAAAGGCACGAAGTTTACTTTTTAACTTATCGGCTTCAGAACTATTATCTTCTTTTATGGCAGTTCTTATTGCTAGTATTTCATTTTTGAATTTACCAGATTTTACAGATTGAAATATATCTTGAATCTTAGTTTCACCGATTTTTTTACCGAAATTTATATAAATAGAATTCATTTTTTTTACATTTTTTATTATTAATAATTTAGCAAGCGATGGGAGTTAGTGCATTATCGATGTCTTCTCGTTTATAATAAACTCGATTACCAATGCTATAAGCAGTAAGCACCTTTTTTTTATGCCAACTATATAATGTAGGAAATGAGACCCCCAAGATTTCAGCCGCTTCAATACGACTAATCCATTTAGATGGTTGCTTGGGTTGGAATTCTTTTTTGAGCTCTTCTAGCTCCTTTTTAATAGCTATTAGGATAGTTTCCGTTAGCTTTTCTTCAGTAATTTGAATTAATTGTACCATTTTTATTTAATTTAAAATTATGGTACAAATGGAAGGTGGGTCTAATGGGGTCTATATGTCTTTAGACCCATTTTTAAATTTTATGGAATTTTAATGTTGTTTATGGGGTTATTTAAAAAATGTTCTACATTTTTTTTTGCTTCTTTAATAAGTACATTTATCTCTTCATTAGATTTAAGTTTAGGATATTTATTGGTTAAAAGTTTTCTGGCATTATCTGGATGGATACCCATAATAAGAGCTAGTACTTTATATTTACTTCTTTGTGACGCATCTAAATTATGAATTAAATTATCTATTTTTAATTTTTTAATTAATTCAAAACGCTCTAAATTATCAAATTCAGGAATATCTTTTAGCTTTAGGGGAACCTCAACATTGGATTCTTTTTCAGTCGGGTTTAAAATATTTTTTTTATTTATTCTTATGCCATTATTTGTGTGTTCTGCAACATATCCCTCTTTCTCCAGTTTTAACTTTAAGAAATGAATTTTTTTAACTCGATTACTAGATATAACTTGTCTGTTTTTCCCATTTAAAAATTCATGATAATTCAGATGTAAAAAATAATCTGGAATGTCAGTTTGGTATATATGGTCTTCGGTATTCCTTGGATTAAATTGAAAATTACATTCATATTCTAAAAAATTTATATAATCCTCTCTGGGAAAATGCTTAAAGTAGGACTCTTTAATATTGTGAAAATGATTTTCATAAACTTTTATTGAACAATTATGCCAGTAGTAGTTATTTTTTTCGCTAAAATCAAGGATTTTATCAAAGATGCGGTTTAGTTCAGTCTTGTAATTCCTATAAGCGGTTGAAGGATTTAAATATTTTAAAATTGCTTTTGAAATCTCATTATCATCAAATTTGATTTCATTATTAAATTCGTTGCTTTGTTTAAATTGTTTGATGTACTCATTTACTGAGTCAAAATTTTTAATTTTATTTTGGTCTTCTTTATTTAGTTCTCTGTCTTTGAGTAACTCAATATTAATAAAAAGTCTGCTAAATAGATTTAGTACCCTTTCGTTGATGTTATCCCGTGCTTTCATAGCTATAAATTCTTATTTTTTCTACAAATAAATTTATGAAAAAAACTTGTGCATCTTTATTTTTTCAGCACGTTCTATATCATCTACTTTGATGTAGTTATAAAAAACTTTTTCTGTGCTATGGCCACTTATGGTCATGATATCTATAGTTGGCATACCACTTTTGTATGCGTTTGTGCAAAAACTTCTTCTGCCAGTATGATTTGTGATTAATTCAAATTTTTTAAATTTTTTTGTTTTTTTTATGCCTCCCTTAGTTATACTTTTTTCAATAACTTCATTAATTTTCGCAAGTTCGCCAATTTCTTTTAGGCAATAATTTATATGTTGCTCTGGCATTTTAGGAGGTGGATTACCATTTCGTTTTTCTAAAATAGCCTTAACAGTTTTGTTGATTGGTATTGTTAAAAGTTTTGAGTTTTTCTGGGTTACTATTGAAATATAATAGGAGTCTTTTTCTTTGATTATGTTTTTTTTGCTGAGGTTGTTGAAATCTGATACCCTTAGACCTGTATTGGCAGAAATTAAAAACAAATCTCTCGCATTGTCTATTTTTTCGGAAGTGATAACAAAATCATCGTTTATTTTTTTATCAACAAAATTGCTGAAATCTAGCTCATGTATTTTTTGAAGTTCAGATGTATTCAAGTAAATGTTAAACACCTGTTCTGATGGTTTTTTGAAGTATCGTTTTTTAAAATCTAAATTTTGATGGAATCCCTTTTCAAAACTAGCGTGCATTATCGTTTTTAAAATTTTAATTGAGGTTCCAATATAGTTTAGCGAATATTCATTTTCACGCATGAACTTTAGGAAACTATCATAGAAGTCAACACCTATTTTGTCATAGCTGAGACTATAAATGGAATCATTAAATCGCTTTAAAATGTTGTATGAGTTTCTATAGGTTCTTGAAGTTCCCGAACTCATAGGCCTGCCAGTAGAAACAAGAGGGTTATTTTTGTAATGTTCAATGAACCAATCAAAAAATGGTAATAGTTCTAAATTATTATTTTTTTCTTCTTCATTGGTCTTCCCTCTATTTAAGAAAATATCCAATTCATTTTTTAACATCTCATTATTTAAAGGCACTCCGTTTGTGATATTTTCAACATGGATTTTTTCAACAAGGGTTTGAATTTCACTTAATCTCGTATTGATTTTGTTTCTATGAACCTCATCTACAACATTTTTTATTCTCATTTTTCGTTCATCCCAATTTTTGAAATCCGAAATTTCCAGTCCAGTGGAGTATCTGAGTCGTTTTTTAGTGCCATAATTAAAAAACAGGTTAATTGATGCGGATTTGCTTTTACCTCTTCTTAAAACAAAAGTTAGTTTAGCCATGGTTTTATCTTTTAAGTAAAGATAATGAAAAAGCAATCTATTATTTAAATATGTGTCACAATTTGTGTCACTTATTTGTTGATGTAGTTTTATTTAACTTTATGTGATTTTACATTTATGTTTTTATTAAAAAATATTAAATCAATAAGTTATATTTAAATTGGTGCTTTATATGGCTGTTTTTATAAATATTGTTTAAAGTATTTTGTGACCCCTCCGCGGTCACATCAAGCAGGTAAAACCGTCTCCAACAGCGTTGGAGACGGTTTTTTAATTTTATTCTGCGTCAAAAGCATAGCTTTTGTAAGCGGAATAAAATTAAAAAACCACAGCACCCAACCTTATTGGGTGCTGGTTTTACCTATTTGCAGGAGCGAGCAAACAGGGATCAGCGGCGCTAATCCCAAGGATAAAATATTCAAAAGCATAGCTTTTGTAAGCGGAATAAAATTAAAAAACCACAGCACCCAACCTTATTGGGTGCTGGTTTTACCTATTTGCAGGGGTTATGTTAAAGGGATTCATGTGACGAATACCACTCGTGATCTTGATTTTAAAGAAAATAATAACTTAAATGATTTTTTTGATATTCTTATAGGATTCTAGTAAAATCCTCCATAACTACTATTCCAGATGGCAATAGCAAACAGATATCGGTTTGCCGTCAATTTTATAGAGCGCGGTTTCAGTGGTTTCTTTCTGGATACTCAATTTTTCAAATCCGGGATAAATATTATTAAACTCAACGGTATTACCGGCTTCATCTTTTCCTTTTAAGTCGTATCTAAAGACTACTTTGGTGCCTACCGGCGCGTAATAATATACAATCCAGGCATCAGATTCACGTAGGCCAACACATCCATTGGAGTAGGCTTTTTCTAAGGTTTCCAGATTTGTTGTGGGGTGAATTAGTTGTCCCAGACTCACGCCGTTAATTGCCGGTTCTATCCAGGGTATGGCAGGCAATTTTGTTACCATACCGTCATCTCTGCGGGTAGAATGATATCGATGGTTGTCTTTCGGATTGATAAAGGCGGGCTGTTTATTAACTCTAATGATGGTGCCAACACCGGGCTTTGTTCTTAAGTCTACTTCCCGGTTAGCCATGGCCAAAAAACGAGTGCTGTTTTGTCCTACCCGCACCGGAAATTTGTATAATGCTTGTCCGTTTTGAATAATTCTCATTTTAAATTCGGGGATGTTTAAGTCCAGGTAGGTGTTGTCTAATTGTGATTTGATACGTTCGGTTTGAAGTGAATCGGGTACGATTAAAACTTGATTTTTCCGAAGTGCCAAAAGGTACTGAGAATCTTCATTGAATATGCCTTTTTCCTTTAAATAATAATAATCTGTTTTGGACAGCGTATCTAAAATCCAGTGATTGTTATGAACGAGAATATATTCGTTGGTTGCATAATTATGAGTGGCGTTTAGGCCGAATACTACACTATCCATCCATTTAAAATAGTGTTTAATAGGAATGTCTTTATTCACCCGGATGGTTTCAGGATTTTCATAGCTGTTTAAAGAATTGCTCGATGTAGTCGCTTTCTTTGAAGGAGACTTATTTTCATGTAAAGTTGCAGGCTCAGTCTTGTTAATGCAACTAAAAATCACGCCAGCTACAAGTAAAATAACAAATGACATTGATTTCATGGTTCTAGGCTTTGACGACCTATTATTATCAATAGATTTAATTAATTCACTAAAAAATGTAGTTTTATGATTAACGTATAATTAGCTTATTCTACAAACCTTAGAAGAGAATTAGTTATACATAAAGATACCAAATAAAACCCAATTTTGCAGAATTGCATTGGGGAATTTCAGCATTTTAGTTTTGTTTTATAGACTAACATCTGGTAGTGATTATTAATCTTTTATAGTGCCAAGAACAATTTCAAAGTAATTCAACCTGTTTCAGCAATTTCTATAATTCAAAAATATTTAGGATACTAATAGCAAATTCATAAATCCGTCTTTTTTAAAACTAAATTTTAAAAGCCGCTTTAATCGCATCTACATATTCTAGCCTCTCCCAAGTAAACAGTTCTACATCTAAAGTGATGCTGTCGCCGTTAGGTTGTTCAAAAGTTTTGGTTACTATTTCCGGAGTTCTGCCCATGTGTCCGTATGCCGCCGTTTCGCTATATATAGGTTGACGCAGTTTTAATCGGTCTTCGATAGCTGCGGGTCGCATATCAAATAGTTGCTTTACTACTTCGGCTATTTCGCTATCGGTAATGTTATATTCACAGGTTCCAAAGGTGTTTACAAAGATGTTCATAGGCTCGGCAACGCCAATAGCATAACTTACCTGCACCAGCACTTCGTCACATAAACCAGAAGCCACTAAGTTTTTTGCAATATGGCGTGTGGCATAAGCTGCACTGCGGTCAACTTTACTGGGATCTTTTCCTGAAAACGCGCCACCACCGTGGGCTCCTTTTCCGCCGTAGGTGTCAACAATAATTTTTCGGCCGGTTAATCCGGTATCGCCGTGAGGACCGCCAATAACAAACTTTCCGGTAGGGTTTATGTGATAAGTAATATCGTCGTTAAACAAATCCTGAATATGTTCAGGCAGTAATGTTTTTACCCTTGGAATGAGTATGTTTTTCATATCATGCCTTACCTTTTCAAGCATAGCTTCTTCGGTATCAAACGGGTCGTGTTGGGTTGAAATAACAATAGTATCGATACGCTGCGGGATGTTATCATCACTGTATTCAATAGTTACCTGGCTTTTAGCATCGGGTCTTAGATAGGTGATGTCTTTGCATTCTCTGCGTAAAACGGCTAATTCTTTTAAAATAAGGTGAGACAATTCCAAGGCCAAAGGCATGTAATTATCGGTTTCGTTCGTGGCATAACCAAACATCATGCCTTGGTCTCCGGCACCTTGTTCTTCTTTATTGGCCTTATCTACTCCGCGGTTAATGTCTTCAGATTGTTCATGTATGGCAGAAAGAACACCACAAGAGCTACCGTCAAACATGTATTCACTTTTGGTATAACCAATCTTGTTAATGGTATCTCTTGCAATTTTTTGAACGTCGAGATAGGTATTCGACCTTACTTCGCCCGCCAAAATAACTTGTCCGGTAGTCACCATAGTTTCGCAAGCTACCTTAGAATCGGGATCGAATGCTAAGAAATTATCAATTAATGCATCGCTGATTTGGTCTGCTACTTTGTCTGGATGTCCTTCAGAAACACTTTCTGAGGTAAATAAATACGCCATAATATAAATTTAGTTTCTTAGATATGATTTGACGTACAATTATGCAGTAAATTACTGTATTTAGCACTTTTTAAACTTCATTAAGTTGAAGTTAGAGGTTGCAATCAGTCAAATCATTCCTCCTTATTTTCAGTTGTCAAAAGTAAGGATAAAAACGAAACTAAAAAATGTAAACCGACTTAGAATACAAAATTTTAATTAATGCTCGTTCAAACTAAAATCTGGGTAGGCAGCCATGCCGTGTTCATGCAGGTCTAATCCTTCTACTTCTTCAAGTTCAGAAACTCTAATACCTACCGTTTTTTTCAACGTGAATAAAATGATAAATGAAGTAGAAATGCAAGCAGCGGCGTAACACAATATACCTATCAACTGGCTGAGTAATTGCGACCAACCGGCCAGTTCACCAAAAATACCTACCGCCAAAGTTCCCCAAATCCCGCAAATAAGGTGAACAGCGATAGCTCCAACCGGGTCGTCGAGTCTTATTTTGTCAATAAATCCAACAGCCAACACAATAATTACACCACCCAAAGCACCAATAATCACCGCTTCAATCGGACTCATTAAGTCGGCGCCGGCTGTAATGGCTACCAAGCCGCCCAAAATGCCGTTAAGAAACATGGTAAGATCATAATTTTTATACCAGAGCGTAGAAGACACAAATGCCGAAAGTCCGCCGGCAGCTGCAGCCAAGCAAGTTGTTACTAATGTAATGGAAGTGGCTTCAGGATCTGCTGAAAGCACAGAACCACCGTTAAATCCGAACCAGCCAAACCATAAAATTAACACGCCTGCGGTAGCCAAAGGAATGTTGTGACCTTGAATGGCCTTAGATTTACCGTCTTTAAATTTGCCAATTCTGGCTCCAAGTAGCCACACAGCCACAAGTGCAGCCCACCCACCCACGGAGTGTACTAATGTTGAACCTGCAAAATCGTAAAAAGGTGTTGCAAGGTTGTCTAAGAATCCGCCACCCCATTTCCAGGAACCTACAATAGGATAAACCAGACCAACATATAGTATTACAAAAATCATAAACGGACCAATTTTAATGCGTTCTGCCACGGCACCTGAAACTATAGTAGCGGCAGTTGCGGCAAACATGCCTTGAAATAAAAAGTCAGTCCAATAAGTGTAACCTTCGGCATAAGCCAAATCGAAATTACCTTCTGCATTTAAAGGTGCATCAAGTCCAAAAGAACTCAAGCCTAAAAATCCATTAAAATCTCCCGGGTACATCAATCCAAATCCAACGAGAAAATACAAAAGCAGGCCTGATGTTATGATAAAAATATTTTTAAATAGTACGTTAATGGTGTTTTTTTCTCTGGTAAGTCCAATTTCCAAAAATGCAAAGCCAAAATGCATTAAAAATACCAGCGCAGTGCATATCATCATCCAAACGTTGTTAGCAGTAAGTTGTTCCATGTTGTAATTTGTTAGTTTAAAGTTTGACCTCCTTTTTCTCCGGTTCTAATGCGGAAGCATTCGTCTACTGTCGAGACAAAAATCTTTCCGTCTCCAACCTCGCCGGTCTTGGCAGATTCCAGAATAGTTTTAACTGTAATTTCCTCAAAATCGTCATTAACAACAATTGAGAGATATCGCCTCTGAATTTGACTCGTACTGTAAACAACACCTCTGTATACAGAGCCGTGTTTCTCATTTCCTAAACCGGTAACATCCCAGTAAGAAAAAAAGTTTACTCCAACTTGATGTAAGGCTTCCTTAACATCTTCAAATTTGGATTTTCGAATGATGGCTTCAATTTTTTTCATTTTGATTGCGTTAAATACCGGTGTAAAACTACTTAAAAAATTATTTACACCCTTAAATAAATAGGGTATAAAAGCAAAAAATATATTATTAATAAAATAATACCCTAAAAAAAATAGGGTTAATAATTTTAATTGAAAAATTTGAAGACATATTAATTATTATGTGATATTTTTAGTTGTATTTTATGAGCCCATGATTTTAATTTTAAAAAAACTTCGTAAATAATTTGGAATTCTAATTTTTATAACTGAATCTTTGTGCTCGAAAAGTTCAAACACTTATTGAAATGTTATCAAGAAAGGTGGAGGGAATAGACCCGGTGAAGCCTTAGCAACCCTTAATTATAAGAAGGTGCTAAATTCTACTTTCAAGGCAATTCATTTATTGCGCTTGATGGATAGATAACCCAGCGAAATGTTTTCTGCATGTTCGTTTAGTTTTCTTTATAACATTTTTCTATTAAGTTTCACCTCAAGGGGTGCAATTTGGCTTTTGTTTTAATCATTTATTAACTCAAAAAATTAGAAAAATGAGCACACAAAAATTTGCAACCAAGGCTTTACACGCCGGGCACGACGTTACTAAAAACGCAGGTACACGCGCTGTACCAATCTATCAATCAACCGCCTACGTATTTAACAATACAGACCATGCGGCTAATTTGTTTTCGCTTGCCGAAACGGGTAATATTTACACTCGTATTAACAATCCAACCAACGACATTTTAGAGCAAAGACTGGCGGCTTTAGAAGGCGGCATTGCGGCGGTTGTTACAGCATCCGGAACTTCTGCGATAGCCACAACCTTATTTACTTTGTTAAAGGCTGGTGATCATATTGTGGCGTCAAATAGCTTGTATGGAGGCACTTATAATTTGTTAAGTGTTACCTTGCCACGCCATGGTGTAACCACTACCTTTGTAGATCCTTCAGATCCTGAGAATTTTTCAAAAGCAGCTCAAGAAAACACTAGAGCCTTCTTTATTGAATCACTCGGCAATCCAAAGTTGGATGTATTGGATATTGAAGCCATTTCTAAAGAGGCAAAGGCCTTCAAAGTTCCATTAATTGTTGATAATACGGTGGCCACACCTTATTTGTTAAACCCTATTGAATATGGAGCTAACATTGTTATTCATTCCTTAACAAAATATATTAATGGTAATGGTACTGCTTTAGGCGGTGTTATTATCGATGCCGGTACTTTTGACTGGACCAATGGAAAGTTCCCTGAATTTACAGAACCTTCACCCGGTTACCACGGCTTAGTATACAGCGAGGCTTTAGAATCAGCAGCGTTTATTGCAAAGGTGAGAATTGAAGGTTTGCGCGATTACGGTGGTGCATTGAGTCCGTTTAACGCCTGGCAAATCATTCAAGGTTTGGAAACTCTCGAACTTCGAATCAAAAAACATAGTGAAAACGCTTTATTACTTGCTAAATGGCTTCAAGAACAGGATGAGGTGGCTTGGGTGAATTACCCCGGTTTAGAATCTAGTAAGTACAAAGCTCTAGCCGATAAATATTTGCCAAATGGTAAAAGTGGTATTGTAACTTTTGGAGCTAAGGGAGGTTTTGAAGCTGCGAAAAAAATTGTAGATAGTACCAAGTTGTTTTCATTACTGGCTAATATTGGAGACACTAAATCGCTTATAATTCATCCTGCCAGTACCACGCACCAGCAACTTGACGAGCAAGCCCAAATTGCTACCGGTGTGACCAAAGATCTAATCAGATTATCGGTTGGAATTGAAAACATTGATGATCTTAAGGCCGATTTGAAGCAGGCATTTTCTGTTGTGAAATTAAAGCAATTGGTGTAACATTAGTTTTATTATTGCTAAAAAAAGAAAGATTATGAGCCAATTAAATTTTATCCATTTGCCGGAGGTTGCTCTGGCAAATGGCTTAAAAATCCCCATCAATTTATCTTATCAGGTTTTTGGCGATTTACAATCTGCCAACCCGGTAGTATTGGTCATTCATGCACTTACCGGAAACTCCAATGTTTGTGGAGTCAATGGTTGGTGGAACGATTTAATAGGACCAAATAAAATTATTGACACCGGCAGATTTACGGTCTTGGCTTTCAATATTCCCGGAAATGGCTATGATGGTGAGGAAGCCCATTTGATAGAAAATTATAAAGATTTTGTGGCTGCAGATGTGGCAACTATATTTGATTTGGGACTCAAACAATTAAACATTCATCATTTATTTGCTATTATCGGCGGTTCGGTAGGTGGCGGAATTGCTTGGGAACTTGCAGCCCGTAATCCCGATTTATGTGAACATCTTATTCCGGTGGCATGCGACTGGAAATCGACCGACTGGGTCATAGCAAATTGCCACATACAAGATGCCATTTTAAATAATTCGAAAGTACCGTTGATAGATGCCAGAATGCATGCCATGACTATGTACAGAACCCCCGAGTCATTTTCGGCTAAGTTTGATCGAAATCAACACGAGAATGGCCTGTTTTATGTAGAAAGTTGGTTAAATCACCATGGCAATAAGCTAACATCGAGATTTAAGTTAAGCGCCTACAAGTTGATGAACCAACTATTGAAAACAATTAATATTACCCAAAATGGTTCAGAATTTTTGTCGGTTGCCTCTAAGATTTCTGCACATATTCATCTGGTAACTATTAACTCAGATTTACTGTTTAAACCGGAAGAATGCTGGAAAACCTATGTAGATTTAAAATCTGTAAAAGACAATGTGAGCATTTTTGAGATTAAATCAATTCATGGTCACGATGCGTTTTTAATAGCTTTTGACCAGCTATCGAAATTTTTATTGCCAATTTTTCAAACCAAACAAAATTTAAATGAAAACCATCAACGTTATACTATTCGGAATTGGTAATGTTGGCAGTGCCATTATCAATCAAATATTGCAAGCAAATGATCAGGTGTTTAATAAGCAGGGATTTCAAATTAACGTCCCAATTATTGTTAATTCTTCACTTGCATTTTACAATAGTAATAGCTTAGGACACAATTGGGAGACTGATTTTAAAAATTTCTCTGTTCCATATAAAATAGAGGACATCATTAAATTTGTGAAACATCATGAATTGGAAAATCTTGTAGCAGTTGATGCCACGGCCAGCTCAAACATTGTAAATTCTTATTTGTTACTTATTGAAAATGGTTTTCATATAGTAGCTGCCAATAAAATAGCTAACTCTTTAAGTTATGACTTTTATGCTCAATTAAGAAATCATATCAAAGCCTACAATAGGAAATTTTATTATAGTACCAATGTTGGTGCAGGTTTACCGGTTTTGAGTACTTTAAGATCTTTAAAAGAATCTGGTGATGAGGTTTTGAAAGTAAGGGGCGTGTTTTCAGGGTCATTGAGTTTTTTATTTAATCAATTATCCGAAGGAGAAAGGCCCTTTTCCAATATTTTAAAGCATGCGCGTAATTTGGGCTATACTGAGCCTGATCCCAGAATTGATTTGTCTGGTCAGGATGTAGCCAGAAAGCTATTAATTATTGCTCGAGAACTTGATCTTAAATTTGAATTGGAACACATTGAAGTTCAGTCTTTAGTGCCTAAGCAATTGAATGGACAAACCAGTTTAGAACAATTTAATGCCCGGGTTCTTGAATTAGATTGTACTATTGAGCAATTTGTAAACGCCAAAAGTACTAATGAGGTCTTGAGATATGTCGCTGAGCTGGATGTTAAAGAACAACAGGCTAAAGTAAAATTGATTACAGTATCAAAGAACTCCAACTATGGGCTCTTGCAAGGCACTAATAACCTCTTTGAAATTTACTCTAAACAATACGGTAATGAACCGGTAAGTATAGTTGGAGCGGGTGCAGGTAGAGAAGTAACTGCTACAGGAGTTTTAAAAGATTTGGTGGCTATTGCACAAAGTATTGCAAATGTACAATCGTATTTTTAAAATAGAACAAAGTTTGAAAGCATTTGAAACCAACGCCATAAGAACTCAAGTTGAACGTTCTGAATTTTTAGAACATACAACACCATTATATTTAACCTCTAGTTATGTTTTTGAAGATGCCGAAGACATGCGAGCCTCTTTTGCCGAGGAGAAGGATAGAAATATCTACAGTCGTTATTCTAATCCTAACACTTCTGAGTTTATTGCAAAAATTTGCTTGATGGAAGGTGCGGAAACCGGCTTTGCTTTTGCATCAGGTATGGCGGCCGTGTTTTCCACATTTGCGGCATTGCTAAATACCGGAGACCACGTTATATCCTCTGCTAGCGTTTTTGGATCCACCCAATCTCTGTATAAAAATGTATTTCCGAAATGGCAAATCAGTACCAGTTATTTTAAGGTTAACGAGATAGAGCGCATTGAGAGCTTAATTCAGCCAAACACAAAAATTATCTATGCCGAAAGTCCTACTAATCCGGCTGTTGATATTTTGGATTTAGAACTTTTGGGAAAGATTGCAAAAAAGCACCATCTCATTTTAATTATTGATAACTGTTTTGCAACGCCATATTTACAGCAACCCATAAAATTTGGTGCTCATTTGGTAATTCACTCGGCTACAAAACTAATAGATGGCCAAGGCCGTGTGCTTGGCGGCATTACGGTGGGAAGTGCTATTTTAATTGAAAAAATTTATTTGTTTGCCAGAATCACAGGTCCAGCCTTATCGCCTTTTAATGCATGGATTTTGTCAAAAAGCCTTGAGACCTTAGCGGTACGGGTTGAAAAACATTGCAAAAACGCGCTAAAAGTAGCTAAATTTTTAGAGCGTCATCCTCAGGTGACTTTGGTGAAATATCCTTTTTTAAAGTCACATCCGCAATACCATTTGGCTAAAAAACAAATGAAGCGGGGCGGTAATGTCGTCGCTTTCGAAATTAAAGGTGGAATAGAAGCTGGCAGGCTATTTTTAAATGCGATAAAACTATTAACACTTTCTGCTAATTTGGGGGATGCCCGCACCATTGTTACACATCCTGCTTCAACTACCCATGCCAAGTTGTTAGAAGAAGAGCGCCTTGAAGCCGGCATAACGCCGGGAATGGTGAGAATATCAGTAGGACTTGAAAATGTAAAAGATATTATTAACGATTTAAACCAAGCATTAGAACGTTGTTGTTGAAGTAACAATAATGAGCTTAATATATATGAGTAATATTAAAGAAGCCATCAAAAATCGAATTCTTGTTCTAGACGGTGCCATGGGTACCATGTTACAGCGTTACAAATTTGAAGAAGCCGATTACAGGGGTGAACGTTTCGCTAATTTCCCACATCCGCTTAAAGGTAATAATGATTTGTTGTCTATTACCCAACCAGAAGCTGTAAAAGCAGTACATCGCCAGTATTTTGAAGCTGGTGCCGATATTGTTGAAACCAATACGTTTTCTGCAACTAGTATTGGAATGGCCGACTACCATTTGGAAGATTTGGTGTACGAACTCAACTATCAATCTGCTAAAATTGCCAGAGAAGTAGCCGATGAATTTACCGATGTGCCCCGATTTGTTGCCGGCTCCATTGGTCCAACTAATCGAACCGCCTCTATGTCGCCAAATGTCAATGATCCCGGTTACAGGGCTGTTACGTTTGACGATTTAAAAAAGGCGTATCAACAACAAGCAGAAGCTTTGATTGATGGTGGTTGTGATGTGCTGTTGGTTGAAACCGTTTTTGATACACTCAATGCCAAAGCAGCTTTGTTTGCTATAGAAGACATAAAAGAAGAAAGACAAATTGATATTCCGGTGATGGTTTCAGGCACTATTACGGATGCTTCCGGAAGAACACTTTCAGGACAAACGGTTGAAGCCTTTTTAATTTCAATATCGCACATTCCTATGCTGAGTATTGGCTTTAATTGTGCTTTGGGAGCCGATCAATTAAAACCCTATTTAAAACGCTTGTCCCAAAATACGTCGCTTTTCACATCTGCCCATCCCAATGCCGGGTTGCCAAATGCCTTTGGTAATTACGACCAGACGCCTCAAGAAATGCAACAGCTTATAAAAGAATATTTAGAGGAAAATTTGATTAATATTATAGGTGGTTGTTGCGGCACTACACCTGAACATATCAAACTAATCGCTGAGGTTGCAAAATTATTTAAACCACGAACCGCCAAAGAAAAAATTTGTTGAAGCCATTTATGAAAAACCACTATTTAAAACTTTCCGGACTAGAACCTTTGGTAATTACACCCCAAACCAATTTTGTAAATGTGGGTGAACGCACCAATGTTACAGGCTCAAGAAAATTTTTAAGACTCATAAAGGAGGAAAACTATAACGAAGCTGTAGAAGTCGCCCGTGCCCAAGTTGAAGGTGGTGCACAAATTATAGATGTTAACATGGATGAAGGCATGTTAGATGGCGTTGCAGCTATGACCAGATTTCTCAACCTTATAGCCGCAGAGCCCGATATTGCTCGTATACCGGTAATGATAGACAGCTCTAAATGGGAAATTATTGAAGCCGGATTAAAAGTAATTCAAGGAAAAGGCGTTGTGAATTCCATTTCTTTAAAGGAAGGTGAAGCTAATTTTATCAATCAAGCTAAACTTATCAAGCGATATGGTGCTGCCGTAGTCGTTATGGCTTTTGATGAAGCCGGCCAGGCAGATACTTACCAGAGACGTATTGACATTTGTAAGCGCTCTTACGATATTTTAGTCGAGAAAGTTCATTTTTCGCCACAAGACATCATCTTTGACCCCAATATTTTTCCTGTAGCAACAGGTATGGATGAGCATAAGTTGAACGCTATCGATTTTTTTAAAGCCACCAAATGGATTCGAGAGAATTTACCGCATGCGCATGTAAGTGGAGGTGTAAGTAATGTTTCGTTTTCATTTAGAGGAAACGATAAAGTGCGCGAAGCCATGCATTCGGCATTTCTTTACCATGCCATTAAAAATGGTATGACCATGGGAATTGTAAATCCTGAGATGCTTGAGATTTACGATGAAATTGATCCCGTTTTATTGGAGCATGTTGAAGATGTGCTGCTAAATCGAAAACCAGACGCTACAGAGCGACTTTTGGATTTGGCCGAAAGTTTTAAAGGCACTTCAGAAGTTAAAGAAAAAATAGCGGCGCAATGGCGCTCAGAACCCTTGCAAGAACGATTAACCCATGCTTTGGTTAAGGGTTTAGACGAATTTGTTGAGCAAGATGTTGAGGAAGCCCGCCAGTTAGTTGATAGACCTATAGCGGTGATTGAAACCTATTTGATGAACGGCATGAACGTGGTAGGTGATTTGTTCGGTTCAGGAAAAATGTTTTTACCTCAAGTGGTTAAATCGGCCAGAGTCATGAAAAAAGCAGTGGCTTATTTGTTACCTTATATAGAAGCTTCAAAGGAAGCATCAGCGTCGTCTAGTGCCGGAAAAATTTTAATGGCCACAGTTAAAGGCGATGTTCATGATATTGGTAAAAATATTGTAGCCGTGGTATTGGCATGTAATAATTTTGAAATTATTGATTTGGGCGTGATGGTACCGCCTGAAAAAATAATTGAAACTGCTGTTAGAGAACAAGTTGATATTATTGGTTTAAGCGGATTAATTACACCATCCTTAGATGAAATGGTTTACCTAACCAAAGAATTACAACGATTAAATATCAAAATCCCGGTAATGATTGGTGGTGCTACTACATCCAGAGCACATACCGCCGTAAAAATTGCACCGGAATACACATCAACAGTTGTGCACGTAAATGATGCTTCCAGAGCCGTAAATGTGGCCAATAATTTATTACAACCCAATTTTAAAGATGAATATACCTTCAATATTAGATCAGAATACCATCAACTTCGCGAAGCCTACCTCAATCGCAGTAAATCCAAAGAGTTTTTAACTATAGACCAAGCCAGAAAGAACAAATTCAAGATTAATTGGGATGATTTTAAACCACAACAACCAAATTTTATTGGGGTTAAGACCATTGAAGTTGATTTATCAGAGCTGGAAGGTTTTATAGACTGGACGCCATTTTTTCAATCCTGGCAATTACATGGTAAATTTCCGGCTATTTTAAAAGATGAAGTGGTGGGAGAACAAGCTACTTCGCTTTACAGCGATGCGAAAAAGATGTTGCAAAATATTATAAACGAAAAATGGTTGACGGCCAGGGGCATTGTAGGCATTTTTCCGGCGAATCAGGTGAATGATGATGATATTGAAGTGGTTACCGAAAATGGCCTTGAGAAATTTTTAACCTTACGGCAGCAATCTAAAAAAACCGAGGGTGCGCCCAACATCGCTCTGGCCGATTTCATAGCCCCAAGGAACTTAGATGTTCAGGATTATATGGGTTGTTTTTGTGTAACAACGGGATTTGGTGTAGATGATAAAGTGAAAGTTTTTGAAAAAGATCTGGACGATTATAATGCCATTTTGGTAAAAGCCTTGGCTGATAGATTAGCCGAAGCTTTTGCTGAATTTCTTCATCTAAAAGTGCGAAAGGAGATTTGGGGATATGCCCAAAACGAAAATTTAGATAATGATGCACTTATAAAAGAAAAGTATAAAGGCATCAGGCCTGCGCCCGGTTATCCCGCGTGTCCTGATCATCTGGAAAAGCCAACAATTTGGAAGTTGTTAAATGTAGAAGAAAAAATAGGTGTAACACTCACCGAAAATATGGCCATGTATCCCGCTGCCTCTGTATCGGGGTATTATTTTGCAAATCCTGAAAGTAAATATTTTGGTTTGGGTAAAATCAAAGAAGATCAAGTGCGCGATTATTCCAAAAGAAGAGGTATTACTAACGAAGAAGCCATAAAGTGGCTGGCGCCAAATATTGCCGATGCTTAATTTAAAAGTGAATTGAAATATTAATGAAAGTAACAGAACACATAGAAAAAGCCAACGGGAAACCCTTGTTTTCCTTTGAAATATTACCACCCTTGAAAGGTCAGAATATCCAGTCCATTTTTGACGGTATAGATCCACTTATGGAATTTAAACCTCCGTTTATTGATGTTACTTACCATCGAGAAGAATATGACTTTAAGGAGCTACCAAATGGTTACATTGAGAAAAAAGTGGTAAAAAAACGTCCGGGAACAGTAGGTATTTGTGCCGGTATTCAAAATAAATATGGCGTAGATGCGATACCACATGTGTTGTGCGGTGGCTTTACCAAAGAGGATACCGAAAATTTATTAATAGACCTCGATTTTTTAGGTATTGATAATGTGGTTGCCTTACGCGGTGACGCTGTTAAAAGCGAAATTTATTTTAAACCCGAAAAAGATGGTCATTCTTACGCTTCAGAGTTGGTAACGCAAATAAACAACCTAAACAACGGCGTTTATTTAGATGAAGATTTGCAAAACTCAACCTGCACTAATTTTTGTATTGGGGTGGGTGCTTACCCCGAAAAACACATGGAAGCGCCAAGCTTAGATAGCGATATTCACTTTTTGAAACAAAAAATAAAAAACGGTGCCCATTATATTGTTACCCAAATGTTTTTTGATAATAAAAGATTCTTCGATTTTGTGTTAAAATGTAATGCCGCCGGAATTAACGTACCAATTATTCCCGGATTAAAACCCATTGCGACCAAAAAACAATTGAATCTTATTCCACATAGATTTAAGGTAGACCTTCCAGATGATTTAATTATGGAAATTGTTAGAGCAAAAGACAATGATTCGGTAAAACAAATTGGGATTGAATGGTGTGTACAGCAAAGTAAAGAACTCATAGAAGCCGGTTTTCCGGTGTTGCACTATTATTCTATGGGTAAAAGCGACAACATCAAAGCTATAGCCGAGCAGTTATTCTAGTAGCACTAAATTTGTTACTAGAATTCAGTTTAAATATTTATAAAAATTAGTGCATTCATGGCTAAAGTATCAACAACTACTTGATTTATTCTTTTATTTTTGCGCGTCAATATCTGTAAATGAAATTAAGACTTGTTGGTTTTTTCTGTATTATAAATTTTGTTTTGTTTTCGCAAGAAACTAAGACCCATGTCAGCACCTTTGATATAAATTACTTTACAGGTCAAAAGGCATTGCATAACGATGCCATTTTACATTTAATAGACGGTCGTCCAGACGGTTTTATTGCTAGCTGGAACGTAAAAACCTTCGGTTACCAAGATTGGGAACAACGATTCAATTATCCTGATTATGGTTTGTCTTTTAGCTATCAAAATTTAAATAATGAACCGCTGGGTAAAAATTTTGCCTTGTATGCGCATTATAACTTTTACTTTTTCGACAGAAATTTGATGCTCAGAATAGGTCAGGGATTGGCCTATAACACCAATCCTTACGATAGAGAAACCAATTTTAAAAACATCGCTTTTGGTTCTGCATTGATGAGTAGTACATATGTAATGCTGAATTATAAAAAAGAACAAATTTTTAAAAATTTCGGATTTCAAACCGGTTTGGCCTTGATTCATTACTCAAATGCGAATGTAAAAGCGCCTAACACTAGCGTTAATTCTATCACCTTAAATGTTGGGCTAACCTATAATTTGGAGAATGAAAACCCCGAATACATTTCAAATCTGAAAAAAGAAAAATATACAGAGCCAGTCAAGTTTAATCTCGCATTAAGATCAGGAATCAATCAGAGTGATGTGGTTGGCAGTGCGCAATATCCGTTTTATATTTTTTCGGCATATGCAGATAAGCGAGTAAGCCATCTTAGTGCGTTTCAATTTGGAACTGATGTTTTCTTTTCTAATTTTTTAAAAGAGTTGATTGAGTTTCAATCTATCGCATTTCCGGAATTAGGTGTGTCTGGAAACGAAGATTTTAAACGGGTAGGAATATTCGTTGGTCACGAACTCTTCATTAATAAAATGTCTTTAGAATCGCAGTTGGGTTATTACGTGTATTATCCCTTCGATTTTGAAGGCAGAGTTTACTTTAGAGCTGGACTCAAGCGTTATTTTGGTGAAAAATGGTTTGGTGCAGTAACTTTAAAGTCACATGGCGCCAAAGCCGAAGCAGTTGAATTTGGAATTGGAATTAGAATTTAAATTTAAATTTAAATGAAATATTTTACCTACATATTTATAGTAATTACCCTACTGGCCTGTGATAGCGAAAACGCCATTGATTGTTTCCAAACGGCTGGTAATACCATTCAGCAGGAAATTGAAGTGGAGAGTTTTGACAAAATACTGGTAAACAGGGATATCACATTGGTAGTGAGAGAATCAACCAGACATTCGGTTTTAATAGAAACCGGAAGTAATTTAATCAACGATGTGGACGTAAAAGTTAAGAATAATCAGCTCATCCTAACCGATAATAATAACTGTAATTTAGTGAGAGATTTTGGCATTACAAAAATAACGGTTAGTACACCAACACTTTCAGAAATAAGAACATCAACCCAATACACCATTTCTTCTGAAGGTGAACTAGGATTTGAAAATCTTACCTTGATTTCAGAAAATTTCAATATGCCGGGAACTTTCACGGTGGGCGATTTTGACCTTCAAATTAATGCTAATAGCCTTACTGTTGTTTCAAATGGTTTGTCTGCATTTTACCTTAGAGGATCAGTAAATAATCTGTCTTTGAGTTTTTTTTCAGGTCAAGCCAGGGTTGAAAGCGCAAACTTAATAGCACAAAACGTTGAAGTTTTTCACCGTGGCAGTAATGATATGATTGTGAATCCGCAGCAGTCTATCACCGGTAGTATTGTGGCTACAGGAAATGTTATTGCTAAAAATCAACCACCCATCGTAGATGTTGAAGAACTTTTTAACGGTAGACTTATTTTTAATTAGCGGTAAGTTCTCTAAACAAGCTTTCTAAATTGGTATTTTTTTGATTCAGCTGAAGAATTTTTAAGTTGTTATCGTGTGCAAAATCAAACACGTGAGACCGCATATCTTTTTTAGTATCAAATGTTATTTCGTATGTAAAGTCATGAGTATTGATAACCTTGATTACGTGAGGCATTCGTTTTAAAAATTCGTCTTCAACTCTAAAATCGAACTCCACGATGACTATTTGGTCTTGATCTTTATTCAGCTCACTTAAATATTTATCGGCTACAATTTCACCTCTATTAATAATTATAACGCGGTCGCAAATAGCTTCAACTTCCTGCATGATGTGTGTTGAAAGAAAGACAGTTTTAGTTTGCCCTAATTTTTTAATAAGCTGTCTAATGTCTACCAATTGATTAGGGTCTAATCCGGTTGTAGGCTCGTCTAAAATTAAAACATCAGGATTGTGAATAAGCGCAGCGGCCAAACCAACACGCTGCCGGTAACCCTTTGACAATTGCCCAATTTTTTTGTGAACTTCGGGTGTTAAGCCTGTTTCGGCTATAACTTCATCAATTCTGCTTTTATCTGTTTTGTAAATATTGGCCGTGAATTTTAAATATTCTTTTACGTATAGTTCAAGGTATAACGGATTATGCTCTGGCAAGTATCCAATACTTTGTTGAACCTGTTTTTTTTGAGTAATAACATCAAATTCATTTACCTTAGCTTGGCCATTAGATGCTTCTATGTAAGCGGTTAAAATTTTCATCATGGTCGATTTTCCTGCACCATTAGGACCCAAAAAACCCACTATTTCGCCTTTTTTAACGCTAAACGAAACATCTTTTAAAGCGGTTTGATTACCATAAAGCTTTGTTATTTTCTCAACTACAATAGACATAAATCGATAAAATTTGTGTAAAAATACATATTTAACGCAGGTTTAAGATTAAAATTTGTGAACTTACATTTTGTTTTTTCAATTTATTATTTACTTTAGCCAACTCAAACTGAGTTATGAATAACACTTTTGCATATTACAACTGGTATTTCTTCTTTTTTAGCGAAAGAAAGAGACCTGTTGCGTGTTTGTAAAAACAGATATAAAACTTAACAAAGGTCTCGATAGTAAATCGGGACTTTTTTTTTGACTATGATAAAAAATGTAGCCATACAAGGAATTTTAGGGTCTTTTCACCACATAGTGAGTGAACAGTACTATGGTAAGCACATAAACGTACAAGAATTTTTGTCGTTTGATGCCGCGGTAGATAGTTTGGTAACCGGAAAAAGCGATGCCGTTGTGATGGCACTTGAAAACTCTATTGCGGGATCAATATTGCCAAATTATGCATTAATTGATAATAATAATTTGCAAATCACCGGTGAGCATTACTTAGACATACAACATCATTTAATGGCTTTGCCAAATCAAACTATTAATGACATTGAAGAAGTATATTCGCATCCAATGGCACTGCTGCAGTGTAAAAAGTTTTTTAAGGCATACCCGCACATAAAACTTATTGAGGATAAAGATACAGCCGAAGTAGCGCAGCGTATAAACAATCAACAACTAAAAAAAGTGGCAGCCATTGCCAGCGATTTGGCGGCTAAGCTTTTTAATCTGGAAATACTTGCCAGAAGCATTCAAACCATTAGCCACAACGAAACAAGATTTGTGATTGTAAAACTAAATAAAAAGAATATAGAGGACCGCGAAATTACTAAAGCTTCATTAAAATTTGAATTAGACCACAAACGTGGTAGCCTGGCAACTGTTTTAAACGTGATGAGCGATTGTAAATTAAATCTAACTAAAATACAATCCTTACCAAAGATTGAAACGCCCTGGAAATATGCCTTTTTCGTAGATGTAACTTTTGCAGATGTTACCCATTTCAACAAAGCAGCTGCCTTACTGGATATTATGGCCGAAAATTTTAAAATCTTGGGAACCTATAAAAACGCGCGCGTATTTAAAACCGAAACACATGATTGGGAAAGCTAACAGATTAAATACCGTAGAGGAATACTACTTCTCAAGAAAATTGCGCGAAGTGGCAGCTTTAAAAGCCGCGGGCCATAATGTGATTAATTTAGGAATTGGTAGTCCTGATTTAGCGCCGCCACAACAGGTAATTACTGCCTTAACCGAAGCTTTACAGCACCCCGATGCACATAAATACCAAAGTTATCAAGGCTTGCCGGAACTGCGCCAAGCTATGAGTGATTTTTACAAGCAGCAATATGATGTGTCATTAAGTCCGCTCACCGAAGTATTACCATTAATGGGTAGTAAAGAGGGAATTATGCACATTTCATTAGCTTTTTTAAATGCCGGTGATGAAGTGTTAATCCCCAATCCGGGTTATCCAACTTATGCATCGGTTACCAATTTGGTAGAAGCGATTCCTAGGTATTACGATTTAACATGGTCTAATAATTGGTTGCCTGATTTAGAAGCTTTGCGAAAAACAGACTTGTCAAAAGTTAAATTAATGTGGGTGAGCTATCCGCATATGCCAACTGGCGCAGTTGCAACGCATAAATTGTATGATGACTTAATTGCCTTTGGTTTACAGAACGATATCTTGATTGTAAATGATAATCCCTACGGATTTATTTTAAATGATTCACCCAGAAGTATTCTTAAATATCGCGGAGCGAAAGACGTTTGTTTAGAGCTTAATTCGTTAAGTAAAACCTTTAACATGGCCGGTTGGCGCGTTGGAATGGTCTTGGGGAAATCAGAATTTATTGATAGTATATTAAAGGTTAAAAGTAATATGGATTCCGGTATGTTTTACGGTATTCAAAAAGGAGCTATTGAAGCTTTAAAATGTTCTTCATTTTGGTTTGCCAGCTTAAAGAGTGTTTACCAGCAGCGTAGAGAATTAATTTGGCAGTTGGCCTCTAAACTAGGTTGTAGTTTTAATCCGGAAAGTGCAGGTTTGTTTGTATGGGCTAAATTGCCACCGGGAGAAAAGGCAGAACCCTTTATTGACAAGCTTTTAAAGGAGCATCGCATATTTGTGGCACCGGGAACTATTTTTGGAAGCAATGGCGAAGGGTATATCAGGTTTTCTCTCTGTGCAGACGAAGAAGCCATTAAAGAATGTTTGTTGAGATTATCATGAAAAACGTATTTATTATAGGAGTTGGACTTATTGGCGGTAGTTTTGCGCTAGATGTAAAATCAATTTTTAAAGAAGCTAAAATATTTGGTATTGATATCAATGACAATCATATAGC
This sequence comes from Paucihalobacter ruber, assembly GCF_006494535.1. GTDB lineage: Bacteria > Bacteroidota > Bacteroidia > Flavobacteriales > Flavobacteriaceae > Paucihalobacter > Paucihalobacter ruber. The sequence goes on from NZ_VHIQ01000007.1 coordinate 225,138, forward strand.
CGAGGCAAAAACACTTGGTATTATTGATGAAAAAGCCGATTTAGAAGATCTTCCAAAAGCTGATTTTGTTATTTTAGCTATTCCCGTAGATAAGACTTTGCAGTTACTTCCTTCGGTTTTAGACAAGGTAAAAGACAGCGCTATTGTGATGGACGCCGGTTCCACAAAATTTGATATTTGTAAGCTGGTTGAAAACCACCCCAAACGCAGAAATTTTCTGGCCGCACACCCAATTGCGGGTACCGAGTTTTCTGGTCCAAAAGCGGCATTTGCCGGTTTGTACAAAAACAAAACTAATATTATTTGTGAAGTTGAAAAAACAGCCTTCAAGTTACAGGAACAGGCCTTACAACTATTTCAGCAAATGGGTATGCGAATTAGATATATGAATCCTGAAGCGCACGATAAACACATAGCTTACGTATCGCATTTATCTCACATTAGTTCTTTTATGTTGGGTAAAACAGTAATTGATAAGGAACGAAACGAACGCGATATTTTCGACATGGCAGGCAGTGGTTTTGAAAGCACAGTTCGTTTGGCAAAAAGTTCACCCGCTATGTGGACACCTATTTTTAAACAAAATAAAAACAATGTATTAGAGACACTTGAAGAATACATTCAAAATTTAAATGAGTTTAAAACATTTATAGAAAATGACGATTTTGAATCGGTTTATCAAGTTATGAGCAACACCAATCGAATAAAAGAAATTTTAAAAGGAATAAATTAATAATAAGCACCAAATATCAAATACCAAGTAAAATCATTAATAAATTATATAAGTTGGAATTTGGAATTTGAAAGTTGGAATTTGAAACAAAAACTATGGAAAACAGAAAAGAACTAAGACACTGGTTAGATAACTTACAACTAAGCCATCCGTTGGTAATTGCAGGACCCTGTAGCGCAGAAACCGAAGATCAAGTAATGAAAATTGCTCATCAACTTAAAGATACCGATGTTAGCTATTACCGCGCAGGAATTTGGAAACCAAGAACACGTCCAGGCATGTTTGAAGGTGTAGGTTCTTTGGGATTAAAATGGCTGCAAAGAGTAAAAGCAGAAACTGGTTTAAAAACCGCAACCGAAGTCGCTAATCGCAATCACGTTGAATTGGCCTTAGAACACGATATTGATATGTTGTGGATTGGCGCGCGCTCTACAGTGAGTCCATTTATTGTTCAGGATATTGCCGATGCACTTCGTGGCACCGATAAAATAGTATTGGTTAAAAATCCTGTAAACCCCGATTTGCCATTATGGTTGGGCGCTATTGAACGTCTCGCTTCAGCCAATATAGAAAAGTTGGGAGTTATTCACAGAGGTTTTTCAACCTACGAAAAAACAAAATACCGCAACAATCCCGAGTGGCAAATTGCTATTGAATTACAAACAAAATTTCCCGATTTACCGTTAATTAACGATCCGTCGCACATCACCGGTAAACGCGATATGATTTTTGATGTTTCTCAAACAGCCTTAGATTTAAATTTTGATGGGTTGATGATTGAAACCCATAGCGATCCTGATAACGCTTGGAGTGACGCTGCCCAGCAGGTAACCCCTGAAACTCTTGTTCAAATCATGAAAGATTTGCGTATCAGAAAAGAGTTTGACGCCGAAGCAGAGTTTTTAACAAGCTTAAATAATTTAAGAGCCCAAATCGATGTGATAGATAATCAGTTGATTGATTTGTTGGGTAAACGAATGAAAGTTGCAGATGGTATAGGTAAATTGAAAAAAGAGAAAAACGTAGCGGTACTACAAAGTAAGCGCTGGAACGAAATTTTAGGCAAAATGGTACTGGAAGGTGAGGAAAAAGGCTTGAGCGAAGAATTTACCTTAAAACTCTTTAAGGCAATTCATCAGGAATCCATCAATCACCAGGAAAAAATAATTAATGGATAGAAAAAAGGGGTTGACAAGTTCAACCCCTTTTTTTGTTATTGTTTATTTCTTTTAAAAATATACCGTGTAATAAAGATGCCGTTTCCATCATCTTTACCGGCATCGCTCTCAACAGCACTGGTTACAAAAGCCAATTCCCAACCTTCTTCAATCATAGCGTTTATTTTTGAACTAATAACAGCATCATTGGCAACAATGTTTTGAAATCTAATACCGCCAAGATTATAAAAGTTTAATAATTTAGTTTCCTCATAACCTTTTACTCTAATATCACTGCGGTCAGATTTATTGCGTTTGTCGTCTTCTGTATCCGTGGTGTAATCTCTGTAGTCGCGTTCTTCGTTAGAAGAAACCAGTCTGGATCTTCCCAGTCCAGCTGGAACAATAGATTCAACACTGGTAATAACTTTGTATTCTACTTGTGCATTTGCTTCAGTAATTCCTATAAGTAATGCAATAAAAAAAAGAAGGGTTGTTCTCATAAAAATAATTTTTAAAAATCTCGCTAAATTTAAGTTTTATAACCATATAAAAAAGTGTTATTTTGCTGAGAAGTAATTTTTATGACAGGAAAAGTATATAAATCTACGGGAAGTTGGTATAGCGTAAAGACTACTTTAGGCAAAACTTATAATTGCAGAATTAAAGGAAAATTTAGACTAAAAGACATTAAAAGTACCAACCCCATTGCTGTTGGCGATGTGGTAGATTTTGATCTTGAAACCAATAACGACGAGGTTTCAGGAGTTATCAACAACATACACGATCGTAAAAATTACATCGTCAGAAAATCGGTAAACCTGTCTAAACAAACCCATATTATTGCCGCTAACATCGATCAGGTTTTTTTATTGATTACATTTAACAATCCACCCACTTTTACGAGTTTTATTGACAGGTTTTTAGTAACTGCTGAAGCTTACGGTATTGATACCATTCTACTTTTTAATAAAATAGATACTTATAATGAAGAAGAATTACTGGAGATTAAATATTTAGCACACATGTACAGAACTATAGGTTACCAATGTCTGGGGATTTCGGCCAAAACCGGTAAAAATATTGATGCGGTTAAGTCTGTTATGAAGGAAAAGGTAAGCATGTTTGCAGGCCATTCTGGTGTTGGTAAATCCACTTTGGTCAATTCTCTGCAACCAGGCTTAGATCTAAAAACCAAAGAAATCTCAACACAACATATGCAAGGTCAGCACACCACTACCTTCGCTGAAATGTTTGACTTAGATTTTGGAGCTAAAATTATCGATACGCCGGGCATTAAAGGCTTTGGTGTGGTAGATATGGAGCCTGAGGAAATAGGTGATTATTTTCCGGAGTTTTTCGCGCTGAAACATTTGTGTAAGTTTAATAATTGTTTGCATGTTGAAGAACCCAAATGTGCAGTGAAAGCTGCTTTGGATAAAGACGAGATTTTCCATTCCAGATACCGTAGCTATTTGCAGATTCTACAAGGTGATGAAGATAATTATCGCGCAGACAATTGGGAAAATGAATAAAATATTTTATGGTTTTTGCGTCGGAAAATTTTAAGTAAAGTCATGAGAGTTGTCATTCAAAGAGTTTCTAAAGCATCAGTTGAGGTTGAAAATAATATCACAGCTAAAATTGATACAGGAATACTTGTGTTATTAGGTGTAGAGCATGCAGATAGTGAAGAAGACGCCAGCTGGTTGTGCAAGAAAATAGCCAATCTCAGAATTTTTGATGACGAAAATGGGGTTATGAATCGTTCTTTGATAGAAGTGGATGGAGAGGTGATTGTGGTGAGTCAGTTCACTCTTCATGCTGCCACCAAAAAGGGTAACCGCCCTAGTTATATCAAAGCAGCCAAACCCGAAACAGCCATACCGCTTTACGAATATTTTGTCAGGAATTTAGAAACTGAAATTAACAAACCTGTTCAAACCGGAAAATTTGGAGCAATGATGGATGTTCATCTCACAAATTCAGGGCCGGTTACTATTTTAATTGATTCTAAAAACAAAGAATAAATAAATTGTTCTTGGTTTTTTAACATTCCTTTAATAAATTGCCCCCAAATCCCTTTAGAATGACTTTTAAGACCTTACCCTACTATTTACTGTTTTTTATCTGTTTATTATCCTATTCACAAACACAAGATTTATACAACGCCTCACTAATCCCCGATGAATTGTCTGACAAAGTCAATAGTGTGGTGCGCTACCATGATACAAAAATTGACATTAGTGCCTATAACCGCATGTTGGTAACTGAAAAGCGTATAATTACAGTTTATAATAAAATTGGTGATAGAAATTTACGCGCCTTTGCTGGATACGATGATAAAAGAACTATTAAAAAAATTGAGGCTTTTGTGTACGACAAAAGTGGTAATCAAATAAAGAAATTTAAAAAAGGCGATTTTGTTGATGAAAGTGCTGTGAGTGGTGGTACCCTTTACTCAGACAGCAGGGTAAAATATCTTAACTATACACCAATATCTTATCCTTATACCTTAGAGTTTTACGCAGAAATTGACTATCAAACAACTGCGTTTATTCCAACATGGCAACCGCTGGAAAAATATTACAATGCCACCCAAAATTCAGAATATCAAATTATTAATAATTCAGGTGTAGAATTAAAAAGCAAAGCTTCAAACTTTGAAGGCTTTAATATTGAAACCAAGGGACCATTACATTACAAGGCCAGTAATATGCCTGCAATTGCATACGAAGAATACAGTCCGGATTTTGATAGTTTCACTCCCGAATTTAAGGCAGCTTTGATAGAATTTGATATGGAAGGCGTTAAAGGTATTAATAACAATTGGCAGGAATTCGGAAAATGGATGAATGATGTACTCATTGCCGATACCCAAAAACTTCCCGAAAGTGTCATTAACGAGGTTAAAGCTTTAACCGCTTATACCAATGATCCTATTGAAAAAGCAAAAATTGTTTATCAATTTGTTCAGGACAAAACAAGATATATCTCTGTGCAAGTTGGTATTGGAGGTTGGAAACCTATTAGCGCTATGGAAGTTAATCAAGTTGGTTATGGCGATTGCAAAGGGTTAACAAATTATACTCAAGCACTTTTAAAAGAAATTGGAGTGGAATCTTACTACACTGTTATATACGGCGGTTCAGGAAGGATATATGACATAGACAAAGATTTTTCTTCTACACAAGGAAATCATGTCATTTTATGTTTGCCAAACGAAGACGATTACATTTGGTTGGAATGTACAAGTCAAACCAATCCGTTCGGTCTCATCGCGGGTTTTACCGACGATAGAGCTGCTTTAATTATTAAGCCCGAAGGTGGCGAAGTAGTGCGCACAAAAGCATACAAACCCTACGAGAGTTTACAACACACCAAAGCCACAGTGTTATTTGATGAAAGCGGTAATCTTGAAGCCAGTGTTGAAATTAAATCCACAGGATACCAATACTCTTTAAGAGAAGCGTACGAAACAAAAGACGTCAAAGAACAAAACTTAAACTATAAAAACTATTGGGGTAATATCAATAACCTGCAAATTGACGGGGTGAGTTTTAAAAACGACAAAGACGAAATTGAGTTTGTTGAAAATGTAAACTTATCAGCAAAAAATTATGCTTCAAAAACAGGTAACAGATTGTTGTTGCAACCAAATTTGTTTAACGTTGTAAGTACAATTCCTGCAAGATATTCTACAAGATATCTCGATTTTCAGATAAGCCGCGGCTATGAAGATCAAGACGAATATGTACTTGAATTTCCAGATACTTTAGAAATTGAGGCACTTCCTGAGCCTGTTTTAATCGACACAAAATTTGGAACCTACGAGTTTAGTATCGAAACCCTAGATAAGAATAAAGTGCAATACAAACGCAAATATATTTTAAATAAAGGCAGTTATGCAAAAGAAGAGTATGAAGATTTTAGAGAGTTTAGAAAACTCATTGCCAAACACGATAAAGCAAAAATGGTTTTAAAAACAAAATAATTTACTTTCATGAAATCAATAATTTTAACACTACTGCTCGTTTTTAACTTAACGCTAACTGCACAAAATTTCAAGTATGGAAAAGTTTCCGATGTTGAGGTTATAGAAAAAGCTCATCCGCTGGAGCCCAATGCCAATGCTGCGGTTTTATATAAAAGTGAAAAAATCTATTTCGTTTATACTTCAGACGGTTTCAACCAAATGCGAGAAGTACATGAGCGAATTAAAATTTACAATAAAGAAGGATTTGATTGGGCAACAAAAAGAATAGTATTGTATCGCGGTGGTGGCGGCTCTAATGAAATTCTTAAAAAAGTACAGGGTGAAACTTATAATATAGAAGGCGGTAAAATTAGTAAAGATAAACTCACAAAACAGGCTATTTTTGAAGAGGATGTTAATGATTTTATAAGAGTTAGTACCTTCACAATGCCTAACATTAAAGAAGGCACCGTAATTGAATATGCATATACTATCGAATCACCTTTTTTAGCAATTGATGACGTTATCTTACAGTATGAAGTACCAATTAATCAACTAGAAGTTGCTATTGCTACGCCTGAGTACTACAGATATAACAAAACGTTCAATCCTAAAGCCCAGTTTTATCCCGTTATTAAAGAATCACAAGAAAATAAATCTGCTACCCTTGTATCTTCAAGCGGTCCAACCACTTCAATTAATGCACCAAAAAATGCCAGTAGAAATTATAGCCAAAGTCAAGGTACATATATCGACTACCGTATTGAAATTAACGAAACCAACATTCCTGCACTAAAAGACGAAGAACTTATTTCAAGTTTAGATAATTACCGAGCAAAGCTAGGCATGGAACTTACAGCCATACAACAATCGGGCGGTGGCTTTAAAACGTTTTCTACTACTTGGGAAAAGGTTTGTGAAAACATATACCAGGCTCCCAGTTTTGGTGAACAAATTAAACGTTCTAATTTTTACTCGTCAGATATTGAGCCAATTGTTGGAAGTATCTCTGATCCTTTTACAAAGGCATTTATTCTGCAAAATTTTGTAAGATCGAAAGTAAAATGGAACGGCCTTTACGGATTTACTTCACCTAAAGGTATTAGAAATGCTTATAAAGAAGGTGCCGGAAATATTGCAGACATTAATTTATTACTAATTTCGATGTTGCAGTCTAGTAACGTTAATGCCTACCCGGTTTTGGTAAGTACTCGTAATCATGGTGTGCCGCTTTTTCCCACTCAAAATGGCTTTAATTATGTGATTTGTATGGTAGAAACAGATGAAGGCTACGCGCTTTTTGACGCTAGTGAAAATTTCACAAGTTTTAATGTGTTGCCACCAAGAGCGATAAACTGGCAAGGTCGTGTTTTAAAACCTGACGGGTCTTCGCATTGGGTAAATTTAATACCTAATAAACCTTCTATTCAGTCCACTTCGTTAAATGTAACATTAAACGATGATTTTTCTGCTGAAGGTGTTGTAAGAAAGCGTTACACAGATTATTTAGCCTTTGATTATCGCAATAAGTATGCGTTTTCAAGTGACGATGATCACATCACAAAATTAGAAAGTGGTAATGGAAGTATCGAAATTTCTGAATTAAATTTCGAAAATGCCAAAGATGTTACCAAACCGGTTGATGTAAGCTATAAATATGAACTTCAAGATGCAGTTGAAAATATAGGAGATAATGTGTATCTTCAACCAATGCTGTTTACGGCTATGAAAGAATCACCATTTAAATCAGATACAAGATTATATCCAATAGATTTTACGTATCCGGTTTCAGAAAAATACATCATCAATATTATGTTACCTGAAGGATATGAAGTAGAGATCTTGCCACAAAGTGAGGCTTTAACCTTTAAAGACGAAGCTTGCATATTTAAATATATTTCAAAAGTGAATGGTAAATATTTGCAACTAAATATTAGCTTAGATATTAATACAACTGTTATAGGTACCACCGATTATACCGAGTTTAAGGCATTTTTTGAGAAAATAGTTGAAAAACAAAATGAACAAGTGGTATTAAAAAAAGTCTAAAATGGATATAAAAAACGCCCAAATAATTGTAGACGAATGGATTAAAAACCATGGCGTGCGTTATTTTAACGAGCTTACCAACATGGCACAACTTACAGAGGAAGTTGGTGAAGTTGCCCGAATTATTGCCCGTAGATATGGCGAGCAAAGCGAAAAGGATAGCGACAAAGATAAAGACTTAGGAGAAGAGCTCGCCGACGTGGTGTTTGTGGTATTGTGCCTGGCCAACCAAACCGGGATAGATTTACAAGCGGCTTTTGACGCTAAAATGGATAAAAAAACCAAGCGTGACCATGATCGGCACCACAGTAACGACAAATTAAAGTAACTTTGCCATTCTTTTTATGCAAACTTTATGTTGTTAAAAATTCTAAAGTCAGAGGTTACTAATAATCAGACCATCGTTATATCAGGTTCAAAAAGTGAATCTAACAGGTTACTCATTTTAAAGGCCCTTTTTAACAACCTAGGTATTGACAACCTGTCAAGTTCAGATGACACCGTTGTGTTAAAACAGGCGCTACAATCAAATAGTGGCATAATCGATATACATCATGCCGGTACAGCCATGCGATTTTTAACGGCTTATATGTCTTGTTTACCAAACAGAGAAGTGGTGCTTACAGGTTCTGATAGAATGCAACAAAGGCCCATTGGGGTGTTAGTTGAGGCTTTGCGAACCTTAGGAGCAGACATTTCATACTTAAAAAACGAAGGCTTTCCACCGCTAAAAATTAACGGCAAAAATATTACCAGATCTACGGTTCATCTCAATGCCGGAATTAGCAGTCAGTTTATTTCTGCGCTAATGTTAGTAGCGCCATCGTTAGACAATGGTCTAAAAATAGTTTTAGAAGGAGAGATCACTTCGAGGCCGTATCTCGAAATGACCTTGAGTTTACTCAATAAAGTTGGAGTTTCTACCTCATTTCAAGATCATATTATTAACATACAACCTAAAAAAGCACTTGAAACACCTGTAAATTTAATTGTAGAATCTGATTGGTCTTCGGCTTCTTATTATTATAGTATGATTGCTTTAAGTCCTTTACAATCAAGCATCCATTTAAAGTATTATCAAATCAATTCACTTCAGGGAGATTCAACCTTAGCTGAAATTTATCAGGATTTTGGAGTGGAAACAGTTTTTCAAGACAATGGCATTCGCATTACCAAAACGGCCCAAGCAAATACGGTCATCAACTTTAATTTAAATAACTGCCCCGATATTGCCCAAACAATTACAGTTACTGCTTTCGGTTTAGGTTTGCCATGTGATTTATATGGTTTACACACCTTAAAAATTAAAGAAACCGACAGGATTTTTGCCCTAAAAACTGAAGTAGAAAAATTAGGCGGTGAAGTTGAAATTACAGATAATTCCCTTCATTTAAAAGCTTCAAATAAAATATCTTCCGCCGTTACAATCGAAACCTATAACGACCATAGAATGGCCATGGCTTTTGCGCCATTGGCTCTAAAAGTACCAATTTACATTAACGACGCCATGGTAGTTACTAAGAGCTATACAACCTTTTGGAACGACCTAAAATCAATTGGGTTTCAAATTATTGAAGAATAACTGTCAAAACACTTGACAAGGCCTGTTTTGAGATTGTATATTTGCACCCTTGTAAAAATTTGATTTAAAAATTAAATCAAATCTTAAAACTAAAAAAATCCTATGAAGTTATCTCACTTTAATTTTAAACTCCCTGAAGAACTCCTTGCTGACAGACCTGTAGAAAACAGAGACGAAAGTAGATTAATGGTGGTGAACAGAGCCAACAAAACTATTGAGCATAAAATGTTTAAAGATATTATTGGGTATTTTGATGAAGGCGATGTTTTAATTTTGAATAACACCAAAGTTTTTCCGGCCAGACTTTATGGAAACAAAGAAAAAACAGGTGCCAGAATCGAAGTCTTTTTGTTACGAGAGTTAAATGAAGAACAAAGATTGTGGGACGTTTTGGTTGATCCTGCCAGAAAAATTAGAATTGGTAACAAATTATATTTTGGTGATGACGACTCATTAGTAGCCGAAGTCATTGATAATACCACTTCACGTGGTAGAACCTTACGTTTCTTATACGATGGCTCTTACAAAGAGTTTAGAAACAAATTAACCGAACTTGGCGAAACGCCACTTCCAAAATACATAAATCGTCCTGTTGAACCCGAAGACGAAGAGCGTTATCAAACCATATACGCTAAGCACGAAGGCGCTGTTGCAGCACCAACTGCCGGATTACACTTTTCAAAACACCTATTAAAGCGTTTGGAAATAAAAGGTGTAGAAACAGCCGAAATCACATTACATGTAGGTTTAGGAACTTTTAATCCTGTTGAGGTAGAAGATTTATCAAAGCATAAGATGGACAGCGAAGAAGTTATTATTGACGAACATGCTGTTAATACAGTTAACAGTGCCAAAGAAAAAAAGAAGCGCATTTGTGCCGTTGGTACTACAGTTATGAGAGCCATTGAAAGTTCTGTGTCGTCTAATGGTCATCTCAACGAATTTTATGGATGGACCAATAAGTTTATTTTTCCACCATACGATTTTAGTATTGCTAACAGTATGATTACTAATTTTCACACACCAAAATCAACTTTACTAATGATGGTTTCAGCATTTGCCGGCCACGATTTAATGAAAAAAGCATACGAAGAAGCCGTTAAAGAAAAGTACAGATTTTATTCTTACGGCGATGCCATGCTCATCATCTAAAAATTAAAAAGCCTTGCATGTCAAGGCTTTTTTTAACTTAATATATTTGTTATTAATTTCTATATGAATCCTATCAAAAAAGATATTAGAGCCTTAACCAAACAACAGCTACGTGATTTTTTCGTGAGCATAGGCGACCAATCTTTTAGAGGGAATCAAGTGTATGAGTGGTTGTGGATTAAATCTGCACATAGCTTTGCTGATATGACCAACCTTACCAAGGAAACAAGACAACTGCTTGAGGAAAACTTTGTTATTAATCACATCAAAGTTGATGTCATGCAACGCAGTAATGACGGCACTATAAAAAATGCAGTTAGATTACATGATGATTTGATAGTTGAATCGGTTTTGATTCCAACACCTAAAAGAACCACAGCCTGCGTGTCGTCTCAGGTGGGCTGCAGTTTAGATTGCAGGTTTTGTGCCACAGCGCGATTAAAACGCATGCGCAATCTCAATCCTGACGAAATTTATGATCAGGTTGTGGCCATAGACAACCAAAGTCGGTTATATTTTAATAGGCCATTAAGTAACATTGTGTTTATGGGTATGGGCGAACCACTTATGAATTACAATAACGTTTTAAAAGCCATTGATAAAATTACTTCAAAAGAAGGTTTGGCGATGTCTCCAAAGCGCATTACTGTTTCTACTTCAGGAGTGCCTAAAATGATAAAAAAAATGGCCGATGACGATGTTAAATTTAAACTGGCCGTGTCTTTACATTCGGCCATTGACGATATTAGAACGTCTATCATGCCGTTTAATGCCACATTCCCGCTTAAAGATTTACGCGAAGCTTTAGAATATTGGTATTCAAAAACAAAAAACAGAATTACCTACGAATACGTGGTTTGGCAGGGCATTAACGATACCAAAAGAGATGTAGAGGCACTCATACAATTTTGCAAATTTGCACCAAGTAAGGTCAATTTAATTGAATACAATCCTATTGACGATGGCGAATTTCAGCAGGCCGACCAAAAAGCTATCAATATGTATATAGACATGTTAGAAGCCAATAACATCACCGTTACCGTGAGACGCTCACGCGGTAAGGATATTGATGCCGCTTGTGGGCAATTAGCGAACAAATCCTAAAATTATAAGCTACTAAAAGTTAGGCACATTCAAATAAATCGTTAATATCTAAACCTAATACATTTTTTATTATATACTTTTTGGCGATAGTTTACTTTTTAATTAGAACCAAAAAAAGCCATAGATTTGCCAAAATGAAAATAGTAAAGCAAATAAAACAACCCATCATTCCTGCGAAAGCAGGAATCTTTATATGAAGCATTAAAATCTCAGCTTGAAACAGAATGCCAAAAAAGCCATAGATTTGCCAAAATGAAAGTAGTAGAGCAAATAAAACAACCCATAGCCTTTGAAATGGAACTTTTCGAGCAAAAGTTTCGTCTGTCAATGTCTAGTAAAGTTCCTTTGCTCAACAGCATTACCCATTATATTGTTAACCGAAAGGGTAAACAAATGAGGCCTATGTTCGTGCTTTTGGTTGCAAAAATGATTAATAACGGAGAGGTAAGCGAGCGTACCTACCGCGGTGCATCGGTTATTGAGTTGATTCATACTGCAACTTTGGTACATGACGACGTAGTTGACGATAGTAATATTCGGCGAGGTTTCTTTTCTATCAATGCACTCTGGAAAAATAAAATTGCCGTTTTAATTGGCGATTTCTTCTTATCTAAAGGCTTATTGCTGTGTATAGATAACAACGATTTTGATCTCCTCAAAATTATTTCGGTGGCGGTTAGAGAAATGAGCGAAGGCGAATTACTCCAGATTGAAAAAGCCAGACGCCTCGACATCACCGAAGACGTTTACTACGAAATCATTCGTCAAAAAACAGCTACTTTAATTGCTGCCTGCTGCAGTTTGGGAGCAGCTTCGGTTAAACCCAATTCTGACGACGTCGAGAAAATGCGCAAATTTGGTGAACTTATTGGCATGGCCTTTCAAATTAAAGATGATTTGTTTGATTATGGGTCTAAAGCCATAGGAAAACCTACCGGAATTGATATTAAAGAACAAAAAATGACCTTGCCGCTTATATATGTTTTGAATAATTGCAGCGCTAAAGACAAAGCATGGATCATTAACTCGGTTAAAAATCACAATAAGGATAAAAAGCGGGTGAATGAAGTAATTCAATTTGTAAAAGACAATGATGGTTTAGATTACGCTGTAAAACGCATGTATCATTTTAAAAACGAAGCTTTATCTATGTTAGAAGACTTCGAAGATTCTTCGTATAAAGATGCTCTTAAACTTATGGTAGACTACGTTATCGACCGAAAAAAATAAATTTTAATTTACTGTTTAACAATTCATTATAAATTTATTGAATATTTTTTTCGCAATCGGTGCAACTATTTGCTTCAAAAAATCGTCTTTATAAATAAACCATCTCTATAAACTTTGAAAGTAGTAGCATTACATCAAAATTTAGAACGACTTATTAAGTCTGCAATCAAGCAAAACCGAAAGGCGCAACACAGTTTATTTGAAATGTATTCGCCAAAAATGTTGAGTGTTTGCAGATATTACATCAAGGATGTTCACAACGCAGAAGAGGTAATGCTCGACGGATTTTTTAAAGTATTTATCAATCTTCATAAATTTCAGTTTAATGGAAGTTTTGAAGGTTGGATTAGAAAAACAATGGTGAGGCAAGCCATTGATTTTCTTAGAGGTCAGAAGGAAGTCGTTTTTACGGAAGAAGGTAATTATACAGTTAAAGAGGAAGCCGGTGAATTCGAATTGTTCCAAGATGATTATTTGCAAAATTTAATCGATCATTTACCCGAAGGTTACAAAATGGTTTTTGTGTTGTATGCCATAGAAGGTTATAAACACAACGAAATTGCTGAAATGCTCAACATTTCAGAAGGTACCTCAAAGTCGCAATTATCAAGGGCGCGACGTATGTTGCAGGAGCAACTAAAACAAGCTAACAACAATAATTATGGCACCAAATAAAATAGATCATCAATTTAAATCGCAATTAGAATCTCGAAACTCGCAGCCTTCAAACCATGCCTGGGAAAAGCTTTCTGCTCAATTAGATTCGCATCAAAAAAACAAAAAGCGCGTGTTTTTGCAATGGTTATCTGTGGCTGCACTTTTAATTATTGCCTTGAGCGTTGGTGGTGCGTTTATTTTTAAAAGTTCCCAAGCTCTTGAAACACCTATAATTGTCGATTTACCCACAGATAACATTAAGCCTTCAAAAGAAATAAATAAAAGTTCAATAATTGAGAACACAGAATCGGGCCTAGCTGAAATTCTTTCAGAGCAAGATAAAACAAACGTTATCACTTCCGAAGAAAAACAACCCATACCAACTAAAATTAAAACCACTCAAATAGCCGAAAACAAAGAAACATCAATTGAGTTATCGCAAAGTTTTGAAGACAAAAAAGTAACTGAAGTAGTGGCAGCCATTGCAGAGATTCAAAACCAAAACAACAAAGTAACAGAACAAGAGATTGAGTTACTTTTAAAAGAAGCGCAACGCGATATATTACTCAACAACATCTATAACGAACAAACTAAAAAAGTTGATGCCACGGCATTATTAGCTCAGGTTGAAGGTGAATTAAATCAATCTTTTAGAGATAAAGTTTTTGAGGCCTTAAAATCCGGTTTTATAACAGTAAAGACTGCCGTAGCCGATCGTAAGAATTAGTAGTTAAATCAATTCATAAATCAAAAAACAAACAGTTATGCAAATCATTACCAGGTATTTTATTGTTTTCATGTTAGCCTTCATCACGCAATATGTAAATGCGCAGCAAGATTCAGTAAAAATTAACAATAATCAGGTTAAAATTGAAGCTCTGCTTAAAGAAAAAGAAAAAGTAGAATCTGAAGAAAAGGAACAACTCAAAGCCGAGGTTGAAGCCATTAATCAAAGACTCGAAAAAAATGACATCACCGAAGAAGAAGCCACACAACTAAAAAAAGAAGCTGCTGAAAAACGTGCTTTAAATATCGAAAACAGATTGGCGATTATTGATAATCAAATTGCATTATTGGCTAGAAATAATTCGATTACTACAAAATCAGAATTTAAAACGCCGGAAAGTGTCCCCATTCAAACTATTGAGAAAAAAGTTGAAAAAGAATACTCTTACGGCAGCAGAACCTATGATGATGTTGTTTTTGCCATAGGATTTAATAACGCCATTATAGATGGTCAAGATATCAACGATTCGCCTTATAAATTAGGAGGTTCGGGCTTTGTTGAACTAGGTTATGCTTGGACTACAAGAGTATTTCCAAACTCAGGATTTTTACACTTGAAGTACGGTGCGTCATTGCAGTGGAATAAACTCAATATTAAAGACAACCAGTATTTTGTTCGAGATGGTAATAACATTGGTTTAGAGGAGTTTCCTTTAGATTTAAATAAGGCCAAGTTTAGAACTACTAACTTGGTATTTCCTGTGCATTTACAATTTGGTCCCGGCCGTTCGGTCACTAAAACTTATGATGATAGAATTATCTACCGTCAAAATAGATTCAGACTCGGAGTAGGCGGTTACGCCGGATTTAGTATTGGACATATGCAAAAGTTAAAATATAAAGACGGCAGTGATAGAATTAAAGACAAGCAAAAAGGTGATTTTAATATCAATGAATTTATCTATGGCCTAAGTGGTTATATAGCCATTGGTGACGTGGCAGTTTACGTAAAGTACGATCTAAATCCAATATTCAGAAATCAGGCGGTTGACCAAAATAATATTTCAATAGGACTTCGATTTGATGTTTTTGATGTTTATTAAGTGTTAAGTTAGTCAAAACAATCATTAAAACTCCTTGTTTAATTTCAGGAGTTTTTTTGTTTAGGTCTTTCAATAATTTTAATTCCTTTTACTTTTGTAGTACATTTACTTCTTATTTATCAAAGGAGAAATTAAAACACTCGCCGCATAAAAATTAAGAGATTTCTGCTTTCGCAGAAAAATGTATGATATCACAAAACACCATAGCCCAAGTTTTTGAAACCGCCCGCGTTGAAGAGGTGATTGGCGATTTTGTACAATTGAAAAAATCGGGCAGTAATTTTAAAGGTTTAAGTCCGTTTACAGACGAAAGATCGCCCAGTTTTATGGTCTCACCGGTGAAACAAATCTGGAAAGACTTTAGTAGTGGAAAAGGGGGTAATGCTGTTACTTTTTTAATGGAACACGAGCATTTTTCCTATCCTGAGGCTATAAAATATCTGGCAAAAAAGTATAACATCGAAATTGAAGAAACCATTCAAACCGATGCCGATAAAGAAGATGCCAATGAGCGCGAAAGTCTTTATCTGGTGAACGATTTCGCCAATGATTACTTTCAAAAAACGCTGCATCAAACAGACCAAGGCAAGGCCATAGGCTTAAGCTATTTTAAAGAGCGCGGCTTTACTGAAGATACAATCAAAAAGTTTCAGCTTGGTTACAGCCTCGATGAATGGGAAGCCTTTACTCAAGCAGCATTGAGCAGCGGTTATAATATTGATTATTTGGGAAAAACCGGACTTACAATTATTAAGGAGAATAAACAATTCGATAGGTTTAAAGGTCGTGTGATGTTTCCTATTCACAGTATGAGCGGTCGTGTTTTAGGTTTTGGAGGCCGAATTTTAATCAACGATAAAAAAGCTGCCAAGTATCTCAATTCGCCTGAGTCTGAAATTTATCACAAAAGCAAAGTTTTATACGGTTTATATTTTGCCAAACAGAGTATTGCTAAGGAAGAAAATTGTTACTTAGTTGAAGGTTATACCGATGTGATCCAGTTTGCACAACGCGGCATACCTAATGTGGTGTCGTCTTCAGGTACGGCTCTAACACCGGAACAAATAAGACTTATTAACCGGTTGACCAATAATATTACGGTGCTATTTGATGGCGATGCCGCAGGTTTGCGCGCTGCTATTCGCGGGGTTGATTTAATATTAGAGCAAGGCCTGAATGTAAAAATTTGCACTTTCCCGGAAGGTGAAGATCCCGATAGTTTTGCAAGAAATAATGATTTGGATGAAATTAAAGACTATTTAGCCAATAATTCGCGCGATTTCATCAGTTTTAAAGCGTCTCTTTTAGTTGAAGAAGCACAAAACGATCCTATTAAAAAAGCTGAAACCATTGGCGATATGGTCAATAGTATTGCTAAAATACCTGATGCTATTAAGCGTGAAATTTATGTTCAGGAGTGCGCGAAAATTATGAACATCAGTGAGAAAGTGTTGTTTAGCGCTCTTGCTCAAAAACAACAAAAAAATCTTCGCGACTCTCAAAAACAAGTTAGTACCGAACAGAAGGCTTTTGAAGTTATTAAATCTGAGCCTCAAACCGCACCCAAAGTAGACCGGCAATACGAACTGGAACGGAAAATCATAGAAATTTTATTGCTTTACGGCAACAAAAAAGAGAGATTTGAAGATTTGGTTTTAAAAGAAAATGAAAAAACCAAAGGTCTGGAATTAGAGCCTGTAGTTCAGGAAGCTTTTGTTTATGAAAAAATTTATCTGGATTTACAAGAAGACGAAATGCAATTTACCAATGGTAATTTTCAGATTTTGTATTATACATTGCTGGAAAAATTGAACCAAAATCAAGAATTTGATATAAAAGATTTTATTCAACAGTTAGATCAAGATATGGCTCACGAAGTGGTGTCCATTTTAATGGAGGAGGAAAAATACACCCTGCACGATTGGGAACGCAAGCAAATTATACCCAAAACTAAAACACAAAGTTTATCGCAACTGGTAACTCAAACCATATTAAGTTTGCGTTGTTTTTTAATCGATAAAAAAGTAAAAAACTACCAATACGAGACGACACTTGAAAACAGCAGCAATCAATCTATTTTAGAAGATGTAAAAGACTACTTAGGATTAAAAATGTTGCTCTCCCGTAAATTGGGTCAAGTTGTTGGTGGCAAAATTTAAGTAATTCCCTGATGTTTTGCCTGATGCACCAAGTCGACCAAGTTAGTTACATTTAACTTCTTATACAATCTGGCTTTATAAGTGCTAACGGTTTTTTCGTTGATATCTAATTCGGCTGAGATTTCTTTATTTTTCTTACCAATTGATAACAATTTTAAAACTTCAACTTCTCTTGTAGACAGTCTTTTAAAAATACGGCTGGTGCTCATTTTAGAGTCGTTAAAAGTAAGCTGTTTGCTCATTTCTGGACTTAGTGCAATACCACCGACATGAATTTTTTTAATGGCCTCAATAATCTGTTCGCCTTCAACGGTTTTGTGCAAATAACCCGATGCACCGGCTTTTACCGTGGTAACTGCATAAATTTCTTCAGGTTGGTTAGAGACCATTAGCATAGCAATATCTTTATGCTCCTTTTTAATGGCTCTTAGCGTAGTTATACCATTTAGTTCGGGTAGATCTACTTCTAGTACAATAACATCCACATGCTGTCGCCTTACAAATTCAAATATTTCTACACCACTTTTTAAGCTACCAGCCAAATGTACATCGGCCGTTCTTTTAATAAGCGTTTCCATACCTAAACGGAAAACGGGATGCGGATCTACAACTAATACTTTTATCATGGTTGGTTTATTGGTTATGCTAAATTAATAGCGTTAATTCGATTAAGTATCCTGTGGAGATTTGTTTCTAAAGATAAGAAATTTTAACAAAAAATTATATAGTGAATCACAGTTTATATAATTTATTTCAAATCATTAGGTATTTCACACACTGGTATAGGTACCATTTTGTGTTTATTGGCCCGGTTGTAACGTTTATATATGTTAAAAACTTCCAGTTCTCTGCCTGAAAAATCGCTATCTGTTTTACCTCGTTCATCCATAGCCATAGCCCATTCAAGTTCAGGATAACTGGCACCAATTTGGTCTTCGTCTGTGCGATCATCGCCCCAAAGACCATCGGTTGGAGCTGCATCAATAATTTCCTGATTAATGCCTAAATGTTTTGCAAGGTCATAGACTTCGGTTTTTAGTAAATCGGCTATCGGACTCAAATCTACGCCGCCATCGCCGTATTTGGTATAAAAGCCAACTCCAAAATCTTCAACTTTGTTCCCCGTACCGGCAACCAGATATTTTTCCAAAGCAGCAAAATAATAGAGTGTGGTCATTCGTAATCTCGCACGCGTATTGGCCAAAGACATAAAGCGTTCTTCTTCATTTTCAACTGAAGGTAAAGCATCGATAAGGCTGTCAAAAACAGGTGTTAAATTAACTTGTACGTTGGTTACATTGTCAAAATTAGATTGTAACCATTTAATATGGTTAATGGCTCTGTTAACTTGCGACGGTGCCTGATGAATGGGCATTTCTAAACACAAAAGGTCTAAGCCGGTTTTAGCGCATAATGTAGATGTTAATGCCGAGTCAATTCCGCCCGAAACACCTATAACAAATCCTTTCATTCCTGCGCTTGTAGCATAATCTTTTAACCAGTTTACAATGTGATCAATTACTTTTTCAGTGTGCATTTTTATAGATTTTAATGGAAAGTACCGTAACTTTGCTACACAAAATTACAGTATCTAAAAGCATTATAAAAATTTCATAATCCTATTTATTACATCAATATGAAGTATTTTTTATTCTTGGTTTGTTCATTAGTGTTCTTGGCGTGTAATAAGGAAAATACTTTAGAAACCGAAATTTCTAAAATAACAGTTGACCTCGATATTGAAAGGTTTGACAAATTATTCGCACAAACAACCGAAAGTGAATTGCCTCAACTAAAACAAACTTACCCGTTTTTGTTTCCAAAGAGAATCACAGATTCAGTTTGGGTTGAAATGCTAAAAGATACGCTACAACAGGAAATATTAAGAGAAGTTGATAGTAAATTTTCTGATTTTGATGCGGTTGAATTAGAAATTCGAAAGTTTTACCAACACTTAAAATATTACGATAAAGTTTTTAAAGAGCCCAGATTAATCACAGTCATCAACAATGTAGATTACAGAGAAAGTATTGTAGTTACAGATTCTATCGCACTTATAGCTTTAGATAATTATTTGGGTGAGGACCATTATTTCTACGATTTTATTTCGGTATACCTTAGAAAGAATTTCAAACCGGAATCCATTTCGGTAAATCTGGCTGAAGCTTATGCCGAAAAATACACTTATCAAACTTCCAGAAAAACCTTATTAGACGAAATGATTTACTTTGGGAAGTTATTGTATTTTAAAGATGTTATGTTGCCGTTTAAATCTGATGCCGAAAAAATAGGTTATACCGAAGAAGAGATCAACTGGGCTCATACCAACGAAGCCCAAGTTTGGAGTTATCTTGTTGACGGTGCATTTTTGTTTAGCACCGACAACAGTTTACCTGCGCGTTTTATAACGCCGGCACCGTTTTCAAAATTTTATCTTGAAATTGATAACGAATCTCCGGGAAGAATTGGTCAATATATTGGTTGGCAAATTATTAAGGCTTATATGAGACAAAATAATGAAGTAGATGTATTCAAAATGATGCAAACAAGTACCCAAGAAATATTTGATAACACAAAATACAAACCCACAAAATAATGAATAATACCATAAAATCAACCATAGAACTTACGGTAGAGTTAGATGAGAATCGCGTACCCGAAACATTATATTGGTCTGCCGAAGATGGCGGCATTAATAATGAAGAAGCCAAGGCTATGATGCTATCTGTTTGGGACCAGAGCCAGCAAGAAACGCTTAGAATTGATTTGTGGACCAAAGATATGCCGGTAGATGAAATGCAAATATTTTTTCATCAAACACTGGTATCTATGGCCAACGCCTACAAGCGCGCTACCCAAGACGATAAAATGTACGAAACCATGAAAGATTTTTGCGACTATTTTGCCGAAAAACTGGAGTTAAAAAAATAATTATTGAAACTTTATAATGCGAAAAATACTCTTAGGTGTTGTAATTACGTTGGTTATCTTGTTTACTTTCAAGTATTGTGAAGATAGGCGTGATAACCGCGTAGAATTGCGGGAAAGTTCAGCTCTTATTCAGGAGCAGGTAAAAAATGTTGGTAAACTCATTGTTATCGAAGGTCATTTTAGCGAAGTTTTTAATTACAAAAACTCCAAAAATTTCTTTGGAGATTATTTAACGTCAGAAAAAAAAGCACTTGTTGTTGTAAATGCCGATGTAACTATTGCATACGATTTGAGTAAATTAGAATACCAAATTGATGAAGCCAACAAAACACTTACAATCACCTATATTCCGAAGGAAGAAATTAAAATTAGTCCCGATTTAGAATATTACGATGTTCAGGCAGATTTTTTTAACCCTTTTGAAGCATCAGACTATAACCAAATTAAAGATATCATAAAAAGTTCTCTTAGCAAAAAACTTGAGAATTCAGAGATGAAATCTAACGCAAAAAATAGATTGATTAGCGAACTGTCTAAGTTTTACATTTTAACCAATTCGCTTGGATGGACCTTAAAATACAATCAAACACCAATTGAGGCGGCAACCGAGCTTAATGAGCTAGATTTATAATCGTTTTTCTAAACTCATCCAACCGCCACCGTTAACAACTTCAATGCCGTTGCGCTTTAAAATACTGGCAGCAGACCCTGAACGCATTCCACTGGCACAACAGGTAATAACCGGTCTGTTTAATTTTTTCAGTTCAACCAAATGATTATTGATATCTTGTAAAGGAATGTTTTTACTTCCTTTAATGGCGCCCTGTCTAAACTCGCCTGGAGTTCTAACATCAACAATAATGGCATTTCTCGATTTAAAATCGGTTATATAATCGGTTGAGTTGCTTTTAAAAAAATCTAATAATCCCATAAATAATAATTTTGTTCAAAGGTCTTATTAATACTTTTATTTTAAAGTAACTAAAGTTACAAACCGCAACATCGCTAGTGCGTTTCATTAACTATTTTAATACCATCGGTTATGAGGTGCGCAATTTTTGGCTGGTATTCTATATGATAATCTAAATATAAACGCGTCGTTGATATTAATTTCTGGTGCTGTTTCGTATAAGCGAGTTCAAATAATTCTAATGTCAAAAGCCAGTCGTTTGGAAATTCTACTTTTAAGGTGTTCAACAGCTCTAATAATTCATCTTCAATAAGTTCTTTATTTCCATTTCTCAATTCCCTAATACGCTGATAAAGTCCTTCAAGCTTAAGAGTTGCCTTACTTTTGACGGCTTGATGCGTGTTGTAGTTAGAAACGTTATACAAATTTTCGAAAGAAAGAAAATCAGCACTACCCGCAAAAGCAGATATAATTGAAGACCCAACAGCCATATCAAAAGAGCCGTCTTCTGGTGAGTGCAGTATCTCACCTTTGTACATAACGGTACAATCTTCAAATAGAATTAATATTAGTTTTCCATTAATATTACGCAATCCTGTTATGTTAAGACCTTCTACGGTAATACCACTTTCGTATTCAAAAGAAATGCGCTTTCCATCGTAGAAATTATAAGCTTTTAAATCTCGTGGTCCCATATCTTCAATAGCTAGGTTAATACCCTTTAATTTCCCGATCGGCGAGCTAAAACCATTAGAATAACGGGCTATACCGTGTCCAATAAGCTCTTTTTCGCGGGAGGCTAAGGCTGTTGGACCTTCGGTTTTGAAGAATACCACATTATTGTCTTCGTCTTTAATTAATTGAATAAACTTGCCAGAAATTTGCAGACCTGTATTTAGTTCAATAGTCCCAATTTTTTTGGAATCTATCAATTTTTGAAGTCCGCGCCAACCGCCGGTTCTAAGAGCCATGGTGTTTGCAAACTCTTCTAAAACTTCCATAAGGTAAGAAAAATCTGGTGTCACGAATAGCTGAGGTTGCGGTTTCGTTATATCAAATTCGGTTTGCGCTGCTTTTACAGAATAGGGTATTTTTTTTACAGATTCAGAAAGACACCATTTACTTTCACCAATAGAGGATAGCAATCCTGCTCCATAGATTTTAGGGTTTTCAGGGGTGCCTATTAAGCCATATTCTACTGTCCACCAATGTAAATTTCTAATCTGTGCCATTTCGGAAAGCTCAACTTTTTCAGCTTGCAATTGATTTACCTCATTTTCGGCTTGCACTAGCTCTTCTTCTGAACTAGAGGTAGATTCTTTTAAAATTGATAACTTTCTAACAGCTTCGTAAATGGCATTGTCATGAGCCGAAAGTATCGCTTTAGATCCAATTTCGCCAAATCTCCTTAAATATTCGGCATAATCGGGATTAGCAATAATAGGAGCATGCCCGGCCGCTTCATGGATAATATCTGGTGCAGGGGTATATTCAATATGTTCTAATTGACGAATATCTGATGCGATGACCAACACTTTGTACGCTTGGAATTCCATGAAGGCATTTGGTGGAATAAAACCATCAACAGCCACAGCTGCCCAGCCTATTTCTTTTAAAATACGATTCATTCCGTACATATTTGGAATGGTATCTATAGAAATTCCTGTCAACTCCAGCCCTTTTAAGTACATTTTGTGCGCAACTGTAGACAGATAGGAAATATTTTTTCTCATCACATATCGCCAAACTGCCTGATTAATGGGAGAATACAGGTTGTAATTTTGCGGCTTTATGAATTGTTTTAGGTGAGGAGGAAGTCTGTCAATTAAAGGATTGGACTCATATTCATGGCTCATAGTTAATTTTTTGAAAACAAAATTATTAAATGTTCTATACATTACGTTGGTAAATAAAGTATTTTAGGATTTTATATCTGTAAATAATTATGATAAACCCAACTCGAAAAGAAGAAATCATAAAAATTGCTGGAAAACTTTTTAAACAGAAAGGCTACAGCGCTGTTACCATGAGAGACCTAGCGCAAGAAATGGGTATTAAAGCGGCCAGCCTTTACAATCATATCAATTCGAAACAAGAAATTTTAGAATTAATTCTCATTCAAATAGCCCAAGAATTTACATCGGGTATGCAAAACATTTTAATTTCTGATAATACCAATGTTGAAAAATTGAAAAGTGTCGTTCTTTTACACGTTAAACTGGCTTCAGAAAATCCTGATGGTATGGCAGTGCTCAATAACGATTGGATGCATTTGGAAAATAAACGCGGATACTATCTTCAACTTCGCAAGCAATACGAGGATAATCTAAAGACAATTATTACAAAAGGAATTGAACATAATGAAATTAAAAATATGAACCCCGATGTTGTAATGTTTTCGTTACTATCAACCCTTAGGTATTTGTATGTTTGGATACCTAAAAAAGAAGATATTGATATTAACAACCTTACTTCGCAGTTAGTGGAAGTACTCATTGGCGGAATTAACAAATAGTTTACAAATAAATTTGTAATTTTGAATTCTAAACTAACAGTTGTTAGTATTAAAGTTATGGTACAATTTCATTCTATAAAAGTTGCGGATGTTTACAAAGACACCAAGGATACAACCGTGGTTACCTTTGATATCCCCGAGCATTTAAAATCTGATTTTAAATTTACACAGGGTCAGCATTTAACCTTAAGAAAGGAAATAAACGGACAAGATGTTAGGCGTTCTTATTCGCTTTGCTCCAGTCCGTTAGACAATCAATGGCGTGTGGCAATTAAACAAATTCCAGGCGGAATATTTTCGTCTTATGCCAATACAACTTTAAAATCGGGTGATGAATTGTTGGTGATGCCACCTTCAGGGAAATTTTCTGTCGATTTAGCACCAAACTTAGCCAAAAATTATATTGCTTTTGCTGCCGGTAGTGGAATTACACCAATGCTATCTATCATAAAAACGCATTTGTTAGCAGAGCCTAATGCAACATTTAAGCTATTTTACTTGAATAGAACTGTAAAATCAATTATATTTAAAGAAGAAATTGAGCAACTTAAAAATATATTTTTTGACAGGTTTGAGATATTTTATTTTCTAACAAAAGAGCAAAGAGACATTCCTTTGTTTAACGGCAGATTTACAGAAGAAAAAATTAAAACCCTCAGCAAGCATTTTTTTGATGTAAATGATGTAGACCATTGTTTTATTTGCGGGCCTAAGGATATGATCTTTATGATTAGTGAGACTTTACAAGCTATGGGCTTGTGTAAAGATAACATTCATTTTGAACTGTTTTTTGCGGGAGATGTGCCTGTCGTTAAAACGGCTACAAAGGAAGTGTCAACCATAAAAGCCAATGGTATTCCTGTAACCATCATTGATGGCGGAAAAGAATTTCATTTTAATATGGAATCAGATTATGATAACATTCTCGATGCAGCCTTGGCGGCGGGTGCCGACTTGCCATACGCCTGTAAAGGCGGCGTTTGCAGTACCTGCAAGTGTAAGTTGGTTGAAGGTGAAGTGAAAATGAAAGTGAACTATGCCTTAGAAGACGATGAAGTAGCTAATAATTACGTATTGAGTTGTCAGGCTGAACCTGTGAGTGAAAAAGTAGTAGTAGATTTTGATGTATAAAATGCCTTTGTAAAAAGGCATCTCGACATAGACATTTCGAAAAAAGAAAAATTACCAAAATATAAAGCCATGAGTGAAAATCAAATTAAAAATCTGGAAGCCGAATTTGAAGCAAAAATTTCGCGCGACGAAAAAATAGAGCCAAAGGACTGGATGCCCGAAAAGTACCGTCAAACACATATTCGTCAGATATCGCAACACGCCCATTCTGAAATTGTAGGCATGTTGCCCGAAGGAAATTGGATAACCCGAGCGCCGTCGTTAAGACGTAAAGTAGCACTTTTAGCTAAGGTTCAGGATGAAGCAGGACATGGTTTGTATTTGTATAGTGCTTGCGAAACCTTAGGTATTTCAAGAGACGAATTGTACGAGCAGTTACACACTGGAAAAGCCAAATATTCAAGTATTTTCAACTATCCCACGCTCACATGGGCAGATATGGGTGCAATTGGCTGGTTGGTTGATGGGGCTGCCATTATCAATCAGGTGCCATTGTGCAACACCTCTTACGGGCCATATGCCAGAGCTATGGTGCGTGTTTGTAAGGAAGAAAGTTTTCATCAGCGGCAAGGTTTTGAAATTATGATGAAATTGGCTCAGGGAACACCGGAGCAAAAGGAAATGGCACAAGATGCGTTAAATCGCTGGTGGTGGCCATCGCTTATGATGTTAGGTCCAACAGACGATGCCTCAGTTCATACCGAGCAATCCATGAAATGGAAATTAAAGCGTAAAACCAACGACGAATTGCGTCAGCAATTTATAGATCAAACCGTTCCTCAGGCAGATTTAATTGGCCTGACCATTCCAGATTTTGATTTAAAATGGAACGAAGAACGCGGTCACTACGATTTTGGCCCCATTAACTGGGACGAATTTTGGCAGGTTGTTAAAGGCCACGGTCCGTGCAATAAAGAGCGATTAGCAGCCAGAAAAGGTGCTTGGGAACGCGGCGAGTGGGTGAGAGATGCAGCAATGGCTTATGCCGAAAAACAAGCAGACAGAAAAGAAAAACAAGTAGTTTAACTAAAAGATACCCGCTTTCGCGGGCAGTATTATGAAAAAAAACTGGCCACTTTGGGAAGTCTTCGTAAGAAGTAAAAATGGTTTAGAGCACCGTCACTTTGGAAGTCTGCACGCTGCAGATGCTGAAATGGCACTCGAAAATGCACGGGACGTTTATACCCGTAGAAATGAGGGTGTGAGTATTTGGGTAGTAGAATCTAAGCACATCACCGCCTCAAATCCCGAACACAACGGTGAAATGTTTGAACCTGCTCAAGACAAGGTTTACAGACATCCAACTTTTTATAAAGTTCCTGACGAAGTGAAACATATGTAAAATTCCTGCGAAAGCAGGAACCTTGTTAATTAAAAGTATTATGAACAAAAATCTATACAATTATATTCTCGGTGTTGCCGACAATTCACTGATATTGGGTCAGCGTTTAGGTGAATTGTGTGGCCATGGACCTAGTTTAGAAACCGATATTGCACTCACCAATATTTCGCTTGATTTGTTAGGCCAGGTGCGTGGTTATTATCAATATGCTGCCAAAATACTTGGTGGTAATGCATCCGAAGATACCATTGCCTTCATAAGAAAGGAACGGGATTATAAAAATGTGTTACTTGTTGAGCAACCCAATACAGATTTTGCATACGTCATTGCAAGACAATTTTTGTTTGATGTGTATCACGTTTTATTTTTAGATCAATTGCAGCATAGTAGAGATTTAACGCTTTCTGCAATAGCAAAAAAATCATTAAAAGAAGCTTTGTATCACAAACGTTTTTCATCAGATTGGATAAAAAGACTTGGTGATGGTACAGATGAAAGTCATTCAAGGATACAAAACGCCATGAATGATTTATGGGTTTTTACCAACGAATTGTTTCAACTCACAGAAGCCGATAAAGAAATGCTAAACGAAGGCATAGGTGTTGATGTCACACAATTAAAAGCAGACTATTACAATCAACTTAACGATGTGCTAAATGAAGCCACAATTGAGATTCCCGAGGTAAAATTTTTCCAAAAAGGAGGAAAAGAAGGTGTTCATACAGAACATATGGGTTATATATTAGCCGAAATGCAGTACATGCAGCGCGCGTATCCTAATATGGAGTGGTAAAATGACAACAACAGAGCAAAATATTGACAATAAACTCATTCCAATCCTGGAACAAGTTTCAGATCCTGAAATTCCGGTTTTGTCAATCATGGATATGGGTGTAGTGCGCTCTGCAGTTTTGAAAAATAACAAGGTAAAAGTTGAAATTACGCCAACATACAGCGGTTGTCCGGCAATGGATGTTATTGGTGATGATATCAAAAAAGCACTCAAAGACGAAGGTTACGAGGTAGAAATTGATTTAATTTTATATCCTGCCTGGACTACAGACTGGATAACACCCAGAGGTCGAAAAGCCCTCGAAGATTATGGAATTGCAGCACCCTTGAGCGAAACAGCCGATAAAGAAGCACTTCTTGGAAACAAGCGAATTGTTAAATGTACAAATTGTGGTTCTACCAATACCAGACTAGTCAGTCAGTTTGGGTCCACGGCGTGTAAAGCTCAGTTTCAATGTGAAGATTGTTTAGAACCTTTTGATTATTTTAAGTGTTTGAAGTAAATTAAATTCCTGCGCAAGCAGGAATCTCTTATAATTAAAGTATTAAACAATAAAATATTTTTGTCTTAGTACAGCATGTATTCGAATCGAAATTATGAATGAAAGTATACGCTTATCAATAGAAAACAATATAGCTTACATCAGGTTAAATCGCCCTGAGGTTTTCAATAGTTTCAATCGCGAAATGGCCTTAAGGCTGCAACAAGTCCTTAAGGACTGCGAAACCAATTCCGAAGTAAGAGCTTTGGTTCTTACCGGAAATGGCAAAGCCTTCTGTGCCGGTCAGGATTTAAAGGAAGTGACTTCACCCGAGTTAAATCCGGGATTCAAAAAAATATTAGATGAACATTATAATCCTATTATTTCCTTAATTCGAACTATTAAAAAGCCAATTATTGCGGCCGTTAACGGCGTTGCTGCAGGAGCAGGAGCCAATATTGCTTTAGCCTGTGACATTGTGTTGGCGCATGAAAAAGTTAGTTTTATTCAGGCATTTAGTTTAATTGGTTTGATACCCGATAGTGGAGGAACTTTCTTTTTGCCACGGCTCATCGGATTTCAAAAAGCTTCGGCATTAGCTATGTTAGGCGATAAGGTGTCAGCTCAAGAAGCAGAAAAACTAGGAATGATATATAAAGTGCTTCCTTTAGAAAATTTTGAAGATGAAGTAAGTCAAGTAGCCTTAAGGCTGGCTCAAATGCCAACACTTGCTTTGGGCAAAATTAAGGAAGCCTTCAACCAATCGCTAACCAATAATCTAGAAGAACAATTATCTTTAGAATCAAAATTACAAATAGAAGCAGCCCAAACAAATGATTATGCCGAAGGTGTTTCGGCATTTATAGAAAAAAGAAAACCTGATTTCAAGGGAGCTTAATTTTTGATTAGTTATTATGAATCAACAAGTTCTTATCCAAGCCCACCAAAGAATACAACCATTTATACACAATACACCAGTGCTAACTTCAAGATTACTAGATGAAATAGCCGGTGCACATGTGTATTTCAAATGCGAAAACTTTCAAAAGATGGGTGCTTTTAAAATGCGCGGTGCTTCTAATGCTATTTTATCGTTGACGCAGGAGGAACGGCAAAAAGGCGTTGTCACACATTCATCAGGCAATTTTGCGCAAGCCGTTGCATTAGCGGCCAATCAACTTGGCGTTAAATCATATATCGTAATGCCTAAAAATGCGCCACAGGTAAAGAAAGATGCGGTACGCGCCTATGGCGGAGAAATTATTGAAAGTGAATCCACTCCCATTGACAGAGAAGAAATGGCTGATAAAATCAGGATTGAAACCGGCGCTACTTTTTTGCACCCGTCCAATCAGGATGAAGTAATTTATGGCAATGCAACAGCTGCAATGGAATTATTGCAGGAACATCCCGATTTAGATTATTTAATGGCTCCTGTTGGTGGTGGCGGACTCATTGCAGGAACGGCCTTAGCTGCTCATTACTTTGGTAATAATTGTAAGGTGATAGGAGGAGAGCCTTCGCAAGCCGACGATGCATTCAGATCTTTGCAATCGGGTAAAATTGAATTCAATGATTCGGTCAATACAGTGGCTGACGGGTTACGCACCAATTTAGGCGATAGGAATTTCCCCATCATTCAGCAACACGTCGAAAGAATTATTTTGGTAGATGAGGATGAGATCATTCAAGCCATGAAATTAATCTGGGAACGACTCAAAATAATTATAGAGCCGTCATGTGCTGTCCCATTTGCTGCGTTAATTAAGGAAAGAGATAATTTTAAAAATAAAAATATTGGTATTATCTTATCGGGCGGAAACGTTGATGTGAAAAATTTACCATTTTAATCCAAACATATGAATGTAGGAATCATAGGCGCCGGAACTATGGGAAGCGGTATCGCTCAAGTGGCGGCCACAGCTCATTGTAAAGTAAAATTGTACGATACCAATCGTGAAGCACTGAACAAAGCAGAGGCAAGTTTAAATAAAATTCTACTCAGATTAATAGAGAAAGGCCACATCGATTCAGATGAGAAAAATAGAATTCAAAACAATATTAGTTATGTAGATAACCTAAAAAATCTGGCAAATTCAAATCTAGTTATTGAAGCTATTATTGAAAATCTCGATACCAAAAAGAAGGTATTTTCTGAGTTGGAAACATATGTTGATGCACACTGCATTATGGCATCAAATACTTCAAGCTTGTCCATCGCTTCTATTGCAGCTGCCCTAGAAAAGCCTGAAAGATTCATCGGAATTCACTTTTTTAATCCGGCACCTCTAATGCCGTTGGTTGAGATTGTACCAGCGGTTCAAACTTCAGCAGAAATCAAAAATCAGACAATTCAAATTATTAAAGATTGGAAAAAAACTGTTGTTGTAGTTAAAGATACGCCCGGTTTTATTGTGAATCGCGTTGCACGCCCCTTTTATGGCGAAGCGCTTCGTGTGTATGAAGAAGGCATCGCATCTTTTGCTCAAATAGACAGCGCCATGAAAGTAATAGGTGGTTTTAAAATGGGGCCTTTCGAGCTTATGGATTTTATTGGCAACGATGTAAATTACACGGTAACCGAATCTGTTTTCACGGCTTTCTATTACGATCCCAGATATAAACCTTCGTTCACCCAAAAGCGTTATGCGGAAGCAGGATACTTAGGTCGCAAAACGGGAAAAGGTTATTACAATTACAATGAAAATGGTTCGACTGTCATTCAGAGCAAAAGCGAAGAATCTTCTGATAAAGAATTGGCACAAAAAATCTTCGAACGCATTTTAGTCATGCTCATCAATGAAGCCGCTGACGCCTTATTTTTGAATATTGCTTCAGCTGAGGACATTGACAACGCCATGACCAAAGGGGTTAATTATCCTAAAGGTCTACTTGCTTGGGCAAACGAAAAGGGAATCAATTGGTGTGTTGAAAAAATGGATTCGCTATATGATGAATATCGGGAAGATCGCTATCGTTGCAGTCCGATATTGAGACGAATGGGGCAAAGCGGTGAGTCTTTTAGTTTTTGAGTTTGTGAGTTAATGCGTGTTTGTCAATTGAAAACTTTTAATTAAATGGAAAAAAAATATCATTTTAAGTTTGAAGATTTGATAATGTATCAAAAGGCATTAGATTTTGGTGATTACGTTTTTGAACAAATAAAGAGCTTTCCGAAGGAAGAAACCTACCGGCTTTCCTCTCAGTTTATCAGAGCGGCTGATGCTATTGCTTTGAATATTGCCGAAGGTTCATCAAGTACAAAACTCAACTTTAATAGATACTTACAAATTGCTTGGGATAGTGCACATGAATGTGTGGTTTGCAGCACAAAGGCTTTGAGACGTGGTTTTATAGATAAGCAGACTGACGAAAAGAATCGTGAGCTAGTAACAGAGTTATCAAAAATGATTACTTCTTATAAAAACTATATAAAATCCAACAAATGATTTTAATTATATTACACAATGGCGAACAACTCAAATACTCAAAAACTCATAGGCTCAAGAACTATCCCGTCTAAAATGTTATCCCTCGACCCATTCAGTCAATGGCTCGGCATTGAAATATTGGCGTGTGAAATTGGTGCATGTAAGTTGGGAATGACTGTTAGAAAAGACATGCTTAACAGCATGGGTAAGGCTCATGGAGGTATTACTTACGCTTTAGCTGATACAGCTTTCGGATTTACCGCCAATACACATGGTAAATATGCCGTTTCTATAGAAACAAGTATTAATCATATAGAAGCTGTTAACGAAGGCGACTATTTAATTGCTGAGTCTGTTATTGAAAAAGTGAACAACAAACTTGGTTTTAATGTAGTCGAGGTTAAAAGAGGCAACGAGCTTGTGGCTTTGTTTAAAGGAGTGGTTTACAGAACTCAAAAAGATTGGTAACAATTCCTGCGAAAGCAGGAATCTCAATATTAAAAACTTACTTAAACAATTAAAATATGAAATGGCAAGGCAGAAGAAAAAGTGGTAACCTCGAAGATCGTCGCGGTACAAGCACCAAAGGCAAGGTGGTTGCCGGTGGTGGCTTAATAGCTGTTGTAATAATTTTATTACAACTATTTGGTGGTGAAACAGGACAAACTATTGCTCCGATTCTGGAGCAAATCAATCAGCAGCAAACACAATCGGTTCAATCTGAAAGTAGACAACTTACACCAGATGAAATTGAAATAGGTGATTTTGTAGGAACAGTACTTGCAGATACCGAAGATGTTTGGCATGGTATATTCACACAAAACAATCTTGGAACTTATCAAGAACCTAAAATGATATTATTCACTCAACAGGTTACTTCGTCTTGTGGTACGGCTTCGTCTGCAATGGGTCCTTTTTACTGTCCGGCCGATCAAAAAGTATATATGGATTTAGCTTTTTTTAATGAATTGCATCATAGGTTTGGAGCCAAAAAGGGTGATTTTGCAATTGCCTATGTCACCGCGCACGAAATTGGTCATCATGTGCAAACCTTATTAGGAACATCACAAAAAGTCAGGCAGTTGCAAAGAAGTGTATCGAAAGCCGAAGGCAATAAATTATCAGTTGCACTGGAGCTACAAGCCGATTTTTATGCAGGTCTTTGGGCACATTACAATAAGAAATACCTCGAGGAAGGCGATATAGAAGAAGCTTTAAGTGCGGCTCAGGCCGTAGGCGACGATACCATTCAAAAACGAATGCAAGGTTATGTGGTGCCTGATTCGTTTACACACGGTACTTCACAGCAGCGAATGGAATGGTTTTTAAAAGGTTATCAAACGGGTGATATGAGAAATCACGACACCTTTGCAGCATTGTTAAACTAACTAGTAATAACTAAAAAAGATACCCATAGTTTGTGGGCGGTAAGATGATATGAGCCAAAGTAATTAAGTTGTTACAAACATAAATCGTAATTGACGAATTACATCGCGCCATTGAAAAACAATAAATATAAACAGATGAAAGAAGCATATATTATAGACGGTATCAGAACACCAATTGGCAATTATCAAGGTAGTCTGTCTGCAGTAAGAACAGACGATCTGGCTGCTTTGGTTATCAAAGAAATTGTAAAAAGAAATCCACAAATTCCTAAAGAAGTTTACAGCGACGTTATTTTGGGATGTGCCAATCAGGCAGGTGAAGACAATCGAAATATAGCGAGAATGGCTTTACTTCTGGCGGGATTACCCTATACAGTTCCGGGTGAAACGGTTAACAGATTATGCAGTTCGGGTTTATCGGCTATTATTCACGCCAGTCGCGCCATTAAAGCTGGCGACGGCGATGTATTTATTGCCGGCGGTGTTGAGCACATGACGCGCGGACCCTATGTAATTTCTAAACCTTCAGCTGCCTATGGAACCGATTCTAAAATGTACGATTCTAGTTTTGGTTGGCGATTTGTTAATCCGAAAATGCATGAGATGAATGGCACAGACGGAATGGGAAACACTGCTGAAAATTTAGTTGAAAAATATAACATCACTCGCGAAGATCAAGATAAATTTGCTTACTGGAGCCAAATGAAAGCCGCTAAGGCACAAGTCAATGGCCGATTGGCATTGGAAATTATTCCGGTAGAAATTCCGCAAAGAAAAGCAGACCCAATTATAGTTTCTAAGGACGAATTTATAAAACCGGCAACCACTTTAGAGGTTTTAGGAAAGCTTCGTCCGGCTTTCAAAAAAGAAGGCGGTAGTGTTACCGCCGGAAATTCATCAGGATTAAATGACGGTGCGGCTGCAACCATCATCGCCTCAGAAGATGCCGTGAAACAATACAACTTAAAACCGCTTGCTAGAATTGTAAGTTCTGCTGTGGTTGGCGTAGAACCCAGAATTATGGGTATTGGTCCTGTGGAAGCTTCCAACAAAGCACTTGAAAAAGCAGGATTAAGCATGAACGATATGGATATTATAGAGTTAAACGAGGCCTTTGCAGCTCAGGCACTGGCTTGTACACGTGCATTGGGCTTGGCTGATGACGACATTCGATTGAATCCCAACGGTGGCGCGATAGCCATTGGTCATCCACTGGGTGTAACCGGTGCAAGAATTGCCTATTCCGCCGCTTTAGAATTACATCAACAAAACAAAAAATACGCACTTGTTACAATGTGTATTGGCGTTGGTCAGGGTTATGCAGCTATCATTGAAAAAATGTGATAAATATTAATTATATTTACAAAAAATAAATATAAAATGGCAACATTTACGTCATCACTTCCACAAGAACTCCTTGATCAGCTTGCAAAAACAGCATCGGAATTAAAAATTCCAAAAAATAAGCTCATTCAGAAAGCGCTGCAGCGTTATTTGATTCAAATTGAAAAGGCACAATTCGCTCAATCTTTTGAACGAGCTGCAAACGATCCCGATATGTTGGAAATAGCCGAAGAAGGAATAGAAGAATGGTTCCAAATACTTGAAGATTTAGAAAAAGAATGAGACAAGGCGAAATATGGAACGTTTACTTTGAACCGGTAAAAGGTAGCGAACAAAGTGGTAATAGGCCGGCAGTGATTATCAGTGGGAACACAATGAATCAAAAATCAAATTTGTTAATAGTTTGTCCGCTAACAACTTCATTGCATTATTTTAAAGAACATCCAATCATAGAGCCTAATGAAGAAAATGGATTAAAAGAAACCTCGGAGATTTTGGTTTTTCAAGTTAGGACATTATCAAAGGAACGTTTCAAAAAAAAACTTGGTACTATCTCAAAAACTAAAATAACCTCAATCCATGATACCTTGTTCAAAATATTAAAATATTAGAAACAATTCGAACCTACATTAAATTACGGTACTGATGCAAAAAATACAACATCACCTTTCCGTGAAAGCGGAAATCTCATCATACAAAGCACCAAGCATATGAAGAAGATTGAACATTACGTAACCGGAAACTGGACTACCGGAAAAGAAGAAGGTACACCCATACACGACGCCATCACAGGCGAAGCTTTTGCTTCAGTAGCCATCGATGGCTTAGATATTCCTGAAATTCTCAACTACGGTAGAACCAAAGGAGGTGAAACTCTAAGGAAAATGACCTTTCAAGAACGCGGCAACATGCTTAAAAAACTGGCGCTTTACCTTACTAAAAGGAAAGAACAGTTTTATGAACTAAGTTATCGTACCGGAGCAACCAGAGTTGATAGTTGGATAGATATTGAAGGTGGTTTCGGTAATTTATTTGCCAATGCATCTTTAAGAAAATTATTCCCAAATCAGCCTTTTCACGTGGAAGGTGATCCTATAGATTTATCACGAGGCGGTCGCTTCATGGCGCATCATATCATGGTGCCTAAAAAAGGAGTTGCTGTTCATATCAACGCCTTTAACTTTCCGGTATGGGGTATGTTAGAGAAATGTGCCGTTAACTGGATGGCTGGCGTTCCCGCAGTGGTTTTGCCGGCTCCATCATCGTCGTATTTAGCTGAAGCAGTTGCAAAAGAAATCATTGCCTCAGGAATTTTACCCGAAGGAGCATTGCAAATAATCAATGGTACTATCAAAAACATTCTCGATACCGTAGAATCTCAAGATGTAGTGACATTTACAGGTTCGGCAGCAACGGGCAGATTATTAAAAGCTCACCCGCGTTTAATTCAAGAATCTGTACCATTTACAATGGAAGCCGATTCGTTAAATGCATCAATTTTAGGTGGAGACGCTATTCCGGGAACACCAGAATTCGACTTATTTATTAAAGAAGTTAGAAAAGAAATGACTGTGAAAGCCGGTCAAAAATGCACAGCCATTAGAAGAATCATTGTCCCTGAAAACTTGATAGAAGATGTTCAAATTGCTTTAGGAAAAGAATTGGATAAAATCACTATTGGAGACCCAAGACTGAAAGAAGTGCGCATGGGTTCTCTGGTAAGTCGTCAGCAAGTTAGTGCCGTTAAAGATTCGGTTAAAGATTTGGCCAAAGAAGCGCAAATTGTTTATGGCAATTTAGATACTATAGAAACTATTGGAGCAGATTCAGAAAAGGGCGCTTTTATAAGTCCGATTGTCTTAAGAGCAGATCATCCATTTAAGAACACAATAATTCATGAGCGTGAGGCTTTCGGTCCTGTAAGTACTATCATGCCTTATAAAACTTTAGATGAAGCCATTACCTTGGCGCAAATGGGTAAAGGCTCCTTGGTGTCCTCCATTGCAACATATAATGATGATATTGCTCGTGAATACGTTATTAATGCCGCCAGTCATCATGGCAGAATATTAGTACTTAATCGCGAAAGTGCCAAAGAGAGTACCGGACATGGCTCACCATTGCCTTATCTGGTTCACGGTGGTCCGGGTCGCGCCGGCGGTGGTGAAGAAATGGGTGGTGTTCGCGGTATCAAACATTATTTGCAACGTACCGCCATTCAAGGTTCGCCAACAACCATCACGGAAATAACAGGTATCTTCCAGCAAAATGCCAAATACAAAGAAGCAGATCAACATCCGTTTAAATATCACTGGGAAGACATACAAACAGGGATGTCTATGAAAACCCATAACAGGACGATTACAGATTCAGACATTATTAACTTTTCAAATTTAACTTGGGACCATTTTTATGCCCATACCGATATCACATCGCTCGATGGCAGCATTTTTGAAAAACGAACTGCTCATGGTTACTTTATTATTTCGGCAGCTGCTGGATTGTTTGTGTATCCGAATAAAGGTCCGGTGGCCGCTAATTACGGTTTAGAAGAATGTCGTTTCCTTCGTCCGTTATACCACAACGATACCATTTATGTACGTTTAACCTGTAAGCAAAAAATAGACAGAGATGTGGCTTCTGCCGAACATCCAAGCGGAATTGTAAAATGGTATGCTGAAATTTTTGACGCTACTAACGACGAAAAAGTGGCCTTTGCAACGGTATTAACCATGGTGCAAAAAAAGCAGGAGACTTTTGTTGAAATGACCAATCAGAAAATAGACGAATGTTTGCCCAAGCTTTCGGAAGCGTCTAAACCTAAATGGGGTATCATGACCGCGCAACATATGATTGAGCATTTAGAATATACTTACAAAATTGCCTCCGGTGAGATTCAGAATTTTGAAATTGCCACGCCAGAAAAGATTTTAGAAAAAGTTCATGCCAGTCTATACAACTACGAAAAGTTTCCTAAAAACACCAACTTTCCGCAGTTAGAAAAGGATACATTAGCACCATTGCATCACCCTGATTTGGAAACTGCTGTTGAAAACTTCAAATTACAGAGAGAAAAATATCTCAATTTTTTCAAGGAAAATCCGGATGTAAAATTAAAAAATATGGTCTTTGGTGAATTGAATAGATACGAATGGTATTTATTGGAGAGAAAGCATTTGAATCATCATTTTGAGCAGTTTAATTTGTTGTAGTTTTTTGGTCACTGCGCACTTGTTGCGCAGTCGCTTCAAACAGTGCCTATGTCAAAAAAGTATTATACTTACATTTTAACACATGAAAAAAATCATATTTTCTACGTAGGTGTAACAAATAATATTAAGAGACGAATGAGCGAGCATAAGAGGGCAACTTT
This sequence comes from Paucihalobacter ruber, assembly GCF_006494535.1. Classification (GTDB taxonomy): domain Bacteria; phylum Bacteroidota; class Bacteroidia; order Flavobacteriales; family Flavobacteriaceae; genus Paucihalobacter; species Paucihalobacter ruber. The sequence goes on from NZ_VHIQ01000007.1 coordinate 262,405, forward strand.
TGGAACACATGTAGGTCGATACAATATCAAGAAGTTAGTTTATTTTGAAGAATATAGTGATGTTAGGATAGCAATTCAAAGGGAAAAGACAATTAAAAAATGGAAAAAACAGTGGAAAATAAATATTATTACTGAAGGTAATCCTGAATGGGTAGACCTTAGTGCCAAATGGGATTTATCAAATTATACCAAAACAAAAAATTAACCGAATGCGCAACAGGTGCGCATTGACATACCAGTAAACATGAACGAACCATACGTAAAAAAACAAATTAAAGGACATGTTGGAACCATTGAGTTCTTTCATCCTTCTCATAATTCCTTGCCGTCGGTTCTTTTAACCGAACTGGCAAGAACAATTACCGCAATGGGCGAGGATACCAACGTTAAAGTCATTATACTTAAAAGTGGTGGTGACCGAACCTTTTGTGCCGGCGCCAGCTTTAACGAGCTCATAGAGATTGAAGATGAAGAAACCGGAAAAACCTTTTTCTCCGGATTTGCCAACGTTATTAATGCCATGCGCAAATGTCCGAAGTTTATAATCGGCAGGGTTCAGGGCAAAACTGTTGGTGGTGGTGTTGGTTTGGCTTCGGCAACAGACTATTGTATGGCCACCAAATATGCATCAATCAAACTAAGCGAGCTCAATGTTGGTATTGGCCCGTTTGTGGTTGGTCCTGCGGTACAGCGCAAACTTGGCTTAAGTGGGATGTCGCAAATCGCTATGAACGCAGATGAATTTTTTTCGGCAGAATGGGCCTTACAAAAAGGACTTTTCACAGAATTGTTTGATACCACCGAGGCCTTAGATGAAGCCGTAGAAAGCTTTTCTAAAAAATTATGCACTTACAACCCAAAAGCCATGACCGAAATGAAAACTATGTTTTGGCGAGGTACAGAAGATTGGGATCAGTTGTTAATGCAGCGGGCCAAGATAAGCGGAAGGTTAGTGTTAAGCGATTTCACAAAGGAGAAGTTGAAAACTTATAAAAATAGCTAGTCATTCCGAACGAAGTGAAGGAATCTCTTGCAAAGATTGCCGCGTCCTTCGTCCTCGCAATGATAAACGTAATCATATGATATACTCATTCAAAGGCTACACACCGGTTATCCACGAAAGTAGTTTTGTGCATCCGCTCGCAGCTATTACAGGCAATGTTATCATTGGTAAAAACTGTTATATTGGTCCGGGAGCGGCTATTCGAGGTGATTGGGGACAGATTATTTTGGAAGATGGTGTGAACGTGCAGGAAAATTGTACCGTGCACATGTTTCCCGGAAAAAGTATCGTGTTAAAGGAAAGTGCCCATGTAGGTCACGGTGCTATTATTCATGGTGCCAATTTGGGCAGGAATTGTTTAATAGGAATGAACTCAGTCATAATGGACGATGCCCAAATTGGTGACGAAAGCATTATTGGTGCCATGTGTTTTGTACCGGCAGAAATGAATATCCCGCCAAGGAGTTTAGTAGTTGGTAATCCCGCAAAAATAATTAAGCAGGTAAGCGATGAGATGATTGCCTGGAAGACCAAAGGTACCCAATTATACCAGCAATTACCTAAGGAATGTCATGACACGTTAAAGGCTGTTGAACCCCTTAGAGAAGTGCCCAGTCAAATGAAAGTACAAGATGATGTATACAAAACCTTGCGCGAAACTTTTAAAAAGTGATTGTTAAAGTACGCTGCTCAAATCAATTTCGTTGGTTTCCTTTCCTGTAGATAAGGTAATAAGACTTTGAACATTTCCCAGGTAGGGTAGTAGTGTGAGTTTGGTAATAATGAAGGTTTCGTAAGCTTCAATATCTTCTACCACCAATTTTAGCAGATAATCAAAATTGCCGCTCACCCGGTGGCATTCTACAACTTCAGGAAAATTATTAATTTCCTTCACAAATTTTTCGAGATAACTTCTGGTATGACCCTGTAAGGTAATGCCAATAAAAACTGTTAGTTTCAGGCCTATTTTCTTGTTGTCTAAAACTGCTACGTATTTTTTGATATAGCCTTCTTTTTCTAATTTCTTAATACGTTCAAAAATAGGCGATGTACTCATGTCTAATTGAGCGGCGATGCTTTTGGTGGTACGGTTACTGTCTTTTTGCAGCATTTTCAATATCTCAATGTCTATTTTGTCTAAATGGTATGCCATCGAAAATTATTTCTTTAAATCATATTTTTTCAAATATAAAAAGAATAAAAAACTTTAAAATATATTTAATAAAGAATAATATCCTTTTAAAATTTATTTTGTACGATTTTAACAAATGTAGAATTAAAGATGTAGTACTTTTAATCTTGTTTAAAAATTGAATTGTCAAGAAATGAACCAAGATAAGAGATTCCCGCTGTTGTGGGAATTTAAAATGCCCAAAATGGGCGAAAGTATCACTGAAGGAACCATCATTAATTGGCTCTTCTCTGAAGGTGACAGTTTTAATGAAGGTGATATTTTATTAGAAGTAGCCACAGACAAGGTGGATAATGAAGTGCCGGCGCCGGCATCGGGTGTTTTGAAGGAAATTCGGTTTAAAGCGAAAGACATAGTGCCGGTTGGCGAAGTCATTGCTATTCTTGAAATTTCAAATGAAGATACTGCAGACCAAAACAAGACCGTCATTCCTAGCAAAGCGAAGGAGCCTCTTCAAGAAAAGCAAAATACTTCAAAAAAAATAATTCAACCTCCAACTGTAACAACCGTTGCCTCCGATAGGGCTGAAGGCGCATTTTTTTCACCGCTAATACTATCCATAGCCAAACAACAACATATTAGCTTTGAAGAGCTGGCGCGCATTCCCGCTACCGGTAAAGATGGTCGTTTGAGAAAAAGTGATGTCTTTCAATATATCAGCGACGGAAGACCATATCAATTTGCGCAAACAGTGGTGCAAGACCCAACAGCATACCGAATTCCACAATTAAATCTAGACAAAGGCACCGGAAAAATCATAGAAATGGACCGAATGCGCCAGATGATTGCCGATCATATGGTGTATAGCAAGCATACGTCGCCGCACGTTACGGCCTACGTTGAAGCAGATTTAACCAATATGGTGCAGTGGCGTAACGACCATAAAGAGGCATTTCAAAAAAAGTATAGTGAGAAATTAACATTTACACCACTTTTTATTGAAGCAGTGGCGAAGGCCATCAAAGATTTTCCAAATATCAATGCCTCGGTTGATGGCAACAAAATAATAGTGAAGCCTGATATTAATATTGGAATGGCAACGGCTTTACCTAGCGGTAATTTAATTGTGCCAGTTGTAAAAAACGCGGACGAAAAGGATTTAAAAACTTTAGCCACAGATGTTAATTTGCTAGTAGAAAAATCAAGAAACAACAAATTAAATTCCGATGATATCAAAGGCAGCACTTTTACTATTTCGAATGTTGGTACCTTCGGAAGCGTGATGGGAACGCCTATTATCAACCAGCCAGAAGTTGCCATTTTAGCCTTAGGAATTATCAAAAAACGAGCTGAGGTTATCGAAACTACTGTCGGCGATGAAATTGCCATTAGAAGTATGATGTATCTGTCTCTGTCTTTTGATCATCGGGTGGTTGACGGCTATCTAGGCGGTAGTTTTTTAAGACGCGTAGCCGATTATCTGGAGCAGTTTGATATAAACAGAGAAATTTAAAAATAATATAATTCTCTTATTGTCCCCTTGAGGGGACTTTAGGGGTGTAAATAGATTAAAAATGAACAATGATATTTCAATTAATCAGGTAAAATATTCAAAAGTAAATCAACTCGATTTTAACAACATTCCCTTAGGTAAAACCTTTACAGACCACATGTTTGTTTGCGATTACGAAAATGGTGAATGGGTAAACCCAAGAATTGAGCCGCTTCAGCCCATTGCCACCCATCCGGCCGCCATGGCTTTGCATTACGGCCAGGCCATTTTTGAAGGAATGAAAGCCTATTTAGACCCCGATGGTGTTCCAATGCTTTTTAGACCCGAAAAGAATGCACAGAGAATTAACGAAAGTGCAGACCGAATGGGAATGCCTGCCTTTCCGGAGGAATTGTTCCTTGAAGGTTTAAAACAGTATGTGGCTGTTGAGAAAAACTGGATTCCGCCGCAAGAAGGGAGCGCACTCTATTTACGCCCGTTTATGTATGCCGATGAAGCATTTATCGGGATGCGTGCAGCAACGCATTACAAGTTTGTAATCATTGCATCGCCATCGGGACCTTTGTATAACAAACGCATTAAATTATGGGCAGAAAAACAATACATCAGGGCTGCGCAAGGCGGTACCGGTGAAGCCAAAGCTGCCGGAAATTACGCAGCGGCTATCAGACCAACTGAAATTGCGAAATCAAAAGGTTATGATCAGGTCTTGTGGTTAGATGCCGCCGAGCACCAATACATTCAAGAGGTTGGCACCATGAATATTTTTTTCAGAGTAAATGATGAATTCATCACACCTAAATTAGATGGCTCGGTTTTAAAAGGTGTGACGCGCGATAGCGTGATGAAATTATTACAGCACTTGGGTTATAAAGTCACAGAAAAATTAATTTCATTAAATGAAATAAAGGAAGCATCTAACAATGGTTCCTTGAAAGAAGCCTTTGGAACAGGAACTGCGGTGGGTATAGCTTACATCGAAGAAATTGGAAGCGATGAAGATACCATTTTTGTTTCCGAGGAAAGTCCGGTGGCTGAAAAAATTAATGATTTGCTCAACCAAATTAAAACAGGTAAAGTTGAAGACCCGTTCAACTGGATGGTAAAAGCTGAAATTGTTACAGCATCATGAATAAAGAAATTTTAAAAAAAGGATTTGAATTGATGAGTACGGCCAAATCTATGGCTGAACTTTACGAAGAAAATTTTAAACTCGTTTCGAAGTATGTGCACGCCACGTCGCGTGGTCATGAGGCCATTCAAATAGCAGCCGGAATGCAATTGTTGCCACAGGATTATGTTTTTCCATATTATCGGGATGATGCCATGATACTGTCCGTAGGTATGCGGCCTTATGATTTAATGCTGCAGCTGTTGGCAAAGAAGGACGACCCCTTTTCGGGTGGACGAACCTACTACTCGCACCCGAGTTTAAGAGATGACGATAAACCCAAAATTCCGCACCAGTCTTCTGCTACAGGTATGCAGGCCATTCCGGCAACCGGGGCTGCTATGGGCCTAAATTACCGCGAAAGCGGTAATCTCTTCGGGAAAAAAGATGACACTAGTTTATCAAATTTGGAGTCTAATCAATCCTATTACCACGAAAGCGGTAATCTTGTCCTGAAAAGTGCCGAAGGTAATACGTCTATCTCTGATTTTAAAGAACGAGATTCCCGCCTTCGCGGGAATTCGATTGTCCTGTGTTCACTAGGCGACGCCTCAGTTACCGAAGGCGAAATAGCCGAAGCCTTTCAAATGGCAGCATTAAAGCAATTGCCAATATTATATTTAATTCAAGATAACGGTTGGGATATTTCTGCTAATGCCGAAGAAACCAGAGCACAGGATGCCTTTGAATACGCCAAAGGATTTAAAGGATTGGAAGCTATTTCTATTGATGGTGCTAATTTTATTGAATGTTACCAAGCACTTGAAAAAGTAATAAAAACTATTCGCGAAGAGCGGCGACCATTTTTAGTGCACGCAAAAGTACCTTTGTTAAATCACCACACATCTGGTGTGCGTATGGAGTGGTATCGCGATGATTTGGAAGAAGCAAAATCAAAAGATCCTTATCCGGTTTTAAAACAACAACTTCTAGATAACGGATTCACCACAAATGACATCACTCATATTGAAAATTCAGCGAAACAAAATGTACAAACAGATTTCGAAAAAGCATTAAAAGCCGAGGATCCCAAACCAGAAGATTTGTTTACACACGATTTTGCACCAACGCCCATAACAGAAGAGAAAGGCACACGTGCGCCTGAAGGAGCCGAAAAAGTGGTGATGGTTGATTGCGCTTTGTTTGCTATTGAAGAATTAATGCGCAAGCATCCTGAATGTTTATTATACGGTCAGGATGTTGGTGGCAGACTTGGAGGTGTGTTTAGAGAAGCCGCCACTTTAGCCCAAAAATTTGGTGATGCAAGAGTGTTTAATACACCCATCCAAGAAGCCTTTATTGTTGGAAGTACTGTAGGTATGAGCGCGGTGGGTTTAAAACCCATTGTTGAGGTTCAATTTGCCGATTATATTTGGCCGGGACTCAACCAATTATTTACCGAAGTAAGTCGAAGTTGTTATTTAAGTAATGGTAAATGGCCGGTGAGCATGATTCTTCGGGTACCCATTGGTGCTTACGGTAGTGGCGGACCCTATCATTCGTCTTCAGTTGAAAGTATTGTTACCAATATTAGAGGCATTAAAATTGCCTACCCAAGTAACGGAGCCGATTTAAAAGGTTTGATGAAAGCCGCTTATTACGATCCTAATCCGGTAGTAATTTTAGAGCACAAGGGTTTGTATTGGAGTAAGGTGAAAGGTACGCAAGGCGCGACCTCTGTTGAGCCGGCAGAAGATTACGTATTGCCTTTCGGAAAAGCTTGGGTTTTACAGGAAATCTGGCCTCAAGAGGAAGAAGAAACAGCAACCATAGTAACTTACGGAATGGGAGTTCACTGGGCGTACAACGCCACTGGTGAATTGAATCTGAGAAATCAGGTAGAAATTATAGACCTTCGAACACTCTACCCCTTAGACGAAGCAACCATTATGAAGTCGGTTAAAAAAACAGGAAAATGTTTGGTGGTCACCGAAGAACCTTCAAATAATAGCTTTGCACGAGCTCTGGCAGGAAAAATTCAGGAGGAGTGTTTTCAATATATAGATGCACCTGTAATGACCATTGGCAGCGAAAATATGCCGGCCATTCCTCTAAACTCAATACTTGAAGAAACCATGATACCAAGCACCGAAAAAGTAAAACAAAAATTAATTGAATTACTGGCTTATTAGTATTATAAAATAAAAAAAGGTCGAATTATATTCGACCTTTTTTTATAGCATATTTTATTGTTGACCAGGAGGGAACTGTTCTAAAATTTTATTGACGAAGGTATTAATTTCGGCTACTTTTTTATCCACGTCTTTATTAGTAATATTACCGGTACCAGAGCCTTGCCAAATCAATTCTTTTTTGTTGGCATCTATGAGATCAATAAACAGTTGTCCTTCAACCGAGGTAGAAACTGAGTTGCCCCATCCGGGACCCCAGCCCATGCCCCAACCAGGACCCCAGCCGCCCCAGCCCCAGCCGCCCCAGCCCCAACCGCCCATGCCCCAGGCGTTGTTGTAGACATCCACACGTTGGGTAGACTCGGTAAAGATACTTATCAGTAAATCGGGTTCTTCGGATTTGGTAAAGCCTTTGGCTAGCATTTCGGCTTCAATAGCCCTTAAAATACGTCTTTTATCAATATCGCTTATTTTAGCCTGATCAACTCCCGGCTTAAAAAACGCGTAGGTTTTGTATTTGTTGAAATCGGTTGATTTTTCGTAGTCAGCAGCGACTCTTACTGAGGAGCACGAACTAAAAGATATCGCTATAATGAGCAGTGTAAAAAATTTGAGTATTGTTTTCATAGTCGTACAATTTTAAGTTATTTCAGAAGTGAATCGTCCACGTGGTTTGGAATAGTCACCTTTAATTTTTTCTCTTGTTTCATCGCGCGTTTGATGGCAAATTCAGCACCTTCATTTCTTGCCCAACTTCTTCTGGCAATGCCATTGTTAACATCCCAAAACAACATAGATTTAAGGTTGTTATCAGCTATTTTACTTCCATCAAGAACCATACCAAATCCGCCATTAATCACTTCGCCCCAACCAACACCTCCACCGTTATGAATACTCACCCAGGTGGCTCCTCTAAAACTGTCGCCTATTACATTTTGTATGGCCATGTCGGCTGTGAATCTTGAGCCGTCGTAAATGTTTGAGGTTTCTCTGTAAGGCGAATCGGTGCCGGATACATCGTGGTGATCACGTCCTAAAATAACCGGGCCAATCATGCCTTTTTTAATGGCCTTGTTAAAGGCTTGGGCTATTTTAATTCGGCCTTCAGCATCGGCGTATAAAATTCTGGCTTGCGAACCTACTACCAAATTGTTGGCTTTCGCTGCTTTTATCCATTGTATGTTGTCTTGCATTTGCTGAGATATGTCTTTTGGCGCCTTTCGAATCATTTTTTCAAGAACTTCGCAGGCTATGGCATCTGTGATGTCAAGGTCTTTTGCATCGCCTGAGGCGCAAACCCATCTAAACGGACCAAAGCCATAATCAAAACACATTGGTCCCATAATATCTTGTATATAACTTGGGTATTTAAAATCAATATCATTTTCGGCCATGATATCAGCGCCGGCGCGAGAGGCTTCCAATAAAAACGCATTGCCGTAATCAAAGAAATAGGTGCCTCGTTCAACATGCTGATTGATGGCATTTACCTGGCGGATTAGAGACTCCTGAACCTTTCTTTTAAATACTTCAGGATTTTCAGACATCATGGTATTTGCTTCGTCAAAACCTAAATCTACAGGATAGTAGCCACCTGCCCAGGGATTATGTAATGAGGTTTGATCGCTGCCAATATCTATTGTTAAATTTGCCTCAAGGAATTTCTCCCACACATCGACGATGTTTCCGAGAAATGCAATAGAAACCGTCTCGTTGTTTTTCTTAGCCTCTTTAACTCTTATAACCAGAAGATCTAAATCGGTTATTTTTTCATCAACCCATTGTTGATCTAATCTCACTTGTGCAATTTTCGAATTTACTTCGGCACAAACCGTTATGCATCCTGCAATGTTTCCTGCTTTGGGTTGCGCACCACTCATACCTCCCAGTCCGGAAGTTACAAACAAGCCACCCTCAGGAGATTTTTTTATTTTTCTAAAGGCATTTAAAACCGTGATAGTGGTACCATGCACAATACCTTGGGGACCAATGTACATATAACTCCCGGCTGTCATTTGGCCATATTGTGTTACGCCAAGTGCATTAAATTTTTCCCAGTCGTCCGGTTTGGAGTAATTAGGGATTATCATGCCATTTGTTACCACAACTCTTGGTGCTTTTTTATGAGAAGGAAACAATCCCATTGGGTGTCCGGAGTACATCACCAGCGTTTGCTCATCAGTCATAGTAGCTAAATACTGCATTGTAAGCCTGTATTGCGCCCAGTTTTGAAAGACGGCACCGTTACCGCCATAGGTGATGAGTTCGTGCGGATGTTGTGCTACTTTGGGGTCGAGGTTATTTTGAATCATTAGCATGATGGCTGCCGCTTGTTTGGATTTGGCAGGATATGCATTGATGGGTCTGGCGTACATCTCGTAATCTGGCCTCAATCTGTACATATAGATTCGGCCATAGGTTTTTAATTCTTCTCTAAATTCATCTAATAAAACAGCGTGATGCTTTGGTTTAAAATAGCGTAATGCATTTTTCAAGGCCAATGTTTCTTCTTCCGGGCTTAAAATTTGTTTGCGCTTTGGGGCATGATTTACCTCGGGGTCAAAAGGTTTAGCCTTGGGCAACTCCTTCGGAATACCTTCTAAGATGTCTTTTTTGAATGTTTTTGTTACAACAGTCATCAGCGCGTTTTTAAGTTAGATTTATCGAATCCATAAGGACAATGACGGCATCCGCTTTCACAACAATAACCTCTTTTAAGTAAGTATTGCGCCGTAAAGCAACGATAACCTTCAGGAGTTAAATAATAATCGCCTTCTTCTATAGGAATGATTTTCTTCATATCTTACAAAGATAAAGCAAAAGCTAAAAATTTAATTTTCTCTCTATGATTTTATTGGTCATAAAATGGTTGCCGCGAAGTGTTTCGGCTATGGCTTTGTATCCGTTTGTTTTATTAAAGTATCGAGATTTGAGTACTAATTCGGTGTTGTTAAACCATGAAAAAATTCATTTGAGACAACAAATAGAATTGTTGGTTTTACCATTTTATATCTGGTATTTTTTGGAGTACATCGTGAGACTTTTGCAATATCGTAACCACCAACAGGCGTATCTAAACATTTGTTTTGAGCGAGAGGCTTACACAAATGAAAAAGATTTTAATTATTTAAAAAAGAGAACTTGGTTGATGATTCTTAAATATGTTTAAATGGTTTAGCGAATATTATTTAACAGTTTTAAAGTGCTTTAATTAATATTGTTTATCTAATGCAATTATTTTTTAATTAGTGTGTTTAATTTATGTAATTACATTGTTTAATGGATTGGAATTTAAAACATCCAAAAATAAATAACGAGTTCATTTTTAGAACCAATAGTGGTGTTGAACTATGGCTTAAACGCGAAGATTTAATACATCCAACTGTTTCAGGCAATAAATTTAGAAAGTTAAAATATAATTTGATCCATGCAAAGGCACATAAATTAGATACTTTAGTCACCTTTGGGGGTGCTTTTTCTAATCATATTGCTGCTGTTGCTGCAGCAGGAGAAATTTATAACTTTAAAACTGTTGGTATTATTAGGGGAGAGGAACTTGAGACAAAAATTGCAGACAATCCAACCTTACATTTTGCAAAGAATGCAGGAATGCTGCTAAAATTTGTTTCTAGAGCAACCTACAGGGAAAAGACAGCAGCTAATTATCTTGATAATTTGAAAGAAGTATTTCCCAGTGCCTGCATCATTCCTGAAGGAGGTACCAATACCTTGGCTGTTAATGGCTGTGAGGAAATTCTTAGTGAATACGACAAAAAATTTGATGTGATATGTTGTTCCGTTGGTACCGGTGGTACTATTTCCGGTCTTATTAATAGTGCTTCATCACATCAAAAAATTATTGGGTTTTCGGCATTGAAAGGTGATTTTTTGAGTTCAGAAATTAGTAAATTTGCAACGCGAAATAATTGGGAGCTAAATTCTAACTATCATTTTGGTGGTTATGCTAAAATAAATGAAGAATTAATTGCGTTTTTAAACAACTTTTATCTTGATTTCGGCATAAAATTTGACCCGATTTACACAGGTAAAATGATATTTGGAATTATGGATTTGATTAAGAGTAATTATTTCAATCCTAACACAAAAATTTTAGCAATTCACACCGGCGGACTCCAAGGTGTTACAGGAATGAATTTAAAATTAAAGAGTGCCAAATTACCATTAATAAATTTTGAATGAAATGCCCATTAACAAAATTGCAAACCAACCGCCTTGCGCTTCAAAGCTTCAGGCGCGGAAGTCGAAAATGTTTATTTGGGCATTCCGTCGTTCCGAAAAAAATATAATTTAAACAGATGAAACATTATATTTTCTTAATTGTATTTAGTCTGGTGATATTTGGCTGTAAACCAAAAAAGGGTGTTGTCACTAAAAAAAAGAATAGCCCGGTTGAGCGCGTAGTTTATGATAAAACAACCGAAAAGCCTTCAGTAGAAATTGTTAAATCACCTGAAATTCCTGCAGAAAAACCTAAAGTTATTAACTCAACCGAAGCTTACATTGACGCTTTTCGAGATATAGCAATGTTGGAAATGCAGAGATATCATATACCGGCAAGTATAACGCTAGCTCAAGGCATTTTAGAATCCGGTTCAGGAAGAAGTAGATTAGCAGTTGAAGCGAATAATCATTTCGGAATAAAATGTCATGGTTGGGAAGGCGATAAGATTTATCACGATGACGACGCATCACAGGAATGTTTTAGAAAATATAATGAAGTTTTGAGCAGCTATGAAGATCACTCCAAGTTTTTAACAGGAAGATCGCGTTATGCCGGTTTATTTAAATTAAAACCCGACGATTACAGAGGTTGGGCAAGAGGCCTAAGACAGGCCGGTTATGCCACAGATCGTCAGTATCCCGAAAAATTAATTGGTTTAATTGAAAGATATCGATTATATGAATACGACCAGATGGTGCTTGGGAAGAACTCAAAATTAAATACTGTGGCTCAAAGTATCGAAACTATAAATTCAGCAGATAGTCAATTAATTACTCACAAAGTACAGGCAGGTGATACTTTGTATTCACTTTCAAAAAAATACAATACAACTGTTGAAAGGATACAGCAATTAAACGGGTTAACTTCAACTAACCTATCTGTTGGTCAAGAATTAAAAATTAAAGAATAATGTTATATAAACGAAGTAGTGAGCTTTTCAAAATGGCGGAGAAGGTGATTCCGGGCGGAGTCAATTCACCTGTAAGAGCCTTTGGTTCAGTTGGTGGTACACCGGTTTTTGCAAAGTCGGCTAAAGGTGCCTATATTTTTGATGAAGATGGTAATCAACTTATAGATTACATAAGCTCCTGGGGCCCCGTTATTCTAGGTCATGCTTACGAGCCGGTAGTAAATGCTGTTATTGAAAAAGCCAAATTAGGAACCTCGTTTGGAATGCCTACAGAGTTGGAAACAAAAATTGCCGAACTTGCAGTGAGCATGGTTCCAAATATTGATAAAATCAGGTTTGTAAATTCAGGTACCGAGGCTTGTATGAGTGCAGTTAGGTTGGCCAGAGGTTTTACTGGTAAAGACAAAATCATCAAATTTGCAGGCTGTTATCACGGTCACAGTGATGCCTTTTTGATTCAGGCGGGAAGTGGAGCAGTAACCTTTGGAAGTCCGAATAGTCCGGGTGTAACCCAGGGTACAGCTAAAGATACGCTTCTTGCTAGGTACAACGATATTGAAAGTGTGGAAACATTAATGAATGCCAATAAAGGTGAAATTGCTTGTATTATCATTGAACCTGTTGCAGGGAATATGGGATGTATTCCGCCAAAACAAGGATTTTTAGCAGCGCTGAGAAGTTTATGTAATGAGCACAATATTTTACTTGTTTTTGATGAAGTGATGACCGGTTTTAGACTAGCAAAAGGCGGTGTTCAAGAGTTGTTTAATATTAAAGCCGATATTGTCTGTTTTGGAAAAGTAATTGGTGGTGGTTTGCCCGTTGGGGCTTTTGCCGCACGTAGCGAAATTATGGATTATCTTGCACCTATTGGCCCCGTTTATCAGGCTGGAACCTTAAGTGGAAACCCCTTGGCCATGGCAGCGGGATACGCCATGTTAAACGCATTAAATGATGATACAACCATTTTTGAGAGTCTGAACGCAAAAACCGCCTATTTACACGAAGGATTGGATGGAGTATTCAATGGTTTTGGTATAGATTACACTATTAATCGTGTTGGCTCCATGATTTCGGTACATTTTACTGATGAACCTGTAGTTGATTTTAAATCTGCAGCCAAAGGGAATAACGATACTTTTAAGAGATTTTTTCACGGGATGCTGCAAGAAGGCATTTATCTACCTCCTAGTGCCTTTGAAAGTTGGTTTCTAAATGATGCATTGTCTTACAAAGATATCGATACCACCGTGGAAGCCGCTAGAAAGGTGATTTTGAAACTAAAATAACAAGGCAATTTGTTTAAGGTTACCCAATTCACAGTTATAATTATTGGATTTTTGATAATTCTTTGCTGCCAAATCTTTTAAATCATACAAGGAGATAGAAAGATTAAAAACAAATTTATTTTTTCAAGAATATTTCTATTCTTGAAATAAAAAACCATTAATCAAACTTGGTTAATCAATATTAAATTGATGTTTCTTACAGTTATGCAGTGCAAAAATCAAAAGTTTTGTATCTTTCAAAGCATTAATAACTGACTATGCCTTCTTGGTTGTATATTTTATTACTTGTAATTGCTGTTTATTTTATCATAAGCATTGCATTGTATTATTTACAAGATTACCTGCTTTTTAAACCGGAGAAGCTCCCTAAGGATTTTAGGTTTAATTATGATAATCAAGAGTTTAAAGAGTATAATTTAACAACCAGAGACGGTGCTGTAATTAATGGGGTGCTATTTAAAAGTAAAGAAAGCCCAAAAGGAATTGTACTCTACCTCAAAGGAAACTCTAAAAGTATTAAAGGTTGGGGAAAGTTTGCGGTAGATTTTACACGTTTGGGCTATAGCGTATTAATGGTTGATTACCGTGGCTTTGGGAAAAGTACCGGCAAACGCACACAAAAGGCCATCAAGCGCGATTTACAGGAAATTTACAACAAGATTAAAACCCTCACTCCCGAAAACAACATTATATTATATGGCCGTTCCTTAGGCTCCGGATTTGCTGCTAAGCTGGCTTCTATTAACAACCCTAAAATGCTCATCCTAGATGCACCTTATTATAGTTTAACTAAAGTGACCACCAGATTTATGCCTTTTATGCCGTTATCGATTTTAATGAAGTATCCGCTTCCTACTTATAAGTGGCTGAAGTACGTGCAGTGCCCAATTCATATTATCCATGGCACCAACGACAAACTTATTCCTTATAAAACAAGTGTAAAGCTCAGTAAAATTAATTCGTCACGAACAAAACTTCATACGGTTATTGGCGGTGGTCATAAGGATTTAAATAATTTTCCTGCATATCACGAAATGCTGGAAAGTATTATTACTACCCCTGCAAAAACGGTCGACTTATCAAATACCAGCATTAATGTTATCCACAGCTCCAAAAAGTCTAAGAAAAAAGCTTAAATTTCTGGTTGTTGCCATCCTAACTGTTTACTTAGCTGTTATGACCATTTTTTACACCATTCAAGAGCATATTATTTTCAGACCCGTAAGTTTGGAGTTATCTCATCAGTTCGATTTTAAAGTGCCTTTTGAAGAGTTGTTTTTTAAAACAGATGAAAATACTACGATTAACGCCTTGTTATTTAAAGCAAAAGTACCAAAAGGGGTTATTTTATACTTTCATGGAAATGCAGGTAATTTACAACGCTGGGGAGAAATAACCTCTCAACTCACTAAATACAATTACGATGTGTTAGTAATAGATTATAGAAACTACGGAAAGAGCAGTAAGACGCTTTCTGAAGCGGGATTGTACCACGATGCACTTTTTTGTTACGACTGGCTAATAGCTCAAAATTATAAGAATATTATAACTTATGGGCGTTCGTTAGGTTGCGCTATGGCTTCGTATGTAGCTTCTAAGCGGCAAGTGAGCCATGTCATTTTAGAAACCCCGTTTTACAATATAGCCGACGTTGCAGGAAGAAGATTTCCAATCTTTCCTGTTAAGAAATTAATTAAATATCATTTTCCTAATAATAAATTTGCCAATCAAATAAGCGCACCGGTTACCATTATGCACGGAACAAATGATAGGTTGGTGCCAATTGAGTCTGCATTAAAACTGTATCAGCTTTACGGTGAAAAAGCGGCCTTTATTATGGTAGATGGTGCCATGCATAACAATCTTTCAGAATTTTCTTTATACTGGGATAGTATTGATGCTATTTTATTACCATAAAAAAAGGCCGCTCGAGGCGGCCTTTTAAAATTTTAATATTATTAAAACCCTTAACTTTTAGGATTTAAAATATTGTCAATTCTTTCAAGCGCATCTTGTAAATGAATACGACTCATGGTATCACCGGTTCTACCAACGGCACTTCTCACAGAAGATTGTAAAGCCTTTAATTCGGCTCTTACAACTGCTCTAATGTCAGACTGACTTACATTAACATTGGTTCTAGAGATAAATCTTCTAAACTCTGCGGGTACACTACCTTGGTCGTTCTTCATAATGTATTCCATGCGCTCGATGTAAGCTCTTTGGAGGTTTCTTCGGTAAATGTCGATGCTTCTGCCTGAATTTAGCTCGCTGAACAATCCTGTTCTTAAATCTTGCATCATGGTTAACAGTGGGTAAGCATCTCGACCGTTAATAGTTTCGTTTTCTAGTATACGAGCCATTCTTCCAAAATCTAAAACATCGTTTAAGGTGCGAGTTTGTAAACTTCGCACGCGTTCTACATGACCGGCACTTTCAAATTTATTGAAGATATTGTCGTCCAACATCCATTTAGGTGTAGTAAACAATTCATTTTGAAGAAAATCTAAAGATTCTTTTTGGCGCTTTTTGTCAACGTGTGTGTAAACGGCACCTTCTTGGTCATAAGTCTTGTAGTATTCATAAACACCACCAATATTGGCTGCAACATGCCCCATATATCGGCCATATTGGCCAAGAACTTGCCCATACATGGTTTCTAAATCGTCGTAATTTTTACCATCTTCGGCTGTCCATTCAATAAGGTTAGGGATGATACGCTTTAAATTGGCTATCCCGTATAAACTTGCTTTAACAGCGTCATCACCCAAATCTTCAGTTTGAGAACTTGGGTCTATTACACCTCCGCTTTGTTGACGACCAAATCTGTACATTGGGTCTCCGGCGTGTTCCAGAATCCAACTGTCTAAAATAGGCTTTTCATCTTCGGCTGTTTTGGCCTCTAAAATAGGTCTATAACCCCAAGAGATTGAATATTTATCATAAATTCCAATTTCCGGCATTAATGCAACACCTTCATCTCCTGGTTGTGCTACATAATTAAAACGTGCATAGTCCATGATAGATGGTGCGGTCCCATATTTTTTTGTGAATTCGGGATCGCGTAATTTATCGACCGGATAAGCTACACTGCTGCCCATGTTATGGGGTAAACCTAAAGTATGGCCTACTTCATGAGCAGAAACAAAACGAATTAATCTTCCCATTACTTCGTCTTTAAAAGCTACGCCACGCGCATCAGGATTGATAGCAGCAGTTTGAACAAAGAACCAGTTGCGTAGCAAAGTCATTACGTTGTGGTACCAGTTAATATCGCTTTCAATAATTTCACCTGAACGCGGATCACTTACGTGCGGACCATTAGCGTTTGGTATGGGTGATGCCAAATAGCGAACAACAGAATAACGCGCATCTTCAGGGCTCCATTCGGGATCTTCCTCGGGAGAAGGTGGGTCCATAGCGATGATGGCATTTTTAAAGCCTGCAGCTTCAAAAGCAACTTGCCAGTCTTCAATACCTTGTTTTATATAAGGTTTCCACTGTTCTGGCGTGGCGCGGTCTACATAATAAATGATTGGTTTTTTAGGTTCTACCAATTCACCTCTTTTGAACTTTTCAATATCTTCATCTTTCACCTCTAAACGCCATCTGTCTAAATATCTCACAGTTTTACTTTCTTGCACCGGCAGGCCATAATCTATAGTAGAACTGGTAAACCAACCTACACGCTGATCAAAATAACGCCGTCTGTAAGGTTCTTTTGGTAACAAAATCATGGAATTATTAATCTCTAAGGAAATATTGCCGGTACTGGCATTTGAAGGCGGTTTTGAAGCTGCGTATGTTTTTACGTGTCTCGTTTCAATATTTGTAGGGTAGCTTTTAATACTTTCAATATAAGAAAGTGAATTGTCTAGTCGTGTAATACCGTATTGCTGACGTCCGCTTTGTGGAAAGCCAAGTGGCTTAACATCTGTTTCGTAAAGTGATGTAGCATCTATTACGGTCGAGGTAGAATCTTTTCCAAAGGCTTTAATTGGAAAGGTAAATAAAACGGGCTCAAAATTAGAGTTAACTACGGCCTCGTGAACAGGTAACGAATCTGAAGCAGTTACCGCTGATGAAACTACCCTCAATATCACTTTTTTATCTTTTTTCTGCCATCTCAACATCTGTTCATTGGTTTTTCCACCACCAAAACCGATGCCACTGGCAGTTTTGGCAATTCTGGTTACCATTAACATTTCTCTTTCAAAGAGTGAATCTGGAATTTCGTAGAAATAAGTATCGTCTATTTTGTGAACTGTAAACAGACCTTTATCTGTTTTAGCGTCTTTGGTAATGACTTTACTAAAGGGTTGAATGTCATCTTTACCCGGTTTTTTGGCGGGTGGTGTAGCGGCTTGCGAAGTTTGCGCTGCCCCGTTTTTAGATTTTGCTGTTTTCTTAGTGGTTGAACAAGAAGCTACTAATAAAATACAAGCAAAAATAATTAACTTGGTACTTAATTGTTTCAAAATAGTTGGAATTAAAAATTAGATGGGTGAAAATACATATTAACTCCAAGCCTTGAAACAACCTGTGTTTATTTAGTAAAAATTTAACGTGTGATGAAATCTAAATTTGATCTTCTAACTGAGTTTAAACTTGTTAAAAACTAATATTTTTTTTAACTCTTAAGCCTTGGTATTTGGTACAGAAATTAACAAAAAAGTGTCGTCTTAAGATAGAAATACATTTAAAGAAGTTTCAGTTTTCTCAACTTTGGCAATACCGTTTTTTGTTAAGCCCTTAATGGCTTTATCCCACTTTTTGTTAGAAAGTTCAGATTGTTGTTTTAACTGCTCTAGCTCCAAAGGCGATTCTTTTTTGAGTATGGACACAATGAGTTTTTCATCTTCGCTCAAGCTCACCGCCTTTTTTTCCGGCTTCATTTGTGGAAAAAACAGTACTTCCTGTATAGATTGATTATTGGTTAAAAACATCACCAATCTATCCATACCAATTCCCATACCAGAGGTTGGTGGCATACCGTACTCTAAAGCTCTTAAAAAATCGTAATCAATAAATTGGGTTGCTTCATCATCGCCTTTTTCAGCTAATTTGAGTTGGTGTTCAAAACGCTCTTTTTGGTCTATCGGGTCGTTGAGCTCACTGTAGGCATTAGCGACTTCTTTACCACATACCATTAATTCGAATCGTTCTGTAAGTTCGGGATTTTCGCGATGTTCTTTGCATAACGGACTCATTTCCTTAGGGTAGTCTGTAATAAAAGTTGGCTGAATAAAGTTGCCTTCGCATTTTTCGCCAAAAATCTCATCGATGAGCTTACCTTTTCCCATGGTATCATCAACTTCAATACCCATTTTTTTGGCAGCCAACCTAATTTCAGCTTCGGTTTTATCGGTAATGTCAAAACCGGTGAATTGTTTGATGGCTTCGGTCATGGTAATGCGCATATAAGGCGCTTTAAAATCTATGCTGTGTTTGCCAAAAGTGGCTTTGGTAGTGCCGTTAACCGCTATGGCGCAGTGTTCTAAAAGTTGTTCGCAAAAATCCATCATCCAGTTGTAGTCTTTATAGGCTACATAAATTTCCATGGCCGTAAACTCCGGATTGTGGGTGCGATCCATACCCTCGTTTCTGAAGTTTTTAGAGAATTCATAAACGCCATCAAAGCCGCCAACTATCAATCTTTTTAAGTAAAGCTCGTTGGCAATTCTCATGTATAACGGAATGTCTAAGGCGTTGTGATGTGTTATAAAAGGTCTTGCCGCTGCACCGCCCGGAATTGGTTGTAATACAGGTGTTTCAACTTCAAAATACCCGGCTTTATTGAAAAAGTCGCGCATGGCGTTAAAAAGTTTGGTGCGCTTTACAAATACTTCTTTTACATGTGGATTTACCACCAAGTCGGCATAGCGCTGACGGTAACGTTGCTCAGGATCGTTGAATTCATCATAGGTATTGCCGTCGCTATCAGTCTTAGGCAAGGGTAATGGTTTTAAAGCCTTACTTAAGAGGGTGAAATTTTTAACCATAACAGTTTTTTCACCAACCTGAGTAGTAAATAATTCACCTTCAACGCCAATAAAATCCCCTATATCTAAAAGTTTCTTATAGACTTCGTTATATAATATTTTGTCTTCTCCGGTACAAATTTCGTCGCGGTTAAAATAAACCTGAACACGTCCTTCGCTGTCTTGTAGCTCTGCAAACGACGCCTTTCCTTGAATTCTTCGCGACATCAATCTACCGGCAAGAATTACTTTTTTTCCTACTTCAAAGCTTTCCTTTATCTGTTTAGAAGTTTCTTTAACAGGATATAAGTCTGCCGGATAAGGATTTACACCCAAATCTCTGAGTTTTTGTAATTTTTCGCGTCTTACTATTTCTTGTTCTGATAGTTGCATTTTCTAAAGATAAAATTTGTCTGTTGTTGAGAAAACAAGTGCAAAATTACATTTTTTTGTTCATAAAAGTTTTTAGTACATCTCTTAATTTTAACATCGCTTTATTTGTTATTTTAGCGGTTACTGAATTTTAAATTTTGTTGAAGTGAGCATTTGGCGCGTATTACTTTCTATTTTATTTCCCCCATTGGCCGTAATTGATAAAGGTTGTGGTTCTATTCTTATCGTTTTACTTTTAACTCTTGCCGGCTGGGTGCCGGGCGTAGTAGCAGCTTTGGTTATTCTTAACAATCCGAAGTCTTAAAATTGTGTAACTTTGCCGGCTATGAACAAAGTGGTAAAAGTAACCGATTTAGGAACTAAAGATTTTAAAGAAACCTGGGATTTACAAGAGTTGTTGTTTCAAGGAATTTTAGATACGAAAATTAAAAACCGAAGAGAGAGCAGCCAATTAGAAACGCCTAATTACTTTTTGTTTGTTGAGCACCCTCATGTTTATACTTTAGGTAAAAGTGGAAATCTTGAGAATTTATTACTAAATGAAGTTCAACTCAAGGCTAAAAAGGCGTCTTTTTATAAAATTAATCGCGGTGGTGATATTACCTATCACGGTCCGGGGCAAATTGTAGGCTATCCTATATTAGACTTGGATAATTTTTTCACAGATATTCATAAATATTTACGGTTTTTAGAAGAAGTCATTATTCTAACTTTAGCAGAATACGGCCTAAATGCTGAACGTAGCCCTGGCGAAACCGGTGTTTGGTTGGGCGTTGGCACCCCATTTGCCCGAAAAATATGTGCCATGGGCGTGAGAGCAAGCCGTTGGGTAACCATGCATGGTTTTGCGCTTAATGTCAATGCAGATTTAGGATATTTTGATAACATCATTCCTTGTGGTATCAAAGGAAAAGCGGTAACTTCTTTAAATGTTGAATTGGGATTACCAGAGGTCGATGAAACACTTGTAAAAGAGAAACTCTTAAATCATTTTTCAAGCCTGTTTGAAGCAGAAATGAGTTTGTCTTAAAATTTAAAATTGATATAATACCAAGCTTCGGTTGTCTGTTTTTGTAAGTGCGTATAAGTTTCTACCATTGGCTTTCGTAAGCTGTACCGGCCCTGAAGCATAGATAGGGAAATTATCTAAAACCTTTCCGTTTTTGTTAAAAACAAAACCCTTTTTAGATTGCAGGTCGGTTATTGTAATATAGCTCTGGTTGTTGAGTTTGTATAGTTCCGGTGCGGTATAATTACCAAAGTCTAGTTCTAATTCCTTATTATTTAAATTGAGCTTATTTTCGCTAAAAAACACCGTTGTATTTTGGTCTGCTGTCATGTGGGTATTCCCTGAAGTTTTTAAGTTTGAAAAGGCACTAATACCTTTATTATTAACTTTCAAAAGCTTGGCATCTGCTGTAATGGTAACAAAAGCATTGTCATTTAAGTAAATACTATTATCTGAGAAGTTGATATTGTCTCTTACTTTAATTCGAGTTTTTCCAACACGATCCAAAATTTGAAGGGTATTGCCTTGAGCAAAAACAATGTAATCTTTGTTGCCAATTCTAAAATGTTTTGGTGGTGTTGTTATGTCATCGTTTAATAATTCTGGTTTAAATCCACCTACCGATTTACCGGCTTTATCAAACATAAGCAGGTTGTTTTTTTGTGTTACCAGTAAACGATAATTTTTATTATTGTCGTAATCAAAAACCGACAGTGGTTGCGTAATGTTATCGTTAAAGGTCTTGGGATAGCCACTCACATCTTTTCCATTGCGGTCTAGTACATGGAGAGTTTTATCAGTAACAAAAGCCATTTGCATACGGCCGTTTTTGTAAGTGTCAATTTCTGAAATCTCGCCACGTATCGGGCCATCCAAACGCTTATTCCAGTGAATCTTTCCGTCTTTAGAAATTAAATAAATTTGATTGCTACTGTCTTGAACCAAAATATCTTTAGTGTTGTTTAGGTGATTGGTAAAAAACTGCGGATTACCAATAATGTCATTTTCTAAGGTGATGTTGAATAATTCTTTTAATTGAGCGGTTTGACTACGTGTGCTATGCTGAGAAATAACGCCATTGATATGAGCAAAGTTGTCTTCATAAATCAATTGAAAAGCAGAAAGTTGGTAATTATTAAGCTTTGCTTGATTTTCTGTACCGAATACCTCGGCAAAAGTTTGTTGTAATGAGTTCTGATTTTGAAAAAGCGAAACAGAACTTTGATTGCTCAATTTAGGTTCGATGTCTTTGTAAGCCTTCGACTGTTCAATTGTTCGGCCTAAGGTAAAATCGCTGATAATGTCTTTAGCCACATCTGAATTTTCTGTAAAAACAAAAAAATTGTTTAACTCAAAGACGTAATTTGTAGTTGCTACATCAATAAATGGATTGAAAATATGTTCGAATATGTTAGCTGATGCAAAGTTGTAAATTTCAACCTCTCGATAGGTTTCATAAACCGTTTCGGCTAAAATTTCATTAGTAACAATAGTTTTGTCAGGAAAACGCAAAGCCATCACTTTTTCGGTGTTGGTTGTAAACATCGCAGCTTCAACCGCCAAATTTAAAAAGGCAGGTAAACTATCTTGTTTGTTTATATTAAGTTGCAACTTAAAATTAGCAACATCGCTTAAGCATAAACTAATGGCGTAGTCGGCTGAACTTGGAGCAATACTTTCAAATTGCGTGTTGCAGGGTTTTGCGTTTTGTAAAACATTAAGTATTGATGTACTATCTGTACTTTGCGTAACCCCGGTAATGGAGGTTTGAGTTTCTTCTAAGGTTAAGTCTAACACATAGTAATTGCCAAACCCGATATTTTTTTCTTGTGAGAAAAAAGTGCTCAGAAGTTTGTCTTTGTTACTTAATATGGAAATGGTCTTGCTTTTATCGCTTAATTGATAAATGTTTTTAAACTGTTCTGATGGTTTGCTTTGATTTAAAACAGACTTCAATAAGTCAATATTGTTGGTTTGCAGGTAAAAACCTTCATCTAAAACGCTGTAAAAGTTAGCATTTTGTAAAAGAGTATGGTTAATGTTGTGTTGATTGTAAACCAATAAACTGTCTTTAATAAAATCTTCCGAAGAATTAAAATTCAACTTCAATTCAAGCGTATCAGCCACTAAAAGGTAGTGAAACTGTTTTTGGTTGGTGATAGCTAACAAGGCTTCACCTTCAAAGGAAATATTGCTTAAATTATTTATGGTAGTTTTTAAACTGTCTAGTGGATGAGAGCTGCCAAGTTGTTTAAATAAATCATTATTGATAAGCCTGCTTTTGGCAATTTCAAAGTCGTGCATTACAAGAACGGTTTGAAATGAATCATCTAAATAATTCCATTTGTTCTTGTATGAATTGTTATCGCTACAATTCAAAATTGAGAGAGACGTTAAAAAAAATAATGCTATATAAAAGTTAGGCTTAAATTTCAAAATATTTAATTTTCAAACAAAGGTAAACAAACAACTAAAATTCTTGAAATATTAACGGTCGGGATTTATGAATTAAGTATCAAGGTATATCTTTATTTTGACTATTAAAATTAAAACTGAGTTGATCCGGTAAAAGCCTAAATGATTTCCTGTGATATTTTGTGATGCCATATTTAGCAATAGCAGCTCTGTGCTCTTTTGTGGGATAGCCTTTATTCTGTTTCCAGTTATACATAGGGTATTCTTCGTGAATAGCATCCATGTAAGCATCGCGCGCCGTCTTAGCTAAGATTGAAGCAGCGGCAATACTCAAATACTTAGCATCACCTTTAATAATGGTTTGGTATAGAATGTTTTTGTAGGGTTTAAAACGGTTTCCATCTACAATAATAAATTCGGGCTCCTTTTTTAATTGCGCTATAGATAGGTGCATGGCCTTTATGGAAGCATTCAGAATATTAATGTCATCAATTTCTTCGGGGTAAACGTGAGATATGCCAAAATAGTCACACTCATTTATAATATATGTTTCTAAAATTTGTCTGGTGTGATGTGTTAGTTTTTTTGAGTCGTTAATAAGCCCGTTGTTAAAATTCTCATGTAAAACAACAGCCGCAGCCGTAACCGGACCGGCCAAACAACCACGACCTGCTTCATCGGTACCGCATTCAAATAATTTTGTAGAAAATTTTTTTTCTAGAGGCATACAATGTTCAATTATAAAAATTTAATTACTCAAACTTATAAAATTTATGCGTGCATAATATACTTAAGAAAAACCTTCTACAAAAAATAGTTGAAAAACCCAGCTTTTTAAGGTTATAACATTAACATTTTTTTATAGCAATTACTTGTTTATTTAATAAATAATTAAGATGTTTGCGCAAGACTAACTCAAATAATTGTTTTATGAAATTAAAGTTAACATGGTTATTAACGCTATTTATGGCGTTTGTGATGCAGTTTTCCTTTTCGCAAGAGAGAACTATCACAGGTACGGTTACTGGTGCTGACGACGGATTTCCGTTGCCGGGCGTTAACGTAATCGTAAAAGGAACTCAACGTGGAGCACAAACTGATTTTGATGGAAATTACACCATTAAAGCTAGTGAAGGAGAAATGTTGGTGTTTTCTTATGTTGGATATGAAACTGCCGAAGTAAGAGTAGGCGCAAGTAATTCCGTCAATGTTTCAATGAAGGCTGGTAATGTACTGGACGAAGTAGTGGTAACAGGTTACGCTACACAAACTAAGGCAAAATCTAGTGTATCGTCTGTAAGAGTTACAGCCGAAACCATTGAGAATAGACCTAACGCAAGTTTTGTTCAAACGCTGCAAGGTCAAGTTCCCGGTTTAAATATTACAACCAGTTCTGGTCAGCCGGGTGGTAACTCAACAGTGCAATTGCGTGGTGTTGGTTCTATCAACGGTGATACCGAGCCGTTGTTTATTATCGATGGTACTCCTGTTGATCAGGACAACTTTCGTTCTTTAAACCCTCAAGACATCATTTCTATTGACGTTTTAAAAGATGCGGGTGCAACTTCTATCTACGGTAACAGAGGTGCCAATGGTGTTATTGTTATCAAAACAAGACAAGGTAGTTTTAATCAAGGGTTACGTGTAAACTACAATATGTTTGTTGGTTTTAACACTTTACAAAACAACGATTACAATTACATGAACTCACAAGAGTTGTTAACTTATGAAAGAACTCGTGGTAACGGTGCCGGTGCCGGTAACTCAACCAGTGTATTTAACCCTGGAGCTGGTCAGCCAATGACCGACGCGCAAATCGCAGCAGCTCCTAACTTTGATTGGTTAGATTTCTTCTTCCGCACAGGTGTTACCCAAAACCACAACTTATCATTATCTAGTGGTGGTGAAAATTCAACTCAATTTACTTCTTTTGGTTTTAACGATACCCAAGGTATCTTAATTAATAGTGGATTGAAAAGATTTAACATACGTTCTAACGTAACCGGTAAATCTTCTAATAACAAGTTTAATTACGCTACAAATTTAACCTTAAACTACTCCAAATCTGATGAGCCTGATGCTATTGGTACCGGAGGTATTAACCGTAACTTCGTTTTAGGCGCTGTGCAGTCTGTACCGTACATCACCGCAGACGACTACACCACAGGAGCCGATATATTATCGCCACTATCATTCACAAACACACCACTTTTCCTTTTAGATTTATCTAGAACATTTACGCGTTTTGAAGAGGAGGTAAGATTGGTAGGATCATTCAACGCCAGTTATGCTTTAACAGATTTTTTAACTGCTAACGTTGTAATGGGTGGTGATTATCAAAATGAAATTAGAACCAGAGCTGAAGCTCCAGATTCTTTTAACGCCTTATTATTTGGTGGTGCTAGAAATCCAACTTCAGGTTTCCAAGATCAACAAACCAACAGAATTTTTAGTTACAACCAGGTAACATCTTTAAACTTTAATAAAACTTGGGGTAAACATACCGTTGATGCCGGTGCTTACACAGAGTACTTCAAAGCGCATTTTAGAGGTTTTGGATTTTTCCAAAGAGGTTTAGATCCTAAAACATTCTCTCCCGGAGATGGTGCCGCTTTTATTCCTGATAACTCTGCAAACGACTTATTTGTAGATAACGTTAACGCTACTATTCGTAACGCCGGTTTATTCTCATACTTTGGCCGTGTGTCATATGATTTTGATGAAAGATATGGTTTTGAAGCTACGGTGCGTCGTGATGCTTCCTACAGATTCTCAGGATCAAACCGTTGGGCTACTTTTTACTCGTTAGCTGGTAGATGGAATATTTCTAACGAGGCCTTCATGGAAGGGTCAGTTTTTGATGTGTTGAAGTTAAGAGGTTCTTATGGTACAGCAGGTAACCAAGATATCACCGGTGGTGGTTTGTTTGGTGGACCGGATTTATATCTTGACTTATTTTCAACCACAGCAGGTTATGGTAATGCTAACTCTATAGCGTTGTCTCAAATTGGTAACAGATCGTTAAGATGGGAAACCATTACTACTGCTAACATTGGTATTGATTTCGAAATCTTTAACAGAAGACTTCGTGGTGCTTTTGATGTGTATGAAAGAAAAACAGAGGATTTATTCCAGAGTACACCGCTTTCTGCTGTAACTGGTTTTACTTCGTTACCTGCTAATACAGGTTTGTTATTTAACCGAGGTTTTGATTTTCAGTTAAATTATGATGTGGTACGTGCAACAACCGAAGGTGGTTTAAACATCGCTGTTGGTGTGGTTGGTAACTACAACGAAACAGAAATTGACGAAGTACCAAACCCTGAAGGAGAAATTATTGGTTTAGGTAGAAATGGTGGTAAGCTGTTTGAATATTTCAGCTTAAGATATGCCGGTGTAAACCCTGCAAATGGGGAGTTATTGTATTTAGATGCTAATGGCAATTTAACCGAGTCTCCAAATGCTGATACAGACCGTGTTTGGTTAGATAAAAATATCTTCCCAGATTGGCAAGGTGGCTTTAACACAAGCATTAGCTACAAAAACTTTTTCTTAGATACACAATGGACATATTTAATTGGTGTTGATAGATTTGACTTTGATTATGCTGGTACCATTGACCCAGATAACGTAGGACAGTTTACTGCTTCAAGAGATATTTTAAGAGCTTGGCAACAACCAGGTGATATCACTGATATTCCTTCTTGGACAGCCGCTAACAGAAACTCTTTTGGTTCTGACAGATTCTTAAGAAGTGCAGATTTCTTAAGACTGAGATTCGCCAGTTTTGGTTATAACTTCCCTGCAAAATATTTAGAGAACACGGGCTTTAGCAACGTGCGAATATTCTTCAATGCAGAGAACTTGTTCACGTTTACTGAATGGAGAGGTTTCGACCCTGAAACAAGAAGTAATGGATCTAGAACGTTCCCTACACCAAGAACCTTGTCTGTAGGATTTGAATTAGGATTTTAAAAAAAAGAAATAGATATGAAAAAATATAATAAAATATTATTTATTGCTGTGTTAGCCTTGGTTATGGGTTGTAACGATGCAATTGATATCAGACAACCGGGTAGATTGGATGCAGTCAATGCATTCCGCACGGTTGGTGATTTAGAACAAGGTGTATTGGCCGTTTATAATCAGTGGGATTTAACTCCCGAGATTGCTTTGGCTTCTAACTTTTGTGATGAGGTATCTGTAGGGTTTGACTCAGGTGGTCAAGGTTTTGCCTTGTACGATTTTGTGTTAACACCTGCCAGTGCTGCGGCTTCAGACTTTTGGGTTCGTAATTTTAGAGTTAATAACCGTGCAACTGTTTTAATAGAAGCAGCCTCGTTAATAAACCCTGAACCTGCTGAACAAGCAGCTTATAACAATGCCTTAGGACAGGCAAGAGCTATTAGAGCTTTTGCTAATCTTGAAATGATGACCTATTTTGCTACCGATCCTCGTAATGATGCGGCTTTAGCCGTGCCTTTGATTGATTTTGTGGCACCTTTAGACATTCAACCAACACGCAATACTGTTGGTGAGTTATGGGATTATATTAATGCTGATATGGAAGCCGCCGAGTCTTTAATTCAAGCGCAGTCGAGTGTAACATTTTTATCTAAAGATGCTGTTAGAGCCATGCGTGCAAGAGCGGCAGCATTGAGAGGTGATTATATAACTGCTGCTAACTTGTCGCAAGCTTTATTAAATTCCTATCCTATTGCTAATAGAACACAATATCAGTTAATGTTTCTAGATGCCGATAATACAGAGATTATTTTCAAATTAGAGCGTACCATTAATGATTCTTATGACGGTCAAGGTGCTACTGGTTCTGTTGCTACCGGTGGCGGTTGGGCAGGTGCTAGATTTGCATTTGTTTCTGCAACATTGGCCGGATCTCCTTATTTTGAAATGGATAGAAATTTATTTAATCTACTTGATCCTGCTGATATTAGATTTGATGTAAATATTGATCCTTCATCTATCATTAGCCCTGATTATGAAAATGATCCGGATCCTGTTAATAACGACATTTTAGTTATTAGAAAGTACCCTGGTTCTGAAGGTAGACCATTAATGAACGATTTAAAAGTATTTAGATCTTCAGAGATGCTGCTAATTTTAGCTGAGGCTCGTGCTGCTCAAGGCAACTTCTCTGGTGCTGCCCAGTTAGTTAAGCAATTGCGTGATGCCAGATTTGGTAGTGCACAGCCACTTCCAAATTATTCTAACCAGCAATCAGCTTTCGCTGGTATATTAGAGGAAAGACGTGTGGAGCTTTGTTTTGAAGGTTTCCGTTACAAAGATTTAAAACGTTTGGGTGTAGCTGCTAACAGAGGTGTAGACAGAAATATTATTGATTGTACTGAGCAGAGTGGTGCATGTACGCTTCCTGCTTCTGATTTTAGATTCTCACTGCCTATTCCAATTGTTGAGATTAATGCCAACCCTGGAATAAGAGAGCAACAAAATCCTGGTTACTAATATTAAAATAAGCCATTATGAAAAAAAATAGATTTATAAATAAAATTGAAGGTCAAAAATTAACAGTTTTTGCACTGGCTTTATCTGCATTGTTTGCGGTTACTAGTTGCGAGGAAGATTTGTTAATCTTTGATACGCCAAATGGGTTTTTACAGGTTGATGAGCCTACAGGTTCATTGGCTGAAAACGACCCAACACCGATTGTAACTACTGTGTTACTTGGTAAAAGTTCTAACGACAGTGACTTAACTGTTAATTTTCAAGTTAATTCAGCCGATGCCTCTCGTTACACATTTTCGCCGGCCTCAGGTCAAGTTGTTATTCCAGCCGGTGAGTTTACGGCTGAGATATCTTTGACTGCTATTAATAACTTTGAGACAGATGGTGACGTCGATGTTGAAATTGTGTTACTTGAAAGCCAGGGTATCCCTGTAGGAATTGGTGGAGAAGGTTTAAACTCTGCTAAAAGAGTAATTACCATTACAGACGATGATTGCCCATTAGAAATTAATGATTGGGTTGGCACCTACAGCGTGTTCGAGAATTTTACCGGTGGTGGTAATGCGCCTTTAGGATTGAACAATTTCTTTGGAGAAAGCTATCAGTTAGAGGCTGCTTTAGCTCCAAATGACATAACTAACTCTAAGGTTGTTTGGAATAATTCTGCAGGTTTTGATGTATACTTAGATCCTAACACTGTGATGTCTTTCATTTCTTGTTCTGGAACTGTGAGCTTTGATGCGGGTTTTCCACGAGTAGCTTTATTTAGAGTATTCCAATATACTGCTAGCTCTTACAATGAAACTGATTTTGTTATTCAGTGTACAGGGCCGTTAGCAACTTTTGGACCTTATCAGTTTACTTTTACAAAACAATAAGTTTTTTAAATTATATTTACAGCGCCTATGTGTTAACATAGGCGCTTTTTTTATTTATATTTCACAACTTTTAATATTCTATTTAGAACCGTAGGTTAATGATTAAGTTTTTGTTTTCTTTATTTTTCTTGTTTTTTACCTTTTTAGTACTAGGTCAAGAATTAATAACAACTAAAGACCAAGTTAATACGCCCATTGCTAGGGATAGTTCAAAATTAGGAACAAAAAGCACAAAAATTGACAAATCACAAATCGCCAAAATTAAAGATTACTTAATTTTTGATAAACATGGTAATACTGATATAGTAGACACCACACTTTCCATTCAAAAAGAATATAAATTCAACTACCTGCGTAAGGACAATTTTAATTTAATGCCCTTTGCTAATGTTGGACAAACTTATAATACTTTAAATTATGAGTTTCATGAGTCCAATACTTTACCGCTTTTTGGCGCGAGAGCGCGTCACTTCAATTATTTTGAAATTAACGACATGCGCTATTATAAGGTACCAACGCCCACAACAGAGTTGTTTTATAAAACAGCTATGCAGCAGGGTCAGATACTTGACGCATTTGTAACCTTAAATACCACAGAGCGCTTTAATTTTTCTTTAGCGTATAAGGGTATGCGTTCTAACGGTTTTTATAATAGGCATTTAACAAGTACCGGTAATTTTCGGTTCACTGCTAACTATACAAACAAAAATGAACGGTACAAAGCTTTAGCTCATATCACTTTTCAAGATTTACTCAATCAAGAAAGTGGTGGTATACGTAATCAGGATATTGAAAATTTTACCTTAGGAAATGAAGACTTTTTAGATCGGGGTATATTTACACCAAACCTTAACAATGCAGAAAATCTTTTAGAAGGGAAACGTTTTTTTATCCACCATTCTTATGATTTGTTGAAACGTAAAGACTCTACAGTAAATAAATTAACATTATTTAATGAAACCTATATTGAAAATAAAAAATATAGGTTTAGCCAACCGAATGCTAATACAAATTTCTTTGGCCCATCCTTTTCAAACCGCATTAATGATGAAGTTAAGTTATCTCATTTTCATTCGGCGTTTTGGATAGAAGCAAATAATGGACTCTTAGGTAAATTTACAGCGGGTATTAATTATGATAATTATAATTATGGTTACGATCGTTTAACCGTATTAGACGAGGGAACCGTTCGAAACAGACTTTTGGGTTCTATATTAGGCATTAGAGGGTCCTATGAAAAATCAATAGATAAATTTAAACTTACAGCTGTAGGAAATCTTAATCTTTCCGGCGATTTTAATGGCTATCACTTAAATGGAAATTTAAATTACAATTATAATAACGATATATCGGCCAATGCTTATTTAACATTAAATAGTGCCCTCCCTAATTATAATGCATTGTTGTTTCAGAGTAGTTATGTAAATTATAACTGGGATAACGCTGATAGTTTTTCTAATATCGATAGACAGCATCTAGGATTTGAAGTTAAATCTAACAAATATGGCTCAGTACGCGCAGAGTTTGGTAATTTATTAAATTACACCTATTTCACTAATACTGCCGGTGCAGACGAGGTTGTTGTAATAAGAGCGCTACAATACAATGAAGCCGTAAATTATTTTAAGATTCAAATAGATAAAGAATTTAATTATAAAAACTTTTATTTAGATAATAGAATATTATATCAAAATGTAACCGATGGTAAAGATGTGTTTAACGTCCCTGATTTAGTGCTGCGAAGCACCTTATATTACTCCAACTATTTATTTAAAAATGCCATGGAGCTGCAAACTGGTGTAACGCTTAATTATTTTACGTCTTATTACATGAATGCCTACGATCCGCTATTGGCTGAATTTTATGTTCAAAATGACACCAAGCTGGGCAACTTTCCCCGTTTAGATTTTTTTATAAATGCCAAAGTACGTCAAACCAGAATATATTTAAAAGCCGAACACTTTAATTCATCATTCACCGGGTACAACTATTTTGCAGCACCTAATTATCCGTACCGCGATTTTATTATTAGGTTTGGTCTCGTCTGGAATTTCTTTTTATAAGGGGTATTACAATTATCTGAAAAAAATGCAACATATTTCAGTTTTATGTTGTATCTTTATAGTCCTGCAAAAATTTAAATACCCAAATCAAATTGCTAAAATGCTCTTTTACAGAACTAAGTAATTAATGTGATTTTTTTCTCAAAAAAACTTAGGAAAGAATTTGGTTAGAATCGAAAAAGGGTTTTATATTTGCACCCGCTAAGCGCGAGAGGGTTTAGTGAGAAGGTAAAAAAGAAGTTCATTAACATATTGAATTGACAGCGTAGAATAGTTGCTTTCGGGCAATTATTTTAAAGAAAAG
>NZ_VHIQ01000008.1 GCF_006494535.1 Paucihalobacter ruber
CTGGAAGTAGCTTGTTGAACTGGAAACAAATCGACTAAAGGAGATTTGTTCTATTTCAACAATGACAGGAAACTTATGGCTAATTATTTTTGACAAAAGACTTGGTTTTTATCTCAGTTCTTTGTTATCTCACGTATTTATTCTCAGTTAATTCAAATGTTTCAATGTAAGGGTTATTGGTTTTTGACATATTATCTATTGGTAATGCATATTCCAAAATCCGTATCATTTTCTCGCCATTTATTATTGTATCTAAATGCCTCGTTTCATACAACATTCCAACTAAGGTGTCACTATGGTGAAAATATTTAAATTCAACATAATTTTTATTCTTCGATTCGAAATTCCATACTTTTCCAGAATCGCGTTCCATATGCAAAAAAGATAGTCCGAGGCTTACTTCATTTACTGGACTTTTATACCAATATTTTTCAATATTATTAAAATGTACTTTTCCAAAGTAAGTACTATCTCCAGTTTTGTTTAACTCCAATACATAAAAGTTACTTTTTGTTGAGTCTATTTTTCCATCTTTATACAGCTTGTATTGCTGATAGATTGTATCTGCACCAGAAATATACATTTCCGTTTCACTTTTAGTTCTATTATCCTCAGAGATGTATACTCCCCAAACTCTGTCATATTTAAATTCAGTCTCCAATTTCTTATTTAATTCAGATTCTACAGATTCCTTTTTATTTGATTCACACGACACAATCAAAATTGAACTGAGAATGTAAATTATTTGCTTTATATTTTTCAAAGTAGCTGTTGGTTTATATGTGAGATAACGTGTTTGGCTATGGTTTCGTTGCGGAATGGTTCGGCAGAACTATTCCGCCGTAACTCAAAGTTAGCAAATACGCAGGAATTTCCGAGAAGGAAATTCCGCCGCAATGAACTATAGCCGGTGTTACCCAACGTTTTTTTATTCATATCCGTGTTTCTTTTTCCAGTCAGAAATGTCAATCTTATCAATTTCCTCAAGTCTTTTCTTTTCCGATTGCTGGAAAGAATAATTTATATAGAAAAACCAAGCGATAAAACTTAATCCAAAAATTATAATTCTTTGCTTAAATTTTAAAAAATAGTTTTCTCCTCTTAATGTAAATAATGTATGCGAGTTAAATAAATATGGTCTAATAAATAAAATCGGTCCGAATAAAAAGAGTACAACCATTTCCCATTTTTCATAACTCTCGGTTTTGTTTTTTTCTAATCTCTCCGCTTCTTTTTTGAGGTATTCCTCGGCTTCTTTATTCCACCTTTCTATTACTTCATTCTGTTGTTCTTGTGATATATTTCTTTTTATCAGTTCTTTTTTGGCTTGCAACGTTGCTTCTCGTTGCCAAATATCCTCGTCCGTACAATTTGCTATTTCAATTAATTCTTCGGTTTCTCTGTCCGACATTGGAGGCTTAAACTCGGTCATTTTTTAAATGTTGGGTAACGTGTTTGGCTATGAAAAGTAGCGTGTAAACAATCGCTAACCTTTCCGATTAATAACTGATTTTAAAAATACACAAAAAGTTTGGATTAAGCACTTTGCAGCTATTTTTTATAGCCGGTGTTACCCACTGGTTTTTTTAATTCCTTTATGTTCTTCTATTATTCTAATGTATCTTATCATGAGCCTATTCTCTCTTCTGCGTGTTGCTCGTCACGTTCTATTTTGCCGTTCTGCTATTCAGCCATAAGATGATGACTTTCTTAAATTTCGCTGGAATCCCAAAACTCAGGCGAACATTAATGTCCGACACATTTTTTAGTTCCGCTTTTTAGTCCGCGCAAAAAGTCAGTTTTTCTAATTCCTTTTTGTTCTAAACAAGCCGAAATTTTCTTGTTTTAATTCACTTTCAGGAGTTGCTTCAAACTTGTTGGCAACGTGTTGGGCTATGAAAAGTAGCGTGTTAACCAGCGCTTACTTTTCGGATTATTAACTGATTTTAAAAATACACAAAACTTTGAATTAAGCACTTTGCAGCTATTTTTTATAGCCGGTGTTACCCACAGGTTTTTAAAGCCTACACTTCCTAATTTCCCTTAATTTTCTTTTTTATTTCCTAATCCGTTATTTTATTCGGTCTGCTTGTCACGCGCGTTTTGCCATTCAGTTGCTCAGCCCGAACGATTGACATTTGTGCCAACTTTTATGCAATTCGCGTACTCGGGCTTATCAATTCGGTTTGCTTGTCAAGTTCTATTCAGCCGTTCTGCTAGTCAGCCAAAAGATGATGACTTACTTAAATTTCCCTGGAATCCCGAAACTCGGGCAAGCATTTTAGTCCGATAAATTAATTCCGTTCTGCTTGGTTCAACGTTCAGTTTTTCAATTCGGTTGAGTCCTTTTTGTTCTTAACGAGCCGATATTTTCAAGTTTTTAATTCACTTTCAGGAGTTGCTTCAAACTTGTGGGTAACGGTATTGTATATGAAAAGTGCGCATTTACAAGCCGTAATATTCCGAAAGTTAAGTTATTTGAAAAGTCGCACAATTATTAATTAATGACGTATGTAAGCATTTTTGATATACGTTGTTGTAATGCGTTATTTTATGTCGGTTATTCAATATTTAAAGAGTCAGTTTTCATATTATATTCAGTATTGGGATGGTATTTTACTTTCTCTATTTGGTTTAATAAGTCTTCTTTCAATTCCTGTAACTTTATATCTGTTGATTTCTCATCTTTGGCAATTATATAAAATGTAATTATTAATGATATTATTGGAATTAATATTTGAGAAATGTTCCGTAACATTATTATCCATAAATCCTCATACTTTTTTTTGTATTTGTTGTTTTTAGAAGAAACTACTCCTTTGTTGGTTGCGTAAAGACCTTTATGGTCAACATCAGTGTATAATATTTCTTTTTCCTCATATAATTCAGATGTTATTTCCTCTAATTTGTATTTATCACATTTTAATTTAGATAAAATTACATCAAATGAAACTCCAAGTTTAATGTCTCGTTTTTTTCTCGAAGTATAATCTATTCTGTTCTGAGAAAGCAAACCAAGCAATATGTTTCTTTTATAATCAAGATTCCAAAAAGAAATATACTTTTTCATAATTCCGCCATTGTTTCTTAATTACTGGTTGTTCTTATAATGCATTACAACGTTTTTGTGTAACAGGCGTTGCGTGGTTTAAGAACTAAGATACTTAAAAAACACAAACCTTAACGCTTGCGAGGATTTTCCGAGAGGAAAATCAGAAGCAATGCCTGTTACACGGTGTTGGCAAACGTATTTATAATACAAATTCCAGAACAATCAACTTTTTAACAAGTTCGTTATTCAAGTCAGCTTCTTCTAGGATTAACTCACTGAGTTGTTTTTTATCAAAAACGCCTCTTCTATCAGAAAATTTTTCAAAAAATCCGCCAAACTTTCTTATATAATCAGTCGCTTGCCTATATCTTCCAGTTTGATAATTTACATATTTTAAATTCATTATTTTGTTTATTAATGAATCCTTATTGGTTGTAGAGTCTATTATTATGTAATGGCGGTCGTATTCATATACTATTTTTTCTGGACTGCTGTACCAAAAATCCTTTTTTCTTAATTTAATGTATGGTCGGTCAGAATCAAGAAATAATAAAGAATCCTCTTCTACTTTGTCGTATGAACTATTAGGTAAAATCCAAACAGAATCAGGATGATAATACATTTCCTTTTTTAATTCACTTGCTTCAAATCGATCAGTAATCTTTTTTGGTATAGGTAACCAATTTTCGGTTGTACCGTTTTTATAGTCAATTAAGAATTTTCTGTAAGAGTCGTTTAGATCAGAATTCGGATACTGTTTTTTTAGAAAGTCATTTTCAAAATCGTTTACAAGTAAAGTCAGGGTTTTACTACTTGCCTCGCCTAGAACTTTCTCAAATTCCGCTATTTCTTTTTCGTTTGAACAACTAAAAGTCAGAAGTAAAATGATGATTAGATTGATGAATTTCATTGTTCTGTCATATGTTTGCCAACGTATTTGGCTATGGTTTCGTTGCGGATAAATCCGCGAGGATTTTCCGCCGTAACCCAAAGTTAACAAATACGCAGGAATTTCCGAGTAGGAAATTCCGCCGCAATGAACTATAGCCGGTGTTGTAACCAGTTTTTTTATTCAACTTTTTCATAGTAATGATTCAAGTCATAATTCAATATGATTTTCGGTTTTTCAAAAATCTTGTTGCTGAAATATGTACTATGTCCAGCTTTTCCGAATTCATATTCGTAAGTCCAATCAATTTCGGTTGTTAGTATTCCGTAACTAATTTTATAGGTTCCATTTCCATAATATCCGCTCGTAAATGTTCCGTCCGATTTTAATTTCAAAGTGTCCGCTATGTGAGGTGATTCCACACAGCAAGGTTCATTTCCGTAATTAGTATTTGCATAAATTCCGACTATACTATTTTTTGTCATAGGAATATTATATCGCAATACTAAAATTCCGATTATTAAAATTATTCCGATTCCGAATAGTATGCGTTTCATTTTTCAAATTGGTTACAACTCGTTATATCGTCACAAATATAAACGTTTATCATTTAAAATTGCGGGATAACAACAGTTTTTGTTCTCCTTTATTGCTTTTTGTTATCTGATCTACAGTTACATCCAACGGGCTTTGTACCTTCATCAAATCCTTTTGCGCAACATGCGTGTAAATCATGGTGGTCTCCGGCTTGCTATGACCCAGTAACTCCTGTATAAACCGCAAATCTACACCATTCTCTAACATATGAGTGGCATAACTGTGCCGCAAGGTGTGTGGCGTAACGCGCTTTTTAATGCCCGCTTCATCACAGGCCTTTCGCAAAAATTGCCGCACAGAACCCGCAGTGTAAGGCTCACCGGGTGCACCCTCAACAAAATATCGCTGTGGCTTATAAGTTTGTATATAATTGTATAACAACGGCTTAATTACTTCACTTAAAACAACCGTTCGGTCTTTTCGGCCCTTTCCGTTCTTAATATGAACCTGACTTCGGTCTATATCAATATCTTTTAACTCCATATTTAACAATTCGCCAATACGCAACCCACTCGAATATATCAAGGCCAATACTGCCCTATGCTTTAAATTTTTAGTGGCTTGTAAAATGTCTATCACCTCTTCTTTAGATAAAACTACCGGCAAAAATTTGCTCTTCTTTGGCCGCTCAAACCCCGAAGCATCAAATGCCGCCATCCCACACAATTCGGTAAAATACTTAATGGCACCAACACTCTGGCGATGACTGCTAATACTGTAATGCTCCTTAGCCAGTACATTTTCCATAAATAAATCTATATGCTCGTTTGTCCAGCTATTAACCATAACATCCTTGTGATAATGCAAAAAACGTAAAATAAAATAACCGTAACTCTTAATGGTGCTATCGCTCAAACGCTTACCCCTTAAATAATCAATATAACGCTTTAATTTATCCTGATGCGTTTGCGGTAATTCCTTATACATCCCAACCTTATCGAGCTTGTTGGTTTGAATAGGTTGCGCCTTGGGCAACATCGTGTTTTTTATGGCCGAATAATCTACCCAATAACCAAACTGGTTTAAATACTTGAACAACTCAGCCCTGTTAATATTCGAATCTTCAACGTAAAATATCCGATGCGTCTTACTCCATTTAACGCCTTGGTAAGCCTTTACCTGATCCTTTACATGATTATTGAAACCAAAGTAAATCCCTATCTGAGGTCTTTCCCTATGAAGCAAAGGTTTTAACGTAATAACAATTTTTTGTGTCATAACCCATCTTTAAGTTAAATATAACAAACTGAAGTATAGGTTACTAATATAGTAAAAAGATGAATCATAAACAAATTTTTCCTGAAAAAAACACGCTTTATAAATGTTTCAAATAAAACTGAATGAAAACCCATTAACAAGCACCATACCAAGCGCAGTTGAAGTAAAAAAGCCCGTCATTCCGAACCCCAACGCAGTTGGGGTGAAGGAAACTCATCGATGCTTATCCAATGAAGGAACCTCATCGATGTCAATAGCTATTTTAGGACGGGTCAAGACCGGCTCAAAGACCTACCTTAAGCCTGCCAAAGCCATGGATAATGCCTAAATAAAGCCTACCTTAGCTACTATAGAATAATTTTAAACTAAAAATTGTCTGATTTGTATCTGACCTTGTTCAAGCAATCACACAGCATTCGGCTTTATCTTTAATTCCCTAAAGGTCAACCTTATTTAGAACTCACAACTCATAACTCACAACTCACAACTCATAACTCACAATTCACAACTCATAACTCATAACTCACAACTCATAACTCACAACTCACAACTCACAACTCATAACTCACAACTCATAACTCACAATTCACAACTCATAACTCACAACTCACAACTCATAACTCACAACTCACAACTCACAACTCATAACTCATAACTCACAACTCATAACTCACAACTCACAACTCACAACTCACAACTATTAAACCTCACTCCCTCACACTCCAAACCTCATAAATAGGGTCACCCTTACTGCTCAAGCCTTCGTGATGCCAGTGGCCGTCTTTGAGGTTAAAGTTAAACTCTAAAGCCGCTCCCACTCTACTTACGTCTCTTGAAAAGAATTCAATCTGTTCGGTGTATTTGCCATCAATAGTGGTATAAGTGCCGCCGCCGGTTCCCATAAATTGTTTGGTCTCGGTATTATAGGCAATCCACTGAAAACGCGTACCCGATAGTATTTTCATAGTTTTTCGGGGTGTGTTGGTAGGCCTGCTTTCAAGGTTGCCGTCGCGCATGCGGCCGCTCATTAACCACGCACCACTAAGCTTACCGGGTGTACCATTGTCTATACGTTTAAATTTACGGCTATCGTCTACAATTTGAAAAGTATCATCGGTGAGATCAATTTCAAAACTTACTGTTTTTCCTACCAAATCAGCATTGTTGGTATCAAATTCTACTGTTTCGGTCATGATGTTACCTTGTAATTCCCAGGTGCCGCCATTGGTATGTATAAATGCACCGGTCTGGCTGTTGTAGGTGGTAATTACTTGATAACCATCGGCTACAATTAAAACACTGGTAAGCGCTTCACCCAATTCTGATACGTGGTCATTTTGCCAGGCACCTATTAAACTTTGAGACTGCAATACACCAAAGCCAAATAATAAGATCAATAGTTTTAAAATGTGTTTCATGGTCAAAAAATATTTAATTAATGGTTAGTAATACCGATATAAATTGGTTATTACCCGAACTGAATCTTAATTCGTAATCGCCGGGTGTGTTGGCTATAAAACTGTAATCGGCCGACAACTCCTGCAAAACCATAGTGCAAATACATCCGGTAAAACGGGCTTCTACTGCCACTGTTATCACGTTGCCTTGCCTTGTTTCAATAAACTTGTTAAACGCTCCGCAACCATTCATAACCGTAAAATTAACGGCAACATTAACCGGTTCATTTACTAAACCCGAATTTACCGAAACTTCAACTGTATCTACAGGAACAACCACATCCGAAATGCAATTATCGTCATCACCACCACAGCCATTGCCAACTGTTAA
This sequence comes from Paucihalobacter ruber, assembly GCF_006494535.1. GTDB lineage: Bacteria > Bacteroidota > Bacteroidia > Flavobacteriales > Flavobacteriaceae > Paucihalobacter > Paucihalobacter ruber. The sequence goes on from NZ_VHIQ01000008.1 coordinate 7,545, forward strand.
TATCATTAAGACTACTATGTTTTTTATGGTTACATTCATTATTGTTTATTTTGAAGGTGAAATAGATTTGTTGTAAATCCGAGCTGATCAATAATTACCACACCTTCCCTACTTTTATCAAATATTATTGTGATCTCTTTTATTTGAAACTGATTAAAGTTATCATTTAATTGACGAAGTATATCCAATGGATAATAAAAGGTTTGAAATACCAATTCAGATTCTTTTTCATTCAGTAAACTACCAACTTTAAAAAGTGTCACCTCCATAGTGCGCTGCAAGGCCGAAAACCGACTCAGCGGAAATGTCACCACCTCACCATTAGCGTCGGTTAGCTGAATGGTGAAATCTATGGGCGTTTTGGCGGTTTCTTCATCTGAAGATTTAGGTTTTGTTTCTTCGGAAGTGTCTTTGCTACCATCCTTATTTGATTGATGATTGGTATTATTGGTGTTATTGCTTTCAATATGATCTTCGGAATTGTTAACCCATTTACCCGAAGCCTTAGGGTTAGATGATTCATTCGATTCGGCCATCGAAAATACCAAAACTGCGGTGCTGTCCTGAAGTTGTTCGGGCAAACGAATGCTGTACTTTGCTAAAAGCGTATCCGGTACGGCAATAGCAACCGTATCTGTGTCTTCTATATCATAATGCCAGCCGGCATACAAAGCCCTGCTACCCTTTTGTTGCCATTTTAACTGAATTTCCTGTTCACGCCAAACACTTAAATTGTTGGCTGTAATGGTACCGCCTTTAACAGTTGTGGTGGCCAGATTAAAATCTTCGTCGAAGTTCGCAATTGGTTGTAAATTAATATCTTCAAACTGATTGAGGTAAATGGTTTCGGGCAACCAGTCTTGGCCCGTTCTGGCATCAACAAACAATGGTAAATAAGTGCTGTTGTTTTTTAAAGTGATATCTAAAAAAGCACCAATATACACTTTGGCAACCTCTAATTGTTTCTCTAATGGCATCAGAGGCTTTAAATTAAGCAATCCGCTAAACGGATTACCAATATCGTTATTGCCCCAATTGGTATTGAATTGTCCGTGATTGGCGCCAAAAACATATAAACCCGACTTAAAATAATAAGAACTGTCAGTAAACTTTATACGTTCAAATTGTTGCGAACCCATATACGATTTAACATCGGCATCATGCGAACCGTGAATGACAAAATAATTGATATTTTCCAATGCTGTTCTGCGTTTTGAAGGTTCGTATTGGCCATCAACAGGTGCGATGGCAACCACAGACTTAATGTGGTAGTTGTAATTCAACTTAACCGATGCATCGTCGGGATAATACGGCAATGTATTAAATAAAGCAGCATGGGCCACGGCCTCGCCACCACGCGAATGACCCATCAACGCAATGTTATTGGTGTCTATTTTTTGATAAAACATATGACCGCCGCTGTCATTCCATTCGTGCCACACTTTTAAATGCTCCAGCAGTAACCAGCCGCGCGCGTCGTTTTCCTTTTCAAGACTGCCAAATAAATTAGACCAGGATCCATTGATAAAATTTTGGTCTACACTTACCACAATCATGCCTTTAGACGCTAGCAATTCACCCAAATAGGCATAACCGCCTTCCGAATAATCCTGCATCATATGGTTGCCATGCACAATTAATACCAGAGGAAATTTACCTTCGGCATCAGGATACCAAACTTTGGCGTTTAATGGTAGTTCTTTGTCATCAAAACCCCAGTATCGTTCACGAAACCAGCCATGCACGCCTTTCCAATTATCAATAAATGCCACACCATTAACGGTTTCGGTTTTTAGAGTCGCCTCTGCACCGTATTCTGGTCTGTGCAAATCCTTACCACTGCCGTAACTTAGTGTTTTTACAGGAAAATTACCTTGTTGAGCCGGCGACACCACATCGAGGTTGGCAACAGATTTTCCTGTAGTTCTTGCCGCATTAATAACAGGTGCTTCATCAAACCCTATTTTGCCGTAAACGATACCAAAAGCTATCAAACCACCAAAACCAATAAGTAAGCCTAAAACAGCCATCACTCTTTTTGGCCATGACAAGCATTTCCAGGTTGTCTTTTTTAAGGTCCAAACTGCTGCACCACAAAAGGAAGCTATCACCACAATAAAAACGGCAATCTTCCAATCAAAACTTACTAAAATGAGTAATGGTAAGGAAATAAGTAAAGCCAGTTTGTAAGGAGAAGGAATTTCATATAACTGTTTAATAAGCCATCTAACAATATAAGCACTTAATACAATCAACAAAATCATTACCAGTCCAAATAGCAATAACCACGCATCGTTTGTTTTATGATAAAACAATATGGCATACACCAACCAAAGCAAAACAGCTATAACAAGTAAACCAGTGGCAGCACCGCACACGGCAGTCTTTCCGGGAGTAATTGCTTTAAAAACCTTTTTAAACCAAGCTTTGAGACGACGAAATATTTTCATGATGATTGATTTTGATAGCTAGGTTGTTTTGGGGGATTTAAGGCAAACCATCATTAATGGTCAAATAACAAGAAAATTAAGATAAAAACTAACCAATTAATACAACAAACTTTGCAATTCGGTATCCTTGTCAAATCTCGATTTAACATATGGACAAAGCGGAATAATTTTTAAATCGTGTGCTTTAACATAATCAACGGCAGCCTCTAATAATTTGGCGCCAATGCCTTGACCTTTAAAATCATCGCTTACAAAAGTATGATCGATAATAATTTTGTCGTCGCCTGCAACAGAATAGGTCATTTCACCGGCTTCTTCACCGTAATTTAAGGCAATCCAACGGCCTTTGCTGTTTTCTTCTTCGTGTTCAATGTGAATCATATAACTATTTTTTAATACTTAAAGCACCACTTGGGCATTTGGCTACTTGAGCTACCAATTCCTCTGAGGTGGCATTCTCTATTTTAATCCAAGGCCGTTCTTTAGGGTTGTAAACCTGTGGCAAGGTACGCACGCAAACGCCACTATGTGTGCATTTTTCGGGTTTCCAAAGTATGGTAATGTCTCCGTTTGAATATTCTTTTTGCGACATGGCAATCGGTTTATGGCTAAATGCCAGATTAGTGCCTACAAGATACGTAAAATTTGGGCTAACTGTTAATTTTAAGTTGAGACCATCAAACAAAATTGTTTACTTGTAAAAAAGCTCAAAAACAAAAAATAAAATATGTTTTAAAACAATGCATCAACTAATTATAGAAAAATCTAACACATTGAATACCTTAATTATTTAATTCAATATCAATTAGGTTGATTAATTTATTTAATCTTGGCAATTCGTTTTTATAATTTTCGTTTAAAATTCGTGGTGTCCTGTATCTGGTTAGAATTAAGTTAAGAAATAACTGATTGTTGAACAGTCTTTCCTTTTCAGATTCGGTTAAAATAAATTCTTGGGTATTTAATTGAAAAAGTGGCATATTGTGCTGTAAAAACCGGTAATATTCGCTTGAGCCATCTTTATCTAGTTTTTCCCATTCCCTAATCCCTTTTAAATTGGCGTGCCATGAGCCAATAGCTTTACGTATACTATCATTTTTTATAATATCTAATGTACCGGAACCTATGATGTCTTGAACCGTACCTTCGAAAGTTTGATATACTGTAAAGTTAGCACTCGCTAAAATCATAGATTCTATATGATTTAAATATAGATAAGCGCTATCGCCTGAAATGTGATTTAATAATGAATCGGAGCATTTACTTGTAAATTCAGATTTAGAAATAACGCGCTCCAATTCGTTTTTGTTTGCTAGAAGATCGGTTTTAAAACTGTTTAAATATTGGACTTCCTTTGAGATGTTTTTTCTTTGTTCATTCCAGTTATTGATTTGAAGGGCAATCAAAATTCCAATCACCACCAGAATAATTTCACCAATGGCGTATTTAAAATACGTACCTATCGATGATTTTACCAATGCAGAATTCACCGTTTTGTTTGTTAGATCTTGTTCTATAAGTTTTAGGCGTAAATGTCTAAAAAAATTAATCATTTTTGTCCTTATTGTTTTTTTTCATTTCAATATACTTTCGCAGAAGTCTAAATGCCAGCCTTGCAAATAAAATAATTGCAAATAACATGACAATATCAATGGCATTCATCTTTTTAAGAGTTTAATTGTTTTAAAACAGTTTGGGTCATTTTTTAAAGGAATTGTTAATGGCATATATCACCGATAATATAACTAAAAAAATGATAGTACCTATAATTTCTTCAAAAGTTAGCTTTAACAAAAAAGAAATTATAATACCAACCGAAAGTAAAGGCACCAGTAACCTTCCGGGAATAATAAATCCACCGGAATTTATTTTTTGAGAATAGCGCAGTTTTATAACCGATAGCACTACACCAAAATATAACAGCAATATGGCACTCGTGGCAATCACGGCCAATTTAGTAAAGCTGCCTAAAGATGCCAAAATAAAACCTGCGGCAGCATAACTTAAAATAGCCCAATGCGGTGTTTTTAGCTTTGGATGTATTTTTCCAAAAATCTTTACAGGAATTACGCGGTCTCTAGACAAGGCATACAATACACGCGGCATATTAAGTATAGTGCCACTCATATACCCAATCATTGAAATAGCCGCACCTGCTGTTAATAATACAAATCCTTTATGTCCAAAAATTTGTCGCGCAGTTTCGGCTAAAGGTGCTTTTTGATCTTTTAACGCATCACCTAAAACGCCTTGTGCAACAATTTGAATTAATATATAAAGTAGCAAAACCGTTCCAATTCCAAGAAATATACTTTTGGGTATGTTTTTTTGGGGATTTTTAACTTCGCCACCTACATTTAAAGCCGACTCACCTCCTATAAAGGCAAAAAACAAGATTAGAGAAGTACTACCTAGTTGATCTATGGTTGGTAGTGCTTCAAAATTTAGATTGTCTAAAGAAACCTTCCACAATCCAAATATTACCAGCACGAGCAACGGTAAAATTTTAGCAACCACGAAAAATTTAACGAGTCCGAGACCTTGTTTAACCCCTAGAATATTGATAAGTGCCAAACCAAAGAAAAGAGTAAATAAAAGAACCAACCTTACCAACGGATTCTCAAAAATGCTGTAACCTGCTGCCAAAATATTTACCAACGCATTAGACACCGCTGCATCTGCAGCAATTACCGACGCCAGGAATAAATTACCTGCCAAAAAACCGGCATATTTACCAAAAACCGTTTCAATATAGGTATAGATACCGCCTGTAATGGTTATTTTACTACCAACTTCGGCAAAGCATAGCATAATAGAGGCAATTAATATACCGCAAAATAAATAAGCTAAAACACCCGATGCTCCCATACCGGCCGCAACAACAGCCGGCAATACAAAAATTCCCGAACCAATAATAACATTAACAATATTCGAGGTAAGTCCGAAAACCCCAATAGTTCTTAGTAAATTTTCATTAGTTTTAATCCCCACAATCGTGTTTTATATCAATTAATTGGTAAGGTTATTTTGTAAACCGTTTATTATTTCAAAAAGCTCATGTCTTGCTATCAAATGAGTTTTTTAATTTATGGAGATTTTCAAATTTACAGAATTAAAAAGAATTGCTTCTGATTGAATTTAGCTTATTTAAAAAATACCTCAAATCGGGTCATTAGCCTTTTTTAGTTCTTATAAAAATCATAGCAATAGCAGTAGTTATCACACCCATTATAAATGCACTAACAGCACCTTGAATGGCATAGTTCTGATAGTTAAAATTGGCTTTGGCCGCCTCAATATCCGGATAATAACCTATTTCAACCGAGCGTTTAATCACATTCGGAAAATAATCGGGTGTAATGTAATAGGTGGTGATGTATTGCGCCAACGGACTCAGTATAGCAATAAACAGCGATAAAATAATACCAGAAATTAAACCTTGCTTGTAACTCATACTACCGCCGTAAACATCACGTTTCTTCTCTTTAAGCGCCATAACCATCATAATAATGGCTGGAATGGCAAATAAATTGGTAAGGTAAAGGTGGTAATCAATGTATTGGTCATGCAATCCCGCCATCTTTTCGAGTACCATCCAAAGTAAGCCTACCAGCGTAAAGATGATGGCCCATTTAATTTCTGTTCTTAGGTTTTTCATTTTTGATTGTTTTAAGTTTGTAATATGATGATGAATTTAGAAGCGTTAGCAATTTTTATACTTGTCGTATAAACCTTTTCCTTCCAGAACGAGTGGTTTTATTTTTTCGAGTCTTTTAAGCTTAGTAGCCTCTTGTTTGGCCTCGTTAATATGTAAACAATATTCTTTTTGTTTACCGGAAGTTAGAGCCTTAAAAGCCTTGTTAAAGGCGGCATCTTCTTTAAGGGCCTTGTTCAATAATGACGGAATAGTTACGGGTTGGTGTTTTTCGGGTTTTATTTTTAGGCCTTGCTTTTCTACTTTAATAGCTTCCAAAACATAAGCTTTAATAGTGGCTGCATCAATCTCTTCTCCCGAAGTAAAACGCCACTGACGCAACGATTTTGTTTTACCTTCACCGGTATTGATTAAAACCTTTTTTGGGTCTTTTAAGAAAACACCATTAAAAAACCACAGTGCAAAATGGTTTTTAAATCCGGCAAAGCTCACCACATTTTTGCCGTTGTAGGTATAAACATCACTGCCCCATTTAATGGTTTTTTCTAAAGGTAATTCGCTGATGATTTCAGCAAGACGGCTGAGTTCTATAGTCCAGGACTGGTCTGGCATGATGACGACATTTAAGTTGGTTAGTGCTATAAAATTATTAAATTTTAGGACACATCAACTGCTACCTCAGAATTTTTCACGCAGGTAGGTGATATTAACTAATAATAATCTCTGAGGCTAATGTTAATCGCCGGCAATTGGTGATCCAAATAAACCAACTGCTAACTCAATATAAATCAGCAAAAAGACCACTCCAATGATAGCCAAATACAAGAACTTTAATTTACTGTTTTTAAAACGATTATACACTAAAATAGCGGTTAAACCGGTAACGGTAAGTAAAATACCCATGACGATATAATCAAACAAAGACCAGTTAATTTCAGCAGAAATATAACTACCAATTAGCGGTAGCATTAGCAATGCTACTACTCCAACCATTAAATAAACAAATTGTTTTTGTTTCATAAGTGTAGTGCATTAAACGATTAATCTTTACAACAAGAATGATTTTTTTTGATATGTGAAGTTAAAAAAGTTTGACTAATTGCAGCACCTGAAATAAGCAACATAAATAAGTATTTGTTGTTGTTGGCATCTTTAAAAAGATAAGAAGCTATTAAAATAACTGCTGCCCATACCAGGGCATTTAAGATGAGCGTGTTTTTCATGAATAGATGAGTTTAAAATTAGGTATACATTTATAGGTGTTAGTTTTATTCTATTTGTTACGGAACATTATTAATTTTAACAAAAAACAAGTAATTAGAGCAACAAACAAAGCAACGATGAATTTTATGAAAAATTTGAAAACCTTTATAACAGATTATTTATAAATAAGTTAAAGAAAAGAACATTGAAAATTCAACGAGATTAAATCGCGTGATACAACCAATAATAATCCCTGGTTTGTTTGATATATTTAGGTGAATTTATTGTAAATCGAAAAGAATTAATTGTTGATTTGGTTAAAATAACTTGTTTTTTTATTTTCTACTTAATCATATCAGTTGATTTAATAAAACAAGTTTTAAAAGCCCGGGTGGTTGGAATGAATGAAATATTTGGGCTTATTAGCGGCTATATATCGTTAGGTCTTTTAGGTGTTTTTTTGTGTTTAACGGTTGAATATATTCATCCCAATTCTTTCTCTGGAATTGACCATGATTTGTCTTTATCAGAAAATCTATTGTACTTCTCTTACATCACTTTAATGACAATTGGCTACGGTGATATCACTCCTGCAACAGAGCTGGCACGTAAAGCGAGTATTTTAATAGGTTTAACAGGGCAAATCTATATAGTGGTAATTACAGCAATTATAGTTGGTAAATACATGAGTCACCATGCCAAAAAGTAAGAGGCTTTCGTTCCGTTCAATTTTTTCTGAGCGGATAAAATATATTTTGGTTTCTGACCGGGTTAATGTGAATTAAAACTCGGAATATCCGTATTATTAGAGGCTCCAACCCAAGGTTGTTTGAAACACATAATCGGTTTGACTGCCAAATTGAATGGGTTGGTTATCGTAATTTAAACTGAGACCAAATTTGATAAAGAAATCCAATGGAAGATCATATTTCACATCAATATTCAGGTCTGTTCTTATTCTTTTTGATTCTGATAAGCTTGGATACACCACCCATCTGGTTAATAAATTAAAATCGCCTATATCATACAAATTGGCTTCAGTACCAAAGAAGGCTTCCCAACTATTATTTGTGGTGATGGTATTTTCAAAATCAAAACTTTCGTTATTAAAACTCAAACCCGTTTTAAAGCCCCAGTAAAGCCTGTTACTATTGATGATGTACTTACCAACCCCCAGTTTGCTAACGGTTCTAAGATTGATGTTTTGTGCCGTGTTGGATAACCAATTAACCTCTGAAGTAACATACCATTTTTTTTGAAAAAAATAATTGTAAAGCACATTGGCATCTAATCGTCTTGTTGTATTAGCCTCATCTTGTGATGAAAAAATCTGATTGTAATTTGAAGCGGCCAACCAGCGTCTGGAGGTATAGGTGAAATTACTTCTAATACTAAATTGAGATAATTGGTTGGCCTTGGTGTAATTATAACCAACGCTTAATGAAGCATTTAAATTACTCCAAAAATTAGAATCTAACTTTTTGAGATAAACAATATCAGGTATGGTTGTTTGCGCCAATGTATCCTGTTCCGAAATAATGTAAACAACCTCACCATTACTTTTTAATTTTCCACTATACCTGTCGCCGGAATTGAGAGTAACTAAATAATGTGTATTGGTTACAACAGATTTTATCTTACTCCAGGTAATTTTAAAATCAGAGTCACTGTAATCTGTTTCAAAAACAGCCACATTTCTATTCATTTCTTTGAGTTCACCAATCAGTATCTCCGATGTTTTTAAATAGAGGGTGTCAACCTGGGCATTGAGTTGATGGCTGTTCAATACCGTAATAAACAGAAGAGATATAGACAATAAAAAAGTTGTTTTACACAAAACTTATATGACTAAAATTTATTCCCAACCACCTCCCAAGGCTCTGTATAAATTGACATAAGCATCTAATAACTCACGTCTGGTTTCGGTGTAGTTTAGCTCGGCCTCAAAAGCTTGGCGTTGAGATTCTAAAAACTCTAGATAACTGGTAACTCCTTTGTCGTAACGCTCTCCTGATAAATACTGGGCGTTTAGGGAAGCATCTAAGCGTTCTTGCCTGGCTTTGAGTTGTTCTTTCAAGGTGGTAATTTCAACCAATGCATCTTCAACCGACCTGAATGCATCTAATACAGTGCGTTCATAGGCTAAAAGTGTCTGATTGGTTTTGCTTTCTTCAATATTCACTTGTCGTTGTAGCCTACCAAAATTAAATAAAGGTCCAAAAATGGAACCACCTACATTCCACGCTAACGGTCCGTCTGTTAATGTTGACAATTCATTCGAAGCGGCGCCCAACAAACCGGTTAAACTAACATTGGGTAACATAGTAGCTTTGGTAGCACCGGTTATGGCATTTTGGGCAATTAAATTTTGCTCGGCTGCCATTATATCGGGACGTCTTAATAACAAATGGCTTGGCAATCCTGCCGGTATTACAAAAGCGGTATCAATGTCTAACAATCTGGTGTTGGTAACAATGCGTCCGGGATTAGCGCCGGTTAAAAGACTCAATCGGTGTTCGGTTTGCGCGATAAAACGCTTCCAAAGCGGTACGGCTTCGGCTGCTACCGCCCGTTTTATTTGTGCCTGATTTAAGTCTATTTCGGCTACAATGCCCTTGTCATATCGTTGTTGAATAATTTGAAGTACACTATCTCTAAGTGCCAGATTGCGTTCAGATATTTCCAGTCTGTTTTTATAATCCAACAACAAAAAATAGTTGGTTGCTACCGAAGTTACCAAACTTAATTTGGTAGCGCGATACGCTTCCTCACTTTGCAGTATGCGCGCTCTGGCTGCTTCATTCAATCGACGGAATTTACCCCAAAAATCTATTTCCCAACTGGCAAAGGCTGTTGCATAAAACGTATTTTGAACTTGCGGTAAGACTATACCCTGAAAATTGCCACGAGATGCACCGGCATCAACACCTATATTGGGTAACATGGCTGAGCGTTGCACAATAAGACCATCTTGCGCCTGCACAATAGTTTCGGCTGCAATCTTTAAATCCTGATTGTAGGTTAGTGCCTTTTGCAGTAAGGTGTCCAGAACTATATCATTGAACAAACTAAAAAAGTCCAAATCTGCTATACTATCTTTGCTAATATCTTTGGTATTAACATCAACCAATTCTGGGGTGGTTGTTTCATCTTCAAAATAAAACTTATCAGGCACAGTTAAATCTGAGCCATTATAATTTTTACCTGCTTTACATCCTACCAAAAAAACAACCGTTACTAATATAACTATAACTCTCGCCTTCATGATTAATCGTTTTTAGGTTGAACGATTCTGTTTTTCTCGTAGCCCGCCAATTTTCCAATCAGCACAAACAACATAGGATACATCAATACACCAATAGCAGTAGCAACGCCCATACCACCAAGTAGAGCCACACCCATGACTTTTCTGGCTTCAGCACCGGCACCACTGGCTAATAATAAGGGTAAAATACCTAAGATAAAGGCAAAGGTGGTCATCAAAATAGGTCTAAAACGCAGGGTAGCAGCTTGAACAGCGGCATCAAAAAGGCTTAAACCTTCATCAAATTTTATTTTGGCAAATTCTACTATTAAAATGGCATTTTTGGCGGCCATAGCAATAAGCATTATCAAGGAGACTTGTGCAAAAATATTGGTTAAGTAACTTTCGCTAAACATTCGGGCTATAAATAAAAATCCGAAGGCGCCCATTAAGGCAAAAGGTGTGCCCAATAAAATGGATAGTGGCATACTCCAGCTTTCGTATTGTGCCGCCAAAATTAAAAACACAAAAAACAACGAAAAGGCAAATACAACACCCAACTGGCCTGAGGCTTTCTTCTCTTGATAACTCATAGCGTTCCAGCTAAAAGTCATATCTCCAGGAAGCACTTCGGCTGCAACTTCTTCCAAGGCATTTAAAGCTTCGGCAGAGCTATAGCCTGATGCAGGAGTACCTGTAACTTCGGCAGCTCTTAGCAGATTAAATCTTACGGTATAATCGGGTCCGGCATCGGGCAATACGTCTACAAAAGTTGAAAGCGGAATCGAAACGCCATCTTTATTTTGAACATAAAAGAGTTCCAATCCTTTTTCGTTTTGGCGGTATTCTGGTTCTGCCTGAACGTAGGCCTTGTATAAACGGCCATATTTGGTAAAATCGTTCACATAAGCACCACCTAAAAAAGCTGCAAAGGTGTTGTAAACATCGTTAAGCGCCACATTCGATTTTAATATTTTGTCGTTGTTGAGCACTATGCGGCGTTGAGGAACCGTAGCTTGAAAAGTGGTAAAAGCTGAGGCAATTTCGGGTCGTTTTTGCGCTTCAGCAATAAATTTATAGGTTTGTTCGGCTAAATATGCTGGCGATTTCCCACTTTTATCTTGTATCATAAGACTAAAACCAGAGCCGTTACCCAAGCCAGGAATGGCTGGTGGACCAAAAGCCATGGCTTGTGCTTCGATGATTTCTTTCATAAGTATACCGTTAGTAGCAGCCGTGATTTCGTTGGCGGTACGCTCTCGCTCGTCCCATTTTACCAATTTTACAAATAAAAATGCATTGTTGGGAATCATAGCCCCAGAGAGCATACTAAATCCTGTGACGGCCGTTACATATTCTATATCCTCATCTTGCAAGAGCAATTCTTCAATACGTTTAACTACGGCATCGGTGCGTTGTAAAGAGGCGGCATTGGGTAATTGCACATTCACAAAATAATAACCTTGGTCTTCTTCTGGTAAAAATCCGCTTGGCACTAATTTTCCAAAAATACCAGCAGCAACCACCGTTATTAATAAATAAACCACACCGCGTTTAAGCTTGCCAGCCACACCTGCGGTAACTTTACCGTATGAATTGGTACTGCGGTCAAACATATTATTAAACTTTTTAAAGAAACGGCCTAAAGGTCCTTTTGACTCGGTAGGCTTTTTCATAAGTAATGAGCATAATGCCGGACTTAAACTCAAGGCATTAATGGATGAAAACACCACAGACACTGCAATTGTTATAGCAAACTGTTGGTAGAGTTTACCTGTGATACCTGCCATTGCTGCAACAGGGACAAACACGGCAATCATAACCAAAGTTGTAGCAATAATTGGGCCTGTTACCTCCCGCATTGCCGCCGAGGTAGCCGCTTTTGGCAACATGCCTTTTTCAATGTTTACTTGAACGGCTTCTACCACCACAATGGCATCATCTACCACAATACCAATGGCCAATACCAACCCTAACAGTGACAAGGAGTTGATGGTGAAATCTAATGCCGGGAAAAACATAAAAGCTGCAATAAGCGATACCGGTATGGCTAAAGTTGGAATGAGTGTTGCCCTCCAGTCTTGTATAAATAAAAATACCACTAGAATCACCAAAATCAACGCGATGATAAGGGTTTCAATAATTTCATCAATGCCTGCCATGATAGGTTCGGTAGCATCTAAGGATACTTCGTATGCTAAGTCTTGCGGAAAACTTAATGCCATTTCATCCAAAGCGTTGATGATGTCTTCTGCCAAAGCAACCGCATTGGTTCCGGGAGATTGATAAATGGCAATAGCAGCAGCGTCTTTTCCGTTTGTTCGCGATAAAGATCTATAATTTTCAGTACCTAATTTAATTTCGGCAATGTCTTTCATGCGCAACTGACTCCCATCGGGCATGGTTCGAATGACAATGTTTTCAAATTCTTCCTCATCAACCAATTGCTCGGGCAATCTTACGGTGTAAGTAAACTCTGTTCCCAGGGGTGCCGGTTCTGCACCAAATTGTCCGCCAGGAGCCACTACATTTTGCTCACGAATGGCATTTATGATTTCAGGAATGGAGATGCCTAATTTTGCCAATCTATCAGGTTTTACCCATATACGCATAGAATAATCACTCGATCCTAAAACTTGAACACGCCCTACACCCTTAATACGCGCTAACTGATCTTGAATATTAATAATAGAGTAATTTCCAAGAAAATCCTTGTCGTAAGTGCCATTGGGTGAATTTACCGATAGTATCATCAAGATACTTGACATTGATTTTTGAGTAGTAACACCTATGCGTTTGACGGCTTCGGGAAGTTTTGGTGTGGCCGTAGCCACGCGCGTTTGTGTAAACACCGTGTTCATATCAGGGTCGGTACCCAAATCAAAGGTGATTTGTAAGCTCATACTACCATCGTTGGCGTTGGTAGATTTCATGTAAAGCATGTTTTCAACCCCGTTAATTTGTTGTTCAAGTGGCGTAGCAACAGCACTTTCGACGGTGGTTGAATTGGCACCTGTAAAAAATGTACTCACTCTTACAACAGGCGGTGTGATATCGGGATATTGTTCTACTGCGAGTCCTAAAATAGAAACGCCACCAATGATAACCATAAACAAAGCGATAACAATGGCAACAATAGGCCTTCTTACAAAGAAGACGTCTTTTTGATTTTCTTCCATTGTTATTCTGCTTTAAATTGAGATTGAAACTCCACTACTTCTGCCTCTACTTGAAAACCGGTTTTGGCGCGTTGTAAACCTTCGTAAATAACCTTATCATTGGGAGACAGTCCGTCTAAAACAATAAAGTAATCTCTGTAAGACTGACCTAATTGAACACCCACTTGTTCAACTTCACCACTTTCTTTAACGCGCAAAACAAAATAGTTTCCTTGAACTTCATTCACACATCTTTGCGGCACCAATAGTGCATTAGGTAAAGTTTCAACCGCAGCACGAACTCGGGCAAACTGCCCGGGTCTTACCAACCGGTCCGGATTTGGAAAAACTGATTGAATTAAGATGGTACCTGTTACATTATTAACTTCCCTGTTAATAAAGTTTACTTTGCCTTTGTATGGAAACAAACTACCATCAGATAATATTAATTGTAAGGGGGTGCTTTTAGTATCACTTTTGTTGGATTTGGAATGGTTGGCCCAAGCAAGATAATCACTTTCAGTTACAAAAAATTCAACACGAAGCGAATCTACTGTTGAAATGGTGTTGAGAATAACCGGGTTGGGAGCTCGACCTACAAACTCACCTGTTCTTGCCATGGTTTTTCCTATGATGCCGTCAACTGGCGCTTTAATACTGGCATATCCTAACCTTATTTGAGCCAGATTAAGATTGGCTTCAGAGGCATTAACAATGGCATCTGTTCCTTTTTTTTCGGCTAAGGCAGCATCTAAATCTTTTTTACTAACGGCATTTATTTCAGAAAGCGGCTCAATGCGGTTTAAATCGCTTATAGCTCTTTCGTTGTTAACCTGGCTTCTTGCTAATTCACTTTTGGCAGCATTAACAGCTTCAAGAAGTGGATCTGGATCTACAACATACAGTAAATCTCCCCTTTTAACAAAGCTGCCTTCCTGAAAAGCTATTTTCTCTAGAAACCCTTCAACTCGGGTTCTAATGGGAATATCGTTATAGCCATACACCTGACCTACAAAGTCTTTTTCTAAAGTAACTTCTTGTTGTTGTAACGAAACTACTTGAACTTTTGGAGGCGGTGTAGTAACCGATTGTGTGTTATTATTGCAAGCCAGCAAACAGAGAAAAGCCCCCGAGAAGAGTATTAAGCGCATGTTTATATAAATTTTAAACTAAAAGTACAAAAAACGACATAACATCATACTGTGAAGACGTTGTATTGTTCAAATTTATACATTTTGTATAATTTTGAACACTTTTATTCGAAATAATTTAAGCTTTCGTTTATTAAAACCTTAGTTCTAAAACAACATGTCAACTTTTTTACCACATAAATCAAGAGTACTAATATAAACAGTTATTACAAATAACTAACTTAAATTAAGTTTCTTGCCTTAGTTTAGGTAAATAGTTTATTTTCGTAACTGCAGTTTTAATTAAATTTAAACTACCAAATTGTATAAATCATGTACCCCAAAATAATTAAAAGAATGCTAGATATACTGGCTTCACTCATATTACTGCTTTTATTGAGTCCGATATTAGTAGTGATAACGTTGCTTTTAATTATTGCTAATAATGGCCAGCCTTTTTTTTATCAAATGCGCCCGGGTAAAAATGAACGTTTATTTAAAGTAGTTAAATTTAAGTCCATGAACGATAAAAAAGACAAAGATGGCAACCTGCTTCCAGACATGAAACGTATTACCGCTGTTGGTAATTTTATTAGGAATACCTCTTTAGATGAGTTACCACAACTATTTAATGTTCTTAAAGGCAACATGAGTTTAATTGGACCGCGACCACTACTGGTTTCTTATCTGCCGTTGTACAATCAAGAACAAAGACAAAGGCATTTGTTACGTCCGGGAATTACAGGCTGGGCACAGGTTAATGGCCGCAATGCTATTTCATGGGATGAAAAGTTTGCGTTTGACATATATTATGTCAAAAATTGCAGTTTTGTGCTTGACTTAAAGATTTTATGGCTCACTTTTATAAAAGTGGTTAAAAAAGACGGTATTTCAGCTTCCGAAGAAAAAACCATGGAACCCTTTAAAGGAAATATAGGATAATATCTTAGCTAAGTTTTGAAAATCAACATTTAAAGTGATGACATCAGGAATTTACTTTAAACTTTTCTAACATCTTTTTCAATAATTCAGGTTGTTGCGTACCAATACAAACGCGCTTACCGGATTTAAGGATTAAATACAAACCTTTATTGCCTTTTACGTTATAAACTGTACCGTATTTGGTACCAAACCTGATGCCCCAACCACCAACAAAACCGTAATTGATAACTTCAAAAGATTGGATGTCTTCCCATTTATAACTACGCCTTAAAAAAGGTACATATTTAATGTAAATACCTCCGCGATCTATGCGTGTTTCTAAACGCATTAACCAAAATAAAACAGGAATTAACAAGGTGATGATCCAAATAAATAACATCCATGAATAATTATTTGTATTGGTTTCTATATTCAAACTTGTATACAAGGTAAGAGATACCAACAGGAATACCAATATATTAATGGCCCAAAGCCACCATTGTGTAAAACGCTGTGTTTCTTTAAATACTTGATGCATAATTATTAAACATATTTAGTCCATCTTAAATTAATACATTAAATGCTTTTTAGCACTGTTTCGCCATCCGGCTTGATTTTCGTATTCAACAAAGAAGACTTTTAAATCTGCCTGATTCTCGTACTCTACAAAAAATATTTTCTTGTCTGCCTGATTAAGATATTCGGTAAAAAACCATTTACCATTGTTATCGCCCGCTTGGTTCTGATACTTCACCTTAAAAACTTTTAAGTCGGCCTGGTTTTCGTACTTCACCACAAATACCTTCACATCGGCCTGATTTTGATAATCTACACTAAATACTTTTTGGGAAAACCCAAAATTTGAAATTCCTAGAAAAATGATTACAAAAAATAAGATGTTTAGTAGTTTCATGACTGTTTGTTTCAGTTTTCGCAATAACATACAGCAAAGATTGTTCCTATTATTCCAACAGCAGAGATACCCTAAACTTAATAAAAATTCTTATTTGTAAAAGATAATGAACTGAACTACGATACCTACGAGAATAATCAGAATTATTTCTATGTTCGACATTAAAGATGAAGTATTTAAAGATTGCTTAGCAAAGCGCGTCATGTTTTCACCTTCGGTTTGTTGAATATTTGCAAGCTGATCTAAATTTCGTTGAATACGACTAATTTGGGTTTTAATTTGATCTGATTCTGAAGCTCCTAAAGTATCACGTTCAGCTGAAACGTATTTTAATTCCAAATCGGTTAGTTTATTAAAATTATCTCGCAAATTTCTAAGGGTTGATTTTTCTTCTGAGGTCAACCTGGTGGCTTCAAAACTGCTTAACAACGAATTAACCGTGCTGTGATAAGAATTAATGCTGTAAGGCTCAGCATGTTTAATCAACATTTTTTCCTGATTGTGAAAAATATTATTCAACGTGTAAATGTAGCCCTTTACAACCAATCGGTCTTCGTAAACAGATGTTAAGGAGTTTTCCACTGTTTCAAATCTTTTTTTGTCAAATCTGTTCGTGGCAATAACTAATAAAAAAACAATGGCGAAAGCAAATCCAATTTTAATGCGATTAGTTGTTGAAAGTTTCTTGCTCATATTAAAAGTATTTAGGCTAAAATAAAACATAAGTTTTAGATGCGCAATTTAATCAGTTTTACAAGCGGGTAAAATTTGGGTTTCGTCAAAAAAAGTTACCAATTTAAGCCAAGGTCATAGCCTCAAATTAAGTATTTTTGTTGACGACTTGGATACTATGAAAAAGAAAGACCTCATTGAGAGAATAAAAGAAAAGCAACCCGATTTTTCTTATCGGGTAAAAGCACGTACTGAACACTTTACAGAACTTCTCTTTAAATGTCTATTTGATAAAGATGTTCCTTTAGAAACGTCGTTAATAGAATTAGAACAAGTTTTTATTGAACTTGTCAATATTGTTTGCTGGGACAAAGCCAAACGATGTCACGAAATATGGGACGAATATTTGCATTTGTTTCCCAATATATTAGACCAGCTACATCAAGATGCTCAGTCGCTCGAAAGTCACGACCCGGCGGCAAAATCTTTAGAAGAAGTTTATTTGTGCTATCCCGGATTTTTTGCCACAGCTGTCTATAGGTTAAGCCGACCGCTATATTTGAAAGGGTTACCTTTAATCCCGAGACTTATGACCGAGTATGCGCACCAAGTAACGGGTGTAGATATTCATCCCGGAGCCGATATTGGTTGTTGCTTTTTTATTGACCACGCTACCGGTGTGGTGATTGGCGAAACCACGGTTATTAAAAACAATGTTAAATTGTATCAAGGTGTTACGCTTGGAGCGCTATCTGTAAATAAAACCGATAAAAACATCAAAAGGCATCCAACCGTTGAAGACAACGTTACCATATATGCCAATGCCACAATTTTAGGAGGTGACACTATTATTGGAGCCAATAGTATTATAGGCGGTAACGTTTGGATCACACAGTCTGTTCCACCGGATTCTTTGGTTTACCACACACCTGAAATAAAAATAAAACCCGTTCCAAAAAAGTAACGTATGCATTCGAGTATTTTAGAATTAATTGGCAACACGCCGTTGGTAAAATCGCAACACCTTAACCCTAATCCAAATGTGGATCTGTATTTTAAGATGGAAGGTCATAATCCCGGCGGAAGTGTTAAAGATCGTGCAGCCTATAATATTTTAAAAAGTGCCCTCGATCGTGGCGATATCAATCAACAAACCAAACTTATCGAGCCTACCAGCGGTAATACCGGTATTGCTCTGGCGATGATTGCCGGATTATTTAAACTAAATATCGAATTGGTAATGCCCGAAAACTCCACCAAAGAACGCGTACAAACCATGCGGGCTTTTGGTGCAAAAGTAACGCTTACGCCGGCAGACGGCGGTATCATCGCCTCAAGAGATTACGCCGAAGCCAAACGCGATAATGAAGGTTATATCATGCTTAACCAATTTGCCAACGACGATAACTGGAAAGCCCATTACAAAACCACCGGACCTGAAATCTGGAGAGACACCAAAGGAAAAGTCACGCACTTTGTAGCCACCATGGGAACTACCGGTACCATTATGGGTACATCTACGTATCTAAAAGAACAAAACAACAACATTCAAATTGTTGGGGTGCAACCTGCAGATGGTGCTTCTATTCCGGGCATCAGAAAATGGCCAATTGAATATTTACCAAAAATATACAACCCTAAAAAAATAGATCAAATTATAGAAGTTAACGAAACTCAGGCGAAAAACATGACCCAACAATTAGCCCTACAAGAAGCAGTTTTTGCCGGTATGAGTAGCGGTGGCAGCGTCTATGCCGCCATAGAATTGTGTAAAACTCTGAAAAGTGGATTGGTGGTTGCTATTATTTGCGATCGTGGCGACAGGTATTTATCTTCCGATTTATTTGATTAGAAAGTTGACTATAAAAAATTTGTAACACTTTATAAATTGTCTTAAATTCACTTTGGTCATTTATCATTAACATTATTAAAACCTATGAAAACAAAACATCTACTCAAATTAATCATCGTTCTTACGATTCTTAGTTCTTGTAGTTCTGTAAAAACAACTTCAGATTACGACAAATCCGTTAATTTAAGCGATTACAAAACTTTTGGTTTTACAAAGGAGTCAAAGGAACTTCCCACTAATGATTTGGTTAAAAACCGAATCCTAAATGCCATTTCGTCTAATCTAAAGAGTAAAGGACTCACAGAGTCTGACAATCCTGATATGTTAGTTGATTTGGGACTTAAAACCAAAGAAAAAACAGATTATCAATCTACCAACTACGATATGGGTGGTTATTATGGTAGACGCTGGAGAGTTGGTACAAGTATTGGTACCACTAATACACGGGAAATCAATTATACCGAAGGTACGTTGGTAATCAATTTAGTTGATGCTAAAAAAGATCAGTTATTATGGATGGGTTCAGGAACTAGTGTAGTAAGCGACAAATCGGTTAAAGAAGAAAATATTACCGCAGGTATCAATAAAATTTTAAGTAGTTTTCCTTCTTTAAAATAACATTTTTTTACAATTTCGAATTTGATTAATAGATAGCAATTATTTGATGATATGGTGGAATTTAGTTCCACCATATCTATTTTTAACGATATTACAAGACTGAATAACCTGAGTAATCAATTAACCTCCAATACATTTAACATCTTCCAATATGTTTACTTTTTCTGCTGGCTTTTCAATAGGTAAGGTGAAATAAAATGAAGACCCATTACCTTCTACACTTTCAACCCAGATATGACCACCATTGCGTTCAAGAAAGCTTTTCACCAATATTAGACCAATACCGGCACCTTTATTTTCTTCAACGGTTTTAGAGAGTGAAATAACCTCTGGCGTAAAAAGTTTTTCTTGTATTTCTTTAGACATGCCTCTACCGGTATCTTTTATTTCAACTATAATCATGTGATCTCTTTTTTTTGCAGACACCATTATTTTACCGCCGTCGTGAGAATGTTTGATGGCGTTTGAAACAATGTTTTGTAAAATAGAAATTAACATTTTACCGTCGGCATACACAGAACTTTCTTCTTCCACAGCATTGTGAAAAACTATAGTTTTAATAGCTGCCGTTTCTTTTAAAGATTGAAAAACTTTGTTGACATAATCAACGAGTTCAATTTTGGCTGGTGCAAATGCCTCGGCGGCATATTTTATTCTGGCCCATTCCACAAGATAATCCAGCATATTCAACTCGCTTATGGAGGCCGTATGCAGTTCTTCCAATAACTCTTGAGCAAACTCAGGTTCTAAAATTTCATAGTTTAACTTTAAATATTCGGCGCCTTGAATGATACCGGCTAACGGACTTCTTAAATCGTGCGACAAGATAGCCAGCACTGTTTCCTTATGTCTGTTTAAATCTTCTAACTCTTTGGCGTATTTATTTATGGCGTCTTCCGAAGCCTTTCGTTTTGTGATATCGCGTAATATTTTTACAAAACCCATCACTTCATTTTCTTCATTTTTTAAAGGAAACACCAAACCATCGGCATAAAATGTAGTGCTATCTTTACATAGATGCCATCTTATATCTTTAGATTTTCCTTCAGCTAAAGCCGTTTCAATTTCCTTTTTTGGAATCCCATTCTTTTTGTCTTCTTCGGTGAAGATAATCTCAAATGGCTTTCCGATAATTTCATCTTTGGTATATTGAAATATTTTAACTGCTCCTGAATTCCAGCTGTTTATATTGAGTTCTTTATCAACCGTTAGAATTGAATAATCCTTTAAACTATCAATGATCTGGCTACATATTTCGGCATTGGGTATGTAGTGCTCTTTAATACTTACTTTATTTTTTGCTTGTTGAATCATGGTTACCTGTTCTAATTGTTATTTTAAGATTTGGTGCTTGAATAATCTGAACGAATGTATTCTTTATATAATAATTTGTGTTGCACAATCTCTTTATTTTATTATACAATTCACATATAACTAGTTTATTTCAATTATGTTATAAAAGAAATCAACTTCAAGTATTACAAAATAAACACAAGAATATGTCAAACAATAAGGCGAGAGACAACTTTAAAACAGTATGGTGTTAATATTTATAATACAATCATAACACCTTATCATGCAAGACTTAAACATGAAAAAAAAATCATTCAAAATGAATGATGACTATCAAATATCCATCTTTTTAAAGTCTCTAAACCACTAAAAAATATTTTAAAAACGGACAATCTTAAAGTGAAATTAACTTGTTTTTCTAACTATTTACACTGCTCGTATTGACATGTGAATTCTATAATATCTTTCTAAGATTTTGTAAATCTATCGATTATAGTTTTTTAACCTTTACATATTAATAATAAGTATATAAATCACAGTTAAAATAAAACTTAAGATGAAAACAAAACAAAAACAAAATCAAGATCGTAAGGTTGAAAACAATGCAACACATCGAAGTCTGTTAACCGGTATGTTTAGTGACCGTGAAAGCACAGAAAATGCATACAATACATTACAAGAAAGAGGTTATAAAAAGGATGACATTAATTTAGTAATGTCCGACGATACTCGTAAAAAATATTTTTCGGGTTATGCCAAAGAAACTGAAATAGGCACAAAAGCTGCCGAAAGTGCAGGTAAAGGATCTGCAATTGGCGGTTCGGTTGGTGCTGTTGCAGGTGTTATTGCCGCCATAGGCACAAGTTTGGCTATACCCGGTTTGGGAATTGTAATTGCCGGTCCTATTGCAGCAGGTTTAGCCGGTGCAGGTGCAGGCGCCATTACAGGTGGTGTAATTGGAGCATTGGTAGGGTCTGGAATTCCAGAAGCCCGAGCTAAATTATACGAATCGGGTATTGAAGATGGACAAATTGTATTAGGAGTTCGTCCACGTAACGATGAAGACGCCGAATATCTTGAAAATAATTGGAGAAGTAATAAAGGTCAAGAAATTCAATACTAGAATTTTAAGGTACCAATAAACGGAATGACTTTATAAGTCGTTCCGTTTAAACCTATTTAATTAGAAATACTAAAACTTAAAATAAATCAAAATGAGAACATTAACACCTTTAAAAGAAATTATCATACAGATAATTTTAACAACATTTATTGTAACACTTGTATCCTGTGGCCCGGCACAAAATACTGAAGAACCCGGCTTATACAATCAAGACAATAGTAATAGAATGGACAACTACAAAATAAGTAATGATAGTCTTAGTAACTATTACCGTACCGATAATGATCTACTTGGCAACGATATATTAATTGATAATAGATCTGCTAATGAAAGAATTAACTATAGACTTAACGCACAGCAGCAAAAAAGAGATTCACAATTTCTTGCAGGAGCAGCCACAACTAACCTAAAACAAATAAAGGCAGGAAAATTGGCTCAGAAAAACGGAAAAACAGAAGAAGTTAGGGAGTTGGGAAAAATGATGGAAGATGCCCACCAAAAGTCGCAAAAGGATTTAACAGCACTAGCGCAGCGCAAAAATATTCAAATTCCTACTTTTCTGGATGTCAGCGCTCAGAGCGATTACGATGAATTCTTCTATGAATCTAAAGATAATTTTGACAAAGTATATACTGATATGATGATCAATCTGCATGAAGAATCAATAGAAGACTTTGAAAAAGCGTCAACAGAAAGTAACGATACCGATATTAAAAATTGGGCTGTTGCTACTTTACCAGATTTGCGCAAACATCTTGAGCACTCAAAGGAATGTCAGAAAAAATCTAGTCATATGATGCATTTGAAGAAAAATTAATGCCAATTAAATTTTTATCAAACAAAAGGATATTCATTTAATTAAATTGATTCTTATACAAGTAATTGTTTAAGAGACAGAATAGAAAATAATGGTGAAACCACGTCGGTTTTTTTATTAAGGCCTGCGGTCTTCACGGTTTTAAAAAATTTAAAGCTAAAGAAATTCTATGATTACAATTTCGTCTGGATAACTTACCTAAATATTAATTTAAAGTTATCCATTCGAAATGTTTATCGAATTCAAAATTCTTTTAGTAAAAAGTAAAATCGACAAGCATTTCCGGTAATCATAACGGATTTTTTGTTACAACTTTTTATCAATTGTTACGCACTTGCCAAACATCCTTAATAAACCTAAAGTTATCATAAACATAAACAGAATAAAGCATTGTGCAAGACTACAATATCGAAGTATCGTACTTTGGAAATTAACCGAATTGCAATAGACCATGAAACCTATAATTATAAAAGTACTATTAAACTTGGCCATTTTCGCCCTTTGTCTTTCTGCTTTAAATGCACAAGAGAGAAGTGTAAAAGTTGATTTTGAATCAGGATCCTTTTACAACAATCCAAAAATTCCATACGATGAACCATTTGTGATAACAGGAGAGACAGGCAGTGACATCGAATTTGTGAAAATTAATATTTACAACGAAGATAAAAACGATGTGCTACACTACTATGTTTGGAATAGAATAGACAGTAATAGTTCAGAAACTTTTAATATTGTGGTTCCGGCAGTTCTTAGATCCAATTCAAAATACGATTTTGAGATCATTACTTATAAACTTTTATCACCAGACAAAAAAGAAGCGCTGCTGCACGATGTTGAAGATCGTGTACGTTTTTTGCTTACTAACAACTTTTATTTTGATGGAAAAAATGTAATTGTAAACAAGCCAAAGGATGTTTACAAAAAAATTGATCAATTATTATCAGATTCTTTTCAATTTTATGAGTCGAAGAATTTAATACCAATGCAAGCGCCATCTCCCCTTATTTTAGAGGCCTTAAATAATCAAAGCGATTTTAAATTTGGGAGGTTTTTTAAAAAATCAACCCGTGCAGAGATAGATGATAAAGCAAACGCAATGATTGCCGAAAAGGTAGAACATTTAGTAAGTTTAATAAGCTCAGAAATCGCACCGTTTTTAAACACACAGCTCGTACAGCACTACAGACAGGCCAACGTTAATAATATTGAAACTGATAAAGAATCCTTTACACTACCCGTAAATATTGGTATGTACGCATGGGACAAATCGGTTAGCATAGATAACATTTCTACAAACAACACCAATTTTACACTTGGTGCAGGAATAACCCTGCCGTTTAGTAATAGAAGTACACTGGCATCAAGATCTAAAATGGTTGATTCATTTGGCTTTTCTATTGGAGTTTTATTTGAACCAATTGAAGATAGCAAAGGCACTAAATTTGTAACCCCGGGAGTTAACCTTCCTGTATACACCGGCCTTGGAATTCGTTTCTTTAAGGTGTTGCGCTTTAATGCAGGTGTTATAGTATTGGGTGAAAAAGGAAATCAAAATTTTAATAAATTAACAGTAATACCAACAGCCGGACTGGCATTAGAACTAAACCTATGGATGGGAGTAAAAAATTAATTGGAATATTTTTATTAGGTTATATGATCTTGACTTTTAATGCTTGTAAAGTTCAAAAGCATAGTTATGGAGGTTTATATATAGATAGCGAAAATTTAGTTAGTGACTCAATAAGGGCTGATAAAAAGATAGTTGATTTTGAGATAAAGACCGACTCTATTAAAAAAATGATGCGCAAATCAACAGATAGTTTATATCAAAAAAGAGTTGAAAAATTGCTTACTTCTCTTTCCGATTCCATTGAGCAGTTACGCTTTCAAATATCTGAGATTCAAAAACAACAGTACACAATAACTGACAGTATTTATGTATGGGGCGAACAACAAGATTTTCAACCAAAAGACAGTGTGCAAAAAGTAGAAAGTTTTAAAACACCAGCTCAAATAAAAACTGACAATTTAAAATCGCAACAAACTCATAAAAATGAACTTAAAACAACCAATAGTGTAAAAAATGACACTGCAGAAAATAGAAAAAAAATGCAGATAGTAAAAAAAGCAGATAATCAGTCAGAAATCAAAAGCGATCAAGTTATAGAAGATAGAAACGACAGCATCAATTCTTCAAAAACTCAAAATGGAGTGGTTACAAAATCTTTAAACCAGAAATTGAACACCACAGATAATGCAATAGAAACAAAAAATATAAATAAGGAAGATGCTCTTATGCCCTATAATAATAACACACAGGTGTTACAAACCAAAAACGACACAATTGTTCCAATTCTCAGCCAAATCGATGAACTGCAAAGCACTAATACCATAAAAAACGATACAATTTTTATGGTGAGAGAAATAGCTGAATCAACTCTTTTAGAAAATCAGCATCAGGATTACATGAATCGGCAAAAACTCAAAGCGAAAGATGATCAAATTCAGAGCTTACAAAATCAGATAAACGCACAGCAAAGTTCAAATACCAAAAGGCAGCAACAATCATTTATTTTAAGAGATAGAACGCAGCGTCAGCCGTCTAACAATCAACAATCCGATCAATTAAGCATGCAATTAATTAAAGATCGAAACGATACTATTCAATATCTTAGAAGCCAATTACGAAGTCTACAACTTGAACCACAGAAAAGAGATACTGTTATTCTAGAACAACAAAACAGAAATTCACAATCAGTCAACAAACCCGTTGACGCGTCAAAATTAACATACTCTGTTAAGAACTTAGAAGACAGTTTAAAATCGCTTAATAGCCGAATGTCAATTATGGAGAAATCAGCAGCTGCCAGACAGAACGAAAGAAATGCCGCTCTATCTAAAAAACCGGATACTAGTTCGATGGTTGTTTTTTATGATAAAGGCAATATAGTTCCTAATAATGAAGCACTTGTGTTAAAACAAATTAAGACATTAAGCAATAATAATAAGGTATTGAACTTAACACTCTCAGGATATACCGATAGTTCTGGCAGCTCAATAGTTAATAAAAAAATCACTAATGAGAGAATCAACTATTTATCAGAAATAATTAAACAATGGATTTCCGAAGATAAAATATTCTTTCAAAACTTCGGGGATGT
This sequence comes from Paucihalobacter ruber, assembly GCF_006494535.1. Classification (GTDB taxonomy): domain Bacteria; phylum Bacteroidota; class Bacteroidia; order Flavobacteriales; family Flavobacteriaceae; genus Paucihalobacter; species Paucihalobacter ruber. The sequence goes on from NZ_VHIQ01000008.1 coordinate 33,755, forward strand.
TCTATCTTCTAATAAAATGATTAGCGATGAACGCAGGATAGAAATAACAGTACTTACAGAAGAGCCTAATTAATTTTTTTGATATCATAGTCTATTCGCACACTTTACTTGGTTGATTAGGCGGTTTTATAGCACCAACAAGATTATACTGAAAATTAAAAGTGAATTATGGAAACAACAGACCCTATTGAAGATAAAGCCATAGAAGACATCAAAAAGGATGAAAAGGTACAACGAGCCTTAAGCGAAACTTCAATCTCATCACCAAACGAAGGTACGATAACTTTTAAAAAAGATGCGCCGCTTCTGGGTATTACTGCTATTGTATTTTTGGCCTGTATTGTTTTTTATTTTTTGCTGAGATGGGATCGCATCCCTATTTCCGACAATTATATTCCAATAGCACAAAAGCTCACCTTGGCCGTTATGTTCATTTCATTAGTGTTAATGGCAACGAGACTCCTAAAAATAATATTTGACCACAAAATAGAAAATAAATCATCGGTTTTTAATTTTAATCGTATCGCCGACTTGTTCGCCGGTATGCTGATACTTGCCATAATATTGTCGCTGTTGTTTGCCAACTGGTATGCAGCAATGGTATCTTTTGGCATTGTATCACTGATTCTTGGATTTGCTTTACAAAATTTAATCACAAGTTTTTTTGGATGGCTCTACATTCTTATCCGTAAACCTTACGAAGTTGGTGAACGCATTAAAATTGGCAATGTCTTTGGCGATGTTATTAATGTAAGTTACTTAGATACCACTTTATGGGAATTTAATGGTGATTATTTAACCTCCGATCATCCAAGTGGGCGTATTATTAGATTTGCCAATTCAAAAGTGTTCAGTGAATATGTATATAATTATTCGTGGCCGCTGTTTCCATTTATTTGGAATGAGCTTAGTTTTTTCATTTCATACGATAGCGATTTTAAATTTACAAGTGAAACGGTAAAACGTATTGTTGAAATTAAAATTGGTGAAGCTATGGTTAGAAGAGTGAAGCGTTTTAAAAAGATTTTGGCTGACACACCTGTTGATGAGTTAAATGTAAATGAATATCCTTCAGTTATTTTAAAATCGCACAACAACACCTGGATAGAAGTAGTTGTACGATATTTGGTTGATCCTAAAAATTCAGGTAGAATCAAAAAAGAACTCTTTGAAAGCGTTATGGAAGAGCTTAAAAAAAATCCTTCAAAAGTAAGATTTCCAAACACCAATAAACCTATTTAAGGTATATGCCGATTCAGTTGATGGTATTTTAAACTCAATTCTGTTTAAAATTAATTCAGATACTAATCAATGTCAATTTTCCCGCACTTATAAAAGGTAGGCATTCTTGAATTGATATTACCTAAATAATGCTAATCTCTTTATTCTTTACGTCTAACAATTATTAAAAAACCCCAAAGAAACACGGTCGTAATTTCCTTTACTAATATGTAAATTATGTTATTATTGATAAGGATTATGTAAGGATTAGATTGATTATCAACTGTATTTTTGTATATCAACAGAACAGAAGCTTTACTTAATCAGATTCTAACAGGTTATCCAACCTATAAATAAAAAAAATGTTTCATCACGTAAAAGAATTACAATTTAATGCGAGGGTTTCTAAACCAGATGTTCGTTTTGCTAAACTTCTTTTAGAACAATTTGTCGGTACAAAACGACAACAAATCACTTAGCACCGAACGCAAATCAAAAGTAGATAAAGCAACACAGTCTAAAAATGGCATAATGAGTTGGTCGGTTTATGAGGAGAGCATCGATGCCAAATCAAAAATTACACAAACAAATTAATAATAATTTTTTAATCTATAAAACTATAAAAAATGGAAAATGACAAGACAATTGACGTATTAAACTCACTTATTACTATTAATAATGATAGAATTGAGGGCTATGAAACCGCATCAGAAGCAACTGATGAGCAAGACTTAAAAACCTTATTTGCGCGATTTATTTCAACCAGTCAAAAATGCAAACAAGAACTCGTAGGTGAAGTTCAAAAATTAGGTGGCGATGTTGCTAAAGGCACCAAAACTTCAGGGAAATTCTTTAGAGCTTGGATGGACGTTAAGGCTGCCCTTACAGGCAGAGATAGAAAGGCTATTTTAAACTCTTGTGAGTATGGTGAAGACCAGGCACAGGATACTTATGAAGATGTATTAGAAAATGATTTGGAAGATTTAAAGGTTTCTTATCGAAAGATGATTAGCGACCAAAAATCTCTGCTTAACGCCGATCACCATCATGTAAAAGATTTGCGTGATGCTTTGGTAAATGCTTAATGAAGATTTATTCAAATGGCTTTAAAGCCGGATTAAATCTATATAAAACAACAATATTAATTAGTAAACATCAAAACAAATGAAAGATCAAAAATCAGGTTCAATGACCGTTTCACAAAACGGTAAACAATCCAAAGGAAATTCAAAACATATACCAATGAAATCGACTCAATTAATGAAGTTATTTCAAGATGAGTTGAAAGACATTTATTGGGCTGAAAAAGCATTAACCAAAGCAATTCCGAAGATGAAAAAAAATGCAACTTCAACAGACTTGGTTGATGCTTTAGAAAATCATTTAGAAGAAACGCACGAGCAAATAGAACGTTTAGTCAAAGTCTTTGCAAGTATTGATAAAAAACCTATCGCAGAAAAATGTGATGCCATGGAAGGTTTAATTAAAGAGGCCGATGGCATCATGGAAGAATGTGAAGAGGGTCCGATGTGTGATGCCGGAATTATTTCGGCTAGTCAAAAAATAGAACATTACGAAATTGCTTCGTATGGAACGCTGCGCCAGTTTGCTGAAACTTTAGGTTTAAAAGAGGCTGTTTCACTTCTTGAAACTACACTTAAAGAAGAAAAAGCTGCAGATCAAAAATTAACTAAGGTAGCTACCAAGGCGGTGAATGTAGAAGCGACTAAAGAAAAAGTATAATTCATTTAAAATGAACAAAATTTTCAAAGGTTTAATTGCTGGTTTTACCGCAAAAAAATTAGGCGGCGGATGTTTGGGAACTATCGTAGTTTTTTTAATCGTGTGGTGGCTATTAGGATTATTTTGATACACTTAGAAGCAACTAATATTTAAAAGCTATCTCAACACCACGAGATAGCTTTTTTATTTTCGGAGTTATGTAAAATGGGCATACATTTGTTTTGCTTTTTACAGAATTCAATATTTTGAAAACGCCAATAAATAATTAAGTTTAAAATAATTTATTATATCGAGCTTTAATCGTCAATGTAATTACCTCATTCAATAGAGCGATTATAATGCGATAAGAACACTTAAAATACAATCTTGAAATTAGTATTGTTGAAATGGCTATTTAATTAGTTTCTCTTCTAAGCACTTGCAACGGCGGTTTTTTAATCACGCTCAAATTATTAGTGAGTCCGATAACCAAAACCAATATTGTAATTCCCGGAAACAAAACAACAAAAGGTATAACCGATGGTGAAAATGGCGTTTCAAAAATCCATAGTGCAAGTAGCTGACTGCTTACCAAAGACAATATAATTCCGGTTAAACTACCTAAAATTCCCAAATAGATATATTCTAAAGCAATCATTTTTAGAATTTGACGACTCTTGGCGCCTATGGTACGCATAAGTACACTTTCTTTAATACGCTGATGTTTGCTGGTTCTCACTGCCCCCAGTAATACTATAATACCTGTGAGGATACTAAAAAAGGCCATAAAATTGATAATCCAACCTATTTTATTCAGAAGATTTTCAATAACCGACAATATCTGTCTGAGGTCTAAAACCGAAATGTTAGGGAACTGACTCACCAGTTGCTGCTGCAATGTGGCCGAAGCCCTTTCATCAGGTACCTGAGTTGTTAACACTCTAAACTGCGGTGCACTTTCTAAAACACCTGTTGGAAATAACACCGTGAAATTTAGTTGCATTCGGCTCCAATCTACTGTTCTGATGCTACCAACCACTGTTTTAATTAAAACACCTTGAACATTAAAGACAATTTCGTCTCCGATTTCTAACTTGGCATCGCGAGAAAGATTATCACTCACCGAAATTGGTATCGCATCTAATCCATCAGCTTTAGATGTAAATTCACCTTGTTCAAGCGTTTCAGAATCAATGAGCTTATCGCGGTAAGTTGTTCTAAATTCATGATTTAAAACCCATCTGTTAATGGTTGAAGTTGAATCTTCTTTAATGGCGTTTACAAGCTTTCCGCCAATGCTGTGCATGCGCATGGTAACTATAGGGATGTTATCAATAACCTGATGGTTATTAGCTTTAATGGTTTTAGCCACATCTTCTTGTTGACCGGTTTGCACATCCAGAAGTATAATATTGGCTGTATTTTCCTGTGCTTCCATGTTGGCCTGCACTAATAGCAAATCTTTGCTAAAGTATAAGGTGCTTATTAAAAAGGACCCAACACCTATGGCCAACACTAAAATTAAAGTTTGGTTCTGAGGCCTGTACAAGTTGAGCAAACTGGTGCGTGGTATAAAACCCCATGAGTATGGAAAAAACCGTTTGATAGCTTTCATAAAGACATGAGCGATTCCGGCTAAAATTGAAAAAGTAATAACAAGACCAACCACAAAAGCCAGAGCATATCTTAAATCTTTAAGTAACCAATAAGAAAACAGAAATATAAACGCAAAAATGCCCATCAAAACAAAAATGCCCGCTTTTAACGATTGAGGATTTGACTTCTCCTCAATGCGCAAGGCCTGTAAAGGCGAAATATACAAGGTACCAATTAAAGGATACAAGGCAAACAATACCGACATAAACAGACCCAATAACACGCCCATAAAAATAGCGTTGGGAACCAGTGTGATTTCAACATCAACAGGAAGCAAACCCTCTAGTAAAACAGGAAATAACTGCTGTAAAATAATACCTAAAATCGAGCCAATAATACCACCCAAGAAGCCAACAACAGCAATTTGAATTAAGTAAATTAAAAACGTCTGACGTTTGGTGGCACCCAAACATTTCAACAAGGCCACCGACCTCAATTTTTCCTTGATATAAATATGAATGGCACTCGCAATACCAACACAGCCTAGTAATAAGGCAATAAAGGCTACCAAATTCAAAAACCTTCCAAAATTATCGTAACGTCTGCCAAGTCGTTGACTCGTAGAAGTGTGAATATCTAAATCGGCTTCTTCGGCATCTAAACGTTTGCCTATTGATTTATTTAAGGCAGCTAAATCTGTATTGGGATCAGCTACAAAATAAAACTCATAATCCAGTCTGCTGCCGGTTTGTACCAATCCAGAAGCTTCTATAAATTCAAAAGGTATCACCACCGGTGGCGCTACTGTACTGAATACAGCATTACTGCCGGGAACCGACTTTAAAGCACCGGCAATTGGCAAAGAGATGGCGCCTATCTTAATGCTATCACCAACTTTTAAATTAAGTTGCAACATCACGGTAGCATCCACTAATGCCGATTGGTTAGATTGATATGTTTTGGCAGCATTTACCGGCTCTGTTTCTAATTCGCCATAAAATGGAAATCCACCTTCGATGCCTCTTACCTGTACAAACTTAGTACCTTCTTTATTTGGAAAAGCTGCCATTGATGGAAAATTAATTTCTCTGGCGTTATAACCACCTAACGAATCCATGATGGTCATCACCACTTCGTTTGGAGCCTTGTTACTGTCGATTTTAAAATCGCTTCCCATTAATGATTTGGATTGTACGGCAATATTACTTTTTAGGTTTTCGCTAAACGATTGTATAGACACAACTGCTGCAATTCCCAAAACAATAGACGCCATAAAAAGTCCTAACTTATTGAAACTGGCCTTGCCGTCACGCCATGCCATTTTAAACAACCAAACAGTGGTAGCACCCGAAAATTTCTTTGGTTGATTCATAAGGCTGTTTTGGTGTTTTCTATAATTTGACCGCCTTTTAATTTAAGTATATGACCTGTTTTTTGAGCCAGCTCAATGTCGTGGGTAACAATCACCAAAGTGGTACCTTCTTCTTTATTTAAATCGAATAATAACTTTACAACTTTCTCACCGGTATCGGCATCTAAATTACCTGTGGGCTCATCGGCAATTAAAATTTCAGGTCTGTTGGAAAATGCTCTGGCCAGCGCCACACGTTGCTGTTCGCCACCCGATAATTGCGACGGATAGTGATGCGTGCGGTCTTTTAAACCAACTTTCTCTAATAATTCCAGCGCTCGTTTTGAAGCATGTTTATCTCCTTGAAGTTCTAATGGCACTGCCACATTTTCTAAGGCTGTTAGCGTAGGAAGTAATTGAAAATCTTGAAATATAAATCCAACTTTTTTATTTCGTAACAACGCACGCTCATCTTCTGTTAAACCATTTAATTGAACGCCACAAAGTTCTACCACACCACTATCAGGCTGGTCTAAACCCGCGCATAACCCTAACAAGGTGGTTTTTCCGCTACCCGACGGACCAACAATAGCGAAGGTTTCCTTGGCCTCAACAGAAAAATTGATATCTTTTAAAATAGTTAACTTTTTAGATCCGCTGTCATAGCTTTTCTCTAAGTTCTCAACGTTTAATATCTTTGTCATTTATAATGTATTATTGCAGTAGTTTTGTATGAATGAACAAAATAACGAATTGCTTTTAATAAAAAATTTCTATGCTATGAGAATCTTGTTAATGTTTTGTTATTTTTCGCTGTTTGTATTAGTGAATTCATGTAACGAAACAACCGATAAAAAAACTGAAACGACCCAAACAGAAGTTTCCGAAGAAGCCCAAGCTGCTACCAACACCAAATCCATCTTGTTTTTTGGTGACAGTCTTACGGCCGGACTTGGTGTAGATACAGATGAAGCCTTTCCGGCGGTGATACAACAAAAAATAGATTCCTTGCAACTACCCTATCAGGTAATTAATGCAGGTTTAAGCGGTGAAACCACCGCTAGTGGCAAAAACAGAGTGTCGTGGATTCTCAATCAGCCCATTGATGTTTTTGTGTTGGAATTGGGTGCCAATGACGGTTTGCGCGGTATACCCATTTCTGAAACCAAAAGCAATTTACAAGCCATTATCGATACCGTAAAAGAAAAGAATTCGAAGGCTCAAATCATTTTAACAGGCATGCAAATTCCGCCCAATATGGGTCCGGAATACACTGAAGAATTTAGAAATGTATTTCCTGAATTGGCAGAGAAAAACAACATTCAACTCATTCCATTTTTGCTGGAAAACGTTGGTGGTGTTGAGGAACTCAATCAACAAGACGGTATACATCCAACAGCTGAAGGTCACAAAATTCTGGCTGCTAATGTTTGGGTGGTGCTTAGGGAGGTTTTGTAAGTTATTAAATCGATTGAAGCCCTTTCCCCTGCTGCCGCACGATTGCATCGTGTGGTTCCAACAATCTATAAATAGTTCTATTCTTTCAACCAAAATACTGAAAAACAATAACATTATCTAGTAATCCTTTTTTTTTTGCATAATCTTTTGCACTACTGTAAATTAATCTTCTTGATAATAGACTAAACCGGTATCGCTGATATAATAGCCCTTTCAGGGTTTGAAACCCTGAAAGGGCTTTAATTGAGCTACCAAATGTATATACTTCGTATCGGCTAAAACCATAAAAGCCAAATACATTTACATTAGTGCCACCCGATGGCCAGAATTTACAGCCCTTGGCAATTATATGTCTTAAAATAAATCAATCACCACAATATCTATCAGGTTTTCTAATTCGGTATAGTTTGAGGCAGATCTAAAACAATAGTTGTTCAGAAAAGTAACAATTTTTTCTTTCAATAGATTATTAAGAATATAATCAGTTTATTCTAAAATGAACAAAATATTGTAAATCTACTTAGCGCGATAACCATCTTTCCAACCTTTATTTTGTTGCTCTCTTTTTAGATGTTGTCAGTTCTTTTAAAATCGACTGAAGTTTTAAATATTGATTATCAATAATAAAAACGTTTACAAACGACAACAAACGCTCACAAACGAAAGCAAATGTGTAAGAACCGAATAAAATTTGCAGACTGTTACATCTTTGCATTGTTGAATGAAACCAATTGGTTGAAACAACACAATGTATGAACTGTTTAACCATTAAATTTTATTATTATGAACGCACTAAGAAACAAAGTACAGTTGATCGGAAGATTAGGACAAGAACCTGAAATCGTAAATCTTGAAAGTGGAAAGAAATTAGCAAAATTCTCTTTGGCCACCAATGAAAACTACACTAACACAAAAGGTGAAAAAGTAGAAAATACCCAATGGCACAATGTGGTTGCTTGGGGAAAAACTGCAGAGATTGTTGAAAAATACGTCAATAAAGGTCAGGAAGTTGCCGTAGAAGGCAAACTCACTACTCGTGACTGGGAAGACAAAGACGGCAACAAACGTTATATCACTGAAGTGGTTTGCAACGAATTGTTGATGCTTTCCAAATAACGAAACATCAAAATTTCAAAATCAATGTTAATTCTCGCCAAGACGCAAAGTCGTAACGAAACATTTAATTAAAAACTTTGCGCCTCTGCGCCTTTGCGAGAATCTTCTAAACATTCATTATGTCAGAAAATCAAATCGCCAAAATAATAGTTGATGCGTGTTATAAGATACACGTTCAACTTGGTCCCGGACTGTTAGAGTCGATTTATGAAACTATTTTGTATTATGAACTCACTGAACAAGGATTAAAAATAGAAAGGCAAAGTCCTATTCCTGTTTTTTGGAATGAAATCAAAATGGATCTCGGATTCAGGGCAGATTTAATAATTGAAAACAAAGTAATTGTTGAAATAAAATCGGTTGAGCAAATCGCACCGGTGCATCCAAAACAACTACTTACTTATTTAAAAATTACAGGATTAAAACTAGGGTTGCTGATTAACTTTAATGAACCATTAATTAAAACCGGAATTAAACGTATTGTTAATAATTTATAAATCAATGTTAATTCTCGCCAAGACGCTAAGTCGAAGCGAAACATTTGAGTAAAAACTTTGCGCCTCCGCGCCTTTGCGAGAAACTTTTAAGCATTCATCATATCAATAAAAAATGTCTTATTGTAAATAATTTATTAATCCATGTTAGCTCTCGCTAAGACGCTAAGTCGCAATGAAATATTCAATTAAAAACTTTGCGCTTCTGCGCCTTTGCCAGAAATTTTTAAATCCATCAGTAAATCTTAAATTTGTATCATGATTACTATAGAAAATACCCTTTCCCTATTAAAAAAACACTTTGGCTTTGCCAGCTTTCGACCAAATCAAGAAGCAGTTGTTACAGATATTCTCTCAGGAAAAGATGTGATTGCTATTATGCCCACCGGTGGCGGGAAATCTGTATGCTTTCAGCTTCCTGCTTTGATGTTGCCTGGCACAGCCATTGTTATTTCGCCACTCATAGCATTAATGAAAGATCAGGTAGATGCACTTCGCGCCAATGGCATTTCAGCATCATTTTTCAACAGCACCCAAAGTCCAAACGTTCAAAACGAAGTCCTTCAAAATCTCCGTAACCAAAAAATAAAACTCTTGTACGTTGCCCCTGAAAGTCTAAACTTTTTGTTGCCGCATCTTAATAAGAACAATGTTTCACTTTTTGCCATCGATGAAGCCCATTGTATTTCGGCTTGGGGGCACGACTTTCGCCCCGCTTATACCCAGTTGGGGAAATTAAAAAATACCTTTCCCGATATACCTGTTGCTGCGTTTACCGCCACCGCAGATACTGCCACCCAAGATGATATCATCAAACAATTACAAATTCCCCGAGCCAACAAACACCTAGCCTCTTTCGACCGAAAAAACCTATTTCTCGAGGTACGCCCGGGAACAAACAGACTCCCTCAGATCCTGCAATTCTTGAAAAATCGCCAAGATGAAAGTGGAATTATCTATTGCCTTAGCCGAAAAAGTACAGAAACTCTTGCTGAAAAACTAAAATCAAAAGGCTACAAAGCCGAAGCCTATCACGCCGGACTTGAAACAGATGACCGCACTCGCATACAAGATGGTTTTGTTAATGACCACATACCCATTATCGTTGCAACCATCGCCTTCGGGATGGGCATCGACAAGAGCAATGTGCGCTGGGTAATTCATTATAATATGCCCAAAAATATTGAAGGCTACTACCAAGAAATAGGTAGAAGTGGTCGCGACGGCCTGCCTGCACAAACCCTGCTTTTTTACAGTTTTGCAGATGTGATACAACTCCGTCAATTTATTGAAGAATCAACCACACGCGATTTTCAGTTGGCAAAACTTGAACGCATGCAGCAATTTGCCGAAGCCTTGAGCTGCCGGCGCATCGCATTGCTAAATTATTTCGGCGAGCACATCTCTGAAAATTGCAACAACTGCGATAATTGTAAAACTCCACCGCTGTTTTTTGACGGCACTACGCTCGCACAAAAAGTTTGTTCTGCTATCTTTCGACTCAATCAACAAGAACCTTTGGGTATGGTGATTGATGTTTTGCGAGGTTCTAAAAATGCTCAGGTGTACGACAAAGGTTACCAAAATATCAAGACCTACGGCATTGCTAAAGATATCCCTTGGCTAGATTTACAACAATACATCATTCAAATGATTAATCAGGGAATTTTTGAAATTCGCTTTCACGAAAATGGTCGCTTACTTCTAACCCCATTAGCAAATAAAATCTTGTTTGAAGGCAAAAAAGTGAAATTGGCTTCGCTGCAAATCAAGGAAAAATCAGCTGTGAAAGAGTACATTCAAAAAACAGCATCGATAGGGATATTTGAAAAACTCAGACAACTACGACGAGAGATAGCCATTGAAGAAAATGTGCCCGCCTATATTGTCTTTAGTGATGCTACTTTAAAAGATATGGAAACTAAATTGCCCCAAACCGAAGAAGAATTTCTTCAAGTGAGCGGTGTAGGACAAGCCAAAAATGAAAAATACGGGCAACGATTTTTAGCAGCCATTAAAGACCAATTAATAATAGAGCGGGAGGAATTGTCTAAACAAAAATCAAAAGTTCCAACGCAGTTACTAAGTTATGAATTGTATGAAAAAGGACATACAGTTTCTGAAATTGCACTACAAAGAAACCTTAAAGATGACACGATTTACGGACATTTACAAAAAATGCATGCCCTAGGTAAACCCATCGATCTTTTGAAATTCATAAACAAAGAAGAAATTACGCTCGTTCTAAAAGCTAAGAAGGAGCTCAAACACGATGATGAAAGCGTAAAACCAATATTTGAATACCTCAAAGAAGAAGTGCCCTATTGGAAAATAAGAATGGGGTTGTATTTAGGTTAAAAAAAACATTTGTAGTTACCAAAAAAATCTTCCGGTCATTTAAGTTATGGAAAAGGGATGTTAATTTATAAGCACAAGTAAATCCGCCATTAAAACAATTTGAATCATAAATACTGACAGCGCGCTATGGCTACTGCCCCAAGAGGGTTTCAAACCCTGAAAGGGTTTTATTAAAAGGTTGTGTAATCATTGATATATTGAAAATATACAACATAGGATTGCAAATCGGCTCAATCGGGTATCCTATTTTATCTGATCTTTATTTAATTTTATTCTAATTGCAATTTTCAATAAATAAAGTAAAACTGTTATGACTCCGAATATTAAGATAGTTGTTACTACATTATTCATTTCGAGTTTCTTCCCATAATTCATAAATAATACTCTGACCAAAATAGCAATATCTGTAACTATAAACACATTAAAAAGAAACTTAACTATTTTAAAGCCTTCATTAAGAAAAATTTTATTTTCCATGCCCTTATTGTTGTTTTATTTGATAACATAAATTTACAATCAGTCCTAATAACCAACATTAAAAAAATCAAGCCACCAAATGTATATACTTAGGATCAGCCAAAATCAAAAATGCCAAATACACTAGCATTGGGGCTACAGCTAAAATAATTACAATTACTTTGAACAATTTCTTGAGAATTGGAATTGTTTTGAACTTTAGAGTTATGTCTAAAAATTCAAAAAACAAGAGTAACACATTAATAATCATTATATAAAGCACCAAATCAATCAGCATTACCAATATCACATTCAACTGCAACGGATCTAAAAAATAACTGGTGAATTTTTGAAATCCCAATAATGCAATTAATACAGACACTTCAATAACCCAAAGTACGACCACTATTTTGGTGACTAACTTTCTAAGAGCATTCCAATAACTTACTTTACTCAGGTTCATCTGTTATGATTTAAGGGATAAATCTACAGTTTTCTGTAAATTTATCCCTATATCAAGCTACTTAAATTATGTTTATAAAGCATTATCCATAATCTCTTGAACCACTTCCGGGTTCAGCAATGTACTGGTATCGCCTAAATTATCGGTTTCTTTACAGGCGATTTTTCGTAATATACGGCGCATGATTTTACCACTTCGGGTTTTTGGTAAGCCTGAGGTAAATTGAATTTTATCCAGTTTAGCAATGGGTCCGATATGCTCGGTAATGACCTGATTAATTTCTTTTCTAAGATTATCGTGATCTCTGCTCTCGCCTGTTTCTTTTAAAGTTACATAACCATACAAAGCAAAACCTTTTACGTCGTGTGGGAAACCTACAATGGCACTTTCGGAAACGGCAGGATGCTCGTTAATAGCATCTTCAATAGGTGCTGTACCAAGATTATGGCCAGAAACAATGATTACATCATCTACCCTACCGGTAATTCTGTAGTAACCAACTTCATCACGTAATGCGCCGTCACCGGTAAAATACATGTTTTCAAAAGCTGAAAAATAAGTGTCTTTATATCTTTGGTGATTGCCCCAAATGGTGCGTGCAATGGATGGCCATGGAAATTTAATACACAACCTGCCATCTACCTGATTCCCTTTGATTTCGTTGCCCTGTTCGTCCATCAAAGCCGGCTGAATACCTATAAACGGCAAGGTGGCATAAGTTGGTTTGGTAGGCGTAGCAAATGGAATGGGCGTGATCATAATACCACCGGTTTCGGTTTGCCACCAAGTGTCTACAATCGGACTTTTCTTTTTACCAACGTTATCGTTATACCAATGCCAGGCTTCTTCGTTGATGGGCTCGCCTACGGTTCCTAAAACTTTCAGTGATGACAAATCGTGTTTTTCAATAAATTCCATTCCTTGTTTTGCCAAAGCTCTTATTGCGGTTGGAGCAGTATAAAATTGTGTGACTTTGTGTTTTTCTACCACTTCCCAAAAGCGTCCAAAATCAGGATAACTGGGCACACCTTCAAACATGACGGTGGTGGCGCCATTGGCTAACGGACCGTAAACTATATAGCTATGTCCTGTAATCCAGCCAATATCGGCCGTACACCAATAAATGTCTTCCTCTTTGTATTGAAACACATTTTTAAAAGTATAGGCCGTATAAACCATATAACCGGCTGTGCTATGCATCATGCCTTTGGGCATTCCTGTGCTGCCCGAAGTATAAAGAATAAATAGCGGATCTTCAGCATCCATAATTTCTGGTTCGCAATTTGTATCAGCTTCATCTAATAAGGGCTGTAACCAAACATCTCGGCCATCTTTCATTTGAATGGTTCGGTTGGTGCGATTCACTACTAAAACCGATTGAACACCCGGACAAGATTTTAAGGCATCGTCCACAATGCCTTTTAAATCGATGCTTTTATCGCCGCGATAAGAACCATCGGAAGTAATGACCATTTTAGCATCGCAATCGTTAATTCTTGTAGAAAGTGCCGTAGCCGAAAAACCGGCAAAAACCACCGAATGTATGGCACCTATTCTGGCGCATGCCAAAAGAGCCACTGCCAATTCAGGAATCATAGGTAAATAAATACATACGCGGTCGCCTTTGCCAATACCTTTACTTTTTAACACATTAGCAAACTTGCCAACTCGCTCATGTAGTTGTTTGTAAGTTATATGCTGAGCAGGTTCGTTTGGGTTATTAGGCTCAAATAAAATAGCGGTTTTATTGGCGCGGGTTGTTAAATGACGGTCGATACAATTTTCGGTGATGTTGAGTTTGGCACCTTCGAACCATTTAATTTCAGGTTTTTTAAAGTCCCAGCTCAATACATTGTCCCATTTTTTTCTCCATAAGAAGTGCTCTTCTGCTACTTCTTCCCAAAATAACTCGGGATTTCTAACCGATTTGCGATAGACTTGATAATATTCTTCCAGATGTTTGATATGATAATTACTCATGATGTGATATGTTTTTATGAATTCCTATTTGATGTTGTTGATATACACTTTTTATTTCGTCTACAATAGCGATGTCGTCTATGGTAGATGGAATGTTATATTCTAAATCGTCAGCGATTTGACGCAGCAATTTCCGAAGAATTTTGCCTGAGCGGGTTTTTGGTAACCTTTGAACTACCAGCACTTCGCGAAGTGCTGCTACTGCACCAATTTCCTTTCTAACCAGTGTTACCACTTCATTAGAAATATGTTGTGATGATTTACCTGTCTCAGATTTTGCAACAATGAGCGCCAAAGGTTTCTGACCTTTTAAATCGCAATGCACCCCAAATACGGCACATTCGGCCACTGCCGTGTGCGACGCTACTACTTCCTCCATTTCGGCGGTAGACAAACGGTGACCGGCAACGTTGATCACATCGTCTACCCTACCGGTGATAAATACGTAACCGTCTTCATCTTTATAACCACCGTCACCTGAAAAGTAATATCCGGGAAATTTATTGAGGTATCCGGCTTTAAAACGTTCAGGATTTCCCCATAAATTGCTCAGTGTTCCGGGTGGCAACGGCAATTTTACTGCCACATAACCTTCAACGCCTGCTTCAACTTCTTCACCCAGTTCGTTTAAAATAGCCACGTTATAACCACAAACAGGGACGGATGCTGAACCCGGTTTAACGGGCATTAATTCTAATCCGGCCATATTGGCAAGCATGGGCCAACCCGATTCTGTTTGCCACCAATGGTCTATTACGGGAATATTGAGATGTTGTTGAGTCCAGTTTAATGTGGCGGCATCGCAGCGTTCCCCGGCTAAAAATTGGTATTTTAAACAAGATAAATTAAAAGATTTTATAAAATTCCCATCCGGATCTTCCTTTTTAATGGCTCTTATAGCGGTAGGTGCTGTAAACATGACCTTTACATTATGTTCTGAAATCACACGCCAAAAGGTCGAGGCATCCGGTGTTTTAATAGGTTTGCCTTCAAATAATACGGTGGTATTCCTATTGATTAATGGCGCATACACAATATAACTATGACCCACCACCCAGCCAACATCACTGGCAGCCCAAAACACTTCGCCGGGATCAACATCATAAACGTATGTCATTGAAAATTTCAAGGCTACCGCATAACCACCTGAATCTCTGATGATACCTTTTGGTTTTCCGGTAGTTCCGGAAGTATAAAGAATATATAAAGGATGTGTTGATGGCACCACCACAGGATCTGCCGGCTGAGATGTCGAAACGAGCTCCTTATAATCGATGTCGTAAGATTTTAAAGGTACATCTGTTAAAAATCCGCGTTTAAAAACCACCACATGTTTTGGTTTGTGTTCACATTTTTCAATGGCTTGATCTACAAAAGGTTTGTAAGGTATAATTCTGTCTATTTCAATGCCGCTGGTAGCGGTTAAAATCAATTTAGGTTTGCAATCGTCTATTCTAATGGCTAATTCGTGAGGTGCAAATCCACCAAATACCACCGAATGAATCACACCAAGTCTGGCACAAGCCAACATGGCAAAAACAGCCTGCGGAATCATTGGCATGTAAATAATGGCGGTATCACCTTTTTCTAATCCAAGAGATTTAATGCCGCCCGCCAACTGTTCAACTTCTTTTTTTAGTTCATTATAGGTGATGTATGTTTTGGTATTGGTAACAGGTGAATCGTAAATGATGGCATTTTGATCTCCAAAACCATCTTCAATGTGCTTATCGATGCACAGATAGCTTAAGTTAAGCTCGCCATCTTTAAACCAATTGTGATAGTCGTGCTCATCTTTACCCAATGCCTTAGTCGGACTTTTATGCCAGGCTAACAGTTGGGCTTGTTGCATCCAAAATTCTTCCGGGTTTTGGATGCTGTGGTTATAAAATTTTTGATAGTTCATGTTAAATTGTTTATGCTATAATTTAAGTTGAAAGACTGATGATTTATTCTAGAAGCTCTTGAATTTCGGCTACAACCTTCTTTACTGAAAATGGCTTTGTGAGGTACTTATCTGCACCCATGGCGAGTCCTTTTTCCATATCGGAAGCGCGATTCTTGGCTGTTAAAAACACGACTTTGGTGTGCGACAACTGTTCCTTGCTTTTGATGTATTGCAAAGTTTGGTAACCGTCTATGTTTGGCATCATGATATCAAGCAATACCGCATCGGGCGTGTGTGTGTCTAAAATTTGAATGGCTTCGCTACCATCGCGCGCTATAAAAACTTCAAAATCTTGTTTTTTGAATGTATACTCCAAGGTCATTACAATGTTTGGTTCGTCGTCTACAATTAAAATGCTCTTTTTCATCTGTCTTCTTTTTTATTTCACAAAAGGTAATGTAAAGCTGAAAGTTGCACCTGTTTTTGCGTTATTTTCAACCCATATTTTACCGCCGTGATTGTCTATGATTTGTTTAGAAATGGCTAATCCAAGTCCGCTGCCGTGAGGTTTTTTTGTGTTTTGGTCTTTAGACTGATAAAACTTATCAAACACATATGGCAAATCTTCATCAGGAATACCTTTGCCGTTATCGCTTACCTGAATTTCTAAATATCCATTATCGTATTTATACTGTATGTAAATGTTTCCCTTTGCCGGCTCAGTGAATTTTAAAGCGTTAGATATTAAATTGGTAAACACCTGCAATATTCTATCTTCATCGTACTTTAAATAATAATCACTTTTATTGGTACACCACAGTTGAACGTTTTTCTTAGCAGCTAGCTGACTTAAACTATCCAACGATTTTTTAATGGTCTCTCTAATATTGTGTTTAGCAATATTTAGATGCGCTCTTCCTGTTGAGAGTTTTTCAAAATCCAGAATGCTGTGAATTAATCGCGACAATCGGTCGGAGTCATTCAGCATATTTTCTAAAAAACGTTGTCTCATTTCTTTTGGCATCTCATCGTCGTCGTCCAGTAATACCTCTGTAGCAGCTCTAATTCCGGTAATAGGCGTTTTAAGTTCGTGTGCCACGGTATCTAAAAACTCGTCTTTTTGCTTGTCTTTTTGAAGTAATTCGGCGTTAGCAAGTTTAAGCTGATTGCTAAGCTGCATTAATTCATTCGATTTATCTTTGAGTAATTTATTGTTGGCGATGGTTTCTTTAGACTCTTCCAGAATTTTAAGTACTTCCACCAGGCTCACTTCTTCCTCTTTAACCACACTGGATATTAATATTTTAGCCGAAGCGCTGCCAATGCTGCCGGTTAGTAATTTTTCAGAAAAATTAATCAATCTGGCATCGGCCATTTGGGTATCGGGTGGCAAATCGTATTTGGTGAAGAATATGCGCAAGGCTCTATCGGTACGCTGATCACCCAAAAACTTTTGCAATACATTTTTAATGTCTGCCACGTAAGCCTCACCTTTCCAAACCAATGCATTATCTTGAAGCTTACTGTAATTGCGGCTATCAACAAACATTTCGGCATAGTTGCGCTCTCGGTAATTTCCTTTAGAACTCAATGAAAAGGTTAAGTAGCAAAACAAATTAATTAACATGCTCCAAAAGAAGGCATGTGCAGGCACACTTAAATAATCAACACCAAATAAGGCATGCGGTTTTAGGTAACCTAAACCAAATAGACCTTCGTTTACAAAATAACTAGAGCCGTTAAACGCCTGAATGCTAAAAGGAATGATAAGCGTATAAAAACTCACTGCCAGTCCGCCCAAAATACCAATAACTGCCGCTTTTGAAGAACCACGGTTCCAGAATAAACCAATAAAAAAGGATGGTGCCAACTGGGCAATAATTACAAAAGCAATTAAGCCAATAGAATACAATGACGAGTAAAACGATAAATTGACATAAAATGCGTAGGCTGCGATAATGATAAAAAATATCGAAATTCGGCGTATATTTTTAATATAGCGTGCATTGCGTTCCGGGTGATTTAACAAAAACTTATCGAGAAAACCATAAGGAATAATAAGGTTATTACTCACCATAGTTGACAAAGCCAATGTAGAAACCACTACCATTGAAATGACTGCCGAAAAGCCTCCCAAAAAGACCAATAAGGCTAGAAAATTATTATTGTTTTGTAAAGGTAGCAACAAGGCGTAGTATTCGGCTAAGTCGGCATTACCTATAGAAAGATTTCCTGCCCACGCAACGTAAATCACAAAAATATTGAAGAGTAACAAATACAGCGGAAACATCCAAATAGCGTGTTTTAAATGTTTTTCTCTTACGTTTTCAACAACAGATACCTGAAATTGTCTCGGCAATAGAAATATGGCCATAAACGATAGCATAATGGTATAAAGCCAAGTAAAGCCATTTTCCAATCCATTAAAGCTGTAAAGCTTGCTAAAATTTTCGGTTTGACTCATTTTGTCGAAAATATCGCCGGTACCATCAAATAAAACATAGGTGGCGTAGATGCCGATGATTAAAAAGAAGACCAATTTTAAAACCGATTCAAAAGCCACTGAAACAACAATGCCTCGGTGTTTTTCGGAGGCATCGGTGGTTTGGGTTCCGAAAAAGGCCGCAAAAACAGCTAAAAGAACAGCGATATAAAAGGTAGAATCATCAAAAATGGATGTTGATACGTATTGATTTTCAGCTGATAAAATTTGAAAAGTTTCTGAAACAGCTTTCAGTTGCAGTGATATATAAGGCACAATTCCCAATAAACACAACACCGTGACTAAGGCACCTAAAAATCGGTTGTTGCCGTAACGCAACGAGATAAAGTCGGCAATGGAACTTACTTTGTGCTGTTTTGATATACGAATGATTTTTCTAAGGATAACAATCCATAACGGTGCAGCAATCACAGGACCCAGATAAATGGGTAAAAAATTAATGCCTGAATTTGCGGCAATTCCTACGCTGCCATAATAGGTCCATGCAGTACAGTAAACGGCTAATGATAAGGTATAGACAACCGCATTATTAACGTATTTGCTTTTGGCATTTCTTTCGGCCAAATAGGCAATGAAAAACAGCAATGCCAAATACACAATTATAATTCCTATTAGCGTATAGTTACTCATAGTGTTTACTTAAAATAATATATGAGATAACTATGGCCAGAAACCATATAAAAAATATGAAAGCGTACAATGCGGGGATTCCAAAAACAGATGTATTGGCATCGAATATATACACCACGGGAATATTGAGCACTACTAACAGTGCTATGGCCAGAATAACTAATTTTTGTTCGTGACGTTTTTTCAAGGTGTAATAGCTTTCTTTAAAAATAAGAAAAAAACAGCATCGCATAAATACGATACTGTTTTTATAATTTTATTAATGATCTTGTGCTTCTCCGGCGCCTGAAGGAATTCTGATATTCTCAACAATTTCTTGAACATGCTCGGGTGGTTCTTTGGTAAAAGCGTTAACCGTTAATGCTACGGCAAAATTCACCAACATGGCGATGGTTCCAAAACCTTCGGGAGAGATTCCAAACCACCAATCGGCTTTGAGTCCATCAACGGCAGCCTTTCCGCCATCAAAAATTCCAAATTTAAACTTCAGCATATAAAATAACATAAATAACAAACCAACAATCATTCCTGATACGGCGCCTTCTTTGTTCATTTTCTTATAGAATATACCTAGAATGATGGCAGGGAAAAACGAAGCAGCAGCCAGACCAAATGCCAGTGCTACAACGGCCGCCACAAATCCCGGCGGATTGATACCAAAGTAGCCTGCAATAACCACAGCCACTGTAGCCGAAATTCTTGCCGCCCATAATTCGCCTTTTTCAGAAATATCCGGTTTAATCATTTTTTTGATTAAATCGTGCGATATTGAAGACGAAATAACCAATAACAAACCGGCAGCGGTTGATAAAGCTGCGGCCAAACCACCTGCAGCCAGTAAGGCAATGACCCAATTTGGTAAGTCGGCTATTTCCGGATTGGCCAACACCATGATATCATTATCGATGGTAAGTTCATTGGTAGCTTTATCGGCCACATACTGAATTTTTCCGTCAGCATTTTTATCGTCAAAAACAAGCAGTCCTGTTTCTTCCCATTTCGAAAACCATTCCGGCATACTGGTGTATTCTTCATTGCTAACTGTTTCAATTAAGTTAGTTCTTGCAAAAACAGCAATCGCGGGTGCCGTTGTGTAAAGTATGGCAATGAATAATAAAGCTAATCCTGCCGATTTACGGGCGTCTTTTACTTTTTTAACTGTGAAGAATCTCACAATAACGTGAGGTAATCCGGCTGTACCTACCATTAAAGCTAAGGTAATTGCAAATACGTCTATCATTGATTTGGTGCCACTGGTATATTCGGCGAAGCCTAATTCGGTTGATAATCCGTTTAATTTATCAAGTAGATAAGTTCCCGAACCATCTGCCAGGGTACCACCCATTCCTATTTGTGGAATTGGATTGCCGGTCATTTGAATTGAAATAAAGATGGCCGGAACCATAAAAGCGAAAATAAGTACACAATATTGCGCCACCTGAGTATAGGTAATACCTTTCATACCGCCCAAAACAGCGTAAAACAAAACAATCACCATACCTATAATCACACCGGTATTGATATCGACCTCTAAAAACCTTGAGAAAACAACACCTACACCTCTCATTTGTCCGGCAACATAAGTAAACGAAACAATCAAGGCGCAAATAACCGCTACTGTTCTGGCAGTATCTGAATAATATCTGTCGCCTATAAAATCAGGTACCGTAAATTTTCCAAATTTCCTTAAATAAGGTGCTAATAAAAGTGCCAAAAGCACATAACCACCGGTCCAACCCATGAGGTAAACTGTACCATCATAACCCATAAAAGAGATTAAACCCGCCATGGATATAAATGAGGCGGCACTCATCCAATCTGCTGCCGTAGCCATGCCATTAGCCAGTGGCGATACACCACCGCCGGCTACATAAAATTCTTTTGTAGAGCCTGCTCTACTCCAGATTGCAATTCCTATATACAATGCGAAGGTGATCCCAACGATAATGTATGTCCATATTTGTACTGTCATGATTTTTGAATTTAATTTTTTAATTATTCGTTGAAGCCAAACTTTTTATCCAGCTTATTCATAAGTCTTACATACACAAAAATGAGTATGACGAATACATAGATGGAACCTTGTTGTGCAAACCAGAATCCCAAAGGAAAACCACCAATTTTTATGGCGTTAAGTGCATCTTTAAAAAAGATACCGGCACCGTATGAAACGGCGAACCAAATAGAAAGCAAAATAACCAGATATTTTAGGTTTTGCTTCCAATAGGCTGTAGCGTGTTTTTGTTTTTCAGACATGATAATTGATTGTTAGTTGTTATAAATAAATTTGAAGTTGAATAATAAATTCTCCTTTTGAGGTTTTATTTCCGTTGTTTAAAACCAAAGGTCTTGAAGAGTATTGGGTAGTTATTTTGGCATGATGACCATCTATAAAAAAGTTAGCACCAATATCAAAATTACTTAAACCGGTGTCAAGGGCTTCAAAATCTTTGTAAGTGTAAGCAGTAAAAGGTTGAATTCTTAGTTTAGGCTTTTCGGCTTTATTAGGAAGTAAAATGCCGGCCTGGGTATAGAAAATATTACCGGTACCGATAGTAGGTTGCGCATTACCTGCACCGGCTAATGCTCTGGCTCCCGTGAAATTGGGGTCGTTAACGCCAATATTCATAATACCAATGTTTCTTAAGTAATTCGGACCAAAATCATAGCTGTAATAAGCGCCATAAGCAGTAATGGCCATTTTATTTTCCTTCTTTCCTATAGGCATATCTAAAAACACATCACCCGAAAATAGATTGATGTCGTGATTATTGATATTGCCATTAACAGAACTTTGAGTTGAGTTTCCGGCACTGTAAAATCCGGCACCGAGATTAAATACTTTCTTAGTTCCTAGGTAAGTGCCAACTTTGAAAGGTAGAAAATTAGATTCGCTATCTAAAAATTGATATTCAAAATAACCTGCGGTAGACCATTTGGGGTTGCCATTATTGTCAACTGCTCTTGCCAATCCGGCATCGGCAGCATCTACCGGTTGAAGATTGGTGGCATACGGTTTATTGACGCTCATTCTATATTCAATTTTCCCGTATTTACCCTTGGCAAATAAGCCTACCTGTCTTGCAAACTGATCTGAAGCCTCTATAAGCGGCCAGTTAAATATGGGTGCATCGATAGCCATGAAGTTTAATGTAGAACCCATAGTCATTCTAGACAAACCCATGTAATAATGTAAACCGGCACCAATGGTAAGACTGAATTTCTTATCTTTTTGAGGTAGAAAAACGGCATATTCATTCCATGCATCATGAAAGAATAGTCCGGGTTTTTTTCCGGCGCCATTACCACCGGTTCCGCCACCACCGGCAACACCACCGTTAATAAACGATTGGTTGTTGATACCCACATGCGTTACAATTAAATATCTGGGAGAAACTTGGGCATAAGCTAAAATTCTAAGTCTTCGATTGCCAATATCAACAGTATTACTGGTAGGTTCATCGCCAACTAGGGTTCCAGGATTCATGTCGGTAGATCGCATCCATATTTGATTCCATAAGATGAATCGTAAATTTTTGGAGCCGTCTTCGTTTAAATTAATTTTTAAACCGTTACCGTAATCCATTGATCCCTGTGCAAACATGCCTATAGACAAAAGCAAACAACAGGTAAAAAAAACACTTCTCATAATTTTCAATTTGTTGGTTTAGTTACCGCCAAATTGTTGAATTATACTGATGCTATAAAATTCGATATATATATGCGTTAATTAATTATAGTTAATCCTTAAAACGTTCCCATTTGATGAGCATAAATTTATCGCCAAGTTCAGTAACTAGTGTACCTGCACCCGATAAATTAGATTTCTGAGAAAAATATTTAGAAAGCTCTTCGTGATTTAGAATCTTGTAGGTAGGATGGTAATTAGTGTTTTGAGGTCTTTTGATATTATACTTTTTAACCCAGTTTAAAACAGACACATGAGAGATCCCTAAAATACGCTCAATCTCTCTATATGTTAAACCTTCCAGATAAAGTTGCAAGGCTTTATTAACATAATAATTATCAATAGATTTACCCAGTTTATTAACTGTAAAAAAGTAACTACAGTCTTTACATTTATAACGTTGACGATCATTAATAATCCCACTTTTAACGTACCGGTTCGAGCTGCAATTAGGACATTGTTCAATTACCATATATATAATTTTAGCATAAATATAGTAATTTAGCAATATATATACAAATAATAATAAATTGTTCCAACCAATTTCATCAATCATTAAACAAAACTAGGTCTTGTTAGAAAGCGATTTGAAATAGAGTTTTGAAGCCTTGACTACTTTTGGTGCTAAAATAATGGTTACAATCATGGTTGGTATGGCCATAAATGCAAAAAAGGAATCAATTAAATTAATCATCATATCTAAGGTGGTGGTTGCACCAATAAAAATGCTTCCCAAATACAAGTAGTTATAAAGATATTTGTGCCGGTCACCAATTAAAAAAGACATACACTTGGTGCCATAATAGGCATAAGAAAATAATGACGACACACTAAAAATAACAATACACAGTAAAAGTACATAATTTCCAATTACAGGCATGGCCGAGGTAAATGCAGTAGCTGTTAAACTTACGCCATTAGCCGGCGAACTCTGCCAGACACCGGTTACAAGAATGGCCAGTGCCGTTAAGGTACAAATCACAATGGTATCGATAAACGGTCCAAGCATAGCTACCAAACCTTCTCTTACCGGTTGAGAGGTTTTAGAGGCACCATGTGCCATTGGTGCGGTGCCTATTCCGGCTTCATTAGAAAAAGCACCGCGTCTTATTCCCAATAAAATTAAACCACCCAAAGTACCACCCAAAAAGGCTTCGCCTTTAAAATATCCTGCACTAAAGGCGTCGGTAATGATTAATTTTAGATAGTAAGGAAGTACGTCGATATAAGTTATTAAAATTACAGAAACAGCTACAAAGTATAACACAACCATGTAAGGTACCAACTTCGAAGCTACATTGCTAATACTTTTAAGTCCGCCTAAAATCACCATAAAGGTTATAATTACCAATACTGCACCAATTATTAAATTAGTTGTTATGCCCGAAAATAAGCCAGCCGGTTTTAGTAAAATATCATTTATAGCCTGAGTTAGTTGGTTGACATTAAATACAGGCAAGGCTCCAATCAATCCGGCCAAACTAAAAAAAACTGCTAAAGGTTTCCATTTTTTGCCTAAACCTTCAGTAATCATATACATGGGACCACCTTGAATATTACCGGCACTATCTTTACCTCTGTACATTATAGATAGAGTACAGGTAAAAAATTTAGTTGCCATGCCGATAATGGCACTAACCCACATCCAAAAAATGGCTCCGGGACCACCAATAAAAATAGCTACGGCCACACCGGCAATATTACCCATACCAACGGTTGAAGCCAAAGCCGTACTCAATGCTTTAAAATGTGAAATCTCGCCTGGATCATTAGGGTTGCTGTATTTACCACGCAGGACATTTATGGCATGAAAAAAATATTGAAATGGTAAAAATTTAGACCGAATTAAAAAATATATTCCACCACCGGTAAGTAATATTAACAAAGGTAAACCCCATGCAAAACTCTGGAGTTCAGCTAAAAAGTGACTTATTTTATCCAAATCAAAATAAATTAGGTTACGTAAAAATACATCATCAGTTAGATTTGACATTCATATTCTCAATAATATCTTTTAAATTCGCACATTAACCTCCAACTTTTGAGTACCAAACGACTCTTTTTTATTGACGCCGTTCGTGCTTTTGCTATCTTAATGATGTTGCAAGGCCACTTCATTGACGCATTACTTGAAGTAAGATTCAGAAGTAATGAATATACCGCTTTTACCGTTTGGTCTTATTTTAGAGGTATCACCGCTCCTACCTTTTTTACAATTTCAGGTTTAATTTTTACCTATTTACTTATTAAAGCCAAACAAAAAGGTGAAGAGTGGTTTAGAATTAAGAAAGGACTCATTAGAGGTATTATGTTAATTGGTATTGGTTATTTGTTGCGTATACCAATATTGATGTGGTTTGAAGGTAAATTTGATACTTATTGGCTTGTAGTGGATGTTTTACAGTGTATTGGATTATCGCTCATCATTATTATTCTACTGTATTTAATTACCTTTAAAAAAACACTGATATTTTCAGTTCTACTGCTTGTATTAGGAACTGTCATATTTGTAACAGAACCTCTGTACCGAAATCTAGATTTAAGCCACCTGCCAATTGCTATTGCCAATTATATGAGCAAAGCCAATAAATCTGTTTTTACGATTTTACCGTGGTTTGGTTATATGGCTTATGGCGGATTTATTTCCACCTTATTTTATCGCTATTTAGAGCGGAATGTGTTTAAAACCAGTATCATCATTGGATTTATTACAACAGGCATCATATTAATAAAATACTCATCTTTAATATTATATAAACTTAATTTAATGACTGGTATTGAAGTATTTAAATTAAGCGCCGGCTATAACTATCTCTTTACAAGACTAGGTGATGTGCTGATTTTATTTGCTGTTTTTTATTTACTTGAAAATGTCCTAAAGCATTTTTTAATTTTAAAAATTGGTCAAAAAACCTTATCTATTTACGTTATTCATTTTATAATTATCTACGGAAGTTTTACCGGCTTGGGATTGAGTCAGCTCATTGGAAAGACCCTAGCGCCGTGGGAAGCAGTTTTTGGGGCATTCATGTTTTTGATTTTGGTTTGTATCATTGCGTTAAACTACGTTAAAACTAATGAGTTCATCTACAGTAAAATTCTTTTACTAGTCAATAATATTAAACGAAAATTCGGATTCGAATAATTGATAATTTGTTCAAAAGAATTTGCCGGTAAATTCAAATAATTCTATCTAATGAGATTCGAGGTAATTTCATCTCTTATTTTACAGGTTCGTGGTGTTCAAGATTAACTCTAATTACTTTTTACAACTATTTTATAGTTCAAGTAAATCTGGATTAAATTCTCTTGATGAGCTACCATATTGGTATTAAGCACTTTCAAAATTTATATTCATTCCTGTCACAAACATATTAGTTGCTCGTCTTATTTGTACTAAACTAAATCATCATTGTCATGAAAACAATCTGTATGTTTTTTGCTATTTTAGGTGGACTGTCGGTTTTTTCTCAGCCAAAATTGGACACTCTTGTATATCAAAAAATTCAAAATGAACGCTTTCCAAAAATAGAGTTCGATACCACCTTTGTTACCAACAGCCTTAGCATGGAGGAAAAAATTCAAGCGCTTAGCACTGTTTGGCACGAGGCCAAATTTAACTTTGCCAACTTCGATTTGATTCCTCATGTGCAATGGGACAGCTTGTATCGGGCTTATATACCTAAGGTAATGAACACTAGCGACATTATGGATACCTATACTGTATTAATGCAATTCAACCAGCATTTAAGGGATGGTCATACACGTGTTTTACCACCGTTGTATCATTTAAAAAAACAAAAATTTAATCGTGTTCCTATCTATTTTAAAGAACTTAACGGGCTAGCGGTGGTATACGATATTAAATCAACCGATCCTGCTTACGATAAAATTAAAAAAGGAATGATTTTGGAATATATAGATGGTGTACACGTACAAGATTATATCCTTAAAAATATCAGTCCAACACTTCATTTTTCAACAAAACAAGACAGTATTGGTAGAATCTATTATCATGATTTACTAAACGGCCCGGAAAACAGTTCGGTTAGGCTAGATTTTAAAACCGACAAAGGCACATCGGTATACGAGATTTTTACACGTTCTCCTTATGACTGGAACACCAAAACCCCGGTAACCTACCAAACCTTGCCTGGCAATGTTGGACATTTAATCATTGATAGCTTTGTAAATGAAGATACCTTTACAGAATTCAAAAAACACTTTCCTGAAATAATGAAAACCAATGCCTTGGTTATTGATATCAGGCATAATGGTGGTGGAAACGGTCATTGGGGCCATGAGATTATTGGCTATTTAACCAAAGAGCCTTTTTATCCGTCTTTGACCTTGATGAACTCCTACCATCCGTCAGAACGCGCTTGGGGTGGAAACGCCATTCAATCTAAAAAAATAAGCTACGACTGGAAACCCTATCATACAGAAACCTATAACAAACCAGTGGTTTTACTTATTAGTGAATTAACCTATTCTGCCGCTGAAGATTTTAGTGCTGCGTTTAAAATTGCCAATAGAGGTATTTTAATAGGCACAGCCACAGGTGGTAGCACCGGTCAACCTCTTGGCTATCCGTTACCCGGTGGTGGTATAGGTTTTGTTTGTTCTAAGCGTGATGCCATGTATGATGGCACTGAATTCGTGGGAATCGGAATAAAACCAGACATAGAGGTACAACCTACTCTAGAAGGTTTGCAAAAAGATAAAGATGAAGTTTTAGAGCGTGCGTTGCAGTATATAAAGGCGCAAAAAAGTCAAAACCAGTAAATTTACCCAATTCAAAAAAGCCTTTTTAAATTTATGAATTTTGCGAATACTGCACTTCCTATTTTTTTGGAGGTGCAGTTTAGTTTATATAAAGTTTAATTATAACCTCGCTACTGCGACAATCTATCACCATAGCGCGCGATAGCATATTAACGACAAAGTCAATTCGAAGCTATTCAGTATTTCTTGGGCAGCGTAATAAATCCTTGCACTTGTTTTCCGATCGCTACCTGTGGCGCAACCATATTACCTCTCTGTAAATTCTTATTACATAAGAAACAAGTTATCAACTACTTTGATTTCTATAAACATCTATTATTAATCTGTAATGATTGCCAAACCTGATATTGGTAAGTTTACAAAAATTGAAATAGTAAAATTAACAATTAAAAAAAATAAGATGAATTTAAAAAACAAAGTTGTAATAATTACAGGCGCCTCTAGTGGGATAGGAAAAGCGACGGCTATGAAACTAGCCAAAGAAGGTGCTTCTATAGTATTGTGTGCAAGAAGTGAAGATGAACTAAATACCCTTAAAGATAGTATTGTAAAAAACGGTGGTAAAGCAATGGTCGTAAAAACAGACGTTACTAAACCATCCGATTTTAAAAAAGCGATTTCTCAAACCTTAGATGCATATGGGTCTATCGATGTTTTGGTGAATAATGCAGGATTGATGCCACTCTCCTACGTTGAAAAACTGAAGACCGATGAATGGGAAAAAATGGTAGACGTCAACATAAAAGGTGTGTTTAATGGCGTGGCAGCCGTATTGCCCACCATGCGAAAAAACAAAGGCGGCCATATCATCAATATTTCATCTTCTGCAGCACATAATTACTTTCCTGGCGGTGCTGTGTATTGCGCCACTAAGATTGCAGTAAAAATGTTTTCAGAAGGACTGCGAAAAGAGTTGGCACCTAAATATGGTATTAAAGTAACCTCTATAGAGCCAGGAGCTGTAGATACAAGCCTATTTGAGTCTATTACAGACGAGGATATAAAAGAAAAATTAAAAGAGATGCAAAAAATGACCAAACTAGAGGCTGAAGATATCGCCGATGCTATTTTCTATGCATTAAATCAGCCCGACAGGGTAAATATCAACGATGTTTACCTTATGCCGACTGAACAAGGATAACAGACGATCAAAAATAAACACCATGAAAAAAGAAAAAACAATAGAAACTATCAATCCCACAACAGGCAAAAGTCTGCATCATTATTCCTACATGAGCGACGAAGCTGTTAAAAAGGCTATATCAAAATGCCATAAAGCTTTTGAAACGTGGAAAGAGATTTCGCCGAAAGATCGCGCTAAAATCATTCTATCCATTGGAAAAGAATTGATCAAGTCGAAGGAAGAATTAGCGCAATTAATGACCGACGAAATGGGGAAAACCCTAGAGCAAAGTCGGCAGGAAGTAGATTTATGCGTTGCTATTTGCAACTATACGGCTAAGATAGGACCAAAAGAATTAAAAACAGAAGATCGGGAGATGGTAAACGACAATAAAGGACGCATAACTTATGCACCTATAGGAGTCGTATACGGCATACAGCCATGGAATTATCCTAGCTATCAAGTGGTGCGCTATTCCATTGCAAGCCTTATGGCTGGTAACGGTGTGTTGTTGAAGCACGCCTCAAATGTAACGGGATCAGGTAAGCTACTTGAACAAATTTACCAAAAAACCGATATTCCAGACGGTTTGTTTACCGTGTTGGTTATTAACCACGATCAGTCAGATACTGTGATAACAAATAAACTAGTGCGAGGCGTTACACTTACCGGAAGTCCAGATGCAGGAAAAAATATCGGACAAAAAGCAAGCGCCGCATTGAAAAAATCGGTATTAGAATTGGGAAGCAACGATGCCTATCTGGTTTTTGAGGATGCCGATATTAACCTTGCCGTAAAAGCCTGCGTAAAAGGACGTATTTATAACAACGGTGAAACCTGTATTGCAGCTAAGCGCTTCATTGTCGTGGAAAAGGTGTATGATGAATTTCGGGATAAATTTGTAGAAGCCATGAGCAATGTCAAAACTGGCAACCCCAATATCAAAAGTACGCAATTGGGCCCAATAGCACGTGAAGATCTTCGCAATGAACTGCACCAACAAGTGGTGGAAAGTGTAAAGAAAGGTGCCAAAATAGCCTGCGGAGGAAAAATACCCAACGGAAATGGCTTTTTCTATCCAGCAACAGTTTTGGAAAATGTAAAACCGGGTCAGCCAGCTTATGAAGATGAACTCTTCGGGCCGGTAGCATCCTTAATAAAAGCTAAAAACAACAAAGATGCTATGCGCATTGCCAATGACAGTCGCTTTGGACTTGGTGGAGGAATCTTCTCTAAAAACGAAGAGGCCGCTTTCGAAATAGCCGAGAAATACTTCGATACGGGTATGGTATTTATCAATTCTTTTGGTTTGGCCGATCCTGCCATGCCATTTGGTGGTGTTAAAGAATCTGGATACGGCCGAGAACACGGTGGTTTTGGACTTAAAGAATTTGTAAACATAAAAAGTGTTATGTATAGATAGGTTACTTGATTACAATTGGCAATGGCTCGTTGGTAGCATGATTTGACCCTACGTCAAATTTTGAATGCTTTGGTTCAACAAAAAAACCAAGAGATTGAAAGCCTAAAACTTCTAATCTCTCAAAATATATGTTCCCTACCAACTAAGCTCAACTATTACCTGGACACAGAACTCCTAATGGTCTTCGAATGTTAAAGTAATTCTAAATTAACTTGTTAATTCAAAAAATAATTGTATTATATAGATATCTTATTTTCAAAATACAATTACAATTTTGAAATAAGTCAAAGACAAAATATTAACATTAACAAAAACTTTAAACATTATGGGAAGAGACAGTAGTACACTTTTAGGAATATTAGCAGGAACAGCCATTGGCGCAACTTTAGGAATATTGTTTGCACCAGATAAAGGCTCTAACACAAGACAGCGCATCGTAGACGAAGCCCAGGCTGCCAGAGATAAAATTCAGGAAGGGGCAGTTCATTTGAAAGAAAGTGTTGTAAACACGGTGTCGCATAAAAAAGAAACTTTAGATGAACAAGTTGAATCTATAGTTTCCGATATGAGTCACAAAACTGAAGATGTCATCACTACACTTGAAAACAAGTTGGCTGAGCTTAAGTCTAAAAATAAGAAATATCAAAAAGCATAAGCATGAATATTTTTGAATCCGTAAGTAAATCAACCGGTAAAATGTCGGATTCCGGCGAAACTTATATCAAAAAAACTCAGGAATATTATACACTCAAAGTATTTCAACAGCTAACAATTTCAGCTAGTTTAATTGCAAAAGCATTAATTATAGGTGGATTATTGCTAATCGTCTTATTCTTCTTGGCTTTTGCAGCGGCTATGGCATTGGGCAATATACTTAATAACATAGCTTTAGGTTATGTATCTGTTGCCGGTATATTCTTGTTGTTTACTGCCATCATTTATTTTAACCGACACCTTATTAGTAATAAGATAATTAAAACTTTATCTCATAAATTCTTCGATTAATAAACCATGAAAAATTACCAAACTTTTGAGGAAATCGATCAACATCTAAAACTATTAAAGTTAGAGCGCGCGATTGCCTTAGAAAAAATGAAATTGACAAAAAACGAATTGAAAGAGGACCTAAAACCGGCCAATTGGGTAATTACAATGACCAATATTGCCGGAAAGTACGGGTTTTATATATTGTTAAAGCGTTTTTTTAGATAATTGTAGTTTATAATATTGTACTTAACTACTATAAAGTCTATGAAAAGTACAATTTTTCTGATGGTCAACAGTCTTAAGAAAAAACTTAAAGTTTAGATGCTTTTTTTCGTATAACCTTCATATAAATATTGGTTGTCAAGACAGTTCTTTTAAGATTTTATAAACGTTTTCAGTCTTAAACAGTCCGGTTCCTTCAGCCATCGTAGTGGCAGAACCACATGCAATACCCATACGCAAAACGTTTTTCATGCTGCTATTGTTTAGCAGAGCGGAGACCATACCAGCTACCATACTATCCCCGGCACCTACTGTGCTCCTAACCTTTACGAGTGGTGCAGGCTGATATATTTTTTCGTTGTTATTAAATAAGGTGGCTCCTGATGCACCCATCGATACTACAACAATTTCTGCTGAACCATTGTTTATTAATTGTTTTGCAGCGGTTTCCATTGTATGAACCGTTAATTCATTTTTACCGGTAAGGACGGCTAATTCGCCAATGTTTGGTTTTATAAGATAAACGCCTTCCTCTACCGCGGCCGTGAGAGCTTCACCTGAAGTATCTATAACAACCTTACTGTTTTTATTCTTGCAAATTTGAATGAGGTCTTTCATCAATTCAACATTAACGCCATCTGGAAGACTTCCGCTAATTACTGCTATTTCAGGGAAATCTTTGATAGCGTTAATGGTATCTAAAAGTATTTTTTGCTCATTTTTAGAAAATGGCTGGCCCGGAAATCCAAATCTAAATTGTTGATTAGTTAGCGTGTCAACCACAATAAAATTTTCTCTTGTTTCATTTTTTACCGAAAATGGGAGTATTTGCAAACTCTCTTCTAGCAACAACGATTCTAATAATTTTCCGGTTCTACCGCCCGAAGTAAATAATGACAAGGAGTCAAGCCCAAGTTTTTTTAGCGCTCTTGAGACATTGATACCGCCGCCACCAGGTTCGTATTTTGGATTATCACAACGTAATTTTTTTTCAGGAACAATGCCACTAACAGAACTACTTTTATCTACACTGGGATTAATAGTGATGGTCAATGCCTTCATAATCTTATTATTTGTTATTTATTACTTTCCAAATTTCTGAAACGTAAATCCTCTTTTAAAGTACAACTAGCTTTTCACCTAATATGGCTTCCCGCATTCACATCAATGGTAGCGCCGGTAGCGTGATCCATTTGTCCGCTACACATCAACCCCACCAATGGCGCTATATCTTCTGGTGTGGTGAGTTCATTCAAAGCTATTTCACTTAAAATACGTTCTTCTCCATAGGTATCTATAAATGCTTCAGCCATTTGCGTACGTGTAAATCCCGGAGCAACTACAAAAGCCTTGATATTATCTTTACCAAATGAACGTGCAACACTTCGCGCCAAAGAAGTTAAACCGCCTTTAGACGCTGCATAGGCTAAGTATTCTTGTGTTTCACCTCTAAACGTGGCTCTGCTACCAATATAAATAAATCGACCACCCGCAGCTTGAGATTTGAAGTGGTCAATCCCTAATTTAGTGAGTAATCCAACCGAATCAAGATTTATAGCTAAAGTTGTTTTCCAAACCTCGAACCAATTATCAATAGAATCCGTAATTGGATGCGCTACAAAAACACCGGCATTTAAAACCACACTATCAAGATTGCCATAAGTAGAAACAACATCATCAAATAATGTTTTTACGGATTCCGGTTTGCTCAAATCAGCTTGAAAACAACGAGACTCGGTATTTGGATACTTAATGACCAATTCTCGAGCCGCGTCTTGTCCACTATTAAAATGTACAGCAACATTGGCGCCATGTTGCATTAAATAATCGGCAATGGCATAGCCAATACCTTTTGAAGCGCCGGTAACTAAAATTTTTTTATTCCTTAGATTCATCATCTTGTGTTATAGCATGCTTTTTATCCAACCACCATCAACCGCCAATGAAGTCCCTGTAATATAACTAGCTCGTTCGCTTGCTAAAAAGGTAACAGCTGCAGCAAATTCTTCGGGATTTCCGAATCGTTTTAAGGGGATTTCGTTGATGGCATCTTTAAAATCGGGATTGGTATCTATTAAAGATAACAACCTGTTAGTTTTGGTATAGCCGGGCATGACGTTGTTAACCGTAATATTGTAAATACCTAGTTCGTTAGATAAACTTTTTACTAATCCAACTACCGAAGCCCGCACCGAATTCGATAAAATTAGATTATCAACCGGTTGCTTCACGGCCTGAGAGGTAATCGCAATAATTCTACCCCATTGTTGTTGTTTCATCCCGGGAAGTACAGCTTGAATTAAGGCTACAGCACTTTCTAGTAGTAGTTGATAGGTCTGATGCCACTGATCGAGTGACAAATCTTCAAACCTGCCTGCCGGTGGACCACCTGTATTGGTAACTAAAATATCGATATGATTGACTTCTTTAAAAATAGATTCTAGTACTTTGGCCCGTTCGGTTGGGTTTGATAAATCACCTGCAATGGCGAGAACTTTGTAATTACAAGCCACCTCAATTTCTTTTTGAGTCGCTCCCAATCGATCGGGATTCCGACCATTAATAATGACTCTTGCACCTTCTTGAGCTAGTTCCATGGCAACAGCCTTTCCTAATCCATCACTGGAGGCTGCCACAAAAGCTATCTTGTTTTTTAAACCTAAGTCCACGAGTTACTTTCTTAAATAATCATCGGTACCATCTAACCAGTCGGCGCGTATGGGCGACCAGGTATCTACTTCTTCCACATCCCCAATCATTAAGGCCTCGTGAGGTAAATGAGATGGAATGACTACAGAATCACCAGGGCCTAAATCCATAGTTTGCTCCTTGTCAGCTCCAAACCAAAAACGAATGGTACCTGATATTACCTGAGTAACCTGTTCGTTTTCGTGATGGTGAAGCGGCACCAAAAAGCCGTCTTTAAATTTCATTTTAGCAACCATAACTTTATCGCCGTAAATCATTTGGCGTTGCATTTTTTCGGTAACTTGTTCTACAGGCACTTCGGCCCAGTTGATTTTTTTTAGCATGATTTATTCTTTTTCTATGAGTTCATATCCTTGATGAATGCCTTTTTCCAAAGCCGGCACACCGCTTTCCATCCATTTGGGTTTGGGCGCATCTTTTAAATAATAATCAAAAAACTGCGCCATTCTAATATTGAAATCTTTTCGGTTTTGCATTTTTAAAGGCCAGTGAGGCTCACCGTTATAATTGAGCATCCATGACGCCTTTCCTAAACGTCGTAAACTTGTAAAAAATTCAATTCCCTGATACCATGGCACATGACCATCGGCGTCGTTATGCATAATAAGTAAAGGTGTATTTATTTTATCGATGTTGAAAATAGGCGAATTCTCAACATAGCGTTGCGGATAATCCCATGGCGTACCTCCTATTCTACTTTGGGTGTGCTCGTATTGAAATTGACGACTTAAACCTGTTTGCCATCTAATACCGCCATAAGCGCTAATCATATTCGCTACCGGAGCACCAGACTCAGCTGCCTTAAAAATATCGGTTTTGGTCACTAAATAGGCTATTTGATAACCGCCCCAACTGTGACCCTGTGTACCAATTCGGTCTTTGTCAATAAAGCCTTTTTCAATCAAAGACGTAACACCTGGAATAACGCAGTTAAGTGCACTTTCGCCGGGGTATCCAATGCGGTAATGGATGTCGGGGTTAAAAATAACGTAACCACGACTGGTGTAAAAACTGTAGTTGATTGAGGATCTTTCGGCTCTTGGAATGCGGTGATTGTGCAATCCATCAGAACTTCTCTCGTAAAAATTAACCAATAAGGGATACTTTTTATTGGGATCGAAGTTTTCGGGTTTAATCAACATCCCGGTTAAGGGAATGCCATCTAAAGACGTCCAATACACCAATTCGGCACTTCCCCAGTTGTAATTTTGTTGCTGCGGATTGGCATTACTAATGACCGTTTGTTTTTTAAAATTTAAATCTGAAAGTCTGATATCAGGAAACTCAGTAAATGATTGTCGACTATAAATTACGGTATTATGATCTCTGGCTTTCTGCGGATTTGAATAACGGAATGGTCCGTCTAATAATTGTTTTCCGCTTTTGGTTTTATAGTTGTATTCGTAATAACCTAAATTCTTAGTTTCTTCATTATAAGTAGTTAAAAACCATTTACCTGAAGTATCGATATAATTATCATCAGGGTTTAATTTCACAAAACGATAGCGCATATTATTGGGTCTGCCATCGGTTAATTTGCTGGCATTAGCTGTTTCCGGGTTGAATTCCCAAATATCAAATCGGTCATATATCACAATAGATTCATCATCCTTGGTCCAGCCAGCCAAACCATAAGAACCGGGCTCGATAGGCGAATCGTTTAATTCGTCATAAAATACTTTACCTCTAGTAAGTTCGGTATATTTTAAAGTTTCTAAATTGTAAGTGTACCAAGTGCTGTCAATAGCGTGATAACCGTAGGCGTATTTACCATCAGGACTTATTTGAAGGCTGCCAAAAAACTGTTTAAAAGCCGGTTGGACGTTACCATTATTGACATTTACGATGGCTACATCTGCAGGACGTTTGATAGTCCACTGACTTTGGAGCGTGTAAGGCATACTATTACTCACAATAGCGTAGTTTGAGTTACCTTCTTCCGAAATTCTGGCATCAGGAAATTCTTCTGTAGCGATTTGAACAATGTTCTTGGTATTGAGTTGATAAACCGTTTCAAAAGACTTTTTTTGATCGCTCTCAGCCTGTATTTCCTGCACTGTGTACAGCCTTGGCTCGTTGTAGGTCCAAACTTCAACGTTCACAATCTCTTCGTCTAACAAGGTGGTATCTTTTACAATTGGCGGCACTGACAATCCAAAATACAACCTAGACTCATCTTTGGAGAATTTTAAACTACCATTAGATGACACTAAATAACCTTGAGGAGCCGAACTATTATCAAGCAACAAT
Organism: Paucihalobacter ruber; assembly: GCF_006494535.1. Lineage (GTDB taxonomy): Bacteria > Bacteroidota > Bacteroidia > Flavobacteriales > Flavobacteriaceae > Paucihalobacter > Paucihalobacter ruber. Next base: position 70,178 of record NZ_VHIQ01000008.1, read on the forward strand.
TCTGCTTGATTGTCATTAGAATTCCACGAATAAAGCTGATTTGGCCTTACAAATGCTTTAGTTGTATCGGTATCGACGATAAAACCCAATCGGTTTCCTGAATCGCTAAAGCTCAATTTCGGATAGGTAGTTTTGGTATGCGAAGCAAACACTCGTTGGGTAGATTGATTTTCTAAATCGACTACAAATACACCGGCATTGTCATTATCTACATTGCCTGTGGTAGTATATGCCAGCTTCTTTCCTTCTTTAGCGAACATGTAGTTAGTTACAAAAGGAATGGTGTCTTCTTTAGCTGTTTGCAAATTTCTAACAACCAAATGATATCCGGTTTTGTCACCAGCAACTTTTGGCTTCTTTTTGGTTTTAGTGGAATCTTTTGGGGTTGAATCTTTTGACTTTTCATTATTTGAAGGTTTTTTCTTTTCGTCTAACTGAAAAGTATAAGCTACATAACCCGACCATTTTTCAGGGAGTTGATACGATTTAATATGGGCTATTTTTTGAAGGGATTTATTCTTTAAGTCGAAAATTCCTAAAGTATCCTTTGGCATTTTTTCTTTTTTAACCTTACGGCGTTTCATTTCGGTAATGCTGTCTTTCCGCGGTTTAATGGTGAAAATGGCGTAATTGCCATCATAGGTGAAGCTACCGCGTTCTGAGCGCTCGTGTTCAAACACCAATTTGGCTTTGTTATCCTTAATTTTTAAATGCTGATCTTTTTCACCCTTTTCCAGTGAATACATCACAAAGTCACCTTCGGGTGAAATGGTTTCTCTTTGAATGGTATTCCAAATATCATAGTCTGAATGATCTAATACTTTCTTTTGAGAAAATAGGTTGATATTTAAACATAGCAACAAAAGGTAAAGAACTGATTTCATGTGTTGTGTTTTACTGTATTTAAACTAACAATTTCTTCGTGCAACTCTGTGTATTCTATGTGCTACTCTGTGATAGAACTATTAAAGAAAGATTCGCTAAGAAACATAGATTTTTTTGAAAGTTATTTTACAAATTATTTTACAATAGGAATACGTATTTGCGATGGATAAGCCTTTGAATGGTGCACCTTATTTGTAGCAACTACGCCAACCGATTCGTCAAAATTATTACCACCGGTATTTAAATTTCGGGCGAATCGCGGAAAATTACTGCTGGATATTTCAATGCGAATGCGGTGACCTTTTTTAAAGACATTACTGGTAGAAAGCGGTGTTAAATTAACTTCGTAGACTTTACCTTCTTCCATAAACACCTCTTTATCATATCCTTCATGGTAACGTACTCTCTGAATGGTTTCGTCTAAATTATAGGCTGTATCATCCGGATACACATCAATTAGTTTTAAAGTGAAATCGGTGTCTTTTACATTAGAAGAAACGTATAAGACGGCCTCAATAAAACCTGAGACTTCGGTATCTTCTTTTAAAACATCGGAAGTATAAACCAAAATATCATCGCGCATTTCCATATCTTTTTGATCAAAAGCACCGGCTTTAATGGCATTGCCTGTGCAACAAACGTTACCGCCATAAGATGGAACCGGCTTCATTGGGTCGTAAACAAAACTATCGGGGTTGTCGGCTGTTGGTTTTTTAGAAGTTAATGTACCATCACCAAAACGAGTGTTAGCTTTTCCGTTACTGTTCAAATAAAAAGTCGTCATTTTGGTGTTTTCGGGTGGCCAGGTATTGGCACTTTGCCACTCATTGGTTCCCATGGTAAAATATTGCACACGTGGTGTGTTTTCTTTAAAATCGTTTTTTTCGTCTTTCAACCATAAGTCGAACCATTTGGTAATTTGCTCGTTGTAGTTTAAACGAGCATCTCCAACGCTACGTTCGCCAACAATGGTGTTTTCGGTTGCTCTTGTGTAGGCGCAATGCAAAGTTGGTGCGATTACCAGATACTGATTGTCTCTTATAAAAGCATCTTTAGTATTCTTTCTAACATGATTAAACAAAGCTAAATTAGGCGTGATAGACACATCATACCATGAAGCAAACCAAAAGCTGGGCTGGCTAATCTCCATATGATCGTGATAAATACCTCCTTCAAACCATGCAGGATCGTTTGGCTTTCTAACAATCATTTTATCAAAAATTTCGCGCTTGCCGTTAACGTTCTTTAAAATATCTTGAATGGGCAGATGGCTTAGAGCTTCCGACATATCTACCGAAGGGTTTTTTGGACCTAAATCATAAAATCTAGAAATACGAATCAGGTCTTCCTGCGTAGCACCTTCAGGAATACGTGGTTTGAATTTATCGTGTTCTACGCCATAAAGCCAAGCAAAAAATAACATTTGTTCTGCGCCACCGCGGTACCAGTTACCTTGTTCATTAATATCACCAACTCTGCCAACACCGGCACCAAAACCCTGCGGCACCATGGCCGCATGCGAAGGATGATCTAAGGCTGATACTGCCATTTGCCATTCTGCAGTAGATGAGCAACCAATGGTTCCTATTTTACCATTAGACCATGGTTGATTTTTCATCCATTCAAAAGCGTCGTAGCCATCGGTTAGAGGAACGCCTAGAATATCCCACTCGCCTTCAGAAAAATAACGGCCACGTTCATTTTGAACCACGTAAATATAGCCTTGTTTTATATAATCTAAAGCTCGTTGTGCTTCTCTTAAACTTTGTTTACCATCCACCCATGTATTAAAATTATAAGGTGTTCTTGAAAAGATGATGGGATACTTACCATCGGCTTTGGGTCGATAAATATCGGTTGCAAGCCTGATACCATCACGCATAGGCATCATTACTTTTTCTTCTACTATGCCAATCTCGTTAAGTTGCGCTAAAATGTCTTCTTGGGACTGAATATGGCTAAACCAAAACAGGTTGCACGCTAAAGCAATGTAAACTTTTGTAAAGAATCTCATAAATTTGAATAGTTAGTTGGTTATTGTAGTTTCTAAAGATAGAAAAATGTCATCATAGAAATCCTGATAATTTCCACATTTAACAATACATTAAGCGAATGTAACTTTTATACAATTCCGAAACAAAATTGAATTAGCATGCCAAAAGATTGTTATTCAATAAAAAAGCCAACAACACAGGGTTATTGGCCTTTTATAGCAATTATGTAATAGAATTTAGTTCTTTAAACTTTCCATATCAATGACAAATCGGTATTTAACATCTGCTTTGATAACGCGTTCGTAGGCGTTGTTAATATCTTGCATGTTTATCATTTCAATATCTGAAGTGATATTATGTTCTCCACAAAAGTCTAACATTTCCTGAGTTTCTTTAATACCGCCAATAAGCGAACCGGCTATGCGCTTTCTTCCTAAGATAATACCACCGCCATGAAATGGTTTTAAAGGTTCTACCGCTCCAACCATTACCATAGTAGCATCGCGTTTTAGCATAGCAATATAAGGATCCATTTCATGGGCCACAGGCACAGTGTTTAAAATAAAGTCGAAACTATTGAGATGCTTTTGAACTTCAGATTCATCGGTTGAAATTAAAACTTCATGTGCACCTAACGATTTAGCATCTGCGGCTTTTGAAGGCGAAGTAGTAATCATTACCACATGAGCTCCCAAAGCGTTGGCGAATTTAACACCCATGTGACCTAAACCGCCTAAACCAACGATGCCAACTTTATCTCCTTTTTTTACATTCCAGTGTTTTAAAGGCGACCAAGTGGTGATACCGGCACACAATAAAGGCGCCGTTCCTTTGGCATCGAGATTCTCAGGTACTTTTAAAACAAATGATTCGTCTACAACAATAGTGGTAGAATAGCCACCATAAGTATAACCACCTAAATGTTTATCGGCACTATTATAAGTTCCTGTCCAACCGTTTTCGCAATATTGTTCTAGTCCGTCGTTGCAGGAATGACAAGTTCGGCAGGAATCTACTAAACAACCCACACCAACCAAATCACCTGCTTTGTATTTTGCAACCTCGTTACCAACTTCTAACACACGACCAATAATTTCATGACCCGGAACGACAGGATAAACGGAGTTTTTCCAATCATTTCTAGCTGTATGAATATCGCTGTGACAAACGCCACAGTACAAAATTTCAATGCGTACATCTTTGGCCTTTGTTTCGCGACGCTCTATTTGCAACGCTTCTAGTTTTTCGTCAGCACCTTTGGTGCCGTAAGCTTTTATTTGTTGATTCATCTTATTTAAAGGTTTCGGTTAATAAAATTTGTAATTCTTCCCATGATTTCTCATCTGCTTCTTTGTTATAAGCTAAAGGTAAGTTAAATTTCTCACCTAAAGCATCAGCATCTTTCGATGTGAATGCATGCACTGCACCAGGATAGGCTACATATTTATAATCGGCATTAATACTATCCATTTGCTTTTTAAATGTTTCAATTGATTCAGACGAAGCAAATGGGTCGTCGGCACCATTACAAACAAGTACCCTTGCTTTTAGCTGATCTGAAGGCATGACCGGCAAGGCCACGCCACTATGAAAAGCCGCTACTGCATCTAAATCGCTACCGGCATTGGCCATTGACAAGGCAACACTACCTCCAAAACAATAACCAATAGCTGCTATTTTTTCCGCATCTACGTTTGGATTAGACTTTAATAATTCTAAAGCTGCATTAAATCTGGCAGTTGCTTCTTCCATGTTTTGCATCACCATACCTGCAAATTTACCGGCATCGTCGGGATGATCGGCTTGTTTTCCATCGCCATACATATCAACGGCTAGTGCTACATAGCCCAATTCGGCTAACATATCGGCACGTTCACGCACATAATCGTTGTGTCCCCACCATTCGTGGATAACAAGGATTCCCGGACGTTTTTCGGTATTGTTTTCATCAAAAGCGATGTAACCTTTCATGGTTGTTGAATCGGTAGCATAGGTAACGGTTTCGCCTTTAATATTCACTTCTACTACTTCAATAATGTCTTCCGAAGTAGATTTTTTAGATTCATCTTTACAACTAAATGTGCTTATCAACACAACAGCCATCAAGCTAAAAATTGTTTTTTTCATAATATTTGTGTTTAAATGTTTATTGGTTTAAAAATTTATAATCGGTATAACCCTTTTGGCCGGTAGTGTAAAACGTACTATCGTCCCATTCAGCTAATGGAGCGTTTAGTTTAAAACGTTCTACCAAATCCGGATTAGAAATATAAGGCTTACCATAGGCTACCATATCGGCCAATCCTTCCTCTAAAATAGCGTTGCCTTTTTCTTGGTCAAATTCGTTGTTAATTATTAGTATGCCTTTATAAAGCGGACGGAAATGCTTTGCAATTTGGGTGACTGCGTGCGGTACCTCAGACACATCGGTAAATGGCTCAGATAAATGTAAGTAAGCTAAATTATAATCATTTAGACGTTCAACTATATATTCAAAAGTGGGAATAGTTTCTTCATCTAAGGTCATTCCAAAGGCATTATGTAAAGAAGGATTGAGCCTCAAGCCTATGCGTTCTTCGGGGATTTCTTTTTTCACGGCAGCAAGTACTTCAAATAAAAAGCGTGCTTTATTTTCAATACTACCACCATAAACATCAGTGCGCTGATTAGATGAATTATTAAAAAACTGATGAAACAAATAACCATTTGACGAATGAATTTCAACGCCATCAAATCCTGCTTCTACAGCGTTTTTTGCCGCGTTAGCAAAATCGGCAATGGTAGTTTTTATATCTTCAATAGTCATTGCCTTAGGTGTTACGGTTTCTTTAAATCCTTGCGGCGTATACGATTTAGCATTGGGATTAATTGCCGAAGGTGCTAAAGGCAATTCACCATTATGAAAATCAGGGTGCGACATGCGACCTACATGCCATAATTGAATGAAAATTTTACCGCCTTTATTGTGTACTTTTTTTGTTACCAATTTCCATCCTTCTACTTGTGCTTTAGAATAAATTCCGGGAGTATTGATGTAACCAACAGCTTGTTTTGAGACCTGTGCACCTTCGGTAATGATCAGTCCGGCCGATGCTCGCTGCTCATAGTATAAGCCGTGCAATGCCTCGGTTGGTGCGTTCTCAGCATTATCGGCCCGGCTGCGGGTCATAGGTGCCATAGCGATACGATTATTAAGTTGGATAGTGTTGGCTAATGATATTGGTTCCAAAAGTGGTTGTTTTGTCATCTACAGAATAATTTTTTTAAAGATTTTTTATTGATCTCTAAAGATACAACATGCAAATAACCCTGCTATTATACAAATAGCACAATTCTGTTAAGATTTGTTAAACTTTAGTGGCCAAAACATTAATAGTAAACATTAGAATTGTTTACCTTTTAAATCTGGAAAAAATAACCATGGTTCTTTTGGTGTTGATAAAATAAACACCTGTTAATAAAACCATGGCAGCAATGATTGACTGAGAAGTAATAGTTTCATTTAAAAAGTACCAACCAAGTAATAAAGCTACAATTGGATTTACATAAGTTGAAGTGGCCACTTTTTCTGGAGATACAAATTTTAACAGGTAGTTAAATGAAGTAAAAGCAACGATACTGCCAAAAATAATTAAGATGGCTAAAGACCAGTAAACGCCTTCACTCCATAGGGTAATGTTTAACCAAGGTTCATTAAATGCCAGGCTGGCAACACATAATATCAATCCACCTGAAATCATTTGATAGGCTGCGGTTACAAAATAATTCTTGGGTAAATCGGCTGTACCTACAAATAAACTTCCATAGCCCCAACTAACCATACAGGCAAAAATCATCAGCATACCGATAACAGAATTTTCCTGACTTAATATAGCCTTCTGGCTTACCAGAAGGTAAATACCAATAACGCCTAAAACAACACCAATGATAGAACTTGATTTAATTTTTTTACCTTGAAAAATCAGCATTAATATCAAAACCACCAGTGGTTGCGCCGAAATTTCAAGGGCCGCAAAACCGCTATCTACGTATTTTAAAGCCCAAACAATGATACCGTTACCAAAAGCCAGAAATAAAAATCCGCTGATGATACAATTTCGTAATTGAGTTTTGGTGATTTTGAGTGAAATACCTAAAATCCTGCAAAGTATAAAAATTAAGATACCTGCAATTGTAAAACGTACCGACGCCAAAAAAAAAGGTGACAATTCTTTTACTGCAATTTTGTTGAGCAAATAGGTAGAACCCCAAATAAAATAAATTGAGAAGAATGCTCCTATTACTAGAAACTTATTTGGTGGTTGGCTCATTAGTTATAAATATGACGCAATATTAGCAGTATTATTTTTAATTACCCTTAAATGAAATCCTAAAAATGCGAAAAGAAAAGAGGCTTTTTGAAATATTTAACACAGTTAAAACAACAATACAATTAACTTTATGCAATTCTTAAACTAACTAACTATGAATTCAATTTTTAAAGTATTTATTTTTAATTTATTACTTCTTCCATCATTGATTTTGGCTCAGGATCAAGAGACCATTGTCAAAAACATTATGGATGAAACTTACAACAATTCGCAACTTGAGCAATTAGCATTCGAGTTACTGGATGAGATTGGTCCGCGTTTGGTAGGTTCACCTCAAATGCAACAAGCACACGATTGGGCTGTTGATAAATTTAAAAGCTGGAATATTTCAGCCGAAAACCAGCAATACGGCGAATGGCGTGCATGGGAACGCGGTATTACACATATTGACATGGTGTCTCCCCGCGTTAAATCTATTGAAGGTATGCAGTTAGCTTGGAGTGCAGCCACACCTAAAAAAGGCATTACTGCTGAGGCTATAATTTTACCAGAAAATATTTCAGACTCATTGAGTTTTGCCAACTGGTTGCCAAATGTAAAAGGTAAATTGGTATTAACTTCTATGCCTCAACCTACTGGAAGACCAGATTATAACTGGGAAGAATTTGCCACACCCGAATCATTTGAGAAAATGAAAAAAGAACGCGACGAGCAAACAACAGCCTGGAATGACAATATTAGAAAAACCGGATACACAAGTAGAACCTTAGATGCAGCCTTAGAAGATGCCGGTGCCGCAGGTATCGTTCAATCATACTGGTCCAGAGCTTTTGGAGCCAACAAAATATTTAGCTCCAGAACTAAAAATATTCCAACAGTAGATATTTCATTAGAGGATTATGGCTCAGTATACCGCTTAGCCCTAAACGGAAAGAAACCAACTTTGCGTATATATGCCGAATCGAAAGATTTGGGCACCGCTCCTACTTTTAATACCATTGCACGAATTGAAGGCACCGAAAAACCTGACGAATACATTATTTTATCAGCACACTTTGATTCTTGGGATGGCGGCACCGGAGCCACCGATAATGGCACAGGAAGCATTACCATGATGGAAATTGCGAGAATTTTAAAGAAACACTACCCTAACCCTAAACGCACAATTATTGTTGGTTTATGGGGTAGCGAAGAGCAAGGATTGAATGGCTCTAGGTCTTTTGTTCACGATAACCCAAAGATTGTAGAGGGTGTTCAAGCAGTTTTTAACCAAGATAATGGTACCGGTCGCGTTGTGAGTTTAGGCGGACAAGGATTTTTGAATTCATACGATTACCTTACCCGCTGGATGCAACCTGTGACTGAAGATATTAAAAAGCATATAGAAACTAACTTTCCGGGAAGTCCTGCCGGAGGCGGTTCAGATTATGCTTCTTTCTTAGCAGCCGGTGCACCGGCCTTTAGCATGAGCTCTTTAAGCTGGTCTTACTGGAATTATACCTGGCACACCAATTTAGATACTTATGATAAAATTGTGTTTGACGATTTGAAAAATAATGTGGCTTTAATTGCCATTATGACTTACATGGCGAGTGAAGACCCTGAAAAATCGTCTAGAGAACGCGCGGTATTACCTTTAAACAGAAGAACCGGTGAACCAATGGAATGGCCAACACCTAGAGATGGCAATAGAAAAGGAGGTTTCTAATATTAATATGACTCAAAACAAAACAGCCTGAAAATATCAGGCTGTTCTTGTTATATAAAAATTCAAAGTGTTTTATTTAATTACCTGCACTTTAATAGCATTGAGGCCTTTTTGCCCCTTTTCTAATTCAAAAGAGACTTTGTCGTTATCAGTAATGGTATCGATGTGCGCACTCACATGCGTGAAGTATTTTTCCTGATCTTCATCGTCAATAATAAAACCGTAACCTTTTGAAGCGTCAAAATACGAAACCTTTCCTTTTCTTACAGGATTAAGAGCTTCTCTATCTTCTTTGGTTTGTTTTGGCACTCCAACTTCAATATTTTTAGCCTTGATTTTTACTTTAAGTGAAGGATCTGGCGGTGTGTCAGAAAGTTGTCCGTCGTGCCCAACATAAGCAATAGGAATACCTATGGTTCCATTTTCTTCCCGATCTTGTTTACGGGCTTCCATTTTTTTACGCTTATCGTCGCGTTTTTTTAATCGTTTTTTTTCTTTTTCAGATTTGTTAAAGGTTTGCTGTGATTTAGCCATTCAATAAAATTTAATTAATAATAATCAGTTAAGGCCAATATCACTAGAAGAGAAAAGTTAATAAGATCTTTGAGAAGACCAGAAGTAAATTTCAAAAACAATAATAAATACAGTCACCTTACACTGTGACTACAAAGATAAGGGTTTTCTGCATTAGTTTTGCGGCGTTTAAAAATAATTTTAAATATATTCTGAAGTTAATTCTTCAACAAAGAGACCATCTTCTAAAGCGGCAATAACACCTTCGGCTGCACGTTCGCCACTAGTCATGGCCGCGTTTAAAGAAGCATTCAATAAATAATCTCCTGCCAGAAAAATGGTTGGTTTTATTCTGGTTTCGGTTGCAGCCATATCGCATCTTAAATCATGCAATTTTGGCAAGGCCTTGTCTATTTTAAACCTTTTTATAAATTTTGCATCATCAATTTTGCAATAGTTCTTTAGTTCTTTAATTACTCGTTCTACAAGTTCATCTTCTTTGAGATTGTGCGATTTCACCACCGTTACCGATAATAAATTCTGAGCACCAACACTGTCTACATCTAAATTATTATGTAACCATAAATTGTTGATGAGTGCATCAGTATCGGCTATCAATCCAATTAATGGCAGCTTGTATGGTTTTTCAGGAATTTCAAAATACAAACAATCGCAACTTTTCCATTGTGTTTGCTGATTGTTAAGGTTGCCAATTAAATGTTCGGCTGCAGTTGCTATAATGGTAAAGTGTGTTTTTAGCTGTTCTCCATTTTCTAAAACAATTACTTTGTCTTTAACCTCTTTAACCTTTGTGTTGTATAAAATTTTAGTAGATTTTAATTCTTTTACCAGTTGATTGGTAACGCCTCCAATACCGGCTTTTGGCAACACTGCGTTACCTTCACCAAACATTTTAAAAACAAACTCAAACATTCTACTGGAAGTTTCTAAATGAGGTTCTAAAAAAATACCCGAATAAAAAGGCTTAAAAAATTGTTCTATCACTTTATCTGAAAATCCTTTTGACTTTAAATATTGAAGCGTAGTTTGCTCCGGTTTGTTAAAAATGTCTTTAATTGTAGTATTCCTAAGTGATTTGTTAAGTGCTAAAATTTTAAGTTTATCTGAAATTGTAGCAACATTAGTTAATAAAGTAGACCATAATAAATTTTTGTTTCTAAATCCGTCGCCTATAATTTGTTTTTCGCCGTTTTTAAATATAATAGCACCGGGAGCAAAGTATTGTGCTTCTAAAGCATCTAAATTAAGGTATTGCTTTACCTTTGGATAGGCATCTAACAACACCTGAAAACCGTGATCTAACTGATAGCTATTTACCAAATCTGTTTTAATTCTGCCTCCGGCCCGATCTGACGCCTCAATTATAATGGGCCTGTAACCGTTTTTTTCTAAAACTTGCGCTGCTATTAGACCACTAATACCAGCACCAATGATGTGTATTTTATAATCTTGCTTATTCAAAATATTATTTCTTTTTTATGGGTAGTATAAGCCCTGAATAGGTTTGGGCATTTCTTTTATTAGAAGCAAAATACAATCGGCCTGAGCCATCGCTTTCTATTTCCAGGTCAAACTGATAACGTTCCTTTTCATCTACCACAACAAAAGTAATGAGTATTCTGTAATTGTCATCTTGAAAATCAACTTTATACTCGTCGATTTCTGATTTAAAATTGATACCGGCACTTGCATAACCATCATTATATCTTGTTCCAAAGTAAGGTAAATTGGCTTCAAGAATATTATTCTCAAATCGCAACCTGTTAACATTACCCAATAAACTTATTCGCGGTTGTCCTAAAGGAAATACCCAATCGGCTTCATAATCAAAATTACCACTTTCAACCAATGCTTTCGTATTTTGATAATTAGTAGCAATTTTTAATTCCTTTCTTGCCTTTTTATCTAATTTCTTAGGTGGTTGTTCCTGGGCAAAACTCATTCCATAGAAGGCTATAAAAAATATGATGATATGTAATTGGGTATTTATAGGCATTTAGTTGCAAGTTTAATTCTCTCTAACAAAAATAACTGATGCAAAGATAATTTCACTTATAAGAATGTTAAGTTTTTGACATTCAAAAAAAATAGTCAATTCAAAATTTAACTAATTTAGCTCATAATTTATAACAGTAAAAAACACATCTCTTGAAACCTAAATCAGACATACCAAAAAATATACTATTAGTTTCCCGTTGGGGAGAAACCTTAGATCTGGCCTTGGCCATACAAAATGAGGGACATTCTATTAAATTTTTTATTCAAGAAAAGGAATGTAAAGAAATTGGCGATGGTTTTATTCCCAAAGTTAAAAGTTGGAAGAGTCAGGTAAAATGGGCCGATTTAGTGATATTTGACTATACCGGCTACAGTAAAGAAGCCGAACTATTAAAAGCTGAAGGCAAACCGGTTTTTGGTGGAAGTAACTACACCGACAAGCTTGAGCTAGACCGAAATTTTGGTAATGATGAGCTTAAAAAACACAAAATTAAAACATTGCCTTCTAAAGAATTTGCCACTTTTGAAGATGCTATCACTTATATTAAAGCACATCCGGATGCTTATGTCATTAAGCCTTCGGGCGAAACACAGGAGTTAAAACAACTTTTATTTGTGGGTAATGATGATGAAGGTGCTGATGTTATTAGAATTTTAAGAGCCTATGAAAAAACATGGGGTAACGATTTTGGAAATTTTCAATTACAAAAAAAGGTGAAGGGTGTTGAAATTTCGGTATCTGCTTTTTTTAATGGCAAAGAGTTTTTAAAACCTATTAACGTAACTTTTGAACATAAAAAATTGTTTCCTAAAGAATTAGGTGTTTCTACCGGTGAAATGGGAACCAGTATGTTTTGGGTGAATGATTCCCCTATTTTTGACGCCACCTTAAAAAAATTTGAGGCAACCTTCGCCAAGTCAAATTTTACAGGGCATATTGATATTAACTGCATTGTAAACGGCAACGGCATTTATCCTTTAGAATTTACATCTAGGTTTGGATACCCGCAAATAATGATTCAACGAGCTGGTATTACCGAACCTATTGGTAATTTACTCTATAAAATAGCAAAGGGTGAAAAGTTTAAAATTCAAACTAAAAAAGGCTTTCAAGTTGGTGCATTTATTGTGGTTCCACCATTTCCATACGATGACATGAAAACCTTTGAGCTATTTTCAAAAGATGCAGTAGTGGTGTTTAAAAAAGATTTAAAAGAAGGACTTCATCCAATGCATCTAAAAAAGGTGAATGATGAATGGTTAATCACAGGGAACACAGGCATAGCCTTACTGGTAAGCGGCACAGGAAATACCATGAAAGATGCACAAAAAATGATGTACAATCGCATTAATAATGTCATTGTTAATAATGGTTACTACCGAACCGATATTGGCGACAGATGGTTTGAAGATTCAGATAAACTTTGGTCTTGGGGACTTCTGTAATTAAATTTTTAAAAAATGGATGCCGAATTAGTACAGCTTAAAAGTAACGAACATTTATTCTTTAACATACTTCCAATAGAATGGCAAGACAATATTGTTCCATTTTGGAATGATTATAAATCTAGTTCTAAGGTGATTGTTTTTTATGATGGTGACGATGTTATTGCAGGTGGTATCCTTTTCAGTGCCATGCCACCCGACTTAAAATTACACAGTACTGAATTACAAACATGGTTTGATAAGGGTTATTTGTACATCGGATTTTTATGGGTTGCTGAGCATAAAAGAAATCAAAAAATGGGTTCACTTTGGATTGAAAAAATTAAGGATTTAATGCCAAAACAAAAATTTTGGTTGGTTATTGAAGAAGAGGATCTGGGTAAATTTTACGAAAAACATCATTTTATTAAAGAACAAACTATTGTTAATGAAGACACAATAGAATGGGTTTATGCCTTTAAACCGAATGTTTAGTTATTACATTAGTTGTTGTTGAGTTACCTCATTTCGTTAAAAGCTTATTTATCAAAGCTATTTGGCCCAAATGGTAATAGCTATGTTCAATAACACCTTCAATATTTCTGTGGTAGGTGCCGTACTTTTTATCAAAAAAATCACTGTTTAAAATTTCATCGTTCATTTGTGAGACAGCTACAATAAATCTTTCGGCGTTGGTTAAAAGTGTTTCAACTAAATTATTCCATTGGTTTTGATTATTAATTGGCTTAACCTCAAAACTATATTGATCTTTAATGGTCAATTCTCCTGTTTTAAAGGCCTCTAAAATACCATTGAGATAATAATTTATATGAAAAGTTAGCGCCGCAACGCTGTTTAGACCGGCAATCTTTTCTGTAGCTTTTTCCCATGACAACTTTTGTAATTGTGCTTTGTAATTGGTGTTGGCAATCCATGTTCCGTTAATAAAGACTTCTTCAAGTCGTGATGCTAAAAACTCATTTGTGTTCATCTCTTTCGAAATTATTAGATAGATATTCGAAAATAAGAAAAATTAAACAATATAAATCCATCTATTAAAACCTGTTAAATACTGTTTTATGTAGGTTGTAAGCTTTATTTTTGCAATTGGTTAAAACGAAAATTTAAAGTATGATAACTGCATTTAGGATTATCGCATTTTTAGAAGGTATTTCTTATATTTTATTGTTGTTTATTGCTGTTCCGGTAAAATACTTGCTTGAGGATGAAAGCTATGTAAAACTATTAGGAATGCCTCACGGTTTACTTTTTGTTGCATATATCGCTTTGGCATTTGTGGTAAGAGCCGAACAAAAATGGTCTAATTTTATTTTAACCAAAATTTTAATGGCTGCTTTAATACCATTTGCAACCTTTTACATTGATTTTAAATATTTAAAGCCTTTAGCTAAATGAACGATTATAACATTTTAAAGCCATTTAATCATTATATATATGATGTACTAATTGATTCGGGTAGTTCTGAAATTTTAGCCAGATATCTCAATATGTTGGCTTTACTTTTAGTATTCACTATAATTTTGTTGGTAGTAGATTTTATTCTCAGAAAAATCTTATTAAATCTGATTAACAATTTTGCGTTAAAAACCAAAACCGAGTTCGATGATTTTCTTGTAAAACACAAAACACCAAGAAATTTAGCCCATATCATTCCGCTATTAATAGCCTTTGAACTTCTTCCTGTTGTTTTTGTTGATTTTCCTGCTTTTGAATCTAAAATGGAATTGGTTTTAAGAATTTTAGGTGTTTTAATGGTGGTCTGGATCATTAGAAGTTTACTACAAACAATTCGGTCTTTTTCAAAAACCATTAACTCTTTAAAAGACAAACCAATTGATAGTTACATTCAGGTAGCCATGCTTTTTGTTTGGATCATTGCTATTGCTGTGATATTTGCCATGCTAACGGGAATTGAGTTTATTAAATTCTTTACAACCCTTGGTGCGGCCTCAGCAATTTTACTTCTTATTTTCAAGGATACTATTCTTGGCTTTGTTGCCAGCATTCAGGTTGCCATTAATGACACTGTAAGAATTGGGGATTGGATTACCATGGAAAAATACGGCGCCGATGGTGACGTTATTGAAATAAACCTCGCAGCAGTAAAGGTTCAAAACTGGGATAAAACCATTACTACCATTCCTACTTACGCACTTATTTCCGATTCGTTTAAAAACTGGCGCGGCATGACCGATTCCGGTGGCCGACGTATCAAGCGTTCGGTTATCATAAAACCTTCCAGTATTAAATTTTTAAAACCGGAGGAAGTTGAACAATTAAAATCCATTCAACGTATTACCGATTTTCTAAATACAAGACAAGCTGAGATTGACACCTTTAATATTGAAAATAAACGCGATAAAAGTATTTTACTTAATGGTCGTAACCTTACCAATTTCGGGGTGTTCAGACAGTATATCGCCACGTACATTGAAGGTCATCCCGATATAAAGAAAGATATGACCATTATGACCCGACAGTTAGAACCTACTGTTTATGGTTTTCCTCTGGAAATTTATGCATTTAGCAGCGACCAACGTTGGGTTTATTATGAGAAAATTATGGCCGATATTTTTGACCACGTCATTGCAGCGATTCCGTTTTTCGGACTGGAAGTAATGGAAATCAATTCTATTGAAGTAAAAAAATAATTAAGTTAATCGATTTTTAACATATTCGACCTTTGTCTTGCCGTGAGGTTTGGGTTTCCCGTTTTCATCAAGGTTAACTAAAACAAGATTATCAACGGTGATAATGGTTTCACGGGTCATTTTATTGCGAACTTCGCAGTTGAGCACAACCGAAGTTTTTCCAAATTTTACCACTTCAATGCCAATTTCAATAATATCGCCGGTTTTGGCAGAACTCATAAAATTTATTTCAGACATGTACTTGGTAACTACTTTATTGTTTTCTAATTGTATCACTGCATATAAAGCGGCTTCTTCATCAATCCAGGCTAAAAGCCTGCCGCCAAATAAGGTACCGTTAGGATTAAGGTCTTCTGGTTTGACCCATTTTCTGGTGTGAAATCTCATAATTTAAGTGTTTTGTCAAAGGTATAATTTTAGTCTAAAACCTTCGCAAATCTAATGATGTTAATAAAACGGTTAACAACAAATTGCCGACAAAAAATGTAAAGGTCTCTTAATTTTTAATTTTAGTCAAAATCAAATATCATGACAACACGCTCTACCGATTTACTTAACCTAAGACCAACAATTGCTTCGGCCATTTTACACGACGCCATGAGCTCAGAGGAGTACTTTCAGAATGCTACTTTAAGACCGGTTATTAAGAGTCAAAACGATTTAATTATTGCCGTTTTCAAGAATTATATTGCCAAGCACAAAAATGTTTTTTACGAATTATCAACTCAAAAACAGCTAGATTATATCGAAAATGCCATTCACAAGGATATGAAGTTTAGAAACAGTGTTAAGGGAATGATTATAGGCATGTTCACTCTTGAAGAATATGAAAGCTACACAACCAATTCTTCGGCTTTAAACAAACGAATGATGAATCTGGTTAAGGAACGACTTGTAAGTCAACTTCAATTATTTCAAAAAGCCGAAATTTTAAAAGCGATTTAGATAATAGGTTCGCCGTTAAGGTTGGTAGTAAGCACATCGCTCATTAAATCAAAAAATGGTCTAATGGCTTTAAAACTATTGTTGACCTGCTCTAGAAAATCATCTTGAAAAACTTCGTCATCACTAAAATACTTTGTGAAGATGTATTGTTTCATTCTAATTAATTCTATATCGGGATGATTTTTATCGAAATCTCTTGGCGCGGTTTTAAGCGACTCACCTTCAATATGTCCCCAAGTACTTTTAAGTGGTGACTGATTGATAACCACTTTGAATTCTGAAGCGTCCATTTCGAGTTCTTTTCTTATTCTCATTAAATCTTCGGCATTGGGGTCCCAAAAGCCTACGCCCAAAAACGATCTATTATCGGGTTCTAGATGTAAATAGTAACCACCACGCAACAGTGGTTTTCTTCGTACGAAAGCGGCGCTAAAATGTGTTTTGTACGGTTGCTTGTTTTTTGAAAAACGAACGTCTCTATAGATTCTAAAAATTTTAGAGGATTCTATGTCATCGTGCTGCCGCATTTTTAACAGCAAATTTTCAACTTCTGTTTTAAATTTTTTCTCTAGAGATTTAAACCTGTTTTTATGATCGCTAAACCATTCACGGTTATTGTTTAATTTCAGTTCATTAATAAACTCAAAAATCTCAGACTCTAAAGTATAACTCATTACTATAGTTTTTAATATTAAAAAAGGCTCCGTTTAGAAGCCCTTAAAGTTATAATTTTTAAAATTTTAATTTTGCTTTGCTCGTGCGTCTTCTATCATTTGCTCATTTGCAATAACAGCTATCTCAACACGTCTATTTTTTGATCTACCTTCCGCAGTGCTATTATCAAAGCGAGGCATACTTTGGCCTAAACCTTCCATAGATAATCTATTGGCTGCGACACCCTTAGATTTTAAATAATCTACAACAGATTTAGCTCTTTTTTTAGAAAGCTCCATGTTATAGGCCTCACTACCTGTACTATCTGTATGTCCTTGAACAAGGATATTAGTGTCAGGAAATTCTAAAAACACATTTACAACCTTATCTAAATTAGCTTTTGAAGTTACCGTTAAATCAGCCTTATTAGTAGCAAAGTTAACACCACTATTTTCGTCGAAATTAATAAGAATACCTTCCCCGACGCGTTCTACTTCGGCACCGGGAACAGCTGTTTCAATTTTTTGAGCTTGCTTATCCATGACGTTACCAATTACAGCACCCGATGCACCACCAACTGCTGCGCCAATCAATGCCCCTTTTAAATTACCGCCTATAAGTCCGCCAACAAGAGCACCTCCGGCAGCTCCTAAAACAGCACCTTTTTGAGTTTTATTAGCGTTTTGAACAGCAGAACAACCTACTATTGCAAACGAAAGCATAATGACTGCACTATATTTTAAAATTGTTTTCATATTTCTAAAGATTTATATTATCAGATTTTTTCTCGAATTTTATTACCACATCAAATGAATTACCTTCATAAGTTGAAGGTAGAGTTATTATCATATTACCGGCAGTAAGTTCATTAATTTCTGCTCTATAGCCTGTTTTATCTTTGCTTTGTGGTCTATTCTTTTCATCGGCATATTTAAATTGAAAAGACTTGTTGTTACCTACCTCCAAAAATGACCATATAATGCGATAGTTTAATATATCGCAAGTAGAGTTACTGGCGTTTGTTGTAAATCTTCCGGAGGCGTTGTTAGGGATAAAAACCCATTCGCTTCCCTTAAAACAAGCCGAATCTGCGGCATCGAACAAAAAAGCTTTATAAATACCTTTCTCTCCAATAAATTTAATGTCGGTAAGTTCCCAAGTTCCTTTTAAAGTACGTTTACTCGGTAATTCAGAAACTGCTTGTTTAGCTCCACAGCCGAAAAGGGAAAAAAAGAGCAATAATAATGTCAAGTTTTTCATGAAATATTCGGTTAAATTTTATTAATTTTTTTCTAATCAAATCGTTGTTAAAGACGTTTAAATATACAACATATTTTATGAAAATATAGTTGAAGTTGAACAGAAAGTACTCAACTGTAATTATCTAATTATGACATATTTTTTTTATTGTAAACAACTCATATTTATCAAAAGAAAATAATAAGTATAAAATTGCTTAATTCTCTGTTAAAAGTACCCATACTTTTTGTTAATTTCTAAAATAATATGTAATATGCCTGACTTTTTAATTTATTAAATCCAATTTCATGGGAAGACCGGCAACAAAACCTATCAAATTAAAAGATGGTTATTATATTGAAATACGCAATAAAGGCGCTAATTCGGGCATTAAGTTGCATAGCAGTACGGAAGAACAAATGTTAAGAACAATTAAAACATACGAACGTACCAAGGATGTTGTTATTCTTGGTCAGTCTAAAAATGGTAAGTTTATCAATAAAGAAGAACTGCATGTTGTAGATTAACTAACATTTAAATAGTTATAAAAAGGTATGGCAATCATTGGTTTCCATACCTTTTTTATTTGCGATTAAATTTTAGCTTTGTATTCCATAACAACACAGCATGACGCTTCATACATTAGATTGGTTCATTATTATTTTCTTTTTAGTACTCTTTGCCGGCATTGGAATTTATGTTTCAAAAAAAGCCGGTAAAACCAGTAACGAATTTTTTCTTTCAGGCCGCAATATGCCCTGGTGGCTTTTAGGCGTTAGTATGGTGGCTACAACCTTTGCAGCCGATACACCCGGTTTAGTAACCGAATTAGTTAGAAAAGACGGCGTATCGGGCAATTGGGTTTGGTGGGCTTTACTATTAACAGGTATGCTTACCGTTTTTTTTTATGCCAAACTGTGGCGGAAAAGCGGTATCGCAACCGATTTAGAGTTTTACGAATTGCGTTACAGCGGAAAAGCGGCCGCTTTCTTGCGAGGTTTTAGAGCTATCTATCTTGGTGTAATTTTTAACATCATTACCATGGCGGGCGTTTGCTTGGCCGGAGCTAAAATTGCCAATATTTTACTCGGGCTTTCCCAAGCCGAAACACTTATTTATGCGTCGGTTATTGTGGTGTTCTATGCATCTTTAGGCGGACTAAAAGGTGTTTTGTTAACAGACTTTATCCAGTTTTTACTGGCTATGATTGGGAGTGTTTGGGCTACTATTTACATAGTTAATCTACCTGAAATTGGGGGTTTGGAAAACTTGTTATCTCACGAACTCGTCAATAATAAATTAAGCTTTTTCCCGGATTTTAATAATACCGAAGCTGTTATTACTCTGCTCATTATTCCATTTGCTGTTCAATGGTGGAGCACTTGGTATCCCGGCGCTGAACCAGGTGGTGGTGGCTATATTGCTCAAAGAATGCTGGCCGCAAAAGACGAAAATCACGCTACCTGGGCTACTTTATTTTTCAACTTTGCGCACTACGCTATGCGTCCCTGGCCATGGATTTTAGTGGGCTTAGCATCGTTGATTATTTATCCTGATTTGTCAAGTCTTAATAATACTTTTCCAAATCTTACAGCCGAAATGCAAGGCGATGATGTAGCCTACGCCGCAATGATGACTTACCTGCCAATTGGTTTAATTGGTATTGTACTCACCTCATTAATGGCTGCTTTTATGAGCACGATTTCAACGCAATTAAATTGGGGCAGCTCTTATGTGGTGAACGATTTTTACGCGCGTTTCATAAAACCTCAGGCAACTGAAAAACAAAAGGTACTTGTTGGTAGACTATCAACTGTTTTGCTGATGATAGCAGCCGGACTTTTTTCTTTCTATTTGCAATCGGCTAAAGATGTATTTAGCTTGTTATTGCAAATTGGCGCCGGTACCGGTCTACTGTTTATTTTACGATGGTTTTGGTCTCGCATCAATCCTTACAGCGAAATCGCAGCTATGGCGATTTCGTTTGTAATCGCTGTTTTATTTTTTGTAAATGGAAAGTTGGAAACACCATGGTTTGAATTAGCATCTCACTGGCAATTGGTTACGGGAGTTGTCATCACAACAATTGGATGGATAACAGTAACACTACTCACCCAACCAAGTAAACAAGAAACGCTCAATAGTTTTAATCTGCTGATTTTTGGTAAAGATTCCAAATTTAAAGGATTTGGTTACAAAACTCTAGCTTTTATAGTTGGTGTCTTGGGTGTATATGCTACGCTTTTTGCAATAGGTAGTCTAATTTACGGCAAGATGGTTAATGGATTGGTTTTATTAGCTATAGTCGCAGTTTGTTGTTTTATAATTTATAAAGCCACTAGAAAATTTTAATCTAATCCGTCAAAATTTACATGATTCAGGATTAAACCTGATGCCGGTGCTATATAATCAATTTTACAATCAAAATCAGGTTTTAGGGAGTTTTCAATAAAAGTCAAATCTACTTCACCTCTACCTAATTTAATTAAGACACCCATCATCAATCGAATTTGATTGCGCATAAATCCTTTGCCTTTTACTTTAAAAATGTAAGATGTTTTCGGAAAAAAATTTGCTTTATAAACGGTATTTTCTGTAATGGTACTTTCCAGTATGGTACGATTATACTCACCATGATCGGTTGGCTTATAACAATAGGATTTTAGATAATGAGTACCTTGAAATAGCTTGGCGCCTTGTTTCATTATTTCAATATCGAGTGGCTCTAAAATTGTAGTTAAAATTGGTGCACAAAACGGATGATTCTTTTGTCCTTCAGAAAACACATAATGATATTCTTTAATTTTTGAGTTTTGAATAATATTAAACTTCTCGTCTACTGGCTTAATGGAAAGCACTCTAATATCTTGAGGTAAATTATGATTAAACCATATCAAAAATTCATCTAAATTATTTATTTCCTCAAATGTAAATAACTCAAAAGCACTTTCGTTAGCCGAAACCATAGCATCCGTTCTGCTGGACGTTAATGATTTAAAGGCCGCACCATCCATTACATAGCGCAATGTTTTGTCTATCATTAGGTGCACCGTTTTTAAATTGGGTTGTTTTTGCCATCCGTGAAAACGATAACCCAAATATTGAAATTTAACTAAATAAAAGTGACTATATTTCAAGATTCAAGTTTCTAAATTTTATTTTGAATGGCGCTGTTCCAGTATAGATACAACGTCTTGAAGTTGATAACCTTTTGCCTGCAATAAAATTAAGTAATGAAATAGCAAATCGGCACTTTCATTTAAAAATAAATCATCGTTGCTGTCTTTAGCTTCAATAACTACTTCCACAGCTTCTTCGCCTACTTTTTGTGCAATTTTATTGATGCCTTTTTCAAATAAAGACGCCACATAAGAAGTATTCCCTTCAGCTGAATTTTTACGTTGCTCAATAACATTTTCTAATTTAGACAGAAAGCCGTAAGAACTTGTATTGTTTTCAGCCCAACAAGTGTCGGTGCCTTTGTGACAGGTTGGTCCTTCGGGTTTAACAGAAATTAGCAACGCATCACTATCGCAATCTAATTTATAATCAATTAAATGCAAAAAATTGCCACTTTCTTCACCTTTGGTCCAAAGCCGATTTTTGGTACGACTAAAAAAGGTTACTTTTTTGCTGGCTATGGTTTTTTCGAATGCCGTTTCATTCATGTAACCTAACATCAAGACGTTTTTAGTATTGGCATCTTGGATAATGGCCGGGACAAGTCCATCGTTATTTTTATCAAAATTTACAGTCATAATCTTACAGCTAAACCTTTATTTTTTAATTGATTCTTTAATTCTAAAATCGGAATTTCACCAAAATGGAATACACTTGCCGCCAGGGCTGCATCTGCTTTTCCTATTGTAAAAGTATCGGCAAAATGCTGTATGGTTCCTGCGCCACCTGATGCAATAATAGGAATATTTACCAAACTTGACAATTTGGCTAAAGCTTCATTAGCAAAACCGTTTTTAGTGCCGTCGTGGTTCATGGATGTGAATAATATTTCGCCTGCACCACGTTCCTCTACTTCTTTTGCCCAATCAAATAATTTAATATTTGTTGGAATAGTGCCTCCGGCCAAATGCACAAACCATTCACCTTCAATTTGCTTGGCATCTATAGCTACTACAATACATTGACTACCGAATTTTGCTGATAATTCATTAATAAGTTCCGGACGCTTCACTGCCGAAGAGTTAATTGATACTTTATCGGCACCACAATGCAATAAATCGTCTACATCTTCAACCGACGATATACCGCCACCAACTGTAAATGGAATGTTGACCTGCTCGGCTACTTTTAACACCATATCGTGCATAGTTCGTCGTTTCTCCTGTGTTGCCGAAATATCTAAAAACACCAGCTCGTCTGCACCCAATTCTGCATATTGTTTTCCAAGCGCTACAGGATCACCGGCATCGCGTAAATCCACAAAATTAACACCCTTAACGGTACGACCGTCTTTGATGTCTAAACAGGGTATGATTCTTTTTGTTAGCATGTGCTCATATTAGATTTTTGAAGTACGACATACGAATTATGGTTTTTGTTTCTTGAATTTTATTTATTTTGATTTTTTCTAATTGTATTTATGGATACAACTGTAATCGCTAAAATTTCGTTAGCCTCTTTTATTAATCCCTTTATCTCATCAGCATACTCAGGTAAAATTTGCTCAAATATTTCCAACCAATACATACTTTCATCTGCTTCTTCTTCTACAATTTTAAGTTTATTAATAAAATCTGCAGTAGATTTAGCACGCTGAGAAGATCGATAATTTGCACCAACAGAACTAGAACATTTTAATAATTGATTTACATAAGCATTAAATTCTCTTGATTTGGGAACTTTAGAACAAAAATGCCAACAATCAATAGCAAATTGTTTTGTTCTCTGCAACATTTCATTCTTCATCTTGTTCAAAATTTAATTTCATAATTTCCCAAATCGTAATTTGTAATTCGTAAATCTAATATCACATAAATCTTTCTAATTCTTTTAAGCTAATTCTATTTTCGTAAATGGCTTTTCCAATGATAGCGCCTTCGCAGCCAATGGCGTCTAATTCTTCTAAATCTTTAACAGAGGTAATACCACCTGAAGCTATGAGCTTAATGGATTGTGTATTACTACTGTTGGAACAAACTTGTATAATATTTTGATATAATTCTAATGAAGGACCTTCTAGCATCCCATCTTTTGAAATGTCAGTACAAATAACATACTGGATGTTTTTTTTCTGATAATCTTTAATAAACGAAATCACTTCTATATTAGATTGCTCTTTCCAACCGCTAACAGCTATTTTCTGGTCTTTGCAATCGGCACCTAAGATAATTTTTTGAGGACCATATTTATTAATCCAATTTTCAAACATCTCCGGACTTTTAACGGCAATGCTACCACCGGTAATTTGTTGTGCACCCGAGTTAAAAGCAACGTGCAGGTCTTCATTTGATTTGAGTCCGCCACCAAAATCCACCTTTAAATTAGTTTTTGAAGTAATAGTTTCAAGCACCTTATAATTGACAATATGCTGCGCTTTTGCACCATCTAAATCAACTAAATGTAAATATTGAATACCTGCATCTGCAAAGGCTTTGGCAACCTCTAACGGATTTTCATTGTATATTTTTTTTGTGTCGTAATCGCCTTTAGTGAGACGAACACATTTTCCTTCTATGATATCTATGGCTGGGATAATGCGCATGCTTTAAATTTTATTTTGTTTCAAAAAAGTTAATTTCATAATTAAAATGAAAAGCCCAAATAATTAATAATTCCTAAAATAATTAATAATACACCTGCAAAAATCTGGACATATTTACCAAAAGTACTTTTAATGTATTTGCCAGTCTTAAGACCCACAAAGGTAAATACCATAGAAAAAAAGGCTATAAAAAACGCTAATTTCAATGGGTTTACATCTCCAAGTCCTAAACTAAAACCTACTAAAAGGTTGTCTGTACTTAGCCCTAAAGCTATCAATAACAATCCTTTTACTGAGGTTATGTATTCTAGTGATTCAGTTGTTTCCTTCTTAGTTTTATAGGAAGTAAAAATGGTATAAAAACCAAGACCAATTAAAATTATACTCCCTATTAAATCTGCGTAATTTTCTATAAATGAACTGATATACCGACCAATAAATAGCCCAATAAGTGGAATTGTAAATTCTACAATTGTAAAAACAATTACAATTCTGAGATGATAAGCCTTAGTCCCCAAAGCGCCCAAACCAAATGAAAACGCAAGGTTGTTAGATGCTATAACGATGCCAAGCAATATCATGTCAAGAATATCCATTCATTGGTATTTTATTATTTGCTATATTGTTAATAAATTTTATTTTTACTATTATTAAAAATCACTTGCTATTATAATTTAATAAAATTCTTTAATAACTGCTCCCCAACTTTACCGCTTTTCTCGGGATGAAATTGAACTCCAAAAAAATTGCCGTTTTCTAAAGCCGAAGCATATTCTAATTCATAATTTGTTGTCGCTATGGCTTGATTACAATTTTCGGCATAATAGCTGTGAACAAGATACATATAATCACCTTCATGAATACCTTTAAACAAATCTGATTTTAAATTGTGAATGGTATTCCATCCCATTTGTGGGACTTTTACTGCATTTGAAAAACGTTTTACATTAACATCAAAAATACCTATGCCCTGAGTGTTGCCTTCTTCTGTGTGGTTACACATGAGTTGCATTCCCAGACAAATTCCTAAAACCGGCTGTTTTAATTGCGGAATTAAAACCTCCAAGCCTGTTTGCCTTAATTTGTTCATCGCAGAACTTGCTTCACCTACGCCGGGAAAAATAACTTTATCTGCATTGCTAATTTCTTCCGGATCGTTGGTCAAAACAGCATCAAACCCCAATCTTTGAAAAGCAAACTGAATACTTTTAATGTTACCCGCTCCGTAATTAATAATGATGATTTTCAAAATGTTTTTCTTTTAATAAATTCTGTTTTTGGACAATAAAAACTTAAAATCCAAAAATCAAGCACCAAAATCCAACTTAAAAATTATTAGAATTTGAAATTTGAAATTTGGTTTTTATAAAACCCCTTTTGTTGATGGCAATATCATTTTCTCCACATCGCGTTTAACAGCCATTTTAATAGCTTTGGCAAATGCTTTAAATATGGCTTCTATTTTATGATGTTCGTTGGTACCTTCAGCTTTAATATTGAGATTACATTTAGCGCCATCAGTAAATGATTTAAAGAAATGATAAAACATTTCGGTTGGCATTTTACCAATCATTTCACGTTTAAATTTGGCTTCCCAAACCAGCCAGTTTCTGCCTCCAAAATCAATCGCTACCTGGGCTAGGCAGTCGTCCATAGGCAGGCAGAATCCGTATCGCTCAATACCTAATTTATTGCTTAGAGTTTTGGCAAACACTTCGCCCAAGGCAATGGCAGTATCTTCAATGGTGTGGTGTTCATCCACTTCTAAATCGCCATCTACTTTTATGTTTAAATCTATTTGTCCGTGACGTGCTATTTGGTCTAGCATATGGTCAAAAAAAGCAATACCGGTATCAATGTTACTCTTTCCGGTGCCATCTAAATTAAGGTCGATTTTAATTTTGGTTTCATTGGTATTGCGTTCAATGCTACCCAAACGTTGACCGGCTTTCAAAAAGTTGTAAATTTCTTCCCAAGACGATGTTTGCAAAGTAAATACCTCTTTAAAATTATTAATAGCATTCTGACTTGGTTTTTCCTGACTTTCAACATTTATTAAAATGCCTTTTGCTCCCAAATTTTGTGCTAATTGAATATCGGTAAGTCTATCGCCTATGACGTAGGAATTTTGTAAATCGTAATTACCATCCATATAATGGGTTAGCAATCCTGTTCGGGGTTTTCTGGTAGGTGCATTTTCATGTTCGAAAGTGCAATCTATTACCACTTCATCAAATTCAATATCTTCGTTTTTAAAAGCTTGAATTAAAAAATTTTGAACCGGCCAAAAGGTGTCTTCAGGAAATGAATCCGTTCCTAAACCATCCTGGTTGGTTACCATTACCAATTTGAAATTGAGTTCTTTGGCTACTTTTCCCAAAAATTGAAATACTCCTGGAAAAAACTCGAGCTTTTCAAAACTATCTAATTGATAATCTGTTGGCGGTTCAATAACCAAGGTGCCATCTCTATCTATAAAAAGTATTTGTTTCATATTAATTTCCTGTGTACACAAGAATCTCTTGTTTATTTATACAATTTTAATTTCTACGCTTGCAATCTCAATAATTATTTCAAAATATTTAAGATTTCAATCAATTTATCATTCTCTTCCTTAGTTCCAATAGTTAAACGCAAGCAATTGTGACATAGCGGCTGAGTTGTTCTATTACGCACTACAATTCCGAAATTTATTAACTGCCCATAGCGCTTATTAGCGTCGTCTACTTTTACTAAAATAAAATTAGCATCAGAATCATAAATAGTGTTTACAAAGTTAACTTTTTGTAATTCGGATTGAAGTCTTTCGCGTTCATTTAAAATTTCTGCAACTTCTTGTTCAACCTTATCCATTCGATTTAAACGAGCAATGGCTTGTGATTGCGTGAGCTGATTGATATTATAAGGTGGTTTAATCTTGTTTAAAACGGCAATAATGGCTTCGGAAGCATAACAAATTCCCAACCTAATTCCGGCTAAACCATAAGCTTTTGAAAGTGTTTGCGTGATGATTAAATTTGGAAACTCTTGCAACCTACTCAACCAACTTTCTTCGTTTGAAAAATCGATGTAAGCCTCGTCAATAACCACAATTCCGGGGAAGTTCATGATGAGTTGTTCCATTAATCCGGCCTCAAAACTATTAGCGGTTGGGTTGTTAGGCGAACATAAAAACAGAAGTTTTGTTTGGCTATTTACAGCATTAAATATGGCTTTTACATTTGGTTGAAAGTTGGCTTCTAATTCAACTTCAACGTTTTTCACTGCATTTAAATTTGCTAAAACACCGTACATACCATAGGTTGGCGGCAAGGTGATGATTTCATCCTGATTAGGCTCACAAAAGGCTCTAAAAATCAAATCTAATACTTCGTCGCTGCCATTTCCTAATAAAATTTGACTAACAGGAATGTTCTTTATTTCTGAAAGTCGTTGTTTTAATTCACGCTGTTGCGGATCGGGATAACGGTTAAGTCCGTTTTCGAATGGATTCTCATTAGCGTCAATAAAAACCATATCGCCAGTGGTTTCTTTAAATTCGTCTCTAGCCGAAGAATATGGTTTCATCGATTTGATGTTATCTCTTAATAAAGACGCTATATTAAACTCTTTTACTTTCATTTTACAGATTTCTCGACTGCGCTCGAAATGACATTTAATTGGTTAAATCCTTTAATCGCAAAGTTACAGCGTTTTTGTGTGCTTGTAATCCTTCGGCTGATGCCATAGCTTCTATGGCCGGACCAATGCTTTTAATGCCGCTTTCACTAATTTTTTGAAAGGTGACACTTTTATTAAAGCTATCTAAGTTAACACCCGAGTAAGCTTTGCTAAAACCGTTGGTTGGCAGTGTATGATTGGTGCCAGAGGCGTAATCACCGGCACTTTCCGGTGTGAAATTACCAATAAATACTGAGCCTGCATTGATAATACCATTAACATAAAAATCTTCATTTTTACAGCAAATGATAAAATGTTCGGGAGCATATTCGTTGATAAGCTTTAAAGCCGTTTCATCATTTTCAACATATATTATGCGCGAATTATTAATGGCTTTTTCAGCAATAACTTTTCTAGGTAACACACTTATTTGACTTTTGATTTCAACTTCTACTTCTTTAAGTAAATCTTTTGAAGTCGTTACTAAAATCACCTGACTATCAACACCGTGTTCTGCCTGACTTAACAAATCTGAAGCTACATAAGCGGCATTAGCACTATCGTCTGCAACCACCAGCAACTCGCTTGGTCCGGCAGGCATATCGATGGCTACACCGTATTTTGTAGCCAATTGCTTAGCAACCGTTACAAACTGATTTCCGGGTCCAAAAATTTTATAAACCTGAGGAATACTTTCAGTGCCAAAAGTTAATCCGGCAATGGCTTGTATACCTCCTACTTTTAAAATGTTTGTTACACCGCACAACTGGGCAGCGTATAAAATTTCATCAGCTAGTTGGCCTTGTTTATTAGGTGGCGAGCACAACACAATATCTTTGCAGCCGGCAATTTTAGCAGGAATTGCTAACATCAATACCGAAGAAAATAACGGCGCCGTGCCACCCGGAATATATAAACCAACTTTTTGAATGGGGCGTTTTTCTTGCCAGCATTTGACACCCGTTATAGTTTCAACCTCTACACGATCTGTTATTTGAGCTTTATGAAATACCTCAATATTGTTTTTAGCCAGTTGAATGGCCTGTTTTAGAGATTCAGGTACGCGATTGGCGGCCGCATCTATTTCGGACGAATCTACCAAAATCGACTCTAACAAAACACCGTCAAACATAGAGGTATATTTACTTATGGCTCTATCGCCGTGCCTTTTAACATCATCGAAAATTTGGTTAACCGTATCTTCAATATTTTCGACTGTTTGAGTTGGCCTTTTTAAAATTTCGAGCCAGGTTTCAGGGTTTGGATTGATATATTGTTGCATGATTAGTTCTAATTTTTTTTATAAAGAGTATTAAAAGACCATATTTTCTATTGGGCAAACTAAAATACTTTCGGCACCATTGGCTTTTAGTTCATCGATAATTTCCCAAAAATCGTTCTTATTAATTACTGAATGTAATGAGCTCCATCCCTCTTCGGCTAAAGGTAACACTGTAGGACTTTTCATTCCGGGCAATATTTTAATAATATCATCGAGTTTCTCATTTGGAGCATTCAATAAGATATATCTCGATTGTCGTGCACGTAAAACCGACTTTAATCTGAAATGTAAAGTGTCTAAAACCAATTGTGCGTTGGCTGTAATTTTTGGTGATACCGCTAAAACAGCTTGCGATTTAAGAATTACTTCAACCTCTTTTAAATTGTTTTTAAACAACGTACTACCGCTTGAAACGATATCTACAATAGCATCAGCCAATCCAATATTTGGAGCGATTTCAACCGATCCGTTGATGATGTGAAGCTGTGCCGTAATATCGTTTTTATCCAGAAAATCTTGCACTGTATTAGGGTACGAAGTAGCAATTTTCTTGTTGTTTAAGTCTTTTATTGATTGGTATTGAAACCCTTTAGGTACTGCCAGACTTACACGACAACTTGAAAAACCAAGGTTTTCGATAGATTTGATGTCGGCCCCTTTTTCAAATAATAAGTTTTCGCCAATGATAGCCGCATCAACGACGCCATCTTTTAAATACTGAGGAATATCGCCATTTCTAAGATAAAACACTTCCAAAGGAAAATTTCTCGCCGAAGCTTTTAATTGGTCTCTTCCATTATCGATGGATATGCCAATGTCTTTTAAAATACTCATGGAATCATCGTGTAATCTCCCTGATTTTTGTACTGCAATTTTTAGCTTTGTCATTTTTTAATCACCGATAAAACGGTTTGTTTTAAGTTAAACTTCAAATTTTCATTTGAGCTTTTTTTACCTTTCGGGGTTTCTGCTTTCCTCATCGCTGTAAGGTTTGAGCAGGAATGAAAAAACCCCGATTGATTAGCTCAAACGGGGTTTTATTATGTTATTTGTTATCAATACATCATTACCTCGCCTGATTGCCAGTATGTGAATGGTGATGATGTAATTGATTTAAATTCATTTTTCTTATTTTGATAAACAAAGATTCAGAAATTATAAATTGAATTCCAAATTTTAGCTTGTTAAAATTATGCAAAGACTATTGATTTCCTAAAATAATAGGCATTCCATCTTTTCCTGAACCAATTACAATTACTTTAGAATTTGGAGATTTAGATAATTCTAAAGTAGCCTGAATTCCTTTTTCCTGAAGAATCTTATCGGTTAACGACGCACTTAAAATTTGGTTAGCACGCGCCTTACCTTCGGCATCAATACGTTGTCTTTCGGCTTCTTGCTCTGCCTTTTGAAGTCTGAATTCATATTCTAATGCTTCCTGTTCCTGACTTAATTTACGCTCAATGGCATCTTTAATTGTTGGTGGCAAAGTAACATCTCTTACAAGTACTTCATTTAACTGAATAAATTGACCTTCTAATAATTTATTAGTCTCGGTAAAAATCTCTGTCTGAATAGCATCTCTTTTGCTCGAATACAATTGCTCCGGTGTATATCTACCTACCACGCTTCTTGAAGCCGAACGAATAGCCGGTATTAAAACTCTTTGAACATAAGCTTCGCCCTTATCCTGGTGGAGTTTACCAAGATTTTCGTATTCAGGTTGAAACCATATAGAAGTATCTATTTTAATATCCAAACCATTTGAAGACAAGGCTCTAATTGGCTCAGATAACTCTTGCTGTCTGGTTTCGTAAACAATTACTTTATTCCAAGGAGCAACTATATGAAAACCTTCAGTCATAGGTGGTTTATCGGTTACCACACCTTCACTAAAGGTTTTAAATAAAACACCTGCTTGTCCGGCACCAATTGTAACCGCCGATTTCGCTAAAATAATTATCAGCACAATAATTGCTATAATACCCGGTAATGCGATTTTTGGTAATCTTTCCATAAAATTTAAATTTTTAAATTAATCCGTTATACTTTCTAATAAACCACTCTAAACCTAAGCTGAGCGCTAATAAAGCTAGCAGAATTTTAAAGTCTAGCAAAGGTACAATATTTTTGGTGCTTTTTTGAGTGATTTGGAAGCGTTTATCGTTAATCAATTCATAAAAAAGGGTTTCTACTTCATTTGGAAAATAAGCCTTACCTTGATTTGTACCGGCCAAACTTTGAAGTTTTACAGCATTGGCATTTAAGAATTGTTGTTCAATATTAAATTCCAATATTTTAATCTGGCCTGATTTTGAAATATTTTCGTTCTCCTCGGTAATTATGAAATTATAATCACCTGCCAACAAGCCATTTAAATCAACAACATAATTATTGTTATTTAATAATAGTGGATAGTTAAACTGTTGGTTACTTTCTGTATTGGTTAGTGAAATTACCAACTTGGCATTGGTCTCAAACTCGTAATTTTTATTAAAAAACTGCGCTGAGATTATGATTTTATCACTGCTGTTATAAAAAGAGTTATAGTCTATATTCAATCGGCTTTTTAGTTTGTTAGAACTTAAATATTGCACCAATTTGCCCATAAAATTATCAAAATTATTAAACGATTGATCGTCTAAAAAACTTTGTGCACGCCAGCGCCAAATATCTTCACCAAGTAATAATGCTTGTCTTTGATTGTTAATTTCTGTGGTTGCTAATAAGGCTTCCTCAGTTTCAAAACCGTTGATGACTTTAAACAGCAAAATGTCATGAGGGACTCTTATTTCACATTCACCAAATTCAGATCGTAAAGGCGGTAAGTTGCTGAAGTTTAAGTTATCGATAATAAAATTGCTGAAATTAATATTCTGAGCGGCCTGATGATTTTCATACTGATTGGTAATGGTTTGCTTAAATTTAGTTTGAACTTGGTTTAAAAACCGCCAGTTGGTATTGGTGCCGGCAATGATAAAGCTGTTCAGTTCTAATTGATCGAGCAAATCAAATAAAGGTTTAAAACTTGCATCAGGTTGATACAAAACAAACAATTGATAATCTTCAATTTGACCAAGAACCTCATCTACTTTTAAAATAATAGCCGAACGTTGTTCATTGGTTTCAATACTCTTTTTTAGTACGCCTAAATCTGGATGCATCATGGTCGAAACAATTGCAATATTCGATTTTTCGTCTATAACTTCTACCGCAAAATTTTTAATATTGTTAGTACTGTTTTTTTCGTTTTCAAGCGGAAGCAATTCAACTTTATAAGATTTAACACCAATATTTTCAGCGAGTATGGTGGTATTTACTACTTTAGAATTATTTTTTGAATCTAGGTTAATCGTCTCAGAAAAAAGAATCCTATCTCCAGACGAAATTTTTAGTTGTGTTGAAACTGCTTCATTACCATCATACACTACCACTGTTTCTACCGGAAATCTATTTTTTAAAAAAGCGTATTTGTTAACGTTTAATTGCTGAATTTTAAGATCGGCATACTTGGTTGTGTCTCCTAAAATTAAAGGGAATACAGGCAATTTTTTAGTTGAAGCGCTGTACTGATAATCGCGACCGTAAGTTTGATTACCGTCGGTTAATAAGGTAATGGCTGTATTGCTGTTTTTATAAATATCAGCCAAACCCGATAGTGCTTTTGAAATGTCTGATTGGTTCTTATCAAAATTAGTTTCAGTTAAATTATATAATTCACTATCAAACTGATAAAACTCAATATTAAAGCGATTGTTTAACTCTGAATTAGACTTTACTGTCTCTAAAAAGTCAATTGCTCTTTCATGTTGATTGAGATATTTTATAGATTCTGAATTGTCAACAGCAACCACCAAGTTGGGTTTTTCGGAATAATAAGTGGTGTTTTGAAACTTTGGATTTATTAACAATAACAATAAAGTAAATATACTTACAAACCTTAAAATTGCCAGATAAGCGCTGACCTTTTTACTAATTTTAGATTTCACTCTATATTGAAATAGCGCCAATGACAGCGCTATTCCAAATGATAGTATGATAAAAAAAATTGTGAGGTTTGTCATTTAATTTTTCTGATACTTTAAGTATGTTAAGTAAGCATACCGCCGTCAACATGTAAGGTTTGACCGGTGACATATGCACTTAAATCGCTGGCTAAAAACACGCAGGCATTGGCGATATCCTCGGGTGTTCCGCCGCGTTTTAAAGGAATGGCATCTCTCCAGCCTTTTACGGTATTTTCGTCTAACTTGGCAGTCATTTCTGTTTCTATAAATCCGGGTGCTATCACGTTACAACGAATGTTACGTGAGCCTAATTCTAACGCCACCGATTTAGAAAAACCAATAATACCGGCTTTTGAAGCAGCGTAATTGGTTTGTCCGGCATTTCCTTTAACTCCAACTACAGAACTCATATTGATGATAGACCCATAACGCTGTTTAAGCATGGTGCGTTGTACAGCTTTGGTCATATTGAAAACCGATTTTAAATTAACTTCAATCACCTTATCGAAGTCTTCTTCGCTCATACGCATCAACAGATTGTCTTTGGTAATACCTGCATTATTGATAAGAATATCGATCGAACCGAACTCAGCAAGTACCTCTTCAGCTAACTGTTGTGAAGCTTCATAATTTGATGCGTCGCTTTTGTAAGCTTTTACTTTAACGCCAAGAGCACTTAATTCTTTTTCTAATGCCAAAGCTGACTCAGCCGAAGAGCTGTATGTAAAAGCAACGTTGGCGCCGTGTTGCGCAAAAATTTCGGCTATTCCTTTGCCTATACCTCTACTGGCTCCGGTGATGATGGCTGTTTTTCCTTGTAGTAATTTCATATAAAAAGATTTAAACTATATTCTTTGTTTTAATTAAAGGTGTTTTCGTTATTTAAATTAGTAAATGTGACGTGTAAAGATAATTAAACCCAAAATGTTAATGAATTAAAAACCTCACAAAATTGCGTTATTTAAAACGACAACCTTGTGAGGTGTATTAACACAACAATTAAATTAACTTAAAACTTCGGCAACTTTTTTACCAATTTCAGCAGGCGAATCAACAACGTGTATTCCGCATTCGCGCATAATTTTTTTCTTGGCCTGTGCAGTATCATCGCTTCCGCCAACAATGGCTCCGGCGTGACCCATGGTACGACCTGCAGGAGCAGTTTCGCCTGCTATAAAACCAATAATTGGTTTCTTACTGCCACTTTGCTTATACCAGTTGGCAGCATCAGCTTCTAACTGTCCACCAATTTCACCAATCATAACAACAGCTTCGGTTTCTGGGTCGTTGATTAACATTTCAACAGCTTCTTTGGTAGTAGTTCCAATAATTGGATCACCACCAATACCAATGGCTGTGGTAATTCCTAATCCTTGTTTTACAACCTGATCGGCTGCTTCATAAGTAAGTGTTCCCGATTTTGAAACAATACCTACATTACCTTTTTTAAATACAAATCCGGGCATGATACCAACTTTCGCCTCTTCGGGAGTAATAACTCCGGGGCAGTTTGGACCAATTAATCGGCAATCTCTGTTTTTTATGTAATCGAATGCCTTAATCATATCCGCCACCGGAATTCCTTCAGTGATGGTAATAATAACTTTAATGCCCGCATCGGCTGCTTCCATAATGGCATCGGCTGCAAAGGCCGGCGGTACAAAAATAATACTGGTATCGGCTCCGGCTTTTTCAACAGCTTCGGCCACGGTATTAAA
The DNA here is from genome assembly GCF_006494535.1 of Paucihalobacter ruber. Taxonomy (GTDB): domain Bacteria; phylum Bacteroidota; class Bacteroidia; order Flavobacteriales; family Flavobacteriaceae; genus Paucihalobacter; species Paucihalobacter ruber. The sequence goes on from NZ_VHIQ01000008.1 coordinate 104,931, forward strand.
CACCGGTTTATCAAGGTGCATCTGGCCTCCTTTTCCGGGAGTAACGCCGCCAACAACGTTGGTACCGTATTCTATCATTTGTCCGGCGTGAAAAGTACCTTCACTGCCTGTAAATCCTTGTACAATTATTTTTGAATTTTTATTGACTAAAACACTCATCGATGTTATTTTTTAGGTTTTTAAAAACTGATGCAAAAGTAAGTTTTAAGCTTCTATTTTTAAAACTTAAAGTTGACTTTTATCACTAATTTATGATTGTTTATTTCTATTGGATTTTAACTCATCGAGAATCTTTGGAATTTGTCTTATCGACGCTAATTCCTTTAGTTTTACTCTAGATTCATCGGCCGGATAGCCAAAGTAGGTTTTACCACCATCTAAAGATTTACTAATACCCGATTGCGCTAAAATAACTGCCTTTTCACCAATGGTAATACCACTGGTGCTACCCACTTGTCCCCAAATGGTGACCTCATCGCCTATAACAACACAACCTGCTATGCCTGTTTGCGAAGCAATTAAACACTTTTTACCCACAATAGTGTCGTGCCCAATTTGAATTTGATTGTCTAGTTTACTTCCTGCTTTAATAGTGGTACTGGCCGTTACACCACGGTCTATGGTACATAACGCGCCAATATCGACATTATCTTCTATAACCACATTACCGCCTGAAATAAGCGGATCAAAACCTTCTGGACGTTTCTTATAGTAAAAAGCACTGGCGCCTAAAACGGTTCCGGCGTGAATGGTGACATGGCTACCTATAACGGTATCATCGTAAATAATAACGCCGGGATGAATAATACAATTATCTCCAATGATAACGTTGTTACCAATAAAGCAATTAGGCTGAATAATGGTGTTCTTTCCTATTTGAGCACTCTCGGAAATAGCAGAAGTTGCCGGTACAAAAGGTTTAAAGTGCTTGGTTAGTTTATTGAAATCCCTGAACGGATCGTCACTTATCAGTAGGGCTTTGCCTTCGGGACAATCTACTTCTTTGTTAATAAGCACAATAGTTGCTGCGCTTTGCAATGCCTTGTCATAATATTTTGGGTGGTCTACAAACACAATATCACCCGTTTCAACCACATGAATCTCATTCATGCCAAGAACAGGAAAATTAGCATCACCAACGAATTGGGCATCAATAAGGCTTGCTATTTCCTTTAAGGTATAAGGTTTTAGGAACTTCATTATTCCTTAACGCGTTCTTTGTAAGTACCCTTTTCTGTTTCTATTTTTATTTTGTCACCCTCATTTATAAATAAAGGCACATTAACAATAGCTCCTGTTTCTACAGTTGCGGGCTTGGTTGCGTTGGTGGCGGTGTTGCCTTTAACGCCGGGTTCGGTGTGTGTTACTTCTAAAACCACGCTGGCAGGCATTTCCACAGATAAAGGTGAGCCACCATCTTCGGTGTTGATTAATATGGTTACAACCTCACCTTCTTTTAACAGATCTGGAGCGTCTAAGGCCGATCTTTGTAAGGTAATTTGATTATAGTCTTCGGTGTTCATAAAATGAAAGGTATCGCCTTCGCTGTAAAGAAACTGAAATGTGTGTGTCTCTACGCGTACTTCTTCAATTTTATGTCCGGCTGAAAAAGTATTGTCCAAAACCTTTCCTGAGGTAACACTTCTTAATTTGGTTCTAACAAATGCAGGACCTTTTCCGGGTTTTACGTGTAAAAATTCGATAATTTTATAAATATCATGGTTGTATCTAATGCATAATCCGTTTCTGATATCTGAAGTTGTTGCCATAAATATAATTTTTATTTAAAAGTTTAATCAACCGCGGTTGAAGCTTTTGATTTGCAAAGTTAATTTGATTTTTGATAACCCTTCATAATACCGCGATGAGAATTTCGGATGAATTGCAAAATCTCATCGCGTTCGGGTGTGGCTTCCATTTCGGCTTCAATAATTTCGGCTGCCTGGGTATTATTGTAGTTTTTTTGATAAAGAATTCGGTATATATTTTGGATTTCTCTGATTTTATCGGCCGAAAAACCGCGTCTTCTCAATCCAACCGAATTAATTCCAACATAAGAAAGAGGCTCACGCGCCGCCTTTACAAATGGTGGCACATCTTTTCTAACCAAAGATCCGCCAGTTACAAAGGCATGGTTACCGATGGCACAAAACTGGTGTACGGCAGTCATACCAGCTAAAACCACATAATCGCCAACCGTAATATGACCAGCCAAGGTACTATTATTTGAAAATATGCAGTTGTTGCCAACTATGCAATCGTGCGCAATATGGCAATAAGCCATAATTAAGCAATTATTGCCCACTACGGTTTTCATTTTATCGGTAGTACCGCGATTAATCGTAACACATTCGCGAATGGTTACATTATTACCAATTTCTACGGTGGTGTCCTCGTCGTTGTATTTTAGATCTTGTGGTACCGCTGAAATAACTGCACCTGGAAAGATACTGCAATTTTTACCGATGCGAGCGCCCTCCATGATGGTAACGTTACTGCCTATCCATGTACCTTCGCCAATAACAACGTTGTTGTGAATGGTAGTAAACGGTTCTATTACAACATTTTTGGCTATTTTGGCACCTGGATGCACATATGCTAAGGGTTGATTCATCTTAATTTATTTTACTTTTGAAATTTGCGCCATTAATTCGGCTTCTGCACATAATTTACCATTTGCATAGGCATAACCTTGCATGTGGCAAATACCGCGTCGTATAGGCGTAATCAATTCACATTTAAATATTAACGTGTCTCCAGGAACTACTTTTTGCTTGAACTTGACATTATCTATTTTCATAAAAAAAGTTAGATAATTTTCTGGATCAGGCACGGTGCTTAATACCAAAATACCGCCGGTTTGTGCCATGGCTTCAACAATTAATACACCAGGCATCACTGGTGCTCCAGGAAAATGACCTTGGAAAAAACTTTCGTTCATGGTCACGTTTTTCATCCCGATAACATGATGGTCGGACAGCTCAAAAACCTTGTCTAAGAATAAAAATGGCTGTCGGTGCGGCAACATATTCATAATCTGACAAACATCCATCAAGGGTTCTTGATTAATGTCGATATTTGGCACATTGTTGCGACGTTCATTTTTTATAATTTTCGACATCTTTTTTGCGAATTGGGTATTGATATAATGCCCAGGTTTATTGGCAATCACTTTCCCTTGAATGGCTGTACCAATAAGTGCTAAGTCACCAACTACATCTAGTAATTTATGTCGTGCCGCTTCATTTGGATGGTGTAAGGTAAGGTTATCTAAAATTCCGTTAGGTTTTACTGAGATAGAATCCTTATTAAACGCCACTTTTAATTTCTCCATGGTTTCCGGAGATAGCTTTTTATCTACATAAACAATAGCGTTATTTAAATCGCCTCCTTTTATAAGACCGTGTTCCAAAAGCATTTCAAGCTCGTGTAAAAAACTAAAAGTACGGCTGTCTGATATTTCATTTTTAAATTCAGAAATATGATTAAGGGTTGCATTTTGAGTTCCTAATACCTTTGTTCCAAAGTCGACCATCGTGGTGACTTTGTATTCTGTAGACGGCATTACTAAAATCTCACTACCTGATTCTTCGTCGGTATAAGAAATAATGTCTGTTACTACATAAACTTCTCTAACCGCATCTTGTTCTATTATTTCAGCCTTTTCAATAGCTTCCACAAAGAATTTTGATGAGCCATCCATAATTGGTGGTTCGGATGCATTTAATTCAATAATAGCATTATCAACGCCCATTCCAACTAATGCGGCTAAAACATGCTCACATGTTTGGATAGTGACACCATTTTTTTCTAAACAAGTACCGCGTTGTGTATTGGTAACATAATTGGCATCGGCTTCAATTACAGGATTACCTTCTAAATCAATACGTTTAAAAGCAAATCCGCTATGAATTGGCGCAGGCTTAAACGTTAGTTTTACTATATTACCCGTATGAAGTCCAACACCTTCTAAAGAGACTTCATTTTTGATTGTTTTTTGCCTTTGTTCTGTTTTAACTATCGCCATTTTGTTTACTTTGAAGCTGATTGATGTCTTTCATTATTCTAGGTAAATTCTTGAAATGCACGTAAGATTTATTGTAATCGCCATATCCAAAAGCAGGTGAGCCTTGTAATACCTCGTTATCTTTAACATTTCGACCAATGCCAGATTGCGCTTGGATTTTAACATTATTACCAACCGTTATATGACCCGCAAAACCTACTTGACCTCCAATTTGACAATTTTCGCCAATTTTGGTAGAACCGGCAACTCCAGTTTGTGCCGCTATCACAGTGTTTTTACCAATTTCAACATTATGCGCTATTTGTATTTGATTGTCTAGCTTTACGCCTCTTCTTATAATGGTGCTGCCTAGTGTGGCACGATCAATCGTAGTACAGGCTCCAATATCTACATTGTCTTCAATAATTACATTGCCAGTTTGTGGTACTTTTTGATATTCACCATTTTGGTCTGGTGCAAAACCAAAACCATCAGCACCAATAATAGCGCCCGAATTGATTACACAGCTGGCTCCAATAACGCAATCGGAGTAAATTTTAGTACCCGCGAATATAATGGTGTTGGATCCAATGGTTACATTATCGCCGATATAGACATTCGGGAATATTTTAACATTATCGCCAATATTCACCTTGTCGCCTACGTATGAAAAAGCTCCGAGGTAAATATCTTTTCCATAGAGCGCGGTTTCCGCAATAAAACTAGGTTGTTCTATTCCGAATTTATTTAGTTTAATTTGATTGTAATACGATAGTAATTGCGAAAATGCTTTATAAGCATCTTCAACTTTAATAAGGGTTGTTGTAATTGCTTGTTCAGCCACAAAAGCTTTATCTACAATAGTGATTGACGCTTTGGTAGTATATATATAGGACTTGTATTTTGGATTGGCCAAAAAAGTAAGACTTCCCGGAATACCTTCTTCTATTTTGGCAAGTTTAGAAACTTCAACATCGGGATTCCCTTCTATTTCACCTTCTAAAATACCTGCTATTTGTTGTGCTGTGAATTTCACATGTTCATTTTTTAGCGGTTGGTTGATTACTGGCAAAAATAGAAAAAATGTCTCATATACTATTCTTTGGATAAGAGATATAATATTTAACAACAGGTTTAGTGAGCGCTTTGAGATTAAAATGGTCTGAGGCCTTAACAATATCCTGCAACTTACCATTTTTAAACTGAATTAATATTTGTTCTTTTTTTAAGGTGTAAGCCTGATTAGAAATACTGCCATCAAATATAAAATAGGCTGCTTCTTCATTGGTCATTTCATGAGCTTCGGCAAATTTCATTAAATGAGCTTTCAGTTTAGATGGCGCTACAGGTTTTGATTTGATTTTAATAGTGAGCAATCGTCGATTGATGACCATTCGGCAAAGCATTTGTAATACCTTGTCGTCATGAAATTGCCATTGTTTAATGGCGTAAATAATATCATAATCGTCTAAAGCGGCAAATTGCTGTAAAGCTATATCGTTAAATTGATCTAATGAAACGTCGTTTTCAATAAAATACATCAAGGCCTTACCTGCTTCAATTTTGATCTGGTTTTGATAAAGCCACTTAACGCGTTTTAAAATGTTCATCAGTAATTGTTCGGCTAATAAACTGGTTTTGTGTAAATATACCTGCCAATACATCAAACGTCTGGCCAGTAAAAACTTTTCAACGCTGTAAATACCTTTTTCTTCAATAACCAAACGGTCGTCAACCACGTTAAGCATACTAATCAATCGTTCGCTATTAATGTTACCTTCGGCAACGCCTGTGTAGAAACTATCGCGTTTAAGATAATCGGCGCGATCCATATCCAATTGCCCGGAAACCAGCTGACAAAGAAACTTTCGGTGATATTCACCTTTAAAGATGGCAATGGCAGTCGTTAAACTTCCGTTAAACTCCTTATTGAGATATTGCATAAATTTGAGCGAAATTTGCTCATGAGATAAGCCTTTGGCAATACTGTGTTCTAAAGTATGACTAAACGGACCATGGCCAACATCGTGCAACAAAATGGCACACAATAAGGCGTTGGTTTCGTCTTCAGAAATTTCAATCCCTTTTATTTTAAGTGTTTGTATGGCTTTTTGCATTAAATGCATGCTGCCCAAAGCGTGGTGAAAACGCGTGTGATGTGCACCGGGATACACCAAATAAGACAAGCCCATTTGCGAAATACGGCGCAATCTTTGAAAGTAAGGATGTTCAATTAAATTAAAAACTAGCTCATTTGGTATGGTAATAAAACCGTAAATTGGGTCGTTAAATATTTTAAGTTTGTTAGCAGACATCAATCATTAAATTCAATAAACAAATATACATGAACCATATAAATATTCTTTGGGTAGACGACGAAATTGATTTACTTAAACCGCACATCTTATTTTTAGAACAAAAACAATACAAGGTTACCACCTGCCAAAGTGGTACAGAAGCCCTAGAAATTATAGACGACAGCAGTTTTGACATTGTTTTCCTAGATGAAAACATGCCGGGACTTACCGGTCTGGAAACCTTAAACGAAATCAAGGCCAAGCGTCCCAATATTCCGGTGGTAATGATTACCAAAAGTGAAGAAGAATACATTATGGAAGAAGCCATTGGTAACAAAATAGCCGATTACCTTATTAAGCCGGTTAATCCCAATCAAATTTTATTATCGATAAAAAAGAATTTAGACCATTCGCGTTTGGTGAGTGAACGCACCACGTCCAACTATCAGCAGGAATTTAGAAAAATTGCGATGGATATGGCTATGGTGAATAGTTTTGAAGACTGGGCCGAACTTTACCGAAAACTTTTATACTGGGAATTACAGTTAGACGATATTGAAGATGTAGGCATGACCGAAATCTTAGAATCTCAAAAATCTGAAGCCAATACACAGTTTGGTAAGTTTATTGAAAAAAATTACGAAAGCTGGTTTGATTCGCCGGAAGATGCGCCTGTTATGTCTCATACCCTATTTAAAGAGAAAGTGGTGCCCGAGTTGAGTAAAGATCAACCAACGCTATTAGTTGTAGTTGATAATTTGCGTTACGATCAGTGGCAGTCTTTTGAGCCGGTTATCAACAATTATTATAAAAAGTTAACCGAAATACCTTATTACAGTATCTTACCAACCGCTACGCAATATGCGCGTAATGCATTGTTTTCCGGATTAATGCCCTTGGAAATGGAAAAGCTTTTTCCGCAATACTGGAAAAACGATAACGACGAAGGCGGCAAAAACCTATATGAAGCTGAGTTTTTACAAGCCCAGTTAAAACGACTTGGATTACGTGATCTAAAGGTTGAATACCATAAAATCACCAACCTAAAAAACGGTAAAAAAATTGCCGAAACTTTTAAATCTCAAAAAGACAACGATTTAACAGTTATAGTTTACAATTTTGTAGATATGCTCTCCCACTCCAAAACAGAAATGGAAGTGGTAAAAGAATTGGCCTCAAACGATAAAGCCTACAGATCGTTAACTTTAAGTTGGTTTAAGAATTCGCCGTTGCTGGAAATTATCCAACAGGCGCAAACTTTAGGATTTAAATTAATCATCACTACAGATCACGGTACCATCAATGTTAAGAATCCGTCTAAGGTAATTGGAGATCGAGATACCAGTTTAAATTTAAGGTATAAAACAGGCCGAAGCCTCACTTATCAAGATCGCGATGTTATGGCAGTTAAAAATCCAAAAGACATTCACTTACCATCTATGAGTATGAATAGTTCATTTGTATTTGCCAAAGACGATTTATTTTTAGCTTATCCCAATAACTACAATCATTACGTAAGCTATTACCGCAACACCTATCAGCACGGAGGTATCAGTTTAGAAGAAATGGTGATACCTTTTGTGGTGATGCTACCAAGGCAGAAGTAGTGTTGAATTGGTGGTCTAACTTAATGGCTTAAAGCTAATTAAACGGTCTGGTTTGGTAAATAATATAACTTGGAATAACCCACGGTTTAATCCGTTGGTTTTCAACAAAACTATTGTTTTCAGCTTATGATTTAAAATCGAATAACAACTTGAGACTTTAAATTTTCGAAGCAATTTTGTTTAGATTTTATATCCAAAAACAACCTTCTGACAGAAATACGCTTAAACAATTGATAATGTGAATTATGAAAAGTTAAATTATCATATGTTTATCCATAAAACGCACAAATAATCGACGAAATACACTTTTTCTTAGGTTTTGTCAAAAAGATTATGTAATATTGCATGGTAAATCTATCAATGATAGCATGGAACTAACCTACAAATTAGAAGAACTGCCGAAGGCTGTAGATACTGTTTTAAAGCAGTTAAACAGCAAGGTGGTATGTTTTTACGGCGATATGGGTGCCGGTAAAACTACCTTTATCAAAGCTATAGTAAAAGCTTTGGGCAGTAATGATGTGGTTAGTAGTCCTACGTTTTCTCTGGTGAACCCATATGTTACAGAAAAGGACACCATTTATCATTTTGATTTATACCGCGTACAAGATGTAGAAGAATTGTATCAAATAGGCATTGAAGATTATTTAGATAGCGATGCCTGGATTTTGATAGAATGGCCACAAATTATAGCAGATTTGTTACCGGAGACGCATTCAGCATTGTATTTTAGTACTGTAAATAACGATGTACGCAGCCTCAAATTAACCGAAAACTATTGTTTAACCTAAAAATGCACCTATTGCAGTCAAAAAAATGTTAAAATTTTAGCCCGCACACCGCAGAGTATTGCTAAGAACTACGGAAAAACCGTAACGTTTAAGGGGTACACCTCATTTTCTTTAACATTTCATTAACAGTTGAAGCCTGTGTTGAAAGTTATCTTTGAAGTGTAATTAATTAATTAAATCCCTTGAATTATGAAAACAAAAAAGTATGTATTAGCAATTGCAATTTTTGGTGGTGTTCTGTTTACTGCACAAGCATTTGACAAAATTATCAATTTAGATGATCAGCAAACTACGCAAATCGACAAAAGACTCGTTAAGATCAACTCTAACGGATAAAAAACTTAGTAGAAAAGTCATTGTAATGGGGAGTATTGCCGGCACTTTAGTGGCAGCGACTCCCTTTTTGTTTTATTTATATACTTTCGTTCCGAACGAACAGGTTTGGACAACAGGACTTTTTACATACCGAAGTGGTTATTACGAAAGTGCACAGATTGGTGTATGGTCAATAATGGGTAAGTTGGTACCGTTATTATTGCTTTTAATATGGTTTTTTACTTGTAAACATTGGTGGTACCATGCTATTTTAGTGCCAATCGCCATGTATGCCTATCAGCTGGCAGGTGTTATCGCCGATGAATCTCTACATTTCGATGAATTTAAGTTAATATACTTAGTTCCATTAATGGCCATCATCATACCTTCGATTTATTTAATCAGGGCCCAAATGATGGATAAATTAAACGACGCCGGTAAAACGATGGAAGAATTAGAAGCTGAGTTTATGATTAAACCTACCACGTTTTGGGGTAAGGTAAAGCAGTATTTTTAATAATCCAATCTAGCTTTAGTTCACAATAATATTTTAAAATACGCATAGTTCCGGATCAACTCTTCTTTTAAAAACGAGGAAGACTAAAAAGAACTCTACAAAACACAAAGAGATAAAATAGAAACACGTATTGAACTTTGCATTAACCTTAGCGAACCTTTGAGATCTCTTGGTGTATATCTCGCCTAGACGCTAAGACGCAAAAGAAATTGTGAAGATATATTCATGTATTCAAATATAAAAGGCTCTTCGCTTTGCGACTTTGCAACTTTGCGTGGTATATTTAGTTGTTTCTCGCCAAGACGCTAAGACGCAAAAGAAATTGGGAAGATATTTCATGTGTTCAAATGTAAAAAGCCCTTCGCTTTGCGACTTTGCGACTTTGCGTGGTACATTTAGTTGTTTCTCGCTAAGACGCTAAGACGCAAAAGAAATTGTGAAGATATATTCATGTGTTCAAATATAAAAAGCTCTTCGCTTTGCGACTTAGCGACTTTGCGTGGTATATTTAGTTGTTTCTCGCCAAGACGCTAAGACGCAAAGAGCCTAAATCAATTTGCGATCTGTACACGGCATTAAAACAATTCAATCCAACCGATTTTTCATATTACACTTGCGCCATTTAAAATATTATCCGTAATTTGAGTTATCAATTTAACTTAAATGAGCAAATCACTGTCGCCGTTTACCCGTGAGCAATTAATGCCACAAGAAGAAACCTTAGAGGTTTATAATAAAAAAGGCGCACTGTATATTGGCCTTCCAAAAGAAACACACTTTCAGGAAAAAAGGGTTTGCCTTACACCAGATGCGGTGTCAGCACTGGTAGCCAATGGCCATAGAGTCATGATTGAAAGCGGCGCAGGTAATGGCGCACACTTTACCGATAAAGAATATAGCGAAGCCGGTGCAGAAGTCACCAAAGACCGCGATAAGGTGTTCTCCTGCCCTATTATTTTAAAGGTTGAACCGCCGTCGGAAGAAGAAATCTCCTTACTTAATCCGCAAACATTGTTAATTTCTGCTTTGCAATTAAAAACACGCAATAAAAAGTATTTTGAAGCTTTAGCCACCAAACGTGTTACGGCTTTGGCATTCGAATTTATAAAAGACGAAGACGGTGCTTATCCTGCAGTGCGCTCGCTAAGTGAAATTGCTGGAACGGCCTCGGTATTAATTGCTTCAGAATTACTATCGAATATAAACGGTGGTAATGGTTTACTCTTTGGAAATATTAATGGCGTACCACCCATTGAAGTTGTTATTTTAGGTGCAGGCACCGTAGGCGAATTTGCAGCACGGTCTGCATTAGGACTTGGCGCTAATATAAAAGTATTTGACAGTAACATCACTAAATTACGCTGTTTACAAGTTAGTTTAGGAAGAACCATATATACCTCAACCATGCAACCAAAAAGCTTGATGAAAGCTTTAAAACGTTGTGATGTAGCCATTGGTGCTATTAGAGGTAATAACCGCGCACCAGTGGTAGTAACTGAGGACATGGTCAACCACATGAAAGCCGGTTCAGTTATCATAGACGTGAGTATTGATATGGGTGGCTGTTTTGAAACCAGTGAAATTACCACACACGACCATCCTACCTTTGATTATAATGGCATCACGCATTACTGTGTGCCTAATATTCCGGCGCGATATTCAAGAACTGCCTCGGTATCTATCAGCAATATTTTTACGCCGTATTTACTCAATATTTCTGACAATGGCGGGATAGAACCTGCGTTGAGATATGATCGTGGTTTGCGAAATGGTTTGTATTTTTACCACGGCATTTTAACCAGCAAGTCGGTGGCCGAATGGTACGGACTAGACTACAGCGATGCCAATCTGTTAATTTTTTAAGTAACTTAATTTATGAAGTTTATACATCGTTTGGGATATTATCTCGGCGGATTTGCCATTGGATTGGTAATTCTGTCCTTTTTTTTAAGCGGAAAAGAAGCCCGTTGCGATTATTCTCCAAACGCCCGAACTACCAAATACTTATCAGGGTTGCCCAAAAGCTATTCGGATAATGCCGAAGCTTTTATGACTAAACGTGACATAGATACTTCAACCGTTAAGCAACTGATTCGTTATGGTAAGGTAGATTTTGGTAAGAGCGATACCAAGGGAAATCCGTGTAAAACATACCACTTAAATTCTGTTTATAAAGGATCAAAAGTTCAACTCACCGTAGAGAATTGCAATGAAAAAGCACATATTGTAAGTATTGGTGATAGGCCAAAGTGATTTTTAATTTCTTTTACTCAAAGAATCCATTGTTTTGAACGAATGCTACGTAATTTGGCATTAGAAGTACTATTCGTCTTAGAACATATTAATTTGATTAGATTTTTTTTATTAATATGAATTATCGGTAGCACGTATTTTTAAACTACAGTTTAATACAGATTTTCCGGGTTTTATGAGAAGGTTTATTCAGAATGAAGTTCATCAAATTTTAATAGTTTTTTTAAAAATCAGATTAAAGTAAATTCCACCTCTATCATCAGTGTTTTGATAGTTTTTCCCATAATTCATCATAGGCATGCAGGTATCGCGGATGTTCCATTTCTTCTTTCCATTTCTCGGAAACGAATCGGCTCACCTGAATTCGTGAATCAACTTTTTGAAAGGTAGGATTGTTAATCCACATGGGTTGCAAAGCCCAATCGCAGTTGATATAACTGAAGGCTTTTATAACATCTGAATTTTCTTTTATTGTTTGGAAAAAAGGCTCAAACCATTCGGTCCAAATGACTTTATCTAGTTTTTCGTTTTTTAAATCACTATTAAAGTACAAATGATCCATTTCCCTAACGGGCGTGGCTTCAGCAATAAAAACAGGCTTGTTGTGTTTTCTTGCAAAAGTTAGCATTTCTTGGTCTGGCTGTCCGAAGTAAGAATAACCACACCAATCCACCAAATCGTCGCCTGGATACCATTGTTCCAAAACCTTTTGATCAGAACCTGTGCCTTTGGATTGCCAAACCAAAGCTACGTTATCGACTTGCATTGTCTTGAATATGTAATAAATTCTTTTCCAAACTTTTAAATACTGTTTCCTGTTGTAATGGTTCCAGTCCCAACCATCAAATTCGTAACCAATTCTTAAAAAAATGGGACGTTTTGCAGCTATAATCCATTCAGCTAGTTCTTCAATAAGGTGGTCATGTTGGCCTTTGGCGATGTTCTTTTCGTGATTCACAAAAGACAATCCAATGGCAATAGCAGTATTTTTAAAGATTGAATCTTGTAAATAGACATCGGCATGGGTATCTCCTGCACCCCAATTAGCCATGGTTTTAATGCCATCTAATCCTTTGTTATAATATCCGTAAGACTCGTCACCGGGAGACAGATTTGTATAAACCGTAATACCGGCTGGTGTTTTAAAATAATCGGTGTAACCTTTATTATACTGCTTTAAACCTCCAACGGCTTCCAAGTCTTGACCTATAAAAACCAAGCATAGACCATCTTTTGGTTCAAATTTCTGTGCGTTCATGTGTATTGAACAAGTAATTATTAAGGATAAAATATAGGCTTTTATTTTCATAAACTGACAAAATTTGACCTGAAGATTTTATGCAGAAACCTAATATTCAAACTCAATTAAATTAATAATATTATTTTCATCTACTTAATTAGAATCCGAATAATTATTCATGGCTCTATAGTCACCTTTCAGAAATGGACTGGTGTTAAGTCGTTATGTTAATTATTTCGCAGCCAAATTGTAACCCTCAATAAAGGTATTTCAACCAATCTGAGGCCAAAAAACTGTTGTTTTAAATCCCATAATTCAATTTATTACGTTTTAGAGTTCTATTTAACTCACAAGAAACACTTGGTGAAATAAAAAAGGAGCCCGTTTAGAAATTGGCCCCTATGTTTTATTTTTTTTTGTTTTTCACTTTCTTTAGAATGAGTCAACTTAAACTTCTTAGTAGAGCTGAAATTCACAGAAAACCAAACTTCAGCTCATTTATATAATCAGCCCGGATATAACAGTTTTCAAAAACCACTTGGGATAAATGGTCTTGGATTGAACATCATGTGCAAAAAAACACACAAAATGCACTAATAAACAGCCAACATGTATTTCTAGAAAAACGAAAAAAGCCTCTGATTATGAGGCTTTTTATTCGTGATCGCGACAGGATTCGAACCTGTGACCGTCTGCTTAGAAGGCAGATGCTCTATCCAACTGAGCTACGCGACCAGATTGAGTTTTTTAAACTCTTTTTTTAATCAATAGTCTATAGACTATATGTTTTCTTTGTCGGGGTGGCAGGATTACTACCATGATCCTTTAAAGCAATCGTTGCTAAAAAAAATCAAACACCTACCGGTGTTCTTGTGTTTAATTTATCTCATTTATAAAAGTAAAAACTTTCAACATGAGATAAATTAAACACTATAGTCTAACGACTATTTGATTTTCTTTGTCGGGGTGGCAGGATTCGAACCTGCGACCTCCTGCTCCCAAAGCAGGCGCGATAACCGGGCTACGCTACACCCCGAGTTTTTAAAGTTTCTCGGAAACTTTTACTAAGTCTATCTATCCTTTATTGCGACCTTCACGCCTGAGGCGTGACGCGATTACCGGGCGGAGTTTATCCCAAACGTAGTTCGGGACTACACCCCGAAGGTGTTTATAAACTTTGCGGAGAGACTGGGACTCGAACCCAGGCGACCCTTACGAGCCGACAGATTAGCAATCTGCTCCATTACCACTCTGGCACCTCTCCTATTTCAATTGAACGTTTCGCATTTTTGCGGTTGCAAATGTAACTTTTTCATTCCATTATTGAAAAGTATTTTATATTTTTTTTGATTATTGTTTTTACAACCCTTTCTCGAATTCATCATATAAATTCTTAATTCTTTAAAATCAAAGCCACATCCATTTTTTAAGAAGTTATTTATTCAAATGAAACACCACCAAGTTCTTTTAAAAAATGAAAAATGATTAATTTTGTGCTCAATTATTAAAACTCATCAATGAAAACTGTTGTTATTGTATCTGCTGTTAGAACACCTATAGGGAGTTTCCTGGGTTCGTTATCCACCATACCTGCTCCAAAGCTTGGCGCCATTGCCATAAAAGGGGCACTCGATAAAATAAACCTTAAACCCGAACTGGTAGATGAGGTTTTAATGGGTAACGTGGTACAGGCAGGCGTGGGTCAGGCTCCGGCCAGGCAAGCGGCTATTTATGCCGGTATTCCTAATACGGTACCTTGCACAACTGTTAACAAGGTTTGTGCCTCAGGAATGAAAGCCGTGATGCAAGGCGCTCAGGCTATTGCTCTTGGTGATGCCAATATTGTAGTAGCCGGTGGTATGGAAAACATGAGTTTAATTCCGCATTATGTGCACATGCGTAACGGACAAAAATTTGGGCCGACAACGCTGGTAGATGGTATGCAAAAAGACGGACTGGTAGATGCCTACGACCATAATGCTATGGGTGTTTGTGCCGATGCCTGTGCCACCGAATACAAATTTTCGCGCGAAGATCAAGATGCCTTCGCTGTTCAATCTTATCACCGTTCGGCCGAAGCCTGGGAAAGCGGAAAGTTTGATAACGAAGTGGTGCCTGTAGAAGTTCCTCAACGTAAAGGAGACCCTAAAGTGGTTGCAATGGATGAAGAGTATAATAATGTGAATATCGATAAAATTCCTAGTCTTAGACCGGCATTCACCAAAGACGGTACCGTAACTGCTGCTAACGCCTCCACTATCAACGATGGCGCTGCCGCCTTAGTGTTAATGAGTGAAGAAAAAGCCAAGGAACTAGGATTAAAACCACTGGCCACAATTAAATCTTTCGCAGATGCCGCTCAAGAGCCCGAATGGTTTACTACTGCGCCGGCAAAGGCCTTGCCCAAGGCTTTAAAAAAGGCCAACATCAATATTGAAGATGTAGATTACTTTGAGTTTAACGAGGCTTTTTCGGTAGTGGGTTTAGCAAATATGAAAATTTTAGGCTTGACTGATACAAAGGTTAATGTTAATGGTGGTGCCGTTTCACTTGGTCACCCATTAGGTTGTTCTGGTGCGCGTATTATTGTAACGCTCATAAATGTTTTACAGCAAAATAATGCCAAATTAGGAGCAGCAGCTATTTGTAATGGTGGCGGAGGTGCTTCGGCCATAGTTATTGAGCGTAACTAATCTGTTATTAATGTCGCACGGAATAGGAAATTTGGGAGTGGTTCCCATGAGGTTAGAACCTTCTGATACTTCGGAAATGGTATCTCAACTCATTTATGGCGATATTTTTAAAATTATTGACACTAGAAAAAACTGGATTAAAATTAGACTGGATTTCGATCGTTACGAAGGCTGGATAGACAAAAAACAATACCTTCCTATTTCTGAAGAAGATTTCGCCGGTCTTAGCTCCCAACCTATCATTTCAAACAACGATTTGATTGAGTTTGTAAGCGACGAGAATAATAGCTTAATCACCATACCATTTGGCGCTACGCTTAACGGACTAGACATTTTAAAGCATCACTTTGAAGGACATCAAACCGCAGGTATTACCGAAAAGTCGCAACTAATCAACACAGCGCTTACCTATGTTAATAGTCCGTATTTGTGGGGTGGTAAGACGCCCTTTGGAATTGATTGCTCAGGTTTTACGCAAATGGTTTACAAAATAAACGGCTATAAAATATTACGTGATGCATCTCAACAAGCCACCATGGGTGAAGCTTTAAGTTTTATTGAGGAAAGTGAACCCGGTGATTTGGCGTTTTTTGACAACGCCGAAGGCGTCATCACGCATGTAGGTATCATTATGCACGATCACTATATCATACATGCACACGGTAAAGTGCGTGTAGACAGAATTGATCATACCGGCATTTTCAATACCGAACTTAAACAGTACACTCACAAATTAAGAGTGATTAAAAAATTGATATAAAAAAAGGGTCGCAATTAGCGACCCTTTTTTTACTTTTTGAAAGTTTTATTAGTTTCCTTCTTTGATTTCTTCAACCTTTGCTTTCATTTCTTTGTACTTATCGGTTTCACCCAAAGCACTGTACATGTTCATTAAAGTTTCGGCTGCCGGAAGATTTTTAGCGTCTATTTCTAAAACTCTTTGCAGGTAAGGCACGGCATCACCATACAGTTTGGTGCGTTCGGCCTTTAATTCTTCGTAGCGTTTATCATCAGCCTTAGACGTTCCTAAACCATTCATTTCTTCTATTATTGAAGTTTCTCTATCTAATATTAATACCGCCATATTTAGAATAGCATCGCTGTATCTCGGATTTAAATCTATAGCGTTTTGATAATATTTTTTAGCACTTTCGCTATCGCCTGATTCGGCGGCTAATACACCTAGGTTAAATTGTAACTCGGGATTTTTAGGATCTTTGGTTGTAGCTACTTCCATCAATTCTTTAAACTTATCTTTGTTACCCATTTTTAAGTGCACATTAGCTTCAGACAGAATCAATCCCATATCATCAGGGTTCTCTTCGCGAGCATCTTTCATGTAAGCCAGCGCTTTATCATTTTTGTCTTGAGAAACATATATTAAGGCGATATTTTTTACAATTTCAGCACTTTTCGAGGCTGATTTCTCATTTCGTGGTGAGATGTATTGACCTGCTTTAATAGAAGCATCTCTCATTAAGGCATCACCAAATGCTTCTTCTTCATTGGTTTCCTTATTAACAGCAAAATATCTCATTTCTGCGCCGTCATAACCCAATTCTCTTAGTTCTTCATAATACTTTAAAGAAGTGTCATAATCCATACCTTGAACCGCAGCTGAAGCGGCGTAATATAAGTATATGGTGTCTTGAGTAGACATACGATAAAGGTCATTAAACTTATTGGCTGCACCTTTATAATCCTGTGCTTCGTATGCTTTACTGGCACGTGATAGTATGGTACGCAATAAACCATCTTTAATTTGTATAGCCTCTGCGGTATGTTTGGTATAACCTGACTCCTTTTCAACTTCAGATAAGTCCTTTAAACTTTCAATAGCCTTTTTAAAATCGGCATCTGAAGCTGCGCCACCTGCATAATATGCCTGTGCTTTTATTAGGTAATACTTTGCCTTGGTTTTGTCGTCCATATTCGATACAACAGCGTCTGCCGCCGAGGTAGCAGCGCGAGCACCGGCAAAGTCATTACTTTTTAATGCCTTTTCTATCGCCTTAATTTCGTCTTTTTGCGCATAACTCAATCCGCTAATTAAACAAATCAAAGCGATGATCATTTTTGTTTTCATTTTATTAGTTTTTAGTTAATTATTTATTGATTTTCTTCGTTAGGTGCAACATCTGTGCCATTTTCGGTATTGTCGCTTTCCTCGTCATCTTTCATCACCTTAGCAACAGCCGCGATAGAATCGTTATTCTTCAAGTTAATGAGTCTTACACCCTGTGTGGCGCGACCCATCACTCTTAAATCTTTAACTTCCATGCGTATGGCAATACCCGATTTATTGATAATCATTAAATCATCTTCATCGGTAACCGTTTTAATGGCTACTAAATTACCGGTTTTTTCGGTAATAGAAATGGTTTTTACGCCTTTTCCGCCTCTATTGGTAATTCTGTAAATTGGATCACCACCTTCAGGGTCGTCAATATAAGAGCGTTTTCCATAGCCGTTTTCAGATACTACCAATACTGTTTCCTCTTTAGGATTATCCACCGTTACCATTCCAACTACCTCATCTTTGCTATCGGCTAAGGTAATACCTCTAACCCCGGAGGCATTTCTGCCCATGGGTCTGGTCTTGGCTTCTTCAAACCTAACCGCTTTACCCGATTTAAGTGCCAGCATTACCTGACTTTGTCCGGTTGTTAATTTGGCTTCCAGCAATTCGTCATCATCTTTAATGGTAATAGCATTAATACCATTGGTTCTTGGTCTTGAATATTGTTCAAGCGCCGTTTTCTTAACCTGACCTTGTTTAGTGGCCATAATGACATAATGACTGTTGATATAATTTTCGTCTTTTAAATCTTGAGTACAGATAAATGCTTTTACTTTATCGTCTTGTTCAATATTAATAAGATTTTGAATAGCTCGTCCCTTTGATGTTTTGGTACCTTCGGGAATTTCGTAAACACGCATCCAGAAACACTTTCCTTTTTGTGTGAAAAACAACATGTATTGGTGGTTTGTACCCACAAACAGATGCTCCAGGAAATCTTCATTTCTGGTCGTTGAAGCTTTTTGCCCAACGCCACCGCGGTTTTGTGTTTTATATTCGTTTAAAGCAGTACGTTTGATATATCCGGCATGAGAAATCGTAATAACCACCTTTTCATCAGGAATCATATCTTCAATACTGAGATCACCACCTGCATATTGAATCACCGATCTGCGTTCATCTCCGTATCTTTCTTTAACTTCAAGGAGTTCGTTTTTGATGATTTCCATACGTCTTTCCTTTTTATCAAGGATGTCTTTAAGGTCTTCGATGGTGACTAACAATTCGTCGTATTCTGAGCGAAGTTTATCTTGTTCAAGACCCGTTAACTGGCGTAAGCGCATTTCTACAATTGCCTTTGCCTGTAATTCGGATAGCTTGAAGCGTTCAATCAATCTTTCACGGGCTTCATCGGCGTTAGAAGATGATCTGATCAATGCAATAACTTCGTCAATATTATCGGAAGCAATAATTAAACCTTCTAAAATATGAGCCCTTTCTTCAGCTTTGCGTAATTCGTAAGTGGTTCTTCGTACAACCACATCGTGTCTGTGCTCAACAAAATGCCTGATAAGGTCTTTTAAATTAAGCATTTCAGGTCGGCCCTTAACCAAAGCAATGTTATTAACACTAAACGATGATTGCAGCGAAGTATATTTGTAAAGCTTATTAAGAACAATATTTGAAACAGCATCGCGCTTTAAAACGTAAACAATACGCATACCATTACGGTCTGATTCGTCTCTTATGGTTGAAATACCATCGAGTTTTTTATCGTTTACCAGATCGGCTGTTTTTTTAATCATTTCGGCCTTATTGACCTGATATGGGATTTCGGTAACGATGATACACTCTTTACCGTTGATTTCTTCAATATCTGCTTTGGCGCGCATCACAATTCTACCTCTACCCGTTTCAAAAGCTTCTTTGACGCCTTCGTAACCGTAAATAATACCACCGGTAGGAAAATCGGGTGCTTTGATATGTTGCATTAGCTCCTCAATAGTAATATCGTAATTATCGATATAGGCAACCGTGCCGTCAACTACTTCAGTTAAGTTATGAGGCGGCATGTTAGTGGCCATACCAACGGCAATTCCTGAGGCGCCATTTACTAATAAATTTGGAATTCTCGCCGGTAAAACGGTTGGCTCTTTTAACGTATCGTCAAAATTAAGTTTAAAATCAACTGTTTCTTTATCGATATCTGCCAACATGTCTTCTGAGATTCTTCTCATACGGGCTTCGGTGTATCGCATAGCTGCAGGACTATCGCCATCAACAGAACCAAAGTTACCCTGACCGTCTATGAGCATATATCTCAAACTCCATTCCTGTGCCATACGCACCATGGTATCGTAAACAGAGGTATCGCCATGCGGGTGGTATTTACCCAATACTTCACCAACAATTCTGGCCGATTTTTTATGAGCCGTATTAGACCTAACACCTAACTCGTGCATTCCAAAAAGTACGCGTCTATGCACCGGTTTCAATCCATCTCTTACATCGGGTAAGGCACGTGACACAATGACCGACATTGAATAATCAATGTAAGCCGATTTCATTTCATCTTCAATGTTAATAGGAATTAATTTTTCTCCTTCTGCCATAAGATTTTTATTATTATTTGTAGGTTGTTTTGTAACGCGCTAATATAAGTATTTAGCAGGGTTTTTAAAGAATGGTTACTTAAGTTTTTCATGCATTTTATTAACAATAGAAAAGATTATTTTCGTTAATAAGTAGCTACCAATAAGTTTTGTTTTGTTCTATTTTTTTATTCATTTAGCCAAAGTATCTTAAATAAGGTATAATTTTTGAACTTAGATAATTGTTTTTAAGTAATTTTATAGCATAGAATAGAATAAAGTATATGGACGATAATTTTTCCCCAAGAGTTAAAGATGTCATAGCCTACAGTAAAGAAGAAGCACTTAGGCTTGGTCATGATTTTATAGGAACAGAGCATTTAATGCTGGGACTCTTAAGAGATGGTAATGGCAAAGCTATTGATATATTAACATCCTTGAACGTAGATTTAAATCAGCTACGCCGAAAGGTTGAAATCCTTAGTCCGGCCAATCCCGGAGCCGTTGTTACCAGTAACGAGAAGAAAAATCTGCACCTCACAAGACAGGCCGAACGCGCTTTAAAGACAACGTTTTTAGAAGCAAAACTATTTCAAAGTACCTCGATTAACACAGCACACTTATTGCTGTGTATTTTGCGAAATGAAAACGATCCAACTACCAAACTCCTCAATAAATTAAAAGTAGATTACGATAACGTGAAAGAAGAATTTAAATCAATGATAACAAACGAAGACGACTTTTTAGATACTCCAAAGGCAGAATCATTTTCTGACGATGATATCAACGACGAAGACGAAGCCAAACAAAATCCTTTTGGACAAAGCACTCCCAAATCTAACAAAAAGTCTAAAACACCCGTTTTAGATAACTTTGGAAGAGATTTAACCATCTTAGCCGAAGAAGGTAAGTTAGATCCGGTTGTAGGCCGAGAAAAAGAAATACAACGCGTCTCTCAAATATTGAGCAGACGTAAAAAGAACAATCCTTTATTGATAGGTGAACCAGGTGTTGGTAAATCGGCCATTGCTGAAGGTTTGGCATTGCGAATTGTGAAGAAACAAGTTTCTAGAATTTTATTTAACAAACGAGTGGTAACACTCGATTTGGCAAGCCTTGTTGCAGGTACCAAGTATCGCGGTCAGTTTGAAGAGCGTATGAAGGCCGTGATGAACGAGTTAGAAAAGAATGACGATATTATTCTTTTTATTGACGAAATTCACACCATTGTTGGTGCCGGTGGCGCCACCGGAAGTTTAGATGCTTCAAACATGTTTAAACCTGCTTTAGCCAGAGGCGAAATACAATGTATTGGTGCCACAACATTAGACGAATACAGACAATACATAGAAAAAGACGGCGCATTGGAAAGACGTTTCCAGAAGGTAATTGTTGAGCCTACAAGTGTTGAAGAAACCATTCAAATTCTCAACAATATTAAAGACAAATATGAAGAACACCACAATGTTGATTACACACCCGAAGCCATACTGGCCTGTGTGAAGCTTACCAACAGATACATGACCGATCGTTTTCTTCCCGATAAGGCTATCGATGCTTTAGACGAAGCCGGATCACGTGTTCACATTACCAATTTACAGGTTCCCGAGCAAATTTTAGAACTCGAAAAGCAGCTCGATGCGGTTAGAGAAACCAAGAATACAGTGGTTAAAAAACAAAAATACGAAGAGGCTGCCAAATTGCGCGATGATGAAAAACGACTTGAAAAAGAGCTGTCTACTGCTCAGTTAAAGTGGGAAGAAGAATCTAAATTGCACCGAGAAGTTGTAACAGAAGATAATGTAGCTGATGTTGTGTCGATGATGACCGGTATTCCGGTTAATAAAATTGCACAAACTGAAAGTAATAAACTGGCCAAGCTACCAGAATTGTTGCAAGGTAAGGTTATTGGTCAGGATGAAGCTGTTGGCAAAGTTG
The DNA here is from genome assembly GCF_006494535.1 of Paucihalobacter ruber. Classification (GTDB taxonomy): domain Bacteria; phylum Bacteroidota; class Bacteroidia; order Flavobacteriales; family Flavobacteriaceae; genus Paucihalobacter; species Paucihalobacter ruber. The sequence continues at coordinate 127,199 of NZ_VHIQ01000008.1, forward strand.
TAAAAGCCATACAAAGAAACAGAGCCGGTTTAAAAGACCCGAACAAACCTATTGGGTCATTTATTTTCTTAGGTCAAACAGGTGTTGGTAAAACTCAATTAGCCAAGGTACTGGCAAGAGAATTATTTGACAGCGAAGACGCCTTGATAAGAATTGACATGAGCGAGTATATGGAAAAATTTGCCATCTCGCGTTTAGTTGGTGCACCTCCGGGATATGTAGGTTATGAAGAAGGCGGTCAGCTCACTGAGAAAATAAGACGCAAACCTTATGCTGTTGTACTGTTGGATGAAATCGAGAAAGCCCATCCCGATGTGTTTAATATGTTACTTCAGGTGTTAGACGATGGTTACTTAACCGATAGTTTGGGTAGAAAAATTGATTTTAGAAATACCATTATTATCATGACCTCCAACATTGGCGCCAGAAGATTGAAAGACTTTGGTCAAGGTGTTGGTTTTGGAACCTCAGCCAGAGCTTCTCAAGTTGATGACAACGCCAGAAGTGTGATTGAAAATGCCTTGAAGAAAGCCTTTGCTCCTGAATTTTTAAACAGAATTGACGATGTTGTGATGTTTAACGCACTTGAAAAAGAACACATCGACAAAATTATCGATATAGAATTAAAACAACTGTTTAATCGCATTCTAGATTTAGGTTACACACTTAAATTAAGTAAAAAAGCGAAAGATCACATAGCCGAAAAAGGGTTTGACAAACAGTACGGGGCAAGACCTTTAAAACGAGCCATTCAAAAGTATATTGAGGACACTTTAGCTGAAGAGATCATCAATTCAAAAATCAGCGAAGGTGATGTCATTGTGATGGATTTGATTAAAGACGATGACAAGCTTAGTGTAAAAATCGAAAAGTCTGAAGAACCCACAAACACTTAAGACCTTTAAAATTTAAAAAACTCCTTTAATCGAATTAAAGGAGTTTTTTTATGTCTTATTATAAAATGTTTATAGCTTTACCGTATGGCACAGGTGGAGGTTTTAAATTTTTGTACGGTTTCATTTCATTCCAAGTACATGCTGGTTGTGATGGATGAAGGTATTACTGTTACACAATCACTTCATGATGTTTTGGTTGAAAAGGCTCTAGAGTTTTATAAAAATTCTCCTTTTGTATATCTCACGCATCGCATTAATTCTTACGCTGTAGATACCTCTATTTATTCTAAAACCTCGCAGTTGGAAAGCCTAATTGGTTTTGGTGTGATTTCAAAAAACTATAAAGCTAAAAGCAATGCCGAAATTGAAAAACTATTTCTCAAAAAACCTTTTAAGATTTTTGAAGAATTAGAAGGGGCTGTTAAGTGGGCTAATTCTTTGATTTAAAAGAATATGATTAATCTATTACTGCCTGTCTTTGATAATTATTTAGATTGTGCTTTATTTTTATATCCCACCTATAATTCTTAGTCGAAAAGTAAATTAGTATCGATAGAGAAATTATCTATAAAATCTGAAGTAGCTTTCATTAAATTGTGTAGAATTTCATCTTCGGCAACAAATTTCACATCTGATTTGAATGATTTAAGAAAGCTTTCAATAAAACCTGAAGATTTTAAAGGCCCTCTAAATTCCATAGCCTGAGAAGCATTGAGCAATTCTATGGCTAAAATGGTCTTAACATTGTTTATTAACTCATAAGCCTGAACGGCTGCATTAGCGCCCATACTAACGTGGTCTTCCTGACCGTTTGATGATACAATTGAATCAACGCTTGCAGGTGTGGCCAGCTGTTTGTTGGCACTAACTATACTGGCTGCCGTATATTGCGGAATCATAAATCCGGAGTTGAGGCCGGGATTATCAATTAAAAATGCCGGTAAACCTCTGCTTCCTGATACCAGTTGAAATGTTCTTCTTTCGGAAATATTACCCAATTCGGCCATGGCAATTTTTAAGTAATCGAAAGCCAAAGCCAGTGGTTGTCCGTGAAAGTTGCCGCCTGAGATAATTTGATCTTCGGTAACAAAAATCAAAGGGTTATCGGTAACCGAATTCATTTCGGTGGTAAAAACGCGTGAAACGTATTGTAAAGTATCTTTGGTTGCACCGTGAACCTGCGGAATGCATCGGAAAGAATAAGGATCTTGCACATGTTGTTTTTCTTGCGTCATCAAATCACTGTCTTTTAAAAAATCCATCACGCGCTTGGCAGTTTTTATCTGTCCTTCGTGCGGTCTGATGGCATGAACCAACTCATTAAATGGCTCCAGTCTGCCATTAAAAGCATCTAATGAAATACTACCTGTTAAATCGGCAAAATAAGACAACTTATAACTTTCAATTAAACAATGCACACCGTATGCAATCATAAATTGCGTACCGTTCAATAATGCCAGACCTTCCTTAGATTTTAAACTAATTGGAGTTAACTTTAAATGGTTTAAAATGGTTTCAGAAGATTTTATTTCGCCTTTAAACCAAACTTCACCTTTGCCTAGTAATGGTAATGCTAAATGGGCCAAGGGTGCCAAATCACCCGAAGCACCCAAGGAACCTTGCGTATAGACTACAGGAATAACATTATTATTGTAAAAGAACACCAAACGTTCAACAGTTTCTAATTGCACGCCCGAATAGCCGTAACTTAAAGACTGTATCTTAAGAAGCAACATTAACTTTACAATTTTAACAGGAACCAAAGCTCCCATACCACAGGCGTGCGACATGACTAAATTTTCCTGTAATTTCGTTAGATTCTCACTGCTAATTTTAATATTATGCAGTGAACCAAATCCTGTATTAATGCCATAAACCGGCTGCGTTTGTTGCTTTAATTTTAAATCTAGATAATCTCGGCATTCAACAATTTGCTTTTTGGCATCGTCAGATAATTCTAATTTCATTTCCGAATTTAAAATATCGTTAATATCACTCAAACTTAACGGCTTGTTCGAAACAATATGTGATGATGACATGATGTTAATTTAGGTTGTTTAGCAAAGATGCGTAAAGATTTTTAATTTTCAGAGCCGTTGCTGTATGAAGATTCATTTGAAATTTCAGGCTGAACAAACAAATCTGTGTAGGCATTTGAAATTCCGTCAATCACATCTGAAGCAGTGATACATTGGTAGGCCATATTGTGCGCTAATAAATCGGCCGATTTTCCGTGTAAATACACCCCAAAAATAGCCGATTGTAAAGGCTCGTACCCTTGGGCCAATAATCCGGTTATGATTCCCGTTAAAACATCGCCACTTCCTGCCGTTGCGAGACCAGGGTTACCTGTTGAATTTATATAAACTTGATCATGAAGAATAATCATTGTATTAAATCCTTTTATCACCACAATTAAGTTGTACTTTTTAGAAAGGCGTTTTACTTTTTTTATTTTATCAAAATCGTCTTTCCATTTCCCAATAAGGCGTTCTAATTCTTTTGGATGTGGCGTTAATATCGTTAATTCAGGAATGTATTGAATTAACTTTTTATGACTCGATAACATATTGATAGCATCGGCATCTATTACTAAAGGAGTTTTTTGAGATTTTAAAAAACTTTCTATCGCCATTACTGTATCAGGATGCGTTCCCAATCCTACGCCTATTCCAATAGCATTAAACGGTTGATCCACTTTAATATTAGAAATAAAGTCATCATTAACATCTGTCATTACCATTATTTCAGGAAGCGCTGTTTGCAACGCGGTATATCCGCATTTTGGAATGAAAGTAGTTACCAAGCCTGCACCAGAAACCAATGCAGCCCGCGATGCTAATTGAACCGCTCCTATTTTACCATAACTTCCGCCAATAATAAGTACATGACCAAAAGTACCTTTATGAGAAAATTTATCGTGTATTTTATAAAATGGCAATACCTCAGGCTTTCCTATATAATCGGCAATTGATATTGCATCATTCAAAAAATCTTGATCCAAACCAATATCAATAACTTCCCACCGGTCCACAAACTTGGCAGTATCGGGCAGAAAAAATACAAGTTTTGGAACCTGAAAACTCAAGGTGTAATGCGACCAAACTACGGCGTCTTCACTCTCGGGAATTTTATCAGTGTAAAGCCCTGAAGGCATATCAATAGATAAGGTAAATGCTTTTGATTTTCTAAAATGTTGGAAAAGTCGCTGAATCCAATCATCGGCGGGTCTTTTTAATCCAATCCCAAAAATGGCATCTACTATGATATCGTCGGGACTGATTTCAGGAAAGTCAGATTCGCATTTAAGCAGCTCCGGCCACTTCTTTGAAGCCTGACGTAATCTTTCGTAGTTAATTAAAAAATCGTTTGAGCGCTCATTACTGCAATTAACCACATAAGTAATAACGTTATATCCATGATTTACCAAATGTCTGGACAACACCAAACCATCACCACCATTGTTGCCAATACCACAAAACACCCGAATTAAAACCGGGGCGCCGTTCAATCTACTGTGCATCCAATTAAAAACTTCGGTGGCTGCTCGCTCCATTAATTCGGTTGAAGTGATCTGCTGCCGCTTGAGTGTGATTTGGTCTGCCTTATAAATTTGTTCTTTCGAGAGTATTTTCATCTAAAAAATATTTAAAGATTCTCAATAATTACCGCATAAAATTCACATTTTTTAACCTAAAACATCATATATATGTAAATGATTCTAAAAAGTTTTGCTTTGTTTTTTTATCAACGTAAAAATAATACATTTGAAGGCCTAACGTATTAATTTCAATCAAATTTCAATTCAGTTAAAACATATTAGACTTTTACATCGTAGCTGCCAAGTAATGCTTCTGCAGTAATATTCTACACAAATTATAAAATTTATGCGTGTTATAAAATTTGGAGGCACATCGGTTGGAAGTGCCATAAATATTAATAAAGTCATTGCTATTTTAAAAACTTACAGCGAAGAAGATGAGGTCATTTGCGTTGTATCGGCGGTTGGTGGTATTACCGACAAACTTCTTGAATGCGGTAGCATGGCTCAAAATCAAGACGATACCTACCTTAGCCTGTTTGAAAAGATAAAAACAATACATCTTAATTTGGTAGATGAATTAATCTCTATCAATAACCACGATGTTAAAAACAATGTTGAAACCAAACTTCAACACTTGAAGAATTTATTGGATGGCATCTATCTCATCAACGAATTATCACTTAAAACATCAGATAAACTTGTTAGTTTTGGCGAATTACTATCGTCTTACATCATTGCCGAAGCGTTAATTTCCCGCAATTTCGATGCTATCAGAAAAAACAGTCAAGATTTAATTGTAACCAATAGCAATTTCACCAAAGCTGAAGTGAATTTTAAAATCACCAATAAAAATATTCAGGAATACTTCAAGGATCAGCATAAAATTGTTGTGTTACCGGGTTTTATTTCTAAATCTGAAAGCGGCGACATCACCACCTTAGGACGTGGTGGATCAGATTATACCGCTGCCATCATGGCTGCTGCTCTCAATGTTAAGCAGCTTGAAATATGGACAGATGTTAGCGGTATGTTTACGGCCAATCCGAAATTGGTAAAACAGGCCAGACCCATAGAAAAACTCTCCTACCAGGAAGCCATGGAATTATCGCATTTTGGTGCAAAAGTGTTATATCCTCCAACTGTTCAGCCGGTCTTGGATGCTGAAATTCCAATTTTAATTAAAAATACCACAGAACCTGAAGCCGATGGAACTTTAATTACCAATCACGTCAACACCTATAAAAACAGCGTAAGTGGCATTAGCAATATCGATAAAATTGCTTTGCTTACCTTGCAAGGCAATGGAATGATTGGCATACCGGGATTTTCAAAACGACTTTTTGAAACCTTAGCTCAAGAGAAAATTAATGTAATTTTTATAACACAGGCCTCTTCAGAACACTCTATTTGCTTTGGAATTTCAGATATTGATGTACAAACCGCCGAAATAGCTATTAATGAAGCCTTTGAATACGAAATTTCATTAAGAAAAATTGACCCCGTCATCGTTGAAACTGGATTATCTATCATAGCATTAGTTGGCGACAATATGAAAAACCACCAAGGTATTAGCGGTAGAATGTTTAGTGCATTGGGAAAAAACAATGTCAATATCAGAGCCATTGCGCAAGGTGCTTCCGAAAAAAATATTTCGGCCGTCATTCTTGAAAAGGATGTAAAAAAAGCATTGAATGCCTTACACGAAATCTTTTTTGAAGTAAAAACAAAACAGCTCAATGTATTTATAACAGGTGTTGGTAATGTTGGCGAAAGACTTATTGCGCAAATTGAACAACAGCGAAAACACTTAAAACAGCATTTGCGTTTAAATTTAAGAGTGGTTGGTATGTCTAATTCACGACAAATGTATTTTAATGAAGAAGGTATTGATTTAGCAAACTGGAAATCTCATTTAAATGAAGGTGAAACTGCCACATTACAAGGGTTTTTAGATAAAATCATTGCACTAAATTTAAGAAACAGTATTTTTATAGATATCACGGCATCGCACGAAGTTGCCCATATGTATCAACATTATTTAAAAGAAAGTATTGCCGTTATTGCTTGTAATAAAATTGCTTGTTCAAGCGATTATAACAACTATCAAAATCTTAAAAATCTTTCTAGAAAATACGGCGCCCCATTTTTATTTGAAACCAATGTTGGTGCAGGTTTACCTATTATAAATACCTTGAATAATTTAATCAATTCGGGCGACGACATTGTATCGATTCAAGCGGTACTATCGGGTAGTTTAAATTTTGTTTTTAATAATTTTAACGGTGAAACCTCTTTTCATGATGTAGTTAAGCAAGCCCAAAATGAAGGTTATACAGAGCCTGATCCCAGAATTGATTTAAGCGGTGTTGATGTAGCCAGAAAAATTCTCATTCTTGCAAGAGAAAGTGGTCATCAACTTAATTTAGAAGATATTAAAAACACGTCCTTTTTAACTGAGGCTAATTTGAAGAGCGATAGCGTAGAAGGTTTTTATCAAACATTGATTAAGGATGAAGCCCACTTCCAAGAGCTTTACAAAAATGCCGTGAACAAGAACTGCCAGTTGAAATATGTAGCCGAATTCAATAATGGCATCGCCAGCGTTGGATTGCGTGAAATTCCAGAGGGTCACCCGTTTTATAATCTAAAAGGTAAAGACAATATTGTGATGTTTTATACCCAACGCTACCCCGATCAACCCCTAATTGTAAAAGGCGCAGGTGCAGGTGCCGAAGTAACAGCCTCCGGACTGTTCGCAGATATTATTAAAGTAGGAAACCGATAAAGCATGAACGAAATAAGAATATTTTCTCCGGCAACTGTGGCCAATGTTTCCTGCGGATTTGATGTTTTGGGGTTTTGCCTTGATGGCATAGGCGACGAAATGGTGGTAAGAATTAGTAAAAATAAAGGTGTTAAAATAAGCAAAATTGAAGGATACGACTTGCCTATTGAAGCCCATTTAAACGTTGCCGGCGTTTCGGCACAGGCTTTAATTGACGATGCAAAACCTGATGTTGGATTTGAAATTGAAATTTACAAAAAAATTAAACCCGGTAGTGGTATTGGCAGTAGTTCAGCCAGTGCGGCAGGTAGTGTTGTTGCTATTAATGAATTACTTGGGAGACCATACAATAAAACTCAACTCACCTATTTCGCCATGATGGGCGAAGCCATGGCCAGCAAGAGCTATCACGCCGACAATTTGGCACCGGGAATTTTTGGTGGTTTTACCTTGGTAAAAAGTGTTGAACCATTGGAAATTTTAGAATTACCAACACCGCACAACTTATATGCTGTTATTATACATCCGCAAATTGAAATAAAAACTAGCGAAGCACGAGCCTTATTACCTCAAAAGGTAAATTTGAAAGATGCCACGGTGCAATGGGCTAATGTTGGTAGTTTGGTGCATGCTTTACATACAAATGACTATGGGTTGTTAAGCAGGTCATTAAACGATATAATTGTCGAGCCACATCGCAGTAAGTTAATTCCGTTTTTTGATGAAATTAAACAACAAACTGTTAAAAATGGGGCGCTTGGTACGGGTATATCAGGATCTGGACCATCTATTTTCTCTTTATGTGAAGGATTAGAAAGTGCAACCAATATCGAAAAAACCATGCGTGACATTTATAAAACAACCGGAATTACATTTGAAACTTATGTATCTAAGATTAATGAGGACGGAATAAAAGTCATTTAAATGTTTACTTTAATCTTATCACACAGAGTGCCACAGAGAAGCGCAGAGTTTCACAGAGAAATTATTTAAAATTAACTGAATTTATTATTATCAGACATGAACTACTATTCCTTAAATATGAAAGCCCCAAATACAACTTTTAAAGAAGCCGTTGTTAAAGGATTGGCACCTGATAAGGGTTTATACTTTCCTGAAAGCATTACACCTTTATCAAAATCGTTCTTTAATAATATACAAGATTTAAGCCGACACGAAATTGCTTTTGAAGCCATTAAACAATTTGTGTCTCCAGATATACCTGAAAAAGAACTTAAATTAATTATTGAAGAAACACTTAACTTCGATTTCCCAATAGTTCCCATAACCCAAAATATTTCAAGTTTAGAACTTTTCCATGGTCCAACGCTGGCATTTAAAGATGTTGGTGCCAGGTTTATGTCGAGATGCCTGGGCTATTTCAACAAAGATAATAATGAAAATATTACTGTATTAGTAGCAACCTCAGGCGATACCGGAGGCGCCGTGGCCCATGGGTTTTTAGGTGTAAAAGGTGTTGATGTGGTAATTTTATATCCCAGCGGAAAAGTAAGCGATATTCAAGAAAAACAGCTTACCACCCTTGGTAAAAACATTAGTGCTTTAGAAGTTGATGGCGTTTTTGATGATTGTCAGGATATGGTGAAACAAGCCTTCTTAGATAAAGAATTAACTTCAGTAATGCAGCTCACTTCTGCCAATTCAATCAACGTTGCCAGATGGTTACCACAAATGTTTTATTACTTTTTTGCTTATCAAGACTTAAGTAAACAGCATAAAAATATTGTGTTTTCTGTACCAAGCGGAAACTTTGGAAATATTTGTGCCGGTATGATGGCGCAGCGATTGGGTCTTCCCATTCATCATTTTATTGCAGCAAATAATAGCAACAATGTGGTAACAAACTATCTTAAAACTCAAAAATACGAGCCTCAACCGGCTATTGCTACCATTAGTAATGCCATGGATGTTGGTAATCCGAGTAATTTTATACGAATCGAAGAATTATTTGGCAAATCGTTTAATGAATTAAGCACTCATTTAACTTCCTACAGTTACAGCGATGAAGCGACCAAGAAAGCCTTAAAGCGTTTGTATTTCGATTACAATTACATTGCCGATCCTCATGGTGCTGTTGGTTTTTTAGCTGCTGAAGACTATTTAAAAACGAATCCCAATGCTCACTGTGTAGTACTGGAAACAGCACATCCTGCAAAATTTTTAGACATAGTTGAAGAAACCATTCGAGAAAATATTGAACTGCCGGCGCAACTTGATAAAGTGATGAAGAAAAAGAAGAAATCTTTAAAAATGGCGACTTATCATGACTTAAAATATTTCCTGTTAAATAGATAGTGTCTTAACGCCTTTTAAAAACTAATCATAAAAAAAGCGCCATTAAAAAAAACAGCGCTTCTTTCTGGTTATTAAAGATTTATTATCATTCTAAATCACAAGAAATTCTGATATTTGAGTTTTCACCTTTTTTAGATATGTCATTTACTTTAAAGTCAGTAAAAACATTTGCAAATCCCGCATTATTCTGATCGCAATCAGGGACAAAACTTATAGTAAAAGTTATTTCTGTACACGCTTCAATATCACCTGTCCAAGTTAAAACTGTAGGAGAACCTTTTAAGTTTCCAGGATTTACGCTGTATATTTTTCCGTCTAAAGCTTCAAAATCTACAATATGCGGACTTGTAAACTTCACTTCAGCATTCCTTAGGCTTTCTTCACTTATATATGTGAAAGTATAGCTACTATCTTCGTTTTCTGCATAGCTAAAACTCTCTTCACAATTATCACAAACGCCGACTAATTGATAAATTTCCTCAAAAATTATTGGATTACCCAAACCCTTTTGAGTAATTTGAAAAGAGATTTCGTCACAGGCAATCCAATCTACCGGTAAAGCAATTGAATGACTTACAGTGTTAGATTTTTCTACATTTTCGAAAACAACCGTATTTCCGTTTATTGAAATTGTAATCTCGGCATGGGCATTAGATTTTCCGGAAATTATATCATAATTAACAGAAACAACAAAACTGTCCTCAGAATTATAAGCCTCGTAACTTACTTCTTTAGTGTTAATGTTAGCACCACCACCACTAGTGGACGTAGCTACATCTGACATTTTGTAATAGGTATTTGAATCAGGTTCAATACAAACTGATTCGCATTCAACATAATCTAAAAGTTGCGTGCCAAGATCTGTACCTCTAGCAAATAATGGCTCTTGGAACAATAAATTATCGACGCTTTCATAATTTAATAAATCTTCAGTTTGACAAGAAAAAAATGTGCCAGACATTAAAGCACCATAAAAGGAATAACGTAAAACTTGAATAGTTTTTTTCATAATTAGGTTTTTAAAGTTTCTCTACAACATTATTGTTGGCAGAGTTGGGTGACGCAAATGAATATTGAAAATCTCGAGGCTTATCTAAATTTTTGATGAAATACCAAAAAATTTAGATATAAAGAAAATTTAAACAAAAAACAACGATGAAATACTTAGGTTAAGTAAAGAATTCATAATATGATTATTAAGTATTTGCTTGATTCTAGCTCTTTTTTAAACTATCGAATATTCACAAAAAATCTCTCTTGAGACATGGATGATAAAACCATCTGTGAAACATTGAATAGTCTATCTAACTCGATATGGCAATTAAGAAAAGGAAAAATAGATTCAGTTTTCTTGTTATAAAGATTCGAAGGGAAATCAAGAACAAAACAATTGTATTGCTTAAAAATTCAAAAAAATAAAGTCTATTATTTAGGAGTTTCGCAAAAATCATAAATCATAAAACAAAATGCGATTTTAATCAGTAGCCATCATGTAACTTTGTTAATTACATATCTAGATTATGAAAGATAAAAAGGTTATTGTGGTTGTCGGTGGTGGATTTGCCGGTATTGAATTAATTAAACAATTTAAAGGTACAGACCAATACAACATAATACTGGTTGATACCAATAACTACAATTTTTTTCCACCTCTGTTATATCAGGTTTCTGCAGGTTTTATGGAACCTTCTGCCATTAGTTATCCCTTCAGAAAAATATTACGGAACAATAAAAATGCCTTCTTCCGTCTGGGATTATTAACAGAGGTTATGCCACATGAAAATAAAATCATATTAAATAATGGAGAACTGCACTACGACATACTTGTTATGGCTACCGGGGTAGAAACCAACTTTTTTGGCAATAAAAATATTGAAGATAAAAGTTTACCAATGAAAACTATAAGTGATGCTTTATCTTTAAGAAACGTGATTTTCACTCGTTTGGACCGCGCCACACGTACCGAAGATGTACAAAAACGCAAAAGGCTATTAACCTTTGTTATAGCCGGTGCCGGACCAACAGGAGTTGAGCTTTCGGGTATTTTTGCTGAAATGCGATCCAACATCCTTACCAAAGATTATCCTGAATTATCTGAGAACGATTTGGGTGAAATCTATTTAATTGATGGCCAAGATGCCGTGTTGGCTTCCATGTCCAAAAATTCGCAAACCTACACGCACAATAAACTTAAAAAACTAGGGGTGAATATTATATTGAATACCTTGGTTAAAGATTTTAAAAATGATACCGTTTATTTATCTAATGGTATAGAAATAGCAACCAGAAACTTAATTTGGGCCGCAGGAATTTCAGCTAAAAAATTTAAGGGATTCTCACCAGAAAGTTATGGCAGAGGTAACCGATTAAAAACTAATTCTTATAACTTAGTTGAAGGCTATAATAACATCTATGCCTTGGGTGATTGTGCCTTAGTTTCGGGAGATGAAAACTTTCCAGATGGTCATCCCCAATTGGCCCAAGCCGCATTGCAACAAGCAAGAAGATTGGCCGAAAATCTATCTTCTAACCCAGAACAGTGGAAACCATTTAAATATAAAGATTTAGGATCAATGGCAATTATAGGAAGAAATAAGGCTGTTGTTGACTTTCCTAAACACAAGTATTTTTTAAAAGGGTTTATTGCTTGGCTTATTTGGATTTTTGTACACATTATGGGACTGGTTAATTTCAGGAATAAACTCCGCACACTTTATAACTGGTTAGGATATTACATCAATAAAGACCAGTCTTTTAGAATGATTATTAAACCAACTGAAAGGAAATAGTTTAACCAATCACAAAATAGCACAAGTACTTTAGGTGATTAATATTCTGATTTAAGATTGAAATTTGAACGGTTGGGACTCCTGCTTTCGTAGGAGTTTGGTTAATCTAAATCAGGCAACAAAAACCCATCTAAAACACTCTTTTCTTTCATAAGCGCTTCAATATCTTCAGATTTTCTTGGTGCTTCCGCAGACAAGTTTACAGGGCCGTTTTTTGTTATCAAAATATCATCTTCAATTCTAACTGCAATGCCCCACCATTTTTCATCACAATCACTGCCAATAGGAATGTAAATTCCGGGTTCAACGGTTAGCACCATGTTTTCTTCAAAATTCTGGTACAATCCGGGATCGTGAACATCCAAACCAATGTGATGAGAAGTTCCGTGAGGAAAGTAAATTCTTGCTTCTCGCGCACTTTTAACGATGCCTAACTTTATAAGTCCTTCGGTAATAACTTGTCTGGCGGCTCGGTCGGGTTCGTTAAAACTGTTTCCTATAACACAGGTGGCAATTCCGGCTTCCTGGGCTTTATAAACCAAATCGTAAATTAGTTTTTGCTCGGTATTAAACTTTCCGGTAGAAGGAATGGTTCTGGTAACATCGGCGGTGTACCCACGATATTCTGCACCTAAATCCATCAGTACTAAGTCGCCTTCAACACTTGTTTTAGAATTTTCTATATAATGCAGTACACAGCCGTTATTTCCTCCACCAACAATACTTGGATATCCTTCGTATTCACTTCCGTATTTTTTATACACAAATTCATGAATACCCTGAATTTCGGTCTCACTCATATCTGGTTTCATGGCTTTCATGACTTCGCGTTGTCCTTGAGCTGATATACGAATGGCTTTTTTAAGCAGCGCCAATTCCTCTTCAGTTTTTATTTCTCGTAAAGACGCCATGTAAGTTAAAATACTTTTGGTATTAATATTGGCTCTTTGATTAATGGTGCCTTGTTGTTTTAACTCGATATTGGAATTTTCGGTTTGTGTTTGACTATCGATATTATAACCAACCTGATTTTTAAATGTTGCTATTAAATCGTATAAATCTGCACGATCTCTGGTATTTCGATAATCGTCAAAAAAATCTTTAAACAACACTTGATCAAATTTCATAAAATCGATGCCATTGTCTAAAAAATCTTTTCCATTAAAAACCGTCTCAAATTTTAGTTGTTCTTTTGCCCCATCAACACCCAATCGTTCACCTGTCCACTGCTCCATTCTTGGGTTTTTCTCCTGCACATAAAGCATTTCATTGAATGTATTACCATCTTTATCAGTTTGGCTTTCAGAAAAAATTAATAATACAGCGTGCGGTTCCCTATATCCGCTTAAGTAATAAAAATCAGGATCCTGATGGTAGATATATTCAACATCGTTCGCGCGGTTTCTTACGGGATTTGCAAAAAATACGGCAACGCTATTTTCAGGCATTTTTGCGCGCAAAGCATCGCGACGGCTTTTGTGAAATTCAGCCGATAAATAATCGGTTGGTTTCAGGTTTTGTGCCGACAACAAACCACTGATAAATATTACAAAAAGCAGGTATATTTTAAAATTCATAACACTATAGTTTTGAATTCGAAAAGTAACAATTTAATGCAATATGACCGTTTATATTTTGAAAATTAACAATATTTTATTGGACCTAGATTCTCATTAAACCAGATAATTTTCGATACTTTTGCCTGAATTTTACAACAAAGGAATTTATTCAGCCAAACTTTTAATTAATATCTAAGATTCAGCATGAAAAATACAGCACTTACACAAACACATATGGGCTTAGGCGCTAAAATGGTACCATTTGCAGGATTCAATATGCCCGTGCAATACGAAGGTGTTAACGCCGAGCACGAAACGGTAAGAAACGGTGTTGGTGTGTTTGATGTAAGTCATATGGGAGAATTTTTAATTGAAGGTCCAAATGCTTTAGAACTGATCCAAAAAGTATCCAGTAATGATGCATCGGTATTAACTATTGGGAAAGCCCAATACAGCTGTCTACCGAATGATGAAGCCGGTATTGTTGACGATCTCATTATATACCGCGTTAAAGAAGATACCTATTTATTGGTTGTTAATGCCAGTAATATTGAAAAAGACTGGAACTGGATTAGCTCAAAAAACACCATGGGCGCTACCATGCGTAATCTTTCGGATGACTACTCTTTATTAGCCATACAGGGTCCAAAAGCTGTTGAAGCCATGCAAAGCCTGAGCAGTCACGATTTATCAGCCATTAAATTTTACAATTTTATAGTGGGCGATTTTGCAGGTATCGAGCACGTTATTATTTCGGCAACAGGTTACACCGGCAGTGGCGGATTTGAAATTTACTGTAAAAACTCTGAAGTTCAGCAAATATGGGATCGCGTTTTTGAAGCTGGTGCTTCGTACGGAATCAAACCTATTGGTTTGGCAGCGAGAGATACCTTAAGATTAGAAATGGGTTATTGCTTATACGGCAATGACATCGACGATACTACTACGCCATTAGAGGCAGGTTTGGCTTGGGTTGTTAAATTCACCAAAGATTTTAATGCTTCGACTATTTTACAAAAGCAAAAAGAAGCAGGAGTTACCAAAAAGCTCGTTGCTTTTGAATTAGACGACAAAGGTGTTCCAAGACATGACTATGAAATTTTAGATCTCGATGGCAATGTTATTGGTAAAGTGACTTCCGGCACCATGTCGCCTTCGCTTAAAAAGGGTATCGGGTTAGGTTATGTAACGATTAATCACAGTGCCGTTGGAAGTAAAATAGCCATTCAAATAAGAAAAAATGCCATTCCGGCCACGGTCATCAAACTTCCGTTTTATAAATAAAGTATAGCAGGCCGATGGATTTATGAAGCAGGACGACAAAAAACATCAAATATTAATTTTAGGTGGTAGCGGTTTTTTAGGAAACGCTATTTACAGGGAATTGGCGCCGTTTTTTAGAACTTTTGCAACTTATCAAACACCAAACAAAGCATTTGAAAGCAACCGTCATTTCTTTCAATATAAAATGGAAGAAGACGATGTTATTGAAATCATTGAAGCCTGCAAGCCCAGTATTATTATTTCGGCTTTAAGGGGCGATTTTCATCTTCAAACCATTATTCATGAGCACATTGCACAATATGTTTTAAATAATAATTGTAAATTGATTTTTATCTCATCGGCCAATGTTTTTGATGCCTACAGTAAATTTCCAAGTTATGAGTTAGACAAAACCTTAAGTAACAGTATTTACGGTCATTTCAAAATTAAAATAGAAAATATGTTGTTGCGGCTTCCAAAGAAAAAAGTAGCTATTATCAGGCTACCAATGGTCTTTGGTGTACAATGCCCCAGAATTAAAGAAATGCTAGATTTGATTAAAAATAATGAAGCCATTGAGGTATTCCCCAATCTAGTTATGAATGTTACCTTAGACACCAAGGTAACTCAGCAAATTCATTACATCATTAATAGAGATAAATGCGGTATTTACCATTTAGGAAGTGCTGATTTGGTACACCACGACGATTTTATAAAAGAACTATCCGCCAAACTTTTTTTGAGTCAGCCAACATTCAAAAGAGTGTACACCACCAATGAAGAAAGATACCTGGCAGTATTACCAAAATACAATTTGTTACCCAAGCACCTTCAAATCACCAGCGATAAAGTGATTGAAGAATTAAGTAAGTAAGTCTTTTTGTGTAACTTTAACAAATTAAAAAACAGAAATTATGAAAAAATTATCTCAAGATCAAATAGAAGAAAAATTAAATGCTTATCCTGATTGGGAATATTGCGACGACGCCATTCACGCCGAATTTGAATTTGAAAACTTTAAAGATTGCTTTAGCGCCATGAGCCGTATTGCTTTTGAATGTGAAGCTCAAAATCACCACCCCGAATGGAAAAATGTCTACAATAAATTATTCATTTCTCTGTCAACACATGATGCCGGAGGCGTTACCGAAAAAGACTTTAAATTATTAAAAGCCATTGAGCAGATTGTTGAAGTTGAAGATTAAAAATTTAAAGTATTTTTTTACTTTTGAACGCCGAAAAATAAAGCACTATGGGAAGAGCATTTGAATTTAGAAAAGCACGTAAAATGAAGCGATGGGCTGCTATGAGTAAAGCCTTTACTCGCATTGGTAAAGACATTGTAATGGCGGTTAAGGAAGGTGGTCCTGATCCCGACGGAAATGCCAGATTACGCGCAGTAATTCAAAATGCCAAGTCGGTTAACATGCCTAAAGAAAATGTAGAACGCGCCATCAAACGTGCTTCCGATAAAAATCAAGGCGATTATAAAGAAGTACTTTTTGAAGGTTATGCACCACACGGTATCGCCATTTTAGTTGAAACTGCCACCGATAACAATACCAGAACAGTAGCTAATATAAGAAGCTATTTCAATAAGTGCGATGGTAGTTTGGGCACCTCAGGTTCTGTGGTTTTCATGTTCGATCACACTTGCAATTTCAGAATCAATGCAGAAGGCATCGATCCGGAAGAATTAGAATTAGAAATGATTGATTTTGGTGCTGAAGAAGTATTTGCCGATGATGATGGCATTCTTATTTACGCACCGTTTGAAAGCTATGGCGCTATACAAACCGAATTAGAGAGACGTAGTATTGAAATTTTATCATCTGGCTTTGAGCGCATTCCACAGGTCACCAAAAAATTAACACCCGATGAAATGGTCGATGTTGAAAAACTATTGGAGAAAATTGAAGAGGACGATGATGTGCAAAATGTATACCATACCATGGACGAAGGTGAATAAAACCAGCTTATTAAATCTAAATATTTAGAGGGCTTCTGCCCTCTTTTTTTATTTTATATCTTTTATTTTCTTAAATTTAAACGTTGTTTATTGCCATGTCTGAAACAAAAATTATTAATCAATTTTATACGGCCTTTAAGAATCTAGATGCCGAAGCTATGGTTACCTGTTATCATGACGAGGTTACGTTTGAAGACCCTGCATTTGGTAAACTTCACGGCGAGAACGCTAAAAATATGTGGCGTATGTTGTGCAAATCGCAGCAAGGAAAAGACTTTAAAATAAACTTTAGCAGTATTCAATTTGAAAACAATATTGGTACGGCCAATTGGGAAGCCTTTTATACCTTTAGTAAAACAGGGAGAAAAGTTCACAATAAAATTAAAGCTAATTTTTTATTTCAGGACGGTAAAATCATCAAACACACCGACAGTTTTTCACTCCATGCTTGGGCCAGTCAAGCATTAGGTATTAAAGGCTTTGCACTTGGGTGGTTACCTTTTTTTAAATCAAAATTTCAAGTGCAAACCAATAAACTTCTTCAAAAATTTGAAGCTGATTTGTAGCAATTTCGCACTTCAACATTTAACATTTAATTATTGAGTTGGCTTTTTAAGAAATTGTAATTTACCACCTTCAAAAAATCACCTGTTAAACACCATATTATAACAAATGAACACACACACAATTTTTAGTCGGTTAATATTGTTAACTTTTGTTGCAATTTTACTCTTACCGCAAGACGCTTTTTCGCAAAAAAAGAGTAAAAAGAAAAAAGATGCTGCCACTGAAGTAGCTGCGCCTAAAAAACCTGAAGGGAAAAGCATTTCTGAACTGGTTAAAAAACACGATAAAATTGAAGGCCTTTTTACTATTTATCAAGACACCGTTAGCGGCAGCCTCCAAATTTTAATCTCTGAGGATCATTTAGGTAAAGAATTTATTCACTTTCACCAAATTGCCGACGGCGTTTTAGATGCGGGCGCGTTTAGAGGTTCTTATCGCGGCTCCAGAATTTTTAAGGTCGAAAAATATTTCGATAAAATTGAATTCATATTGCAAAACACCTCGTTTTATTTTGATCCTGAAAATCCTATTTCTAGAGCAAAAGAAGCCAATACCAGTGGCGGTATTATTGCGAGCTTAAAAATTGAAGCGCATGACAAAGACAAAGGTTTGTATCTATTAAAAGCCGATGATTTATTTACTCAGGAAACTTTCGCGCAAATCAAACCACCAAGATTCCCCGGGGCTTCTCCGGTATCATTTAGTTTGGGTAACCTTGATAAAAACAAAACAAAGGTTAATGCCATACGAAACTATCCTGAAAATACAGATGTTGCTATTGAATATGTTTATTCAAGTCCGTCTGTTCTAAACGGTGGTTCTAATGCTGTTACCGATGGCAGAAATGTAAGTATTAAAGTATATCACAGCTTGATTTCAATGCCTGAAGACGATTATCAGCCTTTGTTAGACGATCCGAGAGTGGGTTATTTTACCACACAGGTAACTGATCAAACAGCCACCAATTCAGTACCTTATCGGGATTTGGTACATCGTTGGAAGTTGGTAAAAAAAGATCCTGATGCCGCTATTTCAGAACCGGTTGAACCTATTGTTTGGTGGATGGAAAACACCACGCCTTTAGAGTGGAGAGAAACCATAAAAAATGCTGTTTTAGAGTGGAATAAAGCCTTTGAAAAAGCCGGATTTAGAAATGCGGTAGTCGTTAACATGCAACCCGATGATGCCGACTGGGATGCTGGCGACATTAGATATAATGTATTGCGCTGGACCTCATCACCGCAAGCACCTTTTGGAGGTTACGGACCTTCTTTTGTAAACCCAAGAACCGGACAGATTTTAGGTGCTGATATTATGTTAGAATTTGTGCATTTTACCAACAGAGTTTTATATGATAAACTCTTTGATTTAAGTACAAGCGCAAGCTATGAAAACGATTTTGAAAGTAACAGCGAACATGCCTTCTGCTCGGCAGGACATATTATGCATGAGAATACCATGTTTGGCCAAGCTTTATTGGCTGTTGCAAGCAACAACGACCTCGAAATGGAGCGCATGAAAAAAGAAGCCATGATAGCCTTATTAATGCACGAAGTTGGCCATACCTTGGGCTTAAATCACAACATGAAAGCGAGTCAGGTTTATAGCATAGAGCAATTGTCTGATCCTAATTTTATTGAAGGTAAAGCCTTGACCGGATCGGTAATGGATTATGCAGATATTAATATTACCAGAGACCGAAGTAAACAAGGTCAATATTATGATACATCGGTTGGACCGTATGATGTTTGGGCTATTCAATTTGGTTATACACCATTTAAAAGCGAGACCGAAAAAGAATCCTTGCTAAGTCAATCAACCAAACCAGAATTAATTTTTGGAAATGATGCTGATGACATGCGTTCTCCCGGTAAAGCCATAGATCCTAGGGTTATGGTTGGTGACCTTTCTAGTGACGCTATAGGCTATGCCATAGAACGTATTAAAACAGTCAACGATTATTTACCGACAGTTAAAGATAAATTCTCAAATGACGGAGAATCCTATCAGGAATTAAGACGTGTTTACTATTTATTAACCGGGCAATACGCCAATGCTACTAACGTTATCTCAAGATATATCGGCGGTGTTTATGTTGACCGGGCCATGGTTGGTCAGGAAGGCGCCACTCAACCGTATACACCTGTTAGTTTGGTGGACCAGAAACGCGCTATGGCAGCATTAAGCAATTACGCGTTTTCTCCAGATGCCTACAAAACTCCGAGCGATTTGTATAACTACCTGGCAATGCAAAGACGTGGATTTAATTTCTCGTCCGGAACAGAAGACCCAAAAATTCACGATCAGGTTTTAAACTATCAAAAAAATGTATTAAATCATTTGTTACATCCAAATACGGTTCAAAGAATATCAGATTCTGAGCTATATGGCAATCAGTATAGTTTAAGCGACTTTATGACAGACTTGAATACAGCTATTTTTAAAGCTGACATTTCAGGTAATGTGAATTCTTTCCGTCAAAACTTACAGGTTGAATATACAACAATGCTAATTGGAGCCCTTACAGGAAATCAGGCATCACGTTACTCTAACGCAGCGAAATCAATGTGTTTATACAATTTAAACAATATTAAGTCAATGCTTAATACCACAGGAAATGTGTCTTCAAGAGCTCATAAACAGCATTTAAGAACATTAATTGATAACGCCCTAAAGGAAATTAAGTAATCAATTATCCGAATAAAAATAAAAAAGAGGTTGCCTAATGGTAACCTCTTTTATTTTAGTGTTTCTTTTTAGGGACTTAGGGCTTAAGTTTACTTTATGTTTCACTATCTCCTAATAAATGTCAAATATGATGCCAAAGTCTAAGAATATTCAGGTATTTTTCCCTTAACATCTTTGTAAAAATTCCTTATAAATTTAAAATCGGCTTCTTGATTATCGGTTGGATAAAAAGGCGCTGATATGTTGTTTTGCTTGTACTCAAAATCGAGCGTAAACATAATTATTGGCACATTGGCCTGCTTAGCTATATGATAAAATCCGGTACGCCATTTGTCTACTTTTTTTCTTGTACCTTCAGGCGCCAAAGTAAGCCTAAATTCGTCCCTTTCATTAAAAATATCCACTATAGAACTTACCAAATCTTGGCGTTCTTTTCGGTTAACCGGTACGCCACCAATAGACCTGAAATAATAACCAAATGGCCATTTAAACAACTCGGCTTTACCAATAAAATTGGTTTTAACACCCAATATTTTTCTTAGCAATAAACCTATATAAAAGTCGTGCCAACTGGTGTGCGGTGCAGCGATGATAACTGCCTTTTTAATAGTATCTTTCGAAAAGTTTGTATTGCCAACTATTTTCCAACCTAAAATTTTAAAATAGATAAATCTAGCCAACCATCTCATATTACATTAATTGGTATAATGACTTTAGTTTTTTAGGTGTCATGATTTGATCCCATTTTTTACCCAATGCGTTTTCCCAGAGCGGCTTTAAACTTAAAGCAACCTTAATCATAATATCATATTCTTCATCGGTGAGATTGGCGCAAATATTTTTTGGCAACTGAATGTTATTAAGTTGTTTCATTTCTTTAAAAAGCGCCACACCTTCAGGATAAAATTCTTCCAAATGATCAAAAACAATACAATTTCCAACGCCGTGTTTAACGCCGAGTAAAAATGAAAGTCCGTAACTCATTGCGTGTGCTACACCTACCTGAGAGTAAGCAATACTCATACCGCCATGCCATGATGCCATCATGAGTTGTTCTTGCTTTTCTTCTTCAGAAAAACTAGTATCCAAAAACACATTTTTACAAAGCTCCAGTGCTTTTTCACCATAACTTTTACTAAAAGCATTTAAATAAGTGCCTTGAAGCGATTCTATACAATGAATATAGCAATCCATACCAGTATAAAACCATTGTTGTTTAGGAACATCTTTTGTTAAATCAGGATCTAAAATAACCTGATCAAAAGGTGTGTAATCTGAATTGATGCCCAATTTCTTTTCAGGACCGGTTAAAACCGTAGTTCTCGACACTTCAGCACCGGTACCTGATATGGTTGGAATACCCACGTGGTAAACGGCGGGATTTTTTACCAAGTCCCAACCTTGGTAATCTTTGGCTTCGCCTTCATTGGTGAGCATGATTGATACGGCCTTCGACAAGTCTAACAATGTGCCGCCGCCAATACCTATAATTCCTGATGGTTTATCTTGATGACTTAATATGATTTGTTCAACCAATTCATCAACCTGAGAGGTTTTGGGTTCTTCGTTTGCAGAGATATAGATAATTTCATCGTTGTAAGACAAGGGGATTCTTGATGTAAGCCAAGAATTTCCTTTAAAAACTTCGTCAACAAGATAGATAAATGGTGCTTTGGTATTGACGCGTTTGCTTTCAACGATTTCGGGTAATTGATTGAAGCTGCCACGTCCGTAAACAACTCTGGAAACCATTGGATAATTTTTAAAACTCATCTATATATTTTTATTTAGCACTTACAATGGCTGTTTTAAATTAATTTAATAACGGAATTACTTCCTTTAAAGAATTTAAAGTAAAAAATGCCTTGCCGTTAGTTTCCTGTTCGGTTACCTGTTCATGCAACCAAGTGGTATGAAACGGAATATGAATGGCATTTCCTTTTAGTTCTACTATTGGCAATATATCTGACTTCAGCGAATTTCCTATCATTAAAAACTCTGAAGGCTTAATATCCAAATGGTTTAATAAGGCCGAGTAGTTTTCGGTTTGTTTATCGCTTAGCACTTCGATATGATGAAAATAATGCGATAAATTAGATTTTTCAAGCTTTCGTTCCTGATCAAGCAAGTCGCCTTTGGTCACTAAAATCAACTTATATTTATGCTCTAATGCTTCTAGAACTTCTTTAACACCGTCGAGCAATTCAACAGGTTTGTCGAGCATTTCTTTTCCAATATTAATAATGTCTTCTATTACCTTATTGCTAACGGTATAGTTTGATAACTGCAAGGCCATTTCAACCATACTCAAAACAAATCCTTTGATACCATAACCGTAGAGTGGCAGATTTTTTATTTCAAGTTGAAATAATTCCTGATCAATTTTATTAGGCGTTTCAAATTGCGACAACATATGCGCAAACCTCGATTCTGCCTCTCTAAAATAAGTTTCGTTAACCCATAAGGTATCATCGGCATCAAAACCTATTACTTTAATATGTTTTAAATTGGCTGCCAATTATTTTAAATTTTTAATTAGTTGTTTAGCGCGTTCTAAATCTTGTGGTGTATCTATTTCAACACCTTCAACAGTAGTTTCAACCATTTTTATGCGCTTGCCATATTCCAGGTATCTGATACATTCAATTTTTTCGGTGGCTTCTAAAAATTGCATTGGTAAATTATAAAAATCTAATAAGGCTTGCTTTCTAAAAGCGTATATGCCTTTGTGTTTAAAATAACGCACACCGGCTTCTTTATCACGTGGATATGGAATAGGACTTCGTGAAAAATAAAGTGCAAAATTATTTTGATCTACAATAACCTTAACTGTATTAGGATTGCTTATTTCTTCCCAATCGTGTATTTCAACCATAAGCGAAGCTAAATCAATTTCCTTTTTGACATCTGTATTAAAAACTTCTAGAACCTTTTGAAGGCTTTCCTTTTCGGTAAAGGGTTCGTCTCCTTGAACATTAACTACAATATCAACGTCTAAATGTTCAACTGCCTCGGCTATGCGGTCGCTGCCCGATTGGTGTTCTTTTTTACTCATAATGGCTTTGCCACCATTTGAAACTATCTCCTTGTAAATAATATCACTATCGGTTACTACAAATACGTCGTCAAATAAGCCCGTGTTGATTGTAGCCTGATAAGTTCTTAAAATCACTGTTTTACCATCTAAATCCTGCATAAGTTTAGCGGGAAATCTGGAAGCACCGTAACGCGCCGGAATCATTGAAATGACTTTCATTTGCTGACTTTAAGGTTTATGGCTAAATATTGTTTTCAAAAATAAAATAATAGTAGAACATTTAGCGCTTCTTTGTAATCTTTTTATAGAGTTTAAAAATGGCATAAAGAATAAAAATGACAAGAACAAAAGCCACTACAGGAAAAAGTATGGCAATAACCGAAAGCGAGGTAGCTATTATGTTTTCGACACTTGAGACCAAATTATTTCCAAAACCTGCGGTTGATACTGTTGATGTTAATCTGGTAGCTCCCGATGAACTTTTAATAAGTGATGCAGTTCCACCGCCTGCTATAATGGCTAAAGTCCAAGTAAAAACCGGATTTAAATCTGTAACAGTCGATACCATAATAAGTGTTCCTGCGATAGTTGCCAATGGAATGGCAATAGAATCTAATGCATTATCAATTAAAGGTATATAATACGAAACTATTTCTACTATGGTCGCAACACCAAACAACACAAGTGCCGTTGTGCTTCCAACCCATTGCCAGGAATCATTAAGGTCCCAAACGCCAACATAAGATGCCAGACTTAAGGCAAATAATGGCACAAATACTCTAAAACCAACCGATGCTGCCAGACCAATACCAAGGCAAATACTTATAAATGTTTCGAAAGTTACCATAAGCTAAACTTGAAAAAAATCATCTTTAAAACCAATTAAATATAACTGTTCTTTTGCTCTGGTGCAAGCGGTATACAACCAGCGAATGTAATCTTTATCGACACCATTGGCCAAATAAGGCTGTTCTACAAAAACCGTATGCCATTGACCACCTTGAGATTTATGACAGGTAATTGCATACGAAAATTTAACTTGCAAAGCATTAAAGTATTTGTTGTTTTTAACACCCATAAACCTCTTATAATTAGAGCTTTCATTAGCGTAATCTAAAGCAACCTCATTGTAAAGTTTGTTGCCGTCTTCGTAAGAAAGCGATGGAGTTTCGGCGTCTATTGTATCTAAAAGTAATACGGTTTCAAACGGCTTCATCCTTGGGTAATCAACCATTCGTACTTTCACTTCGGCAAATTTAAATCCGTACAATTCTTTAAAATTGAAAATTTCAAGTACTTCAATAATATCGCCGTTGGCTATGAAACCGGCTTCTGATGAAGGACTCACCCAAAAGTAATTGTTTTTAACTACCATCAAGTAATCGCCCGAGCTCAATTCATCTTCATTAAGTAAAATTCGGCTTCTAATTTGTTTATTGTACAAGTTGGCACGTTTATTACTGCGAACAATCATAGCGGTTTCTTCATAACCATTATTGCTATAGGCATCGTTGATGGCATCCATAATTTCGTAACCATCAATTAATCGCACCATGTCTTTAAATCCGCTTAGGTTGAATTTAAAATCAAAATCTTCAAATGCCAGCGCTTCTCTTAAAATTGTGGCATTTTCTAAAATTCCGGAATTCAGTTGTTGCCTAACTACTTCGTCTAATTCAACCGTTTCAACTTCTTTATTATAATTAAGACTCAATTTATCTTGGTCTAATGCCGGACTCAAATCAGAATTAACCGGTGGCAACTGAGCTGTATCGCCTATAAAAACCAATTTACATTGAAAACCTGAGTATACATACTGTATAAGGTCATCTAATAGTGATCCATTTTCAAAAAACTTGGACTCGGCCGGCGTATCGGGAATCATAGAAGCCTCATCTACGATAAAAATGGTATTGCGATGCTTATTGGGCTGCATCACAAATTTTACGCCTCCACTTTTTTCTTTTTTAGGAAAATAAATACGTTTGTGAATGGTAAATGCTTCCATACCTGCGTAATTAGAAATTACTTTGGCGGCCCTACCGGTTGGCGCTAATAACACGGCGCTTTTTTTTGCTTTCCATAAATTTGAAACAAATGTGGCTATAATACTTGTTTTTCCTGTACCTGCGTATCCTTTGAGAACTAATATTTTATTGTTGGTTTTAGTGAAAATAAAGTTTGAAAACATCCGTAAAGCGGCGTCTTGTTTTCCAGTGGTTTCAAAAGGAAATGTTTTTTTTAGTTCTAAATAATATTGTGTAGGTTCTGTAATCATAAAAATTGAATGAAAAGCAAGATACTATTAAATAGTTAATTAAGATGAATATAATTTGAGCTACTTTATTTTTTCTAGGTTTTTTATTTCAATGGTTTTCACGAACGAAAAAAAATTGTAGATTTGTCACTATCCTAATGATAATCTAAAAAAATAAACATGTTAAATATTATTATTGCCGTAGTTGCCGTAGTGTTATTAACCATTGGCATAGTATGGGTTATTGACAAATTTTTACCTAAAAAAGCAAAACCATTTTTAATTATTGCCCTATGGGTATTAATTGCCTTCCTGGGGTACAAAACTTTTATGTCTGTTTATGGAGAAATAGAGTTTAACAAACTTAAAGAAAGACGTTACGTTAAGGTTATTGAAAAGTTAATTGACGTGAGAAACGCACAGGTAGCGCATAAAGTAGTAACCGGAAAGTTCACCGATAATTTTGACAATCTTGTAAAATTTATTGACACTGCTCAATATACCATTACCCAACGAAGAGATACCACGGTTGTAGATGCAGAACTTACTAAGCGATATGGAGGTGTTGAAACCACCAGAACCTATGTTGTAGTTGATACGCTTGGATCTGTCTCGGTTAAGGATTCTTTATTTAAAACGAGTGACCGTTATAAAACCATGATGAATGTGCCTTTCGCACCTGAAGGAACCAAATTTAATTTACAGTCAGGCTTGCTTGAAGGTATTCCAGTTTTTGAGGCGTCAATTGAAAAGAAAAAAATCTTACATGATCAAGATCCATATCTCATTAAAAAAGAAGAACAAGTAGTTTCAGTTGATGGGGTTAATGGTCCAACACTAAAAGTAGGTTCTATGGATGAAGTTAATACCAATGGTAACTGGCCTAAAAACTACTCAAAAGAACAGTAATTTGACTACCAACTATAAAAAAGAATTGTCCATTCAGGTAAATTTGAATGGACTTTCTTTTTGTGTTTTTAACCGAAGTGAAAATAGTATTGAACATTTAAGTCTTTTTCATTTTGAGAAAAAGGAAAATCCGTCAGTTCTTCTACAAAACATTCAAAAACATTTAGCTTCAAATACAGCCTTTTCTGATAGTTTTGATCAAGTTACCTTACTCTACCAAAACGATTTAGCCACATTGGTACCATTAGAATTATTTAATCCGGCGAATGCCGCCGATTATCTAAAATTTAATAGCAAAATATTAAAGTTGGATGTTATTGAATTCGATGAAATTAGGAGTAATAAAAGCGTAATTATTTATGTTCCACTCATGAATATCAACAACTACATTTTTGAAACTTTTGGCGAATTTACCTTTAAACACACTGCTGCTGTATTAATTGAAACCTTGTTAAACCAAGAAAATGATGCCAATCCGAAGGTATATATCAACATGAATTTTGCACATTTTGAAATGTTGGTTTTAAAAAATCAGGGCTTGGAATTCTATAACTATTTTGAATTTTCAAGTCCGGAAGATTTTATTTATTACGTGTTATTTACTTTTGAACAGTTAGGATTGAATCCGGAGGACATTCCGGTTTACTTTACAGGTGAAATTTCTGATGAAAGTGAATGTTACAAAATGGCATTTACCTACATAAGACATTTACATTTTTTAAATCCGAATTACAAATTTAGGTTTGATTCCAATATTGAATCCACCCAAGCTCATCGGCATTTTACCATTTTAAACAGCTTTTAATGCGAATTATTTCAGGAGAATTTAAAGGACGAAGAATTACAGCACCAAAGCAATTGCCTGTTAGGCCAACGACCGATATAGCCAAAGAGTCGCTGTTTAACATTTTAAATAACCATTACTACTTTGACGAAATAACCGTACTAGATTTGTTTGCCGGCACAGGAAATATTAGTTATGAATTTGCATCGCGCGGCTGTGAAAGTGTTACCGCAGTAGATGCCGATTACGGGTGTGTGAAATTTATCAATGCAACCGCAGCAGATTTTGAAATGCCTATAGATGTTATAAAAGCAGATGTGTTTAAGTTTTTAAAACAGCATAAGCAATCTTATACCTTGATTTTTGCCGATCCGCCATATGATTTTTCTGATATTCAATTTGCTGAAATTATTAAGCTTGTATTTGACAATAATTTACTTGATGACAACGGGATGTTAGTAATTGAACACTCAAAGCATACCAATTTATCGATACTACCCAATTTTAGTTTTTTAAAAAATTACGGTGGCAGTACCTTTAGTTTCTTCGAGAATAATAAGCAATTATAAATAAACAAAGTCCGCACTTAGGCGGACCTGTTTAAGTTGAGTGAATCTATAAGCCGAATTCTGTATCACGCCTGGGCGTAACCCTTATCATTTATCTAAGCTGCCTACCCATCAACATTGGGCGTGCCACCCTTAAAAGTTGACCTACATGGCATTGCACCGCATAGAGTTTACCTGATTTCACTACAGCATTACCTGTACATTCTTTCTGTTGCACTATTCCTAACCTCACGGTTGGTGGCCGTTAGCCACTATGCCGCACTATGGTGTTCGGACTTTCCTCCAAATCCTCGCGAAAGCGGGGATCTCGTAACAAAACTTTACAGTTTTAATTACAAGATGCCCAATCGAGTTGGGCATTCAGCGATAAGGCGATTTACTCGTTGCAAAGTTAATTGAAATAATCTAAATTAATATTAAACAAATTATTAAAACTATCACTGTTTTTTAGACAATTCATATTCGTAAATTAGGCGTCCTAACTTAGCCAAAAACGGAATACCAATACTTTCGTATTCATAAGTATCGTCGTTAAATATCCCATTTTCGTTAACATGAATCATAGCAGTAAGAAAAAATACAACCCCATGTTTTGTATCTTTAATGTAAGCACAATCAGTGGCATATCCATAGCCATATCCAACTTTGTTGAAGACTTTAATATGACTTGGTAACGCCTTATCGTCATCACCTATCATGAAAAATTTCACATAATTATCGGGATATAAATTCTGGTCTAAATAGAATTCATAATCCTTGGGATAAGCAGAAAGTGTGCTTTTTAAAAAAGTATAATCATCTTCACTCAATATAAATCGCTCAGATTTTTTAAACTTTTCAGGATAAAATAACCGCATTAAAATAGCTTCCATATCAGCAATATGAATATAATTTTTTTCAGAAAAATCAAACGAGTCAGATATTAATTGTCCGTTACTATCAATATAACCCTTACCCTTTTTTGAATTACTAATATTATGTTTAAAAACAGAACTTTTTTTTGAAGACTGTTGAAAAATTATCGAATCGTTCTCTAAAAAAGATAGCGAATTGGTATATCGATTTTCATCTAAATTAAAACCACTTACAGCCAAACGATGATTAATTACAGAACCGTTTGAAAAAATACCTTTTTCGCGCAGTTTATCATTGATATAATCAACCCCTAGAAATTCATAAAGCCTGTTGTAAGGATCATTTTCGCTCACTACCAAACTTTTTTCAATATAACGTTTAATATTTGGGCGCTGGCTATGGGTAGTTGAATCAACTTTGCTTTCGGTTTGTAATTCACGGGATGCATGCGTAATTAAATCGGTTTCTGAATTTAAGGACGGATATATTTGCTTTAATTCATTCAGACGTTCTAAAGCCAAAATAGCCACCGGTAACTTAACTACACTGGCAGGATAAAAATATTGATCTTCAGATACCTTAAAGTTATGGGTTGTGAAACTACCATCTGATGTATTAACCGAAGTATACCTAATTTGAACTTGATATTTATTGTTATGTGCTATTTCAAATAGCCAATCGTCTGTATTTAAAATCTTTTTAATGGAGTTTTTTTCTTTACACGAAATAAATAAAGTGCTAATTAAAACTGATAATATGACAGAAATAGCCCTCAATTTCTATTTTTTCCCTGGGTTGGTAGGTCTAATCTCAATTTTACTCGGTAAAGCATTAGCCGGCATTTTTAATAAATCTACTACCAGTTGACCGATATCTTCCGGTTGAATTTTCCAGGCATCTTCAGCACTTGGAGTATGATTATTAAAATGAGAAGATACTGAACCTGGCATGATGGTAGTGACTTTTACATCGTAATTTCTTAAATCCAGCATGGCAGCTTGTGTAAATCCTACCAAACCAAACTTAGAGGCATTGTAACCGCTGCCATTGGCAAAAAAGTTGGTGCCTGCTAAACTGGCAATACTTATATAATAACCTTTGCTTTGCTTGAGCGCTCTTACACCGGCTTTTAAAGTGTAAAAAGCGCCCGTTAGATTGGTGTCTATCATGGCATTCCAATCGGATATACTCATGTCTTCTACAGATTTAAATATTCCTAATCCTGCATTGGCTATCACAACATCTAACTGACCAAATTTTTCTAAGGCTTGTTCGATGGCATGTACTTCGTCATCGTAATTTCGAACATCCGAAACTACTCCTAAAACTTGATCTTTATAATTACTAAGTTCCTTTACGGCAGCATCAACACCTTCCTGAGTTCTACCGGTAATTATCACACGCATTCCGGATTTTAATAATTGTTTTGCGATTCCAAAACCAATTCCTTTAGTACTTCCCGTAATGTAGGCTACTTTATTTTTAAGTGACATGATTAATTTTTTAAGTAAGGTAAAGATAATACCTTTTGTTTTCAACTAAAAATTTAGGTGTTTTAACTTTCTAAAACCGGATGGTATAAGACAGCTTCACATTGGTTCTTGTTTCGGCGGTGATTAATCTGTCATTATCAAAAGACCTATTCCAATTATGGTTATAAACCACATATATGGTATTTCCTGGTTTAATTACCCAAGTAAATCTATTATTGGTTGCCAGCAACTCGGTAACATTATCATATTGTACATTAAAATTTAAGGATACCCAAGGCGAAAAATCATAAGCAGTAATCATTCTAAAAATTTGTGTGTTAAACGAGCCCTCATCTAATTTGACTTGACTATTTATCCAACTACCATTAATATTTAAACCGGTAAAAGGTCTTAGAAAAAGAGATAATTCGTAATCATCGCGAACACCTGTCCAAAACCCGTAATGACTAAAATTAAAATTACCGCCAATACGGCGAAATGGCGCACTGTTAAAAGATAATCTATAGCCTTGATTATAATACTCTCCAATCGGGATTACAAATCTTCCATCCCGTAAAATATCAAAGTCAAAATCTAGATATTCGTAATTGTTTAAATACTGAGCAGTAAAAATATCGCCGCTTTCAAAACGCAAGCCCAAAAGTTGAATTCTATGATTGACCGTGGCCGGACTAAAGTCCATATTCATTAAATACTCAAAAAAATAAGAAAAACTAATTTCACGAAATAATTGACTTTTTTCTATCAGCGGTGCATAGGTAATGGTTGGTTGCAATCTCTTAAATCCCACACGAGGAGCGAAACCAACTGCAGGATCGTAGTTTATACCAAATTCTCTGTAAGACATATGTCCAGACCAGGGTTGATTTGGAAAGTTGATCCGAAAACCACGAGTAGATCTGTCAAACGCACTCGAATTATCTTCAAAATCTGTGGGTGTATGCATTACCAGAAAGGCCTGAAACTGCAAATTTTTATTTCCCATAAACCGTGAGGTATTCAACTCAATATCAGCACCAAAGGTTTGTCTTACGGGAGAATCTGCACCATCAGTATCTCTGCGAGTATAAATGGCACCAACAGTACTTTCGCTCGAGATACTTTGAAGCACACGACCAACTGTGAAATTTTCGCCGGGCTGATCGCCTTCTTCGCCGGTTCTTACTTGTAAGAAATAAAGGTCGGTTCGATTGACGCGTCCGTTTAATCTGGCACCCCATTTAATAGGAATGGCATTGCCATCTTGCAAACCTATTCTTCTGCTAAAGTATGGATTTACAAAGCTTGAAGTGGCAAATAAATAATTAGATGAACCCTCAAGAAAAAAAGCTCGTCTTTCAGGAAATACAAGCGGGAATCTCGTTAAATTAACTTGCCTGTCATCAACTTCGGTTTCTGCGAAATCGGTATTGATGCTTACAGCTGCTCTTAAATTTGAAGTAATACTGTAGTTAATTTCACCACCGGTGGTAAAAGACAAATCGTCAACATCATCGTTTTTCCTCTTGACATGTGTCATTAAGGCATACGGAATAAACTCTAATCCTACACCTTGCGATAAACCTCTTAACCCTGTTAGCGAACCGGCATTTTGAGGACGTAATACGCCTTGATTTCTCAAGTGTCCTGACCATAAGGTTTCTTCGTTTTTTCTTCTAATAGTGCGCTGGAAATTGATACCCCAGGTTTCGTTATTGGGATTAAAATTAAGAGTCATTAAAGGGATTCTTATTTCGGCCGACCAACCAAAGTCTCCTTGTTTTACCCACGCACGCCAAATACCGTCCCAAGCAATATTTAAGCTGGATCCTTGACCGGTGCGTATTAAACCATCTCGCATTAATCCGGCAGGATTAATTTCAAAATAATAAGCGCTTCGCTGATCGTTGTAGGTGTCTAAAATAAAAACAAAACGGTCGTCGGTATTGAGCGGCTGGTCTCGTCTTCGCTGAAAAGCTTTAATTTGAGAAGGATCTGAATCGTATAAAACAACACCGATGTATAGATTCTGTTTATCATAACTCACCTTTACAACCGTTTGTTCTGAAGCATTGGCACCTTCTACCGGCTCTTGTTGTAAAAAATTAGCGGCTGCAGGAATCATTTCCCAAAACGATTCTGATAAATATCCGTCCAATTCTATGGTATCAACATCTTGTAAACGGTATGCTTCAATAGATTTTCGTTCTAACGAATTTTGAGCTATAACCGTTATATTAAAAATTATACAAAACAAAAGAAATAATAGATGTTTTAAACCATTCCAATATTTACAGTAATAATTTTTCAACAGGCAATTCATTAACATGAAATTTTATTTAAATATTGGGCTTAGAAGTCAACATTTAAGCTATAACAAAACCAAATAAACACTTCTTTAACCTAAAGGCCGATTGTAACACTTTAAAAGTTTTGTTTGAATGTACGAAATTACAAAATATCAATGGTTATAAAGGTATTTAAGTTACCTTAACAGGGTGCTTGGGTTTTATTTCATTTAATCAAGAAGATTTAAAATTCTAAAGGCATTTTATAAATTTTTAATGCAAGACCGGTTTAATTTTTACTTAGAAACACTGTTAATAATTAGCCATATAAAAAACATAAAGCTGCTTTAAATTTTAATTACAATGTTTAACTTTGCTAACAGCTGACTTTCCTAAAAAGTCAATGTTTATAAATAAAATTCATTTGGAGCATTTTGTAGTTTCGGCACGTAAATACAGACCACAAACGTTTAAAGACGTCGTGGGACAACAGGCTATTACCAATACGCTACAAAACGCCATTGAGAATAATCATTTGGCGCAAGCATTGCTTTTTACAGGTCCGCGCGGCGTTGGCAAAACAACCTGCGCGCGTATTTTGGCTAAAATGATTAACAGCGACGGCACAGAGCAAACAGATGAAGATTTTGCTTTTAATATATTTGAATTAGATGCGGCTTCTAATAACTCGGTTGATGATATTAGAAATTTAACTGACCAAGTACGTATTCCGCCACAGGTTGGTAATTACAAGGTTTATATAATTGACGAAGTTCATATGCTGTCTCAAGCAGCCTTTAACGCTTTTCTAAAAACCCTGGAAGAACCTCCAAAACATTGCATTTTCATCTTGGCAACGACCGAAAAACACAAAATTATTCCAACCATTTTATCGCGTTGTCAAATTTTCGATTTTAAACGCATCACAGTTACCGATGCGAAAAATTACCTCAAATATATAGCTGAAGAACAAGGGATTGAAGCCGAAGACGATGCACTTCACATCATCGCCCAAAAGGCTGATGGTGCCATGCGTGACGCTTTGTCGATATTTGACCGTGTAGTGAGTTTTTCAGGAAAAAAATTGAGCAGACAAGCCGTAACCGAAAATCTAAATGTATTAGATTACGATACTTTTTTTACGGCGACAGATTATATAGCCGAAAATAACATTCCGCAATTATTGGTGTTTTTTAATGAAGTACTGAGTCAGGGGTTCGATGGTCATCATTTTATAAGTGGACTCGCATCGCATTTCAGAGATTTACTGGTCTGCCAAAATCCCGCAACACATGAGCTTTTAGAAGTTGGTGAAGATTCTAAACAAAAATATTTTACTCAGTCTAAATTACTCAGTAAAGACTTTTTAATAAAAGCCATTGAAATTGCCAACGACTGCGATTTAAAATATAAAGGAAGTAAAAATCAGCGATTACTGGTTGAACTAACCCTGATGCAGTTAGCCTCTATCAATTTTGATGGAGAAAAAAAAAATAATGCACCTTTCATAATTCCTGCAGAATATTTTAAAGAAAAGGGTATCAAACCTGTTAAGGTCAATGTGCCTTCGGTGAACTCTCAAATTGAAGAAAGTAATGCTGATTCTAATCATTCAAACAACAACATTGGTACGGATAAAGAATTTCAAGGAGCAAGTTCGTCTTCTGAATTTGACGTCACTATAAATAACGTTAGTGAAGTCGAAACTGAAGTAGTAATAGCATCTAATAATGAAGATGTTAAACCAGTTGAAACACCCGTAACTTTATCTATCAATCTTCCACAAAAGAGCAGTTCTGGATTATCATTGAGCAGTATCAAAAGAAAAAAAGAACATCTTATCAAACAAATGGATGTGGTACTTGATCCTGAACAATTACCCGAAGATTCATTTACTGAAGAAGCCTTTTTAAAATTATGGAAAGACTACGCCACCCACTTAGACAACAACGGTGAACCTATTGTTGGCGCCATCATGAGTGTGAGTAAACCTTTTATAAAAGACAAAAATATCATTGCGTTTGAAGTTTCTAACGAATCGATGCGAATTGACTTGCGCAATGCTGCCACACCGCTAATGCAGCATATTAGAAAAAGTTTAAATAACTACAAAATTGAATTAGAAATAAGTGTTAACGAGCAGTTAGAAAAGCAATATGTATTTTCAACCCATGAAAAGTTTGAAAAACTCAAGCAAAAAAATCCTGATATTGCCTTGTTAAAATCCACTTTTGGTTTAGACATTTAATTATGATTAGAATACTAGTGTTTTTATTGATTGGAATATGCTTTTGCAGTTGCGATGGCCGTTACAAATTAAAAAGCAGCAAACCCGAAGCGGTTAAAACCTTTAGTGCAAAGACCCAAAACGAAACGGTTATTAAGTACATACCCAACAAGATCGCTGAAATTGAAGTAGATACTTTAATCTATAATAAAACAAACATCAAAATTTATTCTAAATTAAACAAGCACAACGTGGTTAATGTACCGGCTGAATCATCAAATCCCAGCACAGTTTTAGCTTATCAAAACGCCCAAACAACTGTGTTGGTACAACAAGAGGACAGGGAGCTATTCAATAAAAGCATTGACAAGACATTGTTTTACAACACAGATTTGTTTTGGAATTATGCCGTGTTAGAAAGTGTTTGGGTGAATGAAGAGCAATCTTTAGCTAATTCTATTGTACTTGATGTGGTTTTTAAAAATCCGGTATTAAAAATTGATAGATTGTGTTACCTTATAGTAAATGAAAATGGAAGTTATACAATAAAGGTTGTTTAATCTCTGTTATTTTACTACTTGAGAGTTTACAGTTGAATATTTCAGTATAAAACTAAACTAGGCATAACAAAAATAAAAAAAGAATAGCATGCTGGGATTAAAATTACCAACAGACCCAAGATGGGTTAACATTGTAGAAAAAAACATTGAAGAAATACTTACAGATCACGCTTACTGTGAGCAAAAAGCCGCCAGCACAGCCATTTCTTTAATTGTAAGTTTTCCTGAATACACCGAACTGGTCAAAGAAATGACCGCGTTAGTTAAGGAGGAAATGGGTCATTTTAAAATGGTTCACGACCGAATCATCAACAACGGATGGGTGTTAGGGAGAGACCGAAAAGACGAATATGTCATACAACTTACAACTTTTTTCCCAAAAGGCGGCAGTCGTACCACTCAATTGGTGCACCGTTTATTGTATGCAGCCTTGATTGAAGCCAGAAGTTGCGAACGTTTTAGATTACTTTCAGAGCAACTTGAAGATAAAGAGCTGGCAGAATTCTATCGCAAGTTGATGATAAGTGAAGCCAACCATTACACCATGTTCTTAAGTTTTGCACGTGAGTATGGCGACCGAAAGGAAGTAGACCAAAAGTGGCAGGATTTACTGGACTTTGAAGCACAAATCATGAAAGATTTAGGCAAAAAAGAAACCATTCATGGTTAATTAAATTACAACTTGTAATTAACACCAAATTGCATCACACCGGCAGTGGCCTCGAAAGGTAAATTGTTATCAATTAAATTAGAAAGTCCGTAATTGTATCTGAAATCGATAGCAAATTCGTCGGTAATGGCAAATTCAAAATAACCAACTCCGGCGAAAGTGAGATTTTGAAAACCGTCATTGTGTTTATGAATTTTTAGACCTACTTGCGGACCAACACCTACACTTATATTTTTAAATACATTGTATTTAAGTATAACGGGTAAATTGAGATAATCGTTTCTAAAGCCTTCTTCGTTAGCGCCTTCTCCTGAATATTGTAATTCTACCATACCAGATAAGGTTTCGGAAAAACCGTAATCCACAAAACCGCCAAACACAAAACCATTGCGGTGTCTGTTAGCATTTACGGGCGCGGGATCATTGGTCATATTTGAAATAGACATACCGGCTTTTACACCGTATTTGGTTACCTGAGCATCTGCCACAGAAATGATAAAGATGAATAGGAAAAAAGTAAATAGTGTTTTCATATTTTTCGATTTGAGATGATGAAGATAGAATTTAGGTATTCTAATTAAATAAATATTAGACGTGTAACCTAAAAAAATGATGAAATGCCAAAATCACATAGCTGTGGAAGGCACAACTTCTAAATAAATACTTTTTACAATACCATCTGAAAGTCCAATTTTAGGCACATAAATATCGCGTGCGCCACTCCATTTCATTGCAGATAAATAGATTCTGGTAGCAGGAATAATTACGTCGGCTCTATCTTGATTTAAATTCAGTTCGGTTATTCTCTCTTCGTAGGAATAAGTTTGTAACATATTGTAATAATTGGTGAGATAAAAATAGGTTAACGGTTTGCCTATTGACTTTCCTGATTCTTTAAAAATCTTATTAATGTT
The DNA here is from genome assembly GCF_006494535.1 of Paucihalobacter ruber. GTDB lineage: Bacteria > Bacteroidota > Bacteroidia > Flavobacteriales > Flavobacteriaceae > Paucihalobacter > Paucihalobacter ruber. The sequence continues at coordinate 164,117 of NZ_VHIQ01000008.1, forward strand.
ACCACCCGAACCTATCAAATCAATTTTGTCGAATGCTTCGGTATGATGTTTAATCCACTGTTCCAGTTCAAACCAGGTTTCTTTTTTAACAATGTCGTTTAAAAGCCTTACTGTACCTATTTTAAAAGATTTGGATGCAATTTTTTCACCTTGATCAATTACAGAAAATTCGGTACTACCACCACCAACGTCTACATATAAATAGGTTTTGTTTTCATCTATATAATCGTTTAAATCGGTTGTTGCAATGATGGCTGCTTCAATTTCACCGTCAATAATGTCGATATTGATATCGGTTTTTTCTTTAATTATATTTGCAACTTCTTCTCCATTACTAGCTTCTCGCATAGCCGAGGTTGCACAAGCTTTATAACGTTTTACCCCATGTGCTTGCATTAACAATCTAAACGCTGTCATTGCATCAATCATACGTGTAATGCTGGCATTTGATATTTCGCCTTTAATAAATACATCGGCTCCTAGTCTGATAGGTACACGAATTAAAGATGTTTTTTTAAATTTAACCGGTTTTTCATTCTGCTCAATAATATCACTAACAAGCAATCTAATAGCGTTTGAACCAATATCAATGGCAGCATATTTTTTTATCTGAAGCATGTTAATTTTTAAGTTTTTTGATGTAGTACTCGTAGGTTTGAAATTGCGCTCTAAAAGGTGGCAGATTATTTTTCTTATACTGGTTATCTTGCGCCTGATTTAATATTCTGGCCTTAGTATTGGCTTTCCAGCAAATATCAAAAATATCTATCAATTCTACTTTGATATCTTCATCGTAAATTGGACAGGTTACCTCTACTCTATTTTCGATATTTCTGGTCATAAAATCGGCAGATGAAATAAAAACCTTTGGGTCGTTATTGTTACAAAAAATAAATAATCTGGTATGTTCTAAAAATTTATCTACAATGCTTACTGCCTCAATATTTTCACTCATTCCCGGCACACCAGGCACCAAACAACAGATGCCTCTCACTACCAAATCAATTTTTACACCAGCCCTACTTGCTTCATACAATTTGTCTACCATGGCATAACTTGATAAGCTATTCATTTTTAATTTTATGTAAGCAGGTAACCCTTTTTTTACGTTATCTATTTCTTTATCGATTAATGCAAAAAGTTTTGACTTGGTGTAATGCGGTGATGTAATTATGTGTTTGTATCGGTAAATATGAAAATTAACTTCAAAAAATGAAAACACCTTACTAATATCTTTTAATACTTTTTGGTTAGCGGTAAATAAAGTAAAATCGGTATAGATTTTCGCTGTATCTTCATTGAAATTACCGGTACTAATTACCCCGTATCGCTTAATTTTGTGACCTTCTACCCTTTCAATAAGACACATTTTACTGTGAACTTTAAGGCCTTCAACCCCAAAGATAAGTTTGATACCTTCCCGTTCCATTTGTTCAGCATAATTAATATTTGCTTGTTCATCGAATCTGGCTTGCAGTTCAATAGAAACCGTTACACTTTTGCCATTTTTTGCAGCGTTTATCAAAGCACTGGCAACCTGAGAAGCCTCTGCCAATCTATAAATGGTTATTTTAATAGATTTTACTTTGGGGTCCAGAGCAGCTTCTCTTAAAAATTTCAGAACATACGAAAAAGTATGAAAAGGTGTATAAAGAAGGTAATCCTTTTCTGCAATAGCATGGATTAAACTGCTTTCTAAACTGAGACCTTTAATCGGTAAAGGTGAAATTTTTTCGTAAAGTAAATCTGTTCTTCCCAAACTTGGGAACTTCATATAATCTCGTCGGTTATGATAACGACCACCGGGAATTAAACTATCTTTAGAATCAATTCCCATCTTGTTTAACAGGAAGTTTAAGGTTTCATCATCTATAGTTTTATCGTACACAAATCTAACAGGGTCGCCAATTCTGCGATGCTTAACGCTTTCGGAGATTTTCTCGATAAAACTTTTGCTTAAATCACTGTCGAAATCCAGTTCGCCATCCCTGGTGATTTTAATCATATGGGCTGAAATATCCTTAAAATTGAAAATGCTGAATATATCGTTTAAACAATGTCTAAGTACGTCATCTAATAAAATGATAAAATGTTTATCGCCTTGTTTGGGTAACACAACAAATCTGTTCATTGATTTTGAAATCTCAATAAGCGCATATTGTTTGGTATTGTTATGCATTAACATTTTCACGGCAAGGTATGCGGCGCTGTCCTTTAATGATGGAAATTCAAGATTATCACTTAAAACAATGGTTACTAATGCCGGACTAATAACCTCAATAAAATAATTCTTTATAAATAAATGTTGAGAAGGTGAAATTTCAGATTCATCAATGATATAGATATTATCTTTTTCCAGTTCCTTTTCAATATCGCTTAAAATTTCTAAACTTTCAGTTTGTTGTTTGATGACAACTTCAGTTATTAATTTTAATAGTTCTGAGGCTTTAATACCACCTAATTCACTTTTACCCGCTTTTCCGGCTTGCTCAATTCTTTTTACCGTGGCATATCTCACTTTAAAAAATTCGTCCAGGTTGTTTGAGAAAATACCTAAAAAACGTAAACGTTCTATTAGAGGTACGCTTTCATCTGCTGCTTCTTGAAGTACTCTGGCGTTAAATTGAAGCCAACTCAGTTCTCTATTTACGTATAAATTTTGTTTGGTCATATTTATAATTCCTTCGGAAAAAGTGTTTGTTTGGTTATACCCGGTTTAAGGTTTTCCCATTTGTCAATATCAAAAACCAAATGCACCAAACCAGACGTTGGTACATTATCGATGTATTTTGACCCAAAGATATTAGAAATGTTTGTGAAAGCATTGTTGTGACCAAAAATTAAAACAACCTTAATATGGTGGCTTAACTTTTTGATAAAATCAATTACTTGCGACCCCTCGAAGTCATACAATAATTGTACAACATCAAAATCATTTAAATTATAATCAATGCCTTCACAAAATAACTCACAAGTATGGCTGGCGCGTTTTGCATGACTAGTAAAAACAGCATCAGGATTTATCTCTAATAACTTAAACTGTTTAGCGATTTTTTTTATATCAGATACACCACGCTCGCTTAAAGGCCTTAAAACGTCGCCAACATTGTGGTTCCATGACGACTTTCCGTGCCTTATTAATATTACATGTTTCATATTTTTTTCGATTAAATGCAAATTTTTTCGATAAAATGTTGCATAATTACATTTTATCGATTATTTTCGCCTCGTTAACATTTATTTTTGTTTTACACTTAAACCGTGTATTTCTTTGTAAATGTAAAATTAAAGTAAATGACCCCAAATCAAAAACTTATTAATTACTCCATTGCTTGTGTAACAATTGCGTTACATTCCCCTCAGCATTTTTTATTGAAATCAAAAAAACTACAGGAATAATATTCTTGTGATTTTTTATTTGTAGCTATTAGTTAATTTCAACATTATGAAAAAAAATTATCCATTTTTAATGAAATGGGACAATGGTCTTCTAACAAAGAAAGCTTTCATCACTCTTAGGTTAATACTGTTGAGTTTGTTAAGTTTTCAAGTTGCTCAAGGTCAAAGTTCCAATGATCCGAACTGTATTGTTTTTAACAGTTGTCCCGACGATCAAATTTTATGTGCCAATACAACGGTTAACGGGGAATTAGGTGCATACGTAAATTGGACTTTACCCGATGTTTCTCAAAACTGTGCCGGCAATTTAAACGGCAATTCCTTTGAAATGTTGTTTGAACTCAACGAGCAATTATTAACTCGAGATTGCTGGAATTTTAATTACATTTCACGTGTTGGAACAGACGGAGGTAGCGTTAAATTATTCACGAGTAATGACGCTGATGGTGATCAAAAATCAAAAATAATAACACCTTTTCTTACTTTAGAAGATGACACCAATGTATCTATTGAAATAAATTATGTTAATGGAAACTATGGGGTTGAATTGTTTTTAGTTCCACCGGATAATGGAGCCGAAATAAGTTTAGGATCAATTCCCGTAACAGCAAATCAAACTATTTATAATTGGGCTGCAGATTTTGATCCCGGAGTTGGATCAGTAACTGGTATTTCCGGTATATATAGGCTTAAGTTTGTTTTTACGTATACCGGTCAAAGACCGAGTAATGCAAACACAGGTGACACTGTAATTGCTGTTAAAGGATTTTTAAATGAAACTGATGATTGTTCTGCAGGTGTTGATTTTACAGTATCTGGACCAAACCAGGGTTTTTATGCGGTTGGATCCTACGATTTAGAATATGTTGCCGTTTATACAGCGCCAAACGGTGAAGTATATACAGAAAGCTGCCAATTTAATATTACTGTAGTTGATGTTGAATTAAATTTAACGTCGAACGACCCAGACTGTACCAATCCGGGCAGCATTCTTGCCGTTGCAGGAATTGATGGTGAATCATTTTCTGGTGTTGCACCGTTCTCATATACATTAAATCCGGGTAACATCACTAATACAAGTGGATTATTTGAAAATCTTTCTGGTGGTGATTATACCATAACAGTAACCGATGCGAACGGATGCACTAAAACATCTGATATCATTTCACTAGTTACAATAAGCGGTGATGCTCCAACAATTACCGCACCGGATGATGTAATTATAGAAGGATGCGAAGCGGCAGACATTATTACTCAAAATGCTACTGTTTTACCCTTTAATACTATTGAAACTACTATTACCGAGGCTCAATTTTTAGCCGAGGGCGGAGAATTCACAAGTGATAATAACGTTACATTTACTTATATTGATGTACAGACAGGAACTTGTCCAATTACAATTACAAGAACTTTTACAATAACCGACGAGTGCGATGCGACTGCAACAGCCGAGCAAATTTTCACAATTCAAGATACTACTGCACCTGTTGCACCTGCTGCACCTGCCGATTTTTCAGTAGAATGTATTGATGATGTACCTGCTCCCGGTGATTTAACTGCTGCCGATAACTGTGCCGGTGATATTACCGTTACCGGTGTTGACTCTGCAGACAACTCAGATCCTTGTCAGATAATTATTACTCGCACTTGGACCTTTACTGACGACTGCGACAATACTTCTTCTGTAAGCCAAACTATTACGGTTGCCGATACTACTGCGCCTGTTGCACCTGCTGCACCTGCCGATTTTTCAGTAGAATGTATTGATGATGTACCTGCTCCCGGTGATTTAACTGCTACTGATAACTGTGCCGGTGATATTACCGTTACCGGTGTTGACTCTGCAGACAACTCAGATCCTTGCCAGATAATTATTACTCGCACTTGGACCTTTACTGACGACTGCGATAATACTTCTTCTGTAAGCCAAACTATTACGGTTGCCGATACTACCGCGCCTGTTGCAACTGCTGCACCTGCCGATTTTTCAGTAGAATGTATTGATGATGTACCTGCTCCCGGTGATTTAACTGCTGCTGATAACTGTGCCGGTGATATTACCGTTACCGGTGTTGACTCTGCAGACAACTCAGATCCTTGTCAGATAATTATTACTCGCACTTGGACATTTACCGACGACTGCGACAATACTTCTTCTGTAAGCCAAATTATTACGGTTGCCGATACTACCGCGCCTGTTGCACCTGCTGCACCTGCCGATTTTTCAGTTGAGTGTATTGATGATGTACCTGCTCCCGGTGATTTAACTGCTGCTGATAACTGTGCCGGTGATATTACCGTTACCGGTGTTGACTCTGCAGACAACTCAGATCCTTGTCAGATAATTATTACTCGCACTTGGACCTTTACTGACGACTGCGATAATACTTCTTCTGTAAGCCAAACTATTACGGTTGCCGATACTACCGCGCCTGAATTTGAAGGAAATCTTCCTGCGGACATTTTAGTTGAATGTGATGCCGTTCCGACTGCCTCAATTCTAACAGCAACCGATAATTGCAGTGACAATGTAAATGTTGCATTCTCAGAAGTAAGAACTGATGGCGATTGTCCTTCAAATTATACTTTAACAAGAACATGGACAGCTACTGATGACTGTGATAATACAACAACTTATACACAGATCGTAACAGTTCAAGATACAACAGCTCCAACTATTACTACAGTTGCTGCTGACCAAACAGTTTCGTGTGATGGCTCAGGTAATACCGATGAACTTCAAGCTTGGTTAAACACAAATGCTGGTGCAAATGCAATAGATAATTGTGGTTCAATAACTTGGTCAAATAATTTTACAAGTTTAACTAACGATTGTGGAGAAACAGGAAGAGCGCTTGTTACTTTTACCGCAACTGACGAATGTGGAAATTCTAGAAGTACAACTGCCTTGTTTACCATAATAGATCTTTTGCCACCAACAATTAATAATCCAGCCGCTGACTTAACTGTACAATGTGACGATGATAATGAACTACAACTACAATCTTGGTTAAACGCTAATGGTGGTGCTTCAGCCTCAGATAACTGTAGTGACATTATTTGGACAAACAATTTTATAGAACTAAGTGACGAATGCGGCTTTACCGGTTCTGCTACTGTTACATTTACTGCTTCAGATGAGTGCGGAAACAGAACAACAACTACCGCTACTTTTACGATTGAAGATAATACAGCACCTACTTTTGTTGAAGCACTTCCTGCCGATGCAACTGTTGAATGTGATGCAGTACCAACTGCTGATACTTTAACAGCTACCGATAACTGTGGCGATGCTACGGTAACCTTTGATGAAACCATCACAGAAGGTGCTTGCGCCGGTGAGTCTGTTATTGTAAGAACATGGACTGCAACTGATGAATGTGGTAATGAGACTTCTCATTCACAAACCATCACTGTTCAAGATACTACTGCTCCTGCATTTGTTGAAGCTTTACCTGCCGATGCAACTGTTGAATGTGATGCAGTACCAACTGCTGAAACTTTAACAGCTACTGATAACTGTGGCGATGCTACTGTTACCTTCGAAGAAGTAACTAATGAAGGTGAGTGTGCAGGTGAGTTTACTGTAGTGAGAACATGGACTGCAACTGATGAATGTGGTAATGAGACTTCTCATTCACAAACAATCACTGTTCAAGATAATACGGCTCCTACATTTGTTGAAGCTTTACCTGCCGATGCAACTGTTGAATGTGATGCGGTGCCTACTGCTGATACTTTAACAGCTACTGATAACTGTGGTGATGCTACTGTAACCTTGAATGAATATATCACTGAAGGTGCTTGTGCCGGTGAGTTTACTGTAGTGAGAACATGGACTGCAACTGATGAATGTGGTAATGAGACTTCTCATTCACAAACCATCACTGTTCAAGATACTACGGCTCCTGCATTTGTTGAAGCTTTACCTGCCGATGCAACTGTTGAATGTGATGCGGTGCCTACTGCTGATACTTTAACAGCTACCGATAACTGTGGTGATGCTACTGTAACTTTT
>NZ_VHIQ01000009.1 GCF_006494535.1 Paucihalobacter ruber
ACTGATAACTGCGAAGGAACGATCACTGCAACGACTACTAATCCGTTAACTTATAGCGTACAGGGAACCTACACCATCACTTGGACTTACAATGATGGTAACGGGAATACATCAACACAAACACAAATAGTGATTGTTGATGATATAACTCCTCCAACCATTACCTGCCCAGGAGATATAACCGCTCAAACCTCAGATGATGGCACAGGTAATTGCACGACAACTGTTAACTTAGGTAATCCAACGGTTTCAGATAATTGTACCCCTAATAATGCTTTAACAATTACTAATGACGCCCCGGCTACATTTCCTATCGGTCTTACCGTTGTAACTTGGACCGTTGAAGACGCGGCCGGCAATACAAGTACTTGCACTCAAAACGTGACTGTAACAGATGATGAAAGACCAACCTGGACCAATAGTCCAAACAACCTCAATAGAACAGTCAACTGCGACGATGCAACAGCCTTGGCAAATGCACAAGCGCTCTTTCCGGTAGCAACCGATAACTGCGATACCGATTTGTCTAACATTGTTAAAGTAGGCGGTGCATTTGTATCTACCGATGCTACCTGTCCGCAAAACGGGACCTATACCAATACCTGGACGGTTACTGATGATTCGGGAAATGTCTCGTCAGTATACACTCAAATCATTACAGTTCTGGATACAAATCCTCAGTTAACGGGAAGTGCCAGTGATTATTTTGCAGAGTGCGATGGCGCAGGAAATATCAGCGAACTAAATGCATGGTTAGCCAATAATGGTGGTGCTACTGCCAGCGATGGCTGTGGAACCATTAACTGGACCAATAACTTTGATGTTAATAATTTTGTTAACGCTTGTGGAAGTACAAGAGAAATAGAAGTAACATTTACAGCAGCAGACGAATGCGGCAATGAAGTGCAATCAATTGCTGCTTTTATTATTGAAGATTCTACAGCGCCTCAAATTACCCAACAACCAATAGATGTAGTATTTGAATGTGATGGTAGTGGTAATATAAACGATCTCAACAATTGGTTGAACACCAACGGTGGTGCCGTTGCAAGCGATACTTGTTCTGGCGTTACTTGGACTAACGACTACGATGCTAATAACTTTATTAGTTATTGTGGATCAACAGGATTGGTTACTGTTATATTCACAGCTACTGATGCCTGCGGAAATAACGTCGCCACAGAATCTGCCAACTTCCTAATAGAAGACAATACGGCTCCTGACACCAGTGATCCTGCGCCTTTATCTATTGATTGCTTGAGCGATTTACCTGCGCCAGACACATCAATTGTAAGTGCAACAGATTCTTGTTCAACTCCAACAGTAACATTTACTTCAGAATCTGATAACGGTGGTAATGGCACCCTTGGTAACCCATTAATCATAAATAGAATCTATAATGTTAGTGATGGCTGTAACAATGTTCAGGTGACGCATACCATTACCATTGAAGATAATGAGGCCCCGGTAATAACATGTCCTGCCGATATTACTGAAACAGCCGATAACGGTGAGTGCTCAGCAAGCATTACTATATCCAATCCAACTGCAACAGACAACTGCTCAACAACCTTCACATATAACGGAACGCGTAGTGACAATGCAGCCTTAAATGCGCCTTTCCCTGTAGGCGAAACAATTATTACATGGACAGCCACCGACGAAGCAAATAATATTAGTGATTCTTGTGAGCAAAGAATTATTGTTACCGACAACGAATTACCAAATGCCGTTTGTAGAGATTTTACCATTCAACTGGATGCTACCGGAATTGCGACGATTACTGCGGCAGATATTGACAATGGTTCATCAGATAACTGTGGTATTAATACAATAGATTTAGACATAAGTACTTTTACTTGTGCTGATGTTGGTGATAATACCGTTACCCTTACGGTAACCGATGTTAATAATAATGTTGCAACATGTACTGCAACAGTAACAGTTACCGACGGTAGTGAAAATGCCGATATATCTATTGATGCCACAGAAACCACATTTTGTGAGCAGGCAACCGTAACATTTACAGCACTACCTTTTAATGAAGGCTCTAATGCTACCTATCAATGGTATGTTAATGGTACAGCTGTGTCAGGGGAGACAGGTATTACCTATACCACCTCTAATGAATTGGCCAACGGAGATGCTATCACCGTTGAGATGACCAGTACCTATAATTCCTGTGTAAGAACCATTACCAGTAATCCGTTGACTGTTACTGTAAATGATGCCAGAGATGTTTCTTTTAATATTACTGCATCGGCCACATCTATATGCGACGGTGAATTGGTAACATTTTCGGTAAATCCAAATGCCATTATTAACGGCGGTGCAAGCCCTCAATTCCAATGGCAAATTGACGGGGCAAATGTTACCGGAGCAACGAATGCAACATTTAGTACCAGTACTCTTATTAATGGTCAAATTGTTAGCTTGTTAGTTACTTCGCAAGTGCCATGCGCTAATCCGGTACCTGCTCCAAGTACCAACAGCTTTACCATGGTTGTTAATCCGGCTCCTTCCATTAGTACAACTTCCGGATCGGTATGTGCAGAAAATCAATCAAGTTTTGATTTATCAACGGCCGTAACTAATCCTGACGGTGGTACTTTAACTTATTATTTAAATGAATCTGATGCCAATAGTGGCAACAACGCTCTTGGCTCATCTGTGGTTAGTCCGTTAAATCCAACTACCTATTGGGTGCGTACGCAATTACCTGCCGGATGTTTCGCAACGGGAAGTATTAATGTTACAATTGATCCTTTACCTGCTGTAAATGCAGGACCAAATCAGGATATCTGTGCAGGAGATTCCTATGATTTGGGATCAAATGCAACAGGCACCAATCTTACATATTATAACAACGCAACCGATGCCGCTTCTGGTACTAACCCCATAAATGCCTTAGTAAGTCCTGCATCTACATCAACTTACTATGTGCGCAGTGAAAATGTTACAGGTTGTTATAATATTGATAATGTAGTAATAACTGTAAATCCTATTTTAACACCCTCAGTAAGCATAACCTCAAGTGATACCGATGGTAATATTTGCGCCGGTGATCAAGTCACTTTCACCGCAACTCCGGTTAACGGAGGTGCCAGTCCAAGTTATCAATGGCAAATTGATGGAAGCAATATTGGTGGAAATAGCGCCACTTTTGCAACATCCTCTTTAACCGATGGTCAGACAGTTACTGTTATTATGACTACGAGTGAAGTATGTACCAGTAGTGCTACGGCAACGAGTAATGGTATTAGCCATCAAGTATTTTTAAATGCCCCAATAGCGGTAGAAATATCTAATCCTGGTATTATTTGTCCTCCTGTAAATAATGTGACTTATTCAGTACCTAACGATTCAAATGTACTAAACTATGTATGGACAGTACCTAGTACTGGTGTTATACTTGTTTCAGGACAAGGCACCAATGAAATCACTGTAAATTATACCAATCCTTTACCAAACGGGAATTCCATCCAGGTAACAAGGTCTAATCCATGCGGTTCAATAACAAACACCTTAGATGTAAACATAGGCGTGAATGTTCAAGTGGATGCAGGTGATGATCTTTTTGTATGTGAAAATACTACGTCAATTAATTTAAATGCCTCGGTAATTGGAATAAACAATAGAAATAATCTTACTTGGACGGCAAATCCAAATGTTGGTAGTTTTGCATTTCAAGGAAACTCACTTAATGGTTTTTTAAATGGAACATATAATATACCAAGCAATTTTACGGGCGAATCGATTACTCTAACTCTCACTGCAACTACAAGAGGTCAATGTAGTGGAAGTATCAGTGACGAAATGGTCATATATATCTTACCAGATCCAACAGCAAGTATTGCAATTATTGATTCTCCAATCTGTACCGGTGATACCTCTACCTTAGAAATAACTGCAACACCAAACACAACTGTAGCTTATACTATTAATGGAGGAGCCACTCAAACTGTTAATGTTGGGGGCTCAGGTACAACTACAATCACAACAGCTAACTTGACAGCTAACACTACTTATCAACTAATAAGTGTTGCACATCAAAACAATACCAGCTGTTCTCAGGCCCTTAGTGATTCGGCAACCATTATTGTAACACCCGATGATACTATCAGTACCACAGACGCCAACAACCAAACAGTATGTGTTAACACTTCTATTTCAGATGTTGTATATACTATAGGAGGTGGCGCAAACGGTGCAACTATTACAGGACTACCCAATGGGTTAAGTTTTGATGCCACCACACTCACTATCAGTGGTACGCCAACTGAAAACGGTGTTTTTAACTATACCGTTACAACTACCGGTTCTTGCGACTCCGCTACCGCCACAGGTACCATTACTGTTAATACGGATGACACAATCAGTTCACCGGCCAATAACATCCAATCTGTTTGCGATAATGAAAGTATCACCAATATCGTTTACAATATTGGTGGTGGTGCAACCAATGCAACAGTTACCGATCTCCCACCAGGTGTTTCCGGAACTTTTAATAATGGCATTTTTACGATTTCCGGAACACCAACACAAGCGGGAACCTATGACTATACAGTAACAACAAACGGTATTTGTCTTCCTGCAGATGCCACCGGAACCATCACAGTTAACCCCGGTGCCACATTAAATACTCCTGACAATAAAGACCAAATCATTTGTTCAAGTTCAAGTATTGATGATATTGTTTATTTGATTGGTGGCGGCGGTACAGGAGCAACTGTTACCGGTTTACCCGCAGGACTCACTTCACAGTATAATGCCGGCGAATTCACAATTACAGGTACTTCAACGCAAATAGGGACCTTTAATTATACTGTTACAACTACCGGTGGTGGTTGTGGTCAAGCATCTGTTTCAGGACAAATTACCATTAAAGAAGCTATAACCATAACAACGCAACCATCTAATGTTGGTGTTTGTAATAATACAGATACCAGCTTAAGTGTCGTGGCTATTGGTGACGATTTAACCTTCCAATGGTACAAAAACGGCGTACCTGTGGCAGGTGCAACAAGCAACGTGTTAAATTTTCAACCGGCCACCATTTCTGATTCCGGTAGTTACTACGCAGAAATTACAGGTTACAGCTCATGTGATGTATTGGTTTCAAATACTGTAACCTTAAATGTTAATCAGTTAGTAACAATCACCAATCAGCCTGACGATTTAGATTTATGCGAAGGCAGTACGGCAACCTTTACAGTGGCTGCTTCAGGCTCTATCGCGCAATATCAATGGCGTAAAAATGGGGTTAATATATCTGGAGCTAATAGTGCAACTTTAAGTCTAAGCAACATTAGTCCTGCTGATATTGGTAACTATGATGTTGTAATTACAGGTACAGGGGCAACTTGTCCTGATGTTATATCTAACACGGCGTCATTAAATGTAACATTACAGCCTTCGGCTACATTGAGTTATGATAATAATGAATATTGTAAGTCATTTGCAGGAATAACCGCTCCAAATTTAACCGGAGCCAACAACTATCTTGGTGGCACTTTTAGTGCACCCGCAGGATTAGCGATTAATGCCACAACAGGTGAAATTACCCCTAGTTCAAGCACAGCGGGAACTTATACTGTCACTTATACCATGCCGGCTTCTGCCTGCCCTATAACACCAGTTACCACTTCAGTTACTATAAGTGATGTCACCGTTGGTGGTTCAGCACTTGGTTATTTAGACAGTGAAACGGTTTCAGATTCAAGATCAGTACTAACCGTTTGCCATTTAGGCGATGGCACTATTAATTTATCTGGTGCCACAGGAACTGTAAATACATGGCAATTCTCAACCGATGGAGGAATTACTTGGATAGATATTGCAAATACAAATGACCTCACTTCAATTCCTTTTATTGATATTACAGAAACAACTGTATTTAGAGCAGAAGTAGAAAGTGGAAATTGTGGTGTTGAATATTCTTCAAGAGTGATTCTTAATGTTATTCCACCCGATGTTAAACCAGATCCAGTAGTAGTGAGTGCTACAGAAATCTGCCTTAATGAAGAAGTAACTATTACCGCTCAAAGTGGATTGGGAACCGGTCTTGGATTAGAAGATGGTGGTGGTGAGTTTAGTACAGGACAATTAAATACGCAAGACCCGGATGGATGGCTGGTAGACGGTAATCCTGGTGGTTGGACTGCTAATGCCAATAATACTAAAGCGAGTAATAACTGGTCGGGGTCAAACCCTCAAACATTTGGAGGTATAAGATATGATTCAGGTGCAACCAACGGTGATAGAAAATTTGGTATTGTTAACGGCCCGGCAGATGCAGATGGTTTTGTGTTAGAAACACCCATATTCAATACCTTCGGACTAACTGTCTTTGAGTTTCAAATGGATCAAGCTTGGAATTTGTTGGCCGGTGATCGCATTCGTATCGAATTATCACTAGATGGAGGTGAAAACTACACGGTCACTTTACAAGATATTTTTGGCCCGGCCTCTTCGGGCAACCATGATAATTTTGGACTTAATCACTTTGTATTTACCGAAGATATTAATGGCAATTCACTTGAAAGCTATTTAGGTCAGGGTAATTTAAGAATTCGATTTACTTACGAAGGAACGCAACCAACAAGTTCCTGGGCCGTTGATAATATTCAATTTGAAGTGAATGAAGCAGATAACGGAGTAGAATGGACCAATGAAGCAGGTGAAGTTGTTTCAACTTCCAATACAACAATTATTACACCGCCTACTCCGGGAACCCATATTTATGGTGTGACCTCTTTGGTAAATGGATGTAGAAGCCAGGGCGACGACGGTACTGTTTGGGTTGAAATACAAGCAAATTACGCCTATGCAGGTGTAGATCAAACTATTCCACAAACGGATTGTGGAAATAATACAGTAACTTTAAACGCCTACGATAACACCCTAAATTCCGAACAGAATTTTTTAAATGGCGCTTATCCTACTTACGACCCAGCAGTTCCCTTTGCTAACCAACCGGGAACCGGCATCGGTGGAACCTGGAGCATAGTAAGCGGCCCAACCAGCACTTGCGGTACAGGGCAATTTATTTCTAACAACCCTGTCTATACAGCCAATCCTGAAGAAGACCCTAGAGCAACCTTTACCGGTGAGTCTGGTGAATATATATTGAGTTGGAGCGTTGGTAATTGTGAAGACACGATAACAATCAATTTAACATCTTGTGATAATGTTAATTTTGACGGAATAAACGACCATGTAACATTTAATAACAACTACGATTTAAATAGTGCTTTTAGTATTGAATTGTGGGTGAAATCTGGATTGAATAACAATAATATTCAGACTTTATTCTCAAAACGCAATGCTGATAATTTAATAAACGGCTACGATTTAAGATTGAGAAACAGAAGAATATCATTTAATTGGAATAGTGGTGGCTCTATCGTATCTCCTTTTAATATCAATGACGACAGATGGTATCATGTAGCCGTAACATTTGATAGTAGTAACTATAATTTGTATATTGATGGTATTCTGGTTGAATCTGAATCCGGAACCGCGCCATTAGCCAATAATAATCGCAGTATTTTAGGCGCTATGGACAGAAATGGCCAGCCAACACATTATTTTAGAGGCTGGATGGATGAATTTAGAATCTGGAATAAAGCACTATCGGTTGAGCATATCAGACAAATGATGAACCAAGAAATTGATGGCGCTGGAGGCGATGTAGTAGGCACTGAGCTCAATATGAAAATCTATGGCCCGGACAATAACCTTGATGGAACCGAAGATAACGTCTTAGCCTGGGGTGATCTTTTAGGCTACTATAGAATGGATGATTTAGGCTGCGGTTATTTATATCCATACGGTGGTATTGGTGTAAACGGAAAATTAAGAAATATCAATTCGCCACAACCAAATTCAGCACCGCTTCCTTATATATCAGTAAGAGATGGAGATTGGATGGACAGAACTATCACTACACCTTGGTTATATGGAGATACCGTATGGAGTTATCCTAACAGCAATGGCGTTAATGGTCAGCCAATAGATTGGAATATTGTGAGAACAGACAATAACATTAGTTCAGACAATAAAGATATTAAAGTATTAGGACTGTTAGTGAATTCTGGCACACTTACTATGGCAGACCCCGGTACAGCAATGGACGAAACCAATGACGGCCAAATGCTATTGGTAACTCATTATTTAAGATTAAATGGGAAAATAGATTTGGTAGGCGAATCTCAACTAATTCAGAAACGTTATGATATTAATCAGTTTAATGAAAGCGTTCTGGATGTAGCCAGCAGTGGGTTTATAGAGCGCGATCAACAAGGAACCACCAATTTATTTAACTATAATTATTGGGGTTCACCTGTGGGCGCCATCAATACCAGCACTAATAATACAGCCTTTAGTATTGAGTCTATTTTACGTGACGGTACCGATTCTGCAAATCCAGGACCTATTGGCTGGACCACCAGCTACGATGCCACAGGAAGTACTAATCCAATAACTTTAAGCAGTCGTTGGTTATATGCTTACGAAAATTACGCCATTAATACGTATGCAGCTTGGAGACCACTTGGTACAACGGGCACATTGAATGCCGGTTTAGGATTTACCATGAAAGGCAGTGGGGTTGGCAATCCTATAGCCGACACCCAAAACTATGTGTTTGTTGGTAAACCTAATAACGGAGATATTTCAAATTTGATAACCCATGGTAATCAGTCTTTGGTTGGTAACCCCTATCCTTCAGCTATTGATGCATTCGAGTTTATAAGAGATAATATACAAGGTGGAAATTCTGGATCTACAGAAAGTATCACAGGTACACTTTATTTTTGGGAACACTATAAATCAAATATTACTCATATTTTATCATTGTATGAAGGTGGATATGGCGTACTTAATTTAACAGGAGGTTTACCAACGGTTATTCCAGATTTCATTAGTGGCGCAGGTGAATCTACAAAAACGCCTGGTCAATATATTCCGGTGGGTCAAGGATTTTTTGTGGAGTCTTCTGGTTTAGGAACTAATCCTAATAACGTAAGATTCAAAAACAGCCAAAGGGTGTATGAAAAAGAAGATGGCAACACCTCCGTATTTTTTAGAAGCAGTAATGTTGCAGAAGAGGAAAACAACGACGAAGAAATAAAAAGAATTCGATTCTTGTTTAATTCACACAACGATGGATTTAACAGGCCTTTGCTTTTGGGCTTTACTCCAAATAATGAAGCTACCGACGGATTTGATTACGGTTATGACGCCAGAGCAAATGACAATTACGCTAATGATATGGCCTTTTTAATTGAAGGAGAAAGATATGTGATACAAGGTGTTGGACAATTCGATAATTCAAAAATGTATCCGTTAAGTATCAACCTTTCTAAAAGTGGTACTTTCGAAATTAGCATAACAGAATTTGAAAATTTTGGTACTAACCCTAATGTCTATATCTACGACGCGCTGTTGGGTAATTATTTCCTTATTAATGACAATAATTTTGTTATGACTTTGGATACCGGTACCTATAACGACAGATTCTTTGTAGCCTTCCGGGATGACTCTACTCTAGATATAGAAGATTTAGAATCTTCTGAATTAACAGTCAACTATCTCAAAAAATCTGAAGATATCTATATTAGAATCCCTAATGAAATAGTTACAAAGGTTAAACTCGTTAATTTATTAGGACAATCAGTTCAGGAATGGAACCAACTCGAAACATTCTATGCAGAAAATGCCACCTATAGAATTCCTGTAAAAGAAGTTTCAGAAGGCACCTATGTAGTATATATTGAAACTGAAAATAATACGCATAGTAAAAAGGTCATTATAAGTTACTAGTTATACATATTGACCAATATATTTCGATGAAATGCATTAATAAAGTAGCTTTATTGTGCATTTCATCGATTTTTTATGCATTTTATAGATATAATTCAGATTAATTTTTACATTCGCCTGTGTTAATGTAGTAGAAATACTAAAAAAACCAGGCCCCATGTTCAAACCTACACTATTAAAATCTACAAGATTCCTATGTCTTGTTCTTACCCTAATGTTTTGCGCTTCTCACAATTTAATCTTTAGCCAAAGCAATCAAATACAACGCGTTCGGATTAGTTTTACAAGTCCGGATAACGCCATAAGGCAACTGCTTCTGGGATTTACGCCCAATGATGCGGCCACTGACGATTTCGATTGGGGCTACGATGCCCGAAATCCCGATAATTTTCCGAATGACCTTAACTGGATGATTAACGATGAGCGCTTCGTAATTCAAGGTGTTGGAAGCTTCGCCGATACGAAAAGTTATCCTTTAGGTATGTTTTTAAGTGATGAGGGCAACATTTCAATTGGATTGCACTCACTTGAAAATTTTGATTTTGATGTTCAAGTCTATTTATATGATGCACTCGTTGATGAGCATACGCTTCTAAATCAGATAGATTTTACAGGAGATTTTAGTCCTGGAAATTATATTAATAGGTTTTATATTACCTTTTCAGCAAATAGTTATCCACAAGCGCTTTCGGTTGCAGAAGTTGATATTCAAAATTTAAACTTTGAATATCATAGAAACAATAAATTAATTCAAATGAGTGATAGCCCGACCTTAGTTTATATCAGTCAGATTTCATTATTTGATATGTCCGGCAAAAAAATATTTTCCCAAAAAGTTCAAGACAGTGCCACATTCAATCTTGAAGGCATCAATTTACCCGATGGACCATTACTTTGCCAGATAAATACCAACATTGGTTCAAAAAGTAAAATAATCATACCGTGATGATAAAAATTTGATCAAAACAAACACACTTATTACACTTTATCGATTTTTTTTGTATTTCATGGATATTTTAACAAAATAGTTATATATTAGCTCCCGATTAAAATTTAATAGCCCCAAGCTAATGAAAAAAATTACGCTGATCATTATTGTGTTCTTTGGAACAAGTCAATTATTCTTTTCAACATACATATTCAGGGGTATAACAGAAACAATCGCCACTAAAACTGAAGGATATAAAGCTATTCGTAGTCAATTCGTTAGTTTTTTTAGTTCAGATATTTTAAATGATTTAAAGTCGTCGGTAAATAAAAAGTCGGAAAATAAAGATATTCCCCCTTCTGAAACTCAAACTGATTTTGAAAACCATTTATTAAAAAATAGTCTTAATCTGGGTATTTCAAATTGTCCTAGTGACTTTTCAATCGATACAGACCCGGACTCATGTGATGCAATTGTAAATTATACAGTACCAACTACAGATATCTTAGGTGGTAGTATGGTTCTGGTTTCAGGTTTTGGATCTGGCAATCTGTTTCCCTTAGGTGAAACCGAAGTTATATATGAAGAACGTGATGCTGATGACAATATACTTGGAACTTGTAGTTTTACTGTAACGGTGGTTGATTCTGTAGCGCCTATACTTATTGGTGTCCCTGCTGATACTACTGTTGAATGTGATGCTATTCCAGCACTTCCTACTGTAACCGCTACTGATAACTGTGATACTACTCTTTCTGTTGACTTTACTGAAATTTCCAATACCGTTGTTGATGGCGTTGGAACCATCGTTCGTCAATGGAGCATAACTGATAATGGTGGCAATACAACTACCGAAACTCAAACGATTAGCGTTGTTGATTCCACAGCTCCTGCATTGATTGGTGTTCCAGCTGATATTACTGTAGAGTGTGATGCTATTCCAGCACTTCCTACTGTAACCGCTACTGATAACTGTGATACTACTCTTTCTGTTGACTTTACTGAAACTTCCAATACCGTTGTTGATGGCGTTGGAACAATCGTACGTCAATGGAGCATAACCGATAATGCTGGCAATACAACTACCGAAACGCAAACTATTAATGTTGTTGATGGCACAGCTCCTGAATTGGTTGGTGTCCCTGCTGATACTACTGTTGAATGTGATGCTATTCCAGCACTTCCTACTGTAACCGCTACTGATAACTGTGATACTACCCTTTCTGTTAACTATACTGAAATTTCCAATACCGTTGTTGATGGTGTTGGAACTATCGTACGCCAATGGAGCATAACCGATAATGGTGGCAATACAACTACCCAAACTCAAACTATTACTGTGGTTGATGGCACAGCTCCTGAATTGGTTGGTGTCCCTGCTGATATTACTGTAGAGTGTGATGCCATTCCTGCTCCGGCAACTGTAACCGCTACTGATAATTGTGATACTACTCTTTCTGTTAACTACAGTGAAACTTCTAATTCCGTTGTTGATGGTGTTGGAACTATTGTACGTCAATGGAGCATAACTGATAATGGTGGTAATACAACTACCGAAACGCAAACTATTACTGTTGTAGACAACACAGCTCCTGAATTGGTTGGTGTCCCTGCTGATATTACTGTAGAATGTGATGCCATTCCTGCTCCGGCAACTGTAACCGCTACTGATAACTGTGATACTACCCTTTCTGTTAACTATACTGAAACT